>NZ_JBGLZA010000003.1:7500-2167500 GCF_047302835.1 Azospirillum sp. CT11-132
ATGACGGCATCAGTGGGGCCGTCCCCGAAGGTCAGATATTGGCCGAAGACACCGCGCAGGCCGGCGGCATTGGCGGCAATCTGCGCATCGTCCAGCATCGGCCGGGTGGTGTCGCGGAAGCTGGGATCGCCGATCCTGGTGGTGCCGCCGCCGATCAGGACGATGGGGCGGTTGCCGGTGCGCTGAAGCCAGCGCAGCGCCATGATCGACAGCAGATGCCCGACATGCAGGCTGGCCGCCGTGGCGTCGAAGCCGACATAGGCGGTCAGCACCCCGCCCGGCGCCGCGGCGGCGAGGCCCGACCGGTCGTCGGCCGGGTCGCTGCATTGGTGGAGGAAACCGCGCTCGCGCAGGATGCGCAGGAAGTCGGCGGCACTGGAACTGGTCGGCATCGGGACGTCTCTACGGTTGGCCGGGCCGTCCGGAGACTGTCTCTGTCGCGTGAGAGAACCATGGCCGCCGGACTTGCGACGGCATGGTTTCGGGTATGACCGATCGACGCCGCGCTATGCGAGCGGCGGATAATACATCGGGGTGGTGAGGGCGATGCGGTCGGTCATGGCGGCAGTCCTACCTGGGGATGCCGGAAAGATCCACCCCCATCAGGTCAATGCAGGCCCCCGCTCACCGCCGCCCGAGCATCTGCCGGCGGGCCAGCGCGCGGTGGAGCTGCATGCGCTGGGACACGCTGCGCAGGCGGGGGCTGCGGGCGCCGGGGGCGAACAGCCCGTCCAGATTCCGGCCGAACATTTCCCAGCTGCGCAGCGGGCCGGTGTCGATGTGCAGGAAATGCGAGCGCGGATACCAGCCGACGCCGCCGCGCTTGAGGTCCAGCGCGCTACGGTGCGCGTCGGGCAGGCGCGACGACAGGGTGACGTCCAGGGCGCGGCCGAGCAGATGCTGGCTGTGTTCCGCCACCCCCAGGCTGCGGGCGGCGAGCATGGCGTTGGTTTCCGGCGTGCGGAAGGCCGACAGGATGGTCGCCTTGGACTGACCCACCGCCTCCAGTATGTCGGCCAGGAAGTCGAGCGTGCCGACGTCGACCGGCCCTTCCTTGTTGGCGTGGTGGTCGCGCAGGAACTTGGCGAGATCGGCCATCGCGTCGGGCAGCGGGCCGGAGGCGTCGCGATAGGGGCCGTCGAAGGATTCGCCGGTGTTCTGGTTCTTCAGGCTGAGACGGCGCGGCGCAGCCGGGGCGGCCAGCGCGCGGTCGGACATCAGAACCAGCGCGCCGCACCCGATCAACAGGCTGCGGCGCTTCAAGGACAAGGGCGAGGAGGACATGCTGGCGGTCGATTCCTTCGGCGGGGCACCGTCAGGTCAACAAAATGGCGACCGATTCGCAAATGCAAAGTGGCGGCGCATGGCGCGGCTGCATGAGAAGCGGGAGAGCCGGGCTTTCACAGCAGGCGTTGCGCCTTGAAGCTGGTGTGGCGGCCGCCCTTGCCGATCACCAGATGGTCGTGGACGACGAGACCGATGGCGTTGCCGGCGCGGACGATCTCCTTGGTCATCTCGACATCGGCGCGGCTGGGGGTGGGGTCGCCGGAGGGGTGGTTGTGCACCAGGATCACGGCGGCGGCCGACAACTCCAGCGCCCGCTTCACCACCTCGCGCGGGTAGACGGGGGTGTGGTCGATGGTGCCGCGCTGCTGCACCTCGTCGGCGATCAGCTTGTTCTTGCGGTCGAGGAACAGCAGGCGGAACTGCTCCGTCGGTTCATGCGCCATGGCGGCGGCGCAATAGTCGATCAGTGCCTGCCAGGAGGCGAGCACCGGCCGGTCGATCACCCGCTGCTGCAGGGCGCGCAGGGCCGCCGCACCGACGATGCGCACGGTGGCGACGGCGTTGTCGGTGCCGAGAGACACGCCCTCCGCCTTCAGACCGCGCAGCCGTTCGGGCGGAGCGTTAACCACTCCCCACAGGTCGCCGAAGGTGCGGATCAGCAGCTTGGCCAGCGGCTTCACGTCGCGCCGCGGGCTGGCGGCGAACAGCACCATCTCCAGCAGCTCGTAATCCTCCAGCGCGTCGGCGCCGCGGTCGAGGAAGCGGCGGCGCAGCCGGTTGCGGTGGTCGAGGTAATGGGGATCGCCGTCCTCCGTCCCGTCCTCCGCCCCGCTGTCCGCGGCGGGGGATGGGGAGCCGGTGGCGGCATTGGCGGCGGCATTGGAGGCGGTATCGATCCGGGACGACAGCAGGTCCGGGAGGGGCAGGAGGCCGGCGGTCAGGCCGGCGTCGTCCATCTGCGCGCCGCCGTCCTTGCCCGCCGTTCCGCGCGCCTTCCGGCCGCGTCCCCCCGAAGCTTGTCCTGCCGTCCTGTGTCCTGCCATCGGTCATCGCCATGCATCTGTATGGAGATGACTATAGCGTCTGAACGCGCGAGCGCACAGGGGTCGCGCTCGCGCGGATGGGGAAAGCCGTGGGTCGCCCCTGGTTCAGTCGGCGAGGCCGTGCTGTTCGCTTCCCCGGCCGGGCAGCATGCGGGTCAGGACGTTGTCGCGGCGGACGAAGTGGTGCCACAGGGCCGCCGCCGCGTGCAAAGCGGCGAGCGCAAGGATCAGGTTGGCGCCAAGCTCGTGGATCTCCTTCACCGAGCGGCCCAGCGTGCGGTCGGCCTCGACGGGGGAGGGGATGGTGAACAGGCCGAAGAAGGACAGCGTGTCGCCACGCAGCCAGGTCAGCACCACGCCGACCAGCGGAATGCCCAGCATCAGGAGGTAGAGCCCGAGATGGACGGCCTGGGAAGCGCCGCGTTCGACCGGCGTCATCTCCGGCGGCAGGGCGGGCGTGCCGCGGGTGAAGCGCAGGCCGATCCGCGCCAGCACCAGCCCCAACAGCAACAGGCCGAAGGAGATGTGCAGCCACCAGATCGTGGCGCGCATCGGATGACCGCGTTCATAGAAGTCCTCGCCGAAGGTCAGCAGATAGACGCCGACGATCAGAAGGGCGATCAGCCAGTGCAGGGTTTTCTGGGTTGCGCTGTAGGTGTTGGGCATCGGACGGACTCCTGTGGAAAGGCGGCGTTGATCGCGCCTCCATTCAGGCGGTGATGTTCAGGGTGCGGCCCCGGTTGGGGTCGGCGGGCAGGCTGGGAGCGGACCCGCGCGACTCGGCGGCCTGGGCGGCGGCGCTCTCGCGGGTGTCGTTGTCCCGGTCGCCGTCGCTGTCGATCCCGGTGGGGGCCGGCGGGGTTGCCGGGCGGCTCTGCAGCGGCGACGGCATCGACGGCAGGGAGGCGGAGGACGTGGCGGACAGCATTGGCGGTCATCCTGGCAAGAGCGGTGGGGCAAGAGCGGCGTGGGGAGCCGGGGCCGATCACGCCGGCGCGGCTGGGGAGGGGCATTCCCCACCGGTCTATCCTGCCAAGCTTACATGTGGCTTACGGGGCGCCGGAGACAGCCGGGATCGGGCGCCCTGCGTCGGTTCGCCGCTGCATAGGCGGAAAGTGCAGGGTGAAGCTGGCGCCGCCGCCGGGGGTGTCCTCGACCGAGACGCTGCCGCCATGGGCCGCCATCGTGCGGGCGACGATGGACAGGCCCAATCCGGCACCTTTGGAGCCGTCGGCGCGGTCCCGGCCGCCCTGCCAGAAGCGTTCGAACACATGGGCGCGCATGTCCGGCGGAATGCCGGGGCCGCGGTCGATCACCCGCAGCACCGGCTCGCCGGCGGCCGAAACCGCCAGCTCCACGCTGACCGTGCTGCCGGCAGGGGCATGGCAGACGGCGTTTTCCACCAGATTGCGCAGGGCGCGGAACAGCGGATCATGGGCGCCGCGCACCGGCAGCGGCCGGTCGTCGCCGACCACCTCGATCAGGCGCCCCTGCCCGAGCGCCAGCGGGGCGAGGTGAGCCGAGACCTCCACCGCCAGCCGGGCGAGATCGACCGTATCGTCGGGGGCGATGCGCAAGGCGTCCAGCCGCGCCAGATCGAGCAGCTGGTCCACCAGCCGGGCCATGCCGGCGACATCCTCGCGAATCGGGGCGCCGGGGGTGCCGATCAGCGCCAGATGGGCGTCCAGCACCGCCAGCGGCGTGCGCAGCTCGTGCGCGGCGTCGGCGATGAAGCCGCGCTGCGCCTCGTATCCGGCCTCCAGCCGGTCGAGCGCCAGGTTGACCGCGCGGACCAGCGGCAGGACCTCGCGCGGCATGCCCTGTTCCGGCAGCCGTTCCGACACGCTGTCCGGCCCGATGGCGGCGGCGCGGGCCGACGCGCGGCGCAAGGGGCGCAGGCCGCGATGGATGATGACGAGGTTGACCAGGATCAGCACCAGGGCGAAGGGCAGCCAGATCCAGCCGAAATGCTCGATGAACTCCTCCAGCAGCCATTCGATGTGCAGCTCCTCCTCGCCGGAGGCCACCTGGATCCAATAGGGCTGGCCGCCGACGGTGATGCGGTGGCTGAGCCCGTAGAGCGGCGGTTCTCCATTCTGCGCCGGCACGCGGAAGACGTTCCGCGGCCGGTCCGTCGCGCTGGGGTCGAGCGGTCCATCGACGCCGTCGGAGCCGAGCAGCAGCCGGTCATTCCCATCGACCACGGCGAAGGAGGCGGCATTCACCCGCAGCATCGCGCGCACCGACTCGGGCAGGTCGGTGTTCAGCCGGCCATCCTTCTTCTGGTCGTCGGGCCCGCGAATCGCCTTCTCGATGACGCGGGCGACGCCGGACAGGGTCCGCTGGCGCATGCGGTCGTGGGTGCCCTTGAACTCGACATAGAGCAGCAGCGCCGTGGTGGCGACCGCCAGCAGCGTGACCAGCACCAGCCAGCGCGCGATGGCCGCCAGCAGGGACGGCGGGCGGTTTTCCTTCGCGCCGGCGCTCATCTCCCGTTCTCCTGGCCCCCGTCCTCCCCGCCAACCTCCGCCGGGGCTTCGGTCAGGATATAGCCGATGCCGCGCAAGGTCTGGACGCCGGCGGTCGCACCGGCGGCCTGCAGCCGCTTGCGCAGCCGGTGGATCAGCACCTCGACCGCGTTCGACCCGACCTCGTCGCCAAAGCCGTAGAGGCCGTTTTCCAGCGCCGCCTTCGACACCACCCGGCCGGCGCGCCGCAGCAGCAGCTCCAGCGCGTCAAGCTCGCGCCGGCTGAGGTCCAGCGGCCGGCCGGCGACGGTTGCCAGACGCGCGGCCGAATCGAAGGCGACGTTGCCCTGTTGCAGCACCATGCCCAGCGCCGCCCCCGGCCGGCGCAGCAGGGCGCGGATGCGGGCCACCAGCTCCTCCAGCGCGAAGGGCTTCAGCAGATAGTCGTCGGCCCCCAGGTTCAGGCCCCTGACCCGGTCGTCCACCCCATCGCGGGCGGTCAGGATCAGCACCGGGGTGGTGTCGGCCCGCGCCCGCAGCGCCGACAGCAGGGTCAGCCCGTCGGCGTCGGGCAGGCCGAGGTCGAGCAGGACCGCGTCGAAACCGGCGACCGCCAGGGCGGCCGACGCATCCTCCGCGCTGTGGACGAGGTCGACGGCGAATCCGGCCTTGCGCAGCCCCTCGGCGGTCAGGGACGCCAGCCGGCGGTTGTCTTCGATCAGCAGCAGCCGCAAGGGGAAGTTCCGGAGCCGTGGGCGGGATGCGGTCGCCGCGACTTTCCGCCTTTTGCCCGGCGACTGCAAGCGAGGCGGGATGGGGGCAGGGCGGGTTCAGATTTTGCTAGTCGAGGCTGTTATCGGCCGTCATCCCCGCGAAGGCGGGGAACCAGGCGGTTCCGTGCCTAAGATTTTGAATTGGCTGGATTCCCGCCGTCGCGGGAATGACGGCCGAGAGACGTCGGCAGGAGTCGATACAAGCTCATAAACTCTCACCTCAGCCAGGGCGCGGTGGCCCACAGGTCGCGCAGGGCGTTGGTCGATCTGGCCAGCTCGGCGGCGTACTGGTCGGGAGGCAGCAGGCGAAGCTGCTGATACAGATCCTTCATGCTGGCCTGGAAAGCCGGATCCTTGGTGGCGCCGGCCAGCGCATCGATCAGCTTCGCCCGTACGTCGGGCGGCAGGCCCCGCGGGGCGGCGATGCCGCGCAACGACGACATCAGCGTGGGGAAGCCCTGCTCCGCGAAGGTGGGAATGTCCGGCACCTGCTCCTGCCGCCGCTCGGTCATCACGCCCAGGATGCGGATGCGGTCCTTCTTCTTGTACTGCATCGCCTCGCCGACATTCACGCCGCTCAGCATGATCTTCTTGTTGGCCAGCGCCGCCTCGTTGGCGGCGGAGCCCTGGAAGGGCACATGGGTGAAGGTCACGCCGGCCTGACGCTGGAACATCAGCATCGCCAGATGGTCGTCGGAGCCGATGCCGGTGGTGCCGACCGTCACGCTGTCGGGATTGGCCCTGGCGAAGGCGGCGACGTCGGCCAGCGAGCGGAATGGGCTGTCCTGATGGACGGCGAAGGCGCCGGGATCGTCCACCAGATTGTAGAGCGGGTCGAGCCGGTCCAGCGAATAGCGGGCCTGGCGTTCGATCGGGATGGCGTTGACGTTGGGCGAGTTGATGGCGCCGATGGTGTAGCCGTCGGGAGCAGCGTCGGCGATGGCGGCGAAGCCGATCTCGCCGCCGGCGCCGGGCTTGTTCACCACCTCGATCCGGGCGCCGTTGCCCAGATGCCGTTCGAGAACGGGCACCAGCGCACGGACCAGCAGGTCGGTGCCGCCGCCCGTGCCGAATGCGACGATCATCGTGACCGGCCTCTCCGGATAGGCCGCCTGGGCATGCGTCGCCGACAGGAACAGGGCGCCGGCCACGGATGCCAGGGTCAGAGCTTTCCAGAACGTCATGGTCCCCCCCTTCGACGATGCGCCGTGCTGCGATGCGCCACGCTGGCGGGCCGGAGGCGGCTTGCCGGGCGGCAAGGAGCGGCATCCAGGCCGATTCGACACAAAACGGCAGCCATCCCGGCGGGTTCGCTGTAATCGCCCATGGCGACGGTCCGGCTGCCGCGGAATATCTGGGATTGTTCCTAATTCAGCAAGAACAATCCTTCAATGCTGAAGCATATGGCTTCGCGTCATCGCGTCAATACACCGCAGAAGCTCAGGTATGATTGATGACAGGGATGGGCTTGCCCAAATATGTACTGTAAATATGTCGCGGAAGTCAGAAGGTTTTGCTTTGCCGTTCCTGGCTATGGGAAGTCGAGAATCGTCGTCGGACAGTCGTCTTCCGCCGCCCGGTCGCCGACGACCCTTAACGCAGAGTTGCAGGTTCCCGATATGCTTTGGCGCCTTGGCGTCGGGGTTTTCCCTTTATTCGGGAGGGCAATGAAATCTTTATCGGCCCTTGATATGCGACGCATTCATCGGTACTCGCGGCTGTGGCGCCGGATGGGCCGCGGACGGCGGAACGGGCGGCGGCAGGCCGATGGAAAAGGACGGCATTCCGGGCCATTCCCGGGCGTTGACAGTTGGTGGGCACCGCACTATGGTGCGCGCCTTCAATCGAGCCGCCGAGCGTTCAGGAACAGCATCATGAAAATCGTCAACTCCCTGAAGTCGATGAAGACGCGCCATAAGGCCTGCCGCGTGATCCGCCGCAAGGGCCGCGTCTACGTCATCAACAAGCAGAACCCCCGTTTCAAGGCCCGCCAGGGCTGATCGATCCGCAAGGGTCGATCGACTGCGAGGCCGGGCATCGCGCCCAGCCTCCCCGTCATCGGGTGTTTACGCAAGAGCCGCGCCTTCGGGTGCGGCTCTTGCGTTTTGGGGCTTCGGTATCGGGGCCTCCGGAATCGGGGCCTCCGGAATCGGGAACGGCATCGTCTTGTATTAGGATCGCGGCGGATGGTACGTGTGGCGGACGAGTTCGCCGCAACGGGATAAGGACCGCCCGCCATGAAGATGCCGGTGCCGGACAGCGGGATCATCGCCCGCCGCCGGGAGATCGTGGAGGCGCTGCGCGCCATCGTTCCCGGCGAAGGCGTGATCGTCGACGAGAACGAGCTGCGCGCCTATGAATGCGACGGCCTGACCGCCTTCCGCCAGCTGCCGATGGTCGCCGTTCTGCCCAGCACGGTGGAGCAGGTGTCGCAGGTCCTGAAGGCCTGCAAGGCGATGGGGGTGAAGGTGGTGCCGCGCGGCGCCGGCACCTCGCTGTCCGGCGGCGCCCTGCCGCTGGCCGACGGCGTGCTGCTGGGCATGGGCAAGTTCAAGCGCATTCTCGACATCGACTATGCCAACCGCTGCGTCACCGTGCAGCCGGGGGTGACCAATCTCGGCATCTCCAACGCCGTGGCGCATGAGGGCTTCTATTACGCCCCCGATCCGTCCAGCCAGATCGCCTGCACCATAGGCGGCAACATCGCCGAGAATTCCGGCGGCGTGCACTGCCTGAAATACGGGCTGACCACCAACAATGTGCTGGGGCTGGAGATGGTGCTGATGGACGGCACCGTCATCCGGCTGGGCGGCAAGCATCTGGACGCCGGCGGTTATGACCTGATGGGAATCATCACCGGGTCGGAGGGGCTGCTGGGCGTGGTGACCGAGGTCACGGTGCGCATATTGAAGAAGCCGGCGACCGCCCGCGCCGTGCTGCTGGGCTTCCCGACCAGCGAGCAGGGTGGCGACTGCGTGGCGGCGATCATCGCCGCCGGCATCATCCCCGGCGGCATGGAAATGATGGACCGCCCCGCCATCCACGCGGCGGAGGCCTTCGTCCATGCCGGCTACCCGCTGGACGTCGAGGCGCTGCTGATCGTCGAGCTGGACGGACCGGCGGCGGAGGTCGACCACCTGATCGACCGGGTGGAGGCCATCGCGCGCGACAAGGGCGCCTGCTATGCCCGCGTGTCGACCAGCGAGGAAGAGCGGCTGGCCTTCTGGGCCGGGCGCAAGGCCGCCTTCCCGGCGGTGGGGCGGATCAGCCCCGACTACTACTGCATGGACGGCACCATCCCGCGCAAGGCGCTGCCGCTGGTGCTGCAACGGATGCAGGAGATGTCGGACCGCTGCGGCCTGCGGGTCGCCAACGTCTTCCATGCCGGCGACGGCAACCTGCACCCGCTGATCCTCTACGACGCCAACAAGCCGGGCGAGCTGGAGGCGGCGGAGGAGTTCGGCAACGACATCCTGCGCCTGTGCGTCGAGGTCGGCGGCGTGCTGACCGGCGAGCATGGGGTCGGCGTGGAGAAGCGCGACCTGATGACCGACCAGTTCGACGAGGCCGACCTCCAGCAGCAGCAGCGGCTGAAATGCGCCTTCGACCCCGACGGTCTGCTGAACCCCGGCAAGGTCTTCCCCACGCTGCACCGTTGCGCCGAGCTTGGCCGGCTGCATGTCCACCAGGGGGAACTGCGCTTCCCCGACATCCCGCGCTTCTGAAGGGCCGCTGTCCGTCATGACCATCACCACATTGAAGCCGGAGACCGCCGCGCAGGTGACCGACGCGGTGCGCTGGGCTCTGTCGGCCGGCGAACCGCTGGAAATCCTGGGCAGCGGCAGCCGCCGCGGGCTGGGCCGCCCGGTGCAGGCCGGCCACGTGCTCGACCTGTCGGGCCTGTCCGGTGTCATCGCCTATGAGCCGGAGGAACTGGTGCTGACCGCGCTGGCCGGCACGCCGATGGACACCATCCGCGTCCTGCTGGCCGACCGTGGGCAGCATCTGGCCTTCGAGCCTCCCGAAGGAGGAACTTTGGGCGGTCTGGTCGCCAGCGGGCTGGCCGGTCCGCGCCGCATTTCCGCCGGATCGGCCCGCGACCACACGCTGGGGATCGCCGGCGTCAGCGGCCGGGCCGAGGCCTACAAGGGCGGCGGCAAGGTGGTGAAGAACGTCACCGGCTATGATGTGCCCAAGCTGATGGCGGGCTCCTTCGGCACGCTGACCGCGCTGACCGAGATCACGGTGAAGGTGCTGCCGGCGCCGGAGGACACCGCGACTCTGCTGCTGTTCGGGCTGGACGACGCGGCGGCGGTGGCGATGCTCGACCGCGCGCTGCGCAGCCCCTACGAGGTGTCGGGCGCCGCCCATCTGCCGGCGGGGACCGCCGCGCGGTCGGGGGTGGCCGACGTGGCGGGAGCGGGCGGGGCGGTGACGCTGGTGCGTCTGGAGGGCTTCGGCCCCTCGGTCGCCGCGCGCGTCACCATGCTGCGCGAGGAGTTGCGGGCCGACGCCGTGCTGGGCCGCGACGAGTCGTTGGCGCTCTGGCGCGAGGTTCGGGATGGGGGGTGGTTGGGTGCGGGTACGGACCCCCACCCTAACCCTCCCCCGCTGGGCGGGGGAGGGGACTATCGTCGCTCTGCCGCATCAGCACCTGACTCCCTCCCCCGCCCAGCGGGGGAGGGTCGGGGTGGGGGCAACCGCAGCGACACCTCCCACCTCTGGAAACTCTCCGTCCCCCCTCCACCGGCCCCTCCACCGTCGAGACCATCCGCCGGACGCTCGACGTCGAGGTCTTCTATGACTGGGGCGGCGGGCTGGTCTGGCTGACGGCGCCGCCCGACTCGGCGGCAACCATCCGTGCGGCTCTCTCCGCCGGCGGCCACGCCACGCTGGTGCGGGCGCCGGAGGCGGTGCGCGCGGCGACGGACGTGTTCCAGCCCTTGCCCGAGCCGCTGATGGCGCTCAGCCGCCGGGTGAAGGAGAGCTTCGACCCCAAGGGCATCCTCAACCCCGGCCGCATGTATGCGGGGCTGTAACGGGAAGACCGATCTCGATGCAAACGAACTTCTCGCTGGCCCAACTGGCCGATGCCGCGATCCGCGAATCGGACCAGATCCTGCGCAAATGCGTGCATTGCGGCTTCTGCACCGCGACCTGTCCGACCTACACCATCCTTGGTGACGAACTGGACAGCCCGCGCGGCCGCATCTACCAGATCAAGGACATGCTGGAGAAGGGCGGCCCGCCGCCCGACACCACGGTCAAGCACATCGACCGCTGCCTGTCCTGCCTGTCCTGCATGACGACCTGCCCGTCGGGCGTCCATTACATGCATCTGGTCGATCATGCCCGCGCCCATATCGAGGCGACCCACAGCCGTCCGCCGGCCGACCGGGCGGTGCGCGACCTGCTGGCGCGGGTGCTGCCGAATCCTCGGCTGTTCCGGATGGCCCTGCTGGGCGCATCGCTCGGCCGGCCGTTCCGCGTCATGCTGCCCAAGCGGCTGTCGGCGATGCTGGCGCTGACCCCGGCCAGCGTCCCAGCGCCCAGCTACAGCGACCGTCCCGGCGTTCATCCGGCGGAGGGGCCGCGCAGGAAGCGCGTGGCCCTGCTGATCGGCTGCGCCCAGCAGGTGCTGGCGCCGCAGATCAACGAGGCGACCATCCGCCTGCTGACCCGCCACGGGGTGGAGGTGGTGGTGTCCAAGGGCGCCGACTGCTGCGGCGCCTTGACGCACCACATGGGCAAGGAGGACCTTGCCCACGCCGCCGCGAAGAAGACCATCGACGCCTGGACGAAGGAGATCGACGGCGAGGGGCTGGACGCCATCGTCATCAACGCATCGGGCTGCGGCACCAGCGTCAAGGATTACGGCCACATGTTCCGCGAGGACTCCGCCTATGCCGCCAAGGCGGCACGGGTGGCGTCGCTGGCGAAGGACGTGACCGAACTGATGGACGAGATCGGCTTGGCCCGGCCGGTGGTGGAGACGGGGCAGGCGGTCGCCTACCACTCCGCCTGTTCGATGCAGCATGGCCAGCGCATCAAGGAGCCGCCGCGCGCCCTGCTGCGTGCCGCCGGCTTCCTGGTGAAGGAGATTCCGGACGCCCATCTCTGCTGCGGGTCGGCCGGCACCTACAACATGCTGCAGCCGGAACTGGCGGGGGAACTGCGCGACCGCAAGGTCGCCGCCATCGAAAGCACGCAGGCCCAGGCGGTGGCGGCCGGCAATCTCGGCTGCATCACCCAGATCGCAGGCGGCACCGGACTGCCGGTGGTCCACACGGTGGAGTTGCTGGATTGGGCGACCGGCGGCCCGATGCCCGACGCGCTGGCCGGCCGCGCCGCCTTCCGCCAGGGTGGCGCGCGGGCGGCCTGAGCGGCAGGGCGGGGAGGGCGGCAAGGACCGGGGCGCACGTCAGCGTGGGCGGAGCCGGGGGTTCCGTACCCCCACAATTCTGTGTTTATCTAAGTTCATCTGTGTCAGAAAATCCGCCCGCTCCACCGCCCATCCTCCCATCCCCGCCCCGTTCAGGTCATCACCTTGTCCTTGCCACCCACGGAAAACATCAGCATGAGCGCCGCCTACGGAATCACCCAACGCCTGTCGGCTTGGGGTGTTCACATCTTCACGGCCAGCGGCGCCGTGCTGGGGCTGCTCGGTCTGCTGGCGGCGGCGGCGGGTGACGCCAAGCTGTGCCTGATGTGGCTGGGCATCGCGCTGGTCGTCGACGGCGTCGACGGCACGCTGGCCCGCCGCGTCTCGGTCAAGCAGGTGCTGCCGGGCATCGACGGGTCGGCGCTGGACCTCGTGATCGACTACCTGACCTATGTCGTCGTGCCGGCGGTGTTCATGCACCGCTTCGGCCTCCTGCCGGAGGGGCTGATCAGCATCGCGCTGGCCGCCTGGGTCCTGCTGACCGCGCTCTATTGCTTCGCCAATGTCGGGATGAAGAGCGGCGACAATTATTTCGTCGGCTTCCCGGCGATCTGGAACGTTGTGGCCCTCTATCTGTGGCTGCTCGACCTCAGCCCCTGGTTCAACGCTGCGGTGGTGGTGGCGCTGGGGCTGCTGACCTTCACCACGGTCAAGTTCCTGCATCCCTTCCGCGTCAAGGCGCTGATGCCGCTGAACATCGGCGTCACTACGGTCTGGCTGCTCTGCTGCATCGCGCTGGTGGTGCTGGAGCCGGCGCGGCCGGGCTGGCTGTTCGGCCTGTGGCTGGCGACCTCGGTCTATTACGCCGCGGTCTGCGCCTGGCGGACTCTGCGCGGTCCCTGATGAGGGCCTAAAGGGAGTCGCGGGGGAACCGGGACGGCCGGCGGACGTTGCTCATGGGCAGTCCGGCATCCGCTCCAGCGAAGGGTTCCCGCTTTGGCCGAAGGCTCCACCAAGGTCGTGCTCGCCGCGCTCGGCGGCAATCTGATGATTGCGCTGACCAAGTTCGTCGCCAGCGCGATGACCGGCAGCGCCGCCATGTTCAGCGAGGCGATCCATTCCGTCGTCGACAGCGGCAACCAGCTGTTGCTGCTCTACGGCATCCGCCGCGCCCGCCGTCCGCCGACGCCTCAGCATCCGTTCGGCCATGGGCGCGAGGTCTATTTCTGGTCCTTCGTGGTCGCCGTGCTGCTGTTCGGCATCGGCGCCGGCCTGTCCGTCTATGACGGCTGGCACGCCCTGTCCAACCCGGAGCCGGTGGAAAGCCCCTGGGTGAATTTCGCCGTGCTGGGCTTCGCCGTGCTGTTCGAAGGCTTTTCCTGGTTCGTCGCGCTGCGCGAGTTCCGCCGTACCCAGAGCGGCGTCGGCATCCTGTCGGCGCTCCACCGGTCGAAGAACCCGTCGGTCTTCGTCGTGCTGCTGGAGGACACCGCGGCGCTGATCGGCCTGCTGATCGCCGGCATCGGCCTCTATCTGGGCGAGGCGACCGGCAATCCCATCTACGACGCCTATGCCTCCATCGCCATCGGCGTCGTGCTGGCGATCGTCGCCGCGCTGCTCGCCTACGAGTCGAAGGGGCTGCTGATCGGCGAGTCGGCCGACCGCCGCATCGTCGAGGGCATCCGCCGCATCGTTGGCGAGGAGGCGCGGGTGAAGCGCCCGCTCGACGTGCTGACCATGCATATGGGTCCCGACGACGTGCTGCTGAACCTGTCGGTGGAGTTCCAGGACAGCCTGAACGCCCGCGAGGTGGAGGACGCCGTCTGCACGCTGGAAAGCCGCATCCGCAGCCAATACCCGGTCGTCCGCCGAATCTTCGTCGAGGCCGAGTCGCTGCGCGCCCGCCGGGGCCGGCAGGAAGATGGCCGGCAGGCGGATGACGGAACCGCCCCGGCGCAGGGGCTTCCCGCCGAGTGATGGCGACGGCCCACCCGATCCGCATCGGCACCGCCGGCTGGAGCATCCCGAAGCTCTCGGCCCCGGGCTTCCCGGTCGAGGGCACCCATCTGGAACGCACCGCCCGCGTCATGCCGATGACCGAGGTGAACAGCAGCTTCTATCGCCCGCACAAGCCGGAGACCTGGGCACGCTGGGCGGCCTCCACCCCGCTCGGCTTCCGCTTCGCGGTGAAGCTGCCCAAGGCGATCAGCCACGAAGCCCGGCTGGTCGGCACGGAGGCGGCGCTGGACCGCTTCCTGGCTGAGGCCGGGATGCTGGGCGACCGTTTCGGTCCGCTTCTGGTCCAACTGCCGCCCAGCCTGCGGTTCGACCGTGGGGTGGCGGAGGATTTCTTCGCCCTGCTGCGCGCCCGTTTCGACGGCGACGTGGTATGCGAGCCGCGCCACGCCTCCTGGTTCACCGACGCGGCCGAATCGCTGCTGGCCGCCCATCGCGTCGCCCGCGTCGCCGCCGATCCTGCCCCGGTGCCGGGAGCCGGCGAGCCGGGCGGCTGGGATGGGATGCGTTACTGGCGGCTGCACGGGTCGCCGGTGATCTACCGCTCCGCCTACGAGCCGGCGGTGCTTGACGCGCTGGCCGAGAAGCTGTCGGCGGAGGCTGCGCTGCGGCCGGTCTGGTGCGTCTTCGACAACACCGCCGACTTCCACGCCGTCGACGACGCGCTGGCGACGATGGCGCGGCTGGGAATGGAACCGCCCGTCGCCCAGCGCTGAGAAACGCTCGATTATCGGCGGACTCTCCTTTGGAGGGAGCCTCCAGCACGACCGAGACAGTGCATTGTTGCAAGGCTATGCTGCGGCAAAACGCCCCCGATAGAGGGGCAACGTCGTGCAGGCGGTGCGGTCATGGAGTTCGTTGTTCTACTGCTGATCTTCGGCTTCATCACCCACCGGCTGGACCGGCGGTTGAAGGCACAGGCGGCTGAAATCGCCCTCCTGCGCGGCAGGTTGGACAAGGCGCTGGCCGGCGCGCTGCCACCCTCCCCCGCCGAGGCTGTACCCGCCGACGAGGCCGTCCCCGAGGTCGAAGCACTTCCCGAGGAGGAGGTCGGCGAACCGGTCTTCGCGTCCGAAGCCGAAGAACTGCCAGCCCTTCCACCGCCACCCACCGCCCCGGCCCCGGCGCGGGCGGGTTGGCGCGAGTTGGAAGAATCGCTGGCCTCGCGCTGGCTGATCTGGCTCGGCGGCGGCACCATGGCGCTGGCGGCGGCCTTCTTCATCAAGCTGTCGGTCGATCACGGCTGGCTCGGGCCGAGCGTCCGCGTCGCGCTCGGGCTGCTCGCCGGCTTCGGGCTGATGGTGGGGGGCGAGTGGCTGCGCCGCCGGCCGATGCAGCGCGCCGTCGCCGCCCTGCAGCCGGATTACGTGCCGCCGGCCCTGACCGCCGCCGGCCTGTTCACCGCCTTCATCAGCGTCTATGGCGGATTCGCCCTGTTCGGCCTGTTCGCGCCGCTGGTCGCCTTCGCGTTGCTGGCCGCCCTGTCGCTGATCGGCATCGGGCTGTCGCTGCTGCAGGGGCCGCTCATCGGGGCGCTGGGGCTGCTGGCCGGCTATGTCTCTCCCCTGCTGGTGTCGACGGACAATCCCGACGCCTGGGGCCTGTTCGCCTATCTGCTGGCGCTGAACGGGGCGGGAATGGCGGTGGTGCTGTATCGCGGCTGGCGCTGGCTCGGCTGGGGCGCGCTGACCGGCGCGGCCCTTTGGCCGCTGCTTTGGCTGATCGACCCCTGGCGCAGCGGCGACGCGCTGCCGACCGGCATCTACCTGCTGCTGACCTCGGCGCTGTTCCTGGTGCCGGCGGTACTGGGCGTGCTGGACCAGACGCCGCCGGAGCCCGCACCCGCCACCGGCTGGCGCCGCGCGCTGCCCGACTGGATCCGGCGCAAGCAGCGCCATCCCGCCGACCGGCTGGCGATGATGGCGATGCGGGTGTTCGGCCTGCTGGTCGCTGCGGTCACCTGGATCGACGACCACGGCTCGGTGTCGCTGGTCGTGCTCGGCCTGTTCGCCCTGTTGGCGATGGTCGCCGGCCGGCGGACGGAGCGGATCGCCGGCGTCGCCTGGATCGCCGCGCTGAGCGTGCTGCTGGCGCTGGCGCCCTGGAGCCTGCCCTATGTCCCCGCCAGCCCGCCGCCGCTGAACGCGGACGGCCAGCCACTGATCGTTGCCGATCCGGCCGGCTATCCGGCGGCGGTCGCGCATTTCCTGTGGGTGGCGGGCGGATTCGCCGCCCTGTTCGGCATCGGCGGCTTCATCGCCCTGTGGGACGCGCGGCGGGCCGCCCTGTGGGCCTCCCTGTCGGCGCTGGTGCCGCTGGCCCTGCTGACTCTGGCCTATGCCCAGGTGGCACCGCCGGAAACGGCCATCGGCTGGCCGGCCGCCGCGCTTGGCCTTGCCGCTCTGCTGGTCGGCGCCACCACGCCGCTGGCCCGCCACCGCCACCGGCCGGGCGCCTCGCTGGGGCTGGCCGCCTTCGCCGCCGGGGCCACCGGCGCCATCGCGCTGGGCGCCACCATGGTCCTGCAGGAGGCGTGGCTGACGGTCGCGCTGGCGATGCAGGTGCCGGTGCTGGCATGGCTGGAGCGGCAGCTGAACCTGCGCGAGCTGCGCGGCGTCACCCTGCTGGTGGCGGTGGCGGTGCTGGTGCGGCTGGCGGTCAATCCATATGTGCTGGATTACGAAGGCTATGGCTGGATCGCCTACGGCTATGGGCTGCCGGCGCTGGGATTCCTGGCGGCGGCGCGCTGGATGCGCTCGGCGCCGGATGGCCAAGATAAGGGCGGCAGAGGCGACGATCTGGTGGTGATGGTGCTGGAGGCCGGCGCCCTGATCTTCACCACCCTGATGCTGTCGCTGGGCATTCACCGCTGGATGACCGGCAGCCTTGATGAGGCGCCGTCCACCCTGGCGGAGGTGGCGCTGCACACCCTGTCCTGGCTCAGCCTCGCCCTGCTGCTGGCGGCCGACCGGCGGTGGAGCGCGCGGCCCGTCGCGGTGTGGGGTCGGCGCCTGCTGGTGCTGCTGGCCGCCTTCAACGCCGTCTTCCTGCATCTGACCGCGCTGAACCCGCTGTGGAACGACGAATGGGTCGGCACCTGGCCGGTGGTCAACCGGCTGCTGCTGGCCTATGGCGCGCCGGCCCTGCTGGGGCTGGTCTATCTGTGGTACGACCCGCCGCGGTCGCGGTCCTTGCGCAGCGCCGCTCCGGTTCTGCCGCTGCTGCTGATCGCCACCAATCTGGCGCTGGAGATCCGCCGCGCCTTCCAGGGTCCGGTCCTGTCCGGCTACGAGATGTCGGACGCCGAATGGTACAGCTATTCCGCCGGCTTCCTGCTGTTCGCGGTGGCGATGCTGGTGGTGGGCATCCGCTTCGGCTGGGGCTGGATGCGCCATGCCGGGCTTGTCCTCGTGCTGGCGGTGGTCGCCAAGGTGTTCCTCAGCGACATGTCCGACCTGGAGGGGATGTACCGCGTCGCCTCCTTCCTCGGCCTCGGCCTCTGTCTCGTCGGCACCGGCTGGCTCTATCAGCGGCTGCTGCGCCCGCCGCCCGCCGGTGCGCCTTCAGAGCCGCCGCTCCCAGCCACAGATGATCTGTTGGACCAACGGACGCATTGACAGGCCGGGCGCGGGACGCTCCCATACGGGCAAGGATGGGCCGGGGACAAACCCGGCCCGTGCAACCGGAGGAGCAGTGCTCATGGCAAGCGACACGCACGGCAACGCCTATCCCATCCTGCCTGACGGCGAGGAGGGCTTCACCGTCGAGGCGGCGCGGATGAAGTTCGGCCCCGGCATGCTGGCCGAACTGGGCGGTGACGCGGTCTCGCTGGGCATGACGCGGGTGGCGCTGTTCACCGACCCGCGGGTTGCCGCAACCGCGCCCTTCGCCATGGCGCTCGACTCGCTGAAACGGGCGGGCATGGATCCCGTGGTCTATGACCGCTGCCGGGTGGAGCCGACCAGCGCGTCCTTCCTCGACGCCGCCGATTTCGCGCGGGACGGCGGCTTCGACGGCTATGTCTCGATCGGCGGCGGGTCGGTGATCGACACCGCCAAGGCGGCCAACCTCTACGCCACATATCCCGCCGACTTCCTTGCTTACGTCAACAAGCCGCTGGGGGAGGGCATCCCGGTCCCCGGCCCGGTCAAGCCGCACATCGCCTGTCCGACCACCTGCGGCACCGGCAGCGAGACCACCGGCGTGGCGATCTTCGACCATGTGGAAAAGCAGGTGAAGACCGGCATCTCGTCGCGCTACCTGCGGCCGAGCCTTGCCGTCGTCGATCCACGCACCATCGACAGCCTGCCGCCCGGCGCCATCGCCGCCACCGGCTTCGACGTGCTGACCCACGCCATCGAGAGCCACACCGCGCGCCCCTTCCGCTCCCGCCCGAAACCTGAATCGCCGACCGCCCGTCCGCCCTACCAGGGCGCCAACCCGTGGTCGGACATCGGCAGCCTGCAGGCGATCCGGCTGGGCGGGCAATGGCTGGAACGGGCGGTCAACGACCCCGACTGCGCCGAGGCCCGCGACGCCCTGATGTTCGCGGCGACGCTGGCCGGTCTGGCCTTCGGCAACGCCGGGGTGCACATCCCGCACGCCATGTCCTATTCGGTGGCCGGGATGAACCACAGCTTCACCGCCACCGGCTACGAGACGGTGGAGCCGATGGTTCCGCACGGCATCTCGGTGGTGCTGAACGCCCCCGCCGCCTTCCGCTTCACCGGCCCCGCCGCCCCGGAAGCGCACCTGCGCGCCGCCGAGGCGCTGGGGGCGGATGTGCACGGGGCCTCGCCGGAGGATGGCGGCGAGTTGCTGGCGACGCGGCTGATTTCGATGATGCGAGCGACCGGCCTGCCGAACGGGCTGTCGGCGCTGGGCTATGGCGAGGCCGACATCCCGGGACTGGTCAAGGGAGCCGCCGCCCAGCAACGCCTGCTGACCATCGCCCCGCGCCCGGTGTCGGAGGACGACCTTCGCGGGCTGTACGCGGATGCGATGCGTTACTGGTGAGGGGATGGGGCCGCGCTGCCTTCGAGCTTGGCGAGGGTGGCGCGGGCGGCGGCGAGGTTGTTGGTTGCGACGGTGATGTAATAGGGGGTTCTTAGATTCCCGAAGATCTTAAGAGCCGCTTCGTGAGAGGCGACGGCCTGTTTTGCATTGTCTATGTCGCAGGTCAGTTCTGCAAGCGCCTGCAAGGCACTGCCCAAGTTGGTCTGAGTCGATGCCCAATCAAGTGGAACGCGCTCGCTGGTTCGTTCGAGTAAAGCGTTTTCGTAGGCTCCGACAGCCTGCCGCAATCGAGCGCTATCTTTCTCGCGCTCCCCAATTATTGAGAGTGCATTGCCGAGATTGTTCTGTGTCATTGCCCATTCGAGCGGAATACGCTCCCGAGTATATTCAAGTAAGGCGCTTTTGTAGGCATCCATAGCCTGCTGCAGCAGGATGCTATCGTTGATGTGTTCCCCGAGCGTATGCAGGGCAACTCCGAAATTGTTCTGCGTGCTGGCCCATAGGAGGGGGGTGCGATCACGGGTGAGTTCGAGCAATGCGTTTTTGTAGGCTTCCACAGCCTGCCCTAGCAACACGCGGTCATCCTCGCGCTCGCCAAGGATTGAGAGTGCGTTGCCAAGATTGCTCTGTATTCCGGCCCATTGAAGGGGGGTGCGGTCGCGGGTGAGTTCGAGTAAAGCGCTATTCCGGGCGTCGATACCCTGTCGCAGTTGAGAACTGTCACCCTCGTACTCACCGAGCGTCTGGAGCGCATTTCCAAGATTGTTCTGAACGCGTGCCCACAGATCGGGTTGATCGCTTCGTAGCGGCATGGCTTCGCGATATCGAACAATTGCAGTGCGCAGAGCCTCGTTGTCACCCCGCTCCTCACCCTGCTGCCGAAGGGCGTCAGCGGAAGAGGTGAGATAGTCGCATCGTTTTTTCGTGTCCCCGATGGGCAGGAGATTGGCGGCGGCGAGGAAATGGTCGGCGGCGGCGCGGTGGTCGAAACGCAGGGTGCTCAGCCGCGCGCGTTCGGCGCGGGTGGCGGCCTGGCGGCGGGCGAGATCGTCGGCGTTGGCCTGCGCCTTGGCGCGGGCGGCGGCCTGGGCGTTTTCCAGCCCGACCAGCAGGCGTTCGGTGTGATCGTAATCGCCCTTTTCAATGGCGGCGCGGACCTCTCCCAATGTTGGGCGGTCATCCGGGCCGGCGGCCTGCTCCAGCGCGGTAAGACGCTCCACCATCTCGCGGTATTGCAAGGCGATGGAGGTCAGCTTGGCGGTGAGATGTTCGGGTGGGACCTGTTCGTGCCGCAGGACGGTGAAGAAGGAGGCCAGCGCCTCCCGACTGATCGTGCCGAAATGGTCGGCGGTGGCGATGGCCTTCGCTTCGGAGCTTTGGGACAGATCCCGCACGCCCGCGAAAATGGCGGCGATCTGTTCCGGCGTCGCGCCGTGGTTCGTCGTGATCGTGTTGCCGGTCATCGATCCACCCGCACCGACGCCGCCAGTGCTGGCGCTGACGTAGGTGCCGCCGGTCTGGTACGGTGCGGGCGCTGTGGATTTGCGCCGCCAAAGCCAGCCACCCGCACCGCCCGCGAGCGTCAGAACGGCCAGCACTGCGGACACCGCTCCCGCATTCTGTTCGGCATTGAGCCATGCCCAGATCGTTTCAGCGAATGTGGAAAGCGTTTCGGTCATGGTAACGCGCAGTCTTGGGAAGAATTGCGCGCATCGTGTCACGTGGGTGGAGTATCCCGCAAGCGAGGCGTGTTGCGTGCGGGCCGGTGCGCCGACCATGGCCCTCTCCCGCCCCGGGAGAGGGAGGGGACCCACGAAGTGGGGAGGGTGAGGGGGAGGCCAAGAATCCCGAACCGCATGGCTTCGTGCCTAACCCCTCACCCTTCCCACCGCTTTGCGGCGGGCCCCTTCCCTCTCCCGGGGCGGGAGAGGGGACGTCGCGCTGGCTTCGGGCAGGTGCCATCTTGACAAGGGGCGCCGCCCAGCCGGATTTTCGGCGGTCGGTTGCCTAAGACATCCGCTGGACATAGGATTAACGTCCTGCGTTTCTGCGGAGTCCCCATGTCCCTCGTTGCCCGGTTTCCCACCCCGTTCACCGCTCCCCGCCGCCATCACGTGGGCGGCGTGGAACAACTGAACAGGGCCCGGAAAACCGTTTCACGGTGTTTCAAACGTTCCATCCACCCCCGCGAAACAGGGGCGCCAACGTCAGAACTGCTCCTCGCTCAGCGCCATCACCGTGTTGCGGGCGCTGGCGATGGTCGGCAGCAGGGCGGGGGCGGTGGCCAGCACCTGCTCGGCGTAGAAGCGCGCGACGATCAGCTTGGTTTCCAGGAAGGACGCGTTGGCGCCCGGCTGGCGCATCCCCTCCATCGCCTTCATCGCCGAGCGGGCGAGCATCCAGCCGCCGGCCACCGTGCCCCACAGCTTCAGATACGCCACCGCGCCGGCCGCCGCCCCCTGCAGGTCGCCCTCCGCCTGGGTCGCGACCATCCAGTCGATGGCCTTGTCCAGCGCGTCCAGCCCGGCCGACAGCTCGGTGCGGATCACCGCGAGGTCGTCGCCGGGGGCGGCCCCCAGCTCCTCCACCGTCGCCCGCATGTCGGCGACGAAGGCTCTCGCTGCCGCGCCCTTGTCGCGGCCGGTCTTGCGGAAGGTCAGGTCGTTGCCGTGGATGCCGTTGGTGCCCTCATAGATCGGGGTGATGCGGGCGTCGCGGTAATGCTGGGCGGCGCCGGTCTCCTCGATGAAGCCCATGCCGCCATGGATCTGCACGCCGGTGGAGGCCACCTCGCAGCCAATGTCGGTCGACCACGCCTTGACGATCGGGGTCAGCACGTCGACCCGCGCGGATGCTGCGGCGCGCACCGCCGGATCCTCGTGGTGGCGGGAGATGTCCAACTGCGTGCCGGCATAGAGCGCCAGGGCACGGGCGGCCTCGGTCTTGGCGCGCATGTCCAGCAGCATGCGGCGCACGTCCGGATGCTTGATGATGGCGACGCCGGAGCCCTTGGGATCGGCCAGATCCTTGCTCTGCACGCGGCTCTTCGCGTAGTCGCGGGCCTGCTGATAGGCGCGCTCGGCAATCGCGACACCCTGGATGCCGACGCCGAGACGGGCGTTGTTCATCATCGTGAACATGTATTCGATGCCGCGGTTCTCCTCGCCGACGAGGTAGCCGATGGCGCCCTCGTCGTCGCCATAGGCCATCACCGCGGTCGGGCTGGCCATGATGCCCAGCTTGTGCTCCAGGCTGGCGCAGCGCAGGTCGTTGCGCTCGCCGGGTGTGCCGTCGGGCTTGGGCAGGAACTTTGGCACGATGAACAGGCTGATGCCCTTGATGCCGGCCGGGGCGTCGGGCAGGCGGGCCAGCACCAGATGGACGATGTTCTCCGTCAGGTCATGCTCGCCATAGGTGATGAAGATCTTCTGGCCGGTGATGCGATAGCTGCCGTCGCCGGCCCGTACCGCCTTGGTCCGCACCGCGGCAAGGTCGCTGCCCGCCTGCGGTTCGGTCAGGTTCATCGTCCCGGTCCATTCGCCGGAGATCATCTTCGACAGATAGACCGCCTTCTGCTCGACGCTCGCATGCTCGGTCAGCAGATCCACCGCACCCTGGGTCAGCAGCGGGCACAGGCCGAAGGACAGGTTGGCGGCCTGCCACATCTCGTTGACCGCGAAGGCGACGGTCCAGGGCAGGCCCTGCCCGCCATACTCCGGCTCGAAGGGCAGGCTGTTCCAGCCGGCTTCGGTGAACTGGCCATAGGCCTCCTTCCAGCCGGTGGCGGTGCGGACGACGCCGTTCTCCAGCTTCGCCCCTTCCTTGTCGCCCACCCGGTTCAGCGGGGCGAGCACGCCGGAGGCGAATTTGCCGGCCTCCTCCAGGATGGCGTCGACCAGATCGGGGGCGGCGCTGTCGCAATCGGGCAGGGCGGCGATGGCGTCGAGGCCCACCACCTCGTTCAGGACGAAGCGCAGATCGTCGACCGGAGCGGTGTAGGTCATGGCGGGGCGAGTCTCCCAGAGCGGATTTGTAGGGGAAGGATTGTTTGGTTTACCTATACGTTAACATACAGCATCGGATGGCGCTTGGCGAGAGGGCGGGATGCCGCGTCATGACAAGGCTAGGCCCGCTCCGCGGCGTCATCAAGCCTCCGTCCGCTTGGCATGGCGTCTGCATGGGAGTGACCGCCTCCCATCGGGGCCATCACACGGGGATCGACCCATGACCTACGCTTCCGCTCTCGGCAACCTCAGCAACGCAGCCACCCAGGCCGCCGCCCAGGCCGCAGGGGCCACCCGTGGCCCGGCCAATGTGGAGGCCGCCGTGCGCAATGCCAGCGCGAAGACGGGGGTCGATTTTTCCTACCTCATGGAAAAAGCTGCCGTGGAGAGCGGCTATCGCACGGACATAAAGTCCTCCTCCTCCTCGGCGACGGGGCTCTACCAGTTCATCGACAGCACCTGGCTGCAGACGATGAAGGATCACGGCGCCGACCATGGCTATGGCAAATACGCCAACGCCATCCAGACCCGCGGCGACGGCCGGCCCTATGTCGCCGATCCGGCGATGAAGAAGGAGATCCTGGAACTGCGCAAGGACCCGACCGCGTCGGCCCTGATGGCCGCGGAATACACCCGCGACAACAAGGAGTATCTGGAGGAGACGGTGGACGGCAAGATCGGCTCGACCGAGCTGTATCTGGCGCATTTCCTGGGGGCGGGCGGCGCGTCGAAGTTCCTGAACGCGATGCAGGAGAACCCCGGCCGCACCGCCCGCGACGTCTTCCCCGACGCGGCGGCGGCCAACAAGAACGTCTTCTACGACAAGGCCACCGGCAAGGCGAAGTCGCTGAAGGAGATCTACGACCGCTTCGCCACCAAATTCTCGGAGAACCCGCTGGCCAACTTCGCCCCGGCCCAGGTGGTCAACGACGCGGTGCGCAAGCAGGACATGCCGGACGGCTTCACCACCCAGGTGCCGATGGCCCCGGCCAAGTCGCTGAACGGCACGCCGCTGTCGATCTATCAGGTGCTGGCGCTGAACGCCCTGGAGACTCCGGACGAGGTCGACAGCGTCAGCGGCCGCCCGGCCCGCCTGCGCGACAAGGACCACCGCCGCATGCGTGACGAGCCGGTACGCACCGACCAGACGGCGGGCACCGGCGTCGCCATGGGCTTCGGGCTCGGGCTTGGTCGCATCGTCGGGTCCGAATCGGCGACGCCGGTCGCCTCGGCCACCGCGGGTGCCGCCGGGACCGACGGGGTCGCCAAGGCGGCGTAAAGCTGTCGACAGGGCAGGGTGGGGTCAAAATGCCCTACTCTGGCGCTTTGACTTGATGGCCGGATGGGTGCAAGGTCGCGCCGTTTTTTGGCGCTCACCCCTCAGGACCGATCATGAGCAACCAGCAGCCCGCCGTCACTTTCGAGGAAATCCGCGCGCTCGTGCGCAACCTGCCCGGCCCCGACCTGGAGGCCGGCACTGCGGCCCTCCAGCGCGAACGGCAGCTGACCAAGCCTGCGGGCTCCCTCGGCCGGCTGGAGGAGATCGCGCAGTGGATGGCGACGTGGCAGGGCCAGCACCCGGCCGAGGCGCGCCGTCCCCGTGTCGCCGTCTTCGCCGGCAACCACGGCGTGGCCGCCCGCGGCGTTTCGGCCTTCCCGGCCGATGTGACGGTGCAGATGGTCGCCAACTTCCAGAATGGCGGCGCCGCGGTCAACCAGCTCTGCGAAGTGGCCGACGCCGACCTCCGCGTTTACGAACTGGACCTGGACAACCCGACCGCCGACTTCACCCAGGGCCCGGCCATGGGTGAGGAGGAGTGCTGCCGCACCATGGCCTACGGCATGATGGCGGTGGAGATGGGCGTCCAGCTGCTGTCGCTGGGCGAGATGGGCATCGCCAACTCGACCTCGGCAGCGGCGCTCTGCCTCGCCCTGTTCGGCGGCGAGGCGGCCGACTGGACCGGCCGCGGCACCGGCATCGACGACGAGGGCCTCGCCCGCAAGATCGCCGCGGTGGAGGCCGGTGTCGCCGCCAACCCGCAGGCGAAGGACGACCCGTTCGAGGCGTTGCGCTGCCTGGGCGGCTACGAGTTCGCCGCAATCGCCGGCGCCATCCTGGCCGCCCGCGTCGCCCGCGTTCCGGTTCTGCTCGACGGCTTCGCCTGCACCGCCGCCGCCGCCGTGCTCTACAAGGCCGACCGCCGCGCGCTCGACCACTGCATGGTCGCCCACCGCTCGGTCGAGCCGGGCCACACCCGGCTGATGCAGGCCATCGGCAAGGAGCCGCTGCTCGATCTCGGCATGCGGCTGGGCGAGGGCTCCGGCGCGGCGCTGGCGATCAACATCGTGAAGTCCGCCGTCGCCTGCCACGCCGGCATGGCGACCTTCGCCGAGGCGGGTGTCAGCACGCAGGGGTGATTGGCGCGTGGGATTTTGTGGGGGCGGTCCTCGCCCTCACAGCATCCCGATTACAGCATCCCATCCGCCAGATCGCTGATCGCCGCCGACAGGAACAGGTCCAGCATCACCAGCGCGGCGGCGGCCAGACCCGACAGCGACAGGGCGGTGCGCAGGACAAACCACTGGTAGGTCAGCATCGCCATCATCACGCCGAAGACCAGCGCTTCGGACACTCCCGACGGCAGCAGGCCGGTGGCGGACAGCACGATGGTCGGCAGGTAGATCATCATCTGTACCACCGCCGACCAGTTGTAGGCGGTCAAAGCACCCGGATAGAGCTGCTCCTTGCCCATCAGCGACGCGATGCGGAACAGGGCCAGCGGGAAGGCGGTCCAGCTGACGACGTAGGCGATACCCTCCACCGTCACCAGCTGCAGGATCGGCGTGCCGCCCAGCTGGTCCCACAGCCGGATCGCCAGCAGCAGCGCATAGGCCGGCAGCACCACCAGAGCGGCATAAAAGGAATTCAGCGCGCCGTCCGGTGTGCGGTCGAAGAACTCCATCCCCGTCCGGTCGAAACGGGCCAGCCGCCACGCGCCGGTCAGGGAGGACAGGATGGCGGGGGTGGTCAGCGGCATCGTGATGTCCCGGTCAGGCTTCTCACCCGGCAAGGCGCGCGAACACGCCCTTCAGGATCGACTCGTAGATGGCGGTCAGCTGGCGCAGATCCTCCACCGAACAATATTCGTCCACCTTGTGCATGGTCTGGCCGACAAGCCCGAACTCCACCACCGGGCAGACATTCTTGATGAAGCGGGCGTCTGACGTGCCGCCGGTGGTCGAATATTCCGGCCGGCGCCCGGTCACCTCCTCCACCGCCTCCGCCACCAGCTCGGTCAGCGGGCCGGGCGGGGTGACGAAGCTGTCGCCGGAGCAGTAGATCTCCAACTCATAGGCGCCGCCGACGGCATCGAAGGTTTGACGCAGCCACGCCTCGATGCTGGCCGGGGTGTGGGCGTCGTTGAAGCGGATGTTGAAGGTCGCCTTGCCCTGCGCCGGGATGACGTTGGTCGCCTTGTTGCCGACGTCGATGGTGGTCAGCGCCAGGGTGGAAGGCTGGAAATGCGCCGTGCCCTTGTCCATCGGGTGTTCGGTGATGGCGGCCAGCATGCGGACCAGCCGCGGCAGCGGGTTGTCGGCCAGATGGGGATAGGCGACGTGGCCCTGCGCGCCGAATACGGTCAGGAAGCCGCTCAGGCTGCCGCGCCGGCCGATCTTGATCATGTCGCCCAGCGCCTTGGGGTTGGTCGGCTCCCCCACCACGCAGGCGTCGATGCGCTCGCCGCGCTCGGCCAGCCAGTCCAGAACCTTGCGGGTGCCGTTGATCGCCACCCCTTCCTCGTCGCCGGTGATCAGCAGGCTGATGGAGCCGGTGGGCGGCCCATCCTGCAGCCGGCGCGACACGGCGGCGACGAAGGCGGCGATGGCTCCCTTCATGTCGACGGCCCCGCGGCCGAACAGGCGCCCGCCCATCACCTCGCCGGCGAAGGGATCGACCGTCCAGCCCTTGTCGCCCGGCGGCACCACGTCGGTGTGGCCGGCGAAGCAGAAGTTGGGTCCCTCGGTGCCGAGCCGGGCATAGAGGTTCTCCACCGGCTCCGTTCCCTCCTGCTGAAAGCGCAGGCGGTGGCAGGTGAAGCCCATCGGCGTCAGCGCCGCCTCCAGCACGCCCAATGCGCCGTCGTCGCGCGGCGTGACGCTGGGGCAGCGGATCAGGTCCTGGGCGAGGGCGACGGGGTCGATGGTCATGCGGCTCTTTTCCAACCGGCCCGGTCTCCGCCGGTCGTCATCCCCGCGCAGGCGGGGATCCAGGTGCAGGGGCCGGAGTGCTGCGATGCGAAGCCTGGACCCCCGCCTGCGCGGGGGTGACGGAGGATCGGGTTGAACGGCTTGCCGATCAATCCCGCAGCAGGTCGTTGATCGCCGTCTTCGAGCGGGTCTTCTCGTCGACGCGCTTGATGATGACGCAGCAGTACAGGCTCGGGCCCGGAGTGCCGTCCGGCAGCGGCTTGCCGGGCAGCGAGCCGGGGACAACGACCGAATAGGCCGGGATGCGGCCGATGAAGACCTCGCCGGTGTGGCGGTCGATGATCTTGGTCGAGGCGCCGATGTAGCAGCCCATGGAGATGACGGCGCCTTCCTCGACGATCACGCCCTCGACGATCTCCGAACGGGCGCCGATGAAGCAGTTGTCCTCGATGATGACCGGGTCGGCCTGCAGCGGCTCCAGCACGCCGCCGATGCCGACGCCGCCCGACAGGTGGACGTTCTTGCCGATCTGCGCGCAGGACCCGACGGTGACCCAGGTGTCGACCATGGTGCCGCTGTCGACATAGGCGCCGACATTGACGAAGCTCGGCATCAGGATGACGCCGGGGGCGACATAGGACGACTTGCGGGCGATGGCGCCGGGCAGGGCGCGGAAGCCGGCGTTCTGGAACTGGCCTTCGGTCCAGCCTTCGAACTTCGGCGGCACCTTGTCGTACCAGGACGAGCCGCCGGGTCCGCCGGGGATCATCTCGTTGGCGTTCAGGCGGAAGGACAGCAGAACCGCCTTCTTCAGCCACTGGTTGACCTTCCAGCCGTCCGCGGTCTTCTCCGCGACGCGCAGGTCGCCGGCATCGAGCGCGTCCAGCGCCGCGTTCACGGCGTCGCGGACGGGGCCGGTGGTGGCGGTGGTGAGATCGGCCCGGTTTTCCCAGGCGGCGTCGATGGTGGCTTGCAGGCTGGCGTGGCTCATGGCGCGGTCGTTCTGCTGTCGATTGTCCAAGGGACGGCACCATGGAGCCGCATCGCGCCCGCTGTCAACCGTACCCGCGGCCGGGATTGGCCGGTTTGCGACAAAGCTCTAGAGGCCGGCCACCGCGGCCAGCCAGGAGGGCAGATCGTCCACGGTGTGGTCGATGTGGATCCCGGCGCCGACACCGGCCTTCTCGTATTCCTTCTCGCCCCGGACCCAGACGGTGGTCATGCCCAGCGCATGGGCGGGGGCGAGGTTGCGGGCGATGTCCTCCACCATGCAGGCGTCGGCCGGGTCGACGCCGTGGCGCTCCACCAGCGTGGCGTAGGGGCGGGGATCGGGCTTCGGCACGAATCCGCCGGCGGCGATGTCGAACACGGCCTCGAACCGGTCGAGGATGCCCAGCCGGCCGGCGACATTCTCGGCATGGCGGACGGAGCCGTTGGTGTAGATGATCTTGCGGCCGGGCAGCCGGGCGAGCGCGTCGGCCAGCTGGGCGGAGGGCTGGACGCCGGTCACGTCGATGTCGTGGACATAGTCCATGTAGGCAACCGGATCGACGTCATGCTCCATCATCAGGCCGCGCAGCGTGGTGCCGTATTCGCGGAAGAACTGCTTCTGCCGCACCCGCGCCTCGTCCATGCCGATGTTGAAATGGGTGGCGATGAACTCGTTGATCCGGCGGTCGACCTGGGCGAACAGGTTGCAGGATGCCGGGTAGAGCGTGTTGTCGAGATCGAAGATCCACACGGCGCGGTCGCGCAGCGCGGCAAGGGGATTGCCGGCGGATCCGGTGGCGGAGTCGGGCGCCGGAGCGGCGGGGGAGGTCGGGACGGTCATCCCCCAAGAATGGGGCCGCCGGCGTGCCGCCGCAAGGCGCTTCACATGGTCGCAGCGTCGGCCCGTCCCTTGGGTCGAGCCGCCGCCATGGGGGCTCCCCCGCATCGTTGGTTGATTGAAGATTAACCCCTAAAGAGGTAGCATGGGCCGGACCTTATAACGGTTTGCAGCCTAAGGTTTTTCACCCCGCCCGCCGCGCGGCTCGTCCGCCTCGTGGCCCGCCGATCTGGGATCGCCGTGGACCTTCTCCTGACCACCGGTACTTCCGCCACCAATGCCGGTCCGACCGGCCCCGTGACGCTGGTCGCGCTGTATCCCGGCCCGGCCCTGCGGCTGGATGCGGCGCTGGCCGTCGCCGAAGCCAATGCCGAGGCGGAAGACATGATGGACAGCGACCCGCGCTGGCTGCCGGAACTGCGCAACTGGCTGTCGGGGTCAAGCGTGGCGCCGGGGCTGCGCTCGGTGCCGGTGGAATCGCTGCGCGGGATCATGATCGTCGAATGGGCCGGCGTGCCGCTGCCCGACGGCGGCTTCCTGCTGTTGGGCCGCGACGACACGCTGGAACGGCAGCTGCGCCACACGCTGACCGAATCGCGGCGGCGCTACAAGGATCTGGTGGAGGTCTCCTCCGACTTCGCCTGGGAAACGGGACCGGACGGCACCTTCGTCTTCGTCAGCCACAAGGGCGCGCTGGGCTATCCGGCCGACGCGCTGATCGGCCGCGACCCGCGCAGCCTGGCGCTGGAGGATGCGGAAGACCTGCCGATGCCCTTCGACTGCCGCCGCGCCGTCGATCAGTCCGAGCTTTGGCTGAAGAGCGCCGACGGCACGCCAGCCTGCATCGTCGCCTCCGCCCTGCCGCTGTTCGGGCCGCAGGGCGACTGGATCGGCGCCCGCGGCGTCTGCCGCGACGTGACCGAACAGGTGCTGCGCTCCAACGAACTGGCGCGCATCCGTTATCGCGAACGGCTGCTCGGCCACATCGTCCACACCCTGCGCGACCGGCTCGACGCCGCGGAAGCGCTGGTGGTGGCCGCCACGGAGACGGCGCGGGCGCTCAGCGCCGACGGCTGCCGGATCTACCGGGCGGAGGAGGGGGGCGGCAGCGCCGGCGCCGCGGGCGGGGGTCGTGTCGCCCTGTCGCTGGTGGCGGAGTTCGGCGCGGAATTGCCGGAGGTCGGCACCGCGCTGCTCGACCGCATCGCCAATGGCGAAGGGCAACTGGCCGACCGGCTGGGCGACGTGCAGCTGATCGGCGAGCGGACCGAGTACCGGCAGGCGGTGAACGGCGCGCTGCTGGTCTGGCGCACCGGCGATTCGGAGCCCTGGGACGACGACGACCGCCAGTTGATGTCTGGCGTGGCCGACCATATCGGCATCGCCCATGCCCATCTCGCCTATCAGGAGCGGCTGCGCCGCCTGTCGGAGCGCGACGGGCTGACCGGCCTGTTCAACCGCCGCACCTTCTTCGAACGGCTGGAGGAATCGATCTCGCGGCCGGACAGCGGGCCGTCGGCCCTGCTCTATGTCGACTTGGACAACTTCAAGGCGGTCAACGACCTGCACGGCCACCAGCAGGGCGACACGGTGCTGAAGGCCATCGGCACGCTGCTGACCACCGGGGTGCGGCCGGGCGACCTGCCGGGACGGTTGGGTGGCGACGAGTTCGTGCTGTGGCTGGGCCGCACCGACGAGGAGAAGGCGCGGATCGTCGCCGATCGGCTGCTGAACGGCATGCGTGACCTTGCCCACCTGTCGGCAAGCCCGGAGAAACCGCTGGGCCTGTCGATCGGCATCGCCGTGCATACCCCCGGCCGCGGCGAGACGGTGCGCGAGCTGACCGACCGCGCCGATGCCGCCATGTACGACGCCAAGAAGAGCGGCAAGGGCCATTACGCCCTGGCTCCGGTCTTCCAGGTATCTTCGTCCGACATTTCCGCCGCGGAGCCCGCCCCGTGACCCCGCCCGCCTCCCCGCGTCCCGAGACACTCGACCCCGCCGACTACGAATCCGCCAAGCGGATGGTGCAGAGCGAGGATCCGGCGGTTCGCCGGAAGGTCGCCGAGCATCCCAAGACCCGGCCGGAGCTGCTGTATTTCCTGGCCGCCGACGCCGCGGCCGAGGTGCGGCGCGCGATCGCCACCAATGCCGGAACGCCGCGGCAGGCCGACCTGCTGCTGGCCAAGGACCGCGAGGTCATGGTGCGGCAGGCGGTGGCGCAGAAGATCGCCCGCCTGCTGCCGGAGCTGTCGGCCGATCAGGCGATCCAGATCGAACGGCTGACGGTGGAATGCCTGGAAACGCTGGCGCGCGACCAGGCGACGGAGGTGCGCGGCATCCTGGCCGAGGCGCTGAAGGACCTGCCCAACGCCCCGCACGGCGTCATCAACCGGCTGGCCCGCGACGTGGAGCTGTCGGTCTGCGCACCGGTCCTGCAGCATTCGCCGATCCTCACCGAAGAGGATCTGACCGACATCATCATGAAGGGGCCGGTGCGGGGCGCGATGACCGCCATCGCCAGCCGGCACAACGTCTCCGCCTCCGTCGCCGACGCCATCGCGCGCTCCGACGACGAGGCGGCGGTGACGGCGCTGCTCGGCAACCCGTCGGCCCAGATCCGCGAAGAGACGCTCGACCGCATCCTCGATCAGGCGCCGCAGCACGAGCCCTGGCATTCGCCGCTGGTCCGCCGTCCGCGGCTGCCGGCGCGTGCGGTGGCGCGGCTGGCCAGCTTCGTCGCCGACAATCTGCTGAAGGTTCTGCAGGACCGCGACGACCTCGATCCGGAGGCGGCGCGCGGGCTGGTGGAGGCGGTGCGCCAGCGGGTGGGGCAGGCGGCGGCCGGCACCGCGCCCGGCCAGCCGCTTGGCCCGGTCGATTTCGGCGAGGAGGCGGTCGGCGGTGCCGCCGGGCCGGAGAAGCCGGTGGAACGCCCCAGCGACAAGGCGGCCCGCCTGAACAAGGAAGGCAAGCTGACCGAGAAGCTGATCGAGGGGTCCATGGTGGAGGGCGACCGCGGCTTCGTCATGGCGGCGCTGGCGGAGCTGTCGCAAATCCCGCTTCCGGTGGTCGACCGCATCGTCGCCACCCATGCGCCGCGCGCCGTCACCGCGCTGGTGTGGCGCGCCGGGCTGACCATGCGCTTCGCCCGGCAGGTCCAGTTGCGGCTTGCCCAGATTCCGCCAAAAACGGCGCTTAATGCTCGCGACGGCACGCACTATCCGATGACCGATGAAGAGATGCGCTGGCAGCTCGAATTCTTCGGCGTCGAGGAGAAGGCGTGACGTTTCCAACCGTTTTCGGGTTTTCCCTGGCATGCGTGTCGCTTTCCTCGCCTTCTTCGTCATCCTGATCGCAGCATCCACCAGCTTCGCCGCCCCGCCGCGCGAAACGCCGGAGGAGCGCGAGGTCGCCGCGACCTTCGACGCCGCCCGCAGCGCGCTGGCCGAAAAGCGGGGGTCGGCGGTGATCCCGCTGCTCACCCGCAACTCGGTCAAAGCGCTGGAGTCGGTGCGTGACGCCGCCCGCCAGCCCGGCGACGCGCCGCTGCAGCGGCTGGAACCGGCCGAGCGCTTCGCCGCCATGGGTCTGCGCCGCTATCTCGGCCCGTCCGAACTGCGCCGCATGTCGGTCGGCGACATCGCCAACCATGCGCTGAAGGCCGGCTGGCTCGGCCCCAACGTCATTTCCCGCAGCTCTCTGGGGCCGGTGCGGGTCAAGGGTGACCGGGCATCGGGCCTGCTGATGGTCGACAACCGGCCGGCGCTGGTTCCGGCCGACTTCGTGCGCGAAGGCGGGGCGTGGCGCATCGACCTGTCCAGCGTCTTCTCCTTCGGCAGCCAGATGCTGAAGGGCTTCGCCGCCATGTCCGGCAAGGACGAGACCGCCTATATCGACGAGTTGCTCAACCGCCTGCCGGCCAAGCCGGGGGCGATGAGGACGCACTGAGCCCACGTGCGATACTCCGTCCGGCTCAAATCCTTCCGGCCGCGTCCATCCGCGTGATTGCGGCGATTCAAGAGTTTGCGTAGACTCGCGCCCGCTTCCACCAAGTGTTGGCGCCGACGATGACCGCACCGGAAGAGTCCAGTCCCATGCCAGCCCCCGGCCGATCCGTGCCCTGCGGCGCGCATTTTCGCGCCGCGGTGCTGGAGCTTGCCGCCCTGCGCGGGGTGGGGGTGTCGGCGCTCGTGACGGCCGCCCTGCTGCTGGCCCCGGAGGGGGCAGCCGATCCCGGATTGCGCGACTCGGGCGGGGAAGCGGTGCTGGAGGTGGAGGGCGTGGAATCCTGCGACGCCGCGATCCGCAGGGCGCTGGCCGCCGCCCTGGCGCTTGCCGATCCGGGCGCCCGCATCCTGCCGGCCGAAGACGTGCGCCGGCTGGAAGCCGCGGTGGAGACGCTGGGCTACCGCAACAAGACGCTGGCCCACGCGCTGCAGCGCCTGTCCTTCCAGCCGCTCGACGGTCAGATCACCGAAGTGCGCGACGCGGCGCAGCTGTTCGGTTTCGTCAATGAATGGTGTTTCGACGAGGATCAGGTGAGGCGGCGTTTCCGTGAACTGGCGCCGGTCTATCACCCCGACACCGGCATCGTCGCCTGCCGCGAGCGGATGGGCCAGTTGATCGATGCCCGCAACCTGCTGGTCCACCATGTCCGCAGCGTCTACAGCTCCGGCGATTGGCTGGCGAAGCGGGGCGGGACCCCCGTCTGATCCGACTCCTGACCCGGAGCCGGGACGATCGCTTCAACTGGCCAGCCCGATCGCCTCCTCGACGATCGCTTGATCCATCGTGGTGCCGTCCAGCACGGCCCCGGTCAGGTCGGCGCCGGTCAGATCGGCTTCGGTCAGGTCGGCGCCGGTCAGGTCGGCTCCGGCCAGATTTGCCCCGGCGAGGTTGGCCTTGCGCAGGTCGGCCTTGCACAGCAGCGCCATGCCCAGCCGGGCGCGTTGCAGATTGGCGCGCCAGATATGGCCGCTCATCGTCTGGATATGGACGGGGCCAAGCTGGGCGCCGGTCAGGTCGGCACCGGTCAGGGTGGCGCGCTCGAAATTCACGCCGCGCAGATCGGCCTTCGACAGGTTGGCCTTGCGCATGTCAGCCAACGACAGGTCGGCTATCGCCATCGCCGCACCCGACAGGTTGGCGCCGCGCAGTGCGATGCATTGCAGGATCGCCGCCGACAGGTTGATGCCGTCCAGCTTGCGGCCCGACAGGTCCAGCGCCGACAGGTCGGCGCGCTTGCCGGCCTTGCCGCCGCTGTCGATCCAGCTCAGATGCTCCATCAGCATCTCGCGCAGGTCGTCTTCCGGGTTCTCCAGCGTCTTGGCCAGAACCGCCGCCTGCAGGTTGGGCGAGCGCATCTGGGCGGCGTCGAGGATGGCGCCGATCATGGTGGCGCCGCTGAAGTTGGTGCGGTTGATGGCGCAGCCGGTCATCACCGCCCCCGACAAGCGGGCGCCCGACAGGTTGGCCTCCGTCAGGTCGGCGTCGGTCAGGTCGCAGCCGGTTAGGTTGGAGCCGGTCAGGTTGGCGCGCATGAACTTCGTGCCGCGCAGGATGGCGTCGGTCAGGTCGGTCTGCATGACGAAGGCGTTGGCGATCTTCGCCCGCGACAGGTCGGCGCCGCGGATGGTCGCCGCCGTCAGTTCCGACGTCAGGACCGAATCCTCATACTCCTGCGTGTACATCTCGCCGCTGGCGTCGTAATGCAGCAGCGTGCCGTCGCGCAGGTCGACCTCCACCAGCGTCGCCTCGCTCAGCACCGCGCCGCGCAGGCACGCGCCGCGCAGGTCGGCCCGACGCAGGTCGGCCTTCTCAAGGTTGGCGAGCCGCAGGTCGGCGGCATAGAGGTTGGCGTTGGAAAGGTTGGCGCCGGTCAGCCGCGCGCTGAACAGCTTGGCGCCCGACAGATCGGCGTCGGACAGGTCGATGCCGGACAGGTCGAGATGCGACAGGTCCCGCATCTTCAGGTTGGCGCGCACGCCGCCGGGCTGGCTTTTACGGAATGCCTGGTGCCGCAACAGGATCGCGTTGAGCTGGCTCTGGGTCAGCTTGGTGCGCGGACTGTTGGACCCGAAGCCCTGGGCGGACGACATCGCCGGCATACCTTCTCTATTTGGTAACCCATAATCCGAAAGAGTCGCCAAAATTTGGTTAAGAGTCGGCGGACTGTGACAAGGTTGCGACCGATAACCGCGTCCCCGCAAGGGCGACCTTCGGCGGGAGTCCAAGGACCGCTTGCAACGGTTGACTCGTGGTTCCGGCTTCTCTATGGTCCGCCGACCTGTCTTCCGCCAAGTCGATAGACCGGGTACCCCGGCCCCATGCCGGGTATCTCCGCCAGTCCGCGAAATTCGCGCACTGGCGCTTTCGTGCTTGTGCGGGTGGCGGCTCTGACGCTGGACCCGGAACTGGGGAACGAGTAACGCATGTTCGAAGGCCTGACCGGACGCCTGGGCGACATCTTCGACAAGCTGCGCCGCCGTGGCGCGCTGACCGAGGAGGACGTCTCCGCTGCACTGCGCGAAGTTCGCGTGGCGATGCTGGAGGCCGACGTCGCGCTGCCCGTCGTCAAGCAGTTCGTCACCCAGGTGAAGGAGCGCGCCGTCGGGCAGGAGGTGCTGAAGTCCGTCACCCCCGGCCAGCAGGTCATCAAGATCGTCCACGACAACCTCGTGGAGATGCTGGGCGAAGGCGCCGACATCAACCTGAATGCCGCCGCCCCGGTGCCGATCCTGATGGTCGGCCTGCAGGGCTCGGGCAAGACCACCAGCACCGCCAAGATCGCGCTCCGTCTGAAGACGAAGGAGCGCAAGAAGGTCCTGATGGCCTCGCTGGACGTCCGCCGTCCGGCCGCCCAGGAACAGCTGAAGGTTCTCGGCGAGCAGACCGGCGTCGCGACGCTGCCGATCGTGCCGGGCCAGGACCCGGTCGCCATTGCCAAACGCGCCATCGAGACCGGCCGTCTCGAAGGCTATGACGTCGTCATGCTCGACACCGCCGGCCGCCTCGCCATCGACGAGGAGCTGATGGCGGAGGTCGCGGCGGTCCGCGACGCGACCAAGCCGGCGGAAACGCTGCTGGTCGCCGATGCGATGACCGGCCAGGACGCCGTCACCGTCGCCACCAACTTCAACGACAAGGTCGGCATCACCGGCATCGTGCTGACCCGCATCGACGGCGACGCCCGTGGCGGTGCGGCCCTGTCGATGCGCCAGATCACCGGCAAGCCGATCAAGCTGCTGGGCGTCGGCGAAAAGATCGACGCGCTGGAGTCCTTCCACCCCGACCGCATCGCCGGCCGTATCCTCGGCATGGGCGACGTGGTGTCGCTGGTGGAAAAGGCCGTCGAGACCATCGATAAGGACGAAGCCGAAAAGCTCGCCCGCAAGATGGAGAAGGGCCAGGGCTTCGACCTCGACGACATGGCGATGCAGCTGAAGCAGCTCCGCAAGATGGGCGGCATGTCCGGCCTGATGGGGATGCTGCCGGGCATCGGCAAGATCAAGGACCAGCTGAAGGACGCCAACGTCGACGACGGGATGATCAAGCGCCAGGAGGCGATCATCTCCTCGATGACCAAGGCGGAACGCAAGAACCCCGACATCATCAAGGCTTCGCGCCGCAAGCGAATCGCCGCCGGTTCCGGCACCTCGGTGCAGGAGGTCAACAAGCTGCTGAAGCAGTTCGAGACCATGCGCGGAATGATGAAGCAGGTGCAGAAGCTTGGGAAGAAGGGGATGCTGCGCGGCGGCCTGGGAAATCTGCTGCCGAAGGGACTCGGCGGCTTTGGCGGCAAGGGGCCTTTCGGCTGACCTGACCGCCTTACGAAATCACCTGATACCTGTTTGACTTGAGAAGAGAAAGTTTCGACCAATGGCTCTGAAGATTCGTCTGGCTCGCGGTGGTGCGAAGAAGCGTCCGTTCTACTCGATCGTCATCGCGGACGCCCGCAGCCCGCGTGACGGCCGCTTCATCGAGAAGATCGGCACCTACAACCCGATGCTGCCGCGCGAGCACGAGCAGCGCATCATCCTGAACGCCGAGCGCGCCAAGCATTGGCTGTCGGTCGGCGCCCAGCCGACCGACCGTGTCGTGCACTTCCTGGCCAATGCCGGCCTGGTCGAGAAGCCCGCCGTCCGCGAGACCCCGAAGAAGTCGGCTCCGAAGGCCAAGGCGCAGGAGCGTCTGAAGGCCGAGGCCGCCGCTGCCGCGGCTGCCGCAGAAGGCTGAGCTTGGGGCTGAGGTTGAGGGTGGGCCTCTTGGCCCGCAGGGTTGAGGTCGTGACGACGTGCCGGGTGCTCCTTCGATGACCGCCAAAATCTGTGTCGGCCAGTTCGCGGGATCGCACGGCGTGCGGGGGCTGGTGAAGCTGCGCAGCTTCACCGCCGAACCCGCCGACATCATGACCTATGGCCCGCTGTCGGACGAGAACGGCGCCCGCCGCTTCACGGTGACGCTCCAGGGCATGGTCAAGGACAACTTCCTGGCCAAGGTCGACGGGGTGACCAGCCGCGAACAGGCGCAGGCGCTGGCCGGTGTGCGGCTCTATGTGGACCGCGGCGCCTTGCCGGCGACGGAGGACGAGGACGAGTTCTACCATGCCGACCTGATCGGCCTGCGTGCGGAACTCGCCGACGGAACCGTCTACGGCACGGTAAAGGCGATCTACGACTTCGGAGCCGGCGACGTGCTCGAAGTCCGAACCGCCGGCGGGCCGCTGGAGATGCTTCCCTTCTCCAAGGCCTGCGTGCCGGTGGTCGACGTCCGGGGCGGTCGCATCGTCGTCGATCTTCCGGCCGTGATCGAAGCCCGCGAGGGTTCCGATGACGAGGCGGAGGAGGACGAGGGGGAAGAGGGCGGAGACCAGCGCGGGGAGGAGGGGCCGTGAATCACGGCGCCGACGGTCCGCGGGTCTGGACGGCCAAGGTTCTGACGCTGTTCCCGGAAATGTTTCCGGGGCCGCTCGGCCACTCGCTGGCCGGCAAGGCGTTGGAAAATGGAGTCTGGGCACTGGAATCGGTGGACATTCGCTCGTTCGCGCGCGATAAACACCGCTCCGTCGACGACACCCCCTTCGGCGGAGGGGCCGGCATGGTCATGCGGCCCGACGTGCTGGACGCGGCTTTGACCGCGACGGCGGGACCTGTGGGGGCACCGGGACGCGGCCGGGCGATCTATCTGTCGCCTCGCGGACGGGTGCTGAACCAGGAACTGGTCAAGGAGCTGGCCGCCACCCCGGTGGTGACGCTGCTCTGCGGCCGGTACGAAGGGGTGGACCAGCGGGTCCTCGATGCGCACGGCCTCGAAGAGGTCAGCCTCGGGGATTTCGTGCTGTCCGGCGGGGAACTCGCCGCGCTCAGCCTGATGGATGCCGTGGTGCGCTTGCTCCCTGGCGTCATGGGCAACGTGGAGACGGCGGGCGAAGAGAGTTTCGAACGGGGGTTGCTCGAATACCCCCACTACACCCGGCCGGCGGTCTGGACCGACGGACAGGGTGTGGAACGCGCGGTGCCGGAGGTTCTGCTCTCCGGTCACCACGGAAAGGTCAAGGCCTGGCGGCTGGCCGAGGCGGAGAAGATCACGGAGGCCCGACGGCCGGACCTGTGGTCGCTCTACCAGGCAAGCCGTCCGGCAGAAACTGTTACGAACAAGGGTCGGCGGCAGGCTCGCCGGCGCGACCCGAAACCGGAGTGACGGTCCGCCGCGAGGCGCGCCGATAGAAAAGGGGTAGTGCTATGAACCTGTTGCAGCAGCTCGAGCAGGAGCAGATCGAGAAGGCCCTCGGTGGCAAGACGATCCCGGAGTTCTCCTCGGGCGATACCGTCCGCGTGAACGTGAAGGTCGTCGAAGGCACGCGCGAGCGTGTCCAGGCCTATGAGGGCGTCGTGATCGCCCGCAAGAACGCCGGCCTGAACAGCTCCTTCACCGTTCGCAAGATCAGCTACGGCGAGGGCGTGGAGCGCGTGTTCCCGCTGTACTCCCCGCGCATCGACTCGATCGAGCTGGTCCGCAAGGGCGCCGTCCGTCGCGCCAAGCTGTACTACCTGCGCGATCTGCGCGGCAAGGCCGCCCGCATCGCCGAGCGCACCACCGGCCGCGGCATGGTCAACGGCCGCCGGGCTGCCGAGTAAGGCGCCTTTCGGTTCGTTTCAGGTTCATAGGTTCGGCGCCCGGCCATCCGGCCGGGCGTCTTCTTCCCGTCACCATCAGCAAAGCTTAAGGAGTAGGCGCCATGAAGCGCACGTTCCAGCCGTCCAAAATCGTGCGTAAGCGTCGCCACGGCTTCCGCCACCGCATGTCGACCGTCGGCGGCCGCAAGGTCATCGCCCGTCGCCGCGCCCGCGGCCGCAAGGTCCTGAGCGCCTGATCCCCGCGATGGCGGCGCCGGACCACGAGGTCGGGCGCCTGATGCGGCGGCCGGAATTTCTGGCCGTGGCCGGGACACGGCGCAAGCATGTGGCTCCCGGCCTGATCCTCCAGGTGCGCCGGCACGACGATAAGCAGCGGCCCGCCGTCGGCGGTCCGCCGATCCGTTTCGGTTTGACGGCGAGCCGCAAGGTCGGCAACGCGGTGGTGCGCAATCGCGCCCGCCGCCGTTTGCGTGAGGCAGCGCGGCAGATTTTGACCGTTCATGCGGCGCCCGGCCACGACTTCGTCCTGGTCGCCCGCGGCGGCACGGCCGAGCGGCCGTGGACCGATCTGCTCGGCGACCTGACCGCCGGGCTGAAGCGCCTCGGCCTCTGGCGCGAGGCGGAAGGGTAGGAGGCCAGCGACGTCATGTTTCGCATCGCCGGCCTCAGCCCGCTCGCGCACCTGCTCCGCGCGCTCGTTTATCTCTATCGCTGGACCTTGTCGCCCTTCGTGGGCTGGCATTGCCGTTTCCAGCCGACCTGCTCCTGCTACGCCATCGAATCGCTGGAAAAGCATGGGGCCATCCGGGGGGGATGGCTGACTGTGCGCCGGCTCGGGCGTTGCCATCCCTGGGGCGGGTCGGGATGGGATCCCGTGCCCGATCCCGCTCCGCAGGGGGCGCCCCAGGCGTCCCATCGCTGCGGCCTGCGGGAAAAAGGGCATGCGGCGGTTGCCCAGCCCGGCGAAAACCCGTAACAAGGCCGCGCACACGCCGCCCTTCTTCCAAAGGCCCCACGGCAACCGGGACGCCATGACCGACCAACGCAACCTCATCATCGCGATTGCCCTGTCGATCGCCATCCTTCTGGGCTTCCAGTATTTCTACGAAAAGCCGCGGGTGGAGCAGCAGAAGCAACTCGCCGCCCAGCAGGCCGCCCAGACGGAGCAGTCGGTGCCGGTGCCGGCCCCCGGCGTGCCCGCCCAGCAGCCACCCGCCACGGCAGAGGTCGCGAAGGAGCGCCCCGAGCTGCTCGCCGAGCAGCTGGCGGCCGGCACCCGCGTGAAGATCGACACGCCGGCCCTGCACGGGTCCGTCAACCTCGTCGGCGGCCGCATCGACGACCTGACGCTGGCGCAGTACCACGAGACGCCGGACCCGAAGAGCCCGGAGATCGTGCTGCTGGCCCCGGCCGGCACGCCCGCCGCCTATTATGCCGAGTTCGGCTGGGTGCCGCAGGGCGCCGGCATCGCCACCCCGACCGCGACCACCCGCTGGACCGCCGACGGCACCGCGCTGACCCCGGACAAGCCGCTGACCTTGACCTGGGACAACGGCCAGGGGCTGGTGTTCGAGCGCAAGATCGCCGTCGACCCGGACTTCATGTTCACGGTGACGCAGTCGGTCCGCAACACCGGCGCCAACCCGGTCACGCTGCTGCCCTACAGCCTGGTGTCGCGCACCGGCACGCCGCACACGTCGGGCTATTACATCCTGCATGAAGGCCCGCTCGGTGTCTTCAACGGCTCGCTGACCGAAGAGAAGTACGACGACGTCCGCAAGGCCGGCAGCATCTCCAAGGAAACGACCGGCGGCTGGATCGGCATCACCGACAAGTATTGGCTGGTGTCGCTGGTGCCTGACCCGAACGAGAAGGTCACCGCGCGCTTCCTCTACAATCAGGTCGCCAACACCGACCGCTACCAGACCGATACCATGGGTGCGCCGGTCACGGTCGCGCCGGGTGCCTCGGTCGAGAACACCGGCCGCCTGTTCGCCGGCGCCAAGCAGGTGAAGCTGCTCGACAGCTACTCCGAGAAGCTGAACATCAAGAACTTCGACCTCGCGATCGATTTCGGCTGGTTCTACTTCCTGACCAAGCCGTTCTTCTACGCGCTGGATTTCCTGGGTCGTGTCATCGGCAACTTCGGCATCGCCATTCTGGTGCTGACCGTCTGCGTCAAGGCCGTCTTCTTCCCGCTCGCCAACAAGTCCTATCAGGCGATGAGCAAGATGAAGGCTCTGCAGCCCAAGATGCAGGAGCTGCGCGAGAAGTTCAGCGACGATCAGGCGCGCATGAACCAGGAGCTGATGGCGCTGTACAAGCGCGAGAAGGTCTCCCCGGTGTCCGGCTGCCTGCCGATCCTGATCCAGATCCCGGTGTTCTTCTCGCTCTACAAGGTGCTGTTCGTGACCATCGAAATGCGGCATGCGCCGTTCTTCGGTTGGATCCACGACCTGTCCTCGCCCGATCCGACGAACCTGTTCACCCTGTTCGGCCTGATCCCGTGGAGCCCGCCGACCATGCTGCATCTCGGCCTGTGGCCGCTGATCATGGGCGTGACCATGTGGTTCCAGCAGAAGATGAATCCGGCCCCGCCGGACCCGGTCCAGCAGAAGGTGTTCCAGTTCCTGCCCATCGTCTTCACCTTCATGCTTGCCGGCTTCCCGGCCGGTCTGGTGATCTACTGGGCCTGGAACAACACGCTGTCGGTCCTGCAGCAGTGGACCATCATGAAGCGCATGGGCGTGAAGGTCTGATCGGCCCGATCCCTCCTCTGCCCAATGTCTGAGACGTACCGCCGGCAAAGACCCTTGACGGGCCTCTGCCGGCGGTATGTTTTTTAGCCGATCCCAACGAGAGCGCCCGCCATGACCACCCCCGACACGCCGACCCCCGACACCCCCAGCATCGTTTCCGGCTTCGACGAGGCCGCGCTGGAGGCCGGGCGGCTGCTGTTCGCCAAGGAGTGCGACTTCGTCTGGGGCGCCAACGCGCTGAATCAGCTGCCGGAGGCCGACCTGCCGGAGGTCGCGTTCGCCGGCCGGTCGAATGTCGGCAAGTCGAGCCTCGTCAACGCGCTGACCGGGCGCAAGACGCTGGCCCGCACCTCCAACACGCCGGGCCGGACGCAGCAGCTCAACTTCTTCAACCTCGGCGACCGGCTGAAGCTGGTGGACATGCCGGGCTACGGCTATGCCAAGGAATCGAAGGAGAAGGTGGAGGCGTGGAACGACATGGTCCGCCGGTTCCTGCGCGGCCGCGTCACCTTGCGCCGGGCGCTCGTGTTGATCGATTCGCGTCATGGGCTGAAGCCCAACGACCATGAGATCATGGAGATGCTGGACCGCACGGCGGTGCCCTACGTCGTCGTACTGACCAAGGCGGACAAGGTGAAGGCCGCCGATCTGGACAGGATCCGCCGCGACACCCAGGCGGGGCTGAAGAAGCACCCGGCAGCCTTCCCCGACATCCATGTCACCAGTTCGGAGAAGGGCACCGGCATCGCCGAGCTGCGCGCCAGCCTCGCGGCGCTCGCCCTGGCCGCCGAATAAGGGCCGGCGGCGGTGGGTGGCATTTCCCCCGCGCTGCTGTTCCTGATGCAGGCCCTGCTGCTGATCGCCGGGCCGTTTCTGCTGTGGCGGCTCGGCGGCGGGCGCCACATCGCCCCGATGGTGGTCATCCAGATCCTGTTCGGGGTGGCGCTGGGGCCGTCGCTGCTCGGCCGGCTGGCGCCGGATTTGTGGGGCGTTCTGTTCGCGCCGACGGCACTGGCGCCGCTGTCCGGTCTGGCCCTGATGGCCGTCGTATTCTTTGCCTTCCTCACCGGCCTGCATCTCGATCCCGCCGAGTTCCGCGGGCGGGGAGGGGCCTTCGCCACCGTGGCGCTGTCCAGCATGCTGGTGCCGACCCTGTTGGGCGGCGCCTTGGGCTGGTGGCTGGCCGGCGCCTTTCCCGGCATGACCGGACCGCATGCGACTCCCGGCCTGTTCGCCGCCGGCTTCGGCATCTGCGTCGGCGTCACCGCTCTGCCGGTGCTGGGGGCCATCCTGCGCGAGATGGGTTTGCTCGGCGACCGGGTCGGGCGTCTGGCGCTGGGCTATGCCGCGGTGAACGACGCGCTGCTTTGGCTGCTGATCACCGCGGTTCTGGCATGGTCCACGGCCGATGGCGGCGGCGGCGATCCCTGGGCGGTCGCGAAGGTCGGGCTGCTCGGCTTCGCCTATGTCGGGGCGACGGTCCTGGTCGTGCGCCCGCTGCTGGACCGTCTGCTGGAGCGGGTGGCGCCGGATGGGCGGATGGGCGATACCGCGGTGGTGGTGACCTGTGCGGCGCTGCTGGCTTCGGCGGCGGTGACCGAACTGATCGGACTGCATTACATCCTGGGCGCCTTCATCGCAGGCAGCGCCATGCCGCGCCGCTACGCCGCCGCCATCCTCGACCGGCTGGAGCATTTCGCCACGCTGATCCTGCTGCCGTTCTTCTTCACCCTGACCGGGCTGAAGGTGAACCTGACGCTGAACGACCCGGCGCAATGGACGGTGTTCGCGCTCGCCAGCCTCGCCACGTTCGCCGGCAAGATGGCCGGCACCACGCTGCCCGCCCGCTGGACCGGCGAGTCCTGGCCGGACGCGCTCAGGCTCGGCACGCTGATGCCGTGCAAGGGGTTGATGGAGGTGATCGTGCTGACCGTTCTCTTGGAGGCAGGCGTGCTGTCCGGTCCCTGTTTCTCGGCGATGGTGCTGATGGCGGTGGCGGTCACCGCGCTGACGCAGCCGATGACGCGGCTGGCCGGATTGTGGCGTCCGGCCGGCTGTACCGCGGCGGCGACCGCGGGAGGCAGGCGTGGGGGTATGTGACCGTTAAATTGCCCCCTAGGCAACCGGCCGGCCTTTCCGTTAAAGAGACCCGACACTCCATCCCGACAAAGGGCATCCTCCCGTGCAGACTCCCACCCGTGACGAGTGGCTCGCCAAGGCCCGTACCCTGTCCGAAGCGCTGCCCTACATGCGCCGTTATGCCGGGAGCACCTTCGTCATCAAGTACGGCGGCCACGCCATGGGCGACGCCGGTCTGGCGGAGCTGTTCGCGCGCGATATCGTGCTGCTGAAGCAGGTCGGCATCAACCCGGTGGTCGTCCACGGCGGTGGGCCGCAGATCGGCCAGATGCTGGAGCGGCTGAAGATCAAGTCCAGCTTCATCGACGGCCTGCGCGTCACCGACAAGGAGACGGTCGAGGTGGTCGAGATGGTGCTGGCCGGCTCCATCAACAAGCAGATCGTCGCCGCCATCAACAGCGCCGGCGGCCGCGCCGTCGGCCTGTCGGGCAAGGACAGCAACCTGATCACCGCCCGCCGGCTGGAGCGCGTGCAACGCGATCCCGACAGCAACATCGAACGGGTGCTGGACCTGGGCTTCGTCGGTGAACCCTACAAGGTGAACCCGGAGATTCTGCAGGCCCTCGCCAAGTCGGACATCATCCCGGTGATCGCGCCGGTCGGCTTCGACGTGAACGGCGACACCTACAACATCAACGCCGACACGGCGGCCGGTGCGGTCGCGGCGGCGGTGAAGGCGGCGCGCTTCTTCCTGCTGACCGACGTCGCCGGCGTGCTCGACAAGGAAAAGAAGCTGATCGAGAAGATGTCGCTGGCGGATGCCCACAAGGCCATCGCCGACGGCACCGCCTCGGGTGGCATGATCCCGAAGATCGAGACCTGCATCGGCGCGGTGGAGCAGGGCGTCGACGCCGCTGTTATCCTGGATGGCCGCGTGCCGCATGCGCTGCTGCTCGAGATCTTCACCGAGGGCGGCGCCGGCACCCTGATCGGCAAGGCCTGACGCCGGAATAAGGGGGACTGATGTCCGACCTGCGCAAGGATTTGCTCCGCCAGATGAAGGCCATCCGCGAGAAGATGGACCCGAAGCTGGTGGAGCGCGCCAAGCTGGCGGCGTTGGGCAAGGTTCCCTACGACAGCGACGCGGCGAAGGAGGCGGTCGGCCATTTCCTGGATGCCAAGCGGGACGGCGGCGCCTTCCGGCGCAAGCTGGAACAGGCATTGAAGGCCGAGGGTGCGGCGCTGGACCTCGACAATGGGGAGAAGGTGCCGCCACCCGTTAAGCCGCGACGCGGCGGTCGGCTGACGTAAATTGCCCTCTCCCGGGGCGGGAGAGGGGCGGATTACCGACGCAAGGAGCACAGCCTTGCTGCATGTCTTCGTCAATGACGGCGGTCTGCTGCGTTGGGTCAGGGAGGCTGCCGCGGAGGAGGCGGCGCCATTGCCCGACTCCGCCGTGTGGCTCGACCTCATCAATCCGACGTCCGAAGAGTTGGCGCGGGCGGAGGCGCTGATCGGAACGGGCCTGCCCACCCGCGAGCAGATGGCTGAGATCGAGGAGTCGAGCCGTCTGCGCGTGACCGGCGGCGCCTTGACCATGACCGTCACCGCGCTGGTCTGGGCCGACACCGACGAGCCGCGCATCGCGACCGTCAGCTTTGTGCTGGCCGGGCGGCGGCTGGTGACCATCCACGACATCGATCCGCAGGCGCTGCTGGCCTTTCGCCGCCGCGCCACCCATGGCGAGATCTCGGCCGCCCGTGGCGAATTGGTTCTGGCGGCGCTGGTGGATGGGATGATCGACCGCACCTCCGTCGTGCTGCGGCGGACCGGGGTGGAGTTGGATGCGCTGAACCGCCGCTATTTCCGCGGGCGCAAGCTGCGCTCCCGCGGCGAGACGCTGGACGATGCCCAGACGCTGAAGCGCATCGGCCATGCCGGCCATCTGATCGGCAAGGCGCGGGTCAGTCTGGCCAGCCTTACCCGCATGACCGACTTCCTGGCGCGCGGCGACGGCTGGCATTCCGGTAAGGCGACGCGGCGCTGGGCCAAGACCACGCTGCAGGACCTGCGCGGGCTCGACCAGTATGCCCGTTTCCTGGCCGGCAAGGTCGCGCTGGCGCTGGATACGGCGTTGGGACAGATCAATGTCGAGCAGAACGAGATCGTCAAGATCGTGTCGGTGCTGACCGTCCTGCTCTATCCGCCGACCCTGGTCGCCAGCATCGGCGGCATGAACTTCACCGACATGCCCGGCAGCGATTCGCCCTTCGGCTATGCCAGCGCCCTCGGGCTGATGCTGCTGTCGGCGTTGCTGCCGATGGTCTATGTGCGGTCGAAGCGTTGGATGTAGCGCATTTCCACAATATGGCAGACGGATCGTCTGCGGCGCTTTCCTTTTGACAGGCGCGTCCGCCGTCGGCAGGATGGGCGCATTCCAGGGGGGTCCCGACAGGGGGCTGAGATACCAACGGCCCGACGGCGCCAAGCGTCGCCGGCAGCGTGGTGACCCTTCGAACCTGATCCGGGTCATACCGGCGAAGGGAGGGACCTCGTGACGGGCCGACCACGCCCCCGTCCGGCCGCATCGGCCCCGCTATGCCGGGGAACGGCCTGCACGAAGATACCGCACCTCCGTCCGCAGTCCCGGGTTTGTCCGCCCAACTCCGACGGAGAAACCCAATGCCTAAGGACTTCAACGAGAACGCCATCCGCATCTCGACCGGCCCGCTGCCGTCGTCGCGGAAAATCCATGTGTCCGGCACGCGCTTTCCCGACCTGCGCGTCGCCCTGCGCGAGATCGCGCTGTCGGGCGGCGAGCCGCCCCTGACCGTTTATGACGCCTCCGGCCCTTACACCGACGAGTCGGTTGCCATCGACGTGCGGGCCGGGTTGGCCAAGCACCGCCGCGACTGGATCCTGGCGCGTGGCGACGTTGAGACCACCGACAGCGGCGTGCTGCGCGCCAAGGGCGGCGGGGCAGTGACCCAGATGGCCTACGCCCGCGCCGGCATCGTCACCGCGGAGATGGAATACATCGCCGTCCGCGAGAATCTGGGCCGCGCCGCAGCGCTGGAGGCCGCCAGTGGATCGGGGCGCGACGGCGAGGATTTTGGTGCCGAGATCCCCGACTTCATCACCCCGGAATTCGTCCGGGACGAGGTGGCGCGCGGGCGGGCAATCATCCCGTCCAACGTCAACCACCCCGAGTCGGAGCCGATGATCATCGGCCGCAACTTCCTGACCAAGATCAACGCCAACATCGGCAATTCCGCCGTGACCTCCTCGATCGAGGAGGAGGTTGAGAAGATGGTCTGGTCGATCCGCTGGGGCGCCGACACCGTGATGGACCTGTCCACCGGCGCCGACATCCACCAGACCCGCGAGTGGATCCTGCGCAACTCACCGGTCCCCATCGGCACCGTGCCGATCTATCAGGCGCTGGAGAAGGTGAAGGGCAAGGCCGAGGATCTGACCTGGGAGCTGTTCCGCGACACGCTGATCGAACAGGCGGAGCAGGGCGTCGATTACTTCACCATCCATGCCGGCCTGCGGCTGGCCCACATCCCGCTGACCGCGAAGCGGGTGACCGGCATCGTCTCGCGCGGCGGCTCGATCATCGCCAAATGGTGTCTGGCGCATCACCGCGAGAATTTCCTCTACGACCATTTCGCCGACATTGTCGAAATCTGCCGCGCCTATGACGTGGCGCTGTCGATGGGCGACGGCTTGCGGCCGGGCAGCCAGGCCGACGCCAACGACGCCGCTCAATTCGCCGAACTGGAAACCCTGGGCGAACTGACCAAGATCGCCTGGGCGCGCGACGTGCAGGTGATGATCGAGGGGCCGGGCCATGTGCCGATGCACAAGATCAAGCACAATGTGGAGAAGCAGATCGCGCTGTGCGGCGAGGCGCCCTTCTACACGCTCGGGCCGTTGGTGACCGACATCGCGCCGGGCTACGACCACATCACCAGCGCCATCGGTGCGGCGATGATTGGCTGGTTCGGCACGGCGATGCTCTGCTACGTCACGCCGAAGGAGCATCTGGGCCTGCCCGACCGCGACGACGTGAAGGCCGGCGTCATCGCCTACAAGATCGCCGCCCATGCCGCCGACCTCGCCAAGGGCCACCCGGCGGCGCGGTTGCGCGACGACGCCATGTCGCGCGCCCGCTTCTCCTTCCGCTGGCGCGACCAGTTCGCCCTGTCGCTCGATCCCGACACGGCGATGGCCTACCACGACGAGACCCTGCCGGCGGAGGGCGCCAAGACCGCGCATTTCTGTTCGATGTGCGGGCCGAAATTCTGTTCCATGAAGATCACGCAGGAAATCCGCGACGCCGCGGAGTCCGGCATGGCCGAGATGTCGCAGAAGTTCCGCGAGTCGGGCGGGGAGATCTACCAGCCGGCGGCGGAGTGAGGTCTCGGCAGTGATGCCCCCTCGCTAACCCTCCCCCGCTCTCGCGGGAGAGGGAACTGCCGCCGTACTTTAGCAAAGCTCCTGCCCCCTCTCCCGCCGAAGGCGGGGGAGGGATGGGGAGGGGGCACCGCGCCACAACCACTCCTTACCCCGCGTACCTGATCTCCAGCACCTCGACCTGCTCCATTCCCGCCGGAGTGCGCACATCCACCAGATCGCCCTGCCGCGCTTTCAGCAGGGCGCGGGCAATGGGGGAGATCCAGCTGACATGGCCGCGGTCGGGGTCGACTTCGTCGGCGCCGACGATGGTGATGGTGTTCTCCGACCCATCCTCGCGGGCATAGGTGACGGTGGCGCCGAAGAAGACCTGTTCGCGGTTCTTCTGGTCCTGCGGATTGACCACCACCGCCGATTCCAGCCGCTTGTTCAGGAAGCGGATGCGGCGGTCGATCTCGCGCAGGCGCTTCTTGCCGTACAGATAGTCGCCATTCTCAGAGCGGTCGCCGTTGCCGGCGGCCCAGGACACCACCTCCACCACCTTCGGCCGCTCCACCCGCAGCAGGTGGCGCAACTCCTCCTGCATGCGTTGGAAGCCGGGCGGGGTCATGTAGTTCTTGAAGCCCTGCGGCAGCGGTGCCGGATCGTCGAGTTCGTCGTCGTCCGGCGTGTCGTTCTCGCGGGTGAAGGCCTTGCTCATGGTCCGACCTGTCCTGTGGCAGGGGTGATAACGTCCGGGAAAAGGAAAAGGCGCCTTGCGGCGCCTTTTCCCGTTCCAGAGGTCCCGGTTGGGCCGTTGGGCTTACCGCTTCCACCAGCCGCGGCGCGGCTTGGCATTTGCCTCGTCCTCGTCACCGGCGGGAGCCGGCTCGTTGGCGGGCTCGGCGGCCGGAGCGGGCTGGGGCACCGGAGCCGGAGCGGCGGCGACCGGTGCGGCCTCCGCCGGAGCCTCGGCAGCGGTCTTGCGCTTGCGCGACGCCTTCTTGGCCGGAGCCTTGTCGGTCGCGACCTCCGCCGGGGCTTCGGCGGCGGCAGCGGCCTTGCGCTTGCGGCCCTTGGCCGGGGCTTCGGCAGCGGCCGGAGCGGCCACGGGAGCGGCCTCCACCGGCGCCTCGGCGGCAGCCTTGCGCTTGCGCGAGGCCTTCTTGGCCGGCGCGGCTTCGGCAGCGGCTTCCACCGGCGCTTCGACCGCTGCGGCGGCCTTGCGCTTGCGGCCCTTGGCCGGGGCTTCGGCAACCGCCGGAGCGGCCACGGGGGCAGCCACCGGGGCAGCCTCGGCCGGAGCCTCGGCAGCGGCCTTGCGCTTGCGCGACGCCTTCTTGGCCGGAGCCTTCGCAGCGGCGGCTTCGGCCGGAGCCGGAGCGGTCACCGCCGGCTCGGTGGCGGTCACCGGAACCGGAGCTTGCTCGACCGCCGGGGCCGTATCGCCAGCCAGGATCCAGTCGAGGTCGCTCGCCTCGGCCGGGGCCGGAATGGCCTGAACCGGAACGGCGGGCTGCTCGGAACCGGCCTCCTCGCCGCCCTCCAGGCCTTCCGCACCCTCGCGGCGCGACCGGCGACGGCCACCGCGCTTGCCGCGGCGGCGCTTCTTGCGGCCTTCGCCGTTGCGCTCGCCGGCGTCGGCGCCGGTTTCGTCCTCGCCGTCCTCATCCTCGTCGTCGCCTTCGGCTTCAGCCGAGTCGGCGTCGGGTTCGGAGATGGCGGCCCCGGGGATCGCCTCGGCGGCAATCGGCAGAACGGTCTCCTCGGTCTCCTCCGTCTCGCCCTCGCCCTCGGCGGTGTCGCCCTCGGCCCGGCCTTCCTCGCGGTCACGGCCACGGCCCCGACGGCGGCGGCGGCGGCGGCGACGGTCCTCGCCATTGCCATCGCCGTTGGTCTCGGCACGCTCGGCAGTCTCCTCGACCTGGGCGGCTTCGACCTCGGCTTCCGGCTCCTCCACCGGCTGGACCGGCTCGGCGGCGAGCGCGCGGTCGGTCTCGGCCATCACGCGGTCGGCGCTGACCAGCGGGCCTTCCTCGTCGGGCAGGCGGGCTTTGTTGCGCTCCAGACGGTGGTCCGGGGCGATCAGGGTATCGTCGGCCTGGACCATGACGCTGAAGGCATGACGCTCTTCGATCTTGGCCAGTTCACCGCGCTTCTGGTTGAGGATGTAGAGCGCGATGGAGGTCGGCACGTAGATGGTGATCTCCGCCGACCGCTTGCGGATGCCCTCTTCCTCGATGGCGCGCAAGACGTGCAGCGAGGCGGATTCGACCGAACGGACGACGCCGGTGCCCGAGCAGTGCGGGCAGCGCTCGAAGTTGGTCTCCAGCAGCGACGGACGCAGACGCTGGCGCGACAGCTCCAGCAGGCCGAAGGCGGAGATGCGGCCGAGCTGGATGCGCGCCCGGTCGTTCTTCATCGCCTCCTTCATGCGGCGCTCGACGGCGGCGTTGTTCCGCGGCTCCTCCATGTCGATGAAGTCGATGACGATCAGGCCGGCCAGATCGCGCAGGCGCAGCTGGCGCGCCACCTCGTCGGCGGCCTCCAGGTTGGTCTTGTAGGCGGTTTCCTCGATGTTGCGCTCGCGGGTCGACTTGCCGGAGTTGACGTCGATGGAGACCAGCGCCTCGGTCGGGTTGATGACGATGTAGCCGCCGGAGCGCAGCTGCACCACCGGGCTGTGGATGGCGTCGATCTGCGTTTCCACCTGATAGCGGTGGAACAGCGGGATCTGGCTGTCGCGGTACAGCTGGACGCGCTGGGAATGGCCCGGCATCAGCATGTCCATGAACTCGCGCGCCGTGCGGAAGCCGGCCTCGCCCTCGACCCAGATCTCGTCGATGTCGTTGGCGTAGAGATCGCGGATCGACCGCTTGATCAGGTTCGCCTCTTCATAGATGAGGCAGGGCGCCGACGACTTCAGCGTCTGTTCGCGGATGTCGTCCCACAGGCGCAGGAGATATTCCAGGTCGCGCTTGATCTCGGGCTTGGAGCGCTCCAGCCCGGCGGTGCGCAGGATGACCGCCATGCCATCGGGAATGTCGAGATCCGACAGGATTTCCTTCAGGCGCTTGCGGTCGGCCGGGTTGGTGATCTTGCGGGAAATCCCGCCGCCGCGGCCGGTGTTGGGCATCAGGACGCAGTAGCGGCCGGGCAGCGACAGGTAGGTGGTCAGCGCCGCACCCTTGTTGCCGCGCTCCTCCTTCGTCACCTGCACCAGCATGACCTGCCGGCGCTTCACCACTTCCTGGATCTTGTAGGAACGCAGCGGGCGCGAACGGCGGCGCTGGGTCTCGGCCTCTTCGTCCTCGTCGCCGCCGACCATGTCGGGGCTGTCGGCGGCCTGTGCGGCGCCCTCGGTCTGGGCGGCCTGCTCGTCACCGGACTCGGTGTCTTCGGCGCCGTTGTCGTCGCCGTCCTCCTCATCCGACGCCTCGGGCGCGATGGGGGAGGGCATCGGCGACCATTCCTCGACGATCTGCTCGGGGCGGATCGGCTCGCCCATCACGGCGCCGTCGGCGGCGGCCTCGGCCCGGGCTTCCGCCTGCTCTTCCAGCCGGCGCTCCTCGGCCAGCAGGGCCTCGCGGTCGGCGATGGGTATGCGGTAATAATCGGGATGGATTTCGGAGAAGGCGAGGAAGCCGTGGCGGTTCCCGCCATATTCCACGAAGGCCGCCTGAAGCGAAGGCTCGACCCGCGTCACCTTCGCCAGGTAGATGTTGCCCTTCAGCTGCTTGCGGCTGGCGATCTCGAAATCGAGTTCTTCCAGCCGGTTCCCATTGACCACGGCAACCCGGGTTTCTTCCGGGTGCGTGGCATCCACCAGCATGCGCTTGGCCATATACGGTCCTCAACGGCGCGACCCAGGGAACCCGCGCGACCGGTCGGGCCGCCTGGACGCAGCGTCTGTTGTGGGCGAAGCATACGGCACGACGGACCGGAACCGTCGAACGGCGCTGACGAGAGCAGCCAGGACGGCCCGGTCGACACGCGCCGGGCTGCCGCCTTGCGGCCACAGCCAGCTTCGAGGTTTCGTCCTCTCACCGCCAATCCGAACGCGCCACCCCGCGACGTCCCTCCGGCGCGGATGGCCGGACAGGCGGTGTCGGAGGCGACGCCGCAGCCCCTTGGTCGGCCCCGTGACCGGCGATCGGCTGATCCTGGGAGGTTGGTCCCGGCATCAGCGAATCGGCGCTCACCTTGGGAGTCCGACCCGAATCTGGCGAATTGCGGTCTGTCGCAAAGATACCATAGACAAGCGATCCCTCTTGCACAACGCGGAAATGCGCCGATTCGGCGAACAAGTTCGTCGCGGGGAAGCGAAGGAGCGTGCCTCCACCATGGCAGCCCGTCCCGACATGGCCGCCGCTGCGCTCGCGCTCACTGTTGCAGGAACGGCACCCCCGTCCGGAATTGACTCAAGCTCTGACGATCCGCGTTGAGAGCGTTGAATTGGCTAGGCTATAGCTGAGCGTCCGTTGCCTTGTTTTGTGCCCCTTCAGCCGCCGAGGAGTTTCGATGCCACGGCCGCCCAGCCCGACCACAGCCGCCGCTCCAGCCATCGCTTCGCCCCATCGGCTGGCGATGCGCGTTCTCGGTGCGGTTCTGCCGGCTCTGCTGGCGCTGGTGCTGATCGGCTTCGGAACGGCCGGCATTGCGAGGGCGCAGACCACCGCGGCCCTGCCGTCGGCGCCGCCGCGCACGGCGGTTGTCGATGCCCGGCTGGGCATCCATCCGGACAAGACCCGCTTCGTGCTGGAGCTGAGCGACACGGTGTCCTTCACCGTGTCGATGGCCGCCGATCCCTACCGCGTCATCATCGATTTGCCCGACCTGATCTGGCCCGGCGGCGCGCTGCCGGTGGAGGGCAAGGGGGTGGTCGCGCGCTACCACCATGCGGCGGGCGGCCCGCGCGGCACGCGCCTGACCTTCGAGACGGTCGGCCCGGCCCGGCTGCGCGACGGCTACATGATCCCGGCGCGCGATGGCCACCAGCCCCGCTTGGTGCTCGACCTGGAGAAGATCTCGGCGGCGGAGTTCAGGCAGCTCGCCGCGGCCGGGAAGGACGCCAAAGAGGTTACCGGCAAGAGCCCGTTGACGATGTCGTCCATCGTCTCGTCGGCGATGGCGGTTCCGGCGCCGGTTCCGGCTCCGCAGCCTTCGCCGCCGGCTGCCGAAACCAATGCCGCTGTCAGCGCCCCGCCGCCCTTCGCGCCGCTGCCGCCGATCCCGCCTGCCCAGCTGATCCCGGCCGCGCTGCCCGTTGCCCCGCCGCTGCCGGACAACAAGCCGCCGACGGTGGCGGAAAAGCCGCTGATCGTGCTCGATCCCGGCCATGGCGGCCAGGACCCCGGCGCCATCGGCGTCGGCGGCATCTATGAGAAGGACATCACGCTCGCCACCGCCAAGGAGGTGAAGCGCCAGTTGGAGGCGACCGGCCGCTACCGGGTGAAGCTGACCCGCGACAGCGACGTGTTCATCCGCCTGCGCGACCGCGTCTCCATCGGGCGGGAGGCCGGCGCCGACCTGTTCATCTCGCTGCATGCCGACAGCATCAGCAGCGGCGACGTGCGCGGCATGTCGATCTATACCCTGTCCGACAAGGCGTCCGACCGCGAGGCGGAGATGTTGGCCGCCAAGGAGAACCGGGCCGACGCCCTGGTCGGGCTCGACCTGTCGGGCGAGAACAAGCTGGTCGCCAACATCCTGATCGATCTGGCCCAGCGCGACGCCATGAACCATTCGAAGCGGTTCGCGACGCTGGCGCTGCAGAATCTCGGTCGCGACGTGCCGCTGATCCCCAACCGGCCGCACCGGCAGGCCGGCTTCGCCGTGCTGACCGCGCCCGACGTGCCGTCGGCGCTGATCGAGATGGGATACCTGTCGAACCAGCGGGATATCAAGCTGCTGACCTCCTCCGGCCACCGCGAGCGTTTGGGCAAGGGGCTGGCCCGGACCATCGACGCCTATTTCCGTTGGCTGCACGGCACGCAACGGAGCTAAAACGCGGCCGGGCTGCCGGCATACTGATTGCCCGAATACCCCCTTTGCGCCGGCGCCTTCTTGCGGGCGCCCTCTGCGTGTCACATTTTCCTGACATGACGGGAACGAGGGCGGCACTTCGCACTGCGGCGGTGTAGGATGCGCCGCCCTGTCAGGCGCACCTGCGATCCGGATCCATTGACCGGACTGCCGGCGCGCCGTTCGTCGTCTCTTGCGGGATCGGTCATGCGCCTTCTTTTGTCCTTGCTGATGGCCTTCGTGATGCTGGCTCTTGCCGGCGCCGGAGGGCTGGTCTTCCTGTTCGAGCATTACGACCACGACCTGCCCGACTACACCAAGCTGGCCAATTACGAGCCGCCGGTGACCACGCGCATCTATGCCGGCGACGGGCGCCTGATGGCGGAATTCGCGTCGGAACGGCGCATCTTCGTGCCGATCGACGCCATGCCGCGTCAGGTGATGAATGCCTTCATGGCGGCCGAGGACAAGAATTTCTATGGCCACCAGGGCGTCGATCCGATCGGCATCCTGCGTGCGATCCTGACCAACGTCGAGAATTTCGGCCGCGACCGCCGCCCGGTCGGCGCCAGCACGATCACGCAGCAGGTCGCCAAGAACATGCTGCTGACCAACGAGGTCTCCTTCGCCCGCAAGATCAAGGAGGCGATCCTGGCGATCCGCATCGAGCGGACCTTCAGCAAGGACCGCATCCTGGAGCTGTACTTGAACGAGATCTTCCTGGGGAACCGTTCGTACGGCGTGGCGGCGGCGGCGCTGAACTATTTCAACAAGGCGCTGGACGAGCTGAGCATCGAGGAGGTCGCCTTCCTGGCGGCCTTACCCAAGGCGCCCTCCAACTACAATCCGGACCGCCAGCACGACGCCGCCGTCGCCCGCCGCAACTGGGTGATCGGCCGCATGGCGGAAGACGGCTACATCACGCCGGAGGAGGCGAAGGCCGCGCAAGGACGGCCGCTGGTCACCCGCAAGCGCGACGAGCAGGAGGTGGTGACCGCCGAGTATTTCTCCGAGGAGGTCCGGCGCGAGCTGGTGAAGCTCTACGGCGAGCAGGCGCTGTATGAGGGCGGGCTGTCGGTCCGCGCCTCGATGGATCCGACGCTGCAGGCGACCGCGACCAAGGCGCTGCGCGACGGGCTGATCGCCTATGACCGCCGCCATGGCTGGCGTGGCCCAGTGGCCAAGATGGAGAATTTCGACAACTGGCCGAAGAAGCTGGCCGCCCTGCCGCCGCCCGCCGGGTCGGAAGGCTGGAAGATGGCGGTGGTGCTGAAGGACGACCAGTCGGACGGGCTGGACATCGGACTTGCCGACGGCAGCCGCGGCCGCATCCCGCTGTCCGAGCTGCGTTGGGCGCGCGCCTCCAAGGATGGCGACGTCTCCGGCCCGGCGATCCGCAAGCCGTCCGACGTCGCCAAGCTGGGCGATGTCCTGCTGGTCGAGCCGCTGAGCGGTCCGTCGAAGGACGAGGACGAGAAGCCGGCCAAGAAGGGTGACAAGTCCGCGCCCAAGGAACTGCCGCCCAACAGCTATGCCCTGCGCCAGATCCCGCAGGTGCAGGGCGGCCTCGTCGCGCTCGATCCGCACACCGGCCGCGTGCTGGCGATGGTCGGCGGCTTCTCCCCCGCCATGAGCGTGTTCAACCGTGCCACCCAGGCGCTGCGCCAGCCCGGTTCGTCCTTCAAGCCCTTCGTCTATCTGACGGCGCTGAACCAGGGCTTCACCCCGTCGTCGCTGGTGATGGACGCGCCCTTCTCCTTCGATCCGGGCGGCGGGCAGCCGGTCTGGCGGCCGGAGAACTACAGCCATGAATTCTACGGGCCGACCCCGCTGCGCGTCGGCATCGAGAAGTCGCGCAACGTCATGACCGTCCGCCTCGCCCAGCAGATCGGCATGGACAAGGTCAAGGCGCTGGTCGAGAAGTTCGGCATCGTCGACAACCTGCAGCCCTACCTGCCGATGTCGCTGGGTGCCGGCGAGACGACGGTGCTGCGGCTCGCCACCGCCTACGCCATGCTGGACAATGGCGGCAAGCGGGTGGTGCCGACCTTCATCGACCGTGTGCAGGACCGCAACGGCAAGACCGTCTTCCGCCACGACAACCGCCCGTGCGAGGGCTGCAACAACGTCGCCTGGAAGGACGGGATGGCGGTGCCGGCGGTGCCCGACACCCGGGAGCAGGTGAACGACCCGCGCACCACCTACCAGATCGTCTCGATCCTGGAAGGCGTGGTTCAGCGCGGCACCGCGGCGGCGCTGAAGTCGCTGGGCAAGCCGCTGGCCGGCAAGACCGGGACCACCAACGACAGCCACGACGCCTGGTTCATGGGTTTCTCGCCCGATCTGGTGGTCGGCACCTACATCGGCTTCGACCAGCCGCGCTCGCTGGGCGGCCACGAGACCGGCGGGTCCGCCGCGGTGCCGGTGTTCAAGGAGGTCATGCAGGTGGCGTTGAAGGACAAGCCGGCGACGCCGTTCCGCGTGCCGCCCGGCCTGCGCCTCGTCCGCGTCAACCCGGCCAACGGCCAACTGGCCCAGCCGGGGGACAACCGCGCAATCTGGGAAGCCTTCCTGCCGGGCACCGAGCCCAACCCCGACCAGCCGCAGGTGGTGCTCGACGGCTCCTCGCAGGCTTCCGGCGCCATGATGGGCGATCCGAACGCCACAGGCGGCTTCGGCTCGCAACAGCCGGGCGTGCCGGCTCCGCCGGCCGCGGCGACGCTGGGAACCGGCGGGCTCTACTGAGCCAAAAGAAGAGGGGCGCCCACTGTGGGCGCCCCTTCTTTGCATCCGCTACGAAACGATGCTGTCGCGGTCAGTGCGTCGAACCCGCCGCCGACAGCGAGGCCAGTGCGTCCACCGGGCAGGTTCCGAGCGGGCGCAAGGCGGGTTCCAGTGCGGCGAACATCGCGCGCACGCCGTCCTCGTTGACGTGCAGGGCGTCCATGAACAGCTCGTCCTTGTCCACCGCGCGGCGGGCGTCGACCACGGTGACGCCGGCGGGCAGGCGGCTTTTCAGCTCGGCGAAGAAGGCGTCGAAATTCCTCAGCTTGCCGGCATAGGTCGGGAAATAGGGGGTGATGACCACCGCCACCCGGGTGCCATGCGCCTGGGCGCTGCGGATGATGTGGTCCAGCGCCTGCCAGTTGACGTCGGCGGCGGTCATCACTTCCTCGGGCGCGGCGGCGAGCTGGATTTTCATCGGTTCGGGGATGGCGCCCACCAGGGTGCGGTCGGCGGCGGGCTTCACCAGACCGGCGATCAGCCGCATGGTCTGGTTGTTGTTGAAGGTCATCAGGTGGAAGGCGTGGTTGGCCATCCACAGCTCCTCGTTCTCCTGCCGGACGAAGGCGTCGATGCGCGGCGAGTAGTAGGCCAGCAGCGGCAGGTCGGCGAGGTCGTGCGGGTTGTCGACCACGCCGGTCGGCTCCAGCACCAGCAGGCGCGGCGCGCCGTGGCGTTCGACGTAGTCCTCCCACAACAGGGCCGACAGCACGGTCGGCGCCCCGCCCATTCCCAAATTCAACGCCCGGCCACAGGTCATGTCCTGCAGGGCGGAGACGGGGAAATGGTTGTCCGCCCGCGAGTTGCCGAGCACCAGCACGTCGGCCGGCCCGCGAACCGGGTGCGGCTCGGCTTTCAGGGCGGCCTTCACCAGCAGGGGACTCGGCTGCTCTCCCTGATCGGCGGGCGGTCTGGCGGGCGGCTTGATGCCCGGCCTTTCGGCTTCCGGTTCGAACGGGCGGTAGATCGCCATGAAGCGGTCGCTGGAGCGCAGCAGCAGGCCGCCCAGCGCCGACGCCAGGACCCGGTCCATCGCCGTGACGGTGGCGAGGATCAGCACGATGCAAGCCAGAAGGCGATACATGGGAGGGGGCTCCGTCGGGTCAGAACTGGAAGTAGATGAAGGCGTGGTTGGCGAAGCTGCCGAACAGCAGCATCACCAGGATCAGGGCGGAGCAGGCCATCGACCGCGCCACCACATTCATCCCGGCATAGCGGCGGCCGGCCCCACGCTCGATCATCGCGTCGACCATCAGCACGATCAGGCCGGTGACGGCGACACGCAGAAGCGAGCTGGCCTGCTGGTTGCCCTGCTGAAGCCCGAAATCACCGTCGGCGATGATGCCCAGGATGGTCCAGACCGTGTGCAGGTTGTCGGCGCGGAAGGGCAGCCAGGTCAGCGTCACCACGGCGAAGACCAGCCCGATCATCACCAGCCGCCCGGCGGCCAGCACCGGACCGCTGAGCCGCACCGGGCTGAGGACGGCCAGTCGGCGGGCGCCGTCCTCGACCAGCATCAGCCCGCCATGCAGCGCCCCCCACAGGACGAAGGTCCAGTTGGCGCCGTGCCACAGGCCGGAGATCAGCATGGTGATGACGACGTTGCGGATGCGCAGCCAGCGCGTGCGGCTGCCGCCCATCGGCACATAGACATAGTCGCGGAACCAGGTGGACAGCGAGATGTGCCAGCGCCGCCAGAAATCGCGCATGCCGGTGGCGAAATAGGGCCGGGCGAAGTTCTGGCACATGGTGTAGCCGAAGATCTGCGCCAGCCCGATGGCGATCAGCGAATAGCCGGCGAAGTCGCCGTAGATCTGCAGCGAGAAGCAGATCAGCCCGATCACATGCTGGAGCGCGTTGAAGAACTCCGGCTGGTGGAAGCGGGCGTCGACCACCACCGCGGCGTTGTCGGCCAGCCCGATCTTCAGGAAATAGCCCCAGATCACCTTTTCCAGCCCGGCGAAGCGCTCCTCGAACGGGATGTCGCGTGGGCGCTGCTGGATTTGCGGCAGCAGGTCGCGCGCCCGCACGATGGGTCCGGCAACCAGCTGCGGGAAGAAGGCGACGAAGCTGGCATAGCGCACCAGCGAGCGTTCCGGCTGCTTCAGCTCTCCCGTATAGAGGTCGATGCCATAGCTGAGATTCTGGAAGGTATAGAAGGAGATGCCGACCGGCAGCAGGATGTCGAGCGTCCGCCGCCCGATCTCGATCCCCAGCGAGGCGAGCGCCACCTCGGCGCTGTCGGCGAAGAAGTTGTAGTATTTGAAGAAGAACAGCATGCCCAGGTTGGCACCCAGGCTGATGAACAGATACATCTTCTTGGTGCTGCGGTCGGGCGCATCGGCGATCTTCAACCCGCAATAGAAGTCGATGAAGGTGCTGAGCGCCAGCAGGCCGCAGAACCGGTAGTCCCAATAGCCGTAGAAGATGTAGCTCGCCACCAGCAGGAAGGGCGTGAAGGCGCGGGTGCGGGCCAGCGCCATGAAACCGGCGCTGAACACGGTGATGAACAGCAGGAAATTCAGGCTGGTGAAGCTCATCGTGCCCCCGGCAGAGGTGGTCGCGCGTCCTTGCATCCGCGCAGGAATGGCCATGCGCGGAAACGCGCAAAAAAGGCGCGGAATGACGCCGACCATAACCTCGATTTCGGGAATTCCCGGCCTCCGCGGTAGGGTTGTGCGGCCGGATTTGGGACGTACTCTGAAATGAGCCGGACCGATGATCCCAAACGGTTAGGACCTCCAAGCAGGGGCTGGGCCATACACGAAAGTGGCAAGCCCTCCCATTGCGGGCTTCCGGTTGGCCTGCCCGCGGTCATTAAGAGGGTGCAAGGCGGGGAACGAGCGGCTACATATGCAGCCGACAAACCCTTCAACTCTGGCTGACGAGGAGGCACCGCCATGCGGGCCGAGATCGAAGCGGCCGCCGGCGAGATCAGAGAATCGCTGGCGCTGCTGAGGAGGCATCTTTGACTGGGACAATGCACTGCGGCGTCTCGACGAACTGAACAACCTCGCGGAGGATCCCAAGCTTTGGGACGACCCGACGCGGGCCCAGACCATCATGCGCGAGCGCACCCAGCTCGACACCTCCGTCGCCGGGTATCGGGCGCTGGAGCGCGATCTGTCCGACAGCCTGGAGCTGATCGAGATGGGCGAGGCGGAAGGGGACGCCACCGTCGTCGCCGATGCCGAGGCCCAGCTCTACGGCCTGCGCGACCGCGCCAACAAGCTGCAGATCGAAAGCCTGCTGTCGGGCGAGGCCGATGCCAACGACTGCTTCGTCGAGGTGAATGCCGGCGCCGGCGGCACGGAGGCCCAGGACTGGGCGCTGATGCTGATGCGCATGTACACCCGCTGGGCGGAGCAGCACGGCTACAAGACCGAATGGCTGGACGAGACGCCGGGTGAAGAGGCCGGCATCAAGTCGGCCACCGTGCAGATCAAGGGCCACAACGCCTATGGCTGGCTGAAGACCGAGGCCGGCGTGCACCGTCTGGTGCGCATCAGCCCGTTCGACAGCCAGGCGCGGCGCCAGACCAGCTTCGCCGCCGTCTCGATTTCCCCGGTGATCGACGACAAGATCGACATCGAGATCAACGAGAAGGACTGCCGCATCGACACCTACCGTGCGTCGGGGGCCGGCGGCCAGCACATCAACAAGACCGACTCGGCGGTGCGCATCACGCACATCCCGACGAACATCGTGGTGAGCTGTCAGCAGGAACGGTCGCAGCACAAGAACCGCGCCAAGGCGTGGGACATGCTGCGTGCCCGCCTGTACGAACGCGAGCTGAAGATCCGCGAGGATGCCGCCGCCGCGCTGGAAGCCACCAAGACCGACATCGGCTGGGGCCACCAGATCCGCTCCTATGTCCTGCACCCCTACCAGATGGTGAAGGATCTGCGGACGGAGGTGGAAACCTCGCAGAGCCAGGCGGTGCTGGACGGTGCGCTCGATCCCTTCCTGGAGGCGGCGCTCGCCTCCCGGATCAAGGGGCAGAGCGACGACGCGCACGCCGCCGGGGGCTGACGGGTCGGAACGAAAAAAGGGCGGTCGCTTGCGGCCGCCCTTTTTGATTCCCAGCATTCTGGAATGCAAGGCTGGGCTCGGCTGTTTCAACAGGCTGCGGCCCCAACGATCTGGAGCAACCGATCCATGAACAGACTTCTTCTTCCGGCCCTGTGCGGCGCCATGCTGCTGGCGACCCCGGCCTTCGCGGCCTGCGAGACCGACAATCTGCCGGACGAGATGCGACAGGCCTTCATCTCCGGCGCGCAGGAGGCGCTGAACGAGCACGGCTTCAACGCCGGGACGGTGGACGGCAAGATGGGCTCGCGCACCCGCACCGCGATCCGCTCCTACCAGCGTGCGGCGAAACTGCCGGTCGACGGCTGCGCCACCCAGGGGCTGCTCGACCATCTGAACTTCAGCCAGCCCAAGATCTACGGCCCGAACAAGCCCCGCTGATCCGGGTTTAGGTTTCAGGCCAGCATGTCGAGCAGGCGGCGGCTGTTCTCCTGCGTCGCCTGCAGCACCTTGGCGTTCGCGGCGAAGTCCACCTGGGCGGAGGTCAGGTCCAGCACCACCGCCGGGTCCAGGTTGCCCGCCGCGATCTGCTCCGACGCCGCTTCGGTCCGTGCCTGCGCGTCCTGCAATCCGTCGAGCGCGCTGGCCTGCGGCCGGGAGGGCGTGGCGGTGCTGGCCGATCCGATGGCTGATCCGATGTCCATGACGCGCTGTCCGGCTGGTTGAGCGGTCAGGATAGCGGGCTGAGGGTTTAGGGTTGGTGAATGGGGGCGAAGTCAGCCCCCACCGACCATTACCCCTCCGCCAGCCAGTCCGCCAGCCGCCCCAGGAACGCCGTGGCCTCCGCCGGATCGTGCAGGCTCCAGGTCGCCGCGGTCTCGGCCGGGCTTTCCATCACCCGGATGCCGACTCCGCGGCCGGCCAGCGCGCGGAAGGCGTCCTCGTCCGTCTCGTCGTCGCCGAGATAGATCGGCAGGGTGCCGTTTCCCTCCAGCCCCAGCGTCTCCAGCAGGGTGACCACGGCGCGACCCTTGTCCCAGGGCAGGTTGGGGCGAAGCTCGAACAGTTCCTTGCCGCCGGTCATGCGCAGGCGCGGCTGGGCCTCCGCCACCGCGCGGACGGCTTCGCCGACCTCCGGCTTGTCGGGCGGGGCAACCTGCCGGGTGTGGATGGCGATGGCGAAGCGCTTGCGCTCCACCAGAGCGCCGGCGATACCGCCGAGCCGGTCGCGCAGAAGCCGTTCGGCCGCGTCGAGGTCGGGAACATACTCCACCCCCACCTGCCGGCGCAGGTCCGGACCGCGCAGGTCGAAGCCGTGGCTGCCGGCATAGACCAGCCCCTCCACCGCGACCATCGCCGTCAGGTCATCCAGGTCGCGCCCGCTGACGAAGGCGACCGGGCAGAGGGCCGACAGCCGCTGCACCACCGCGCGCGCCTCGTCCGGCATCACCGCCAATTCGGGGCGCGGCGCGATGGCGGCCAGCGTTCCGTCATAGTCGAGGAACAGGGCGGGGGTGCGTCCGCCCAGCGCTGCGGTGAAAGCGTCGAATTCCGTGAAAGCGGATGGTGGGAAGAGGGTCAATGCTGGCTCCTCGCGCCGCTGCCTGTCGGGATGCGGCGGCTGACCGGAGCCGGCACGCCGCAGGTGAGTAACGGGCGGGAGGGAAAAACGGCCAGTGTCCCAATGAAGGAGCGGGCTTGATGTGGCCGATCGGCAACACATCCCGCCAAAAGCTGCGGCCCCACGCAGGGGCCGGCTTTGGGGGTTGCAGGCCCCCCGGGTTCTGATACTGTTGCAGTGCAGCAAGCGATTGCTGCTTCGCCCTTCTTGGGCGTTTCCTCCCTAAACTCAAGGCCGCTGACTTCAGCGGCCTTTTTCTTGCCAGAAAGCCCCCTGGGAAGGCAACCCCTGAAAAAAGTCATAGCGCTGCGGTTTTTCCGTCTGGAATCCGCAGTTTAAGCGGGACGGGCCGCCGCTTGGGCGTGGTCGGCCACCGGTGCCGGCGATTCCGCTGAGTAAGAAAATCTTTTGCTTGCAAAGAGTTGCGCTGATTGGCGGCGGCCATCCGGGGCTGGCCGTTGGGTTTGGCGGCTGTGGAGGCGCTCCGGATTTGGGCGTTGTCCGGACCGTGGACGCTGTCCGTCCAGCGGAATTTTTTGTGCGGATCGGCTGTCAGACCGGGCCGGGGGGTGAAAAACCGCCGCAGGGGAACGGAAGCACTGCCACCGGCCGGCGAACTGTCGTATAGATCGACGTGAAACGCCTATCCGCCGTCATCCACAGGAGTCGTTCCCATGGACATCGCCATCATGGTCCTCGCCGTCGCTTTCTTCTTCTGGCAGACCATCACCGACTGAGCAGGCCACTGCCGTCGGACGAACGAAAAGGGCGGTCCGCGTGGCCGCCCTTTTTCATGTCGTCTTTCTCGTCGTCAGCCGGCTTACCGGCGGGTCAGTCGGCAGCGATCGGCGGCTCCAGCCGGGCATGGGTCGATGCGATCAACTGCAGCGTCTCCATGATCGACCCGATCGCCTCGTGCAGATCGGCCTGCTCGTCGCCGGGCAGTCTCGCCAGCACCGTCTCCAATTCGACGGCCGCGTTTTGCAGGCTGGCGCAGGCATGCTCCAGATGGCGTCCGGTGCCCTGACTTGCGTCAGGGTCATTTGCAGAATGCAAACGCACTGCCGGTTTTCCGGCCCGCGTCGCGTTCCGGTTTGCAAAATGCAAATGGACGCTGTTGCCCGCAGCCCGCGTCCCCACTTTTTTCCGCATCATGGGCGTACCCCCGTTCGGTCCGACCGGAGAATGCGCAAGTCCCGTGCCACTCCGTGACCGTTGGTTGCGGTCGCCGTCGCAGAGGTGGTGACGCTCAGTCCGGCCACAAGCGGGCGGCGCCGCGCATTCCGCTTTCGGCACCATGGCGGGCAACGGCCATCCGGGTGCGCGGCTCGGCCGCCAGCGTCCAGGCGCCCCAGCGCCGCGTCACCGCTTCGCACAGGCCGGGCAGCGCGGACAGGCCGCCGCCGACCACCACCATGTCCGGGTCCAGCAGGTTCAGCACCGGGGCCAGCGCCCGGGCCAGCGCGTCGGCATGCCGGGCCAATGTTCCGGCCGCGGCGGCATCGCCGGCCAGGGCGCGGGCGGCGATCTCCGGCGGGTCCAGCGTCTCGCCGGTCAGATGGCGATGCAGGCGGGTCAGACCGGCGCCGCACAGCACCGTCTCCAGGCACCCCGTCTTGCCGCAGCCGCAGGGCACCGGTGGGCCGTCGGCCTCCTCGCGCCAGGGAAGCGGCGCATGGCCCCATTCGCCGGCCAGCCCGTTGGCGCCGGGCAGGATGCGCCCGTCGATGACGATGCCGCCGCCGACCCCGGTGCCGAGGATGACGCCGAACACCACCGAGGCGCCACCGGCCGCTGCGCCGTCGGTCGCTTCCGACAGGGTGAAGCAGTTGGCGTCATTGGCGATCCGCACCGGCCGGCCGATCCGCCGGGCCGCATCCTCGGCGAAGGGACGGCCCTCCAGCCATGGCAGGTTCACCGCGCGCACCCGTCCGGCGGCGGCATCGACCACGCCGGGAAGGCTGATGCCGACGCCACGCGTGTCGCCAGCGGGAATACCGGCAGGAATGAGGGCGGCCACCGTCTCGGCCAGCGCATCCAGCGTGGCGTCGTAGCCGCGCGGGGTCGGGCGGCGGTGGCGGGCGAGTTCCGTCCCGTCGCGATCCAGCGCCACGGCGGCGATCTTGGTGCCGCCCAAATCGATTCCGAGTCGCATGCCTGCCGCCGTCCGGATGGTGGAAGATGACCGATTTTCGGGGGCAACCCTATACCGCTCCCCCGATCGGCGGGCCAGGGATGCTTTCGTGCCGGAAGGGTCAATCCACCCACCCCGGAAGAGAGGGGGTAACCGCCCTTTGCCCCGTCGGGGCTTGCGGGGGGCATCACTAGAGTCTCATGAGCGCATCCTTCACTGATCGGCGTCTTGAGATGTCCATGGACCGTTCTGCCCCGAAACATTCCTCGCGCGCCCGGCGCGCCGCTCCGGGCTACCACGATCCCGTTTCCGAATCCGCCGGCGCCACGGCGGCCGAGATCCGTGATGGACTGGTTCTCGCCTTTTTGGCCCGCAAGAGGCTGCTGGTGCTGGTGGGAGATGCCGGGTCGGGCCGTCCCGCGCTGTTCCGCCAACTGGTCGAGCACGTCGAGGCGGACGGCGCCATGGCGCTGCCGGTCGCGGCGTCGCTCGGCGCGGAGCTGGAGGATCTGGTCGCCGCGGCCGGCACCGGCGCGCTGCCCGATCTGGCCGCCGGGGATGAGGGCGGCGAGGTCGATTTCGACGCCCTGATCGCCGCGCTGGAGGAAAGGCTGGAGCTTGCCGGCTCCGGGCTGCTGGCGGTGGATAACGCCGCCGTGCTGGCGCCGCCGGTGCTGACCGATCTGGTCGATCTGACGCGGGCGGAAACGCCGTCCGGCCGCTTCATGCAGGTGCTGCTCTGCGGCACTCCCGAGTTGGAAGGAACCTTGGCGCGGGCCGGGCTGACGGATGTGCTGCGCGACATGGGCGTGATCTACCGGATGTCGCCCGGCGGGGGCTTCGTCGACGAGTCGCAGGAGGCCGCCGCATCGCCGGCGCCGCGTCCGGTGCCGATCCTGGCGCCGCCGCCCCAGTCGGCGGCGATTCCGCCCGCGAACGACTGGTCGGTGGGTGAGCGGCAGGAAGACCGGCCGCAGGATCACCGCTGGTCGGGCGATCAGGAATGGAGCGACCGCGATCCCGGACCGATGGCCGGTGCGGAAGGGCCGGTCGTCGACTATCGTAACCGGGGGTACCCGGGTTTCGGCCAGGGCCAGACGATGCGGGCGCCGCGCCGGACCGGGCTCTATGCCGGAGCGGCGCTGACCACCCTGGTCCTGCTGGGAGCCGCAGGCGCCGCCATCGCCACCGCGATGCCGGGCGCCTTCCCCGACCGGGCGCTGGCGATGGTGGAGGAGGGGTGGGTCCGCGCGCGCGATGCGGTCGAGCGGACGGTGCTGGGCCTGACCGGTGACGAGACTCCGGCCGCCAGCCGGCAGGCTGCCGCCGATACTGCCACGGCCGCGCCCGGTGCCGGCCCGTCGGTTCCGGCAACGTCGGTTCCGGCAGCCTCCGTTCCTGTGGCGCCTGCCGCTTCCTCCCCGACGTCTACGCCACCCGCCCCGCGTCCGGCCGCCACCGCCGATGCTCAGAAGACGCCGGCCCAGAGCGCGCAGCCGCCTGCGAGCGGCACCCAGACGGTGGCGAAGGCGGCGGTGCCCGCCTCGACAGCCACTCCGCCGGCGGCGGCGCCGGTCGAGACCGCGGCACTGCCGCCGGCCCAGTCGCAGCCGTCAGCCGCCAAGCCCTCCGCCTCGCCGGGCAATGCGGAGGCGGCGCCGGGCGTGGCCTCGCTGCCGCCGCTGGAGGACCCATCGGCCACGCCCGCCGTTCCCGCCGTGCCGCAGGTCGCCGTTCCCGACGCCGACACCGCCCAGCGCGTGCGCAGCATGGTCGATCAGGCCCGCCGCCAGATTGCCGGCAAGCGCCTGACCACCCCGCCCGGCGACAATGCCTTCGAGACGGTGCAGCGCATCCGCCAGATCGCGCCGTCGGCGCCCGAGGTGGCGGAACTGCTGACCACCATGGAGGACACCTATCGCCGCTGGGCGATGATGGCGGAGCGCGACGGCGACTGGTCGGAGACGAAGCGCTTCTACGAGCGGGCGCAGATGATCTCGCCTGCCAGCCCCGATCTGGCCGAACGAATCCGCGCGGCGGGCGAGCAGCGGGCCTATGCCGGCCCCTCCAACGGCCCTTCCACCGGCACCGCGTCCGGCACCGGCGGCGGAAGTTCCGCGGCGCCGGTGAAGGCGACTCCGGGTCTGGGCGACCGCGAATCGGTGCTGGCCCTGCTGCGCAACCCGTCGGAGCTGTCGCGCACGCTGCAGGCCGGGGCCAGTCCGGATACGCGGCTGGAGAATGGCAAGACCCTGCTGATGATCGCCGCCGAACAGGGGCTGACCGATGCGGTGCGGGTGTTGCTGGACCGTCATGCCCGATCCGATCTGCGCACCTCCGACGGCGCCACGGCGGTGATGTACGCCGCCTGGGGCGGGCATGATGCGGTGGTCCGCGCGCTGGCCGACGGCGGCGCCGATCTCGACACCACCAACAGCGACGGCAAGACCGCGCTGATGGCCGCCGCCGCCCGCGGCCATCAGGACGTGGCGCGCACGCTGATCCAGCATGGGGTGATGGTCGACCGCACCACCGCCTATGGCTGGTCGGCGCTGATGTACGCCGCCAACAACGGGCACGAGGCGGTGGCCAAGCTTCTGCTCGACAGCGGCGCCAACCCCTACCGCATGGACGCCAACGGCAACTCCGCCCTGACTCTGGGCGCGCTGCAGGGCCATGTGCAGGTGGTGGAGGCGCTGAAGCCCCGCTGATCCCCGCTCGGCGGTGGTCCTACTGGTCCAGGCGGACGGAGCCGCGCCACAGGCCGGCGCTCTGTCCGCCATTGGCGTAGTGGAAGACGCCCGGCCCGTCCGGTTGACCGTCGCGGAAGCGCCCGGCAAACCGGCTGCCGTCGGTGAAGGTCATCACGCCATAGCCTGACATCAGGTCGCCCGACCATTCCCCTTCATAGGTCTGGCCGTTGGCGAAGTGGTAGACGCCCGCCCCCTGGCGGATCGGCCGGCCCAGCCCCGAACCGGAGGATGGCTGCGCCCAGGTTCCTTCATAACGGTCGCCGCCGGCGAAGCCGTAGCTCCAGTATCGGCTGTCGGGACGGCTGCGCGCCCGATCCGCGGCGGTGCGGGCATCGCCGAGCGTGCGCATCGCCTGCTGCTCCGCTTCCACCGCCGGGCTGTCCGGGACAGTGAAGCCGGTGCCGGGCGGCGCGGTCGGGAAGCTGCGCGGCTGCTCCGTCCGGATCGGATCGGAATTGCCGGCGGCCGGCGGCTCCATCCCTTGCTCTATGCCGGGATCGCCGAAGGAGGGGCCGGCCTCCACCGGACCACGGGCGCGGGCGGCGAGTGGCGACGGGTCGGCCCAGCGGGTGGCCAGCACGCCGGCGGTGAGATAGCCGGTCCGGCCGGCCGGATCGCGCACGCGCAGCCAGCTTCCTTCCGGCACAGCCTCCAACACCGTCACCATGCTGCCGGCCGACAGTTGTGCGACGCCGCGCGCACCGACGGCCGGCCGGTCGAACAGGGTGCTCGACTTCGCCATCTCATATTCGCCGGGCGGAAGGCTTGGGGTGGTCACCGCGGGCGGTTCCTTCGCGGGCGGTTCCTTTGCCGGAGATGTGGTGGACGCGGCCGGCGGTGTGGCGGGCGGTTTGGCGGGCGCCGATGCCACGGCCGGCACCAGCACCAGATTGCTGCCCAACCGGTCCTGAAGCCAGGGCAGTTGCCGGCCGTCGCTGCGTTCGGCGACGGCGCGCGCCACCTCGGCCAGCGAATCGCGGAAGGCGATGCCGGGCTTGACCATCTCGCGCGCCAGCGCGGCGGTGAAGGGATCGGGACCCTTGCCCGACTTGGGCGGCACCGGCGGCACGCCCGGACGGTGGGCGTAGACGACGAACAGGCCGTCCGCCTCGATCGGCGTGCCCAGCGCGCCGCCGCCGACCCGCTGGGCCAGCGCCTCGGCGATGCCGGGGTCGATCACCACCACCGCCTTGCGTCCGCTGTCCCGCAGGTCGCTCAACACGGTGTCGAGGTCCAGGGCGGCGCGTGGCAGGTCCTCCGCACCCGTAGGCGCGGCGTCGGCCGGCAGCAGGAACTCCCGCTCCCCCAATCCGACGGCGAGGCCGGTGTAATAGACGAAGCCGAGGTCGGCACCGGACAGCGCCTCGCGGAAGCGCTCCAGCGCCGATTCCATGGCGATCCGCCCGACATTGTCGGCCCGCGTCACCGAGAAACCGGCGTTGCGCAAGGCCGACGCCATGGCCGAGGCATTGGCGGCGGCCTGATCCGACCGGCCGTCGAGCGCCGTGTAGCGGCCATTGTCGATGACCAGCGCCACGCGCTTTCCAGTGTCCGCCAGCGCGCCGCCGAAGGGCAGGGCGGCCAGCAGCGCCGCCGTGAGGACGGTCGCTTCAAGGCGACGCCTCCATCCTCCTGTCTTGCGGCGGGTGGCATGGCTTGCAGTCGGGGTCATCGTCACGGCGTTCCATCCTTCGTCTGCGCGGCAGCCTCCGGCACGGGCATGATCCTATGCGCCGCCCGATGCCGGGTTGCGTACCGCCGCCGGGAGCATAGCCTTTTCCACCAGTCGGGGACTCCGCTCTTTCGGGGCGGCGGACTGTGCCGGCGTTACCCCGCGTGGACAATGGGCGGAGCCGGAGCAGGCGCCGCGTCTCCTGCGGGAGGGAGGAGATCCGGCGAGGTATCGCTTTCCCTTCGCGGCGAAGCCGCCTATATGACGCTCCTTCGCAGACAACGAGGTTCGCCATGCCGCCCGTCAAGCCGTCCGTCGTCCGGATGTCCGACACCGAAATCGCCCGCGTGCAGATGTACCTGCGCAAGACGCTGGGCAATCCGAAGATCGTGATCGAGCCGCCGGCCAAGGCCGGCCAGTCGGCCGAAGTGACGGTGGATGGCGAGTTCTTCGGCACGCTGAACCGTGACGAGGACGAGGGCGAGGTGTCCTATGCCCTGAACGTCGTCATCCTGGAAGAGGATCTGCCGGAGCCGCCGGCCATTCCGCGCCGCTGATCACGCTGGTCTTTTCCTGACGCCCTAGCGGCTATGAGCGCGAAGCTCCGCCGCCAGGGCGGCCAGCAGGGTTTGCCCGCCCGACAGGGTCAGGCCGCGCACCAGCACGATCGCCTTGTGCCCGCCGCGCCGGTGCATGACCAGCCGCACGTTGCGGCTGCCCGCCGCCTTCAGTTCCGCCTTCACCGCATCATTGGGCGCGACGTTGCCGGCGACGAGGTTCATCTCCGCCTTGTGGCCGTATTCATGCGCCGGGTCGATCCAGGCGACGAACAGCGGCTTGCCGCCCACCATCGGGTACAGCGCCAGATCGCGGATCGTCTCATGCGCATGGATGCGTGAACCGTCCACCGTCAGCCCGCGTGCCGTCACGCCCAGCCGCACGGCCCGGCACTGGACCGTCTCGGTCAGCATCACCACCCACAGCAGCAGCACCGGAACCGCGCAGAAGACCGCCAGCCATTGCAGCATGCCGGCCAGTTCCTCGGGCGCCAGACCGGCCCCGGCGATGAAGCCCGTGGCCAGAAGCCCCGCGATCAGCAGATAGCGTGTGCGGATCACCGGGGTCAGCACCGGGGTCGCCACGAACACGGCACCGGCCGCGCCGTCCTCGCGCGTGATCTCAAGGCTGGGGGGCGGCTTGGCGGTGGGCATGTCTTGAGGGCGTTGCGGGGAAGGGGCGTGATCCTGTTCCGGCAGGGTGCCGCCCGTCCAGTTCTTTCGCCCATTCTCCTCCGATCGATCGCCCGTACCCGTGGAGCGTGTCAGGCCGGGGCGGCCCCTCGCCCGCACCTTGAAAATGGCGGGGGGCGTGGTAATCTCGGGGGCAGGAGGTGACGCGAGGCGCTTTCCTGAATGACGAGACCGGTTTCCCGGCCCCGCCATCCTTGGCTTACCTGTCCTGGTCCGTGTTGAAGCCCGCTTGGAACTCGAACTTCAGCTTGAACCAGAAGCGGCCAAGCCACTTCAGGAATTTTCTCACTCGCGTCACCTCCTTTCGGTTGCCTTTCATGCACGATGCGCGTCCGGCGGCGCGAGAATACCGTGCACGCATGTGCATGCCAACGTCGCTTCGGCGAAAATTTCCCTTAAAGTTGCGTTCTGATGCCCTCAGGCGAGAGACCTGGGCTTTTGCAACTCTGGCGCCTCGATCGGAGGGGTGATAGTTTGCGGGGCGGACGATTCCTGACCGGACCGTCAAGTCCGCTCCCCAAATCCGAGCTGTGAAGGACCGCCGCCCGTGACCTTCCCCAATCCGCTCGATGTCCGGGAGGCGACCGCTGCCCGGCAAGACTACGACCGTACCGCGTCCCTGGCCCCATCCCCGGTGGTCGTCGAGGCGCGCAAGCTTTCGCTGGTCTATCCCACGGCGGACAAGCCGGTCACGGCGCTCAGCGAGGTCGACCTGACCATCGCCCGGGGCGATTTCGTCTCTCTGATCGGTCCCAGCGGCTGCGGGAAGACCACGTTGCTGCGGGTGATCGCCGATCTGGAACGCCCGACCTCCGGCCATGTCGCCATCGAAGGCATGACGCCGGAGCAGGCGCGGCTGAAGCGGCTCTACGGCTATGTCTTCCAGGCGCCGGCGCTCTATCCGTGGCGGACGGTGGAGCGCAACGTGATGCTGCCGCTGGAGATCATGGGGCTGTCCAAAGCCGAACGCCAGCAGCGCGCCCGCGAACAGCTGGAGCGCGTCGGCTTGGTCGGCTTCGAGCGCAAGTTCCCCTGGCAGCTCTCCGGCGGCATGCAGCAGCGCGTCTCCATTGCCCGCGCCCTGGCCCTGCAGCCCGACCTGCTGCTGATGGACGAGCCGTTCGGCGCGCTGGACGAGATCACGCGCGACCATCTGAACCTGCATCTGACCCAGCTGTGGCGGGCGACCGGCAAGACCTGCGTCTTCGTCACCCATTCCATTGCCGAGGCGGTCTTCCTCTCCACCCGCATCGTGGTGATGAGCCCGCGCCCCGGCCGCATCCTCGACATCATCGACTGCGATTCGCTGCCGCGCGAGCGCACGCTGGACATACGCGAGTCGCCCGAATTCGCCGCCATCGCCCACCGCGTGCGCGAGGGGCTCAAGGAGGGGCACAGCTACGATGACTAAGTGTGCGCTTCCTGTGACGGTGATGACGCTGCTCCTGCTGGCGGCGTGGTATGTCGGGGCGGCGTGGCTGAACTGGCCGCAGGCGGCGGAGACGCTGGCCCGCACCGGCAAGCCCACGGTCTTCGGTGACGTGCTGGCCCAGGCCTATGCGATGAAGCGGCCGATCCTGCCCACCCCCGATCAGGTGGTGGTGGAGTTGTGGAAGTCGCTGACCGGCTATGCGCCGACCAGCCCGCGCAACCTGCTGTTCCACGCCTGGGTGACGACGGAGGCGGCGCTGACCGGGCTGGCGATGGGGCTGGTTCTGGGCATTCTCCTGGCCGCCGGTATCGTCTACACCCGGACGCTGGAGGCCAGCCTGCTGCCCTGGGTGATCGCGTCGCAGACCATCCCGATCCTGGCCATCGCGCCGATGATCGTCGTGATTCTCGGCAACATCGGGCTGACCGGGCTGCTGCCGAAGGCGGTGATCTGCATGTATCTGTGCTTTTTCCCGATCACCGTGGGCATGGTGAAGGGGCTGCGCTCCGCCGATCCGCTGTGGCTCGATCTGATGCGGACCTATTCGGCGGGCGGGATGCGCGCCTTCTGGTCGTTGCGGCTTCCAGCGTCCATGCCCTTCCTGTTCGCCAGCCTCAAGGTGTCGGTCGCCATCAGCGTGGTCGGTGCCATCGTCGGCGAGCTGCCGACCGGCGGGCAGGCCGGGCTGGGGGCGCGGCTGCTGTCCGGGTCCTATTATGGGCAAACGGTGCAGATCTGGTCGGCGCTGATCATGGCCTCGCTGCTGTCGGTGGCGCTGATCGGGGTGGTGCGCGGGCTGGAACTGGTTCTGCTGGGCCGGGCGGGTGCGCGATGAGCGAGGCTTTGACGAACCCTTACCGCACCAGCCTGCGCAGCGCCGCCGATTGGGGGCTGGTCGCCGTGGTCCTGCCGGCGCTGGTGGCGCTGGTCCTGCCGCTGGGCAGGTTCGACGATACGCCCGTCGGCTGGCTCGGTGGAACCATGGCGCCGCTGTTCCTCATCGGCGTGGTGCTGGCGGTGATTGCCGGCCGGTCCGCGCCGAAGCGGGTCTGGGGTGCCTGGGTGGAGCTGGCGGGTGTGGCGCTGGCCTGGCTCCTGCCGTTCCATTTGCTGAAAGAGGGATTGGACCTGTCGGCCGGCTGGGGGCTGTGGCTGTTCCTGGTGGCGGCGACCTTGCTGCTGTGGCGGGTGATGGGGGTGCTGGCCGGGGTGCCGGGCTGGACCCGCTCCGTCATTGTGCCCGGCCTGTTCGGCCTGGGCCTGCTGGTGGGGTGGGAGGTGCTGGTGCGCGGCTTCCAAGTGCCGGCGATCCTGCTGCCGCCGCCCAGCCGCATTGCCGCGGCGCTGGCCGCCAACGCGCCGGTGCTGTGGGACGATTTCCGCCAGACGGTGCTGACCTCCGTCCTGCGCGGCTATGTGATGGGCTGCGGCGCCGGCTTCCTTGTGGCAATCCTTGCCGACCGGGTGCCGTTTCTTGCCCGCGGATTACTGCCGCTCGGCAATCTCGCCAGTGCCATTCCCGTCGTCGGCATCGCGCCGATCATGGTGATGTGGTTCGGCTTCGACTGGCAGTCGAAGGCAGCGGTCATCGTCGTCATGACCTTCTTCCCGATGCTGATCAACACGCTGGCCGGTCTCGGCAATTCGGAGCGCATCCAGCTCGACCTGATGCGGTCCTACGCCGCCGGCTATGGCCGGACGCTGACGAAGCTGCGGCTGCCGAATGCGCTGCCCTTCCTGTTCAACGGGTTGAAGATCAACTCCACCCTGGCGTTGATCGGCGCCATCGTTGCCGAGTTCTTCGGCACGCCGGTGGTCGGCATGGGCTTCCGCATCTCCACCGAGGTGGCGCGGATGAACCTGGACATCGTGTGGGCGACCATCGCGGTGGCGGCGCTGACCGGCTCCGGCCTCTATGGCGCATTGGCATTGCTGGAGCGGCTGACGACGGCATGGCACCCGTCGATGCGGCGGCGCTGAACCGCCCGGACGGTACTGGCACGGCCATTGCTTTCATCTTCGCCGTTCCAACCAGCAAGGGAGGTGGACATGGCCGTCGTCGTCGTTCTGAAGCATGTCCGCCTGACGCGGGCGCTCCAGGCCATCGAAATGGCTGCGGCGTCGCTGGATGGCGAGCTTGCCGCCCTGCATGCCGCCGGTCAGGTGGGATTGCTGGGCAACCATGCCGAGGAAGCCACGCTTCTGCGCACCTATGTCCGCACCTTGCGCGTTCTGTTGCAGGCGATGACCCCCGACGAATTGGACGAAGCGGGCCTGAGCGAGCGCCATGGTCTGGCGGAGGCTGCGGTCGGCCGCTGTGCCACCGCTTTGCGGGTGTTGGAACTGCCGGCCGGCTCCGGTCCCGTCAGCGGCATCGCCTGACGAACCCTGTCGCGAAGCCGACAGCGCCTTGACGTCTTCCGGCCACTACCATACTGCCGTATGGCTGGAATGCGGAAAGCCTTTCCCCTCTCCAGAGGAGGAACGCCGCGCTATAGTGGCAGGCCCAACGAACAGTCGGACCCCGCCGACAAGGCTGCGGGCATAAAAGGGCGCGATGAGGCTTCTCGTTTCCGATCTGACCCACCGCTATGACGATCTGACCGTCCTGGACGGCATCGACCTGACGCTGGCGGAGGGCGAAATCCTGGCCGTGATCGGCCCCAGCGGCTGCGGAAAATCGACGCTGCTCGGCATCGCCGGCGGCATCGTCGCCCCGACCTCCGGCAGCATCCGGGTGGAGGGGGAGGTGCCGGACGGCTGCCTGAACCCGATCACCTTCATCTTCCAGGATTTCGCCCTGCTGCCCTGGCGCACGGTGGAGGACAACATCGCCCTGGTGCTGGAGCATCACCCGCTCTCCACCGCGGAACGGCGCGAGCGCGTCGACAGCGGCCTGCGCCGCATGGGGCTGTCGGAGTTCCGCAACGCCCTGCCCAAGCAGTTGTCCGGCGGCATGCGCCAGCGGGTCGGCATCGCCCGCGCGCTGGCGGTGCGCCCGGCGATGCTGTTGCTGGACGAGCCACTGTCGGCGCTCGACGCCCAGACGCGCGAGCTGCTGATGGACGATTTCCTGGAGCTGTGGCGGCGGGAGAAGACCACCGCGCTCTACGTCACCCACAATCTGGACGAGGCGTTGCGGCTGGCCGACCGTGTCTGCGTGCTGAGCCGCCGTCCCGGCCGCATCCGCGAACTGGTCACCATCGAGGAGCCGCGCGAGCGCCGACAGCAGCCGTCCGCGCAGGCCCATCTGGCCGAAGTGCGCGAGCGGCTGTGGCACCTGATGAAGGCCGAAGCCCAGATGGCCGACCGGGAGATCGCCCGTGCCTGACAGCCTGAACCCGACTGCTGTTCCGACCACCACCGCCATGGGCCAGCCGGTCCGTTTCCGCGGCGGCGGTTTTACCGTGAAGCGCCATCCCTGGGCAGCGCTGGCCGCCTTCGCCGCGCTGATCGCGGTTTGGGAAGGGGCGAGCCGCCTCGGCCTCGCCAGCCCGTTGTTCCTGCCGCCGCCGAGCGCCGTCGGCCATGCGCTGGCCGGCATGGTGACGGACGGCTCGCTTTGGCTGAACCTGAAGGCGTCGCTGGCGCGCATCGCCGTCGGCTGGGTGATGGGCACTCTGGGCGGCATGCTGGTCGGTTTCGCCATGGGCATCTTCTCCACCGCCCGCGCGGTGGGGGTGCCGCTGGTGTCGGCCTTCTTCCCGATCCCGAAGATCGCGCTGCTGCCGCTGTTCATCCTGTGGTTCGGCATCGGCGAGCCGTCGAAGTTCGCCACCATCGGTTTCGGCGTCTTCTTTCCCACCGTCATCGCCACCTACAGCGCCATCGACCAGGTGCCGCGCAACCTGATTCGCATGGCGCAAAGCTTCGGCCTGCCCTGGGGATCGATCCTGCGCTCCATCGTGTTGCCGGGCGCCTTGCCGGGCATCCTGGCCGGCTTCCGCATCACCGCGTCGATCGCGCTGATCCTGGTGGTGGCGGCCGAGATGATCGGGGCGGAGTACGGCATCGGCGCCTTCGTGCTGATGGCCGGCAACCTGATGCAGACCGACACGCTGCTGGCCGGCGTGCTGGTGCTGTCGCTGCTGGGGCTCGCCATCGGCACGGTTCTGTCGCAGCTTGAGCGGCGCCTGCTGAACTGGCGCTGACCGGCATTCTTCACAAGAAACCTGAACCATCCATCGGGAGGATTTCCGTCCATGACCGCCGCCTCGACCGTTGCCCGTCTCACCCGGCGCGCCGTGATCGCCACAGCCGGTGCCGCCTTCGCCGCCGGCACCCTGATGTCCGCCGCGCTGGCGCAGCCGTTGGAGAAGGCGACGGTCGGTGCGCTGGCGCTGTCCTCCTCCGGGCCGATCTTCATCGCCAAGGCGAAGGGCTATTTCGAGAAGGAAGGGCTGGACGTCGATCTGAAGATGTTCACCTCGGCCCAGCAGGTTCCGGTCGCGGTGGCGTCGGGCGATGTCGATTTCGGCGTCACCGGCCTGACCGCCGGTTTCTACAACCTCGCTTCCAAGGGGGCCGTCACCATCATCGCCGCGCAGAGCCGCGACGAGCCGGGCTTCCCCTTGAGCGCCTATATGGCGACCAACGCCGCCTATGACGCCGGTCTGAAAACGCCGGCCGACCTGAAGGGCAAGCGGATCGCCATCACCACCGTCGGCTCGACCTTCCATTACATGATCGGGCTGCTGGCGCAGAAGCACGGCTTTACGGTCAAGGACGTGACCATGGTGCCGCTGCAGGACGTGCCGAAGATGGTTGCCGCCTTCAAGGGCGGGCAGGTCGACGCCATCATCGCGCCGTCCACCGTGTCGCGGCAGCTGGCGACCGACGGCGCCGGCAAGATCCTGGGCTGGGTCGGCGACGAGACGCCCTGGCAGCTCGGCGCCCTGTTCACTGCGCCGAAGACGATGAAGGACCGCCGCCCGCTGGTGGAGAAGTTCATGCGCGCCTACAAGACCGCGCTGGCCGAATACCACACCGCCTTCAACGGCAAGGACGCCACGGGCAATCTGGTGAAGGGTCCCGGCTATGACGAGCTGCTGGGCATCATTGCCGACGCCACCAAGCAGAAGCCGGAGATCGTCGCCGCCGGCCTTCCCTATGTCGACCCGCAGGCCCGCCTGCTGGTGGACGACGTGGTCAATCAGGTGAAGTTCTGGCAGTCGGAAGGTCAGGTCGACAAGTCGCTGGACCCGAAGTCGGTGATGGATCTCAGCGTCGCCGGGGAGTGAGGATAAGGGGAGGGGGCGGTCACACCGCCATTCACACCGCCAGGTATGCCGCCCTCACCCCGTCATCGGCCATAAGCTCCGTCATCGTGCCGGTCCAGCGCAGGCGGCCGGTTTCGATGACGCAGGCGCGGTCGGCGACCGCCGAGGCGAAGGACAGGCTCTGTTCGGACAGCAGGACTGACAAGCCCTCCGCCTTCAGGCGCCGCACCGCGTCGGCCATTTGCCGCACGATCAGCGGCGCCAATCCTTCCGACGGTTCGTCCAGCAGCAGCAGCGACGGGTTGCCCATCAGCGTGCGGGCCAGCGTCAGCATCTGCTGCTCGCCGCCACTCATTCGGGTGCCGCGGCGGCCGCGCATCTCCGCGAGGTTGGGGAACAGCGCGAACAGCTTCTCCGGAGTCCAGGCCGGAGCGCCGGGGCGGGGCGGCTGGCGGCCGACCTCCAGATTCTCCTCCACCGTCAGGTCGGCGAAGATGCGGCGGTCCTCCGGCACATAGCCGACGCCGAGCCGGGCGATTCGGTGGGCGGGCAGGGCCGACAGGTCGCGGCCGTCGAAGCGCAGGGTCGCGGCGCGGCGCTCGACCAGCCCCATGATCGCCTTCAGCGTCGTGGTCTTGCCGGCGCCGTTGCGGCCCATCAGCGCCACCACCTCGCCGCGGCCGACGGTCAGGCCGATGCCGTCGAGGATATGGGCGCGGCCGTACCAGGCCTGGAGACTCTCCACCGTCAGCAGGGGTTCGCTCACGCCTCGCCTCCCAGATAGACCGATTGCACACGCGGGTCGGCGCGCACCGCATCCGGCGATCCCTCCGCGATCAGCCGGCCGCGGTCGAGCACCAGCACGCGGGTGGCGTGGCCGAAGACGGCATCCATGTCATGCTCGGTGAACAGCACGGCGAGGCCGCGCTCGCGCACCAGCTCCGCCGTCAACGCCATCAGGGCGAGCCGTTCGGCCGGGGCCATGCCGGCGGTCGGCTCGTCCATCAGCAGCACCGTCGGTTCGCTCGCCAGCGCCATCGCCAGTTCGACCCGCTTGACGTCGCCATAGGCCAGGACGCCGCAGGGGCGGTCGGCCTGGGCCACCATGCCGACGCGGTCCAGCAGGGCCAGCGCCGGTTCGCGGAACTGGGCGGCAGCCGGGCGCCACAGGCCGAACAGCCGGCGGGCGCGCGACAGCAGTACCATCTGCACGTTCTCCGCCACGGTCATCGAGGCGAAGGTCGCGGTGATCTGGAAGGTGCGTCCGACGCCCAGCGCCCAGATACGCCGCGGCGGCAGCCCGACCAGTTCCGTTCCGTCCAGCCTGACCGAGCCCGAATCGGGCCGCAGCTGCCCGTTCAGCAGGTTGAAGCAAGTGCTCTTGCCCGCCCCGTTCGGGCCGATCAGCGCCAGCAGGTCGCCGGAGCGCAGGGTGAAGGACACGCCGCCCACCGCCTGCACCCCGCCGAAGGAGCGTTGCAGGTCGCGCACCACCAGCTCGCTCATGGCCGCCTCCCCCCAAAGGAAGAACGCAGGCCGGACAGGAAGCCGACGATGCCCTTGGGGAAGACCAGCACCAGGGCGATGATGATCAGGCCCAGCACCAGCCGCCACCAGTCGGTCATGCTCATCACCTCCGATTCCAGCAGGTGGAAGACCGCGGCACCGGCCAGCGGTCCGGCGACGGTCTGGATGCCACCCATCAGCACCATCACCAGCGCGTCGACCGATTGCGGCACCGCCAGCAGGGTGGGGAAGACGCTGCCCTTGGCAAAGGCGTAAAGGCCGCCGGCCAAACCCGCCGCCGTACCGGCCAGGACGAAGGCCATCCACTGGAAGCGACGCACATCGATGCCCACCGACTCGGCACGGAGTCCTGAGTCGCGGCCGGCCCGCAGCGCATAGCCGAAGGGGGCGAAGGCCGCCCGGCGCAGCAGCCACAGCGCCCCGCTGCACAGCGCCAGCGTCAGCCAGTAATAGGCCGCCTTGCCCGCCGCCCAGGCCGACGGCCAGACGCCGAGGATGCCGTTGTCGCCGCCGGTCACCGCGTACCATTGGAAGGCGATCGACCAGACGATCTGCGCGAAGGCCAGCGTCAGCATGGCGAAATAGAGCCCAGACCGCCGCACGCAGAACCAGCCCGCCACCAGCGCCCCCAGCCCGGCCAGGACCGGTGCGCCGGCCAGCGCCAGCGGCATCGGCGCGTCCAGATGCTTGACCAGCAGGGCCGAGCCATAGGCGCCCAGTCCGAACCACGCGGCATGGCCGAAGGACACCAGCCCGCCCAGCCCGATCAGCAGATGCAGGCTGGCGGCGAACAGGGCGAGGATCACCACTTCGGTCAACAGGATCAGGGCGTAATCGCCGGCGACCAGCGGCGCCGCGGCCATGACCGCCAGCAGGGCCAGCGCCCAAGCCCCGGCATGGCGTCCGGCCGACAGCGGCACGGTCACAGTGGAGGGTGCCGTCGGCGGCGCCTCCTCCGCCCGGCCGAGCAGGCCATGGGGGCGCAGCACCAGCACCACCGCCATGAACAGGAAGACGATCACCAGCGTGATCTGCGGGAAGATCAGGATGCCGAAGGCCTGCAACTGCCCGATCAGCAGTGAGGCGAGGAAGGCGCCGCTCAGGCTGCCCATGCCGCCGACCACGACGACGACGAAGGCCTCCACCACGATGGCCATGTCCATCTGCAGGGTCACCGCCTCACGCGGGACCTGCAGCGCGCCGCCCAGCCCGGCCAGCGCGCAACCCAGGAACAGCACCCCGGTGAACAGCCGCGCCGGATCGACGCCCAGCGCGCTGGTCATCTCGCGGTCCTGCGTCGCCGCCCGCACCAGCGTGCCCCAGCGGGTGCGGTTGAACAGCAGCCACAACAACCCGAGCACCAGCGGCCCGAGCCCGATCAGCACGAGGTCGTAGAGCGGGAAGGGCTGGTCGAGGATGTCGATGGAGCCCTTCAAGCCCGGCGCCCGGCGGCCCAGCAGATCCTCCGGCCCCCAGGCCCAGGCGGTCAGGTCCTGCACCACCAGCACGATGCCGAAGGTGCCGAGAAGCTGGAACAGCTCCGGTGAGCGGTAGAGCCGGCGCAGCAGCCCGATCTCCATGGCGGCGCCGAGAACACCCATCGCCAGCGCCGCGGCGGCGACCGACCCCCAGAAGCCGGCCGGCGTGCCGCCGAACCGCTCGATCAGCGACCAGCCGGCATAGGCACCGACCATATAGAAGGAGCCGTGCGCGAAATTAACGATCCGCGTCACGCCGAACACGATGGTCAGCCCCGACGACACCAGGAACAACGTCGCCGCGGTCGCGAGCCCGCTGAGGGCCTGGACGAGGAGGAAGGACATGGATTCGTCGTTTCGGTGCGGACTCTTGCCCCCTCCCCAACCCTCCCCCTCTTCGAGGGAGAGGGAGTCAGTCGCGGAGCGGCGGCAGTCCCCTCTCCCACCGCAGGTGGGGGAGGGTTAGGGAGGGGGCAATCGAAGCAGGAGAGGACAATTGAAGCCTACAACGTCACTCCGCCGGCCGCAGCTTGCGCGCCTCGTCGTCGGGCGGCAGGTAGTTGGCGCCGTCGGCGTAGTGCCAGTCCTTCATGGTGCCGCGGCCGTCCTTCACCGTTGTCGTGCCGACATAGGCACCCATGGTCGCCTGATGGTCGGAGGCGCGGAAGGTGATCGGGCCGACTGGGCTGTCGATGGTCAGGCCGGCCAGCGCATCGACGATCGGCTCCGAATTGGCCGATTTGGCCTTGGTGATCGCGGCGGCGACCGCCTTCATGGTGATGTAGCCGACGATGGAACCCGCCTTGGGCGATTCCTTGAAGCGCGCGGTGTAGGCGGCGACGAAGGCCTTGTGGGCGGGCGTGTCGATCTGGTCCCAGGGATAGCCGGTGACGATCCAGCCTTCCGGCGCCTCGTCCTTCATCGGCTCCAGATATTCCGGTTCGCCGGTCAGCAGGCTGACGACCTCGCGGTTGCGGAACAGGCCGCGACCCTCGCCCTCGCGCACGAATTTGGCCAGATCGGCGCCGAAGGTGACGTTGAAGATCGCGTCGGGCTTGGCGGCGGCCAGCGCCTGGACGGTCGGGCCGGCCTCCAGCTTGCCTTGGGCCGGCCACTGTTCGGCCACGAACTCCACGTCCGGGCGCTTTTCCTTCAGCAGCTGCTTGAACCACGCCACCGCCGACTGGCCGTATTCGTAGTTGGGGGCGACGGTTGCCCAGCGCTTGGCCGGCAGCTTTGCCGCCTCCTCCACCAGCATGGCCGCCTGCATGTAGGTGCTGGGGCGCAGGCGGAAGGAGTAGCGGTTGCCCTTGGCCCAGGTGATGGCATCGGTCAGCGGCTCCGCCGCGACGAAGGGCACCTTGTTGCGCGCGGCGAAATCGGCGACGGCCAGACCGATGTGGGAGAAATAGGTGCCGGCCAGCACGTCCACCGCCTCGTTCGTCACCAACTCCTGCGCGACGCGCACCGCGTCGTCGGGCTTGCCGGCATCGTCGCGCGAGACGACCTGCAGCTCGCAGCAGCCGATCACGCCGCCCTGGGCGTTGATCTCCTCCAGCGCCAGTTGCCAGCCCTGGCGGTAGGGGATGGTGAAGGCAGGCAGGCCGGTGTAGCTGTTGATCTCGCCCACCCGCACCGGCGCGCCGCTGAACTTCACCGGCTCTTTCGCGAATTGGGCCGCGGCGGGACCGGTGGCGATCGCGGCGATGGAGATCGCGGCAAACAGAGCGGCCGAAAGAAGGGACTTCGCCGTCGGCGAGGCGGTCGGGTGGCGGTGCTTCATCCTGCGGGGACCCCGGTTCGTGAGAGACCAGCGGCGTGTCCGGGTCGCGGTGCGACGCAACACACCGCGTTCATAGCAAACCCCGCGCAAAAGTCACCGACTGATCGGGGTTTTCCCGTTCGGCCTTTCCCAACCGGCCAAGCGATGCCGCCTACATCAGGCGGGCCAGCAGGGCCATGAACTGCACCCGCTCTTCCTCCGACAGCGGTTCCAGGGTGCGTTCGTGGGCGGCGGCGGCGTTCGCCATCAGGTCGACGACCAGCGCCTGCCCGATCCGCGTCAGGCGGACGCTGGTGCGGCGGCGGTCCTGCGGGTCGGGCTGGCGTTCGACCAGATTGCGCTCCACCAGCCGCAGGATCACGCCTTGGGTGGTCGCCGGATCCATGTAGGTCAGCCGGCCGAGCTGGTTCTGCGACAGCGGACCCTCGGCATACAGGGTGGCCAGGGCCGCCCATTGGGTCGGGGTCAGCAGCGAATCGCCGATCAGGTCGATGAAGATCGCCGACGAGCGCTGATGGGCGCGGCGGAGGCGGTGGTGAACCTGGCCGGCCAACTGGTAGTCGTCGGGAGGCAGTCGTCCGAAGTCGTCCATGGCAACGGGCCCGTGGTTCGCGCCCGCCTTCGGTCCGGGGCGAAGGCTGGGGCGGGCACGGACCGCCGCTCCCGGCTGCGTGGGCAGCGGTGGCCCGGCGTTTGCCGCCTGTTGCCACCCGTTGCATCCATTATGCGTTCCTCATGGAAAGGGTAGAAAACGCAATGGCCGCAGTGCAACCTTCGCAGATGCGTCATAGAGCCACAGGAATGCGAACGTGATCGTCGGCGCAACAAAAGAAGCGGCGCAAGTTCGAAAACAAGGCAAGCGCTGCTTCTGCCGCAATTCGGGTGAACCCGATCGCCGATTCATGACGCCGCCGCTATGATACGCTTCGGTCGCCGCCGCTTCTCACCGCCTTTTCTTCGTCAGGGTTTCCGCTTGGGCGGATAGCTGTCGGGCGGAGCGGTCTTCTCGGCCGGACTTGCCGGACCCTCTCCATCGGGGGGCGTCACCCCGCCCGGGGTGTAGGGTGGGGTGGTGGCGTCGGGCGGGCGCTTGGTCGAGGGCGGCGACGGCGGCGTGTCGAGTCGGCGTGTCATACGGCACCTTTCCTGGTCAGGAATCGTCATGAACAACCCGGTGCGGGGCGGACGGTTCCAAGTCGGGGCAGGGCAGGGACGGGGGAGCTTCGCCAGTTCTGCCGGCCGCTGGCTATGACCTTCATCTTACGACCATTTGAAAAAGAGGCTGGAATCAAGCGAATCATTGCCACCGCCGGTCTTGTCCCATTGCCGGCCCTTTGTTGCGGCCACACCACAGGACCCGGCAAAAGCGGCGGCGGCCGGGCTTCACTGTTGCGGAAGGAGCACGGTTTGTTGTGTCTTTGCCGAGGATGCGTCCGCATCGGTTCCCGCCGGAAGGCGGCGCCCGGACGTGTCCCACCAAGGGGCCGGCCCCCGGCCCGATGGGCCGACCGAACCCAGAGCCGACCGAACCCAGCCAAGCGCGGTGACTCCATGAAAACCAGCACCCTTTCCCTCCTCGCCCTCGCTCTCGCCTCGACCGGGCTGACGTCGCTTCCCGCCGCCGCCCAGGACGACCTGCAGCGTGGCGAAACCGTGCTGGAGCGCCGCCGGCCGGAGCTGGAGCAGCTTGGCGTCCGCGCCGGCTCCTTCCTGTTCCTGCCGCGGGTGGAAGCCGGCGCCACCTATGAAACCAACGTCTACGCCACCCGCGACAACCACGAGGACGACGTCATCTGGACCGTCCGTCCGCGGGTCGACATCAAGTCCGACTTCGCGGCCCATGCGCTGAACTTCTCCGCCTCCGCCGATACCGGCCGCTACAGCGACCATTCCGGCGAAAACTACACGGACTATGCCCTGCAGGCCGACGGGCGTTACGACGTGAACAAGGGTGGCGCGCTGGACGCCCGGCTGTTCCACCGCCGCAACCACGAGGGACGCGGCGACATCAACAGCCTGCAGGGTTATACGGAACCGGTGACCTACCGCACCAGCGGCGGCGAGGCCGGTTATTCCCAGCGTTTCAACCGTCTGCGCGCCCGTCTGTCCGGTTCTGCCCAGTACATTTCGTACGATGACGTCGGGGTAATCGGTGGTGGCGTCGCCCCCCAGGGCGACCGCGATCGTTGGGAATATGCCACGGTCGGCCGCGTCGGCTACGAGTTCATCGAGGGCTATGAGGCCTTCGTCCAGGGCACCTATTCCTGGACCCGCCACAAGAATGACCGCGACCTCTCCGGCTTTGATCGCGACTCCGACGGATATGAGGTGGTTGGCGGCCTCGCTACGGAACTGACCGGCCTGATCACCGGCGAGGTCTTCGCCGGCTATCTCGTCCGCAACTACAAGGATTCGCGGTTGGAGGACTTCGGCGGCCTGTCCTTCGGCGGGCGCCTGAACTGGGCGGTCACCCAGCTGACCGGCATCAGCGCCACCGCCAGCCGGCAGGTGCGCGAGACCTCGTCGAGCCCGGGCTTCGGCACCGCCTCCAGCTACACCCGCACCCTGTTCGCCCTGGGCGTCGATCACGAGCTGCTGCGCTCGCTGGTGCTGAACGCCCGGCTGCAGTACCGCCAGGATGACTTCAACGGCAACGACCGCAACGACAAGGTCTATACGGCCGGCATCGGCGGCACCTATCAGATGAACCGCTACCTGTATCTGACCAGCGGCTACACCTATGAAAAACGCAACTCCAACCTGAGTGCGGCCGAGTACAGCGACAACCTGATCTACCTGCGACTCGGCGCTCAGATGTAATCCTGGCTGTAATTCGCCGAATCCGGATCGTCCGTCCGGGAAAGTCCCGGCCGAAGGTCCTAAAGGTTTTGCTGAACAGGGCAGGGCGTCCGTCCTATGACGGGCGCCCTTTTCTTATGCCTGATTTTGTAGCGGGCAGCGATGTATTGGGGGGATCCGAAGGCGGTAATTCCTCTCCACTTTTTCCCAAGCGCTTGCGAGTTGCTAGTCTCCACCCGAATTCAGGTGCGTGACCAAAGGACGCCGCTGCAAGGCGGCCGGCGGATGGGTGGTTCCAAGGAGCCGTTCCATCCATCCGGGCCAACCGGACCGGTGATCAGGACCGGACCGGCGCTGCGGCAGGCATCCACCAGCCAGGGAAAGGGTTTAGGGATGAATCGACGTCATATGTTCCGTGCGCTGGGCCAGGGGATCGGGTTGGCCGCGCTCGCCGTTGCCATGGTCGGCTGTGCCGGCAACGACGCGCCGATGGAGACCGCCAGCGCCGGTCAGATCGGCGAGTACCATCTCGGCCCGGGCGACGCCTTGCGCGTCATCGTGTTCGGTGAGGAACAGTTGTCCGGCGAGTTCCGCGTGGACGGCACCGGCAAGGTCGCCATGCCGCTGATCGGCGAAGTCTCGGCCAAGGACCGCAGCACCCGCGACCTTGAAAAGGAAATCACCACCCGCCTCTCGGCCGGCTATGTGAAGGACCCGAAGGTCAGCGTCGAGGTGCTGAACCACCGGCCCTTCTTCATCCTGGGCGAGGTGCGCAACCCCGGCCAGTACCAGTATGTCAACGGCATGACCGCCCTGTCGGCCGTGGCGATGGCCGGTGGTTACACCTACCGTGCCAAGGAGGATTACGTCCTCATCACCCGCGGCGCCGATCCCAAGAAGGAAATCCGCAAGGCTCCGATCACCACCTCGGTGATGCCGGACGACGTCGTTCGCGTGCCGGAGCGCTATTTCTGAGCCCAGGCTTCCGAGGGTCGATGGCGGGACGCCTGACAACAAAAAGCCCGACCGGGATCCCCGGCCGGGCTTTTTGCCGTTCTGGACGTCTTGCAATCAGGCGGTCAGGTGTCGAGCGTGTCGCCGCCCTTCTTCTGGCCCGGCGGGATGCGTTGGTCTTTGGGGACGATGGGATCGCGCGACATGCCGTGCGGCGGCGTGGTGCCGGCAGCCTCGTCGTCGGTGCCGAGCGGGGCCGCGGCGGGATCGGTGGCCGGAACCTTGTCGCCGGTCAGCCCGCGGTCGATGTCCGCGCGCATCCGATGGGCCTCCGCGCTGGGAGTGGTGGGCGTGTTACCGCCCGACTCGGGGCGCTGGGGCTTGGTCATGATCGGCCTTTCGCACAAGCTGGTGTCAGGGGGCATTTCAATGCCTCCTCCAACCGTGCTGCCGTCCAAGGGTTCCGTGGTGACAATACCGCCAGTGCGGCATCGGGGCGGCCATGGCCTTGCCCGTACATCCCCAGCGGGCGGTGGTGCCGGATACAGGAATCGAACCCGTGACCTTCTGATTACAAATCAGCTGCTCTACCAGCTGAGCTAATCCGGCGCGCCCGTCGCTTGGCGGAGGCACACCTTAGCGTCCCTTTTCCGTGCAAACAAGCACTTGGCCGCACCGGATCCACATCGCGGTCACTCGCGCAGGCGGGCGACCTCGTACAGAGCCACCGCAGCGGCATTGGAAACGTTGAGACTGCCCACCGGTCCGCCGGTCGGAAGGCGGGCAATGGCATCGCAGCGCTCCATCGTCAGCCGACGCAACCCGCTGCCCTCCGCCCCCATGACCAGCACGGTCTTGCCCGTCAGATCCAGCTTGGCCAAAGTCGATTGTCCCGATTCGGCGAGCCCGACCGACCAGAAGCCGTTCTGCTGCAGGTCGGTCAGCGCGCGGGCGAGGTTGGTGACGCGAATCAGCGGCACCACTTCCAACGCGCCCGATGCACTCTTCGCCAACACGCCGGTGGTTTCCGGCGCATGGCGTTCGGTCACCACCACGGCGCGGGCGCCGAAGGCGGCGGCCGACCGCAGGATGGCGCCGACATTGTGCGGATCCGTCACCTGGTCGAGCGCGACGATGACCGCGGATTTCTCGGACTCCAACTCGTTGCACAAATCCTCGATGCCCAGTTCCGGCAGGGGAGAGGCGTCGACGACAATGCCCTGGTGGACGGCGCCCGGCGGCAGCATCCGCTCAAGTTCCATGCGGTCGACGGGCGAAGCCTCCGGGCGTTGCAGCCCCAACGCGCGCGCCGCCGCGAAGGCCGGCTCCAGCGCCGCCCGGCCCGAGTCGGTTGCCAGCAGCCGGTGGATGCGCCGCTCCGGATTCGTCCAGGCGGCGGCGACCGGGTGCAGGCCATAGAGAAGAACGCCGCGCGCGGCCGGCGGACGGCCACCCTTCGCCGGCCGACGGCCGGCCCGTCCGGAGTCGTCCGCCTGGTCCTGCCGCGGCGATGACCCGTGCTGCGCCTTGGCGCCGGACCGCTCGGCGCCGCGGTCGGCATTGCGGTCGGAAGAACGGCTGGAAGCGAGGCCGGAGCCGGGATGTCTGGAGCGCGTCATGATACCCACGAAGAAGGGGAGGGGGCCGCAGCGGACTGCAGCCGAATTTTTTCTGGTGTGAACCGCTTAACCCGTGTTGACAAGGTCTGAAAAATTCGCATATTGCCGAACTCCGCGGCGGGCACTGCCAAGCCGCGGACTGGAAGGGTGGCCGAGTGGTTAAAGGCAGCAGACTGTAAATCTGCCCGCGTTAGCGTACGCTGGTTCGAATCCAGCCCCTTCCACCACTACTTTCCACGGCTTGTCCGTGATCGCGTTTGCCCCGGACGGTCGCGCCGGCGGGATGCTTAGGCGGGTGTAGCTCAATGGTAGAGCAGAAGCCTTCCAAGCTTACGACGGGGGTTCGATTCCCCTCACCCGCTCCAATCCCGCGTGCGCCACGGAAAACGGATCTCGGCCGGGCCATTGTGTGCGTCCGGAACGTCGGGAACGAAAGACCAAAGCGATGGCGAAGGCAAAGTTTGAGCGGAACAAGCCGCACTGCAACGTTGGCACGATCGGCCACGTCGACCACGGCAAGACGTCGCTGACGGCGGCGATCACGAAGGTGCTGGCGGAGTCCGGCGGCGCCACCTTCACCGCTTACGACCAGATCGACAAGGCGCCGGAAGAGAAGGCGCGCGGCATCACGATCTCGACGGCCCACGTCGAGTACGAGACGCAGAACCGCCACTACGCGCACGTCGACTGCCCGGGCCACGCCGACTACGTGAAGAACATGATCACCGGCGCCGCCCAGATGGACGGCGCGATCCTGGTCGTGTCGGCCGCCGACGGCCCGATGCCGCAGACCCGCGAGCACATCCTGCTGGCCCGCCAGGTTGGCGTTCCGGCGCTGGTCGTGTTCTTGAACAAGGTCGACATGGTCGACGATCCGGAGCTGCTGGAGCTGGTCGAGCTGGAAGTTCGCGAGCTGCTGTCCTCCTACCAGTTCCCGGGCGACGACATTCCGATCACCAAGGGTTCGGCTCTGTGCGCCCTGGAAGACCGTCAGCCGGAGATCGGCCGCGACGCCGTTCTGGCTCTGATGAAGACGGTGGACGAGTACATCCCGCAGCCGGAGCGTCCGAAGGACCGTCCGTTCCTGATGCCGATCGAAGACGTGTTCTCGATCTCGGGCCGCGGCACCGTGGTGACCGGCCGTGTCGAGCGCGGCATCGTGAAGGTTGGTGACGAAGTCGAGATCGTCGGCCTGAAGGCGACGGTGAAGACCACCGTGACCGGCGTCGAGATGTTCCGCAAGCTGCTCGACTCGGGTGAGGCGGGCGACAACATCGGCGCGCTGCTGCGCGGCACCAAGCGCGAGGACGTCGAGCGCGGCCAGGTTCTGGCCAAGCCGGGTTCGATCACCCCGCACACCAAGTTCAAGGCCGAAGCCTACATCCTGACGAAGGAAGAGGGCGGCCGTCACACCCCGTTCTTCACCAACTACCGTCCGCAGTTCTACTTCCGTACGACGGACGTGACGGGCATGGTCTCGCTGCCGGAAGGCGTCGAGATGGTGATGCCGGGCGACAACGTCGCCATGGACGTGGCTCTGATCGCCCCGATCGCCATGGACGAGGGCCTGCGCTTCGCCATCCGCGAGGGCGGCCGTACCGTCGGCGCCGGCGTCGTTGCCAAGATCGTCGAGTGATGCTATAAGCCTGCCTCCCCCGCCGGGCTTCGGTTCGGCGGGGAGTTCTGTCTGGCTAAAGAGTACGGTTGGGCTTCCGGAAAGCCGTTCTAAAAAGTTATTCCGAAAGTCAGGCCGAAAGGCCTTGACACCGCCGCCGAAAGAATGCTTTAAGCGGCGTCCCACGCCGAAAGGTGTGGCCGGACGGAGATAGGAGTGTAGCTCAATTGGTAGAGCACCGGTCTCCAAAACCGGGGGTTGGGGGTTCGAGCCCCTCCACTCCTGCCATCCCGTCCCAATAACGGTTTAGGGTAAAAGCGGCGCCCTTACAGTCGCTCCGGAGCTCGCACGGTTCGCACGATGGCTAAAGTCAATCCCGCAGAATTCGCGCGCGAGGTCCGCCGCGAGGTAGCCAGGGTCACCTGGCCGACCCGCAAGGAAACCGGCATCACGACCGCCATGGTGTTCGTCATGGTCGTGCTCGCCGCCCTGTTCTTCCTCGTCGTCGATCAGGTGCTGGCGGTTGCCGTTCGCTTGATCCTTGGGCTGGGAGGCTAAGACATGGCAGCGCGCTGGTACGTCGTTCACGTCTATTCGGGTTTCGAAAAGAAGGTCGCCCAGGCCATCCGCGAAAAAGCGGCTCAGAAGGGTCTGGAAGACAAGTTCGAGGAAATCCTGGTCCCGACCGAAGAAGTGGTCGAAGTGCGCCGGGGTTCCAAGATCAACACCGAACGCAAGTTCTTCCCTGGCTATGTCCTGGTCAAGATGGACCTGACCGACGAATCCTGGTCGCTGGTGAAGAACACGCCGAAGGTTACGGACTTCCTGGGCGGTGGCGGCAAGCCGCAGCCGATTTCCCAGCGGGAGGCCGAACGGATCATCCATCAGGTGCAGGAAGGCTTTGAGCGCCCCAAGCCCTCGATCACCTTCGAGGTGGGCGAGCAGGTACGAGTGAGCGACGGTCCCTTCACCTCGTTCAATGGCGTCGTCGAGGAAGTCGACGAAGAGAAGTCCCGTCTCAAGGTGGCGGTGTCGATCTTCGGCCGCTCCACGCCGGTCGAACTGGAATACACGCAGGTCGAAAAGATCTAAGCGCAAGGTTCCACAGTTTTTCGTGTCGGAGCTGCCGGTGCTTGCATCGGTGGCTCCATTCTGTTGCGGGAGGCTCGCCATGGCCGAACCGCAAAACCCCGCGACGCCGCGCCGGACCATCCGGTCATAGGCGTGAGGCGTCGTCCCAGGAGGTTGTGAGATGGCGAAGAAAATCGTCGGTTACATCAAGCTGCAGGTTCCGGCCGGCAAGGCGAACCCGTCGCCGCCCATCGGCCCGGCGCTCGGTCAGCGCGGCCTGAACATCATGGAGTTCTGCAAGGCGTTCAACGCCAAGACGGCGGACCTGGAAGTCGGCATGCCGATTCCCGTGGTCATCACCGCCTACGGCGACCGCACCTTCACCTTCGTGACCAAGACCCCGCCGGTCAGCTACTTCCTCAAGAAGGCTTCGGGCAAGGACAAGGGCTCGACGACCCCCGGCAAGGGCGGTTTCGTCGGCCAGGTCACGACCTCGCAGATCCGCGAGATCGCCCAGAAGAAGATGGTCGACCTGAACGCGCACGACGTCGAAGCCGCCGCGACCATGATCGCCGGTTCCGCCCGCTCGATGGGCCTCGAAGTGGTGGAGGGCTGATCCTATGGCGAAGCTGGGCAAGCGTCTGACCGACGCCTACAAGAGCGTCAACCGCGACAACTTCTACTCGCTGGAAGAGGCCGTCACCCTGGTGAAGGGTGCCGCCAAGGCCAAGTTCGACGAGACCATCGAAATCGCGATGAACCTCGGCATCGATCCGCGCCACGCCGACCAGATGGTCCGCGGCGTCGTGAACCTGCCGAACGGCACCGGCAAGACCGTCCGCGTGGCGGTGTTCGCCCGCGGCGCCAAGGTCGATGAGGCTCTGGCCGCCGGCGCCGACGTGGTCGGCGGCGACGATCTCGCCGAACAGATCCTGGCCGGCAACATCAACTTCGACCGCTGCATCGCCTCGCCCGACATGATGGGCGTGGTCGGCAAGCTCGGTAAGGTGCTCGGCCCGCGCGGCCTGATGCCGAACCCGAAGCTGGGCACCGTGACCCCCGACGTGGCCGGCGCCGTCAAGGCCGCCAAGGCCGGCGCGGTGGAGTTCCGTGCGGAGAAGACCGGTATCGTCCACGCCGGCGTCGGCAAGGTCAGCTTCTCGGAAGAGGCGCTGGTCCAGAACATCCGCGCCTTCGTCGATGCCATCACCCGTGCCAAGCCGACCGGCGCCAAGGGCCAGTACCTGCTGAAGGTCTCGCTCTCGTCGACGATGGGCCCGGGCCTGAAGCTCGATCTTACCAGCGTGTCGGCTGCGGCCGGCGCCGCGGCGTAATCGACCGTCTTTCGCCGCCGGTGCCTTCGGGTACCGGTGACGACCGGGTGGATGATCCAAGGGGGCCTGCCTCTGCGGAACGCCCACCCACCCCCTGTCCGAGACCGCAGGTGTCCGCCCCTTCTCCGGAAGGTGAGGGCTTAAAATTCACCGGCGCAGACAGGAGTTGAACCCGTTGACCATTCCGGACCCCGTCAAGGCGGGACCACCGGATCAGGAACGGCTTGAACTTCTGGGACAGGTTCGCCGGACCTCCGGCCCGCAAGGGCAGGGGGTTCATGTAAACCTCTGTGCAAGGAGGCGATCCGTGGATCGTACACAAAAAGAAGCGACGATCGCGGCTCTGCAATCGAAGCTCCAGGACACGGGCCTGGTGGTGGTCACCCACCATCTGGGCCTGACGGTGAAGGAAGTCACCGACCTGCGTGCGAAGGTTCGGGCTGCTGGCGCCAGCTTCAAAGTGACGAAGAACCGGCTCGCCCGTCGTTCCCTTCAGGGGACGCAGTTCGAAGGTCTGGACGGTCTCTTCAAGGGACCGACGGCGATCGCCTTCTCGAAGGATCCCGTTGCGGCTGCCAAGGTGGTGGCCGACTACGCGAAGACCAACGAGAAGCTCAAGATCGTCGGCGCCAGCCTCGGCACCCAGATTCTGGACGCGGAGGGGGTCAAGGCCCTCGCCTCGCTCCCGTCGCTGGACGAACTGCGTGGCCGCCTCGTGGGCATGATCCAGACCCCGGCGACCCGTATCGCCGGTGTTCTCCAGGCTCCGGGTGGCCAGGTCGCCCGCGTGCTTGCCGCCTACGCGAAGAAGGACGACGAGGCAGCCTGAGCTGGCCCGCAAGGCCGGCTCAACTCACTCGTTTTTTTCATCCCCAGAACTCAAGTCGTTTGGAGTAGTAACATGGCTGATCTGCAGAAGCTCGTCGACGATCTGTCGGCCCTGACCGTCCTGGAAGCCGCCGAGCTGTCGAAGCTCCTCGAAGAGAAGTGGGGCGTCTCCGCCGCCGCTCCGGTGGCCGTTGCCGCCGCTGGCCCGGCCGCTGCCGCTGCCGCTCCGGCCGAAGAGCAGACCGAGTTCACGGTGATCCTCGCCGATGCCGGCGACAAGAAGATCAACGTGATTAAGGAAGTCCGTGCGATCACCGGCCTGGGCCTGAAGGAAGCCAAGGACCTGGTCGAGGGCGCTCCGAAGCCGGTCAAGGAAGGCGCCACGAAGGACGAGGCCGCCAAGATCAAGAAGCAGCTTGAAGAGGCCGGCGCCAAGGTCGATATTAAGTAAGACCTTGTTGCGTTACGGATCATACAGTTCCACGCCGGACGGCGGTCGGTTCCCCAGGGAACCTGCCGCCGCACGGCGTTTTCTGCCTTCCGCCGGACCGGGCTTGCCCGGCCCGGCTCTTTCCGTCCCCATCATGGGGATGGCCCGCGCGGGCGCCCTCGGGACCGGTCGACACCAGTCGGCTTGATCCTGCGGTCGGTTGAACGGTCGGTATAACGCGCATCACGTACAGACGTTTGGGGACATCCATGGCCAAATCCTTTACGGGTCGTAAACGTGTTCGGAAGAGCTTCGGGCGCATCCCGGAAGTCACCCAGATGCCCAACCTCATCGAGGTGCAGCGCAGCTCCTACGACCACTTCCTGCAAATGGACATCGCCCCGGAAAAGCGGGCGAACCTGGGCCTGCAGGAAGTGTTCAAGTCGGTCTTCCCGATCAAGGACTTCTCCGACCGCGCGGTGCTGGATTTCGTCAAGTACGAGCTTGAGCAGCCGAAGTACGACGTCGAGGAGTGCCAGCAGCGTGGCATGACCTTCGCCGCCCCGCTGAAGGTGACCCTGCGCCTGTCCGTGTTCGACGTCGAGGAGGACACCGGCCTCCGTTCGATCCGCGACATCAAGGAGCAGGACGTCTACATGGGCGACATGCCCCTGATGACGGCCAACGGCACCTTCGTCATCAACGGCACTGAACGCGTCATCGTCTCGCAGATGCACCGCTCGCCGGGCGTCTTCTTCGACCATGACAAGGGCAAGACCCACGCGTCGGGCAAGTATCTGTTCGCCGCCCGCGTCATCCCCTATCGTGGCTCCTGGCTCGACTTCGAGTTCGACGCCAAGGATCTCGTCTACGTCCGCATCGACCGCCGCCGCAAGCTGCCGGCCACCACGCTGCTGTTCGCACTGGACGGCGCGGAGACCGAGGCGCTGCGTGCCGAGCGCAAGGCCAACCGCAAGGACCTGCTGCCCTACGAGGCGCAGGGCATGGCCAAGGAAGAGATCCTCAACTACTTCTACGACACCATCACCTACACGCGCTCGGCCGGCGGTTGGAAGACCCCGTTCAGCGCCGAGCGGATGAAGGGCGTCAAGCTGATTTCGGACCTCGTGGACGCCTCCACCGGCGCCGTCGTCGCCGAGGCCGGCACCAAGATGACCCCGCGCGTCATCAAGAAGCTGGTCGAGGCCGGCCTGACCGAGCAGCAGGTCTCCACCGAGGAGCTGACCGGCCGCTACCTCGCCGTCGACATCATCAACGAGCGCACGGGCGAAGTCCTGTTCGAAGCCGGTGACGAGCTGTCGGCGAGCGACCTCGACAAGCTGGAGAAGACCGGCGTCGACGAGCTGCCGGTGCTGGCGATCGACCATCTGAACGTCGGCGCCTACATCCGCAACACCATGAATGCGGACCGCAACGCCAGCCGTGAAGATGCCCTGATCGACATCTACCGCGTCATGCGTCCGGGCGAGCCGCCGACCCTGGAATCGGCCGAGGCGCTGTTCTCGGGCCTGTTCTTCGACAGCGAGCGCTACGACCTGTCGGCCGTGGGCCGCGTGAAGATGAACGCCCGCCTGAACTTCCAGACGGACGACCAGATGCGCGTTCTCCGCAAGGAGGACATCCTGGAGATCCTGAAGGTTCTGGTGAACCTGAAGGACGGCCGCGGCGAAATCGACGACATCGACCATCTCGGCAACCGCCGCGTGCGCTCGGTCGGCGAGTTGATGGAGAACCAGTACCGCGTCGGCCTGCTGCGCATGGAACGTGCGATCCGCGAGCGCATGAGCTCGGTCGAGATCGACACGGTGATGCCGCACGACCTCATCAACGCGAAGCCGGCGGCCGCCGCCGTGCGCGAGTTCTTCGGCTCGTCGCAGCTGTCGCAGTTCATGGACCAGACCAACCCGCTGTCCGAGATCACGCACAAGCGTCGTCTCTCGGCCTTGGGCCCGGGCGGTCTGACCCGCGAGCGTGCCGGCTTCGAGGTGCGCGACGTGCACCCGACGCACTACGGCCGCATCTGCCCGATTGAGACCCCGGAAGGTCCGAACATCGGTCTGATCAACTCGCTGGCGACCTACGCCCGCGTGAACCAGTACGGCTTCATCGAGAGCCCCTACCGCAAGGTCATCGACGGCAAGGTCACCAACGAGGTGGTCTATCTGTCGGCGATGGAGGAGGGCCGTTACGTCGTCGCCCAGGCGAACGCCGAGCTGAACCCGGACAACAGCTTCGCCGCCGATCTGGTGTCGTGCCGCCAGGGCGGTGAATACCTGATGTTCCGGCCGGAGGCGATCGACCTGATCGACGTGTCACCGAAGCAGCTGGTGTCCGTCGCCGCGGCGCTGATCCCGTTCCTTGAGAACGACGACGCCAACCGCGCGCTGATGGGCTCGAACATGCAGCGTCAGGCGGTGCCGCTGGTGAAGGCCGACGCGCCGCTGGTCGGCACGGGCATGGAGGCGACCGTCGCCCGCGACAGCGGCGTGACCATCGTCGCCAAGCGTTCGGGCATCGTCGACCAGGTCGACGCCACCCGCATCGTCGTCCGCGCCACCGACAGCTCGGACAGCACGGCGCCGGGCGTCGACATCTACAATCTGCTGAAGTTCCAGCGTTCCAACCAGAACACCTGCATCACCCAGCGTCCGCTGGTGAAGGTCGGTGACCGGGTGAACGCCGGCGACATCGTGGCCGACGGCCCGTCGACCGACCTGGGCGAGCTGGCGCTCGGCCGGAACGTGCTCGTCGCGTTCATGCCGTGGAACGGCTACAACTTCGAGGACTCGATCCTCATCAACGAGCGCATCGTCAAGGACGACGTCTTCACCTCGATCCACATCGAGGAGTTCGAGGTCATGGCCCGCGACACCAAGCTGGGCCAGGAGGAAATCACCCGCGATATTCCGAACGTGGGTGAGGAAGCTCTGAAGAACCTCGACGAGGCCGGCATCGTCTACATCGGCGCCGAAGTCCGTCCGGGCGACATTCTGGTCGGCAAGGTGACGCCGAAGGGCGAAAGCCCGATGACTCCGGAAGAGAAGCTGCTGCGCGCCATCTTCGGCGAGAAGGCTTCGGATGTCCGCGACACCTCGCTGCGCCTGCCGCCGGGCGTCGTCGGCACCATCGTCGAGGTCCGTGTGTTCAGCCGCCGCGGCGTCGACAAGGACGAGCGCGCGCTCGCCATCGAACGCGCCGAGATCGAGAAGTTGGCCAAGGACCGCGACGACGAGCGCGGTATCCTGGAGCGCAGCTTCTACACCCGCCTGAAGGAAGTGCTGCTCGGCCAGACCGCGCAGTCCGGCCCGAAGGGCATGAAGGGTGGCACGGTCCTGACCGAGGAGGTTCTGGCCGGCCTGTCGAAGGGCCTGTGGCGCCAGATCGCCATTGCCGACGAGCAGGTGATGGAAACGGTCGAGAACCTGGCCAAGGTGTTCGACGACTCGATCAAGGCCCTGCAGGACCGCTTCGAGAACAAGGTCGACAAGCTGCAGCGCGGTGACGAGCTGCCGCCGGGCGTCATGAAGATGGTCAAGGTCTTCGTCGCGGTGAAGCGCAAGCTGCAGCCGGGCGACAAGATGGCCGGCCGTCACGGCAACAAGGGTGTCGTCTCGCGCATCATCCCGCAGGAGGACATGCCGTACCTCGAGGACGGCACCCCGGTCGATCTGGTCCTGAACCCGCTGGGCGTGCCGTCGCGCATGAACGTCGGTCAGATCCTGGAAACCCACCTCGGCTGGGCCGCCTCGGGTCTCGGCAAGCAGATCGGCCGCGCGGTCGACCAGTACCGTCTGGCGATCCGCCAGAAGGCCGAAGGTGCTCCCCAGCTGGAGGCCCTGCGCAGCACGCTGAAGTCGGCGTACGGCGAGGTGACCTACAACGAGGACATCGCCGACATGACCGACGGCGAGCTGCTGGAGCTGGGCGGTAACCTGCGCAAGGGCGTGCCCTTCGCGACGCCGGTCTTCGACGGCGCCCGCGAGGAGGACATCTGCGTCCATCTGGAACGCGCCGGTTTCGACCGGTCGGGCCAGTCGACGCTGGTCGACGGCCGGACCGGCGAGACCTTCGATCGCAAGGTCACCGTCGGCTACATCTACATGCTGAAGCTGCACCATCTGGTGGACGACAAGATCCACGCCCGGTCGATCGGCCCCTACTCGCTGGTCACGCAGCAGCCGCTGGGTGGCAAGGCCCAGTTCGGTGGTCAGCGCTTCGGTGAGATGGAGGTCTGGGCGCTCGAAGCCTACGGTGCCGCCTACACGCTGCAGGAAATGCTGACGGTGAAGTCGGACGACGTGTCCGGCCGCACCAAGGTCTACGAGGCCATCGTCCGCGGCGACGACAACTTCGAGGCCGGCATTCCGGAGTCGTTCAACGTGCTGGTCAAGGAGCTGCGCTCGCTCGGCCTGAACGTCGAACTGAACCAGCGGTCCTACTGAGCCGATTTGACGTGACCAAACCCCGGAACGGTGCGAGCACCGCTCCGGGGTCATGCACTGCCCTTAACCGACAACGCGGCGATGCCAGCGGGAGACGGTCATGAATGAGTTGATGAACATTTTCGGCCAGGTCCAGGGGCCGCAGAGCTTCGATCAGATCCGCATCCAGATCGCGAGCCCCGAGCGGATCCGGTCCTGGTCCTACGGCGAGATCAAGAAGCCGGAAACCATCAACTATCGCACCTTCAAGCCGGAGCGCGACGGCCTGTTCTGCGCCCGCATCTTCGGCCCGATCAAGGACTACGAGTGCTTGTGCGGCAAGTACAAGCGCATGAAGTATCGCGGCATCATCTGCGAGAAGTGCGGCGTCGAGGTCACGCTGTCGAAGGTCCGGCGCGAGCGCATGGGCCATATCGAACTGGCGTCGCCCGTCGCGCACATCTGGTTCCTGAAGTCGCTGCCGAGCCGTATCGGTCTGCTGCTCGACATGACGCTCAAGGATCTGGAGCGCATCCTTTATTTCGAAAACTACGTCGTCATCGAGCCGGGCCTCACCCCGCTGAAGCTGCATTCGCTGCTGAACGAGGAAGAGTACCTGAACGCCCAGGACGAGTATGGCGAGGACGCCTTCACCGCGTCGATCGGTGCCGAAGCGCTGCGCATCATGCTGTCCGCGCTCGACCTCGACGAGGAGAAGAAGCGCTGCCGTGAGGATCTGCGCGACACCAACTCCGAAGCCAAGCGGAAGAAGCTGGTCAAGCGCCTGAAGCTGATCGACGCCTTCCTGGCCTCGCAGTCGCGTCCGGAGTGGATGATCCTGGAAGTCATTCCGGTGATCCCGCCCGAGCTGCGTCCGCTGGTCCCGCTGGACGGCGGCCGTTTCGCCACGTCGGATCTGAACGACCTGTACCGCCGCGTCATCAACCGCAACAACCGTCTGAAGCGGCTGATCGAGCTGAAGGCGCCGGACATCATCGTCCGCAACGAGAAGCGCATGCTGCAGGAGGCCGTCGACGCTCTGTTCGACAACGGCCGCCGTGGCCGCGTCATCACCGGCGCCAACAAGCGTCCGCTGAAGTCGCTGTCCGACATGCTGAAGGGCAAGCAGGGCCGCTTCCGTCAGAACCTGCTCGGCAAGCGCGTCGACTACTCGGGCCGTTCGGTCATCGTCGTCGGTCCGGAGCTGAAGCTGCACCAGTGCGGCCTGCCGAAGAAGATGGCGCTGGAGCTGTTCAAGCCCTTCATCTACGCCAAGCTGGAGCTGTATGGCCTCGCCTCCACCATCAAGGCCGCCAAGCGGATGGTGGAAAAGGAGCGTCCCGAGGTGTGGGACATCCTGGAAGAGGTCATCCGCGAGCATCCAGTGATGCTGAACCGTGCGCCGACGCTGCACCGTCTCGGCATCCAGGCGTTCGAGCCGACGCTGATCGAAGGCAAGGCGATCCAGCTGCACCCGCTGGTCTGCACCGCCTTCAACGCCGACTTCGACGGCGACCAGATGGCCGTGCACGTTCCGCTGAGCCTCGAGGCCCAGCTGGAAGCGCGCGTCCTGATGATGTCGACCAACAACATCCTGTCGCCCGCCAACGGCAAGCCGATCATCGTGCCGTCGCAGGACATCGTCCTCGGCATCTATTACATCTCCATGGATCGCCCGAGCGAGAAGGGCGAGGGCATGGTGTTCGCCAACGTCTCGGAAATCGAGCAGGCGCTGAACGCCAAGGTCCTGTCGATCCATGCGAAGATCAAGGCGCGCTACGTCGGCGTGGACGACGAGGGCAACGAGCTGATCAGCATCGTCGAGACGACGCCGGGCCGCATGCTCCTGTCGGAGCTGCTGCCGCGTCACCCGAAGGTGCCGTTCTCGCTGATCAACCGTGTCCTGACCAAGAAGGACGTCGGCAACGTCATCGACGCCGTCTACCGCCATTGCGGTCAGAAGGAGACGGTGATCTTCGCCGATCGCCTGATGAAGCTCGGTTTCGGCCACGCCTGCCGCGCCGGCATCTCCTTCGGCAAGGACGACATGGTCATCCCCGCCGCCAAGGAGAAGCTGGTCAACGAGTCGAAGGAGCGGGTGAAGGAGTTCGAGCAGCAGTATCTCGACGGCCTGATTACCCAGGGCGAGAAGTACAACAAGGTCGTCGACGTCTGGTCGGAATGCACCGAAAAGGTCGCTTCCGAGATGATGAAGGCGATCTCGACCACCGAGGCCGGCAAGCCGGTCAACTCGGTGTACATGATGGCCCACTCCGGTGCGCGTGGTTCCGCCGCGCAGATCCGTCAGCTGGCCGGCATGCGCGGCCTGATGGCCAAGCCGTCGGGCGAGATCATCGAGACGCCGATCATCTCGAACTTCAAGGAAGGCCTGACCGTGCTGGAGTACTTCAACTCCACCCACGGCGCCCGCAAGGGTCTGGCCGACACCGCCTTGAAGACGGCGAACTCCGGTTACCTGACCCGCCGTCTGGTCGACGTGGCGCAGGACGCCATCATCGTCGAGCATGATTGCGGCACCGAGCGCGGCATCACCGTCAAGGCGGTGATCGACGGCGGCGAAGTCATCAGCCCGCTGGGCGACCGCATCCTCGGCCGCACCGTCGTCGGCGCGGTGATCGACCCGCTGAACGGCGAGTTGATCGTCGAGGACGGCGGCCTGATCGACGAGCCGACTGTCGATCGCATCGAGCGGTCGGGCATCGACTCGGTCAAGATCCGCTCGGTCCTGACCTGCGAGACCCGCGACGGCGTCTGCGCCAAGTGCTACGGCCGTGATCTGGCCCGCGGCACGCTGGTCAACACCGGCGAAGCGGTGGGCGTCATCGCGGCGCAGTCGATTGGCGAGCCGGGCACCCAGCTGACAATGCGTACCTTCCACATCGGTGGTGCGGCGCAGCGCGGTGCGGAGCAGAGCCAGATCGAGGCGGCGTTCGAAGCGACGGTGCGGATCAACAACCGCAACGTCGTCATGAACTCGTCGGGCATCCCGGTCGTCATGGGCCGCAGCACCGAAGTCATCCTGCTCGACGAGCAGGGCCGCGAGCGGGCGCGTCACCGCGTGCCGTACGGTGCCAAGCTGCTGGCGGACGAGGGTGTGAAGGTCGAGCGCGGCGCCAAGCTGGCCGAGTGGGACCCCTACACCCTGCCGATCATCACCGAGCGTGCCGGTACCGCCCGCTACATCGACCTCGTGGAGGGTATCTCCATGCGCGAGGTGATGGACGAGGCGACGGGCATCAGCTCCAAGGTGGTGGTCGACTGGCGCCAGCAGCCGCGCGGTGCCGATCTGAAGCCGCGCATCGCGCTGGTGGACGAGCGGGGCGACCTGATCACCCTGCCGAACGGCCTGGAAGCCCGCTACTTCATGTCGGTGGACGCCATCCTGTCGGTGGAGAACGGTGCCGAGGTGCGGGCCGGTGACGTGCTGGCGCGTATCCCGCGCGAGTCGTCCAAGACCCGCGACATCACCGGTGGTCTGCCGCGCGTGGCCGAGCTGTTCGAGGCGCGTCGTCCGAAGGACTTCGCCATCATCTCGGAGATGAGCGGCCGCGTTGAATTCGGTAAGGACTACAAGACCAAGCGCCGCATTGTCGTCCGCAACGACGAGACCGGTGACGAGAAGGAGTATCTGATCCCGAAGGGCAAGCACATCTCCGTGCAGGAGGGTGACTATGTCGAACGCGGCGATCTGCTGATGGACGGCAACCCGGTGCCGCACGACATCCTGGCGGTGATGGGTGTGGAGGCCTTGGCCGACTACCTGATCAACGAGATCCAGGACGTCTATCGACTGCAGGGCGTGAAGATCAACGACAAGCACATCGAGGTGATCGTTCGCCAGATGCTGCAGAAGGTCGAAATCACCGACGCCGGCGAGACCACCTTCCTGGTGGGCGAGCAGGTCGATCGTCAGGAGTTCGACGAGGAGAACGAGAAGACTGTGGCGGAAGGCTTGCAGCCTGCCCACGGCCACCCGGTTCTCCAGGGCATCACCAAGGCCAGCCTGCAGACGCGGTCCTTCATCTCGGCCGCGTCGTTCCAGGAAACCACCCGCGTCCTCACGGAAGCGGCCGTCGGCGGCAAGGTCGACAACCTGGAAGGCCTGAAGGAGAACGTCATCGTTGGCCGCCTGATCCCTGCCGGCACGGGCTCCGTGGTGAACCGCCTGAAGTTGATCGCCGCCGAGCGTGACCGCGAAGCGGCCCTGGAAGCCGGCGCGCCGGAGGAAACTCCGGCCCTGCCGACTCCGGGCGAGGAAAGCTCCGCGGCCTGATCTGTCGGGCTGATCGAGTAGGGAGGGGGCGCGTTCCGCAAGGGACGCGCCCCTTTTCTTTCGGCGCGCCGGTCGTCACGACGTGCGTTCCGAAGGCGCAAGACCGTCCTTGACTCTCCGTTGGCCTTTCCCTAAAGTCCGCGAACTTCAAAGGACACCGGGGCTCTCCGTGTGTCCGCTTGAATCCACCGATCCCGCCGATCGGAGTCCTCCGATCGGCTTTCGCTCATTCAGCCCGCTCGGAACGGCAACGTTTCGCAGGCGGGCTTTTGCTTCGTCCGGCTCGTCCGGCCGAGTGATCTTGAAGGGATGAAGGGCAGATATGCCGACGATCAACCAGTTGATCCGTAAGCCGCGCGAGCCGTTGGCCGCGCGCAACAAGGTTCCCGCGATGGAGGCTTGCCCGCAGAAGCGTGGCGTCTGCACTCGCGTTTACACCACCACCCCGAAGAAGCCGAACTCGGCGCTCCGTAAGGTCGCCCGCGTTCGTCTGACGAACGGCTTCGAGGTGACGAGCTACATCCCTGGTGAGGGCCACAACCTCCAGGAACACTCGGTGGTCATGATCCGCGGCGGTCGTGTGAAGGATCTTCCCGGCGTTCGCTACCACATCATTCGCGGCACGCTGGATACCCAGGGCGTCAAGGATCGTAAGCAGCGTCGTTCGAAGTACGGCGCGAAGCGTCCGAAGTAAGGAGAACTCACGATGTCCCGTCGTCATCGCGCCGAGAAGCGTGAAGTCCTGCCGGACGCCAAGTACGGCGACCGCGTCCTGACGAAGTTCATGAACTGCCTGATGCTGGACGGCAAGAAGTCGGCCGCCGAAGGCATCGTCTACGGTGCGCTGGGCCGTATCGAGGTCAAGACCAAGAACGACCCCGTTCAGGTCTTCCACGATGCCCTCGCCAACGTGAAGCCGCACCTGGAAGTCCGCAGCCGCCGCGTCGGTGGTGCGACCTATCAGGTTCCGGTCGAGGTCCGTTCGGACCGCGCCCAGGCTCTCGCCATCCGTTGGCTGATCAGCGCCGCCCGCGCCCGCTCGGAAAACACCATGACCGAGCGTCTGTCGGGTGAGTTGCTCGATGCTGCCAGCCAGCGCGGCACCGCCGTGAAGAAGCGCGAAGATACGCACCGCATGGCGGAAGCCAACAAGGCGTTCTCGCACTACCGCTGGTAAGGTTCACGCCTGTCCTGGTGATCTTGCATGCCCCGTTCGCACGCCCTCGACCGTTACCGCAACATCGGCATCATGGCTCACATTGATGCCGGCAAGACGACGACGACCGAGCGCATCCTGTTCTATACCGGCAAGTCCTATCGCATGGGCGAGGTCAATGACGGCACTGCCGTCATGGATTGGATGGAGCAGGAGCAGGAACGGGGCATCACCATCACCTCGGCGGCAACGACCTGTTTCTGGCGCGACCACCGCATCAACATCATCGACACGCCCGGACACGTGGATTTCACCATCGAGGTCGAGCGGTCCTTGCGTGTCCTGGATGGCGCCGTTGCCATCTTCGACGCGGTTGCGGGTGTCGAGCCCCAGACCGAGACCGTGTGGCGGCAGGCCGACAAGTACGGCGTGCCGCGCATGGCCTTCGTCAATAAGATGGACCGCGTCGGCGCCGATTTCGACCGCTGTGTCGCCATGATGGCCGACCGGCTGGGCGTCAAGCCGCTGGTCCTGCAGCTTCCCATCGGCGTTGAGGCCGGCTTTTCCGGCGTCGTCGATCTGGTCGCCATGCGCGCCACGATCTGGAAGGCCGAAACGCTCGGCGCCGAGTTCGAACATACCGACATTCCCGAGACTCTGGCCGGACCGGCCGCAAGCGCCCGTCAGGCGCTGCTGGAGGCCGTGCTCGATCTCGATGAGGCGGCCATGGCCGCCTACCTGGAGCGCGGCGAGGAGCCTGCGCCCGATGCCCTGCGCGCGCTGATCCGCAAGGGCACGATCTCCAATGCCGTTGTCCCGGTGCTCTGCGGATCGGCCTTCCGCAACAAGGGCATCCAGCCGATGCTCGACGCGGTGGTCCACTATCTGCCGGCGCCGAACGACATCGGTGCGGTGACGGGCCATGCCGTCGGTGGCGACCGCTCGGAGGAACGCGCTGCCAACGACAGCGCGCCGTTCTCGGGCCTCGCCTTCAAGGTGATGAATGACCCCTATGTCGGGACGCTCACCTTCTGCCGCATCTATTCCGGCACCGCGAGCGTCGGCGATTCGCTGCTCAACCCGGTGAAGGGGGAGCGCGAGAAAATTGGCCGCATGTTGTTGATGCATGCCAACAGCCGCGAGGACATCGAGCACGCCCACACCGGCGACATCGTGGCCTTCGCCGGGCTGGAGCACACTGCCACCGGCGATACGCTCTGCGACCCGGCCAAGCCCATCGTGCTGGAACGCCTTGACGTTCCAGAGCCGGTGATCGAAATCGCGGTCGAGCCGCGCACCGACGCCGACCACGAGAAGATGGCGGCGGCGCTGAATCGTTTGGGCCACGAGGATCCCTCGCTGCAGGTCTCGGTCGACCGTGAAAGCGGCCAGACCGTCATTCGCGGCATGGGCGAGCTGCATCTGGACGTCGTCGTCGACCGCATGAAGCGTGAGTTCCGCGTCGATGCCGCCGTTGGGGCGCCCAAGGTCGCCTACCGCGAGACCGTGCTGCGTGCGGCAGAGATCGACCATGTCCATGCGCGCCAGACCGGCGACCGCGCCCAATTCGCGCGTGTGACCCTGAAGCTGGAGGCCCTCGACCGCGGCGCCGGCTTCGTGTTCGAGAATCGTGCCGCCGGGTTGCCGCGAGAGTTCGTCGCCGGCGTGCAGAAGGGGCTGGAGGCCGCCAAGGATAGCGGCGTCGTTGCCGGTTACCCGGTGGTGGACGTCAAGGTGACCCTGACCGGCGGCGAGGCGCACGACGTCGACTCCTCGCCGCTTGCCTTCGAACTGGCGGCGCGGACCGCCTTCCGCGAGGCCATGACAAAAGCCGCTCCGGCGCTGTTGGAACCGCTGATGCGGGTCGAAATCATCACGCCGGACGACTATATGGGCGACGTCATCGGCGATCTGAACGGTCGCCGCGGACAGATCACCGGCATGGACCAGCGCGGGAACGCGCGAATCGTCACGGGACTGGTTCCCTTGGCGGCCATGTTCGGCTATGTGAACTCCCTGCGCTCCATGAGTCAGGGCCGCGCGCAGTACAGCATGCAGTTCGACCATTATGAGCCGGTGCCACAGGCCATCGCGGACGGCGTCCGCGCCAAGGTGGCCTGAAGACCGCTGGAACGATTGAGAAACGGAGAGACCACCCCATGGCGAAGGCAAAGTTCGAGCGGAACAAGCCGCACTGCAACGTTGGCACGATCGGCCACGTCGACCACGGCAAGACGTCGCTGACGGCGGCGATCACGAAGGTGCTGGCGGAGTCCGGCGGCGCCACCTTCACCGCTTACGACCAGATCGACAAGGCGCCGGAAGAGAAGGCGCGCGGCATCACGATCTCGACGGCTCACGTCGAGTACGAGACGCAGAACCGCCACTACGCGCACGTCGACTGCCCGGGCCACGCCGACTACGTGAAGAACATGATCACCGGCGCCGCCCAGATGGACGGCGCGATCCTGGTCGTGTCGGCCGCCGACGGCCCGATGCCGCAGACCCGCGAGCACATCCTGCTGGCCCGCCAGGTCGGCGTTCCGGCGCTGGTCGTGTTCTTGAACAAGGTCGACATGGTCGACGATCCGGAGCTGCTGGAGCTGGTCGAGCTGGAAGTTCGCGAGCTGCTGTCCTCCTACCAGTTCCCGGGCGACGACATTCCGATCACCAAGGGTTCGGCCCTGTGCGCCCTGGAAGACCGTCAGCCGGAGATCGGCCGCGACGCCGTTCTGGCTCTGATGAAGACGGTGGACGAGTACATCCCGCAGCCGGAGCGTCCGAAGGACCGTCCGTTCCTGATGCCGATCGAAGACGTGTTCTCGATCTCGGGCCGCGGCACCGTGGTGACCGGCCGTGTCGAGCGCGGCATCGTGAAGGTTGGTGACGAAGTCGAGATCGTCGGCCTGAAGGCGACGGTGAAGACCACCGTGACCGGCGTCGAGATGTTCCGCAAGCTGCTCGATTCGGGTGAGGCGGGCGACAACATCGGCGCGCTGCTGCGCGGCACCAAGCGCGAGGACGTCGAGCGCGGCCAGGTTCTGGCCAAGCCGGGTTCGATCACCCCGCACACCAAGTTCAAGGCCGAAGCCTACATCCTGACGAAGGAAGAGGGCGGCCGTCACACCCCGTTCTTCACCAACTACCGTCCGCAGTTCTACTTCCGTACGACGGACGTGACGGGCATGGTCTCGCTGCCGGAAGGCGTCGAGATGGTGATGCCGGGCGACAATGTCGCCATGGACGTGGCTCTGATCGCCCCGATCGCCATGGACGAGGGCCTGCGCTTCGCCATCCGCGAGGGCGGCCGTACCGTCGGCGCCGGCGTCGTTGCCAAGATCGTCGAGTGATGACCATCCGACGGTCGCCGCAGGGTGACCGTCGGAGGGAAGGGTAGGGCGGCGGGAAACTATCCCGCCGCCGGTTGTCAGAGACGGGCCGTCTTCTCCGCGCAAGCAGGGTGGGCGGTCCGCCCGGTTCTAGCCATCGGGCGTCGGCATTCGGGTCCGTCAGCCTGTCGATCCAGCTTCCTCCGACCGGGGGGAGATTCAGGATTGACACGCGGGCGCTGAACGCCTAGAGATTACGCCCTCTGGATTTTGGGTTGGTGGTAGGCAGCTTCGACCTAGACGCAGCCCGAGACGAACGGCACGGCGCGCCTCCCAGTGAGGCGCGCCGTCTGCTGAACGGAACATCCCCTTCGGGCATCCGCCGCGGGGGATGTTCTTTTTCGTATCGGCCCGTCGCATCGGTCACAGTGTCGCCCGTCGGCCCCGCTTCGGTGGTTCGGCGCGCGGCCTTGCGCTGTCGGCGAAGCCCCAAAGCAGCTCGTGGAGTTCCGGTGACGCGTCCGCGTCATCGCTAGAAGGTGCAAGGGACGTTTGGACATGGACAGCCAGAACATCCGCATCCGTCTGAAGGCGTTCGATCATCGCGTGCTCGACCAGTCGACCAGCGAGATCGTCAACACCGCCAAGCGGACCGGCGCGCGCGTGCGGGGCCCGATTCCCCTGCCGACGCACATCGAAAAGTTCACCGTGAACCGTTCGCCGCACATCGACAAGAAGTCGCGCGAGCAGTTCGAGATCCGCACCCACAAGCGCCTGCTCGACATCGTCGATCCGACGCCGCAGACCGTGGATGCTCTGATGAAGCTCGACCTCGCCGCCGGCGTCGACGTCGAGATCAAGCTCTGATTTTGGTTGGTAAGGGACCTCTCCGGTAAGCGGATGTCCCTGGTCAGGAGATAAAGAACAATGCGATCCGGTTTGATCGCGCAGAAGGTCGGCATGACCCGCGTCTTCACGGACGACGGCCAGCATGTTCCGGTCACTGTGCTGAAAGTCGACAGCTGCCAGGTCGTCGCCGTTCGCACCGAGGAAAAGGATGGCTACACCGCCGTCCAGCTCGGCGCGGGCGCCATCAAGGTCAAGAACGTCAACAAGCCTGAGCGTGGGCATTTCGCCAAGGCGCGCGTGGAACCGAAGCGCAAGCTGGTCGAGTTCCGCGTCGATGCCGATGCCCTGATCGAGGTCGGTGCCGAGCTGTCGGCCGCCCACTTCGTCGCCGGCCAGTACGTCGACGTTACCGGCACCTCCATCGGCAAGGGCTTTGCCGGTGCGATGAAGCGCTGGAACTTCGGTGGTCTGCGCGCCACGCACGGCGTGTCGGTGTCGCACCGTTCGCACGGTTCGACGGGTAACCGTCAGGACCCCGGCAAGGTCTTCAAGAACAAGAAGATGGCCGGTCATCTCGGTGACGAGCGGGTCACGGTCCTGAACCTGCAGGTCGTCGCCGTCGACGAAGCCCGTGGTCTGATCATGCTCAAGGGTGCCGTCCCCGGCGCCGAGGGCGGTTGGCTGCGCATCCGTGACGCCGTCAAGAAGAAGGCTCCGGAAGGCCTGCCCTTCCCGGCCGGCATCAAGTCTGCTCCGGCGGCGGAAGCCCCGGCCGAGACGCAGGAGTGAGCGCCATGAAGGCCACGATCAAGAACCTGAACAACGAAGCCGTCGGCGAGATCGAGCTGTCGGACGCCGTGTTCGGCCTGCCGACCCGCACCGACCTGCTGGCCCGCATGGTGAACTGGCAGTTGGCCAAGCGCCGCTCCGGTAACCACAAGACCAAGGGCATCAGCGAGATCAGCGGCACGACCAAGAAGCCCTATGGGCAGAAGGGCACCGGCCGCGCTCGTCAGGGCTCCATCCGTTCGCCGCAGTTCCGCGGCGGTGCGACCATCTTCGGGCCGGTGGTGCGTTCGCACGCCCATGACCTGACCAAGAAGGTCCGCAAGCTGGCGCTCAAGACCGCCCTGTCGGCCAAGGCCGCCGAGGGCAAGCTGATCGTCCTGGAGGCTGCGGCCGCCGAGACGCACAAGACCAAGGAACTGGCGGCCCGTCTCGCCACCCTCGGCCTGACTTCGGCGCTGATCATCGATGGCTCGAACCTGGACGAGAACTTCGCCAAGGCTTCGCGCAACATCCCGCTGATCGACGTGCTGCCGGAGCAGGGTGCGAACGTCTACGACATTCTCCGCCGCGATACGCTGGTCCTGACCCGCAACGCGGTCGAGCAACTGGAGGCTCGCCTGAAATGAGCAAGCAGTCGAAACCTGCGGTGAGCCAGGAGCGGATGTACGACCTGATCCTCGCTCCCGTCATCACCGAGAAGTCGACGTTGGTGTCGGAGCACAACCAGGTCACGTTCCGCGTGCCGCTCACGGCCTCCAAGCCGGAGATCAAGGCCGCCGTTGAAGGTCTCTTCAACGTCAAGGTGACTGCGGTCAACACCCTGGTTTCCAAGGGCAAGACCAAGCGGTTCCGCGGCACCATCGGCCGTCGCTCGGACTTCAAGAAGGCCGTCGTCACCCTCGCCGAGGGTAACAAGATCGACGTGACCACGGGCATCTGAGCGGGAGTGTGATCCGATGGCTCTGAAGCAATACCGCCCGATTACTCCCTCGCTCCGCCAGCTGGTCATCGTCGACCGCTCGGAGCTGTGGAAGGGCAAGCCGGTCAAGACCCTCACCGAGGGCCTGACCAAGTCTGGTGGACGCAACAACACCGGCCGCATCACTGCGCGCCGGATGGGTGGCGGTCACAAGCGTACCTACCGTCTGGTGGACTTCAAGCGTCGCAAGTTCGACGTTCCGGCCACCGTCGAGCGGCTGGAATATGATCCGAACCGCACGGCTTTCATCGCGCTGATCAAGTACCAGGATGGGACCCTGTCCTACATCCTGGCGCCGCAGCGCCTGAAGGTCGGCGACACCGTGATCTCCGGCGAGCGCGTCGACGTGAAGCCCGGCAACGCGATGCCGCTGAAGAACATCCCGGTCGGTTCGATCGTGCACAACGTCGAGCTGAAGGCCGGCAAGGGTGGTCAGGTGGCTCGTTCCGCCGGCACCTACCTGCAGCTGGTCGGCCGCGACGGCGGCTACGCCCAGCTGAAGCTGCCCTCGGGTGAGCTGCGCATGGTTCGTGGCGAGTGCATGGCCACCCTGGGTGCCGTGTCCAACCCGGACCAGATGAACACCAACCTTGGCAAGGCCGGTCGCAACCGCTGGCTGGGCAAGCGTCCGTCGGTCCGTGGCGTCGCCATGAACCCGATCGACCACCCGCACGGTGGTGGTGAGGGTCGTACCTCGGGCGGCCGTCATCCGGTCACGCCGTGGGGCAAGCCGACCAAGGGCAAGAAGACTCGTCACAACAAGAAGACGGATGGCCTGATCCTGCGCCGCCGTCATTCGAAGTAAGGAGGTCGAACGATGGCACGCTCCGTTTGGAAGGGCCCGTTCGTCGACGGCTATCTGCTGAAGAAGGCGGACAAGAGCCGGGCTTCGGGCCGCAACGAGATCATCAAGATCTGGTCGCGTCGTTCGACCATCCTGCCGCAGTTCGTCGGTCTGACGTTCGGCGTCTACAACGGCCACAAGTTCCTGCCGGTTCTGGTTACCGAGCACATGATCGGTCACAAGTTCGGCGAGTTCGCTCCGACGCGGACCTTCTATGGCCACGCGGCGGACAAGAAGGCGAAGAGGAAGTAAGCCATGGGCAAGTCTGCCAACCCCAGCCGGGTCGCGGAGAACGAGGCTCTGGCCCGCAATCCGATGATCCGCACCAGCCCGCGGAAGCTCAACCTCGTCGCCCAGCTCATCCGGAACATGGATGCCAGCCGTGCCGTGGCCGAGCTGACCTTCTCCAAGCGCCGCATCGCCGGCGAGGTGAAGAAGGTCCTGCAGGCCGCAATCGCGAACGCCGAGAACAACCACCAGCTCGACGTCGACCGTCTGTACGTGTCGTCGGCGACGGTCGGTCGCGCTCTGGTGATGAAGCGCTTCCACGCCCGTGCCCGCGGTCGCGGCGCCCGGGTCGAGAAGCTGTTCAGCAACCTGACGATCATCGTCCGCGAGCGTGACGCCGCCGTTGCCGAGGGGGCCGAGTAATGGGTCAGAAAATCAATCCGATCGGGCTGCGCCTCGGCATCAACCGGACCTGGGACAGCCGTTGGTTCGCCAAGCGCGACTACGCCAATCTGCTGCACCAGGACCTGAAGCTGCGTGGCTATCTGCAGGGTCGCCTGCAGCAGGCCGGTTGCTCGCGCGTCGTCATCGAACGTCCGGCCAAGAAGGCCCGCATCACCATTCACTCGGCTCGTCCGGGCGTGGTGATCGGCAAGAAGGGCGCGGACATCGAGAAGCTGCGTCTTGAGCTGTCGAAGATGACCGGCAGCGAGGTGAGCCTGAACATCGTCGAAATCCGCAAGCCGGAAATCGACGCTCGCCTCATCGCCGAGAACATCGCCAGCCAGCTCGAGCGCCGTGTGGCATTTCGTCGCGCCATGAAGCGCGCCGTGCAGTCCGCCATGCGTCTGGGCGCCCAGGGCATCCGGATCAACTGCTCGGGCCGTCTCGGCGGTGCGGAAATCGCCCGCATGGAGTGGTATCGCGAGGGCCGCGTTCCGCTGCACACCCTGCGCGCCGACATCGATTACGGTGTGGGCACCGCCAAGACCACCTACGGCACCTGCGGTGTCAAGGTGTGGGTGTTCAAGGGCGAGGTCATGGCTCACGACCCGATGGCGCAGGACAAGCGCATGGGTTCCGAGCCGGTGTCGACCGATGGCGAGCCGCGCCGCGATCGGCATGATCGTCGCGACCGTCGCGAGCGCTCCGAGCGCTCCGAACGCGAGTAAAGGGGCCGAGCGATGCTTTCTCCCAAGCGCACGAAATTCCGTAAGGCCCACAAGGGCCGCATCCACGGCAACGCCAAGGGCGGCACCGCCCTGAACTTCGGCTCCTTTGGCCTCAAGGCCCTGGAGCCGGAGCGCATCACCGCCCGGCAGATCGAGGCGGCCCGCCGCGCGATCACCCGCGCGATGAAGCGTCAGGGCCGCGTCTGGATCCGCATTTTCCCGGACCTCCCCGTCTCCACCAAGCCCGCCGAAGTCCGCATGGGTTCCGGTAAGGGTTCGCCGGAGTACTGGGCGGCTCGCGTGAAGCCGGGTCGCATCCTGTTTGAACTGGACGGCGTGCCGGCAGATGTGGCAAAAACCGCCTTCGCTCTGGCGGCCGCGAAGCTGCCGATCAAGGTGAAGCTGGTGACCCGCCTGGGCGGTGTCGAGGAGACCGCGGCATGAAGGCCGTAGACATTCGTACGAAGAGCGCGGATGAGCTGAACGATCAGCTCCTCCAGCTCAAGAAGGAACAGTTCAACCTGCGTTTCCAGAAGGCCTCCGGCCAGCTGGAGAACACCGCGCGGGTGAACACGGTGCGCCGCGACATCGCCCGCATCAAGACCATCATCGGCGAGCGTGCCCGCTCCGCCGACGCCGGCAAGTAAGGGGGATCATCCATGCCTCGCCGCGTTCTGCAGGGCACGGTGGTCAGCGACAAGTGCGACAAGACCGTTACGGTTCTTGTCGAGCGCCGTGTCATGCACCCCGTGTACAAGAAGTTCATTCGTCAGTCGAAGAAGTACGCCGCCCACGACGAGGGCAACCAGTTCAAGGTCGGCGATACCGTTTCGATCATCGAATGCCGCCCGATCTCGAAGTCCAAGCGTTGGACGGTCGTGACGGAGTCCGCCGCCGACAGCGGCGCCGCGTGATAACGAAAGGTCGTAAACAATGATCCAGATGCAAACCAACCTGGAAGTCGCCGATAACAGCGGGGCGCGCCGGGTGCAGTGCATCAAGGTGCTTGGCGGGTCCAAGCGGAAGGTCGCGACCGTGGGCGACGTCATCGTCGTCTCGGTCAAGGAGGCCATTCCGAAGGGCCGCGTCAAGAAGGGCGACGTGCATCGTGCCGTCATCGTCCGCACCGCGAAGGAACTGCGTCGGGAGGACGGGTCGGCGATCCGTTTCGACCGGAACGCCGCCGTGCTTATCAACAAGCAGGGCGAGCCGATCGGCACCCGTATTTTCGGGCCGGTCACTCGTGAACTGCGCGGCAAGAAGTTCATGAAGATCATCTCGCTGGCGCCGGAGGTGCTGTAATGGCCGCCAAGATCAAGACCAAGGACAAGGTCGTTGTCCTGACCGGCCGTGACAAGGGCAAGACCGGCGAGGTGTTGAAGGTTTTCCCGAAGGAGAACCGTGCCGTTGTGCAGGGCGTGAACGTGGTGAAGAAGCACCAGCGTGCCAGCGCCCGCTCGCAGGGTGGCATCATCGAGATGGAGGCGCCGATCAACGTCTCCAACCTCGCTCACGTCGATCCCAAGGATGGCAAGCCGACCCGCGTCGGTTTCAAGATCCTTGAGGATGGCCGCAAGGTGCGTGTCGCCAAGCGGTCCGGCGAAGTCATTGACCTGTGAGGACCCGGGCATGACCGCACGTCTGAAAGAAGTTTACGATTCCAAGATCCGCGCCGCTCTGAAGTCGGAATTCGGCTACAAGAACGACCTGGAAGTTCCGCGGATCGAGAAGATCGTGGTCAACATGGGTGTCGGCGAGGCTGTCGCCGACTCCAAGAAGATCCAGCTCGCCGTGGCCGAGATGGCCGCCATCACCGGTCAGAAGCCGGTGGTGACCAAGTCGCGCAAGTCGATCGCCCAGTTCAAGCTGCGCGAAGGCATGGCGATCGGCTGCAAGGTCACGCTCCGTCGCGACCGCATGTACGAGTTCCTGGATCGCCTGGTGACGATTGCGTTGCCGCGCGTCCGTGACTTCCGCGGTATCCCGGGTGACAGCTTTGACGGCCGTGGCAACTACGCCATGGGTGTCAAGGAGCAGATCATTTTCCCGGAGATCGATTACGACAAGATCGATCAGATCCGCGGCATGGACATCATCATCGTCACTTCGGCGAAGACCGACCAGGAAGCCAAGGCTCTCCTGAAGGGCTTCGACATGCCGTTCGTGAGCTGAGGCTGGAGCACGACCATGGCTAAGACCAGTGCCATCGAAAAGAACAAGCGTCGCGCCAAGCTGGCCAAGCAGTACGCGAACAAGCGTGCGCGCCTGAAGGCAATCGCGAACGACAAGACCCTCCCGCCGGAAGAGCAATTCGCTGCCCGCCTCAAGCTGGCCGAACTGCCGCGCAACTCCTCGAAGGTGCGCATCCGGAACCGCTGCGAAATGACCGGGCGTCCGCGCGCGTTCTATCGCAAGTTCAAGCTGTCCCGCGTCACGCTCCGCGAACTGGCCTCGACCGGCCAGATCCCGGGCATGACGAAGTCGAGCTGGTAAGGAGGGTCCGAGAATGTCTTTGAGCGATCCGCTCGGCGATATGCTGACCCGCATCCGCAACGGTCAGCACGCCCGCATGTCCGTTGTGGTTTCCCCGGCGTCTAAGCTGCGCGTCAACGTCCTGGAAGTTCTGAAGCGTGAAGGCTTCATCCGCGGCTGGTCCGAGGAAGAACTGCGTCCGGGCGTCAAGAACCTGAAGATCGAGCTGAAGTACCACGAAGGCGAGCCTGTCATTAAGCAGATCGCCCGTGTGTCCAAGCCCGGCCGTCGCGTGTATTCGAAGATCGCTGACCTGCCCCGTGTCTACAACGGGCTGGGTCTGTCGATCCTGTCGACCCCGCGCGGCGTGATGTCGGACAATGAGGCCCGCTCCGCCAACGTCGGCGGCGAAGTCCTCTGCCGCGTGTTCTAAGGGGGATTGGCAGATGTCGCGCATTGGCAAGCATCCCGTGCCGGTCCCGGCTGGCGTCGACGTGAAGGTCGACGGTCAGCAGGTCACGGCCAAGGGCAAGCTGGGGCAACTCAGCATGACCCTGATCGACGACATCACCGCCTCGCTGGAAGACGGCAAGGTGGTGGTGAAGCCGGCAAACGACAGCAAGCGCGCCCGCGTCATGTGGGCGACCTCGCGCACCCTGATCAACAACATGGTCACCGGTGTCAGCCAGGGCTTCACGATCAACCTGGAAATCAACGGCGTCGGTTACCGCGCGGCCGTGCAGGGCAAGGAGCTGGTTCTCCAGCTCGGCTTCTCGCACGACGTGAAGTACCCGATCCCGGAAGGCATCACGATCAAGTGCGACAAGCCGACGGCCATCTCGGTCAGCGGCTATGACAAGCACAAGGTCGGCCAGGTTGCCGCCGAGATCCGCGGTTGGAAGAAGCCGGAGCCCTATAAGGGCAAGGGCATCAAGTACGAGACCGAAACCGTCCTGCGCAAGGAAGGTAAGAAGAAGTAACCGCCATGCTGAAGCCAAAGCAACTCCACGAGCGCCGCAAGCAGCGCGTGCGCGCGCAGATTGCCAAGAAGGCCGGCGGGCGCGTTCGCCTCTCGGTCTTCCGGTCCAATCTGCACATCTACGCCCAGATCATCGACGACGAAAACGGCAAGACGCTCGCGTCCGCCTCGTCGCTCGAGAAGGAGCTGCGCGAGCAGCTCAAGCACGGCGGCAACGTCGATGCTGCCAAGCGCATCGGCGAGCTGATCGCCGAACGCGCCAAGGCCGCTGGGATTACCGAGGTCGTGTTCGATCGCGGTGGTTACATTTACCATGGCCGGGTCAAGGCCCTGGCCGACGCCGCCCGTGAGGGCGGGCTGTCGTTCTAAGGAGGCCCGGATATGGCACGTGAACGTGGGGAGCGGGACAACCGCGACCGGCAGCCGCGCGAGCGGGAAGAAAGCGAGCTGATTGAAAAGCTCGTCGGCATCAACCGCGTCGCCAAGGTCGTCAAGGGTGGTCGTCGCTTCGGCTTCGCCGCTCTGGTCGTCGTTGGCGACGGCAAGGGTCGCGTCGGCGTCGGCTCGGGCAAGGCCCGTGAAGTCCCGGAGGCCATCCGCAAGGCGACCGATCAGGCCAAGCGCGGCATGATCCGTGTTCCGCTGCGCGAAGGCCGTACGCTGCATCATGACACCAACGGCCACTTCGGTGCCGGCAAGGTCGTGCTGCGGGCTGCTCCGGCCGGTACCGGCATCATCGCCGGTGGTCCGATGCGCGCGATCTTCGAGGCTCTCGGCGTCGCTGACGTCGTGACCAAGTCGATCGGCACGTCGAACCCGCACAACATGATCAAGGCGACGTTCGACGCCCTGACCCAGGTCACCAGCCCGCGGTCCGTCGCGGCGCGTCGCGGTCGTCGCGTGAGCGACATCCTCGGCCGTCGCGAGGCCGGCGCCGGACAGGAGGCCTGATCATGGCGGAGAAGAAGACCGTCGTCGTGACCCAGATCGGCAGCCCGATCGGCCGCAAGCACGACCAGCGCGAGACGCTGGTCGGTCTGGGTCTCAACAAGCTGCACCGGACCCGCGAGCTGGAGGACACTCCGGCCGTGCGGGGCATGATCGCCAAGGTCGCGCACCTGGTCCGCGTCGAGAACGAGGGCTGAGATCATGACCAAGCTTAATGACCTGCGTGACAACGCCGGTGCCCGCAAGGCGCGCATGCGCGTCGGTCGCGGTATCGGTTCGGGCAAGGGCAAGACCGCTGGCCGCGGCGTGAAGGGTCAGACCTCGCGTACCGGCGTGGCGATCAACGGCTTCGAAGGCGGGCAGATGCCTCTGCACCGCCGCCTGCCGAAGCGTGGTTTCCGGAACATCTTCGCCAAGGAATACTCAGTGGTGAATCTGGGCATGATCCAGAAGGCCATCGACCTGGGCAAGCTGAACGCCGCCGAGACCATCGATGCCGCGGCGCTCAACGCCGCCGGCGTCACCGGCAAGGTGAAGAAGGACGGTGTCCGTCTGCTGGGCAAGGGCGAGCTGACCGCGAAGGTTTCCTTCACGGTCGCCGGCGCGTCCAAGTCGGCGATCGAAGCCGTCGAGAAGGCGGGTGGCAGCGTCACGCTGACCGCTCCCGCCGCCGAAGCCGCCGAGTAAAGTTCCGCGACAAGCCCGCGCTTGCGCGCGGGCTTTCGTGGCACTACAAAAAGCGAAGTCGCGAGGGGCGGCCTGCGTCATGCAGTGCCGCCCCGTTCGCGCTTACGGGACAGGGATTGGACCATGGCATCAGCGGCCGAGCAGCTTGCCGCCAACATCAATTTCGGGGCTTTCTCCAAGGCGACCGAGCTGAAAAAGCGGATTTGGTTCACCTTGGCGGCCCTGATCGTCTACCGGTTGGGCACTTACATCCCGATTCCGGGCATCGATCCGCACATCCTGCAGGACGTGTTCAAGCAGCAGGGCAGCGGCATCCTGGGCATGTTTGACATGCTGGCCGGCGGCGCGCTGCACCGCATGACCATCTTCGCGCTCAACATCATGCCGTACATTTCGGCGTCGATCATCGTGCAGTTGCTGACCGCCGTGTCGCCGCAGATGGAGGCGATGAAGAAGGAAGGCGAGGCCGGGCGCAAGAAGCTGAACCAGTACACCCGATTCGGCACGGTGGCACTCGCCACGGTGCAAGCCTACGGCCTTGCAGTCGGTCTCGAGTCGATGCGCGGCTCCACGGGAGCGGCGGTGCTCGACCCGGGCCTGTTCTTCCGCGTCGCCACGGTCATCACGCTGGTCGGCGGCACCATGTTCCTGATGTGGCTGGGTGAGCAGATCACCGCCCGCGGCATCGGCAACGGCACCTCGCTGATCATCTTCGCCGGTATCGTCGCGGAACTGCCGCGCGCGCTGGTCAACACGCTGGAACTCGGCCGTCAGGGCGCTCTGTCGACCGTCTTCATCATCCTGATGCTGCTGATGGCCGTCGGCGTGGTGTTCTTCATCGTCTTCATGGAACGCGCCCAGCGCCGTCTGCTGGTGCAGTACCCGAAGCGACAGGTCGGCAACCGGGTGTTCGGCGGCGAAGCGTCGCACCTGCCGCTCAAGATGAACACGGCCGGCGTCATTCCGCCGATCTTCGCGTCGTCGCTGCTGCTGCTGCCGCTGACCGCGGTGGGCTTCGCCGGCGGCGAGGGGCCGGAGTGGCTGCAGGCGGTGTCGCGCTACGTCGCGCACGGCACGCCGCTCTATATGCTGCTGTACGCCTCGCTGATCGTGTTCTTCTGCTTCTTCTACACCGCCATCGTCTTCAACCCGACGGAGACGGCCGACAACCTGCGCAAGTATGGTGGCTTCATCCCGGGCATCCGTCCGGGCAAGAACACCGCCGACCACATCGACTATGTGCTGACCCGGTTGACGGTCATCGGCTCCGCCTACCTTGTGGCGGTTTGTCTCCTCCCCGAAATCCTGATATCCCAGCACTCGGTTCCGTTTTATTTTGGCGGCACCAGCCTGCTGATCGTGGTCACCGTCACGATGGACACGGTTGCGCAGATTCATTCCCACCTGCTGGCTCACCAGTATGAGGGATTGATCAAGAAATCTAAGCTTCGGGGGAGAAAGTAATGAACCTCATACTGCTCGGTCCGCCGGGCGCCGGGAAGGGGACCCAGGCGCGCCGTCTTGAAGACACTCGTGGTCTGGTGCAGTTGTCGACCGGCGACATGCTCCGCGCCATGGTGGCGGAAGGCGGGCCGCTTGGGCAGCAGGCGAAGGAGATCATGGCTGCCGGCAAGCTGATGCCGGACGAGCTGATGGTCAGCATGATCGCCGAGCGCATTTCGAAGCCGGACGTGAAGAACGGCTTCATCCTCGACGGCTTCCCGCGCACCGTGGCCCAGGCCGAGGCGCTCGATAAGATGCTGGACGAGAAGGGCCTCAAGCTCGACCATGTGATCGAGATGCGGGTGGTCGACGACGTGCTGGTGGAACGCATCACCGGCCGCTACACCTGCGCCAAGTGCGGCAAGGGCTATCACGACAGCTTCGAGAAGCCGAAGGTCCAGGGCGTCTGCGACGTCTGCGGCAGCACCGAGTTCAAGCGGCGCGCCGACGACAATGCGGAGACGGTGACCACTCGTCTGGCCCAGTACCATCAGCAGACGGCGCCGATCCTGCCCTATTACCAGGGTCGTGGCGTGCTGAAGGTGGTGGACGGCATGGCCGACATCGATGAGGTGACCAAGCAGATCGAGACGATCCTCGCCAGCTGAGGATCGCCGCCGGTCGAATGTGAAAAGGCCGCAGTCTCCTTCGGGAGGCTGCGGCCTTTTTCATCGTCGGGGCAGAATGCAGAGATCAGGCGCCGGCGTCGTCGGTGGTGGGCGAGGTGCCCGCCTGGACCGCCGGCTCATCGGTCATGGTGCGGTAGCGCGCCAGAATCCAGCCGAGATGCGCGGTGACGGCATTGGCCGCGGCGTCGGGGTCGCGCCGGGCGATGGCCTGATGGATGGCGCGGTGGTGCTCGATCATCAGCGCCTCATGGTTTTCCATGAAGGGCTCGGTGTGCTTCATCTCCACCATGTTGCCGAGGATGTCGCGGATGGTCGACAGCAGGTGGAGATAGACCGGGCTGCCCGACGCCTGGGCGACGGCGACGTGGAAATCCATGTCGTCGGCCGCGCGTCCGCCGTCGCGGTTGGTTTCGCTCATCGCCGCCAGGATGCGGCCGATGGTGTCGATCTGCTCCTGCGTTGCGCGTTCGGCGGCACGGCGGGCGGCCCAGCTTTCCAGGGCCATACGGATCTCGACGAGGTCGCACAGGTTCTGGTGGGTGCTGCGCACCATGGTGGTGAGGGCGCCGTCCATCACGCCGGCCGATGAGACCACGCGGGTGCCGCCGCCCTGGACCGCGGTGAGGAATCCCTGGGTCTTCAGCTTCTGCAGGGCGGCGCGGACGGACACCCGGCTGACATGCAGCTGTTCGGCCAGCTGGCGTTCGCCCGGCAGGCGCTCCCCCGGCACCAGCTCGCCACGCGCGATGCGGTCGAGAAGCTGTTGGGCCACCCACTCCGAAATGCGCTGCGAGGAGGAGGGGACGTGAGCGCTGTCGTCGGTGCCGGACACGGGTTGTTCCCCTTTGGTCGGAAGGCGGTTCATCGATGATCGGTCCTACCGGTAACGGTCCCCGCGGGTGCGGTCAATGGGGCACAGGCACGCTGCGGCGCCTTGCCCGCGGGGCGGAAAAACATTGCGGCGATGGTCCGGCGCCGACGGTTCAACGGCCGCAGGGGCGAGCCATCAGGATGCCCACCAGGATCACCGCGGCACCGATCGCCTGCAAGGGCCCCAGGGGTTCGTTCAGCAGGATCCAGGCGAGGATTGCCGCCGCCGCCGGCTGCAGCAGGAGGCTGACCGACGAGAAGGAGGCCGGCAAGTGGGCCAGCGCGTAGGCGATCAGGCTCTGGCCGCAGGCATGGCTGAACAGGGCGAGGCCGGCCAGTACCGCCCATCCATTTGCGCTCGCCGGAAGCATGGCTTCGCCGTCATACAGGCCGATCGGCAGCAGAACGGCGGCGGATATGGCGCCGCTCCAGGTCATGATGGTTGCGGTGGAGAACTCGGCGCGCAGCCGCCCGACCGACAGGATATAGCCGGCATAGAATCCCGCGGTCAGCAGACCGAGCGCATCGCCGAACAGGTGGTCGGCGTTTAGCTGGAAACTTTGGCCCATCAGCACGATGGCACCGGCCAGCGCCAGCAGCATGCCGAGGACGAACCGGCCGGTGATCCGTTCCTTGAACAGGAACCATGCGGCCGGCGCCACGTAGAGCGGGGCAAAGTTGGCCAGCAGCGTGGAATTGGCGACCGACGTGTAGCGGATCGACGTGTGCCAGATCGCAAGGTCGCCGGCGAAGAACAGCCCGGCGAGCGACAGGCGCGCATAGTCTGAAAGCGAGGAGGGTCGCCGGCTGGCCCGTCCGCCCCGCTGCCGCGATTCGCTGCCCATCCACAGCGCCAGGACCGGGGTGGCCAGTGCCGTGCGCCAGAAGCCGGTGGCGACCGGACCGACCTCCGACAGCCGCACGAAGATGGGCGCGAAGGCGATGCCCAGGGCGCCGATCAGCAGCGCGATCAGGGCGATGCGCTGCGTCCGGTACAGATGGTCGGCGGTGAAGGCACTGGCGTCTGGCATGGACCGCTTATATCCGCCGTCCCACCGCCGGGCCAGCGGGACGCAAGTCATGGCTGCCGTGCGTCTCCGCAATTCCCCTGGAGGCTGCCGGATGGGGTGCCGATCAGCGCGGCCGGATGCGGCGAAGCGAGACCGCCTCGTCGTCTTCGGCGCTGTAGTCATCATAATGGACCGGGCAGCGGCCGTCCTTGCGCGGCTTGTCCTTCACCGTCGCCGGATACCAGTCGCCCTTCCACTGGACCTCCACCCGCATGCCGGGCTGGCACAGCGACGCACCGGCCTGATAGGCGGCGTTTGGAGCCGACGCCATCGGGTCCTGGGCGGCGCCCGGCGGGATGGGGCTCAGCATCGGCGCCGCGGCGAGTGCGGGGGCAGGCTTCTCCTGGTCGCAGAAGGCGGTGCAGACGCGCTTGGCGATCACCTGTCCGCCGCAGCTTCCGCCGAAGCAGTCGCGATAGTCGGCCTCGCACCGCGCTTCGCAGTTGCTGTTGCCGCAGGAGTAGGAGCGGTCGAAATCGCTCACCGACTTCTTGATCGGCTTCTTCTCCGCCTGCTGGCGGTTGACATAGGACTGATATTCATAAAGCGCCCGCGACCGTGCCTCGTTCACGCAGGCCTGCTGCGACATGCCGCAATTCTGACGGCAGTAATTGCGGTTCTGCTGGCACTGGTTGACGCAGAGCCGGCCTTCGGCCGAGCTTGGCGGGACGAGGCTGTATTGCGTCTCGTAAACGGGTCCGCAAGCGCTGAGCAGCGCCATCACGGCAAGGCAGAGGGTGAGCAGGCGAAGCATGCGGGGCGTCTTCCGGGTGGGTTCGCGCAGAGAGGGAGTCGGAGCGTATCAGCTTGCCGTTCGGGCTACCACCATCGGGCGCGCTTCCGCCCGGCGCGGCGGTTGCGCTAGTGTGGCATATGGCTTCATCACCTTCCGAACATCGCCAGCCCGTCACCGCTCCCGCGCCGGCGCCCCGTGCGGCAGCGCCTCTGCTGGGTCCGAATGATCCGCCGCCGGCGACCACGCTGAACCCGGATGCCGGCGGGCCGCTGCTGCTGGTGTGCGACCACGCCTCGCGTGCGATTCCTGCGTCACTCGGCGATCTCGGTTTGCCGGAGGAACAGCTCTGCCGCCACATCGCCTACGACATCGGCGCGGCGGAGGTGACGCGGCGGCTGGCCGACCGCTTCGGCGCCACCGCGGTGCTGTCCGGTTTCTCCCGTCTGGTGATCGACCCTAATCGTGCGATCGAGGATCCCACGGCGATTCCGGTGGTCAGCGACGACGTGGTGATTCCCGGCAACCGCGCGCTCGATGCCGAGGCCCAGGCCCAGCGGGTGGAGGCGCTGTTCAAGCCCTATCACGCCGCGGTGGCGGCGGCCGTCTCGGCGATCCGCACCGGTGGACAGGTGCCGGTGCTGGTGTCGGTCCACAGCTTCACGCCGGCAATGCGCGGTGTGGCGCGGCCCTGGCACATCGGCGTGCTGTGGGACAACGATCCGCGCCTGCCGGTGCCGCTGATCGAGGCGCTGAAGGCCGATGGCCGCTGGTGTGTCGGCGACAACCAGCCCTATTCCGGCCGTGGCACGCTGGGCGGGACCGTGGAGACCCACGCGACGCCCGCCGGCTATCCCAATGTCCTGCTGGAGGTTCGGCAGGACCTGATCGCCACGCCGGAGGGTGCCGAGCTGTGGGCGCAGGTGATCGGCGATGCGCTGGAGCCGTTGCTGTCCCTGCCGTCGCTGACGACCATCCACCATTATCCGCGGGCCTGAACACCGAATGGAAAGCGCCGTGCCAATGGAAAGCGCCGTGAGCGAACCGTCCTTCACCCTCGGTCTGGAAGAGGAGTATCTGCTGGTCGACCGCGGCACGCGCGACATCGTGCCCAGCCCGCCGGACGAGATGCTGGAAGCCTGTCAGGAACAGGCGCCCGGCCGCATCCACCCGGAATTCCTGCGCTGCCAGATCGAGGTGGGAACACCGGTCTGCAGGACGCTGGGCGAGGCGCGGACCGAACTGGCGGCTCTGCGCGCCACGGTGGCCGGGGTGGCCGACCGCTATGGGCTGGCGCCGATCGCCGCCTCCACCCATCCCTTCGCTGCGTGGGAGCCGCAGAAGCACACCAACCGCGACCGCTACAACATGCTGGCGCGCGATCTGGGGGCGCCGGCCCGCCGGCTGATGATCTGCGGCATGCATGTCCATGTCGGGATCGAGGACGACGACCTGCGCATCGACCTGATGAATCAGGTCCGCTATTTCCTGCCGCATCTGCTGGCGCTGTCGACCTCCTCGCCCTTCTGGCGCGGGCGCGACATGGAGCGCCGGTCCTACCGGCTCAGCGTCTGGCACGAGCTGCCGCGCACCGGCATGCCCGCCGGTTTCCAGAGCTTCGGCGAGTATCAGAGCCATGTCGCGGTGCTGGTGAATGCCGGGGTGATCGAGGACGCCAGCAAGCTGTGGTGGGACATCCGCCCATCCTCGCGATTCCCGACATTGGAGATGCGCATCACCGACATCTGCACCCGTCTGGACGATGCGGTGACGGTGGCGGCGCTCTATCGCTGCCTGCTGCGCATGCTGTGGCGGCTGAAGCTGCGCAACGTCACCTGGCGGCCCTACAAGAACCTGCTGATCGAGGAAAACCGCTGGCGTGCCCAGCGCTATGGCCTGGACAGCGGGCTGGTCGATTTCGGGCAGGGCCGCATCGTGCCCTATGCCGATCTGCTGGACGAGATCATCGACCTGACCCGCGAGGATGCGGAGCATTTCGGCTGCACGGCAGAGGTCGAACGGGCGCGCGAGATCATCAAGCGCGGCACCAGCGCCCATCGGCAGATCGAGATCTTCCAGGCGGCGCTCGCCGACGGCGCCGACGAGGACGAGGCGCTTCGCCGGGTGGTCGACTGGCTGGCGGAGGAGACGATGGTGGGGGTGGCGACCTGAGGGATACGGCTTAGGCGCCGCCCCCTCCCAACCGCCTTGACGCGCGCGTCATGTCTCCATACGCTTCCGCACCGTCGATGCCGCTGGAATGCGGGTTGAACAGGGCTGGCAAATAAAAAGCTGAAAAGCGAAGAGGGCCGCTCGTCGTTGGCGGCCCTCTTCCAACATCAAGGGGAGGGAGGAGCATGGCCGGCGCCAAGTTCCTGAAGTTCGATACGCAGAGCCTGCATGCAGGGCAAAGGCCCGATCCGGCGACCGGGGCGCGGGCGGTTCCGATCCACCTCACCTCCTCCTACGTCTTCAGCGACGTCGATCAGGCGGCGGCCCTGTTCAATTTGGAACGGCCCGGCCACATCTATTCGCGCATCTCCAACCCCACCGTCGCGGTGCTGGAGGAGCGGCTGGCGACGCTGGAAGGAGGGGTGGGCGCCGTCTGCACCGCCAGCGGACAGGCGGCTCTGACGCTCGCCATCATGACGCTGATGGGGGCGGGCGGGCACATCGTCGCCTCCTCCTCAATCTATGGCGGCAGCCGCAACCTGCTGGCCTACACGCTGCCGCGTTTCGGCATCACCACCACCTTCGTCCATCCGCGCGACCTCGACGGCATCCGCGCGGCAATCCGTCCGGAAACCCGCCTTGTCTTCGGCGAGGTGCTGGGCAATCCGGGACTGGAGGTTCTGGACGTGCCGAAGGTCGCGGCCATCGCCCATGAGGCCGGCATCCCGCTGCTGATCGACTCGACCTTCACCACCCCTTATCTCTGCCGTCCGTTCGAGCATGGCGCCGATCTGGTCTTGCATTCCTGCACCAAGTGGCTGGGCGGGCACGGCACCGCCATCGGCGGCGTGGTGATCGACGGCGGCCGCTTCGACTGGGAGGCGTCGGGCAAGTTTCCGACCCTGACCGAGCCCTATGCCGGCTATCACGGCATCGACTTCGCCGAGGAATACGGTCCGGCCGCCTTCATCGCCCGCGCCCGTGCCGAAGGCTTGCGCGATTTCGGCGCCTGCATGAGCCCGATGAACGCCTTCCAGATCCTGCAGGGCGTGGAAACGCTGCCGCTGCGGATGAAGGCGCACATCCACAACACCCGCAAGATCATCTGCTTCCTGGAAGGGGAGCTGAATGCGGAGAAGGGGGCGGTGGCCTGGGTCTCCTACCCGGAGCTGGTGGACCATCCCGACCACGCCCTGGCCGCCCGGCTGCTGCCACATGGCGCGGGCTCCATCATCTCCTTCGGCATCCGGGCCGGTGCGCATGGAGGCCGCGAGGCCGGGCGCCGTTTCATCGAATCGCTCAGCCTGTTCTCGCATCTCGCCAATGTCGGCGACGCCAAGTCGCTGGTGATCCATCCGGCCAGCACCACCCATGCCCAGTTGGATGCGGAGGCGCTCGCCGCCGCCGGGGTGGGGGAGGACATGATCCGCCTGTCCATCGGGCTGGAGGATTGCGAAGACCTGATCGACGACCTGAAGCAGGCGCTGCGCGCCGCCACCAAGGGCTGAGGGCCGCGCCATGCAACTGACCGTCAACGGAACCCCCGTCTTCGTCCACACCGGCGGCCGGGACATCGATTCCGCGCGCCCCGCAATCGTGCTGATCCACGGCGCCGGCATGGACCACAGCGTGTGGAGCCTGCAAAGCCGCTATCTCGCCCACCATGGCCGCTCGGTTTTGGCGATCGACCTGCCGGGCCATGGCCGCTCCGGTGGCGAGCCGCTGGGCAGCATCGCCGCGCTCGCCGATTGGGTGATCGCCCTGCTGGATGCCGCGGGGCTGGAGCGGGCTGCGCTGGTCGGTCATTCCATGGGCGCGCTGGTGGCGCTGGACGCCGCCGCCCGCCATGGCGCCCATCATGGTGGGCGGGTGGAGGCTATCGCTCTGCTGGGCATCGCGGAGCGGATGCCGGTCCACCCGGACCTGCTGGCCGCCGCCCATGCCGGCGAACAGTCCGCCATCGATATGGTGATCGGCTGGGGCTTTGGCCCGCGTGGCCATGGCGGCGCCCAGGGTGGCGGTTGCCCGACGCCGGGGCTGGCGCTGATCCCAGGCGGGCGCCGGCTGATGGCGTCGGTTCGTCCGGGCGTGCTGGGCGTCGATCTGGCCGCCTGCAACGACTATGGACAAGGGGCCGATGCCGCCGCGGCGGTCGATTGCCCGGCGCTGTTCCTGCTGGGGGCGCTCGACAAGATGACTCCGGCAAAGGCCGGCCGGTCGCTGGCGGCCCGCGTCAAGACTTCGCAGGTCGTCGTCCTGCCGCAGACCGGACACATGGTGATGACCGAAGCCCCCGATGCAGTGCTGGAGGCACTGACATCCTTCCTGTCCTTGCGCCGGGGATAAAGACGACGGGATAAGTGTTTCAGTGCCGAAATCAATGGCTTGGAGTGGGGTTAATCCTGACATGAACCATTGATGCCCCCTGATTACTCTGCATGGCGGGATCGAAGCCATCCCGCCATTCGCAGCAGGCTCGGGGGGTATCATCTTGCAGGATGGCGAGCATCGCGCGACCGCACTGGCTGTCGGCGCCCTGTTCCGCGATTGCCGGGAAGTCGTCGCACTGCTGTCGGCAGACGGGTGCGTGCTCCGCATCAGTGACGGCGTCGCGGATCTGCTGGGCCACCCTTCGGACAAGCTGACCGGCGCGTCGTTCGACGGCCATATCCATCCCGACGATGTGGAGGAGGCGCGGCGCCGGTTCCAGCTGCGCGCGGTGGCCCCGGCCGGCAGCAGTGGCCGCGCCGTTTTCCGTTTTCGCCATGCCGATGGCGGCTGGCGCTGGCTGGAAGTCACCACCCGCAACGAGTTGGCCGATCCGGCCATCGGCGGGCTGGTGCTGACCGTCCGCGACATCAGCCACCACATCGCCCTGTCGGAACGCCTGCGGGCCAGCGAAGCGCGCTACCGCACATTGGCGGAGGCGGTCCCGGTCGGCATCCTGCAGGCCGATGCCGACGGTCAGGTGCTGTTCGCCAATGCCCGGCTTGCCGGCATCACCGGGCTGGAGCCCGACCGGCTGCTCGGCGATGGCTGGTTCGATGCCGTCCATCCCGACGACCGGGCTCGGGTGGCGGCGGACTGGCGGCTGGACGCGACCGGCGATCCGGCGCCGACCGATTTCCGCTTCCACGACTCCGAGGGGGCCGGCGTCGACCGGCGGGTGCTGTGCCAGCGCATGGCCCTGGAGGATGGCGGCACCATCGCCACCATCACCGACGTCAGCGAATATGTGCACACCGCCAACGCCCTGCGCCTGTCGGAGGCGCGCAACGAGGCGATTCTCGACACCGCGGCCGAGGCGATCCTGACCATCGACGAGGCCGGCGTGCTGCACAGCTTCAACCGGGCGGCGGAGGCGATGTTCGGTGTTGCGGCGGGGGATCTGCTGTGGCGCCCTCTCGACCGCCTGATCCCGCTGACGGACCTACGGGAGGAGGGCGGCGTCCGGCTGGAGTTCGCGCCCGGCCAGACCACCGCGCTGATCGCCCGTGACCGTGCGGTGGAGGCGGAGCGCGCCGACGGCACCCGCTTTCCCGTGGAGTTGTCGGTCAGCGCCAGCGAGGTGGAGGGTCGAAGGCTCTACACCGCCATTCTCCGCGACGTCACCGAACGCCGTCGGACGGAGGCGGAGTTGCTGGCGGCCAAGGACGCGGCGGAGGCCGCCGACCGCGCCAAATCCACCTTCATCGCGGCGATGAGCCACGAGTTGCGCACCCCGTTGAACGCGGTGATCGGATTTTCCCAGCTTTTGGAGGCGCAGGCCGGGCGACCGGTTGGCGACGCGGGGCGGAACGATCAGATGCGCGATTGTGTCGGCGCGATCCGTCAGGCCGGCGAACAGCTGTTGGCGATCATCGACGACATCCTCGACATGGCGCGCATCGATGCCGGCGGGCTGTCCTTGACCGAAGCGCCCGTCGATTTGTCGGCGGTCGCCGACCGGGCCGTGGCAGACCTGCGCTTTCACGCCGCCCGTCAGAGTGTGACGGTCGAGGTGGTGGCCGATGGCGGGCTGCCGCCGATTCGTGGCGACCAACGGCGCCTGGTCCAGGCGCTGGGCAATTTGCTGTCCAACGCCATCAAATTCAGCCATCCGGGGGGTACCGTCACCCTGACGGCGGCATTGGCTGCCGACGGCTGGGTCGGGCTTTCGGTGCGGGACCGGGGCGTCGGCATGCGGCCGGAGGACATCGCGAAAGCCCTGACGCCCTTCGCCCAGCTTGACCAAGGTCCCACACGCCGTCACGAGGGCGTCGGACTCGGACTGCCGCTGGCATCGCGTCTGATGGAGGCCCATGGTGGGACACTCACGCTGGACAGCGCGCTGGGGCAGGGCTGTACCGCCACAATCCGGCTGCCGCCGTCGCGCATCATGACCGTCGCCGAGGTGCTGGCGGCGATGTCCTGATCTGGTCCGCGCTGCCCGGATGTGTCAGAAGCTGCTGCTTAGGATCCACCCGACGGACGGATGGCGAAGGAAAGGCAGGTGTGCGATGGCGGATCAGGACAGGTCAAAGCCGGCGGTGGTGCTGGTCAGCGGCGGACTCGACTCGACGACGGTGCTCGCCATCGCCAAGGCCGGGGGCTATCGGGTCAACGCCTTGAGCTTCCGCTATGGCCAGCGTCATTCGGTGGAGCTGGAGGCGGCGCGGCGGGTGGTCGCGGCAATGGGGGTGGAGCGGCATGTGATCGCGGACATCGACCTGCGCGCTTTCGGCGGCTCCGCGCTGACCGATGCCATCGACGTGCCGAAGCACGACAGTGCCGCCGATCTGGCGGCCGAGCTGGGGGAGGGCATCCCGGTCACCTATGTGCCGGCGCGCAACACCGTCTTCCTGTCCTTTGCGCTGGCCTGGGCGGAAACGCTGGGGGCGTCTGACCTGTTCATCGGCGTCAATGCCCTGGATTACTCCGGCTATCCTGACTGCCGCCCCGAATACATCGCGGCCTTCGAAACGCTGGCGAACCTCGCCACCAAGGCGGGGGTGGAGGGCACCAGCCGGTTCAAGATCCATGCGCCGCTGATGCAGATGGACAAGGCCGCCATCGTCCGCTGCGGGCTGGAGCTGGGGGTCGACTACAGCCTTACCCACTCCTGCTATGATCCGACGCCGGAGGGGCTGTCCTGCGGCGCCTGCGACAGCTGTCTGTTGCGCCTGAAGGGCTTTTCCGAAGCCGGAACGACCGATCCGATTCATTACGTCAGCGGAACGAGTAAGTAGCCGGTTCCCGTCGCTCCTGGGCGTCCGCGGCCGCAATCCCGACTTGCCGAACAAGATAAAATTTTATATAAAAGCGTATCGATTTGTTCGGGACGACGAGGGAGCGCAAGATGGCCGCCACCTCCTGGATGGGACAGCGCCTGAGCGGCCGCGCCGCCCGGGCTGTGCTGCGCGAGCATCGCCGTGCCAATGCCCGTAAGCGCGGCTGGTCGCGCGACATCGCCCGCCTGATGCTGGTCGCCTCCGTCCTGGTGCTGGCCGTGCTGGCGGTGGAGATCGGCCGCAAGGCTGTCACCATCCTCGGCCACAGCGCCGCCCAGCATTCGGTCGAGATCGTCGGCTGAAGACTTGGCCGAGGACTTGGCTTAGGGCAGGACCACCACATAGCGTTTGGTGGTGGCCGCGACCACCGTCCAGCTTCCCGTGAAGCCCGGTTCGATAACGAAACGGTCCCCGGCTTTCAAGGTCCAGGAGCGCCCGTCGTCATGGGCGACGACGCTCTCGCCCTCCAGGATCTCGCAATATTCCCACTCGTCATAGACGATGCGCCAGGATCCGGGCGTCGACCGCCACGTGCCTGCGAACCGCTTGCCGTCATCCGACTCGTAGCCGTTCCAGGTGGTGAAGACCGGTGACCCGGCCAGGATGCGGTCGGCGGCAGGCGCGCCGGTTTCCGGCGTGATGCCATCGAGGTCAGGCAGCATGGACAGGGTCATCGAAGGTCCTTCTCACCAGTCGGCCAGCAGCGCCGGCAGGTCGCGGATCGAGTCCAGCCGGCGGTAGTGATCGTCGGGCACCTCCGCCTCCTCATGCGCCCAGGTGATGGCATAGGGGATGTGGACGGCGTGGGCACCGGTGGCCAGCACCGGCAGGATGTCCGAGCGTACCGAATTGCCGACCATCAGGAAACGGGCCGGATCGATGCCGTGGCGGTCCATCACCCGCCGGTAGGTGGCCGGGTCCTTCTCGCTGACGATCTCCACCGCGTGGAACAGCTCCGACAGGCCGGAGCGCGCGATCTTGCTTTCCTGGTCGAACAGGTCGCCCTTGGTGATCAGAACCAGCCGGTGGCGGCCGGCCAGCGTCTCCACCACCTCCGCCACGCCGGGCAGCAGCTCCACCGGATGCTCCAGCATCGCCTTGCCGAAGTCGATCAGGCTCTGCAGGTCGCGGGCAGGGACATGGCCGTCGGTGACGGCAATTGCCGTCTCGATCATCGACAGCACGAAGCCCTTGATGCCGTAGCCATAGACGCGGAGGTTCGCCCGCTCCGCTTCCAGCAGGCGGCGGTCGAGGTCGGTAGGGTCCGCAGCATGAGCCAGCAGGCTGCGGAAGCGGTCCTGCGTCATCGAAAACAGCGATTCATTGTGCCAGAGCGTGTCGTCGCCATCGAAGCCGATGGTGTCGAAGGTCTGGCCGGCGGGGGTAATGGGGCTGTTCATGAACCTATCCACTGGTCCGCTGAATTGATCCGTAAGTAAAACAATACATCGCCCAAGTAGGTCGGCCTTGTCCAGGGGCTGTCGATGCAGGAGGCCATTATTGTCAGCGTAGCGAACCGTAAGTATCCGCAATGACGCTTTTGCCACAGATCGGTGACATTCCATGGCGAGTTCTTCGCTGCCTGCAAAGCGGGCATGTTGCCGTCGGGGGTGGCAACATGGCGCAAAGGAGCGTAATTATATTTCCACACAAGGAGGACGTGATCGCCGACCGGCGGACCCTCCATAACAAGACATCTCAGGAATCTCCATCATGGCAACCCTTCTGCATTCGGCCGAGACCGGCCACAGCACCTCCACCTTCGCCCATGTCGTCGAAGTCGCGTCGAACCTGCTGGGCCTGTGGCGCCAGCGCATCGTGACCCGCCGCGAACTGGGCTATCTGGACGACCGTATGCTCCAGGACATCGGCTTCAGCCGCCTGGATGCCGAGCGCGAGATGTCGAAGCCGTTCTGGCGCGAATGAGCGCTTGCACGCCGGCCGGCGAACGCACCGGAAAAGGCCGTTTCCGTTGATCGGAAACGGCCTTTTTCTTTGTCCGGTGCTTGGCATGTCCAAAAGCCAGGCTGCATAGAAAAGCGGCTGCCGGAAAAGAAAAGCCCGCCGCCGGTGAAACCGGCAGGCGGGCTTTTTCTTGGGCCGAGTCTGGGACGGGCAGGGTGTCGCCCTGCCGTCTCCTCAGATGCAGTAGTGGTGCAGCGGCGCGAAGCCGTTGAAGCAGACGGCCGAGTAGGTCGTGGTGTAGGCGCCGGTGGCATGGATGCGCACGCGGTCGCCAGCCTTCAGACCCATCGGCATCTTGTAGTCGGCACGCTCGTACAGCACGTCGGCGCTGTCGCAAGTCGGGCCGGCCAGGATCACCGCCTCGCGGTCGTCTTCCTGCTCATCGCCCAGCACCTCGATCGGGTACTGGATCGCCTCGTCCATCGTCTCGGCCAGACCGCCGAACTTGCCGATGTCCAGATAGACCCAGCGCTTGGGATCCTCGGCCGACTTGCGCGACACCAGGACCACTTCGCTCTCGATGATGCCGGCGCTGCCGACCATGCCGCGACCCGGCTCCACGATGGTCTCCGGCAGGTGGTTGCCGAAGTGGGTGCGCAGCGAGTCGAAGATCGCCTGGCCATAGGCGGTGCATTCCGGCACGTCGGTGCGGTAGCGGGTGGGAAAGCCGCCGCCCAGGTTGATCATGCCCAGGTCGACGCCCAGCACCTCAAGCTCGCGGAACAGCTGCGCCACCTGGAAAATGGCGTGGTCCCACTGCATCAGGTCCTTCTGCTGCGAGCCGACATGGAAGGACACGCCATAGGGCTGCACGTCCATGTCGCGGGCCTTCAGCAGCAGGTCGCGGGCCATCGGCAGGTCGCAGCCGAACTTGCGCGACAGCGGCCATTCGGCGCCCTCGCCCGAGGTCAGGATGCGGCAGAACACGCGGGCGCCGGGGGCGGCGCGCTCGATCTTCTCCAGTTCCGGCTCGCTGTCGAAGGCGAACAGGCGCACGCCCAGTTCATAGGCGCGGCGGATGTCGCTTTCCTTCTTGATGGTGTTGCCGAAGGAAATGCGCTCCGGGGTGGCGCCGGCGGCCAGCGCCATCTGGATTTCAGGGACCGAGGCGCAGTCGAAGGCGGAGCCGAGACGGGCCAGCAGGCTGAGGATTTCCGCGGCCGGGTTCGCCTTCACCGCATAGAAGATGCGGGCGTCGGGCAGGGCGTCGTGCAGATCGTTGTAGTTCTGCTCGACCACGTCCAGATCGATGACGAGGCAAGGGGTCTGCGGGCGCTGCTCTTCGAAAAAGCGCGCAATCTTCTGGGTCATCTCAGTCTCCTGGGACGCAAGATGATGGAACGGAAAGGGCGAAGTCGGGGGGACGGAGCGGCCGAGCGGGCCGATCAGCAACTGAAAAAGCTGATCAGGCGCTCAAGCCGCCAATACTGGATTGCCCCGTACAGAACCCTGTTCTGTCCGTGTGGTCCAGGAGCGGCAGATTTCGGAGACGGGTGAGCACGCGCCCACCCACAACAACATCAACCATCGTAACCTCCAAGTCGCCGCCTTGTTTAAGGGACGGTCGGGGATCACGCGTTACGTCGTTGCATAACCACATCTCGGAGACGCCGAGGGGCGGGCCAGCGGCACGTGCGCTTGCGAGTTCGCGTTACATAGATCCAACGCGATCGAATGCAAAGTGAAAAATGCCGTGTGCCCCAAAAAAGTGGCAGACCGTTTGGCAGGCGGAAAAACCGGAGTGATTTCATGGGCTTGACCGAGGTTCTGACAACGGAGGAGATGGGGTTGCGGCTGCTGGCGGCGGCCTTTTGCGGTGCGTTGCTTGGACTCGACCGCGAAATGCGGGGCAAGGCGGCGGGGCTGCGCACGCATACGCTGATCTCCATCAGCTGCGCCCTGACCACCATGGTTGCACTGGAGCTGTTCGCCGGCCTGCAGACCAGCGGCGACGAGCGGCCGAGCGACCCGGTGCGTGTCATCCAAGGGGTGGCGCAGGCGGTCGGCTTCATCAGCGCCGGCGTGATGTTCCGGTCCGGCGACAGCGTGCGGGGGGCGACGACCGCAGCGGTCATCTGGGTGGCGGGTGGGCTGGGCATCGCCTGCGGCGCCGGCTATTACACGCTTGCCGGCATGACGTTGGCCCTGTGCCTGATGGTGACCATCCTGTTCACCATCCTGATGGACCGCTTCCCGCAGTTGGGAGCGTCGGAGGCCGGGGCGAATTCGGAGGATGGCGACGGCAAGGCGCGGGAGCGGCGTCGCTCCACCTCCCGCCAGGGCCGGATCAGGCGGATCGCCCGCCACGCGCCGCGGGGATGACCAGCAGCCGGTGCGCCAGAAGCGCGCCCAACCCGACCAGACCGATGGCTCCCATCATCGGCAGGGCGGTGCCGTCGTTCAGATGGCCGACGACGATGCCGATGACCGCGGCGATGGCCATCTGTGCGAAGCCCAGCAGCGAAGAGGCCAGCCCAGCCATGGTGGGATAGGGGCCGACCGCGTTGGCGGTGGCGTTGGGCAGGGTCAGCCCGGCGCCCAGGATGAACAGGAAGACCGGGACCACGATGGCCAGCAGGTGCAGCACCCCGGCCAGCGCCAGCACCCCGCCCACCAACCCGCCGCCCAGCGACAGCAGCGTCCCGATGCGGATCATCCGCGCGCCGCCCAGCCGCGGCGTCAGCCGCCCGGCCAGGAAGGTGCCCAGCATATATCCCAGGACCACCGCGCCGAAGCTGGCGCCATACTGCGCCGGGGTCAGGTGCAACTGCTCGATCAGCACGAAGGACGAGCCGGAGATGAAGGAGAAGATGCCGCTGTAGGAAAAGGCCACCACCAGCACATAGCCGACGAAGCCGCGGTTGCGCATCAGCAGCAGGTAGTTGGCGGCGAGCCGGCCCGGCCGCAGCGCCTCCTCGTCGCGGTGGGCGTTGGTCTCGCCCAGCATCGACCACACCGCGGCCAGGATGCAGCAGGCGAATACGGTCAGCAGCATGAAGTTGGCGCGCCAGCCGAACCACTCCGTCAGGACGCCGCCCAGCATCGGCCCCACCGCCGGGGCGAGCGCCATCGCCATCGACATATAGGCCAGCACCGTCGCCGCCCGGTCGCGCCCGAACACGTCGCGCACCACCGCGCGCGCCACCACCGGCCCGCAGCAGGCGCCCAGAGCCTGGAAGAAACGGGCGGCGATCAGCGCGTCGATGCTGCTGGTCATGGCGCAGACGGCGCTGGCCGCCAGATAGATCGCCACCCCCACCAGCAGGGTCGGGCGCCGGCCGAAGCGGTCGGACATCGGGCCATAGACCAGCTGCGACACCGCGAAGCCGACCAGGAAGATCGACAGCGTCAGCTGCACCGTGGCGACATCGGTGTCGAACACCCGCACCAGAGTCGGCAGCGACGGTAGGTACAGGTCGGTGGACAGCGGGCCGAAGGCGACCAATGCCGTCAGCAGGACGCGGATGGACAGGGAATCGGGACGGGGCATGGAACGGCTTTGAAGCGAAGCGGAAACGGGGCGGCACTGTATCAGATGAAACCACCGCCGCCAGCGTGGATCGCTTGCCATCCCGTCACTTGGCCGGCAGCACCATGCGGATGCAGCGCGCCAGCACGGTGTTGCCGGTCATCTCGCGGTAATTCTGGATGATGATCGGCTCGGCCGCCTTGCATTGCTCCATGCTGGCGAAATCCAGCGTGGTCGGGCCGCCCTGGTTCAGCATGAACAGCAGCATCAACACGCGCTCCATCCTGCACGCCCTCCGGTCAGCCGGCCGCCAGCACGGCGCGGGCGGCGACGGCGTCCTTCACGATCTGGTCCTTCAGCACGTCGAAGCTGGGGAACTTCATCTCCGGCCGCAGAAAGTCGATCATCTGGACCCGCAGATGCAGATCGTACAGGTCAAGGTCGACGTCGAACAGGTGGGCCTCCAGCCGGGCGACCGTGCCGTCGACGGTCGGGCGGGCGCCGAGGTTGGCGACGCCCGGCAGCCAGACGGTCTCGCCGGCGCGGTCGATGCCGGCGCGCACCGCATAGACGCCGAAGGCCGGGCGCAGATACTCGCCCAGCTCGATGTTGGCTGTGGGGAAACCGATGGTGCGGCCGCGCTGGTCGCCATGGACGACGCGCCCCTCGATTTCCCAGGAATGGCCCAGAACGAAGGCGGCCTCGCGCGGCCGGCCGGCGGTCAGCGCATCGCGCACGCGGGTGGAGGAATAGACGCCGCCCTGCTCGTCGGACACCGGCCCGACCTCCGTCACGCCAAATCCCTGGGCGCGCCCGGCCTTCAGCAGAAAGGCGGGATCGCCCGACCGTTTATGCCCGAACAGGAAGTCATAGCCGCAGACGACGTGCCGCACGCCCAGCCCGCCGATCAGAACCTCGTCGACGAAGGCCTGCGCGGTCTTGTGGCGGAAGCTGTCGTCGAAATGGCAGACGATCAGCTGGTCGACGCCCAGCGCTTCGATGTGGCGGGTCTTGACGCGGAAGGGCGTCAGGCGGAAGGGCGGGTCGTCGGGGCGGAAGACGCTGCGCGGATGCGGTTCGAAGGTGACGACGGCCGACGGCACGCCCATTTCCGCCGCAAGGCGCTGGGCGGTGCCGATGACCGTCTGATGCCCGCGGTGCACGCCGTCGAAATTGCCGAGCGCAACGACGGCGCCCCGCTCTTCGGCCGGCAGGTCGGCGGTGTGTCTGTACAGTCGCATGCGCGCCCCGGTGCTGTGGGCGGACCCCGGCGGGTCCGCTTGCTCGGGCGTCTATATAGACCGACGCCGGCGCGGGGTAAACGCGCCGGCGTGTTTTACGCTCCCAAGCAGGCCGATTGGCCGGAGTGCTGGCCGCGGCCGATCAACCGCGAGAGGGGACCATCAGCAGCGCCTCGCCCTCGACCACCACGGTCTCGCCGACGGTGCAGACGGTCTTGATGACGCAACGGCGCTTTTCCGGGATCAGTTCGGTGATGGTGGCGCGGGCGGTGACGGTGTCGCCGGCGCGGACCGGCGCCTTGAACTTCAGCGTCTGGCTCATGTAGATGCAGCCCGGCCCCGGCAGCTTGGTGCCCAGCACGGCCGAAATGAAGCCGACCGTCAGCATGCCGTGGGCGATACGGCCCTGGAACATGGTGGTGGCGGCGTATTCCTGGTTGATGTGGACCGGGTTGGTGTCACCGGAAATGCCCGCGAACAGGACGATGTCGGCTTCCGTCACCGTCTTGGCGAAGCTTGCCGTCATGCCGACGGACAGGTCTTCGATGCAGTATCCTTCGATATCCTTGCGGACCTGACGCACGTCGTCCATCGCAGCAATTCCTCTTTCTCTCGGTGCCTGTTCCGGCGTCTGACGCCTGGGCGCCGCGCCGTTCGCTGCAGTGCGTGGTGTGCGCCGCAGCGATGGGAATGGCACCACGTCTCCTCCAAAAATGCAAAAAAATCTCTAACGTTCCGCACAAGTCCGCAGGAAAGGCGGATGCCCCCTTCGGCAGGCTTCGCCGCAATCGAAGCCGTTATGGTGCCGGTGGATTACTTCGGGCCGAAGGTATAGTGATGGAAATGGTGCCGGATCAGTGGCTTAACGGTAAAACTCACAGCTGCGGGGCGGCTGCGCCACCGCTGGTGCGACTTTGTCGTCGCCAGATGGTGCCCTGCCGGTGAAGCCCGTTTCTTTTCAGAGGCCTGACCATCCGGTGACTGTTGGTTCGGGGATTGAACGGAAATCCGGCAGCGGGCGCGGCTAATCGGAAGCCGTCTTCGCCGCGCCGCAGCATTACTTGCCGGACCCGGAGTGCGACACTGTGTCGCTTTTGCTTCCCCCGCTGCTGCCGTTTCGGCGGGTGTCCCCCTGGGCGACCTGGCTGTCGGGGGTGAGCTGGTCCACCTTGTCCTCCACCTTTTCGCGGGCGGCTTCGGTCGGCTGCTCCGACGGCTTGACCTCCACCGTCACCGGCGCGGTGCCGTCGTCGATCATGTCCAGCTTCTTGGCGGCAGACCGCGACAGGTCGATCACGCGACCATCGACATAAGGGCCGCGGTCGTTGACGATGACGTCGACGCTCTTGCCGTTCTCCTCATTCGTGACGGTCGCCTTGGCGCCCAGCGGCAGGGTGCGCGAGGCGGCGGTCGCCTTGTTCTGGTTCATCGTTTCGCCGCTCGCGGTGGTGCGGCCATGGAATTTCTGGCTGTAGAAGGACGCTTCCCCCTTGTGGACGAGGATCTCCTCGCCATCCTCATGCTCGACATGCACGGGCGGAACCTTGGCCTTTCCATTCGCCAGCGCAGGGACGGCAGTCCCACTCAGGGTCGCGGCGGCAATCGCCAGGACGATGATGCGTGTTGTCTTCATCGGTTCACCTCCAACGGCGGACCAACGGCATTCAAGGAAAAGAGTTCCCTCTCGCAGCCGACACAAGACATCCCTACTATTTCTGGTTTTCTATATCTTGACGAATTCGAAATGGGTGGCCCATCCGGGCGCTCTTCCGGTCTGCAACACAACGGTCAGGGGAGAAAGCATGGCCGATGATGCCGCTTGGACTGCATCCGAATTTGCGGCGAAGCCCGGCGGCGGAACCGCTGCCGACCCGGCCTCCGATTCCGTGGAGATGCGCTTCGTCGCGATGCCCGATGGGGCCAAGCTGCGCGTCGCCGTCTGGCCGGTGCCGGAGCGGGTTCGCGGCACGGCGCTGGTGCTGACCGGCCGGGCGGAGTTCATCGAGAAATATGCCGAAACCGCGGAGGCGCTGGCCGCCCGCGGCTTCCGCGTCGTGGCGTTGGACTGGCGCAATCAGGGCCTGTCCGACCGGCCCTTGCCCAACCGGCAGATCCACCATCTGACCGACTTCGCGACGCTGGTGGACGATCTCGACGAGGTTCATCGGCAGGTGGTGGCACCGGTCGCCGCGAAGACGGGCGGGCCGCTGATCCTGCTGGCCCATTCCATGGGCGGGCTTGTGGCGACGCTGGCGCTGGCCCGCCATGCCGACGATGATCCCGACCGCTATGCTGCCGTCCTGCTGTCGGCGCCGATGTACGCCATCCACAGCGGGCCGCTGCCGCGCTGGCTGGTCCGGGTGCTGGCCGACGTCGGGCTCGCCTGCGGCCTGGGTGCCCGCTATGCGCTGGGGCAGGGCGACTACGACCCGGCGGAGGGGCGCTTCAGCCTGGACAACAAGATCACCGCCGATCCGCGGCGCTACGCCGCCTTCCACGGCCCCTATGCCGAGCGGCCGGAACTGCGCGTCGGCGGCGTCAGCTTCGCCTGGGTCGCCGCCGCCCTGGATGCGGAGGATGCGCTGCGCCATACCCTGCCGCTGGAGCGGGTGCGCACGCCGGTGCTGCTGTTGAGCGCGCCGGACGACCGGGTGGTGCGGGCGGCGGCGCACCGCGCGGTGGTCGCCCGCCTCGGCAACGCCCATCTTGCCGACTATCCCGGGGCGCGGCACGAACTGCTGATGGAATGCGACGCCATCCGCGACCGGGTGTGGGCGGACATCGACGCCTTTCTCGACAGGACCCTTTAGCACAAGACTCTTGCGCCGGCCGGCGGCTCTGTCGTCGGATAGGTGCCTTCAGGACCAAAGGTGCCCAGCAGCATGACCGATTTCTGGACGGCGTCCGGTTTCCACCTGTTGACCCGCGATGCCGACAACCATCTGGCGGTGACGCCCGATTTCCTGCGCGCCTACCTGCTCCGGCCGGAGATGCGGCCGCCGGAAGAAGCCTGTGACGCCGAGCGCACGCTGCATGCCGCCTTGCTGGACGATCCGGCGCGGACGGTGCCGGCACCGCTGCTCGACGCCATCGCCGACCCGGATGCGCGGGAGAATTTCCAGGTTTGGCTGGCCTTCCGCGATCGGCTGCTCGCCGCCGGAACGCTGGAAGGCTGCTACATCCGCCTGTTCCGCGAGGGTGCCCGCGGGGTGCCCGGCCTGTTTATCGACCAGTTGGTCCACGCCATCCTGCGCGGCATCCTGGATGAAACGCCGTCCGGCCTGCGGGCGCGGGCGGGGGAGCTGTTCTTCCGCGAACAGACGGTGTCGGTGGAGGACGGCCGCGTCCGCGTCGCCGATGCCGAGACGGTGGAGACAATGGCGGCGTCCGGCGGCTTCGGTTCGCTCGGCCGTCTGGTGGTGGAGGCCGGCACCGCTCCCCGCAGCGTCGAATTGGACATCCTGGACGAGACCAACCACCCGCTCTATTGGGGCCGTGACGCCCGTCACGACACCGTGCTGGACATCACATTCGCCGCGGCCGGGCTGGACGCGCTGGCCCGCGTGCTGGAGGCCTGGGTCGGGCATTTCCTGGGCGTGACGGTCAGCATCCAGCCGGTGCAGAACATCCGCGACGACCGCTGGGTCTGGCATGTCGGGCTCGACAGTTCCGCCACCGCGATCCTCAACGACCTGTACAATGGCGTGGAGGTGGGGGAGGACCGGCTGGCCCGCATCCTCGCCCTGTTCCGCCTGGACTTTGCCGATCCCGCCGCCATGCGCCCCGATCTCGCCGGCCGGCCGGTCTATCTGGGGCTGGCGATGACGGAAGTACGGCGGCTGAAGCTGAAGCCGCAGAACCTGCTGGTCAATCTGCCGCTGGCTTCGGTGGCGTGAGGGGGCGGCGGCCTCCTCAATCCCCCAGCAGCGCACCCACCGGCTTCAGCGGTTCGTGCGCGTCGAACAGGATCTTCAGGATCGCCAGGATCGGTACGGCCAGCAGCGCGCCGGGAATGCCCCACAGCCAGCCCCAGAACAGGATCGACACGAACACCGCGATGGGGTTCAGCGACAGCCGGCGGCCGACGATCATCGGCGTCAGGAAATTGCCCTCCAGCGTGGTCAGCGCCACGAAGGACAGCGGCGGCAGGATGATGGTGCCGAGGCTGTCGAAGGTCAGGACCGATACCAGGAAGAACACGCCGGTCATCACCGCCGGGCCGATGAAGGGGATGTAGTTGGCCAGCGCCACCATCACTCCCCACAGCGCCGGGTTCGGCAGCCCCCACATCCACATCACCAGCCCGGTCGCCAGACCCAGCACCGCATTGATGACGGTGATGGTCAGCAGATAGGCGGCGATGTTCTGCTGCAGCGTCGCCGCGACCATCGCGTAATGCACGCGGTCATCGACGTTGCGCATGGTGCCGATCAGCGACTCCAACGAATGGCGGCCGCGGGCGAGGAAGAAATAGAGCAGCACCAGCAGGATCACGACATTGGCGAGAACCGATTCGACCTGGCTGACCGCCTGTTCCATCAGGGTCGGACCGCGCACCACCACTTCGCGCACCGGCCCGGCCTCGCCGGTTTCCTTGGTGATCTCCTCGATCTGGCGGGAGGCTTCGCGGGCGCGGTCGATGCCGGCGCGGATGTCGCCCAGCTTGAATTCCAACTCATGCAGGACCCGCGGCATGCGGTTCACCCACTCCGCCGCCGGGGTGGACAAGGTATAGACCGCCAGCAGCACGCCGCCGAACAGCATGACGACCATGACGGCGGCGCCGAGCCCCTCGGGCACCCCGACGCGGTAGAGGGCGCGGACCAGCGGTCGCAGAAGGAAGCTGAGGATCAGCGCCAGCATGATCGGCAGCAGCACGTCGCGTCCGAAATAGAGCGCGAACAGAACGGCGATGACGAACAGGCCGACGACGGCGATGGTCATCGGATCGCGGCGGTGGCCGGGTGAGGGCAAGGGTTCGGTCGCCGGTTCCGGCGTGCCGGCAAGCGGGGCCTCGGGGGCGGAGGGAAGCGAGGCGAGCGGGCTGCGGTCTGTCATCGCGGTGGCCGGACCTCCGGAGGGAGGCGCTTGACGGCGGCGCCCGACCCTCCGATCTAGGGGAGTGTTTTTCCGGGCCGCCCACCCTGCGGTCCCCGCCCGTCCTTGCCGGAGACCCGATCGAGATGCGCAGCCCGTTTCCCCTGATGAACGCTTCCGCCGGCCTTTTGGTTCTGGGTCTGTTGACCGCCGCGCTCCCGCTGCGTACGGCGGCGGCCGACGAGGTGGTCGGCCGCTTCTCCAACGACTGGACCGGCAACGGGTTGGAGATCCAGGCGATCGAGGATCCCAAGGTGAAGGGAATCACCTGCCATCTGGTCGATTTCGACCGCAGCCTGATCGACCGGCTGAGCAAGGGCAACTGGTTCGAGGACCCTTCCAACGCCTCCATCGCCTGCCGTCAGACCGGGCCGGTGACCGTCGGTGACATTGAGTTGTCGCAGAAGGGGGAGGAGGTCTTCTCCGAACGGAAGAGCCTGATTTTCAAGTCGATCGCCATTCGCCGCATCTACGACCGGCCGAACGACACGATGGTTTATGTGGTGTACAGCCGACAGGTGAAGGACGCCTCGGCCAAGACCTCGATCTCCACCGTGCCGTTGTTCGCCGCGAATGCGACCTGGACGAAGGGCAAGCCGGCGGCGAAGTGAGGGGGCTGGCGACTTGGGAACCTGCAGCTTTGGATGGCAAGGTTGACACGGATGTCACGGATTTAGACACGGATTACACGGATTTTTTTTGATCTTGCGGACGCCCCGGCTTGTCCCGGAAGCCCGGGCTCTGGGACGCCATATCCGTGAAATCCGTGCCTAAATCCGTGTAATCCGTGTCGATCTTGCCCGCACCCGCAGGACGCAGCAAAGATCGACCGACTTCACCCGACGATCCGCCCCAGCCGCACCGCCGTCTGGCCGGCTTTCACCCGGCGGGCGGGCATGATGAGGACGCAGTCGTCATGGGGCGTCAGGATCGCGCGCGTGTCGTCCCAGCCGATGACGGTGCCGGCGCGGCCGATCACCTCCATGCCGACGAAGGGGGCGGTGAAGCGGAACCGCTCGGTGGAGGCGGTGACGGCGTCGGTGACCTCGACCACCCGCTGCGGATCGCTGCGTGGGCGCAGGCGGGGACCGTTCATCGGTGGATCGATCATCTCCAGGCCGCGAAGCAGGCGCAGACAGCTTTCCAGCGCGACCGTCGCCGTCTCGGTCCGCCAATGCTGGCCGCATTCGACCAGGATCGCGGTGTGCGACCCCTCCGGCTCGGCGAAGCTGCCGTAATCGATCAGCCGCTTGCCCCCGGCATGGCCGCCGTCCGCCACCACCCAGGCCGGATAGCCGAGTCCGAGCGCCAAGTCGCGCCCGCGCGTGGTCCGGCCGCACAGGGTCAGCGGCGCGGTGTCCGCCGTCATCGAATGCAGGTCGAGCAGCAGGTCCGCCGACTCGTAGACCGGGCGCAGGACGCGGGCGCGGCGAAGCTCCACGCTATCGCGGCGGCCGTCGAGATGTTCCGGCGACCACAGCCGGTTGAAATCCTCGTCCAGATAGCGCGAGGCATAAGGGTTCTGGCGGTCGAAGGTGGCGTAGGCGGCGGTGTTGGCGAAGACGAAGGTCAGCCGTCCGCGCGTCGGCCGCAGCCCCATCCGCAGCAGCGCATCCAGGGCGATGGCGCCGCACAGCTCGTTGCCATGGACGAGCGCGTTCAGCACCACATGCGGCCCCGGCTCCGCCGCCGACAGGCTGGTGACGTGGTCGATGCCGGTGTTGCCACGCCGGTGGGGCGCGATGTCCGGCGGGGTGAGTTCGACGGGGGCGAAGAGCGGGTCGGTCAAGCGGCAGCTCGCCAGCGGTGGGCGCTCCGAACAGTATGGCGGACCAAGCGACTCCGCGCCAGTGTGGGCCGGTTGGGTAGGGCGGTTTTTTTGGCTGATGCGCGCTGTGCGATGTTGCGGCAGCATGGCAGGATCATGACGAATTGCCGTCGACTGAGGCTTGACGCTTGGGTTATAGGATCCGCCTGATCAATCAGGGCGGCGGTTGACCTTGCGGCAATTGAACTGGCGGTTGTTTTCATCCTGTCGTCTGGTCGGGGCCGGTCGATGAGCTTCGTGATCGATGACGTTCTTGTCCGCAACGACCCGGTGGGCGAGCGCCTTCCGGTGCTGTTCGATTCGCCGCACAGCGGCAGCGTCTATCCCGCCGATTTCCGGGTGATCTGTCCGCATCCCCTGCTGCGCCAGGGCGAGGACAGCCATGTGGAGGAGCTGTTCGCCACGGCGCCCGACCATGGCGCCACCCTGCTGTGCGCGCTGTTTCCCCGCACCTGCATCGACGTGAACCGCGCGGTCGACGACATCGACCCGGCGCTGATCGACGGCGACTGGCCGGCGCCGCTGCGGCCGACCCCGCGCAGCACGCTGGGCATGGGGCTGATCCGCAGTATGCTGCGGCCGGGCGTGCCGCTCTATGACGGGAAGCTGCCGGCGGCGGCGGTGGCCGACCGCATCGATCGCTATTACCGCCCCTACCATGCCCAGATGCGGCTTGCGCTGGATGGCTTGGCGGCGCGGTTCGGCGCGGTGTGGCACGTCAACTGCCATTCCATGCCGTCGTCGCTGCGGCCGGACGGGCGCGACCCGCTGGCGGTGGATTTCGTCATCGGCGACCGCGACGGCACCACCAGCGAGCCCGGATTCGTCCGGCTGGTGGCGGAGACCCTGCGCGGCTTCGGCCATCGCGTGGCGATCAACGATCCGTACAAGGGGGTGGAGTTGTTGGCGCGCTATGGCGATCCGGCGCGCGGCCGTCATTCGATCCAGCTTGAGATCAACCGCCGCCTCTACATGAACGAGGAGACGCTGGAACGCCACGACGGCTTTGCCCGGCTGAAGGGCGAGATCGACATGCTGATCCGCCGCATCGCCGACTATGCCGGGCAGCGCCTCTTGCACCGGGCCGCGGAGTAGGCGTCCCGCCGCACGGCCGTTGCGGCGGCGGGTCCGCGTGAGGCGGGCTCAGGCTCCCCGGATCAGCCCTGAGTCACGTGCTCGCGCGCGATGTCCAGGAAATGCGCCATCTGCTTTTCCACCCGGTGTTCGGAGATGTCGACTCCGCGGGCGTTCAGGTCGGCGCACAGCTTGTCCCGGATGTCGTGCGGGCCGGCGGTGGCGATGTCGGTGTCCACGATCTGGCGCGCATAGGCCTCGGCCTCCGCCCCGGACAGCCCCATCAGGTCGGCGGCCCATTCGCCGGCCAGACGGTCGCGCCGGGCGCGGATGCGGAAGAGCAGGTCCGCGTCGTGCTGGAACTTGTTCTCAAAAGCCTTTTCGCGGTCGTCGAAGGTCGTCATGGGGACCCAGGCTCCTTATTGGTTTCGCTCCCGTTTCCAATGATTATATAGCCCGGAAGCGGTTGTCGTCACTGTCCCGCCGCGTCGCAGCCGCGGATATTCTGCAGAGTTTCCTCGGGGCGGCGGGATACCCTTGGGCACCACAAAAGACAAGGCATCGCATGTGCAGCGTGATCCTCCTGCGGCGACCCGACGCAACCTGGCCGCTGGTCGTCGCCGGAAACCGTGACGAGATGACAGGGCGCCCCTGGCTTCCTCCCGCCCGCCACTGGCCCGACCGCCCGAACGTGGTCGCCGGGCTGGACGAACTGGCCGGCGGCTCCTGGATGGGGCTGAACGACGAGGGGGTGGTGGCGATCATCCTCAACCGCTTCGGCACGCTGGGGCCGGAGGCCGGCAAGCGGTCGCGCGGCGAACTGGTGCTGGACGCGCTGGACCATGCCGACGCCGCCGATGCCGCGCGCAGCTTCGCGGACCTCGACATCCGTGCCTATCGCCCCTTCAATCTGGTGATCGCCGACAACCGCGACGCCTATCTGGTCGTCCATCGCGGCGCCAACCCGCGCCACCGGCCGGAGGTGTCGTCGATCCCCGCCGGCGTCCACATGCTGACCGCCTTCGAGCTGGACGACCCGCAGGACCCGCGCACCGCCTTCTATCGCCCGCTGTTCGAGCATGCGGTGCCACCGGCTGTGGACGTCTCCGACGCGGAGTCCTTCGCCTGGGGCGGCTGGCCGGAGTTGATGGGCAGCCGCATCTGGGAAGGCACGCCGGACGAGCGCGGCGCCATGGACTTCCTGCTGCCGAACGGATTCGGCACCTCGTCCAGCTCCCTGCTGGCGGTGCCGCGGGTGGAGCGGCCCGACCTGAACCCGATCTGGCACTTCGCCCCCGGCCGCCCGCATGCCGTGCCCTATGCGCCGGTGGAACTGTGAGAGAGTGCGGCTAACCGGGTCAGGCACATACCGGCCGACAAGATTGACACGGATGTCACGGATTTAGACACGGATTACACGGATTTTTTTGATCTTGCGGACGGTCCGGCTTTTCAGGCAGTCCACAGCTTCGGAACGCCACATCCGTGAAATCCGTGTTCAAATCCGTGACATCCGTGGAGATCTTGCCTCCGACGCCGCGCCTTTCGGGATCAGCGACCGCACAATCCTGCCCTCCCGCCCCCGTCGTTGTGTTCGTGCACCCGGCTTGCTATATCACTCTGGCACATTCCTGGGCCGGCAAGCTCGCTTGACCGGTCCTTACGTATTTGGACGATCACGCGATGACACGACGCCGGCGCATCTACGAAGGCAAGGCCAAGGTACTCTTCGAAGGGCCGGAGCCGGGCACCCTGGTGCAATACTTCAAGGACGACGCCACCGCCTTCAACAACCAGAAGAAGGGCGTCATCACCGGCAAGGGGGTGCTGAACAACCGCATCTCCGAGTATCTGATGAGCCGTCTGTCCGAGATCGGCGTGCCCACGCACTTCATGCGCCGCCTGAACATGCGCGAGCAGCTGGTGCGCGAGGTCGAGATCATCCCGATCGAGGTCGTGGTCCGCAACGTCGCCGCCGGCAGCCTGTCGCGCCGCTTCGGCATTCCCGAAGGCACGCCGCTGCCGCGGTCGATCATCGAATACTACTACAAGTCGGACGAGCTGAACGATCCGATGGTTTCCGAGGAGCACATCACCGCCTTCGGCTGGGCGGCTCCGCAGGACCTCGACGACATGGTCGCGCTGTCGCTCCGCGTGAACGACTATCTGTCCGGCCTTTTCCTTGGCATCGGGCTCAAGCTGGTGGATTTCAAGCTGGAATTCGGCCGGCTGTGGGAGAACGAGGAGATGCGGATCGTCCTGGCGGACGAGATCAGCCCCGACAATTGCCGCCTGTGGGACGTCAAGACCAACGAGAAGCTGGACAAGGACCGGTTCCGCCAGGACCTGGGCCGCGTCGAGGAAGCCTATCAGGAGGTCGCGCGTCGCCTCGGCATCCTGCCGGAAGGCGGGCCGAGCGACGTCAAGGGTCCCAAGACGATCCAGTGACTGCCATCCAATAACCACCCCCTCCACCAACACCCCAAAGCGAGCGGACATCCGATGAAGGCCAAGGTTCACGTCACCCTCAAGCGCGGCGTTCTCGACCCCCAGGGCAAGGCCATCGCGCACGCGCTGCACACGCTGGGCTTCGACGGCGTCGAGGACGTCCGCGCCGGCAAGGTGATCGAGCTGCAGCTCAAGAGCACCGACGAGGCGACCGCCCGCAAGGAGGTCGAGGCGATGTGCAGCAAGCTGCTCGCCAACACCGTGATCGAGGACTACGCCATCGAGCTGGTGGCCTGATCTAACGGTTGTCTGGAGTGGAGCGCGGCCGATGAGCGTTGAACATCTGGCTGCGCTCGACCCCATTTTTGCCGAATGTTTGCGCGTCGGCGGCCCGGTGATCCGCGATTTCACCCGGCCGACCGGATTCGTCGGCCTGCTGCGCATGGTGATGGAGCAGCAGCTCTCCACCAAGGTGGCGCTGGCCTTGTGGGCCAAGCTGCAGGACCGGCTGGGCGACGACGTTACGCCTGAAGCCATCCTGGCGCTGGACGACGAGAATTTGCGCGCCTGCGGCTTCTCCCGCCAGAAGATCGGCTATGCCCGCGGCCTTGCCGAGGCGGTGGCGAGCGGCCGGCTCGATTTCGACGTCATCCATGACCTGCCCGATGAAGAGGCGATCGCCCAGCTCGTCGCGCTGAAGGGCATCGGCCGCTGGAGCGCCGAGGTCTATCTGATGACCACGCTCGACCGGCCGGACATCTGGCCCATCGGCGATCTGGCGATCCAGCTTGGCGTGCAGCGGCTGAAGGGTTGGGCCGACAAGCCGACGGCGAAGCAGCTGATCGAGGTGGCGGAGCCCTGGCGGCCCTACCGCTCGCTGGCTGCGCGGCTGGTCTGGCACCATTACGTCGCGCTGCAGGAGCAGGCGAGGGCGGCGAGGGGCCTGCCACCCTCACGGTGATTGGCTCTCACCCCGCCAGCACCGGCAACCGCCACCCCGCCAGCGTGATCTCCACCGGCAGCCGCGCCAGCACGTCGCCGTCGCCCTGCACCGCATCGGCGAACAGCCCGTCATCCGCCGGCCCGTCGATCCGCACTCGCTTCGCCGTCACCACGCGATACTCCGGAAAGCGCGCCAGCCGCCCGGCGGTGACGCCCCAGACATAGCGCAACGCATTCAGCCGCCCGCCGCGCGGGAACAGGCAGACATGCAGTTCCGGCGCGGTCAGCCGCGCATCCGGCGCGCAGATGAACCGGCCGCCGTAGAAATGCCCCTTGGCGACGATGACCGACGCCACCTCCTGCGGCGGGCCGTCGTCCAGCGTCACCCGATAGCGGTGGTCCGGCCGGGTCGCCAACTGCACCAGCGTTTCGGCCACATAGGCGCCCTTGCCGATCAGCCGCTTCACCCTGGGATCGACCCGCTCCACCACCCGCGCGTCCAGCCCGACCCCGGCCATCAGCGAAAACACGCGCCCGTTGGCCTGTGCCGGCCAGATCATCGTCCGCTGTCCGCCGGCAATCGCCGCGGCAATGCGCTCCGGGTCGGTCGTCAGGCCCAGTTCGGCCGCCAGCACATTGGCGGTGCCCATCGGCACGATGCCGAGCGGCAGCGGCCGGTCCGCGTCGGCATGGACCGCCAGCCCATTGATGACCTCGTTGATGGTGCCGTCGCCGCCGGCCGCAATCACCGCATCGACGTCGGCGGGATCGGCCTCGCGGGCGAAGGCCTCGGCATCGCCGCGCTTGCCCGTCGGCTTGACGGTGACCGACAGGCCGCGCGCCTCCAACCGGGAGACAACCGCGCGCAGCCGCCGCGCCCGCCGCCCGCCGGCCGTCGGGTTGTGGATCACCAGAAGCCGCCGCATATCGACCGCCGCCGCCCCGCCGCCGCCATCGATCTCCGGATCCTCGTTCATCAGCACCGTGTCGCGCACCGATTCGCTCTCCCTGACCGGCGCGTGGGGCGCCTTCTGTTGCAAAACCGTGAAGGGATCACGGCGGTTCCGTTGCAGTAAAAATGCAAGAAGATGACGATATAAGAAATATCCGTGGCGAATAGGTGCGGGTGTTCCAAATCGTTGTCAAGGTGTGCGTCTTTCCTTTATACGGCAGTTGTCTTGATGGCCACCGGCCATGGCGACGACGGAGCGGAAGATGGACGCCGTCCCAGCGGTCAAGCGCTACCGCAGCATTTGGATATCCGACGTTCATCTGGGAACGCGCGGCTGTCAGGCGGAGCTGCTTCTCGATTTCCTGAAACACACCGAATCGGATCACCTGTTCCTGGTCGGCGACATCGTCGATGGCTGGCGGCTGAAGAAAAGCTGGTACTGGCCGCAGGCCCACAATGACGTGGTGCAGAAGATCATGCGCCGCGCCCGCAAGGGTGTGGAGGTCTATTACATCCCCGGCAACCATGACGAGGCGGCGCGCGACTATGTCGGGCTGCAGTTCGGCGGGGTGCATGTGGTGGACGAATGGGTCCACACCACCGCCGACGGCCGGCGCCTGCTGATCACCCACGGCGACAAGTTCGACGCGGTGGTGCGCTACGCCAAGTGGCTGGCCCTGCTGGGCGACCACGCCTATGTCACGCTGCTGCACGTCAACACCCTGTTCAACTGGGTCCGGCGCAGGCTGGGCTTCAATTACTGGTCGCTGTCGGCCTACCTGAAGCACAAGGCCAAGACCGCGGTCGAGTTCATCGGAAAATACGAAGAAGCCCTGGGCGAGGAAGCCCGCCGTCGCAAGGTCGACGGCGTCGTCTGCGGCCACATCCACACCGCCGAGATGCGCGATATCGAAGGAATCCTCTATTGCAACGACGGCGATTGGGTCGAGTCCTGTACCGCCTTGGTCGAGCACGACAGCGGCGCGCTGGAGATCATCCACTGGACGGAGGTCATGGCGCAGCGACTGCCGGCCCCTGGTCCCAGTGCAGGCAAGCTGACGGCGAAGGAACGGGAAGCAGCGTGAACATCCTGATCGTCAGCGACGCCTGGCACCCGCAGGTGAACGGCGTCGTGCGCACCATCGGCACCGTGCGCGATGAGCTGGAGGCGATGGGGCACAGTGTCGAGGTGATCGGTCCCGACCGCTTCCGCACCCTGCCGATGCCGACCTATCCGGAGATCCGGCTGGCGCTGGGGGCGAAGCGGCGGCTGTGGGCGATGATCGAGGGCATGCGGCCCGACTGCATCCACATCGCCACCGAAGGGCCGCTGGGCTTCGCCGCGCGGTCCTATTGCCTGAAGCATGGCAAGCCCTTCACCACCGCCTATCACACGCGTTTTCCCGAATATGTGCGCGACCGCGCACCGATCCCATTGGCCTTGTCCTATGCGGTGGTCCGCCGGTTCCACAAGCCGTCCTCGGCGGTGATGGTGGCGACCCAGACCATCGAGGACGCGCTGACGCACCGCGGTTTCGCCAACATCCGCCGCTGGACCCGCGGCGTCGATACCGACCTGTTCCGGCCCCGCGACAAGGATTTCCTCGATCTGCCGCGCCCGGTGTCGATGTATGTCGGCCGCGTCGCGGTGGAAAAGAACCTGGAGGATTTCCTGCGCCTCGATCTGCCCGGCACCAAGGTGGTGGTCGGCGACGGCCCGGCGCGGGAGGAGTTGCAGCGCAAATACCCCGGCGTCCGCTGGGTCGGCGCCAAGCATGGCGAGGATCTGGCGAAGCATTACGCGGCGGCCGACGTCTTCGTCTTCCCGTCGCGCACCGACACCTTCGGTCTTGTCCTGCTGGAGGCGCTGGCCTCCGGCGTGCCGGTGGCGGCCTACCCGGTGCCGGGCCCGCTCGACGTGGTCGACGGCTCCGGTGCCGGCTGCCTGGACGAAGATTTGAAGCGGGCGGTCGAAGGGGCGCTGGCGATCCCGGCGCAGACCTGCCGGGACTATGCGCTGGGCTATTCCTGGCGCCGCTCGGCCGAACAGTTCCTGTCGAACCTGCGGCCGTTTACGTAAGCGGGGGACCGCATTCCGCTTGGCGAAGATCGGGTGCCATGGTTCCATTTCGCCGGATCATCACTCCCGCGCGAGGTTCCCGGCCATGACCCCCGACTTCCTCATCACCTCCCTGATCGTCGTCGCCTCGCCCGGAACCGGGGTGCTGCTGACGCTGGCGGCAGGGTTGTCGCAGGGCGCGCGCGCCAGCGCGGTGACGGCCTTCGGCTGCACGTTGGGGATCGTGCCGCACATGGCGGCGGCGGTGCTGGGACTGGCCGCCCTGATGCACACCAGCGCGGTGGCGTTCCAGGGGCTGAAGATCCTGGGCGTGCTCTATCTGCTCTACATGGCGTGGGCGACGCTGAAGGAGCAAGGGTCGCTGAGCGTAGAGGCGGACGGGACGAAGCACTCCGCCGGGCGGATGATCCTGCGGGCGGTGCTGGTCAATGTGCTGAACCCGAAGCTGTCGATCTTCTTCCTGGCCTTCCTGCCGCAGTTCGTCAGCGACGCCGACCCGCAGCCGCTCGCCCGCATGCTGGAACTCAGCGGCGTGTTCATGGCGCTGACCTTCGCGGTCTTCGTCGTCTACGGCCTGTTCGCCGCCGCGGTGCGCGATCAAGTGGTCTCCCGCCCGCGGGTGATTGCCTGGATGCGCCGCAGCTTCGCCGCCGCCTTCGCGGCGCTGGGCGCCAAGCTGGCGCTGGCGGAGCGGTGAGGGAGCTCCATCGCACCGTCCCCTGTTACGGAATGGTTGCCGCGTGCTAAGGTGCCGCCGGGCGCGTCGCCGGTTGTCCGTATCAGGGGGACCGGCAACGCGCCCGTTGTCGTACGTTTCCAGTTCCGGGCCTTGATGCTGCAATCCCTCTACCGTGGCCTGACGACCGTCGCCGGGCCGGCGGTGCGCCTCTATCTCGACCGCCGCCGCGCCGCCGGCAAGGAAGACCCCGCCCGTCAGGCGGAGCGGTTCGGCATGGCCTCGCGCGCCCGGCCGGACGGTCCGCTGGCCTGGATCCACGCGGCCAGCGTGGGGGAGGCGAATTCGGTCCTGGTGCTGATCGGTCGGCTGCTGGACAGCGCACCCGACCTGACCGTGCTGATGACCACCGGCACCGTCACCTCGGCCGAGCTGATGGGGCGGCGGCTGCCGGAGCGCGCCATCCATCAATATGTGCCGGTCGATTTGCCGGACGCCGTCGATCGCTTCCTCGACCATTGGCGGCCCGACGCGGTGCTGTGGACGGAATCGGAGATCTGGCCGAACCTGCTGGCCGGCATCCGCGCCCGCTCGATCCCGGCCGCGCTGGTCAACGCCCGCATGTCCGAACGCAGCTTTTCCCGCTGGCGCAACGCGCCCGGTCTGATCGGCGGCTTGCTGTCCACCTTCCAGGTCACGCTGGCCCAGACCGAAGGCGATGCGGAGCGGCTGCGCCGGCTGGGCGCCTCCGGCGTCGCCAGCGTCGGCAACCTGAAATTTTCCGCCGAGCCGCCTCCCGCCGCATCCGACGCGATGGAGCCGCTGCGCGCTGCCCTGGCCGGCCGGCCTGTCTGGCTGCTCGCCAGCTCCCACCCGGGGGAGGACGAGATCGCCGCGGCGGTCCATGCCGCGCTGGCCCCGGCTCTGCCCGGCCTGCTGACGGTCATCGCACCGCGTCATGCCCATCGTGGCGACGTCATCGCCGAGTTGATGCGGGCGCGCGGTTTGGCGGTTCTGCAGCGCACGGCCGGGCACCTGCTGCCGGGGCCGGAGCATGCCGTCTACATCGCCGACACCATGGGCGAATTGGGGCTGTTCTACCGTGCCGCGCCGGTGGTGTGCATGGGCGGCTCCTTCATCCCCCATGGCGGCCAGAACCCGGTGGAGCCGGCGCAGTTGGGCTGCGCGGTGCTGTACGGCCCGCACATGTTCAATTTCGGCGAGATCACCCACATGCTGGAGGCCGCCGGCGGCGCCCTGCCGGTTGCGGACGGCGATGCGCTGACCCGCGAGGCCCGGCGGCTGCTGACCGACGACCGGGCGCGCGAACGCATCGTCGCGGGGGCGGCTCGGGTGACGGCGGACAACCGGCGGATCATTGACCGGGCGCTGGGGGCGCTGTCCCCGGTGCTGGGCGCCGCCGGCATCCGGACCGCTGCCTGAGGGGACGCGGAGCCGTGAAGACCCCCGCCTTCTGGTATCGGCCGCCCGGCCTTGCCTCCACCCTGCTGGCGCCGCTGGGGGCGCTCTATGGGCTGGCCGGACGGCGGCGCCTTGCCGGGACCGTTCCGCGCCGGGTCGGCGTTCCGGTTGCCTGTGTCGGCAATCTGGTGGCTGGCGGTGCCGGCAAGACACCGGTCGGGCTGGCGCTGATCGCGGCGCTGCAGGCTCGCGGGATCGCCGTCCATGCGCTGACCCGCGGCCATGGCGGGCGGGAGGCCGGTCCGCTGGCGGTCGATCCCGGCCGCCATGGCGCCGCCGATGTCGGCGATGAGGCTCTGCTGCTGGCCGGGGCCGCTCCCTGTTGGGTGGCGCGCGACCGGCTGGCGGGGGCGGAGTGCGCGGTCGCTGCCGGGGCAGGGGCCATCGTCATGGATGACGGGTTCCAGAACCCGGCCCTGCACAAGGATCTGGCGCTGATCGTCGCCGACGGCGCCGTCGGATTCGGCAACGGCCGGCTGGTGCCGGCTGGTCCGCTGCGGGAACGGGTGGCCGACGGCCTTGCGCGCGCCGACGCGCTGGTGATCCTGGGCGAGGACCGCCACGGTCTGGCGGCGCTGGCCGGCGGGCACCCGGTGCTGGCGGCGCGGCTGGAGCCCGAATCCGAGGCCGCCGCCCTGCTGGCCGGACGCGATGTCCTGGCATTCGCCGGCATCGGCCGGCCGGAGAAGTTCTTCGCCACGCTGGAGGCGCTCGGCGCCCGCGTGGTCGGGCGGGTGCCCTTTGCCGACCACCACCCCTACCGAGCGGCCGAGGTCGCGGCCCTGATCGACCGTGCCGCGGCGCTGGGCGCCTTGCCTGTCACCACCGCCAAGGATGCCGTGCGCCTGCCGCCGGACCTGCGGGCGCAGGTCGCCATCCTGCCGGTGTCGGTGCGCTGGGCCGACGAGCGGGCGCTCTCCATGCTTTTGACCTCCGTGTTGCTGAAGGGAAGCCCCGATGGCCAAGCCGCGTAGTCCGCTGCAGAAATGGCTGACGCGCCGGATCGGCTATCCGCTGGAGGCGGCGCTTGTCCACACCGTCTGCTGGCTGTTCCGGGTGCTGCCCCTCGACCGGGCCTCGGCGCTCGGCGGCTGGATCGGACGGACGGTGGGTCCGTGGCTGCCCAACAGCGCCCGCGCGCGGCGCAACCTGACTCGGGCCTTCCCGGAGAAGGGCAGGGCGGAAATCGACGCGATCCTGCGCGGCATGTGGGACAATCTGGGCCGCACCATCGCCGAATACCCGCATCTGGAGCAGATCGGCCGCGAACGCACCGAAGTGGTCGGCATCGAATATGTCAATGCGCTGCGCGAGGACGGCAAGGCCGGCATCCTGGTCTCCGGCCATCTGGCGAACTGGGAGGTTCAATCGGTCGCCGCCCGCATGCACGGGCTGGATTTGGGGGTGGTCTATCGCGCGCCCAACAACCCGATCGTCGGCGATTTGCTGGTGAAGCTGCGCGGAGCGGCGACCGGCACTCAGATCCCCAAGGGACCGGAGGGGGCCAGAATCCTGCTTCGTTACCTGACCAAGGGCGGCCATGTCGGCATGCTGATCGACCAGAAGATGAATGACGGCATTCCCGTCTCCTTCTTCGGCCGCGACGCCATGACCGCGCCGGCCGCCGCCGTGCTGGGCATGAAGATGCAATTGCCGCTGTGTCCAACGCGGACCGAGCGGCTGGAGGGTGCGCATTTCCGCATCACCGTCCTGCCGCCGGAGGAATACCCGACCAGCGGCGACCGCAATGCGGATGCGCGAATTCTGATGGAACGGCTGAACCGTCTGTTGGAGGATTGGATCCGCGAAAGGCCGGCGCAATGGCTGTGGATTCACCGCCGCTGGCCGGATTGAACGCCCGCCCCACCGTCCTTCAAGGTTCGCCCGCGATGGCCCTGCCGCTCGACCTCCATCTGCTGCAACTCTATATGGTCGCCGTCTGCGTCCTGGTTCTGGCGCCGGGACCGGACTCGCTTCTGGTGCTGACCCGCAGCATCGCCGACGGCCGGCAGGCCGGGGTGGTGGCGACGGTGGGCATCTGCGTCGGCAACACCGTCCATTCGCTGCTGGCCGCCGCCGGGATCTCCGCTCTCATCGCGGCGTCGGCATCGCTGTTCGACCTGCTGCGTTATGCCGGCGGCGCCTATCTCGCCTGGATCGGCTTGCGGTCGCTGTGGAGCGTCTGGGCCAGCCGCGGCGCCGAGCCCGCGGTCGTGGTCGAGGCCCCGGCCCCGGCGCCTGCGGGCCGTGTCTTCGTCCAGGCGCTGCTGACCAACCTGCTGAACCCGAAGATCATCCTGTTCCAACTGGCCTTCGTGCCGCAGTTCATCGCCCCCGACCTGGGCCATGTGGCGCTGCAGACCTTCATCCTCGGCAACATCATCTCGGTACTGGGCGGCATCTATCTGGTCGGCATCGCGGCACTCAGCGCCGGAGCCGCGCGGCGGGTGCTGTCCAGCCCGCGGGTGCGGACGGCGATGGACGGCATCGCCGGCGTTCTGTTCCTGGGCTTCGCGGTGCGCCTGCTGCTGACCGACCGCAAGTTTGCGTGAGAGTTGGTGGGGACATACCGCAGTCCCCACCCTCACCACAGATCGTCCTCATCCTCCGCCCCGGTGTCGACGTCGAAGGTGGCCGTCTGGCGGACGATCGGGTGGCTGTCCTTCCATTCCTCGAAATCCGACACCACCGCCGGGCGGATGCCGAGCGCCAGCACCGGGCAGCCGCCGCCGCGGCCGGCGTCCAGGCGGTAGAGCAGTTTCTTCATCCAGGTGGTGCTGGCGCCGTATTTGTTCTGGAAGTTCTTCATCTCCACCCGCCGCGCCACCTCGGTGAACAGCGGGATCAGTTCGGCGCTGCGGGTCAGCAGCACGCCGGCATTGATGATGCCGCATTCGTAGAAGGTGCGGGCGGCGTAGAGGTCGCGGTCGAAGGTCTGGTCCTTGCTGTTCCATTCCAGGTCGAAGGACACGCGCTCCTTCACGAAGTCGATCTTGTGCCCGTCGATGAAGCCGTTGACCTTGTACAGCTCCTCGCGCTGGCGCTGCTCGGTCACGGTCTGGCCACGGTTCTTGCCGGCGACGCGGCGCTTTTCCTCGTGGGTCACGATCATCTTGGTGATGAACAGGTCGCCGCGGATGCGCGTCTCGTTCCAGCCCAGCGGGTTCAGCATCCGCTCCATCGTCTTGGCGATCTGCGACTTGTTGCCGCCCGACGCCACGATGTCCTCGGTGCGGATGCGGAACTCCATCAGCCGTTCGGTGATCTCGCGGAACTCGGCCGTGCAGGCATAGGCCAGGATGCGCGCGGCGTTGCGGTAGCTGTGCACCTCGTACAGGTCGAGGAAGCCCGGCGGGAACAGGTCGCCCAGGTCGGGATCCCGCGCTTCGATCAGCGGAGCCTTGTCGTGGATGCAGGCAAGCAAATTCATGACGGCACATGCGCGATGGAAAACGGCGCCACCATGGCGGCTGCCGCCCGGCAAATCCACCCTTTCCGCCTGCCGGCACCACCTGACGGTGCCGGCCGGGGGCCGAACTGGCGGCCATTCCCCGACATATGATAAGGTCGCCCGCGCGCCGGGGTGGAAAAAGCGCGGTTGTTTCGCCGGGGGACCGTGATGAGCGACGAATTCCTGTTCGCGGAGGAGGAACCCGCCGTCGAGGTGGCGGCCGAGGCTGCCGAACCGGTCGAACCCTGGCTGATCCTGATCGTCGACGACGACCCCGCCATCCATGCCACCACCAAGATGGTGCTGCGCGGCTTCGCCTTCGAAGGGCGTCCGGCGCAGTTCCTGTCGGCCGCCACCGCGGCGGAGGCGCGTGGGGTGCTGCGCGACAACCCGGCCATCGCGGTGATCCTGCTGGACGTCGTGATGGAATCCGACGATGCCGGCCTGCGTCTGGTCCGCTACATCCGCAACGAACTGAGCAACCGCCGTGTGCGCATCATCCTGCGCACCGGCCAGCCGGGGCAGGCGCCGGAACGCGACGTCATCCTCAGCTACGACATCAACGACTACAAATCGAAGACGGAGCTGACGGCGCAGAAGCTGTTCACCTCCGTCGTCGCCGCGCTCCGCGGCTACCAGGACATCACCGCCATCGAGGACCACCGCGAGGGGCTGGAGCGCATCCTCGACTCCTCGTCCACCCTGCTGGGCAAGCGGACGATGGCGGAGTTCGTGCGCCATGCCGTGGCGCAGATCGTCGGCGTCTGCCCGCAGGGTGACGGGGTGGCGCTGGTCAGCCGCCTGTCCGACGGGCCGCGGCCGGCGGAGCCGCTGGTGCTTGGCGGCGCCGGTTGCCATGTCGGGATGGAAGGGACGCCGCTGTTCCTGGCCCTGCCGCCCGATGCGGTGCAGGCGGTGACGGCGGCGCTGTCCGACGGCCGTAACCGCTACGAACGTGGCCACAGCGTTCTGGTCTTCCGCTCCGCCACCCGGCACCACGACACTGCGGTCTATCTCGGCCATGGGCGGGCACTGACGGCCGACGAGCGCAGGTTGCTGGAAGTGTTCTGCGCCAAGGTCGCCATCGGCTTCGACAACGTCCATTTGTACGAGGAACTGACCGAGCTGAACCGCAGCCTGGAGGGCCAAGTGGCGGAGCGCACGCGCGACCTCGTCGCGGCGCGCGAGGCGGCGGAGGCGGCGCGGTCGGAGGCGGAGGCGGCCAACCAGGCGAAGTCGCTGTTCCTGGCGACGATGAGCCACGAGATCCGCACGCCGATGAACGGCATCCAGGGCATGCTGGAGCTGCTGGAGCACACCAGCCTGACCGGCGACCAGCGCGAACTGGTCAGCGTGGTGCGGGAGTCTGCCGGCGCGCTGCTGACGATCATCAACGATATCCTCGACTTCTCGAAGATCGAGGCCGGGCGGCTCGACCTGGAGCGGGTGCCGGTCTCCCTCGCCAATGTGGTGGAGGGGGTGGCCGAAACGCTGGCGCCGGGCGCACGGGGCAAGGGGCTGTCGCTGGTCACCTACATCGACCCCGATCTGCCGGCGGAGGTCGTCGGCGATCCGGTCCGCATCCGGCAGGTGCTGTTCAACATCGCCGGCAATGCGGTGAAGTTCACCCAGTCCGGTTCGGTGACCATGCGGGTGGAACTGGCGCAGTTCGACGGCGACCGCGTCACCATCCGCGTCGCGGTGACCGACACCGGCATCGGCATCTCCAAGGAAAATCAGGTTCGCCTGTTCCGCCCCTTCACACAGGCGGAGGCATCGACCACCCGGCGTTTCGGCGGCACCGGGCTTGGTCTGTCGATCTGCCGGCGTCTGGCCGAACTGATGGGCGGCGACATCGGCGTCATCAGTGAGGTCAATGTCGGCTCGACCTTCTGGTTCACCTTCGCCGCCGATCTGGTCCCGGCGGCGATCGAGCCCGCCCCGACGCAGCGGGCGCCGCTGCAGGGGGTGACCGTGCTTCTTCTGGCGGCGGATGCGCAGGAGCGCGGCTTCCTCGCCCGCTATCTGAATGCCGACGGCGCCCAACTGGTGGAGGCGGCCGACGCCGATGCGGCCTTGCGCACCCTGCTGCCGACCGCCGCCTGCGACGTGCTAGTCTCCACGCTGGGCACCGACCTTGCTGCGCTGGACAATGACCCGCGCGGCCGGGTGCGCGGGCGCGTGCTGATCGGCGGCGACGCGCTAACCGCGGGCGACGCGGCGGAACTGGGTGCGTCCGGCGCCGGGACTGTGGTTCTCGGCCGGCCGGTGCGGCGGGGCGGGCTGGTCCGCGCCATCCTGGCCGCCGCAGGGCGGATGGCGGTAGGGGAGGGGGGCCGTACCGATCGCCATCCCGAACCGGAACCCGCCACCCCGGCGGCTGGCCGACGCCGCCTGCCCACGGTGGAGGAGGCACGGGCGCAGGGCCGGCTGATCCTGGTGGCGGAAGATCATCCGACCAACCGTCAGGTCATCCAGCGCCAGCTGACCCTACTCGGCCATGTGATGGAGACTGCGGAAGACGGCGCCCAAGCGCTGGCGATGTGGCGGGCCGGCGGCCATGGCCTGCTGCTGACCGACTGCCAGATGCCGGAGATGGACGGCATGGAACTGGCCCGCAGCATCCGCGCCGCCGAGGCGGCCGGTGGAGGCCCGCGCCTGCCCATCGTCGCCATCACCGCCAACGCGACGGAAAACGAAGCGCAGCTTTGCCTGGCGTCGGGCATGGACGACACGTTGGCCAAGCCGGTCAGCCTCGCCGATCTGCGCCAAGTGGTCGACCGTTTCCTACCCCCTGCGGACGGCAAAGGCTGGGAGGGGGCGGAGCCGTGCGAATCTTCGGAAGGCATGGAAGCGATGAACGACGAGTTGCAGCAACCCTCCCCTCAGCCGGCATCTCCGCCAACCCCCGCAATCGCCGACCTGCCGCCGCTCGACCTTGAGGCGCTGACCGCGCTGTTCGATGGCGACGGCGAGTTCGTCCGGCATCTGCTGGGCGAGTTCGTCACCTCCAACAGCGCCTCGCATCGCTGGCTGATGGATGCGCTGGCCGGCGAGATCTGGGACGAGGTGCGGCAGGCAGCCCACAAGCTGGCGGGGTCCTCGCGCACCGTCGGCGCCCGCGACCTCGCCGCCGCCGCCGATGCGGTGGAACTGGCGGTGATCGACCACCGGCTGGAGGGCATCGCCTCCCTGGTCGCCCGCGTCGGCATCGAGCTGGACCGCGTCATCGCCCACATCGAGGCGGTCTGATCCCGCACCCGCAGCGGCTGTAGTAGAGGCTGTAGCGAAACCGACATGAGCGTCCCCTTGTCGCCTTTGCGACAAGTGTGAGGCGCGTCCCGCTCCTCAGAAAAATCCTGCATTTCCCGTGACTTGGCCGGCTTGCGCCGGCTGGCACGCCGCTTGCTTTTCTGGGTGTATCCCGGCCCGGTGCCGGCCCCAAACCCACATGCGCGTCACAGCGAGAGCGGAAGCCAAGGAGAACGGGATGCACATCGTCGTCTGTATCAAACAGGTGCCCGACAGCGCCCAGATCCGCATCCATCCCGTCACCAACACCATCATGCGGCAGGGCGTGCCCGCCATCATCAACCCTTTTGACCTGTTCTCGCTGGAAGAAGCGCTGCGGCTGAAGGACAAGGTGGGCGCCCGCGTCACCGTGCTGACCATGGGGCCGCCGATGGCGGAGACCTCGCTGCGCAAGGCACTGTCGCTGGGGGCCGACGACGCGGTGCTGCTGACCGACCGCAAATTCGCGGGCTCCGACACGCTGGCGACCTCCTACGCCCTGACCTCGGCCATCCAGAAGCTGGCGGAGGAGGAACCAGTCGACATCGTCTTCTGCGGCAAGCAGACGGTGGACGGCGACACCGCCCAGGTCGGCCCCGGCATCGCCACCCGCCTGGGCTTCGAGCAGCTGACCTACATCACCAAGATCGAGGATCTGAACATCGCGTCCAAGGAGATCGTGGTGCAGCGCCGTTCCGAGGGCGGCGTGCAGGTGCTGAAGACCAAGCTGCCCTGCATGATCACCATGCTGGAGGGCACCAACACCATCCGCTTCGGCAAGATGGACGACCTGTTCCGTGCCGCCCGCTACGAGCTGAAGACCTGGAGCCGCGACTTCACCGGTGCCGAAGAGGGGCGCGTCGGGCTGAAGGGCTCGCCGACCGTGGTGTCGAAGGTCTTCGTGCCGAAGCCGCGGGCGGAGAAGGCGAAGATGATCGTCGCCGATGCGGACACCCCCGACGCGATGGCTGCCGCCGCCATCGATGCCATCTTCGCCGCCCAGCCCAAGCTGGCCGGCGACCTGCTCGCCCGCGCCGCGGCCGGGCTTTGACGATCCATCCGCGGGAGACCCGACGATGAGCGAACCGAGCAAGCCCCAGGGCCGCAAGTTCCAGCTTCCCGAACACCTGAAAATTTACAAGAACGTCTGGGTGATCGTGGAGCAGGAGCGCGGCATCGTCCACTCCGTGTCGCTGGAACTGTTGGGCGAAGCCCGCAAGCTGGCCGACAAGCTGGGGGTGGAGGTCGGTGCCGTGGTCCTGGGTGCCGAAAGCCCTGACCTGAACCGCATCTGCGGCGACGCCATCGGCTATGGCGCCGACATCGTCTACAAGGTGACTGACCCGGCGCTGGCCGACTACCGCACCGATCCCTATTGCCGCGTCATGACCGAGGTGGTGAACACCCACAAGCCGGAGATCGTGCTGCTGGGCGCCACCACGCTGGGCCGCGATCTGGCCGGAGCCATCGCCACCACGCTGGCGACCGGCCTGACCGCCGACTGCACCGAACTGGATATCTACGCCGATAACCGCTCGCTGGCCGCCACCCGGCCGACCTTCGGCGGCACGCTGCTCTGCACCATCCAGACGCTGGCCTACCGGCCGCAGATGGCGACGGTGCGCCCGCGCGTCATGGCGATGCCGGAGCGCGACGACGCCCGCACCGGCCGCGTCATCGAAATCCAGCCGGATCTCCGCGAAGAGGACATCGTCACCAAGGTCCTGAACTTCATCGCCGACCGCGAGCAGAACGAGGCGCAGCTGGCCTTCGCCGACATCATCGTGTCGGCCGGCAAGGGGCTGGGTAAGGTCGAGAACATGAAGCTGGTCTTCGACCTCGCCAAGGTTCTGGGCGCCGAGGTCGGGGTGACCCGGCCGCTGGTCCAGGCCGGCTGGGCCACCAACGACCGTCAGGTCGGGCAGACCGGCAAGACGGTGCGGCCGAAGCTCTACATCGCCGCCGGCATCTCCGGCGCCATCCAGCATCGGGTCGGCATGGAGAAGTCCGACCTGATCCTGGCGATCAACACCGATCCCAACGCGACGATCTTCGACTTCGCCCATTTTGGGCTGGTCGGCGACGCGCTGAAGATCCTGCCGGCGCTGACCGATGCCTTCGGCCGCCGCCTCTCCGTCAACCGCATGGCCGGCTGACCGCCGGACGAGAAAGGAGCCTGTCGACATGGTCGAAAAGTTCGACGCCATCGTCATCGGTGCCGGCCCGTCCGGCAACGCCGCGACCTATACGCTGGCCAAGCAGGGGCTGAAGGTCCTGCAGCTTGAGCGCGGCGAATATCCCGGCGCCAAGAATGTCCAGGGCGGCATCATGTATTCGCATGAGCTGGAGAAGATCATCCCGGATTTCCGGGACGATTGCCCGACCGAGCGCCACATCATCGAACAGCGCGTCTGGCTGCTGGGCGACGACAGCTATGTCGGCACCAACTACCGCTCGGAAGCCTTCAACAGCGACAAGCCGAACCGCTACACCATCATCCGCGCCAACATCGACAAATGGTGGGGCGAGCAGATCCGCAAGGTCGGTGGCCTCCAGATCTGCGAGACCACGGTGACCGAGTTGATCCGCGACCCGTCCGGCAAGGTGATCGGCGTGCGCACCGACCGCGAGGGTGGGGAGATCCACGCCGACGTCGTCATCATGGCCGACGGCGTGAATGCCCTGCTGGCCAAGCGCGCCGGTCTTCAGGTGGAGGCGGCGCCGGAGAATGTGGCGCTGGCGGTCAAGGAAATCCTCTTCATCGATCCGGAGCTGATCCAGCAGCGCTTCGGCATCAAGGAGGATGAAGGCGTCGTCATCGAGATCATGGGTAAGGTGACCAAGGGGATGGTCGGCACCGCCTTCCTCTACACCAACAAGGAATCGCTGACGATCGGTATCGGCTGCCTGATCTCCGACTTCAAGAACGGCGACTGCCCGCCTTACCGGATGCTGGAGGATCTGAAGAACCATCCCGTCATCAAGCCGCTGATCGAGGGGGCGGAGATGAAGGAGTATGCCGCCCACATGATCCCGGAGGGTGGCTACAAGGCGGTCCCGCAGCTCTACGGCGACGGCTGGATGGTGGTTGGCGACGCCGCCCACTTCAACAATGCCGCCCACCGCGAGGGCTCCAACCTCGCCATGGCGTCGGGCCGGATGGCGGCGGAGACGGTGATCGAGCTGAAGGCCGCCGGCAAGGGCTACAGCGCGTCGAACCTGGCCGCCTACAAGAAGAAGCTGGATGACAGCTTCATCATGAAGGACCTGAAGAAGTATCGCGAGCTGCCCGGCATCATGCACGGCAACAAGCAGTTCTTCGGTGCCTATCCCGACGAAATCACCGCGGCGGCCCACAACTGGTTCACCGTGGACAGCATCGACAAGAAATCGAAGGAAAAGCAGATCATGAAGTCCTTCATCAAGCGCCGCTCGGTGATGGGACTGGTCGGTGACGCAATCAAGCTGGTGAGGGCCGTGCGATGAGCATCATGGTCAAGGTCGAAGAGAAGCTTTATCAGAACCGCTACATCGTCGATGAAAGCAGGCCGCACATCCGGATCAAGAGCGTCGAGGCCTGCCAGAGCTGTGAGAAACAGGCCTGCACCTTCTGCTGCCCGGCCGCCTGCTACAGCAAGAACGAGACGGGCGGCGTGACGCTGGTGACCGACGGCTGCCTGGAATGCGGCACCTGCCGCGTCGTCTGCCAGGACAAGGGCAACATCGCCTGGGACTATCCGCGCAGCGGTTACGGCATCAGCTACAAGTTCGGCTGATCGCGTCCGTCTGGTGTCTTCCCCCGGAACTGGATGGCCTCCGCGCAGTCTTGTGCGGGGGCCGATTTGTCTTTGGGGAGTGCTCGCTGATTGCCCCCACCCCAACCCTCCCCCGCTGGGCGGGGGAGGGGGCAAGTGCTTGTTCGGGAGGGTGGCGGCAGTCCCTCCCCCGCCCAGCGGGGGAGGCTAGGTGGGGGTAATCAGCCACCTCCCCTCAACGCCTCCACCGCCTGCCCCAGCGCCCGCTGCAGCTCGGCCGGGAAGTAGGGTTTGCGGACGAAGCCGAAGGGGTCGCACTCCGCGGCACGGTGGCGGGTCTCGGGGTCGCCGAAGGCGGAGGTGAAGATGCAGCGGATGCCCGTCCGCTCGCGGATCGCCGCCGCCGCCTCGATCCCGTCACGCGGGCCGAGCAGGCGGATGTCCATCATCACGACATCCGGACGCAGCCGTTCGGCCGCCTCGACCGCGGCGTCGGCATTGTCCTCGATCCCGACGACGGCGAATCCCAGCATCCCGAGAATTTCCTCCAATGCCATGGCGGCGAGGCTCTCGTCTTCAATGATGAGGATGCGCAGGGGAGCGTCGGAGGCAGGCGTAAGATCTGTCATCGTGATCGCATAGGGGGCTGTCACAGCGATTTTACAGGAGCCGAGTGATCGGCAAACCAAAAAGCGCAGGATTATGACCAATGGCGCAGCCTGCGCCGGACGCATGGGGCACGGAGCGGAAGCGTCGCAGGATGTCGCCGCACCCTTGTTTTTTACCCGTACGAAGCACCATCTCTGTCTCAGGGTTGTTTTCACCAGCGAGCATTGCGGACCCGCGCCTGTCCATTATGGAAGGCCGGCGGGGCCGCTCCCTTTTCCATGAGGAGACCGGCGATGGACCTGCGAGTCTGTTTCGAAAACATGGAAAGCGTCAACGTCAACGACGCGGCGATGATGAAGCATTACACCAAGAGCTATCTCGCGGATTTCAATCCGGAATGGGCCGGATTCATCATGTTGCCCCATGACGAGACGCTGCGCGCGACGATGGAGCCCGCCTGGCAGGTGCTGATCCGCGACGCCTCGCCGCGGACGGAGCAGGAGCTGCTGCGCTACATCGACGAGAACCCGATGGCGGCCTATCACGTCCATGTCTACCGGCGCGACGGCGGCCGGAACGAGAGCAAAATCCACTGACGGCAAAGGGGGCGCTGCAAGACGCCCCCTCCGTCAAAGCTCTTGCGCAGGCGGTTCAGCCGATCGGCGATCCCAACAGGCTGTCCAGGGGCACGAAGCGGTCGGCCATCTTGCGCGCTTCTTCCTTGTGGACCTTGAAGGTCTTTTCCGCGATGGCGTTGGACACCACGAAGTCCTGATAGGCGCGTTCCAGGTGAAAACGGTAGCGCGCCGACATGCCGTCGTCGTCCAGCCCCTCCATCCCATGGTCAGCCGACAGGTAATCGTGGAAGCGCTGCAGGATGTGCAGGCGGTTCACGTTGATCACGCGCTGGTCGTAAGTGACGTGGAAGAAGCGCAGGAAGTCTTCCGCGGTTTCCAGATCGTCGAGGTCGTCGGTGAAATCGCTCATCGTCGAAGGCTCCTCACGCATGCTGCTGGGTGGAAGGGGAGGGGCCGCAGCCCTCCTGGTCGCAGATGTTTCCACAGGCGCTGCAGGCAACGCCGTCCAAACGGGCATCGCCCAGCCGCATTTCCGACAGTCGGATGTTCTTATCAGGAAACTGTGACGGTACGGTTGCGGTGTGAGCATCCAACCGGGCTTCGATGCGGTTGATGTGCTCGATCAGGCAGGCGATGGCCTTTCCGACCGGGTCCGGCATCAGATGATGTTCCAGGTCGATGCCATGTCCAGATTGCTTGCGGCCGGATAGCTGGCGATGCGCATCATGCCGCACCACGCGGCCGGGGATGCCGACCACGGTCATGCCATCCGGCACCGGCTTGGTCACCACGGAATTGGCGCCGACCCGCGCGTTGGTGCCGACGGTGATCGGCCCCAGGATTTTGGCGCCGGCGCCGACCAGCACGCCGTCCATCAGCGTCGGGTGTCGCTTGCCCTTGGTCCAGGAGGTGCCGCCCAGCGTCACCCCATGATAGAGCGTCACGTCGTCGCCGATCTCCGCCGTCTCGCCGATCACCACGCCGGCGCCATGGTCGATGAAGAATCGGCGGCCGATGCCGGCGCCGGGATGGATGTCGATGTTGGTCAAAGCGCGCGCCACATAGGATAGGAAACGCGCCGGCCAGCGCAGCCCCCGCCGCCAGGCTGCATTGGCGAAGCGGTGCATCACCAGCGCGTGGATGCCGGGATAGCAGGTCAGCACATCGAAGACGTTGCGCGCCGCCGGGTCGCGGTCGAAGACGCAGGCGACGTCCTCGCGCAGTAGAGCGATGATGCCCGGAGAATCTTTGGATTTGCTCATGTCGCCGCCTCCAGGAAGGCGTGCAGTTCCTCAGGAGTCGGCGGCCGTTTGGCACGGGTGGCCAGCGCGCGGACGCGCGGCAGCACAGCCTGGGCCGTGGCGTCGTCGCAGGGGATGCCCAGCCGTTCATAGGCCAGTTTCACCGCCGCGGTGCCGGAATGCTTGCCCAGCACGATGCGATGTTCGCGTCCGACCTCGGCCGGGTCGAAATTCTGGTAGGTGGCGCGGTCGCGCAGCAGACCGTCGACATGGATGCCGGCCTCGTGGGTAAAGACGGCGGACCCGACGATCGACTTGTTGACCGCGACCGGCCGGTTGGAGGCTCTCTCCACCAGATCGCTGATGGCGCCGAGTGACCGTGTCTCCACGCCGCTGTCGATGTGGTAGAGGTGTTTCAGCGACACCACCACCTCCTCCAGCGGGGCGTTGCCGGCGCGCTCGCCGAGACCGTTCACCGTGGTGTTCACATGGGTGGCGCCGCCCAGCACCGCCGCCAGCGAATTGGCGTTGGCGAGGCCCAGATCGTCATGGGCGTGGATCTCGATCTCCAGGTCGGTGGCCCGGCGCAGCCGTTCGATGCAGGCGCGCGTCTGGAAGGGGTCGAGCACGCCCAGCGTGTCGGCGAAGCGGAAGCGCCGCGCGCCCGCCTTCTGCGCCACCGTGGCGGCGGCGATCAGGAAATCCATGTCGGCACGGGAGGAATCCTCGCCGCCGACGCTGACCTCCAGCCCATGGTCGCGCGCCTGTTTGACTTTGCGTTCAATTTCCGCGAGCGCCCAATCCCGGCTGCGCTTCAGCTTCTTCGTGATGTGGATGTCGGACACCGGCATCGACAGGTTGACGAAGCCGACATTGCAGGACAGCGCCGCCTTCAGGTCGGTGTCGTGCATGCGGCACCACACCATCAGCCGTCCTTTCAGCCCCAGCGACGCCACGGCGCGGATGCCCTCGCGCTCCTCCTCGCCCATCGCGGGGATGCCGATCTCCTGCTCCGGCACGCCGGCGGCGTCGAGCACCTTGGCGATGGCGATTTTCTCGTCGAGCGTGAAGGCGACGCCGGCGGTCTGCTCGCCGTCGCGCAGCGTGGTGTCGTTGATGGTGGCGAAGGTGGTGGGCATGGGGGCACCTCGCATCGTCGTCGCCAATTGCCCCCACCCCGACCCTCCCCCGCTGGGCGGGGGAGGGGGATTGAGCGCTTGTTCGGGAGGGCGGCGGCAGTTCCCTCCCCCGCCCAGCGGGGGAGGGTTAGGGTGGGGGCAAGCACTGTCCCCTTTGAAAAGTGTCGCAGGCCGGGCCGGGGACCCGCCCCGACGGGGTGTCGTCGGGCGGGGTGCCGGGACGGGCCATCGACCCGGCCTGCGATCTCGGTGTTACGAATAAACGGGTGCGAATTCCTTCGGCCGGTCCGCACCCTGCTGCCAGTAGGGCGACAGGCTGCGCAGCTTGGCGATGATGCCCGGCACCACGGCGATGACCCGGTCGATCTCCTCCTCCGTCGTGTCGCGCGACAGGGAGAAGCGGGTGGCGCCATGGGCGGCGGTGTAGGGCACGCCCATGGCGCGCATGACGTGGCTCGGCTCCAGCGAGCCGGATGTGCAGGCGGAGCCGGAGGACGCGGCGATGCCGGCCTCGTTCAGCAGCAGCAGGATTGCCTCGCCCTCGATATACTCGAAGGCGATGTTGCAGGTGTTGGGCAGACGGTTGTCCGGGTTGCCGGTGACGAAGCAACTCGGCACCGCCGCCAGGATCGCCTGTTCCAGCCTGTCGCGCAGCGCCTTTACCCGCGTGTTCTCCTCGCCCATATGGACCAGCGCCAGTTGGGCGGCGGCACCCAGCCCGACGATGCCGGGCGCATTCTCCGTCCCGGCGCGGCGGGAGCGTTCCTGATGGCCGCCGCGCAGCATCGGACGGAAACGCAGGCCGCGCTTGACGTAGAGCGCGCCGATGCCCTTGGGGGCGTGCAGCTTGTGGCCGGACAGCGACAGCATGTCGATGGCGCTGTCGGCCAGCTTCATCGGGATCTTGCCGACCGACTGCACCGCGTCGGTGTGGAAGAGGGCGCCGACCTCCTTCGCCATGCGCGCCAGTTCCTCCACCGGGAAGATCGTCCCGGTCTCGTTGTTGGCCCACATGATGGAGACGATGGCGACCTGATCGGACAGCGCGGCACGGTAGGCCTCCATGTCGAGGTTGCCCTTGCCATCCACCGGGATGCGGTGGACCGTATAGCCGCGCTTCTTCTCCAGATACTCGCAGAGCGCCAGCACGCCGGGATGTTCGACCACGCTGGTGACGATCTCGCGCTTCTTCGGATAGGCCTCCAGCGCCGACAGGATGGCGGTGTTGTCGCTTTCCGTCCCGCCGGAGGTGAAGACGATCTCGCTGTCATGCGCGGCGCCCAGAAGGGCCTGGACCTGCTTGCGCGCCCATTCGATCTTGCCGCCGACCGCGGCGCCGAAGCCGTGCATCGAGGACGGGTTGCCGAAATGCTCGGTGAAGAGCGGCAGCATCTCCTGCAGCACTTCCGGATCGACGCGGGTGGTGGCGTTGTTGTCGAGATAGATGCCCTGGCTCATGATATCAGGCTCCCCTTAGCCCGCGTGGGCCGGCATGAGGGATGCGGGCTTGACCCGCACGAACTCGCCGAGCTTCTCGACCAGCTTCATCTGCACGCCCATCATCGTCCCGGCCGATTGCGAACAGCCGGAGCAGGCGCCGGAAAGCCGGACGTAGATGTCCTTGCCGTCGATGTCGACCAGTTCCACATCGCCGCCGTCGCGCTGGATCTGCGGGCGCATTTCCTCGATGGCGCCTATGATCGCCTGCATGCGCTGGACGTTCGTCAGCTTGGGCGCCGCGGCCGGTTCGGCCTTCGGCTCCAGCGGCTTGATGGCGTCCAGCCCGACGGTGCCGGGGGTGTGCTTCCTGGCGGGCTTCAGGGCGCCGGTCTTCGCCAGCACCTCTTCCAGCACCTCTTCGATCTTCTCGTGGCAGGTCTGGCAGGAGCCGCCGGCCTTGGTGTAGTGGGTGACCTCCTCCAGCGTGGTCAGGCCGTTGACGGTCACCGCGCGCTCGATCATGGCGGCGTCGATGCCGAAGCACTTGCAGACCAACTCGCCTTCCTCATGGTCGTCTTCCCACGCCTCGCCCTTGTAGTTGGCGATGGCGGCGCGCAGGGCCTCGGCACCCATGACGGAGCAATGCATCTTCTCCGGCGGCAGGCCGCCCAGATACTCGGCGATGTCGCGGTTGGTCAGGGTCAGCGCCTCGTCCACCGTCTTGCCGATGATCATCTCCGTCAGCGCGGAGGAGGAGGCGATGGCCGAGCCGCAGCCGAAGGTCTGGAACTTCGCGTCCTGGATGATCTGGGTGTCGGGATCGACCTTCAGCATCAGACGCAGCGCGTCGCCGCAGGTGATGGAGCCGACCTCGCCGACCGCGTTGGCGCTGTCCAGGACACCGGAGTTCTTCGGGTTGAAGAAGTGTTCCTTGACCTTGTCGGTGTAGTTCCACATGTCGCTGCTGCCTTTCCGTGGGGTGCGCGCCTAGGGGAAGAGTGTCCGGGGGCGGGATCAGTGGCCCCGATCAATGGGTCGAATAGGGGGCCGACGATCCGCAGCTGGACGAGGAGGTCGAGCAGGAGCCGCCACCGCCTTCACCGGCCGAGAAGGACTTGCCGCAGCCGCAGCTGCTGGCCGCGTTCGGGTTGTCGAACTTGAAGCCGGAGCCCTCGATGCCCTCGACGAAATCGACCACCACGCCGCTCAGGAAGGGCTGGCTGTTGGCGTCGACGAAGATGGTGACCGGGCCGAAGTTGAGCACCGCGTCGTCGTCGCCGGCCGCCGCCTCCAGGCCCATCTGGTATTTCAGCCCGGCGCAGCCGCCGTCGGTGACCGCGATCCGCAAGCCGGCGGCGGCGCCGCCTGACGTCGCCAGGACCCGTTCCAGGGTGGAAACCGCCGCATCCGTCAGAGTCACCATGTCCCGCCTCCTCAAGCCGCGTTGCCGGGGGTGCCGGCCGATCTGACGGGAAGTAAAGCAAGGGCTGTGCCAAGCAGGTAAACTATTGATTTGAAATGATTGTCAGCTGGAGATGGCGTGGCGAAAGTCTGACAAAGTTCCGCACACCAACCATTTTGTCGGCTTTGGCGCGTGTCGGATTCGCGACAGCAGCGACACTTCGTCGCACAAAAACAATGTGGTCTTTCCCCGTGTCCGCGCGCGTACCATGGGACGTCGTCGGTGCGTCGGATGATTGATTGTGTCAGCAGGAAATACAGGCGAGGGAAGCGATGAGCGACGAACCGATAGAACTCAGGATGTCGAACGGCCGCATGGCCTTCGGCGATGTGCCGGAACAGATCGACGAGCTGTTGCAGGAGGCGGTGAAGGCCCGCGACGTGCCCGATGCCTGCGAGGCGCTGCTGTGGGAGGCCCACCGCAAGGGGCCGCGGGTGCTGCCGGTCTTCTACGCGCTCTACAAATTCTACTTCAACCGCAAGAAGCTGGGGGAGGCGGAGCGGGTGGCCCGCATCGGGCTGGATGCCGCAGCGCTCCAGGGCGGCTTTCCGGCCGATTGGTCGCAACTGACGGCGGGCTCCACCGATTGGACGGCGGCCGGGCCGGCGCGCTTCTTCCTGTTCACCATGAAGGCGCTGGCCTTTATCGAACTGCGCCGCCACAACCGCGACAGGGCGCTGGCGATCCTCGCCAAGATGGCGGAGATCGACCCGGCCGATCAGGTCGGCTACGGCACCATCGCCGCGCTGGCTCGCGGACTGGATGGCGAGGGCGGGGCGGGGTAACGACCCAACTCAGAAACCGCATTCCCCCAAAAAAAAGCCCCCGGCCCAGGGGGGAACCGGGCCGGGGGCAGCGGGGATTTGCGTCTCACGACGCACTCACGACGCGCTCTCTCACGTCGAGAGTTATTGCGGCCCCGCCGGGGCAGGGAGGCCGCAAACCGGTCAGGCGGCGACGGACTCCAGGGCCGGATAGTCGGTGTAGCCCTTGGCGTCGCCGCCGTAATAGGTGGTGCGGTCCGGCTCGGCCAGCGACGCATCGGCACGGAAGCGCACGGGCAGGTCCGGGTTGGAGATGAAGGCCTCGCCGAAGCTGACCGCGTCGGCCTCGCCGTTCGCCAGGGCGGTGTCGGCGTCGGCCCGGCTGTAGCCGCCATTCAGGATGAACGGACCCTTGAAGGCGGCGCGCAGGGCGGACGCCACATGCGGTGCGCCTTCCGGCGGAGCCATATGGTGGCCGGGCCGGCCCTCGATCACATGCAGATAGGCGAGGTTGAAGGGGTTCAGCGCCTTGGTGATCGCCAGGAAATGCGGCAGCGGGTCGCTGTCCTTCATGTCGTTGAACACGCCGGTCGGCGACAGGCGGACGCCGATGCGGTCGGCGCCGACGGCATGGGCCGTGGCCTCCAGGATTTCCAGCAGGAAGCGGCAGCGGTTCTCCACCGTCCCGCCATACTGGTCGGTGCGGGTGTTGGTGCTGTCACGCAGGAACTGGTCGATCAGATAGCCGTTGGCCGCGTGGATCTCGACGCCGTCCAGGCCGGCATCGAACACCGCGCGCTTGGCGGCGTCGGCGAAGTGACGGACCAGAGCAGGGATTTCGGCGGTCTCCAGGGCGCGCGGCACCGGGAAGGGCTCCATGCCGGCGCCGGTGTAGAGCTGGCCCTTCGCCGCGATCGCCGACGGGGCGAGCGGGGCGGCGCCGTTCGGCTGGAAGCGCGGGTGGGAGATGCGGCCGACATGCCAAAGCTGGGTGACAATCCGCCCGCCGGCGTCATGCACGGCGTCCGCCACCGCACGCCAAGCCAGGGTCTGGGCGTCGGTGTGGATGCCCGGCGTGTTGGGATAGCCCTGGGCGGTGTCGCAGACCTGCGTCGCCTCGGTGATGATCAGGCCGGCGGAGGCGCGCTGCGCATAATAATCGGCAGTGAGCGCGGTCGGGCAGTTGCCTTCGCCGGCGCGGCTGCGGGTCATCGGCGCCATGACGACGCGGTTCGGCAGCTCGATGGCGCCGAGGCGCAGCGGGGTGAACAGGTCAGGCTTTGCAGTGCTTTGCGGCATGGCGGGACTACCCCCTATTGGCCCCTGTTGGGCAAATCGGCTTGTATGTATGTGAGTACATACTTGAACCAGAGCCCGCCGCTTGTCAAGTATGTATCTGCATACTTATTATGAAGCTGACGGGACGCACCGGAGAGGGACGGGTTTTGGACGCAAGCAAGGACGATGATGGCTGTTGCCCCGGCAACGGGACCGAGGGCGCGTGCGAGGGCGGGGGGCGCAAGCGCGACCGCGCGGCGACCGAGGGCGCGCTGCTCGACGCCGCCAAGCTGGTGTTCGCGGAGCGCGGATTCGATGCGGCGACGACGCGGGAGATCGCCGGGCGGGCCGGGGTCAACGAACAGCTGATCCAGCGCTATTTCTCAGGAAAGAGCGGTCTGCTGCTGGCGGTGGTGGAGCGCTATTGGCGTGAGGAAGCGGGCGGCTGCGACCTGCCGCCGCCGGACGATGACCTGGAGACCGATCTCGCCCGCTTTCTCCATGCCCAGTTGAAGCACAGCTGGAAATGCCGCGACTTCACCCGCGTGGTGCTGGCCCGTGCGCTGGTCGATCAGGCGGTGGCGGACGAAATGGCGCGCACCCTGTCGGAGAGCCGCATCCCCTGCCTGTTGAGACGGCTGGAAGGCTTCCGCGCGCGCGGCGCCATCGCCGCCGATGCCGACCTCGCCAATGTGGCGGCCGGCATCGCGACGCTCAGCTTCGGACTGGGCTTCCTCGATCAGGTGGTGTTCGGCCGCGACGATGCCGGCATCTGCGCGATGGTCGGCACGCTGGCCCACACCATCGCCCATGGACTGACGCCTCGCTGACGCCGCGGTAAACTGCCATTACTCCGCGGCGGCGGCGGCGCGGGTTGTGCTGCGGTGGCTGTGGACCGCGTCGGCGGTGAAGACCGCCAGCGCCACCCAGATGCAGGCGAAGGTGATGGCGTGGTTGCGGGTGAAGGCCTCGCCGTAGACCAGCACGCCCAGCAGAAGCTGCCCGGTTGGCCCGACATATTGCAGCAACCCGAGCGTGGTCATGGTCAGCCGCGTCGCGCCGAACATGAACAGCACCAACGGCACCGCCGTCATCGGCCCGGCCAGCACCAGCAACGTGCTCTCGCCCCAGCCATGCCCGAAGGCGCCGTCGCCGCCCAGCCACAGCAGATAGCCGAGCGCGGCCGGCAGCAGCAGGGCGGTTTCCACCAGAAGCCCGATCACCGGGTCGATCGCCGCCTTCTTGCGCACCAGGGCGTAGAAGCCGAAGGACAGCGCCAGCGACAGGGCGACCCAGGGCACGGTGCCATAGCTGACGACAAGGCTGCCGACGCCGGCCGCGGCGATGGCGACCGCCAGCATCCGGCCGCGGCTGAGCCGCTCATGCAGGAAGAGCACGCCCAGCAGCACATTGACCAGCGGGTTGATGAAGTATCCCAGGCTGGCCTCGACCAACCGGCTGTTCACCACCGCCCAGATGAAGACGGTCCAATTGACGGTGACAAGCAGGGTGGTGACCACCAGAATGCCCAGCCGGCGCCAGCTGCCCACCGCGGCGACGACGGCCGCCGGCCCGCGGGTCGACAGCACGCCGATGCCGACCAGCACCACGGTCCACACCACGCGGTGCGCGACGATCTCCACCGCCCCGACATCGCCCAGCGATTTGAAGAAGACCGGGTTGACCAGCCCCCAGATCAGGTATGAGGCGAGCGCCGCGACGAACGCTGCGGTTGTGGAGATCGGGGCCTTGGCGGGCGGCGGGGTCTGAACCATACCGTCCGTTTAGCACATTGTTTGTGCAATCCGGCAGCGGGGCGCCGGGCATGGCGGGGCTGCGCGCCGGGCATCGCTTCGCGGCATGCTAGAAACCGAGCGGGCGCTCGCTCGTCATCATCCGGTCGATCCAATGGGCGTGCGGCGCGAATCTTCGCTCGAACAGCCGCCACATGCCGGACTGGCCGCTGGCCGTCTCGATGACCGCCACCGAATCGCCGCCATGGCGGGCGGCCACCCGCTCAGCCCCCTCGGCATAGGCGCCCATCAGCCAGCCGCGGCGGTCATAGGGCGGGCGGACCCAGCCGATGGGGAAGAACCAGCGCGACAGATCCGGCTGGTGCACGCACAGCGCCCAGCCGACGATGACGTCACCCGCGCCGATGACCAGCGACAGGTCGGGGTCCAGCATGCCGCACCAATGGGTGGGCCGTGCCCAGACCGGCGCCTCGCCGCGATCGATCAGCGCCTGGGCGAGCGTTTCCGCCTCCGTCCCGCGCTCCCGCCAGGACCACAGGCGGAAGCCTTCCGCCGTCATGCGCGTCATCAGCGAATCGCGGTCACGAAAGACCCTCACGGTGTCGCGCACGGCCCCGCAGATGCGCAGCCGCGACGGTTCCGGTTCCGGCCAGCCGGCGGCGCGCAGGGTGGCGGCGAAGGCATCCGCCGCCGGCAACCGGCTGGAATAGCTGACGGCCAGTTGCCGGACGCCGAGCGCGGGCAGGGCGCCCTTCAGCGCCGCCAGCAGCCGCAGCGCCAGTCCGCACCGGCGCCAGGGCCGGGCGACGGTCAGCGACAGCAGCGTCTGCTCTCCCGCCTCCAAGGGGCGGCCCGGCGATACGGCCGACAGCGCAAGACCAGCCGGCCGGTCACCGTCCCACGCGGCAACGGCGCAGGGCCGGCAAAGCCGCGTCTCTTCCGGGTCGGTGAGCGACAGCAGGGAGCGGTAGGACGCCCAGGTCAGTGGTGCCACCGCGTCGGCTTCGTCCGGAGAGACGGGGCGAATAACTTCTGATTGAATCATCATGGATCAAAATCCCGCCGCCGCAATCGCGTAACGCGCAGATGGCGCAATACAATTTCCGCTTGCCGGTTCGTTGATTGCATGTATATAGCGATCTTATTGCCGCGTCTATGCTTGCCGGACCGGTGCATCGATACGGTTTCAGTTTTTAAACAATTGCGGGAAGGTGGGTTATGACTTCGCAGGCTGGTGTCGATCCTCTGCTGCAACTCCGTCGTCAAGCCGAAGCCGCCCTGGTGGATCGTGCGCAATCCGACGCTGCGTTCCGCGCTCTGCTGGTCAAGGACCCGCATGCGGCCCTGAAGACCCTGTTCGGCACCGATCCGATCCCCGGCATCGCCATCAAGGTGGTGGAGGAGCAGCCGGGCGAAATGACCCTGGTCCTGCCCGCCGCCGATCAGAGCGAGCTGCCGGACGACCTGCTGGACCTCGCCTCCGGCGGGACCAGCTTCTCCGCCTTCATCCTCTACGGCCCGAACGACGCGCCGCCGAAGCCGAAGAAGAAGTAACGCCACACAAAGAAAAAGCCCCGCCGGAGCGGGGCTTTTTCTGTTCCGGCCTGGACCGGCGATGCCGTCAGGCGGCGGCGCCGGTGGCGACGCCCTTGTCGGCCATCAGGGTCTGCAGTTCGCCCGACTCGTACATCTCGCGGACGATGTCGCAGCCGCCGACCAGCTCGCCCTTGACGTAGAGCTGCGGGAAGGTCGGCCAGTTCGAGTATTCCTTCAGGCCCTGGCGCAGGCCCGGATCCTCCAGGATGTTGACACCCTTGAACTTGACGCCGGTGTGGCTCAGCACCTGGACGACGGCGGCGGAGAAGCCGCACTGCGGGAACACCGGGGTCCCCTTCATGTACAGCACGACATCGTTGTTCTTGATGTCCTGCTCGATGCGCTCGACGACGTTCTGATCGACCATGACTCGATAACCCTTCCGATTAGGCCCGGCTGTGCCGGGACCTTGTCCGTTACGACTTGTGTTCAGGCGCCTTCCGGCATCCGTTCTCAGGCGCCTTCCGGCACCGCGGTGGTCAGCGCCAGGGCGTGCAGTTCGCCGCCCATCTTGCCCTGCAGGGACGCGTAGACCATCTGGTGCTGCTGCACCCGGCTCTTGCCCTTGAAGGTGGCGGAGGTGACGAGCGCGGCATAGTGGTCGCCATCGCCCCGCAGGTCGGCGATCTCCACGACTGCGTCGGGGATGCCTTCCTTGATGAGCTTTTCGATCGTGGCGGCTTCCATCGCCATGGGTACAGTCCTCGTTCTGTTCAGGATTGCCCCGCCCGGGCACGTGCTTCTCGAGATAGATTAGGTGCGGCCGGGCCGTTTGTCATCCACCGGCAAATATTTGCCGTTCTGCGGAAGACGCCGTAACGGCCCGCGCCATCAGCAGCTCACTCGCCGAACACGCGCTTGAACACGGTGTCGACATGCTTGGTGTGGTAGGACATGTCGAACATCGGCTCCAGCTTGTCGCGGCCGATATGCTTGGCGATGTCGGGATCTGCCGACAGCAGGTCCAGATAGTTGCCGCCCTTCTCCCACACCTGCATGGCGTTGCGCTGCACCGCCTTGTAGCTGTCCTCGCGGCTCATGCCGGCCTGGGTCAGCGCCAGCAGGACGCGCTGCGAGAAGACCAGACCGCCCAGATCGTCCAGGTTCTTCTGCATGCGCTCCGGATAGACCACCAGCTTTTCCATCATGCTGGTCAGGCGCACCAGGGCGAAGTCCAGCGTGACAGTGGCGTCGGGGCCGATCATCCGCTCGACCGAGCTGTGGGAGATGTCGCGCTCGTGCCAAAGCGCGACATTCTCCAGCGCCGGGACCACGGCGGAGCGCACGATGCGGGCCAGACCGGTCAGGTTTTCCGACAGGACCGGGTTGCGCTTGTGCGGCATCGCCGACGAGCCCTTCTGGCCGGGGTGGAAATACTCCTCCGCCTCGCGAACCTCGGTGCGCTGCAGATGGCGGACTTCCGTCGCCAGATTCTCGATGCTCGACGCGATCACGCCCAGCACGGAGAAGAAGAAGGCGTGGCGGTCGCGCGGGATGACCTGGGTCGACACCGGCTCCACCGACAGGCCCAGCTTGGCGGCGACATGCTCCTCCACCCGCGGGTCGATGTTGGCGAAGGTGCCGACGGCGCCGGAGATGGCGCAGGTGGCGATGTCCTGGCGCGCCTGGACCAGACGCTCGCGCCCGCGGGCGAAGGCGGCGTAATGGCCGGCCAGCTTCAGGCCGAAGGTCGTCGGCTCGGCATGGATGCCGTGGCTGCGGCCGATGGTGACGGTGTTCTTGTGCTCGTACGCCCGGCGCTTCAGCGCGGCCAGAAGGGCGTCCATGTCGGCCAGCAGCAGGTCGGCGGCCTGGGTCATCTGCACGGCGAGACAGGTGTCCAGCACGTCCGACGAGGTCATGCCCTGGTGGACGAAGCGGGCCTCGGGGCCGACATATTCGGCGAGGTTGGTCAGGAAGGCGATGACGTCGTGCCGGGTCTCGCGCTCGATCTCGTCGATGCGGTCGATCTCCCACTTGCCGCGCTCCCACACCGCCTTGGCGGCGTCCTTCGGGATCACGCCCAGCTCGGCCTGCGCGTCGCAGGCGTGCGCCTCGATCTCGAACCAGATGCGGAAGCGGTTTTCAGGCTCCCAGATGCGGGCCATTTCGGGGCGGGTATAGCGGGGGATCATCGGCACTCTCCGGAGGATGCGGGCGCTGGGTCTCGGGCGCTGGGTCGGGGGTGGCTTGCGGGTCTCAAAGCCACGCGCGCGCGACCATAGCCGTGCCGGGGGGCGTTTTAAAGCCTCACGATGCGCCGTGCCCGACCCGGCCCGGACTTGGCCACGACCGGGCGCCGGCGGCGGCCTGCGGCGTCATTAATCTTCACGGTCGAAACGTTGCCGGCCGAAGGGAATCCGCGCCTAAGATTGAATGGACCGACTTTCCGGTGATTCCCTGTCCGTTCGCAGCGGCGCCACCCCATGGCGATCCAAGGGAGAGGAAAACAGTCAAAGAGTCGCGCCGTGGTGGATTTGATTCGCTTGCAGTTGAATCGTAACGAGCATTAAGCAACACTTGCACAGCGCATCGGGGCCGGCCCAAGCCCGCATCCGGAAAGCCTATCCGAAGGGAGCCCTTCTTGTCCGACCCCGTCGTCGAACTGGTCCGTGCGCCGTCGCGCTCGTCCGACGAGGCCCGGCTCTACCGCCTGCAGTTCCTGGCGTCGATGGCGCTGGTGTCGGCGCTCGTCCTCGGGCTTGGCTTCTACTTCGTCTGGCAGCATTGGGCCGACCTGGAGCACGACCTGCACCAGAGCGAGACGCGCTATCTCCAGGAGCAGCGTCAGACCCTGATGCAGGAGGTGGAGAACGCGCAATCCTATCTCGCCTACATGCGCTCGCGCGTTGAGCCGCTGCTGAAGGACCATCTGCGCACCCAGGTGAACGAGGCCTATGCCATCGCCCGCAGCGTCCATGACCGGGAACGGAACATCCTGCCCGAAGCGGCGGTGAAGGAATCGATCAAGCAGACCCTGCGGCCGCTGCGCTTTTCCGGCGGTCGCGGCTACTACTTCATCCACGACATGAACGGCAACTCGGTCCTGATGCCGGTGGATCCGTCGCGGGAGGGGACGCCAAAGGACGGAACGTCGCCCTCCGCCGTGCCCGACACGGCGGAGGATTCGGTCGTGGGCGAGCTGATGCGGGCGGCCCATGACCCCAACCGGCGCGGCTTCGCCCGCTATCGCGTGAGCCAGCCCGACGATCCGACGCAGACCGTCGACAAGCTGGCCTTCGTCCGCCTGTTCGAACCCTATGACTGGCTGATCGGCGCCAGCGATTCTCTGAGCGCCGTGGAGACGCGGCTGCAGCATGAATCGCTGGATCGCCTGCGCGCCTTCCGGTTCGGCGAGACCGGCTTCATCGGCGTGCTGCGCCAGGACGGGCAGGTGCTGCTGTCGCCCACCGCTCCGGCGTCGGAGGGGATGAACGCCCGCGACCTGCCATGGAAGACCGAGCGCGACATCGTCACCCGCATGCTGGACGTCGGGCGCCAGGGCGGCGGCGAGCTGCGCTACGACTGGATCCATCCGGTCTCGGCGCGGCCGACGCCGAAGATGGCTTATGTCTCCGCCCCGAACGTCTGGGGCTGGATCCTGGTCGCCGGCTCCTACATCGACGATGTCGGCCGCGAGATGGAGGCCCGCCGGGCGGAGATCAGCCGCGGCGTCAACCAGCGGGTCTGGACCACGGTCGCCGTGCTGGGCGTGGCGCTGGCGGCCTCGGTCGGCGTGTCGTGGCTGGTCACCGGCTGGATCCGGCGCATCGTCGGCAGCTACCAGTTGCGGGTCCGGCACAGCGACAGCATGCTGCGCGAACGGGCGCGCCAGCTCTATCTCGCCAACTTTTTCATCGACCACGTGTCCGAGATCGTCGTGCTGGCCGATGCCGGCCTGCGCATCGCCTACGTCAACCCGTTCGGCTGCAAGGCGCTGGGCGGCAGGCTGGACGATCTGGTGATGGGGCAGGCCGACCTGCTGAAGCGCTTCGCCGCGGAGGGGGAGGACGCGGCCAGCCATTACGAGACCGCCTATCTCACCGCCGACGGCCGCATGCTGGAGCTTGAGGTCACCGCCAGCCGCATCACCTACGAGGGCGACGTCTATTACTCCGCCATCGCCCGCGACATCAGCGAGCGCAAGCGGGCGGAATGGCAGCTGCGGCTGTCGGCCAAGGTGTTCGACAACGCGGCGGAGGGCATGTTCGTCGCCAACGAACACCGGCAGATCGTCGCCGCCAACGACGCCTTCTCCCGCATCACCGGCTATGGGCGGGACGAGGTGCTGGGCCGCGGCCCGGAATTCCTGCGCTCCGACCGCAACCCGCCGGACTTCTATGAAGAGCTTTGGGTGCAGCTGCGCGCCGAGGGCCATTGGGCCGGCGAGATCTGGAGCACCCGCAAGAACGGCGAGGTGTTTCCGGAATGGCTGAGCGTCAAGCTGGTCAGGAACGAGGACGGCGCCGTCGTCAACTACATCGCCGCCTTCACCGACATCACCGAGACCCGCGCGCAGGAGGAGCGCATCCGCCATCTGGCGCAGTTCGACTTCCTGACCGATCTGCCCAACCGCTTCCTGCTGCGCGACCGGCTGGAACGCGCGATCCTGGTCGCCGGCCGCCACGGCACCAAGGTGGGGCTGCTGTTCGTCGATCTCGACCGCTTCAAGACCATCAACGACAGCCTGGGCCATCAGGTCGGCGACGGCCTTCTGCGCGAGGTGGCGGTGCGGCTGAGCGGCACCGTGCGGGCCAGCGACACGGTCAGCCGGCAGGGCGGCGACGAGTTCATCATCCTCATCAGCGACATGGACAGCCCGGACGCCGCCGGCACCGTCGCGCGCAAGGTGCTGCACGCCCTGTCGGAACCCTATCTGATCGACGGGCACGAGCTGCAGGTCACGCCGTCCATCGGCATCGCGATCTATCCCGACGACGGCACCGGCATCGATGCGCTGCTGAAGAGCGCCGACATGGCGATGTACGCCGCCAAGGAGGCCGGGCGCGCGACCTACCGGTTCTTCACGCCGGAGCTGAACCGCCGCGCGTCGGATCGCATGTGGACGGAAAACAACCTGCGCCGCGCCTTGGCCAACAACGAGCTGGAGCTGCATTTCCAGCCGCAGTTCTCCCTGGACGACCGCCGGCTGGTCGGGGCGGAGGCGCTGGTGCGCTGGCGCCAGCCCGACGGCACGCTGATCATGCCCGGCCAGTTCATTCCGGTGGCCGAGGATACCGGCCTGATCCTGCCGCTCGGCGACTGGGTGCTGGGCGAGGCTTGCCGCCGGGTGTCGGAACTGCTGCGCCACCGCGACCTGCTGATCGCCATCAACCTGTCGGCGGTGCAGGTGCGCCGCCCCGGATTGGCCGAGCGGGTGGCGGGCTGGCTGTCGGCATACGGCATCCCGCCGTCGGCGCTGGAACTGGAAGTGACGGAAAGCGTCCTGATGGACGAGTCCGATGTGGTCTCGGAAACCTTCTCGCAGCTGCGCGAGATGGGCGTGCCGCTCGCCATCGACGATTTCGGCACCGGCTATTCCTCGCTGGCCTATCTGAAGCGCTTCCGCGTCGACAAGCTGAAGATCGACCGCAGCTTCGTCAGCGGTCTGCAGGCCGACGACCCGGACAGCGGCGCCATCGCCGAGGCGATCATCGGCATGGCCCGGTCCTTGCGCATGCAGACGCTGGCCGAAGGGGTGGAGACGGAGGAGCAGTACGACTGTCTCGCCGGGATGGGTTGCGACCAGTGCCAGGGCTATCTGCTGGGCCGCCCGATGCCCTACGAGGATTTCCTGGAGTTCGTCCGCCGCGATGCCGCCGCGGCCGGGCTGCTGGTGGCGGAGGTGGTGGACTAGGCGCCCATACCCGCACTGCGATCACCCGTAGCGCAGCAGCCTTGTCCCGTTCGCCTTCAGCCATGCCCGCGGCCATTCCACGCCGGTGCCGTCGGTCAGGCTGGCGCACAGCGCCCAGAAGCGCGGGGAATGGTTCATTTCGCGCAGATGCGCCACCTCATGGCCGACGACATAATCCAGCACCGGTTCGGGCGTCAGGATCAGGCGCCAGGAGAAGGACAGCCGGCCGGTGGACGAACAGCTGCCCCAGCGGCTCCTGGTGTCGCGGATGGTGACGGCGGCGACGCGGGCGCCGATGGTCGCGGCCTTCAACCGGGCGCGGGCCGCCAGTTCGCGCTTGGCCTCGGCGGTCAGGAAATCGCGGATGCGGCGGGCGATGTGCTCGGGTTGGCCGCCGACCAGCAAGGCGCCGTCCTCGATCCGGGTCGCACCGCGCAGGGCGGGGTCATGGCGGATGACATGCTCGACGCCGAGATAGGGCACGCTGGCGCCGTCGGCGAAGGGCAGGGAGGGCGGCATCGCCGCCAACCGTGCCCGCAGCCAGCCGTCATGGCGGCCGACGAACTGGCGGGCGTCGGTTTCCGACACGCCGACCGGCACCACCACCTGGACCAGCCCGCGGCCGGGATCGACGCGCAGGGTCATGCGGGTGGCGCGCGCGCTCTCCCGCAACTCCAGCGGCATGGGCAGGCCGGAAATCTCCAGCGCCCGCGGCGGCTGGGGCGGTCGGGCGGCGGATCGCTTGCGGCGACGGGACGGGGCGGGGCGGCGTTGCACCATGGGCGTCTTATAGCGCGGCCGACGCCGGATGCGAAAGCGTCCTCCGCCCTTTGTCGGAATGGCGCAGCGGCCCGGCTTCTGATCTAAGTCTTAGGGCTTTCGAACGAACTTAGGCCATGGGGTGGACTGAGGTCACATTTGACACGATCGATTGGAGCACAAGATAAAGCAGAGGTAACGCGGCGGTCAGTGGACCTCCCTTTTATCGCCGGTCCTGCCGTCCGTTTTCCTGTTGTTGGTCTTTCCCGTAGCCTTGCCGAGTACACGCCAATGCCTCTCATCCCAGAACAAACGCCGACACGCGAGGATTGGTTGGACGCCCTGCTGTCGGCCGGCGGATCGCCTCAGGCCCTGCTTGGTGAGGATGGGCGCGTGCTGGTGGCGAATCGTGCCTTCGCCGATGCTCTCGGCTGCCCGCCGGACGCGGTGGAGGGGAAGACCCTGGTGGAGGCCGGTCTGCCCGCCGGCACTGCCGACGGGATCGAGGGGCTGCGGCGGCAGGTGATGGAGACCGGGATAGCGGCCAGCGCCGCCGGCCCGCTCCCCGGCCTGCCGTCTGCGCTGGCGCTGTCCCCGGTGGCGGACGCCGGCGGGCGGATCCGCGCGGTGGCGCTGGCGGCTGATGCCCCTGCTGCCGATGTCATTGCCGCCGCCTTGGCCGAAGCGAGGGCGGAGACCGCGCAGGCGCGTGCCGATGCCGAACGCGCCCGCACCGCCAAGGGCAAGTTCCTGTCCGCGGCCAGCCACGACCTGCGCCAGCCCTTCCAGGCGATGCACCTGTTCCACCATCTGCTGAGCGGCCGGCTGACCGATCCGGCCTCCATCGAGCTGGCGAACAAGCTGGAGCAGGCGATCATCGGCGGCGAGACCCTGCTGCGCGCCCTGCTGGAGGTGTCGGCGCTGGAAGCCGGGCTGGTCACCGCCAAGCCGCAGACCTTCCCGGTCGACGAACTGCTCGCCAAGATGCTGGAGGAGTTCGGGCCGGAGGCGGAGGCCAAGGGGCTGCGCTTCAACGTCCATCCGCTCGACGCCCAGGTGACCAGCGATCCGGTGCTGATGGAACGGCTGCTGCGGCCGATCATGGCCAACGCCCTGCGCTACACCCTGAAGGGCGGCATCCTGCTGGCGGCGCGGCGGCGCGGTGCGAACCTGCGCATCGAGGTGTGGGACACCGGCGTCGGCATTGATCCGGCCAACCATGCCGTGATCTTCGAAGACTTCCACCAGCTCGGCAATCCCGGGCGCGACCGTAAGCAGGGCCTGGGCCTTGGTCTCGCCATCGTGCGTCGTCTGGCGCAGGTGCTGGGGCATCCGGTGACCGTGCGCTCCAAGCCCGGCAAGGGCTCCGTCTTCGCGGTGGAGGTGCCGCTGGCCGGCCATGACGGCGACCGGTCGGGTGACGACTCCGCCGACAGCGACCCTGACCCGGCGGTCGGCCAGTCTGCGTCCGCAACTCCGACGGCGGCCGGCACGGTGCTGGTGATCGAGGACGATGCCATGCAGCTGGAGGGGATCGGGCTGCTGTTGCAGGGCTGGGGCTATGCCGTCATCCCTGCCCGCGGCATCGACGAGGCCTGTGCCGGGCTGGACGGGGGCGCCGCCACTCCCGACCTCGTGCTGTCCGACCTGCGCCTGTCGGGGCCGGAGACCGGCATCGACGCCATCCAGGCGGTGCGTGCCCGCTGCGGCCGGCGGGTGCCGGGCGTCATCGTCACCGGCGACACCGATCCCGACCGGCTGCGCAGCGTCGACCGCAGCGGCTTTCCCCTGGTCCACAAGCCCTGCGACCCTGCCGCCCTGCGCCGCCTGCTGAGCCACAGCCTGAAGGCCGGACGGGGAGCCCTCCTGGCCGGCGGGCGGCGGCCCGACACCGCCTGCAACACCGGCTGCTCGCGTTAGGCAATCCGCGTTCGTGCATTTTCGTTCCGCAACATTTTATCGGTGCGGTTTTCACGTCATAAAACTGTAAAGCGGCGTCTTGACAGACTCTGGTATGCGTGCGCAGTGTGACGGTTAGAGCAACCAAACAGTTTCGAAAACGATCATCGTACCGCCGGTCTTTTTCGCAACCGCACACAGCGCCGTATGCGTTTGCCACCAAAACTTCACGAAAGCGTCGCGGGATGGCAACCCGTTGCCCTCATGACAACCGCGCACCATACCGGGATAGGGAGACCCACCGCATGTTGACCCGCCGCAAGCTTGCCCTCCTGACGGGCGCCGCCACCGCCACCGCGCTGCTGTTCGCCGCCGCCCTGCCGGGCTCGGCCCTGGCGCAGCAGAAGACGGTGGTCGATTTCTGGCACGGCCTGCCGCAGCCGCTGGGCGGCCAGCTGGAGCAGATCGTCAAGGACTTCAACGACAGCCAGCAGGCGGTCCAGGTCAACGCCTCCTACAAGGGCAGCTATCCGGAGACGATGCAGGCGGCCATCGCCGCCTTCCGTGCCGGCAACGCGCCGCACATCGTGCAGATGTTCGAGGTCGGGACCGCCACCATGATGGCCGCCGGCCCGGCGGTGAAGCCGGTCTACCAGCTGATGCAGGAGACGGGGGCGTCCTTCGACGCCAACGCCTACATCCCGGCGGTCAAGGGCTACTACTCGTCCAAGGACGGCAAGATGATGGCGCTGCCGTTCAACAGCTCCACCACCATCATGTTCTACAACAAGGACGCCTTCCAGAAGGCCGGCCTCGATCCCAACAAGCCCCCGGTGACCTGGCCGGAGATGATCGAAGCGGCGAAGAAGCTGAAGGCGTCGGGCTCCACCTGCCCGCTGACCACCTCCTGGCCGGTGTGGGCGCAGTTCGAGCAGCTGGGCGCCATCCACAACACGCCCTTCGCCAGCCAAGCCAACGGCTTCGGCGGCCTGAAGGCCGAGCTGAAGATCAATGCGCCGCTCTACGTCAAGCATGTCCAGACGCTGATCGACATGCAGAAGGACGGTCTGTTCAAGTATGGCGGCCGCGACAACAAGCCTGACGCCCTGTTCCCGTCGGGCGAATGCGCGATGATCCACGCCTCATCGGGCCTGCGCAGCCGCATCCTGAAGGAGGCGACCTTCGCCTGGGGTGCCGCCCCGCTGCCCTACTGGCCGGAATTCGCCAAGGATGGCCCGAAGAACAGCATCATCGGCGGCGCCGCCTTCTGGGTGATGACCTCGCCCAAGCGCACGCCGGCCGAATACAAGGCGGTGTCGCAGTTCTTCACCTACCTCGCCCGGCCCGAGGTCGACGCCAAGTGGCACATGGACACCGGCTATGTCCCGGTGACGATGAAGGGCTTCGAGCTGACCAAGGCTCAGGGCTATTACGAGAAGAACCCCGGCGCCGACGTGCCAGCCGCCCAGCTGACCCGGACGCCGACCACCGAGAACAGCATGGGCCTGCGCCTGGGCAACCTGCCGGAAATCCGCAACATCATCCAGGAAGAGCTTGAGAAGGCCTTCCAGGGCCAGCAGGACGCCAAACAGGCGCTCGACGCCTCGATCAAGCGCGGCAATGCCGTGCTCCGCAACTTCGAGCGGGCCAACAAGGGCTGATCTGCTGAACCTCTCCAGCGTCCCCTCTCCCCCCCGCTTACGCGCAAACGAAGTTTGCGCTGACGCGACAGGCGGGCCTCTGGTCCGCCGAAAGCGGGGAGAGGGTTAGGGTGAGGGGGATGCGCGGTGTGGCTTCTGTTTCGTGGAGCACGCTTCGCATTTCCCCCAATCCACCTCGTGCCTCCCCCTCACCCCGACCCTCTCCCCGGGGGGGAGAGGGGGAAGCCGGGGAGCGGCGCCCCCGAACGCAACGCCTAACCCACGAAAGACCAACCTTTGCAGCGTCGCGTCACCTTCGACAGCCGGCTGTTGCCCTATCTGCTGCTTGCGCCGCAGGTTGCGGTGACGCTGGTGTTCTTCATCTGGCCGGCGGCCCAGGCGGTTTGGCAGTCGGTGCATCTGCAGGACGCCTTCGGCATCCGCAGCGAGTTCGTCTGGTTCGAGAATTTCACCTATGTGCTGGGCGATCCGAACTATCTCGACACGCTGAAGACCACGGTGATCTTCAGCGTCGCGGTGACGGTGCTGGCGATGGGGGTCGCGCTGCTGCTGGCGGTGCTCGCCGATTCCAAGATCAAGGGCGCCAGCGCCTACAAGACGCTGCTGATCTGGCCCTATGCGCTGGCCCCGGCCGTCGCGGCGGTGCTGTGGATGTTCATCTTCAATCCCGACATCGGGTCCTTCGGCCGTGCGCTGCGGGCGCTCGGCTTTGATTGGGACTACCGGCTGAACGGCGGGCAGGCGCTGCTGATGGTGATCCTCGCCGCCAGTTGGAAGCAGGTGTCCTACAACTTCATCTTCTTCCTGGCCGGGCTGCAGGCGATCCCGCGCTCGGTGATGGAGGCGGCCAGCATCGACGGCGCCGGGCCGGTGCGGCGGTTCTGGACCATCACCTTCCCGCTGCTGTCGCCGACCACCTTCTTCCTGCTGGTGGTCGACATGGTCTATGCCTTCTTCGAGACCTTCGGCACCATCCATGCCCTGACCCAGGGCGGGCCGGGCAAGGCGACGGAGACACTGATCTTCCGCGTCTATCAGGACGGCGTGGTCAACAACGACCTCGGCGGGTCGTCGGCGCAGTCGGTGATCCTGATGGTGATCGTCATCGCGCTGACCGCGGTGCAGTTCCGCTTCGTCGAGCGCAAGGTCCATTACTCATGAAGCAGACCCGTTTCATCGATCTGGTGCCGCACATCGTCCTGATCGTCGGCGTGCTGATCTTCGCCTATCCGATCTACGTGACGCTGATCGGCTCCACCTGGGATGCCGGCACCATCGGGCGCGGCGGTCTGCCGCTGTGGCCGGGCGGGGAGGGGGCGGCCAACTACGCCCAGGCCTGGGTCGGCGAGGCGGGCGAGCGCGCCATGTACACGCCTGTCCGCACCATGATGCTGAACAGCCTGGTGATGGCGCTGTCCATCGCGCTGGGCAAGATCGCCATCTCCATCCTGTCGGCTTATGCGGTGGCCTTCTTCCGCTTCCCGCTGCGGATGGCCTTCTTCTGGCTGATCTTCATCACGCTGATGCTGCCGGTGGAGGTGCGGATCATCCCGACCTACAAGGTCGTCGCCGATCTGGGCCTGATCAACACCTATGCCGGGCTGGCGATTCCGCTGATCGCCTCGGCCACCGCGACGCTGCTGTTCCGCCAGTTCTTCCTGACCATTCCGGACGAACTGCTGGAGGCAGCGAAGATCGACGGCGCCGGGCCGGTGCGCTTCTTCATCGACGTGGTTCTGCCGCTGTCGCGCACCAACATCGCGGCGTTGTTCGTCATCCTCTTCATCTATGGCTGGAACCAGTATCTCTGGCCGCTTCTGGTCACCAGCAGCGGCGACATGGAGACCATCGTGACCGGCATCACCAAGATGATCGGCACCGGCGAATCGGCCAACGACTGGCACATCATCATGGCGACCACGGTGCTGGCGATGCTGCCGCCGGTGGCGGTGGTGGTGTTGATGCAGCGCTGGTTCGTCAAAGGTCTTGTGGACAGCGAAAAGTAAGCGCGGGCGAAGGGAAAGAAGAACAATGGCAACCGTTGAAATCCGCAACGTCCGCAAGTCCTATGGCCCGGTCGAAGCGATCAAGGGCATCGACATCGCGATCCAGGACGGCGAATTCCTCGTCCTGCTTGGGCCCTCCGGCTGCGGCAAATCCACCCTGCTGCGCATGGTCGCCGGGCTGGAGGGCATCACCGGCGGCGAGATCGCCATCGGCGGGCGCGTGGTCAATCAACTGGACCCCAAGGACCGCGACATCGCGATGGTGTTCCAGAACTACGCGCTTTACCCGCACATGACGGTCTTCGACAACATGGCCTATGGCCTGAAGATCCGCGGGATTCCAAAGGCGGAGATCCGCGCCCGTGTCGACAAGGCGGCGGAGATTCTCGAACTCGGCCGTTTCCTCGACCGCCGGCCGAGCCAGTTGTCGGGCGGCCAGCGCCAGCGCGTCGCCATGGGCCGCGCCATCGTGCGCGAACCCGCCGCCTTCCTGTTCGACGAGCCGCTGTCGAATCTGGACGCCAAGCTGCGCACCCAGATGCGGGTGGAGATCAAGCGGCTGCAGGACCGGCTCGGCATCACCAGCCTCTACGTCACCCACGATCAGGTGGAGGCGATGACGCTGGCCGACCGTATCTTGGTGATGAACCATGGCGTGGCCGAGCAGATCGGCACGCCGCTGGAGGTCTATCAGCGCCCGGCCAGCCTGTTCGTCGCCGGCTTCATCGGCTCGCCGCCGATGAATGTGCTGGACGGCCGCATCGACGACCGTGGCGAGGCCGTGCTGCTGCCGCGCGGACAGCGTCTGCCCCTGCCGCAGCCGCGCCCGACCGATGCCGGCCGACCGGTGAAGCTGGGCATCCGGCCGGAGCATCTGGCGGTCGCCGCGGACGGATTCTCCATCGAGATCGAACTGGTGGAGGCGCTGGGGGCCGACACGGTGGTCTATGGCCGCCTGCCGGACGGCGAGACCCTGCTGGTCCGCATGGCCGGCATCCCCACCGTGCGCGAGCGCGACCGGCTGACGGTCGCCCCGCAGGACGGCGCCCTGCACCTGTTCGACGCGGTGACGGGGCGTCGGATGGAGTGACCGGGGGGAGTTAATCTCCGATCAGAAGTCCGAACAGCGCCCCTTGAACTCCCAGTCGCCGTAGCGGGTCGGCTCCGGTCCCTTCGGGCCGCCGATCTCGCCCGGCTTCTGTTCCGGGCCCTTGGTCTCCGTGGTTTCCGGAGTGGTGTCGGTGGCGGCCACCGCCTCGGCGGCGTCCTGCTGCGGCTTGGTCTGTTCGGTCATCATATCCATCGCGATACTGCGGACATCTTGAACGGGGGCGCGGATCGGGCCCATATCTCGGATCAGGGCGGGTTACCCCGCCTCGGCCCATCCTGAACCGATATGGCGATCATGACCAGCTATCTGAAGACCACCATTCTCCTTGCCGGCCTGACGGCGATCTTCATGGCGGTCGGCTTCCTGCTGGGCGGCAAGACCGGCCTGATCATCGCCTTCGTCTTCGCGCTGGGCATGAACCTGTTCAGCTACTGGAATTCCGGCGACATGGTGCTGTCGATGTACGGCGCCCGCGAGGTCGATGGCTACTCGGCTCCCGAATTCCATGGCATCGTCGCCCGGCTGGCGGAGCGCGCCGGCCTGCCGATGCCGCGCGTCTACATCATCGAGAACGACCAGCCCAACGCCTTCGCCACCGGCCGCGATCCGGAGCATGCGGCGGTCGCCGCCACCACCGGCCTGCTGCAGCGGCTGACGCCGGAGGAGATAGCCGGCGTGATGGCCCATGAACTGGCCCATGTGAAGAACCGCGACACCCTCATCATGACCATCACCGCGACCATCGCCGGTGCGGTGTCGATGCTGGCCAATTTCGGCCTGTTCTTCGGCGGCTCCAGCAATGACGAGCGCGGCGGCAACCCGCTGGGCATGGTCGGGGCGATCCTGGCCGCCATCCTCGCCCCCATCGCCGCCACCCTGGTGCAGATGGCGATCAGCCGCACCCGCGAGTTCGAGGCCGACCGCATCGGCGCCGAGATCTGTGGCCGTCCCAACTGGCTGGCCGATGCCCTGACCAACATCCACAACAGCGCCACCCACATTCCCAACTATCAGGCGGAGGCGCATCCGGCGACCGCCCACCTGTTCATCGCCAACCCCCTCAGCGGCGCCAGCATGGCCAGCCTGTTCTCCACCCATCCCGACATGGGCGAGCGGGTGGCACGGCTGCGCGCCATGGCGGCCCAGACCGGCAGCTTCGGCGGTGGTGGGTTTGGGGGTGGCGGCTTCGGTGGCGGCCACACCCCGCCGCGCGACGGCCGCTCGCCCTGGGGGGCGCCGCCGCAGGGTGGCAATCAGGGTGGAACTCAGGGCGGGCAGGGCGGCTTCATGCCGCAGAACCGCCGCGGCCCGTGGGGCTGATCCGGGGCTGATCTCCGCAACGGTCCTCTGGTAAAGCATTGCGCGCCGAAGGGGTAGGCGACTACCCTTCCGGCACGCGCTCAACCATGACGGTCGCCAGGGGAAGCTTGCATGTCCGACGCCGCGAAATACCGCCTCGTTACCCGTTCCGATTTCGACGGGCTCGTCTGCGCCGTCCTGCTGAAGGAATTGGGCATCCTCGACGAGATCAAGTTCGTCCATCCCAAGGACATGCAGGACGGCAAGGTCGAGATCACCGGCCGCGACATCACCACCAACCTGCCATATGTCGAAGGCGCCCATCTGGTGTTCGACCATCACCTGTCGGAGACCATGCGCGTCGGCGAGAAGCCGAACCACATCATCGACCCCAAGGCCCCGTCCGCCGCCCGCGTCGTCTATGATTACTATGGCGGGAAGGAGCGCTTCCCCACCATCTCCGACGAGATGATGCTGGCGGTCGATCAGGCCGACTCGGCGCAGTACCAGCGCGACGACATCCTGAACCCCACCGGCTGGACCCTGCTGAACTTCATCATGGACGCGCGCACCGGCCTGGGCCGCTTCCGCGACTTCCGGGTGTCGAACTACCAGCTGATGATGGACCTGATCGACTACTGCCGCAGCCACTCCATCGCGCAGATCCTGGAACTGCCCGACGTGAAGGAGCGGGTGGAGCTTTACACCCAGCATGCCGAGCTGTTCGTCGACCAGCTGAAGCGCTGCGCCACCGTGCGCGGCAACGTCGTCGTGCTCGACCTCCGCAAGGAGGAGACGATCTATGCCGGCAACCGCTTCATGATCTATGCGCTGTTCCCCGACACCAACGTGTCGATCCATGTGCTGTGGGGCCTGAAGCAGCAGAACACCGTGCTGGCCTGCGGCAAGTCGATCCTGAACCGCAGTTCGAAGACGGACATCGGCCCGCTGATGCTACAATATGGCGGCGGCGGCCATCAGGCGGCCGGCACCTGTCAGGTCGACAACGACCGGGCCGAAGAGGTATTGGAGGCCATCGTCGCCCGCATGCGCGCGGACGGCTGACAGGCCAACGACCGGATCCTGAGCGATTGAGCGCCTTTCCTCCCTTCCCCGACGGCACCCTGTTCGACGCCGGCTGGCTGTCCGCCCTGTCGGACGAGGTGCCGAGGGCGGAGGCGCTTGACCGCGCCCGCCCGGTGGTGGCCGATGCCATCGCCCGCACCGATGCGGCCGGCGCGGCGGCGCTGGCCCGCATCGACGCGCTGGTGAGGGGGGCGGCGCTCGACGCCATCCCGGCCCTGCTGGCGGCGGAAACGGTGGAGTTGCCCGACGCCGCCGCGGCGAGCGAGCGCTCGATCCACGACCTGATGAGCCGCGTCGCCTACAAGCGGCGCGAGTTGATGCCGCTGTTCCCCGACCTGATCGAGCGTGTCGCCGCCGTCCATGCCGCGGCGGTGCTGGCCTGCGGCACGGCGCGCTGGCGGCTGATGGCGGCGCGTGCGCGGCTGCAGCCGGGCCGGCCGTCCAGCCCGATCCAGGGCGCCGGCACCCGCTATGTGAAGAGCGACCGCTTCGACGCCCGCGCCGCCGAGAGCCTGCCCGCCATCGACCGCACCCGCGCCGACCGCATCCTGAAACGACTGGGCGAGGCGCCGGTGCCGGAGGAACTGGAGCTTCGTCCGCTGGATGACGGCGACGACCTCTGGACCATCAAGGCCAGCGGGATCAGCCGCTTCATCCTGCGGGTCGAGCGCGACCGGCGGGGGCCGTTCTACATGGTGGAGGATTTGGGAAGATAAAAATAAGGTAAGAGATCTATATTCGTTTATGAACGACCGCAGATGAAGCCAATGGAGGTGTGATTTGAAGCTGTTGCTGAAAGATCTGAATGTTAGGGAAAATGAGCGCGGCATACTTGTGTTTGCTCAATCTCTCTCAGAATTGCTGTTTGATTACTCTCCCGATAGCTATCGAGCTCCCGCGCTAGATACGCTTTATAGGTGTGCAGAAACAATGGTTGTCTGCAAAGATGTAATTTCAGGGAAGGTAAAGAATCAGGCTGCTGTTACTTCGGTAGCCGACGAGTTGGCCAGATCGTTGCATAGTGATGATATAGCAAAAGATATACTGGGAAACAATTATGGAGCTTATGTAAAATTTATAGAACAAAAAAGTAAGGATCAAAGCGCTGCCGGGCTTTTGCGGGTTTCCTCGTCTCTGTATGATGAGATGGCCAAGGATTATTCAGAAATATGCGTAAGAAATCTTAGAAAAGCTGTTTTGGAAAATGATGTCAATAAAATATACAGAATATCTCAGACATTTTGTTCTCATCTTATAAATCTTGGGTACGAACGTGAGTTCATGTATTATATGATGAGATCGTCTTTCTTTTATTCTCGGAGGGAGACGCTTACAGACAGATTTGAGATGTTTATGAACGCCTTCGATCTAAAAATGCACCAATTCAGTATATATTGTTATGTAAACGAAGAATTATATGAATTAATCAAGCTTAGCAATGTAGAGAAAAGGGATGATCAAGGTAACATTGAGATTAAAGAATATTTCAAAAGGGCTGATTTGGAGCAGATGCCTCCTGATCTGCGCGAACGGTATTCTGTTTTCTTTCGGCCAAGGAACGGAATGGTTTTGACTGTAGCTCGATGTGAGTATTATGATCCTAAAGGGGCTAGATCTATCATTGAGGGAGAGCTGAACGTTAGAAGGGCAACAATACTAACGGTATATCCAAGGAAAGGTTTTTCTTGGGATATTGACATGTTAGTAGTCAAAGAGAACGAAAATCACGGAAATATATTGAGAAATCAACCGTCAGTTTTGGTGAGAAGGGATAGCAAGCGAACAGATACAAAGGATGCAACCCTATCTCGTAGGTTTAATCTGCTAAGGGCGTACGTGATAGATGACATCAATAGGGTCAATATATCCGTCCTTGCTCAGAAGAATGCATTTCTTTCCGAAAGTGTTGAAGGTCAGCTTACGGCCTTTTGGTCTGCTTTCGAAGCTCTGCTACCGGAACCTTCAGGGGTAAGAATTACAAGTTATTTACGGTATATGATACCATGTAATGTTCATTACTATTCGTATCAAAGATTTCGGATGTTTGATCGAGATCTTTGGCTGGCCCATAAAGAGAAATATCTAGAGATTATCGGCGCCGAAAGGTCGGTTGATAATACTAAGGAGCTTGCGGCGATAATTTGTCTCGACAAAAATGAGGCAAAAAGGAAATTAATTAGGGTGATGTGTGAAGAGCGAAACCCGCTTGCTGTGATGAGAATGGAGCAGTTGCATTTGGCGCATTCAGGAATCAGAGAGCTAAGGACATTTTTGAAATCACATAAAGAAAGAGTGAAGTGGCAGATCGAGAGAATTTATAGAACAAGAAATAGCATAATGCATGCAGGAGAGTCCCTTCCGTTTCTCTCCGCAGTCTTGAATAATCTTCAGGATTACTACATGAATACGTTGTTTTCTCTGGAATGCACGCTCAAGTCAACAAGGCATCTACCCGAAGTAAACCTAGATAACCTATTCGAAAGAACAGTTATCAATTTTGAGTTATTCGAAGAAAAATTCCAATGGGCAGATGGTCAAGCAAAAAAAGAAGAATTGAAGAAAGATAAAAAAATTGAAGAGGATCGTTGGGAGGAGTTTGTGCCGTTCCCATGTTTCCTGCAGTAAATTAGTGAAATCCGACATTTAGTGAGTAGGTTCGTCTGCTTTTTCAAGGCGTGGTGTGGATGGCGGCAAAGAAGTGATTCGTACTGCGAATTCGGAAAGGCTCGCTAAATCCCCGCCACGCCCCACAGCAGCAGCGCCACCAGCCCGACCAGCAGCAATGCTGCGACGGCCGATAGAGCGAGCGCTCGCCCGATGTCGGCGGGGGTGGCGCGGGCGCGGCCGTCGCCGATCCAGTTCTCGGTGATGACCACGCCGCCGTCGCGGTGCGGACCGCCCAGGGCCAGACCCAGCGCGCCCGCCATTGCGGCGATGGGCCAGCCCATGTTCAGCGACGGATGCTTGCGCGCGTCGCGGCCGAGCGCACGCAGGGCGGCGCCGGCCTTGGCGGTGCCGATGAAGGGCGCGGCCAGCGCCAGCAGCAGCCCGGCCAGCCGGGCGGGCAGGGCGTTCAGCGCGTCGTCCAGCGTCGCCGCGGTCGATCCGAAGCGGCCATGGCGGACGCCGGGGCTGCCCAGCGCGGCGTCGGCGCCGTCCAGCGCGGTCCAGACGAACAGGCCGGGCACACCGAGCAGGGCATAGCCGAAGACCGGCGCCACCAGCTTGCGGTCGAAGGCGCGGGCGGCGGCCTCCACCGCCGCGCGGGCGATGCCGTGCTCGTCCAGGCCGTAGACATGGCGGCGGGTCAGCGACTGGATCGCCTCCTGGGCGGGCACCCGCCCACCGCTTTCCAGCGCACGGCGCACCGCGCGGATGCGCGTCCAGGCGGCCCGGCCGCGCAGGCCGCAGAGCAGGGCCAGCAGTTCGACCATCCAGCCGCGGCCGATGGAGCCGATCCACTCGACCAGCAGCCCGGCCGCCACCGCGATCAGCACCAGCGCCAGCACCACCAGCGCCCCGCGGATCACCTGGGCCGACTTGCCCCGCTCCGCCCGGTTCAGCCGGGCATCGGCGGCGTTGCAAAATCGCCGCGCCAGCCCTGCCGGGTCGGGCAGGATGCGGTCCAGCCAGTCGCCGAACAGCGCGTCGATCCCAAGCGCCAGCAGCAGGAGCAGCAGCGGGCCGGGACCGCCAAAGGCCGAACCGAACATGAGGTCTCCGCGAAGTAGAGTCCGGCTGTCAGCGCGCGCCGGCCTGGCGCAGCAGGGTGCCGACGCGGGCGTTGCGGCTGTCCTGCGCCCAGTTCAAGGCGGTCCGGCCGGTGAAGTCGGAACGGTCGACCTGCGCACCGGCCTTCAGCAGCCGGTCCACCACCTCGGCCCGGCCGCTGCGGGCGGCGACCATCAGCGGAGTCATGCCCTCGCGGTTCTCCATGTCGACCTTGGCGCCCTTCTTCAGCAGCAGGTCGATCAGCTCCGGATTGCCGTTCTCCGCCGCTGCCAGCAGCGGGGTGTTGCCGGCCTTGTCGGCGCGGTTGACGTTGGCGCCGCTCTCCAGCAACAGCTTGGCGATGGCCGGGCTGGAGCGGTCGACGGCGGCCAGCAGGGCGGTCTTGCCGTGGATGTCGGCCTGATTCGGGTTCTCGCCCCGCAACAGGGCGCCCTTCGTCTTGGCGACGTCGCCGTCATTGACCGCCTGCATCAGCCCGGTGTCCTGGAACAGGCTGATCTGGGCGAGGGCCGGGGCGGCGGAACCGGCGGACAGGCCGGCGGCGAACAGGGTGGCGAGCAGGAGCCGCTTCATGGCGGGTATCCTTCCTTGACAGCAGGGGTGCCGGATACTAGCCAAAAGACGGGCCCTTTTGCCAGATCGGCATTCATCTCCAAGCCTGCTGCATCGACAGGTTGAAGCTCATGCTCCGCAATCCGCTGGCCCGCCACATCGCGCTCTTCCTGCTGGTGAAGGCCGTGCTGATCGGGTTGGGCCTGTGGTGGTTCCTGGGCGCCATGCCGGAACCGCGCGGCATGGTGTCTCCGCCGGTCACATCGTCGCGACCCTGAGCGGAACCTTGCCCCTGCTTTGCGGTTGGATCCGGATTGTTCGGACTTCCTGCGAAGCGAAGGGGTGGAGGCATGATCGAGAGCCGCGACCAGAACCCGACCACGATCGATTCCAGCGCCTGGACTGGAGACACCGCAAGCACCGGCACCGATGCCGCGGTGCGCGAGGCCGTGGCGGTCTTCGACAGCCGCGACGCCCTGCAGAGCGCCATCGACGACCTGACGCTGGCCGGATTCCAGCGCCACGAGCTGAGCGTGCTGGCCAATGACGAGACGATCCGCGAGCGTCTGGGCGGCGTGCCCAACGATGTTGGCAGCCTCGCCCACGATCCCAACGCGCCGCGCCAAGCCTACATTTCGCCGGAGGATGTCGGCAGCGGCAAGGGCGCCGCGGTCGGCTTCCCCGCCTATGTCGGGGCGATCATCGCCACCGGCGCGGTGCTGGCCACCGGCGGCACGGCGCTCGCCGCCGCCGCGGCTGCTGCCGCCGCCGGGGTGGGCAGCGGAGCGGCGGGGTCCTTCCTGTCGCAATGGATCACCGACAAGCGCAACGAGCCCATGCTGCAGCAGCTCGACAAGGGCGGCATCCTGCTGTGGGTCAATGTCGGCGACGCCGCGCGCGAACGCATCGCGCTGGAGGTCCTGAACCGCCACGCCGCCCATCCGGCCGAGGTCCACGAGGTTCGGCAGACCGGCTCCGAGTGATTGCTCTGCGGATCGTCACCCCCGCCGGCCACGGCGGACCAGGGCGTCGGGGGTGAAATCCTGCGGCGTCAGCGGCGCGCCGAACACCGGCGGAGGCAGTCCGTTATCAAGGCCGCGGGCGGTGTAGCGGTCGGCTGTCAGGTCGAAGGCGAACTCCACCGCCGGCACCAGGGCGGGGACCTGCCAATGCTGCACCGGGTGCGCCTCGGCGTAGCGCAGCAGGTCGCCCTTGCCGTTGTAATGCTCCGACGCCAGGATCTGCCAGCTGTCCTCGTCCAGGTAATAGGTGCGGTCGGGCAGGGCGTGCTTGAAATTCGGCTTCAGCCGGGCATCGACCACCCAGACCCGGTGCATCTCATAGCGCAGGAACTGCGGGTTGGGGTGCCCCGGCCACAGGATGTCCCGCATCGTCAGGCCGGGGTTGGACAGCCGGTAGGCGTTGTAGGGCATGTACATCTCGCGCCGCGTCACCAGCGTGTAGTCGAAGCGGTCGAGCGCGCCGCTGAACATGTCCAGCATGTCGGCGGTGCAGATGCCGCCCGTCACCGGGTCCGGCGTGTCATAGGCGAAGTCGGGCGCCCTCACCACGCGGCCACGCTCCCCCTCCCGCGCCCAGGCGTGGGTGCGCGCGGCGATGGGGTCGAGGGTCCCCTGCAGGATCAGGCTGCTGCCGGCCTGCTCCTTCGGTTCCAGGATGGTGCGGCGATAGAGCAGCGGCGGTGCAGCCATGTCGCCGTCGGCATAGGGGGAGGCGAACTCCTCCCGCAGCTTCGTCATCGAACGGCCGTCGCCGGATTGGACCACGGTCAGGCTGGTGCGCGACACGCTGCCGCCGCGCCAGCGCAGCTTGTGGTTCCACATCGCCTGCACGCCGTTGGCCGGAATGGGAAACGGCACGCCGACCGACGCATCGCGCAAGGCCAGACCGTTTTCCCCCAAACCGGCGCGATCGGCGTTGGCGAGCGTGGCGTCATAGATCCGCTGCGGTGCGGCGGCGCTGCGGTGGCAGGGGAACAGCGCCAGTTCGAAGCTTTCCGGATATTTCGCCAGCAGCGCCTGCTGCCCGGCGGTCAGTCGGACCTTGTAGCGCTCGACATCGGCGGCGCCGACGGTGAACCAGCGGACATCCTCGATATAGGGGTCGGGCGAAGGGCGGCCGGGCACATAGCCGCGCGGCGCCTCGGTCAGGCCGCCGGTCCAGCGCGGGATCGCCCGCGTGCGGTTGCCGGCCTGTACCGCGCCGAAGGGGGTCAGCTCCTCGCCCAGCCGCGGGACCCCGACATCGGGCGGAGCGTCCTGGGCGAAGGCAGGCGGGGCGGCGGCCGTGGCGGCAACCCCCAGCAGCAGGCCGAGAGCCTCCCGCCGACCGGGCCGGAAATCGAGTCGGAAATCCGTCGGTTCACTCATACCGGATCGCTCATGTCCTTAGCCGCTCCGTTCCGGCGAGGTCCTGTTCGATGGCGCCGCAGGTCGCGGCGAAGCTCTCGCTCAGCCGGTCGGCCGCTTCCGCCAGCCGGTCGAGCGGAGCGCCTTCGGTGGCGGCCAGTTCCAGAAGGCGGGCCGCCTCCGCCAGCGGTTTGGCGCCGGCGTTGCGGGAGGAGCCCTTCAGATTGTGGGCGCAGGCCCGCACCCAGTCACGGTCGCCGTTGCCGAGCGCTGTCATAAGGTCGGCAAGCACGCCGCGGCCGATGGTGACGAAATCGTTCAGCAGTTCCGCCAGCATCGCCGCATCGCCGCCGCACAGCGCGCGTAGAGTGCCGAGATCGACCAAAGCGTCGCTGCCGGCGGCAGTCGGCGTCGTTGGTGCCGGCGAGGGCGTCACCATGGCGGCATCGGCCGGGGCCGGCGGCATCCAGCGGGCGAGCGTCACCGCCAGTTGCGACAGTTCCAGCGGCTTGCTCAGCACATCGTCCATGCCGGCTGCGCGGTAGCTCTCGATGTCGGCCGGTGCGGCGTTGGCGGTGATGGCGACGATGGGCAGGCGGCGGCCCGCGCCGCCCGACGCCTCGCCGCTGCGGACCTGACGGGTCAGTTCGAACCCATCGATCTCCGGCATCTGCACGTCGGTCAGCAGCATGGCGTAGCGGCGCCGGCCCTGCCGCATGGCGTCGAGCGCCGCCAGCGCCTCCGCCCCGCCCGGCGCCATCTCCGCGGCATAGCCCAACGCCTGCAGTTGCATCTGCAGGACCTTGCGGTTCACCGGGTTGTCTTCCGCGACCAGGATCAGCCGCCCCTGGGCCATCGCCTCCTCGACGCTGGGCGCTCCCTGGCCGTTGGCAGGGCCGGCCGTGCCGCGCCCGGCCCTGGTCGAGGACTGTGCCGTCGAGGAACGGTGGGGGTGGGTCTGGGCCGCCGGCTGGGAAGGGCACAGACGACCCGCGGCGATGGCCACCGCGCGCAGCAGCACCAGCCGGCGCAGCGGCCGGCTCAGCACCATCGTGCCCGGCTCCGCGCCCCGCGTGCCGGGGAGGGAATCGGGACCGGGCTTCCCACCGGTTTCGTGGCAGAGCAGGACCACCGGCGGCCGGGCCTCGCCGCTGCGGCGGCCCAACTCCTCCGGTGCGCAGGCGGCGGCGGGGATGTGCAGCGCCTCGTCGATGGCGACGACCCCGACGGCGCAGCCGGCCTCGCGCGCGATGCGGGCCTGGGCCGCCAGTTCGGGCGGCGAGGCGGCGGGCAGCACGCGGGCGCCGGCCTGCTCCAGATAGCGGGCGAGGAAGCCGCGCTCCATGTCGTCGGGCACGCCCAGCAGGACCGTCAGCCCGTCCAGCCCGATAGCGTCCTGGCCGTCCTCCGCCGACGCCGGACCGGCGGCGCGGTCCAACGGCAGGCGCAGCCAGAAGGTGGAGCCTTCGCCGGGCTTGCTCTCCACCCCGATCTCGCCGCCCATCAGCGCCGCCAGCCGCCGGCTGATCGACAGCCCCAGCCCGGTGCCGCCGAAACGCCGGGTGGTGGAGCTTTCGGCCTGGGTGAAGGGCTGGAACAGGCGCTGGCACGAGGCCTCGGCGATGCCGATGCCGGTGTCGGACACGGCGATGCGCAGCAGCGGCTCGGCCTCGGCTGGCTCCAACTCGGCGCGCAGCACGACCCGGCCGGCTTCGGTGAACTTGATGGCGTTGCCGGCCAGGTTGAACAGGATCTGGCGCAGCCGCACCGGATCGCCCAGCACCGCCTGCGGAATCGCCGGGTCCACATAGGTCAGCAGCGTCAGCCCCTTGGCCCCTGCAGCGGGCGCCAGCGTTTCCGCCACCCCTTCGACCAGGGCCGGCACCGACATCGCCACCCGCTCCAGATCCATCTTCCCGGCTTCGATCTTCGAGAAGTCCAGGATGTCGTCGATGATCCGCAGCAGGGCGTTGGCCGATTCGCGCATGGTGCCGACGGTGTCGCGCTGCTGCTCGTCCAGGTCGGTCCGTTCCAGCAGGCCCAGCATCCCGAGCACCCCGTTCATCGGCGTGCGGATCTCGTGGCTCATGGTGGCGAGAAAGGCGGATTTGGCCCTGGTCGCCTCTTCCGCCTGCTCGCGGCTCTCGCGCAGCTCGCGCGTGCGCTCCGCCACCCGGGTTTCGATCGACTGAATCTGGTCGAAGGCGCGCAAGGCCGCGATCACCGCGGTGAACAGGCTTTCGGCCGACAGATCGGCCTTCGGCTTGTAGTCGTTGATGTCGTAATCGACGATCACGTCGCGCTGCGGCGCCTGTCCCGGCTGGCCGGTGCGCAGGATGATGCGGATGTCGCGGTTGCCCAGTTCGTCGCGGATCCAGCGCACCAGCTTCAGGCCGGAATCGTCCTCCTCCATCACCACGTCCAGCAGGATCACGGCGATGTCGCGCCGGTGTTCCAGCACGTTGCGGGCGTCCGCCGCGGTGAAGCTGCTGATCAGGTCCAGCCGCCGCCGCTGGAAGGTGACGTCGGCCAGCAGCAATCCGGTCATGGAATGCACGTCGGACTCGTCGTCGACCACCAGGATCGGCCAGGGCGGTGCCGCCGGGTCGACGATGGCCGCACGGGCCGCCGCCACCGCGCCATGCCCGGCCGCGGCACCGTCCGCCTCTTCGTCGGCGAACAGAATCTCGTCGTCGTCGTAGGCGCCGCTGCTCATGCGGGTTCCTTCTCCAGCGATACGGGCTCCAGCGATACGGGCTCCAGCGAAACGGGCGTCGTCGTGAGCGAAGCTGTGGGGGGCGAGGCGGTTGCTGCGGTCTTCGGGATGCGCAGCGTGAAGGTAGTTCCATCGCCGGGAACGCTGTCAACCGAGATCCGCCCGCCCAGCGACTGCGTCACCAGATTGAAGACGATGTGCAACCCCAGCCCGCTGCCGCCCGACCCGCGCCGCGTGGTGAAGAAGGGCTCGAACACCTTCGGCAGGTTCTCCGTGGGGATGCCGACGCCGTCGTCGGCGAAGCGGATCTCCACCTCGCCGTCCGCCGTCTCGTCCACGTCGATGACCATGTGCCCCTTGCTGTCGGCCGGGAAGGCGTGGGTCAGCGCGTTCATCACCAGATTGGTCACCACCTGGCTCAGCGCGCCGGGGAAGCTGTCCATCACGATGCCGGGCGAACAGGCGATGGCGACCCGGTGGCGGCTCTTGCGCAGGGTGGGGCCGAGGGAGGTGACCACCTCCTCCAGATAGGCCAGCAGGTCGAAGCGGCGCCGCTCCTCGCTGGTCTGGTCGACGGCGACGCGCTTGAAGCTCTGGATCAGCTCGGCCGCGCGGGTCAGGTTCTGTTCGATCAGGCGGGAGGATTCGCCGGCGGTGGCGACATAGGCGGCGAGTTCGGACTTTTTCATCGTTCCGCCTTCGAACGCTTCGGCCAGCGTCGCGGTCCGCCCCGACAGGTGGGTGGCGCAGCCGAAGGCGATGCCGATGGGGGTGTTGATCTCGTGCGCGACGCCGGCGACCAGCAGGGCGAGCGAAGCCATCTTCTCCGCCTGGACCAGACTGGCCTGGGTCTCCTTCAGGTCGGCATAGGCGCGTTCCAGCTCCTGCATCGCATTGAAGATCTCCTCGGCCGAGCGCGCCTCCACCGTCACGTCGGTCAGGGTGCGGACGAAGCCGCCCTCCGGCAGCGGGTTGGTGCGCACCTCGACGATACGGCCGTCGGGGCGGCGGCGCTTGAAGGTGAAGGGCTGGTCGATCATCCCCGCCGGCTCGCCCAGCGGGATCCCGAACCCATCGTCGGACGCCGCTCCGGTGGCCGCCATACCGGTGCCCCCTGGGCCGGTTCCGAAACTCAGATACAGGTCGGGATCGTCGCCCATCTCGCCGAACTCGCCCTGGCGGCGCTGGATCGCCACGATGTCGGCGAAGCGCGGGTTGCCCGACAGCACCTCCGGCGCGATGTTCAGCAGTTCCGCGGCGCGGCGGTTGGCCGTCACCACCCGCCCGTCGCCGTCGACCTTGATGATCCCCTGGTCGGTGTTGTCCAGCGTCACCTGCAGCACATTGCGTTCATGCGCCAGATCCAGTTCCGCCCGCACCCGTTCGGTGACGTCGGACATGGTTCCGGTCAGGCGCAGCGCGCGGCCGTCCGCGTCGCGCTGGGCGGTGGCGCGATCCTCGATCCAGGCCCATTGCCCGTCGCGCCGCCGCATGCGGTAGACGGCGGTGTAGGCCATGGCGTGATCGCGCAGGCGCCGTCGCGATTCGGCCATCACCCGTTCCGCCTCGTCCGGGTGCAGCAGCGAAGACCAGGTCTCCGCCGTCATCGGCAATTCGCTGGAGCCATAGCCGAGCAGGGCGGGAAACTCCTTCGACCACCAATAATGCCCGGTGTGCAGGTCATAGTCCCAGACGGAGGAGCGGGTCGCGGTGATCGCCAGCGCCAGCCGCTGCTCGCTCTTGCGCAGGGCCGCCTCCTCCTGTCCCAGCCGGGCGAGCATCGCGTTGTAGGCCTGGATCACCCGGCCCAGCTCGTCGGCGGCAACCCAGTCCACCGGCTCGTGGCCGCCGCGCTCCGCTTCCAGGATGGAGGCGATCAGCCGCCCCAGCGGCCGCCCGACCGTCAGCCGCAACGCCGCCAGCGCCGCCGCGATGGTGCCGGCCAGCATCAGCAGAAGCAGTGTCGCGGTGTTCATCACCTCCTGCCGCAGCTGTTCGCGCACGACGTCCTGGCTGTAATGCAGCGTGAGGGTGCCGACCTGGAGATTCTGCACCCGGATCGCACGGCGCTCGACAAGGGCGTCGTCGGCGGCCGGGCAGTCCGATCCCGGCCAGACGAACCGCCCCTCCGCCAGATCGTCGCTGACCTCGACGCAGACCAGTTCCCGGTTGGCGCCGATGGCCTGGATGACGTTGCGGATCGCCGGGACGTCGAAGGTCCACAGGCTGTTGGTCAACGCCGCCGCGTTGATGTCGGCGATGGCCGCCACCTTTTCCCGCAGCCCGGCCCGAAGATCCTTGTAGCGGTCGTAATAGAACAGGGCAGAGCACAGCGAGACGGCCACCACCAGACTCGGCACGAGGATCAGAAGGAACTTGGCGGATACCGTCGGGACACGACGCCACGCCTCAGCGATCCTGGTCATGCATTGCCGTTCCGGAGGTTCTTGGTGAAGGCGATTGGGCGGGACGTGCGGACTGGGCGGGGCCCGGCGGTGGACGCCCGCAACTGATGTATCTTGAGCCGGCGATGCCGGTTCGGCACGCGGCGCGCGTGCCTTCCCGGATATGTTCTACTCCCTTGCGTGCAACCCGTCCATGGGGGTGAATCCCGAGGCCGGCCATGGAAGCAATGTCGCAGTTCCGGGAAATACTGCGCAGCCGCAGTATCGACACTTGAGACAAGGCGACGGAATGCACTACTGTGCATAAGCAATGTGCCTGGGTTTCGCGCGCATTCGTATGGATGCGGCCAAGGCTGCGGACCAGTTGAGGGGATTTATGGATTTCAAGACGACCAATACAGGCGATGCGACCGAAGTCAGGCTGACCGGCCGCCTGGAATTTACCGATCATGACAAGCTGCACGAACTGGTGGACCTGTTGGGGCATACCAGCACACGGCGCTTCGTCCTCGACCTGTCTGCGCTGGAGTTCGTCGACTCCGCCGGTCTCGGCATGCTGCTGATCCTCCAGGACGAGGCCGAGAACCACGAGATCAAGCTGGTGGTTCGCGGCCCGGCGGGAGACGTCAGGCGGTCGATCGAACTCGCGCGGCTGAGCGAGATCATCACCATCGAGCCCTGAGCGGCCGAATTCGAACCGCGGGGACGGAGCGATCCGATCCCGCCCGCCTGCCGGTTTCCGTCCGATGGGAGTTTGCCGCATGGACGCCGCTCATCACGACCGCAGGGCCGAGCCTCCGGCCGAAGCGGCTTTGCGTGGCTTCAGCCTGCTGCGCGACCGGGTGCCTGCCGACATGGCCGCCCGCGTCCTTGCGCGCTTCTGCGGAACGGACCAGCCGCCGGGCGACGGTCCTGCGTCCCCGGACGCGCGGCCGGGGGAGCGCTCAGGCGAGCGACCGAGCGAAAATGTGGTGGAAACGCTGCTGATGGACCGGGCGGACCGCGACCGGCTGCGCGCCGCCTTCGACCGCGGCCCGTTCCTGACGGTGGAACTGGGTGAGGGTGCCGACGAGGCGGCGGCCCTGCTGGACGACTGGACGGGCGCGCCGGCGGCGGACCATCCGGACCTGCCCGGATTCTATCTGTCGCTGACCACCGGTACCGCCTATGGCCTGCAATGCCCGGTGCTGGTCTGCGACGAGCTGGTGCGGCGCGGCGCGCTCGATCCGCAACGCCGCTCCAACGTGGAGCTTTGCCTGCACGAGGCGGTCGCCAACGCCATCGTCCATGGCAACCTCGGACTTTCCAGCGCGGTGAAGGGGGAGCCGGGCGGCTACCGCCGCTTCAGCGAGATGATGCACGACCGGCTGGGCGATCCCGCCGTGGTGCGGCGCCGGCTGGACATCTTCTGCCGCTGGAACGAGCGCAGCATCGCCATCGCGGTGGTGGACCAGGGCGGCGGCTTCGACACCGAACTGGCTCCGGCCATCAGCGGCAACAAGGCGCGGTCGGGCCGCGGCTTCGTCTTCATGCGCACGCTGGCCTCGCGGGTGACGGTGACCGATGGCGGGCGCTGCACCGTCCTGCAGTTCGAGCGCTGACGGAGCGTCCATGGCCGGGCCCGCCCTGTCGCTGTCGGACTGCCGCGTCCTGATCGTCGACGACAACGAATTCAACCGCAAATCCCTTGCCCTGGTGATCCGCCGCGCCGGCATCACCGACATCGCCTTCGCCGAGAATGGGCGGGAAGGGCTGGCGGCCGTCGACCGCTTCTGTCCCGACCTCGTCCTGCTCGACGTCGACATGCCGGTGATGAACGGCTGGCAGATGTGCGAGGCGCTGCGCCGCAACGCCACCCACGAAGAGCTTCCGGTGCTGTTCCAGACCGCGCTGGACAGCGACGAGGAGCAGGTGCGCTGTTTCGAGGCCGGCGGCAGCGACTTCATCTCCAAGCCGATCAAGCCGGGCGAATGCGTGGCCCGCGTCCGCCACCAGCTGGAGAAGCGCAAGCTGTTCGGCGACCTTGCCGCCTTCCGCGAGCGGGTCCAGCGCGAGCTGTCGCATGCCCGCGCCATGCAGACCTCGCTTCTGCCGGAGAACCGCCGGCTGGCCGAGGTAGGCGACCGCTATGGCCTGACGCTGGATGCGCATTTCGAGACGTCGTCGGAACTGGGCGGCGACTTCTGGGGCCTTTATCCGCTGGGCGACCGGCGGCTGGGGCTGCTGATGGTCGATTTCGCCGGGCACGGCATCACCGCGGCGATCAACACCTTCCGCCTGCACACGCTGATCGACCGCTTCCCGATGCAGCACATGGCGCCGTCGCAATGGCTGGTGCAGTTGAACTCCGCCCTGAAGGACGTGCTGCCGACGGGTCAGTTCGCCACCGCCTTCTTCGGCATCCTCGACCTTGCCATCGACACGCTGACCTTTGCCGCGGCCGGTTCGCCCAACCCGGTTCTGGGAACGCCGTCCGCCACCAGGGGGAACGCGCCGGATATCCGCCTGCTCGATTCGGCGGGGCTGGTGCTGGGCGCCTCGCGCCGGGCGCAGTATGTCGACCAGAGCCATCGCCTGCCGCGCGGCGGCTTCCTGTTCCTGTACAGCGACGCCCTGATCGAATGCGGTGGTGAGGAGTGCGGCCCGCTGGGGCAGGACGCGGTGCCCGACTTCGTCCGCGACGGGCTGGCCCGCGACCGCCAGCGTCCGCTGCGCCCGATGATGGACAGATTCTATGCCCGCACCAGCCTGCCGCTGCGCGACGACCTGACCGCCGTCTGGGTCGCCAGACGGGCGTGAGAGGGCGTGAGCTTTACGGCGCGAACTGCTCCTTCAGGATGCGTTCTTCGAAGTTCAGTTCGGGGTCGAACAGCAGGGTCAGGCCGACGTCGCGGCATTCCTGCACTTCGACCCGCAGGACCTCGCGCACCTCGGTGAAGTCGGCGACGGCGCTGACCGGGCGCTTGGTCTCCTCCAGCACGTCGAAGCAGATGCGGGCGGCATGGGGAAGCAGGGCGCCGCGCCAGCGCCGCGGGCGGAAGGCGCTGATCGGGGTCAGGGCCAGCACGCCGGCGTTCAGCGGCACGATCGGGCCATGGGCCGACAGGTTGTAGGCGGTGCTGCCGGCCGGCGTCGCCACCAACGCGCCGTCGCAGATCAGCTCCGGCAGCCGGACCACACCGTCGATGGTGATGCGCAGCTTTGCCGCCTGCCGCGTCTCGCGCAGAAGCGACACCTCGTTGATGCCCAGCGCCTCCACCCGTTCGCCGTTCACCCGTGTGGCCACCATGCGCAACGGGTGCAGGTTGACATGCTGGGACGCGACGATGCGCTCGGCCAAATCCTCTTCGCGGTAGACATTCAGCAGGAAGCCGACCGAGCCGCGGTTCATTCCGTAGACCGGCGTCGGCCGTTGGCGGTTGCGCGTCAGCGCGCGGTGAAGCGTTTCCAGCAGAAAGCCGTCGCCTCCCAGCGCCACGATCACGTCGGCTTCGTCCGGGGTGGCGTTGCCGTAGCGGTGGACCAGCCGCGTGCGGGCGGCACGGGCCTCATCCGTATCGGCGCAGGCGAAGGCGATGCGCAGCGCGTCGGGCGCGGGCAGCAACGGAGCCTGGAGGACGAGGGGCGGCATGGCGGCGGAATCGGTCATGCCGCGACCATACCCCAGTCCGGCCTTGGCGCAAAAGTATCGCGCGGTGACGAGGCGATGCAAAAGAGCGCATCCGCCTGCCGCACAACGAAAAAGGAGGCCGCGGACGGCCTCCTTTTTTACGATATGGAACGGATGGGCCGAGGTTACTCGACCATCTCCGACACCATCTCCTCGTCATCGTCGCCGGAGGTGCGCTTCGGCCGGTTGCCTTCGGCATAGTCGAAGGCCGGCTTGTCGTCCTTGACGGTGACCTTGACCAGACCGCCCTTGCTGAGCTTGCCGAACAGCAGCTCTTCCGCCAGCGGCTTCTTGATGTACTCCTGGATCACGCGGCCAAGCGGGCGGGCACCATAGAGCGGGTCGTAGCCCTTCTTGCCCAGCCACTCGCGCGCCTCTTCGTTCAGCTCGATGGACACGCCGCGGTCTTCCAACTGCGCTTCCATCTGCATGATGAACTTGTCGACGACGCGGTTGATGACCTCCTGAGTCAGCGGCGCGAACGGGATGATCGCGTCGAGACGGTTGCGGAATTCCGGCGTGAACATCTTCTCGACCGCTTCGATGTCCTCGCCGACCCGGCGGTCACGCTCGAAACCGATGGCGGGCTTGGCCATGTCGGCGGCCCCGGCGTTCGAGGTCATGATCAGGATGACGTTGCGGAAATCGACGATCTTGCCGTTGTGATCGGTCAGCTTGCCGTGGTCCATGATCTGCAACAGGATGTTGAACAGATCCGGATGGGCCTTCTCGATCTCGTCCAGCAGCAGGACGCAGTGCGGGTGCTGGTCGATGGCGTCGGTCAGCATGCCGCCCTGGTCGAAGCCGACATAGCCCGGCGGGGCGCCGATCAGGCGCGACACCGTGTGCCGCTCCATGTACTCGGACATGTCGAAGCGGGTCAGCTCGATGCCCAACGTCATGGCGAGCTGGCGGGCCACCTCGGTCTTGCCGACACCGGTCGGGCCGGTGAACAGGTAGTTGCCGATGGGCTTCTCCGGCTCGCGCAGGCCGGCACGGGCCAGCTTGATCGCGGAGACCAGCGCGTCGATCGCCTTGTTCTGGCCGAAGACCATGGTCTTCAGGTCGCGCTCAAGGTTCAGCAGCGTTTCCTTGTCATCGCGGCTGACCGACTTCGGCGGGATGCGGGCGATCTTGGCGACCACCGCCTCCACGTCCTTCACGCCGATCTTCTTGCGACGCTTGTTCTCCGGCAGCAGCATCTGCGCCGCACCGACCTCGTCGATGATGTCGATGGCTTTGTCGGGCAGCTTGCGGTCGCCGATATACTTGGCCGACAGCTCCACCGCGACGCGGATGGCGTCGTTGGTGTAGGTGACCTTGTGGTGCTTCTCGTAGTAGGGCTTCAGGCCCTGCAGGATCTTGATCGCATCCTCGACCGACGGCTCGTTGACGTCGATCTTCTGGAAGCGGCGGACCAGCGCCCGGTCCTTCTCGAAGTAGCTGCGGTATTCCTTGTAGGTGGTCGAGCCGATGCAGCGCAGCGAACCCGACGCCAGCGCCGGCTTCAGCAGGTTCGAGGCATCCATCGCACCGCCCGAGGTGGCGCCGGCGCCGATCACCGTGTGGATCTCGTCGATGAAGAGGATCGCCCCCTCCGTCGCCTCAAGCTCCGACACGACGGCCTTCAGCCGCTCCTCGAAATCGCCGCGATAGCGGGTGCCGGCCAGCAGCGAGCCCATGTCGAGCGCGAAGATGGTGGCGTTGCGCAGCACCTCCGGCACTTCCTGCTGGACGATGCGGCGGGCGAGGCCCTCGGCGATGGCGGTCTTGCCGACACCGGGGTCGCCGACGTAGAGCGGGTTGTTCTTCGACCGCCGGCACAGGATCTGGATGGTCCGTTCGACCTCCTGCTCCCGCCCGATCAGCGGATCGATCTTCCCGCCGGACGCCTTCTTGTTCAGGTTGACGCAATACGCCTCTAGCGCTTCGCTGCCTTTTTTCACGACCTTCTCCGCCGCCGCCTCGTCGTCAGCGCCCGAGACACGCTTTGTTTCCGAGCGGCCCGGAGCCTTCGCGATTCCGTGAGAGATGTAGTTGACCGCATCGAACCGGGTCATCTCCTGCTCCTGCAGGAAATAGACCGCGTGGCTCTCGCGTTCAGAGAACAAGGCAACGAGCACATTTGCTCCCGTCACCTCCTCACGTCCCGACGACTGGACGTGGATGGCCGCACGCTGCAGAACCCGTTGGAAACCAGCCGTCGGCTTGGCATCATCAGGCCTGTTCGTGATAAGGTTCGCCAGTTCGTTGTCGAGGTAATCCGACAGTTCCGCGCGCAGACGGTCGAGGTCGATCCCGCAAGCGCGCAAGACGGCGGTAGCATCGGAGTCTTCGGTCAACGCGAGCAAAAGATGTTCGAGCGTCGCGTATTCATGCCTGCGCTCGTTCGCGTGGGCCAGGGCTCGGTGCAGCGTCTGTTCCAGGTTACGCGACAGCATGTGTGGGTCTAATCCTTTTCTAACGTGCATTGCAGCGGATGCTGGTGCTGGCGCGCAAAGTCCATCACCTGCGTGACTTTCGTCTCCGCCACCTCGTAGGTGAACACGCCGCACAACCCCACACCCCGCCGGTGCACATGCAGCATGATCTGGGTCGCTTCCTCCCGCGATTTGCTGAAGAAGCGTTCGAGAACGAGAACGACGAACTCCATCGGAGTATAATCGTCGTTCAACATCAAGACCTTATACATCGACGGCTTTTTGGTCTTTGGCTTGGCCTTTACGACCACGCCGCTGTTCGTGCCGTCGTTGCCCTGCTTGTCAGAGTCGGCCATGGTCCCAGTCGAATGTCATCGCGATGCACTGTCACTGTGAATGATATGGTCATTTCGGGCGCGGTGGGAAGGGGCCGTTTTCGGTCTCTCTCCATTTGGCAGACCCTCCTTTGGTCCGGTCGGCCGTCCGATACCCCAAATTAGGAGACACCCCTTCCGGTCGGGCCGCAATCGGCGGGAAACCCTAAGCCTTTGTGCGGCATCGCGAGGGCAGGGGGCCAGGGCAGGGGGGCCTTCCGGACGCAAAACGGCCCGGCACCCCTGTGCGGGATGCCGGGCCGCTGCGATGCGGTCGGTCAGGTGGGCATGGGACGCCCGCCGGTCAAGCCGGGAGGATCAAATCCCGGCCCGTGGGCGGCCGGTCAGGCGGCGACCTGCTTCTTCGACAGGACCTCGACCGTGGCGTTGACGCGGGCGCTCAGCGGAGCCAGGGCCTCGTTGGCGACCTTGACGGTCAGCTCCTGCAGCTTGGTGCTCTCGGACACGAAGGCGTCGAGGCTGGCCTTGGTGTAGGCCTTCTGCAGTTCGACCAGTTCCTGGATCGTCTTCACCGCCAGCATGGACTTGGCGTTCGACACGCCCTTCTCCAGCGAGGACTGGGTGAAGGCGGCGACCTGCTTGCCGGCCTCTTCCGCGCCCTTGGCGACGACGGTGCCGGACTGCACGAACGCGTCGACATTCCCCTTGGTGAGGGCGGTCAGCTCCTCATAGCCCTTCATCACCTGGGCGGAGGCCTTTTCCATCTGCTCCTGCTGGGCCTTCACGAGGCCTTCCAGGTTCTGCTTGGCGGTGGCGATGGCGTCTTCGACGGACTTGGTGACGGCGGCGATCTGGTCGGACATGGCTATGCTCCTCGCGCTCTCTCAGGGGTCAACCGCGCGGCCCCGACGATGCGGCGACCGGGCGCGGAGTGGGTTGAGGCCCTCGGACCCCGAAGGACCGGGCGCCCGAGATATGCTGCACTGCAGCATGAGCAGAATGTAGGGAACCCCGGGCGCGGAGTCAATGGGTATTGTGCACTGCACAAAAGCTGCGGGCGTGCATCGGACGGAACCCGGAACGCAATACGGCCCGGCAACCGCGTGGTGGTTGCCGGGCCGTTTGCGGGGCCGGGGTCCATGGCTGAACCCCGGCCGTCAGGTCGCGTCCGATCGGGCCGATCAGGCGGCGAGCGGCTTGGAGAAGGTCTCCACCGTCGCGGTGACGCGGGCGTTCAGCGGGGCCAGCGCCTCGTTGGTGACCTTGGTGGTCAGCTCCTGCAGGCGGCTGGTCTCGGCCAGCATCGCGTCGAAGCTCGACTTCAGGAAATCGTTCTGCAGCTCAACCACTTCCTGCAGGGACTTGGCGGTCAGCAGGGCCTTGCCGGTGGTGATGGACTTGTCCAGCGCCGACTGACCATAGGCGACCACCTCGCGGCCCAGATCCTCGGCGCCCTTGGCGGCGATGGTGCTGCTGGCGATCAGCGCCTCGACATTGGCCTTGCCGGTGGCCTGCAGGTCCTCATAGCTCTTCAGCAGCTGGGCGGCGGTCTTCTCGAACTGCTCCTTGGCGGCGGTCGCGGTCTGCTCGAACTGCTTGACCGTCTGCTCCTGGCCGGCCTTCACCAGACCCTCGTACTGCTCCTTGGCCTGGGCGGCGACGGTCTCGAGCGATTTCGGCGTAAACTGGTTCATGACGCGCGTTCCTTCCTGGCTGATGCCGGCGTATGGAGAGTGGGCCCGCCCGCCGCAAAGCGTGGCGCGGAGCCGGCCGGCAGCGGTGTGCGTTGCGTTTTTACGTTGTGCAGCCGTTGTCACGGTTTTCCAGGCGACCCCAGGTCAGCCCCGAAAATGCTGCACTGCAATATAAGGTTTTATGGGCTAGACACTGCGCGGTGTCAACAGTCCGTTCGGCAGGTATGCGGCTTACTCCGTTGTGCCGAACTTACCCCGAAAGCGTGAAATTCCCATGACACCATAGACGCCTTCGTTGTGGGCGGAGGCGGCGGTCGCGGAAGCGTCGGCAAGTCTTCGACGGAGACTGTCCTTAACGAAGACTTTACCGGCGCTGGGACAAGTGTAGCGTGGCCGGGGAGGGGATTCGCCTCGGCCATTGGTCAGGTGCGGCGCTTGGACGCGGCGCACAGGGCCATCCCTTCGTCAGGCCGCATCTTCGGGACCATTTCGACCATGACCTATTGCCTTGGCATCAAGACCCGCGACGGCCTGATCGGTCTGTCGGACGGCCGGATCACCAGCGGATCGCAACTGTCGTCGGCCCGCAAGGTGACGATGATGGGCAGCGGCGGCGACCGCTTCTTCATCATGAACTCCGGCCTGCGCAGCGTCCGCGACAAGACGCTGGCCTATCTGCGCCGCGACATGCAAAAGCGCCGGGGCGAGGCCTATGCCACCATGCTTGACGCGGTGTCGGCCTTCACCACCTGCCTGCGGCAGGTCGCCGCGGAGGACCGGGAGTCGCTGGAGGCGTCCAAGCTGCACTTCAACCTGCACGCCATCATCGGCGGCCAGCTGGCCGAAGACCGCGAACCCTACATGTTCCTGGTCTATCCAGAGGGCAACTGGATCGAGGTGGACGAACGCACGCCCTACCTGTCGATCGGCGCCACCGCCTATGGCAAGCCGATCCTGGACCGCGCGCTGACCTACGGCACCGACATGCAGACGGCGCTGAAGCTGGCCTATCTGTCCTTCGACAGCACCCGCTTCTCCACCAACGACGTCGGCTTCCCCATCGACATGGTGTCCTACCATGCGGAGTCGCGCAGCTGGCGCCAGTCGAACTACGACTATGACGATCTCAGCGAACAGCGCCAGTGGTGGAACCGCAACCTGACGGAGTTGGCCCGCCGCATGCCGGACGGCCCGTGGGTCGAGACGCTGGTCCCGGAAGAGATGCGCCCGCGCCAGCCGGCCGAAGAGGCGGTCTGACAGGCGGCCCAAAAGGACGTGGCCTGACTGGCGATCAGTTTCCCGGAAGGGCGCTCAGCAGCAGCGCCCCGAAGGGGGCGGTCGGGCCAACCAGTCCATCCCGGCCGACCTGAATCTCGAAGAACACCCCGCCGTCGGCCAGTTGGCCGGAGGAGGGCAGGGTGCGTGGCGCGTCGTCGGGGTCCGGCAGGCCGGGGAAGGCGACGCCGGTCGGGTCGAGTCCGCGCAGAAGTTCCGGGAAACGGGCGTCGGTGAAGCGGCTGGACGGGTAGGGAAAGGCGGTGAAGAACCACTGCCCGGCACGGCAGCCGTTGATCAGCCAATAGAAGCCGTTGGACGGCAGCCGCAGCCCCTGGGGAGGCGGGTCGAACGCCCCGTCGTCGCGCAGACGGCCGATGAAGTTGTCATATTGCGCCGCGGTCAGCTGCAGGGTCGCCGTGCGGCCGCGCGCCGCGGAGAACGGGTCGGTCAGCGTCATGCGGGCGAGGTCGGTCGCCTCGATCACATGCGCCTCCACCGCCGCGCCGCCGCGGTCGGGATCGCCGACGACATCATAGGTGCGCACGTGCCGATTGTAGTCGGCGTTGAAGATCAGGCGGAAGCGGTCGGCGCCGTCCTTGCCGCAGCGCGACCGCAGATCGTCGCCATTGAGATAGCTGAACCAGGTCAGCTTGCGCGCCAGCGGATTGTCGGTCGGTCCCACCGAGCCGCAGCCGGCGAGCGCCAGCAGGGAGGCGGCCATGGCCGCCGCCATCGCCCCCCGGGCAAAACGCCGGGCCAGACCATGGCGGAAAAGGGTGGCCGGAACGGTTCTTTGATGACCACGACTCATTGTCGCTTGCCTCGCGTCTGCGGCCCCTGGTAGGTGGAGAAGAAAGGGCGCCGTGGCAAGCCCCGGATGGCGGGCTTCGGCCTGTCGGATGGCGCCGGTAACCCGTCTGCCCCCTGCCGTAACCCTTCCGCCGTGCCCTTGTCCGCCGTTCCATTCCCTCGTCATGCAGGACCCGCAATTTTGGCCACAGAAACTGCGAAAAGCCAAAGCAGTAAATTAACGAATTCATGCTAGACACTGATTTCGCACGAATTTACCATTGAACCAAGCACCAGTATCTAGCGGTTGGCGGGGCCATCATGAGTGTAACGCGCAACACCGTTCGTAACGGATTGTTTCCGTTCGCCTTTCGCGCGGCGGACACGAACGGGGGGCGGAGTTCGGCGGGTGTGGGTCGCCATTTGTTCGCGGCCGCCGCGCTGCTGGGCATGGTGGCCGCCGGAGCCGGCCTGTCCGCCGCCGAGGCGCTGGCGGCAAAGGCCGCGGCCATCGTCGTCGATGCCCGGACCGGGCAGGTGCTGATCGACCAGGATGCCGACGCGATCACCTATCCGGCGTCCCTGACCAAGATGATGACCCTATACCTGACCTTCGATGCGCTGGATGACGGTCGCCTGACCCTCGACCAGCAATTGCCGGTCTCGTCGTGGGCGGAGAGCATGTCGCCGACCAAGCTGGGCCTGCGCGCCGGCCAGACCCTGAAGGTGGAGACGGCGATCCTCGGCCTCGTCACCAAGTCGGCCAACGACGCCGCGGTGGTGCTGGCGGAGGCGCTGGGCGGCACCGAGTCGCGCTTTGCGGAGATGATGACGCGCAAGGCCCGTGAAATCGGCATGCGCCACACCGTCTACCGCAACGCCTCCGGCCTGCCGAACATGGAGCAGGTGACGACCGCCCGCGACTACGCGATGCTGTCCCGCGCGCTGATGCGCGACCATGCCAAGTACTATCCCTATTTCAGCCGCCGCAACTTCGCATATGGCGGCCGCACCCTGGCCAACCACAATCACCTGATGTCCCGCTACGAGGGGATGGACGGCATCAAGACCGGCTATACCGTCGCGTCCGGCTTCAACCTCGCCGCCTCGGCGGTGCGGGACGGGCGGCGTCTGGTCGGCGTGGTGATGGGCGGCAAGTCGGCCGTGTCGCGCGACAACAAGATGGCGGCCCTGCTCGATCAGGCCTTCGGCCGGCCCAGCCGGGGCAACGAGGACGCGCCGGTGATGGCGAGCCTCGACACCACCCGCTCCGACGCCACCGACGGCGAGGGGGATGATGATGAAGAGCCGGTGGTGAAGGCCAAGCCGGTCCGCGCCTCCCTGCAGACGGCAGCGATCCCGGTCGCGGCTCCGAAGGAAGAGAAGGCGAGCCGCGGCAGCGCCTCTTCGCATTGGGGTGTCCAGGTCGGTGCCTTCTCCAGCAAGGCGGCCGGCAACAAGGCGGTGAGCCAGGCGGTCAAGCAGGCGCCGTTCCTGCTGCGGACGGCCAAGCCCAGCGTCGTGCAGGCGAAGACCGGCAAGGAGACCGTCTATCGTGCCCGCCTGACCGGGTTGGACGAAAAGGACGCCCGCAAGGCCTGCGCCGTTCTGACCAAGCACGGCCACCATTGCGTCGCCGTGTCGCCGGGCGAGCGGGGCTGACGACGGCAGCCGCGGGCGGCCGGGCTCAGTCCTGCGCCGCGGCGGCGCTCCGCTTCAGGAACCCGATGGCCGGCGCCAGCGTGCCGGCCAGTTCCTCGGCCAACTGCGCCTGATCGGTGCCCGGCCGCTCCAGACCGGCTTCCAGGGCACGGGCCGCCCGGCGCAAGGCCAGACAACCATATTGGCCCGACACGCCGGCGATCTTGTGGGCCATCGCCCCGGCCGTTGTCCGGTCCCCCGCCTTCAACGCCGCGGCCAGCGCCTTCCCATGCTGGTCCAGAACCGCGGCCGTCCGGTCGAGCAGCTCGGCGGCGCGGGCGGCGGGCAGCATCTCCCGCATCGTTCTGATCGCCCCCTCATCGAAGGCCGGCCCGGTTGACGGTGGTGCGGCTTGCGGCCCGTCTCCCGGCATCGAGGACAAGGCGTCCAGCCGCAGCGGCTTGGTCAGCATGCCGTCGGCGCCGCTGCCGGTGCAGCGGGCGCGTCCTTGCGCGGTGGCGCTGGCGGTCAGCATGAGAATGCGCGGGGCGGCGCCGTTCGGCTGCCGGCGGATGGCGCGCACCGCCTCGTCGCCGGGCAGGCCGGGCAGGTCCAGATCCATCAGGATCAGGTCGAAACCGCCCTGCGCAGCCGCCGCGACGGCGGCCGGTCCATCCTCCACCGCCACCACCCGATGGCCGGCACGTTCAAGCAGGGCGCGGGCGGCAAGGCGGGTGACCGTCTCGTCCTCCGCCAGCAGGATCTGCAAGGGCTGTGCTTCGCCCGTCCGGTCCGCCGTCATGCCGATCCGCTCTCCCTGGTTGATATGATCGCTCACTCTACCCGGTTTCGCGCCGTGGCGCATCGGTAAGGTCAGGGGAGCGGCGGGATCACACCGTGGGGGAGGCCTGGGTGAACATCGGATCCTCGATCCGGTGCAGGCGCCCGGCGCCGGTCATCGCGGCGCGCAGCAGCAGGGTCTTGCGGCGGGCGGCGGCCAGCTTGGCGACCGGCGCCTCGCGCAGGACCTCCGCGCCATAGGCGTCGGCAACCATCAGCCCGCAATCCTCCGGGATCAGTTCGGTCGGGAACCCGTCGTCGACCGCAAAATAGAAGGCATCGCACCAGTCGCGATACTCCTGCCATTTCTGGTCGGAGCGGAAGTCGGCAACGCCGCTCTTCACCTCGACGATCAGGATGCTGCCGGCCTCGTCGATGGCAAGAACGTCGGCCCGCCGGCCGCTCGCCAGCCGGAATTCGGTCAGGGTCGCATAGCCGCGCAACGCCAGCGCCCGCCGCACGCCACGGAAGATCGGCGGCGCACCCCCGGCCGGGAGGCCGGAGTCGCTGTCGGATACCGGAACGGCAAAATCGTCGCTCATGGCGCGGTGCCACCATCGAAATAGGAACGGGTGGGGAACATGGCCCCACAATGACCGGTCCGCGCGTCGTCGCCAAGGGGCAAAAGTATGGCTGGTCGCGATCAGGCCATCCCAATCAGGCCGCCCCAATCAGGCCACCCGAGTCAGCTTGGCAGAATGACCGGGGGCAGGGGGGCCGGACGGCAGCGGTCGCGCGGCAGGCTGCGCTCGGCGGGGAAGACCAGCACCGCCGCGGTACCGACCCCCGGCTGGCTGGTCAGCTCCAGCCGTCCGCCATGCATCTCAACCAGCCGCTTGACAATCGGCAGCCCCAGCCCGGTCCCACGGGAGTTGCGGGCGATGGTGGAGTCCGACGGCTCGAAGGGGTGGAGGATGTGCGGAAGGTCGGCGGTCGGGATGCCGACGCCGGTGTCGGCCACCATCAGCCCGAGCCCGCCGTCGGGCATGAGATTCACGGTCAACACCACTTCGCCGCCGGGACGGGTGTGGGTGACGGCGTTCGACAGCAGGTTGGTCAGCATCTGGGTCAGCGCCTGGGCGTCGCCCCGCAGCAACGGCAGGCCGGCCGGCACCTCCCGGCGCATGCGGACGTCGCCTTCCGCCGCCGCCTCCTGCAGGGCGGAAACGACCCGCAGCGACAGCGTGTCCAGATCCACCCCGTCCTCCGCCAGCGGCATCCCGCCGCTGTCCAGGCGCGACAGCTCCAGAATGTCGTCGATCAGCGCCAGCAGATGGGTGCCGGCATCGCGGATGTCGCCGGCATAGCTGCGGTAACGTGGATTGCCGAGCGGCCCGAACGGCTCAGACAGCAGCATTTCCGAGAAGCCCAGCACTGCATTCAGCGGCGTGCGCAGCTCGTGGCTCATCTGGGCCAGGAAGGCGCTCTTGGCGCGGCTGGCGCTTTCCGCTTCCGCACGGGCGGCGCGTGCCTCCGTCTCGCGGATGCGCAGCCGCTCCTCGTTCAGCTTCAGCGTGGTGACGTCGGTGTAATGGACCAGCACGCCGCCCGGCACCGCATGTTCGCGGCTGAGCAGCCAGCGCCCGTCGGGCAGCGGCACCACCACCGGCGGCTCCTGGCGGCGATGGCGCTCCAGCCGCGCCGTCATCCAGACCGCTCGCTCCTCGTCGGTGGTCAGGCGCGGATCGGCCAGGGCGAAGCCGCGGGCCAGCTCCTCGAACGGCACGCCGGGAACCAGCCGGTCGGCCAGGGTGGGCAGGTCCTTCTTCAGCCGGCCGTTGGCGTGGACCAGACGGTCCGCGTGATCGAACAGGGCGAAGCTCTCGGCGCTGTGTTCCAGCGCCGCGGTCAGGCTTTCGGCCAGCGCCTCCGCCACGGACGGGTTCTCGGGGCCGAGATCGGTCAGGATGGCGCACAGGCCGCCGGGGGCCGGTCCGGCCGCAACCCGCCAGCGCACCGGCGTCGTCCCGCGCCGGGCGGCGACGGTGCGCTCCACCGGGCCATGCAGGGCATCGGCCAATGCGGCGAACAGTCCGGGGCAGGCGGCATCGGTGCCACCCCCGCGCAGCCGCTTGCCGGTCAGCGGAGCGACGCCCAGCAGCCGCTCCGCCGCCGGGTTGGCCGACTGCCATTCCAGGTCCGTCAGCGCGCCGGTGCAATCGGTGTGCGTTTTGAAGAGCGCAACAGCGTCCGGCAGTTGCAGCATGGCGAACAGCAGCGGATCGATCGACGGGAATTCCCCGGCAACGGCCCTGTCGTGCCCACCATCGGCACAAGTCTGCGTGTCGCAATCCATTCCGCCATCATTGCAGGCCATTCCTAAAAAACACTGAAGGCCCGGCTTGTGAGGTCATCGAATATTTGTCGAATTGTAACAGGGGAGGCTGGCTGTTCAAGCAGTTCTGTGGATTTGTCGAAAAAGCAACGAAAGGTTTGATTGAGGATGCCGCTGTGATCTTCGCGTGAAGTCTGCCGAATGGCGGGCTTTGCAACGGGCCGCGCCTTCCATAGTGTTGAGTCCCATCGGAGCATGAGGCATGGGATGCAGGTGTGACCGTGAACGGCAGCCAAGACGACGCCGGCGGTGCTGTGCCGGCCATTCTGGTGTTCGGAGCCAACGGACTTCTGGTCGATTGGACGCCCGCGGCAGCGGACCTGCCCGCGCTCGCCGGCCGCCTGATAGCCGGTCTGTCGGCCGAGGATCTGTGTACCCACCTCTCCTCCGGCGCGGAAATGGGCGTGATGTCGACGGGCGTGATGCCAGGGGACGTGATGCCGGAGCACACGGTCCTGCCGCTTGCCAACGGCGGCGCGGTTTGGCGGTTCCACGGTTCGCCTTCGTCATCGAATTCCCGCAGGGCTGCGGCCTCGCCGATGGGCGATCCCGCCGGGCGTCTTTTCGCCGCCGCGAGCCACGACCTGCGCCAGCCTTTGGCGGCGCTGTCCCTGCTGATCGGCACGCTCGATGGCAGGCTGGGTGGCAGGCTTGATGGCCGGCAGGATCGCGACCTGCTGCGCTCGATGGCCCAGGCGGTGGAATCGATGCGCAGCATGGTCGACGGCCATTTCGACCTTGTCCGTCTCGAAAGCGGCCTCACCGAGCCGGACATCCGCACCCACGCGGTCAACGGCGTGCTGATGCGCCTGGCGCTGGAGGTGGCGCCGCGCTTTGCCGACCGTGGGCTGCGCTTCACCGTGATGCCCTGTTCCGCCATGGTGCGGACCGATTCCGCTTTGCTCGAACGTCTGCTGCATGGCCTGGTTGCCAATGCCCTGCGCGGGACGATCCGGGGGCGCGTGCTGCTGGGCTGCCGCACGCGCGGCGATCGTCTGCGCATCGAGCTGTGGGACAGCGGCCGTGGCCTGTCGCCGCAACGTCTGGCCTCCCTTCGGGCGGAACTGGCGAAGCCGGCCGGCGAAGGGGCGGGATCGCTGGGGCTGGACCTGACCCTGGTGCGCGGCCTTGCGCGGAAGCTTGGCCTCGGGCTGGAAGTCTGCGCCGAGGAGGGGCGGGGCACCGTCATCGCCGTCGTGGTTCCCCTGTCGGTCGAAACGGGCGCCGACGCGACCGATGCCTCCAGCCGGGAGGAGGCCGTCGCGGCCCCGGCGCCGGACAGCAGCACCGCCGACATCAGCCGCACCCGCATCCTGGTGATCGAGGACGACCCCATGGTGCTGGCCGCGCTGGAGGCGCTGCTGGGGCAATGGGGGTGCAGCGTCGTCGGAGCGGAGTCCTACGACATGGCCGTCGAACGGATCGGTCCGGCCCCGGAGCCCTTCGACCTCGTCATCTCCGATCTGCGGCTGAAGGGAGCGGCCAACGGCATCGTCGCCATCCGGCAGATCGCCAAGCTGTTCGACCGTCCCGTGCCTGGCATGATCCTGACCGGCGATACCGATCCCAAGCGCCTGCGCGAGGCGCGGTTGTCCGGGTACCCTCTGCTTCACAAGCCGGTCGCGCCGCTCGCCCTGCGTGCCGCCGTCGTCCGTCTGCTCGGACATGATCCCCTTTGATAACAAAGATCAAGTTTGGAAATCGGGTCTTCTGGAAAAACGTGTCGAATATATAGTGTCGCATCTTTCCGCCTCTGCTGCAGTGCAGTGACATTCCTGAAACAGAGGCGGGGGATGCGGCGAAATGCAACAAGGTTGCGACGTTTGTTCGCAAGGCAAGCCCATTCTTCTCCTCCAATCGGCGGAGTGAACCCTTCCTTTGGTTTGATGGTGAACTTAAACATACCCATTTATGCTTTCGCTTCGTTATGATCCGGGTTGAGCAGCGACTGTTCGAACGGATGGGGTGGGGGGCGTTCGGATGAACCGGCGATATCGGGCGGGGGGAAGGACGGCAGCGCTGCCGGTGATCGTCATCGCCGGGCTGTTCCTGTCGCTATCGGCCTTTCTGCTGGTCCGCAGCGCGACAAGCCAAGCCGAACATGCTCTGGCCGACCGTCAGGCGATCCAGCTCCACGACGAGCTGAAGGCGAGCTTCGAGCATCAGAGCGTGCTGCTGCGTGCGCTCAGCGGTCCGTTGGCCGGTCCCGCCCCGGTGACGGATGCGAGCTTCGCGTCGGCGGCCGAACCCCTGCTGCCGCTTTATCCCAATCTGCGGGCGGTCGCCTGGGCCCGACGGATTTCCAAACGGAACGTGCCGCTGCTTGAGCGGGCGATGCGCTCGGCCGGCTACTCCTCGTTCGCGGTTCGCAATGCCGATGGGGGAAGCGGTCCGGAATACGGACGCGGTCCCGAATACGACACCGCCGGGATGGCAGCCGACCGGTTCGTGAACGTGCTGGCCGAACCACAATCCGCCGCCGGACTGATCGGCCTCGACATGGCCAGTCTTTCCGGCCAGCGCGACGTGCTGGTGCGGTCCTGCGCCGCCAATCGTCTGGTCGCGGCCGAAGGCGAGCCGTTACGGGCGAATTTGGGCGAGAATTCCGTGCTGCTCTACCTGCCGGTCTATACCCGCGAAGTCGAAGACGATCCGGGCCGGCTGGTCGAGCCCATCGTCTGCGATCTGCTCACCGGTTTCCTGTGGACCAGTTTCGACATCGGGCAGTTGCTGCGGGATGCGGTGCGCCGGGTCGGCCTTTCCATCGGCGACGTCTATCTTCTGGAGCCGCCGGTCCGGCCGGATATGGGCGTGCCACGGATGCTGGCCGCCGAAGGGGCGATCGGCCGTCCCGGAGAGCTGCCCCATCCGCCGGTCGATCCCCTCACCGTCGAGCAGCTGACGGGAGACGCGGCGCCGCATGCCATCGTCCGCGACATCGCCTTTGCCGGGCGGGTGTGGCGGCTCTATGTGCTGCCGGACGCGGCGCGGCTGTTCAGCGCGGACGACCGGTTGGCCTGGACCATGCTGATCGGCGGGATTCTCCTGACCGCGGGCGTCGCGGCCTATGTCCTGCGGGAAGCGCGCACCAAGCGCCTGCTGCGGACCGAGGCGCGTGCCCGTGCCGCCATGGCCCGCGCCCTGCGCGAGAGCGAGGAACGCTTCCGGCTGGCGCTGCGCTATTCCAAGGTCACGCTGTTCAGCCAGGACTGTAACCTGAGGCATCTGTGGATCTATTGCCCGCGCACCGACCTGCATCCGGAGCGGATGATCGGCCGGACCGATGCCGAGCTGTTCCCCGCGGACGAGGCGGCGCGGATGTCGGCCATCAAGCGGTCCGTGATCGAAAGCGGCATCGGCACCCGGTGCGAGCTGGAGGTGACCTATGGCGGCAGCCGGCGGGTGCTCGACCTGTCGGTGGAGCCGATGCGCGACGAAACCGGGGCGGTGGCCGGCGTCGTCTGCGCCGCCATCGACATGACGGAGTCGGTCGAGATCCGGGAGGCGCTGTCCCGCGCCCATGCGGATGCGGAGCGGGCCAATCAGGCGAAGAGCCGCTTCCTGGCCGCCGCCAGCCACGATCTCCGCCAGCCTTTCCAGGCGATGAGCCTGTTCCACCACATCCTGATGAGCAAGCTGGACGATCCCCAGCAGGTGGAGGTGGCGAACAAGCTGGGGGAGGCGCTGACCGCCGGCAACACGCTGCTGTCCACCCTGCTCGACACCTCCGCGCTGGAGGTCGGCAACGTCAAGCCGCGGGTGGCGGAATTCGACGTCCAGGACATCCTCGCCCGGCTGTCGGTCGAGATCGGCGATCAGGCGATCGACCGCGGGCTCCAGCTGCGGACCGTCGACTGTTCCGCCCGGGTGCAGAGCGATCCGATCCTGCTGGAGCGGATGGTCCGCAACCTGCTGGTCAACGCCCTGCGCTACACCACGGAGGGACGGATCCTGCTGGGCTGCCGGCGCCGGTCCGACGCCGATGGCGGGTTCCGCCTGTCCATCGAGGTGTGGGACACCGGCCCCGGCATCGCCGAGGCGGAAATGGCGGCGATCTTCGAGGATTTCTACCGCTGCGGCACCGACCAGCGCGACAGCGGCCGGGGGCTGGGGCTCGGGTTGTCCATCGTCCGCCGCATGTCCCAGATGCTCGACCATCCCGTCACCGTGCGGTCGCAGGTGGGGCGCGGCACCGTCTTCGCCGTCAGCGTGCCGCTGGTCGAGCAACGCTGCCATTGCAGTGCCGCGGCGGAGTGAGCAGCCGCTCCCGCCTCCTGTCCTGATTTCTCCATACCGCAGCGCGCAATGGTGGCAGTTCTACCGGCGGGTCCGCTTTTCTCGTCCGCGTCCGCGCAAGTTTCGGTTATGCTGCGGCTGCTCACTGCACCGAAACGATCCCAGTAACCCAGCTGCAACAATAGCTTGGCGACTTTATTGATGTAGGTCATTGGGGCCCCTTGCCATAGGGGCTATTGCTTTCGCACAAGCACACTCCTTGGATAATCCTTGGAGGGCGAAGGTTCCGCTTCGACGGAACCCAACAAGACGGAGTCCGGCCCGTCGCCATGGCATGCCCCGGAGGGCGCCGACGGCAATGGGAACCGGGCTTGGGGGGATACGGCCTGCCGCCGCGACGGATGCCCCGCCCCAACGGGGAACCGTTCCGGTCACCGGCATTCGGGCATCCGCCGCTTTGGGGCGGGGTCCGTTGGTCGGGCGCCGCGATCCTTTTCAGGAGCATTGAGTATGGACACCGCCATCGCCGCCCTCTCCGCCGCCCCGGCGGGTCGCAGCGGCCTCGTTCCGACCGGCAAGAACGGCAGCCCCATGATCGAAAACGTCACGTTCGAGGAAATCCACATCGGCCAGCAGGCCAGCCTGTCGCGCCGCCTGACCATGTCCGACATCGAGCTGTTCGCGACGGTGTCCGGCGACCTCAACCCGTCCCATGTCGACGAGGATTACGCCGTCGACCACAAGGTGGTCGGACATGGCATGTGGTCGGGCTCGCTGATCTCCGCCGTTCTCGGCACCCTGCTGCCCGGCCCCGGCACCGTCTATGTCGGCCAGGATCTGCGGTTCGAGCGTCCGGTCCTGCTGGGCGACATCGTCACCGTGACGGTCACCGCCAAGTCCAAGGATGCGGTGCGCAAGACGGTCGTCTTCGACTGCCTCGCCGCCAACCAGGACGGCAAGACCGTCGCGACCGGCATCGCCGAGGTGATCGCCCCGACCGAGAAGGTGCGCCGCGCCGCCGCGGAACTGCCGCAGGTGCAGGTGATCCGCCATGACGGCCACGAGCTGATGCTGAAGAAGTGCGAGTCGCTGCCGCCGGTGCCGACCGCCGTCGTCCATCCCTGCGACGAAAGCTCGCTGCGGGGCGCCGTCGAGGCGGCGGAAGCCAACCTGATCGACCCGGTGCTGGTCGGTCCGGAAGCCAAGATCCGCTCCGTTGCCGACACGTACGGCCTGGACATCTCCCGCTACCGCATCGTCGACGTCGCCCACAGCCATGCCTCGGCCGAGACCGGCGTGCGGCTGGCCCGCACCGGCGAATGCGAAGCGGTGATGAAGGGCAGCCTCCACACCGACGAGTTGATGGGCGAGGTGGTGCGGAAGGAGACCGGGCTGCGCACCGGCCGCCGCCTGAGCCACGTCTTCGTGATGAACGTCCCGACCTACCCGCGTCCGCTGTTGATCACCGATGCGGCGATCAACATCTACCCGACGCTGGAGGACAAGGTCAGCATCGTGCAGAACGCCATCGACCTCGCCAAGGTGCTGGGGACCGAGGTGCCGCGCGTCGCCATCCTGTCGGCGGTCGAGACGATCAACACCAAGATCGCCTCGACGCTGGAAGCCGCCGCGCTGTGCAAGATGGCCGACCGCGGCCAGATCACCGGCGGCATCCTCGACGGCCCGCTGGCCTTCGACAACGCCATCAGCCGCGAGGCCGCCATCACCAAGGGCATCAAGTCCGAGGTGGCCGGGCAGGCCGACATCCTGCTGGTCCCCGACCTGGAGGCCGGCAACATGCTGGCCAAGCAGCTGTCCTTCCTGGCCCATGCGGACGCCGCCGGCATCGTGCTGGGCGCCCGCGTGCCGATCATCCTGACCAGCCGCGCCGACAATGTGCGCACCCGTCTGGCGTCCTGCGCCGTGGCCGTCCTGTCGGCCGCCGCCCGCCGCCGTGGCGCCACCGCCGCGGCCGAGTGAGAAAGCCCGACGCCATGTCCAATGCGATCCTCGTCATCAATGCCGGCTCCTCCAGCCTGAAATTCTCGGTGTTCCGGGATCATGGCGGCGGGGATCCGGTGGTCACCATCAACGGCCAGATCTCGGGCATCGGCACCCAGCCGGTGTTCGAGGCCAAGGACGCCCAGCGCCGCCCGCTCGCCGAAAAGAGCTGGGGGGCGGGGGAGCCGAGCGACCGCACGGCCCTGCTGTCCTACCTGCTGGACTGGATCGAGGAACGGTTGGAGGGGGCGACGCTGATCGCCGCCGGCCACCGGGTGGTGCATGGCGGTGTCCGCCACGCCACCCCGGTGCTGCTGACCTCCGCCGTGCTGGATGAGCTGGACGGTCTGGTCCCGCTCGCCCCGCTGCACCAGCCGCACAACATGGCGGCCATCCGCGCGCTGGCCGAGGCGCATCCGGAGCTGCCGCAGGTCGCCTGCTTCGACACCGCCTTCCACCGCAACCAGCCCTGGCAGGCGCAGACCTTCGCCATCCCGCGGGAGCTGACGGAGGAGGGCGTGCGCCGCTACGGCTTCCACGGCCTGTCCTACGAGTACATCTCCCGCCGCCTGCCGGAAATCGCTCCGGAGCTGGGCGATTCGCGGGTGGTCGTCGCCCATCTCGGCAGCGGCGCCAGCATGTGCGCCATCCATGGCGGGCGCAGCGTCGACAGCACCATGGGCTTCACCGCCCTGGATGGCCTGCCGATGGGCACCCGCTGCGGCACCATCGACCCGGGCGTGCTGATCTACCTGATGCGCAAGGGCATGGACGCCGGCGCCATCGAGAAGATGCTCTACAACAAGTCCGGCCTGCTCGGCGTGTCGGGCATCTCCAACGACATGCGCGCCCTGCTGGAAAGCAGCGACCCGCATGCGCAGGAGGCTGTGGAGCTGTTCTGCTTCCGCATCGCCAAGGAGACCGGCGCGCTCGCCGCCTCGATGGGTGGGGTGGACGCCGTGGTGTTCACGGCGGGCATCGGCGAACGCTCCGCCCCCGTGCGGGCGCGGGTTGGCGACAAGCTGGCCTGGATGGGCGTCGAGATCGATGCGGCGGCCAACGAGGCCAATGCGGCAAAGATCTCCACGTCGCGCAGCCGCCTGCCGGTCTACGTCATCCCGACCGACGAGGAGCGGATGATCGCACTGCACACCCGCAAGGTGCTGACGGGGCGGTGAGTGTTTTTGGGGCGTTAGACCCCCACCCTAACCCTCCCCCGCTGGGCGGGGGAGGGGATACGCGCTTGTTCGGCAGAGTGGCGGCAGTCCCTCCCCCGCCCAGCTCTCGCACAAAGCTTTGCTTTGTGCTGACGCGGCAGGCGGACCGTAGGTCCGCTGAGAGCGGGGGAGGTTAGGTGGGGGTCTAACTCATCCGCCCCCACATCCCCCTGGAGCCCACCCCGCATTCGATGCTAGCTCACCCCCGGCATCAAGCATTTGTCCGGGGAACCCGTGGTCCGGCCCTATCTGCCTTTGAACGCCCTGCGCGCCTTCGAGGCGTCGGCGCGGCATCTCAGCTTCACCCGTGCGGCCATCGAGCTGTGCGTGACCCAGGCCGCCGTCAGCCATCAGGTCAAGCTGCTGGAGGAGCGGCTGGGCGCCAGCCTGTTCCACCGCCTGCCGCGCGGCCTTGCCCTGACCGACGAGGGACGGGCGCTGCTGCCGACGCTGGAGGAGGCGTTCGACCGCATCGGCGGCCTGCTCGACCAGTTCGAGGGCGGGCGGTTTCGCGAAGTGCTGACGGTCGGCGCGGTCGGCACCTTCGCCGTCGGCTGGCTGCTGCCGCGGCTGGCCCGCTTCCGCGAGGCTCATCCCTTCGTCGACCTGCGCCTGTCCACCAACAACAACCGCGTCGACATCGCGGCGGAGGGGCTGGACTATGCCATCCGCTTCGGAGACGGCGCGTGGCACGGCACCGACGCAATCCGCCTGTTCGACGCGCCGCTGTCGGTCCTGTGTGCGCCGGAGATCGCCCGGCGGCTGCGCGAGCCGGCCGATGTCGGGCGCGAGACCCTGCTGCGCTCCTATCGGTCGGACGAATGGCCGGGCTGGTTCGCCGCCGCAGGGGTGGAGCCTTCGGCAATGCCTTCGATCAAGGGGCCGGTCTTCGACTCCTCCTCGCTGATGGTGGAGGTGGCGATCCAGGGGGCGGGGGTGGCGCTGGCCCCGGTGTCGATGTTCCGCCGGCCGCTGGTGCTGGGCCTGATCGAGCAGCCCTTCGCCGTCACCGTCTGCAAGGGCGCCTATTGGCTAACCTCACTGAAGTCGCGGCCGGAGACGCCGACCATGCGCGCCTTCCGCGACTGGCTGTTCGCCATGGTCGCGGAAGACGCGGCAGCTTGAAAGGGCAGGGTGAAAGCGCGACGTCGGACTACAGCCGACGTCGCTCCGAGCCTCCCTGTTTTATTGGCTACCGGTGCCGCTCTCGGCCAAGCCGGGCAAGTAGCGGCCGACCGCCTTGACGATTGCCAGCGCTGAAGTCGCGAAATCGTCCATACCGACGGAACGGATCGCGGCGGCGACTCTCGCGTTCTGCCCTGCGTCGCCATCGGTGACCGCGAACATGCTTGCATCATCTCCGCCGTTGGGCGACAGCAACTTGGCCAGCGCGCCGCCATTCCGCGGATCATCCAACCGTACCAGCGTCATGGACTCCGGTGCGATTCCGGCGGAACGGTTGAACGCGACATCCAGCTTTTGGCCAAACCGTGGATCCTGCCGGTCGGTGACGCTCAACCCGATGAAGCCTGTACCAGCCTTGCGATCCTCTGCAGTTGCTCCCGCCTCGCTCTCGCCGGCCTCCGCCAGTACGGATGGCAGTTTGGGCTTGGCGATTCCCCGGCTGGTCGCGACTGCGTCCATCATGGCCGTCCCTGCCCCGCCGGAGGTGATCGAGATGCTGTCGGATAAGCCAAAGGCGGTGCGAAATGCGTCGGCGGCCTTTCCCATATAGTCGCTTGTCGCACTGGCCCAATCCGCCATTGCCGGAATTGCCGCGCCGATGCGTCGGATCTCCTGATCACGTTCCGCCGATAGGGCTGTCGGTTGTTCACGCCCCATTGTTCGGCGCGCAGCATCGGACAGATCCACAATATCCGTAAGGGGCGGGCGCGGGGGAGTCTGAGAAGCGACGGTGGACGAAGCGCGCGCAGGTAACCCGGTGGGCTTGACCATGCCGGTGGTTGCGTCGAGCAGAATCTGCGACCCAATGATCTTGGTCATCTCACAGCCCCTCGGTGCATATTGCTTGATAGTACACGCCATAAAATGGCGCACCAAGAAAAATGAGATGACTTACGATGATAAAAACTTATTTATTTGCCTTTCTAAGTTTATTTTCTGCTTGGTGGAGCCCATTGAAAGTAGAAAATTTTCCAATTCATCAACTTCCCAAACTGGGTGGTCGCCATGCCCTACTCGATATCTTTGAACGAGAAAGATAATCCTTTCAGGTTCCTACATCTGGCTCTCAAGTCGGGGACTGGATTGTTGATGCAAAGTCTGGAAATGACACCGTTGTCGGATGGACCGGGGCAGATACCTTGCTAGGAGGCGATGGCAATGACCATCTAAACGGTCATTTGGGAAATGACAGGTTATATGGTCAGTATGGTGATGATTGGCTTTGGGGTGACGTTGGGAACGACAGTCTGGATGGAGGCCCCGGACGTGACGCTCTCTATGGCGGAGATGGAGACGATACATTGATCGGTGGAGGGACTGATCCTGGCTTTGGTTTTGCTGACCTTTTGCAAGGTGGATCAGGAAACGATCTTTATTATCATGACTTTTCTGTTCCCGGAATCACTCTTATAAATGACGCGGCAGGCTCGGAAATAAACAATCAGGACATAATTTATTTTGCGAATGTTACAACAAATCTCCAAATAACCTTTGGGGACGACCGGTCTACGCTTTACGTTTATAAGCCGGGAGAGTTGGACGACGGGAGTTTTGATAATGGAGATATTATCCAATCTCAGACAACGAATACTGGATACAATGGGGTAGGAACTGTTGAGTATGCGTTTGTGAATGGAACGCAGTCTACGGGATGGATGGCCAGCGTCTATAACACCTGGGATTCTCTGTTCACTTAAAGGTCCGAAGATATTTGAGAATCTATGCGGAGACGCCGCGATATGCGACGTCTCCGCTCCTCATAACTGGTCAGGCATCACACCCAATGCGTCGGCCACCGCGCCGTTCTTCCGCGACTGGCTGTTCGGCAAGGTCGCGGAAGACGGCACGGACTGAGCGGTCAGGACAGCGTAACCCGGCGCGGCGCCTGCTGCCGTTCCTCCCGCCGCTGCCAGAAGCGCAGCCGCAGCCGCGGCGCCATGAACCAGGCGATGGGGGCGGCCAGAACGATGCTGAGAATCACCACGGTCGGCATCAGCGTCATCGCCTGCTCGGAAAGGCTGGGGACGCCGAGGACCAGGACGGTGCCGATGCCGAAGACCACACCCTGGATCATTCCGTAGATCAGGATGGCGAGGCGCAAGCGTGTGGACATTGGGTCGCTCCGGTTGTGTGGGTTGGTGCAAGGACCGTTTCCCTCTTCAACCGGAACGCAACCGCAATGTTCCGAACGCCATCGGGGGGAGGTTGTCCCGCCCGATTGCGTTCGCGCACATACAATTATTTGGCGTAAGCCGGGCCGTTCCTTAGCGGTGCGCCCGCCACCATGCCATCAGCCCGGTGGTGGAGCTGTCATGCGCCCCCTCGGCCGGACCGCTCTCCATCTCCGGCAGGATGGTGTTGGCCAACTGCTTGCCCAGCTCGACGCCCCACTGGTCGAAGCTGTTGATGTCCCAGACGATGCCCTGGACGAAGACCTTGTGCTCGTACAGGGCGATCAGGGCGCCCAGCGTCGCCGGCGTCAGGCTCTGGATCAGGATGGTGTTGGACGGACGGTTGCCGGGGAAGACGCGGTGGGGGACCAACGCCTCCACCTCGTCGGCCGGCTTGCCGGCCCTGGTCATCTCCGCCCGCACCTCGTCGGCGGTCTTGCCGCGCATCAGCGCCTCGGCCTGGGCGAAAACGTTGGACAGCAGGATGCGGTGATGGGCGCCGGCCTCCGCCCCGATCGGGTTGTGGGTGGTCGCCGCCGCGATGAAGTCGCAGGGGATCAGCGAGGTGCCCTGGTGGATCAGCTGGTAGAAGGCGTGCTGGCCGTTGGTGCCGGACTCGCCGAACAGCACCGGGCCGGTCTGGTAATCCACCGGCTCGCCGCCGCGGGTCACCGACTTGCCGTTGCTCTCCATGTCCAGCTGCTGGAGATAAGCGGGGAAGCGGTGCAGATACTGGTCGTAGGGCAGCACCGCGTAGGACGAGGCGTCCCAGAAGTTGCGATACCAGACGCCGAGCAGCCCCATCAGCACCGGCATGTTGCGCTCCAGCGGCGCGGTGCGGAAATGCTCGTCCATCGCATGGGCGCCGGCCAGCAGTTCGGCGAAGCGCTCCGGCCCGATGGCGATCATGATCGGCAGGCCGATAGCCGACCACAGCGAATAGCGGCCGCCGACCCAATCCCAGAAGCCGAACATGTTGGCGGGGTCGATGCCGAACTTGCGCACCTCCGCCTCGTTGGTGGAGACGGCGACGAAATGCTTGGCGACATGCGCCTCGTCCCGCGCGGTCTCCAGGAACCAGCGGCGGGCGGAGTGGGCGTTGGTCAGCGTTTCCTGCGTCGTGAAGGTCTTGGACGCGATGACGAACAGCGTCGTCTCCGGATCCAGCCACTTCAACTGCTCGGCCAGATGGGTGCCGTCGACGTTGGAGACGAAATGCAGGGCGACATGGGCATGGGCGAAGGGCTTCAGCGCCTCCGTCGCCATGACGGGGCCGAGGTCGGAGCCGCCGATGCCGATGTTGACCACGTCGGTGATCGGCTGGCCGGTATAGCCGCGCCACTCGCCGTCACGCACCGAGTTGGCGAAGGCGTCCATCCGCTCCAGCACGGCGCGCACCCCCGGCATCACGTCGCGGCCGTCGACGGTGACGGCGCGGTCGGAGCGGTTGCGCAGCGCGGTGTGCAGGACCGCGCGCTTTTCCGTCAGGTTGATCGGCTCGCCGCCGAACATGCGGGCGCGGGCACCCTCCACATCCTGCTGGCGGGCGAGGTCGAGCAGCAGGCCGACCGTGTCCTGGGTGATGCGGTTCTTCGAATAATCGAGGAACAGACCCGCGGCCTCCATCGAGAAGGCTTTGAACCGGCCGGGATCGGCGGCGAACAACTCACGCATGTGCGTGCCGGCCATGTCCTGGCGGTGTCGGGCGAGAGCGGCCCAGGCGGGGGAACGGGTCAGCGCGGTCATGATGCTTTGGACTCCTTGACGTCAGCGGTCCTTTGACGCGGCCCATCTGCGGGGCGCAGGGAGCCTAACACCGACCGCCGGTGACGGCCACGGGCCAAAACGCGGCGGTTGGCGCGGCTTAACGGCCTATGCGGGGCGGCCGAGCCGTGCAACCGGATGGCGGGCGGAGTGTTGTGGTTTTCAGGATTTGCGACAGGAGGAAGCCATGTCAGACAAGCCCGCCACGCCGCCTCTGGAAGAGCGCGAGGACGACCGCGACCGTGACGATGCTGCGCGGCCGGATCAGGTCGGCATCATTCCGGGCAAGGTGCCGGGGAGCCCGGTCGATCCCAGTGATCCGCGCTTTCCGGGGAGTCAGCCGGATTTGGCGTAGAATCTCGAGGAGTTAGACCCCCACCTAACCTCCCCCGCTGGGCGGGGGAGGGACTGCCGCCGCCTTCGCGAACAAGCGCTGAATCCCCTCCCCGGCCCAGCGGGGGAGGGTTAGGGTGGGGGCATTCGAAGCCGACACTCAACTCCCGCCGTCGATCGTCCGCGTCGGAGAGACGCCCTCCGGCTTGCCGACCAGCACGGTCAGCAGTTTGGCCGGGTCGAGCAGGCGCTGGGCGATGCGCTTGATGTCGGCCTGGGTCACCGCGTTGATGTAGCGGTCGCGCTGGTTCAGGTAATCGATGCCCAGATTGTCGCGCTTCACCTGCAGCAGGATGCGGGCGATCGCCTGGGTCGAGCCGAGTTGTAGCGGGAAGGAGCCGGTCAGGTAGGTCTTGGCGTCGGCCATCTCCTGGTCGGTCAGCCCGTCCTTCGCCATGCGCGCCCATTCCTGCCGCATGATGTCGAGCGCCTGTCCCGCCTTGGCGTTCACGGTCGACCCGCTGGCCATCACCAGCGCCGCATGGTCCATCGGGATCAGATAGCTGTACACGCCATAGCTGAGGCCGCGCTTCTCCCGCACCTCTTCCATCAGGCGGGACCCGAAACCGCCGCCGCCCAGCACGTAATTCATCACCGTGGCGGCATACCAGTCGGGATCGTCGCGCTTCACCCCCGGCTGACCCATCAGCATCACCGTCTGGGCCGTCGGCCGCGGCAGCAGGATGGTCTGGCCCAGACCGGACATCGTCACGTCGGGAATGGGCGGCACGTCGGCCTTCGCCGGCAGGCCGCCGAACACCTTGTCGAGCGCCTTGCCGAGATCCTCCGGCGAGATGTCTCCGGTGGCGGCCACCACCAGCCGGTCGCGGCCGAACTGACCCTTCACGAAGCGGCGCAAGTCGTCCGGAGTGATGGTCGGCAGGCTGTCCAGCGTGCCGCGGACCTCGTCGCCATAGGGATGGTTGGGGAAGGCGGTGGCGTAGAACTGACGCCGCGCGACATAGTTGGGGTCGGCGAGATCGCGCCTCAGGCTGGCGGTGATCGAGGCGCGCATGCGGTCCAGGGACTCGGGCGCGAAATGCGGGTCGGTCAGGGACAGGCGGGTCAGTTCCAGCGCCTCGTCGCGGTGCTCGGTCAGGGTGCGCATCGACCCGCTGAAGCCGTCGCGGCCGGCATCGAAGCCAAGCGCGATGGCTTTGTCCTGCAGCCGCGCCTGGAACGCCTGCGAATCGTACGGCCCGGCACCCTCGTCCAGCATGGTGGAGGTCAGGTTCGCCAGCCCCTCCTTGCCCTTTGGATCGGTGCCGCCGGCGCCTTCGAAGGCCCATTCCAGTGCCAGAACCGGCACCTTGTGGTCCTCGACCAGCCACGCCTCGATCCCGCCGGGGCTGACCACGCGCTTGATGTCCATGGCGTGGGCGGGGGAGATGAGCGCGATGACCGTTATGAATACGGCTGCCAGACCGACGCGCAGATCCCCTCTCCCCCCCGGGGAGAGGGTTAGGGTGAGGGGGAGCCGCAGCGAGGAGAAGCTCTTAGGCATACGCTTCGCCAGTCGGGAAAAGCCACGCCGTGCATCCCCCTCACCCCGACCCTCTCCCCGGGGGGGAGAGGGGGGAAGCCCGCGGGCAGATGAAACATCGTGAAACAAGCTCATCCTCAACTGTCCTTTCCGGTCGGGGGCAGCAGCAGGCCGGTGACGTGGTTGGTCTGGCTCAGCACGGCGCGGGCGGCGGCGTTGACCTGATCGGCGGTGACGGCGTCGATGCGCACCGGCCAGCTTTCCACATCGTCGATGCTCTGGCCGGTGGCGAGCGCCGCGCCCAGCGTCTGGGCCGGCCCGGTCAGGCTGTCGCGGGCATAGGCCGCGGCGGCCAGCATGCGCTTGCGGGCGGTGGCGACCTCCTCCTCCGTCACGCCGGACTTCAGCAGCTTGTCGATTTCGGCCCACAGCGCCGATTCGAGCTTATCCATCGGCACCCCGGCGGCCGGGCTGGCGCCGACGCTAAGCGTCGCCATGTCCCAGGCGGTCGGGCCGTAGCCGAGCCAGGCCGAGGTGGCGAGCTTCTGATCGACCACAAGGCTGCGGTAGAGGCGGGAGGTGGTGCCGCCGCTCATGATCTCGGCCAGCACCTGCAGCGCATAGGCCTGATGCTCCGGGTCGAGGCGATAGGACGGCGCGGTCCAGATGCGGCGGACCGACGGCTGCCGCACCTCCTCGTCACGCAGCACCACTTGGCGGGAGGAGTTGAGCGGCGGCTCGGACACGCGCTTGCGCTCCGGCACCGGGCGGGCGGGGATGGCGCCGTAATAGCGCTCCGCCAGCGGCTTCAACTCCGCCGCCGTGACGTCGCCGGACACCACCAGGATGGCGTTGTTGGGCGCATACCACGTCTTGTAGAAATGCTCCGCCATTTCCCGCGTCAGGGTCGACATCTCCTGCGGCCAGCCGATCACCGGGGTGCCGTAGGGGTGATGGACGAACATGGTGGCGTTGATCTGCTCGCCGATCCGGTCGGCCGGTTCGTTCTCGATGCGCTGGCGCCGCTCTTCGATGATGACGTCGCGTTCGGGATAGACCACCGCGTCGGTCAGCTTCAGGTTGGCCATGCGGTCGGCCTCCATCCGCATCACCATCTCCAGCCGGTCGCGGGCGACGTTCTGGTAATAGGCGGTGTAGTCGTAGCTGGTGAAGGCGTTGTCGCGCCCGCCGTTCTTGGCGATGATGCGGCTGAACTCGCCGGGCGGGATGACATCCGTTCCCTTGAACATCAGATGTTCCAGGAAGTGCGCGACGCCGGATTGGCCGCGCTCCTCGTCGGCGGCGCCCATCTTGTACCAGACCATGTGGGTCACGACCGGCACGCGGTGGTTGGGGATCACCACCACCTGCATGCCGTTGGACAAGGTGAAGCTTTCGGGGAAGAACACCCCCTTTTCCGCCGCATGGGCAGGCGCGGGGCCAAGCGGCATTGGGGCCAGGGGGGCCGCGACGGTCATCGTCAGGGCCAGGAGACCGGCCACGGCGAAGCGGCGGGCGGATAGGACGGCAGGCATGAGGGCTCCCGGATCAGGAGGTCCGAATCGAAAGGGCGCCCTTCATTGGGAAGGGCGCCCCCGGAAACTGGTGTGATGTCGTGCCTTGGACAAGGCTGAAACGCCCGTTCGGATGGCCGTCGCTTAGAACAGGCCTTCCAGCGGCGCCTTGCGCTTGCGCTCGATCGTCGGGGTGGCGGCACCGTCCAGCGACTTGCCCTGGGCCTGGGCCTCGCGCAGGCGCTGCTGCTCCTTGGCAGGGTCGACCAGCGAGTAGGGCTGTTCCTGCTTCTGCCAGAACAGCAGCGAATCGATCCAGCTCTTGTCGGCGATGATCAGCTGGGTGGTTTCCTGATCGACCTTGGCACGGATGTTCGGGTCGATGCCGTCGCGGGCCGAGGCCTGGGCGACCAGCGAGCGTTCGCCGGTCGATTCGCCGGCCGCCTTGCCGGTGCGGCGCGCGCCGCCGCCGAACACGGCGCCGGCCGCCGTCTGGGTCGGCGTGCTGTCCTGCGGGCGGGCAGCGCCGGGGCGCGGCTTCGGCAGGTCCTGCATGCTGGGCGGCAGGGTCAGCGGAGCGCGGGAAACGACGGCGAATTCGTCGGGGCTCTGGCGGTCGAGACCGATGGACCGGCGCACATCCGAGCAGCCGGCGAGCGCCAACGCCGCAAGCGCCAGCCCGATGAGCGGAAGCCGATTCCGGGGGAAGGAGAGGGCGGAGGAGATGCTGGTCACGTTCGGAAGATCCCGTCGTCTGTCACGTCGTAGCGACCCGGCCCGAAGGTCGGGACCGCATGGTCAGCGCTCGCCGGCGGTTATAACGCCACCGGCGACGGAACTCTTACGACTTTTCGCGGCCCGCGAACAGTCCGTCGATCAACAGCAGCACCACGCCGACGCTGATTCCGCTGTCGGCCACGTTGAAGGCCCAGAAATGCCAGCCGGCGAGATGGAAATCGAGGAAGTCGACCACCGCGCCGTGCAGCAGCCGGTCGACGACGTTGCCCACCGCCCCGCCGATGATGAAGCCCAGCGCCAGTGCGATCAGCCGCCGTTCGGCCTGCCGCAGCCAGAAGATCAGGCAGACGGCGATCACCGCGGCGATGGCGCTGAGGATATAGGGCATCAGCGCCCCGCCGCCGGCGAAGGTGCCGAAGCTGACGCCGTAGTTCCACACCAGCACGAGGTTGAAGAAGGACGTCACCTCGATGACATGCGGCACCGGCTGCATGACCTGTTCGAGGATCCACCATTTGCTGCCCTGATCGAGCACGACCACCACCACGGCGACGATCAGCCCGAACAGCCAGTAGGAGCGGGATTGGTTGGCGACGAAGGCGTTCATGGGGCCATACATCCTTCCTCTCCCCTCTGGGGGGAGAGCCGGGGTGAGGGGGATGCGCGGCGAGGGGCGTCCGGCAGGCGGACCCCCCTCACCCTAACCCTCTCCCCGCTTTCGGCGGGCCGGGGGTGCGCCTGTCGCGTCAGCGCAAACGAAGTTTGCGCGAAAGCGGGGGGGAGAGGGAATAGAGCCGCGGATGTGGTAACTGGCCTCATGCCACCGCGTCGGAGCAGCGGACGCACAGCGTCGGGTGGTCGGCGACCGTGCCGACTTCCTCCAGGACCTTCCAGCAGCGCTCGCACTTCTCGCCTTCGGCCAGGGCCGGGGCGACGGCGATGCCGGGGACGTCGGGCAGGGTGAAGGCCCCCTCCGGCGCCGCGGCATCCGTCACCTCGATGGCGGAGGTGATGCAGACGTCCTGGAAATCCACGTCGGCCAGCAGGGCCTTGGTCGCCGAGTCGACATAGACGGTCGGGTCGGCCTGCAGCGACGAGCCGATGGTCTTGTTGGCGCGTTCCAGCTCCAGCGCGCCGGTGACGACGCGGCGGACGTTGCGCACCGACTCCCACTTGGCGGCGAGAGCGTCGTTGCGCCAGTCAGCCGGGACCTCCGGGAAACCGCGCAGATGCACGCTTTCGTCGGTCCAGCCATCCCCCTCCTCGAGGCCTTCCGGACGCGCCAGCCAAGCCTCCTCGGCGGTGAAGCAGAGGATCGGGGCCAGCCACGCGGTCAGGGTGGAGAACAGGTGCTCCATCACCGTCCGCACCGACCGGCGGCGCACCGAATCGACCGGATCGCAATAGAGGCTGTCCTTGCGGACGTCGAAGTAGAAGGCCGACAGCTCCACCGCACAGAAGTTGTGCAGGGCCACGAACAGGGCGTGGAAGTCGTAGGCTTCGACCTTCTCGCGGACCAGCGCATCCAGCTCCGACAGGCGGTGCAGGACCCAGCGCTCCAGCTCCGGCATCTGGGCGGCGTCGATCCGTTCGGCCGGGGTGTAGTCGGCGAGCGCGCCCAGCAGGTAACGCAGGGTATTGCGCAGGCGGCGGTACAGGTCGGCCTGGGTCTTGATGATCTCCTTGCCGATGCGGAGGTCTTCCGAATAGTCGGAGTTGATGATCCACAGGCGCAGGATGTCGGCACCGTACTGGTCGCAGACCTCCTGCGGGGCCACCACGTTGCCCAGCGACTTGGACATCTTGCGGCCCTGCTCGTCCAGCACGAAGCCGTGGGTCAGCACCGCGTTGTAGGGCGCCCGGCCGCGCGTGCCGCAGCTTTCCAGCAGCGACGAATGGAACCAGCCGCGATGCTGGTCGGAGCCTTCCAGATAGAGGTCGGCCGGCCAGGCCAATTCCTCCAGCCGCTGTTCCAGCACGAAGGCGTGCGAGGAGCCCGACTCGAACCAGACGTCTACGATGTCCCGGACCTGCTCGAACTCCTCGGCGGAATAGGCGTTGCCGAGGAAGTCCTGCGGATCGCGGGCGAACCAGGCGTCGGCACCCTCCTGCTGGAAGATGTCGGCGATGCGGGCGAACACCGCCTCGTCGCGCAGGATCTCGCCGGTCGCCTTGCGGACGAACAGCGCGATCGGCACGCCCCAGGCGCGCTGGCGGCTGATGCACCAGTCCGGACGGCTCTCGATCATCGAACGGATGCGATTCTCGCCCTGCGGCGGGACCCAGCGGGTGTCGGAGATCGCCTGCAGCGCCACCTTGCGCAGGTCGTTCGTCTCCATCGAGATGAACCACTGCGGCGTGGTGCGGAAGATCAGCGGAGCCTTCGACCGCCAGCTGTGCGGATAGCTGTGCTTGATGCGGTTGCTGGCCAGCAGCGACCCGGCTTCATCGAACGCTTCCAGCACCGCCTTGTTGGCCGGGCCGGACTTGCCCTGGTCGGTGTAGACCGCCAGACCGGCGAACAGCGGCACATGGGCGTAATAGCGCCCGTCCTCGCCCACCGTCTGCGGCACCTCGATGCCGTTGGCCTGACCCAGGCGGAAGTCGTCCTCGCCATGGCCGGGGGCGATGTGGACGAAGCCCGAACCGGCGTCGGTGGTGACGAAGTCGCCGGCCAGCAGCGGCACCTTGAAGTCGTAGCCCTTGCCGTTCAGCGGGTGGCGGCACCAGGTGCCGGCAAGGCGCGCGCCGGGGAAGCGGTGCAGTTGCTTCCACTCGGTGACGCCGGCCTCCTTCAGCACGCCCTCGGCCACGCCGGTGGCGAGCACCAGACGCTCGCCGACCACGGCCTTGCTGCCCTCGGCGACGGCGGTCACCTTGAAGGTGGCGTATTCGATCTCCTCGCCATAGGCGATGGCGCGGTTGGCCGGCAGGGTCCAGGGCGTGGTCGTCCAGATGACGATGCTGGCCTCGTCCACCTCCGGCGCCGACGACCCCCAGACGGGGAAGCGGGCGAAGACGGTGGTGGAGGTGTGGTCGTGGTATTCCACCTCGGCGTCGGCCAGCGCGGTCTTCTCGACCACCGACCACATCACCGGCTTGGAGCCCTTGTAGAGGCCGCCGTTCATCGCGAACTTGTGGATTTCGCGGACGATCTGGGCCTCGGCCGGGAAGGTCATGGTGGCATAGGGGTGCTTCCAGTCGCCCTCCACGCCCAGACGGCGGAACTCGGCGGCCTGGATGCCGACCCATTCCTCGGCGAACTGGCGGCATTCGGCGCGGAACTGGATGAGCGGCACGTCATCCTTGTTCTTGCCGGCCTTGCGGTACTTCTCCTCGATCTTCCATTCGATGGGCAGGCCGTGGCAGTCCCAGCCGGGGACATAGTCGGCGTCGAAGCCCTGCATCTGGCGGAAGCGGACGATCACGTCCTTCAGGATCTTGTTGACGGCATGGCCGATGTGGATGTTGCCGTTGGCATAGGGCGGGCCGTCGTGCAGCACGAACTTCTTCCGGCCCTTGGCGCCGGCGCGCAGCTTGCCGAACAGGTCCATCTCGGCCCAGCGCTTCAGCAGCTCGGGCTCCTTGGTCGGCAGGCCGCCACGCATGGGGAAGTCGGTGCGCGGCAGGAAGACGGTCGATTTGTAATCGCGGGTCATATCGGATCCCTGGGGGAAGGCGTCACCATCGGGCGGCTGGTTCCTGCCACCCGACGCACATAAGGTCTCGATCCCGGCCCTCCTCAGAGAGCCGGGCCGGTAATTCGCGCGCGATGCGCCGGTGCGCGCATCATCATCGGGATCCGTACAGAGACGTCCATGGCGCCGGATATTAGCGGCGCGGGCCGTCCGGTCAAGGACCGCTCACATCCGTTGTGTGCAACTGCGAACCGGCTTTGCGGGGGCAGGCCCGGCCCGGCGGCTCCAAAAATACCGCTGGCAGCCCGGCGATGGCATAACTACGGTGTGTCCGCCGAGCTTGTCCGGGCAAAAGGGCCGCTCGCGGCAATCAGTGCGTGCGGGAGCGTCTTGGGCATGATCGACCAGCGGACCAGCGATTTCCTTTCGGAATTTCTGGCGTCTTCCCATCAGGACCCGGCACGTCTCGACCGTTTTCTGCTGCATGGACCGGACCGCGGCGGGCGCGGCGCGAAGCCTCGGCTGAAGATCGCCTTCTTCGATTTCTGGCCGGAGTTCGATCCGGCCACGAACTTCTTCGTGGATATCCTGTCCGCCCGCTTCGACGTATCGGTCGTCGACAACGACAGCGATCTCGCCATCATATCGGTGTTCGGCACCAGTCCCCGGGAAATACGGACCGCCCGGTCGATGTTCTTCACCGGCGAGAATGTGCGGCCGCCGCTCGACGCCGTCGACATGTCGGTGTCGTTCGACCGCATCGACGATCCCCGGCATTACCGCCTGCCGCTCTACGTCATGCATGCCTGGGACCACAGGCGCGAGGGGGCGACGCCGCATTTCTGCCATTCCGTCCTGCCGCCGGTGCCGCCGACGCGGGAAGAGGCCGAGAAGCGGAAATTCTGCGCCTTCCTCTACAAGAACCCCAACTGCGCCCGCCGCAACGACTTCTTCCAGATGCTCTGCGCCCGGCGGCACGTGGAGTCGGTCGGCTGGCTGCTGAACAACACCGGCAGCGTGGTGAAGATGGGCTGGCTGCCGAAGATCCGCGTCTTCTCGCGCTACCGCTTCGCCTTCGCGTTCGAGAATGCGAGCCATCCCGGCTATCTGACGGAGAAGATCCTGGACGCCTTCCAGGCGGGCGCCGTGCCGCTTTACTGGGGCGATCCGGGGGTCCTGCGGGATGTCGCCGCCGGCAGCTTCATCGACGTGTCGCGCTATGCGTCCGACGAGGAGGCCTGCGACGCCATCCTGGCCGCCGATGACGACTACGACACCTACCGCCGCTATCGCAGCACGCCGCCCTTCCTCGGCGCGGAGGATTTCTATTTCGACGCCTTCCGTCTGGCCGAATGGATCGAAAGCCGACTTTGAGCGGCGGGAGGACGGACGATGAAGCGGGTGCTGCTGAACTATGCCGACGGGGCCTTCACCACGGCGCAGAAACACAATGCGAAGACCGGTCTTGCCGCGGGCGGCTTCGACGGCGTGGCCATGATGGGGCGGCAGCACATAGACGCTACGTTCGCCGCACGGAACCGCCATATCCTGGAGCAGCCGCGCGGGGCCGGATATTGGCTGTGGAAGCCTTATTTCATCGATCTCATGCTGCGGGAGCATCTGCAGGATGGCGACATGCTGTTCTACAGCGACAGCGGCGCCCATTTCGTCCACAGCGCCGATCCGGTGATCGAGATTTGCCGCCAACGGCGTGACCTGCCGGTGCTGCTGTTCACGCTGGAGGACCATCACAGCAACCGCGTCTGGACGAAGCGCGACTGCTTCCATTTCATGGGGCTGGACCGTCCGCCCTTCATCGACGCGCCGCAGATCCTGGCCAGCTTCATCGTCTGCGAGCGTGGGCCGGAAAGCAGGGACTTCATTTCCCGATGGCTGCGGTATGCCCAGGATGCCCGGCTGATCACCGACGCCCCCAACGAATGCGGCCTGCCGAACTATCCGGAGTTCCGCGACCATCGCCACGACCAGAGCATCCTCAGCCTGCTCGGCCGCCGGTACGGCGTGACCACCATTCCCGACATCTCGAACTGGGGTGATGCCAGCCGTCCGGCCGAGATCCCCCGCATCCTGGAACACACGCGCTGGCGCGATTGAGGTCGGCTATGGCAGACAAAAGCCAATCGACCGGCTTCACCCGCGCCCTGTCGGCGGAAAGGGCCGGCAAGTTGGAGGAGGCGAGGGCCCGTTACCTCGAAGCCCTGCAGGCCGAGCCGCAGAACCCGAAGGCCCTGCACCGGCTGGGCGTCGTGGAGTTGCGGCTGGGTCGGGCGCGCGAGGCGGTGATCCTGTTCCAGAAGTCGTTGGCCATCGCCAAGGATCCGGAGGTTTATCTCGATTTCGGCGCGGCGATGGCCGGCATGGCCCGCTGGGATGCGGCGGCGACGGTCTATGCGGCGGCGCTGCGGGTCGCGCCCGATTCGGTCGATGCCCATTATGGTCTGGCGCTGGCCCTGCACAGCCAGGGACGGCCGCAGGACGCGGAACCTCATTACCGCAAGGTACTGGCGACCCATGCCCATCTGGGAGAGGTCCACAACAATCTCGGCGTCGCCCTGCAGGATCTGGGGCGCTTCGCCGAGGCGGTGGCCGCCCACTGGGAGGCGGTGCGGCTCTCTCCCGCCGACGCCTCGTCACTGTCCAGGCTGGGCGTGGCGCTCCATCACCTTGGCCAAAATGCGGAGGCGGAAGCGGTATTCCGCAAGGCCATCGGGTTGGCGCCGCTCGACGTGGGCATCCGGCACGACCTGACCTGCCTGCTCCATGCCGTTGGCCGGCCGGCCGAAGCGGTCGCCGCCGGCCGTCCTGCGGTGGCGCTCGATCCGTCGAGTGCGCGAAGCTGGCTGGCATTGGGCAACGCGGCACATGATATGCGCCATCGTGAGGACGCCTGGCGCGCCGCCGCCGCCGCGGTCCGGCTGGAACCGTCCGATCCGGCCGCGCACAACAATCTCGCCAACGCCCTGCGGGAACTCGGCCGCCTGCAGGAGGCCGTCGCCCAATATCGCACGGCGTTGGACCTGCAGCCCGACTTCCCGGTGGCGGAGATCAATCTGGCCCAGGTCCTGTCGATCATGCGCGAGTCCAACGGCGCGCTGGCGATCCTGAGAAGCCTGCTCGTCCGGCAGCCGCTGAACGCCGAGGCATGGCGGCGGCTGGCGGGCGTGCTGGCGGAGGCATTCCGCCCCGATCTCGCGGTCGCCGCCCTGCGCAATGCCGTCGCCGTGGCTCCCGACGATACCGACGCCTCTGTCGATCTGGCGATGGCCGCCGCGATGAGCGGCTGGAGCGCGGTATCGGCGGAGGCCTGCCGGCGGGTACTGTGGCTGGTTCCCGGCCATGGCGCGGCCCTGGGCCAGTTGGTTCACCAGCAGAGGCTGCTTTGCGATTGGCGTGACCTGGACGGTCTGGAGGCGCTGCTTCTCCGCCGGGTGCGGGAGGGGGCGGAGGGCGTATCCCCGTTCGACGTCCTGTCCTGCGCCTCGACCCTTGCCGACCAGCAATCGGCCGCGACCCGCTGGGCGGCGGCGAAGGCCCGCGGCGCCGTTCTTGTCCACCGATCCGCCCCCGCGCCCGCCGCGCTTCCACGGGATGGCCGTCTGCGCATCGGCTATCTGTCGTCGGATTTCCGGGAACATGCGATGGGCCATCTGATGGTGGATGCCCTGGAGACGCATGACCGGTCCCGCTTCGCCGTCACCGCCTATTCGACCGGCATCGACGACGGCAGCCCGCTGCGCCGTCGGTTCGAGCAGGGACTCGAACGGTTCGTCGACCTGTACCGCCATGGCGACGCCGATGCGGCGCAGGTCATCGCGGCGGACGGCATCGACATTCTGGTCGATCTGACCGGTTTCACCACCTTCTCACGGACGTCGATCCTGGCCGCCCGCCCGGCTCCGCTGCAGGTCAACTGGTTGGGTTATCCGGGCACGCTGGGAGCCGGCTATGTCGATTACATCCTCGCCGACCCCGAGGTGATCGCGGAGGGCGAGGAGGCGTTCTTCACCGAGCGGGTGGTGCGGCTGCCGGATTGCTACCAGCCCAACGACCGCCGCCGTGCCATCGCCGCCACCACCCCGTCGCGCGCGGATTGCGGGCTGCCGGCCGATGGATTCGTCTTCTGCTGCTTCAACAGCGCCTACAAGCTGACTCCCGCCCTGTTCGACGGCTGGGCGCGCATCCTCGCCGCGGTTCCGGGCAGCGTCCTGTGGCTCTATGCCGGAAATCCGCAGGTGGCGGCCAACTTGCGCCGCGAAGGCGAGGCCCGCGGTCTTGATCCCGACCGTCTCGTTTTTGCCGGCCCGATTCCCCATGCCGAGCATCTGGCGCGCCACCGGCTGGCGGACCTGTTTCTCGATACGCTTCCCTACAACGCGCACACCACGGCCAGCGACGCGCTGTGGGCGGGGCTGCCGGTGCTGACGCGGCGCGGCACGACCTTTGCCGGGCGCGTGGCGGCCAGCCTGCTGCGGGCTGCCGGACTGCCGGAACTGATCGTCGACGGGCAGGAGGCCTACGAGGCGGCGGCGGTGGACCTCGCCCGCTCGCCCCAACGGCTCCGCGCCCTGCGGGAGCGGCTGATGCGCAATCGGCAGACCTGCCCGCTGTTCGATACCCCACGATTCACCCGGCATATCGAGGCGGCCTATCGGGCGATGTGGGACATTCATCTTGCGGGCGGACAGCCGCGCGTGATCGCCATCGCGGCCGAGGGCGGCAGCGGTTTGCCATCCGCCGCACAGGGAGGGAAGGACTGACATGACGACCGGCGACAGCGCGGACGCGCGCCTCCACATCGTCGTCCCCTATCGGGACCGGGAAACCCATTTGCGGCAGTTCGTTCCGTGGGTGAGCGCGTATCTCGACCGGCTCGTGCCGCGGATCGACCATCGCATCACCATCGTGGAGCAGGAGGCCGGCCTTCCCTTCAACCGCGGGGCGCTGATGAATGCCGGTTTCCTGCTGGGCGAGGGGCAGAGCGACTACACCTGCCTGCATGACGTCGATTACCTGCCGGTCGATGCCGATTATTCCCCGGCCGACTGCCCCACGCCCATCCTCTGGTACGGGGCGGAGCAGCGGCCGGTGGCGCCGGGGCGCTCGGACCGGACGGTGACGACCGACCTTGCAAGCAATATGGGCGGCGTGCTTCTGATGCCGAACGCGACGATGCGGCAGGTCGACGGCTATTCCAACCTGTACTGGGGCTGGGGATACGAGGATTTCGACTTCTCGCTGCGCATCCGGGCGCGCCGCATCCCCACCGGCCGGCGCAAGGGCCGCTTCCAGCCGCTCGACCATGACAATGACGGCTTCACGCCGGATGCGACGCCGTCACCAATCTCGCGCGTTAACCGCCGCGTCTTTCAGGAGCTTTGGTCCACCGGGAAAATCCCGACCGGCGACGGGCTGTCGACGCTTTCCTTCGACGTGCTGGACCGCCGCCCCTGCGATGGCGGTGCCGTGGAGGGGCAGGGGCGGTGTGAAATCGTCCGCGTGCGCTTCAACCACCGCCCCCGGCCGGAGCAGGAAGCGGCCGTCGGAGCCGATGCGGCCTCCCGTTCGGCATAGGCCGCCGCGGTATCATTCCACCGCTTCCCCATCCGTCGGGTATTTGCGAACAGCCATCCGGCCAAGGCTCCGATTTTCGAGTTTGCGAAGCTGTGTTAAGCACGTCCGGTCGGGCGAGACTTTGGAATTCCGCCTATGGCGGGCATATGGCGAACTCTGCAGAAGTGGAAGCATCATGAGCAGCGGACAGGAACTTTCCAATCCTTCCTGGAAAATCGCAGTCACCTATCAGAATGATAAGATGACCGACGGCGTCGGTGCCCAGTTGCAACGGATTTACGGCATCTACGCTCTTTCGCGGCTCTTGAAGGTTCCCTACATCCACTCTCCCCTGGCCAAGGTCGATTACCAGGGTTTGAAGTCACTGGAAGAGAACAGTGGGAGCCAGGATTTCGTCGACGCGTTCAATCGCCGATTCACGATCAAATCGGATGTTGCGGTTCCTCAATCCTACTACGTCGTGAATGTTCACAATATTACGCCTGAGGCAATGGAGGCCATCACCGCGCAGGCCCAGTCTGTCGATCGGCCGATCATCGTCAGGATATCGCTTCCCTACGGCATCACAGACGCTCATCCGGCATGCTACGAATGCTGCAGGGAGATTTCCCCCTTCTCCCATCTGCCTCCGAACAAGGAGAAGCTGCGCGTGGCGGTTCACGTCCGTCGCGGCGAAATGATGGTGGTGGCCGCCAACCGCATGCTGCCGAACGATTATTACATCAAGGCGTCGCTGCGCGTTTCGCGGCTGCTGGAGGAAATGGGCGTCCCCTGCAGCTTCGAAATTCACACCGAGATACCGACCAAGGAGGTCGAGCTAAAGCCCGGCGAGAACGGGATCGAAAAATCCATTGGGGAGCCGAAGCGGATTAGCCCCGAGGAATCGAAAATCGAAGAGTTCGCCGCCATCCCGAACGCGACGATCATGGCGAATGCCGAGGCGCTCGATTGCCTGTCCCTGTTTTCGACCGCAGACGTGCTGATAACCAGCCGGTCGTCCTTCAGCTATCTGGGTGGAATGCTGAACAGGAAGCGGTCGGTGATCCTCTACAACCCGTTCTGGCACCCGGCTCTGCCCGGTTGGATTTCAACCGCCAACGACGGCACTTTCGACGAGGCGGCTTTCAGAGACAGGATCCAGGCGCTGATGGCCTGACGGCCACCGGCGGAGCCGGGGGCGGGAAGCGTTTCCCCGCCCCCATTTGGCATCACATGCTCGACTTGCCGCCGTGGGCCGACGACCAGCCGACCGGGTCGTTCAGGAACTTCTCGACTTCCGACAGGGTGTTCTCGTCGAAATAGCGGTTGTCGCGGGCGACCTTCAGCACGTCCCACCAGGTGCACAGCGCGTGCAGGCGGACGCCGATGGCGTCCATGTTGACCTTCGACTGCGGGAAGATGCCGTAGTGGAAGATCACGAAGGTATCGGTCACCTGGGCGCCGCCGTTGCGTAGCGCGGTGACGAAGTTCTCCTTGCTCTTGCCGTCGGTCGCCAGATCCTCGACCAGCAGGACGCGCTGCCCCTCCGTCAGCAGGCCCTCGATCTGGGCATTGCGGCCGAAGCCCTTCGGCTTCTTGCGCACATACTGCATCGGCAGTTCCAGCCGGTCGGCGATCCAGGCGGCGAAGGGGATGCCGGCGGTCTCGCCGCCCGCCACCGCGTCGATGGCCTCATAGCCGATCTCGCGCTCGATGGTGGCGACGGCGAAATCCATCAGCGCCTTGCGGGCGCGCGGGAAGGAGACGATGCGGCGGCAGTCGGTGTAGACCGGGCTCGCCCAGCCCGAGGTGAAGATGAAGGGCGTCTCGGCGTTGAAGTGCAGCGCCTTGATCTCCAGCAGGATCTTGGCCGCGGTGGCGGCGATGGTGGCCTGATCGGGCAGGGTCGACATGGAAGAACGCTCCGGAAAACGGGATTGCTCGCGCGGATGCCCCCTGTGTAGCGGCGGTTCCGGCGAATCGCAACGGCGGGCGGTCCGGATCCCGCCCGAGCGGGACGGGAATCAGACGGGAATGTCGCCGAACACCCGGCCATCGGGACCCGCCGGGCCCCCAGGGGCGGCGCCGGACGCGGTGCCGGGAGCCATCGTGCCCTTCAGCCAGCGGGCGAACTGGCGGTCGGCGGTGTTGATGTGCAGCATCAGCCACTGCGGCAGGAATTCGGCCAGGCTCCGCCGCATTTCCTCGTCGGCCATCTCGCCGGCCCCTTCGACTGAAGCGAAGGCATGCACCCGGTCCCAGGCGAGTTGGTGCTGGCCGATATGGTCGTCGAGGAAGGGATAGCCCGCCTCCTCCATCACCCGCTGCTCGTCGGCGAAATGCGACTCGGTGTAGGCGACGGCGGCGGCCAGGGTGCTGCGCATCTCCTCGGCCGGCCGTCCTTCGGTGACGGCGCGTTCGAAGGCCTGGACCAGCGCGATCCATTCGCGATGCTGCTCGTCAATGGAGTTGACGCCCAGAACCAGATCGTCGCTCCAGACGAGGCGGCCGTAATCGACGGGGCCGGTGTTTTCGCTGTCGCTCATGGCGGACCCGTGACGGTCGAAGGGTGCATCCGGCGGATGGCTCGCGCAGGAGATGCAGCGGCCGGGAATTTCCTAGAGTTCCCGGCCGCCACCCGCAAGCATGGGCTTTGCTACCTTTTGCCCCACCCCCCGTTCCAGACTCAGACCTTGCCGCGCACGCTGCCGAGGAAGCGGTCGACCTGCGCGTGCAGCAGTTCGGCCTGCTTCGACAGTTCCCCGGACGAGGAGAGCAGGCGGCTGGCGCCGCTTCCGGTCTCCGACGCGGCCTGCAGGACGCCGCCGATCGAGGAGGAGACCTCGTTGGTGCCGGCCGCCGCCTGCTGGACGTTGCGGGCGATCTCCATCGTTGCGGCGTTCTGGCCGTCGACCGCCTGGGCGATTGTGCCGACGATGACGTTCACTTCACCGATGGTGGCGGCGATGCTCTGGATCGCCTGGACCGCGTCGGCGGTCGCCGTCTGGATCTCTGCGATCTGCTGCGAGATGTCGCCGGTCGCCTTGGCGGTCTGGTTGGCCAGGCTCTTCACCTCGCTGGCGACCACGGCGAAGCCCTTGCCCGCCTCGCCGGCCCGCGCCGCCTCGATGGTGGCGTTCAGCGCCAGCAGGTTGGTCTGCCCGGCGATGGAGTTGATGAGGTTCACCACGTCGCCGATCTGGTTCGCCTTGGACGACAGGCCGTCGACGATGCGGTTGGTGCCGTCGGCCTGATCGGCAGCCTGCTTTGCCTTGCGGCTGCTCTCGCCGATCTGCCGGCCGATCTCGGCGATGGAGGCGGCCAGTTCCTCGGCGGCGGCGGCCACGGTCTGGACATTGACCGACGCCTGTTCGGATGCGGCGGCGACGGTGGTCGCCTGCGTCTCGGTATGGTCGGCGGTCGTCGCCAGCGACTGCGCCAGGGACCGCACCTCGGTGGAGGAGGAGGCGACGCTGTCGACCACGCCCTTCACCTCGCTTTCGAACCGGTCGGCCAGCGCCGCCATCTCGGCCCGCTTGCGCTCCTCGGCGGCATGCTCGGCCTCGGCCTGACGGCGGCGGAAGGCGTCGGCCTCCACGGCGTTCGCCTTGAAAACCTCGACGGCGCCGGTGATCTGCCCGATCTCGTCCTTGGCCTCGGACGGCGGCACGGCGACGCTCAGATCGCCCTTGGCCAGCATCAGCATCGCGTCGGTCAGGCGGCGCAGCGGGCGCAGGGCCGCCACTGTCCACAGGCCGAAGGCGCCGGACAGCAACAGGGCGGCGGCGCACAGCGACAGCATCAGCGTCTGGAAACCGCTGGCGACCGTGCGGGTGCGGGCGGCGATCTGCTGGTTCTTGTACTCCTGCAGGTCGATGAACGCGTTGATGCGCTTCAGCCATTCGGTGAAGGCGGGACGGGCGTCCTGCATCAGGGCCTTCTGCGCGGCGGCCATGTCACCGGCCTTGCGGGCGGTGGTGACCGCCTTGATCGCCGGCAGGGTCTTCGCCTCGATCTCCTTGATGCCGGCGAGCATGGCCCGCTCTTCCGGCTCGATGTCGGTCATGGTCGCGAACATGGCGTCGAGCGGCTTGGCCGCCTGGTCATAGAAGCTGGCCAACCGGTCGATGTCGGCCAGGACGGCGGACAGGGTCGTCGCATCGCTGGTCAGCACCACGTCGCGGAGCGCGATCGCGCGGTCATGCACGCTGCCGCGGAAATTGATGGCATAGCGCTGTTTGACGCTGTTCACGTCGTTGATCCGGGTGAGATCGGCATCGATCTTCCGCACCTCGCGGACCCCGATGACGGTCAGGCTGATCAGAAGCACAAGCACCGCGCCGAAGCCGAGGAACAGCCGTGCGCGTATGGTGGCATGCCGTGGAAGGAGCATGTCGGCGGGATCCCGTCAAAGTTGGCCCGGGTGGGCGGTGGAAGAACTCTAACCCGGAAGATGTTACCTTTTCGGGTTAATCAGTATGTATCGCGCGGCGCAACCGGCAAGCCCGGCGCCGACGCCGTCGCCGAAAAAATATGTCCTAAAAATGGCACCGGACTGCGGGCCGGTTGCGGATCGCGGGCGGGACCGCAATATGCGGTGGCTGGAGATCGCCCCGCAGAAACTGTCTTGGATTCCCAGATGCCGCTCCTGTCCGCGCCTTCCCGCTCCCGCAGCCTGTCACGTCTGTTGGCGATGGCCCTGCTCCCGGCCCTGCTGATGCCGCCGCTGGTCCCCGGTTCCGCGGCAGCGGCGGACCGGCCGGAAGGCGGCACGGCCGAAGCGGGAAAGGCCGAAGCGGGAAAGGCGGATGCGGCAAAGCCGGACGAACGCAACTCGGACGGCCGCAAAGCCGACAGCCTCCAGGGTTTCGACCCCCAGCGCAGCGTCACCCGGCACAGCCTGCCGCTGCCCGGCGGGGCGCTGTCCTATAGCGCGACGGCCGAATTCCTGCCGCTTCGCGACGGCGTGAAGGAGGAACTGGCGGCGCGCATCTTCACGGTGTCCTACACCGCCGAACCGGCCGAATCGAAGAGTCCCTCCGACGGTCCGCGTCCGGTCACCTTCGTCTTCAACGGCGGGCCGGGGGCGGCATCGGCCTATATGCATCTGGGCGCCGCCGGTCCGAAGGTCGTCGCCTTCGGGCCGGACGGAACCCTGCCGCGGCCGCCGGCGCCGCTGGTCGACAATCCCGACAGCTGGCTGGCCTTCACCGATCTGGTCTTCATCGATCCGGTCGGCACCGGCTACAGCCGCGCGCTGAAGCCCGACGAGGATGAGAAGCGCTTCTGGTCGGTGGAAGGGGATGCACGGTCGATGGCCGAGATCGTCCGGCTGTGGCTGACCCGCAATGGCCGCTGGTCGTCGCCGACCTTCCTGGCGGGAGAAAGCTATGGCGGCTTCCGCATCGCCAGGATGGCGGACGAGCTGATCGAGCGGGTCGGGCTTGCAGTCAACGGCCTGATCCTGGTCTCGCCGGTCGTCGATTTCGCCGCCATCGACGAGGACGGCATCCTCGGCCCGGCCCTGAAGCTGCCGTCGATGGCCGCCTCCGCCGCGGCGCTGGGGCGCACGGCCGGCACGCCGGAGCAGGCGGCCGAAGCGGCGGAACGCTTTGCGCTCGGCCCTTACCTGACCGGACTGGCCCGGCTCGATTACGGCCGCCTCGACGCGGAAAAGGACCTCTTCGCCGAGGTGGCGCGCATCACCGGCCTGCCGGTGGAAACCGTGCGGCGCCAGCGCGGGCGCGTTCCGATGGGCGTCTTCACGCGCGAGCTTCTGCGCGACCGGGAACGGATCCTCAGCATCTATGACGGCACCTTCACCGCGCCCGACCCCGATCCGGGAGCGCCGCGCGTGCCGTTCGACCCCTTCCTGAAGGGCACGATCCCGACCTACACCACGGCCTTCGCCGCCTATGTCCATGATACGCTCGGGGTGCGGACGGACGAGCCTTATCGGCTGCTCAGCGACCGGGTGAACCGGAACTGGGACTGGCCGCGCATGACGGTGCCGAGCGCCGTGGACGCGCTGCAGACGGCATTGACCCTGCAGCCGGCGCTGCGGGTGCTGATCGCCCATGGCCGCACCGACCTGATCACGCCCTACATGGCGTCGCGCTGGGTTGCGTCCCGGCTGGAACTGCCGGAGGGAGAACGCGGCCGGGTTTCGGTGACGGTGCATCCCGGCGGCCACATGATGTACACGCGGGGCGAAGGCCGGGCCGCGCTGGCCGCCGACGCCCGGGCGCTGATCGGGGACGCCCTGCGGCCGCGCTGACCGGCGCCCAAATAGTATTGAATGGGCCTGTTCGGAAAGCCCGGAAACGAAAAGGGGCGCCCCGGCGGGGGCGCCCCTTTTCGTGTGTCTGGCTGTCGTTCCGGATCAGAACAGGCGCAGGATCGACTGCTGCGACTGGTTGGCCAGCGAGAGGGCGATGGTGCCCAGCTGCTGCCGGGTCTGCAGCATCAGCAGGCTGGCGCCTTCCTCGTTCTGGTCGGCCAGCGTCAGCTTGCTGGCACCTTCCGTCAGCACGTCGCTGAACTCCTTGGTGAAGCTCTCGCGGGTCGTGATGATGTTCAGGTTGGTCGACAGGTTCTGTGAGGCGGAGCGGATCGTCGACTTGGCATGATCCAGGCCGGCGACCGCCTTGTCGATGTCGGAACGGTCCATCCAGCCGTTCTGCGCCGCATCCATCTGCAGGCCCTGGCCGCTGGTCGACAGGTTGACCGCGTTCACCGTGATCGAGTTGGTGTTGCGTTCGTTCAACTGGACGGTGATGTCGTTCGACGTGTTGGCGTCGGAGATCTGCTTGGTGACGATGTTGGCCGAGCAGTTGCTCGAAGCAGCCTGCTTGATGGTCTTGGCATCGACGTTCAGGCGCACCGTGCCGCTGTCGAAGTTGAAGGACTGCTCGCCGCCGTCCAGCTTGCCGTCGCCGCGGTCGCTCATGCCGTCGCGGGTGATCTGGGCGCCGTTGGAGTTGGTGACCTGGATTTGCAGGTCGACCTTCTTCTCGATGGTCGAGATGCCGTTGCCCTGGTTGTTCGCCGCTTCCAGCAGGCGGCGGTCGACCGTGAAGGACACGATGGTGCCCGACGCGAAGCTCTCCGAGATCTTCTTGGTCAGCGCGTTGGTGGCGCCGGTCGTCACCGTCATCTCCCGCACCACGCCGGTCGTGGTGTTGCCGGTCAGGGTGATGGTGCCGCTGCCGCCGATGGCGGCGGAGGCGACATCCTTGCCGGCCAGACGGCCGGTGCCGGCGATGGCGCTGGTGATCGAGTTCTTCAGGTTGGTCGCCACGTTCTTGGCGGCGTTCTGGCCGACGGCGACGTCGCCGCTGGTGGCGGTGTAGCTGAAGGACTGGCCTTCCACCGTGATGGTGAAGATGTCGCCTTCCTCGATGGTGCCGCTGATGTTGACGTTCGAAATCTGGGGCTGCGTCGAGGTCGCCGCCTGCGTCAGCTTGGCTTCGATCGTCTGGGTGTTGTCGAAGTAGGAGATCGTGCGGCTCTCGTCGCCGTCCTTGACGATGAAGTCGCGGGTGCGGCCGTTGGCGCCGCGCACCTCGATCTGGACGTCGGAGAAGCTGCCCAGCGTGCTGGACATCGTGCCCGACAGCTTCAGACCGACCAGGCCATGCGCGTTCTCCGCGGTGGAGATGTCGGCGGTCTTGCCTTCGACCGAACCGTCACCCTTGATGCGGATGGCGTAGGTGTCGGCTGAGATGACGTTGGTGACGCGGGCGTTGTCGACGCCGACGATGGTGTTGACGGCGGCACGGGACGCGCTGGTGCTGTCCATGCTGAGGCCGTTGCCGTTGATCAGGTTCTTGCCCTGATAGCCGCTGTCGGAGGCCAGCTTGTCGATCTGGTCCTTCAGGGTGTTGAACTGCGAGGCCAGCGACTTGCGGGTGGCGATGGAGGCGGCGTCGTTGCCGAGCGCCGCGTAGGCGGCGGTGGTCAGGCCCTTGGCCTGGTCGACCAGCGAGTCGATCGAGGTCAGGCCTTTGTCGGCGGCCTGGATGGTGCTGATCGACTGACCCATCGCGTCCTTCAGCGACGTCAGGTCGCCGGCGCGCTGGTTCAGACCCTTGGCGGCGAAGAAGGCGGTAGGACCATCCAGAGCCGAGTTGATCTTGTTGCCCGTCGACAGGATGTTCTGCTTCTTGTCGATACCGGCCTGCGTGCTCTGCAGCTGCAGGAGGTTCGTGCGCATCGAAGCGGTCAGGGTCACATTTCCGGCCATGGTCCTAGTCTCCTTCTGAGGCTGTCCCCGCCCCTGGTCATTTGACCGGCGAGGCAACGTGCGTTTTCCTGACACCACTCTTTCAAGCGCCGTGCCAACTGCGGTGGTGTGGCATAAGTGACTGATTTCGCTATGAAATAAAAATAGGTCGGCAAAAAGGGCAGGGTTGGGCCCGCGCTTCTCGGTCCGGCGTCCGAAAAACTTTCCCGGAATCTTTTGCCGCTGACGGACGGTTCTGCCGGGATGCCGGGCGGCAAGAATCTTCCCACCACCCGGCAGGCCCGGCTATGGTCGGGCTCCAAACCACGTCCCAAACATCGAACGCATGGCCCCGACGCGGGCCAAAGCAGGGAAGGGAGAAGCATCATGACCGGTCGGATCGACGCACGCCTGGCGGAGCTGGGCATCGAGTTGCCGCAGGCCGCCGCCCCGGTGGCCGCCTATGTGCCCTACACCCGTTCGGGCAACACCCTCTACATCTCGGGCCAGGTGACGGTCTGGAACGGCGAGCGCAAGTTCGTCGGCAAGGTCGGCCAGGACTTCACGGTCGAGCAGGGCAAGGAAGCCGCACGCCTGTGCGCGCTGAACATCCTGGCCCAGGCCAAGGCCGCGCTGGGCGGCGACCTGGACCGTGTCACCCGCGTGCTGCGGCTGGGCGGGTTCGTCAATTCCGGCGCCGATTTCCACGACCATCCGCTGGTCATCAACGGCGCGTCGGAACTGATGCGCGACGTCTTCGGCGAGGCCGGCCAGCATGCCCGCGCCGCCGTCGGCGCTCCGTCGCTGCCCGGCAATGTCGCGGTCGAGGTCGACGCGATTTTGGAAGTGGCCTGAGGGAGGTGGCCTGAGGAATTTACGGCGGTGACGGCGTCTTGCTGTCTTGCGGCATGAGGCCTACCTCCTTGCCAGTGTTCAAGGAGACGCATGCATGCCCGACGGCAACGATGCCATCACCGTCAAGGTTCTGACCGGGATCGGCGAGGCGGACCAGCAGGGCTGGGACGACTGTGCCGGTCCCGGCAATCCCTTCCTCTCCCACGCCTTCCTGTCGGCGCTGGAGGAATCGGGATCGGCGACCGGCAAGTCCGGCTGGCAGCCCAGCCACCTCGCCGCCTATGACGGCTCCGGCCGCATGGTTGGCGCGGTGCCGGCCTATCTGAAAAGCCATTCCTACGGCGAATATGTCTTCGACCATGCCTGGGCCAACGCCTATGAGCGGGCGGGCGGCAGCTATTACCCGAAGCTGCAGGTGGCGGTTCCCTTTACGCCGGTGCCGGGGCCGCGCCTGCTGGTGGCGCCCGGTCCACGGGCCGATGCCGTCGCCGACGCGCTGATCTCGGCGCTGGAGCAGGTGGCGGAGCGTTACGGCGTCTCCTCCGCCCACGTCACTTTTCCGGAGCGCCAGGAATGGGACCGGTTGGGCGAGGCCGGCTGGCTGAAGCGGCTGGGTGTGCAATACCATTGGCACAACCGTGGTTACGGCAGCTTCGACGAGTTCCTTGAGGCGCTGAACTCCCGCAAGCGCAAGGCGATCCGCAAGGAACGGCGCGAGGTCGCGGAGAGCAGCGTGCGCCTGCACACCCTGACCGGCGACGAGCTGAAGCCGGAGCATTGGGACGCCTTCCACCGCTTCTACCTGGACACCGCCGACCGCAAATGGGGCGGCGGCTATCTCAACCGCCGCTTCTTCGACCTGCTGGGCCGGACGATGGCCGACCGGGTGGTTCTGGTGATGTGCGAGGATGGCGGGGAATGGGTGGCCGGCGCGCTGAACCTGCTGGGCGACGATGCGCTGTACGGCCGCAACTGGGGTTCCGACGGGCGCTACCGCTTCCTGCATTTCGAGGCGTGCTATTACCGTGCTCTCGATTTCGCCATCGAGCGTGGTCTGGCGCGGGTCGAGGCCGGCGCCCAGGGCGAGCACAAAATCCAGCGCGGCTATCTGCCGGTGCCGACCTACAGCGCCCATTGGATCGCCGACCCCAGCTTCCGCCGCGCGGTGGAGCGTTACCTGCAGCAGGAACGCCCCGCCGTGGAAGCGGAGATCGCAGCGCTGGACGAGGAACTGTCGCCCTACCGGCGGGAGGGCTGAGCCTTACGCCCAGCCGGCCAGCACCGCCGCGGCGTCGCTCTCCTGCACCGGCGCGCGCTCCGGCGGCGGGGCGCCGTCGACGCGCAGGCCCATCAGCGTCTCCACCAGCGGTTCCGGCCCCGGCGTGACGCGGACCTGTCCGCGCGCGGCGATGTGCGGATGGGACGGCACCTCCGTCAGTTCCGGAACCGCTTCGAAACAGCAGTCCACCGGGTCGAGTTGGGCCTTCCACTCCGCCAGCGTCCGGGTGGCGAACAGGGCGTCCAGTTCCCCCGTCAGGTCGGTCTGGGGCATGGGATCCTCCTGCCGGGCGATCCAGTCGGGACGGCCGACCGCCTCGCAGAAGTTGGCCCAGAACTTGGCCTCCAGCGCCGACAGGGTGACGAAGCGGCCGTCGGCGGTGCGGTAGATGCGATAGCAGGCGGCGCCGCCCGATAGCAGCGCCTCGCTGCGTTTCGGCATGGTGCCGCGCGCCGCCGTGGTGAGGTTCATGCCCTGCCAGCCCAGCACCGATTCCATGATCGACAGGTCGAGGAAGCAGCCCTGTCCCGTCCGTTCGCGCCCCAGCAACGCGCCCGCCACCGCCAGCGCCGTATGCTGGGCCGAGGCGAAGTCGGCCACCGGCAGATAGCTGATGACCGGCCGGTCCGGCAGTCCGGAGGCGTCCAGCCCGCCGCCGACCGCCATGTAATTCAGATCGTGCCCGGCCCGCGTCGCATAGGGGCCGTCATAGCCCCAGCCCGACAGGCTGGCATGGACCAGTCGCGGATTGATCTCCCGCAGTCGCTCGCGCCCCAGCCCCAGCTTGTCCATCACGCCGGGCCGGTAGCTTTCGATCAGCGCGTCGGCCTTCGCCAGCAGCCCTTCCAGAGCCGCACGCCCGTCGGCGGACTTCAGGTCGATGCGGATGACGGTCTTGCCGGCGTTCAGCAGCTTGTAGGCGGCGGTGGTGCCGTCGCTGTCGGTGGGGCCGAGCCGGCGGAGCGGATCGCCGGCCGGCGCCTCCACCTTCACCACGGTGGCGCCCAGGTCGCCGAGCAGCTGCGCCGCATAGGGGCCGGGCAGGTACTGGCCGAGGTCGATGACGCGCAGTCCGGACAGGAAGGGCAGGGGCATGGCGGTGCTCGCTCTTGGTTGTGGAGTGTCGGCTTCGATTGCCCCCACCCCAACCCTCCCCCGCTGGGCAGGGGAGGGGGTAAGTGCTGATGCAGGAGAGTGGCGGCAGTCCCTCCCCCGCCCAGCTCTCGCACAAAGCTTCGCTTTGTGCTGACGCGGCAGGCGGACCGTAGGTCCGCTGAGAGCGGGGGAGGTTAGGTGGGGGTCTAACGCTGCCGAGAAAAGAAACTCACCCCCCCGTCACGCTCATATGCCGCCCGACGGCCGGACCCTGGTGGCGGCGGTCGATGATGAAGTCATGGCCCTTGGGCTTGCGCGTGATCGCCTCGCGCACCGCGTCGATCAGCGGGCCGTCCTCGTCGCTGACGCGCAGCGGCGTGCGCAGGTCGGCGGCGTCCTCCTGGCCCAGGCACATGTAGAGCGTGCCGGTGCAGGTCAGCCGCACGCGGTTGCAGCTCTCGCAGAAGTTATGCGTCAGCGGCGTGATGAAGCCCACGCGCTGGCCGGTCTCCTCCACCCGGACATAGCGGGCCGGGCCGCCGGTGCGGTGGTCGCTCTCGGTCAGGGTCCAGCGCTTTTGCAGCTCGGCCTTCAGCATGGTCAGCGGCCAATACTGGTCCAGCCGGGCGCCCTCGCCGATGTCGCCCATCGGCATCACCTCGATGAAGGTCAGGTCGAAGCCCTGTTCGCCGCACCACGCCACCATGCGGTGGATTTCGTCGTCGTTGACGCCCTTCAGCGCCACAGTGTTGATCTTGATCTTCAGCCCGGCGTCCTTGGCCGCCTGGATGCCGCCCAGGATCTTGTCCAGCTTGCCCCAGCGGGTGATCGCCTGGAATTTGTGCGGATCGAGCGTGTCCAGCGACACGTTGATCCGCCGCACGCCTGCCTCATACAGGCCGGCGGCATGCTTGAACAGCATGGTGCCGTTGGTGGTCAGCGTCAGTTCGTCCAGGTCGCCCGATTCGATGTGGCGGCCCAGCGAGCGGATCAGCCGCATCACGTCGCGCCGGACCAGCGGTTCGCCGCCGGTCAGCCGCAGCTTGCGCGTGCCCAGCTTCACGAAGGCGCTGCACAGCCGATCCAGCTCCTCCAGCGTCAGCACCTCCGCCTTCGGCAGGAAGCTCATGTCCTCCGCCATGCAGTAGACGCAGCGAAGGTCGCAACGGTCGGTCACCGAGACACGCAGGTACTCCACCTTGCGGCCGAACGGGTCGACGAGCGGGGCGAGGCTGGCTGGCGACGGGGCTTCGGACACGGGATCGATCATCGCTGGACTCCAGGGGCGGCCGCTGGCGGGCCGCCACAGTATATGTTCGCCACACGCACGATGTGCAACGATCGCGCAAGCCTATTCCACATCACGGTATGCCGACTTTGATGACGATCAAGAGGGACGTCCGTCAGATCAGCTTTTGCCGTGCCTCCGCCAGCCGGGCTTCCCGTTCGGCTTCCTCGCGTTCGCGCAGGTCGTCGTCGGTGGTGCGCGGCACCGGCGGGCGGCCCATGGCGAAGGGCTCGTTCCCACGCTCGAACTGGTCGCGCACGCGGCAATCCTCGCACATGCGGATGCGGTTGGCGGCCTCCGGCGTCGCGAACATCCAGTGCTTGCCCGCCAGCGTCGTCACGATCTTCTCGATCGAGGATTTGGTGGCGAAGGGCTTGCCGCAGGAGACGCAGCAGAAGGGCTCCTCCTCCTTCACCACCGTCGCACCGCGGGCCTGATCGCGGAAGTCGATCTCCGGCACCAGCGAGATGACCTTCTCCGGGCAGGTGGTCTTGCACAGGCCGCACTGCACGCAGGCATCCTGGGCGAAGGACAGCATCGGCTTGTCGGCATTGTCGAGCAGCGCCCCGGTCGGGCAGGCGCCGACGCAGGACAGGCAGAGCGTGCAGCCCGCCACGTCCACCGACACCCGGCCGAAGGGCGCGCCCGGCGGCAGCGGCAGAACCTCTACCGGTGCAGGGGCGACCTTGTGCAGGTGGCGCAGCGCCAGCATGATCACCGTGCGCTTCGGCCCCATCGGCAGGAACATCCCCGCTTCGACCGCATCGGCAGGCAGGTTCCAAAGCTCGTCCGCCACCGCGTCGGGATCGGCGGCGTCGATCACCGCCACCCGGCCGGAGCCGTAGCCGAGCCCGCTGAAGGCGGCCTCGGCCAGCCCGATCTGGTTGGCGAGGCCGGCGGTCTCCCCCTCGTTCTCCGGGCCGGTCAACACGCGGACATGGGTGCAGCCATAAGCCAAAGCCAGCGCGAACAGGTCGAAGCCGACCTGCGTCACCTCGTTCAGCGCGAAGGGCAGCACGCGGGCCGGCAGGCCGCGGCCATGCCGAGCCATCATGCCGACCAGCGCGTCGCCGTGGCGCGGGTCGTGGATCAGCAGGGCGGGGGCGGTGCCGCCGGCTTTCCGGTAGGTGCCCAGCAGCGTGCGCAGCCGCTCATAGACGGTGGCGGCCGGCGGCAGGGCATAGGTCGCTGCGCCGGTCGGGCAGACCGCGGCGCAGGATCCGCAGCCGGCGCAGACATGCGGGTCGATGGCGACATGGTCGCCGTTCGGCGTGATCGCCCCGGTCGGGCAGACGTCAAGGCAGCGGGTGCAGCCGGTCTTGCGGCTGCGCGAATGGGCGCAGAGATCGGCCTTGAAATCGACGAAGCGCGGCTTCTCGAACTCGCCGACCAGATCGGCCATCTCCAGCAGCGCCTTGGCCACCTGGGTCGGGCTGTTGGGGTCGGGGCGCAGATAGCCGTCGCGGCGCTTGTGGTCGGGGAACAGCGGCGTGCCGCCGGTCAGGTCGAGGATCAGGTCGCAGCGGGCCGAGGCCCCCTGCCGTGCCGGCTCGAACCCCAGCGCCCCGCGCGAGGAGGGCAGGGCGGGAGCGTAATCATCCACCACGATCTCGAAGGCGCCGACCCAGCCGCGGGCGGCGCGGATGCGGCCACGGAAGATCGCCACGTCCATCAGCGGCGGCGGCGCGATGTCCTTCGCGCTGGTCAGCAGGACGGTGACGTCCAGCCGCTTGGCCAGTTCCCGCCCGGCTTCGATGGCACGCTCGTCATTGCCATAGACCAGACAGGTGCCCTGAGAGGTCAGGGTCAGGGCGCCGGTCGGGGGGATCGGCAGGGCCGCCTCGGCCAGCAAGGCGGCGATCTTCGGCAGCGCCAGTTCGCCCTCGTCCGACCAGCCGGCGCGTTCGCGGATGTTGGTGAAGGTCAGGGACGTGTCGGGCGCCACTTCCGCCGCGACTTCGCTGAAAAGCGGCGCTTCCTGCGTGCAGGCGACCAGCAGCGGCTGCCCGTTGGCGACCGCCGCCTCGAATCGGTCGAGCTGCGCCCGGCACAGCTGGGTATGCACGGTGACGGCGCTGCCGTCGCCGCACGCCTTGCCGAGCGCCGCCCCGTCCAGCGCGATGCTGTGCGCACAATCGCAGACGAGCACCGTCCGATCGCCGATCTTCATCGTCCCCAAAACTCCTGTCGCTTGGGGCTGACGCCCCTGGCCTGAGGACACTCATATGGGGGAATGCGGCGTAATGGGAACGGGAATCTTGTTGGGGTTGGTCCGTATAGACGCTGACTGGACAGTTCCTTACGCCCCCGGCTCGTTGGCGTTGGGGAAGAACAGCTGTTCGCCGTTGATGGTGTAGTCGGCGATGGCCTTCTGGCCCTCGGCGGAGACCAGCCAGTCGACGAAGGCCTGACCGTCGGCCGCCTTAACGTGGGGGAACTTGGCCGGGTTGACCAGCATCACGCCATACTGGTTGAACAGCCGCTTGTCACCCTCAACCAGCACCGTAAGCGGACCGCGGTTCTTGAAGTTCAGCCAGGTGCCGCGGTCGGTCAGGGTATAGCCGTTCATCGCGGCGGCGGTGTTCAGCGTCGGACCCATGCCCTGGCCGATGGAGCGGTACCAGTCCCCCTTGGCATCCGCCTTGGCCGGGTCGAGCTTGGCCGTCTTCCACAGGGCCAGTTCGGCCTTGTTGGTGCCGCTGTCGTCGCCGCGCGACACGAAGGGGGCCTTGGCCTCGGCGATCTTCGACAGAGCGGCGGCGACGTCCTTGCCGCCCTTGACGCCGGCGGGGGCGCCGGCCGGGCCGACGACGACGAAATCGTTGTACATCACCGGCTTGCGCTCGGTGGAGAAGCCTTCGGCGACGAACTTGTCCTCCGACGGCTTGTGGTGGACGAACAGCACGTCGGCGTCGCCGCGCTTGGCGAGGTCGATGGCCTGGCCGGTGCCCTTGGCGACGACCCGCACCTCGATCCCGGTCTTGGCGGTGAATTTCGGCAGGATGGAGCCGAACAGGCCCGAATCCTCGGTCGAGGTGGTGGAGGCCACCGTGATGAAGCGGTCGGCGGCCAGCGCGGCCGACGGGGCGGCGAGCTGGACCAGACCGGCCAGCGCTGCGGCGGCGGCACAGCGCAGCACGAATGAACGGCGCAGCATCACTCAACTCCTCCCATTGGCGTTATTGCTTTTCTGGCATAGCGCATCGCGACGCCATTGCAAAGGTCTGGGCAGCTTTTTCCATTTTGGTGTCATGCACCCCGGATCAGGCACCCGGATCAGGCCGGCCTGTCTCCCGCCTCCTTCAGCAGCGACGCGGCGAGATTGACCGCCAGCGACAGGGTCATCAGCACCATGCCCAGCCCCAGCGCCATCGGCAGGTCGCCCTTGCTGGTCTCCAGCGCGATGGCGGTGGTCATGACGCGGGTGACATGTTCGATGTTGCCGCCGACGATCATCACCGCCCCCACCTCGGCCGACGCACGCCCGAATCCGGCCAGCACGGTGGTGACGAGGCTCCAGCGCGCTTCCGACAGCAGGGTGGCCAGCCGGCGGATCGGCCCGGCGCCGGTAACGCGCAGCAGGTCGTCATACTCGACCAGCAGATCCTCCACCGTCTGGCGGGCGAGCGAGGCGACGATCGGCACGATCATCACCGTCTGGGCGACGATCATCGCCGCCGGCGTGAACAGCAGCCCCAGCACCCCGAACGGGCCGGAGCGCGACAGCAGCAGATAGACCACCAATCCGACCACCACCGGCGGCAGCCCCATCATCGTGTTCAAGGTGATGGCGACGGCGCGCCGGCCGGGAAAGCGCAACGCCGCGACGGCGGCGCCCAGCGGCAGGCCGATCAGCGTGGCGATGGCGACGGCGGACAGGCTGACCCGCAGCGACAGGCCGATGATCCGCATCAGCCCGTCATCCATCGACACGATCATGGAAAAAGCGACGGCGAGGGCTTGGGAAAAATCCTGCATTCAGTCCAAATCACTTTTCGAATCATTCCGGCGGGGGCTTGTCCGATGGACGCCGCTCGCCCACACTCGCGCGCATGAGCCCGACCATGAGCCTGAAGACCTTCACCATAGCGCCGGATCCGGCGAACCCCAAGCTGACCGAGCGCGTCCGCGGTCTCGACCAGGACGGCCGCGAGATCGAGACCTCGGTCACGGTCGAACGGCCGCTGACCCTGTACCTGAACGGGCAGGAGATCGTCACCATGATGACGATCGGCGACTATCCGGACTGTCTGGCCGTCGGCTATCTGCTGAACCAGAACATGCTGCGGCGCGACGACCGCATCACCGGCATCGACGTGGACGAGGAAACGGACACCGTCGTCGTCCGCACCGAGCGCGCGACCGATTATGAGTCCAAGCTGAAGAAGAAGACGCTGACCTCCGGCTGCGCCCAGGGCACCGCCTTCGGCGACGTGATGGAGACCTTCGAGTCCGTCAAACTTCCCGCCGACGTCCGGCTACACACCTCGTGGATCTACGCGCTGTCCAAGCAGATCAACCTGCAGCCCAGCCTGTATCTGGAGGCCGGGGCCATCCACGGCAGCGTGCTGTGCCAGGGCGACCGGCCGCTGGTCTATATGGAGGATGTCGGCCGCCACAACGCGGTGGACAAGGTCGCCGGCTACATGCACCTGAACGGCATTTCCGCCGACGACAAGATTTTCTACACCACCGGCCGCCTGACATCCGAGATGGTCATCAAGACGGTGCAGATGGGCATTCCGATCCTGGTCTCGCGCTCCGGCTTCACCGCCTGGGGCGTGCATCTGGCGCGGCAGGCCAACCTGACGCTGGTCGGCCGGGCCAAGGGCAGGCGCTTCATCGCGCTGGCCGGCACCGACCGGCTGGTGTTCGATGCCGATGCCGCCGGAGCAACCGACGAGGATGCCCGGCATGGACGCAAGGGAAGCCGCGATGACGACTGACTCCACTCATCCCGATATCGGCGGCGTCCTGCTGGCCGGCGGCCTGTCGCGCCGGATGGGCGGCGGCGACAAGTGCCTGCGCCCGCTGGGCGACCGCAGCATCCTGGAGCGCATCGTCGCCACCGTCCGGCCGCAAGTCGGGCCGCTGGTGCTGAACGCCAACGGCGATCCGGCGCGCTTCGCCCATCTCCACCTGCCGGTGGCGGCCGATGTGGTGGAGGGCTATGCCGGCCCGCTCGCCGGCGTGCTGACCGGCATGGAGTGGATGCGTGGCACGGCGCCCGGCGTCGCCTGGGTCGCCAGCTTCGCCACCGACGCCCCCTTCATCCCGCGCGACCTCGTCACCCGCATGGTGGCGGCGTTGGAGCATGAGGGCGCCGACCTTGCCTGCGCCCGTTCGGGCGGGCAGGAGCATCCGGTCTTCGGCCTGTGGCCGATCCGTCTGGCCGGGGACCTCCGCCGCGCCATGGTCGAGGAGGGTGTCCGCAAGGTCGATGCCTGGACCGCCCGCTACCGGCTGGCCGTCGCCGACTTCGCCGTCGATCCAGTCGATCCCTTCTTCAACACCAACCGGCCGGAGGATCTGGCCGAGGCGGAACGCCTGCTGGCATCGGGACATGTGTCATGACGGAACAGCCCGCCCCTCAATCTCTTGAGCGCATCGAGACCATGCCGCTGGGCATCGTGGTGGAGCGCCGCCGCGGCGTCACCGCCTGGGCCGACTGGAGCTGGCGCCCGGTGTCGGTCATCCCCGGCGCCGGACCGGTCGATCCGCCCGGCCGGCTGCTGATGGAGGGCGAGGGCTGGACCCACAGCCACGCCGCCACCCTGACGCTGGAGCTGTTCCGCACCGACACCGAGGGCTACCGCCTGAACCTGTCGCAGGATCCGCCGCGCCTGTGGGTGGTGATGCGCCCCGGTGCGGACGGCGAGGAACTGGTGCCCTTCACCGTCACCGCGTCGGCCCATGAAGGGGAGGGCTATCAGGTCGGCGCCGACGTGGTGGAGACGGTGCCGATGCCGGCGGAGGTGATCGCGCTGGTCCGTGATTTCGTCGAGCAGCACCATGTCGACGTCCCCTTCCACAAGCGCGAGCGCAAGCGCCATTTCGAGAAGGAGGACCGGCAGCGGTGAGCGACGAAGCCTTCCTGTCGCGCTGGTCGCGCCTGAAACGCACGGCAGTCAAGCCGGAGCCGGCACCGGTCGAGGTGCCGCCGGTGGAAGAGACTGCGGAGCTTCCCGTCGCCGTCACCGAGGACATCCCGGTCGATTCCGCCCAGCCGGATGCTGAACCCGAAGACCCGTTGAAAGACCTCCCGCCGATCGAGGAACTGACCAGCGAGTCCGACTTCACCCCCTTCCTGCGCGCCGAGGTGCCGGAGGATCTGCACCGTCAGGCCCTGCGCAAGCTGTGGACCTCCGATCCGGTCTATGCCAACGACGACGGGTTGAAGGACTACGCCGACGATTACGCCAGCCTGTTCACCGGCAGCGTCCCGGTGAAGACCCTCTACCGCGTCGGCAAGGGTTTCCTCGACACATTGGACGAGGTGGCGGAGCAAGGCGGGCCCTCTCCCGTCCCGGGAGAGGGAGGGGACCCGCAAAGCGGGGAGGGTGAGGGGCAATCCGAGAAACCCGAACCTGTCTGATCCTTGGGTGACCCCTCACCCTTCCCACCGCTTTGCGGCGGGTCCCTTCCCTCTCCCGGGACGGGAGAGGGACCTTTCCTCCTCGCAAAACGACTTTCAAATTGCGACGGATTGTCGCGCTGAATTGGCCGCCTTCAAAACAAAGGGGCGCTCTGATAGCGCGAACATAGCGCGACGATAAAGTTTCATTTGTTCTCTCTTCCGGGCGCGTCCTTAGTTGACAAACGGACAGGTTCAGTCCTTCTATTATCCATCTGGAGAATGCTAAGCCACTGTAAGGCAAAGGCTTTTCGCAGGTGCATCAAAAGGGGTGCAGGGCCTTGGGTCCAAATACGGCGCGCGGTGGGACCGTGAACGCCGACGCATCCGTCTTGTGTCCGAGAGGAGTTTGCGGCGCGTGTCCAGGGCCGTCGATCACACCGTTCCCCCCGCCGTCGCGGAGGAGGAGCTGCTGCGTGCGCAGGTCTATGCCCTGCTGGCGCGCCTGCTCGCCCGCGCGCCCGACGCGGCCTTCCTGACCGTGCTCGGTGAGCTGGCAGGGGAGGGCGGCGACTTCGGCGCGGCTCTCGACCAGCTGGCCGGCGCGGCGCGCGACAGCGATCCCGCGGCGGTGGAGGAGGAGTTCACCACCCTCTTCATCGGCGTCGGCGGCAGCGAGCGCACCCCCTACGGCTCCTTCTACCTGACCGGATTCCTGAACGAGAAGCCGCTGGCTGAGCTGCGCGCCGACATGGCGCGGCTGGGCATCGCCCGCGCCGACGGCGTGACGGAGCCGGAGGACCACATCGCCGCCCTGTGCGAGATGATGGCCGGCCTGATCGCCGGCGCCTTCGCGCCGGAGGATGGCGGGGCCGTCGGGCTCGATGCGCAGCGGGCCTTCTTCGACCGCCACATCGGCTCCTGGGCCGGGCGGTTCTTCGCGGATTTGGAGTCCTCGCCGTCGGCCCGCTTCTATCGGGCGGTCGGTGCGGTCGGACGGAGTTTTCTGGCGGTCGAGGCGCGCGCCTTCGACCTTGCGGCGTAAAGGTGAGGAGCGAAGCCATGACGCGGAACGCGGTCAAAGCCACTGATGAAGCAGCAAAGCAGAACACGGACAGTCAGGGCACGGAAAAGGGTCTCGCCCGGCGCGAGCTGTTCCGCGTCGCCGGTCTCGGCGTCGGCGCGCTGGGTGCCGTCGCGGCCGGCGTGACCGCCACGAGCGGAACGGCCGAGGCCGCCCCGGCCGAGACGACCTCCACGGGCTACCGCGAGACCGACCATGTCCGGAAGGTCTACGAAGTCAGCCGCTTCTAAGAGGAAAGCCCCGATGCTCATCAAGAAAAGCTCGGCCACCTCCGGCGGCCGCCATCTCGCCCGCAGCTTGACCCAGACGCTGGCAACCGCCACCGGCGTCACTGTCGACCGCCGCGCCTTCCTGCGCACCTCCGGCATCGCCGCCGGCGGCGCCGCGCTGGCCTCGGCCATGCCCTTCGGAATGGTGAAGAAGGCCGACGCCGCCACGGCCGCCACCGTCGCCGGGGCGCCGGTGAAGCAGATCAAAACGGTCTGCACCCATTGCTCGGTCGGCTGCACCGTGGTCGCCGAGGTGCAGAACGGCGTCTGGATCGGCCAGGAGCCCGGCTTCGACAGCCCGATCAACCTCGGTTCCCACTGCGCCAAGGGCGCCTCGGTGCGCGAGCACGCCCATGGCGAGCGCCGCCTGCGCTATCCGATGAAGATGGTCGACGGCAAGTGGACCCGCATCAGCTGGGACCAGGCGATCGAGGAGGTCGGCTCGAAACTGCTGTCGATCCGCGAGCAGTCGGGTCCGGATTCGGTGTTCTGGCTCGGCTCTGCCAAGCACAGCAACGAGCAGGCCTATCTGTTCCGCAAGTTCGCGGCGCTGTGGGGCACCAACAACGTCGACCATCAGGCGCGCATCTGCCATTCCACCACGGTGGCCGGCGTGGCGAACGTCTGGGGCTATGGCGCCATGACGAACAGCTACAACGACATCCAGAAGTCGCGCGCGCTGTTCTTCATCGGCTCCAACGCCGCCGAGGCGCACCCCGTCGCCATGATGCATGTGCTGAAGGCGAAGGAGCAGAACAACGCGCCGCTGATCGTCGCCGATCCGCGCTTCACCCGCACCGCCGCCCACGCCAACGAATATATCCGCTTCCGTCCCGGCACCGACGTGGCGCTGATCTGGGGCATCCTCTGGCATGTTCTGCAGAACGGCTGGGAGGACAAGGACTACATCGCCAAGCGCGTCTACGGCTTCGACGACATCCGCGCCGAGGTCGCCAAGTGGACGCCGGAAGAGGTGGAGCGCGTCACCGGCGTTCCGGGCTCGCAGCTGCAGCGCGTCGCCCGCACGCTGGCCTCCAACCGTCCGGGCACGCTGGTCTGGTGCATGGGCGGCACCCAGCATCACATCGGCAACAACAACACCCGCGCCTATTGCGTGCTGCAGCTGGCGCTCGGCAATGTCGGCGTGGCGGGCGGCGGCACCAACATCTTCCGCGGCCACGACAACGTCCAGGGCGCCACCGACTTCGGCGTCACCTCCGACAGTCTGCCCGGCTATTACGGGCTGGCCGAGGGCGCATGGCGCCATTGGGCGCGCGTCTGGGATCTCCCCTATGACGACGTCCTGAAGCGTTTCGGCTCCAAGGCGCTGATGGAGAGCACCGGCATTCCGGTGTCGCGCTGGTTCGACGGCGTGCTGGAAGCCAAGGAAAACCTGGACCAGCCGAATCCGGTCAAGGGCATGGTCTTCTGGGGCCACGCGCCGAACAGCCAGGTCCGTCTGCCCGACATGAAGAAGGCGATGGAGAAGCTGGAGCTGCTGGTCGTCGTCGATCCCTATCCGACGATGACGGCGGTTCTGCCCGACCGCAAGAACGACTTCTACCTGCTGCCGGCCGCGACCCAGTTCGAGACCTCCGGTTCCGCCACCGCGTCCAACCGTTCGGTCCAGTGGCGCGACAAGATCGTCGAGCCGCTGTTCGAATCGAAGACCGACCACGAGATCATGTATCTCTTCGCCAAGAAGTTCGGCTTCGCGGCGGAACTGGTGAAGAACATCAAGGTCAACGGCAACGAGCCGCTGGTCGAGGACATCACCCGCGAGTGGAACCGCGGCATGTGGTCGGTGGGCTACACCGGCCAGTCGCCGGAGCGGCTGAAGCTGCACATGCAGCACCAGGGCACCTTCGACAAGACGACGCTGCGCGCCGTCGGCGGCCCGTGCGACGGCGATTACTTCGGTCTGCCCTGGCCCTGCTGGGGCACGCCGGAGATCAAGCATCCCGGTTCCGCCAACCTCTACGACACCTCGCTGCCGGTGGCCGAGGGCGGCGGCGCCTTCCGCGCCCGCTTCGGCGTCGAGCGCAACGGCGTGACGCTGCTGGCCGAGGGCTCCTATCCGGAAGGGTCGGAGATCAAGGACGGCTATCCGGAAGTCACCATGGCGATGCTCCAGAAGCTGGGCTTCGACAAGGACCTGACGGCGGAGGAACTGGCGGTCATCCAGAAGATCGGCGGCGACAAGATCGGTGCAGTGTCCTGGACCACCGACCTGTCCGGCGGCATCCAGCGCGTGGCGATCAAGCACGGCCTGAACCCGCCGGGCAATGCCAAGGCGCGCTGCGTCGCCTGGAACTTCCCGGACCCGGTTCCGATCCACCGCGAGCCGCTCTACACCCCGCGCCGCGATCTGGTCGCCAGCTATCCGACCTACAAGGACACCAAGTCCTGGCGCGTCCCGACTCTGTACAAGTCCATCCAGGACCGCGACGTTTCGAAGGAATATCCGATCATCCTCACCTCCGGCCGTCTGGTCGAGTATGAGGGCGGCGGCGACGAGACTCGCTCCAACCCCTGGCTGGCCGAGCTGCAGCAGGACATGTTCGTCGAGATCAACCCGTTCGACGCGAACAATGCCGGCATCAAGGACGGACAGCTGGTGTGGGTGGAAGGCCCGGAAAAGGGCAAGGTGAAGGTCAAGGCCATGGTCACCGAGCGTGTCGGCCGCGGCGTCGCCTTCATGCCCTTCCATTTCGGCGGCGTGTTCCAGGGGCAGGATCTGCGCTCCAAATATCCGGCCGGGGCCGATCCGATCGTGCTGGGCGAGGCCGCCAACACGGCGACCACCTACGGCTATGACTCGGTGACCCAGATGCAGGAAACCAAGACCACCCTTTGCCGCATCCAGGCGGCCTGACGCGCGGGAGTTTGAACCATGGCCCGGATGAAATTCCTGTGCGACGCCGAGCGCTGCATCGAGTGCAACGCCTGCGTCACCGCCTGCAAGAACGAGAATGAGGTGCCCTGGGGCATCAACCGCCGCCGCGTCGTGACCATCAACGACGGCCGGCCGGGGGAGCGGACGATCTCGGTCGCCTGCATGCATTGCTCCGACGCGCCCTGCAAGGCGGTCTGCCCGGTCGACTGCTTCTACCAGACCGCCGAGGGCGTGGTCCTGCACAACAAGGACCTGTGCATCGGCTGCGGCTATTGCTTCTACGCCTGCCCGTTCGGTGCGCCGCAATATCCGCAGGCCGGCAACTTCGGCACCCGCGGCAAGATGGACAAGTGCACCTTCTGCTCCGGCGGTCCGGAGGCCGACAATTCGGAGGCGGAGTTCAAGAAGTACGGCCGCAACCGTCTGGCCGAAGGCAAGCTGCCGCTCTGCGCCGAGATGTGCTCGACCAAGGCGCTGCTGGCCGGCGACGCCGACACGGTGTCGGACATCTACCGCCAGCGCGTGGCCGCCCGCGGCTTCGGTTCCGGCGCCTGGGGCTGGGGCACCGCCTACCAGACCAAATCGGGTCAGGAGCGCGGCCAGCCCGGCGGATCGCTGTTCCAGGGCACCGGCGGTCCGGCCGGCGGCCCGCCTGTGCAGAAGCAGGGGCTGTGACGGTGACGCGCCTCGTCCTGCTGGCGTTCGGCGCCGCGATCCTGCTGGCCGGTTGCCAGGAGGACGGGGCGCCGCGCCCGGTCCATCTCGACAAGGGTGTCTACCAGGGCGCGGCCGACACGCCGCTGACCGCCGAGCAGGTGCGGGCGCTGCAACAGCGCACCGCCTATCAGGCTGTGCGATAGGGAGCGTCCGATGGAAGGTCATCGCATGAAGTCGGCTCTTGCCGCTCTGCTGCTCGGGATCGGTTTTGCCGGCGGCCTGGGCGGTGGCTTTGCGCTGCCGGCTGCCGCCCAGTCCAGCGTCCGCGTCGGCGGGCCGGTGGCGGAGCAGCAGGTCGACCGCGACGGTCCGCAGGTGCCGACACAGATCCCGGGCCAGAGCTTGGGCGACACGTGGCACGGCATCCGGCTGGGGGAACAGGGCACCGTCTCGATCCCCAACAAGCAGGCCGGCGTCTTGATCCAGTCGGAAGGCGAGGCGTGGCGTGCCGTGCGCAACGGACCGCTCAGCCAATATGGCTCCTGGGTGCTGGGCGGCATCCTGGTCCTGCTCGCGCTGTTCTTCCTGGTCCGTGGGCGCATCCGCATCGACGGTGAGAAGACCGGCCGCACCATCCAGCGCTTCAACGCCTTCGAGCGCGGTGTGCATTGGATGACCGCCGGCAGCTTTGTCGTGCTCGCCATCTCCGGCCTGAATGTTCTCTACGGCCGGTTCACGCTGCTGCCGCTGATCGGGCCCGAGCCTTTCGCCGCCCTGACCCATTACGGCAAGCTGGCGCACAATTTCCTCGGCTTCGCCTTCATCCTGGGCGTGGCGCTGATCTTCGTCATGTGGGTCGGGCACAACATTCCGTCACGCCATGACCTGATCTGGTTCCTGAAGGCGGGCGGCCTGTTTTCCAAGGGCGTCCACCCGCCGGCACACAAGTTCAACGGCGGCCAGAAGGTCATCTTCTGGTCCACCGTCGTCGGCGGTGCTGCGCTCGGCTTCACCGGCGTGCAACTGGTCTTCCCCTTCAGCTTCGCCACGCTGGAGGAGCTGCAACTCTTCCAGCTGGCCCACGCCGCCATTGCCGTCATCATGATCGCCATCATTCTGGCGCACATCTACATCGGCTCCGTCGGCATGGAAGGCGCCTTCGCCGCCATGGGCGACGGTCAGGTCGAACTGCAATGGGCGCGCGAGCACCATTCGCTGTGGGTTGAAGAGGTCACCGGCGAGAAGGTGCGCCACGGCCACCACGGGACGCCGGCGGAGTAGGGCACTTTGGGGGGATGCGTTCGTCGTCCCCCTTGACCCTTCCCGCACTCCATGGCCCCCTTGGCGCTCCAATCATCCCGGATGCGCCTGCCATGACCAGCCACCTTGCCGAACGCCAAGCCGTGATCGACGGCTGCCTCGCCATGAACCGGCTGGGCGTCAATCAGGGCATGTCGGGGAACCTGTCGCACCGGGTCGACGGCGGCTTCCTGGTCACGCCGACCAGCATGGCCTATGACGCCATGACCCCAGCCGACATCGTCGAGATGGGCTTCGACGGCACCTATCTGGGCAACCGTCGCCCGTCGTCGGAATGGCGCATCCACCGCGACATCCTGCGGGCGCGGCCCGACGTGACGGTCGTCCTCCACGCCCACCCGACCTTCGCCACCGCGCTGGCGGTGCATGGCCGCGGCATCCCGTCCTTCCATTACATGGTGACGCTGGCCGGCGGCGATTCGATCCGCTGCGCCCCCTACGCCACCTTCGGCACGCAGGAACTGTCCGACCACGCCTTGGTGGCGCTGGAGGGGCGGCTGGCCTGTCTGCTGGCCAATCACGGCATGATCGTGCTGGGCACCACTGTGCAGTCCGCCCTGTCGCTGGCGGTCGAGGTCGAGACGCTGGCCCGCCAGTATCTCTTCGCCCAGCAATTCGGCGAGCCGGTCATCCTGCCGGCCGATGAGATCGCGCGGGTGGCGGAGAAGATGCGGCGGATGAAGTACGGCCAGCCAATCGACGACGGCGACGCGCCGGAAGACACCGCACGCCCCCGCTACTGACCCGCGGCTACGATTACGGCCCGATCTGTGTCATCGACGTGCTGCTGGCAAGATGCCCGGCCGGCTTCAAGGAAGCGACGCGCAGCAGCGGCTTGGCGTTGCCGACCGCCTCCACCTGCAGGGGACGCTCTTCCGCCGGCGGTTCATAGACGGCGGGCAGGGCGATGGTGATGCGTGTGCCCTGGCCGGGCTCGCTCGCCACCTCAATGTCGCCGCCCAGCATGGCGGTGTAGTGCCCGACCAGCGTCAGCCCCAGCCCGGCGCCGCGCGGTTTGCCCTGGCCGCGGGTCGCCACCGCACCGTTGCCGGCGCCCTGGACGAAGGGCTGGAACAGCCGGCCGGTCTGGGCGGTGGGGAAGCCACGGCCGGTGTCGGCGACGGTGAAGCGGTACCAGCGGGCGCCGTCGCGCTCCACCTTTTCCGCCGACAGGGTGACGGTGCCGTCCTGGGTGAACTTGCAGGCATTGTCCAGCAGATTCAGCAGGGTCTGCCGCACCTTGGTGAAGTCGGAATGCATCTGGCCGAGCCCGGCCGGCGCCGACAGGTCGAGCGCATTGCCGTAGAGGTCGGCGGCCGGCATCGAGCGCTCGCGCGCTTCGGTCAGCAACCGGTTGATGTCAAAATCCTGCAGGCAGACGTCCATCGCCCCGGCCTCGACCTTGGCGTAATCCAGCAAGGCGTCGACCAGGGTCGTCAGCTGCTCGCCGGTCCACTGGATATGCTCGACGTCGGTCGCCAGTTCGTCGACGCCCAGTCGGTGCAGGTCGGTCATCAGCGTCTGGCTGGCATTGACGATCTCGGTCAGCGGTCCGTGCAGTTCGTGGCCCATATTGACCAGGAAGTCGCTCTTGGCCCGGCTGGCCGCCTCGGCCATCGCCTTCTCGCGCAGCAGGCGGGTGTGCTCGATTTCCGCCTCGCGGCGCTCGCGGTCGGTATCCTCGGCGGTGCCGCGCAGCGCTTCCACCGCGCGGGCCATGGCGGCGATCTCGTCCTGACCGGTCAGCGCCGGCAGGGTGACGTCGGTGCGGCCTGCGGCAAGCGCCGTCACCGCGTTCGCCATCGTCCTCACCGGAACCGCGACGCTGCGCTGGACCAGCCACAGCGCGACGAGCCCGGCCAGCAGGATCAGGCCGCCGATCCACAGCGCCACGTTGGTGTAGCCGGACAGGCCGTTGCCCAGCGTTCCGCGCAAGGCCTGGATCCCGGCCTCCGACCGGCGGCGGATTTCGCCCAGATTGGCGGCGATGCCGGCCGCGTTGGCCGCCATCGCCTCGGCGCGCAGATTGTCTTCCTCGACCACCGAGGATTCGATCGCCGTCAGCACGCCGCCCGCCTTCGCCAGCAGGGCGGTCACCTCGTCGATGGCCTGCTTGGTGCCGGGCACCCACAGGTAGCGGTTCATCTCCGCCAGCCGGTCGCGGGCGACGGCCAGTTGGGCGCGCATCGCCTCGGCATCCTGCGGATCGCGACGGTCGATATAGCGGGTCAGATGCTCCTGCATCAGCAGGGTGGCGATGGCGGCGTCGCTGGCGAGCGCGGTCGAATCGACACCGCCGGCATTCTTGAGCTGGTTCAGCTTCTGGCGGGTCTCTGCGACCAGAGGCTCCAGCACGCCGGTCATCTGTCCGTTGCGGTCGCCGCGCAGGGCGATCAGCTTCTGCACCGCCGCCCAATAATCCTCCAGCGCGGCGCGGGCCTTGTCGACGCCCTGCCGGTCCGCCGTCTCCACCACGCCCTTGCCCAGCGCATCGAGCCGCTCGCGCAGCGTGTCGTGCCGCCAGGAGGCGTCGATGAGGCTCTGGTCGTCACCGTAGGTCAGATGGTCGCGCACCGCGACCTCCAGGTCGCGCAGGCTGACGTCGGCGTCGGCCGCCACCTGTGACAGGTCGGCGCGGCCGGAGAAGGCGCCGATGTCGCGCGACACCGCGTAGAACCAGCCAAGCCCAACCAGGGCCAGCAGGACCACCAGCCCAAGCGCGATGCCGAAGCCCGCGCCCACCCGCGCCGACACGGTCATGTCGCGGAATCGGGTCCGGCGGCCGCTCCGGGACAGAATGCCGTTCCGCTTCACACCGACTCCCGCTCGCGCTGTGCCTGACGATTCCCGCGTCCGACCGGCCACAACCAATGAGCGGCCGGTCGCCGCGCGGCGCGGATTGTAGCTTGGCTATCCCCTCAGGCAAACAGACAAGTGTGCGACGGAGTACCGCCAAAGATCAGGCGGCGGCAGTCTCGGTGTCGGCGTCGGTGAACGCGTAGGCGTGCATGCCCAGGCTGCCATGTTCGAAGCCGGCATGCAGCCGCTCGGTCCTCGGCCGAGGCCCGGCGGCGCCGAGAGCCACCGGCAGCGGCAGGAAATGCTCGTCCGTCGGGTGGGCGCGGCGGGCGTCCGGACTGGCGTCGAGCCAATTGCCGAGCGCTTCGGCATCGCCGGCCTCCAGCGTGTTGTCCAGCCAGCCGGCGAAGCCCGTCGCCCAGGGGGCGGCGCTGGTGCCGCCGAAGCGGAACTCCCGCAGGTTGTGCACGGCGCCGCCGCTGGCGAGGATCAGCACGCCATCCCGCCGCAGGGGTTCGAGCGCCCGGCCGAGAGCGATGTGGTCGGCGGCGCTGCGGCCGGGCATCACCGACAGCTGCGCCACCGGGAGGTCGGCCTCGGGATACATCAGCATCAGCGGCACCCAGGCGCCATGGTCCAGACCCTGCGACGGATCGACGACGGCTCCGGTCAGATCCGCCACCCGCCCGGCAAGCGCCGGTGCGCCCGGTGCCGGGTAGCGCATGCGATAGAGCGCATCGGGGAAGCCGTAGAAGTCGTGGATGGTCTCCGGCGCCGTCGCCCCGCTGACGGCCGGCATCCGCGTGGTCCAATGGGCCGAGACCGCGAGGATCGCGCTCGGCCGCCCAAGCCTGCGGCCCAGCCCGGCCAGGAAGTCGCGTCCGGCGCTGGTCTCCAGGATCAGCGTGGGGGCGCCGTGCGAGACGAACACGGAAGGGAGCGGGGCAGGGTGCGGGTTGATATCGGACATTGGTGAACGGAACTCCGGCCGGGCGATAGGGGAGGGCAGAGGAGGAGTGGCGACCGTTCCATTCGAGCAAAGAAAAACCCCGGCGCATAGGCCGGGGTTTTTCTAAAGTCCGTTGTCCACTCTGCAACAATCGCTGCCGCGGAACCCGGCTGACCGATCGGGGGACCGATCAGTGCAGATGCTTCGGCAACTCGCCGATCGACTGCTCGATCAGCTTGTTGGCCTGGGCGGCGGGCAGGCCGCCGGACAGGACGCGCTTGCTGGCGCCGATGGCGATGTCGACCGTCAGGTTGCGGACCTCGGCCAGCGCCGCGGCTTCCGCCTGGGCGATGCGGTCCATGGCCTGGGCCTCGCGACGCTTCAGCGACGCCTCCAGGTCGCTGCCGGCCTGGCTGCGCAGGCGGGCGGCTTCCTCGCGGGCGTGGGCCAGAACGGCCTCCGCTTCCTTCTGGGCGTCGGCCAGACGGCTCTGGTAGCCGTTCAGCAGGGCCTGTGCGTCCTTGTGGAGACGCTCGGCCTCGTCCAGTTCGGAGCGGATGCGTTCGGCACGGCCATCGAGCATGGTGCCGATGGCGGCCGACGCCTTCTTCCAGACCAGGGCCACGAAGATGACGAAGGCGACGAAGACCCAAAATTCAGGTGCGTTCATCCCCGGCGCTCCTCAAGCACGGCCGCGACGGCGGCATCCGCCTGGGCCTGATCGACCTCGACGCCGGCCAGACGGCCGGTGATGTCCTGGACGATGCCGGTCGACTCGGCGCGGATGTTGGCCAGAGCCTGTTCCTTCGCCGCGGCGATGGAGGCTTCGGCATTGCGCAGGCGTTCGGAGATGTCGGCGTTCAACTGGGCCTGACGGGCCTGGTTGTTCGCCTCGATCTCGGCGCTGGCCTCGGCGATGACGCCTTGGGCCTGGCTGCGGGCGCCGGCGAGGGACTTCTCGACCTGGGCCAGGATGGCCTCGGCCTCTTCCTTCAGCTGGGCAGCCTTGGCGAGATCGCGCGAGATGCGCTCCTGCCGCGCTTCCAGAACCTCAGCCACGCGCGGGAGCGCCTTCTTGGACATGAGGTAGTAGAGAACGCCGAAGGTCAGAGCCAGCCAGAAGATCTGGGTCGGGAAATTGGCGGGATTGAGCTGCGGCAGGCCGCCGGAAGCGTGCTCGCCGCCGTGCGCCGCGTCCGGAGCGTGCTCCGCCGCGGCCGCCAGGACGGTGCCGGCCATCGTGGTGAGGGTAGCGAGCGAAGCGCCCGCCACTCCCGACCAGCGGGCCAGCCGGCCTTTGGCCAACAGGTTCGGCATGATCGGTCCCCCTAGGCAAAGGAGCGGCGCCGAAACTCCGATCAGGAAGCCCGGCGCCGCGTCAGAGCTGTTTTTTTAAAAAGCCGCTCTGGCCTTAGGCGAACAGGATCAGGAAGGCGATCAGCAGGGCGAACAGCGCGACGGCTTCCGTCAGCGCGAAGCCCAGAATGCCGATCGGGAAGACCTTCGGCTGGACGGCCGGGTTGCGGGCGATCGAGCCGATCAGCGTCGAGAAGATGTTGCCGATACCCAGGCCGACACCGGCGAGGGCGATAACGGCAAGACCGGCACCGATGAACTTGGCGGCTTGAGGATCCATAGTACTCTCTTCCTCTAGGTAAGGGTGAACTTGTTGGAACTGTTGGTGAACTCAGGGTCCGGCCAGCGCCGGGAGCGGCTTAGTGCAGCTCCAGGGCGTCGCGGATGTAAAGGCAGGTCAGGATCGAGAAGACGTAGGCTTGCAGGAAAGCCACCAGGAACTCGAAGCCGGTCAGGGCGACGTTGATCGCCAGCGGGACGAGGCCGGTGACGAAGCCCAGCGCGCCCATGCCGCTGATCATCATGACCGTGAAGCCGGCAAAGACCTTCAGCATCGTGTGACCCGCCATCATGTTGGCGAAAAGTCGGATCGAGAGGCTGACGGGGCGCATCACGTAGGAGATCACCTCGATCGGGATGAGGATCGGGGCGAGCGCGATCGGAGCGCCATGCGGCATAAAGAAGGAGAAGAAGTGCAGGCCGTGCTTCATCAGGGCCAGGATGGTCACGAACACGAACACCGTCGCCGCCAGCGCAAACGTCACGATGATGTGGCTGGTGAAGGTGAAGGTGTACGGGATCATGCCGATCATGTTGCCGATCAGCACGAACATGAAGATCGAGAACACGAACGGGAAATAGGGGCGGGCGTCGTGGCCGGCGTTGTCGCGCACCAGGTTCGCGACGAACTCGTAGAACATCTCGGCCAGCGACTGCAGGCGGCCCGGAACCATCGACTTGTTCGCCACGCCCATGACCAGCAGGGCGTAGATCGCCGCCACGGCCACGACCATGAAGAAGGCCGAGTTCGTGAAGGACACGTCGTAGCCGCCGAGCACGATCTGGAACAACGGGTTGATTTGGAACTGGTGCAGCGGATCCAAGGTCGTCCTCGCTCAGTGTGCGTCGCCGTCTTGGCGCTCGTTGTCGTCCCCAGTGGGCCGGCGGTAGCCGGCGGCGATGCCGAAGCCGGTGACGGCCCGGTAGACGTTCAGGACTCCCGCCGCGGCTCCCAGGAAGAACATGACGATCAGTCCCCAGGGCGCGGTGCCGAGCCAGCGATCGAGCAGAAGCCCGCCGCCGACGCCGACGATCATGGCCGCAACCAGTTCAGTCCCGATGCGCCAGGCGGTAGCGAGAGCGCCCTGCGGCGGACGGTGGTATTTGCTACCGGGTCCGCCCGACCAGCCGCGTTGTCCCTCACGCGCCTTACGCAACCGGGCTTCGAGGTCATCCAAGGGATCGGGGGGCGATTTGTTGTTCATTCCGCCTCTCAATCACTCTTGGCTCGCAGCCATGCGAAAGCGGCGAGACCATACGGGCGGGGCGTTACCCTGTCAAGTCGCAAAACCTGTGGTGTAAGTCTTTGAAAGATAAGGAAAAGGGCCGAAAACTCGCGGATTCTGCCGCGGTGCGGCGCGATGTCCCGCTCCAGCATGCGAAAAAACCCGGTGGTATGACCGCTTTTCAGGGTTTTTTCGCCGCTTTTCACCCGGTCCGGGGCCGGTCCGCCCCCGGTCCGCTTGATTCAGCCCGCGATGCGGGATGACAGATCCTGCACGATCTTGTCGGCAGTGGTGCCGCCGGGATACACCCCGACGAACGTCCCGTCCGGCCCCATCAGGTAAATAAAGCTGGAGTGATCCATAAGGTAGTCGTCGGCTTTTCCATCCTTTTGCGGTGCTTTGGCATAATAGACGCGATAGGCGCGCGCCGCCTCCCGCACCTGCTCCGGCGTGCCGGTCAGGCCGACCAGCCGGGGGTGGAACAGGCCCACATAGTCCTTCATGTGCGCCACAGTGTCGCGGTCCGGGTCGATCGTGATGAAAATCGGCTGGACCTGCTCCGATTTCGGCCCCAGCCGGTCGAGCGCCTGGGTCATCACCCCAAGTTCGGTCGGGCAGACATCCGGGCAATAGGTATAGCCGAAATAGATCAGCATATACTTGCCGCGGAAATCGGCGTCGGTGACCGACTTGCCGGTGTGATCGGTCAGCGTGAAGGGACCGCCGATCGGCACGGCGGACTTCGTTCCGCTTTCCACCGTGGTGGCGGCGTTGCGCACCTGCCACCAGGCGATCCCGGCGGACACGGCGATGGCGAGGACGGAGGCGGCGGCGATGCGCAGGATTCGTGTCTTCATGGTCCGTCAGGAATGGGGCCGTCCGCAGCCGAGGTCAAGGGGGTGCGGCGCCATCGCCTGGCCGATGCTCCGGTCAGGCCGCCTTCGCCTCGATGTTGCGGCCCGTTGCCGCCAGATGCTCGCCGATCCGCTTGTCGGCGCGCTGGATATGCTCGAACAGCCATTCGCGCAGCAGTGCCAGCAGTTCGTCCGCCACGGAGTCGCCGGCGTCCAGACGGCGGCGCAATTCGCCGGCACGGGTGCGCAGAGCCTCGTGCTGAGCCTTGTGGGCGGTGATGTCGGGGTAGCCGCACTGGTCCATCAGCCGCTCCTCCTGCTCGAAATGCAGGGCGGTGTAGGCCAGCAGCCGGCCGACGGCCTCGCCCAATGCCCGGCGGTTGCCGCCCTCCCGTCCCTTCGGCCCGGCCTTGGCCTGCTGGGCGAGAGAGGCCGCCTCGTTCATCAGGGCGATCAGAATCATGTGGTCGGTGTCGATCACCTCCTCACCCACCGCAAGGCCGTCGGTCCAGGGCATGAACAGCTCCGACCCTTCCGACGGCGCATCATGCAGGGCGGTGAGCGGCGCGGAGTTGATCGCCCCGACATTGACCAGGAAGGCATCGACCATGCCACGCAGCCCCTGTGCCTGCCGCGACAGACCGCCGGCGGCTTCCAGCAGGGCGTCGGCCGACCGTTCGGTCTCCAGGGCCGCGCCGGACACCGCGTCGATGCTGGTGGAGACCTGCCGCGTGCCCTCCGCCGCCTCGCCGGCGCTGCGGGCGATCTCGCCGGTGGCGGCGCCCTGCTGCTGGACGGCGGTGGCGATCGAGGTGCCGATCTCGTCGCTGCGGGCGACGATGGTGCCGATCTCGCGGATGGCGGCAACGGCGGCACGCGTCGCCTCCTGCACGTCGGCGATATGGCGGGCGATCTCCTCGGTGGCCTTGGCGGTCTGGTTGGCCAGCGTCTTCACCTCGCCGGCGACCACGGCGAAGCCCTTGCCCATCTCGCCGGCGCGCGCCGCCTCGATGGTGGCGTTCAGCGCCAGCAGGTTGGTCTGCCCGGCGATGCCGGCGATCAGGTCGGCCACCTCGCCGATCTTCTGGGCGGCCTGGCCCAGCCCGTCGATCCGCTCGCCCGCCTTCTGCGACGCCTCCACCGCCTGGGTGGAGATGGCCGAGGAGGTCACCACCTGCTCGCCGATCACGGCGATGGAGCCGGTCAACTGCTCCGCCGCCGAAGCGACGGTCTGCACGCTGCTGGAGGCCTGCTGCGAGGCGCTGGCGACGGAGGTCGCCTCGCGCCGGTTGCGGTCGGCGGTGGCGGACAGTGCGCGGGCGGTGGTCTCCAGCGTGCCGACGGCGCTGCCGACGGTGCGGATCGTCTCGGCGATGGTGGCGTCGAAGCGGTCGGTCAGCCGTTTCAGCGCCTGGGCGCGCTGTTCGGTCACCCGATGCTCGATCTTCTGCCGGTCCCAATGGCGGGCGAGGTCGATCTGCTGGACGCGGAAGATATCCACCGTGCGGGCCATCGCGCCGATCTCGTCGCCGCGGTCCAGGCCGGGCACGGCCACCGCGCTGTTGCCGCCGGCCAGATCCTGCATGACGCGGCCCAGCCCGTCCAGTGGCCGGACGATGGCGCGGCTGACCAGCAGGGCAAGCAGCACGGCGGCAAGCGCAATCAGCAGCCCGGTGCCCGCCAGCCGCATCGCCGCCTTGCGGAAGGCGACGTCGACGTCGTCGATGTAGATGCCCGACCCGATCAGCCAGCCCCAGGGGGCGAAGCCCTTGACATAGGACAGCTTCGCCACCGGCTGCGCCGATCCCGGCTTGGGCCAGAGATAGTCGACGAAGCCGGCGCCGTCGGCCTTCACCACCCGGACGAACTCCTGGAACAGCAGCTTGCCGTTGGGATCGGCGTTGCGCGACACGTCGGTTCCGTCCAGCTCCGGCTTGATCGGATGCATGATCATGCGCGGGGCGAGGTCGGTGATGAAGAAATACTCGTCGCCATCGTGGCGCAGGGCCTTCAGTGCGGTCTTGGCCTTGTCCTGCGCCTCGGCGCGGGGGAGGGTGCCGGCGCGCTCCTGCGCCTCGAAATGGGCGATCAGGCTGTGGGCGACCTCGACGACGTTGCGGGTCTTGTCCTGGCGGTCGGCCATCATCTCCGCACGCAGGCCGATCAGGCTGACCACGGCCACCAGGATCAGCCCAAGGCAGGCCGCGGCCAGGATCAGTGCGATCTTGCCCTTGATGCTGATGCGTTCGAACAAGGCAACGGTCACGGCGGCAACCCCCTCCGGCAACGAGACGGCGATGTCCCTAAAATTTTGTGGACTTTTGCCGTATCGGAGCGGGTCGTCAAGCGGAATTGTTTGCGTGTCTTACGTTACGTTCAACTGAATGTCATAATTGCAACCATAATTGGGTGTGCCTCGCGAAAGGGGCGGTCGCATTCTGCGGGAGGCGCTGCCGACGCGCCTCCCGCACAACCACGGGGAGACGAAGCGCCGTCAGAGTACCGTCAGCATGCTGGCGACCAGCGGGTGGCGGACGATGTCCTTCTCCGTCAGACGGGCGACGGCGATTCCCTCCACCGCCTCCAGCCGGCGGGCGATGTCGGCCAAGCCCGACAGGTTGTCCAGCAGGTCGGTCTGGTCGGGATCGCCGGTCAGCACCATGGTGGAATGCCAGCCCAGCCGGGTCAGCAGCATCTTGATCTGGGCATAGGTGCAGTTCTGCGCCTCGTCGATCACCACGAAGGCGTTGTTCAGGGTGCGGCCGCGCATGAAGCCGACCGGGGCGATCTCGATGGTGCCGTCGGCCATCATGGTGCGCAGCCGCTTGGATCCCAGCCGGTCGGTCAGCGCGTCGTAGAGCGGGCGCAGGAAGGGCGCCATCTTCTCATGCATGTCGCCGGGAAGGTAACCGATGCTCTCGCCCGCTTCGATGGCCGGGCGGGACAGGACGATGCGGTCGACGCTGCCCGATTCCAGCGCCTCCACCGCCGACGAGATGGCGATGTAGGTCTTGCCGGTGCCGGCCGGCCCAAGCGCCACCACCAGATTGTGAGTCTTGATGGCGTCCATCAGAAGCTTCTGGTTGGGGTTCTGCGGCTTCACCTTGCGGAGATAGCTCTGGTCCCGGCGATCCTCGCTCCCACCGAGCGGATCCCAGCCGAAAGCGGCGGGGGCGTTCATACCGGGGAAAAGCGGGTGGACGGTGGAGTCGCCCGCCGCGGCGATGCCTTTGCTCGAACGCTTGGCCATGTCGCATCTCCTCGAATGGTGGGGGTGGCGCCGGATTTGGGCACAAAAAAGCCTCCCGCAGGGGGGAGGCTCGATCGGTCGCATGGATGCGCGGTGATGAGTGCTTCGCCGGGCACTGCGGCCGGTTGCCGTGCCGGGTCCGTACATGCCGGTGCGGGCCGACGGGGGAGGTGCTCTATGGGCGAAACAAGGTGCAAGAGAACCTCGTCGTCGTTGAAAGCCACGCAACCTGACTGTACCGGTCATAACGCGCGGCGTCAGGCAAAATTGCGGCCGACGCAAAATATTCATACCAGATGTGGTGTGGGTGCCGCAGGAAAGCCGCCAGAGCGGGCTTGGTAACCCTTTCCGCCGAGCCGGACCGGCCGCGGGATAGCCTTCCGGCGGAGGCGGCCGAAAGGCTTTGCCGCTGTCGCGGGCTTTCATTACTATGGTCGGTCACGGGGGAAATCGAAAGTCATGTTGCAACCCTGGCCTGTCCACCGCGGTGGCGGGCTGCGATCTCAGGTCGCCGCATCCGGCGGTGGCCGGGGAGGGTTGGTGTTTGCCTGGCGTTCGCTCGAGGGCGGCAGGCGGCGGCGCGGCTTTCGATTGTCACCCCGGCGGACGGGGAAACTCTTGAATCCGACCGGTGTGGACGGCTAGAAGGCGCTGATTGGCTGGCTCGATGCCGGGGCTGCGCAACGGCAGTTCCGGGGCGGTTCCGGGCGCATGAGTGAACCGGAAGCACGGCACGGGGCGGCAGGAACGAACGGGAAGGCTACGGTGAGCAGCGCCAGTCAGGTCGCCGAACGGGATGCGCCGTTCCAGTTGCGGGGCAACTCCTTCACCATGATGGTGCTGAAGGTTTTCGCCCCGACATCGCCGGATTTCTTCACCCAGCTGAACGTCAAGGTGCGGCAGGCACCCAACTTCTTCCGCAACGCGCCGGTCGTGCTGGATTTCGATGACCTGCCGGAGAGCATCGTCTTCGATCTTGGCGCCTTCGTGGCCCAGGTGCAGGCGCTGCAACTGCTGCCGGTCGGCTTTCAGGGCGGGCCGCAGCCGGTGCGCGAGGCGGCGATGACGGTCGGGCTGACGCCGATGCCGTCTGGCCGCGCCGCCAAGCTGGAAGAGGTGGTGAAGGCCCCCGACCCGCGGCAGCAGGATCAGCAGACCCCGATTCCGGCGCCGCAGGTGCTGATCGAGGTCGTTCATCGCCCGACCGTGGTGGTGACCGAGCCGGTGCGCTCCGGTATGCGGGTCTATGCCGAGAAGACCGACCTGATCGTCACCAGCTCCGTCTCTCCGGGGGCGGAGCTGCTGGCCGACGGAAACATCCATGTCTACGGCGCGCTGCGCGGCCGGGCGCTGGCCGGCTTCTCCGGCGACAGCAACGCCCGCATCTTCTGCCACAGCCTGGAGGCGGAGGTGCTATCGGTCGCAGGCAATTATCGCGTCAGCGAAGACATCGGCAGTGACTTTTATAAGAAAGCCGTGCAGGTTTTCCTGCGCGACGGCGTCCTCAGCATGGACCTGCTGAAGACCGCCTGAGAGTTGAAGCGACGGAATCTTGTCCGAAGGCGGCAATCTTCGGACGGTGTTTGGTATCGGTGACGGCAACTTTGGGATTATGGGAGAGGCTCCGTTGAGCAAGATCATCGTCATGACCTCCGGCAAGGGCGGTGTCGGCAAGACGACCTCGTCCGCGGCCTTTGCGACCGGGCTGGCGCTTCGCGGCTTCAAGACGGTCGTCATCGATTTCGACGTTGGCCTGCGCAACCTTGACCTGGTGATGGGTTGCGAGCGCCGGGTGGTCTTCGACTTCATCAACGTCATCAATGGCGAAGCGAAGCTGAACCAAGCGCTGATCAAGGACAAGCGGATCGAGAACCTGTACATCCTCCCGACCTCGCAGACGCGCGACAAGGACGCGCTGACCCGCGAGGGGGTGGAGAAGGTGCTGAACGAGCTGTCGAAGGAATTCGACTACATCCTGTGCGACAGCCCGGCCGGCATCGAGCGCGGCGCCCTGATGTCGCTCTATTTCGCCGACCACGCGATCATCGTCACCAACCCGGAAGTCTCGTCGGTGCGCGACAGCGACCGCATCCTGGGCGTGCTGAACTCGCGGTCCCGCCGGGCGGAGCAGGGGCTGGAGCCGGTGACGCAGCAGCTGCTGCTGACCCGCTACGACCCGGAGCGTGTCGAGCGGGGCGAGATGCTGAAGGTCGACGACGTGCTGGAGATCCTGGCGATCCCGCTGCTCGGCGTCATTCCGGAAAGCCAGGCGGTGCTGCGCGCCTCCAACGTCGGCATGCCGGTGATCCTGGACGAGGTCTCCAACGCCGGACTGGCCTATTCGGACGCGGTCGGCCGCTTCCTGGGCGAGGACATCGAGCACCGCTTCGTCACCCCCCAGAAGAAGGGCCTGTTCAGCCGGCTCCTGCGGAGGAGCGCATGAGCATTTTCAACTTCTTCCGCGCGGCCCCGCGCGCGTCGGCCGTCCAGGCCAAGGAGCGTCTGCAGATCGTCATGGCGCACGAGCGCGCCGGGCGCAGCGGACCCGACTATCTGCCGATGCTCCAGCAGGAGCTGCTGGCGGTCATCGCCAAATACGTCAACATCGACGAGAACAAGGTCGAGGTGAAGCTCGACCGCGGCGGCGACTGCTCGACGCTGGAAGTCAACATCGAACTGCCGGCCCGCGAGCAGGCCAAGGCCGCGGCGGCCGCCAAGTCGGCGGAAAAGCCGGCCGGCAACGACGATGCGGCGGCCAAGCGTGCCGCCGGCAATGCCGGCGCGAAGAAGCGGCTCTGAACGACCCCGTCGTTCGACCATTCGAAATCCTTCTGGCGAAATCCCTCCGGCGTCACCGCGCCGGGGGGATTTCGCTTTCAAGGGAAACGGCCGCCCGGCCTGGATCCGGGCTGCGGCATCGGGCATAGGCCGTCCCTGATCCTCCGTCCGGGTTTACGGCCGGGCGGGGACGGGGTATCAACAGGGATACACCGCTCGAAAGCCCAATGGCTCCAAAGGCCTGTTGAGGGCGGCGAGGGTGGACCGACCACGGGACAAGAGGGTGCATATGTTCCTCGATTGCTCGTCGCTGCTCGCCGAGAACCCGCCGCGGCCGTCGAACGGGATTGCGGTCACGGACATCGACGGCGACGGCGCCTTCGAGCTGGTCGTGGCCGGCTACCGCACCGCCAACCTTGTCCTGAAATGGGTCGATGGCCGTCTGGTCGATATCGCCACCCCGCTGATCGCCGATCCCTCCAGTCCCGCCATGGGGCTGGCTGCCGCCGACATCGACGGCGACGGGCGGGAGGAGCTTTACGTCGTCAATTGCGACCGGGTCACCGGTGCCAAGGACATGGCCGATCGGCTCTTCGCCTGTTTCGGCAAGCATTGGCTCGACCTGTTCGCCCAGGCGGAGAATGCCGGGGCGGCCAACCACACCGCCGCCGGCGCGGTGGCGGCGCTCGACCGCTGGGGCCATGGCCGCTACGGCTTTCTGGTGGCGACCGACGGCGGACCGCTGCGCCTCTATGAGCTGACCCGGCGCGGCCGGCTGGAGGATGGGGCGGAGGAGGCCGGTCTGGACTCCATCGGGGCGGCGCGCGGCGTCGTCACCCTGCCGATCGTCTCCGACCATATGGATGTGGTGACGGTCAACGACGGCGGTCCCAACCAGCTGTTCCGCAACCTGGGCGACGGCAATTTCGAGGAGATCGCCGAGGAGCGCGGCATCGCCGATTCGCGCCCGTCCGGACGCGCGGTCGCGGCGCTGGATGTCGACGGCGACGGGCTGTTCGATCTGGTGGTCGGCACCTGGGACGGGGCGCAGCGCCTGTTCCACCAGCGCATGGGCGGCGCCTTCATCGAATCGGCCGACGCCGACCTGTCGATGCCCGGCCGCATCTTCACCGTCGTCGCCGCCGATTTCGACAATGACGGCTATGAGGAGCTGTTCTTCCACGCCCACGGCGAGCCCAACCGCCTGTTCGGCTGGCGCAACGACCAGTGGCAGGAGCTGGAGTTGGGCGACGCGGCGGAGCCGAAGGGGCTGGGCACCGGCGCGGTCGCGGCCGACATCGACGGCGACGGCCGGCTGGAGCTGGTGCTGGCGCATGGCGCCGCCCATGACGGACCGGATGCCGTGGCGCAGCCGCTGTCCATCTACCGTCCGGCCGCCTCGCACAATGGCTGGCTGCGTGTGCAGCCGCTGACCCCCTACGGTGCGCCGGCCCGCGGCGCCGTCGTCAGCCTGACCGCGGGCGGGCGCCGGCAGCGCCGGATCGTCAATGCCGGGTCAGGCTATCTCTGCCAGGGCGAGCCGGTGGCGCATTTCGGGCTGGGCGCGCTGCATGAGGTGGAGCAGGTCGAGGTGCGCTGGCCCGACGGCACGGTGGTCACGGTGGACAACCCGCCGGCCGGCCGGCTGCTGACCATTCCCTATCCGCCGGAGTAGGCGGATTTCATCCGACTGGATGATGGATACCCAAATATTTCGGCACCGCAATGGGTAGGGTCTTTCCTGATAGCTTCCGTCACATTAAAGTGCTTTTCGTTACAGCTCCCGCGGTGCGGGGCATCGCGTGGCATGTCGATCCGGAAATAATCCGTTCCTGCCGCTCGATTCTCGCCGGGAAGTAGCGCAGGCAGGACCGCACGGGTCTGGGCAGGTCTGGGAAGCGGGGGACCGGAAGGCACATGGCACGACGCGACGTCCCCCTGACGGGGGTGGAACGCTTCTTCGACCCGGATGAAGTCATCGTTTCCAAGACCGATCTGAAGGGGCGCATCACCTACGCGAATCGGGTGTTCCAGCAGGTCGCCGGCTATGAGGAGGCCGACCTGATGGGCGCCCCCCATTCCATCGTCCGCCATCCCGACATGCCGCGCTGCGTCTTCAAGCTGCTGTGGGACACGCTGGCGGCGGGGAAGGAAATCTTCGCCTATGTGGTCAACCGTGCCCGCAACGGCGACCATTACTGGGTCTTCGCCCATGTCACGCCCAGCTTCGACGCCGAAGGGCGGGTGATCGGCTATCACTCCTCCCGCCGGGTGCCGGAACGGTCGGCGCTGGACAAGGTGATCCCGCTCTACCGCCAGCTTCTGGACATCGAGAACAGCCATGCCGACCGCAAGAAGGGGATGGAGGCAGGCTTCGCCGCCGTCCTCGCCCTGCTGGCGGAGAAGGGGATCGGGTATGACGAATTCGTCTTCTCCCTCTAAGTCGTCCTCTCCGAAGGCGTCCTCCCCCATGGCGTCCTCGCTGACGCGGGCCGGCGGCTTGGCGATGCTGGGCGGGGTGGCGCTGGCGGCGTTGCTGACGGTCGACCTGCTGGGGATCGGCGGCATCGCCCTGCGCGCCGGGCTGGCCGTGGCCGGGTTGGCGGCGATCGGCGGGGCGCTGCTGTTCCTGCGCCGCGCCTGTGCGGTGGTGGACCAGCTGACCCGGGTGAACCGTGCGGTCTCCGCCGGCGATTTCGAGGCGCGGGTGATCGGCATCCGCGAGGGCGGGGCGCTGGGCGAACTGATGCACGCCACCAACGACGCCATCGACCGCACCGACGCCTTCGTGCGCGAGGCGACCGCGTCCATGCATGCGGTGTCGGAGCACAAATATTTCCGCCGGATCGTCCTGCGCGGCATGCAGGGCGGCTTCCTGCACGCCAGCCGCACCATCAACGCGGCGACGGAAAGCATTTCGCAGAAGGTGGCGGGCTTCGCCGGCGTGACCCAGCGCTTCGAAGGCCAGATCCAGAGCGTGTGCAGCGAGGTGGCCGACACCGCCCACCAGCTGGAGGTCTCCGCCCGCACCATGGAGACGGACGCGACCCAGGCCACCGGCAAGGCGTCGTCGGTCGCGGCCTCCGCCGCCCAGACCGGCAGCAATGTCGGCAGCGTCGCCGCCGCGACGGAGGAACTGTCCGCCTCCATCGCCGAGATCGCGCGCCAGATCGGCGAGGTCGCCCAGGTCGCCGAAAACGCGGCGGGCGAAGCCGAGCGCTCCAACGCGCTGGTCGGCAACCTGTCCGGCGCGGCGCGGACGGTGGGCGACGTCATCACCCTCATCAACGACATCGCCAGCCAGACCAATCTTCTGGCGCTGAACGCCACCATCGAGGCGGCCCGCGCCGGCGAGGCGGGGAAGGGCTTCGCCGTCGTGGCGCAGGAGGTGAAGCGGCTGGCCGATCAGACCGCCAAGGCCACCGGCGACATCGCCGCCCAGATCGCCGGCATCCAGTCCTCGACCGAGGAGGCGGTGGGCGCCATCGTCGGCATCGGCCGCACCATCCAGTCGATCAACCAGATTGCTTCCGGCATCAGCGCCGGGATCGAGCAGCAGGGCTCCGCCGTGCGCGAGATCGTCGTCAACATGGAACAGGCCGCCGCCGGCACCCGCGCGGTGTCCGACGACATCCGCGAGGTCACCGACGCCGCCGGCCGCACCAGCGGCACCGCGCACGAGGTGTTCGCCGCGTCCGAACGCATGGCCGCCGAGGCCGACCGCCTGACCCGCGAGGTCCAGCGGTTCCTGGATGAAATGCACCGCGTGGCCTGACGGCTTTTCCGTGGTGCATTTTCCGTGGTGCAGTGACGCGCTCCGCATCAACTGCCCGGCGAATGTGCACAGCATGCGCATGGGATTTTGCAATGCGGAATTGATCTGGCGTGTTGCTGCTCAGACAGGAATTTTTATTGCGAATTTGCGGAGAATCCGTGTTACGTGTCCGCAACATGGACGCCGCGCCCATGGCAAGTTCGCAACCTGTTGAGCAACCCGTCGCCAGCATGCCTGCTGTTTCAGCAGCTTAACCGTACAACTCCCCCGAAATGCCGGATGGCTCCCTGTCATCTGCGGCCAAGCGCCGCGGAAACCGGGAGGGCGGGCCGTTCACGGGGCGCCGGTGACCGTTGGCACGGCTTTTGATTTGGAGAATGCAGGGACGGTCATGACGGGGGACAAGACGATGAGCATGGCGGGCACCGATCTTTTCGAGCTGTCGCGGGGCGTGCTGGATGTTGCGTCGAAGAAGGTGTCCTTGATCGAGGACATCACCCGGCGCACCAAGATGCTGGCCATGAACGCCTTGATCGAAGCGGCGCGGGCCGGCGATGCCGGGCGCGGCTTCGCCGTCGTCGCCAACGAGGTGTCGGAGATCTCGACCCAGGTCAACAGCATCACCAAGGAGCTGCGGTCGGAGATCGTCGCCCGCGTCGACCATTTGACCACCACCGGCAGCGCCATGGTGCAGGAGATGCACGGCAAGCGGCTGGCCGACCTGTCGCTCAACATGATCGAGATCATCGACCGCAACCTGTATGAGCGGTCCTGCGACGTGCGCTGGTGGGCAACCGACAGCGCGGTGGTCGATTGCGCCGCCGACCCGACGGAGGAGGCGCGCCGCCATGCCTCGCGCCGGCTGGGCGTGATCCTGGAATCCTACACCGTCTATCTCGACCTGTGGATCGCCGACCGCAACGGCACCGTCATCGCCAATGGCCGGCCGGACCGCTATCCCGGCGCGCGCGGCGCCAATGTGTCGGACGAGCCGTGGTTCCGGCAGGCGCTGGCCACCCGCAATGGCGGCGAGTTCACCGTCGGCGACGTCGCCCGCAACCGCAGCCTGGATGACCGCGTCGTCGCCACATATGCCACCGCGATCCGGCGCGACGGCGAGGCGGACGGCGACGCCATCGGCGTGCTCGGCATCTTCTTCGACTGGGAGCCCCAGGCCGCCGCGGTGGTCGAGGGCGTGCGGCTGGAAGCCGGGGAACGGGAAAAGTCGCGCTGCCTGCTGCTCGACGCCCGCCACCGGGTGATCGCCTCGTCCGACGGCCGCGGCCTTCTGACCGAGACGGTGCCGCTGCGCCGCAGTGCCACCACCATGGGCCACTACATCGACGACAAGAACCGGCTGGTCGGCTACGCCCTGACCCCCGGTTACGAGACCTACAAGGGGCTCGGTTGGTACGGAGTCATCATTCAGGACCGGTGATCCCGCCGACTTGACTGTCGCCTTCGGGAACGGGGCCGGGATACACTCCCGGCCCTGTTCCGTTTCGGGGTTCGCGATCATGTCCGCCCAGCAGCTCACCGTCCGTCGGGAGACCTTTCCCATCCGCGGCGCCTTCCGTATCTCGCGCGGGGCCAAGACCGAAGCCGCGGTGGTGGTGGCCGAGGTGACCGACGGTCCCCACCGCGGCCGTGGCGAATGCGTGCCCTATGCCCGCTATGGCGAGAGCGTCGACGGGGTCGTCGCCGCGCTGGAGGCGATGGCCGACGCGGTGGCCGGCGGCCTCGACCGCGACTCGCTGGCCCGGCAGATGCCGCCGGGCGCCGCCCGCAATGCGCTGGACTGCGCGCTCTGGGACCTGGAGGCCAAGCGCAGCGGCGTGCCGGCCTGGAAGCTTGCCGGGCTGGCCGAGCCGCCGGGGCCGCTGGTCACCTGCTACACGCTGAGCGTCGACGAACCCGACGCGATGGCCGCCGCCGCCCGCGACCGGGCGCCGCGCCATCCACTGCTGAAGATGAAGCTGACAGGGGAGGGCGACCTCGACCGCGTGCGCGCCGTCCGCGCCGCCGCGCCGTCCGCCCGGCTGGTGGTCGATGCCAACGAGAGCTGGACGCTGGACCAGCTCCACCAGTTCGCCCCGGTTCTCGCCGGGCTGGGCGTGGAGATGATCGAACAGCCGCTGCCCGCCGGCCAGGACGAGGCGTTGCGCGGAGTCGACTGCCCGGTGCCGCTCGGCGCCGACGAGTCCTGCCATGGGCTGGAGTCGCTCGACCGTCTGCGCGGGCTCTATCGGGTGGTGAACGTCAAGCTCGACAAGACCGGCGGCCTGACCGAGGCGCTGGCGATGACCCGCGCCGCCCACGCCATGGGCTTCGAGGTGATGGTCGGCTGCATGGTGGCGACCTCGCTCGCCATGGCGCCGGCGATGCTGGTGGGGCAGGGCGCGCGCTACGTCGACCTGGACGGCCCGCTGCTGCTGGCCCGCGACCGCGAGCCGGGGCTGGTCTATGACGGCGCGGTGGTCCAGCCGCCGGTCGCGGAACTGTGGGGGTAGGGCGCGGGGAGGTGTCGGCTGACGATGCCCCCACCCTGACCCTCCCCCGCTGGGCGGGGGAGGGGATTGGACCTTTGTCGGCGTTCAGCGGCAGTCCCTCCCCCGCCCAGCGGGGGAGGATAGGTGGGGGTCGAACTTCACCAATCCAGAAACATTCCCTCACGCCCCCTGCACATAAGGCGGCGGCGGAGTCCCCACCGATGCCGGCACATAGGGCGCATCGGCCAGCCCATTGACCTTCGCCGCCATCACGAAGTCGTTCTCGTGCAGCCCCCTGATCTTATGGGTCCAGAAGGCGACCGAGCAGTGGCCCCAGCCGTAGCGGATCTCCGCGTGATGGCCTTCCGCTTCGCAGAGGTTGCCGACCTGAACGGCGAAGGCCTGGGCTTGGGCGAAGTCGGGGAACTTGAAATCGCGTTCGATGCGGTCCGGGTTCTCCTTCAGGTCCCATCCCGGCACCTGCACCAGATAGGAGGCGGCCATCGCCCGGTCCATCGGCGGTATTCCGCCGCGGCAGGGCTCGCAGGTCTTGCCCGCCAGTTCCTGCGTCGTCGGTGCTTGCGGTGTCATCCCGATCTCTCCCTTGTTGGTAGGCTGGACGGTCTGGGCTAGAACCTCACCGCCTACAAGCTTGGGGTCGGGCCGATGCTTCGGCAAGCCCGGTTCCTCGACTGCACCCATTGCCGGGAATTTGGGAAGCGATCCGATGACAGAGCTGCGCACCGACATGCCCTTCGCCGACTACCAGTACCCGACCAAACCGGTGGACGGGCCGCGGCTCGCCATCGTCGGCGAGGCGCCGGGGGCTGAGGAGGCGCGGCAAGGCACCCCCTTCGTCGGCCGCAGCGGCAAGCTGCTGGACGAATCGCTGGCCGCCGTCGGCATCGAGCGGGCGGAATGCCTCGTCGCCAACGTCTTCCGTTACCAGCCGCCCGGCAACAAGGTCGGGCATTTCTTCTCCTCGCGCGCCCGCGCCCGCAAGGAGGGGCGGGAGATCGACGAGAGCTGGGGCGCCTTCGGCACGTCGGACCGGCTGCTGGCCGAGTTCGCCGGCGAGATCGAACATCTGCGCGCCACCCTGGCCGACTACCGCCCGTCGGTGATCGTCGCGCTGGGCCGCACCCCGACCTGGGCGCTGACCGGGGAGAACGGCATCCTGCAGCTGCGCGGCAAAGTGCTGCCCTGCCGCCTGCTGGACGGGGTGGAGGTGGTGCCGACCTTCCACCCCAGCTATCTGCTGCGCGGCCAGCTGGTGGAACAGCCGACCTTTCTGGCCGACCTGCGGCTGGCCGTCTCGCGACTCACTCGGTAGGAAGCAACCGCCAGATCGTCGTTTCCCGCGCCTCGCGGTCTTCCAACTCCAGCGAGGTCGGGACGGTGTAGGTCGCCACCTTCTCGATGCCGCCGGCGGGGGCATAGGCGCGGCCGGGGTCGCCCAGCAGCACCAGCGTGCCGGTGGCGGCGACCTCGCGCAGCCATGCCGTCACGCGCTCCGCCATCGGCCGCTCGTAGCAGACGTCGCCGGCCAGAACCACGTCGATGCCCGGCAGGGGGCGGCCGACCAGATCGGCGCTGACCGGCTTGATCTGCACCCCGTTGGCCTCGGCGTTCAGCGCGATGGCGGCTAGCGAGAAGCGGTCGATGTCGCAGGACTGCACCCGCGCCGCCCCGGCCTTCATCGCGGCGATGCCGACCAACCCGGTGCCTGCGGCAAAATCGAGCACGGACTTGCCGGCCACCAGCTCCGGCCGGTCAAGCAACAGCCGCGCCACAGCTTGTCCGCCCGGCCAAGCGAAAGCCCAGTATGGCGGTGGCAAATTCGTGGCGGCCAAGGTCTCCTCGGTCGCCTGCCAGAGTGGCGTGACCTCGGTGGCAAGATGAAGCTGGATTTCCGGCAACAGCGGGGTGGTCGTCAGCGCCGTGTTGTCGCGGACGAAATCTGGCGGGGATGCATTGTTCATACGAGGATTCCCAAGGGACTCCGCTGTTGGGGGGAGGGCGGTCGATGGCTTTTGAATGTTACATAATTCAAACGGTGTAGACACAGCTGCGAACCCGTGTTACCCGTTCTGCCAAGGGGAAAACAGAGGGATTGGGGGAGTCATGCGGCAGAGGGGAACCGCCATCGGCCTTTCGTTTGCGGCTTTGATCGCGCTCAGCCCCCTTACCGTGTCGACGGCTGCCGCACAAGACGGCGATTGCGTGCGCACGGTCCGCTCCATCTCCGATTTCACCATTCGCGGCGACGCCTGGACCTGGTGGGACCATGCCGCCGGCCAGTATGACCGCGAACACCGCCCCGCCGTCGGCTCCGTCCTCGTCTTCAAGCGCACCGGCCACATGCGCCGCGGCCACGTCTCGCTGGTCAGCGCGGTGATCGACCGTCGCACCATTGAGGTCGACCACAGCTGGCTGGATGGTGACGGACTGCGCCGCGGCATGCGGGTGGTCGATGTGTCCCGGAACAACGACTGGTCCTCCGTCCGCGTCTGGCACGAGCCGACCGACCAGCTCGGCCTGCGCGTCTATGCCGCTTACGGCTTCATCATGCCGGAAGGCGAAGAGGCGCCGCGCAGCGGCCGGATGCTGGATGCCGGCGACCGCGGCATGGACCAGGGCTTCGCCAGCAGCCCGCGTGGCCGCAGCAAGGCCACCGGCCCGCGCATGCTGGAAGCGTCGCTGCACCCGCAGAAGGGTCTCAGCGTCTCGGTTCCCGGCCGCAAGCCGCAGAGCCTGCCGACCACGGCCGTCGCCTCGCACACGCCGCAGAAGCCGCAGCGCATGGACGTCGCCGTGCTGCCGTCGCGCAAGCCGGCCAGCGCGCATGCCGCCCCGGTCACGGTCGCCGAGGTCTCCTCGCCCGGCAGCCGCCGCACCGTCGCTCCCGGCCGCAAGCCCGGTTCCGGCAACTCCGTCGCCCAACTGGCCGAGACCAGCGGACGCTGATCGGAACGGATTTCAGGTTTTCAGGAAGGGCGGGGCTTTGCTCCGCCCTTTTTGTTTGTGCGGGAGCTGGGCAGGGGAGGGGACAAGTGCTTGTTCGAGAGAGCGGCGGCAGTCCCTCCCCCGCCCAGCGGGGGAGGTTAGGTGGGGGCAATCACACAGGAACCGCCCTAAATCTTCCCCGCCAGGATCGCCGCCAGCACCAGCCAGCCGAACCAGCGGTTTGACTTGAACTTGTCCAGGCAGTCGCCCTGGTCATCCGGCCGCCATGTCGCGACCTGCCAGGCCAGTTGCAGGGCGGCCAGCGACAGCACCGGCAGGAACAGTCCGCCCAGCCCGGCCAGACGGCCGGCGATGCCGATGCCGACATAGGTCAGAGTGTAGAAGCCGTAGATCCAGATCTTGCTCTGGTCGCCCAGGCGCAGCGCGGTGGACTTCACGCCGATGCGGGCGTCGTCCTCCTTGTCCTGATGGGCGTAGATGGTGTCATAGCCCAGCGTCCAGGCGATGCCCGTCACATAGAGCGCCACCGCCGGCCAGCCGACATCGTTCTGCACCGCCGCCCAGCCCATCAGGGCGCCCCAGTTGAAGGTCAGCCCGAGAAAGGCCTGCGGCCACCATGTGATCCGCTTCATCAGCGGATAGGTGAAGACCAGCAGCAGCGACAGCACGCCCAGACCGATGGCGGTCGTTCCCAACTGCACCAGAATCAGCAGCGACACCAGAAGCTGGGCCACCAGGAAGGCCAGCGCCTGACGCACCGACACCTGCCCTGACGGGATCGGGCGGGAGCGGGTGCGCTCCACCATCGCGTCGAACTTGCGGTCCAGGATGTCGTTGACGGTGCAGCCGGCGCCGCGCATCAGCACCGCGCCGATCCCGAACAGCGCCATCAGCCAGAGCAGCGACGGCCAGTCCCGGAAGGGCTGCGGCATGGCCAGCGCCACGCTCCACCAGCAAGGGAACAGCAGCAGCCATGTCCCGATCGGGCGGTCGAGACGCGCTAGCGTGACATAAGGGCGCAACCGGGCGGGAATCCGGCGGGTGACCCAGCCGTCCCTGCGAATGTCGGTGAAACCGGAGTCGGGAAGAGTTGGGCCGGTGGAAGCAGTGGGCATGACGGCGGTGTTTCCGCTGTGCTATGGAGATGTCGGAACAGCAATCATGGCGAAGGTATCGGGCTGCCGTCCGTGCGGCAAGTGCGGCGCACCGCTTGCGACCGGACTGAAGTCCGGAAAGGATGCGGCGAAACAGCCGGGTTCAAGCTATGAAAAATTGCAGTTCCAGGACTTGCGCGCGCCAAAATCGTGCCAATACTGTTTCTTTATCAGAACCTCAGCGGCTTGCAATCTGAAATGGACATGAGCACGAAACCGGACCGTTTCGCCGTCGTCATCGATGACGAGTCGATCATCTTGGCCGGGATGGAGATCATGCTGGACACCTGGGGCTATCAGGTGCTTGCCGCGGAGGATGTCGAAACCGTCCTGGCGAAGCTGCCCGGCTGTCCGGCGCCGGACGTGATCCTGTCCGATTACCGGCTGCGCGACGGCTGGTCCGGCATCACCGCCGTGCGGGCGGTGCGCGAGGCCTGCGGCGCCACCGTGCCCGCCATCATCCTGACCGGCGACACCGGGGCCGAACTGATGGCTGCGGCCAAGGCGGATCAGATCCGCATCCTGCACAAGCCTGTCCAGCCCAACGACCTGCGCCGCCAGATCGACGCCCTGATAGCCGCAGCCTGAGCGGCCTCGCGTACCCGCATGTCTGGCTTCTGACCTGCTGACTTGCACGCCCGCGGCCGGCTATAGTCGGCGCCGCCCCGCGGAGACGAAAACCATGGCCGACCCGATCAAGACCCGCCTGTTTGTCGACAGCCCGCTGGCCGAAGGCCAGTCGGTCGGGCTGGACCATGAGCGCGCCCATTTTCTGCGCCATGTCCTGCGGCTGGACCGCGGCGACTCCGTCGCGGTGTTCAACGGCCGCGACGGCGAATGGCGGGCGGTGATCGACGGCTTCGGCAAGGGCTGGTGCTCGCTGACCGTGGCGGAGCAGCGGCGGCAGCAGGATACGACCCCTGACCTCTGGCTTCTCTTCGCCCCGCTGAAGAAGGGCCGCATCGATTTCGTCGCCGAGAAGGCGACCGAGATGGGAGTTTCCCGGCTTTGGCCGGTCTTCACCCGCCGCACCGATCCCAACCGCGTCAACAGCGACCGGCTGCGCGCCAACGCGGTCGAGGCGGCCGAACAGTGCGAGCGCCTGAGCGTGCCGGAGATGGGGGAGGCTCTGCCGCTGGACCGCGCGCTGGCCGGCTGGCCGGCCGACCGCCGGCTTTACCTGTGTGCCGAGGCCGGTTCCGCCCGCCCCATCGCCGAGGTTCTGCGCGACGCCCCTGCGGGACCTGCAGCCCTGCTGATCGGGCCGGAGGGCGGTTTCGACCAGTCGGAACTTGACGAACTCGTCAAACTTCCCTTTGTTGTACCGGTGGGATTGGGTCCGCGCATCCTGCGGGCCGACACGGCGGTGGTGGCGGCGCTGGCTTGCTGGCAGTCCTTGGCCGGGGACTGGACTGCCGGGGGAAGCGACCGGCGTCCGCCTTTCCGCGCGCCGATCCCGTAACCGGCCGTCACCCGGCCGATCCTCCGTCCACTTCCCGCGAGAGACTTCATGTCCGCACCCCCGACCACGCGCGGCGAACCCATCACCGACCGCCGCCAGCTTGCGGCCTATCTCGAATCCGGCTGCAAGCCGGCGCCCGACTGGCGCATCGGAACCGAGCACGAGAAATTCGCCTACCGCACCTCCGACCTGCGGCCTCTGCCCTATGACGGGCCGGACGGCATCCGCGAGCTGCTGACCCGCATGACCCGCTTCGGCTGGCAGCCGGTGGAGGAGAAGGGCAACATCATCGCGTTGGTCCAGGACATGGCCAACATCACGCTGGAGCCCGGCGGGCAGGTCGAGCTGTCCGGCGCCCCGCTGGAGACCCTGCACCAGACCTGTGCCGAGGTGCACCGCCACCTGCGCCAGGTGAAGGAGGTCGGGGCCGAACTGGGCATCGCCATGATGGGGCTGGGCTTCCAGCCGAAATGGACGCGCGACGACATCCCCTGGATGCCCAAGGGCCGTTACAAGATCATGCGCGACTACATGCCGAAGGTCGGCTCGCTCGGCCTCGACATGATGACGCGGACCTGTACCGTGCAGGTCAATCTGGACTTCGCGTCCGAAGCCGACATGGTGAAGAAGTTCCGCGTGTCGCTGGCCTTGCAGCCGATCGCGACCGCGCTGTTCGCCATGTCTCCCTTCACGGAAGGCAAGCCGAACGGCTTCCAGAGCTTCCGCAGCCACATCTGGACCGACACCGATCCGGACCGCACCGGCGACATCCCCTTCGTGTTCGAGGACGGCTTCGGCTTCGAACGCTATGTCGACTATCTGCTCGACACGCCGATGTACTTCGTCTACCGCGACGGCACCTACATCGACGCGGCCGGCCAGTCCTTCCGCGATTTCCTCGATGGCAAGCTGCCGGCGCTGCCGGGTGAGCTGCCGCTGATCACCGACTGGGCCGACCACACCACCACCGCCTTCCCGGAAGCGCGTCTGAAGAAGTATCTGGAGATGCGCGGCGCCGATGGCGGCCCGTGGCGCAGCCTGTGCGCCCTGCCGGCCTTGTGGGTCGGGCTGCTCTACGATCAGGTGGCGCTGGATGCGGCGTGGGATCTGGTGAAGGACTGGACGACCGCCGAACGCGCGCACCTGCGGGCCGAAGTGCCACGCTCGGGCCTGCGCACGACGTTCCGCAATGGGACGGTGCGCGACGTGGCGCTGGAGATGCTGGCGATCGCCCGCGACGGTCTGGCCCGCCGCGCCCGCAACGACAATTGGGGCGACGACGAGACCCACTTCCTCGACACGCTGCAGGTCATCGCCGAGACCGGCCGCAGCCCGGCCGACGAACTTCTGGAGAAGTTCAACGGCCCCTGGGGCGGCAGCGTCGATCCGGTGTTCAAGGAGTACGCGTACTGAGGCTTAGGTCGGGTGGGGAGGTTAGACCCCCACCTAACCTCCCCCGCTGGGCGGGGGAGGGACTGCCGCCGCGTTTCTGAACAAGCACTTATCTCCTCCCCCGCCCAGCGGGGGAGGATTAAGGTGGGGGCAATAAGCAGGCGCTTCAACGAACCGGCAAGCACCCTATGCCGCCACCGGCGCATGGGTGATGCAGCTCTTCGAGCACACCTTGGAGCAGCTCTCGCAGCCGATGCAGTTGGCCGCTTCCTTGACCGTCATGATCTTCTTCTCGGCCTCGTCGTCGAAGGCGTCGACGATGTCGCCGTCCTCGGTCAGGCCGATCATGTCGAGCACGCCGCGCCCGCACACCTTGAAGCAGCGGCCACAGCCGATGCACTGCTTCCGGTCGATGGATTGGACGAATTTCGGGGTCCAGCTCTGACCACCGCGGGTGGTGCCGGTCAGGAATTCAGCCATGGGAATGCTCCTCTCGGGAAAGGGTGCGCCTAAGCTCTTCTTGAAAAATGGAGGGGTTATGCCGTCTCCAGTGCCTTCAGCGCCGCCCGCTTCTCCGTCAGGGTCTTGAAGGCGTCATAGGTTTCCTGCGCCACCGACAGGATGCTCTGCCAGTTCTGCGGAAGCTCTTCCGACAGATCGTGCAAATCCATCTTCTTCTGGGTGGCTCGCGCGTTCAGCTTCTTGATCTCGTCCTTCAGCGCGTCGATGTCGCTCATGGTCATGCTCCCGGCAGGGTCAGAGATTCGCGACCTCGGGGTACTCCCGGATCAGCGCCACGGCGTTCTCGACGAGCTTGGCGCCGTCGGCGGCCAGCTTCTCCAGGCTGGGGAAGCCGAAGCGATGGACGTCGCGCAGAGTCTTCGACACCACCACCAGCCGGCCGGTGATCAGGATCATGCGGCCGAAGCCCTCGTGGCTCATCTTCATCATCGGCGAGGCCATCATGCCAGTCTGCTTTTCGACCGTGACGCCGACCGCCTTGTAGAACAGCTCCAGCCGCCACAGCGTGTCCGGGTCGGGATCGCCGATGATCGGGATGGCGGCGCGGGCCTCCTTGTCCAGAATGAAGGGGGCGAGCAGAGCCTCATCCGGCTTGCCTTCCCAGGCGCCATAGCTGTCCTCGGCACGGAACAGCAGGACCAGCGTCTTCACGAACTGGTCGGCGACGGATATCTCGGCCACATCAGCCATGGTCAGGCCTCCTCCTCGTCGAAATGGAATTGCGGCGTCTCGCCCATCGCCTTGCGCAGCCAGGGCGGCGGATTGCCGTTCAGCGTCTGGACCAGCTTGTCGAGCAGGGCCGGGATGGATTCGGTTGCCTCGACCTTCACCGGATGAATCTTCTTCGCCACCACGCGGGCGGCGGCCGAGGCGCCGATGGCCGACAGGTAGAGGATGGCGACGTCGGCCAGCGCCTCCAGCTTGGGCACCAGCTTGTCCTCGTTGCCGTCCTCGAACATCGAGCCGCCGAACTGGAAGGTCTCCAGAAAGGCATGGCCCTGGCGGTCGACCTGATAGACGGCGATGTTCTTGGCCCAACCGAAATGCGCATCGACGTGCTGCATGTCCTGGGTGCAGAAAGCGACCTTCATCGATCCTCCTCGTGTCGGATGGTGTGTCGGGCGTGGGTCCTGCACCACGCTCAGCCGGCGTTGCATCCGCATGATCCGCCTCCGCAGCCGTGGGTTTCCCCGTGGGATTCCCCGCGGTCATGGCTCTCGTGGTCCATCTCGCGGGCGAGGAACAGGTTGCCGATGTTGCACAGCAGCTCGCGCGTGCCGCGGTAGCCGACCTGGACGCGCAGTCCCGCGCCCAACCGGTCGAACATCGGCAGGCCCATGCGGTGCAGCGGCACGCCGATCCGCGCGGCACCCTGCCGCCCGTGCGAATTGGAGACGATCAGGTCGGCGTCGCGGGCCAGCGTCTCCACGTCGGAATGGTCGCCGACCATGATGGTGGCGGCCTTCAGCCGCTCCAGAACCGGGCTTTGCGTCGGCGACACCGCGGCGACCACCTCCGCCCCCATGTCGCCGAGGAAGCCGGTGACGGCGTAGAGCAGGTCGGGTTCCAGCGCCACGGCGATGCGCTTGCGGCTGTAGAAGAAATGCCCGTCCAGCATGGCGTCGACCAGGGCTTCACGCTGGCGCCGCAGCCGGGCCGGCGCCGGCTTGCCCGACAGCTCCATCAGCAGACGGACCAGCTTGTCCGTCGCCTCCAGGCCGGTCAGGCGGCTGAAGAAATGGCTCGGCACGTCGGTCTTCAACTCAAGCGCGTTGCCGGCCACCCGCATATGCTCGCCGACCACGATGGTGGCGGCCGAGGCGCCCATGGCGCGGATCTGCTCCACCGTCACGCCGCCCAGCGAGGTGGCGGTGAAGTCGGTCGGCTGGCGGCCGGACATCGACAGCGACAGGTCGGGCAGGAAGATCGGCGACAGGCCGAAGCCCTCGATGATGTCGCGCAGCTCCTCGACATCGCCGGGCGACAGGTGGCTGCCGGCCAGCACATTGACCTGGGTCGGGATGCACACCGGCGAGGGTTCGACCAGCCGCTCCACGACGGCGGTGACGGCGGCGGCGAAGCCGTCCTCGAAGCCGCCGGCGAAGTCGGGGGTGTTGGCGAAGACCAAGGCGGTGTCGGCCATGTCGGGGTTGCGCTGGCGGAACAGCGTGTACTGTCCGCCCATGTCCTCGCCCTTGGTCTCGGTGACGCCGGTGGTGGCGACGCCGATCATGGCGGGCTTGTTGCGCTCGACGATGGTGCGGATCGCCTGTTCCAGATTCTCGTAACCGCCGAGGATGGTGGAGACCTGATCCATCGCCGTGGTCTGCAGCGGGATCGCCTCGCGGAAGTGGCGGACCAGCAGGACCAGCCCGAAGGCGGTGCAGCCCTGCGATCCGTGGAACAGCGGCAGGCAGCGGTCGACCCCGAGATAGGCCAGCGCCGCGCCCAGCGGCTGGCTCATCTTCAACGGGTTGGTCGAGGCGGCCTTGGCGGCGGAGGGGAAGCGCTGGATGTGCGACATCGGCCTCACTCCGCTGCCAGAAGGGTGGAGGACGGGCCGGATTCCCACGGCGCCGGCTGGCGGACCTGATGCCAGATCGGATTCGACAGCGTCTTGTCGATCTCCTCGCAGAGATTGACGATGCCGTCATAGCCGGCATAGGCGTGGTGGCGCTCCTGGTTGATATCGAGCCAGGGTACCTTGGCCTTCAGCGAGATGAACTGCGACCGGCCGCCGGACATCATGATGTCGGCTTGGTTGTCGGCCAGCATCCTGTAGATGTCGCGCGGCTTCAGGTCGTCCCACTGGTGGAACTCCTCGCCCTTCATCTTCCTGATGCGCTCCTTGTCCTCCTTGGTCGATTTCTTGGTGGAGGTGCCGAGGATGGTGAGCCCGGCGCCTTCCAGCGCGCTGACCATCGACCAGCTCTTGACCCCGCCGGTGAACAGCAGGACCCGCTTGCCCTCGAACCGCGGCTTGTAGGGTTCCAGCCGGCGCCAGACGCGGCTCTCTTCCCGCGCGATCACGCCCTCCGCCCGGTCGATCAGCCCCTTGTCGGCGCCGCGCTCCACCAGCATGCGGGCCATGGTGCGCAGGGTGTCCGACATGTCGGAGACGCCGTAGAAGGAGCCCTCGAAATAGGGGATGCCGTAGCGTTCCTGCATCTTGCGGCCGACATTCACCAGCGCTTGGCTGCACACCATCATGGTGACGCGGGCGCGGTGGGCCTGCGCCACCTCGTTGTAGCGGCCATCGCCGGAGATGCAGGACAAGAGGCGGATGCCGATCTCGTCCAGCAGCGGCTTGACCAGCCACAGCTCGCCGGCCAGGTTGTATTCGCCGATGATGCAGACGTCGGTCGGGGTGGTGACCTCCGGCTCCACCGTGCCGATGACATGCTCCAGGAGGGCCTCGCCGGCCAGCTTGTTGCCGAGATTCTTCGACCCGACGAAGCCCGGCGCTTCCACCGGGATCACCGGCTTGCCCAGCTTCTGCGTCGCGAATTTGCAGACCGCGGCGATGTCGTCGCCGGTCATCGCCGGCACGCAGGTTTGATAGACGAAGACGGCCGGCGGGTCGTATTGCTGAACAATCTCCTTGATGGCGCGGTAGAGCTTCTTCTCGCCGCCGCCGATGACGTCCAGTTCCGACAGGTCGGTGGTGAAGCCGGTGCGGTAGAGCTGCGGGCCAGAGGATTGCGAGCCGCGGTTGTCCCAGCTGTTGCCCAGGCAGGCGATGGGGCCATGGACCAGATGGGCGGCGTCGGCGATCGGCTGCAGCACGATCATCGCGCCGTCATAGGCGCAGCCGCCGGCCGCGGCCCCGGGCTTCAGCGACTTGGTGCAGCCCTTCTTCTTCTCCTTGGCCGACTTGGCCTGGTTGGTCGCGCAGCCCGGTTCGTTGAAGACGTCCTGGATCTTGTCCTGGAGCATGCCCGCTCTCCCATCCTGGCGCCGGAAATGGCTCTGCGGCTAGTGATGCAGGGGGCGTGCCAGCGGGTAAGCTACTGATAAAGAAGGATTGTCATCTTTCCCGTCGCTGTCCGATAGCTGACAATCTCCCCTGGCCGCCCGCGGCTTGTCGGGTGTCGCACAGCACTGGGCGGGAGGCACGCGCAGGGAAGGGGTGGGGACTGCCGTATCAGGACGGTTCGCGGGAATGGAAGGTCATGATGGTATGGTTAGGGCGGCGCGGCGGCCGAGAGGTAATGAGCGGACTGCTGCTGGCGCTGGCGGCAATGCCGACCATGGCCGCGCAGAATGACGCGATGATCCGGCTGGCGACGGAGCCGGGTCATGAGATCGGCATCGCCTGCCGTTTCCTTGACCCCGACCAGCGCCCCGTTCCACCGGAGGCCGAGACACTGTGTGCAGCCGCCGCCGATCTCGTCGCGGGCAAGACCGCCGGTCATGGCAAGGCGGTGGTGCGTCTCGGCCTGCGTGCCGTGCCGGCTGACGACGGGGAGCCGGAGGAGAAGCCGCCGGCGGTCGACGGCCCGATCCTGTTGCTGGTCCTGGAAGGTCGTCAGGATTGGAGCGGCACGGCCCATCCCCGCCTGCTTCTGCGCGCCCGTCCGGTCCGTGACGGCATGGCCGCTCCGTCGGTCGGCCTGCCGCCGGTCTCGGTCGAACTGGGTGGAGAGAACTGGCGGGCGGCTGCCGACCTTGCGCTGGAGCGGGTGGTCGGCTTTGCCATTCGGGGCAGTTGAGGCGGGTTGGCCGAAGTCCGCCGGTCCCGGTCAGCGGGCGAGCACCTGTGCCGCTTCCTTGGTCGAGGCGATGGCGGTTCCGACCTGCGCGAAGGCGGTGGAGATCGCGGTGATGTTCCGGTCCACCACCGCCACCGAGGTCGATGCTCCCTGCATGTTGGCGGAGATGCTGGCGGTGACGGTGGTCTGTTCCTCGACCGCGCCGGCGGACATGACGACGAATTCGCGCAGATTGGTCATCGCCGTGCGAATTGCCGACAGGGAAGACACGACATCGCCGGAAACGGACCGCATTCCCTCGATTTCGCGGGAAATCTGGGCGGTCGCGTTTGCCGACTGGTTGGCCAGGTTCTTGACCTCGTTGGCAACCACGGCGAAGCCCCTGCCGGCCTCACCCGCGCGCGCCGCCTCGATGGTCGCGTTCAGGGCCAGCATGTTGATCTGTCCGGCGATGGAGCGGATCAGTTCGACGATGCCACCCATCGCCTTCGCCACTTCCGTCAAGCGGGTCGCAGCGCGGTCGGCGTTGTCGGCCTCGCTCACGGCGGCATCCGCAGCCTGCTGCGACCGCGACATGCTGTCGGCGATCTCACGGGCGGCGGCGGCCAGTTCCTCCGCCCCGGCCGCAATGGTCTGCACCGTCCCTCGCGTCTCCGACGATGCGGCCGCGGCGGTGTCGGCCTGTTGGTGGGCGACGCTCATCGCCTGTTCGATCTCGGTGAAATTGGTGTCGATCAGGGATTTCAGGCGCTCCAGCAAACTGATCTGGTCGGTGATGTCGGTCGCGAACTTCACGACCTTGCACAGGCGGCCGGCACCGTCGAAAACCGGGTTGTAGGATGCCTGGATCCAGACGACGCGACCGCCCTTGCCGATGCGCCGGTATTGGGCGGCTTCGAACTGCCCCTTGTTCAGCCTGGACCAGAAATCGCGATAGGCGGAACTCTCGCGCTCCTGCGCATCGACGAACATGCTGTGATGGCGTCCGCGAATCTCGTCCAGACTGTAGCCGAGCACCTTGAGAAAATTCTCGTTGGCGGTGATGACGGTGCCGTCGGGATTGAATTCGATCACGGCCTGCGAGCGCGAAATCGCATCGATCTTGCCGCGCATGTCGGCGTTGATGGCCTGTCTTTCCGTGACGTCGGTGGCGACCTTGACGATTTTGCAAGGACGGCTGGACCCATCGAGTACCGGATTGTAGGTCGCCTCGATCCAGACCTCCCGACCGTTTTTGCCAATGCGCCGGTACAAAGCCCGCTGGAACTCGCCGCGCTTCAGCCGATCCCAGAACTCCCGATAGGCCGGACTGCCATGTTCGGCCGGATCGATGAACATCCGGTGATGCTGTCCGACGATCTCCGGCAAGGAATAGCCCATCACTGCAAGGAAATTGGCGTTGGCGGTCAGGATCGTTCCGTCCAGCGAGAATTCGATCACCGCCTGCGAACGGTCCAGGGCGGACAGAATCGCTTGGCTGTCGGATGCCTTTCCATTCATCGGCCGAATAAAGCCAAACATCTCTGCCTTCCCCTTCCTGTGCCTGCGCATTTGTTCCGCATGCATCATGAAAGCCCGAGTGAGGCGATCGGTCAATAAGTGTTGGCACTAAAGTCCCATGAATTCCTTGGATAAATTCTAAACATAAGAGCGAACTAATGATAGAAATCGTTGATTTTTCTTTCTGTGTTTAAGAAGTGCGTGAATGTTGTCGTTTTCGGTTTCTCGCGAGTAAATTTGCGACGTCAAAGTAAGCAATAAAATGTATGGGTTGGAGAAACGAAATGTCGAATTTTGCCCGGCATTTTGGTTTCCCGCCAGCTCCGGCCGTTGGCCTGCCTTCAATGCAAAGAAACCCGGAGGGCGCCGTCGCCGACGCTCTCCGGGCTGGGGAGGTTGCCGCCGGGCCGGGGGGATGGAGGCCCCGGCGCGACGGTTGGGCTGAACCGATGCCTATGAAGTGAAGCCTGGGTTGCCGCCGATCAGCGGATCAGGTCGAACGAGTAGTCGGTCTGGCCGACGATGTTGGTGTTGGCATCGATGTCCTCGAAGATCCGGTCCAGGATCCGCACCAGCACGTTCAGCGCACCCTGGTAACCCCAGGTCGGATAGCGGTGGTGGTGGTGGCGGTCGAAGATCGGGTAGGTCAGGCGGATCAGCGGAACCTTGGTGTCGCGCTCCAGATACTTGCCGTAGCTGTTGCCGATGATGTAGTCCACCTTGTCGGTGAAGATCAGCGAGCGCAGGTGCCACAGGTCCTTGCCGCCATAGGCCGCACCCGACTTGCCGAAGGGCGAGCCGTCCAGCACCTTCTGGACCTGCTTCTCCCACTTCTTGGAGCCGGAGGTCGACAGGATGTGCACCGGCTCCGCACCCAGTTCCAGCAGGAACTTGGTCATGCCCAGGCAGAAGTCCGGGTCGCCATAGACCGCGAAGCGCTTGCCGTGCAGGTGGGTGTGGCTGTCGGCGATGGCGTCGACCAGACGGCCGCGCTCCAGCTTCAGGCTGGCCGGCACCGGCTTGCCCGACAGTTCCGCCAGCTTCAGAAGCAGTTCGTCGGTGGCGGTGACGCCCATCGGGTAGTTGAACTTGGCGACCTCCTGGCCCTTCTCCTTGCAGAACTGCAGGGTCTGGGTCGTGTTGTACTCCTGCATGGAGATGGTGGCCTTGGCGTGCAGGGCCTCCTTGGTTTCCTCGATGGTGGTGCCGCCGTCATACATGCGGTACTCGCCATCCATCGGCGTGTCGAAATTGTCGGACACGTCGGACAGGATCTGCAGCTTCAGGCCGAACTCGCCGGCGATGCGCTTCAGTTCGCGGTTGTTGCCGACGGCGAAGCCGTCGAAGCCCGGGATCAGGTTGATCTGCTCGGTCTTGGGCGTGTCGAAATTCTCCGACGTGCCCCAGAAGTTGGACAGGATCCCCTTGATCATGTTGTCGTAGCCGACGATGTGGCTGCCGACGAAGGCCGGGGTGTGGGCGAACGGCACCGGAAAGTCCGCCGGGACGCTTTCCTTGTTCTTCGCGTTGGCGATAAAGCCCTGAAGGTCGTCGCCGATGACCTCGGCCATGCAGGTGGTCATCACCGCGATCATCTTCGGCTTGTAGAGCGCGTAGGCGTTCGCCAGACCGTCGATCATGTTGTTCAGGCCGCCGAACACCGCCGCGTCCTCCGTCATCGACGAGGAGACCGCGCTGTTCGGCTCCTTGAAGTGGCGGGTCAGGTGGGTGCGGTAATAGGCGACGCAGCCCTGGGAGCCATGGACGAAGGGCAGGGTGCCCTCGAAGCCCTGGGCGGCGAACATCGCACCGATCGGCTGGCAAGCCTTGGTCGGGTTGATGACGACCGCTTCACGGGCGAAGTTCTTCGCCTTGTATTCCTCGGACTTGGTCCATTCGGAAACGCGGGCGACTTCCTCGTCCGAATGGCCGTACTCGAACTCGGTCTTCTTCTTCTCGAACATCGCCGCATATTCGGGCTGCCGGAAGAGGGTGTAGTGGTCGAGGACCTTGTCGGCGCTCTGCGAAAGCTTGTCGGTCATTCTCAAATTCTCCTGTTCCAGAGGCCGATGGTCAGAACGGGGCCTTCATCACGCCCCAGACGGGGTTGTTGATGGCCAGGTCCATGTCGCGGGCGAAGATCGCGAAGCCGTCATAGCCGTGGTACGGGCCGGAGTAGTCCCAGCTGTGCATCTGGCGGAACGGCAGGCCCATCTTCTGGAACACGTACTTTTCCTTGATGCCCGACGCGACGAGGTCGGGACGCATCGCCTCGACGAACTTCTCCAGTTCGAACGCGGTGACGTCGTCGTAGATCAGCGTGCCTTCCTTCACATAGTGCGGCGTGCGCTGATAGTCGTCGTTGTGGGCGAACTCGTAGCCGGTGCCGATGATCTCCATGCCCAGGTCATGGTAGGCATCGACGACGTGGCGGGGACGCAGGCCGCCGACGTAGATCATGACCTTCTTGCCGTCCAGCCGCGGCTTGTACTTGGCGATGACCGCATCGACCATCGGCTGGTAGCGGGCGATGACCTTCTCGGCGTTCTCCTTGATCTTGTCGTCGAAGAGAGCGGCGATCTTGCGCAAGGACTCGGCGATCTGGCTCGGGCCGAAGAAGTTGTATTCCATCCAAGGAATATTGTACTTCTCCTCCATGTGGCGCGCGATGTAGTTCATCGAGCGGTAGCAGTGGATCAGGTTGACCTTGGCCTTCGGCGTGTTCTCCAGCTCCGCCATGGTGCCGTCGCCCGACCACTGGGCGATCACGCGCAGGCCGATCTCCTCCAGCAGGATGCGGGACGACCAGGCGTCGCCGCCGATGTTGTAGTCGCCGATGATGGTGACGTCATAGGGGGTGGAGACGAAGTCGGCCTTGGGTTCCGTCTTCTCGAACACCCAGTCGCGGATGGCGTCGTTGGCGATGTGGTGGCCCAGCGACTGGGACACGCCGCGGAAGCCTTCGCAGCGCACGGGGATGACCGGCTTGCCGATTTCCGCCGACTTGGCGCGGGCGACCGCCTCGATGTCGTCGCCGATCAGGCCGATCGGGCATTCCGACTGGATCGAGATGCCGTTCACCAGCGGGAACAGCTCGTTGATTTCCTCGATGACCTTGTGCAGCTTCTTGTCGCCGCCAAAGACGATGTCCTTCTCCTGGAAGTCGGAGGTGAAGTGCATCGTGCCCCAGCTGTCCACACCGGTGTCGCCGATGTAGTAGTTGCGGCGGCCGGACCAGGAGTAATAGCCGCAGCCCACGGGCCCGTGGGAGATGTGGATCATGTCCTTGATCGGACCCCACACCACGCCCTTCGAGCCGGCATAGGCGCAGCCGCGGATCGTCATGACGCCGGGGATGGACTTGACGTTCGACTTGACGCCGCAGTCCTTGGCCTCGGCCTCCAGCACGTTCAGGTGCTTGGCGCGGCGCTTGCGGGACTTTTCGGGATAGGCTTCGAGGACTTCGTTGACGAGGGTCTTGACGTCGACCGCGGTGGTGGTCTGGGTGTTCTCGGACAGGCTCATAGCCGGCCTCCTGCTTGAATATTCCGCGCCACTGCAGCGCGTGACCGAGCCCCTCCCTCCCACGCCGACGTCACCCGGCCGGAACCGGTGGGCAGTCGTTGGGTCGACGTCGTGCGGGGCTGGGGAAAAGGGCCAGTGTTCAGGCGGTCCCCCCTGCGCGGATGGGGCAGGGGGGCCGGTAGGCAACCGTCGCTACGCCCGGGATCAGGCGCCGGCCTTCGCCGCTTCCTTGGCAGCCAGCTCGGCGAGCTGCTGCTCCTCGGTCTTCATGATGCCGAAGTCCATCAGCATCTCTTCCAGCTCTTCCATCGTGATCGGGGTCGGGATGCAACCCTGGCCGGAGTTGTTGTGCACCTTGCTGGCGAGCTGGCGGTACTCTTCCGCCTGCTTGCTCTCCGGCGCGTACTCGATGACGGTCATGCGGCGCAGCTCGGCATGCTGCACGATGTTGTCGCGCGGCACGAAGTGGATCAGCTTGGAGCCCAGGCGCTTGGCCAGGGCCTCGGCCAGATCGATCTCCTTGTCGGTCTGACGCTCGTTGCAGATCAGGCCGCCCAGGCGCACGCCGCCGCTGTGGGCGTATTTCAGGATGCCCTTGGCGATGTTGTTGGCGGCGTAGAGCGCCATCATCTCGCCCGACATGACGATGTAGATTTCCTGGGCCTTGTTCTCGCGGATCGGCATGGCGAAGCCGCCGCAGACCACGTCGCCCAGCACGTCGTAGGACACATAGTCCACGTCGTCATAGGCGCCGTTCTCTTCCAGGAAGTTGATCGAGGTGATGACGCCGCGGCCGGCGCAGCCGACGCCCGGCTCCGGACCGCCGGACTCGACGCACTTGATGCCCTTGTAGCCGATCTTGACGACGTCTTCGAGTTCCAGGTCCTCCACCGAACCGGCCTCGGCGGCGAGGTGGAGAACGGTGTCCTGGGCCTTGGCGTGCAGGATCAGGCGGGTCGAGTCGGCCTTCGGATCGCAGCCGACGATCAGGATCTTCTGATTCAGCTCGACCAGCGCGGCCAGCGTGTTCTGAGAGGTGGTGGACTTACCGATACCGCCCTTGCCGTAAAAGGCGATCTGACGCAGAGGCGCTTTGGCCATGTGGGTCGCTCCTGTGCTTGGGTCGTGGGGACTGTGCTTCGATCCGGTGCGGCCGGTTCGTGGCCGCTTCGGATTTCATGGGTTGCACGACCCGTGCCAGAGCGGAGAATGATGTTAAGTTATTGAAATAACGATATTATTTCGAACGGAAGTGCTTTTGGCCCCTTTGTCGGGGTCCCGACACACACGACAAAGCCCGACATTTTGTTTGGTCTTTATGGCGGCGGAGGGTTTGTGGGGAGGGAGCACCTACAGGAGAACCTTACCGCTCCTCGCCCAGCGCCTCCGCCGCGACGACGATGCGTAGCGCCAGCTCCTCCACCGCCTCGTCGCGGTCCATGTCGTAGAGCAGTTGCGCCAGCAGCCGGCCGCGCGCCATCAGGCGGCGGGCGAGCGCCGGATCGGCGGGCTTGGCCAGCAGCGCCTCGACCAGACGTTCGCCGGTCAGGCGGGCCAGCGCGTCGCAGCGGTCGACCAGCCGCTGCTTCAGCGTGTCCACGGCGGCGGGGCGGCCGGCATGGCTGAGGTCGGCGCAGAAATGGTGCAGGCTGCGCAGTTGCCGCAGCAGGGCGGCGAATAGCAGGTCGTCCAACTCGCCGCCCGCCGCCGCCTTGCCGATCAGATCGAACAAAGTGTCGGAAAGCCGCCATGCCGCCGACAGCCAGTCGTTCATCGCCTTGCGGTCGGCCGGCTCGACGAAGGGGCCGGATTCCTCCTTCGTCTCTTCCTGGTCGTCCAGGTTGCGCAGCGCGATGACGATCAGCCCGTCGGCCTGGGCCAGCGTGGCGAGGCTGGCGTGCAACGTCTTCAGCCCGCGGTCGGCGACGAAACCTTCGATCGCCTCCGTCGCCCGGCGCAACGAATAGCGGGCGAGCCGCCGCGACTGATAGACGACGTCGAGCAACGCGCTGCCGCCGCCCAGCGCCTCCAGCGCCATCCGCCGCACTTCGAAGCGCAGCAGGGCGCGGGCCAACTGGTCGATGCCGCCGACGTCGATAGGGCGGCTGTCCTTGGTCAGCCTGTCGGCGGTGGCGCGGGCATCGGCCTCGATGGCGGCGATCACCGACTGGAGATGGCCCTTGCCGCCGCCGCGCATCCGGCTGACCAGCATCCGCATCGCCTCGGCAAGGTCGACGGCGCCCGGCAGGCTTTCCTCATGGTCGGTGCGGCCGGTCACCAGCCGGTCGATCAGATGGTCGCGCACCCCCGGCAGCAGCACGTCCGTGATGATCTGCCCGATCGGCCGCAGCAGCGCTTCCATCAGGCGGCCGGGCGGCTGTCCGACCAGTCCCGGCAGCGGGTTGATCGGCTTGGGCACCAGCCGCGGCCGGTGCGGCTCCAGCAGCTCCAGCACGGCATCGCCGCGCAGGGGCGTGATCGAGCCGCGCAGGAGCTGGGCGAGCCGCAGGGTGGTGCGCGCCTCCGCCATGCCCCGCGGCGGGCGGCTGTCGGGAGCGCCGGGCGTGGGGGTCGCGGGTTCGGCGGGAGGCGAGGGCCGGACAAGCGCCTGCGTGGGCACGGGCGGAGTGCGCCGGCGCCGGCTGTCGTCATACTTGGTCGGCCAGAAGGCCATGCGGGTGCCGCCGGATCGTAAGCGTCGCTGTATTGAGTATGGGGACGGAAGGTTCGGCTTCAAATGGACAATATTGCGACATGCGGCGACACGCCCCCCGCCGGTTGCAGCGGTGAAGGCTTGGCACGCGCCGGCTTATGCAATATCCATATAAGAAATAATGATATTTGGACGGAGCGGCTTGGCGTGACGGATGGGGGGCTGATGCGCGATGCGAGTGGACGGACGCCGGAGGCCGACTCGCCGCCCGATTCTCCGCTGGCGCTGCGTGCTCACCGCACCAACCTCGTCAACGTCCCGGCCGCCCTGCTGTGCAGCGAAGCCTACAATGACGAGCCGCGGCGCCTGCGCATCGGCGCCACCCGCAGCGAACACGCGGCCTTGTTCGAGGCGCTGGACGAATGCCTCGACGCACTGACCGCGTCGGATATCTTCCAGCGCCATGTGGCCGAGGTGTTCGGGGTGAATCCCGACTTCTCCGGAACGGAAGGGCCGGACGGCAAGCGCCGGTTCCGCGCCAGCTACCTGCGCCTGCTGAAAGGCTGGATGTTCGACAGCAACCGCGCGGAAGGGGCGGTGCTGAAGGGGTGGGTGGAGAGCCGTTTCGGTCTGCTGCCGACCTTCCATGGCGAACCGATCCACCGCTTCGCCTCCGACGCCTGGGCGGCCTATGGCGAGCAGAAACAATCGGCCCGCTTCCACAACAACAACATCCATCTGCAGCTCGACCTTCTGTACGAGTTCTGCCAATGGACGATCCGCCGTGGCTGGACCGACGCGCCGATGCCCAACTGGGCCTCGCACATCCGGCTGTACCGCGGCGTCAACGATTTCGAGGAACACCACATCGTTGCCCGGCCGGACAAGCGCACGGCGGTGCTGCGGCTGAACAACCTGTGTTCCTTTTCCATCAACCGCGACATCGCCGGCCAATTCGGCGACTACATCCTCGATGCCTGGGTGCCGCTGCCCAAGGTGGTCTTCTTCCGCGACATCCTGCCGCGCTACCCGTTCCAGGGCGAAGGAGAATATCTGGTCATCGGCGGGGATTACCGGGTGGGTGTGTCGCTTCTCTGACAACCTCACGCCGGGCGTCGGCTTGTGGGCCGTTTGCCGGGCGCACCAGGAAAGGGCGGGCGCTTTGCCCGATGGCATGACCGATCCGACGATACCGACACCCGAGATCCGCTCCCCCGAAATCCGCTCAAGGGCGCTCGGCGCCTATCTCGGCCTCGCCTGCGGCGATGCGCTGGGGGCGACGGTGGAGTTCCTGACCAAGGGGGAGATCGCCCACCAATACGGCGTCCACAAGCACATCAAGGGCGGCGGCTGGCTGAAGCTGCCGGCCGGGCAGGTGACCGACGACACCGAGATGTCGCTGCATCTCGGCCGCGCCATCCTGTCCGGTCCGGAGTGGGAGGCCCGCCGCGCGGCCGAGGAGTTCGCGATCTGGCTGAAGTCGGTGCCAGTCGATGTCGGCGACACGACACGCCGCGGCATCCGCCGCTTCATCATGAACGGCACGCTGGAGGAGCCGGAGTCGGAATACCACGCCGGCAACGGCGCTGCGATGCGCAACCTGCCGGTGGCGCTGGCGACGCTGGGCGACGACGCGGCGTTCGAACGCTGGTCGGTGGAGCAGTCGCACATCACCCACTGCAACCAGCTGTCCGATTCCGCGGTGATCGCGCTGGGCCGGATGGTGCGGCGTCTGGTGCTGGGCGGCGGCATCGTCGCCGCACGGGAGGAGGCGAACGCCCTGATCGCCAAGCACCGCCAGTTCAAGTTCGAGCCCTATCGCTGTCTGTCCACCGCCTTCATCGTCGATACGGTGCAGACCGTCTTCCACTATTACTTCCAGACCGATTCGGTCGAATCCTGCGTGGTGGAGACGGTGAACCAGGGCGGCGACGCCGACACCACCGGCGCCATCGCCGGCATGCTGGCCGGCGCTACCTATGGCGTCGAGTCGATCCCGCCGCGCTGGCTGCGCAAGCTGGACCGCAAGGTCTATGACGAGATTTGTCAGCAAACCGACGCGCTGCTGGCCCGCGCGCCGCTGTTCCGGGAGACATGACGATGGCTGAGCAACCGTCTTAATGACGAAACGTGCTTGAACCGGATGTGCTCCGCGTCAAGGCTCGCGCGGACGCGCGCCCGCCCTTCGGGCGGCTGCGGCCTTGACCCGTCCGCGCACCCGGTTCATTGGGTTTGGCATGGGGTCGGCGGCGAGCGCCGACCGCCGGCATCGTCAGGCGGTTTTGATCTCCCAGGTCCGTCCCTTTGCGAGCATAGCGTTGAGGCGGACGATCAGCTTGTGCATGCAGGCGACGAGAGCCAACTTCGGCGGCTTTCCGCGCTTGGTCAGTTGGGCATAGTGGTCGGCGATCACGCCGGTGGTATGGAGGGCTGCGACGGCGGCGGCCATGTAGAGGATTCGCCGAACATCGGGGCGGCCGCCACCGATACGACGGCGGCCATGCGCTTGCCCGCTGTCATGATCGAAGGGCGCAACGCCGACCAGGGCGGCGACCTTCCGACCGGTCGTGTGGCCCAGTTCCGGGAGCAAAGCGGCGAGGCCGATCGCCACCACCGGTCCGACCCCGGGAGCAGTCTGGAGCGCAGCCACGGTTTCAGCCATCACCGGCACGGTGGCGAGCGTGCGCTCGATCGCGGCTTCCAGCGTGGTCAGCGCCTCGGTCAAAGCGTCAATGGCCTCTTCCAGCGCCGCTTTGGCTGCTGCCGGAGCGGAGATCAAGGCGCGGCGCAGATCGCCTCGCTTGTCGACGAGCAGACGACGCGCCTTTACCAAGCCGGCCAATTCCTCGCGGGTCGGATCCACCGGCGTGGCGGTCGACGCAGCCCCGGAGGCGGTGAAGGCCGCGATCAGGGCGGCGTCGATGGTATCGTTCTTGGCCCGCCGCCCCATGGCTTTTGCATAAAAACGCACGCGTGCCGGATCAAACACCCGCACCGACAAGCTCGCCGCGCGCAACGCATCACGGACCGGCCGCTCGTAGCCGCCGCTGGCCTCGATGCCGACATCCGTGATCCCTCGATGAGCCAACCACGCCGCCAGTTCCTGATGCCCAGAAGGCGTGTTGGCGACTTGGATCGTGTCACCGGTGGCGGAAACCGCCACATCCAAAAAGCGCTTGCCGCAGTCAATACCAGCGGCCATCTCGATGGTGGACATCCTTGCTGTTCCTTCCTTGTGGTGCGGGCTCGAGCCCAAGCAACCGTTCGGACTTCAAGGAAGGGCTGACCGCCTCCGAGCTCAGTCACGGCCTGTCCGCCAAGGTGATTGCGGGGTCGGTCAGCCCAGACGGCCCGCCAATGGCGGGCCGTCTGGGCATCAATTTAGGACTTTCCCACGACACAAGGTGATTTTCTTCGAGAAACCCGGCTGCGGCGGCAACGCCCGGCAGAAAGCCCTGCTGGAGCAGGCCGGTCACCGCGTGATCGCCCGCGACCTGCTGAGCGAACCCTGGACGGCGGAGACGCTCCGTCCCTTCTTCGGCGACCGGCCGGTGGCGGACTGGTTCAACCGCGCCGCCCCGGCGGTGAAGACCGGCGAGGTGGTTCCGGAGGCGATGAATGAGGCCGCGGCGCTGGCGGCGATGGTCGAACGCCCGCTGCTGATCCGCCGCCCGCTGATGCAGGTCGGCGACCGCCGCGACTGTGGGTTCGAGACCGATCGGGTGGACGCCTGGATCGGCCTGGGTGGTGCTGTGCCAACGGAAGGCAAGATGGAGGGGTGCCTGCGGCCGGATATGCCGCCCTGTTCTAAACCATGAACGTCAGCGCGTGACCTTGCGCACCACCTGTCGTAGCTTGTCGCTCCCAAGGGCGACGACCAGCGGCAGACGAGGACACCATGTGCGAACTCCTGGGCATGAGCGCCAACGTGCCCACGGACATCTGTTTCAGCTTCGCCGGCCTGATGCGCCGCGGCGGGCAGACCGGTCCGCACCGCGACGGCTGGGGTATCGCCTTTTACGAGGGGAAGGGCTGCCGCACCTTCCACGACCCGTCGCCCAGCGCTGAGTCGGAGATCGCCCGGCTGGTCAGCCAATATTCGATCAAGTCCTGCACCGTGATCTCGCACATCCGCCGCGCCAACCGCGGCCGGGTGTCGCTGGAGAACACCCACCCCTTCACCCGCGAGCTGTGGGGCCGGGTGTGGACCTTCGCCCACAATGGCCAGCTGAAGGGCATCAAGGACCGAATCCTGACCTTCTACGAGCCGGTCGGCAGCACCGACAGCGAACATGCCTTCTGCTGGCTGCTCGACCAGATCCGCATGCAGTATCCGGAGCCGCCGAAGACCACCTCCGGCCTGATGAAGCTGATCCGCCATCTGGCCGCCGATCTGGGCACGCTGGGCGTCTTCAACATGCTGCTCAGCGACGGGCGCTATCTGTGGTGCCATTGCGCCACCAACCTCGCCTGGCTGACCCGCAAGGCGCCGTTCGGCGCCGCCACCCTGGTCGACGCCGACATGAGCGTCGATTTCTCCAAGGAAACGACGCCCAACGACATCGTCACCGTCATCGCCACCCGGCCGCTGACCAGGGACGAGGCGTGGACGGTGATGCAGCCGGGTCAGATGGCGGTCTTCCGCAGCGGGCTTCTGGTAACGCGCTGATCCCGCCGGGCCGATGGTCGCTTGGCCGCCGATTGTTGCTTCTCCAGAGACGATCTTTCGCGCACAGCCCGGCTTAACCGCTGGAAAACAAAGGGGCATCTTGGGTGTCAGAAACCGGCCGGACCTGACGGCCGCAACAACCAAGAGGCTCCTTCCGCCATGACCACGATCCTGCATGTCGACTCCAGCCCGCTCGGCGCCGCCTCCGTCACCCGCCAGCTGACCGCCTCCATTGTCGACGCTCTGGTGAAGGCCGAACCGTCGGCCACCGTCGTCACCCGCGACGTCGCCGCCAACCCGCCGGACCACCTGAACGGCGAACTGATGCAGGTCGTGAAGTTCCGCAATCTGGAAGGCCTCAGCGAGCGCCAGCGTGAAGAACTGGCCCTGACCGACGCCCTGGTCGATGAGTTCTTGGCCGCCGACGTCGTCGTGATCGGCGCGCCGATGTACAATTTCTCGATCCCGACCCAGTTGAAGGCCTGGATCGACCGCCTTGCCCAGGCCGGCCGCACCTTCCGCTACACCGAGAAGGGGCCCGAGGGGCTGGCCGGCGGCAAGCGCGTGATCGTGGCGTCGGGCCGCGGCGGCGTCTATTCGACCAACCCGGCGCTGGCCGGCCTTGACCACCAGGAGGCCTATCTGCGCACGGTGCTCGGCTTCTTCGGCATCACCAACGTGACCTTCATCCGCGCCGAGGGCATCGGCATGGGTCCGGAAGCCAAGGCGAAGGCGCTGGCCGGTGCGGCGAAGGAGATCGAAGGGCTGCTGGTGGCGGCTTGAGTTGTTAAGGGGGCGGGTGCTGCACTTGCCCCCACCCTAACCCTCCCCCGCTGGGCGGGGGAGGGGACCAGTGCTTGTTCGGGAGAGCGGCGGCAGTCCCTCCCCCGCCCAGCTCTCGCACAAAGCTATGCTTTGTGCTGACGCGGCAGGCGGACCGTAGGTCCGCTGAGAGCGGGGGAGGTTAGGTGGGGGTCTAACGTCAAACCCCAGCCGACACTCCCCCTACTGGAACGCCACCTCCGCCAAGCTGCGCAGCTTGCGGGAATGCAATGTCTCCATCCCATGCTCGCGCAGCAGTTCCATCGCCAGCACGCCGATCTTCAGATGCTGGTCGACCCGCTCGCGGTAGAAGCGGTCGGCCATGCCGGGCAGCTTCAGCTGACCATGCATCGGCTTGTCCGACACGCACAGCAACGTCCCGTACGGCACGCGGAAGCGGAAGCCGTTGGCGGCGATCGTGGCGCTTTCCATGTCCAGCGCGATGGCGCGGCTCTGGCTGAAGCGCATCAGCGGCTCGCGGTGGTCGCGCAGCTCCCAGTTCCGGTTGTCGATGGTCGCCACCGTGCCGGTGCGCATGATGCTCTTCAGGTCGAAACCCGACAGCCCGGTCACCCGCTCCACCGCCGTCTCCAGCGCCCGCTGAACCTCGGCCAGCGCCGGTACCGGCACCCACAGCGGCAGGTCGGCGTCCAGCACATGGTCCTCGCGGACATAGCCATGGGCCAGCACATAGTCGCCCAGCCGCTGCGTATGCCGCAGCCCGGCGCAATGGCCCAGCATCAACCACGCATGCGGGCGCAGCACCGCGATATGGTCGGTGATCGTCTTGGCGTTCGACGGGCCGACGCCGATGTTCACCAGCGTGATGCCGTTGCCGTCCGGACGTTTCAGGTGATAGGCCGGCATCTGCGGCATGCGCGTCAGCTTGGCCGAGACGGCATCCACGGTCCCGCCGAGATTCTGGTTGGTGGTGACGATGTCGCCCGGCTCGACGAAGCTGTCATATTGGCAGCGATAGGCCGCCAGTTCGGCATCGCCGGTCGGCTCCATGATCTCGCGCGACAGCCGGATGAACTCGTCCACATAGAACTGGTAGTTGGTGAACAGGACGAAGTTCTGGAAATGCTCCGGCGCTGTGGCCGTGTAATGGCGCAGCCGGTGCAGCGAGAAATCCACCCGGGGAGCGGTGAACAGGGCCAGCGGCTTCACCGCATCCGGCCCGCCGTCGCAGGTGCCGTTGACGATGGTGTCGTCCATCCGCGCCAGATCGGGCAGGTCGAACAAGTCCGGCAGCTTGGTCAGCCGGTCCGGCGGCAGATCGCCTTCCACATACATGCCGTTGGGAAAGGCGAAATGGATCGGGATGGCTTCCTCGCTGACACCGACCTCCAGCGGGACGCCGTGGTTGCGCAGCAGAAGCGTGAACTGTTCCAGCAGATAGCGTTCGAACAGGTCGGGCCGCGTCACCGTGGTGGAATGGACGCCGACCCCCTCGACAAAGCCATAGGACAGCCGGGTGTCGACCCCGGCCCCCGACACGGCGGTCAGCCGCACATAGGGGTAATAGGCCCGGTTTCGTCCGCCTTCCTCTTCGCCCTGGGTATAGGCGGCGAAGCGGTCGCGCAAGTATGCGGTGTTGCGGTCATAAATGTCCCGCACGCAGGCCAGTGCGGCTTTGGCATCGGTGAAGCGCCCGGCCGACCCGGGCTGGAGCGGGGCTTTGTCATTCATGTCATCAAAGATGGGGTACGAACGACAAGCTGGGAAGGCCGAATTTCGGCCAACCTCCGGTGCTTACCCAATCGGCGATGACCGTTCCCCGGCCGGTCAGTCTGCGTGCAGTCCCATCAGCGACTTGGCGAAGGCATCCGCATCGAACGGGCGCAGGTCATAGACTCCCTCGCCGACGCCGATGGCGTGGACCGGGATCTTGAACTTCTCCGCCAGCGAGACCAGCACGCCGCCGCGGGCGGAGCCGTCCAGCTTGGTCAGGATCAGGCCGTTGACGTTGACCATGTCGCGGAAGATCTCGACCTGACTGTGCGCGTTCTGGCCGGTGGTGGCGTCCAGCGTCAGCAGGGTGGTGTGCGGCGCCGTCTCGTCCAGCTTCTTGATGACGCGGACGATCTTGCGCAGTTCCTCCATCAGGCCGGTCTTGTTCTGCAGCCGGCCGGCGGTGTCGATCAGCAGCACGTCGACCTTCTCGGCCCGGGCGCGTTCCAGCGCGTCATAGGCGAGGCCGGCGGCGTCCGCCCCGGTGTCGCGGGCAACGACCGGGCAGCCCGTGCGCTCACCCCAGATCTTCAGCTGGCTGACGGCGGCGGCGCGGAAGGTGTCGCCGGCCGCCAGCATCACGCTCTTGCCCTCCGCCTTGAACTGGCGGGCCAGCTTGCCGATGGTGGTGGTCTTGCCGGTGCCGTTGACGCCGACGACCAGGATGACATGCGGCTTCAGCGCCGGGTCCAGCACCAGCGGCTTGGCAACCGGCGTGACGATCTTCGACACCTCGGCGGCGAGCGTCGACTTGACCTCCTCCGGCGAAACCTCCTTGCCGAAGCGGGTCCGTGCCAGTTCCGCCGTGACCTTCGCCGCGGTGGCCGGGCCGAGATCGGCTGTGATCAGCAGCTCCTCCAGTTCCTCCAGTGCCTCGTCGTCCAGCTTGCGCTTGGTGAAGATGCTGGTGATGCCGTCGGTCAGCTTGGACGAGGACTTCGACAGCCCTTCCTTCAGCTTGGCGAACCAGCCTTTCTTGGTCGGCGGCGCTTCTTCGGCAGCAGCAGGGGTAGCCGCGACCGGTGCCGGGGCGGGCGCCGGCGGCAATTCGGGAACGGGTTCCGCCTCAGGCGCCGGAGGCGGAGCCACCGGGGCAGGAGCGGGCGGCGGCTCGACCGGCGCGGCAACGGCAGGAGGCGTGACCGGGATCGGCGCGACCGGAGGCTGCGTGATCGGAGCGGGCGGCGGCTCGGCGCTCGGCGGGGCGGGCGCCATTTCCGGCACCGGCTCGACTTCCAGCATCGGCGGCGGCGGAGCGGTCGGCGGCTCCGGCTTCTTTTCCGCTTCCGGTTGCGGCGCAGGCGTGGCGGTGTCCAGATTCACCGATCCGTTCTTCGCCGCCTCTTCCTTGGGAGCGGTCTCTTCGGGCTTCTTGCGGCCGAACCAGCGGAAAATCATGGAGTGTCCACTATAAGAGAGGTCAGAGCGGGGTGCCGGTCAGCACGCCGTCCTTGATGCCGGTGATGGCGGCGGGCACCAGCGAGCCGGGCGCGAAGGTTTGACCCAGGCGGATCGCGGCGAAATGCTCGGTGCGGCCCAGGTCGTCCTTCTCGACCAGCACCGTGGCGGTGCGGCCGACGAGGCTCGCCAGCGTGCGGGCCTCCGCCGCTTCGCCGACGGCGCGCAGGCGGGCGGCGCGCTCCTTGCGGACGGCGCCGTCGACCTGCGGCATGCGGGCGGCCGGCGTGCCGGGGCGCGGGCTGTAGGGGAAGACATGCAGCCAGGTCAGGCCGCACTCCTCCACCAGCCGCATGGTGTTCTGGAACATCTCCTCGGTCTCCGTCGGGAAACCGGCGATGAAGTCGGCGCCGAACACCACGTCGGGCCGGATCGAGCGCACCCGCTCGCAAAACGCGATGGAATCGGCGCGGCCATGGCGGCGCTTCATCCGCTTCAGCACCATGTCGTCGCCGGCCTGGAGCGACAGGTGCAGGTGCGGCATCAGGCGCGGCTCGTTCTCGATCAGGCGCCAGAGGTCGTCGTCCATCTCGATGCAGTCGATGGAGGACAGGCGCAGCCGCGGCAGTTCCGGCACCAAAGCCAGCAGCCGGCGCACCATCTGCCCCAGCGACGGCGAACCCGGCAGGTCGGGGCCGTAGCTGGTGATGTCGACGCCGGACAGCACAACCTCGTTGTAGCCGGCCTTTACCAGCGCCTGGACCTGTTCGACGATGCCGCCGATCGGGACGGAGCGCGACGGACCGCGGCCATAGGGGATGATGCAGAAGGTGCAGCGGTGGTCGCAGCCCTGCTGAACCTGAACGAAGGCGCGGGCGCGGTCCTCGAACCCGCCGATCAGGTGACCGGCGGTCTCCTTCACCGACATGATGTCGTTGACCAGAACCTTCTCGGCCGGCGGCAGGCCCCAGCTTTCCGGCTGAAGCTTTTCCTGGTTGCCCAGCACCTGATCGACCTCCGGCATCGCGGCGAAGCGCTGCGGGTCGATCTGCGCGGCACAGCCGGTAACGACGATGCGGGCGTCCGGCCGCTCGCGCCGCAGCTTGCGGATGGTCTGCCGCGCCTGCCGCTCGGCTTCCGAGGTGACGGCGCAGGTGTTGACGATCACCACGTCGTCCAGCCCGGCGCTACGGGCATGGTTGCGCATCACCTCGGACTCGTAGGTGTTGAGGCGGCAGCCGAAGGTGACGATCTCGGGGCCATCGGTCTTCAGGACGACATCATCGGGCATGCTGAGCCCCTCCCATACCGGGCAAGGGGGCGCCGGTTATCGAAGAATAGAGAACGGCGGGATCAAGATCGGCCCCGTTCGGCCAGACCACAGTCCCAAGCTCCGGGTCGACGCGAACCGCGGCGAAGGTTTCCGGTTCGCGCAGCACGGCAAACACTCCGGTGAAAGGAACCAGGGCGGACACGTCGACATTCCCCTCCGCACCATCCTCGAATCGGAGGTGCAGGCGGTAGCCGTCGAGCGGCTTGGCGGCGACAATATCCTTCAGCATTGCTCAGTCCTGGAGGGCGTAAAGCTCGGCCGAAAGTCGGCCACTGAAGGCGAGCGCCACCGGGCCGGTCATCAGGACGCGGTCGTCTTCGGTCCACTCGATTGTCAGGGTGCCGCCGTCCAGCAGGATGTCGGCCTTGCGCCCGGTCAGGCCGCGGCGGGCGGCGGCCACCAGCGTGGCGCAGGCGCCGGTGCCGCAGGCCTGGGTGATGCCGGCGCCGCGCTCCCACACCCGCATCCGGATGGCGCTGGGCGACAGGACCTGAGCGAACTCGATGTTGGAGCGCTCCGGGAAGCTCGGGTGGTTCTCGAACACCGGGCCGACCTCGGCCAGCGGCACCGCCTCGGCATCGTCGACGAAGAAAACGGCGTGCGGGTTGCCCATGTTGACCGCGACCGGAGCCGCGAAGCCGCCATGCTCCACCGATTCGACCCGCAGCGTGTCGGTGGGGGCGGCCAGCGGGATGGCGCTCCAATCCAAGCGGGGCGGACCCATGTCGACCGTGATGCGGCCGTTGTCGGCGCGATAGGCGTGCAGCAGACCCGCGGCGGTCTGGAAGCTGGCGCGGTCGCGCCCGCTCTCCTCCATCAGCAGCCAGCCGACGCAGCGCGACGCATTGCCGCAGGCCGCCGCTTCGCTACCGTCCGCGTTGTGGATGCGCATGAAGGCGTCGGCCCCCGGTGCGTCCGTGCGTTCCAGAATGATGAACTGGTCGCATCCCACGCCGGTCTTGCGGTCGGCGATGGCGCGCACCTCCGCGCCTGAGGGGCGGTAGGGTTCGGAACGGGCGTCGATCACGACGAAGTCGTTGCCGAGGCCGTGCATCTTCAGGAATTCGCGGGTCATGGCCGCCGTTATATGGCGAGCCGCGGGCATAAGTCCATAAGGCGCCGCGCAACGCAGATTCGCGGGCGCCTCCAGATGGCCGGGCCCCCCGTTATGCCCCCTTGAACACCAGATGCTTCGACGCGGCGAAGTTGAAGAACATGCCGGCGATCGACCCGGCGGCCACCGCCAGGAACGGGTGCTCGGCGACCATCTGCACGCTCGATTCCAATCCCACCGACACGCCGTAATTCACCACGCCGCCGATGGCGTTGGCGGCGATGAACTTGGCCCACTGGCGGTGCAGCGGCTCGCTCACGGCGCCACGGAAGGTGAAGGCGCGGTTCAACGCCCAGGTGGCGGTCGCCGCCGCGAAGAAGGACGGCACGCGGGCGGCGAAGAACTGCAGCCCCAGCGCCAGGCCGGCGTAGAGCACGATCGTGTCCACCACCAGCCCGACGACGCCGACGACGCCGAACTTGGTGAACTGCACGCCCAGCCGGCCGAGCCGGCTGTCAAGCAGGCTTGCGACCGATGCCATCACCGGCGCTCGTCCCCGCGCGCGCCGGCCAGCGGCGGGTGGTTGCCCGGGGCGCGCAGCGACAGGTAGCTCATGCGCTTGGCCTCGCGGCGGCCATGGGTGACGGTGTCCAGGATCAGGCCGCAGGTCAGGCTGAGGAAGGCCAGCAGCATCAACCCGGTCGCGAGCAGGGCGGTGGGGAAACGCGGGACCAGCCCGGTCTCGAAATAGGTCGCGATCACCGGCACGCCCAGGATCATCGACAGCAGGGCCAGCAGCCCGAAGGCGGCGGAGAAGAAGGGCAGCGGCCGCTCCTCCTTCACCAGGATGATGATGGTGCGCAGGATGCGGATGCCGTCGCGGATGGTGTTCAGCTTGCTGTGCGATCCGGGCGGACGGTCCTTGTAGGGGGTCTTCACCTCGGCGATCGGCATGCGCAGCTCCAGCGCATGGACGGTCAGCTCCGTTTCGGTTTCGAAACCGCTGGCCAGCGCCGGGAACGACTTCACGAAGCGGCGGGAGAACACCCGGTAGCCCGACAGCATGTCGCCGATGCGGCTGCCGAAGATCTTGGCGACCATGCCGGTCAGCACGAGGTTGCCGAAGCGGTGACCGGGACGATAGGCGGCGACGATCTCCGTCACCCGCGCGCCGTTGACCATGTCCAGCTGCTCGTCCCACAAGCGCTTGACCAGTTCCGGGGCGCTGGGGGCGTGATAGGTGTCGTCGCCGTCGACCAGCACATACACGTCCGCCTCGATGTCGGCGAACATGCGGCGCATGACGTTGCCCTTGCCCTGCAGCGGCTCGCGCCGGACGACGGCCCCGGCGGCGCGCGCGACCTCCACCGTCCGATCCTTCGAGTTGTTGTCGTAGACATAGACGATGGCGTCGGGCAGGGCGGCGCGGAAGTCCTGCACCACCTTGCCGATCGCCGCCTCCTCGTTGTAGCAGGGGATCAGCACCGCGACGGTGGGGGCCGGGCCGGCCTGCACAGCCGCCGTCTGCGCTCCGGAAGCGTCGGCGGCCGGGGGGAGGGCGGGGCGGTCGGCAGGACGGTCGAGGGTCGATACGGTCATGGCGCTGGCTTCTGGCTGGGGACGGGACAGGCACGGCTGTCAGCGGCGATAAACAGCACAAACCCGCCGATTATTCCACTGTCTCCCGATTCCCGCCCGCCCGGTCAACGGCGCAGAGGTTCAGCGTCTCGCCCAAATTGTTGGGAATCGGACGGCAGCGCTGTGGGTCGAGCCGCAGGCCGAGCAACTCCGCCGCCTTCGCCGCGCCGGCCGTGTCGGGGATGGTGCTCAGCATCAGGAAGGGGCCGTGGTGGGACGCAACCTTGTCCTTCATGATGGCGAGATAGCCGTTGCCGACCGAATCCGGCTGCAGGAAGTTCGATTGGATGCGCACGAAGGTGATGCGCGGCGGGAAGGACGGCATGACGTGGGAGATGGCCCAATAACCGGCCATCAGCACCATGGTGTCGTCCGCATCCTCGATGGGAGGCACCTCCGCCGTCACCCATTTGTCCGCCCAGGCGACCCGCCCCCAATCGGCCGGCTGCACCGTCACCTGCACCAGCGCCAGCAGCGCCACCGCCAGCCCGATGCGCAGCCGGCGCGCCAGCGGCAGCAGCCCGACCGCCATCGCCAGCCCCAGCGGCGCCAGCATCTCCAGCGGCACCAGATAGCGGTAGATGCAGAACATCACCACCCACAGCGCGTAGGTGACGCTCAGCGCCGTCAGCAGGAACCGCGTCGCCGGTCCCTCGGTCAGCCAATCATTCCGCTTCCCCATCGATCGGCCGGCAACCGCGCAGACGAACCCGACCGGTACCAGAACGAACAGCGCCAGTACCCGCAGGTCGAACCACGGCACCTCGCCCACCGTCAGGGGGTGGACGGTGAAGACGAAGGGGAAGAACAGCCGCTGCCACAGGCCGGGCGGGAAGAAGCCGACATTGACGTAGTCGGAGAGGGCGGCGAAGGGCGACCGGAAGATGTGGTTCATGTGCGGGAAGACCGGATTCCCGTAATCGTGCCACAGATGCGCCATCCACACGCCGCCGCCCAGCGCCAACCCCACCAGCACGCCGATGCCGAAGAAGAAGGCCAGCCACAGCCGCCGCCACGGTCGCGCCGGCAGGGCCAGGAAGCCCAGGCACAGCCCGACCGCATAGATCACCGTCGGATTCTTCAGCCCCATCGCCGCCCCGGCCAGCAGACCGGCCGCCGCGACGCGGGCGAAGCTGGGCAGCGGCCGTCCGTCCAGGATGCCGGGAAGGCTGGCGGCGACGACCGCTGCCGCGCCCAGAACGCCCAGGCTGACCACATTGTCCTGAAAGGTGGTACCGATCAGCCCCAGCGTCCCACCGCCCAGCCCGCCCATCACCGCCAGCGCCATGGCAACCAACGTCCGTTTCAGATCCGGAACGTTCCGCAGGCAAAATGATGCCAGCAGATACAGCAGCGACAGGTTGATCCCCTGCAGCGTCCCCCACAGGAAGCCGGCCACCCTTGCCGGCAGGTGGGTGGCCAGCCAGTAGAAGGGCACGTCGAGGAAGGGGCTGTAGAAGCTCGGCATCTGCGCCGCGAGCAGATCGCGTCCGATCCGCCCGGTCAGCATCGCATAGCCGTTGTACCAATGGTAATTCCGCAGGTCCCAGTTCGCGTCCATGCCGAAGGCCAGCGTCAGCAGACCATAGGCCGGCGGGGCCAGCAGTAGGAAGGCGATGCCGATCAGGCGGGCGCGGCGATCCAGTGGGCCATCCGATGGGCGGTCTGACGGGCGGTCTTCGCGGGAGGCGGCTATCGGCATCGGAATGGGACAACCTTGCTGTTGCGCGGTATTGTCCTTAGGTGGCGGTCGCGCTCTCCGCAAGGGGAATGCCGGTTCCGGCGCGGCGTTTCGGAGCCGGCAATCGGGCCGGACCGCGACGATGCGCGGCCAATCGCGCAACAAAGATGCGCGGCAGTGCATTCGCGCATGCCTGTTCGCTCATTGCGTGCCGGGAAAAGGGCAAGCTTCCTCTGGCAATGGCTTGTTCGGTCTGCTATTCACCACGCTCTGCATGCGCACGCTTGCGCCTTCTTGCGCGACAGGATTTCTGGCGATGGAAAAGTTCACGGTTCTCACCGGCGTTGCGGCGCCGCTGCCGATGATCAATGTCGATACCGACATGATCATCCCGAAGCAGTTCCTGAAGACCATCAAGCGGACGGGGCTTGGCAAGCATCTGTTCGACGAGATGCGTTACACCCCCGACGGGCAGGAGATCCCGGACTTCGTCCTGAACAAGCCGGCCTACCGCAAGGCCAGCATCCTGGTTTCCGGCGACAATTTCGGCTGCGGCTCCTCGCGTGAGCATGCGCCGTGGGCGCTGGCCGACTTCGGGATCCGCTGCATCATCGCCCCCAGCTTCGCCGACATCTTCTACAACAACTGTTTCAAGAACGGCATCCTGCCGATCAAGTTGCCGAAGGAGCAGGTGGACCTGCTGCTCGACGACGCGTCGCGCGGGTCGAACGCCGTCATCTCGGTCGACCTTGAGAAGCAGACCATCACCGGCCCGGACGGCGGCACCATCTCCTTCGAGCTGGACCCCTTCCGCAAGCATTGCCTGCTGAACGGCCTGGACGATATCGGCCTGACGCTGCAGCAGGCGGCCCATATCGACGGGTACGAGGGCAAGCAGCGCGCCGGCCAGCCGTGGATGTGGGGCTGACCGCCTCCATCCTCCCCCGATCTCCTCAACTTCTGTCTTCTTGACGTCTGATATTTGGGAGTGCGCCCGCCATGGCCGCCAATAAGAAGCTTCTGTTCCTCCCCGGTGACGGTATCGGCCCGGAGGTGATGCGCCAGGTTCGCCGGGTCATCGACTGGATGGACCGCAAGCGCAAGATCACCTTCGACGTGTCCGAAGGCCTGGTCGGCGGCGCGGCCATCGAGGCCCACGGCGTTCCGCTGTCCGACGCCACGCTGGCCGAGGCGCTGGCGGTGGACGCGGTGATGCTGGGCGCCGTCGGCGGCCCGAAGTGGGACAACCCCAGCGACTACACCAAGCGTCCGGAAGCCGGCCTGCTGACCCTGCGCAAGGAACTGGGCCTGTTCGCCAACCTCCGCCCGGCCGTGGTGTTCGACGCGCTGGTCGACGCCTCGACCCTCAAGGCCGACGTCATCCGCGGCCTGGACATCCTGATCGTTCGCGAGCTGACCGGCGGCGTCTATTTCGGTGAGCCGCGCGGCATCACCGACATCGGCAACGGCGAGCGCCGCGGCGTCAACACCCAGGTCTACACCACGTCGGAAATCCGCCGCGTCGCCCGCGTCGCGTTCGAGCTGGCCCGCAAGCGCGGCAACAAGCTCTGCTCGATGGAAAAGGCGAACGTCATGGAATCCGGCCTGCTGTGGCGGCAGGAAGTGACCAAGCTGCACCAGGAAGAGTTCCAGGACGTCGAGCTGAGCCACATGTACGCCGACAACGGCGCCATGCAGCTGCTGAAGAACCCGAAGCAGTTCGACGTGATCGTCACCGACAACCTGTTCGGCGACATCCTGTCGGACGAGGCGGCGATGATGACCGGCTCGCTCGGCATGCTGCCGTCGGCCTCGCTGGGCGCCCCGGATGCCAACGGCAACCGCAAGGCGCTGTACGAGCCGGTGCACGGCTCCGCCCCGGACATCGCCGGCCGCGATCTGGCCAATCCCTGCGCCACCCTGCTGTCCTTCGCGATGTGCCTGCGCTACTCGTTCAACCTGGACGAGGACGCCAAGCTGATCGAGCGGGCCATTCAGAACGTGCTGGGCGGCGGCATGCGCACGGCCGACATCATGGCCCCGGGCATGGCGCGCTGCTCCACCACCGTCATGGGCGATTCGATCCTGCGCGAGCTGGACAAGCTGGCGTCCTGATCTCCCATTCGGTAGTGCCTTAAGAAAAAGCCCCCGTCCGCAAGGACGGGGGCTTTTTCGTCTGCACGATCCATAGCGTTTCAATCGCCCCGGTCGGTCGCCGCGTCAGTCGCCGCCTGCCGGACGGTCGGCCGACCGTCCGCCATGGCTCGCCTGTCCACCCTTGCGGCCGGCTTCCGCCGCCAGCGAGGGGTTCTTGGAGAAGCTGCGCGAGGAGGCGGGGACACTGCGCCCACCCTTGCGCCCGGCTTCCGCCGCGAGTTCCGGGTTCTTTGAAAAGCTACGTTTGTCGGCCGGCACGCTTTCGCCGCCCTTGCTGGCGATTTGGCGTTGCCGATCAGGGTCCATCGACGCAAAGCCGCGGCCCGACGTGCGATTGCTCTCTTTCGAGGCCATAACCAACCTCCGACTGTGCCTTGTTGACTTGACAACCGGACAGCCGGGGGGTTGGTTCCAAATCACCGATAAATTCTCCAACCGGAATTGTCGGTGCGGCGATCATTTCGTTTTGGGAACGGTCTCGTCGCGACCGTTGCTCATTTCGCTGATCACCCCCGTTGCTCATCCTGGGGCTTGCAGCTTGGCGATCGCTTCGGCCAGGGTCACCAGCCTCCGGGCGTTCTCGACATGCAGGTTCTCCACCAGCTTGCCGTCGACCAGAACCACGCCCTTGCCGGCGGCGGCTGCCTCCGCGTGGGCGGCGATGATGCGGTGGGCCTGGGCGATCTCCTCGTCATCCGGGGCGAAGGCGGCGTTGCAGGCGGCAATCGTCTTGGGATGGATCAGCGTCTTGCCGTCGAAGCCCAGCTCGCGCCCTTGGAGGCAGGAGGCGGCGAAGCACTCCTCGTCGTTCAGGTCCAGATGCACGCCGTCCAGCACCGCCAGCCCATAGGCCCGTGCCGCCAGCAGGCACAGCCCCAGGCTGGTGATCATCGGCAGCCGCTGCGCCGTGTGGGCGGCGTGCAGGTCCTTGGCAAGGTCGGAGGTTCCGAGCACCAGCGCGCCGACGGCGGGGGAGGCCCCGGCGATCTCCTTGGCGTTCAGGATGCCCAGCGGCGTCTCCATCATGCACCAGATGGTCTGGCCGGCCGGTGCGCCTGCGGCGCGCAGCACCGCCTCGGCCTGCCGCACCGCGTCGGCGCTCTCCACCTTCGGCAGCAGCACGGCATCGGCGCCGCTGGCCGCGGCCATGCGCAGATCGTCATAGCCCCAGGGGGTGTTCAGGCCGTTGACGCGGACGATCAGTTCCCGCCCGCCATAGCCACCGGCCGACAGCGCGGCCGCGATGGTGTCGCGCGCCATCGCCTTGGCGTCGGGGGCGACCGCATCCTCCAAGTCGAGGATCAGCCCGTCGGCGGGCAGGCTGCGTCCCTTCTCCAGGGCGCGGGCGTTCGAACCCGGCATGTAGAGCACGCTGCGGCGGGGGCGGACGGTCGTGGCCATGACGGTTTCCCGGAAATGCGGATGGTTGGAGACGGCAGCTTTAGCCGCGGGGCGCCGCCCTGTCCATGGGCCAGGCCGTCACAGTGCCCGCACGGGCCGGCGCATGGCAGCCATGCCGCAAGCCCCGGCCATCGTCCCGGAGTCGGCGGCTTTACGCCCGGCGGACGGTCGCTTACGCTTTCCCGCATGAAAAGCGTCCTCACCATCCAATCGCACGTCGCCTATGGCTATGTCGGCAACCGGGCCGCGGTGTTTCCGCTGCAGCGGTTGGGGATCGACGCCACGGCGGTGAACACCGTCCAGTTCTCCAACCACACCGGCTATGGCGCCTGGACCGGACAGGTCTTCACGGCGGAGCATATCGCCGACATCGTCGACGGCATCGCCGCCCGCGGCGTGCTGCCGGCTCAGGACGCGGTGCTGTCCGGCTATATGGGCGCCGTCGAACTGGGGCAGGTGATCGTGGAGACCGCGGCGCGGGTGAAGGGCGTCAATCCGAATGCGATCTATTGCTGCGATCCGGTGATGGGCGATGTCGGCCGCGGCTTCTTCGTGCGGCCCGGCCTGCCGGAATTCATCCGCGACCATGCGGTGCCGGCCGCCGACCTGATGACGCCGAACCAGTTCGAACTGGAGTATCTGACCGGCCGCAAGGTGGAAACGCTGGACGACGCGCTCGCCGCCACCGCTGCGTTGCGTGCGCGCGGGCCACGGCTGGTGCTGGTCACCAGCCTGACCCGCAGCGATGCCGATCCCGACAGCATCGAGATGCTGGCGGACGGCGCCGACGGCTCCTGGCTGGTGTCCACGCCGCGCCTGACCTTCGACCCGCCGCCCAACGGGTCGGGCGACGCGGTGGCGGCGCTGTTCCTCGCCCATTACCTGACCGCCTTCCACCCGGCCGACGCGCTGGAAAAGGCGGCGGCGGCGATCTTCGCCATCTTCGAGGCGACCAAGCGCATCGGCACGCGGGAGCTTCAGCTGATTGCCGCCCAGGACGACTTCGTCAACCCGCCCCGCCGTTTCACCGCAACGCGGATTCGCTGAGGCGGTCTCAGGCCGCAGGCGCGGCGTGGCTGCCCATTTTCATGGGACGATCCACCACCCGTTCCACCGGCAGCCGCACCGTCATCGCGGTCCCGGCCCCCGGCGCGCTGCGGCAGGTCAGCGTTCCGCCATGCAGGTCGATGAAGTTCTTCGAGATCGACAGGCCCAGCCCGGTGCCCTCGTACCTGCGGTTCGCGGCATTCTCCGCCTGACGGAAGGGCTGGAACAGGTCGGCCATGAAGTCGGGCGGGATGCCGATCCCGGTATCGGCCACCGTCAACGCGAAGCCGCCATCCTCGTCCAGCCCGGCGGTGATGGTGATGCTTCCGCCGTTGGGCGTGAACTTCACGGCGTTGGACAGCAGGTTCAGGATCACCTGCTTGAAGGCCCGGCGGTCGACCCACAGGGTGGCGACGGCGGCGGTCGCCTCGTTGTGGATGGCGACCGCGCCGGCGGCGGCGCGGTCGCGCACCATCATCAGGCATTGCCCGACCGCCTCATGCGCCTCGACCGCCTCTTCGCACAGCTCGAACTGGCCGGATTCCAGCTTCGACATGTCCAGCACGGCGTTGACGATGTCGAGCAGATGGCGGCCGCTGTCGTGGATGTCGGCGATGCAGGACTTCTGCCGTTCGTTGACGGCGCCGAAGAACTCGCTGTCCAGCACCTCGGCGAAGCCGATGATGGCGTTCAGCGGGGTGCGCAGCTCGTGGCTCATGTTGGCCAGGAACTCGCTCTTCGCCCGGTTCGCCAGTTCCGCCTGCGTCTTCGAGGCGATCAGTTCCGCCTCCTGCTGCTTGCGGCGGGTCATGTCGCGGATGACGCCGACATAGATGCGGGGTTCGTCCGGACGCAGCGCGCCGACGGAAGCCGGGTAGGAGTCCGCGGCGCAGGGGCCGCCGCCCAAGCGCAGATCGCTGACGGTGAAGCCGACCGGAAAAGCACGGCCGTCGCGGCGCAGGGCGGTCAGGTCGCGGTCGTTGGCGCCGCCGCGGGCGTCGGGGATCAGCGCCTCGATCGGCTGGCCGATCATCTCGCGCTCCGGCACGCCGAACATCATCTCGGCCGCCCGGTTGAAGGTGACGATGCGCCCGGCGGTGTCGAAGGTGACCACGGCATCCAGCATGGAATCGAGGATGCCGCGGATCCGGCGCGAGGCGCGGGCCAGCCGGGCCTGATCCTCCTCGCGACGGGCATGCTGGCGGACGACGAAGGAGGTCAGCAGGGCGATTGCGATCGTCATCGCCGTGCCGATGGCGGTCCAGGCCGCCGTGTCGCGCCGCCATTCGGCCAGCGCCACCGCCACCGGCAGGGTCGCCACGATGACGAAGGGATAGCCCTGCACCCGCCGCACGCTGACCAGACTGTCGATTCCGGCCCCCGGGCCGGGTGCCATGCCGCGGATGGTGGTCTCGTCGTGCGCGGCAAGCGCAGTCCACACCGCCGGCCAGTCGGTCAGCCGGTCCGGTCCGTTGCGGCCCGGCGGCCGGTCCAGCAGGACGGTGCCGTCCTCCAGCGCCAGGAACACGCTGCCCTTGCGGTCGATGTCCCGCGATTCCAGCGTCGCCGCCAGGCGCGTCGGATCGACCATGGCGACCATCACGCCGCGGAAGCCGCCGTCCCGGTCCAGCCAGCGCCGGCTGAAGGGGATGACCTGGGTGCCGGGCCTCACCCGGCTGTTGATGGCGGCACCGACATACAGCCCCTCTCCGGCCCCCGTGAGCGGCCCGGTGAAATAGGCGCGGTCGGACAGCGGAAGCTTCGGAAGAGGCAAGTCGGCCGAATGATGCAGGGCGAAGCCGTCACTGTCGACCACCACCAGATCGGCCAGTTCGGCAAAGGAATCGCGCCGCTGGCGCAAATGGTCGTGGATGGCCGTGCTGCCGCGGCGCGTGCCCTCGGGAAGCGTGTCGAGTGCGAAGGACAGGTCGCGCAGAAGCTGGTCCACCGCGAAGGCCGTCCGCAGCGTCTGCGATTCCAGCATGCGTGCAAGATCGCGGGTGGCGCGCTCGCCGGCATCCAGCGCCTCGCGCCGGCCCTGGACGATGCCGTAGCCGATCAGCGCGTTCACCACCAGGATGAAGGCAAGGCCGGACGCGGTCATCAGGAACCGCACCGATCCCAGGCGGCCGCGCAACGCCCGCGCCAGATTGGCGGGGCAGGACAGCGGGGGGGAGGCTGACCCGGGGACGGGCATCGGCGTTTCGGCTTCCAGTGGGGCTTGCGGCCGGACGGCCCGTGTTGACTAGATGAACCGGCACCCTAAAGAAAGTGTAATTGGACTGAAACATGGGGATTGCCGATGCGCGCAGATGCCGCGCCGCCGTGTTCCCGTCCTGGGAGCCGACATCGCGCCTTGCGCCACCCTGCCATTCCCCGTCACCGTCCCGTCGGCGGTTGCCGGGAGCGGCTCCATCCGCTAGGTAAGGGACCATCTTGGCAGCCGGATTGCCCATAGTCCCATGACCGACGGACCGCTTTCGCTCTACCGCGCCCGCCGCGGCAGCGGCACGCTTCGCCCCGATCCCGACCAGGAACTGGCGGCGGAGAAGTTCCAAAGCCTGTATCAGGCGCTGAAGGGCTATCAGCCGCAGCCCGCCGGCGACGACAGGCCGGCCGGGGGAGGGTGGCTGGAACGGTTCGGCCTGGGCCGCCGCCGCGCCACGCCGCCGCCGCCGGACATCGCCTCCACCGCGCCGCAGGGGCTGTACATCTACGGCAGCGTCGGGCGCGGCAAGTCGATGCTGATGGACCTGTTCTATGAGACCGCCCCGGTCGACAAGAAGCGGCGCGTCCATTTCCACGAATTCATGCTGGAGATCCACCAGCGCATCCACGACCACCGCCAGTCCGGCAAGGGCAGGGGAGACGGCCCGGACGAGGCGCTGCCCGAACTGGCCCGCGCGCTCGCCGACGAGGCGTGGCTGCTCTGCTTCGACGAGTTCCACGTCACCAACATCGTCGATGCGATGATCCTGGGCCGGCTGTTCACCAACCTGTTCGATTTGGGCGTGGTGGTGGTGGCGACCTCCAACTGGCCGCCGGACATGTTGTACAAGGACGGGCTCCAGCGCGAGCTGTTCCTGCCCTTCATCGCGCTCCTCAAGGACAAGCTCGACATCCTGTCGCTGGACGGCCCGACCGACTACCGGCTGGACCGGCTGAAGGGCGTGCCGATCTACCACCACCCGCTGGGCGCCGCATCGGATGCCGCCCTTGCCAAGGCCTTCTCCGACCTGACCGGCGGTGCGGCTGGCGAGCCCTGCCACCTGACGGTGCAGGGCCGCCGCGTCGAGATCGACCGTGCCGCCAAATGCGTGGCCTGGGTCGATTTCTGGAACCTGTGCGGCAAGCCGCTGGGGGCGGCCGACTATCTGGCCATCGCCACCCACTTCCACACGGTCCTGATCAACCACGTGCCCACGATGAAGGACGAGCTGCGCAACGAGGCCAAGCGCTTCATGACGCTGATCGACGCGCTGTACGAGCACAAGGTCAACGTCGTCATCGCCGCCGAGGGCCCGCCCGAACGCCTTTATCCGGAAGGCACCCACGCCTTCGAGTTCGAGCGCACGGTCAGTCGGTTGATGGAGATGCAGAGCGAAGATTACCTGCAACGGCAGCATTTGACCTGACCGGTCCCGGCGCCATCCGCATACCCATCGCCGCCAGCAGTGCGGCATCCTGCGCACGCTGGGGGTTGCCGGTGGTCAGAAGGGTGTCGCCGGTGAAGATCGAATTGGCACCGGCCAGGAAGCACAGGGCCTGCCACTCGTCGCTCATGGCATGGCGGCCGGCCGACAGCCGCACCACGCTGGCCGGCATCAGCAGGCGGGCCAGCGCGACCAGCCGGACGAAGGCGATAGGCGTGGCCGGTTCCGCCCTGTCCATCACCGGGGTGCCGGGAATGGCATTCCACATGTTCAGCGGCACGCTTTCCGGCGGCGGGGCCAGGTTGGCCAGGATGACCAGCATGGCGATGCGGTCGTCCACCGTCTCGCCCATGCCGACGATGCCGCCGCTGCACAGCTTGATCCCGCCTTTCCGGACGAGACTCAGCGTTTCCAGACGGTCGTCCATCGTCCGGGTGGTCGCGATCCGGGGATAATGGGCGCGCGAGGTGTCGATGTTGTGGTTGTAGTAATCCAGCCCCGCATCGCCCAGCCGCCGGACCTGATCGGGCGCCAGCATGCCCAGCGTCACGCAGGTCTCCAGGCCCAGCGCCCGGACGCCTTCGATCATCCGGCAGACACTGTCCAGGTCGCGGTCCTTCGGGCTGCGCCACGCGGCCCCCATGCAGAACCGCGTGGCGCCGGCCTCCCGCGCCTTCCGCGCTTCGGCCAGCACGCTGTCGACCTCCATCAGCTTCGTCGCCTTGACGCCCGTCTTGTGATGGGTGCTCTGCGAGCAATAGCCGCAGTCTTCCGGACAGCCGCCGGTCTTGATGCTGAGCAGCGTCGCCGTTTCGACCTCGGTGGGATCGAAATGCCGGCGGTGCAGGGTCTGCGCCCGGAACAGAAGCTCCGGCAGGGGTAGGTCGTAAAGGTCGCGCGCCTCGGCCTCGGTCCAGGCGACGGATTGGCCGGCATTGGACGCCGTCACTGCTTCCGCCTTGCCTTGGATGTCGGTGGTGGGGTTCATCAGCCGGCCCCCTCCCGACGACAACCGGGCAGGAAGCTGGCCGGCAGTAGGGCCGCGCCGGCGGCGACCACCGCGATCTTCGTCAGGTCGCCCAGGATGAAGGGGGTGAAGCCGAGGTCGAGGAGGCGGCCGGCTGGAACGAAGAGGGCCAGCCACGCGAGGCCCAGCGCATAGACCGCGGCCAGTCCGGCCAACATCGCCCCGACCTTGCCGAAGGTTCCGCGGCCTTGCGCCAGCGTGCCGGTGATCCAGCCCGCAGCGAGATAGCCCACCAGATATCCGCCGGTCGGTCCCGCCATATAGGCGAGCCCGATCCCGCGTTCCGGCGTGCCGGAGAAGACCGGCAGTCCGGCCGCCCCGGCGGCCAGATAGGCGAAGAGGGTAGCGGTGGCAAGTCGCGGACCGGCGGCCACGGCAATCGCCATGACGGCCAGCGTGTGCAAAGTCATCGGCGTCGGCCAGAAGGGCACCTGGATCTTTGCCGACAGCGTGATCAGGCACATGCCGAGCAGAACGGCGGCGCCTGCGGGAATGATCGTTGCCCTGGAGACCGGGCGACCGGTTGCTTCGCTGAGGATCGATGGACGGGTCATGCTGTAAATTTCCAATTATAGATAATCGACAGGGCTATCTATAACGAATCCACAGCCACGCTTCCGGCGCAAGCGAATTATAGATAAACCGTCAGCCAACGATGGCGAAGCTGTCCCGGAGCTTGCCACCGGAAACCGGAACCGGGCGGTGGCCGATCCATTGGACATGGCGCGCAAGGGTGGCGCAGGCGGCATCCACCTGCCCCCGCCGCAGTGCGCCGAGGATCGCGCGATGGTCGTGGTCGGTGCGCGCCTCCCACTCCGACCGCCAGGTGGCGAACAGGAAGCGGGCGCTGGCCGCATGCAGATCGTCGATGGTCGCCAGCAGCCGCGGCATGTTGCAGGGCGCCAGCAGCAACCGGTGGAAGCGCCGGTTGGCTTCCTCCCAACTGCGGACGTCGCGGGAGGAATCGACCGCCCCGGTCGCGTCCTCCGCCTCGTCAAGGATGGCGGCGGTCAGGTTGGGCGCCGCATGGCGCAAGGCCAGGACCTCCAGCGCCGCCCGCATCTCCGCCACTTCCTTCACTTCGGCCAGGGTGAAGGAGGCGACCCGCACGCCGCGGCGCGGTTCGCTGACCACCAGCCCCTGCGCTTCCAGCCGGCGGAACGCCTCCCGCACCGGGACATGGCTTGCCCCGAATTCCTCGGCGATGTGGTCCTGGCGAAGCCGGGAACCCGGGGCGATGGTGCCGGCGATGATCCGCTCCGCCAATACCCGGCTGATGCGGACCGCCAACGTGTCTTCCTTGGGAGCGTTCATTCATAATAGATAAAATGACGACCGCCGAAAGTCGATCAGACTGTCTCGGCTCACTGGGGTGCGGCGGCTCCCATTGCCGACGCCCGTGCCCGCCGCCGCAACTCCTCGAAGTCACGCCCGGCGTGGTGGGAGGAGCGGGTCAGTGGCGTCGCCGACACCATCAGGAAGCCCTTGGCCCGTGCCACCGTGCCGTAGCGCTCGAACTCCTCCGGCGTGACGTGGCGGGCGACCGGGTGGTGGTTGGGGGTGGGGCGGAGATACTGGCCGATGGTCAGGAAATCGACGCCCGCCGCCCGCAGATCGTCCATCACCTGCAACACCTCCGCCGGCTCCTCGCCCAGCCCGACCATGATGCCGGACTTGGTGAAGATCGACGGATCGCGCTCCTTCACCCGCTCCAGCAGGCGCAGCGAGCCGTAATAGCGTGCCCCCGGCCGCACATCGGCATAGAGCCGCGGCACGGTTTCCAGATTGTGGTTGTAGACGTCGGGCCGGGCGTCCGCCACGGTCTCCACCGCCCCCGGCTTGTTGCGGAAATCGGGGGTCAGCACCTCCACCGTCGTGGCTGGCGCGGTCTCACGCAGGCGGCGGATGCAGCGGGCGAAATGAGCGGCACCGCCGTCGGCCAAGTCGTCGCGGTCGACCGAGGTGATGACGACATGGGCGAGGCCCAGTTCGCCCACCGCCTCGGCCAGCCGGTCCGGCTCGTGGGGATCGAGCGCGTCCGGCCGGCCGGTGGCGACGTTGCAGAAGGCGCAGGCCCGCGTGCACACGCTGCCCAGGATCATCACCGTGGCGTGCCGCTTGCTCCAGCACTCGCCGATGTTGGGGCAGGCGGCCTCCTCGCAGACCGTGTTCAGGCCGTGGCGGCGGACGAGCGACTGCGTGTCCTCGAACGCCGCCCCGCCGGGGGCACGGGCGCGGAGCCAGGCCGGCTTCTCGGCCCGATGCTCCGGGCGGGGCTTGTGCATCGCGGGCAGGGCCATCAGTGGACGAGCTCCGGCTGTTCGGCCGCCGCACTTTGCGGCTGCACGATGATCTTCACGTTGCGGTCCTTGTGGGCGACCAGCTCCTCGAAGCCGCCGCTGACGATGTCATCGAGCGTGATGCGGCCGGTGATCAGCGGCTGAACGTCGATGCGGCCGTCGGCGATGAAGCGGATGACGTCGGCGAACTCGCCGTTGTAGGCCAGCGAGCCGATGACCTGCTTCTCGGTGGCGACGATCTCGAAGAAGTTGAAGGAGCTGGGCTCCTCGAAGATGCCGACCAGCACCGCCTTGCCGGCCTTGCGGATCACGTCGATGGCGAGCTTGGCGGTGTCGCGGTGGCCGATGCACTCGAACGACACGTCGGCGCCGTAGCCGCCGGTCAGCGCCTTGACCTCCGCCACCGCGTCGCACTCCTTGGGGTCGAGCACGATGCTGGCGCCGACCTCCAGCGCCTTGGCCTTGCGGGCGGCGGACATCTCCAGGACGATGATCCGGCCGGCGCCCGCCGCCTTCGCGCACATGATGGTGCACAGGCCGATGGTCCCGGCGCCGACCACCACCACGGTCTCGCCGACGATGCTGCCGGCCTTCTTCACCGCATGCATGCCGACCGCCAGCGGTTCGATCAGGGCGCCGGCCTCGGTCGGGAAGCCGTCGGGAAGCTTGTAGAGCAACTCTGCGGGAACGTTGACCAGGCTGGCGAAGGCGCCGTTGTTCATCAGGCCGGTGAAGGCCAGCTTTTCGCAGATGTTGTACATGCCGTGCTTGCAGTAATAGCACTCGCCGCAATGCTGGCAGGCGTCGGCCGCCACCCGGTCGCCGACCGCAAAGCCGGTGACGCCCTCGCCGAGCGTCGCGATCTCGCCGCTGAACTCGTGGCCCAGGATGCACTGGCCCTTCAGGCCGGTCAGCGGGTGGGGGGTGTCGACGGGGATGAAGACCGGGCCGGCGACATATTCATGCAGGTCGGACCCGCAGATGCCGCACCAATGCACCTTGATCTGCACCCAGCCGGCGGGCGGGGCGCCCGGCAGCGGCACGTCTTCGACGCGGATGTCCTTGCGGCCATGCCAGACGGCGGCCTTCATCGTGTCGGTCGAACTCATCGGATGTGTCCTCCGGATTTATTCTTCTGAGCGGGGCAGGCGTTCAGGACGGTCAGGCGAACACCATCCCGCCATCGACCAGCAGGGACTGGCCCGTCATGAAGTCGCTGTCGGACGAGGCGAGGAAGCGGGCGACGCCGACCAGATCGTCGGGCCGCGAAGGCCGGCCCAGCACGGCACCGGCGGCGAACATGTCGAAGGCCTCGTTTTCCGACTTGGTGATGCCGGTGTCGCGGAAACCCTGGTCGATGACCTTCCACATCTCGGTCGCCACCACGCCGGGGCAGATGGCGTTGGCGGTGATGCCGTCCTTGCCGAAGCCGCGCGCGGCGGCCTGGGTCAGGGCCACGACGGCGAACTTGCTGGCGGAGTAATGGGCCAGCGGCTCGTAGCCCTGCTTGCCGGCGATGGAGGCGGTGTTGACGATCTTGCCGCCGCCGCCCTGCCTCTTGAACGTCTTGATCGCTTCCTGCATGCCGATCAGCACGCCCAGCGCGTTGACGTCGTTGACCGTGTGCCAGTCGTCCTCGGTGATGTCGAGGAATGGCTTGGTCTGGGCGATGCCGGCATTGTTGAAGATGACGTCGAGCCGGCCATGGGCCTTCACCGTCTCGTCGATCATGCGGCGGACCGCGGCGCGGTCGCGGACATCGACGGTGACGGCGATGGCGCTGCCGCCGGCGGCGCGGATGGCTTCGGCCACCTGCCGGGCGTCGGCCTCGGTGCGGTCGGCGATGGTCAGCTTGGCACCGTCGGCGGCCAGCGCCTTGGCGATGGTGGCGCCGATGCCGCGGCCGGCACCGGTGACGATGATGCTCTTGTCCTTGAGATCAGGCATGAGCTGTCTCCTGCCGGCGCGCTGGCGGACGGCCTGCGCGCCGGTGGCGAGATGTTCGGAGATGAAGAGCGGGGAGGTGTCTCAGCCCGCCTTGGCGATGTGGTCCTTCAGCAGCGCGTTCACTTTGCCGGCCGCCTCCATCTGCACCATGTGGCCGGCGCCGGGGATGACGGCGACCTGTGCCGTGTTCGCCAGCGCCTGGGCGTGGTCGGCGGGGATGACGCGGTCCTCCTCGCCCCACACGACCAGCGTCGGCGTCCTGGCGTCCGCGATCCCGGATGCCAGCACGCTGGCCTGCCGGCCCTCGGTGAACAGCGACGCCGACAACGCCCGCAGGGCCTCGTCAACGCCGTCCAGCCGCTTGTACTTCAAGAGGTCGTCAACCAGATTGCGGCTGACAAGGCCACGGTCGGCGAACAGCGTCTCCAGGACCGGTTTCAGGTCGCGGCGCGATGTCGCACCGATGAAGCCCTGGATGTAGCCGTGGTCGATCTGCTCGCCCAGGCCGGCCGACGCGATCAGCGACAGCGACGCTACCCGGCCCGGCGCGTCGAGCGCGGTGCGCATCGACACCGCTCCACCCATCGAATGGCCGACGAAATGGGCGCGCTCCACCCCGACGGCATCGAGGAAGCCCAGCACCGCCTGCGATAGGCCGGACAGGCTGGCGTCGGCGATCTGCTTGGTCGACTGGCCATGGCCGGGCAGGTCGAGCGCGTAGACGGTGGCGTTCTCCGCCAGCGCGTCGATGGTGAACAGCCAGTTGTCGAGATCGCCGCCGAAGCCGTGGACCAGCAGGACGGTCGGGCCGCTCTCTCCTCGCTTGGCGTAGCGGATGGTGCCGGCGGGCGTCTCGGCGGTGTGGTATTGCGGGCCGGCCTCGGCCTCGCCGTCGTCTTCGCTGGCCGGCACGGCATAGGCGCTGATGAAGGCGTCGATGTCGTCGTCCGGCACGTCGGGTTCGGCCAGTACGGCGATCAGCGCCTTGACCGGATAGACGGTGCCGGGCTCGCCCAGCACGCGGCGCAGGACGCCGGTCTCTCCCGCCTCGACCACGTTGGTGATCTTGTCGGTCTCGACCTCCAGCAGCTCATCGCCGATGGAGATGGTGGACCCCGGCCGCTTCAGCCAGCCGGTGACCTTGCCCTCCGACATGGACAGGCCCCATTTCGGCATGACGATGGGCTTGATGCGCTCGTTCAACATGTGGTTCAGGCTCCTGGGAATGCTTTTTTGATTGGGGCGTGGTGCCGCCCCGCAGTTCTTTGCCCCCACCCCGACCCTCCCCCGCTGGGCGGGGGAGGGGATTGGCGCTTGTTCGGGAATGGGGCGGAGTTCCCTCCCCTGCGAAGCGGGGGAGGGTTAGGGTGGGGGCAATCAGGCCGGCGCCTACCTCACGCCGCGATGCTGCGCGCCCCCTTGGGCGACAGCGTGCGGCGCACGGCGCTGGCGATGCTGTCGGCGCTGGGGACGTACAGGTCCTCCAGCGACGGCGCGAAGGGCACCGGCGTATGCGGCGCCGTCACCATCTGCACCCCCGCCTTCAGCGCCCCGAAGGCGTTCTGCCCGACGAAGGCCGCGATGTCGGTGGCGAGGTTGCAGCGCGGATGCGCCTCGTCCACCACCACCAGCCTGCCGGTGCGCTCGACGCTCTCGACGATGGTGTCCCAGTCGATGGGCGACAGGGTGCGCAGGTCGATCACCTCCGCTTCGGTGCCGTCCTTCGCCAGGGCGGTAGCAGCTTCCATGGCGCGGTGGACGGTCAGGCCGTAGCTGACGATGGTCACGTCGTCGCCGTCGCGCAGGACGTTCGCCTCGCCGAAGGGGATGGCGTAGCTCTCCGCCGGAACCTCGCATTCCAAGCCGTAGAGGTTCTTGTGCTCGCAGAAAATCACCGGGTCGTTGTCGCGGATCGACTGGATCAGCAGGCCCTTGGCGTCATAGGCGTTGCTGGGGCAGACCACCTTCAGCCCGGGAATGTGGGTGAACAGCGGGGTGAGCATCTGCGAATGCTGGGCGGCGGCGCGGAAACCGGCGCCGACCATGCCCCGGATCACCACCGGCGTCACCGCCTTGCCGCCGAACATGTAGCGGAACTTGGCGGCCTGGTTGAAGATCTGGTCGAAGCAGACGCCCATGAAGTCCAGGAACATCAGCTCCGCCACCGGCCGCAGGCCGCAGGCGGCGGCACCGATGGCGGCGCCGATATAGGCGGATTCCGACAGCGGCGTGTCCATCAGCCGGTTGCCATGCTTGGCGTACAGCCCCTTGGTGACGCCCAGCACGCCGCCCCAGGCGTCATCCTCGCCGTGGGCGCCGGTGCCGCCGACGATGTCCTCGCCCATGACGATGACGGTGGGGTCGCGGCGCATCTCCAGGTCCAGGGCCTCGTTGATCGCCTGCTTCATGCTGATCTTGCGGGACATGTGTTTCCTCCGCGCGTTTGGCGTTTCTTGGAATTGGCTCAGTAGGTGACGTAGACGTCGCTCAGCAGGTCTTCCGCCGCCGGCAGCGGGGCGGCCTTGGCGGCGCGCACGGCGTCCTCGATCAGCGCGTTCACCTCGCGGTCGACCGCCTGCAACTCCTCCCGTGCGATCACCCCGGCCTCGATCAGCCGTTCCGACAGGATGGTCAGGCAGTCGCGCGACGCGCGGATCGCCTCCAGCTCGCCCTTGGCGCGGTAGGTCTGGGCGTCGCCTTCGAAATGGCCGTAGAAGCGGACCATGTTGCATTCCAACAGCGCCGGACCGCCGCCGTCGCGGGCGCGGCGGATGATCTCGCCGGCCGCCTCGTAAACCGCGAAGAAGTCGGTGCCGTCCACCGTGACCCCCGGCATGCCGAAGCCGGTGGCGCGGTCGACATAGCTGTCGCAGGACACCGCCCATTCCATCGCCGTGGATTCGGCGTAGCCGTTGTTCTCCACCACGAAGACCACCGGCAGGTTCCACACCGCGGCGAGGTTCAGGCTCTCCAGGAAGGTGCCCTGGTTGGACGCGCCGTCGCCGACGAAGGTGATGCCGACGCCGCGGTCGCCGCGCACCTTGGCCGCCAGCGCCGCGCCGCAGATCAGCGGCGCGCCGGCGCCGAGGATGCCGTTGGCCCCCATCATGCCCTTGGACAGGTCGGCGATGTGCATCGACCCGCCCTTGCCCCGGCAGGCGCCGGTGGAGCGGCCGTAGATCTCCGCCATCATCGCGTGAACGTCGACGCCCTTGGCGATGCAGTGGCCATGGCCGCGGTGGGTGGAGGCGATGCGGTCGTTGTCGTTCAGGTGCATCATGATGCCGGTGGCGCAGGCCTCTTCGCCGGCATAGAGGTGGACGAAGCCGGGGATGTCGCCCTTGGCGAAATCGACGTGCAGCCGCTCCTCGAACTCGCGGATCGTCCGCATGGTGCGGTAGGCCTTCAGCAACTCGTCCTTGCCGAGGGGGAAGGGATTCTGGGCCATGAGGTGTTTTCTCCCTGACTGGTGTTTGGTGGTTAGAAGGCGGCCGTGACGGGCACCGGGGTGCCGGTCAGCAGCCGGTTCTGGCCGGCGTGCCGCATGACCGCGGCGACGTTGACCGTGCGGAAGGCGTCGTCCCGGAGCGTCAGGGACAGACGGTCGCGTTCGGTGAAGGACAGTTCGCGCTCGCCATCCAGCGCGATGGAGCCGGCGGTGACCTCCGGCACGAAGGCCACGTCGGCCGGCATGCGGCGCCAGTCGGTGACGCCGACGCGCGCCATCATCCCCGGCGCGATGGGGGCGTGGAGCGTGGTGGTGCCCTTGCGGCAGTCGGCGTCGGGTGACAACCGCACCATCAGGCCGCCGCTCTCCTCGCGGCCGACGGGTTCCAGCAGGCCGGCGATGGCCGACATGCCGATCACCTCCGGGTCGGCGAAGGTGACGTAGAGTTCGCGGAAATTCTCGGTCCGCCAAAGGGCGCGGGCGCCGATGTAGCGCTCCGTCACCAGCGCCACGTCGACCAGCGCCATCTCGGTGACGGCACCGCCGTTTGCCCCGCGGTCGAGGGACACGTCGATGCGCTTGTTGGCGGCGAAGGCGATGTGCGGCGGCACCCGCCCGGTCACCGCCAGCCCGGTGGCGAGCCCGGTGATGGTCGGCTCCCGGTGTTCGGGGAAGGCGTTGTTGGTGCCGGTGGAGATGCCGGCGATCGGCACCGTCCCGCATTCGGCCGCCACCGCCCGGTGGGTGCCGTCGCCTCCCAGCACCACCAGGGCCGACACGCCGGCCCGCCGCATCTCGGCGGTGGCGCGATGTGTATCGGCGACCGTGCCGGTGATCGGCATCGAAACCGGGTGGAGAGCGGGATAGATGTCCTCGCCGCGTGAGCGGGCACGCATCATGCCGCGGTCTACATGGGCGCGGATGCCGCCATTCTCCGGCATCATCAGAACGTCGCGCACGCCGCAGGCATGCAGCGCCGCCAGCACCCGCAGGAGGATGTTCGCCCGGTCGGCGATCTGCAGGCTGGTGGCGTTGGCGACGACCCGGCGGATGTCGCGGGCGGAAACCGGATTGGCGACGATGCCGACGACCGGAGCCAAGATTGCGCCTCCCCCTCGTTGCGGCGCGCCGTTGATCGACGCGCGGTTCGAAGGGGTAAGAGCAACCGCCGTGCCAGATGGTCAGTTCAGCGGATTTTCTTGATTTTCAACGGTCGGAGGTGATGCGGCGGGGTGGGGCGTTGCAACAGGTGTTGCACGGACTGTTGCGCCGCCGGTGCAACAGGTGTGGCGGTTTCTGTGTCAGGGTGTCGCCAACCTGTGGCATCCCGGCATCCCACCCCTGCACAGCGCCCGTCTTGCCAAGGGCTTGCCTGCCGCTTTAGCCTCGCTTGGTCATACCAATGAACCATCCCAATGAATCTTGGAGCGGGGAGGACAACACCCATGACCGTCATCGCCACCACCCAGCCGCGCGCGGCCCTGACCGAGGAGGCTCGGGCCGAGCTGACGGCTCTGCTGGGCGACCGGTTCACCACCTCCCTGCCGGTGCGCGAGCATCACGGCAAGGACGAGTCCTATCACACGCCCTGTCCGCCGGATGGCGTCGCCTTCGCCAACTCGACCGAGGAAGTCAGCGCGATCGTGAAGATCTGCGCGAAGCACAAGCTGCCGGTCATTCCTTTCGGCACCGGCACCTCGCTGGAGGGTGGCATCGCCGCGCTGGCCGGCGGCATCACCATCGATCTGTCGGGCATGCAGCAGATCCTGCGCGTCAGCCCGGAGGATCTCGACGTCACCGTCCAGGCCGGCGTGACCCGCAAGCAGTTGAACGAGCATCTGCGCGACACCGGCCTGTTCTTCCCCATCGATCCCGGCGCCAACGCCTCGTTGGGCGGCATGACGGCGACGCGGGCCAGCGGCACCAACGCCGTGCGCTATGGCACGATGCGGGAGAATGTCCTGGGCCTGACCGTGGTTCTGGCTGACGGCCGCGTCATCAAGACCGGCGGGCGGGCGCGCAAATCGGCGGCCGGCTATGACCTGACCCGCCTGTTCGTCGGCTCCGAAGGCACGCTCGGCATCATCACCGAGGTGACGCTGAAGCTCTACGGCATCCCCGAGGCCATCTCGTCGGCCGTCTGCGCCTTCCAGACCATCAAGGGCGCCGTCGACACGGTGATCCAGACCATCCAGGTCGGCGTTCCGGTCGCCCGCATCGAACTGTTGGACGAGGTGCAGATCGACGCCGTCAACAAATACTCCAAGCTCGACTACGCGGTCGCCCCGACCCTGTTCTTCGAATTCCATGGCACCGAGGCCGGCGTGAAGGAGCAGGCGGAGATGGTCGCCGCCATCGCGCAGGAACATGGCGGCATGGAGTTCGCCTGGGCCACCCGGCCGGAAGACCGCAGCAAGCTCTGGCAGGCCCGGCACGACGCCTACTACGCCGCACTCGCGCTGCGTCCAGGGTCGAAGGGCTGGCCGACCGACGTGTGCGTGCCGATCTCGCGTCTGGCCGACTGCATCCTGGAGACCAAGCAGGATCTGGCCGAGTCCAACATGCTGGCCCCGATGGTCGGCCATGTCGGCGACGGCAACTTCCACCTCGTCTATGTCCTCGACCCGGAGAACCCGGCCGAGTTGGCCGAGGCCCAGCGCCTTGCCGACAAGATGGTGACCCGCGCGCTGGAGATGGGCGGCACCTGCACCGGCGAACACGGCATCGGTTACGGCAAGATGGCGTTCCTGGAACAGGAGACCGGCGAAGCGTTCAACGTCATGGGCGACCTGAAGCGCGCCTTCGATCCGGACAATCTGCTGAATCCGGGCAAGGTGGTTCGGGTGTAGGGGCGGATTGCCCCCACCCCAACCCTCCCCCGCTCTCAGCGGACCTACGGTCCGCCTGCCGCGTCAGCACAAAGCGAAGCTTTGTGCGAGAGCTGGGCGGGGGAGGGGGCAAGTGCTTGTTCGGAAAAGTGGCGGCAGCCCCTCCCCCGCCCAGCGGGGGAGGTTAGGTGGGGGCAACCGTTGCGTCAGCTCTCACCGGAACTTCGGCCGGCGCCCCGCCTTCAGCGCCTGTACCGCCTGGTCCAGCGTCTGCAGGAACTGCGACTTGTCGCGCTGGCTCATCGGAGCGTTGCCGCCGCCGACCACGCCCATGTCGCGCAAATCCTGCATCAGCGCGCGGGTGGCGAGCGCCGAGCCGACGCTGTCCGGTGTGAATGGGCGCCCGGTCGGGCCGATCACCACCGCGTTGCGCTTCACGCAACGGTCGGCGAGCTGGATGTCGGCGGTCACCACGATGTCGGTCGGGCCGGCCTGTTCGGCGATCCAGTTGTCGGCGGCGTCGAAGCCGTCGCTGACCACCACCAGCTCCGCCATGCACTCGGTCGGCAGGCGCAAGGGCGCGTTGGCGACGATCCACACCTTGCAGCCGGTGCGGCCGGCGACCTTGTAAATCTCGGCCTTGACCGGGCAGGCGTCGGCATCGACGTAGATTTCCACTTTGGAACTGACCAATCCTCTTCCTCCTGTTGCCGCCCGATCCCCGCGAGTCGGCTCAACAAGGTTTCATGCAAGCTCCTTATGCGCTAAAACCGGACCCTAGCGACAGGGTGCCGTAGAACCGCAAGGAATGGGCGGCGCCAATTCTCACATCTTTTCGGAAGGTCGGAGCGGCGCATGGCGTCCTACCAGTATGTCTATGTCATGAAGGGCCTGAGCAAGGTCTATCCTGGCGGCAAGAAGGTTCTCGACAACATCTGGCTGTCGTTCCTGCCGGGTGTGAAGATCGGCGTGCTCGGCGTCAACGGCGCCGGTAAGTCGACCCTGATGAAGATCATGGCCGGTCTGGACAAGGACTACTCCGGCGAGGCCTGGGCGGCCGAGGGCGCCAAGGTCGGCTACCTCTCGCAGGAGCCGCAGCTGGACCCGACCAAGAACGTCCAGGAAAACGTCATGGAGGCGCTGAAGGAGACGAAGGCGCTGCTCGACCGCTTCAACGAAGTGTCGAACCTGATGGCCGATCCGGACGCCGATTTCGATGCGCTGCTGGCCGAACAGGGCGAGCTGCAGGAGAAGATCGACGCGGCCGACGCCTGGGACATCGACCGCACGGTCGAGATCGCCATGGACGCCCTGCGCTGCCCGCCGGGCGACGCCGACGTGACCAAGCTGTCGGGCGGTGAGCGCCGCCGCGTCGCTCTCTGCAAGCTGTTGCTGGAAAAGCCCGACCTGCTGCTGCTCGACGAGCCGACCAACCACCTCGACGCCGAATCGGTCGCCTGGCTGCAGAAGCACCTGGAGGACTACAAGGGCACCGTCGTGCTGGTCACCCACGACCGCTACTTCCTGGACAGCGTCACCGGCTGGATCCTCGAACTCGACCGTGGGTCGGGCATTCCGTGGGAAGGCAACTACTCGTCCTGGCTGGAGCAGAAGCAGAAGCGCCTGGAGCAGGAAGGCCGCCAGGAGGAAGCCCGGCAGAAGCAGCTGGCCACCGAACTGGAGTGGATCCGGCAGTCCCCGCGCGCCCGTCAGGCCAAGAGCAAGGCACGTATCACCGCCTACGAGACGTTGCTGGCCGAAAGCGCCAAGGAGCAGGGCGGCGAGACGCGGATCGTCATTCCGGTGCCGCCGCGCCTGGGCAACGTCGTCATCGAGGCGGAGAACATCGCCAAGGGCTTCGGCGACCGCCTGCTGATCGACGGCCTGTCCTTCCGGCTGCCGCCGGGCGGCATCGTCGGCGTCATCGGCCCGAACGGCGCCGGCAAGACCACGCTGTTCCGCATGATCACCGGGCAGGACGGGCCGGACGCCGGCACCTTCCGCGTCGGCGACACGGTGAAGCTCGGCTATGTCGACCAGAGCCGTGACAGCCTCGACGCCAAGAAGACGGTGTGGGAGGAGATCTCCGACGGGCTGGATCTGGTCGAGCTTGGCAAGAAGACCATGCCCAGCCGCGCCTATGTCTCCAGCTTCAACTTCCGCGGCCCCGACCAGCAGAAGAAGGTCGGCCAGCTGTCGGGCGGTGAGCGCAACCGCGTCCACCTCGCCAAGATGCTGAAGTCCGGCGCCAACGTCCTGCTGCTCGACGAACCGACCAACGACCTGGACGTCGACACGCTGCGGGCGCTGGAAGACGCGCTGCAGGCGTTCGCCGGCTGCGCCGTGGTCATCAGCCACGATCGCTGGTTCCTCGATCGCATCGCCACCCACATCCTGGCCTTCGAGGGCGAAAGCCACGTCGAATGGTTCGAAGGCAACTTCCAGGATTATGAGGCCGACAAGAAGCGCCGCCTGGGCGCCGACGCCGACCAGCCGCACCGCATCAAGTACAAGCCGCTGGTCCGCAGCTGATCCTGTAGGCTGAACGAAAAAGGCCGCCCCCTCCGGCTGGAAGGGGCGGCCTTTTTCATGTCCGCGAACGGTAAGTCCGGTCAGCGGGTGACGTCGTCCGACCGGTCGGTGCGGCGGTCGCGCAGGTTCTCGTCCCGCGTATCCTCGATCTCGACCTCGGTGCGGCGGACGGTGTCGCGGACGCTCTGGGCGCGCTCCTCGACATCCTTGCGGACCACGACCGTCTCGCGGACATGGGCGGTCTTGCTGACCACCGCTTCCTCGTCGGTCTCCGTCACCTCGATGGTGCGTTCGCGGAAGGCGTCGGCCGGAACCTCAGTGCTGCCCTCCACCATGCCGCCGGGGCGGCGCTCGACGGTGACCGTCTCGTCACGCAGGCGCACCTGCTCCTCGACCGGCGTCTCGACGACATAGCTGCGGACGCGGACGCCACCGCGCTCGACCGTGCGCTTGCCGATGTTGACCTGCTCCTCGACAACCGGGATCTGCTCCTCGCGTTCGGACGTGCCGCTGCGGGTGCGTTCGGTGTTCACGTCGCGCATGGCCGCCGCGGCGCCGGTCAGGCCGGTCCCTTCGGTGGTGGTGCGGCCCGGCGAATAGCGCAGCCGCTCCTCTTCCGCCGAGCGGTCGTCATAATAGTCGGCGGTCTCGTCGTAGCCGGTCCAGCCGGACTCGCGATAGGCGCTACCGCGTTCCTCGACATCCACCACATTGCCGCGCTCCAGCACCTCCATGGCGCGGTCGACATCGTCCTCGTCCAACCGGACCTTCAGCAGCGAGCCGCCGCGGCGGACGCCTTCGGCATAGACCTCCGCATCCCGGTTCGGGACTCCCCAGCCGGCGAGGCGGGTCAGCATGCCCCCCGAACCGGTGCCGGTCGTGGACCCCGTGTAGCCCGCGGTCCCCGTCGCCGTCGTGCCGGTCCCGATGCCGCTGCCCGGCACTGTGTTGGGCGAGGCGACATAGCCGGTGGACAGGTCGGTGCGGGCCATGCCGCTGGCCGCGCCCAGCGACGCGTCGCCGGTGGTGGTGCCCATACCGGTTCCGGTCGCGGACGTCCCGCCGCTCCAGCCGCCGCCGATCAGGTCGCCGTGCGACAGGATTTCGATGGCGCTGGACTCGAAACCGGCGGCCTGCAGGTCGCGCGAGGCGGTTTCGGCGTCGGATCGGTGGTCGTAGAGGGCGACGATGGTCTTGGTCATCGGCTTTACTCCTCAGACATGTTCTGATTGGGGGACCGGACGGGTGCGGTCGGGGCTGTGACCCGCTCCACCACCGCCTCTTCGGAACGCAGGGTGACGGGCTGCTCGAATTCGACGGTGCGCCTGGATTTGCGGATGTGCAGTTCTTCGCGGAGGATCAGGCGGCGTTCCACCACCAGCACTTCCTCGACCAGCGGGATCACCGTCACGTCCCCTTCCTGGCGGATGCCGGGATGGGCGTCGATCTCGCGATCGATGGGCACGCGGGTGACCGTGGCCTCTTCATGCTCCAGCGCTTCGCGGACCATCTCTTCGCGTTCGGAAACGCGCGTGGTGACGCGGACGCGGCTTCGTTCCACCCGCTGCTTGCCGACGGTCACCGACTCGTCGTGCAGGGGAATGACCGCATCGCCTTCGCCATCGCCTTTGTCGGCGCTCCGGGCGAGGGGCGGTCCGTTGTCGGCCGTCATGGCGGCGGGTGCTGCCGGGTCAGCGGAACAGGAGATAGAGGACGATCGCGACCACGATCAGGCCGATGATGATCCACATCCAGTTCATGCCCGAACTGCCGGCCCCGCCGTCGGAGCCGTCATACACACCAACTTTCCTGGGCTTCTGTTCGTCTGCCATGGGAGCCTCCTTCGGGTGTCGACCGGCGGGCTCTTGCTCCCATCCGGCGTGCTCCCTTCAAACAGGAGGTCCTTTGGATCGTTCCCCCTGTTCGTTTCGGAGAATCAACGATCCTGTGTTTTCGAACGATTTGGCGGAAGGCGGAATGAATGCCGGCCTCAGCCGGCCATCTTCTGGTGCTCCAGGAAGGCGGTCTTCAGCAGCGCCTTCAGGTCGTCGCCATATTGGTGGAAGCGGACGGACAGCTGGCCGCGCTCCTCGTCGCGATGCAGGACGACAAGGTTGGCGACGGCGGCCACCTCCTGCCGGTCGGCCAGAACGACGCGGGCCTGGAAGGTCTGGCCGCGCTGGTAGGGCTGGTTGACCGCCAGCAGGCACAAGCCCCCCACCGACCAGTTGCGGGCCGGGAAGCTGCCATGGTCGGTGTGGACGACCATGCCGGGCCGGACGAAGCGCTTCTGCCGCCGCCGCTCTTCCGGTGGGGGAGGGGGGAAGGGGCTGGACGCGCCGGGCATGTCGATGCCGGACCGGTCGGTCAGCGCGTTCTTGAACACGGCGCCCCGCACCACCGCCGGCCCCATGGTGGAGTCGCGCAGGTCGGAGTCCGAGAAGTCGGCGCCTTCGAAATTGGCCGGCCAGTCGCGACCGCCGGCCAGCGGCACCGGTCTTGCGTCCACACCATTCATCAGCGTGTGCGCCAGATAGGCGCGGCGCAGGGTGGCTCCGCGCAGCACGGCGTCGCGCAGGTCGGCCTCGTCCAGATCGATATAGGATAGCTCCGCCATTTCCAGGCTGGCCTTGGTCAGGCGGGCGCCGGGCAGGCGGCAGCGGCGCAGCCGGGCCGCCGCCAGCGTCCGCCCATGCAGGTCCGCTCCGGCCACCGACACGAGGTCGAGGTCGAGCCGCGCCCCCTCCGCGCCGCCGCTGTCGACCCAGCGCTCGTGCCGCTCCACCAATTCCAGGAACTCGGCGACCGGCATCGCGGTGTAGCTGGGCCGAACGATGGCGTCGGGGGGCAGGGCGAAGGGGATGAAGGTGCGGGTCAGGGTGGCGTGGTCCATCACCGTGTTGCCGAACACCGCCCCGTCCAGATTGGCGCCGCAGAAATCGGTGCCCATCAGCACGGCCGAGGTCAGTTCCGCCCCGGTCAGGTCGGCATCGTTCAGGTCGGCGCCGGTCAGGTCGCAGCCGGAGAAGTTGGCGCCGGCCAGGATCGACCGTTCCATCTTCGCTTCGGTCAGTCGGGTGGTCCCGGTGCCGCGGGCCGTCGGGCTGCCGTCCGTTCCGCCGCTGTCCACCAGTTCGCCGGCGCGGAAATCGGCGCCGCGCAGGTTGGCGTCGGTCAGCAGCGCACGGTGCAGGTTGGCGCCGCGCAGATCGGCGCCGGTCAGGATGGCGCCGGTCAGGTTCACCGCCTCCATGTCGGCGCCGAACAGATCGGCCTGCGACAGGTCTGCCTTCACCATGCGGGTGTTGCTGAGATTGGCCCCGGCCAGCTTAGCGCCGGCCAGCGACACGCGCTCCAGGTTCAGCCGCGACAGGTCGCGGAAGCTGAGGTCGGCGCGCCGGCCGCTGGACGGACGCTTCAGCCACGCCTGATGCGCCTGGATGATCGTCCGGAATTCGTCGATCTCTTTCGGATCGCGTTCGGCCATGGCGTCGGGTTCCCGGATCCACCGTATGACGAAAGACAGCAGCGTCGGGGCAACGATAGCCCGTTCGGGCAGGCGCGTCACGGTTTCTGAACGGCCGGCCAATGGCAGCACCGGCAAGCTGAACAAGGAAAAGGCCGCTTCCCGTCGGGAAAGCGGCCTTTTGCGGATTGTTGTCTGCCTGGCCGCCCGGCTGTCAGCCGGTGCGGCCGACCTTCTGGCGCAACGCCTGGATCAGGCCGTCGACGCGGCCGCCATTCTGTTCGATGACGGAAGCGAATTCCTGCCGCTGGGTCACGCCCATGCTGACATTCTCCACCACCACGTCGATGATCTTGTAATCGGCGCCGACCTTGCGGACACGCCAGCTGACATTCACCGGCGGGCCGTTGGGGCGGACGATCTGCGTCGTCACCATGCTGTCCGATTCACCGGCCGGGGTGACGCCGGTGATCTTGAAGGTCTCGCCCGAATATTCGACGAAACGCTCGGCATAGGTGTTGACGATCAGCTGTTCGAACAGCTTCTGGTACTCGGTCCGCTGCGCCTCGTTGGCGCTGTTCCAGTAGCGGCCCAGCACCCAGCGCCCGATGTACGGCACGTCGAAGCCGGCGTACAGCAGCTTGCGGAAGCGCTGGATCGCCTGATCGCGCGACAGGCTCTTGTCCGAGAAGGTTGCGATGGCGTCGTTCCCCAGTTTCTGGATGAACGAGGCTGCCCCCTGGTCCGCGCTCTGCGCTGCGGCGGGAGAGATGAGAGAGTGCCCGGCCCAACCGCTCACCGCGAGCAGGGCAGCGGACGCGACAAACTGGCGGCGTGTCAGCATGATGGGGCGAAAGGTGGCTGTTGCGGCGACTTTGTCAACGGTCATCTGGCCTTTGGGCGGCATCTGAACGCTTTTGGGACGGTCCCGACCGGGTCTCGGCCCACGCCCGCCGGATCGGACGCCGCCGGATGGCCGCTCCCAACCCGAAGGGCAGGGTGCGGCAATTCCGGTGCGGCCCCCGGCGCGGCCATGGCATCGATGAGGTGCTCAGGGCTTCGGCGGCGTGGTGAAATCCGGGAATTCCGGCGTCGTATCCGCCTTGTTGTTGTTGATCGCCGCCCGGCGCTGCTGCTGGTACAGGCTGCGCACGGTGGCGTAGAAGTCCAGCGAGTTGCGGCGCAGGTCGTCGATCTCCTTCAGCACCTCCGACCGGCGGTCGACGGCGCTGACGATACCGCGGGTCATATAGATGCCCTTGTGGTCGGTGCCGTAGGCCCAGATGCGGATCGGGTCGCCGACGGTGTCGACGGCATAGCCGGCGGTGTCGCGCAGGTTCGACGGGCCGAGCAGCGGCAGGACCAGATACGGGCCGTCGCCGACGCCCCACACTGCCAGGGTCTGGCCGAAATCCTCCGGCGCGTGCGGGATGCCCGCCTCGCTGGCGACGTCGGCGAGACCGCCCACGCCAAGGATGGTGTTGGTCAGGAAGCGGCCGGTGGCGTTCGATGCCCCTTCGACATTGCCCTGCAGCAGGTTGTTGGCGATGTAGAGCGGCGCCATCAGGTTGTCGATGAAGTTGTGGACCGCCTCGCGAACCGGATCGGGCACGACACCCACATAGACCTCCGCCGCCGGGCGGATCACCAGGACGTCGGCCGCCTCGTTGGCGGCGAAGACGAAGCGGTTGGGGATTTCCAGCGGATCGCTGACCCGGTAGGCCGCATCCGAAGCACCCGAGTCGCCCGGATTGGTCGCGCAGGCGGTGGCCGTCAGGGCGAAGGCCAGGACGGTGGCCGTACGGAGGAGGGAGCGGGAAAGGCTGGCCAGCTTCATGTGCGACGGCTCTTTATCTGTGGGCTCGACTCAGGTGCGGGGCGTCGCATGTCCTGTCCACAACCGAAGACTCCGATGTCCGAAGTCCTCAACCTTGGCAAGGTGGCTACGCGGTCGGGGGGAAGATTGGGCGAGATATCGCAGAATTTCCACCGTTTCCTGACCTAACACAGGCTTGACCCTTTGACCAGCATGCGCGGGCCCGCCCTCCGGAACGGCGCAACGATTGTGGCGGCTTTGCCGCAGAACCCCGGTAAAGCTTGCGCAGGGTCGGCTCGGACCGCGGAACTGCGCAGTGAAAGCGGCCGGGCGAGGCCGTTTCGCGGCCATTGCCGCCGCCGTTCGCGAAAAGCGGTTTACGACGCATAAAGATATCTTTATATCTGTATCCGGAGCGGCCGGGCATGGTGCACCGGCCGGCCACCACCCTCTCCGGCCCTCCCCCTGGCCCGAATCGGACGTGAGGCGATGGACGATCTGCTTGCGACGCTGAAGGCGGCGGCCGAAACGACCCGGCTCAGGCTGCTCGCGCTCTGCGCGCATGGCGAACTGACGGTGACGGAGCTGACCCAGATCCTGGGCCAGAGCCAGCCGCGCGTCTCGCGCCATCTGAAGCTTCTGTGCGATGCCGGACTGCTCGACCGCTTCCGCGAGGGCACCTTCGCCTTCTACCGCCTCGCCGAGAAGGGGCAGTCGGCCGAGCTGGCGCGGGTGCTGGTCGCCGCCATCCCCGCCGACGATCCCACCCTGATCCTGGATCTGGAGCGGCTGGACGCCATCAAGCGCGCCCGGTCGGAGACCGCCGCCGCCTATTTCCGTGAGAATGCCGCGCGCTGGCACGAAATCCGCTCCCTTCACGTTGCGGAAGGCGAGGTCGAGGCCGCCCTGCTGCGCCTGTTCCCGGAAGAGGGGGTGGAGGAACTGCTGGATATCGGCACCGGCACCGGAAGAATGCTGGAGGTGCTGGCCGGGCGCGTCCATCGCGCGATCGGGGTAGACCAGTCGCGCGAGATGCTGGCCGTCGCCCGCAACCGGCTGGAGGAGGCGGGCCTGCGCCACTGCCATGTCCGGCAGGCCGACATGTACCAGCTGCCGTTCCCGTCCGGCTCCTTCGACGCCGCTGTGATCCATCAGGTGCTGCATTATACCGAATCGCCGGCCGGCGTCCTGGCCGAGGCGGCGCGGGTCCTGCGCCCCGGCGGCCTGCTGCTGGTCGTCGATTTCGCCCCCCATCATCTGGAAGCCCTGCGCGAGGAGCATGCGCACCGCCGCCTGGGCTTCTCGGACGCCGAGGTCGCCGGCTGGTGCCGCCAGTCGGGCCTGGATTGCGGCCCGGTGGTGCATCTGCCGGGCGACCCCCTCACCGTTTCGATCTGGCCGGCCACCCGTATTGCGGCCGGCGCGCAAATTCCTTCCCCGCAAGTCCAAAAGCCAGCCCACTCGCTCAGCGGAGTTCCGTCATGACCGCGCCCACCTCTGCGCTGCCCTCCATCAGCTTCGAGTTCTTCCCGCCCAAGTCGGAGAAGATGGAGCAGAGCCTGTGGCAGTCGATCCGGCGGCTGGCCCCGCTCTCGCCCAGCTTCGTGTCGGTGACCTACGGCGCCGGCGGCTCTACCCGCGAACGCACCCATGCCACCGTCTGCCGCATCCAGGCGGAAACCGGCATCCCGGCCGCCGCCCACTTCACCTGCGTCGGCGCCACCCGCGACGAGATCGACGCGATCGCCCGCACCTATTGGGACGCCGGCATCCGCCATCTGGTGGCGCTGCGCGGTGACCCGCCGGAGACCGCCGGCGGCGTCGGCGGCCGGTACGAGCCGTTCCCCGGCGGCTATGCCTATGCCGCCGATCTGGTCGCGGGGATGAAGCGCATCGCCGATTTCGAGATCTCGGTCGCCGCATATCCGGAATCCCATCCGGAGGCGCCGAGCGCCCAGTTCGACCTCGACAACCTGAAGCGCAAGGTCGATGCTGGCGCCACCCGTGCCATCACCCAGTTCTTCTTCGACAACGACGCCTATTTCCGCTTCCTCGACCGCTGTGCCGCGGCTGGGATCCATGTGCCGATCGTCCCCGGCATCCTGCCGATCACCAACTTCGCCCGCGCGGTGGAGTTCGCCGGCAAGTGCGGCGCATCGATGCCGAAGAAGCTGGCCGAGACCTTCGAGGGCCTGGACGACGACCCGGAAACCCGCCAGCTCGTCGCCGCGACCGTGGCCGCCGAGCAGTGTCAGGCGTTGCAGGCCCAGGGCGTGAATGACTTCCATTTCTACACGCTGAACCGGTCGGATCTGACCATCGCCATCTGTCGCATGCTGGGCGTCAAGGCGAAGGCCGTGCCCGCCGCGGCGGCGGTGGCGGGATAAGGCACCAGACGCCGCCCTATGCTACGCTGGGGCGGCGGAACTGGGCAGCTGAACGGGGCGCGGGAGGGCGATGCCATGGACAGCCGGATCGGGTACGACACGGACTTCTACGCCTGGACCCAGGAACAGGCGAGGCTGCTGCGCGAAGCGGCGACTGAACGCTCCAACTCGCCCATTGATTGGGAGCACATCGCCGAGGAGCTCGACATCATGGGCGGTCAGGTCAAGGACGCGATCCGCAGCCATCTGGCCACGGTGATCGAGCATCTCCTGAAGCTGGAGCAGTCGCCCGATCCCTATCCACGCCGGAAGTGGCGGATCTCCGCGACCAAGGCCCGCCGCCATCTGCAGGACAAGTTGGAGGAGCATCCAAGCCTGAAGCGCTGGCCCGCCGAAATCCTGGAGAAGGCGTGGCTCGACGGCCGCGACGACGCCTGCCAGGACGACAGCATCGCCATCGACGCGCTGCCGAAGGAGTGCCCCTACGCTCTGGAGGATCTGCGCGATCCCGACTGGTGGCCGGTGAACCGGCATGGGCTGGAGGGCTGACGACATGGACAGCCGGATCGGATACGACACCGACTTCCTCGCCTGGACCGAGGAGCAGGCGCGCCTGCTTCGTGAGGCGTCGCGCGAGCGCATCAACACGCCCATCGACTGGGAGAATGTCGCGGAGGAGATCGAAAGCATGGGCCGATCGGAATTGCGCGCGGTCGAAAGCGCGCTGGTCCGTGTGATCGAACATCTGCTGAAACTGGAATACTCGCCCGCAGGCGAACCGCGTGGCAACTGGCGCCGTACCGTCCGCGAGCAGCGCGACCAGGCAATCGACGGCCTGGAGGACAGCCCCAGCCTGCGCGGCAAGATCGACCTCACCAAGGCTTATCGGCGCGGTCGCGACTATGCGGCCGAAGGGCTGGAGCAGGACAGGCTGTCTGCCGATCTGATGCCTGCCGACTGCCCCTATTCGCTGGAACAGCTTCTCGACACCGGCTGGTGGCCCACCAACCGCCACGGCCTCACCTGACCACACTGCTTCTGCTCTGAACCCGCCAAATAACGGACAAGACGCATTCCCATGGCCCACATCCTCGACACCCTGCGTGACCGCGTTCTGCTTTGTGACGGCGGGTTCGGCAGCCGCATCCAGGCGCTCGACCTCGACGTCGAGAAGGATTACTGGGGGCACGAGAACTGCACCGACATCCTGCCCCTGTCGCGCCCGGACATCGTCCGCGACATCCATCGCGGCTATTTCGAAGCCGGCGCCGACATGGTGGAGACCGACACCTTCGGCGCCTCGCCGGTGACGCTGGGTGAGTTCGGCATCTCCGAGAAGGCTTTCGAGATCAACCAGCGCGCCGTCGAACTGGCGCGCGAGGCGGCAGAAAGCTTCAAGGACGGCCAGCCGCGCTTCGTCATCGGCTCAATCGGGCCGGGCACCAAGCTGCCCAGCCTGGGGCACATCGCCTATCAGCCGGCGGAGGACAGCTTCTATGTCCAGGCCGCAGGCCTGATCGCCGGCGGCGCCGACGCCATCCTGGTCGAGACCTGCCAGGATCCCCTGCAGATCAAGGCCGCCGTCAACGGCATCAAGCGCGCGCGGGCCGAGGCCAAGTCCGACACCCCCGTCTTCGTTCAGGTCACCGTCGAGACCACCGGCACGCTGCTGGTCGGCACCGACATCGCCGCCGCGGCCACCGTCATCCAGGCGCTGGACGTGCCGCTGATGGGCCTGAACTGCGCGACCGGCCCGCTGGAGATGAGCGAGCATGTGCGCTGGCTGTCGCAGAACTGGCCGGGCCTGATCTCGGTCCAGCCGAATGCCGGCCTGCCCGAACTGGTGGACGGCAAGACGCACTACCCGCTGCGTGCCGACGACTTCGCCCACTGGCTGGAGCGCTTCGTGTCGGAGGACGGGGTCAACCTCGTCGGCGGCTGCTGCGGCACCAACGTCCCGCACATCGCCGCGGCGAACCAGATGCTGCGCAAGCTGGCCCCGGCCGGCTCGCACCGCCCGGCGCCGAAAGGCCGCACCGTCCATTGGGTGCCGGCGGTGGCCTCGCTCTACAGTCAGGTCACGCTGCGCCAGGAGAACGCCTTCTTCGCCATCGGCGAACGCTGCAATGCCAACGGCTCCAAGAAGTGGCGCGAGCTGCAGGAGAAGAACGACTGGGACGGCTGCGTCGAGATGGCGCGCGAGCAGGTGAAGGAAGGCAGCCACGCGCTCGACGTCTGCACCGCCTTCGTCGGCCGTGACGAGGTGGCGGAGATGAACGCGGTGATGTCGCGCTTCGTCGGCTCCGTCACGGCGCCGCTGGTGGTCGATTCGACCGAATACGGCGTGCTGGAGCAGGCGCTGGCGCTGTATGGCGGCAAGGCGATCCTCAACTCGATCAACTTCGAGGATGGCGAGGAGCCGGCGCGCAAGCGTCTGGCGCTCGCCAAGAAGTTCGGCGCCGCCGTCATCGCCCTGACCATCGACGAAGAGGGCATGGCGAAGACGCCGGACCGCAAGCTCGCCATCGCCAAGCGGCTCTACGATCTGGCGGTGAACGAGTACGGCCTCGCCCCGTCCGACCTGCTGTTCGATCCGCTGACCTTCACCATCGCCACCGGCAACGAGGACGACCGCAAGCTCGCCATCTGGACGCTGGAAGGCATCGAGGCGATCGCCCGCGAGATGCCCGGCTGCCAGATCATCCTGGGCCTGTCCAACGTCTCGTTCGGCCTGAACGCGGCAGCGCGCCATGTGCTGAACTCGGTCTTCCTTGACCATGCGGTCAAGAAGGGCATGACGGGCGCCATCGTCCACGTCTCCAAGATCCTGCCGCTGCACCAGATCCCGGAAAACGAGGTCAAGACCGCCGAGGACCTGATCTTCGACCGGCGGGCGGAAGGGTACGATCCGCTGCATGCCTTCATCGCCCTGTTCGAAGGCCGCAAGGCTGCCGACGCCAAGAAGAAGGCCCGCGCCGAGACGGTCGAGGAACGGCTGAAGGAGCGCATCGTCGACGGCGACCGCACTGGCCTTGAGGACGATCTGGCCGAGGCGATGAAGACCCATCCGCCGCTGGAGATCATCAACACCTACCTGCTCGACGGCATGAAGGTGGTCGGCGAACTGTTCGGCGCCGGCAAGATGCAGCTTCCCTTCGTTCTCCAGTCGGCGGAGACGATGAAGGCCGCCGTGGCGTGGCTGGAGCCGCACATGGAGAAGGTGGAGGGCCAGCAGAAGGGCACGCTGGTTCTCGCCACCGTGAAGGGCGACGTCCACGACATCGGCAAGAACCTCGTCGACATCATCCTGACCAACAACGGCTACAAGGTCGTCAACCTCGGCATCAAGCAGCCGGTCACCGCCATCATCCAGGCCGCCAAGGAGCACAAGGCGACCGCCATCGGCATGTCCGGCCTGCTGGTGAAGTCCACCGTGGTGATGCGCGAGAACCTGGAGGAGATGACGCGCGAGGGTCTGGAGGTGCCGGTGCTGCTCGGCGGCGCCGCGCTGACCCGCGCCTATGTCGAGGGCGACTGCGTGGCCTCCTACGGCTCCGGCCGCGTCGCTTACGCCGGTGACGCCTTCGACGGGTTGACCCTGATGGACAAGGTGGTGGAGGGCAGCTTCGACCAGCAGCTCGCCATCCAGCAGGCCAAGCGCGCCGGCAAGGCGACCAACCGCCGCCGCGTCCTGGGGCAGGCGACCAGCGCCGCCACCGGCCCGGTGGACAAGGACGCCGTCCGCGCCCGCCGCCACCGGCTGGCCGAGGGCGTGCCGGTGCCGACCCCGCCCTTCTGGGGGCCGAAGCTGATCGACCATGTGCCGCTGAAGACTCTGGTCACCTACCTGAACGAGCGCATGCTCTATCAGCTGCAATGGGGCTACCGGAAGGACGGCAAATCCTTCGAGGAGTTCAAGGAGTGGTCGAAGAAGGAGCTGCGGCCGGTGCTCGACCGCATCCTCCAGATCGCGGCGAAGGAGGAAATCCTGCGCCCGACCGCCGTCTACGGCTATTGGAAGGCGGCGGCCGACGGCAACGACGTCATCCTGTTCGAAGAGGACGGCACGACCGAGGCCGCGCGCTTCACCTTGCCGCGTCAGGCCAAGGAGGATGGCGAGTGCATCGCCGACTTCCTGCGCGACGTGACCGATCCGGAGCGTGACGTCATTGGCCTGCAGGTCGTCACCATGGGCCAGCATTGCGCCGAGGTGGCGCGCGAGTGGTTCGCCGAGAACCGCTATCAGGACTATCTCTACCTGCACGGCCTGTCGGTGGAGATGACCGAGGCGATGGCGGAATATGTCCACGCCCGCATCCGTGCGGAGCTGGGCTATGGCGCCGAGGACAGCCGCGACAAGGAGAAGCTGCTGCAGCAATCCTATCGCGGCAGCCGCTACAGCTTCGGCTATCCGGCCTGCCCGAACCTGAAGGACCAGGAGCAGCTTCTGAAGCTGCTGGACGCCGGCCGCATCGGCATCGAGATGTCGGACGAGGACCAGCTGCATCCGGAACAGAGCACTTCCGCCATCGTCCTGCACCACCCGCGGGCCAAGTACTTCTCGGTGTGATGCCCTCGGTTTGAGTTTGATCCTCCTCCGCCCGTTCCGTGTTAGGATGGGCGGCGGAGGATTTCCATGGGCACGGTCGACGCACGGAACGACGAAAAGCTGCAACGCCTGCTGGACCGGATCGTCCCGGCCCTGGAGCCGGAAGCCGTCTACCTGTTCGGCAGCCGGGCGCGCGGTGATTTCGATGAGGACAGCGACTACGACCTGCTGGTGATCGTGCCGGACGACGCGCCGAAGGAACGGCGGTCGATGGCCACCGCTTTCGAGGCCAGCCGGCAATCCCGGGTTCCGGCTGACATCATTCCCTGCTCCCGCACCGGATTCGAACGCTACAAGGACTCGGTGGGAACGCTCTATTACGAGGCGAACCACCACGGGGTGCAGGTCTATGGTCGATAAGGTGGTCGCAGCCTGGCTGGCGGTGGTGGACGAGGACATCCGCGCGATCCGCGCCTGCCTCGTCGGCTCGGCGGTCAAATCGGCGGCCTACCATTGCCAACAGGCGGCGGAGAAGCTGGTCAAGGCGGTTCTGGTCTCGCTCGGCCGCCATCCGCGCAAGCAACACAACATCGTCGTGTTGTTGGACGATGTGCCGCCGGACCACCCCTTGCGTGCGACCTTGCTGCCGTTGGAGCGTTTCACCATCTTCGCCGCGGCCTTCCGTTATCCGAGCATGGATGTTTTCGACAGCCCGCCGGATGAGCCCGATCCCGCCGATGTGTCCCGTTGGCTGGCTGAAATCGAACAGGTCCGGGCAACGGTTTCCGCTTTTCTGGAAGCAAGGGCATAGACGATGGCCGCCATCGACGCAGAACATGACGAAAAGCTGCAAATCCTGCTGGACCGGATCGTGCCGGCCCTGGAGCCGGAAGCCGTCTACCTGTTCGGCAGCCGTGCCCGCGGCGATTTCGATGAGGACAGCGACTACGACCTGCTGGTGATCGTGCCGGACGACGCGCCGAAGGAGCGGCGGTCGATTCACTACGCGTATGCGTCGAAGATTGGTACTGGCATTCCGGCCGACATCATTCCCTGCACGCGCACCAATTACGAGGCGTCCAAGGACGTCGTCGGCACGTTGAGCTACAAGGCCAAGCATGAAGGAGTACGGGTCTATGGGGTCTAGAGTTGGACCGGACGCATGACTGGAAACGGTCTGTGTCTGCCTGTGCACCAGCCTGACATCTCGGTTCGTTCCCGATCCCATCCTCACGTCCGTAACGGATCTCGTCCATGACCCCCACCACCCCCCTGACCCTGCACCGCGAGACCGTCCGCCCGGAGTGGATCGACTACAACGGGCACATGAACGTCGCCTATTACCTGCTGGCCTTCGACCATGCGACGGACGCCGTGCTCGACCGGTTCGGGATCGGCAAGGCCTATGTGGCGGCGGAGAACCGGTCGGTCTTCGTCGTCGATGCCCACCTGACCTACGCCCGCGAGGTGACGGAGGGAACGCCGCTGCGCTTCGAGTCGCTCCTGCTCGGCACCGATCCCAAGCGCCTGCACCTGTTCCACGAGATGCGGCATGCGGAGGAAGGCTGGCTGGCGGCGACGGCGGAGTTCATGCTGCTGCATGTCGACCTCGGCACCCGCAAGACCAGCCCATTCCCGCCGGCCGTCGCCGCGGCACTGACCGAACAGGCGACGGCCCACGCCGCCCATCCCCGGCCACCGCAGGCCGGACGGGCGGTGGTCCGGCTGGATGGGGCTTTGACCGGCCGGTAGCGTCCGGGTGGTTGAGTTGACGGTTGCTGCCCCCATCTATCGAAGAATGAAGACTGCATCCGTCCAGCCGATCCGCTCGCCTATCCGTTCCGGCATTCTCTTCGCCGCAGCCGCTGTCCTGGCCGTGCTTTCCGCCGCGCCGGCGCTGGCCGATTGCACAGAGGCGGCGCAGCCGAAGGTCAACTGGCGCCGCTGCTCGCTGGAGGGGCAGACGCTGACCGGTGTCGACCTCAGCGGCGCCATGCTGCGCGATGCGACCTTTCAGCGCGCCACGTTGGGGGAGGCGAAGCTGACCGATGCCGACGGTTATCGCGCCAAATTCATCAGCGCCACCGCCCCCGGCGCGGTATTCGACAAGGCGCGGCTGATCGAGGCGGACTTCACCCGCGCCGACCTGACCGGCGCCAGTTTCCGCGAGGCCGACCTGCGCAACGCAAAGATGGTGGGCGCATCGCTGGCGCGGGCCGATCTGACCGGAGCCAGATTGTCCGGCACCGACCTGCGCCATGCCGACCTGTCGGGCGCCCGCTGGACCGACGGCACGCACATCTGCGCGGAAAGTTCGGTCGGTCAGTGCAACTAATCGGATGAGGCGCAACCAAACCGTTCGCAGCATCTCGTCGCGCTTCCAAGAACCTTCTTGCCGTAAGGGCTTGCGCCGCGTACCGTTCGAAACCGAATGATTTTTGAACGGACGGCAGTCGTGGCAACCGCGGAGGATTTCGAGCGTTCCAGCGGCCTCGCCGCAAAGGCCATGGAGCGGATGCTGTCCGACGGGCTGGCGCCGATCCCGGAGAATTTCACGCTCTGGTACGTCTATTTCAGCGGCAACAACCCCGATCTGACCCGCGCCGTCGATCTGGCGCGGCGGGACGGGCTGGCCGTTTCGCAGACCCTGTGCGACGAGCTGTACAAGCGCTTTTTCACCACGGATGCGGAAGCGCAGGCGATCCGCGAGACCTCCGACAAGGCGCGTTTCGCGCTGGGCCGTATCCTGGAACAGCTGGGCAATGTCGGGTCGGAGACGGAGCGCTACGGCAACGCCCTGTCCGGTTTCCGGGAAGAGCTGGACCAGCCGATCAGCCTGCCGGAACTGCGCGCCATGATCGCCGCCATCGCCGCGGAAACCAGGGAGATCGTCGACCGCCAGGCCGCCCTGCAATCCCAGCTTCAGGAATCGAGCCAGCAGCTGGCGGAGATGCGGGTCAGCCTGGACAGCGCCCGGCGCGAGGCGCTGACCGACGGGCTGACCGGCATCGGCAACCGCAAGGCCTTCGACCAGATGCTGCAGGAGGCGATGGAGTCCTCGGTGCGCGACGAGCAGCCGCTGTCGCTGCTGATGGTCGACATCGACCATTTCAAGGCCTTCAACGACACCCACGGCCATCTGGTCGGCGACCATGTGCTGAAGCTGGTCGCCCGCATGCTGACCGAATGCATCAAGGGCCGCGACACCGCCGCCCGCTATGGCGGCGAGGAGTTCGCGATCATCCTGCCGCGCACCAGCCTGGAAAACGCCATCAAGCTGGCCGATCAGGTGCGGACCTTCGTCGGCGGCCGCCAGATCGTGAACAAGGCGCGCAACGCCAATTACGGCACCGTCGCCCTGTCGGTCGGCGTCGCCCAGTTCCGCCCCGGCGAACAGGCCATGTCGCTGGTCCGCCGTGCCGATCAGGCGCTCTATTCCGCCAAGCGCGGCGGCCGCAACCGCGTGTCGGTCGAGGCGGGCTGAGCCGCCCCGCCCGACAGCCGCCCCGCCCGACAGCCGGTCAGCCGGCCAGCCTCCGCCGCACCTCCTCGGTCCCGCGCAGCAGTTCCGCCACCAACTCCCCCGCCGCGCGCCGGCGCGCCAGCCCCAGCCCCTGGCCGGCCCACAGCGACAGGAACTCCGGCCGGCCGGCCTTGCCGGCGGCGGTGCGCAGCGGCCTGGTCAGCGTGTTCTGCAAGGGGAAGGGCAGCACCGCGTCGGGCGCGTCCGGGTCCTCCACCGCCTCCATGAAGCGGTTGACGATGCCGCGCGCCGGCCGGCCGGAGAAGGCGCGGGTGATTCGGGTCTGGTCCTCCCGCGCGGCCAGGATGGCGGCCTTGTGCGCCTCCGGAATGCCGGCCTCCTCGGTGGGCAGGAAGACGGTGCCCATCTGCACCGCCGTCGCGCCCAACGCCAGCGCCGCGGCGATGCCGCGCCCGTCCATGATGCCGCCCGACGCGATCACCGGCACGCCCACCGCATCCGCAACCTGCGGCACCAGCGCCATCGTGCCGACCAGATTGGCCCCCCGATCCTTCCAGGCATCGCCGATGAAGCTGCCACGATGCCCGCCGGCTTCGCCGCCTTGGGCGATCACCGCATCGACACCGGCCTGCTCCAGAGCCACCGCTTCCGCCACCGTGGTCGCGGTGCCCAGCACCCGGATGCCGCGCGCCTTGGCCGCGGCGACGCTGTCGGCCGGCGGCAACCCGAAGGTGACGCTGTAGAAGGCCGCTCCGCTGTCCAGCACCGCCGCCATCTGCCGGTCGAACGCATCGCCGGCGTAAGCGGGTTCCTCCGCCTCCGGCAACCCAAGCTCGGCGTGGAAACCTGCCACGCGGGCCATCGCCTCGGCCATCATCGGCGCCGGTCCGGGCGCCGGCGTCGGCGCGAACAGGTTGATGCCGAAGGGCAGGGCGGTGCGGTCGCGGATGTCGCGCGCCCGTTCGGTGATCTGCGCCGGGGTGAGGTAGGCGGCGCCGACGAAGCCCAGCCCGCCGGCCTCATTGACCGCCGCCACCAGCGCGGCGGTGTCGCCGCCCCCGGCCATCGGCGCCTGGATCACCGGCGACCGCAGCCCCAGCCGTTCAAGGGATTCCGTGTGAGAGGGCATCTCCGCCTCCGTCGCTTCGACAAGTGAGGCGATGCTACGCCCTGGCGTCCTTCACGACCAATGACTTGTTCTGAAGGAGGCGTTCACTTGGAGTGAAGGGAGAGGGCGACGGTGCTTCATGCTTCGACAGCGATTTTGAACTGCTCCACTTCGTCTTTGATCCAGGCTCTGACCGCGCAGACCTTCGGGTGGTCGCGCTGCCCCATTGGGTAGACGAGGTCGTATCCGTGCTCGACGTCCAGGCGGGCTTCCGGGAAAAGGGCGACAAGGCGGCCCGCGGCAATGTCCTCCGAGACGAGAACGCTTCGCCCGAGCGCCACACCTTCCCCTCGGATCGCCGCCTCGATCGACATGCTTCCATGACTGTAGCCTGGGCCCCGTGCGGCAGGGGTCGGAATCCCCATCATTCCGAACCATTGATGCCAATCGGCCTTCATCCCGTTCTCATGGATGAGGCGAGCTGACGCGATGTCTTTGGCGGTTCGAAGACCGCCCATCCGCTCACGGTACCCGGGCGAGCAGACGGGGCTGACGGTCTCATTCATGATCCGCTCCGACTCCGCATTGGGATAGCGCCCATTCCCATACCGCATCGCCACGTCGGTCTGCGACTTCGCGAAATCAATCTCGACATCGGTCACTTCAAGCTGAACGTCATAAGTGGGGTAACGGTCCATCAACCGATGCAGACGCGGGGTTAGCCACTTGCTCGCAAACGAGACGCCGGAACTCACAACGAGCCGCGCGGTCTCGTTTCTGCGACGGATGCTTTCCGTTTCTCGGGAGAGTTCCGACAGAAGGCGTGTGACGACGGCGAAGAACGCCGCACCTTCCGCGCTGAATTCAATTCTGCGGGTCATCCGTCGGAAGAGTTGGACACCGAGATGCTCCTCCAACGCCTTGATCTGCCGGCTGACCGCACCGTGCGTAACATGCAGTTCTTCAGCCGCCAGCGTCATGCTCAATCTCCGCCCGGTCGCCTCGAAGGCACGCAGCGTTTGCAGCGGTGGAAGTCGATTCGTCATGGCGGGCCTATGTGTGCGATTTCCTCACGCATACTGTGACGACAAATGGTTTGTCTGCAAGGCCGACAGAACTTTAGATGTGCTCAAAACAAGAGCATACCGATGGACTGCGACACGCCATGAGCCAGATCGCCAACGAAACCGCATCTCTTTCGCCGGTCGCCGTCTCACGTCCCGTCTCGCTTGGGAATTTCGGGGCGATGCTGCTCCTTGCCCTGGTGTGGGGTTTGTCGATCCCGGTCACGAAGTTCGGTCTGATTACGATGCCGCCCCTGACCCTGACGGCGATCCGGTTTGCTGTCGCGATTCCTTTCATGATGCTCCTGCTCATCGGGAAAGAGCCTCTGCCGTGGAAGGCTCTCCCAGCGGTCGCCAGTCTTGGCGTGCTTGGCATCGGTGTGGGGCAGGTGGCGCAGACATTCGGGGTGGCCGGAACTTCGGCCTCTATCGGCACGATACTGTCTGCGACCATTCCGCTGTTCATCGTGTTGTTTGCGATGATCCGGCTCAAGCAGGCGGTCTCAATTTCACAGATTGTTGGTGTGGTGGCCGCCTTCGCAGGAATCGTCGTCGTGGCTTCGGAAAACGCGGGCGATGCGGGAGTTGCCGGAACAACCGCCCTCGGGCCGATCTGGATGCTGGTATCGGCGCTGGCAGTCGCCTTCTACTATGTTTGGAGCGTCGAGCTTACGAACAGATATGGCACCGTGGTGGTGGCGACTTGGAGCACGGTTTTCGGATTCTTGGCGCTGGTGCCATGGGCGGGCTGGGAGGCCCGTCACACGTCCTTTGAATTGACAGGCCAGGCATTGGGAGCGGCTGCATACCTTGGCCTCGCTGTGACGGCGGCCGGTCTTTTCCTGTGGCTGCGTATCCTGCGTGACGTGCCCGCCTCCATTGCGGCTAGTGTGCAGTACCTCCAGCCCGTATTCGGTATTGCCGCCTCTGCGATCATGTTCGGAGACAAGATCGGACCCCGGTTCCTGGCGGGTGTTGCTCTTATCCTGGCAGGGCTTGCGATGGCGCTTCGAGTGCGCAGCCCGAAGCAGGGCGATGCTTCGTAATGGGTCAAAAGCGGCGGGCCGGCGCGATGACCGGCCCACAGCGGGAGTGCGGCAGGGGGCGTGATGCCGCCCCCTGTCAGCTGCGCAGCCCCGGCGCCTCCTGCCCGGTGCGCTCCACATATTCGGTGTAGCCGCCGCCATACTGGTGGATGCCCTCCGGCGTCAGTTCCAGCACGCGGTTGGACAATGCTGCCAGGAAATGGCGGTCGTGCGACACGAACAGCATGGTGCCCTCATAGGCCGCCAGCGCCTGGATCAGCATCTGCTTGGTGTCGAGGTCCAGGTGGTTGGTCGGCTCGTCCAGCACCAGGAAGTTGGGCGGGTTGAACAGCATGATCGCCATCACCAGACGAGCCTTCTCGCCGCCCGACAGCACGCGGCACTTCTTCTCCACATCGTCGCCGGAAAAGCCGAAGCAGCCGGCCAGCGCCCGCAGCGATCCCTGGCTGGCCTGCGGGAAATGCGCCTCCAGCGATTCGAAGATGGTCTGGTCGCCGTCCAGCAGCTCCATGGCATGCTGGGAGAAATAGCCCATCTTGACGCTGCCGCCGACGGTGACGGTGCCGCTGTCGGGTTCGGCCGCGCCGGCGATCAGCTTCAACAGGGTCGATTTACCGGCGCCGTTGACGCCCATCACACACCAGCGCTCCTTGCGACGGATGGTCAGGTCCAGCCCCTCATAGATGGCGCGGCTGCCATAGCCCTTGTGGACGTTCTTCAGGACCGCCACGTCGTCGCCGGAGCGCGGGGCAGGCGGGAAGTCGAAGGTCACCACCTGGCGGCGCTTGGGCGGCTCGAAGCGTTCGATCTTGTCCAGCTTCTTCACCCGGCTCTGCACCTGTGAGGCGTGCGAGGCGCGGGCCTTGAAGCGTTCGATGAACTTCAGTTCCTTGGCCAGCATCGCCTGCTGGCGCTCGAACTGCGCCTCCTGCTGCTTTTCCTTCAGTGCCCGCTGCTTCTCATAGAAGCTGTAGTCGCCGGAATAGCTGGTCAGCGTTCCGCCATCGATCTCGATGATCTTGGTGACGATGCGGTTCATGAACTCGCGGTCGTGCGAGGTCATCAGCAGCGCGCCCTCATAGCCCTTCAGGAAGCCTTCCAGCCAGATCAGGCTTTCGATGTCCAGATGGTTGCTCGGCTCGTCGAGCAGCATGGCGTCGGGGCGCATCAGCAGGATGCGGGCCAGCGCCACGCGCATCTTCCAGCCGCCCGACAGGCCGCCGACATCGCCGTCCATCATCTCCTGGCTGAAGCTGAGGCCGGCCAGCACCTCGCGCGCCTTGCCCTCCAGCTCATAGCCGCCCAGCTCGTCGAAGCGAGCCTGCACCTCGCCGTAGCGTTCGATGATGGCGTCCATCTCGTCGGCGCGATCAGGGTCGGCCATGGCGGCTTCCAGCTCCGCCAGTTCGGCGGCGACGACGCTGACCGGCCCGGCGCCGTCCATCACCTCCGCCACGGCGGAGCGGCCGGACATCTCGCCGACATCCTGGTTGAAATAGCCGATGCTGACCTGCTTCTCGATCGCCACCTGACCGCCGTCCGGCTGTTCCTCGCCGGTGATCATGCGGAACAGGGTCGTCTTGCCGGCGCCATTCGGACCGACCAGCCCGATCTTCTCACCCCGGTTGAGCGCCGCGGAGGCCTCCAGGAACAGGATGCGGTGGCCGTTCTGCTTGCTGACGTTATCGAAGCGGATCATGGGCGACAGGGGTCCTTGGAGGCATGGTGCTTGGGGGCGTGATGGCGGCCCCTTATGCCACAGGATGCGTGCCGCGACAGAGTCCTGATCGCAGCGGTGCTCCCGCTACCGTCCCATCTCCTCTGCCGATGCCGGGAAGCCGTCGATGTGCTCCAACCCTTTCATTTCCGCGGGTGCATGAAAATCTGGCGATCGAGCATTCATGACGCCTGATCATTCGGCCCATGTGGACAAACCGTTTCCGTTCATACCGCTGCACCGCTAATCCTGGATCGACCACCGCGTCGGCCCGGTCCGCCGCCGCATCGCCCGAGGAGTCCCATGTCGCAAGCCGAAGTCACCCCCCGGAGCGAATCTGCGTCCGCGGTCTCCCAGGCGCATGAGCTTGGCAACATCGCCCGGCTGGTGATCGCGCAGGCGCTTGCCGGTGCCAACGCGATCGTCGTCTATGCGACCGGCGCCATCGTCGGCAACACGCTGGGCCCCAACCCGGCGCTGGCGACCCTGCCGATCTCCATCTTCGTGGTCGGCATGGCGATCTGCACCTTGCCGGCCGGGACAATCGCCCGCCGCTTCGGCCGGCGCGCCGCCTTCCTGGCGGGGACCGGCTGCGGCGTGCTGGTCGGGCTGCTGTCGGCGCTGGCCATCCTGTTCGGATCGTTCTGGCTGTTCTGCGCGGCGATGATTCCCGGCGGGGCCTATGCCGCGGTGGTGCTCTCCTTCCGCTTCGCCGCCGCCGACTGCACCTCGGTGGAGCGCCGGCCGCGCGCCATGTCGGCCGTGATGGCCGGGGGCGTGGTCGCCGGGGTGGTCGGGCCGCAGCTGGTCACCCACACCATGAACCTGTGGCCGCCCCACCTGTTCGCCGCGACCTATGTCGCGCAGGCCGCCGTTGCGGCGCTGTCGGCGCTCGTCCTGATGGGCGTCCGCCTGCCCAAGCCGACCGCGGCGGAGGTCGCCGGCGGGCGGCCGCTGGGCGCCATCCTGCGCCAGCCCCGCTTCATCACCGCGGTGATCTGCGGCGTGGTGTCCTACCTGCTGATGAACTTCCTGATGACCGCCGCCCCGCTGGCGATGCGGCTGTGCGGCCTGCCGCAGGAATCGGCCAACCTTGGCCTGCAATGGCACGTCATCGCCATGTACGCCCCCAGCTTCTTCACCGGACGGCTGATCACCCGCTTCGGCTCCCCCCGGATGGCCGCCGCCGGACTGACACTGATCGCCGCCGCCTCGGCCGTCGGGCTGGCCGGGCAGGACGTCGCCCATTTCTGGATCAGCCTGATCCTGCTGGGGGTGGGGTGGAACTTCGGCTTCCTCGGCGCCTCGGCCCTGGTGCTGGACTGCCACCGGCCGGAGGAGAAGACCCGGGTCCAGTCGGTGAACGATTTCCTCGTCTTCGGCACGATGGCCTTCGGCTCCTTCGCCTCGGGCAGCCTGCTGACGAGTTACGGCTGGGACACCGTCCTGCGCATCTCCTTCGTGCCGCTGGCGCTGGCGACCGCAGCACTGATCGTCACGGCGATGTATCGTCAGGAGCGGAAGACGGCCTGAAAACGGCTTCGGGCGCGGTCTTTCCCCCGCGCCCGAAGCCTCACCTTGTAGAGCCGACCCTCAGATCACATAGGTCAGCTCTTTCTCCGACTTCAGGCTGTTCTTGCCCAAGGTCTCATCCACATAGTCCAGCAGCTGGGCCAACGCCTCGCTGCGGCTCAGCGTGTCGGTGTCGATCACCAGTTCGGGCTGGTCCGGCGCCTCGTAGGGAGCCGAGATGCCGGTGAACTCGGCGATCTCGCCGGCGCGCGCCTTCTTGTAGAGGCCCTTGGGGTCACGCTCCTCGCAGGTGGCGAGGTCGGCCGCCACATACACCTCGTGGAAGCGTTCGCCGCCGATCACCCGCGCCCGCGCCCGGTCGGACTTCAGCGGCGAGATCAGCGAGGCGATCACCACCATGCCGGCGTCGGCGAACAGCTTCGCCGTCTCGGCCACCCGGCGGATGTTCTCCGCCCGGTCGTCGGCGGAGAAGCCCAGCCCGGCGTTCAGCCCGTTGCGGACATTATCGCCGTCCAGCACGAAGGTCTGCCAGCCGCGGTCGAACAGCGCGCGTTCCAGCGCCATCGCCAGCGTCGACTTGCCGGCGCCCGACAGGCCGGTCAGCCAGACGATGCCGCCCTTGTGGCCATTGGCCTGGGACCGCTCCTCCAGCGAGACGGTGTGCGACACCTCGGTGATGTTGGCCGCAGCACTGTCCTCGATCTCCACCACCAGGCAGCCGCCGACCACGTCGTTGCCGTCGATCAGCGCTCCGCGGCCGGTGCGCGGCAGGTCCGACGCCAGATCGAGCGCGATCGGCGAGCGGGAGCGCAGGACGACTTCCGCCACCTCGTTGCGGCGCACCGCCTTGCCGGGCGTGCTGGACAGGTCCTCCACATTGATGACCGCCGTCACCTGCTCCACCGTCACCCGGTGCTCGGCGGTGGCGATCTTCAGCGTGTAGGTCTTGCCGACCACCAGCGGGTCGGACACCAGCCAGAACAGCCGCACGCTCAGCCGGTGGGCCAGCGTCGGGGCGTCGGCCTGATGGTGGGCGATGTGGCCGCGCTCGGCGAAGATGCGCTTGTCCAGCGTGATGCCGATGCTCTGCCCGGCCTGAGCCGACAGCACGGTCTCCGGGTGGTTCCACGCCTCGATGCTGACGACCTTGGCGCTGGCCCCGGTCGGCGAGAAGTGCAGGGTGTCGCCGACGCGCAGCCGCCCGCTTTCGATGCGGCCGGCCAGGATGCGGCGGTCGTCCGGCTTGTAGACATCCTGCAACGGGAACCGCAGCGGCTGGTCGGGCGAGGTCTGCTGCGGACGGAAGGCGTCCAACTGCTCGATCACCGTCGGCCCCAGATACCAGTCCGACTGCTCGCTGCGGCTGACGATGTTGTCGCCGTTCCGGGCGGAGACCGGGATCACCGCCTTGGGCTGCAGGCCCAGCTCGGCCAGATAGTCCTTGATCTCCTGTGCCACCACCTCATAGCGGCGGCTGGAGAACTCGACCTTGTCCATCTTGTTGACGACGACCGCCACCTGACGCACGCCCAGCAGGTGCAGCAGGAAGGCATGGCGGCGCGACTGCTCCAGCGCGCCCTCGTCGGCGTCGATCACCAGCAGCGCGGCGTCGGCCTGGGACGCGCCCGTCACCATGTTCTTCAGGAACTCGGTGTGGCCCGGCGCGTCGATGATGACGTAGGGGCGCTGCTTCGTCTTGAAGTGGATCTGGGTGGTGTCGATGGTGATGCCCTGGTCACGCTCGGCCTGGAGGGCGTCCATGACGAAGGCCCATTCGAACGGCATGCCGCGCTTGCGGCTCATCTCGCGGACCTGATCCACCTTGCCGTCGGGCAGGCTGCCGGTGTCGTTCAGCAGGCGGCCGATCAACGTGGACTTGCCATGGTCGACATGGCCGACGATGACGATGCGAAGTTGAGAATGCGGCATCTTACATGTACCCCACGCTGCGCAGGCGCTCGAAGCTGTCTTCGGATTCGTTGTCCATCGCGCGGCCGGCGCGTTCCGGCACGCGGGTCACCTGAAGCTCGGCGATGATCTCGTCGATGGTCGAGGCGTTGCTGTCGACCGGGAAGGTGATGTTCTTCTCGCCCAGCGAGCGATAGCGCTTGCCGTCCTTGGCGAAGTACAGCGGGACGATGGGAATCCCCTCGCGCTGCGAATAGCGCCAGATGTCCAGCTCGGTCCAGGCCAGCAGCGGGTGGATGCGGACATGGACGCCTTCGGGAAAGCGGGTCTTGTAATGGTCCCAGAATTCCGCCGGCTGGTCCTTCACGTCCCAATCGCCTTCCAGCGAGCGCGGCGAGAACACGCGCTCCTTGGCGCGGGTCGCCTGCTCGTCGCGGCGGATGCCGACCATGACGCCCTGGTACGCATGGTCGCGCAGCAGGTTCTTCAGACCTTCCGTCTTGCGCGCGGCGGCGCGGGTCAGCGGCGGCAGGGTCTGGTCCATCTCCTCCTCGGGCGGGCATTGCTCCACCTTGAGGTCGAGGTCCCATTCCTTGGTGATGCGGTCGCGGAACTCGTAGACCTCCGGCAGCTCCATGGCGGTGTCGAGCTGTACGACGGGGAAGGGGATGCGGCCGAAGAACGCCTTGCGGCAGAGCCAGAGCAGCGCGTTGCTGTCCTTGCCGATCGACCAGAGCATCGCCAGCTTGTCGATGCGGTTGTAGGCCTCGCGCAGAATATAGATGCTCTGGTTTTCGAGCTGGTCGAGATCGGCGCTCATCGGGCGATTCCAATCATGGTGGTGTGTATGCCGCATTCGGTCTTGGCGCTGCCGGCCCAACGGCCGGAACGCGGGTCGGCACCGGGCGCCACTCGCTCGGTGCAGGTGTAACAGCCGATCGACAGGAACCCGTCGGCCTCCAGCGGGTGGCGCGGCAGGTCGCGCCGGGTGAACTCTTCCTCCAGCCGGTCCTTGTCCCAGTTGGCCAGCGGGTTGACCTTCACGCGGCCGCCCTCCGCCTCGAACAGGGGCAGGGCGGCGCGGGTCGCCGCCTGGAACCGCTTGCGCCCCGTCACCCAGGCCTCCAGCCCGGCTGCGGCCAGCGCGCGGTCCAGCGGCACCGTCTTGCGCAGATTGCAGCAGGCGTCATAGTCGCGGTTGAACAGCAGGCCGTCCTTGTCGCCGGCGGCGAGGTCGTCGGCGGTCGGCCCGATCTCCCGTACGTCCGTCAAGCCAAGCCGCTTCACCAGCTCGTCGCGGTAGCGCAGGGTCTCGCCGAACAGCTTGCCGGTATTCACAAACAGAACCGGGAAATCCGGCGTCGCCTCGGCGGCCAGCGCCAGCAGCACCGCGGATTCGGCGCCGAAGGACGACAGCAGCGCGATCCGCCCGCCGAACACCTCATGCATGGCGGCCAGCAGGGGCGCGCCTTCCAGCGTGCCGTAGCTGTCGGTCAGATGCTTCACCCGTGTTTCCGCGTCCATCATCGGCTGCCTTTCGCGGTGGCTTATTAAATCTACTTATCTAGTAGATAATGCGTTTGTGTTTGCACATTATCACCGGCGGAAAACCCGTGCAACGTAAATACATTCTCTACTTGTTTAATAGGCTTGTGCTTTGCTGCAAGAGCTTGTGTGAAATATGTTGATTGTCGTGCTGCGGCTGGGCTAAATACCGCCATGCACAGCATCACCCTGATAGGCGTCGCGATCCGCCGCTCCGTTCCGTCAAGCCCGGCATCGGCATTGGGGATGCGGCGATGATTCCGATGGCGCTCGACCCGGCGCAGGTGGTGATCGCGCTGGCCGGCAACGGCCCGCTCGCGGTGCGCCGCCTGACCCAACTGCGCGAGGGCGGGGCCGACCCGCAGGTCTTTTCACCGGAGCCGGATGGGGAATTGGCCGCACTGGCCGGCGACCGTCTGGTGCGGGCTCTGCCCATAGCCGCCGATTTGGACAAGATCGGCGTGCTGTATGTCATGGGGCTGGGGACGGAGACCGAGACGGCGCTGGCGGAACTGGCGCGGCAGCGCCGGGTGCTGGTGAATGTCGAGGACGTCATCCCCTTGTGTGATTTCCACTCGCCCTCCGTGGTGCGGCGTGGCGATCTGGTGATGACCATCTCCACCGGCGGCCGTAGCCCGACCCTTGCCAGCCTGCTGCGCCAGCGGCTGGAGGCGCTGTTCCCGGAAGAGTGGGCGGAGCGTCTGCGCACCATCGCCGACTTCCGCAACCGCCGCCGGGCAGAGGGGGCGTCGATGTCCGAGGTCGCCCGCGAGACTCGCGCGCTGATCGACCGGGAGGGTTGGCTGCCATGACCGGTACGCCGGCCGCCCCGCCGAATTCACTGCCGGACCATCGTCGGTTCGGGTAAGACACCACCGCTTTAGAGAACGACCAGCCAGGAGAGCCAGATGTCGGCCAAGGATCGATCGAAGGAAGGGTCGATGAAAGCCATCACCGCCAACCGCCTGCGCGACGGGGAAGTCGTGTTCCTGGGCGAGGGCGGCCGGTGGGTCGAATCCTTCGCCGAGGCCGCGCTGTTCCCGCGCGCCGAGGCCGACGCCGTGCTGGCCCCCGCCAAGGAGAAGGCGGAGCGCGAGCAGTTCGCCGTCGACATCTACACCTTCGAGGTGGAGCAGCAGGACGGCGTTCCGGTCCCGGCGACGATGCGCGAGCGCATCCGCATCGCCGGCCCGACCGTCCGCCTGGATCTCGGCAAGCAATCTCTCGGCAAGCAGGCCGCCTGAGTTAACGCCAGATTTAATAAACGCTGGCCGTTCCGGCGGCCCTGAGGGCTTATCGACATGAACCACATCGCGCCCGGCGCCCGTGCCGGCATCTATCATTACGACGAAATCGACCGGCAGTTCGTCGCCGAGCGCGTCGAGCAGTTCCGCAAACAGGTCGACCGCCGCTTGTCGGGCGAGCTGTCGGAAGAGGAGTTCAAGCCGATCCGGCTGATGAACGGCCTCTATCTCCAGCTTCACGCCTACATGCTGCGCATCGCCGTGCCCTATGGCGTGATGTCGGCCACCCAGCTGCGCAAGCTGTCGGCCATCGGGCGCAAGTACGACCGCGGCTACGGCCATTTCACCACCCGCCAGAACCTGCAATACAACTGGATCAGGCTGGAGGACACCCCGGCGATCCTGAACGAACTGGCCGACGTGGACATGCACGCGCTGCAGACCAGCGGCAACTGCGTGCGCAACGTCACCACCGACCCCTTCGTCGGCGCTGCGCGCGACGAGGTGGTGGACGGCCGCGTCTATGCCGAGATCCTGCGGCAGTGGACGACGATGCACCCGGAGTTCACCTATCTGCCGCGCAAGTTCAAGATCGCCATCTCCGGCGCCGAGAGCGACCGCGCGGCGGTGCGCATCCACGACGTCGGTCTGGTGGCGCGCCGCAACGACAAGGGGGAGGCCGGCTTCTCCTTCTATGTCGGCGGCGGTCTCGGCCGCTCGCCCTTCGTTGGCAAGCTGGTGCGCGAGTGGGTGGCCCAGGAGGATTTCGTCGCCTACCTGGAAGCGATCCTGCGCGTCTACAACCAGTATGGCCGCCGCGACAACATCTATAAGGCCCGTATCAAGATCCTTGTCCACGAGCTGGGGCTGGAGAAGTTCACCCAGGAGGTGGAGGAGGAGTTCGCCCGTCTGCGCGGCCCCAAATACCGCCTGGACCCGGAGATCGTCGAGTCGATCCGCAAGCATTTCGCCCCGCCGCCGTTCGAGGAACTGCCCGACCACTCCGAAGCGCTGGAGCGCGCCCGTGCGGCCGACCCGGCCTTCGCCAACTGGCTGGCGGTCAATGTCGCGGAGCACAAGGCGCCCGGCTATGCCATCGCCACCATCTCGCTGAAGCCGGCCGGTGGCATCCCCGGCGACGCCACCTGCGACCAGATGGACCTCGTCGCCGATCTGGCCGAGCGTCACAGCTTCGGCGAGCTGCGCGTCACCCATGTCCAGAACCTCGTCCTGGCGCATATGAAGAAGGACGAGCTGTACGATCTGTGGAAGCAGCTGGACGCCGCCGGTCTTGGCAGCGCCAATGCCGGGCTAATCGGCGACATCATCGCCTGCCCGGGGCTGGATTACTGCGCGCTGGCCAATGCTCGCTCGATCCCGCTGGCGCAGGCGATCTCGGCCCGCTTCGCCGATCCGGTACGCCAGCGCACCATCGGTGAACTCGGCATCAAGATCAGCGGCTGCATCAACGCCTGCGGCCATCACCATGTCGGCGCCATCGGCATCCTCGGCGTCGACAAGAAGGGCACCGAGTATTACCAGATCACCGTCGGCGGCGACCCGACGCTGACCACGGCCATCGGCGACATCCTCGGCCCGGCGGTGACGGAGACCGAAGCGGTGGACGCCATCGAGGCGATCGTCGACGTCTATCTCGCCAACCGGTCGGACGAGAGCGAGCGCTTCATCGACACGCTCAAGCGCGTCGGCCATGCCCCGTTCAAGGAGAGAATCTATGCCGCTGATTGAGAATGGGCGCATCGGCGAGGATGCCTGGAGCTTCATCCCCGACGGGGAGCCGGTGCCGAACGACCGCCCGGTGATCATCAGCTTCGAGCGCTGGCAGGCGGAGCGTGACAGCTTCGAGGGCCGCAACGCCCGGCTGGGCGTGCGTCTGAAGAGCGGCACGCTGGCGGGCGCCATTGCCGCCGACCTCGACCGCTTCTCCCTGGTGGCGGTGGAGTTCCCCAAGTTCCGCGACGGCCGCGGCTTCTCGACCGCGCGCGAGCTGCGGGAGCGCTACGGCTACACCGGTGAGATCCGCGCGGTCGGCCATGTCATCCCCGACCAGTATCTCTATCTGGTCCGCACCGGCTTCACCTCGGTCGAGGCGCCGGAAGGCACCAACCCGGACAGCTGGGCCAACGCCCTGACCGAGGTCACCGTCGCCTTCCAGCCAAGCCTGGACGACACCGCGCCGCTGTCTCTGCTGCGCCGCAAGCTGAAGGTGGGGTAGGGCGGTCCGGCATAGGGCCGGCATAGGGATGCCTGCAAGGCGCCGTCTCCCGGGACGGCGCCTTTTTCATGTCCGACCGACGGCGAACGGATTTCCGCAATGCGTGAGGTCTGGTGAGGCTTGTCGCGTTTGCGTTGCTCTGATTGTGCCGATACCCTCCAACCCGTGCATGGCTCGATCGTCCGCGCCGGACCCGCAAGCGGCCGGCCGACGGCGAACGGAGCCGGGAACAGGGAAGACAGAGGGGCTTCATGGATATCGCGTTCTGGAACATTCAGCGCGCCTCGTCCTGGGGTACGTCGGACGCCGCCGCCCGCTATGGCCTGATGGCCGCCTGGGTCGACGAGATGGCGAAGCGCTTCGACCTCATCGTTCTGGCGGAGGTGACGCAGAACGGTCCGGCGCTGGTGAAGGAGATGAAATCGACCAACATGTGGTGCCAGTTCGTGCCCGTGGCCAACAAGAAGGGCGGCGTCAGCCCCTGTTCCTTCATGGTCCTGTCCAAGGGCGTGAAGGTGGAGGCCATGGCGGTCGGCGACGGCAAGCGCCCGCTGATCTTCATCGATACCGGCGACATCCTTGTCGGCGCCTGCCACACCATCGCCACCCAGGGGGAACCGTCCAAGGAGGAGATCCTGGACATGCTGGCCCATCTCGGCGGCACCGCGTCCACCCACAAGCGCAAGGGGGCCATCCTGCTGGGCGACATGAACTATGCCGTCGACAAGTGGAGTGTGTTCGATTCGGCCTACACCAAAGGCTGGACCCTCCGCGTGCCCTGCAAGGCCTCGAACGCGGCGCAGGCGCTGTCGAAAACCCATCGGCTGGGGCGTGTGATCGATTATGCCTGGCTCGCCGGCATCGACGGCTATGCCCGCGCGGCATCGGCGACCCATGATTGGACGGACTGGGACGTCATCGACCACACGCCGATCGGATTCCGCGTCGCCTGATCCAGGACGAGGAGCCTGAAACGTCGCCCCCGAAACGTCGAAGGCCCCGGATGGGCGTCCGGGGCCTTCGACGTGGATCTCCGTGTCGGATAGCGCTCACCAGTGGCGCAGCGGGCCGACGTCGACATGGACGAAGTTGCTGTCGGGGTAATAGCCGACCCCGCCGCCGCGCAGGCTCAGCGCCGCCCGCTGCAGATGCCGGGTGGCCATGTTCGGCACCCGCAGGTCGATGGCCATGCCGCGCATGTGGAAGCTGTTCTGGGCGACGCCGCTGTGGTCGGCCTCGCGCAGCATCGCGTTGGTCTCCGGCGAGCGGTAGCCGGAGACGATCTCGATTGGGCCGCGGCGGCCGAGCTTGCGGCTCAGCGCATGGACCAGATCCAGCAGCTTCGGGTCGATGGCGTGCACCGAGTTGTTGCGGTGGTCGCGCAGCAGATGGTTGACCGCGCGCATCGCGTCGCGCACGTAGCGGCCCCTCGACCAGTATTCGGCGTTGAGCTTCTCGCCGGTGTGCAGGTTCACCAGGGACAGCACCCGCGGCGGGGCGCGCAGGGCGGCGGCCTCCGCCTCTTCGCTGCTGAACAGGGTTCCCCCGGCTGATGCCGCCGCCGCCAGCCCCAGGCCGGCGCGCAGAAGATGGCGGCGATCGAGATGGCAGCGATCAGGATGATGGCGTTCGGTGGCGTGGCTCTCGCCAGCGCTCGGGCGTGCGGTCATGATCGACCGGGCGTCCGCATCCTTCATCATTCTTCCTTCATATCCCGTTTTTCCGCTCCGGCACCCGGGATCCGTCCTCTGGAGCCCATCGTTCCGGTTACGGCCAAAGTCACACCCTGGCTAAGGTCAAGGCGCGCTGCGGTGCGTTATTCCGAAAGGTGGGACACTTTTAGGATGCCCGTGGCCTTTTCTGTCAAGAAACCATTGCTTAACCGATGCCGGTTTTTCGGTGACTCCAGGGTTTCCGCCGACTCGCCCGCCCGCCGTCCCAGCAGCCGAGTCGAAGCTGTTCGCGACTCGTTCGCAGGTGGTTCGATTACAGAACCGTAACGTGCGCGACTCGGGACCAATGCCGTATCATCACCGGCAGAAACAGGGAGGGGCCTATTGCCGCGCCTAGGCCAAGCGTCTGTTTTCCATATCCGTCCCGCCGGACCCTGACGCCGCATCGGCGAGGAGCCATAGCGGCGGGCGGCCGAAGCGCATCCCCCGAAAGGGAGTGCGCAAAAGGGGGATTCATTCAGCCTTCGGTAAGGAATGAATCGCATGATTGTCGCGATGTAACCATTTTCACGGCGACAACTTGTCCGTGCCAACCACCTCACCGACCGCCTCGACCGTGTCCTTCTTCCGGCCCGACCAACTGGCCGAGGTGCTGGATCGGCATGCCCGCTGGATCAAGGGCCAGCCGGGCGGTGCCCGTGCCAACCTCGCCATGGCCGACCTGGAGGGTGCGGACCTGTCGCAGCGTGACCTGCGCGGCGCACGTCTGGTCGGTGCGCGGTTGGCGCGCGGGCGGCTGAACGGCACCAATCTGGCCGGCGCAGACCTGTTCGGCGTCGATCTGCGCGATGCGGACATCAGCCGCGCCAACCTGATGCAGACCGATCTGCGCGGCGCGCGGCTGCGCGCGGCCGACTTCTCCAATGCCAACCTGAAGGGCGCCGACCTGCGCGCCGGCACGCTGGAACCGGGCGGCACCGCGCGGCGCGGCGCCGGCCCCGATGCGCAGGACGCCGAAAGCGCCCGCCAGATCCACAAGGCAGCCCTGGCCCGCCTGCAGAACGGCCTGACGGCGGAAGGCGGCATTCCCACCGACCTGACCGGCGCGGTGCTGCGCGGCGCCAATCTGGCGGACGCCGACCTCAGCGGCGCGGTGCTGCAGAACGCCGACCTGTCGGGGGCGGTGCTGAACGGGGCGGACCTGACGGGGGCGCGGCTGAACGGCGCCAACCTGTCGGGCGCGGCGCTGGACGGCACCCGCTTCGACAAGGCCGACATGGTCGGCACGCGGATGGCCGACTGCGACCTGTCCTCCACCCGGATCGCCACCGCGCAGATGACCCGCCCCATCGACAGCATGGGGTCGGAGATCCAGCGCGCCATCTTCGACCATGAACGCTGGATCGACAGCTTCGGCCAGCGCGGCCAGAGGGCCGACCTCGACGGCACCGACCTCAGCCGCGCCGACCTGCGCAACGTCAATCTCAGCGCCGCAAGCCTGCGCGGGGCGAACCTGTCGGCGGCGGCGCTGACCGGCGCCCGGCTGATGATGACCGACCTGTCCGGCGCCAATCTGGAGGGCGCCAACCTGATGGGCGCCGACCTGTCGGGCGCCAACCTCAGCTACGCCGTGCTGACCGGCGCCGACCTGACGCGGGTTCGGCTGGGTCCGGCGGCGATCAAGGATCCCTCGGGCCGCCCCACCGGCCGCTCCTGGGCCGCCAACCTGATGGGGGCCGACCTGCGCGGCGCCCTGATGGTCGGCACCTGTCTGGTGCAGGCCAACCTGTCCGACGCGAACCTCGACAGTGCCGACATGGACGGCGCCGACCTTGCCGGCGCCAAGCTGCAGCGCGCGATGCTTCCCGGACGCCCGCCCCGCCGGGGTTGAGGCACTCCCTCAACGGCAACCTGTCCCTACGGCAGCCTGATCGTCACCGCGGTGCCGACGCCGGGGCTGCTGTCCAGGGTCAGGCTGCCGCCATGGGCCTCGATGAATCGGCGGGCCAGTGGCAGGCCCAGCCCGGTTCCGGCCTCCGCCTTGGTCAGGTAATTGTGGACCTGACGGAACGGCTCCATCGCGATCAGCAGCTCGTCCGCGGTCATGCCGACGCCGGTGTCGGCGATCACGATGACCGCGCCCGTGCCGTCGGAGCCGGGGGCCGCCTCCACCCGCACGGCGCCGCCCGGCGGGGTGAACTTGATGGCATTGGACAGGACGTTCAGCACCGCCTGACGCATGCGCACGCCATCCACCGTGACCCGCAGGTTCTTCGCGATGGCGCCGCCGGTCAGGGTCACGCCCTTGCGCAGGGCCAGCGCCTCCACCAGCCCCAGGCAGTCGTCCAGCAGTTCGTCCAGTGCGACGTTGGCCGGGAACAGCTCCAGCCGGCCGGCTTCGATCTTGGCCATGTCCAGCAATTCGTTGACGAGGTCCAGCAGGTGGCGGCCGGACTGGTGGATCGCGGACAGATACTCGACATGCTTGGGCGGGGCGGCGCCGAAGATGCCGGACATCAGCGCCTCGGCGAAGCCAATGATGGCGTTCAGCGGCGTTCGCAGCTCGTGGCTCATGTTGGCCAGGAAGTCGCTCTTGGCCCGGTTGGCCGCCTCGGCATGCTCCTTTTCCGATTCCAGCCGGCGGCGCTGTTCGATCAGCACCGCCTCGCGGGCGCGGCGCACCTCCTCCTCGGCGCTGCGGCGGCGGCGAAAGGCGCGCGTCACCAGCAGGGCCAGCATCAGCGTCGCCGCGCAGGCCAGGGCGCCGCCGCCGACCACCGTCATCCGGGTGGCGTTCAGCTCCCGCTGCACGATATCCGAGGGCACGCCCAGCACCACCGACCAGCCGGTTTCCGGGGAGCGGTGGATGACGGCATGGACCTCCACCCCATCCTTGGTCCTGCCGAGGAACATGCGGTTGCTGCCGGTCCGGATTCGCGCCTCCAGCGCCGCATAGGTCTTCTGGCCCAGATAGGCGGCGGCGTTGTGGGAGCGGGCGGCGATCAGCATGGTCGGGTCGATGACCGTGACCGTCCATTCCGGCGGGGTGTCGCGGGTTCGCAATGCGCCGCTCAGCCCCTCCAGCCCGACGGCCAGCGACAGGATATACCGCACCCGGTCGCTTTGGCGCACGGGGTCGAACTGCATGATCGGCGCGCGCAGGATCAGCGACGGACGGCCCGGCGGCCCACCCGGCGGCAGCACGCCGCCGATCACCGCGCGGCGGCTTTCGATGACGTGTCGGGTGACCTCGTCCAGCCGCGGCGGCGGTAGCGGCTGGACCCCCAGCGGGTAATGGGTGTGGAAGACGAAGCGCCCGGTGTCGGCGTCGATCAGCCCCATCGCCAGCCAGCCCGGTTGGCTGTGGGTGGCGGTGGTCGTCTCCTGGTACAAGGTCCTCAGATCGTCGACATTGGGCTGAAGCAGCGATGCCAGCAGTTCCAGCGGCCGCAGCTGGCTGGCCAGTTCGCGGTCGGCCGACAGCGACAGCGACTGCGCCACCGATTGCAGCGCGTCCTCCGTCTCCGCCCGTTCGCGCATGTCCAGCTGCCAGACCAGAACGGCGCCGAACAGCAGCAGGGGCGCGACCACGGCCAGACCGATGGCGAGCAGGGAACTGGGTAACCGAAAACGCAACCGCCGATGCTCCAAACCACTGCGTAAAACCACCGGAGTGGCAGGGCAGAGTAGTACGGGATCCGCACCGACTCCAGTGACGTCCGCGTCTTCGCGGGTTTCCCCCAATCGGGCCCAGCTGTTCGGGAGGGGCCGTTCAGGACGCGCCGGTCAGCAGCCGGGTCAGTTCGACCGCCGTCTTCACCCGCATCTTCTCGAACACATGGCTGCGGTGGACCTCCACCGTCCGCATGCTGATGCCCAGTTCGTCGGCGATGACCTTGTTCAGCCGCCCGGCGACGACCAGCTCCATCACCTGCCGCTCGCGCTGGGTCAGGGTGGCCAGCCGGGCCGTCAGCCCCGCCTGTCCCGCCTCGCGCTCGCGCTGTTCGGCATCGAAGGCCAGCGCGTCGATCACCCGGTCGACCAGTTCGTTGTCGTTGAAGGGCTTCTCCACGAAATCGCGGGCTCCCTTCTTCAGGGCGCCGACGGCGATCGGCACGTCGCCGTGGCCGGTCAGGAAGATCACCGGCATGCGGCAGCCCTTGGCGAGCAGCCGGTCGAACAGCTCCAGCCCGCTCATCCCCTCCATGCGGATGTCCAGCAGCAGGCAGCCGGCGGTGTCCGGACGCCATGCCTCCAGAAAGGCTTCGGCGGACGGCCAGCCGGCCACCGGGACGTTGCGCGACTGGAACAGCCAGCCGAGCGCGTCGCGGATGGCCTCGTCGTCGTCGACGATGTGGAGCGTGGTCATTCGGCGGCCTCGGTGGTGTTGTCTTGAGAGGTGTTGTCTGGCGCGGTGCGGTCGGGAAGACGGTCCGCAGCCTGGGCGTGAACGGGCAGGGTGAACAGGAAGCGCGTTCCCGCGGGGGGGCCGTCCCCGTCCGCCACCGCCTCGAACCACAGCCGGCCGCGGTGGTGCTCGACGATGGAGCGGCAGATGTTCAGGCCCATGCCCATACCTTCGCGCTTGGTGGTGAAGAAAGGGGAAAAGAGCCGGTCGGCGACATCCGGCGCGATGCCGCAGCCATGATCGCGGATCTCCGTCAGCAGCACGCGGCCTTCGCCGTCGCCGGCCTGTCCGCTGTCATCGCCGCCGGCCAGACGGACGGTGACGGTCAGCCGGCGGTCGGCGCGCGGGGTGCGGGCCATCGCCTCGATCCCGTTGCGCATCAGGTTCAGCACCACCTGCTGCAGCAGGATGCGGTCGCCGGTGACCGGCGGCAGGTCGGCCGGGGCGTCCAGCTCCACCCGCACGCCCAGCCTTGCGGCATCGCTGCCGGCCAGCCCGACGCAATCCTCCAGCACGCGGGACAGCGAGCAGGGGGCGACCTTCGGATCGCGCTTGCGCACGAAGTCGTGGATGCGGCGCACCACCAGCCCGGCGCGCTTGGCCTGGGCCGCCAGCTTTTCCAGCGCCGCCGCCACCTCTTGATTGTCGCAGCGGTCGGAGCGCAGGCGGTTGAGGCAGCCGGTGCAATAGCTGGCGATGGCCGACAGCGGCTGGTTCAGCTCATGCGCCAGGGTGGAGGCCATCTCGCCCATGGTGATCAGGCGCGAGGTCTGTTGCAGCCGTTCCTGCTGCTGGCGGGCCAGCTCCTCGGCGCGCTTGCGCTCGGTGATGTCGAGGACGGAGCCCATCCAGCCGGTCTGGCGCCCGTTGGCGTCGATCAGCGGCGCCTCGTAGATCAGGGCGTCGAAGCGTTCGCCGTTGGGGCGCTGGAACCGCATCTCCAGCCCGCTCTCCGGCGCGCGGCCGGCCAGCACGTCCTGGAAGGCGGCCTCGGCCTGGTCGATCTCCTCCGGCAGCCAATAAGGCGCCGGCGGGCCGCGTCCGATCAGATCCTCGGCCTCCAGCCCGACCATCTTGCAAAAGGCCGGATTGACGTAGGTGATGCGCCCTTCCAGATCGCGGGCGCGCATGCCCACGGTCAGGCTGTCCTCCATCGCCTTGCGGAAGGCGTGCTCCTCGCGCAGCGCCTCCTCGGCGCGCAGCCGGCCGGCGATGTGGCGGCGCAGCGACCACAGGCTCCACAGCGCCGATCCGGTCAGCGCGAAGATCGCCGCCACCAGAACCGTGCGCATGACGTTCGAATCGCTGGGATAGGCGGTGGCGACCAGCGCCAGCCCGTGGCCGGGCGGGTCGAACGGGATGACGTGGCTGCGCGCCGGGTCCGGCGCCGGCCCCGCCATCGACCCCGGCACCGACATCCGCGACTTCGACCCCAGGACCGCCCCCCTCGCGTCGATCACCTCCAGCTGGTAGCGCTGGGCGAACCACCAGGGGACATGGTGGGTCAGCATCGCCTCGAACGAGAAGACGCCGACCAGCGCGCCGGCGAACTTGCCGTCGCGGAACAGCGGGAAGGCGGCGTCGAAGCCATGGTTGCCGGCATCGACCCGATAGGGCGCGCTGTGGGCGCGCAGGCCGGAGGAGCGGGCGATGCGCACGGCGTCGGTCCGGCTCAGCCCGCCGAGCCGGCTGTCGTCCCCATCCGCATTTTCCTTGGCCGCATTTTCCCCGGCCGCCGCGCCGGTGCCCCGCCGCGGCGGCTCGGCCAGTTGGGTGCGCCCCTGGGCGTCCAGCCACAGCACCCGTTCGATCGCCGGGTTGGTGTTCACCACCAGCCGGGCCATTGCGGCGAACTGCCGCATGTCCACCTCGGTGCGCCCCAGCGTCTCCGCCAGCCTTTCCAGCTTGTCCTCGTCGGAGGCGAGTTGGAAATGCAGGTTCTGCTCGACCCACAGCGCGTCCTTGATCAGCGCCAGCGCATCCTCGTCGCGCTCGTTGCGCTGAAGCAGCCACAGGAAGGCGCCCAGCAGCACCACGACCAGGGCCATCGCCACCACCGGCATGGCGTGCCGCACCGCCCGCCCGAAATTGCTCAAGGAGGGGCGGGCAGGGGAGGCGCCGGTGCGGAACGGGTGCGACATTGGAACGGACACGAAAGTGTGGCTGCGGGAGATGGCGGGACCGGACGAAAGTGGGATAGGCCGACTCTGCGGATATCCACAATAGCCGCAATTCGTCCGATCATGAACAATGCGCGACAAGTACGGGGCGGAACAATCCGCACTGTCGACAATCAACACCGGAAGGGGGACGCACCCATGAAACTCGTGAAGCTCCTGTGCGCGGCTGCGGTCGGCTGCATGATGGCGGCGCCGATGGCCATTTCGACGGCCTGGGCCCAGGACCAGATCGTCATCAAGTTCAGCCACGTCGTCGCGCCGGAGACGCCGAAGGGCAAGGGTGCCGAGAAGTTCAAGGAACTGGCCGAGAAGCTGACGGCCGGCAAGGTCAAGGTCGAGGTCTATCCGAACAGCCAGCTCTACAAGGACAAGGAAGAGCTTGAGGCGCTGCAGCTGGGTGCCGTGCAGATGCTGGCCCCGTCGCTGGCCAAGTTCGGCCCGCTGGGCGCCAAGGAATTCGAGGTCTTCGACCTGCCCTACATCTTCCCCAGCAAGGAAGTCCTGCAGCGCGTCACCAAGGGCGAGATCGGCAAGAAGCTGTTCCAGAAGCTGGAGTCCAAGGGCATCATCGGGCTGGCCTATTGGGACAACGGCTTCAAGATCATGAGCGCCAACAAGCCGCTCATCAAGCCGGAGGACGTGAAGGGCCTGAAGATGCGCATCCAGTCGTCCAAGGTTCTGGACGCCCAGATGCGCGCGCTCGGCGCCCTGCCGCAGGTGATGGCCTTCTCCGAAGTGTACCAGGCGCTGCAGACCGGCGTCGTCGACGGCACCGAGAACCCGCCGTCGAACATGTACACCCAGAAGATGCACGAGGTGCAGAAGTACGCCACGCTGACCGACCATGGCTATCTCGGCTATGCGGTCATCGTGAACAAGAAGTTCTGGGAAGGCCTGCCCGCCGACCTCCGCGGCAAGTTGGAAGAGGCGATGAAGGAGGCGACCGACTACGCCAACGACATCGCCCAGAACGAGAACGACGTCGCGCTGGCCCAGATGAAGGCGTCGGGCAAGACCGAGTTCCACACCCAGACCAAGGAAGAGCGCGAGGCCTGGATCAAGGCTCTGAAGCCGGTCCACAAGGAAGCCGAATCCCGCGTCGGCAAGGACCTGATCGAAGCGATCTACAAGGAAGCCGCCGCGGCCGGGTTCAAGATGTAAGGACTTGCGAGCGGGCGGCGTCTTCCCGTCGGAAGGCGTCGCCCATTCCAACGCGACTTCCACCTTATTCGGCCGTCATTCCCGCAAAGGCGGGAATCCAGCCTTTCCGGTGCTTTCGCTGCGGCAGTCGCCTGGATCCCCGCATTCGCGGGGGTGATGGCCAGACGGAGCGCCGTGGGTTTTGCGGCGCCTCTCCAGCGCACCGGACCATCTCCGCCGACCGGGAGATCCCCCCGACATGCTCATGAAACTGCTCGACCGCCTTGAGGAGACGCTGATCGCCTCGCTCATGGCGGTGGCGACGCTCGTCATCTTCGCGGCCGTCCTTCACCGTTATCTTTCCGGCGTGCCCTACATCCAGGACTACGTCATCCACTGGAATTTGGCCTGGGCCCAGGAGTTGTGCATCTACCTGTTCGTGTGGATGGCCAAGTTCGGCGCCGCCTATGGCGTGCGCACCGGCATCCATGTCGGCGTGGACGTGGTGATCAACCGGCTGCGGCCGGATATCCGCGGCCGCTTCGTCATCTTCGGCCTGCTGGCCGGCGCCCTGTTCACCGGCGTCGTCGGCACGCTGGGCGCCACCTTCGTCTACCACATGTCGGAGACGGAGCAGGTGTCGGCCGACCTGGAATGGCCGATGTGGATCATCTATCTGGCGATCCCGCTCGGCTCCTACCTGATGTGCTTCCGCTTCCTCCAGGTCGCCTGGACCTTCATCCGGACCGGCGAGCTGCCCCACCACGATCATGCCCAGGTCGAAGGTATCGACCCGGTCGAAGCCGCCAATGAAGGAGGCCCGGCATGAACGCCGCCATCATCTTCGGGCTGCTGCTGGCCCTCATGCTCACCGGCATGCCGATCTCCATCTCGCTCGGCCTGACGGTTCTGACCTTCCTGTTCACCATGACCGACGTGCCGATCGCGGCGGTGGCGCTGAAGCTGTTCACCGGCATCGAGAAGTTCGAGATCATGGCGATCCCGTTCTTCATCCTGGCCGGCAACTTCCTGACGCACGGCGGCGTCGCCCGGCGCATGATCAACTTCGCCACCTCGATGGTCGGGCACTGGCACGGCGGCCTCGGTCTGGCCGGCGTTCTCGCCTGCGCCCTGTTCGCGGCGGTGTCGGGCTCCAGCCCGGCGACGGTGGTCGCCATCGGCTCCATCATTCTGCCGGCGATGGTCAATCAGGGCTTCCCGAAGAATTTCGGCGCCGGCATCGTCACCACCTCGGGCGCTCTCGGCATCCTGATCCCGCCGTCGATCGTGATGGTGATGTACTGCGTCGCCACCACCGGCCACCCGCAGGCGCCGTCCATCGGCCAGATGTTCCTGGCCGGCGTGGTGCCGGGCCTGATGCTGGCCGCCTTCCTCGGCTTCACCACCTGGTACCGCGCCCGCAAGTACGGCTATCCCCGCCTGCCCAAGGCGTCGGCCGGCCAGCGCTGGCGCTCCTTCCGTGAAAGCTTCTGGGGCCTGCTGCTGATCGTCGTCGTCATGGGCGGCATCTACACCGGCGTCTTCACCCCGACGGAAGCGGCGGCGATGGCCGCGGTCTATGCCTTCATCGTGGCGGTGTTCGTCTACCGCGACATGCCGCTCAGCCGGGTGCCGAAGGTGCTGCTGGACAGCGCCAGCATGTCGGCGATGCTGCTCTACATCATCACCAACGCGGTCCTCTTCTCCTTCGTCATGACGTCGGAGCAGATCCCGCAGACGATGGCCGCCTGGATCCAGAGCCAGCATCTGGGCGTCTGGGTCTTCCTGCTGGTGGTGAACATCGTGCTGCTGGCCGCCGGCAACTTCATGGAGCCGTCGTCCATCGTCCTGATCATGGCGCCGATCCTGTTCCCGGTGGCGATGTCGCTGGGCATCGACCCGGTCCATTTCGGCATCCTGATCATCGTGAACATGGAGGTCGGCATGTGCCACCCGCCGGTGGGCCTGAACCTCTACGTCGCGTCAGGCATCACCAAGATGGGCATCACCGAACTGACGGTGGCGGTGTGGCCGTGGCTGCTGACGATGCTGATCTTCCTCGGCCTCGTCACCTATGTGCCGGCGATCTCGCTGTGGTTCCCGCGCCTGATCGGGGCCATGTGAACCGATAAGGGTAGAACCACAAGTCGTCAGGGGATTTTCTCGTCGAAACGGCAGGGGCCGCGAAGTCCGGAATTGGGCTTCGCGGCCCTTCATTATTGTACCCATACATTGTTGTGCATTGAAGCGGACGCGCGGCCGGGCCTAAACTTGCGGTCTTCTCCCGCCGCCAGCCAGACCAGAGGTTAGCCTTGCCGGCCCAGCTCCTCCCCACCGCCTGTCCGCACGACTGCCCCAGCACCTGCGCGCTGGAGGTGGAGCGTCTCGCCCCCGATCGCATCGGCAAGGTGCGCGGCGCGGCGGAGAACAGCTACACCGCCGGCGTCATCTGCGCGAAGGTCAGCCGCTATGCCGAGCGGGTGCATTCCCCCGACCGGCTGAAGACGCCCCTGTTGCGCAGTGGCCCCAAGGGCTCCGGCCAGTGGAAGGAGATCGGCTGGGACGAGGCGCTCGACCGCATCGCGGACGCCTTCCTGACCGCCGAGCGCACCTACGGCCCCGAGGCTGTCTGGCCCTATTTCTACGCCGGCACCATGGGTCTGGTGCAGCGTGGCGCCATCCAGCGCCTGCGCCATGCCAAGGGCTATTCGCGCCAGACCAGCACGGTGTGCGACACGCCGGCCAACATGGGCTGGCTCGCCGGCTATGGCGACATCCGCGGCGCCGACCCACGCGAAATGGCGGAGAGCGACCTGATCGTCAACTGGGGCGGCAACCCGGTGGCGACCCAGGTCAACGTCATGACCCATGTCAGCCGCGCCCGGAAGGGCCGCGGCGCCAAGCTGGTCACCATCGACCCCTACCGCACCGGCACGGCCGAGGTCTCCGACCTGCACCTGATGCTGCGGCCGGGCACCGATGGGGCCCTGGCCTGCGCGGTGATGCATGTGCTGTTCCGTGACGGCTACGCCGACCGCGCCTATCTGGCCCGCCTCGCCGCCGGCACCGACCGGCTGGAGGCGCATCTCGCCACCCGCACTCCCGAATGGGCGGCGTCCATCACCGGCCTGACGGTGGCGGAGATCGAGGAGTTCGCCCGCCTCTACGGCACCACCAAGCGGTCCTACCTGCGCATCGGCTACGGCCTGTCGCGCGCCCACAACGGCGCCGCCCAGGTCCATGCCGTGTCCTGCCTGCCGGTCGTCACCGGTTCCTGGCAGCACAAGGGCGGCGGCGCGCTCTACTGCTCGTCCGGCATCTACAAGCTCGACAAGACCCTGTCGGAGGGGTTGGACCGCCTCGACACCGGCGTCCGCAGCTTCGACCAGTCGCGCATCGGCGCCGTCCTGACCGGCGACCCGCGTGACCTGACCAGCGGCCCGCCGGTGACGGCGATGCTGATCCAGAACACCAACCCGGCGACGATCTGCCCGGACTCGACCCGCGTCCGCCAGGGCTTCCTGCGCGAGGATCTGTTCGTCGCGGTCCACGAGCAGTTCATGACCGACACGGCCAAGCTGGCCGATCTGGTGATCCCCGCCACCACCTTCCTGGAGCATGACGACATCTACCGCGGCGGCGGCCAGATGCACATCCTGATCGGCCGCAAGGTGATCGAGCCGCAATTCGAGGCGCGCGAGAACCACTGGGTGATTTCCGAGATCGCCCGCCGCGTCGGTGCCGAACATCCCGGCTTCGGCATGACCGCGCTGGAGATCATCGACGCCATGCTGAAGGCGTCCGACCTCGGCGATGCGGCGACGCTGACCGAGAACCGCTGGATCGACGCCCAGCCCGATTTCGAGACCTCGCATTTCCTCAACGGCTTCGCCCACCCCGACGATAAATTCCGCTTCGCGCCCGATTGGGCGGCGCTCGGCCCCTATGGCGGCATGCCGGAACTGCCCGACCACATGCCCCCCGGCCGCGATGCCGACGCGGAGCACCCGTTCCGTCTGGTCACCGCCCCGGCCCGCCAGTTCCTCAACACCTCCTTCACCGAGACGCTGACCGCCCAGCGCCGCGAAGGCCGCCCCACCGCGCTGATCCACCCGGACGACGCGGCCGGGTTGGGTCTGGCCGATGGTGACGCGGTGCGGTTGGGCAACCCGCAGGGCAGCGTGCTGGTTCATGCCAAGCCCTTCGCCGGCGTGCCGCGCGGCGTCGTGATCGTCGAAGGCATCTGGCCGAACAGCGCCTTCGTCGAGGGCATCGGCATCAACAGCCTGACCTCACCGGAGCCGGTCCCACCGGCGGGTGGCGCGGCGTTCCATGACACGGCGGTGTGGATGCGGGCGGCGTAGGTGGCGCGGGTGCGGGTGCGTTAGACCCCCACCCCAACCCTCCCCCGCTGGGCGGGGGAGGGGCAAGTGCTTGATCGGTAAGGCAGCGGCAGTCCCTCCCCCGCCCAGCTCTCGCACAAAGCTTTGCTTTGTGCTGACGCGGCAGGCGGACCGCAGGTCCGCTGAGAGCGGGGGAGGTTAGGTGGGGGCAATCGAAGCCGACGACATCCCACCCCTGTCCACACCCGCCGTGCGCCGCGCGCCCATCTCTGCTATGGCTGTGGACCCATCCCAGCGACCGTGCAGCACCGCCATGACCGAAGCCGCCGCCTTCCTCAACGTCGCCAACTCCCTGTCCGGCAAGCGCTGGCAGGCGCGGCCCTGCGACGAACGGCAGGCGCAGGCTCTCACCCAGGGGCGCGGGCTGCCGGAGATCGTCGGCCGGGTGCTTGCCGCCCGTGGTGTCACCGACGACACCTGCGAAACCTTTCTGAACCCGACGTTGAAGGCGCTGCTGCCCGACCCCTCGCGTTTCCGCGACATGGATCCGGCGGCCGAGCGCATCGCCCGCGCCATCCGCGACGGCGAGCCGGTGGCGGTCTTCGGCGACTACGATGTCGACGGCGCCACCTCCGCCGCGCTGCTGCGCCGTTTCTTCCGCTCGCTCGGCGCCGACATCCGCGTCTATGTCCCCGACCGCATCACCGAAGGCTACGGCCCGAATGCCGCGGCGCTGCTGCGGCTGAAAGGGGAGGGGGTGCGGCTGGTGGTGACCGTCGATTGCGGCATCTCCGCCTTCGCGGCGCTGGAGGCGGCGGCAGAGGCCGGGCTGGAGGTCGTCGTCCTCGACCACCACGCCGCCGAACCGCGCCTGCCCCCCGCTGTCGCCCTGGTCAACCCCAACCGGCTGGATGAGGACGGCGCCTATCGCACGCTCTGCGCCGCCGGCGTCACCTTCATCACCATCGTCGCCGTCAACCGTGCGCTGCGCCAGTCCGGCTTCTACCGCGACCGGGCCGAGCCCAACCTGATGGAATGGCTCGACCTCGTCGCTCTCGGCACGGTGTGCGACGTGGTTCCGCTGACCGGCCTCAACCGTGCGCTGGTGGCGCAGGGGCTGAAGGTGATGGCCCGCCGCGCCAACCCCGGCCTCGCCGCCCTGTCCGACGTGGCAGGCGTGAAGGAGAAGCCGGACGCCTATCATGCCGGCTATGTCCTCGGCCCCCGCGTGAATGCGGGCGGCCGGGTGGGCGCATCCGACCTCGGGGCGCGCCTGCTCTCCACCGACGACCCCATCGAGGCGATGGAACTCGCCCAGCGGCTGGAAGGCCACAACGCCGAACGCCGCACCATCGAGCAGGCGGTGCTGGACGAGGCGCTGGAGCGTGTCGCCGCCGAGGCCGGACGCGAGACCGATCTGGTCTTCGTCACTGGCGTCGGCTGGCATCCCGGCGTCATCGGCATCGTCGCCGCCCGCCTCAAGGAGCGCTACAGCCGCCCCGCCTGTGTCGTCGCCCTGGAGGAAACCGCCGACGGCACCGTCATCGGCAAGGCGTCCGGCCGCTCGGTCCGTGGCGTCGATCTGGGGTCGGCGGTGATCGCCGCCCGGCAGGAGGGGCTGCTGCTGGCCGGCGGCGGCCACCGCATGGCGGCCGGCTTCACCGTGGCCGGCGACAAGATCGACGCTCTGCGCGACTTCCTGCACAGCCGCATCTCCGAACAGGTGGCATCCGCCCCGCTGGTGCCGACGCTGGAACTGGACGGCGCCCTGTCGGTCGGCGGCGCCAGTGTCGGTCTGGTGACCATGCTCGACAAGCTCGGCCCCTACGGCACCGGCAACTCCGAGCCGCGCTTCGCCATCGCCGACGCCCGCGTCGTGCGCGCCGACGTGGTGGGCGCCAACCATGTCCGCTGCATCCTGCAGGGCAACGACGGCGCCCGGCTGAAGGCCATCGCCTTCCGCGCGCTGGACAGCGACATGGGCCAAGCCCTGCTGACCGGCCGCGGCACGCCCTTCCACCTCGCCGGCGTGCTGCGCATCGACCGCTGGAACGGCTCGGAGGGGGTTCAACTGCTGATCGACGACGCGGCGCCTGCGCGCTCCGCCTGAGTCTTCGCAAGACGCCCGGCGGGCAGGGCGCAAAAAAGTATCGGGGGATGCAAAAAAGCGCTTGCGCTCCCCGGCTCCGATCTTTAGAAAGCGCGTCACCGCGAACGACGTCCCCGTCGTCTAGAGGCCTAGGACACCGCCCTTTCACGGCGGCGACACGGGTTCGACTCCCGTCGGGGACGCCATCTTCTCGGTTCATGACTTAAGCCCCGCCTTGTGCGGGGCTTAGTCGTTTTTGGAGCGTCAAGTCCGCTGCCGTAGGGTCGCATTGCGGATCGGCTTTCATTCATGCTACTGGAAGCTGATATCCTCAGAATTTCAGACGCGGCATGCGCGATTTTCCCGAAGCTTTTCGACTGGACCCGATGAAGGGCGCCCGAAGAGCGTCTTTCGAAAAGCCCGATGACGCCTTCCAGCAACTCGTCGGCGACTGGGTGCGGGAACTGGATGCGCAGGCGCTGGTCACGTCGACCGCCGGTCAGGACGGCAGCATCGATCATTGGATGGAGTGCAAACGGCTGGATGCGCCGCTGCTTGCCGGTGCGGCCTTTCCGCTGATCATCGAATGCAAATGGCACTCCGAAGCGTCGGACAACCATGCCGCCAACATTCTGAAGGGCTGGGCGGCGGTCGAGGAAAAGCTGAAGAAACAAGCGGACGCCGGATGGCCGAACCTTTACGCGCCATGGCGCCGCGCGCGGGGGTATCTCTATTGCATTTCCGGCCGCCTGCCGAACCAGCAGGCGCGCGACGACCTGAAGGGGCGGATTGAGGGCTTTTTCCGTAGCTTGCCGGACGGCCGCCGCCCGCCCATCGATTGGGTCGAGGTCGTCGACTGGTCGATGCTGCGCAGCGCCTTCAATGGCCATGCCCGGCTGCGGGACGGCTGGCTTGGCATCGGAGTCGAGGCGTTGCTGGACCATGCCACGGTCGAGGCGGGGTTGCGCGGTGTCCGGGCATATCTGAAAAGCGAGACGCTCGCCTTCATCCCCCCGCCGGAAGAGGCGCCCGAGCATCCCCAACGCATCCTGGCGGAGTTGCAGGAGCGGGCGAACGAGGGAGGCGTGCTTCTCATCGGTCCCGGCGGCATCGGCAAGACGCGCACGGCGATGGAGGTCGCGCGGCTGGCGCTGGCCGGCGGCTGGCGTGTGCTCCACACCGCATCGACCGGCGGTGAAGGCGGCCCGGACATTTCGGCCATCAAGCAGGAGGTGCTGCCCGGCCTGGAAACCACCCCGGTCCTTCTGATCGTCGATTATCTGGAACAGCACCGCAGTTTGCGCGGGAACGAGGAGCTGCGGGCGCTGCGCGATCAGCTTCTGGTTCCCGCGGCCGCCCGCGGCGGCCGGGTGGCGGTGCTGGCGATGGCGCGCCCCGGCACCGCCACCCTCAACGACAACGAATGGAAGACATTCTTCGTCACCCATGAGATCGCCCCCGCCGAGGAAAGGCGGGAACGGATCGCCCAAGCGATGATCCGAACTGCGGCGCCGCAGGCCTGCATCCGTTTCGGGATGGACCTGCTTGCCGAGATCGTCGGGCGACGCCCGATCATCGCGCTGTTCGTCGCACGCGAGATCGAACGGCGTCTGGCCAGCGGGCATGACACGCTCCAGGAACTGATCGCCGAGGCGCGGCAGACCGGTCCGGATTTGCGCCGCTGGCTCGAAAGCCGGCTGAGGGAGGATGAGCTTCTGCCGCCCCCGGCCCCGACGACCGGTCTGCTGCGCCGCGCCCCGCCACCCGACGGGCCGGTCATCGCCGTCATGGCCATGCTGGCGGCGGCGCCTTTGGCCCGGACGAAGATGCCGGCTGTGGCAGCGTCCGTTCTGCAGGCGGCCGGTGGCGGGGACGAGGCCGATGCCGCCTATCTCTGCGATTTGCTTCACCGCATGGGATGGCTGGAGGATGAGGCCGGCTATTCCGTCGTCGCGCATGACGTGGTGGCGGACGAACTGGTCGAGCGCTGTCTGTTCGAGCCGGCGGCGCCACGGATCCGGTCCGAGGTGCTCGAAAACCTGCTTGAACCGGGCCTGCGGGATGTAAGGGTGCTTGGCCGCATCGCCACCGCCTTCGTCAGAGCCTTCGCCTCGGCGGAGCCGCCCGTTCGCGATGCGCTGGAACAGGCATGCGCGTCCTGGCTGGACCGCCGCTCCGCCGATTTCACCCGCCTGTTGCGGGAGGATAAGCCGTCGACTGTCGCCTATGCCGTCGGGGCCTTGCTCGACTCGCCCTTCGCCTCTCCCTTGTTCGCGCAATGGGAGTCACTGTTCGGCCCCTGGCTGGCTGGCTGCGCCACCGTCGTCGATTCGCGTCATCTGTTGCGGGCGGCGTTGAAGCATGCTCCTGCCGGGCATTTCCACACGATCAGCGATGCGCTGTTTCGATGGATCGATGCCCATGGATCGTCGCCAGTCGCCTCGCATGTGCTAGCGCCCCTTCTTGAGCGCTCCGATCTGGATGACCCATCAACGGACCTGTCCATTCGGTATGGACTGTCCTGGCTGACGGCGCATGGCCTTTCGCCAGAGGCTCGGTTTGTTCTGCCACCTCTAATTGGGCGTCCGGAACTTTCGGGTGAATGCCTTGAAGTGTCGGTTACCCATGTTCTGTCATGGTTGACGCCGTATGGTCGTTCCTTGGAGGCAGGGTTTGTACTGCGCCCTCTACTTCGGCGTCCGGAGCTTTCAGGTGAACAATTTGATGCGTCGGTGGCCCACGGTCTGTCATGGCTGGCGGAGCATGGCCGTTCCCTGAAGGCGCGATTCGTCTTGCACGCGTTGCTTGAGCGTTCGGAGTTATCGGGCGAACGTCTTGAAGCGCTGGTTGCAGATTGCCTGTCATGGTTGACAGAGAATGGCCGTTCGCTGGAGGCCGGGTTTGTTCTGCGCTCCCTACTTGGGCGTCCGGAACTTTCAGGCGAACAATTTGATGCGTTGGTTGCCCATGGACTGGCATGGCTGGCGGAGCATGGCCGCTCCTTGGAGGCCGGGTTTGTTCTGCCTCCCCTACTTGGGAATTCGGAGCTAACGGGCCGGCGTCTTGAAGCGTCGGTGGCCCACGGTCTGTCATGGCTGGCGGAGCATGGCCGTTCCCCGAAGGCGCGATTCGTCTTGCATGCGCTGCTTGAGCGTTCGGAGCTATCAGGCGAACGTCTTGAAGCGCTGGTTGCAGATTGCCTGTCATGGTTGACAGAAAATGGCCGTTCCCTGGAGGCCGAGTTTGTTCTGCTCCCCCTAATTAGGCATTCGGAGCTATTGGGTGAACGTCTTGAAGCGGTGGTCGTGCATGTCCTGTCATGGCTGACAGTGCATGGACGTGCCCTGGAGGCATGGTTTGTCTTACATACGCTATTTGAGCGTTGGGAGCGATCGGGCGAGCGTCTTGAAGCAGTGGTTGCGCATGGTCTGTCATGGCTGGCAGCGCATGGCCGCACCTTGGAGGCAGGGTCTGTTCTGCCTCCTCTACTTGGGCGTCCGGAACTATCGGGCGAGTGTCTTGAAGCGTCGGTTGCCTATGGTCTGTCATGGCTGACGGTGTATGGCCGCTCCCTAGAGGCGGGCTTTGTTCTGCCTCCCCTGCTGGGACGTTTGGAGCTATCGGGCGAACGCCTTGAAATGTCAGTTGCCTATGCTCTGACATGGCTGACGGCGCATGGACGTTCCCTGGAGGCGGGGTTTGTTCTATCGCCGCTCATAAGGCGCCTGAATGCGTTGAGCAGTGTTACGTCAGTAGTGGAAAAGGCTATTTCTTGGCTTTCATATGTAGAGTTGCGCTCGGAATTTGGTGCATCTTTTGTTATTTCTGAATTTTTGGAGAAGATAAGATATCTCGACGACGGTGTTCAGGAATCTATTGTTGAAATATCTGTTAATTGGATTGCCATGAGAAGTAATCCTGGGGAAATCGATTTTGTTGCCAGCCGCCTTCTACGTACATCTATTACTTCGCTTGAGCAATGGCGTTCCGTTGCGGCACGTGCTATTGCAGCATTAAGTGCGGGTGTGATCGATAATCCGGCATTCATGGTTTCAGCCTTGCTGACTCGCCCTGACGTCTTCAGGCAGCAGGCGACCCGCCGCTGGTTGATGGCCCGCTTCCTGATGGCGGTGCAGGAGGGGACGGCCATACCCGACACTCTCCCTCGTGCGATGGGATTCCGGCTCATCCGGACTCTCCACAGCGCAGCGGTTCGCAAACGGTCCTTCCCGGCCTTGACGGCGGCGGTCTGCCGTTTTTTCGAAAGGATTCGCTGGTCCGGGGAGGAAGTCGACGGATATGGGAATTTCATCGCTCCCCTTCTGCCGCTCGCTCATCGCAGCGGGGACAGTCGGCTTTGCGCCCGTGCCCAAGCGCTTGCCGCCCGCCTGCTCGCTGCGGAGGGGCTGACCGATGACGGCCGGGAGATCTTCCTGTTCGGATGCGAAGCCCTGCTCGACCGTGGAGCGTGGGAGCATCGGGAAACCGGTCTGGCGGCGCTGCGCAGGCTCGTCACCGATTGGGACGAGAGGGAGCGGCCGGTTCGGCCAGCGATGCGCCGGACCCATGCATTGGCGTCTGCCGACGCCTGAAACAGACCGTTTTGAACGCCGGACTTGCCTTCCATCGCCATTTGCCACAAGTGATGGCGATGTGTTCCGCCACCACCGATCTGACCGTCCTGATGACTTCGTCCACCCCCGCCATCCCCCTCAGCGTCGCCCCGATGATGGACTGGACCGACCGGCATTGCCGGTACTTCCACCGTCTGCTGTCGCGCTCGACCCTGCTCTATACCGAGATGGTGACCACAGGCGCCGTGCTGCATGGCGACCGCGAGCGGCTGCTGGGCTTCGACGCGGCGGAACATCCGGTGGCGCTCCAGCTTGGCGGTTCCGATCCGGCCGATCTCGCCGCCTGCGCCCGCATCGCGGAAGAGTGGGGCTATGACGAGGTGAACCTGAACGTCGGCTGCCCCAGCGACCGGGTGCAGTCCGGCCGCTTCGGCGCCTGCCTGATGGCGGAGCCCGATCTGGTGGCGCGGCTGGTCGGCGCCATGCGCGACGCCGTGTCGATCCCCGTCACCGTCAAGTCGCGCATCGCCATCGACGAGATGGAGGAATGGCCGACGCTGGACCATTTCATCCGCACCGTCTCCGCCGCCGGCTGCACCCACTTCATCGTCCATGCCCGCAAGGCGTGGCTGAAGGGGCTCAGTCCCAAGGAGAACCGCGACATCCCGCCGCTGCGCTACGACCTGGTTCACCGGCTGAAGGCGGAATATCCGCATCTGACCATCGCCATCAACGGCGGCATCCGTACGCTGGACGAGGCGGAGGCGCATCTGGGCAAGGTCGACAGCGTGATGATAGGCCGCGCCGCCTACGAGACCCCCTATCTGCTGGCCGACGCCGACCGCCGCCTGATGGGCGGAGAACCCGGTCCCGACCGCCACGCGGTGATCGATGCCATGCTGCCCTACATCGAGGCGCGCATGGCCCGCGGCACGCCGCTCTCCTCCATCACCCGCCACATGCTGGGCCTGTTCCAGGGCCTGCCCGGCGCCCGGGCCTACCGCCGCCACATCGCCGAGAACGCCCACCGCCCTGGTGCCGGCCCGGAGGTGCTGGAACGCGCCGCCTCCCTGGTGCGCCGCCGCACGGCCGACGAGGGGGCCGACGAGGCGGTGGAGGAGGCCGCGTGAAAGGCTCCGGCCCGGATGGAACACTGAACACCCCCCGGAAAACTGTTTCACGGCGTTTCAAACGTTCCATCCTCGGCCACCGGGCGGCCCCCACCGGCGGGAATATGCGCCGTGCGTCCCGCACCGCTTGCGTGCGGGCGGGGTCCTCGCTAACTATGCCCACTTCATCGGACGGAGTGTAAGCGGTGCGGTACGTCAGCACGCGGGGCGCGGCCCCGGTCTTGGGTTTCGAGGACGTCCTTCTTGCCGGGCTGGCGCGCGACGGCGGCCTCTATGTGCCGGAGACTTGGCCGCAGTTCACGGCCGACGACATCCGCGCCATGCGCGGGCTGCCCTACAGCGAGATCGCCGTCCGCGTGATGCTGCCCTTCCTGGGCGGCGCCATCGCGGAGGACGAGTTCCGCGCCATCGTCCGTGACGCCTATGCCAGCTTCGACCATGCCGCGGTGACCCCGCTCGTGCAGGTCGACCCGACCACCTGGGTGCTGGAACTGTTCCACGGGCCCACCCTGGCCTTCAAGGACGTGGCGCTGCAGTTGCTCGGCCGCCTGTTCGACCATGTGCTGGCCAAGCGCGGGCAGCGGGTGACCATCGTCGGCGCCACCTCCGGCGACACCGGCTCCGCCGCCATCGAGGCCTGCCGCGACCGCCAGAACGTCGACATCTTCATCCTGCATCCCAAGGGCCGCACGTCGGAGGTGCAGCGCCGGCAGATGACCAGCGTGCTGTCGTCCAACGTCCACAACATCGCGCTGGACGGCACCTTCGACGATTGCCAGGACCTCGTGAAGGCGATGTTCAACGACGGCGCCTTCCGCGACCGGATGGGGCTGTCGGCGGTGAACTCGATCAACTGGGCGCGCATCATGGCCCAGATCGTCTATTACTTCACCGCCGCGGTGGCGCTGGGCTCCCCCGACCGCAAGCTGGCCTTCACCGTGCCGACCGGCAATTTCGGCAACGTCTATGCCGCCTATGGCGCCCGCGCCATGGGGCTGCCGGTGGAGACGCTGGTGGTGGGGTCCAACAGCAACGACATCCTGGCGCGCTTTTTCGCCAGTGGGAGCATGGTCGCGGCGCCCGTCGTGCCTACCTTGTCTCCCAGCATGGACATCCAGATCTCTTCCAACTTCGAACGGCTGCTGTTCGACCTGCTCGACCGCGACGGCACCGCGGTGACGGAGGCGCTGAACCGCTTCCGCACCGAGGGCAAGTTCGCGGTGACCGACGCGCAGCTCGCCCGCGCGCTGGCCATCTTCTCCGGCCATCGGGTGGACGAGGCCGCCACCATGGCGACCATCGCCGATGTCTGGAAGGGCAGCCTCTATCTGCTCGACCCGCACACCGCGGTCGGCATCGGGGCGGCCAAGGCCGCGGTTGCGGCCGGCCGGGTCGATCCGTCCGTTCCCATGGTGGTTCTCGCCACCGCCCATCCCGCCAAGTTCCCCGACGCGGTGGAAAAGGCGACCGGCCGCCGGCCGGAGCTGCCGCCGCGCCTGTCCGATCTTTATGTGCGCGAGGAGCGCCTGTCCGAACTGCCGAACGATCTGGCGGCGGTCCAGGACTTCGTCACCGCGCGCGCCCGCGCCGCCCAGGAGGCCGCATGAGTTCCATTCGTGTGACGACGTTGCCCAATGGGCTTCGCGTCGCGACCGACACCATGCCCGACGTGCAGTCCGTTTCGCTCGGCTGCTGGGTCGGGGTTGGCACCCGCAACGAGGCGGCAAGCGTCAACGGTGTCGCCCACCTCGTCGAGCATATGCTGTTCAAGGGCACCCGCCGCCGGTCCGCCTTCCGCATCTCCGAGGAGATCGAGAATGTCGGCGGGCAACTGAACGCTTACACCACCCGCGAGCAGACCGCCTATTACGCCAAGGTCCTGCACGAGGATGCGCCGCTGGCGCTCGACATCCTGTCCGACATGATCCAGCACTCCACGCTGGACGCCGAGGAACTGGTGCGCGAGCGCACGGTGGTTCTGCAGGAGATCGGCCAGAGCGCCGATACGCCGGACGACATCATCTTCGACCATTTCCAGTCCACCGCCTATCCGGGGCAGGCCATCGGCCGTCCGGTGCTGGGCTCGGCCGAGATCGTCGGCGCCCTGCCGCGCGAGGCTCTGGTCGACTACATTGCCGGCCATTACGGCGCGCCGGGAATGGTGCTGACCGCCGCCGGCCGCATCGAGCATGACCGCATGGTCGATCTTGCGATGAAGGCCTTCGGCGATCTGCCGAGCGGTGCGCCGCCCAAGCCGGAGTCGGCCCGCTATGCCGGCGGCGACTTCCGCGAGGACCGCGATCTGGAGCAGATGCACCTCGTGCTCGGCTTCGACGGGGTGGGGGTCCATGATCCGGACTTCTACGCCCATTCGGTGCTGTCCACCCTGCTGGGCGGCGGTATGTCGTCCCGCCTGTTCCAGGAGGTGCGGGAGAAGCGCGGGCTGGTCTATTCCATCTACACCTTCACCGGCGGCTACCATGACGGCGGTCTGTTCGGCGTCTATGCCGGCACCGGCGAGGATGAGGTGGCGGAACTGGTCCCTGTCGTCTGCGACGAGATCGCCAAGGTCGGCGCCGACGTCACCGAGGACGAGGTCGCCCGCGCCCGCGCCCAGTTGAAGGCCGGGACGCTCATGGCGCTGGAAAGCACCATGTCGCGCTGCGAGCAGTTGGGCCAGCAGATCCTGATCTACGACCGGCCGGTTCCGGTGGAGGAGATCGTGGCGAAGATCGACGGTGTCGACCGCGATGCCGTGGTCAAGGCCGCCGCCCGCCTGCGTGCCAGCCGCCCGACCGTCGCTGCCCTCGGGCCGATCGCCAAGCTGGAAAGCTACGACCGCATCGCGGAGCGTCTCGCCTGACGATGAAGACGGTGGCAGCCACCTCTCTCCCCCTGCGCTTTTCTCCCTCTCCCCCCCGGGGAGAGGGTCGGGGTGAGGGGGAGGCATCGCGTGGATCATCCGGCCGGCGGAGCCCCCTCTTACGGAGAGCGGTGGGAAGGGTGGTCGCTCAATGATCCGCCTCCTCGGCAGCGGCCTCATCAGCCCGCCCGCGGTCCGTCTCGACGGCCCTCACTGCTACATCCGGCCGCCGCTCCCGCGCGACTGGCGGGAATGGGCCGACCTCCGCGCCGCATCCCGCGCTTTCCTGACGCCCTGGGAACCCACCTGGCCGGCCGACGCCCTGACCCGGACGGCCTTTTCCCGGCGGCTGCGGCGTCAGGCGCAGGAATGGCGCGACGATCTCGGCTACAGCTTCCTGATCTTCGACCGCGCGACCGACGCGCTGGTCGGCGGACTCGGCCTGACCAACATCCGCCGCGGCGTTGCCCAGATGGGGACGCTCGGCTACTGGGCCGGCCAGCCCTATGCCCGGAACGGCTATGTGTCGGGCGGCACCCGGCTGGTCCTGGAATTCGCCTTCGGGCAACTCGGCCTGCATCGGGTCGAAGCCGCCTGCCTGCCGACCAACCTGCCGAGCCGCGGCCTGCTGGAAAAGGTCGGCTTCACCCACGAGGGCTATGCCCGAGGCTATCTGCGCATCGACGGCGCATGGCGTGACCACGTCCTCTACGCCATATTGCGGGAGGAGTGGAAGGGCTGATCGAAGCACCCCGCCGCTCCATCCCGTTCGGCAGCGGTTACTTCGACGGCTGGTTGTTGCCGTGGGAATCCTGCTGCTGGTCGGTCTGCTTCTTGGCCTCGTCCTTCTTCTTGGCTTCGTGGTGGCCGACTGCGCAGCCGACCGCGGCACCGGCAGCCCCGTGGCCAGACCCGACCATATGGCCCGCAACGCCACCGACGGCGGCGCCTTTCACGCATCCCTTGGCCTCGGCCGGGTGGGGGAGGGCGGCGAGGCCGCCGGCCAGGACCGCGACCGACAAGGCGGCGATGACTGTCTTCATCATGGATGATCCTTCGTTTCGACAAGAGCGTCGATGCGAAAGAAACAGCCACCCAGGCGCCGCGGTTCCGATCAGCGTTGGTCCAGCTTGATTTCGATGCGGCGGTTCTTCGCCAGCGCCTCGTCCGATGTGCCGGGGTCGATGGGCTGGAATTCGCCGAAAGCGGCGGCGGCCAGCCGTTCGGGCGGAATGCCCTGGTCGATCAGGAACTTGACCACCGAGATGGCGCGGGCGGACGACAGTTCCCAGTTGGAGGCGAACTGGAAGCGCACCGGCTTGATGTCGGTGTGGCCATCCACCCGCAGAACCCAATTGATGTCGGATGGGATCGCCTTGCCGATCTCGAGCAGGGTGCGGGCGAGGTCGGCCAGCCGTTGCTTGCCGGCCTCCTCCAGCGTCGCCGAGCCCGACGGGAACAGCAGTTCCGACTGGAAGACGAAGCGGTCGCCGACGATCTTCACATCCGGCCGGTTGCCCAGCGCCTCGCGGACGCGGCCGAAGAACTCCGACTTGTAGCGCGCGAGGTCCTGAACCTTGGCGGCGAGCGCCTGATTGAGCCGGGCGCCCAGCTCCGCGATCTGCACCTTCTGCTCGGCCGAGGACTTTTCCGACGCTTCCAACGCCGCGCCGATGCGGGCGAGCTGTTCACGCAGGGCCAGAAGCTGCTGGTTCAGCAGGTCGATCTGCTGCTTGCTCTTGGTCCCCTCCGCCTTCTCGCCGGTGAGGGAAGCCATCAGGTCGCGGATGCGCAGGTCGCGCTGGTCGATATCCTTCTGGGCTTGGCTGCGGCTATCGGCCAGCTGCGATTCCAGCGCCTTCAGCCGGATGTCGCGCTGGTCGATCTCCTTCTGCGCCAGCATCGTCTTCTCGGTGGCGGAGGCCAGTTCCGACTCCAGCGCCTTGGCGCGGTCGCGGGTGGTGCCGAGTTCGGCCAACAGGGCTTGGCGTTGCTGTTCGGTCAGCTTGGCGGCGGCGACGGCGGCGGCAAACTCGCCCTCCAGCTTCTGCCGGGCCTCACGCAACGCCTTGATGTCGTTCTGAAGGCTGAGGATTTCCTTCAGCTTCAGGTCGAGCGTCTCGCGGTCGACGCGGACGTTGCGCTGCAGCTCCTCCAGCGTGCGGGCGGTGCGGTCGCGGTCCTCCTGAAGCTGGCTCAGCGACAGGGTCATGTCATCACGGGCGGCGACGGAGGTCTGCAATTCGGTCGACAGTTGGGTGATGTTGACGCGCAGGTCGGCGTTGGCATCCCGCTCCATCGCCAGCAGGTCGTTCATCTCCGCGATCTTACGGTTCAGCGCGGTCAGCTGCTCGTCCCGGCCGGTCAGGGCGGTGGCGAGGTAGAACTGCGCCACGACGAAGACCATCAGCAGGAAGATGACGACCATCACCAGCGACGACAGGGCGTCGACCCAGCCGGGCCAGGCGCTGGCGTCGCGGTGGCCGTTGCGGCGGCTGATGCTGGCCATGGGAACTCCCGGCGTTGGCCTACGGTGTCAGAGTGTCAGCGCTGCTGCTGGTCGGCTTCTTCGGCCAACGCAGCGATGGTGCGGGCCAGCAGCTTGATCTCGCTGCGGATCTCCTGCACCGCCTGGACGCGGCCGTTGGAGGATTCCTCGACGATGCGAGCGAGATAGATGTCCATGTTGCGCAGATGCTGGCGCGAGGCATCGTCGAAGCCGCCACCCGCGTTCTCCGCCAGCCGGTCGAGCAGGCCCTTCACTTCCAGCTGGTTCTCGCCCAGCCGCAGGAGGAGCTGCTGCTCGGCGCGCATGTGGTCGGTCAGGCTCGACAGCCGCTCGGTCAGCGCCATCAGGTTGGCGTTGGCGGCACGCCGCCCCTCCTCTGCGGTGGCGACGGTGCGCTGCAGGGAGTCCAGGTTCTCGGCGGTCTGCTCCAGCAGGGCGGTCAGATAGGCGGAAGCGGAGTGGTCGCCCGATTCGAGCCCGCCGGCGGCGCCGCTCGACAGGCGGGTGGCGCTGGACAGCCAATCCTCAAGGTCCTGGAAGAAGCGGTTGTGGGCCTGGCTGGCCTGGAGTTCCAGGAAGCCCAGCACCAGCGAACCGGCAAGGCCGAACAGCGAGGAGGAGAAGGCGGTGCCCATGCCGACCAGCGGCGCTTCCAGCCCCTGCTGGAGGTGGGAGAACATGGTGCCGACGTCGCCGCCCTGGACCGATAGGCTGCCGATGACGCCACCCACCGACTGGACCGTGTGGAGCAGGCCCCAGAAGGTGCCGAGCAGACCGAGGAAGATCAGCAGGCCGATCAGGTAGCGCGACAGCTCCCTCGATTCGTCGAGGCGTGAGGCGATGCCGTCGAGCAGCGAGCGCATCGACAGCGCCGACAGCGTCAGCCGGCCGCGCCGTTCGCCCAGCATGCGCGCCATCGGCGCCAGCAGCACCGGCTCCTGCAAGGAGGCGGGGGCGACCCCGCTCTGGTACTGCTCCAGCCAAGCCACTTCAGGGCGGAGCATCAGGACTTGCCGGAAGATGAAGGCGATGCCGGCGAGCAGAGTCGCCAGGATGACGCCGTTCAGCGGCGCGTTGTTGAGGAAGGCCGAGCGCAGGGCGGGGAACAGCAGGCCAGTCACCGCGCCGACCACGACCAGGAACAGGATCATCCGGGTCAGGAACCGCTCCGGGCGTGTCATGAGGGCGGATACCTCCAGCGGTCGGGTCGTCGGGGTTGTGGCGGTCATGATGCTCCGAAGGGGTGTTCCGATCAGACCTCGCGCACGGGTTGGGCGCTATTCATTCAGAAAGACTGCATCGATCCGGTCGGGCGGCCCACCTCCGTCGTCCAGGCCCAATGCGCGGACATCGACGCGGGTGCTGCGGATCCCGAAGGCCGTCAGCCGCTCGCGCAGCGCCAACGCCCGGGCCAGTGCCAGCTGCCGCGCCTCGCGCGCCGTGTCGGCGGTGCCGCTGGCGTAGGAGCGCAACTGGAGCCTTGCGGTGTCGCTGGCGCGCAGCCGTTCGACGATCCGGTCGATCACGGCGTCTGCCGCATCCGGCAGATTGGTGGCGCCGACAGGGAACACAAGGCTCAAAACGCTCGAAGGTGGCAGGTTAGCCGCAGGGGGTGCCGCTTCCGGGGGAGGGGGCAGCGCGGCGGTGTCGGTTCGCGGTGCGGTCAGCGGCTGACCGGGCGCCGGGGCAGCGGGTGTTTGGGCGGCAGGTGCCTGGACAGCAGGCTGCTGCGGCTGGGCCGCCGTCGGTGCCGTCGTCGGAGCCGGCTCGGTCCGGGCGTTGGCGCGCGGCGCCGGCTGGGCCGGGCCTTCCGTCAGGACGGGCGGAGGCGGGGCCTCCAGCGGCTGCGGCAGGACGAGTCGCGGCGGCGCCTTGACCGGCGGGGGGGTGCGCAGGTTGGGCCGGGGCGGCACGGACAGCGGAACTGCGTTTTCCAACGTCAGTCCGGCGGAAGACTGTGCCGGGCCGGTGGCCGGAGCAGCCGCCGACAGGACAGCCGGAAAGAGCGTCCAGACCGCGCACAGCGCGGCGGCGGCAAGGTGCTTGCGGTCGGCGTGTCCCCAGCGGCCCAAAACGATGTGTCCCGTTAAACCTTTGTCCTGCAAACCATAGCCTATCGATCGCTCCAGCCACAACCACCCATCCGCCTGTCCCGTATGGGAAGGCGGATGGGTGGGCAGGGCAAGGGGTCAGCCCTTGGCGGACTTCAACAGGCGGGCAACCGGGACCTGGAGATGGCTGTTGGCGGCGAGCACGTTGCCGGTGAAGACCGGGTTGCGGCCGCCCTCGATCTCACCGACGAAACCGCCGGCTTCGGTGACCATCAGCACGCCGGCGGCGCAGTCCCAGGGGGCCAGGCCGCGTTCCCAATAGGCGTCGAACCGGCCGGCGGCGGTGTAGGCGAGGTCGAGCGAGGCGGCGCCGAAGCGGCGAATGCCCGCGACCTCCTTCATCACCGCTTCCTGTTCCTTCAGGAAGGTGGCGTGGTCGCCGCGGCCCTTGAAGGGGATGCCGGTGGCGATCACGCAATCCTCCAGCTTGCGGCGTTCCGACACGCGCAGGCGGGTGTGGTTGACGAAGGCGCCGGCACCCTTCTCGGCCCAGAACAGCTGGTCGCCGATGGGGGCGTAGATCACGCCGGCGACGATCTCGCCATTGCGCTCGGCGGCGATGGAGATCGCCCAGTGCGGCAGGCCGTGCAGGAAGTTGGTGGTGCCGTCGAGCGGATCGACGATCCAGCGCGCCTCGGCATCGCTGCCCTTGGACGCGCCGCTCTCCTCCATCAGGAAGCCGAATTCGGGCCGCGCCTTCTGCAGTTCCTCGCGCAGGGTGCGTTCGGCCTTCAGATCGGCGGCGGACACGAAGTCCGCAGGCCCCTTGCGCGACACCTGGAGGTGTTCGACCTCGCCGAAGTCGCGGACGAGACCGCGGGCTGCCTTTTCGGCGGCGCGGACCATGACGTTGATGAGAGCGGAGCGGGTGGCCATGGGTGTTGGTGTACCGTTTCGTGCAGGAACCAGAAAACAATACACCGGCCTCCGCGCATGGCGAAGACCGGTGATGGCAGAACCGACCTGGGAAGGATCAGTCCTTCGCGCGCTCGACGTATTCGCCGGTGGCGGTATCGACGACGACGCGGGTCCCGGCCTCGATGTGCGGCGGAACCAGGATCGACACGCCGTTCTCCAGCTTGGCCGGCTTGTAGGAGGAAGAAGCCGTCTGGCCCTTCACCACCGGGTCGGATTCGGTGATCAGCAGCGTGACCTTGCCGGGGATCTCGACGCCCAGCGGCGAGCCTTCATGGCTCTGCACCGTGACTTCCATGCCGTCCTGCAGGAAGACGGCCGGCTCGCCGATGATGTCGCGGGGGATGGCGACCTGTTCGAAGCTTTCCTTATCCATGAAGGTGAAGCTGTCACCTTCCGCGAAGAGGAAGGTCATCTCATGCTCGTCCAGGCGAGCGCGCTCAACGGTCTCCTGGGTGCGGAACCGCTCGATCGACTTGTTGCCGGTGCGAACGTCCTTCATTTCCAGCTGGATGAAGGCGCCGCCCTTACCAGGCTGCACGATGGCGGTTTTGGTGATGACCCAGAGCTTACCGTTGTGCTCCAGCACATGGCCGGGGCGCATCGTGTTGGCATTGACCTTCATGGCGTACTCGTGAATTCCAGAATCAGGGCGGCGCGGACCCTACCAGCTTGACCGCCCATAGGCAACGGCGCGGAACGCTAATGGCGGGTGATCCGGGCGATTGGCGGGCGATTCTTCGCCAAAGCGGGGCCGGTGGTTTAGAATAGCTCCAACAATGAGACGTTTGGAACGTTTTTGCCGACCCTGTTCAGTGTTCCATCCGTCCCAACCGCGCCGTTCGGCGGCGATTGGGCGAGTTTACCACGGGAGGCCGCTGTGACCAATGCCAAGCCGACTTGAGTACGCCGCCCGTGGGTGCTCTGATGCGCCTGCACCCCTTTCGACCGTCCATCAAGAGCGCGCCCTTCATGTCCGTCCCGATCCGATCCACCTCGATTCCTTCCGGCGACCTTCCCCCCTGGCATCCCGAGGCGCTGGCCCGCCGCCGTCCCTATCTGGCGGCGCGCGGCCGGGTGCTGAACGCCGTCCGTCGCGTGTTCGAGGAGTTGGCCTTCGTCGAGGTCGACACGCCGGCCCTGCAGGTCTCGCCGGGGATGGAGCCGCATCTCCAGGCCTTCGCCACCGAGCTGCAGGGGCCGCATCCGGACGACCGCCGGCGGCTGTACCTGCACACCAGTCCCGAATTCGCCATGAAGAAGCTGCTGGTCGCGGGCATGCCTCGGCTTTGGCAACTGGCGCATGTCTACCGCAACGGCGAGCGGTCGGGGACCCATGCGCCGGAATTCTCGATGCTGGAATGGTATCGCGCCGGAGACGGCTATCGCACGCTGATCGACGATTGCCGGGAGCTGCTGTGCGCCGGCGCCGACGCGGGCGGGCGACGGACGTTCGGCTTCCGTGGCATGACCTGCGATCCCTTCGCGCCATGGCGGGTGCTGACCGTGCCGGAGGCGTTCCGGGAGTATGCCGGCATCGACCTGATGGCGACCTATGACGGCAGCCACGATCCCGACCCGGCGGCGCTGGCGGCGGAGGCGGCGCGCATCGGCATCGCCCCCCATCACGGCGACCGCTGGGAGGACATCGTCTTCCGCATCATGTTTGACCGCATCGAGCCGCATCTGGGCGAGGGCGTGCCCTGCGTGCTGACCGACTATCCGCTGTGCATGGCGGCGCTGTCGCGGCCGAAGCCGGAAGACCCCCGGCTGGCCGAACGGTTCGAGCTGTATGCCTGCGGGCTGGAACTGGCGAACGCCTTCGGCGAACTGACCGATCCGGCGGTGCAGCGCGCCCGCTTCGAGGCGGACATGGCGTTGAAGGAGAGGCTTTACGGTGAGCGCTTCCCGGTGGACGAGGATTTCCTCGCCGCGCTCGAGCACGGCATGCCGCAGAGCAGTGGCATCGCCATGGGCTTCGACCGGCTGGCGATGCTGTGCAGCGGCGCCGAGAGCATCGAGCAGGTGCTTTGGCTGCCGGTGGCGGGTGTGTAGGGGGAGCAGGTTCCCTCTCCCGTCCCGGGAGAGGGAAGGGGCCCAAGCGTAGCTTGGGAAGGGTGAGGGGTGATCCGAGGATATGAATCCATGTCCGGATCACCCCTCACCCTCCCGCCTTCGGCGGGTCCCTCCCTCTCCCGGGGCGGGAGAGGGCGAGATTCCCTTAGAACGTGAACTTCGCCTGCAGGCCGATCAGGTCGATGCTGCTCTTGTAGTCCACATTCAGGTTGCCGCGGCCGGCTTCGGCGCCGGTCAGGTCGTCGGTGAGGGCGACCGACGTCTTCGGGATGAAGACGTGCGAATAGGCGGCGTCGACGCGCAGATTGTCGGTGACCTGATAGCCGGCACCGGCCGAGAGCCAGTAGCGGTTCTGTTCTGGAATGCGCGGCGTGCGGTATTCGACACCGACCGTGCCCTTGTCGAAGGCGATACCACCGCGCAGCGTCAACTTGTCGGTCACCTTGTAGGAGGTGCCGAGCGCGTAATACCAGCTGTCCTTCCAATGCTCTTCCGTGACGGAGCTGAGCGCCGGGTTGGCGATGTTGACGCGCAGTTCCTTGAAGCGCGACCAGTTGGTCCACTGAACGTCGGCCATCACCGCCCAGCGGTCGTTGACCTCGTGGTACAGGCCGATGGAGGCGATGTCCGGCGTGGTCAGGTCGGCGCTGGCGCTCTGGGCGGGCAGGGCGCCGGCGAGCGGGGCCGGCAGGCCGGTGAAGGAGATGCTGCCGGTCAGCGTGTGCTTGACCGCCGAGCGGTAGGCGAGGCCGACGCGGGTGCCCTTCACCGGCTCGATCAGGGCGCCGAGCGTGAAGCCCCAGCCCCAATCGTCACCGGTCACATCGCTCTTGACGTCGAGCGCGCCGGGACGGCCGAGGCGGCTTGCACCGAAGTCGGAGGCCTGCGACAGCTTAGCCTTGGCGTACTGGACCTGGACGCCGCCGCCGATGGTGATCATCGGGTTGATGCGGTAGGACACCGACGGCGCAAAATTGTAGGTGCGCAGGTCGGAGCGGATGCCGTGATAGCGGCCGATCCAGCTGTCGCCATAGTCGGTGACCAGACCCCAGGGGCCGTTGGCCGACAGGCCGACCTTCAGGTCGTCGCTGATCGAATAGACGAAGTAACCGGCGGGAACCAGGGCATCCTGCGCGATGTCGCCAGGCGAGGCATTGCCGCTGATCGCTGTGCCGCCCAGGCGCCGGGCGCGGGTGGCGCTGGCGCCGTCGACCTTCGACTTCACGATGACGCCGGTGGCGGTCTGCACCAACTCGGTTCCGGTCACCAGACCCATGGTGGCCGGGTTGTAGAACATCGAGCTGGCATCGCCGTTGCCGCCGGCGGTCACGCCGGCATAGGAGGTGCCTTGACCCGATACGCTCTGCTCCTTCAACGCGAAACCGGCGGCAAGCGCGGTCGAGGCGGTCACGAACGGTGCGGTCACCGCGATGGCGGCAGCGGCGGTCAGCAGGCGTGTCTTGAGCGTCGTCGGAGACATGGTTCCTTCCCCAAATTGTGTTATTGACGCAATGATACACAAACTGACGTTTACGTAAAGGGGCGCGCACCACTTTTTGTTGGCTCGGTAAACAATTCTCCGAACTCGGCAGGCAAGCGGCAGGGGGAAAAGTTGAGCACGTACAGGAGAATGCCGCCCGCCGGCCGGGGGTAATCCGGCCGGGGCGCGATGGTGCGGCGAATTGTCGTGGGGGATAACCTAAAGAGGGCCGCCGGGTGACGGCCGTCAGGCGATCCAGGCGGCGGCAGCGGCGAACAGCTCGCGCAGAATGTTGTGCTCGTCGGTCCACACCAGCTTGGCGGTGATGACGATGGAGGCGACCACCAGCATCGGACGCACGACTCGGGCGCCATTGCGGATCACCATGTGGGCGCCGACCTGGGCGCCGATATACTGTCCGACCCCCATCAGCAGCCCGACCGTCCACAACACGTGGCCGCCGACGATGAAGAACAGCAGCGAGGCGACATTGCTGGTCAGGTTCAGCACCTTGGTGTGGGCGGTCGCCTTGCGCAGGTTGTGGCCCAGCAGCGAGACGAAGGCGATGGCGAAGAAGGTGCCGGTGCCCGGCCCGAAGAAGCCGTCGTAGAAACCGATGCCGGTGCCGATGCTGAGAGCGAAGGCATGTTCGCCGATGCGCTGGTGGGCGTCGACGTCGCCGGCCTTGGGCGACAGCAGCAGATAGAGGGCGATGCCGATCAGCAGGATCGGGATGACGTCGCGCAGGAATCCGGCGTCCAGCATCTGCACCAGCGTGGCGCCGATGGCGGCGCCGATGAAGGTGCAGAGGATCATCGTGCGCATGGCGCCGGGATGGACCTCGCCGCGGCGGACGAACTTGATGGTGGCGGACAGCGAGCCGAAGCTGGACTGCAGCTTGTTGGTGGCCAGCGCCTCGGCCGGGGACATGCCCGCGGCCAGCAGGGCCGGAATGGTCAGCAGACCGCCGCCCCCGGCGATCGCATCGACGAAGCCGGCCAGCAGGCCGACGGCGAACAGGATGCCCAGCGACTCGGGCGTCAGAAGGTCCATGATCTTGGGGACGTCCAGGTAATCGGCCGGCCTAGCCGGCGAGTGCGGCCTCGATGGCGGCGTTCAACGCCCGGACTCCGGCGCCGGGACCCTGGGGATGGCCCCAGACGGCGTTGACCACGGCCAGGAAATCGGCGCCCGCGGTGACCAGCGGCGCGCAATTCTCGGCGGTGATGCCGCCGATGGCGACACAGGGGACCTCCATCAGCTCCGACCACCAGCTCAGCAGTTCCGGCTCGGCCTTGTATTCGGCCGTCTTGGTGCTGGTGGGGAAGAAGGCGCCGAAAGCGACGTAGTCCGCCCCTTCCTCGCCGGCGATCATGGCGAGATGGCGGCTGTCGTGGCAGGTGACGCCGACGATGGCGTCGTTGCCGACGATCTTGCGGGCATCGCGATAGGGCGTGTCGCTTTGTCCGACATGGACGCCGTCGCAGCCGGCCTCCCGCGCGAGGCGCGGATGGTCGTTCAGGATGAAGGCGACCTCACGCTCCTGCGCGATCGGGCGCAGGATGTCGCAGGCGCGGCGGATGTCGTCCTCTGAGCAGTCCTTGAGGCGGAGCTGCACGCAGGCGACGTCGCCGGCATCCAGCGCTTCCTCCAGAAGCGGCGCGAACGCCGCCGGCTCCAGGGCCGGCGGCGTCACGAGGTACAGTCGGCAGGCGGCAGGTTCCGCCTGCGTCGGCTTTCCCTTGGCCAAGTGTTACTCCCGGCCCTGGTAGATCTTCATGATCCGGTCGAGCAGCTTGAGGGCATCCTCGCGCGGGCGCTGGAAGGCGTTGCGGCCGATGATCGAGCCGTTGCCGCCGCCGTCACGGATGGCGCGGGCGTCCTCGAACACCGCGTCCTCGCCCTTGGTGGCGCCGCCGGAGAAGACCACGATGCGGCGGCCGTTGAAGGCGCACTGCATGATGTGCTTCACGCGCTCGGCCTGGGTGCCGATGGCGATCTGCTTCGACTCGTAGACCTTCTTGGCTTCCGGCTGCTCCAGATGGGCCGACGGCAGCTTCACCTTGATGATGTGGGCGCCCAGCAGAGCGGCCATGTGGGCGGCGTAGCCGATCACATCGATGGCCAGCTCGCCGTCCTTGGTGACGGCGCCGCCGCGCGGATAGGACCACAGCACGGTGGCGAGGCCGTAGGACTTGGCCTCCTTCGACAGCTCGCGGAACTCCTCGTACTGGGAGTACATGGCGTCGGAGCCGGGATAGATGGTGAAGCCGATGGCCGATGCGCCGATGCGCAGCGCGTCCTGGACCGAGGCGGTGACGGCCTGGTCGGCGGCTTCCTTCTGGGTGGACAGCGAGTTGGCGCTGTTCATCTTCAGGATCAGCGGGATCGACCCGGCGAAGGTGCCGGCGCCGGCCTCCAGCGAGCCCAGGGGAGCGGCGTAGGCGTTGCAGCCGGCGTCGATGGCCAGCTGGTAGTGGTAGTGCGGGTCATAGCCCGGCTCGTTCGGGCCGAAGCTGCGGGCCGGGCCGTGCTCGAAGCCCTGGTCGACCGGCAGGATCACCAGCTTGCCGGTACCGCCGAGCTTGCCTTCCATCAGGATGCGGGCGAGGTTCGCCTTGGTGCCGGGATTGTCGCTCTCGTAGTTGGCGAGAATGTCTTTGACGCGGCGCGTGAGCTTCATTGTGGCTCTTCCCCTGGGGCATTCTTGGAAATGGCGCCGTCTTAGCCCGTATCGGCCCGCTTTGCAACGGCGGGAGGGGCATAAAGCGGCCATTTGCCACGCCTGAACGGCCTAGGGCCTGCGGCGGGGGAAGCCCGCGGGGGGTGGAACGGCTCGGCCGGAGGGGTTACGGCAGAAGAGAACTGACCACGGTATAGAGGCCGTATCCGGCACCGCCCAGCACCGCCCAGGAGCCGGCGGTCAGCCCGACCCAGACGGCGACCAGCCGCAGGCCGCGCATCTTCTCCGGCCGGGGAGCCGGACTGTTCCCCATCCGGTCGCCTGCCCGGCCGTTTGCGGCCTGCCCCGGATGGTGCGGTTGCGCGATGGTCTGATCCGGCGTGGTCAGGGAGGTGATGCTCATGGGTGGCTCTTCCGGCATCGGAGGGAGGGTGCTGTGTCACAAAAATATCCTAAGGTGACGTTACACCACCTTTGCGCGGTGAGGCTGTGCGAAAAAGCGGTAGTCCGGACCTAACCCCCGGCACGACTTTCGGCCCAACCTTTGGCCTGTGTCAGCCAGTCGCGGCATAGCGCCCTCAGCAGGGCCGGCCGGATGGAGCCATGACCTTCGGCGGCGAGGTCGAGCAGGGGCGGGCAGGCGGTCAGCAGCACGGCGCCGTGGGCTGCGGCGATGGCCGCCAGCCGGTCCGCCGCCGCCGTGCCGCCGGTGAACAGCAGGGCCGGTACCCCGGCTGCCAGCGCCCCCTGTGCCTCGCCGGCGCGGTCGCCGCAGTCGAGCAGACCGGTCACTCCCAAGCCGGGGTGGGCCCGGCGCACACGTCCGATCAGGCCGAGCAGCCACGGCGCCCCGCCCGCCGGCGGCGCCATCAGGGCGAGGGCGACACCGGCCGAGTCGGCGGCGGCGGCGGCGGCCAGCGCGTCGGCGAGGCCGCGGACAAGGATGGGGCGGAGGAGGGACGGGGGGATTTGCGGGGCGGCGGGCATGGGCGGCGGGGCGGGGCAGGGTGGCGGCTGGGCGGACACTCTAGCGGTGGGGGCGATGGGGCTCCAGCCTTCAGCCGGTTGAGAGAATTGAGGCAGGTCAAACCCTGCGATCGCGGTCCCGGAGTATGGTCAGTCACAACGGACAGCAGGCCGGGGCACCGGCGTCCGTTTCATTGGAATACCTCCCCCGGGAATGCCGCGATGATGGAATACAAGGGTTACAAGGCCCAGATCGACTTCGACAACGACGCGGGCGTCTTTGTCGGCGAGGTCATCAACACCCACGACGGCATCACCTTTTCCGGCCGCTCTGTGGACGAATTGCGCGACTCCTTCCGGCGGGCGGTCGACGATTACCTCGATCTGTCCTGCGATATGGGGGGCGAGGGCGAACAACCCTTCTCCGGACGGCTGGCCATCCGCATCAACCCGATCCTGCACCGCGCCGTCGCCGACTGCGCCGCGCGGGAGGGCAAGAGCGTGTCGGCCTGGATCGCCGAGTGTCTGGGCCGTGCCGCCGGCGTGACCAATGTGAAGGCCGGTTGAGTTTCGCAAAATGCGAAGCAGCTTGCGTGCGAGGGGGCGTGAGTTTGGCGAAACGCTCGGATAGTACGTTCGGCTAATCATAGCGGAGCAATCGCTCCATCCCGTTTTGCGATTGGCATCGTCCTTGCTGTGAAGTCCCCGATCTAAAGGGGGGACTTCCTCATGAGCGGACTGAAACTGACTCTGCGAACGAAGCTGTGGACACTGGTCGCGCTGGCCGGGGCCGTCAGTGTTGCGCTTGCCGCCGCCGCGCTGTGGTTGAACCAGCGCAGCACGCTGGAGGATCGGAAGGAAGCCCTGCGCTCCGTCGTGCAGACCGCTCATGGTCTCGCGACCGGCTACGAGGCCGAGGTCAAGGCCGGCCGGCTGACCCACGATCAGGCGTTCGAGCGCTTCAAGGCCAACATCAACACGATGTTCTACAACGGCAAGGACTATATCTTCGTCCTTGATACCGGCTACCACAGCGTCATCCATCCCGTCCGCCCCGACGTGATCGGCAAGGATCAGCGCGACCAGAAGGATGCCAACGGCGTCTTCTTCACACGCGAGATGGTCGACACCGCCAAGGCCAAGGGCGAGGGCTTCGTCGCCTACAGCTATCCCAAGGCCGGCGGCGACCAGCCCTTCCCCAAGCTCAGCTACGTGAAGATGTTCGAGCCTTGGCAACTGGCCATCGGGACCGGCGTCTATATCGACGATCTGGATGCCCGCTTCTCCCGCAGCCTGTGGACCATGGTGGCCATCGTCGGCGGGCTGGCCCTGCCGGTGGTGGTATTGATCGCGCTGGTCGGCAACTCGATCAGCCGGCGCATCCGCCGCCTGTCCGACGCCATGCGCTCGCTCGCCGACGGCAACCTGTCGGTCACCATCCCGGAGACCGGCAGCGGCGACGAACTGGGCGACATGGGCCGGGCGGTCCAGGTCTTTCGGGTCAACGCCGAGGCCAGCCGCCGGCTGGAGGCCGAACAGGCAGAGGCCGCGCGCCGGGCGGTGGAGGAGAAGCGGCAGGCGATGGACCGGTTGGCCGCGCAATTCGAGGGGACGGTGGGCGGCATGATCCGCTCGGTCTCCACCACGACCGACGCGCTGGGGCAGAAGGTTCGGGCGATGTCGCACGCCGCGGAACAGACCAGCCATCTTGCCGGAATCGTGGCGAGCGCCAGCGACGGCACCGCGGCCAATGTGCAGACCGTAGCCGCCGCGTCGGAACAGCTGTCCTGCTCCATCGTCGAGATCGGCCGGCAGGTGTCGGAAGCCAGCCGCGTCGCCGGCGAGGCGGTGGGCATGGCGCAGGAGGCGACCGGCCGCATCGGCAGCCTCGCCGAGGCGGTCGAGCGGATCGGCGCGGTCGTCGGGCTGATCAACTCCATTGCCGGCCAGACCAATCTGCTGGCGCTCAACGCCACCATCGAGGCGGCGCGTGCGGGCGAGGCCGGCAAGGGCTTCGCCGTGGTGGCGAGCGAGGTGAAGGCGCTGGCCAACCAGACGGCCAAGGCCACCGACGAGATCGGCGGCCAGATGAGCGGCATCCAGGTGGTGACCGGTCAGGCGGTGACGGAAATCCAGAAGGTGTCGGCGGTGATCGAGCGGCTGAGCACCATCGCCACGACGATCTCCGCCGCGGTCGACCAGCAGAATGCCGCCACGGCGGAGATCTCCCGCTCGGTCCAGCAGGCGGCATCCGGTACCGGCGAGGTGTCGTCCAGCATCTCCGGCGTCACCGCCGCCTCGGACGAGAGTGGCCGCACCGCCCGCGAACTGGTCGAGGCGCTGGGCAAGCTGACCAGCGAAGCGGCCGGGCTGAACGCGAAGGTCGGCGACTTCCTGGCGACGGTGCGGGCGGCGTGAGGGGAAGCGTCGGCTTGCGAATGCCCCCTCCCTAACCCTCCCCCGCTCACGCGGGAGAGGGAACTGCCGCTGAACCCTTGCAAGGCTCCTACCCCCTCTCCCGCGGAACGCGGGGGAGAGATGGGTAGGGGCCTCGAACCCTGAACTCCGGACAACAAAAAAGGCGCCGTCCCGGGGAAGGCGCCTTTTTCTTGGCCAAGCGAGGCTTACTTGGCGTTCGCCATGGCGACGGCGGTGTCGCTCATGCGGTTGGAGAAGCCCCACTCGTTGTCGTACCAGGTCATGATGCGGACGAAGTTGCCGTCGATGACCTTGGTCTCGTTCAGCGCAAAGATCGAGCTGTGCGGGTCGTGGTTGAAGTCGGTCGACACCAGATCCTCGGTGTAGGCCTCAAGCACGCCCTTCAGCGGGCCGTTGGCGGCGTCGGAGATCGCCTTGGTGATCTCTTCGACCGAGGTGGCGCGCTTGGCGGTGAACTTGAAGTCGACGACCGACACGTTCGGGGTCGGAACGCGCATGGCAGTGCCGTCCAGCTTGCCCTTCAGCTCCGGCAGCACCTTGCCGACGGCCTTGGCGGCGCCGGTGGAGGTCGGGATCATGTTCAGGGCGGCAGCGCGGGCGCGGTGCAGGTCCTTGTGGTTGGTGTCGACGATCCGCTGGTCACCCGTGTAGGAGTGGATCGTGGTCATGAAGCCCTTCTCGATGCCCACCAGGTTGTGGAGGACATGGGCGACCGGGGCCAGGCAGTTGGTGGTGCAGGAGGCGTTGGAGACGATCCGGTGCTCGGCGGTCAGCTTGTCGTGGTTGACGCCGTAGACGACCGTGATGTCCTCGTCGGTGGCCGGGGCCGAGATCAGCACCTTCTGCGCGCCGGCTTCCAGATGCTTGGCGGCATCGGCGCGCTTGGTGAAGATGCCCGAGCATTCCATGGCGATCTCGACGCCGAGATCCTTCCACGGCAGCTTGGCCGGGTCACGCTCCTGCACGACCTTGATGGAGTGGCCGTTGACGATCAGCACGCCCTCGCCGGTCTCGATGGTGCCGGGGAAGCGGCCGTGGACGCTGTCGTACTTCAGCAGGTGCGCATTGGCCTTCAGATCGGCGAGGTCGTTGATCGCCACGACCTCCACGTCCTTGCGGCCGCTCTCGTAGATGGCGCGCAGAACCAGACGGCCGATGCGGCCAAAACCGTTGATCGCTACCCGTACAGCCATGACTTCCTCCAGTTGGATATGGGGCGCCCGAATTCTGCTGGACGCCCCTTCGGCTTCTCTCAGAGACGCGCCTTTACGGCGTCCACGACCGCTTCGGCGGTGATGCCGAAGTGCTTGTACAGTTCCTGGTAGGGGGCCGATTCGCCGAAGCCGGCCATGCCGACGAAGGCGCCGTTCGCGCCCAGCCAGCGGTCCCAGCCCAGACGGATCGCCGCCTCGACACCGACGCGCACGCCGTTGCCGAGCACCGACGCCTTGTAAGCGTCGTCCTGACGCTCGAACAGTTCCCAACTCGGCATAGACACAACGGCGGTGCCGATGCCCTGGGCCTGCAGGGCCTTGCGGGCCTCCATCGCCAGCGACACTTCCGAACCGGTGGCGAGGATGGTCGCCTTGCGCTCGCCCTCGGCCTCGGCCAGGACGTAGGCGCCGCGGGCGGACAGGTTCTCGGCCGTGTGCTCGGTGCGCAGGGTCGGCACGTTCTGGCGAGTCAGCGCCAGGACCGACGGGCTGCCGGTGGCCTCCAGCGCGATCTGCCAGCACTCGGCGGTCTCGACCGCGTCGGCCGGGCGCAGGACCAGCAGGTTGGGGATGGCGCGCAGAGCGGCCAGATGCTCGACCGGCTGGTGGGTCGGGCCGTCCTCGCCGAGGCCGATCGAGTCGTGGGTCATCACGAAGATCGTGCGCTGCTTCATCAGCGCGGCCAGACGGATCGACGGACGGCAATAGTCGGCGAACTGCATGAAGGTGCCGCCGTAGGGGATGATGCCGCCATGCAGCGTCATGCCGTTCATCAGCGTCGCCATGCCGTGCTCGCGCACGCCGTAGCGGACGTAACGGCCGGCGAACTCGCCCTTGCCCTTCACGTCGGCGGTGTTCTTGACCTTGGTGTTGTTCGACGGCGTCAGGTCGGCGGAGCCGCCGATCAGCTCATGGATCGCCGGGACCAAGACTTCCAGCGTGTTGCCGGAGGCGACGCGGGTCGCCCAGCTCGGCTTCTCGGCACTGACCTTCTGCTTGAAGGCGACGATGGTGTCGGCGAGCGCGGAGGGAACACCGCGGCCGAAGGCCTCGTCGAACGCCTTGCCGGCACCTTCGGTCAGGGTGGCGCGGCGGCCGGCCCAGGCGGCGTAGGCGTCGGCGCTGCGGGTGCCCGCGGCGCGCCAGGCCGACAGAACCTCGTCGGGAACGACGAAGGGCTCATGGGTCCAGCCGATGGCGGTGCGGGTCGCGGCGACCTCGTCGGCGCCCAGCGGCGAACCGTGGCAGCCGTGGGTGTTGGCCTTGTTCGGCGCACCCTTGCCGATGATGGTGCGGCAGGCGATCAGCGTCGGCTTGTCGGTGGAGGTCCGGGCCTGGGCGATGGCCTTCGACACGGCGTCGGTGTCGTGGCCGTCGACGGCGATGGTGTTCCAGCCGTAGGAGCGGAAGCGCGCCTGGGTGTCGTCGGTGAAGCTGAGGTCGGTCGAGCCGTCGATGGAGATGTGATTGTCGTCCCACAGCACGATCAGGCGGTTCAGCCCGAGATGGCCGGCCAGCGAGCAGGCCTCGTGGCTGACGCCCTCCATCAGGTCGCCGTCCGAGGCGATGACGTAGGTGTAGTGGTCGATCAGCTCGTCGCCGAAGCGGGCGTTGGTGATCCGCTCTGCCAGCGCCATGCCGACGGCGGTGGAGACGCCCTGGCCCAGCGGACCGGTGGTCATCTCGATGCCCAGGCTGGGATCGACTTCCGGGTGGCCGGGGGTCAGGCTGCCCAGCTGGCGGAAGCGCTTGATCTCGTCGATGGTCATCCGCTCGTAGCCGGTCAGATAGGCCAGCGAGTAGATCAGCATCGACCCGTGGCCGGCCGACAGCACGAAGCGGTCGCGGTCGGGCCAGGACGGGTTCTTCGGATCGAACTTCAGGTACTGGGTGAACAGGACCGTGGCGACGTCGGCCATGCCCATCGGCATGCCCGGGTGGCCGGACTTCGCGGCCTCGACCGCGTCCATGGAGAGCGCGCGGATCGCGCTGGCCATCGTGTGGAGGGAGGGCTGGGCGGAGGCAGCGGACATCTGGCGTTTCCTGCGGAGTCGGGCGCGGTTGCGGCGTCGGCAACGGACGTTGCGCGGTCGCCCTGAAAGGCGCCGCGAAACGGGCGCACCATGCAGAACCGCCGTCCGCAGGTCAACATGGGAATGGGGTAGGAAATGGTATGGCAGAGGCCCCTCTTCCGTGTGGAAGGCGGCCCGTCCGGCTTTGTTTCGTCACTGTCGCATCCGCTGCGGCCTTCCGTCACGCCCCGGCATTCCGTATGGGCATTCGGTGGAAGAGTCCCTCGTGACGGTTGACGAGGTCGGCGTGCCGGCCCAACTCTAGGCGCTCCGAATGGCAGCGGCTCGGCTTGGCGACAGCCGGGGCGGGACCGATGCCCGGCGAACATGACGTGCCCACAGGTCGAGGTTGACGTCCATGGATTCCCTGAAAGCCGCTCTCGACCGTCTCGGCCGCGCCGTGGACCGGCTGGAACATGCCGCGACGGCCCGCGATGAGCGGGTGGTCCGGCGCGAACAGGACTTGTCGCAGGCGCTGGAGACCGCGCGGGCGGACCGGGCGACCGCCCAGGCGACCGCGGAGGCGGTGTCCCAGCGGCTGGAGGTCGCCATCGCCCGACTGCAACAAGTGCTGGAGAGCTGACGCCATGGCCCAGGTCGACATCGAAGTGAACGGCCGCTTCTATCGCATGCTGTGCGAGGACGGGCAGGAGGCGCGGCTGCGGGAACTGGCGGCCTATGTCGACGACCGGCTGCGCCGGCTGACCGGCGGCGGCCGCAGCGGGTCGGAGGCGCAGATGATGCTGATGACCTGTCTGGTGCTGGCCGACGAGCTGCAGGACGTGATGTCCGGCAAGGGCATAGCGCCTGCCGTGGACGAGGGCGCGGTGGTCGGCGAACTCGATCGTGTGGCAAAACGCATCGAAGAGGTTGCCGCGCGGCTCGAGCGCGCCTAGATTGGTACACGGAAGGACCGCTGCCTGGTTCGACAGGCTGCAATAATCCCCAGGGCCGATAACCTTGATCTCTAGGGAGCTGTCCCTGTCCGGCCCATTGGGCCGGGTACACGGCGCCCACCTGCTCATGCAGGCCATGGAGGATAGGCACATGGCCACCGGCCGAGGCGGCGCCTTCCACCCTTTTCTCCCTTGCCGTGCAGTCCGCGATGACCGATCCGCAAGCCAAGGACGCCGCCCGACGCGAGGCGCGCGTCCGGCGCGACGCCATCGCCGACTCCGACCGCCCCGCCGCATCCGCCGCCGTGCGCGACCGCATCGCCGAACTGGCGCGCGACGGCCATCTGCCGCGCGGCGACGCCGGGGGATATTGGCCGCTCGGCTCCGAACTCGACGCGCGGCCGGCTTTGCTCCATCTTAGGCGACTTGGTCACTCCGTCGGGCTGCCGGTGTCGGGGCCGCGCGGCACCGCGCTGGTCTTCCGCGACTGGGATCCGCAGGCGCCGATGGCGGCCGGCCGCTACGGCATCCAGGAGCCGGGTGAGGGCCGTGCGGTGCTGCGTCCGTCGCTGCTGCTGGTGCCGCTGCTGGCCTTCGACCGCTCCGGCCATCGGCTGGGCTATGGCGCCGGCTATTACGACCGGACGCTCGATGCCCTGCGCGACGGCAGCGTAGTGGTCGCGATAGGCGTGGCCTTCGCGGCTCAAGAGATGCCTGCGGTGCCGGTGGACGGCCATGACGAGCGGCTGGACTGGATCGTGACGGAGCGCGAGACGCTCCGCATTCATAGATAAGTTCTTCGGGAAGGTTGGGGCGATGCGGATTCTGTTCTTCGGCGATGTGGTGGGCCGGGCCGGGCGCGAGGCGGTGCTGGCGCACATGCCGATGCTGCGCGAACGGTTGGACCCCGACCTGACCGTGGTGAATGGCGAGAATTCCGCCGGCGGCTATGGCGTCACGGTCAAGATCGCCGAGGAGTTCTTCGAGGCCGGCATCGACGTGGTGACGCTGGGCAACCACACCTGGGACCAGAAGGAACTGGTTTCCACCATCGAACAGCAGCCGCGCATCATCCGCCCGTTGAATTACCCGGAGGGCACGCCCGGCCGCGGATTCGTGCTGCTGCAGGCGCGCGGCGGGCGCAAGGTGCTGGTCATCAACGTGCTGCTGCGCCTGTTCATGGAGCCGATGGACGATCCGTTCGCCGCCGTGGACCGGGTGCTGAAGGCGCATCGCCTCGGGCCGGGGGGCGTCGATGCCGTGCTGATCGACATGCATGGCGAGGCCACCAGCGAGAAGATGATCATGGGCCATTTCTGCGACGGCCGCGCCTCGCTGGTGGTGGGTACCCACAGCCATGTGCCGACCGCCGACCATATGGTCCTGCCGAAGGGCACCGCCTATCAGTCGGACGCCGGCATGTGCGGCGATTACGACAGCGCCATCGGCATGAAGAAGGAGGTGGCGCTGGCCAAGATGGTGCGCAAGCTGCCGACCGAGCGGCTGTCCCCGGCGGAAGGGGAGGGCACCGTCTGCGGCTGCTATGTGGAGACCGACGACCGCACCGGGCTGGCGGTCCGCATCGAGCCGTTGCGCATCGGCGGGCGGCTGAGCCAGACTTTGCCGGAACGGATGCAGTAGGGCGTTCACAGCTCGACCCCGGCCGCGCCGCAATCTCGCCATATTGACTTTCTAATCCCGTGGGTGTCGTCTCCCGCGCCGAAAAGGTGCGGTGGGGCGGCAGACCTGTTACATGTGTCGTGCGCTCACCCCGCCCGATTGACCATTTTCCGTTTCGAGGCTCGTTCGACCCATGGCCGGTCATTCCCAGTTCAAGAACATCATGCACCGCAAGGGCGCGCAGGACGCCAAGCGGTCCAAGATCTTCAACAAGCTCGCCCGCGAGATCACCGTCGCCGCCAAGAGCGGGCTGCCGGACCCGGCGGCCAACCCGCGCCTGCGCGCCGCCATCCTGGCCGGACGCGCGCAGAACATGCCGCGCGACCGCATCGACCGCGCCATCAAGCAGGGCACGCCCGGCGGCGGCGACGACGCGAACTATGAAGAGGTGCGGTACGAGGGCTACGGCCCCGGCGGCGTCGCGCTCATCGTCGAGGCGCTGACCGACAACCGCAACCGCACCGCCGCGGAAGTGCGCTCCAGCTTCACCAAATATGGCGGCAGCCTGGGCGAGACCAACTCGGTCAGCTTCATGTTCAACCGCATCGGCGCGATCTATTACCCGGCCGCCGCGGCGGATGCCGACGCCGTGTTCGAGGTGGCGCTGGAGGCCGGTGCCGACAACGTCGAATCCGACGAGAACGGCCACGAGGTCACCACCACGGTGGAGAATTTCGGCGCCGTGCGCGATGCGCTGGAGGCAAAGTTCGGTGGCGCGGAGAGCGCGCGCCTGACTTGGCGTCCGCTGAACACCGTCGCCCCGTCCGAGGATGCCGCGGCCAGCCTGCTGAAGCTGCTGGACGTGCTGGAGGACAACGACGACGTCCAGGTGGTCGAAGGCAACTTCGACATCTCCGACGAGTTGATGCAGAAGCTGACCGCGTAAGCTGAACGCTGGTCTTGCGAGCGGAGTACGGGTGCCGTGTTTGCCCACGCCGGACGGCCCGGACGGACTGATGCGACGGTGCCTTCGCCGGTGCGGCTGCTGGGGATCGACCCCGGCCTGCGCCACACCGGCTGGGGCATCATCGACGTGGCGGGCAACCGCCTGAGCCACGTCGCCGACGGCGCCGTGCATTCCGACGACTCCTGCCCGCTGGCCGAGCGGCTGGTGCAGCTCCACGACGCGCTGTCGGCGGTGGTGGAGCGCTACCGCCCCGACGAGGCGGCGGTGGAGGAGACCTTCGTCAACAGCAACGCCGTTTCGACGCTGAAGCTGGGGCAGGCCCGCGCCGTGGCGTTGCTGGTGCCGGCCCAGGCCGGGCTGGCGGTGGCGGAATACGCCAACAACATGGTCAAGAAGGCCGTCGTCGGCCAGGGCCGCGCCGAGAAGGCGCAGGTCCAGACGATGGTGCGCCTGCTGTTGCCCGGCTGCGAGATCGGCAGCCCGGATGCCGCCGACGCGCTCGCCGTGGCGATCTGCCACGCGCACCACCGCGCCAGTTGGACGATGTGGCGGCGGGGCGGCGACACCGCGGGGAAGCAAACCCTCTCCCCCCCGGGGAGAGGGGAGGGTGAGGGGGGCGCGCGGCGTGCCGCGCCCAAGGCTCCCCGCGGTGCTTCCCCCTCACCCCGACCCTCTCCCCGGGGGGGAGAGGGGGATATGGCGAGCATCGCAAAGGCGAAGCCCACTGACTACATAACCGGGCGCGCGCGAGACCTGCGGATGAACGCCACGGATGTGGAAAAGATCGTCTGGCAGAAGCTGCGCAATGCCCAGCTCGGCGCGAAATTCCGGCGTCAGGAGCCGATCCTGGGCTTTGTCGCGGACTTTGTTGCCCATGACCATCGCCTGATCATCGAACTGGACGGCGGCCAGCATGCCGAGCAGCGCGCAGCCCATGACGAGAGGCGGGCGCGCATGCTGGAGCAGGCCGGCTTCCGTATCCTGCGCTTCTGGAACACCGACGTGATCGACAACCTTGACGGCGTGCTGGAGACCATCCGCGCGCGTCTCGAAGAGACCCCCATTCTTCGCAGCCAGCCCTCGGGCCGGGAGTTCCCATGATCGCCAAGCTGACCGGCATCGTCGATTCCACCGGCACCGACTGGGTCGTGCTCGACGTGAACGGCGTCGGTTACCTGCTGTCCTGCTCCAACCGCACGCTGTCGCGCATGGCGGTGGGGGAGCGGGCGTCGCTGGTGGTCGAAACCTTCATCCGCGAGGAGCGCATCGTCCTGCATGGCTTCGGCGATCAGGCGGAGCGGGAGTGGTTCAAGCTGCTGACCACCATCCAGGGCGTCGGCGCCCGGCTGGCGCTGTCGATCCTGGGCGTGCTCGACCCCGACCAGCTGACCCGTGCCATCGCCTCGCAGGACAAGACCGCGCTGGTGCGCGCCGACGGAGTCGGGCCGAAGGTGGCGGCGCGCATCCTCAACGAACTCAAGGACAAGGTCGGCAATCTGGCGCTCGGCCCCGCGGCGACCGCGGGTGCGCCGGCCGGCAAGGGCGCCCCCGCCGCCGTTCCGGGCGCCAGCCCGGCGCTGGCCGACGCGGTGTCGGCGCTGGTCAATCTCGGCTATGGCCGGTCGGAGGCCTTCGGCGCGGTCGTCGCCGCCGGGCGCGTGCTGGGCGATGACGCCGGCGTGTCCGATCTGATCCGCCAGGGCCTCAAGGAACTCAGCCAATGAGCGACCCCCACAACGATCGTCTGGTCCAGCCGGGCCAGGGACACGGCGATTCCGCCGAGTCGTCGATCCGCCCGCTGTCGCTCGCCGAATTCATCGGCCAGCGGCAGGCGCGCGAGAACCTGTCGATCTTCATCCAGGCCGCCCGCTCCCGCAACGAGGCGCTGGACCATGTGCTGCTGTTCGGGCCCCCCGGCCTGGGCAAGACGACGCTGGCGCAGATCGTGGCGCGCGAGCTGGGGGTGGGGTTCCGGGCCACCTCCGGGCCGGTCATCGCGCGGGCCGGCGATCTGGCGGCGCTGCTGACGAATCTGCAGCCGCACGACGTCCTCTTCATCGACGAGATTCATCGCCTTAATCCCGCCGTGGAAGAGGTGCTCTATCCCGCCATGGAGGATTTCCAGCTCGACCTCATCATCGGCGAAGGCCCGTCGGCGCGGTCCATCCGGATCGATCTGCCGCCCTTCACCCTCGTCGGCGCCACGACGCGCAGCGGCCTGATCACGCGCCCGCTGCGCGAACGCTTCGGCATTCCCGTGCGCCTGCAATTCTACGAGCCGGACGAGCTGGAGCTGATCGTGCGCCGCGCCGCCGGCGTGCTCGGCATGGGCATCACGCCGGAAGGCGCGCGCGAGATCGCCAACCGCTCGCGCGGGACGCCGCGCGTGTCGGGCCGGCTGCTGCGCCGGGTGCGTGATTTCGCCGCGGTCGCCGGGGTGGAGGAGGTCGACAAGCGGGTCGCCGATGCCGCGCTGACCCGGCTGGAGGTCGACCGGCTGGGGCTGGACAGCATGGACCGCCGCTATCTCGGGCTGGTCGCCAACAACTATGGCGGCGGGCCGGTGGGCGTCGAGACGCTGGGGGCCGCGCTGGGCGAGCAGCGCGACGTGCTGGAGGAGGTGGTCGAACCTTACCTGATCCAGCAGGGCTTCCTGCAGCGCACCCCGCGCGGGCGCATGCTGACCGACCAGGGTTTCCGCTATCTCGGCCTCAACCCACCGAACGCGCCGCTCCGGCAACTCGATCTGCTGGACCGGGTTCCCGATCCGACCGAAGGCCCCACGGACGAGGATGGCGATGAGTAACGTCGCTCCGTCCCTCTCGGGCCGGTTCGCGGAGGACGGCACGCACCGCTATCCGCTGCGGGTCTATTACGAGGATACCGACGCCGGCGGCATCGTCTACCACGCCAATTACCTGCGATTCGCGGAGCGGGCGCGGACGGAGATGCTGTACCTGATGGGCTTCCGTCAGAAGGAGATGGCGGAGGGTTTGGGCGATGTCACAGGTGTGTCATTTGCGGTACGGCGCCTGACCATCGATTTTGACGCCCCTGCCAAGCTGGAGGACACGCTTGAAGTGGAAACCCGAATCGTCGATATCCGCGGAGCCTCCTTCGCAGTTGCACAAGTCATCCGCCGCGACGGTCGCGTGCTGGCGCGCGCCGACCTGCAGCTGGTGACGATCAACCGGGCCGGGCGGGCCGTGCGCCTTCCCGAACCGGTGAAAGCGGCGATGGAGTCGCTGCATGCAAAGCAAAGCTCTCTTCCGCCTGTCTGACCCTGCTCGACCGTTTCCTTTCCACATCCCCGTGCCAACAGCGCAACCGCGAGACTGACTGCGATGGACGCCCTGCAAACCGCCCAACTGGCCGGCAACGCCGCCACGACGGCACATGAGATCACGATCCTCGGCCTGTTCTGGCAGGCCGACGCGGTCGTCAAGATCGTGATGATGATGCTCGTCGTCGCCTCGATCTGGTGCTGGGCGATCATCATCGAAAAGCTGATGCGGATCCGCCGCCTGAACGCCCAGGCCGACTCCTTCGAGGAGGCCTTCTGGTCGGGCGGTTCGCTTGACGCGCTGTACGACCGCATCGGCCAGACCCCGGCCGACCCGATGGCCGCGACCTTCGCCGCCGGCATGCGCGAGTGGCGCCACGCCGCCGACCGCGGCATCGCCGGCACCATGAAGGGCTCGCTGCAGCAGCGGGTGGAGCGGGTGATGGCGGTGACCATCGGCCGCGAGATGGCGCGGGCCGAACGCTACATGACGTTCCTGGCTTCGGTCGGCTCGACCGCCCCCTTCATCGGCCTGTTCGGCACGGTGTGGGGCATCATGAACTCCTTCACCTCGATCGCCGGTTCGGGCAACACCAGCCTCGCCGTGGTGGCGCCCGGCATCGCCGAGGCGCTGTTCGCCACCGCCATGGGCCTGCTGGCCGCCATCCCGGCGGTGCTGTCCTACAACAAGTTCTCGACCGACCTCGGCCGCTACGCCGACCGGCTGGACACCTTCTCGGGCGAGTTCTCGGCGATTCTGTCCCGCCACCTCGAGGAGCGGGGAGCCGCCTGAACCATGGCCGGACAACTCGCAGGCAAATCCCACGGACGCGGCAAGCGCCGGGGCTATCGCGCGATGGCCGAGATCAACATGACGCCGTTCATCGACGTCATGCTGGTCCTGCTGATCGTCTTCATGGTCGCCGCCCCGATGCTGACCGTCGGCGTGCCGGTCGACCTGCCCAAGACCAATGCCGCTCCGCTGGAGCAGCAGAAGGACCCGCTGTTCGTCACCGTGCAGACCGACGGCCGCGTCTTCGTCCAGGAGACTCCGGTCGAACTGGGCAACATGGTGCCGCTGCTGATCGCGGTGACCAACAACAACCCGGAAGCCCGCATCCTGGTCCGCGGCGACGCCAAGATCGCCTACGGCAAGATGCTGGAGGTGATGGGCACCATGAGCGCCGCCGGCTTCAAGAAGGTCGGTCTGGTCGCCGAGATGCCGAACGGCCCGACCGCGTCCAGCGCGCGGGTCGGCGCGCCCAAACCGGCGCGTTGAGGCGGGCAGAACTCCCATGCGCAAGCCCCTGATCGCCTCGGCGGTGCTGCACGTCGCGCTGGTCGCGCTGATGGTGCTCGGCATGCCGCCCAGCGATCGCAAGCTCGAAATCGCCTCCTCGATCCCGATCGAGATCGTCGACATCGGCGAGGTCACCCAGGCCGCCCGCGTCGAGAAGGGCGAGCCGAAGCCGGCCAACGCCGCGCCGCGCCCGCCGACGCCGGAAGCCAAGCCGTCGCCGCCGGCGCCCGAGCCGCCGGACGAGGAGGACGAACCGCCTCCGCCGCCCCCGCCGCCTGCCAAGACGCCGGAGCCGCCGAAGGTCGCCCAGGTGCCGCCGCCGCCGCGCGAGCCGACGCCGCCGCCCAAGCCGGCTCCGACGCCTCCGCCACCGCCTCCGCCACCCCCGCCGCCTCCGCCCCCGGATCCGGCGCCGTCGCCGACTCCGAAACCGCCGGAGCCGCCCAAGCCCGAGCCGCCGAAGCCGGAACCGCCCAAACCGGAACCGCCGAAGCACGAGCCCAAGCCTGAGCCTCCGAAGCCGGAACCGCCCAAGCCTGAGCCGAAGAAGCCAGAGCCTCCCAAGCACGAGCCGAAGCCGGAACCGCCCAAGGCGGAACCGAAGAAGCCGGAGCCGGCGAAGGAGGTCGCGAAGGCGGAACCGAAGAAGGCGGAAACCCCGGCCAAGCAGCCGGAGAAGCCGTCGGCCAAGACCGACCCGCTGTCCGACCTGCTGTCGAACGTCGGGAAGATCAAGCCGTCGGACAACCCGAAGGCGGACGGCAAGGCATCGGCCAGCGCCAACAGCGACGCCAAGCCCAGCCAGAAGACCGCCTCGGCGGCGCCGGCCGGGGCGGCGAAGGCAACCAACGGCCCCGACAAGCCGTTCAAGCCGTCGGGCCGCGCGCTGGACGCCATCCGCGGCCAGTTGAGCAAGAACTGGAACTTCGACAGCGGCCGCAAGGACGCTGGGTCGATGCAGATCGAGATCCACGTCGAGGTCGGCCGCGACCACAGCGTGATCCGCGCCTGGATCGACGAGAAGTACAAGTCGCGCTACATGTCGGACGCCGCCTTCCGGGCGTCGGCCGATGCGGCGGTGCGCGCGGTCAAACGGTCCAGTCCGCTGGACCTGCTGCCCAGCGAGTTCACGTCGCAGACTTATGAAGACTGGCGCTTCATCGTGTTCAATTTCGACCCGAGGGACATGTTCTGACCATGACGACGAAGACGAGGCTTCTGTTGAAGCTGGCCGGGGCCACCGGCGCGCTTCTCCTCTCCCTCGGCGTTGCCGCTCCGCAGGAGGCGCGCGCCGAGTTGCGCATCGACATCACGCGGGGCGTGTCCGAGCCGCTGCCAATCGCGATCACCAGCTTCGCCGGAGCGGGCGGACGCGATGCCCAGCTGGGCGCCGACATCTCCAAGGTCATCTCCGCCGACCTGGAGCGGTCCGGCCTGTTCAAGCCGCTGGACCCGCGCGGCTTCCTGCAGACGCCGGAGCAGCTGCGCAGCGGCGAGCCGCGTTACCCCGACTGGAAGGCGCTGGGCGCCCAGGCGCTGGTCGCCGGCAACACCACGACGGGTGGCGACGGCCGCATGAAGGTGGACTTCCGCCTGTGGGACGTCGCCGCCGGCCAGTACATGCAGGGGCTGAGCTACAGCGCCTCGCCGCAGGAATGGCGCCGCATCGCCCACATTGTGGCCGACGCCATCTATAAGCGCCTGACCGGCGAGGACGGCTATTTCGACACGCGCATCGTCTATGTCGCCGAATCCGGCCCGGCGAACGCGCGCAAGAAGCAGCTGGCCATCATGGACCAGGACAGCGCCAACCATCAGTTCCTGACCGACGGCCAGACCCTGGTCCTGACGCCGCGCTTCTCGCCGACGTCCCAGGAAATCACGTACATGTCGTACTTCAACAAGAAGCCGCGCGTGTACCTGTTCAACATCGATACCGGCCGCCAGGAGGTCCTGGGCGACTTTCCCGGCATGACCTTCGCCCCGCGCTTCTCGCCCGACGGCAACAAGGTCATCATGTCGATGGCCCAGAACGGCAACACCGACATCTACACGCTGGACCTGCGCACCCGCCGCCAGACCCAGCTGACCGACGCGCCGGGCATCGACACCGGTCCCAGCTATTCGCCGGACGGCCAGCGCATCGTCTTCGAGTCGGACCGCGGCGGCACGCAGCAGCTCTATGTCATGGGCGCCGACGGATCGGGCGTGAAGCGGCTGACCTTCGGCGAGGGCCGCTACGGCACGCCGGTGTGGTCGCCGCGCGGCGACCTGATCGCCTTCACGCGCCAGCGTGGTAGCAGCTTTGCAATCGGCGTAATCCGTCCGGATGGAACCGGGGAACGAATCCTGACCGAAGCCTTCCACGTCGAGGGGCCGACCTGGGCGCCCAACGGCCGTGTTCTCATGTTCTTCAAGGACTTGCCGACGGGTGACGGCCGTGGCCGCAATGCCCAGCTGTACAGCATCGACATCACCGGCGCGAACGAGCGTCGCGTGAGCACCCCGGTCGGCGCGTCGGACCCCGCGTGGTCGCCCTTGATTCCCTAGTGGAGTAGCCCTATTTTGCGGCGGCGCGGGAGCAATGCTCAAGACAAAGGTCGGACGTCGTCTTTTCGTCGGGGATTGGCGAAAAGAAGCGGCTCTCGTGCTGACTAGTCCGGCCACTCAACAATTGTCGTTCAAGGGGTCCCTGAACATGCGCATGAAGTTCCTCGCCCTCGCCGCGGTCGCCCTGCTCGCCGCTTGCGAATCCACGCCGAACGACGCCGCCAACGGCGCCAACACCGGTGCCCAGCAGACCTCGGTCCGCCCGGGCTCGGCGGAAGATTTCGTCGTCAACGTCGGCGACCGCGTCTTCTTCGGCCTCGACCGCTTCGACCTGTCGCCGGAGGCTCGCGCCACCCTCGACCGTCAGGCCAAGTGGCTGCAGACCTACGGTTCGGTCACCGTGACCGTCGAGGGTCATGCCGACGAGCGCGGCACCCGCGAGTACAACCTGGCCCTGGGTGAGCGCCGCGCCAACTCGGTGAAGAACTACCTGGCCGCCAAGGGCATCCCGGCCGGCCGCGTCAACGTCGTGTCCTACGGCAAGGAGCGTCCGGCCGTGGTTGGCTCGAACGAGGCCGCCTGGTCGCAGAACCGCCGTGGCGTGACCGTCGTCAACTAATGACGCCGGTCCCCGCCTGACGGGGAATTGGGAAAAGGCGCCGCCACCGGACAACCGGGGCGGCGCCTTTTTCTTTTCGGCAGGCGGCATTCCCGGATCTTTTGATGGCCGGATTCCCGGCGCTGTCGGTTCTTTTGCGCCGGTGCGCAAGTTCTGCTAAACAGCGGCCATCGCGTCGCCTTTTTCGTTCGCCATGGTCGCCGTGGGTGTTCCCCCCGGCATCAGATCTCCTCAGGATCCCACGCGCATGACCAACATCCGTCCCGTCGCCGCCCTGCTGCTGGGTGGCATGCTCGCGGCAAGCCCCGCCCTGGCCCAGTCGAAGGGGCAGATCGAACGGCTGCAATCGCTGGAAACCCAGGTTGCGGCGCTGGGCGGTCCGGTGGAGGTGGCGCAGCTGTCACCCTCCGTCGCCGCCGATTTCGAGATCCGACTGCAGAACCTGGAGCGCGCCATCCAGGACCTGACCGGCAAGTACGAGGAATCGACCTATCAGGTCACCCAGCTGCGCGAGCGCCTGGAGAAGGTGAATGCCGACGTCGATTTCCGCTTGAAGGAGCTGGAGAAGGGCGGTGGGGCCACCGGAGGGGCGATGGGCGGCGGCGCCATGGCCGATGCCGCGCCGTCGAAGCCGGCGAAGGCCGCTCCCGACGAGAAGAAGCCGGCCGACAAGCCGGCGCAGACCGCAGCAGCGAATCCGCCCTCGACCGCCGGTCTGTCGCCGGAAAAGCAGTATGAACAGGCGTTCGAACTGCTGCGCAACTCCGACTATGACCGGGCCGAGAAGGCGCTGCAGGAGTTCATCTCCAAGAACAAGTCCCATGCCTATGCCGGCAACGCGCAATATTGGCTGGGCGAGAGCTATTACGTCCGCAACCGCTTCCCCGAAGCGGCCCAGGCCTTCGCCGAGGTGCTGTCCAAGTACCGCACCAACCCGAAGGCGGCGGACAGCCTGCTGAAGCTGGGCATGACTCTGCAGCAGATGAACAAGAAGTCGGATGCCTGCACCGCCTTCAACCAGCTGCTGACCAAGTTCCCCGAAGCCTCGGCCAGCGTGAAGCGTCGCGCCGACACGGAGCGCAAGCGCATCAATTGCCCGGCCTGATGGGCGGGGCCGGCGACTCCGATCCGGTATCGCGGGAGGAGTTCGCCCGTGCGATGGCGGCGCTGGGCGGATTCGAACCGGCGCCGGCCGTCGCCGTCGGGCTTTCCGGCGGCGGCGACAGCATGGCGCTGGTTCTGCTGCTGCGGCATTGGGTCGCAGAGCAGGGCGGAAGCCTGCTGGCGCTGACCGTCGACCATGGCTTGCGGCCCGAATCGGCCGACGAGGCGGTGGCGGTCGGGCAGATGATGGCCCGACTCGGAATTCCTCACCGCATCCTGCGCTGGGACGGGGAGAAGCCCTCGGCCGGATTGCAGGCGGCGGCCAGGGCGGCGCGGCACCGGCTGCTGGCGGCGGCCTGCGGCGAGGCCGGCATCCTGCATCTGGCGCTCGCCCACCATCGCGACGATCAGGCGGAAACGGTGCTACTGCGGCTGGCCCGCGGCTCCGGCATCGACGGGCTGGCCGGAATGGCCGCTGTGCGCGCCGACGGGGCGGTGCGGGTGATCCGGCCGCTGCTGAATTTTTCCCATGACCGGCTTCTGGCGACCTGCCGCGCCGAGGGTGCCGACTGGATCGAGGACCCGTCCAACCGCAATCCGCGCTTCGCTCGCGCCCGGCTGCGTGCCGCCGTCGATCTGCTGGGCGGGGAGGGGCTGGACGCCATTCGGTTGACCGAGGTCGCGCGCCGCGCCGGACGGGCGCGGGCGGCGCTGGAACAGGCGACCGCCGGGCTGCTTGCCGAGGCGGCGACCGTTCATCCGGAAGGCTGGATCACGCTGGCTCCCGCACCGTTGCTGGCCGCGCCGGCGGAGATCGCGCTACGGGCGCTGGCCCAGGCTCTGACCGCGGTCGGTGGGCCGGCCCATCCCGTGCGCGACGAGGCGCTGGAGCGTCTGCTCGGTGCCCTGGCGGACGGGCAGGGCACGACCTTGGGCGGCTGCGTGGTGCGGATGCGGCGGGGCGCCGTCATGGTGGCGCGCGAGCCGGTTGCGGCACTGGAGCGGCTGAGCGTACCGCCGGGCGGGCGGGTGCTGTGGGACGGCCGCTTCGACCTGCGAGTGTCTCCGCGACATGGCAAGCCCGTTATGGTCGCTGCGCTGGGGGCGCCGGGCTGGCGCGAATGGGTGGCCCGGCTGGCGCCGGAGAGGGTGCCCGATCTGCCGGTTCCGGTGCGGGAAGCCCTGCCAAGCCTTTGGTCGGGAACGGAATTGCTTGGCGTACCAATGGTTGGCGGACGATACGGGTTGGACGCGGATGGACAGGTCCCGATGGACCGCGCGATCTTCCGTCCGCTTTCGTCGTTGGGGAGACCAGCTTTTACGGTTGTTTCGGACCGGCGCGGCATTATTTAATCAGGGAACGTGCCCGTAGGAGTCCGGGGTGCGGCCTTGTCGGCGCACCGCATGGCGATGGGTTCGCAGAAAGGCGTGTGACGTGAACAATTTCGGCAAGAACCTCGCGCTCTGGATCATCATAGGGCTGCTGCTCGTGGCCCTGTTCAATCTGTTCCAGAGTTCTTCCACCCGCAGCCCGCAAACGACCGTTCCGTTCAGCGAGCTTCTCGCCGAAGTGGACCGGGGCCAGGTTGCAGACGTGACGATCAAGGGCAACCAGGTTTCCGGCCATTTCTCGGACGGCCGCTCCTTCAGCACCTATGTCCCGCCCGAAGCGGGTCTGGTGGAGCGCCTGACCAACAAGAATGTCCGGATCAATGCGGTCCCCGACGACAGCAACGTCCCGTCGCTGTTCTCGGTGCTGCTGTCCTGGTTCCCGATGCTTCTGCTGATCGGCGTCTGGATCTTCTTCATGCGCCAGATGCAGTCCGGCGGCGGCAAGGCCATGGGCTTCGGTAAGTCGCGGGCTCGCCTGCTGACCGAGAAGGTCGGGCGCGTGACCTTCGACGATGTCGCCGGCATCGACGAGGCCAAGCAGGAGCTGACGGAAATCGTCGAGTTCCTGAAGGACCCGCAGAAGTTCCAGCGGCTGGGCGGCAAGATCCCGAAGGGCTGCCTTCTGGTCGGCCCGCCGGGTACCGGTAAGACGCTGACCGCCCGCGCGGTGGCCGGCGAAGCCAATGTCCCGTTCTTCACCATTTCCGGCTCGGACTTCGTTGAAATGTTCGTCGGCGTCGGCGCCAGCCGCGTCCGCGACATGTTCGAACAGGGCAAGAAGAACGCCCCCTGCATCATCTTCATCGACGAAATCGACGCGGTCGGCCGCCATCGCGGCGCCGGCCTGGGCGGCGGCAACGACGAGCGTGAGCAGACCCTCAACCAGCTGCTGGTCGAGATGGACGGCTTCGAGGCGAACGAGGGCGTGATCCTGATCGCCGCGACCAACCGTCCGGACGTTCTCGATCCCGCGCTGCTGCGTCCGGGCCGCTTCGACCGGCAGGTCGTGGTGCCGAACCCCGACGTGCTGGGCCGCGAGAAGATCCTCAAGGTCCACATGCGAAAGGTCCCGCTGTCGCCGGACGTCGACGCCAAGGTCATCGCCCGCGGCACCCCCGGCTTCTCCGGCGCCGATCTGGCGAACCTGGTCAACGAGGCGGCGCTGCTGGCGGCCCGCATCGGCAAGCGCGTCGTCGGCATGAACGAGTTCGAGAACGCCAAGGACAAGGTCATGATGGGTGCGGAACGCCGCTCCATGGTGATGACCGAGGACGAGAAGAAGCTGACCGCCTACCACGAGGCCGGCCACGCCATCTGCGCCATCCACTGCGCCGACAGCGACCCGGTCCACAAGGCCACCATCATCCCGCGCGGCCGTGCGCTGGGCATGGTGATGCGCCTGCCGGAAGGCGACCGCATCAGCCTGTCGCAGGCCAAGCTGCTGGCCGACCTGACCGTCGCCATGGGCGGCCGCATCGCGGAAGAGCTGATCTTCGGCAAGGAGCGGGTGACCACCGGCGCCTCGGGCGACATCAAGATGGCGACCGAGATGTCGCGCCGGATGGTGACGGAGTGGGGCATGAGCGACAAGCTCGGCCCGCTGCTCTACGGCGAGCCGACGCAGGAGGTGTTCCTGGGCCATTCGGTGACCCAGCACAAGAACATGTCCGACCGCACCGCCCAACTGGTCGACGAGGAAATCCGCCGCATCGTGGACGAGAGCTACGACCGCGCCCGGACCATCCTGACCGAGAACATCGACCAGCTGCACACCCTGGCCAAGGGCCTGCTGGAGTACGAGACGCTGAGCGGCGACGAGATCAACCGTCTGCTGCGCGGCGAGCCGATCCTGCGCGACGACGACCGCGAGACGATGGCCGTCCCGCCGCGTCCGACCACCGGCACCGGCCGCCGGTCTTCCGTCCCACCCAGCACCGGGCAGGAGAGCGGCGGCATGGGTCCGGAACCGCAGGGCACCTGACGGTTCGGGGTTCCGAAATGAAGAAGGCGGCGCTGCGAGGCGCCGCCTTTTTTTTGTGGAAGAACTTGTGTTGTGGTGAGCGCTTCGACCTCCTGCCCCGGATCACGGGAGAGAGGGCTGCTGCCGACGCTTCGCGAAACACTCACGTTGTCAAGCGTCCTACCCCCTCTCCCGCGGAACGCGGGGGAGGGATGGGGAGGGGGCCGTCGGCTTGTTAGAGCGACCCCTTCTGCTCGCGCCGGCGGTCCAGCGCCACGTCGAACTGGCGCAGCAGCTTCTGCATGCCCTCGAAGTACAGCTTGCGCGACGGCGTGTTCTTCATGCAGCGGGCGTCCAGATGGGCGACGCTGGTGAGCGCCGAGACGCAGTAGCCGAGCAGCCAATAGCGCGAGCGGATGCTGCGCAGGTAGTCGCGGAAGGGCTCCGGTTGGCCGTTCATGAAGCTGCTGAACGACGTCTCGTAGTCCGACAGGATGGTGCGGATGTCGAGCAGCGTGGTCTCCAGCAGCTTGCCCACCCGTTCGATGTGCATCAGCAGCTGGGTCTCGTAGGGCTTGTGCATGCGGATGTCGACCGGAATGCACTCGCGCGACTTCAGCCAGGTCAGGATGGTGCGGGCGCGCGGGGCAATGCGGCGCAGCTGGTATTCGTAGAAGGTCGTGCCCTTCCAGGCGCTGAAGATGGTGTCGGCCTCCGACCGCTCGATGCCGAAGGCGGAGACGAACAGGCCGGCCTCTTCCAGATTGGGATTCCAGATCGCTTCCAGGAAGCGCTCGATGCTTCCGGCGCTGCCCTGGCTGCCGGACAGCGCCTTGCGGACGATCGGTTCGATGCGGGCGCGGATCAGGCGGCGGAGCTGGTGGTCCTCCTCGTTGGAGATCAGCCAGTGGCGCGGGTCGACGTTGACCTTCTCCGCCTCGAAGCAGGTCTTCAGCAGGAAGGCGTCGAGCGACGGAACGTCGTCGATCATCTGCAGCATCTTCATGTCGCCGATGATGCCGTTTTCCTGCGGCCCGTGCTTCAGGCCGAACTGCTCTTCCAGCAGGGTTGCGCTGTTGCGGCCGCGCAGGTAGATGGCGATGCCGCCGGCCTCCGGCGCACGGGCGTTGTGCGGCACATAGATGCCGGTCTCGACCGGGCGCTCGCCGCCTTCCAGCTCCTCGTCCTCGGCGATGGGATCGCCGCCGTCGTCGTCGCGGTCGTCGAAGTTCGGGTATTTGAACAGAATGCAGTTGTTCAGGCCCTGGGCCTTGAACATGCGCTGCTCTTCCGGAATCTCGCGCGTGATGGCGATGAGATTCATCGACACGCTGGAGCCGCCATAGAGAATCTGCTCAAGGATCGGAGAAACCGAGTCCATTTTCTTGCGAGCGCGCATGAATATTACCCAAATCCGCGAATATTGCGCAAATCATAGACGCCGTTTTTGCAAACGCAAAGAGGGATCGGCGTGCCGATCCCTCTCCTCGTCATGCGATTGCGGGCGCCGTTCTCCGGCTCAACCGACTGGATTTCAGCCGGCCTTCGGCGTGCCGCCCAGCGAGCCCAGCAGGCTGGCGACCTCGGCCGCCTCGTCCACCGCGACCATGCCGACGGTGTGATAGCCGCTGTCGACATGCATCACCTCGCCGGTGACGCCGCTGCCGAGATCGGACATCAGGAACAGGCCGGCGCCGCCGACCTCCTGGATGGTGACGTTGCGCTTCAGCGGGGCGTTCAGCTCGTTCCACTTCAGGATATAGCGGAAGTCGCCGATGCCGCTGGCGGCCAGAGTCTTGATCGGACCGGCGGAAATGGCGTTGACACGGATGTTGCGGCCACCCAGATCGACGGCCAGATAACGCACACTGGCCTCCAGCGCGGCCTTGGCGACACCCATCACATTGTAATGGGGCATGACGCGCTCGGCGCCGTAATAGGATAGAGTGAGCAGGCTGCCGCCGTCCTTCATCAGCGGCACGGCGCGCTGCGCCACCGCGGTGAAGGAGTAGCAGGAGATGTCCATGGTGCGCAGGAAGTTGGCCCGCGTGGTGTCGAGATACAGCCCGTCCAGCTCGTTCTTGTCGGAAAAGGCGATGGCATGAACCACGAAGTCCAGCCCGCCCCATTCCTTTTCGATGGCGGCGAAGGTCGCGTCGATGCTGCCCTCGTCCGTCACGTCGCAGGGCAGGACGAGCTTGGCGCCGACCTGATCGGCCAGCGGCTTCACCCGCTTCAGCAGCGCATCGCCCTGATAGGTGAAGGCAAGCTCCGCCCCGTGCTGGGCCAGGGTGGAGGCGATCCCCCAGGCGATCGAACGATCGTTGGCCACGCCCATGATCAGGCCACGCTTGCCGGCCATGAGCGGCATCGGATTGGACATCGGAACCTCGTGAACGACGGATGTGCCGCGGGACAAGCCGCGAAAAGTGGGGCGCATCCTACACGAAAGCGCCCACCGGTCAAACCGACGCGGGCGGTCCCGCCGCAGGAGGTGTCGCATGGCTCACCCTAAGGACACAGACGGCCGCGAGGAGGAGGAGCGCAGCCGCATCCTCAGCGGTCTGAGGGAGCTTGGCGGCTTCTTCGGCCACTCGATGCTGCGCTTCTACAACGACAACTGTTTCCAGACCGCGGCGGCGCTGACCTACACCTCGCTGCTGGCCATCGTGCCGATGATGACCATCGGCTTCGCCATCTTCTCCGCCTTTCCGGCCTTCAGCGCGCTGCAGCTGCGCATCCAGACGGCGCTGGTCAAGAATCTGGTGCCGGAGATCGGCGACGCGATCCTGGAATATCTCGGCCGCTTCATGGCGAATGCCGGGCAGATGCCGATTTTCGGCGTGATCGGGCTGGCGGTGTCGGCGGTGCTGCTGATCTGGACCATAGAGGGGTCCTTCGCCACCGTCTGGCGCGTGCGCGAGCCGCGCTCCTATGTGACCCGCATCCTGTCCTTCTGGGCGGTGGTATCGCTGACCCCGCTGTTCGCCGGCGCCAGCCTGTCGCTGTCCAGCACGCTGTGGACCGCGCTGGAGGTGGCGCACCTGCAGGGTGTGGTCCATCCGCTGGCGGGAATCGGCATGCTGCTGCCGTTCGGGCTGCAGTTGCTGGGATGTACGCTGCTGTATCTGGTGATCCCGAATCGCGACGTGTTCTGGCTGGACGCGCTGTGCGGCGGCGCCATCGGCTCGATCCTGCTGGAAGGGTCGAAGGCGATCTTCGGCTGGTACATGCGCGAATACCCGGCCTACCAGACCATCTACGGCGCCCTGTCGGTGGTGCCGATCTTCCTGTTCTGGCTCTACATCGCCTGGTCGACGGTGCTGTTCGGCGCGGTGGTCGCCGCATCACTGCCGGAGTGGCGCGCCGGAAAGGTCACCCGCGGCGGCATGGAGGGGCTGCTGCCGGCCCAGCGGCTGGCGCTCGCGCTGGCCGTCCTGCACGAACTGATGGAGGCCAGCCGGCTGGGCGTCGGCATGCGCCGCCGCACGCTGGTCGGCCGGGTGCCGGTGGGCACGCTGCTGATCGACGGCATCCTGGAACAGCTGCGCGACGCCCATTGGGTTGCCCACACCACGCGCGACGCCTGGGTGGTCACCCGCGACATGGGCGAGGCGACGCTGCTGGAGCTGATGAAGGCGCTAGGCATCGGCATGCGCGGCTCGGTCCACGGTCTGGGCGGGCTGGACCTGCCCTGGCAGGAGCGCACCGCCCGCCTGCTGGACGCCGCCGAGGCACGGCAGAGCGATCTGCTGAACGTGCCGCTGAAGAGCCTGCTGAACGACGATCTGCCGCCGGAGGGGCAACCGGCCGGGCAGGGAAGTGGAGCGGTTTCGCTGCGGGCGGTTAAAAGTTGAATGCGGCCTTTTGATTGCTGCGCAAAGGAGCGCATCATGTCGAGTGGTTTAGGGTTCGTCAGATGGAAGTCGAAACACCTGATAAGCTCTAGAATCATAATTCGCGATAAAATCGCAAAATCAAGCGTTCCGTCGATTCGATGTATGCTGACGATCTAATGCTGGATCTTGCGAAAATGCGGAATTGTGCAGGTCCAGGTGTCGAGACCAATAATCTCAATTCTGGCTTCCACATTCCGGCATTCCGTATCGATTGTAAAAATCCTTGTTAGGACCGCGACATCATTCATCTTGATGGTGAATCGTTCCTTGGGGTGGATGGTTACATTTCCGTGGTTGCATACCACGTCGAACGCCGCATGCGACTCGGGGCCGGTCACTTCCTGGCCGTCCGAGCGTGCCAGCAGCAGCGTTATCTCATAGTCTCCGGGTTCCAGCGTCGCATATGGCCCGTAACACAGGTAGCCTCCGTCGCTCCGCGGGGTGCGGGTGCGGATTGCGGGCTGTCCGCACAGGTCGGCAGATTCCCCGATCTGGCTATGATACTGCATGGATGACCACGCCTCGCTGCCCCGTTTCATGACTTCCGCGTGACCAAGGGCAAGGGCGCGCTCGGCTATCATCGTGAGTCTGTTCGGATTTGCGCAAGCGATGGCGATTTCACCGCCGCCGTGTCCACCTCTGAAAAACCGGAGTTCCATCGAATTGCGTTCGAAGCAATCCCGAATGAACTTGTGGGACCATCCGGATTCGAACCAGCCGTATTTGCGCGCTACATACACGGATTCGTAATCGAGTCGAATTCCCCAGTGCTTCCACCAAGTTTGTTGGATCGGTTCGCCCGTGAAGCCGATAATACCGTCATCAATGATTTTCCCCGATAGGATTTTGACCAGATCCCACGGCCTTGTGCAGTGGTGAAAAGACTGAAAGAAATAAGCCGCGTCGTATAGTTTATCTTCGATCTCGGCAGTGTCATCAAAATTCATCGTGCTTCTTTTGAGTTCATATCCCAGTCTTTGGCTTCGAAGTCTGCTGAGTTCCGAGAGGGCGGGATCGATATCGATGGCGTGTACATTGGCTCCACAGAAGGAAAAAACCTCCGAACTGAGCCCGTGGCCTGCTCCCATATCGAGTATCTTGGCAGCAACGCCAAGTCCGGAAAGTGACATCAGCGCGGTGAGCGCGCGCACCATTTCTGATACATGCGAAGTGTTCCAGATACCCAGGGGGTTGGGAGCGCGAAGCAGCGATGAAATGTTAACCGGATGCAGTTCTCCATCTGACTGATTCAGTTTTCTTCCTGAGATTTCCTCATAAACGGAAAGTTGCTGATTGAAATATTCTTCTGAAAAAGGACAGAGGTTTTCGTCGATCTCTGTTTTGAGAGTAACCCTGAAATCCCCGAACTCCTGGAGAAAATCCTGGGTCCCCATAACTCCGCCATATTTCCTGTCAACCAAATCAACCCATTGATCCAGATCGCTGCTTGAAATTACGGCCATCTATACATCCTTGAGCTGACTGCTTCGGGAGGCTCCCTCCCATTGAGATGATGGCGGCATTAGGCCCCGGCAAACCACGAACGACGCTCGAAGACGTCGAGCGATATCGGGATCGCGATATGATGCACGTTCTGGTAGAGGCGCGTTGGGGGCATGCCGATATGCAGCGCCGGATTAAGAAATATCCTTGGTCGGACGAAACTGCGCCTGAACCACCACTCAGGCGCAGCCCCCGTCTTACTCCAGCCCGGCCTTCTTGCGGACGTCGTAGCTGCGGGTCTTAGCCCACTGTTCCACGAACTTGACCAGTTCGGCGTCGGGCGGATCGGGAAGGACGACCTTCAGCTTCACATACTGGTCGCCCGGCTGCTTGGTGGCCTGATTGACCACGCCCCTGCCGCGCAGCCGCAGGACGGAGCCGGTGTTGGCACCGGGCGGCACCTTGACGGCCACCTTGCCGCTGATCGTCGGCACATTGACGGTGGCGCCGAGAACCGCCTCGTTCAGGGTGATCGGCACTTCGACATGGATGTCGCTGTCCTGCCGGGTGAAGTAGGGGTGCGATTCGACATGCACCTCGACGATGGCGTCGCCGTTGGGCATGCCGCCCATGCCGGGCAGGCCCTGGCCCTTCAGGCGCAGCTTCGTCTCGTTCTCCGTCCCCGGCGGGATGGCGACGTCGATGCTCTTGCCGTTGGACAGGTTGATCCGGCGCTTGGACCCGTTCGCCGCCTCGATGAAGGGGACGGTGACCGAATAGGAGATGTCGCTGCCCCGCACCCGCGGCCCGGGGGAGCCGCCGGCTCCCGCACCCGCTCCGGCCCCCGGCCCGCCGGGGCGGCGCCGGCCGCCGCCGAACAGGTCGGAGAACCAGTCGTCGCCGGCACCGAAGAACGTGTCGTCGGCCGTGCTGCTGTAGGCCCGGCCGCGGCTGCCGGAGCGGCCGCGCGAGCCGAAGCCCGCGTGCCGTTCCTGCCCCGACGGGTCGATCTCGCCACGGTCGTAGCGGGCGCGCTTCTCGGCATCCGACAGCAGCGTGTAGGCGGCCGAGATTTCCTTGAACCGCTCCTCGTTGGCGGCGTCGCCCGGCTTCAGATCCGGGTGATGCTGCTTGGCGAGCTTGCGGTATGCCTTCTTGATGTCGTCGGCACTGGCGGACCGGCTGACGCCGAGAACGCTGTAGGGATCGCGCGTAGCCACGGGCAGAGGGTTCCCGCCCCAGGGGGGCTCAGAGGTTGCGAGTGCGGGGTGCTGGTCGGCGAAGTTACGAGTTGCCGATGATCTTCCACGTACCGTCGGCCTGTTTGCAAGCGGTTCCGTACGCCTGCTCCGTCCGGCCCTTCACGACGATGGTCTGCTGGAACTCGCGGCAATAGGTGCCGGCGCTGCTGTAGCCGTCGCGGGTGGTGACGATGGTGCCGGAATTGCCCGACTGCGGGTTGTTCCAGTTGATGCGGTCGCCGACCGGGGCGGCGTAGGCCTGACGGGCCGCGGTCTCGGCATAGCCGGCATCGGCCTTGTCGAGCGAGCTGCCGACCTCCCTGCCGATGAAGGCGCCGAGCAGCGTGCCGACGCCGGTCGCCACCAGCTTGCCGGTACCGCCGCCGATCTGCGAGCCGATCAGGCCGCCGGCGACCGCGCCGCCCGCCGTGCCGATCGTTTCCTTCTGGCCACCCAGCTGGCAGCCGGCCAGCAGGCCGGCGACGATCATGGCCGGAACGACTTTCTTCACGAACATCCTTGCGCCTCGAAAAGGTTGGTTGCCGCGGCACCTTATCGGTGGCTTCGCGGTGGACAGTGATATAAGCGACCCTATGCTTGCTGTGAATTGTGATGAGGCTGTGACCCTTACGCTTTTGCACGGAAGCCCGCCCGCTCCCCTGGCCGCGCACTGCCCGGCCGGCGGCGCGGGACCCATCGATACAGGACCACAGGCATGACGGACAGCACCGACCGCGACCCTTACGATCTCTTCGCCGAATGGATGAAGGAGGCTGAGCAGAGCGAACCGAACGATCCCAACGCCATGGCGCTCGCCACCGCCGACGCCAACGGCATCCCGTCGGTGCGGATGGTTCTGCTGAAGGGGATCGATCCGCGCGGTTTCGTCTTCTACACCAACACCGAAAGCCGGAAAGGCACCCAGCTGCTGGCGAATCGGAACGCCGCCCTGTGCTTCCATTGGAAGAGCCTGCGCCGTCAGGTGCGGGTGGAGGGGCCGGTGGAGGTCGTCACCGATGCCGAGGCCGACGCCTATTTCGAAAGCCGGCCGCGCGAAAGCCGGATCGGCGCCTGGGCCTCGCTGCAGTCGCGCCCGCTGGAGGGGCGGTGGGAGCTGGAGAAGCGCGTGGCGCAGTTCGCCGCCAAATACGCCATCGGCACCGTGCCGCGGCCGCCGCACTGGACCGGCTTCCGCGTGCTGCCCTCGCGGATCGAATTCTGGCGCGACCGCCCGTTCCGCCTGCACGACCGGCTGGTTTTCCAGCGCGCCGAGGGGACCGAGGGCACGCAGACGGGTTGGACCACCGAGCATCTTTATCCCTAACCGGGGTACGTCTGGCACAAGCCGACGGTAAGCGATCCGTAAGGATGCGCCGCTACGGTCGCGCGCCGGCCATGGCGGCCGGGCATCAGGATCGGGGGCGAAGCGGATGGGGCCAAGCAGATGGGGGAAGCATTGAGCGACAGTGCGCAAAACTCGGCATCGGCGGACCGGCTGCGCCGCTATGCCACCTATGCCAGCGTGTCGGTGGCCTCCACCCTGATCGCGGCGAAGCTGGCCGCCTATCTGCTGACCGAATCGGTCAGCATCCTGTCGTCGCTGATCGATTCCTGCACCGACCTGATGGCGTCGGTGGTGACCTTGCTGGGGGTGCGCCATGCCCTGCGCCCGGCCGACGCCAACCACCGCTTCGGGCACGGCAAGGCGGAGGCGCTGGCCGCACTCGCCCAGGCCGCCTTCATCGGCGGCTCGGCCCTGCTGCTGAGCGTCGAGGCGGTGCGGCGAATTGTCCGGCCAGAGCCGATTGCCGAGGGGACGATGGGCGTCGCCGTGATGCTGCTGTCGATCCTGCTGACCGCCGGGCTCATCACCTTCCAGCGCCGGGTGCAGACGGCCACCGGTTCGGTCGCCATCGGGGCGGACCGGCTGCACTATTCCGGCGACCTGCTGATGAACAGCGCGGTCATCGTCGCCATCCTGCTGACCGAGGCGACCGGGCTGACCGTGGTCGACCCGCTGTTCGGCATCGGCATCGCCCTGTTCCTGCTGAACGGTGCCCGCGGCGTGGCGCGCGACGCGCTCGACGTGCTGATGGACCGCGAACTGGCCGAGGAGGAGCGCGCGCGCATCGTCGAACTGGCGCGGGCCGAGCCGGGGGTGCGCGGTCTGCACGACCTGCGCACGCGCAATGCCGGCACCGGCTGTTTCATCGAGCTGCATCTGGAGCTGGACGGCGGCATCAGCCTGACCGCCGCGCACGAGATCGCCGACCGGGTGGAGCAGCGGTTGCGCGAGGCCTTCGTCAACGCCGAGGTTATGGTCCACCAGGAGCCGGCCGGACTGGCCGACGAGCGGCTGGATCACCGGATCGCCGGCTGAGAGCGGTGGCTGGACACCGAGTCCCGGCGATTGACGGTTGTGGGCGGTGCAGCCGGTGATACGGGTCCGTATTGCGGGATAACCCTCATTTCGCACCCGATAAGGATTGATACACAATCTTCGGGCGTGCCCTCCCCTTAACGTATCCTACCAAAGGACAGGGGTGCCGGCCGCCGCTTTGGCACCCCCTACGTTGCGAATCTGTATCAAAAGCGCAATAATAGTACTCGGGAGAAAGCGCTCGGTTATAAAACAGCAAGAATGGTGGATATGATGGATGGTGGCGTTGGGCTTCGTCCGCATCTGATCGCGGACATCGCGCAGGAAGCAGGCAATCTCGGAATCGAGATCGCGGATATCGCCGGCCATATCGAGGATGTTAACGCCCGAGTCACCCACCAGTCGGAGGTGTTCACGCAGTTGCGCGATACCGGCGCCAAGATGTCGCGCAGCACGCAGCGCATCTCGGAGGCCTCGGCCGTCGCGCGCTCGGTCACCGAACAGGCGCGGCAGGAGGTCGACAGCTCCCACGACCGGGTGCAGCAGTCGCTGTCCGACATCCATGCGCTGGTGTCGTCGGTGACGGGGATCGAGGGGCAGATCGCCGGGCTGCGCGAGGCGCTGGACCGCGTCGGCAAGGTCGCCAAGGAGATCTTCACCATCGCCAAGCAGACCAACCTGCTGGCGCTGAACGCCACCATCGAGGCGGCCCGCGCCGGCGAGGCCGGGCGCGGCTTCGCCGTGGTGGCGAACGAGGTGAAGTCGCTGTCCACCAAGACCAGCGAGGCGACGACGGAAATCGACGCGACGCTGAAGGTGCTGAACGAGCAGGCCCAGCGCCTGATGACGGAGAGCGCCGCCAGCGCCGCCAAAGCCCGCGCGGTCAGCGAGGGAACCACCGCCATCGGCACGGTGATCGAGACGGTCGGCCGCGCCATGCGCGAACTGAACGGCGAGACCGACAAGATCGACGCCGCGTCGGCCGAGATCGGCGGCAACTGCGGCGAGCTGGAGCACGAGATCGCCGACCTTGCGGTGGGCGTGAAGCTGTCCAGCGACAATCTGGCGCAGGCGCGCGACCGGGTGAACAATCTGGTCGGCATGAGCGAGCGGCTGATCGGCATCACCGCCGAACTGAACATCGAGACGGTCGACACCCCCTTCATCGCCGCGGTCAAGGACGCCGCCGAGAAAGTATCCGCGGCCTTCGAGGATGCGCTGGCCCGTGGCGACATCAGCGAATCCGACCTGTTCGACCGCAATTACCAGCCGGTCGCCGGATCGGACCCGCAGCAGGTGCTGACCCGCTACACCCAGCTGTGCGACCGCGTGCTGCCCGGAATCCAGGAGCCGGTGCTGGCGGCCAACAGCCGCATCGTCTTCTGCGTGGCGATCGACGAGAACGGCTATCTGCCCACCCACAACCGCCAGTTCAGCCAGCCGCAGGGCCGTGACCCGGTGTGGAACGCCGCCAACTGCCGCAACCGCCGCATCTTCAACGACCGCGTCGGTCTGGCCGCCGGGCGCAACACCAAGCCCTTCCTGCTGCAGACCTACCGGCGCGACATGGGCGGCGGGAAATACACGCTGATGAAGGACGTCTCCGCTCCCGTCATGGTCCGTGGCCGCCATTGGGGCGGGCTGCGGCTGGCCTACAAGGTGTGAGGTAGCGGCAAGCACATGGCCAAGCACATGGCCGAGCACATGGATTGCCGAACTTCCCTCTTGATCCGTATCAACGCATACGATCAGCCTTGCGGGTGAAATGGCGGGGCAGAGGGAGCGACCATGAAATACGTCGAAGAGTTCCGCGATCCGGTGCTTGCCCGCAACGTCGCCGCCGCCATCGCGCGGGAGGTGCGGGCCGACCGCACCTATCACCTGATGGAGTTCTGCGGCGGCCACACCCACGCCATCTCCCGCTACGGCATTCCCGACCTGCTGCCCGACACTGTGCGCATGATCCATGGGCCGGGCTGCCCGGTCTGCGTTCTGCCGGTCGGGCGGATCGACGACGCCATCGCGCTGGCCCGCCGGCCGGAGGTGACGCTGTGCACCTATGGCGACGTCATGCGGGTGCCGGGGTCCGGGCGGCTCAGCCTGCTGAAGGCCAAGGCGCAGGGCGCCGACGTGCGCATGGTGGTGTCGGCCGACGCGGCTGTGCGCATCGCCGCCGAGAATCCGGACCGGCAGGTGGTGTTCCTCGCCATCGGCTTCGAGACGACGACTCCGCCCACCGCGCTGGCGGTTCGGGCGGCGGCGGCGCAGGGGCTGACCAACTTCTCCGTCTTCTGCAACCATGTGCTCACCCCCTCGGCCATCCAGGGCATCATGGCGGGAGCGGACGAGGGGCTGTCGCTGGACGGGTTCGTCGGGCCGGCCCATGTCTCCGTCGTCATCGGGTCGGACGCCTATGCCCCGGCCGCGGCGGATTACGGCAAGCCGGTGGTGATCTCCGGATTCGAGCCGCTGGACGTGCTGCAGTCGATCCTGATGCTGATCCGCCAGATCAACGACGGGCGGGCGGAGGTCGAGAACCAGTATACCCGCGCCGTCACCGCCGACGGCAACCGCAAGGCCCAGGCGCTGGTGCTGGAGATCTTCGAGACGCGACCGTCCTTCGAATGGCGCGGCCTGGGCAGCATCCCGCACAGCGGCCTGAAGCTGCGCGAGGCCTATGCCGCCTTCGACGCCGAACGACGCTTTCCCATCGCCGGGGCCAGCGTTCCCGACCATAAGGGCTGCGATTGCGGCGCCATCCTGCGCGGCGTGAAGCGGCCGATCGACTGCAAGCTGTTCGACACCGTCTGCACCCCGGAAAACCCGATGGGGTCCTGCATGGTCTCGGCCGAAGGCGCCTGCGCGGCGCACTACACCTATGGACGGTTCCGCGACGCCTGACCGGTTCCGGGCGATGCGTTTGCGCCATTGCGACCTTTCACCGCAGGCTGGACGAACGCTGCTGGACGAACGCCGCCCGGTTAAACATGATGCACATGAAACAATCCGTTGGGCCGGCCATAAACCCCATGGCATCGGCCCTGCGGAAAACGGCAGACGTCGCAAGACTTCGCATTTCAGACCGGGAGGACCCGCATGACCTATAAGCACATCCTCGTCCATCTCGACAGCAGCCCGCATGTCGAGGCGCGACTCGACGCCGCCATCGCGCTGGCCCAGAGCCACGGCGCCTTCCTGCGCGGCCTGTTCGCGCAGGGCGACCGCAACGCCAGCAGCGTGATCGCCCGTCGGTCCAGCGACCATCTGGTCGAAGCGGCGGCACGCAGTGAGGCGCTGTTCAACGAAAAGCTCGCCGCGTCCGGCCTGCAGGGCCATTGGCACGGCCTGACCCACGGCGAATACAACCACGTCATCCGCGAGGTCATCATCTGGTCGCGCTTCGCCGACCTGACCATTCTGGGCCAGTATGACCGCGAGGCCGGATCGCAGGCTGCGCCGGAGGAACTGAACGAGCAGGTGGTGCTGAACTCCGGCCGGCCGGTGCTGGTCATTCCCTATGCCGGCCGCTTCCCGGTGATCGGCAAGCGCATCGCCGTCGCCTGGAATGCCGAGCGCGAAGCAGCCCGCGCCCTGTCGGACGCCATGCCGATGCTGGAGAAGGCTTCCGAGGTGACGGTCATCACCGTGCTGACCCAGGCCTCGAACGCGGCGCCGGAAGCACCGCGGGTCGGGCTGCTCGACCATCTCGCCTTCCACGGCGTGAAGGCGGAGCAGACCCACTTCACGGTCGACGACATCGGCGCGATGGACGCCCTGCTGGCCCGCGCCATGGACACCGGCGCCGACCTGCTGGTGATGGGCGCCCACGGCCATTACGGCTTCCCGTTCCTGCATCGCGGCAGCGGGACGCGCCACGTCCTGCGCACCTGCCCGGTGCCGCTGCTGCTGTCGCACTGAGCGGGAGTGGGGGAGTTTTTGCCCCCTCCCTAACCCTCCCCCGCTTCGCGGGAGAGGGGACTGCCGCCGCTCCGCTGTGAAACTCCTGCAAGCGTCCTGCCCCCTCTCCCGCGAAGCTCTCGCACAAAGCTATGCTTTGTGCTGACGCGACAGGCGGACCGTAGGTCCGCTGAGAGCGGGGGAGGGATGGGGAGGGGGCAACACGGTGCCCCCCCAAACATCCCTCACGCCGCCTTCACCCCGCTCAGGAAGCTCTCCACCTCCTGGCGCAGGCGGGTGGATTCGATGCTGAGATGGTCGGCGACGTTGCGGACCTCGCCGGCGGCGCGACCGGTGTCGCCGGCGGCGCGGGTGACGCCGACGATGTTGCTGGTCACCTGCTGCGTGCCCTGGGCCGCTTCCTGGACGTTGCGGCTGATCTCCTGAGTCGCCGCACTCTGCTGTTCCACCGCCGAGGCGATCGTCGCGGAGATCTGGCTGATCTCGGTGATGATGCGGCCGATGTCCTCGATGGCGGAAACCGCCTCGCGGGTCGCGCCCTGGATGGTGGCGATCTGGCCGGTGATGTCCTCCGTGGCCTTCGCCGTCTGGTTGGCCAGGCTCTTCACCTCGCTCGCCACCACCGCGAAGCCCTTGCCCGCCTCACCGGCGCGGGCCGCCTCGATCGTGGCGTTGAGCGCCAGCAGGTTGGTCTGCGCCGCGATGTTGTTGATGAGGTCCACCACCTCGCCGATCTTCTGCGCGCCGTCGGCAAGGCCGGAGACGACGCCGTTGGCCCGGCTGGCGCCGCTGACCGCCTGTTCGGCGACCCGGGTCGACTGCGAGACCTGACGGCCGATCTCGTCGATGGAGGAGGAGAGTTCCTCCGCCGCCGCGGCGACGGTCTGGACATTGGCGGAGGCCTGTTCGGCGGCCGAGGCCACCGTGGTGCTCTGGCGGTTGGTCTCGTCGGCGGTGCTGGTCAGCATGCCGGCCGACTGCTGCATCTGGGTCGCCGCGCCCGACAGGCTCTGCACCACCGCGGTCACATTGCCTTCGAAGGTGCGCATCAGCTCCTCCAGCCGGGCGGTGCGGCGGGCCTTGGCTTCCTCTTCGGCGCGCTGGGCGGCGGTGAGGCGGTCGGCCTCGATGGCGTTGCGCTTGAACACGTCGACCGCTTCGGCCATGGCGCCGACCTCGTCCTTGCGGCCGACGCCGGGCACCTCGACCGCCCGTTCGCCGCCGGCCAGACGGCCCATGGCGGCGGTCATGGCGACGATGGGCGAGGCGATGGCCCCGCGCAGCACCATCCCGGCGGCCACGGCGACCAGGACGGAAGCCAGCGCGCCGATGATGGCGGTGAGATAGCCGGTGGAGAAGGCGGCCTTCTGTTCGTCCTTGCGTAGGGTCAGCAGCGCGCGCTCCGCGTCCTCGATCTGCGCGACCAGCGTACGGACATTGTCCATCGAGGCCTTGCCCAGCGCCTTCGCCTCCATCGCGCGGGCTTCCTCACGCGATTCGGCCTTGGACATCAGGGCGATCTCCTTTTCGGCCACGGTCTGACGCCAGGTGGTGGCGTTCTTGCGCAATTCCTCCAGCCGGGCCTGCTGCTGCGGATTGTCGGCGGTCAGCGACTTCACCTCCGCCAAGGCGCGGTCGAACGCCTGTTCACCCCGCCGGTAGGGCTCCAGGAAAGCCTGGTCACCGCTGACGAGATAGCCGCGCAGTCCGGTCTCCTGGTCCACCAGCGCCGCCAGCGCCGCATCGGTGGTCTGGATCACGCGGTAGGTGTGGATCGTCCAGCCGATGGAGGATTGGATGGACGACAGCGTGGCATAATTGGCAAAGCTGATCGCACCGATGATGACGATCAGCGCGGCGAACGCCGTCAGCAGCTTTCCGCCGATTCGGAGATTGGTGAACCAGGACATTTCTTGCGCCTCATGTGACCGGACGGGCTTGTGATTCGCGCGGACAGTCGCCTTGCCTCGCGGAGTTGCATCCGATTGGGTGAGTGTCTAACCCGTTCGATTGCAAAACCTGATACGGCAGGAATCCCGATTTCGATCACCTAAAATTTTACGTATGTCGAAATCTTCTGTCTGTCACGTAAGGCCTATACCCGCCTTGCAAACAAAGCGTTAACAGTCTGACGTTGTTCTACCGGCAGTAACTGGTCTGCGCGCCATCATTGCCTTGGCGCGCATGCGGCAGGGTGACGCACCAACCTATGGAGATCGGAGGGCCGCTTCGGCGGTCAGCGACGAAGCCGCATGTCGATGTGGGGAATGCCGAAATCGTCATAGGGCTCGGTGACCCGGACAAAACCGAAGCTGCCGTAAAAGCGCTCCAGATAAAGCTGTGCGCCGATCAGCACGTCGCGGTCGGGCCAGCGTTCCGCCAGCACCGCCAACGACTCCGCGACCAACGCCCGACCCAGCCCAGTGGAGCGTTGCGACCGGTCCACCGCCAGCCGGCCGAAGGAGACCGTCGTATCCGGACCTTCGGAACCGGGGACCTCGCGGTCTGGGCCAAGGCAGCGGGCACAGCCGACGATGGCGCCGCTGCCGTCCGCCGCGATCAGGTGAAGCGCCTCGGGGTCGCGGCCGTCGATGTCGGGATAGGGGGACGACTGCTCGACCACGAACACGCGGCTGCGCAGGGCCAGCATGTCGTGCAGGTCGGTCAACGACAGGGCGTCGAAGGCGACGCGGCGGATCGGCGGAGCGGACATTCCGGCGGGCCGCTCAGGCGATCGCGTTGCGGATCATGTAGTCGGCGATGTCCTTGGGCTTGACCTTGATTTCGGTCAGCGGCTCGTCGGCGGTCATCGCCTTGGCGACCAGCAGGCTGTTCTGCACATTGGTCAGGGTGATGCGGTAGACGCCGGCCGCCCCCTTCAGGCGCGGGTAATAGGTGGGGTCGATCACCTTCTCGCGCCGGCCGAGCCGGGCGAGCGCGCTGTCCTCGTCCAGATCCTCGACCTGTTGGGACTGGACCAGCTTCCAGTCGGATTCGCCACCCCAGCCGGCGGCGACGGCGGCCTTGACCGCGGCCTCGTCCTCCGCGACGCCCAGCTTGTAGATGTGCTTACCCTGTCCGACGTCGGACGCCCATTTGGTCAGGGCGGCGCTGCGCGCGACATAGACGACGGGCATGACGACTCGATCCTCCCGGCACGGGCTGTTGGAGTTGCGTTATTGCAGCGACGATTGGCGTGCGATGGGCGTGATCAGGATGCGGCTGACCACGTCCTTGCCGAACATGGCGACGACCGATTCGTCGATCCGGCGGCGCAGGGCTGGGACGTTCGCGATGTTGCCGCGGACGATCCATCCCTCGTCCACGCCCCTGTAGATGGCGGTCAGGATGGCGTCGTGCAGGCGGGGGATGCTCAACTGCACCTCGCCCAGCTTCAGCGCGTCGCCGATTTCCAGATTCACTTCGACCTGGGTGTATTTCTCGATCCGGCCGGCATTCACCACCGGGACCATCAGCGGCTTGATCCGCACGGACGGGGGCAGGGCGCCCGCCGCCCCTTCGTTCGCGGCGGCCGGCAGCGCCGACGGCAAGGTCAGGAACAGGGCAAGGCAGAGGGCAGGCAGAAAGCCGCGCATGACAAACACCGCGAAGGACCGGAAGGCTGGATTCTACCGGTCCGACGCGGCGGTTGCAACCGCCGCCCGGGTCTTTTGCCGACCCAGGGGCGATTGGTCACGGTCTGGCTGGAATCAGGCGGCCTTCTTGCCGCTGGCCGCGATCGCCTTCTTGTTGACGTCGCCGATGGCCAGCTTGTTCAGCAGCGAGTCGGTGTCTTTTTCCTCCTGCAGCGTCTCGTCCAGCAGCTTGGCGACCTTGTCGAGGCCGCAGGCGCTGGCATAGGCGTGGAGCGTGCCGTAGCTGGCGATCTCGTAATGCTCCACCTTCTGGGCGGCGGCGATCAGGGCGGCGTCCTGAACCTCCGGCGCCAGACCCATTTCGAGGATTTCCTGCGCCTCGCTGATCAGCCCTTCCATCGCGTCGCAATGCTTGCCGCGGGGGCGGGTGTCCATTTCCTCGAACACCTGCTGCAGCCGCTCGATCTGGCCGTTGGTCTGTTCCAGATGGGTCTCGAAGGCTTTGCGCAGCTGGTCGGAGCTGGCGGCCCTGGCCATCTTGGGCAGGGCCTTCGCGATCTGCTTCTCGGCGTGGTAGATGTCGCGAAGATCCTCGATCAGCAGGTCCTGCATCGTCTTGGCGGCCATTATGATGGTCCTTCCTCGCTGTGGGTATTGGCGGAGCGGGGCTCCTGCGCGCCGAATGGCAGCGGGAACAACAGCGGCGGTCACCGGGCGTTGCGGTCTCGAACGGGGATCGGCCTTCGGATAGGGGAGGGGACGGATCATGACGGCAGCGGGCGGCGACGGCGAGGTGCTGTTCGAATTCCAGCGGGTCGGCAGCTATCTGAGGGTCACCGCCATCGACGCGAAGACGGGCGTCGAGGTGACGGTGGCCGGCCCGGCGACCGGCAGCCAGGAGCTGCTGAAACGGACGGCGATCAACAAGCTGCGCTTCGTCCAGAACAAGAATGCGGACAACGGAGGTTCTCCCGGGGGACCGGGAAAGCCGGCGCCGAAGGGGCGTGGCGGCCTTTACTGATCGGCTGTTGTTGGCCGGCTGCTTTTGACCGACCGCTTTTGACCGCCTTCCGGGGCCTGCCAAAGAAAACGCGCCGCCGGACGGGGCCGGGCGGCGCGTATCGAAGTCTGGCTTTTGCTGATGGTGAGCGCCGGCATGCCTCCGCCGGCAACCCCGCATGGGACATGGTCCCAATCCGGATCGCCGGTCGTAGAGCGAACCGCTCGACCCAGACAGTAGACCTATGCCTGCCCGTTGGCACTGGCGCAGGGGGTGTAACGCTTGTAGAACCGCGCATCTCTGAACGAATGGCGCATAGAAAGGGCCCTTCTCCCGTGCCGTCGGGGCGGGTAAGCGAAGAAAGGGCCCGGCCGTTGTCCGGCCGGCTTTCGCACAGAGGAACGAAACACCAGAGGATCGAGGCAATGGTTGGTGTGAGGGCGGTTCGTGTGACGGCTTTCCTGCGCGTGTCGGTGATGTCGGCGGTCTTGACGGCAACCGCCCTGGCGGCGGCCCTGCCGGTGCTGAGCACGGCGCGGACGGCAAGCGCCGCGACCTCGCAGAAGCCGGGCCATGGGACGCAGGATCATGGCAGCCGGTCTGCCGCGCCCGCTGCGCCGTCACCGGGCACTCAGGCTGGCGGAGCGGCATCGACGGCGCCCCAGCCCACCACCCCGGCGGCGGGCTGTCTGAAGCCGGGCGTGCCGCTGTGCATGGACGACCAGTCCACCTTCCTCAGCGCCGACAAGATGTCGTCCTGTCAGGGCGAGGTGAAGGAGTATGTCGACAAGTCGATGGCCTACCTGACCTGCCTGAACGAAGAGAATGTGGCGACCGGGCGGGAACTGAGCCGCAATGTCGACCGGTTCAACTGCCGCCTGTCGGGCCGGAAGGGCTGCGCCAACTGAGATTGGCAAAGCGGGAGGCTGGCGGGGTGCGCCGGGGCGGTTGAGATGCCGGCGGCGATCGGTCCGCCGCAGCTGGCGGGGGGGGCTGGCTCGCGTCTTCAACCAATCCGATGGCTTCGCCGTCAATCCGACCGCTTTGCCATCGTTCTGACATGCACACGGGCCGCATCCCATGGGACCGGCCCGGGTTGCATACGGACTTTACACGATCAGCCGGCCTTGCGGCGGGTCTGGCGGCCGGAGCTGCGGCCGAGGCCGATGCGCTTGGCGAATTCCGAACGCTGCGCCGCATAGTTCGGCGCCACCATCGGATAGTCGGGCGGAAGTCCCCAACGGGAGCGATACTCGTCCGGCGACATGTTGTAGGTCGAGCGAAGGTGCCGCTTCAGCATCTTCAGCTTCTTCCCGTCTTCCAGGCAGACGATGTATTCGGGCGTCACCGACTTGCGAATCGGAACGGCAGGCTTCAGCGGTTCCGCTGCGACCTCGCGAGGCTGACCATTCAGGCCAGTCAGCGACGAGTAGACCGTATTGATCACATCGGGGATTTGCTGAGCAGGCAACACGTTCTTGCTGACATACGCCGATACGATGTCGGCGGTCATCCGCAGCAGCGCATTGTCCGGTACATCGGCGCGAAGCTGGTCGCTCATTGCACTGTGTCCTGGTTTTTCATTTGTCCGTACGAACCAAGTTGCATACCGTGATTTGGGTGTCAATATAATTTCGGCAAGCTCCAAATTAGTTGCTCTTGGCTGCCAGAACAAAGGAGCGAGGTGCAAATCAGCCTTCGCTGAATATCGTTGCGCGGTTGTGGCTGTGCCGCAGCTTTAGCGGCGGTCTAGTAAGCGCAGGCTTGCGATTTTCCGCCGAGTCCGCAGCGGCAATTGGGCATCTTCCCGCTCCTATAACGAATCGGCTAACTCCCTTGTTTCGGCTTCTCGGCAACGCAGAGGTGAAAACCGTCTCCACACCTTCGCGGTGACGGGGTGCGATGGTTCGGTGCGGACGGGGAGCCGCGAAAAGCGGCCCGCATCCCGGTGTCTCCGGTCGCGGTCGGGGCCGGCCGGGTTTGGCCCCGAGCTTAGCTATGCATCCACGTCATGGTGTGGCAGTGGCGGTCTGCACCGACATCTGGTAGGGTGCGGGCGTCTTTCGCCGCATTGCCGGCGCTGTCGTCGTTTGTGCATCCGCTACCGCACGCACCGGAGTTTTTGCCGTCATGACCGTCCGCACCGTGGCACTCGCTTCCGATCACGCCGGCTATGAGCTGAAGGCCCAGATCGCCCGGCAGCTCGAGGACGCCGGCTTTACCGTCCTCGACCTCGGTACCGACGGGCCGGCCTCGGTCGATTACCCGGATTTCGCCGCGGCGCTGGCCGCCGCCGTCACCGACGGCCGGGCGCAGCGCGGCGTGCTGATCTGCGGCAGCGGCATCGGCATCAGCATCGCCGCCAACCGCCATCCCGGCATCCGCGCCGCCCTGGTCCATGACGTGACCACCGCGCGCCTGTCGCGCGAACACAACGACGCCAACGTGATCGCGCTCGGCGCCCGCGTCATCGGCCCGGAGATCGCCAAGGATTGCGTCGACGTCTTCCTGAAGACCGCTTTCGAGGGCGGGGAGCGTCACAGCCGCCGCATCGCCAAGATGGGCTGAGCGCGCCTGTCGCGCCGCCTTTTCCTGGCCCGTTATTTGGCCGCCAAGGCCCGCAACCGGGACGCGACAGAACCCGGAAAGACCCAACGGAAGCCGCCGGACCGGGCGTCCGGCCGGCTTCGCGCCCTTCGATCGAGGAACCTTCCGCCATGACCAGCAGCAACACCGCCGAGATCGGCCGCTTCTTCGCCGCCTCGCTCGCCGAGACCGATCCCGAACTGGCCCGCGCGGTGCGCGACGAGCTGGTCCGCCAGCAGGAGCAGATCGAACTGATCGCGTCCGAGAACATCGTCTCGCAGGCGGTGCTGGAGGCGCAGGGCTCGGTCCTGACCAACAAGTATGCCGAAGGCTATCCGGGCAAGCGTTACTACGGCGGCTGCGAGTTCGTCGACATCGCCGAGAACCTGGCGATCGAGCGCGCCTGCAAGCTGTTCGGCTGTGATTTCGCCAACGTGCAGCCGAACTCCGGTTCCCAGGCCAACCAGGCGGTGATGCTGGCCCTGCTGCAGCCGGGCGACTGCGTTCTCGGCATGTCGCTCGCCGCCGGCGGCCACCTGACCCACGGCGCCGCCCCCAACATGTCGGGCAAGTGGTTCAAGGCCGTGCAGTACGGCGTTCGCAAGGACGACCACCTGATCGACTTCGATCAGGTCGAGGCGCTGGCCCGCGAACACAAGCCGAAGCTGATCATCGCCGGCGGCTCGGCCTATCCGCGCGTCCTTGACTACCAGCGCTTCCGCGCCATCGCGGACGAGGTCGGCGCCTACCTGATGGTGGACATCGCACACTATGCCGGCCTGATCGCCGGCGGCGTCTATCCGAACCCGTTCCCCTATGCCGACGTGGCCACCACCACCACCCACAAGACCCTGCGCGGCCCGCGCGGCGGCATGGTGATGACCAACAGCGAAGAGATCGCCAAGAAGATCAACTCGGCGGTGTTCCCCGGCCTGCAGGGCGGCCCGCTGATGCATGTCATCGCCGCCAAGGCGGTGGCCTTCGCCGAGGCGCTGCGTCCGGAGTTCAAGACCTACGCCCAGGCGGTGGTCGACAACGCCCAGGTGCTGGCCAAGACGCTGATCGGCGGCGGGCTGGACATCGTGTCGGGCGGCACCGACAGCCACATCGTGCTGGTCGACCTGCGTCCGAAGAACCTGACCGGCAAGGCGGCGGAAGCCAGCCTGGAGCATGCCGGCATGACCTGCAACAAGAACGGCGTGCCGTTCGACCCGCAGAAGCCGATGATCACCTCCGGCGTCCGTCTGGGCAGCCCGGCGGCGACCACCCGCGGCTTCGGCACCGCCGAATTCAAACAGGTCGGCGAGATGATCGTCGAGACGCTGGACGGGCTGGCCGCCAGCAACTCCGGCGACAACACGGCGGTCGAGGCCGCGATGCGCGAGCGGGTGCGCGGCCTGTGCCGTCAGTTCCCGATTTATCCGACCCTCTGATCCGATAAGGTGATCGACAGATGCGCTGCCCGTTCTGCGGAAACGAGGATACCCAGGTCAAGGACTCGCGCCCGACCGAAGACAACTCGGCAATCCGCCGGCGGCGCTTCTGTCCCAGTTGCAGCGCCCGCTTCACCACCTTCGAACGCGTCCAGCTGCGCGAGCTGACGGTGGTGAAGAGCAACGGCCAGCGCGAGCCCTTCGACCGCGAAAAGCTGCTGCGGTCGATGAAGATCGCGCTGCGCAAGCGCCCGATCGACGCCGACCGCATCGACCGGGTGGTGAACAGCATGGTCCGCCAGCTGGAATCCTCCGGTGAGAGCGAAATCCCGTCGAAGCAGATCGGCGAGAAGATCATGGAGGCGCTGCAGACGATGGATCAGGTGGCGTACATCCGCTACGCCTCGGTCTACAAGGACTTCCGCGAGGCGTCCGACTTCAACGAGTTCGTGGAGCAGCTGGCTCCAGAGGCATCGCCGGGGATGTGAAGTGTGGAGAGGGGGCGTGTCGGTGCCCCCTCCCTAACCCTCCCCCACCTTCGGTGGGAGAGGGGACTGCCGCCGCTCCGACACTTAACTCTCTCTCCCGCGAAGCGGGGGAGGGTCGGGGAGGGGGCAAATGACGATGCCCCATCCCCGCACCGATCCGTCAGCCGAACTGCGCCAGGATGGCCAGCAGCAGGATCGCCACGATGTTGGTGATTTTGATCATCGGGTTCACCGCCGGGCCGGCGGTGTCCTTGTAGGGGTCGCCGACGGTATCACCGGTCACCGCCGCCTTGTGGGCGTCGGAGCCTTTGCCGCCGTGGTTGCCTTCCTCGATGTATTTCTTGGCGTTGTCCCAGGCGCCGCCGCCCGACGTCATCGAAATGGCGACGAAGATGCCGGTGACGATGGTGCCAAGCAGCATGGCGCCCAGCGATGCGAAGCCGGCCGCCTGACCGCCGATGGCGGCGATCACCACATAGAGCACCACCGGGGCCAGCACCGGCAGCAGCGAGGGGATCACCATCTCCTTGATCGCCGCACGGGTCAGCATGTCCACCGCCCGGCCGTAGTCGGGCTTGGCGGTGCCCTCCATGATGCCGGGGATATCGCGGAACTGGCGCCGCACCTCCACCACCACCGATCCGGCGGCGCGGCCGACGGCGGTCATGCCCATGGCGCCGAACAGGTAGGGCAGCAGGCCGCCCACCAGCAGCCCGACGACGACATAGGGGTCGTTCAGCCGGAACTCGACCGGAATGTTCGGGAAGTAATGGCCGAGGTCCTGGACATAGGCGGCGAACAGGACCAGGGCGGCCAGACCGGCGGAGCCGATGGCGTAGCCCTTGGTCACCGCCTTGGTGGTGTTGCCGACGGCGTCCAGCGCGTCGGTGGTGACGCGGATGTTGGCGGGCATGTCCGACATCTCGGCGATGCCGCCGGCATTGTCGGTGACCGGGCCATAGGCGTCGAGCGCCACCACCATGCCGGCCAGCGCCAGCATCGTCGTCGCGGCGATGCCGATGCCGAAGACGCCGGCCTGCCCGTGGGCGATGAGGATGCCGGCGCAAATGACGATCACCGGCAGGGCGGTCGATTCCATCGAGACGGCAAGGCCCTGGATGACGTTGGTGCCGTGCCCGGTCTCAGACGCCTTGGCGACGCTGCGCACCGGGCGGAAGGCGGTCGAGGTGTAGAACTCGGTGATCCAGACCAGCAGGCCGGTGACGCCCAGCCCGACCAGGGCCGAGACGAACAGGTTGAAGCCGGTGATCACCGTGCCGTCCGTCATCGGGATGGCGCGGGTGAAGCCGAACAGGATCGCGGTGACGATCAGGATCAGCACCAGCGACAGACCCGCCGCAACGGCCAACCCCTTATAGAGCGCCTTCATGATGGCGTTGTCGGCGCCGAGCTTCACCGCGAAGGTGCCGGCGACCGAGGCCAGGATGCACACGGCGCCGATCAGCAGCGGATAGACCAGCATCAGCCGCAGCACGCCGCCGGTAAAGAAAATCGCCGCCAACAGCATGGTGGCGACGATGGTGACGGCGTAGGTTTCGAACAGGTCGGCGGCCATACCGGCACAGTCGCCGACATTGTCGCCGACATTGTCCGCGATGACCGCGGGGTTGCGCGGGTCGTCCTCCGGAATGCCGGCCTCCACCTTGCCGACCAGGTCGGCGCCGACGTCGGCGCCCTTGGTGAAGATGCCGCCGCCCAGCCGGGCGAAGATGGAGATCAGCGACGCGCCGAAGCTGAGCGCCACCAGCGCCTCCAGCACGGTGCGGACCTCGACCGGGTCGTTGACGTGGTAGACCAGCGTCAGGATGCCGAAATAGCCGCCGACCCCCAGGATCCCCAGCCCGACCACCAGCATGCCGGTGATCGCCCCCGACTTGAAGGCGATGTCGAGCGCGGGAGCCAGCCCGTTGGTTGCTGCCTCCGCCGTACGGACATTGGCGCGGACCGACACGTTCATGCCGATATAGCCGGCGCTGCCCGACAGGACGGCGCCGATCAGAAAGCCCAGGGCCACCGGAAAGCCCAGCGTGACCCACAGGATCAGCAGCAGGACGACGCCGGCGATGGCGATGGTGGTATATTGGCGGTTCAGGTAGGCGCGCGCCCCTTCCTGCACCGCGGCGGCGATGGCCTGCATCCGGTCGGACCCCGGCGACGCGGCCATGACTTCTTTTCCGGTACGAAAACCGTAGGCCAGCGCGAGCAGGCCGGCGGCGATGATGACGATGAACGCTAGAGCCATCGCATCCCCCGATTGCTTTTAAGGACGCGCCCCGGAAAGGCTGGTCCCACCACGCATTCAAGTGGGGGAGAAGTCGGGCGCAAGTATTATCGGGAAAAGCATGCGCCCGGTCCCGCCGCTTTGCAACCGCCGCACGGGGCGACGCAACGCGGCGAAATGGCCGAGGGTGATCCTGACCTTTATGGGTAGTGCAGGGATTCTGCACCGCAAAATGGGTGCAAATCGCGGGTGTTGTGCAGTGCGGTCAGAGATTGCGTTGCGTAACCGCCTGAACCAGCACGTCATAGACTGCGTCCTTGCCAACCACTTTGATGGCGGCCTCCTTCAATTTCGCCTTTACGGCAGGAATATTGACCAAAGCACCGTTCAGGATCGACTTGTCGGCAACGCCGCCGTAGAGCGCGGTCAGGAATGCATCGGTCAGGCGCGGCTGGTTGGCCTGGACCATGGGCTGCTGTTCCAGAATCACCTCAACCGCGACCACGACGGTGACGAACTGCTCGACTCGGGACGGGCCGATCATCGGCACCACCAGGGGGGGCAAGCGGACGAAGGCGGTGGGAGGCTTCGGCGGCGGCTCCACCTTCTTCGGCTCTTCCGGATGCGGTGTGAAGTATTTCTGATAGACGAACCAGCCGCCGAAGCTGGCGCCGCCCAGCAACACGATGCCGAGCACGAGCACGATCAGGGCCTTGACCACGGCAGCACACCTTACGCAGACGAAAGTTCGCCGAACCCTGCGCCGGGGATGCTTTCGATTGTCTTAAATGCAAGAAATCTGATGCGGCTGGTCAGAAATGGTCCCAGCCCCGCCGGGCCAGCGGCAGGGGCGCGCCGGAGGCATCCAACACGGCGACCTCGCCCGGCGTGCCGGGGCGGAATTCACCGATTTCGGTGATCGCAACGCCGCACTCGGCCGCCAGGGCCGCCAAGGCGTCGCGGGCCGAGGGCGGAGCGGTGAACAGAAGCTCGTAATCGTCGCCGCCGGTGATGGCGAGCGCCAGCCGGACCGGATCGCCGTCGATGGCGCCGCGCGCCGCATCCGACAGCGGCACCGCATCGGCCCGCAGCAGAGCGGCGCAGCCGGATTCTTCGCAGAGATGGCCGAGATCGGCGACCAGACCGTCCGACACGTCCATCGCACCGCCGGCCAGCCCGATCAGCCGTGGCCCGACGCTCATGCGCGGGTCCGGCCGGCGCATCCGGCGCAGCAGATGGGCGCGGGTTTCCTCGTCCGGGACGTCGAGGCGGCCATAGGCGATCTCCAGCCCCAGGGCGGCATCGCCGATGCTGCCGGTGACGAAGACGCGGTCGCCCGGCTGTCCGCCCCAGCGCGGCAGGGCGCGGCCGGTGGGGACCAGCCCGAAAGCGGTCACCGACAGGGTGATCGGACCGCTGGTGGACACCGAATCGCCGCCGGCCAGCGCGATGCCGAACTGCCGCTGGTCCTCGCCCAGGCCGGCGGCGAAGGCCTCCAGCCAGGATTCGTCCAGGCCGCGGGGCAGGGCGGTCACCAGCGTGTAGGCCAGCGGCTCCGCCCCCATGGCGGCGAGGTCGGACAGGTTGCTGCGCATCAGCTTGGCCGCGATGTCGGCCGGCGCGTCGTCGGGGAAGAAATGCACCCCGGCCACCATGGCGTCGGTGGTGACGACCAGTTCCCGCCCCTCCGGCACCCCGAACACGGCGGCATCGTCCCGCAGCCCACGGGCGCCGGAAAACCCGGCGGCCAGCGGTTTGAAGAAGCGGGCGATGCGACCGAACTCGCCGAGGTGGGGATTGGTCATGGGGATGCTTTCACTGATTCCAAGCCGGGCATTTCCCCCTCTCCCCCCCGGGGAGAGGGTCGGGGTGAGGGGGATGCACAGGGTGGATTCTCGTGAAAGGCACGCGGTGCGACCCCCTCACCCTAACCCTCTCCCCGGGGGGGAGAGGGGACTTCTTCCGGTATCACTCCTCGCCCGCGCTACGGCCGGGGTCGGGCTTGGCGAGGTCGTCGGCGCGGAGCGCGCGGGCGACGTTGTCGAGCACGCCGTTCACCATCGCCGGCTCGCGGCCGGAGAAGAAGGCGCGGGCGACGTCGACATACTCGCTGATGAGGATACGCGGGTGGGTGTCCATATGGACCGCGATCTCATAGGCGCCGGCGCGCAGGATGGCGCGCAGCAGCAGTTCCAGCCGGTCGAGCGGGAAGCGCGGGTCGAGCGCGGCGCCCAGCACCCCGTCGACCTCCGCCCGGCGGTGGACGACGCCGCGGACGATGTCGGCGAACAGCTGCGGATCGCCGGCGACGAACTTGTCGCCATCGATCTCCTCGCCCAGCCGGTGGGCGACGAATTCGCCGACGACATTCTCGACCGGGGCCTGGGCCAGATCGATCTGGTACAGCGCCTGGGCCGCGGCCAGACGGGCGGCCTTGCGGCGCGCCTTGGCGGAGCCGCCGCCGGTCTTGTTCTTGCGGGACTTCGATTTGCCCTTGGAGTCGCCGCCCTTGGAGGCGTGATCGGGTGTCACGGGGCTGCCCGCGTCGTCGTTGCTCATGATCTGCAGTCGCTAAAAGAGAGGAGATGTCGGGGTCAGCGCGGATAGAGGCGGAATTTGCGCTTCAGGTCAATCATGTCAAGACAGGCCCGCGCGGCACGGCCGCCCGTATTGACCGATCCGACATTGGCCCGCGCCCAGGCCTGCTCGCGGTTTTCCACCGTCAGGATGCCGTTTCCGACCGCCAGACTGTAACGCAGCGCCAGATCCTGCAAGCCGCGGGCGCTTTCGGTACAGATCGTTTCGTATCGCGTCGTCTCGCCCCGGATGACGCAGCCCAGCGCGACATAGCCGTCGAAGCGCTTGCGGGCGGTGAAGAAATCCATGGAGCGGATGGCGTACATGATCGCCGCCGGAAGCTCCAGACAGCCGGGCACGCCATAGCGGATGTGCGTGGCGCCGGCGCGGTCCAGTTCCGCGACGGCGCCACGCGCCAGTTCATCGGCGATGTCCTCGTGGACGCGGGCGTCCACGACCATGATGTGGGGCGTGTCGGTCATCCGGCGGCGACCAGTCCCTTCCTCAATCGTCGCCTGGGGCGGTGGCGCCCGTTCCATCGGCGCCCATTCCATCGGCGGCGGGGCCGATCGCGCGGTGGCCGACCACGGTCAGGCCATAGCCCTCCAGCCCGATGATCGGCTTCTTGCGGTTGGAGATCAGCACCATCTTGCGCACGCCCAGATCCAGCAGGATCTGCGCGCCGATGCCATAGTCGCGCAGTTCCGGCACGCTGCTGGCCTGACCCTCCAGCCGGGCCTTCAGCGTGACAGACAGGCCGTTCGGGTTCGGCTCGCGCAGAAGCACGACGACGCCGCGGCCTTCCTTGGCGATCAGCTCCATCGAGGCGTGGAGTTCGTTGTCGCGGCCGGAGTTGCGGTCGCCCAGCACGTCGTCCAGCACTGATTGGGCATGCATGCGGACCAGTACCGGCTCGTCGCCGGAGATGTCGCCACGCACCAGCGCGATGTGCTCCGCATACTGGATCTTGTTGATGTAGACGTAGGACTGGAAGCGGCCGCCATAGCGGCTGTCCAGCGTGCCTGCCAGCACCTGCTCGACGATGGTCTCGGTGCGGCGGCGATAGGCGATCAGGTCGGCGATGGTGCCCACCTTCAGCCCGTGGAATTGGGCGAACTGCACCAGGTCCGGCAGGCGGGCCATGGTGCCGTCGTCGTTCATGATCTCGCAGATCACGGCCGAGTTGGAGTGGCCGGACAGCCGGGCGATGTCGACCGACGCCTCGGTATGGCCGGCGCGGACCAGCACGCCGCCGTCACGCGCCAGCAGCGGGAAGATGTGGCCGGGGGTGGCGAGGTCCTGCGGGCCGGACGCCGGGTCGATGGCGACCGCGATGGTGCGGGCGCGGTCGGCGGCGGAGATGCCGGTGGTCACGCCTTCGCGCGCCTCGATCGAGACGGTGAAGGCGGTCTGGTGGCGCGAGGCGTTCTGCTGCGCCATCAGCGGCAGGCGCAGCCGTTCGATGTTCGGCCGGTCCATGGTGAGGCAGATCAGGCCGCGGCCATGCTTGGCCATGAAGTTCACCGCTTCCGGCGTGGCGCAGGAGGCGGGGATCACCAGATCGCCCTCGTTCTCCCGGTCCTCGTCGTCGACCAGGATGAACATTCTGCCCTGACGCGCCTCTTCGATGATCTCTTCGGCCGTCGACAGGTACTTGTGAAACTCGGACGTCATTCCTGCCCCGCGAGCCGGGCGACATAGCGCGCCAGCATATCGATTTCGAGATTGACCGGATCGCCCTCCTTCAGCCCGCCGAATGTGGTGGCGGTCTGGGTGTGGGGGATGATGTTGACGCCGAAGCGGTTGCCCTCGACCTCGTTGACGGTCAGCGACACGCCGTCGATGGCGACCGAGCCCTTCGGTGCGATGTATTTGGCGAGAGTGGCCGGCGCCTCGAAGGTCAGGCGCAGAGATTCGCCGTCGGGGCGGATCGACAGCAGCCGGCCGACGCCGTCGACATGGCCGGACACGATGTGGCCGCCCAGCTCGTCGCCGACCTTCAGCGCGCGCTCCAGGTTGACGCGCGTGCCGGGTTCCCACCCGCCGAGCGTCGTCTTCGACAGGGTTTCCCCCGACGCCTGGATGACGTAGGTCCCCGGTCCCTTTTCGATGACCGTCAGACAGACGCCGTTGTGGGCGATGGACGCCCCGATCGCGATCGTCTCCGTGTCGAAGGCGGTCTCGATGGTGAACCGGGTGTCGCCCTGCCGCTCCACGGCCCGGACGCGCCCGACATCGGTGATGATTCCGGTGAACATGGCGGGGAATTTAGCAGGTTTCGCGGCCAGGGGAAGCGCGCGCGACACCGCGGGCGGCGCAACGGTCTGTTGCGTCGGCTAGGCCGATGCCTTGGCGGGGATCCGGCGGTAGCTTTCGGCCAGATCGGCGCCGGCGTTGCGGACGGCGGTGCGCTCGAAGCGCGTCATGGCGGTCAGCGCCTCGACTCCGAATCCGGCGACCGCCGGCAGCCCGTCGCCGCCGATCAGCGACGCGGCGCGGAACCACTCCAGCCAGTCGACCAGACCGGCGCCGAGCAGGGCGCCGGCGATGGACGCTCCGCCCTCCACCAGCACGCGGGTGATGCCGCGGGAGGCGAGGGCGGCCATTGCGGCGGCTGGATCGATGCGGTCATCAACACCGGTGGCGACCGGGATCACCTCGACGCCGAGCGCGGTCAGGGCCTCGGCACGGGCGGGGTCGGGGGAGGGGCCGGTGAGGACCCAGGTCGGGATGCGGCCGGCACCGATGGCGAGTTTCGCCGTCGGGGGCAGGCGGAGGCTGCTGTCCACAACCACGCGGACCGGGCTGCGGTCTTCCAGGCCGGGAAGGCGGCAGGTCAATTCGGGATCGTCGGCCAGCGCGGTGCCGATGCCGACCAGGATGGCGTCGTGGCTGGCGCGCAGCCGGTGGCCCCAGGCACGGGCGGTGGGGCCGGTGATCCATTGCGACTCGCCGGTGGCGGTGGCGATGCGGCCGTCGAGCGTGCTGGCGACCTTCAGCGTCACCAGCGGGCGGCCCAGCGTGATGCGGTTGAAGAAGCCCTCGTTCAGGGCCAGCGCCTCGGCCTCGCAGACGCCGGTCGTGACCTCGATGCCGGCATCGCGCAGCCGGGTCAGACCGCCGCCGGCAACGCGCGGGTCGGGGTCCTGGCAGGCGACGACGACGCGCGCCACCTTCGCCTCCACCAGCGCCAGGGCGCAGGGCGGCGTCTTGCCATAATGATTGCAGGGTTCGAGCGTGACGTAGGCGGTGGCGCCGACTGCTCCCTCACGGGCTCCGCCGGAGAGGCTGCGGGCGCGGACCAGCGCCTCCGTCTCGGCGTGCGGCCGGCCGCCGGGCTGGGTCCAGCCGCGGCCGATCACGGCGCCGTCGCGGACCAGAACGCAGCCGACCGCCGGATTCGGCCAGGTCCGCCCCAGCCCGCGCGCGGCGAGCGACAGGGCGGCGCGCATGTGGCGCAGGTCGGTGTCTGTATCGGAATGAACGGGCACGGAGGGTCAGGCTATCGGCCAAGCGATCAGCTGCCGGGGCCCTTGCCCTTGGTATCCTTGGCGGAGAAGCGGCCGACGTTGCCCATCATCTGTTCCAGGAAGCCCATCTCGCGGCCGGCGGTCGGGGTGGTGCGTTCCACCAGATCGACGTCCTGGCCTGCCGACTTGTCGAGCGTCTTGATCTCGCGCAGGACGCCGCTGTCGTCGAAATGGGCGACGACAACGCGGCGCTCGGTCACTTCCGGCTCGAAGAAGGCGGTCTTCTCGGTCTTCTGGCCGATATAGTACCAGACGTTCGGATCGAAGGTGCCGACCGAGGTCGGCGTGCCCAGCACCGCGGCGACGTCGTCGCGCCGGCTCTGGCCCGGCTGCAGCTCTGCCACCAGCTGTGGGTCCGTCAGGTTGCCGCGGGTGGCGACGACGGGCGAGCAGCCGGTCGCGGCAAGGCCGGCGAGCAGGACGCTGCCCAGCAGGGCGGTGCGAATGACGGTGCGGGGGGCGGAAAAGTTCGATCTGGTCATGGTGCTCGGGCTATGATGGAGCCGGCGGGGCAGAGAGGCCGTCCACGGCTGTGGACAGTCTCCGGGCAGGACAATCGCACCGGCTGCTTCGCCCTGTCAACGAGACTCCGAGTCGGGGAAGGGCTGCCGTTCGTGTCAGGAAGCTTTATCGGCCGTCTGCTGGCCCCTTTGATGTCCGGGATCGGCGGCGGCGCGCGTGCCCGCAACGCCACGGCGGTGGGCGGGCTGTTCATCGCCATCGTCCGCCGCGCCCGCGAGCCGGCCTTCTACAGTGCGCTCGCCGTGCCCGACACGCTCGACGGACGGTTCGAGATGGTGGCGCTGCATCTGCTGCTGGTGATGCGCCGGCTGAAAGGGCAGGGCGCGGAGGCGGGCAAACTGTCGCAGCGCCTCTATGAGACGATGGTCGACGATTTCGAGAAGTCGCTGCTGGAGATGGGGGTTGGCGACAGCGGCATCGCCCGGCGGGTCAAGACGATGGCCCGCGGCATGGCCGGGCGAATCCGCGCCTATGACGAGGCGCTGGCCGACTCCGACCACGGCAGGCTGGAGGTGGCGCTGGACAACAACCTCTACGGCACGGTGGACCCGGTGCCGGACGGGGCGCTGGCGACCATGGTCGCCTATGTCCGCGACTGCGCCGCGACGCTCGACGCCCAGCCGCTGGAGTCGCTGATGCGGGGGGAGGTCCGCTTCGCCCCGGTGCCGGCGTGAGCGTCGCACTATATAAGGTGAGCGGTGAATCGCTCGCAGCCCGGCGGCCGATGCCCCGGGAGATTCTTGAGGGCTTGCCTTTCCGGTCCGGCGGCTGCATGTGACTCAAGGAGATGCCGGTCGCCCGTCGCGCCGGCCGTTTCGGTTTTCGATCAGAGAGTCTTTCGCCATGAGCCCTGCCAACGGTGCCCTGCCGGCCCCGGAATTCTCGCGCATCGTCCCTGCCGACGCGGTGCGCCGTGCCGACGTGACCGAAACCATCGAAGCGACGGAGACGGAGCGCAAGGCGCTGGCCGAACGGCTGGAGTTGGAGGCGATCGGCAGCCTGACCGCCACGGTGAAACTGCGCGCGGTGCGCGGCGGCCAGATGATCCGCGTCTCCGGCCAACTGGAGGCCGACGTGGTGCAGACCTGCGTCGTCACGCTGGAACCGGTGCCCGCCCATGTCAGCGAGAGCTTCGATGCGCTGTTCGCCCCGCCATCGATGATCGAGGACCAGGGGCTGGAGGTCGATTTCGACCCGTCCCTGTCGGACGAGGACATTCCCGAGCCGATGGAGAACAACCGAATCGACATCGGCGAACTGACGGCGCAGCACCTGTCGCTCGGTCTCGACCCCTATCCTCATGCCGAGGGCGTGGAATTCGAGGACTATCGCGAGCATGAGGGCGAGGAGACGGCGGAGGAAGAGGTGGCGGAAGAGCCTGAAAAGCCCAATCCATTCGCCGTCCTGCAGCAGTTGAAGTCGCGCAACTGATCAGGCTGTTGCTTTCCCCGCCGTGCCTTGTATAAGGGCCGGCATTTCCACCCCCACCAATGAGCGGCGCGGGGTTGCGAAATGGGGGTTGTTCGGGCTTGCCCTTTGGGGGCATTTGCCTTATTGAATGCCGCTCGCGCTGGGCGGCCCCTGTTCGGGCCGCCCTTTCCAATGAAGAGAGTTTACGGTCATGGCTGTTCCGAAGAAGAAGACCTCCAAGTCGCGGCGCAACATGCGGCGTTCGCACCACGCTCTGCCGACCTCGGCGTACAACGAGTGCCCGAACTGCGGCGAGCTGAAGCGTCCGCACCACGTCTGCGGGTCTTGCGGCCATTACGACCAGCGTGAAGTGGTTCAGAGCGGCACCGCGGCCGCTTGATCCGGATCGCGTTGTCTGAGGTCCCGATGACCGGGGGCGCTGGTCGCCCCTGCCGGGGTCCAAGCCGGGGAGCCTGTTCGCGGTGAGCCAGCGCCTGACCATCGCCCTGGATGCCATGGGTGGCGATCACGGCCCCGACATGGTCATTGCCGGGGCGGACATCGCGCGGGAGCGCCATCCCGACGTGCGCTTTCTGCTGTATGGCGACCAGCAGCGGCTTGAACCGCTGCTGAACCAGCGGCCTGCGTTGAAGGCGGTGGCGGAAATCCGCCACACCGCCGACTTCGTGGCCGGTGACGCCAAACCGGCAGTGGCGCTGCGCGCCGGTCGCCAGTCCAGCATGCGGCTTGCCATCGACGCCGTTGCGGCGGGCGAGGCTGCCTGCGTGGTGTCGGCCGGCAACACCGGCGCCCTGATGGCGATGGCGAAATTCGTGTTGAAGACGCTGCCGGGCATCGACCGGCCGGCGATGGCCTCCTTCTTCCCGACGCAACGGGGCGAGAGCGTGATGCTGGACCTCGGCGCCAACGCCGAATGCCAGCCGGAAAATCTCGTCCAGTTCGCCGTGATGGGGGCCGTCTTCGCGCGCGCCATCCTGGGCCTTCCGGAGCCGTCGATCGGTGTGCTGAACATCGGGTCGGAGGACATGAAGGGCAACGAAGTGGTGCGTGCCGCGGCGGCCAGCCTGCGCGACATGCCGCTGCCCGGCCGCTTCCATGGCTTCGTCGAAGGCACGGACATCGGGTTGGGAACGGTCGACGTCATCGTCACCGACGGCTTCACCGGCAATGTCGCGCTGAAGACGGCGGAGGGCACGGCCAAGCTGTTCTCCGAGTTTCTGCGCCGGACCTTCGCGACGTCGTTCCTGGCTCGGATCGGTTATCTGCTGGCACGCGGCGCCTTCAAGCGCTTTCGCGAGCGGATCGACCCGCGCCGCTACAACGGCGCGATGTTCCTGGGCCTGCGCGGCGTCTGCGTGAAGAGCCATGGCGGCACCGACGCGGTCGGCTTCGCCAACGCCGTCGCGGTCGCCGTCAATCTGGCGACGCACGGCTTCAACGAACGCATCAAGGAAGAGATGGGGCGCATAGCCGACGCGAACCCTCTTCGCGACACGAAGGCGGCGGCGGGCTGAACAATGGTCATGCGTTCCCGAGTTCTGGGTTGCGGTATCTTCCTGCCGTCCAACGTCGTCACCAACCAAGATCTGGAACAGCGGGTCGACACGTCGGACGAGTGGATCGTCCAGCGCACCGGCATCAAGTCGCGCCACATCGCCGCGGAGGGGGAGAAGACCTCCGACCTCGCCATCGCCGCGGCGACCCGCGCGCTGGAGCATGCCGGCGTGCCGGCCGGCAGCATCGACTGCATCATCCTGGCCACCACCACGCCCGACAACACCTTCCCGGCCACCGCCACCAAGGTGCAGGCGGCGCTGGGGACCAAGGGCTTCGCCATGGACATCCAGGCGGTCTGCGCCGGATTCGTCTATGCCATGTCGGTGGCCGACAATTTCCTGCGCAACGGTCAGGCGCGCCGCGCCCTGGTGATCGGGGCGGAGACCTTCTCCCGCCTGCTCGACTGGAACGACCGTACCACCTGCGTGCTGTTCGGCGACGGCGCCGGCGCCATCGTTCTGGAAGCCTATGAGGGCAAGGGCGATTCGTCCGATCGCGGCGTGCTGTCCACCCACCTGCATTCCGACGGCAGCCAGTACGACCTGCTCTATGTCGACGGCGGCGCGTCGTCCACCGGCACCATCGGCCATGTCCGCATGCATGGGCAGGAAATCTTCCGCCATGCCGTGTCAAAGCTGTCGGCGGTGGTGGAGGAGGCTCTGGTCGCCAACGGCCTCGAGTCGACCGACATCGACTGGATGGTGCCGCACCAGGCCAACCGCCGCATCATCGACGGGCTGGCCCGCAAGATGAAGCTATCGCCGGAAAAGGTGGTGCTGACGGTGGACCGCCACGGCAACACCTCGGCCGCGTCGATCCCGCTGGCGCTGGGCGAGGCGGTTGCCGACGGCCGCATCAAGCGCGGCGACCTGATCCTGATGGAAGCCATCGGCGGCGGCCTGACCTGGGGTTCGGCGCTGATCCGCTGGTAAGCCGCCGGCGCTCCTTCCCCATCTCCCCGTCAGCATGCTGCGCTGCAACCCCGGCCGGACTTCGGCCGGGCCGTTTGCGCCTGCCAAGCTTTTGAATTGACGGACCTTCTTCCCCCGGATTACCGTCTTCGCAATGGTTGCGGGGGGAGGTCGAACAATGTCGCAAAACACTGTCACGCGCGCGCAATTGAGCGAAGCCGTCTATCAGGAAGTCGGTCTTTCGCGCAATGAATCGGCTGATCTGGTCGAAACCGTCCTGGACGAGATTTCCGATGCGCTCGCCCGAGGGGAGATGGTGAAGATCTCGTCCTTCGGCAGCTTTCAGGTCCGCCAGAAGGGCGAGCGAATCGGCCGCAACCCCAAGACCGGGGAAGAGGTGCCGATCCTGCCGCGCCGCGTCCTGGTCTTCCGCGCCAGCCATGTGCTGAAGAACCGCATCAACGACGTTCAGGAGGGTGGGGCGCCGACGCCCGCGCGGGCGCTGTCCTGACGCCGGCCGTTTCCGATGATGATCCGGAAGCCCTGCCCATCGCCGTGCCGTGCCGTCTCGCGGACCGCCGCCCCCGATTGTTGTCGGATGGCGGCCTGATCCGGTCATGAAATCCGCCACGGCCTATCGCACCATCAGCGAGGTATCGACCGACCTCAACGTGCCTCAGCATGTGCTGCGGTTCTGGGAGACGAAATTTCCCCAGATCCGCCCGCTGAAGCGCGGCGGCGGCCGACGCTATTACCGGCCGGAGGATGTCGAGCTTCTGCGGCGCATCCAGGCGCTGCTGTACGAGGACCGCTATACCATCAAGGGCGTTCAACGCCTGTTGAAGGAAGGGCGGATGGCCGACCCGACGCCGCCGTTGCCGGAAGATACGGATGAAGGCGGCGACGTAGCGGATGCCGAGGCTTTTGCCGGAGACGAGTCCGATGACGGCGGGGACGGCGGTGCCGATCATCCGCCCCTGTCCGATGCCGTGCGTCACGAGATCACCATGGTGCTGGACGAGCTGAAATCGCTGCGATCGGTGCTGTCCCGCCTGTCCGAAATGGGGAGCAAAAAAAGCTGAAAAATCATCACGGGAGATGTTGCATCGGCAAAAGCCCGCGGCTATAGTCCCGTTCCCTTCCGGAGCCAAGCCGCAAGCACTGCGGTGAAGTTGACGGAGCGTAGCGCAGCCTGGTAGCGCATCAGACTGGGGGTCTGGGGGTCGCAGGTTCGAATCCTGTCGCTCCGACCAGTTCCGGAAGGACCGGAAAAGCCCTGGAACCTAATGGTTCCAGGGCTTTTCCTTTGCCCGCGTCCTGGGGTGTCTTCGATGCAGCCTCGGCATCCGTTTGCGACTCTTGTTTGCGACTTGGCGACGCTACCGCGTTGGCGAAGACCTTCATCGGGATCGACTCCACCGCATTGCGTGCCGCTTCGTCGGCTACCTGCAGATACCGCTTCGTCGTCGCGCAACTCAGGTGCCGCGCCAACTGCTGGGTGACGGCGGCGGTCACATAGCTTGCATTGGTGTCGTGGAAGCAATCCAACCGGCACGTCTCCGGTGGAAAAGAGGGCGACTAAGCGAGGCTTTGGGCCGGGGGCAGGTCGCTATGACTCTGGTTACCGACTTCTGCATCTCCCAAGGTTGGGGGAGGCGGTGCGGCCGGCCAGCAGGATGATCAGGCCCAGCAGCATCAGGGCTGCGAAGAACATATAGGACTGCAGAACGTTCAGCGGCGTGTCGGCCAGCGCGTTGAGCGGCCAGAACAGCATATTGCCGGCCAGGAAATAGGCTGCGGCCAGCAGCGGCACCGCACTGGCCGGCCGCTGCAGACCCGGTTCCAACAGCATCAGGAAGGCCAGCGCGAAGGCCGGCAGCAGGATGCCGTAATGATGCACCCAGGCAACCGGCGAACCGACCGTGAAGCAGATGCCGGCAATGACGAAGGGCAGGAGCCGCTCTGTCGCCCGGTCGCGCCGGCGCCACAGCAAGCCGAAGCCGACGAAGGCGATACCGGAGATCTGCGTCGCAAGGTGAACGGCCGGATTGTACGGGGCGAAGGCCTCCGCCGACCAGTCGAGGTTGTTACCGTTGTGCAGCAGGCGGTTGACCAACCCGTTGACGGTTTGATTGGCGTAGTAGCTCTCGCCATGTTGGTCGATGAACACCAGCACCTGCAGATAATCGGCCATCGGCGCGAAGCCGTAGAACAGCGTCGCCAGCGCGACACCCGGCACCACAACCGCCGCCCAGCCTGCCGCCATCCGCCAATCGCCGCGCAGGGCGGCCCAGAGGAGAAACAGCGACATCTGCGGCTTCAACAAGGTCGAGGCACCCAGCAGCGCGCCGCACAAAAACCGGCGGTCCCGCAGCAGGGCGATGCAGGCGAACACGAAGGCCGCATCCAGCCAAAGTTGGATCTGGCCAAGCGAGAAGGCTTCCATCACCGGGTAGAAACACAAGGTGGTCATGAACCCGAAGCCGACCAGTAGCACCTGAGTCGGCCGGTCACTCGACGCGCCCGGTATCCGCAATCGGGCAGCCATCTCCAGCACCAGGATCGCCATCCCGGCTGCAGTCACCAGCACGAACAGCAGGTTGACGCGCGCGAATGCGATGAGATTCAGCACCCCCAGCGCCTTCATCGCCTCCAGGGGCAGAAGCGAGGTCAACGGGTACTGAAACTTGATGTGCTGTTTGAAGAACACCTCGTCATAGACGTTCTCGCCGTGGCGTTCTTGCAGCCAGTTCAGCGCTTTGATCATCGGGTACCAGCTGTCGACCTGGATCAGATCCGGGTTCTGCAGCATGAACAGATTATGGATATTCGTCAGATTGCTGGCATGACCGCCGCGGTGCAGCGCCAGACCGACCAGTCCGGTCGTCAGCGCCACGAACATCCATGCCAGGATGATGATGAACTTGACCCGGCCAGCGCCGTGGGGACCTGTTCGCAGGAACTGAATCGTTGGTTGCATACTGATTCTGGGGTATCTGGCGGTTGCGTCGACACCTTGCCGTCGCGTCAGCGCGTCGTCGGCAAAGCGATCCGGCACGGCAATCGAAAGCGCAATGCGGCAGTGAGGCTCATCATGTGCGCAGGGAAATGTTGGTATCCTTGGATATTTTAGAGGATATAGGAAAAGTTGTGGCGCAGACTCGCCAATGCGAAGATTTTGTTTTCTCTCAACCAGTTCGGTTTATTTGAAGATACACAGCATCGTTACGTTGGGGATTCCCGATTTCGTGTATCGATCGCCACAAAATGGACTAGCGACTGGCTTTCTTTTTTGTTTCAGCCGTTATGGCGAGGTAGTCCGGGCGGCGTTGATTGCCATGACTGGCGACTGATCAAGGTGGCGTATTGGCACGGGCGGGTAGGGCAGGCGGCCAACTTTGCCAATAGGTCGGCGTTTGCGACCGACCGTTCGAAATTTTGGAGCGGGCCAGCGCACGGAAAAGCTCGCTGAGATGAAGCGCCCGCCTACGGGGAAGCAGGTGCGCCACTCAACTGGGCTGTCGCAAAAAGCGTGTGCCGAACGTTTCTGTATCCCTCCGCCCAACCTTTAGAAATGGGAACAGGGCCGGCGGGAATCGGAGATCGCCGGGCAGTTCAATCTACGCGTCATCAAGAAATGTGCGGAGGCAATTGGGGAGAGTCGATGCCCGATGATGACATTATTGCGGGCTGAGTGCGCAGTGCCGTTTTCAGGCTTGCACGTCAGAATGCCGTCACTTGATCGTCCCGACATCCACCGGCGCCTCACCGATCGACACCTCCGTTTGGAACGTCCGCTTGTCGAAATCGTCGATCAGCACCTCAAGGCGCAACGACCATCGACCAGCAAGCGGCAGAGTCATGTCGTCAACTCCAGAAAAGCCAGGGCCGTAGGTTGTCAGGGTACGCCGCAGCGGGGCCACACCCGCTGCCGACAGCTCCCAGTTCATCGTCACCTCACGGGTGGAAACCGGCTTGCCATCCTCATCCTGAAGATGCAGCCGAACGCCGTTGTTTCCCGGCTTCGCCGGAACAACGTCGATGATGGCGACGAGACCTCCCTTCACCGCAAGGGTGGAAAATCCGGCCGGTGGCTTTTCCTCGGCTGCGCTCAATGCGCGGGGCGGGGGTGTCAGGGCGAAGGCCGCTGTCAGCAGCAGGGCAGCGCCGGCCGCCGCCATCTCCAGGACGATGCTCCGCCGCAGTGCCCTGACGGCGTGGTCGCCACCCCGGTCGCCATCTCCGTCGAGGGCGGGGCTCAGGGACTGCCTGTTCCACGCCGCCAGTCCGAGCAGCAACAGGACCGCCACCATCTTGCCTGCCCACACCCATCCATAGCTGCTGGACAGGATCGCCTGGAAGGAGCGGAGTTGGATCGCAGACAGAACCATGCCGACGCCGGCCAGGATGGCCACGGCACCGACGGCCAAGCGCGAGAATCGGCGGGTCAGCCTTGCGGCGACGACCGGCGACTCCAAGCGCAATGCCATGGTCAACGGCCAGAACGCCCCGACCCAGTAGGCCGCCATCAGCCCATGCAAACCGACGAGCGGCGCGCTCAGCCATCGGGGAGAGGCCGTGGCCGCATGGCCGGTGACGGCGAGCGAGGCGGCCCCCAGCAGTGCCCCCGTCACCAGCAGCGCCTGCCCGACCGCGGGACGGAACTCCAATGCCAAGCCGCAGGCCGAGCATAGCAGGGCCAATAGTGCGACTCCGGCGCTGAGGCCGACGCTGCTCCCCGCTCCGGTGGTCCAGGGGCTCCCGGTCAGCAGGGTGGCGAGGGGTTGACCTGCCAGCGTCACCCCGGTCACCCCCACCAGCAGCGTCCCCGACAGGCCGGCCGCCAGCAGCATCAGGCACAGAAAAGGCTTCAGACGGTCGTTGAGCGTCGCCCAGCGTCCCGTCACCAGAACCAGGAACAGGCCACCGCCTGTGCCGGCCAGCAGGGTGGCGTAATGCAAGGTCCGCAACAGCAGGCCGGCCAGGGCGGCGGTATGGGACGGGTCGTCCTGCTGAGGCCGGCTGGCCGTCGATGACGGCGCCACGCCGATCCCGAACGTGAAGGAACCGGCGACGGGATGGCCATCCGCCGAGGTGACGCGATAGCTGGCGACATAGAGGCCGTTCGGCAGTCCCGGCGGCAGGGCGAGGCGGATGCTGTCGTTCTCCGTCACCGCGCTTTGCTGCTCGGCCATGTCCCGTCCCTGCTGGTCGAGCAACTGGATACGGACGGGTGTGACGGGTTCATTGAAGCTCAGCGTCAAGCTTGCCGGCGCGGTGTCGAGGCTGGCGCCTTCGGCCGGAACCGACTCCATCAGGACCGCATGAGCCCAGCCGCTCGGCGGGAAGGCTGCGAGGATCAGCACGGCCAAAACCACGATTGGAAGAACGCCGGTCGTACGACGGAGGCCGGGACGCATGAGGATGCCTCGCTCTTGTAGGGGGCATGGTCGAGGGGCTGCATGCGGTGCGGTCATCGCCGCGGCCGGCATGCAGCCCAATCACCCGGCTGGTGCCGGGTGTCAGTGCGGTTGGGGCTCGATCAGCGTGACACCCGCATGCTTCGGACTGTCCGGCGACGAGCCATACGAGGGCAGCCAGCTGTTGCGGAAAGCCGGAACCAACGATCACGCGCGGCATCGTCCAGTCAAGCCGTTCGACAAGGGTGAGACGATTTAGCCATGCTGCCCGAGATAATGGCTCCGGGGCAGGTTTCTACGTCGGATTGATCCTCGCTTGATCTCGGACAAGTCCGGGGGCGACCGATCCTGATACCTCTGCCCGCACAACAGCCAATGCCGAGCCGTCGCGTCGAATGTCCCGCCGCCTCCCTCCAGCCTCTTGCCGACCGACCGCTCTTTGCGGTTGCTCGGGGCATGGCGGTCGGCGGCGGGTTCTGGCGTGGCTGGCGATCCTGGCCATCCTGGTGCAGACCATCGTTCCGGATTTCGCCATGGCGGCCCGCGCCGCCGGCTACCGGATCGGAAACGCGGTCGAGGCCGCGGCGGCACATGACTGCCACCAGGAAAGCGGCGAGCCGGAGCTTGGCGCCGGGGCCGGGATGCAGATGCCGACGGGGGCGGCGCACAGCCCACAGGCTCCCGCCGGGGGCGACGACCACGGGGCTGTTTGTCCGTTCTGTCTGGCGCTCGGCACCCACGGCCTGATCACGGAACCGGGCGGCAAGCTTCCGGTCCCAGCCTTTCATTACGCGGTCGCGCAACCGCAGGAGGCCGGCGTCCGTCCGCGCCTGCTTTTCCTGACCTGCCTCCATCCACGGGCACCGCCGGGCACCGCACAGGTCTGATCGCCGTCAACTGGGCGCGCCGCGCGTGCGCCCACCCGATCTCCTGTTCGGAAACTCCCATCATGAACCGTATTCAAGCCCTGGCGCTGGGCGCCGGGTTCCTGTGCCTTGCCGCAACGGCCGGCACCGCGTCCGCGCATGTCACCCTGGAAACCCGCGAGGCCCCGGCCGGCAGCTATTACAAGGCCGTCGTCAAGGTGCCGCACGGCTGCGGCGGCGCCGCCACCACCGCCGTCCGCATCCGGCTGCCGGCCGGCGTCGTCGCCGCCAAGCCGATGCCGAAGCCCGGCTGGACGCTGACCACCAAGGACGGCGAATACGCCCAGCCCTACCAGTCGCACGGCCGCACCATCACCCACGGCGTCACCGAGATCGCCTGGACCGGCGGTTCGCTGCCCGACGCCTGGTATGACGAGTTCGTCTTCCAGGCCGTGCTGCCCAAGCAGCCCGCCGGCACGGTGCTGTATTTCCCGGTGGTGCAGGAATGCGACACCGGCGTTGCCCGCTGGATCGAGATTCCGGAGCCCGGCAAGACGTCCGCCGACCTCCCCGAACCGGCCCCCGGCCTGACCCTGACCGCCCCGCCATCCGGTCACTGACCGCCAAGGCGCATCCAAGGGAGGGGTTCATGCCAGACCATGATTTCTCGATCGTGGGCCTGTTCCTTGCCGCCGATCCGGTGGTGAAGGGCGTGATGATCCTGCTGCTCGCCGCGTCGATGGCGTGCTGGGCGATCATTCTGGAAAAATCCATGGCGCTTGCCCGCGCCAAGGCGCAGGCCCGCGCCTTCGAGGCGGCGGTCGCCGGCGGAGGAGGTCTCGACACCGTCTTCTCCGGGCTGCCCGCCGCCATCGCCGCCGCCGGGCGGCACGAGTGGCACGATTTCGATCCGGGCGAGAGCCGGACCGAGCAGCGCGAGCGGCTGGAGCGTGCCATGCGCACCGCCATGTCCGAGGAACTGCGCCGTCTCGACGGCCATCTGCCGGTGCTCGCCACCGTCGGCTCCTCCGCCCCCTTCGTCGGGCTGTTCGGGACGGTGTGGGGCATCATGCGCAGCTTCGTCGCGATCGCCGGGGCGAACGACACCAGCCTTGCCGTGGTGGCGCCGGGCATCGCCGAGGCATTGTTCGCCACCGCCATCGGTCTGGTCGCCGCCATCCCGGCGGTGGTCGCCTACAACGCGTTGACCAGCGGTCTCGGCCGGCTGTCGCAGCGCCTGTCGGTCGCCATCGGCCGCCTTGCCGGACAGGCGGTGCGCAGCCGCAGCCTGCCCCATCGCGTGGCGGCCGAGTGATGGGGATGACACCTGCGGAGAACCGGGCGGGGGACGAGTTCTCCTACCGTCCGGTCGCCGAGATCAACGTCACGCCCTTCATCGACGTGATGCTGGTCCTGCTGGTCATCTTCATGGTGGCCGCACCCCTGATGACGGCCGGCGTGCCGGTGCAGTTGCCGAAGACCGCCGCGCAGAAACTCAGCCAGCCGCGCGATCCCGTCCAGGTCAGCATCGACCAGGACGGCCGCGTCTTCCTGGGCCAGGAGGAGATGGTGCCGGCCGATCTGCCGGCGCGGCTGGCGGCCCTGGCGCGGGAGGCCCCCGACACGGTCGTCTATGTGCGGGGGGACCGTGCGCTGAGTTATGGCCGGGTCATGGAGGTCATGGGGCAGGTCAGCCAGGCCGGCTTCGCCCGGGTGTCGCTGATGGCGGAGGGGCTGGCCCCGGCCGCGAAGAAGGCGCCCTGACCATGTGCCCCCCGACCATGCGCCGGACAGGACGCCATTGGGCACGGGCCCTCTCGATCGCCCTGCATGTCGGGGCGCTGGCTCTTCTGGCTGCGCGCTATGATCCCGTGGCGCCGGCTCCGGCCGCGGTTCTGGTCGACCTCGACCTCCGGCAGCCCGATCCGGAACCTCCGGCGGAGGTGACGCCCCCGGCTGATCCATCGCCGCCGGAGCCGGCCGCTGAACAGGAGGCCGAGCAGCAGGCACCGGCGGACCCGTTGCCCGAGCAACCGTCCCCGCAGTTGTCCGACCCGCTCCCCCAACCGGTCGCCGTCGCCGAGCCCACGCCCATCGAGGAGGTTCCGCCTCCGCCGGCGGCTGCCCCGGACGTGGCGGCGACACCGCTTCCGGCGGTCAAGCCCCGCCCGCCGGAAACGGTCAAGCGCCCGGCCGCCCGCCCGGATCTGCGCCCGGTTGCGTCCGCCGCGGCGCCGGTCGCCAACCGTCCTCCGGTGGCCCAGCCTCAACCCCAATCTCAATCCGCGCCGCCCCAATCGGCGCCGGTTCGCGCCGCGGGGCCGCCGCCCGATTATCTGGCGCGGCTCCAGGCCCGGCTTGCCCGCTACAAGACCTATCCGCGTGCGGCCCAGCTCGCCCGCGAAGAGGGCACCGTTCTGCTGCGCTTCGTCGTGGCCCGCGATGGTGCCGTGCTGTCCTGGCGCATCGAGCGTGGTTCGGGCTTCGACAGCCTCGACCGACAGGTGGAGGTGATGATCGAGCGGGCGGCTCCCTTGCCGCCGATGCCGGACGACCTTCCCGGCGACCGGCTCGACGTCGTGCTGCCCGTGCAGTTCGCGTTGCGGTGACGGACCCGTCATGACCCCGGTGCCGCGCCCGTTCCGCCTTGTCGCCCTCCTCGCCGCCCTGGCGCTGCTTCTGCTGCAGTGCTGGGCGCCGAGGCAGGCCGTGGCGATGCTGGTGGCCGAAGCGGCCGCGGCCGTCGCGGAACAGTCGCTGTGCCAGCACGACGAAGCGCCGGACTATAACGGCCCGGCGAAGCCGGATGCGGGCCATGGGCACCGCCTGTGCCCCGATTGTCTGACCTGCTGCGCCGTCCCCGCAGCCATTCCCCCCGACGGCGGCGTGCTTCCGGTGCCGCATCGGCACGGCCTGGTGCACCGCCGCCGCATCGGGTCTCCGCCGCGTCGCCGGTCTTCCATCCACCGCCCCAACGCCCGTGCGCCTCCGGGATCGTCGCATCGCCGATACAGCCGCTGAACGACGAGACCGGCCGGCCCGTGATGCCGGCCCGCAAGGGAGAGCTTTTGTGACCCGTTCCCAATCCATCGGACGCGGTGCCGCCGCGTTGGCCGCACTTCTTCTGACGACCACCGTGCTGACCCCGGTTCCGGCCGCCGCGCAAACGGCAGCCCCGGTGACCCTCGACACCCTCACCATCAACGCGCAAGGCGCCGGCTCCCCGACCGCCCCGTCCGCCGAGCAGGCGCGCGACGACCTGAACCGCACGGCCGGCTCCGTCGGCTTCATCGATGCCGAGGCCTACAAGGGCCAGCATGCCAAGGATCTGCGCGACGTCCTCAAGGACACGCCCGGCGTCTTCGTCGAAAGCCGCTATGGCCAGGAGGTCCGCCTGTCGATGCGCGGCTCCGGCCTTGCCCGCGGCTACCATCTGCGGGGGATCGAGCTGCTGCAGGACGGCATTCCGGTCAACCTCGCCGACGGCAGCGGCGACTTCTACCAGATCGACCCGCTGGCCCTGCGCTATGCCGAAGTCTTCCGCGGCGGGAATGGGCTGGCTTACGGCTCCTCGACCCTCGGCGGCGCCATCAATTTCGTGACGCCGACCGCCCGCACCGCCGTCGCGCCCAACGTCCTGCGGGTGGAGGGGAGCAGCTATGGCGCGGCCACCGCCAGCGGCCAGGTTTCCCGCGTGATCGGCGACGCCGACTATCTGATCAGCGGCACCTTGGCCCATTCCGACGGCTATCGCGACCATTCGGAAGGACAGGGCGAACTGCTGAACGCCAATGTCGGCTACCGCTTCAACCCGACTGTCGAGACCCGCTTCTACGCCGGCGCCTATGTCGTCGACCAGAAGCTGCCCGGCGCGCTGAGCCTGGGCGATGCCTTGAACCGGCCGCGCTCCGCCGCGGCGGCGGCGCTGTCGGGCGACCAGTCGCGCATGACCTGGACCGAACGGCTGGCCAACCGCACCACCATCCATCTCGACGGTGGACAGCTGGACATCGACAGCTGGGGGATTCACAAGAAGCTGTTCCATCCGATCTTCCAGGTCATCGACCAGGACGGCTGGACCTACGGCATCGGCACCCGCTACACGACGTCCTTCACCGTGGGCGGGCTGCGCGACGAGCTGACCGTCGGCTTGCGGGCCTATGCCGGCACCAACAAGGCGCTTCAGTTCGTCAATGTGAAGGGCAGCCGCGGCGCCCAGACCGCCGACACCCGCCAGGAGGCCCGGAATTACGAGGGTTACCTCGAAAACCGGCTCAATGTCATGCCCACCCTGGCGGTGATGACCGGGGCCAAGATGCTGCGCAACGAGCGCAGCTTCACCGACCATTGGAACCCGCGGCGCACCTCCGACCGCACCTATGACGGGTTCAACCCCAAGCTCGGCCTGTTGTGGGAGCCGCTGCCGGACGTGCAGGTCTTTGCCGACGTCACCCGCAGCATGGACGTGCCGGACTTCAGCGACCTCACCCAGACCCAGGTGAACGGCAATCCCGCCTTCGTGCCGCTGCAGGCGCAACGGGCCTGGACGGCGGAGGTGGGGACGCGCGGGCAGAAGGGGCGTTTCGCCTGGGACGCCACGCTGTACCGCTCCCAGGTGAAGGGGGAGATGCTGCAGTTCACCACCAATCCCAGCATCCCGGCCGCCACCTTCAATGCCGACCGCACCGTGCACCAGGGCCTGGAACTGGGCGTCAAGGTCGAGGTCGCCAGCAACATCACCGGCCCCACGGCCGGCGACAAGCTCATCGTCGGACAGCTGTGGAACCACAACGACTTCCACTTCCGCAATGACCGGCAATACGGCAACAACAGCATCGCCGGCGTGCCGAAGAACGTGCTGCGGACGTCCCTGTCCTACACGCGGCCGGACGGCTTCTATGTGACGCCGACCGTGGACTGGGTGCCGCAGGGCGCCTGGGCCGATCAGGCGAACACGCTGCGGGCGCCGGGCTACACGCTGTTGGGCGTCCAGACCGGAATGGAGGTGAAGGACGGGGTCCTGCTGTTCGTCGACGCGCGCAATCTGACGGACAAGCGCTACGTCAGCGACATCGGTACCATCACGGACGCCCGCCGCGCCGGCACCCAGATCTTCTATCCGGGTGAGGGGCGTACCGTCTACGCCGGCCTCCGCGCCGCCTTCTGAGCGGGAGCGCGCCTCCACGGTCCACCGGGTCAAAGCGTCGCTGCCGCTGAACCGCACCGTCACCCGCTCGATCAGCGGGTGCAGCCGGTCACACGCTTCGATCCGGTGCTCCTGCTACGGCGGGACTCGAAAGACGGGCCATGCGTCAGACGCATTGCGCACAATTAGATTACGCACTGCCAAATTCATTGCGCGCAATCGAATTGTGCGCGATAGTCAGTCCCACGAGATCGACGGGCGCCGGTCAAGGCCGCCGCCCCGGAAACAAACTCAATGAAGGAGCACACGCCATGAAGACCCTCTATTCGACCAAGGTGACCGCAACCGGTGGCCGTGACGGCAAGGCCGTCAGCGAGGATGGACTGCTGTCGGTCGCACTGGCCGCGCCGAAGGAACTGGGCGGCCAGGGCGGCGCCACCAACCCGGAACAGCTGTTCGCCGCCGGCTATTCGGCCTGCTTCATCGGTGCCATCAAGTTCGTCGGCAACCGTGACAAGATCGCCGTTCCGGCCGATCTGACGGTGAACGCCACGGTCGGCATCGGCGCCCGCGACGACGGCGAGGGCTTCGGCCTGACGGTCGATTTCGTGGTCTCGCTGCCGGGCATGGACAAGGCCGCGGCCGAGGATCTGCTGGCCCGCGCCCACAAGGTCTGCCCTTACAGCCACGCCACCAAGGGCAACATCCCGGTCACCACGACGGTCGCCTAAGGGCATCGTCAGAGGCGAGAAGCCTTCGGCATTGCGCCGCCGGGCTGTTGCGCGCGATTGTGCAGGTTGCACGATCGACCGACGCGCGGCATCCCGGCGGCGCGCCGCATTTGCAAGGTTCACCCATCATGGCAGCCGACAAGGACGACCCGCTTCTGCTTTCCAACCAGGCGTGCTTCGCGCTCTATTCGGCCAATCTGGCGATGAGCCGCGTCTACCGCCCGATGCTGGAGCAGCTTGGCCTGACTTATCCGCAGTATCTCATCATGCTGCTGCTGTGGGAGCAGGACGGACAGTCGATGAAGCTGCTGGGCGAGCGGCTGGGGCTGGACAGCGGCACGCTGACCCCGCTGCTGAAGCGAATGGAAGGGCAGGGGCTTCTCACCCGCGCCCGCGATCCGCAGGATGAACGGCTGGTCCGCGTCGGCCTGACCGCCGAGGGGGCGGCTCTGCGCGGCAAGGCCGAATGCCTGCCGACGCGCATCGCCGCCGCCGCCGGCAGTTCGGCCGGGGAACTGATGTCGCTCCGCGATGCGCTGCTGCGGTTGCGCGACGACCTGAACCGGGCCGCCGATCAGGGCTGAACGGATGGGGGTGAGCGGGCCGGCTCGCACGAAAGGGGCTGGAAATCCGCGGCGGGAGGGCCTCTTCTATTCGGCCGCTCTCCTGATCGAAGGTTCCCGCCGTGAGCCCTGCATTGACTGACGACCGTCTCCGCATCCGCCCGGCCGATGCCGACGACGCCCCGGAACTGGCGCGGCTGATCGACATTGCCGGGGGCGGTGTCTACGAATTTCTGCTCGACGGGCTGATGCCGGGAATGACCGCGACGGAGATTCTGGTGCCGGGATTGGCCGGGCGCAGCGGGTCGCTGTCGCACCGGCAAAGCGGGGTGGCGGAACTGGACGGGCAGGTGGTCGGCGTCGCCCACGGCTATCCCACCGACTGGATCCGAACGGAGGATTACAGCGGCCTGCCGCCCGACCGGGTCGCCCATATGGCCGAATTCACCGAGACGCTGGACTGGGGCAGCTATTTCCTGTCGGCGCTGGCGGTCGATCCGGACCTGCGGCGGCAGGGCATCGCCGGGCGGCTGCTCGGCTGGTTCTACGAGCGGGCGCGGACCGGCGGCTTCGACCGCGTCACTCTGCATGTCTGGGCTGACAACGAGGCCGCCCGCCGTCTCTATGCCGGCGAGGGGTTCGAGGAGATCGGCCGCGCCGGCATCCCCTGGCACCCCCGCCTGCCGCACCAGGGCGGCAGCATCCTGATGCGGCGTTATTTGTGAGCGGCGACCTGCGGCACCGCCTTTTCGGCTGACAGCTCGTCGATCCGGCGCACGACCAGCTCCGGGTCGGCGTAATGCACCATGTGGCCGGAGTCCGGCACCCAATGCAGGGTGCTGTCGGGCAGGACATGGTGAAGCCGGCCGCTTTGTTCCTCCTGCGATACCACCCGGTCATGATGCCCGGCGAAGATCGCCACCGGGACCGTTACCCCGGCATAGCGGTGCTGCAGCCGCTCGGCGGCGGGCACCATGGTGACGCCGTCCTGGGCGTTGGCGCGCAACTGGCCCGGCCGGATCGTCAGGGCGGCGGGGAAGCTCTCCGTCAGGTGGTCCGGCACCGGCCGCGGCGAGAACAGCGTCTTCAGTAGCCCCGGCATCATTGCCTTGGAGACCGGCGGCGACAGGGTGTGGCGCAGCAGGCCGCCCAGCACCGGCATCGCCAATGGCGCCACCAGAACCGTGTCGACCCGCGTCGTCGGGAAGTAATAGCCGGCCAACAGCACCAGCCCCTTCACCGTCCGCGGATGGTCCAGCGCCAGCGCCAGGGCGACGAGGGTGGCGTAGGAATGCCCGACCACCACGGCGTTCTCGATCTCCAGGGCGGCGAAGGCCTGGGCCAGCAGGTCGGCCTGATCCTCCGGTGTCCAGTCGCGGTCATGGGGGCGATCGCTGTGGCCCATGCCCGGGCGGTCGAAGGCGATCACCCGGTGATTCGGCGCCAGCCGCTGGAACAGGCCGCTCGCCAGCGAATCGCCGAGGGCGGAGACGTTGCCGTGCAGCAGCACGACCGGCGGACCTTCGCCGGCCTCCATGTAATGCAGGCGGACGCCGTCGACGGTCAGGAAGCGGCCTTCCGGCGGATAGCGGCGCTCGGCCGCGCGTGCCGCCAGGGTATTGGCGACGGCCAGCCCGCCCAGCGCCAGCGCGGTGAGGCCCAGGGTCTTGAGCATGGTGGAGTGGCTGTCGGTCATGGCGGTCGTCCTCTCAAGGCTGGTGCTGCGGCGCAGCATCATGAGGGGACAACCGGGCGGCGGGGGAAGGGTTCCCGGGGGGAAGCAGTCGCGTCCCCCGGAACCCTTCCCCTATCCGATCAGCGCTGAGACGGGAACAGGAAGCGCGCCTTCAGGGTGCCTTCGATGGCGCGCAGGTCGTTGACGACCTCCAGCTCGTCGACATCGCCGTTGACGTCCACCACCACATAGCCCAGCTCCGGATCGGTCTGGAGATACTGGGCGGCGATGTTCAGGTCACGGCCGGAGAACACCTCGTTCACCTTGCGCAGGATGCCCGGACGGTTCTCGTGGACGTGCAGGAAACGGGTGCAGCCGGACTGAACCGGCAGCGCCACCTGCGGGAAGTTGACCGCGCCGACGGTGGAGCCATTGTCCGAATATTCGAGGAGCTTCTGCGCCACCTCGGTGCCGATGTTGGCCTGGGCCTCCATCGTCGAGCCGCCGATGTGCGGGGTCAGGATGGCGGTCTTGATGCCGCGCAGCGCGCTCTGGAACTCGTCCTTGTCCGAACCGGGCTCGACCGGGAAGACGTCGATGGCGGCGCCCAGGACGTGGCCGGAGTTCATCGCGGCGGCCAGCGCCTCGATGTCCACCACCTGCCCGCGGGCGGCGTTGATCAGGTGGCTGCCCTTCTTCATGGCGGCCAGTTCACGCTCGCCGATCATGTTGCGGGTCTGCGGGGTGTCCGGCACATGCAGGGTCACCACGTCGGACACCGACAGCAGCTCCTCCAGCGAGTCGCAGGCGCGCGCATTGCCGAGAGCCAGCTTGCGCACGACGTCGTAGAAGCGGACCTGCATGCCCATGGCTTCCGCCAGGATCGACACCTGGGTGCCGATATGGCCGTAGCCGACGATGCCCAGCGTCTTGCCGCGGATCTCGTAAGAATCCTTGGCCGACTTCATCCAGCCGCCGCCATGGACCAGCTGCGACTTCTCGAAGATGCCGCGCATCAGCATGATGATCTCGCCGATCACCAGCTCCGCCACCGACCGGGTGTTGGAATAGGGGGCGTTGAACACCGGCACGCCCTGGCGGCGCGCAGCCTTCAGGTCGACCTGATTGGTGCCGATGCAGAAGCAGCCGACGGTGATCAGCTTGTTCGCCGCCTCCAGCACCTTGGCGGTCAGATGGGTGCGCGAGCGGATGCCCAGGATGTGGACCGAACCGATGCGCTCCAGCAGTTCGGACTCGTCCAGCGCGCGCGGCAGCCGCTCGACGGAGGCATAGCCGCCGCGGGCCAGCTCATCGATGGCGTTGTCGTGGACACCTTCCAGAAGGAGGATGTTGATCTTGTCCTTGGAGAGCGAGAGCTTGGTCACGGCCGGCATCCGTATCTGGGCATCGGATCTGTTCCGCATGGCCCGCCCACCGGGATACGGCGCGCACGGGCCTTCGGAAAAGCGAGCGCGCAAAGTAATACCAAAGCCATCCCTTGTCACCTGAGGGATGTTGCGCCGCGGCGTCCGTTTCCGCATGCCGGATTGGCGCGGCACGCGGGTTGGGTGTATCAGTCTGACCGCTCTTCAAACCGAGAAAGCAACCAAGGTCTGGAAGTCTGGCATGAGCGACGTGACGATCTATCACAACCCCCGCTGCAGCAAATCGCGCGAGACGCTGGAGCTTCTGCGGTCCCGCGGTGTGGAGCCGACGGTGATCGAGTATCTGAAGACCCCGCCCGGCCCGGCGGAGCTGTCGGCCATCCTCGCCAAGCTGGGCAAGGGGCCGCGCGACATCACCCGCGCCAAGGAAGCGGCGGAGGCAGGCCTGCCCAAGGATCTGGACGGAGAGGCGCTGATCGCCGCCCTGTCCGCCAATCCGGCCGCCATCGAGCGCCCGATCGTGGTGAAGGGCGACCGCGCCCGCGTCGGCCGTCCGCCGGAGTCGGTGCTGGACATCCTCTGACCCCTTTCCCGTTCCTGACCGGAGCCAGCGCCCCATGACCAGCAAGCCGACCAGCAAGCACACCGCCGCCGCAGCCGCCGCCGAGCTGTCGACCATCCGCGATTTCCTGCGCTACGGCGTCAGCCGCTTCAACGAGGCCGATCTGGATTACGGCCACGGCACCACCACGGCCTTCGACGAGGCGGTGTTCCTGGTGCTGGAGACGCTGCACCTGCCGGTCGACCAGCTCGACCCCTATCTGGACTCCCGGCTGACCGCGGCGGAGCGCGAGGCGGTGGCCGGCATCCTCCATGCCCGCATCGACACCCGCAAGCCGGCGCCCTACCTGCTGAACAAGGCCTATATCCAGGGCATCCCCTTCTATGTGGACGAGCGGGTGATCGTCCCGCGCTCCTACATCGGGGAGCTGCTGTTCTCCGACCTGTTCGGCGGCGACGATTTCACGCTGGTGGAGGATCCGACCTCGGTGGAGCGGGTGCTGGACCTGTGCACCGGTTCCGGCTGCCTCGCCATCCTGGCCGCCCGCATCTTCCCCGAGGCCCAGGTGGACGCCGTCGACCTGTCGCCCGACGCGCTGGAGGTGGCGAAGCGCAACGTCGCCGACAGCGGCTTCGAGGACCGCATCACCCTGCATCAGGGCGACCTGTTCGCTCCGCTGAAGACGCGCAAGTACGACGTCATCATCACCAACCCGCCCTATGTCGATGCCGAGTCGATGGACGCTTTGCCGCCGGAGTTCCGCGCCGAGCCGGAAATGGCGCTGGCCGGCGGCGACGACGGGCTGGACATCGTCCGCCGCATCCTGAAGGAAGCGCCCAAGCACCTGACCCCCGAAGGCGGTCTGCTGTGCGAGTTCGGCACCGGCCGCGAGATCCTGGAGGCGGAGTATCCGCATCTGGATTTCCTGTGGCTGCAGACCGCCAACAGCTTCGGCGAGGTGTTCTGGCTGACGCGGGAGCAGCTGAAGGCCGGGAAGTAAGGGGTATGGGGTGACTTCCACCCTTCCATATCTCTTGTCGGCGAACGGTTTCCCGGTAACAGTGCTGGGATGACCGTTCGCCTCCTGTTCCTTTCCCTGCTGGGTCTCCTTCTCGCGGCGATGCCGGCCGCGGCGCAGTCCAATGGCTGCGGCGGCTTTCCGCCGACCAAGCTGACGCTCGACACCGTGCTGGCGCCGATCAAGCGCGACGACAGCCTGTCGATCGCCCAGCTGACCCGGCTTCCGGGGCGGACGCCGGGGCCGGTCAGCACCACCGACAGTCATGTGCTGGGGCTGACCCAGGCGCGTTACGGCGAGCAGTCGCAGGTGCAGGCGCTGTTCAAGTCGATGGGCGACGGCACCTATTGCGCGTCGGCCAGCGCGCTGACCATCAGCTTCGGCTTCCAGCAGCGCATCGTCCATGTCGCCGGCGAGATCCCGGCCAATTCCTGCCTGCATGGCGAGGTTCTGGCCCATGAGATGCGTCATGTCGCGGTGGACGAGGCGCTGCTGAACGAGATGATGCCGCAGATCCGCAGCCGTCTGGAGCAGGTGATCGACGGGATGGCGCCGGTGCGCTCGCGCAGCCAGACCCAGGCAATGGCGGCGATCCGCCGTCCGCTCGAATCGGCGATGCGGCGGATCATGCAGGAGTTCGGCCGCGAGCGCGACCGCCGGCAGGCCAAGGTCGACACGGTGGAGGAGTATGAGCGGGTCAGCCGCGTCTGCAACGGCGAGGCCCGCGAGTATCTGCCGAAGCCGGCTGCGCGGCGGGCGATGCAGCGGGGCTGAGGGCGGTCAGCGCTTGCGCCGCCGCCGGTCGGTGGCATGGCCGTCGATGAACTCCGGCGGCTTGCGGCGGACCCAGCGGATGAAGGCGGCGATGTCGGGATGGCCGCGCAGCGCGTCGATCTCGTGATAGTGGTCGCGCAGCTGCTGTTCGGTCAGCACCGCGTGAATTTTCGCATGGCAGATGCGGTGCATCGTCACCGTTTCCCGGCCGCCGTAGGTGCGCGGGATCAGGTGGTGCTCGTTCAGGCTGGCGCCCGGCACCATCGGCCGGCCGCAGAGCGGGCAGGCGGGGCCGTCGGGCTGGGCCGCCGGCGCAGACTTGTGGGAAAACGGATAATCCGGAAGGCGCATATCTGTTGGAACCGCTGATCACTGCCCATGTTGGCAATCTAGGAGAGGCCATAATCGATATGGTCCGCAACCTCCAGGAGGCCACTGTGAACGATTCCAAATCACAGCCTCGTGACCAGACGCATGGCGGCGACAAGGCGGCCGTTACCCAGACCGCCGCCGGCCAGACAGCCGATTGCACACAGTACGGCCAGGCCGCCGGATCGCCCGGCGGGCGTGGCGGCACCAGCTGCTACGGCGGCATCCAGCGGGTCCAGCCGCGCACGGCGACCGCCGCGACGCCGTCCCCTGACAAGGACCGTTACGCCAAATAGAAAAGGGGGAGCCGCGCGAACGGCTCCCCCTTTTTTGCTGCCTGTCGAGCGTCAGGCTGCCTTCTTCTCGGCAATCAGCTGGACGAAGCGGTCGAACAGATAGTGGCTGTCCTGCGGGCCGGGCGAGGCTTCCGGGTGGTACTGCACCGAGAAGACCGGCTTGCCCTTCAGGCGGATGCCCTCGTTGGTGCCATCGAACAGGCTGACATGGGTGACCTCGGCGTCGGCCGGCAGGGTCTCCGGAACGACGACGAAGCCGTGGTTCTGGCTGGTGATCTCCACCCGGCCGGAGGCGAGGTCCTTGACCGGATGGTTGGCGCCACGGTGGCCCAGCGCCATCTTGGTGGTCTTGGCGCCCAGCGCCAGCGACAGCATCTGGTGGCCGAGGCAGATGCCGAACATCGGCACGCCGGTGTCGAGCAGGCCCTTGATCGTCGGCACGGCATATTCGCCGGTGGCGGCGGGGTCGCCGGGGCCGTTGGACAGGAAGACGCCGTCCGGCTGGTGGCGCATCACGTCCTCGACCGTGGCGGTGGAGGGAACCACCGTCACCTTGCAGCCGGCGGCGGCGAGGCAGCGCAGGATGTTGCGCTTGGCACCGTAATCGATGGCGACGACATGGTACTGCGGCTTGTCCTGGGTGGCGTAGCCACCGCCGATGGTCCAGCCGGCTTCGGTCCAGTCATAGGTCTGGCGGCAGGACACGTCCTTGGCCAGATCCATGCCTTCCAGACCCGGCCAGCCCTTGGCCTTGGCGACCAGCGCCTCGATGTCGAACTTGCCGTCCGGCGAATGGGCGACGACGCCGTTGGGCGCGCCCAGGTCGCGGATGCGGCGGGTCAGGCGGCGGGTGTCGACGCCGGCCAGACCGATGAGGCCGTAGCTCTTCAGCCAGTCGTCCAGGTGGCGGGTGGCGCGCCAGTTCGACGGGTCGGTGATGTCGGCGCGCAGGATCAGGCCGCGGGCGGCGGGCGTGACCGTCTCGATGTCTTCGGCGTTGGCGCCGGTGTTGCCGATGTGCGGGAAGGTGAAGGTGATGATCTGGCCGGCATAGCTGGGATCGGTCAGGATCTCCTGATAGCCGGTCATGGAGGTGTTGAAGCACACCTCGCCCACCGAATCCCCCGTGGCGCCGATGCCTCGGCCGCGGAACACCGTGCCGTCGGCCAGGACCAGGACGCCGGTGTGAACCGCATTGTCGGAGGGGGGAGTGGCGAGAGTCATTCCTGTGAACCTTCCCAAAAACCGCGGCCGGCGACGGATCGGGTGATCGGCGGAACGGCGACGGCCTAGCGTCCCGCCGGGCGCGCACACGCAACCGCTCGCACCCCATATCCGCCCTGGCGGGCGATGACGTGGGATCGAGTGGGCTGATCGGGTGGGCCGGACATCCTATATGACGATTGGCGGCCGGATTTCCAGCAATAGCTTTGCAAGGCGGCCCTGATCTGCGGACAAAGTCGGAGGGTTCCGGGCGGCCATTCGCCGGATGGGGCTTTTGCCATGGAAATCGACGGCCATTTTCGGAATAGTCGGCTGTCCGGCCGGAGCCTTTCGATCCCGGCCCGCTCCCGGCCCGACGAACCAAGGAAGACAGGACATGACGCTGCGCACGCAGTTCAACGACAGCCTTAAGGATGCGATGCGCGCGAAGGACCAGCGCGCGGTGTCCACCATCCGCATGATCCTCGCCGGCCTGAAGGACCGCGACATCGCCGCCCGCTCGCGCGGCGTGACCGACGGCATCGACGAGGCGGAGATCCTGTCGATGCTGCAGACACTGGTGAAGCAGCGCAACGAATCGGCGGGGCTGTACGATCAGGGCGGCCGTCCCGAACTGGCGCAGCAGGAGCGCGAGGAGATCGCCGTCATCGAACGCTTCCTGCCCAAGCAGATGAGCGAGGAGGAGTCCACGGCCGCCATCGACGCCATCGTGACCGAACTGGGCGCCTCCAGCATCAAGGACATGGGCAAGGTGATGGCCGAGCTGAAGGCCCGCCATGCCGGCCAGATGGACTTTGCCAAGGCCGGCGGTCTGGTGAAGGCCCGGTTGTCCGGGAAATAAGGGGCGCTGGCCGCCGCGGGGCGACTCAGGCTAGGCTTGAGGTCTGATGCGACCCGTGGCAGTCGGGCAGGAGGACGGTGGAATGGTCGCGGTCCGCAAATCCAGCTTTTCAGGCATGACCGTCGCGGAGTTCCTGGACTGGAACGGCGACGGCACCGACACGCGCTATGAGCTGGTGAACGGCGAACCGCGGGCCATGGCCCCGGCGAGCATCACCCATGGCATTCTGCAGAGCACCGTCGCCCGCCTGATCGGCAACCATCTGGCCGACCGCGCGCCCGGCTGCCATGTCGTGACCGCGCCGGGCGTGCAGCCCCGCGTCCGGTCCAGCCACAACATGCGCATCCCCGACCTGGGCGTGACCTGCGCCCCGGATGAACGGGGCCTGCGCACGCTGCCCGATCCGGTCCTGCTGATCGAGATCCTTTCGCCAAGCAACGAGGCCGAGACGTGGGAGAATGTCTGGACCTACACCACGCTGCCGTCGGTCCGCGAGATCCTGGTGCTGTGGACGGCCGGGGTCGGTGCGGAGCTTCTGCGGCGACAGGCGGATGGCAGCTGGCCGGAAAGTCCGCAGGTGATCGTCGGGGACGAGGTGCTGACTCTGGACAGCATCGGCTATCAGGCCCCGTTGCGGACGCTCTATGCCGGGACGCATCTCGTCACGCAGCCGGACTGACGCACTCCACTTGCGCCATCTGCACCCTTGGGGCCGGCGGCGCTGGTTCCCATACTATGCCTCTGCTATAGCCTAGCGCCCTTTGCCCATCCCTCCCCGGTGACCGTTCGACCATGGCTTTCCCGCCCCAATTCCTGGAAGAACTGCGCACCCGGCTGACATTGTCGGAAGTGGTTTCCAAGCGGCTGCGGCTGATCCGCGCCGGCCGCGAGTACAAGGCTCCCTGTCCCTTCCACAATGAGAAGTCGCCGTCCTTCTACGTCAACGACCAGAAGGGCTTCTTCCATTGCTTCGGCTGTGGCGCCCATGGCGACATCATCGGTTTCGTCATGCGCCACGACAACCTCGGCTTTCCCGATGCGGTCGAGCATTTGGCCGGCGAGGCCGGCTTGCCGGTTCCGCGTCCGACGGAGGAGGACCGGCAGCGCTACGAGCGGCGCAAGACCCTGCACGATCTCGTCGAGCAGGCGGCGCGCTGGTTCGAGCAGCAGTTGCACACGCCCGCCGGGCGGCCGGGGCTGGACTATTTCATGCGGCGCGGGCTGGACGGCGAGACCATCGCCCGCTTCCGGCTGGGCTATGCCCCCGGCGATTCGAACGCGCTGCGCACCTATCTTGGGAAGCAGGGTTTTTCCGACGAGGACATGGTCAATGCCGGGCTGCTGAAGCGGCCGGACGACGGCCGGGCGCCCTACAGCTTCTTCCGCAACCGCGTGATGTTCCCGGTCACCGACCGGCGCGGGCAGGTGGTCGCCTTCGGTGGGCGCATCCTGGAGGGCGACGGGCCGAAATACGTCAACACCGCCGACACCCCGCTCTTCCATAAGGGCACGCTGCTCTACGGCCTGTCGCGGGCACGGCAGGCGGCGGCGGACGGCAAGCCGGTGATCGTCGCCGAAGGCTATATGGATGTGATCGCGCTGGTCCGTGCCGGCTTCGAGGGCGCCGTGGCGCCGCTGGGCACCGCGCTGACCGAGACGCAGGTGCAGGAGCTGTGGAAGTTGATCCCGGCGGCGGAGAAGGTACCCTTCCTGTGCTTCGACGGCGACAATGCCGGCCGGCGCGCGGCATGGCGGGCGGTGGAGCGCATTTTGCCGCACCTCGCCCCCGGCCAGTCGGCCCGCGTCGCCTTCCTGCCGGAGGGCGAGGACCCCGACAGCCTGATCCGCGCCAGCGGCGCCAAGGCGATGGGGGCGGTGCTGGAGGCGGCCATCCCGCTGTCCGACGCCTTGTGGCGGATGGAGAGCGAGGGTCGGCCGACCGACACGCCGGAGGCCAAGGCCGCGGTGAAGGCGGCGCTGGAGGCCCGCGTCGCCACCATCGCCGACCGCGACGTCCAGAGCTTCTACCGCACCGAGATGCGCCGCCGCGTCGACGAGGCCTTCGCCCCGGTGCGCCAGGGCTACAATCGTGCCCCATGGGTGCCGGGGCAGGGGCGGGGCCGCTTCGGCGAGGCGCCGCGCCGCCATGTGCCGGGCACGCCGGGCCGCCTGACGTCGAAGCCGGTGGGGGAGGGGCGCGGCCGCGCCTCCCGCCTCGCCTCGATGCGCGAACGGATCCTGCTGGCGACGCTCATCAATCATCCGGAATTGTTCGGCGAACTGGCCGAGCCGCTGGGGCTGTTGCCGTTCGGTGACCCGGAGCTGGAAAAACTGCGCTGGGCGGTCATGGAATGCCTTTCCGACGACCGCAATCACGACTCGACACTTGACGCCGCTGCGCTTTGTCGCCACTTGTCATCCGCCGGCCATGAGACCATGGTCGGTGCTTTGCTAGGCGAGTCGACCTATGTCCATGCCGGCTTCGCCCGTCCTGATGCCTCCACGGAGGATGCCAGGAAGGGATGGTGGCCTGCGTGGCGGCATCTGCATCACGAGCGGGTGCTCGACGATCTTAGGGAAGCGAAGGCGGCTCTGACCCGTGACAACAGCGAGGCCAACTTCGCGAGGGTCGTGGCTCTTCAGCAGGAGGTCATAAGGTCCGGTCTGGGTAGTGCGGACGACAGTGACTTTGACGATGTCTGACGGTTGATGATCAATATCGTCGCCAATCGGGCATCGGTTGACGGGACACAGGGCAATAGGACGGGGCCGCATGACAGTTTCTGTGATGGCGGGTTCTGGGTAGATACATGGTTGGGGGTGGGGCGGACGGGCCGGGTAACCGGGACCGGACGCTCCTTTCGTCTTTATTCACTGGGGTAATGCGGGGGCACCGATCGCATGGCCACGAAAGCTGCGAACAGCGTGGAAGTTTCCGAAACGCGGGAGGAATCCGCAGACGGTCCTCTGATGGACGGCATGGGTTTGGCCGTCAAGAAGATGATCGCCCGCGGCAAGGAGCGCGGGTATGTCACCTATGACGAGCTGAACGCAGCGCTGCCGCAGGATTCGTCCTCGTCCGAGCAGATCGAAGACACGATGGCGATGCTGTCCGAAATGGGCATCAACATCGTCGAATCGGAAGAGCAGGATTCGGAGAACAGCGGCGAGGGGGCAGGCGAGGGCGAAGGCCGTTCGTCGGGCAATCTCGACGACGACGACATCGGTCGCACCGACGACCCCGTGCGCATGTATCTGCGCGAGATGGGTTCGGTGGAGCTGCTGTCGCGCGAAGGCGAAATCGCCATCGCCAAGCGGATCGAGGCCGGCCGCGAGATGATGATCGGCGCGATCTGCGAATCGCCCCTGACCATCCGCGCCATCCTGGAGTGGCATGATTCCCTGATGGAAGGGAAGATGCTGCTGCGCGACATCATCGATCTGGACGCCACCTATGGCGGCGGCCCGGACGGTGAGGAGATTCCGGAGGGGTTGGCCGAGGTGGTCGAAGCCGGCGGCGCCCCTGGTGCCGCCCCGGCCCCCGCCGCCGAAGCGCCGGCGGCCGAGGAGGACGGCGACGAGCCGCGTCCGCCGCGCGCCGAAGGCGAGGGCGAGGAGGGCGATGAAGGCGACGAGGGCGAGAACAGCCTGTCGCTGTCCGCGATGGAAGCCGCGCTGAAGCCGCAGGTCATCGAGACCTTCGAGAACATCAAGGCGACCTACGACAAGCTGCACAAGCTGCATGAGTCCCGGATGGCGGCGATGCAGCGCGGCGAGGACGTCGGCAAGCAGACGGACAAGAAGTACGACAAGCTGAAGCTCGAAATGGTCGAGCTGATGAACACCGTCCGCCTGAACAACCAGCGCATCGAACAACTGGTCGAGCAGCTCTATGGCCTGAACCGCAAGCTGACCGGCTTCGAAGGCCGCCTGCTGCGCATGGCGACCGAGTGCCGGGTGAAGCGCGAGGACTTCCTGAACCAGTATTTCGGCCACGAGCTGGATCCGAACTGGCTGGAGCGCATCCGCGGCCTGAACCCCAAGACCTGGGGCAAGTTCGCGGAGAAGTACGACGGCGACATCCGCAAGACGCGCGAGGCGATCTCCAACGTCGCCGAGGAAGCGCGCCTGCCGATCAACGAGTTCCGCCGCATCGTCTCCACCGTCCAGAAGGGCGAGAAGGAAGCGAGCCGGGCCAAGAAGGAGATGGTCGAGGCCAACCTGCGTCTCGTCATCTCGATCGCCAAGAAGTACACGAACCGCGGCCTGCAGTTCCTGGACCTGATCCAGGAGGGCAACATCGGCCTGATGAAGGCGGTGGACAAGTTCGAGTACCGGCGCGGCTACAAGTTTTCGACCTACGCCACCTGGTGGATTCGTCAGGCCATTACCCGCTCCATCGCGGACCAGGCGCGGACCATCCGCATCCCGGTCCACATGATCGAGACGATCAACAAGCTGGTCCGCACCAGCCGCCAGATGCTGCACGAGATCGGCCGTGAGCCGACCCCGGAAGAGCTGGCCGAGCGTCTGATGATGCCGCTGGAGAAGGTCCGCAAGGTCCTGAAGATCGCCAAGGAGCCGATCTCCCTCGAAACGCCGATCGGCGACGAGGAGGATTCGCATCTCGGCGATTTCATCGAGGACAAGAACGCGGTCCTTCCGCTGGATGCCGCCATCCAGGCGAACCTGCGCGAGACGACCACCCGTGTCCTGGCCTCGCTGACGCCGCGCGAGGAGCGTGTGCTGCGCATGCGCTTCGGCATCGGCATGAACACCGACCACACGCTGGAAGAGGTCGGCCAGCAGTTCAACGTGACCCGCGAGCGTATCCGGCAGATCGAGGCGAAGGCGCTGCGCAAGCTGAAGCACCCGTCGCGGTCGCGCAAGCTGCGCAGCTTCCTCGATACCTGATTGGGATACCTGATCCGGGAGCGTATCGTTCGAGACGAAGCGGGGGCCGATCGGCCCCCGTTTTCGTTTTCGGACCTCCGTGTCGGACCGACGAACGAGGGGTTGCATTTCCCCGAAGCTTTGTCGCAAAGTGCGCCCCGCGGTAGGGCCTGTAGTTCAGCGGTTAGAACGCGCCGCTCATAACGGTGTTGTCGTCGGTTCGAATCCGGCCGGGCCCACCACTCATTCCAGACGATTCCGACAGGCCGTCGGCCCTTCGTCCCCGTCGCGCATCGCGTCGGATAAGATACACCATCTCCTCGGACATGATCGGGCAGCCTTTCGGTTGGCCTGCGGCGGTTCGCCCCGCCCGCGTCGGTGACAATCTCACCGACGCGGGCGCGTGGCGGGGTGTATCGTTTCCGCAATGGGGAACGGGCGAAGGGAATCCGGACATGCGTCGGCTGCGGCTCGGTCTCGCGCTGCTCGTGATTCTCGGCGTCCTGGCCGGCGGAGCCTGGGCGTTGTGGCTGCGCCCGCTGGCGGTGCCAGTCGCGGCGGCGGAGGGCGACGTGCCTTTGGAGGTCTACGGCATCGGCACAGTTGAGGCGCGGGTGCGCTCGGCGGTCGGGCTGGAGGTCGCCGGCACGCTGACGGAGCTGTTCGCCGACCACGCCGACCGCGTGCCGCAGGGCGCTGTGCTCGCCCGTCTCGACACCCGCCAGCAGGACGCCCGCGTCGCCGAGGCCAAGGCCGCCGTCGGGCAGGCGCGGGCGGCGCGCGCCAGGGCGGAGGCCACCATCCTCAAGGCGCATTCACTGCTCGACAAGCGCCGGCAGGCCGCCGGACGACGGCAGCAACTGCTGGCCAAGGGCAGCGTGTCGGTGGAGGTGGCGGAGGACAGCGCCGCCGACCTGCGCGTCGCCGAAGCGGAATTGACGGTGGCGCAGTCCGACCTCGCGGTGGCGGAAGCCGCCGTTGCCGATTCCGAGGCGCGGCTGCGTTACGAATCCGCGCGGCTCGACCGCTACACGCTGACCGCTCCGTTCGACGCGTTGGTGATCGCCCGCCACAAGGAGCTGGGCGCCGCCGTCAATCCCGGCGAGCCGCTGTTCACCCTGATCGCCCCGGACAGCGTCTGGGCGCTGGTCCACATCGACGAGGCCTCGGCCGGCGGCCTCGTGGAAGGGCAGGTTGCGACGGTGCGGTTGCGTTCGCATCCCGGCGAGACCTTTCGGGCGCGCGTGACGCGCATCGAACTGGAAAGCGACCGCGTCACCGAGGAGCGGAAAGTCTATTTGAAATGCGAGGTCTGCCCGCCGCGCGTCTACCTCGCCGAACAGGTCGAGGCGACCATCGCGGTGGGCCGCCTGCCGCGCGCCGTGTTGGTGCCGCAGACGGCGATCGATCGCTTCGACGGAGCGAGCGGCACGGTGTGGACTGTCGAGGACGACCGCCTCGCCCGCCGCGCGCTGAGTTTCGGCCGGCGGACCCTGGATGGCCGGTTGGAGGTGACCGGAGGCCTGCCCGATGGCGCGCGGCCGGTGGTCGCCGCCGTGCCCGGCCTGCGCGAGGGCCGGCGTGCCGATCCGCTGGGGACGCCGCCATGAACCTCGCCCTGCGCGATGTCCGCCACAACCTCGGCCGCTTTCTGCTGACCTGTCTGGGGCTGAGCCTGCTGCTGGGCGTCGTGCTGTCGATGATCGGCATCTACCGTGGGCTGGTGGACGAGGCGCTGACCCTGGTGCGCGCGCCCGGCGCCGACATGTGGATCGTCGAATCCGGCACCCGCGGCCCGTTTGCCGAGGCCTCGCGCATTCCCGGCGACACGCGCGACGCGGTGGCGCGGTTGGCCGGGGTGGCGGCGGCGGGATCGCTCACCTTCCAGTCGGTGGAAACCGCACACCGGGGGCGGACGTTGCGCCTGTACGTGGTCGGCTACGAGCCGGGCCGGCCGGGTGAACCGAAACGCCTCGCCGCCGGGCGGCCGATCACCCGCAGCCACTATGAAATGCTCGCCGACCGCCGCGCCGGGCTGGAGATCGGCGAGCGGGTGCGGCTGGGGCGGGACTCCTACGAGGTGGTGGGGCTGACCGAGGGCATCGTCGCGTCGGGCGGCGATCCGGTGGTCCATCTGACGCTGAAGGACAGCCAGCGGCTGCAGTTCGAACTGGACCCGCCCGCCGCCCGGCGCGAATTGGCGCGCGGCGCCCGCCCGGCCGGTCTCGACACCGTGAACGCGGTGGTGGCGCGGCTGCTGCCCGGCGTGCCGGCGGCCGGCGTTGCGGCCGAGGCGGCACGCTGGAAACATCTCGGGGCGCTGACGCAGGAGGACCAGGAAGGGCTGCTGCTGAGATCGGTGGTCGAAAAGGCGCGGCGGCAGATCGGTCTGTTCACGGCGATCCTGCTGGCGGTTTCGGCCGTGGTGATCGCGCTGATCCTCTACACGCTGACCATGGACAAGGTGAAGGCCATCGCCACGCTCAAGCTCATCGGCGCGCCCGACCGCACCATCGTCGCCCTGATCGTGCAGCAGGCGCTCGCCATGGGGCTCATCGGCTGGGGCGCCGGCACGCTGCTCATTCTGCTCGCCAAGGATCACTTTCCGCGCCGCCTGCTGCTGCTGCCGGAGGACGCGCTGATGCTGGGCGCGGCGGTGCTGGTCCTGTGCGTGGCGGCGAGCGGGCTTGGCGTGCGCCTGGCGCTCAAGGTCGATCCGGCCACGGCGCTGGGAGGGTAGGGCGATGGCCGCGCCGCTCGTCGAGCTTCGGGGAATCGCCAAGACCTATGGCCGCGGCGAGACCGCCGTGCATGCGCTGAAGGACACCGACCTGCGGGTCTATCCGGGGCAGGTGGTCGGGCTGCTCGGCCCCAGCGGATCGGGCAAGACGACGCTGCTGAACCTGATCGGTTGCATCGTGGAGCCGACGCGGGGCCGCCTGGACCTCGACGGCGAGACGGTCTACGACGGCCGCTGGCTGCGATCCGACCTGCGCCGGCTGCGGCTGGAGAAGATCGGCTTCATCTTCCAGTTCCACAACCTGCTGCCGTTCCTCACCGCCGAGGAGAACGTCGCGGTCGCGCTCGACCTTGCCGGCGTTCCCGGCGCCGAGGCGCGGCGCCGTGCGCGGGCCTTGCTGGACTATCTGGAGGTGGGACACCGCGGCGCGACGCTGCCGTCGCGGCTGTCGGGCGGCGAGGCGCAGCGCGTCGCCATCGCCCGCGCGCTCGCCAATCGCCCGCGCATCATCCTGGCCGACGAGCCGACGGCGGCCCTGGACTCCGGGCGCGCCGCCATGGTGATGGACCTGCTGCGCCGGCTCGCCATCGAGCAGCAGGCGGCGATCCTGGTCGTCACGCACGACGAGACGATCTTCGGCCGTTTCGACGTCACGGTGACCTTGCGCGACGGACAGGTCGTCTCCAAAGGGTGAAAGATGCGGCGGGGGGCCACATCCGCATGATTGCCGCCATAGCCGAGGGCCGGGGGCTCTCCGCTTTTCCAGGGCAACTCCAGGGTGGGCATATCCCATCCGATCATCGACGCGGCCGGCCCTGAAGCCTTTTCGGCACAAGCGTGGCCGTACCGCATAAATTTTGCTGCAAGCCCGACAAAGTCTGGAATAAAGGATGCGCGGCGCGCGTTCGCACCCATATGCATCGGGTCCCCATTTCGGCCGCAGGGTCGAGTGAGCCGGCCCGGCCCTGGAGTTGCGGCGCCCTCGTCGTCCCGTCCGGCCTCTCGCTGGAAGGGGGAGTCCATGGCGTGAGCCTTGGCGTTACCGGTAAGGAACGGGTGCGCGGTTGAGCAAATTCGGGGTCGATCTGGAAGTCCACATCGCGTCCTTGCGGCGCTACGCGCGTGCGTTGCTGCGCAACGGTGCGGATGCGGAGGATCTGGTGCAGGAGGCGCTGACGCGCGCGGTGGCGCGCGCCGACAGCTTCCAGGCGGGGACGAACCTGCGGGCATGGCTTTTCACCATCCTGCACAACGTCCACGTCAATCAGGTCCGTTCCAAGGCCGCCCGGCCGCAGGAGGTCGACGTCGCCGACGTCGAATCGAAGCTGGTCAGCCCGGCCCGGCAGGAAGAGCGTGTCGAACTGCGCGAAATGATGCGCGCGGTCGACGAGTTGCCGGAGGAACAGCGCAAGGTGCTGCTTCTGGTGGCGCTGGAGGGCCTGAAGTATGACGAGGTCGCCGACATGCTCGGCGTACCGATCGGGACCGTCATGTCGCGCCTCTCCAGGGCGCGCGAGGCGGTGCGGGCGAAACTGGCGAACGAGGGTGGCGTCACCCTCCGGCGGGTGAAGTGATGAACGCGCATCAAGCGACTGGACGGATCACGGAGGACGAACTCCACGCCTATGTGGATGGCCAGCTGGACGGCAACCGCCGTCTGGCGGTGGAGCGATGGCTTGCCGAGGATCCGGAGGCGGCGCGCCGGGCGGAGGATTACCGCGCCCAGGGGCTGCTGCTGCATGAGATGTTCGACACCGTTCTGCGCGAGCCGCCGAGCGACACGGTTCAGGAGCTGTCCGACCGGCTGAAGGGCCGCATCGCCTTCAACGACAACCGTTCGGCCTGGCATGCCCGCCCGCTGGTGCGATTCGCCGCCGCGGTGATGCTGGTGGTCGCCGGTGCGGCCGGCGGCTGGATGGGCCGCGGCGCCGACCAGCAGGCCGCCGCCCCGGTCGCCCAGCAGCGCCAGACGCTGGCCACCTTCGCCCAGGAGGCGACGCAGGCGCACCGTTTCTATACGTCGGACGAACGGTTCCAGGTGGAGCTTGGCGCCGACAATCAGGATGAGCTGAACGGCTGGCTGTCCAAGCGGATGGGCCGCGACGTGTTCGGTCCGGACCTGGGCCGCGTCGGCTACCGGCTGATCGGCGGCCGGTCGCTGCCGACCGATCTCGGCGCAGGCGCCCAGTACATGTACGCCAACGACGGCAACAAGCGGATCACCCTGTTCGTCGGCGCACCGCAGAGCGGCAACCAGTCCAACTTCAGCTTCACCCAGAACGGCGACGTCGCCACCTTCTATTGGGTCGAGGGTCCGTTGGCCTATGCGTTGGCCGGCCGCCTGTCGAAGGAGGAACTGCTGGAGATCGCCAAGGCGGTCTATCAGGACGTGAAGGCCGGCCCGCCGCGCCGCGAACCGCCGCCGGAACAACAGCCCCAGCAGCAACAGCCGCAACCGCAGCAGGAACACCCGCCGGGCGTGCAGCCGATCAGCGACACCCAGAAGGCGAAGGAAAGCTGAGGGGGGCGTCAGCCCCCTACCTTTTCAGCAGATTATCCTTCAGCCAGTCGCGCACCTCGCGGCAGACCGCCTCCGACGCCTCCTCCAGGGCGTGACCGGTGCCGGGGACCAGGACCAGCTTCTTCGGTTCGCGCGCCTTGCGGTGGACGTGGATGGAGCAGCTGGGCGGCAGGATCTCGTCCGCCTCGCCGTGGATCAGCAGGATGGGGCAGGACAAATCGCCGACCGGGTCGGTGCCGTAGCCCTGGGTCGCCAGCGCCACCACGGTGCAGACCGCACCCCGGTTCGACGCCGCCGCCTGGATGACCACGGCGCCGCCGAAGGAATGGCCGACCAGGGCCACATGGTGGATGCCCTGGCGGCCAAGGAAGCTGAGCCCGCACAGCAGGTCGTACACCGCCTCTTCCAGGTCGCGCGGATCGCGGAAGCGCAGGCGCAGCGAGGCGATGCCGTCCGCGGTCAGGTCGGCGCCCAGACGGGGGTAGAGCCCGCGCGCCGGCGTGTCGAAGCCGCCGCCGACCCCGCCGACCCACAGCACCGCCAGCTCCCCGCCCGGCACCGGGTAATAGCGGGTCTCGACCGGGCCACGGTCGGTTTCCAGCGTCACCGGCTGAAAGCCCTCGGCGTCGGCGATGCCCATGGTGGCGTCCAGAAGCGGCACGGCCATTCTCCCTTCCGATCTTGGCTGCTGAAGATGGTAACAGCGGGAACGCCCCGCGGTTGCCGTTTGCCGAGGCAAGCGAGGCAACGAAGCCGCAACCCGGCTGTTCTCTGTGCAAAGGCTTTGGCCCAAAGGCTTTGGCCGAAGAATTTGCACAGACGGGAAAGGAGCGGCGATGGCGTCGAACAGTTTGACCGGGCGGGGCCGCTGGCCGCAGCCGGACTCTTTTCTTTCGGGCTTGGGCGCGAACCTTGGCTCGGGCGAGGCCGCGACCGGCGGCCGCTGGCTCGCCATGATGGGTGGCACCGCGCTGGGCGTGATCGGGTTGCGGCGGTCGGGTTGGGGTGGGGCGATGCTGGCGCTGGGCGGTGCCGGCCTGTTCGCCGTCGGTGCCCTGGGGTTGCGGCCCCTGGGTGAGCGGTCCCTGCGTGCCGTGCCGAACCCCGGCGCCTGGCGCAGCGTCCCGGCCTCCCGCCGCCGGTCGCTGACGCCGGAGCGCACGCAGGCGGTCGTCACCATCGCCTCGGAACCGGGGGCGGTCTTCCGCTTCTGGCGCAACTTCGCCAACCTGCCGAAGCTGATGCCGCAGCTGGAGCGGGTCGACGTGCTGTCGGCCACCGAAAGCCGTTGGATCGCCAAGGCCGTCTCGGGTGGCGAGGGACCGAGCTGGCGCTGCGTGCTCGACCGCGTCGACGAGGACCGGCTGCTGACCTGGCACACGGTGGGCGAGACGGCTCTGCCGCACCGCGCCTCGCTGATGCTGAGCCCGGCGCCGGGCGACCGCGGGACGGAGGTGCGGCTGACGCTGGTCTACCGCGTTCCGGCCACCGAGGTGGCGGCGCTTCTGGGCGTGACGCCGGAAGGGCAGGCGGAAGAGGCGCTGCGCCGGCTGAAACAGCGGGTGGAGACCGGCGAGCTGTCGACCATCGAACGGCAGCCGCGTGGGAATGGGTCCGGCTCTTTCCGGGAGGCGACGGAATGAAGGCGCTCTGCTGGAACGGAACCAACGACCTGCGGGTGGAGCGGGTGCCCGACCCGGTGCTGGTCAATCCGCATGACGTGATCGTCAAGGTGGCGCTGTCGTCGGTCTGCGGGTCGGACCTGCATCTGATCGACGGCTATGTCCCGACCATGCGGCCCGGCGACATCATCGGCCACGAATTCCTGGGCGAGATCGTGGAGAAGGGACCGGAGGTCCGCTATCTCAACCGCGGCGACCGGGTCATCACCGTGTCGATCATCGGGTGCGGCCATTGCGGGCATTGCCAACACGGCGAAAGCTCGCTGTGCGACAACTCCAACCCGAACCCGGACTATGCCCGCACCGCCTACGGCCATTGCGGCGCCGGCATCTTCGGCTACAGCCACGCCTTCGGCGGCTATGCCGGCAGCCATGCCGAATATATCCGCGTGCCCTATGCCGACTTCAACGCCTTCCGCGTGCCGGAGGGGGTGAGCGACGAGAAGGCGGTCTTCGTGTCCGACGCGGTGCCGACCGGCTACATGGCCGCCGACATGGCCGGCATCAAGCCGGGCGACGTGGTGGCGGTGTGGGGCTGCGGCGGCGTTGGCCAGATGGCGATCCGCAGCGCCACTCTGCTGGGGGCGGAGCGGGTGATCGGCATCGACCGCTTTCCCGACCGGCTGCGCGCCGCCCAGATGAAGGTGGGGGCCGAGACGCTGGACTACAGCCGCGTCGACATCTTCGATGCGCTGCAGGCGATGACCGGCGGGCGCGGTCCCGACGTCTGCATCGACGCCGTCGGCATGGAGGCCGACAGCGCGTCGAACGCGGTCGAGGACCTGTATGACCGTGCCAAGCAGGCGGTGGGGCTGCAGACCGACCGGCCGGCGGTGCTGCGCCAGATGATCGAGAGCTGCCGCAAGGGCGGCACCCTGTCGATCGTCGGCGTCTATGGCGGGCTGATCGACAAGTTCCCGATGGGGGCGGCGATGAACAAGGGCCTGACCTTCCGCATGGGTCAGCAGAACGGCCAGCGCTATGCCGACCGGCTGTTCGAGCACATCCGCAACGGCGACCTCGACCCATCCTATCTGATGACGCACCGGCTGCCGCTGGACGACGGCCCGCAGGCCTACCGCATGTTCAAGGAGAAGGCCGACGACTGCCTGCGCGTCGTCTTCGCCCCGCAAGGCTAGAGCGAAAAGGGAGAGCCGCCATGGAACTGGTCTATGCCTATCCCGCCGAACGCGGCCGGGGTGTGGAGGCCGAAATCGTCGGCAGCCTGCGCGACCGCTTCGGCGATGTCGTGCAGCTTGGGCGGGAGGAGCGCGACGCCGAGCGCGGCGACCGCTCGGACGTGCTGGTGACGTTGGAGGTCACCGACGACAAGGTGGAAGCGGCGCTGACTGCGCTGCGCGCCCACCCGCTGGTGATCGACGCGGCGGCGCGGAGTTTTGGGGAGCGGGTGTGAGGGGTTGGGGTGGGGGCACCGCCAGCCGGAACTCCCCCAAACCCTTAGCCCCTGAAACAATTTTCAGCCCACCCGTGACCACGCCGCCCCACCCCTGTTGACCATCCCCGCAAGACAAGTCCGCATCACTCATCGGGGGCAACTGCCGTGAAGATGTCCGCCGCCGTACCGCCTGTCGAACAGGCGCAGGCCACCGTCAAACGCCGCTGGCCCATCGGTGTGGAGTTGCTACCCGGCGGCGCCCATGCGCGGGTCTGGGCGCCGAAGGCCGGACGGGTGGAGCTTGTGGCCGAACCGGACGGGCGGGCGACGGCGCTGGAGCGCGAGGGGAACGGCTATTTCTCCGGTGCCGTGCCGGGGCTGGAGGCCGGTGGGCTCTACCGCTTCCGGCTGGACGGCGGCGACATGCTCTATCCCGACCCGATGTCGCGCTTCCAGCCTGAGGGGCCGCACGGGGCCTCGCAACTGGTCGATCCGCACCGCTTCGCCTGGACCGATCAGGACTGGCAAGGGCGCGCCATCCGGGGGCAGGTGATCTACGAGATGCACATCGGCACCTTCACGCAGGAAGGGACCTGGGACGCCGCGCTGCGGGAGCTGCCGGCGCTGGCCGATCTCGGCGTCACGGTACTGGAGGTCATGCCGGTGTCGGAGTTTCCCGGCCGCTTCGGCTGGGGCTATGACGGGGTGAACCTGTTTGCGCCGACGCGGCTCTATGGCGATGCCGACGCCATGCGGCGCTTCGTCGACGGGGCACACCGGCTGGGGCTCGCCGTCATCCTGGACGTCGTCTACAACCACTTCGGTCCGGACGGCAATTACCTGAAATGCTTTTCCGACGACTATTTCACCGACCGCTACAAGAACGAGTGGGGCGAGCCGATCAACTTCGACGGCGCCAACTCCAAACCGGTGCGGGAGTTCTTCCTGTGCAACGCCGCCTTCTGGATCGAGGAATACCATCTGGACGGCCTGCGGCTGGACGCCACCCAGTCGATCCATGACGCCAGCGAAGGCCGCGGTGAGCCGCACATCCTGGCCGAGATCTCCCGCGTCGTGCGCAAGGCCGCCGGCGGGCGCGCCACCATCCTGGTGGGCGAGAACGAGCCGCAGCACGCCAGCATGGTGAAGCCGGCCGACGAGGGCGGCTGCGGGCTGTGCGCCATCTGGAACGACGACCTGCACCATTCGGCGATGGTGGCGCTGACCGGCCGGAACGAGGCCTATTACACCGATTATCGCGGCACGCCGCAGGAGTTGGTGTCGGCGATGAAGCACGGCTTCCTCTACCAGGGGCAGTGGTATCGCTGGCAGGGCAAGCGGCGCGGCATGCCCGCCTTCGCCATGCCGCGGCCGGCCTTCGTCAATTTCCTGCAGAACCATGACCAGATCGCCAACTCCGCCCGCGGTTTGAGGCTGCATGCGCTGACCACGCCGGGGCTGCTGCGGGCGATGACCGCACTGATCCTGCTGGGGCCCGGCACGCCGATGCTGTTCCAGGGGCAGGAGTTCGCCGCCGGCGCCCCCTTCCTCTATTTCGCCGACCACAAGCCGGATCTGGCCAAGCTGGTCGAGGCGGGCAGGGCGGAGTTCCTGGCGCAGTTCCCCAGCATTGCCGAGCCGGCAATGCGGACCGGGCTGCCCAAGCCGCAGGCGGAGGACAGCTTCACCCGCTGCAAGCTCGACCACCGCGAACGGGAGGCCAACGCCGCAGTCTGGACGATGCACCGCGACCTGCTGCGCCTGCGCCGGGAGGACCCGGTGTTCGCCGCCCAGCGCGTCGGCGGGCTGGATGGCGCCGTGTTGGGCGAGGAAGCCTTCGTCCTGCGCGTCTTCGGGGAGGAGGAGGGCGACGACCGGCTGGTCCTGGTCAATCTGGGCCGCGACCTGACTCTCCGCGCGCTGGCGGAGCCGCTGCTGGCCCCGCCACTCGACGGGGCATGGACGGTGCTGTGGTCCAGCGAGGAGCCCGTCTATGGCGGCTGCGGCACGGCGGCGGTGGAACAGCCGGACGGCGCATGGCGGTTGCCCGGCCATGCGGCGCTGGTTCTGGGCCCCGCGCGCGCTTTTCCGACGAAAAGCGACGAGTCCGGAGGCAACACAACCCCGGTCATCATGGTTTCCCAAGGGTCGGAAACCGATAGCTGAGCGTAGGTCCCCATGGCTGATTTCGTCCGCACCCTGTCGCGCGAGGTTCTGAACACCGGTCCGAAAGGTGCCGAAACCCGTGAATGGCTGGTCGCCAACGGTCTCGGCGGCTATGCCTCCGGGTCGGTGTCGGGAGCGGTGACGCGGCGCTACCACGGGCTGCTGATCGCGGCATTGCCGGCCCCGCTCGGCCGCGTGCTGATGCTGAGCCAGTTGAGCGACGTGGTCATCGACGGCGACGGCCGCAGTTTTCGCCTGAGCTGCCGCGATACCGGTGGCGATCCGGCGGGCGGCGAAGCGGGGGAGGAAGGGCAGACCGCCGCCCTGCAGGAATTCCGCATGGAGGCCGGACTGCCGGTCTGGCGTTTCCGTGCCGGCGGGGCGGTGATCGAGAAGCAGGTCGTCCTGCCGCATGGCCAGAACATCGTTCATGTCACCTACCGGGTGATGGAGGCGAAGGCGCCGGTGCAGCTGCGCCTGCGGCCGGTGATGGCCTTCCGCACGCTGGAATCGGCGGTCGATCGGCCGCTGGCCGGCGCCTATCGCATCACCGCGGCCGGGCAGCGCTACGAGGTTTCCGCCGGTCCCGACCTGCCGGTGCTGCGCATGGCGATCGAGGGCGGCGATTTCCCGATGACGCTCGACGGCGGCATCCGGCGCGACGTCTATTACCGGGTCGAGGACGAACGCGGCTATCAGGCGCGCGGGTCGCTGTGGACGCCGGGCTATTTCAGCGGCGAGGTCGGTCCCGGTCAGAGCATCACCTTCGCCGCCGCGACCGAGGACTGGTGGCGGCTGGAGGCGCTGCCGCCGGCGGACGTGCTGGTGTTCGAGACGGAGCGCCGCCGCCGCATCATCCAGAACGCCCATCCCGCCTTGCGCGACGGGGCGATGGCGGAGCTGGTGCTGTCCGCCGACAGCTTCCTGTTCGTGCCGGCCGGCCGGGTCGCCGACCAGATGCGGGCGCGGGCCGAAGGCGACGAGGTGCGGACGGTGATCGCCGGCTACCACTGGTTCACCGATTGGGGCCGCGACACCATGATCGCGCTGGAAGGGCTGACGCTGGCCACCGGGCGGCATCTGGAGGCGGGCTGGATCCTGCACACCTTCGGCCATTACATCCGCGACGGCCTGATCCCCAACATGTTCCCCGACGGCAAGGACCGCGGGCTGTACCACACCGCCGACGCGACGCTGTGGTTCTTCCACGCGCTGCACCGCTATCTGGGCGCCACCGGCGACCGTGACACGCTGCGCCTGCTGCTGCCCAAGCTGCGCGAGGTGATCGACTTCCACCGCCGCGGCACCCGGTTCGGCATCGGCGTCGATCCGAAGGACGGGCTGCTGCGCCAGGGGCAGGAGGGCTACCAGCTGACCTGGATGGATGCCAAGGTCGACGACTGGGTGGTGACGCCGCGGCGGGGCAAGGCGGTGGAGATCAACGCACTCTGGCACAACGCCCTGCGGCTGATGGCCGGCTGGCTGCGCGAGGAGGACGGCGAGGCCGCCGCCCGTCCGCTGAGCGAGTTGGCCGATCAGGCCCACGCCTCCTTCAACGCCCGCTTCTGGTGCCCCTCGGCCGGCCACCTGTTCGACGTGGTGGATGGCGAGCATGGCGACGACATCGCCTGCCGGCCCAACCAGATCTTCGCCGTCTCGCTCGACCATCCGGTGTTGGAGCGCGAGCGGTGGGAGCCGGTGGTGGAGACGGTGCGCAGCCGCCTGCTGACCCCGGTGGGCTTGAGGTCGCTGGCGCCGGGCTGCCGCGACTACAAGGCGAAGTATTTCGGCGACCTGCGGGCGCGCGACGCCGCCTATCACCAGGGCACCGTCTGGGGCTGGCTGATCGGCCCCTACGTCGATGCGTGGCTGAAGCTGCACCCGGAGGACAAGGCGGGGGCGCGGCGGCTGCTGGAGGGCTTCCTGCCGCATTTGGACGAGGCCGGCATCGGCACGATCAGCGAGATCTTCGACGCCGAGGCACCTTTCACCCCGCGCGGCTGCATCTCCCAGGCCTGGAGCGTGGCGGAGGTTCTGCGCTGTTGGGCGAAGACGGAGAGCTGAAGGGTTCAGGCGGTTGCGGAGACCCCACCTTTCCGAAGGTCATAGGGCGGCCGATCAGGGCCGCCCCACCCGCAACGATGGTGGAATGCCCTTGGGAGCAGTTGTCAACAGGGCACAACAGGGTGTGAAATCGCAGGATCTGACGGAATGTGACAGATTTCGGTTGACACGCGGCCAGGGCTCCAAGAGCCAAAAAACAGGGTTTTCTTTTATAAATCAGGCGCTTGCGTTATTTGCCTGATTTTTGGGCAAACACCGTAGCCCCCTTGAATCGCCTAGCGCGAATCGGGACTGCCCACGGCTTGCCCACACAGTTATCCACAGCCTCTGTGGAGACCGTCGGCTTTGCCGGCGGCCATGCCTCCCGTCGTGCCTGCTGGCCGGACCTATACTTTCGATGCCCATGCTTTGGGCCGGGGCAAGGGTGGGGCTCTGCACAAGGAGGTAATCGTATTGGATTTTAGCCAGGCCGGAGAAAGCATCCTATAGTTCCCGCACCGGTTCTCTCGGTACCCCGACTGGCGGTAATCCGGGCGAATCTTCGAAATGCGGCCGTACGGAGTGCGGAGAGACAGCCAGAGCGGAGGTGCCAATGCGGAGTGTTGTGCGGGGCGTCGCCGGCATGCCGTACCCGGCGGGCCGGTCGGGATGGGCGGCGGAGGATGCCGCTGCGGCCGGGACTGCCGGGCGCTCGCGGCGTGGCACCCTTGGCCTGCTGCCGGCCGTTGTCGGTCCGCTGCTGGCGGTGTCGGTGCTGGGGGCGCTGATCCTGCATCTTCTGGCCGGGCTGGTGGCCCGGCTTCCCGCCTCCGATGCGCTGGGAGCCTTGTCGGTCATGGTCGGGATGGCGGTGGTCCTGGTGACCCTGCTGCCCTTCGCGCTGCTGTCCGTCAGGCGGGCGCAGCGGGCTTGGGCCGCCATGCAGGAGTCCGTCCGCCGCTGATGCGCTTCCCCAGGATTCCCTAGGATTCCTCCCGATCAGGTTTCCGTTGCTCCACGAAGCATGTCCGCGTTTAATCGCGGGTGAGGGCGGCATTCGCCCTTCCTCCCGGTGATCCGGGGCGGTTTTCCGGGGGCGCGGGATGGGGCTTTTCGATTTCCTGAAGGTCGCGGTGAAGGACAAGAAGCCGTCCAAGCCCGCCGGCCGCATGCCGGTCAGCGTCATCCAGTGCGACGGTAAGAGCTTTCCCATCGTGTCGCTGACGCCGAAGGGCTTCGTTGCCCGCGGCTTCGACGGGTCGCTGATCGTTGGTCAGAACGCCAAGGTGTCGGTGCGGGTCGACGATCCGGCCGGCAAATTCACCTTCAACGCGACCGTCGCGGTGGTGGAGATCAAGGGCGACACCATCGGCGCCACCTGGACGATCCTGCCGACGGAAGTCGATGCGGTGATCCGCCAATACGCCCAGAACCGCAAGAAACAGGACGGCAAGCCCGCCCGGTAAAGGCCCCGGTAAGGGCGCAAGCGGCCCTTACTGGCGGTCCGTGGGCGTTCCGGCCACCGGCGAGGGCATGCCGGCGTTGACGATCTTCGGCAGTGCCAGGACGCGCGCCCGTTCCAGCCATTCCGACAGGGTGACGAATTCGCAGCCCTTGGCCTTCAGTTCCGCGATCACGCGGGGCAGGGCCTGCGCCGTGCTGGCATAGGTGGAGTGCATCAGGAAGACGTTGCCCGGCAGGCCGCCCAGCTTGATCTGGCTGACGATCTTGTCGGCATTGCGCACCTGCCAGTCGCGCGTGTCCACCGACCACAGGACGGAGCCCATATGCTCCTCCCGCGCGATGGTCAGCAGATCGTCCGAATAGCGGCCGTAGGGCGGGCGGAACAGCACCGGATTGGCGCCGAACTCGCGCAGGATGCGGTTGGTCTCCGTGATCTCGTAGCGGGCCCCGGCGGCGTCCATCTTGCGCAGGTCGGAATGGGTCAGGCTGTGGTTGCCGATCTCATGTCCGCCGGCGACGAAGTCGCGGATCAGATCCCCCTGCCGTTCGGCGATGCGGCCGACCGGGAAATAGGTGGCGCGCACGCCTTCGCGGTTCAGGATGTCCAGAATCTGGCGGGTGACCGTGCGGTGCGGCCCGTCGTCGAAGGTCAGGGCGCAGAGGTTCCAGTTCTCCCGCTTCAGCGTCGCCGGCATCACGTCGTAGCGTGAATCCGGCATCACCGAGCGCAGCCGGCCCTTGCGGCGGCTGTGCTGCTCGATGTCCGCCATGGTGCGGGCATCTTCCTCGTTGTAGATGACCAGACCGTCGGCCGGCGGCAAGGCTGCGGCGACCGACGGCGGCGGCAGCGGAGCGGCATTGGCGGAGCCGATCGGCGCCAGGACGGAGGTGGTCGTCGTCGTCACCGTCTCGCGCTCGACGGCCGGCTGCGGCGGCTTGTTGTCGGGCAGCGGCGGGGCGACGGCCACGGTCACGGCCGGCGGCTTGGTCGCGGGCGACGGAGTGAAGGCCGGCTCCGCCGGTGATGCCGCCCGAATGGGGGCAACGTCGGGAGCAGGCGCAATCTTTTCTGGAGCCGCCTTTTCGGGAGCGGTCTTCGCCACCGTGACGGGCGCCGGCGTCGCCGTCGGGGCCGGGCGGTCGACGACGAGGCAGCCGAAGCCGGCGCCGACGATCCGCCGGCACAGCGCCCGTGCATCGGTGCCCTTGGCGACCTGGGCGTAAAGCGCCACGCCGCCGGCCTCGCTCTTGCCGTCCAGCAGCATGACCGAGGCGGTCATCCCGGCCGTCAGATCATGCTCGCGCCGCTGCAGGTTCTTCCAGCTCCACCAGGCGTCGCCGTCGCCGGAATAGATGCCCAGCCGCAGGACCGGGCCGTCGGGTATGGCTGCGGCTGGGGCGGCGGCTGGGGCGGCGGCCGGGTTCGGCGCCGGCGCCTTCTGCTCGACCTTGGCGACGGGCTGGCGTTTGGCGGGCGATTCGGCGGCGTGGGAGGGCAGGGCGGGCAAGGCGATCGCGCAGGCCAGCAGGGCGACCTTGAGCAGCCCGCCGGAGCCCTGGCCGCGCGCCGGCAGGACCAGCGCGAGGCCCCGGCCCCGGCGGCTGTCGGCCACCCGGAGGCTGGAACTGTGGGATGCGGCGTTCGGCCAGGAAATGCGCAACATATCGGTCCCGTCGCTTGGCCCAGCCACTATCTGCGGACCGCCGGTTGATGGCGGTGCAATATCATCCCGATGGGGTTAATTCAAACGACAAGCGGCGAAAATGTGGCGGCTCCGCCGCTTTTCACAGGGGCGTTGCCGTTCGGAAACGGTGCCGCCACCGGGCATGCCCAAGGGGTGGGCAAAGGCGGGTGGAGAGGCGCGTCGGAACCGGCGGGGGAGCGGCGGGGTTCATTAGGGGACAGGCGGAGCGGCCGGGCGCCGGAACAGGCGCCGTGGGTCGCGTCCGCACCCCCTCTGGAAGGCCCACCCGTGAAGGAGAAGACCCGTATGGCCGAGGATTTGGAAAGCCGCATCCGTCGGCGCGCGCATGAGATCTGGGAGCGCGAAGGCCGGCCGGAAGGCCGCGACGCCGCCCATTGGGAACTGGCCAGCGAGGAGATCGCGATCCAGGACAACTACCGCGACACGCTGAAGCCCAACCCGGCCGGCGGTCCGGAAGCGACCGCGATGCGGACCGAGCCGGTGGAGCCAGTGCTGAGCATCGCCAATCAGGGCGAACAGCCCGGCCTCGCCGACCAGGGCGACGAGATGGGCATTCCGATGCGCGGCGACCGTGATGCGTGGCCGACACCGGAAGAAGCGGCCTCCACCGCCGTCCCGCCCAACCGCAGCAAGAAGACGCGCCGTCGGGGATAGCCCCTCAGACGCGGGACTTTTCCACTGTGCCGCCGGCCGTCCCCTCTGCCGTGCCGCTCCTGCCCTCGGGCATGGCAGCGCGGCCGGTGTCGGCCGGCGTTACCGCCGGGGCGGTTGCCGGCGCGACGGCCGGAAGCGAGCCGGGCGCCGGCTCCACCGCCGGGGCCGATGCGCCGACCGGCACGTCGTCCAGGCGGTCGTAGATGTCCGGATGCAGGCGGACGGCGCCGTCGGCCTCGACCGTGGCGATCCAATAGACGAACTGAACCGGCATCGGCGTGGGCAGCTTGACCCACTGCGGCTGCGGCTTGTTCAGCATGCGGTCGATCCGCGCCGGGGTCACGCTGGTTCCCTGCAGCAGCAGCTCGGCCAGCCGGCGCGGGTCCTCCAGCCGGACGCAGCCGGAGCTGATGGAGCGCAGCTCGCGCGCGAACAGCCGCGGCTCGTTGGTGCCGTGCAGATAGATGTCGTAGGGGTTGGTCAGGTTGAAGCGGAACCGGCCGAGCGCGTTGTGGTCGCCCGGCTGCTGCACGATACGGACCCGGCCGGGCGAGACGTCGTGCCAGTCGACCGTTTCCGGCGCCACCTCCTGCCCGTCGAGATAGACGATGGCGTTCTGGATGCCGGGCACGCCCTTCGCCCGCAGCATCGGCAGCTTGTCTTCCTTCAGGACGGTGGGCGGCACGGTCCAGGTCGGGTTGACGATGATGTGGGTGATGCGGTCGGTCAGCAGCGGCGTCTCGCGCGACGGCCGGCCGACGATGGCGCGCATCGTCAGCTCCTCCTCCCCGCCGCGCACCAGCGTGGTGGTCTGGTCGGTCAGGTTCACCACCAGGACATCGTCCGGGGCGGTGTCGCGGAAGCTGCGCATCGCGACGGCGCTCTGCCGCATCAGCGCCGCGGCCTCCGCCGGCGTGCGGTCGAGGGCGGCGCGGGTGCCGGCGCCGATCAGACCGTCGGGCTTCATCCGCTGGGCGAGCTGGAAGGCCTTGACCGCGCGGTCGATGTCGGGGGTGAAGACGTCCGACACCTTGTCCGCCGGCAGCAGGCCGAGTTCGACCAGCCGCTGCGACAGCCGGCCGACGCGCTCGCCGCTGCTGCCCAGCTTCATCAGGCCGCCTTCGCCGATCCGGGTCGACGGCTGCACCGGGTTGCGGTCCAGCTCCATGGCGGCGGCGTCCAGCCGGTCGGCCCATTGCGTCAGCGTGTCGCGGTAGGGCAGGGCGTCCGCGGGGCCGACGCCGAGCAGCGCCAGCGCCGATGCGGCAGCGAGCGCCAGCATGGCCAGCTTGCGGGGCTTGCGGAGGTCGGCGGAAACGGTCATGTCGGATACCCTCTGTCACAGTGGGCCGGCTGTGCGTACGAATGAACGCGCCGCGGCCCTTTCGAACAATTTATGCAACGCAATAATGGAAGGCGAGGCGTGCGGCGCGAAATTCCGTCGATCATTCTCCCGGTGTGATCTTCCTGCCGCCGTCCTATGACCTGCCTATGCAAGAAGGTCACAGTGCAAAATTTTTTGGTTGCCTCGACCGATGACCTTCCTTATACGGATATCCGTCCGAAGACGATTCACACCAGACGGGACGCTTCGGACCAGCGTTGGTCATAAGGTTATACCAGCCGCGGGCGCCAAGCGACCCGCCAAACGCCGAACGGCCACAGCGTAGAACGGCCAAAAACGTAAAACGACGAGGTTCGGGGATGCATTTGGGGGATGACGAGCGTGCCGCTCCGGCCATCGGTCGGCGCGGGTTCCTGGGTTTTGCCGCCGCGGCGGTAACGTCGGCCCTTCCGGCCGCTTCGGGATTGATGACGGGGGTCGCCACCAGCGTGGCGACGGGTGTGGCGACGGCGCCGGTCCTTCTGGGGTCGGGCAGCGCGGAGGCCGCTCCCCTTGCCGGCAGCGTCCGGCGCATCAGCCTGCACAACATCAACACGCAGGAGCGGTTCGACGGCGTCTATTGGGCCGACGGCCATTACAAGCCGGATGCGCTGCGCAAGCTCGACGTGCTGCTGCGCGACCATCGGGCCAAGCAGGTCTGCCGTTACGATCCGCGCCTGTTCGACCTGCTCGCCCGCGTTCACCAGAGCGTCGGGTCGGACGATCCGTTCGAAGTGATCTGCGGTTACCGCTCCCGCCGCACCAATGCGATGGCGCGGCGCCGGTCGCGCGGGGTGGCGAAGGAAAGCTATCACACCCGCGGCATGGCCATCGACATCCGCCTGCCCGACACCCAATTGCGCGCCATCTCGGAGTTGGCGAAGTCGATGCAGTCGGGCGGCGTCGGTTATTACCCGCGCAGCGGCTTCGTCCATCTCGACGTCGGCCCGGTTCGCAGCTGGTAGGCATCGGATTGTCGGCTGTCTCAGCCGACACCCCGGGTTCGCCATTCCATGGAAAACCATTCCAAGCAAAAAGGCTCCGCATCGACCGATGCGGAGCCTTTTTGCTATGCGGATGATGTGCCGGCGGCCTGTCGGTCGCCCTGTAGCCCTGTAGCCCTGTCGCCTTCAGCTTCGCGGCGATGGCTTGGTGGCACGCAGGATGTCGGTCGGGTCCCAAACCGCCCCATGACGGCGGCGCGCCTTGCTCTCGCTGGAGCTGTCGGCGGATTTCACCGGCTTGACCCGCGGCGCATCGCTGCGGACGGTGCGGCCGGCCTTGCGGGCGCTTTCCCTCTCCGGGGCCGCGGCGACGATTTCGCTGCCCGCCAGGCTGCTGCCGCCATTGGATGACTGCATCGGGTCCTGGGACGTCGAGGAGTCGGGATCGCCGTCCTCGCCCTCGTCGGGGCCTTCCGGCGGCTCCTTGATTTCCGGTGACAGGGCGGAGAGCAGCGACAGCATCTCGTCCGACACATGGGAGGGGGCGGCGCGCCACAGGCGCAGAAGCCGCGCCTCGCGCCGGCTGATCTGGGTGTCGTCGTCGTCCGACTCCTGAAAGCCGCCGCGGGAGCGGCGCAGGCCGCCGGCATCGTTGTAGGTGTCGAAGAAAAAGCTCACCGGAACATCCAGCACCTGTCCAAGACGGTACAGGGTTCCGGCCGATATGCGGTTGGAGCCGCGTTCGTATTTCTGAACCTGCTGAAAGGTCAGGCCGATCGCCTCGCCAAGTTTTTCCTGGCTCATTCCCAGAAGGGTCCGGCGCATCCGCACGCGCTGCCCGACATGGGCGTCCACGGACCAGGATTCCGGCGATCCGCGTCGTCCTCTTTTGCGCGCCGTCGGTTCACTCATGTCCATTGGTCTCCGATGCCCAGTCTTTCGCAGCCTCTCTTTGCGAGAATGAAAAGATTGTTCACACATTCCTTGGGGATGTTCAAGAGAAAACTTTTGAATATTGGTACACGGTCGCCATATTCCGATAGGCATCGATGGTGCCGCAGCATTCGCGAGAGTTGTCGTGTTACAGCTTTGTATTATTTCGCAGGCGATGAGGATCAATTGCCAGAAGGGCTTGTCCGATCCCTGCATTCAACCCTTTTGCGGAAATGCCGGAATTTTCCGGTTCGCCCAATGGTTGGGTCGATAGCTTTTTGTTTACAGGAATTCGACGATCGTGACCGGATAGGGTTTTTACCGCCACAAATGGTGATCAGAAAGCTTCTGGTTGTGGTAAATATTCGGACGATTGCAGAATAACTTCTGTTCGACAGGCCGATACACGGCATCACGCACCGGCGGCCGGCCGCCACGGGCCGGCATCGTTGGCCGGACCATCGTTAATACATAATTAACTATATTTGCGCGGCACCGATCGGCATCCGACAGGGCGGAATCAGGGCCGCGAGGGCCGTGGAGCGTGACCATCCGTATCGGCCTTGCCCCCAATCGCCGTCCGGGCAGCAGCGGACCTGGAAGCGGGCGGTACCGCCCACGGGCCACCGGCGGCGGCAAACCCCTCCACATGGTCGCGCAGCTTCTGAACCTGCGACGGAGTGACGCTGCGGCCGAAGCGGGACTTCAGCAGGGCGGCCAGCGCGCCGCGTGTCGGGCGGACACCGTCGGCCGACAGGGTGCGGTAGGCGACGAAGGCCTCGGCATAGAGGCGGATGCGGTCGGGCCGCGCGCGCAGCTGCGCCGCCTGGGCGGAGGCGCAGCGGTTCAGGTGGTCGGCCAGCCGCTCCGCCGCCTGCGCCTGGGTCAGGTCGGGCAGGGCGGTGGCCGGCTGCTCCGGCGGTTCGGGACGGCCGATGGAGTCGCGCCGCCGCCGTCGCCGCTGGCGCTCGCGGTCGCCGGCGCGCAGCCGCTCGGCATAGGCCGGGTCGGCGGCACGGCGTTCGGTGCGGCTGCGGTTGGAGCGGGCGGCGCGCTCCGCCTCGCGCGCCTGCAGCATCGGGTCGCGCAGCAGGAATGCCAGTTCCTCCGCGGTCAGCCGATGCTCCTGCTCCAACCCGGCGGGCACGGAGGTGGAGGGGCTGTCGCGGTTGCCGTCGGTGTCGTCCATCGCGAAGGAACGCAACGGCCGCCCGCCATGTTCCCGCGCCCGGTCGGACACCCCGGCCGGAGTCTCCGCATGGATGATGAGGGAGATTTCATGTCCGGTGCCGGTCCCGCCCGTGCTAGAGAAAGGCCGTCCTTGTTCGGGCCGCCGTCCTCTCTCCGGCCCGTCTTCCCGGCCCGTGCAACAGTGGAATTCGCCCGCCCATGACCCCCCGGCAAGCCCTTCAGCAGCGCCTTGCGGCCTTGGATGCCCATCTGCGCGCGGAAAACCCCAACCTGCTGCCGGTCCTTCCGACCTTCCGCGCCTTCGACCGCATCCTGGCCGGGCTTGGGCTGATCGACCGCCATGAATCGCTGACCACCCGCATTCCCTGGTGGCCGATGGTCGCGGTGCTCGGCACCTTCTCGGCCGGCAAGTCGACCTTCCTCAACGGCTATCTGGGCGAGGTGCTGCAGAACACCGGCAACCAGGCGGTCGACGACAAATTCACAGTGATCTGCCACGGGCCGGAGACCCGCAAGGAGGCGCTGCCCGGCACCGCGTTGAACGCCGATCCGCGCTTTCCCTTCTACCGCATCGCCGACGAGATCGAGAAGGTGGCGGCCGGCGAGGGCAAGCGGATCGACAACTACCTTCAGCTGAAGACGCTGGCCGGCCCGCGGACCAAGGGAAAGATATTCATCGATTCGCCGGGCTTCGACGCCGACGACCAGCGCCGCTCGGTCCTGCGGCTGGTGGACCATATCGTCGAGCTGTCGGACCTCGTGCTGGTGTTCTTCGACGCCCGCCATCCAGAACCGGGCGCCATGCAGGACACGCTGCGACATCTGGTCGCCAAGACGGTCAACCGCGCCGATGCCCGCAAGGTCTGCTACATCCTCAATCAGGTCGACACCACGGCCAAGGAGGACAATCTGGAGGCGGTGTTCGGCGCCTGGCAGCGCGCCATCGCCCAGGCCGGTCTGGTGTCGGGCCGCTTCTACGCCATCTACGACCAGCGCTCTGCCGTCGACATCGAGGATGACGGCCGCCGCGCCCGCTACGAGGCGCGCCGCGACCACGACCTCGCCGAGATCCACACCCGCATCAACGAGGTGGAGGTCGCCCGCGCCTACCGCATCATCGGTTCGATCGACAGCCTGACCAAGGAGCTGGAAGGCGAGGTGCTGCCCAAGCTGCGCGAGGCGATGGCGACGTGGCGCCGCCGCGTGCTGACCGGCGACGCGGTCTGGGGCGTCCTGCTGCTGGCGCTGCTGGGAACGGTGGTCCAGACGGTGGGCGGCGGCTTCGGCGTTTTCCTGGGCTGGCTGTTCGAAAATGCCGACGGCGGGCTGCCGCTGCACCTGATCGGCACCGCTGTGCTGCTGGGCGGGCTGTTCCTGGCCGGGCACTTCAAGATCCGCCAGTTCTTCGCCCGCCGCATCGCCGCGTCCCTGAGCGACCGCTTCGGCGACGTCGACCTGGACCTGCGGGCGGCCTTCCTGAAGAACACGCGCTTCTTCCGTTCGATCTTCGCCAAGCAGCCGGCCGGCTGGGGCGGGCGGGCCCGCCGGGCGATCTTCGCCATCCGCGAGGCGACGGCGGTGCATGTCCAGCGCGTCAACGACCTCTACACCGACCCGGCCGGCCGCCGCGCCCGGGAAGCCGCGCCCGGCCCGGCCGCCGCGGCGGAATGACCGCGGGCCGCATAGGACCTCGGCCACCCTTTACAGCGCAACGGATGGGTCGTTAGATCTGCGCTCGCCCGCCGGACGGCGGCGCGGGACTCACCGGTGGACGACCAGTGGACTTGCGGGATTCGGCAGGCGGGGTGAGACGGGCGGCGCTGGGCGCCGTCATGGCCGGGCTGTTTCTGTGCGCGGCGCCGGCTCGGCCGTCGGCGCTGGAGACGCAATCCGGCCCGGTGCCGGCGCCCTACACCGGCCTGGATCTGGTGACCGGCAATGACTACGCCCCCTACACCGGCGAGGATCTGCCGGGCGGCGGTCTGGTGACGGAGCTGGTCCGCCAGGCCTTCGCGGTCGGCGGGCGCCGCTACGATGTGCGCTTCATGCCGTGGAAGCGGGGCTATGACGGCGTGGTCCTGGGCCGTTTCCTCGCGACCTTCCCCTATGTCCGCACGCCCGAACGGGAGCGCGAGGTGCTGTTCTCCGACCCGGTGATCGAGGTGCGGCAGTTCGTCTATCTGTCGAAGCGGTCGGCGATGGAGTTCCATGACGGTGGCGCCGGCGGCAAGCCCGGCGGCGACTCCGGCGGCGTGACGGACTTCCGCGGGCGGACGGTCTGCCAGCCGGCCGGCTACGCCCTGCCGGCCGAGCTGGAAGAGCTGGTGCAATTGGGGCGGCTGACCCGGCACACGCCGTCGGACCTCGGCGCCTGCATGCGCATGGTGGCGACCGGCCGCGCCGACGCCCTGGTGATCGACGAATACAGCGCCGCCGCGGCGATCGTCCGTGCCGGTCTGGCCGAAGAAATCCGGGTATCGGAGCGGCCCTTCGCCGTGGTGACCCTGCATCTGGTGGTGGGGCGGGCCACGCCGGGGGCCGAAGCGATGGTCGCCGCCTTCAACGACGGGCTGAAGACGCTGAAACAGCAGGGGGTTTACCTTCGGCTGCTGGCCGCCCACACGGTTCAGCCTCTTCCCTGATTTCCCTCGGTTTTGCGCGGTCTTTGCGGAGACCGGGGCGATTTTCCGGTCCGATGCCGCGCTTTTCCGCGCCATAGGCCCCCGTCGCCATGGACAGGACGGTGCTTCGTGCTATAAACGCGCGGTTTCGATCATGGAAAAGGGGCGCGGGCCGTGGCCATCGACGCGTCGATTCTGGTCCTCAACGGGCCGAACCTCAACATGCTGGGCGTGCGGGAGCCGCAAATCTACGGGTCGATGACCCTGGACGACCTGGAGGCCGCCTGCCACGAGCGTGCCGATCAGCTGGGTCTGACCGTGGATTTCCGGCAGTCCAACCACGAAGGCGAACTGGTCTCGTGGATCCAGCAGGCGCGCACGGAGAATGACGGCATCGTCATCAACGCCGGCGCCTACACTCACACCTCGGTCGCGATCATGGACAGCCTGATCCTGTCGGAGCTGCCGGTGATCGAGGTCCATCTGTCGAACATCTTCAAGCGCGAGCCGGTCCGCCATCACTCCTACATCTCGCCGGTGGCGAGGGGGATGATCTGCGGGTTCGGGCCGCACGGGTATCTTCTGGCGCTGGACGCCATCGCGAACATCATCGACCGCGATTAAGGAAACGGGAACGACTGACATCATGGCGAGCTTCGACATCGACGGCGATCTGGTCCGCAAGCTGGCGGACCTCCTGCGTGAGACGGGCTTGAGCGAGATCGAGTTCGCCGAGGGCGAAAAGCGCATCCGCGTCACCCGCCCGACCGCCGCCCAGACGGTCGCCGTCCAGGCAGCCCCGGTCCTGGCGGCCGCCCCGGTCGTCGCCGCGGCGGCTCCGGCGGGCAAGCCGGTGAACCATCCGGGCGCGGTGACCTCGCCGATGGTCGGCACCGCCTATCTGGCGGCCGAGCCGGGCGGCACGCCCTTCGTCCGTCCGGGCGACGTGGTCAAGGCCGGCCAGACCATCATGATCATCGAGGCGATGAAGGTCATGAACCCGATCAAGGCCCCGCGCGGCGGCACCGTCGCCGAGGTGCTGGTGTCCGACGCCCAGCCGGTCGAGTTCGGCGAAGTTCTCCTCATCATCGAGTAAGCGGGGCATTCCCTTGGCGATGTTCGAAAAGGTCCTGATCGCGAACCGTGGTGAGATCGCTCTGCGCATCCACCGCGCCTGCCGCGAGATGGGGATCCAGACCGTGGCGGTGCATTCCACCGCCGACGCCGACGCCATGCACGTCCGCCTCGCCGACGAAAGCGTGTGCATCGGCCCGGCGTCCGCGCGCGACAGCTACCTCAACATTCCGGCCATCCTGTCGGCGGCGTCGATCACCAATGTCGACGCCATCCACCCCGGCATCGGCTTCCTGTCGGAAAACGCCCAGTTCGCGGAGATGGTGGAGGAGCACGGCTTCACCTTCATCGGCCCGACGCCGGAGCATATCCGGATCATGGGCGACAAGGTCACCGCCAAGAAGACGGTGATGGAGCAGGGGCTGCCGGTGGTGCCCGGCTCCGACGGTCCGGTGACGTCGCTGGAAGATGCGGAGAAGATCGCCCACGAGACCGGCTATCCGGTGCTGATCAAGGCGGCGGCGGGCGGCGGCGGCAAGGGCATGAAGGTCGCCCGCAACCCCGACCAGCTGAAGGAAGCCTATCAGCTGGCCCGTGGCGAGGCGCGCGCCGCCTTCGGCAACGACGAGGTCTATCTGGAGAAGTATCTCGGCCATCCGCGGCACATCGAGATCCAGCTCCTGGGCGACACCCACGGCACCTGCGTGCATTTCGGCGAGCGCGACTGCTCGGTCCAGCGCCGGCACCAGAAGGTGATCGAGGAGGCGCCGAGCCCGGCGCTGAACGCCGAACAGCGTGCCTTCATCGGCGATCTGGCGGCGAAGACGGCGGCGGCCATCGGCTATCGCGGCGTCGGCACGATGGAGTTCCTGTACGAGGACGGGCAGTTCTATTTCATCGAAATGAACACCCGCCTGCAGGTCGAACACACCATCACCGAGATGATCACCGGCATCGATCTGGTGCGCGAGCAGATCCGCGTCGCCGCCGGCGCGCCGCTGGGCTACGGCCAGTCGGATATCCGCTTCGAAGGCCACGCCATCGAATGCCGGGTGAATGCCGAGAACCCGGAGACCTTCATCCCGTCGCCGGGCAAGATCGACGGCTATCACGCGCCGGGCGGCCTGGGCGTGCGCGTCGATTCGGCTCTCTATGACGGCTACCGCGTGCCGTCGCATTACGACAGCCTGATCGCCAAGCTGGTCGTCCACGGCACCACCCGCAACGAGTGCCTGATGCGCCTGCGCCGCTCCATCGAAGAGTATGTGATCGGCGGCATCCAGACGACGCTGCCGCTGCATGACCGCATCATCGCCCAGCAGGCCTTCATCGACGGCAATTACGACATCCATTGGCTGGAACAGCTGATGGCGAAGTCCTGACCGCGCCGCGTCTATAGTACATACCCGCAAATGCTGCGGCGAACTGTCGCAGTGTTGAAAGCCCCTCCCTCAAGTCGAGAGAGGGGCTTTTCTTTTATAACGTTTCGCTGATAAAGCCGGCTTTATTCTCCGGTGACCATCTGGTCTTTTGCAATCTGGCAATCCGGCGGCTCGCCTGCGCTTTTTCTCGCAAACTGCGACGCTGAATGCATATGACCGCCGCCGGGCGGCTGCAATCCCCCGTCCCCCCGGCGTTGCCGTCCATAGGGGTTTTCCCGGAAGTCCGCTTTTCGGCCAACCGCGCGAGCATGGCACACCTCTTGCTGACTTGATCTGCATCAGTGCGGGGCGGTGCCTACCCAGGGTAGACGAAACTCCATTCCGTTAGCTGTGCCGAACCATCGCTTTTTTCCGGCGATGGTGTGTTCCCCTGGTCCGCATCCTGGCTGCGCATCCCTTGCGCCGCCGAACCTGCCCCCTGCCCGACGAGGTTCCGTCCATGCGTCTCAATGAACCGATCACCGACCGCGAAATCGAGATGGAAGACGGCGTGCTGCTGGTGTCGAGAACCGACACGGGCGGCCGCATAACCTTCGTCAACAAGGCCTTCGTCGACATCAGCGGCTATGCCGAGGACGAGCTGATCGGGGCACCGCACAACCTGATCCGCCATCCCCACATGCCGAAGGAGGCCTTCGCCGACCTGTGGGCGACGATCAAGGGCGGCCGGCCGTGGGAAGGGCTGGTGAAGAACCGGACCAAGACCGGCGATTTCTACTGGGTCCGCGCCAACGTCACCCCGGTGGTGGAGGACGGGACGGTGACCGGCTTCATCTCCATCCGCACCAAGCCGTCGCGCGAGCAGGTGGCGGCGACGGAACGGCTCTACGCCGACATTCGCGAAGGACGGGCGGGCCATCTGTCGGTGCGCGAGGGCCAGGCGGTGGCGCGGGGCGGCGCTGCGGCGCTGCGGCGCTGGGTGGCCAGCATCACCGGGCGGCTGACCCTGATCTTCGCCTTCATGGTCCTGTCGATGCTGGTGGTGGGCGGCGTCACGCTGCGCGGCATGTCCGACAGCAACGCCTCGCTGAAGACGGTGTATGAGGACCGGACGGTTCCCGCCGTGCAGATCGGCCAGATCCTGGACCATATGCGCGACAATGTGCAGACGCTGCAGCAGCTCATCATCGATACCCGCGACGGCACCGACTCCAAGGTGATCGCCGGCCGGGAGCAACGCATCTCCGGCAATGCCGCAACCATCGACCGGCTGTGGGCGGACTTTCTCACCACCCATCTGACGCCTGAGGAGAAGGAACTGGCGGAGCGTTTCGCCAGGCAGCGCGCCGCGTTCCTGAACGAAGGATTGAAGCCGGCGGTGGAGCTGGCGCGCCAGGGCGATTCGCTGCGGCTGGAGGTGATGGTCCGCGACCGCATCTATCCGCTGTTCCAGGCCGCCTTCCAGACCAACAAGGACCTGCTGCAGCTGCAGCTGACCGTTGCCCGTGGCGAATATGAGGGGGCGCTGGAGGATTTCCGCTGGCATCTGGTCTTCGCGGTGGCCGCCGGGCTGGCGGTGCTGGTGGCGGCGGTGCTCTGCGGCTTCATGCTGCTGCGCACCGTGCGGCGGCCGCTTGCCGATTTCTCGGCCGATTTCGACGCCATCGCCCGCAACGACCAGACCCACATCATCGACCTGCCGGCGGCGGTCGAGTTCCATCCCATCGCCGGGCAGCTGCGCGGGTTGAAGGCCCGGCTGTGCTACGCCGTGCAGGAGCGCGTCGAACGCGCCCGCCACGCCGACGAGGAGCGGCGCCGCGCGCTGGAGTCCATGGCCTCCACCGTGGAGCGCGAGGCCGGCCGTGCGGTGGAGGAGGTGGCCCAGCGCACCGGCGCCATGGCCAACGACGCCGAAGGCATGTCCGGGTCGGCCGAGCGGGTCAGCATCAACGCCCAGACTGTGGCGTCAGCTGCGGGCCAGGCGCTGGCCAACGCCCAGACCGTCGCCGCCGCCAGCGAGCAGCTGGCCGCCTCGATCCGCGAGATTTCCTCGCAGATCGCCCATTCCAGCGCGGTGACCCGCCGTGCGGTGGAAAGCGGCCACCACACCCAGGCCACCATCCGCTCCCTGTCGGAGACGGTGGCGAAGGTGGGCGAGGTGGTGAACCTGATCCAGTCGATCGCCGGCCAGACCAATCTTCTGGCGCTCAACGCCACCATCGAGGCGGCGCGGGCGGGGGAGGCCGGCAAGGGCTTCGCCGTCGTGGCGCAGGAGGTGAAGAACCTCGCCAACCAGACCGCCTCCTCGACCGAGGAGATCACGCGCCAGATCACCGCCATCCAGTCGGTGACCGATCAGGCGGTGCAGGCGGTGGAGGAGATCGGCCAGACCATCGCCGAGATCGACCACATCGCCGGTTCGATCGCCGCGGCGATGGAGGAGCAGTCGGCCGCCACCCAGGAGATCAGCCGCAACGTGGTGGAGACCTCCACTGCGGCGCAGGAGGTGTCGCACCGCATCGCCGCGGTGTCGGAGGAGGCCGACCGCACCGGCGAGCAGGCCACCCAGGTCAAGCACGGCTCCGGCGACGTCGCCCGCTCCATCGAGAGCCTGCGCATGGTGCTGGTCCGCATCGTCCGCACCTCCACCGGCGATGCCGACCGCCGGCGCAAGCCGCGCTATCAGGTGGAGGAGACGGGGACGCTGCTGATCGGCGGCGATCGACTGGCGGTGACCGTGCGCAACCTGTCCATCGGCGGCGCGATGATCGACCCGGTGACGGCGACCGACGGCGGTTCCCTGGCGGGCGCCACCGGCAAGCTGCGCTTGGACCGCTACGGCGCCGAGACGACGGTCGCGGTCAAGGCGGTGGAGCATAACCGCATCCATCTCGCCTTCGATGGCGAGACGATGTCGCGCGACTTCGTCCGGGCCGTCGAGATCGCCACGAAGGATCGTTCGCCGGTCGACGTGGCGGCCTGAACAGTTCCGGCAGTATCCAGCGCCTTACCAACAGTGGTCGACGCGGAACTTTGTGTGTCTTCTCCATTCCCTAGGTTGAGGAATGCTCCCCTGTGACAATTTCGCAAGGGAGTCCTTAGGGAGTGAAGGAGTATTATTGGGCTTGTCGCCGGGATCCTGTGCTCGTTCACGCGTCCCGCCGCTTGCACGGAATCGAGGGCCGGCCGCATCCATGGTCAACACCACAGCCTTGTCCCCCCTGATGGAGTGTCCCGAGCAGGACGCTTCGCGTTCGGGACTCCTCCAGACCGTTGCCGGCCCCCCGAACGCCACGCCGTCGAACGCCGCGCCGGGGACCGGACGGACGCCCCGCACCCGCCTGCGCTGGCGGCGCGGCCGGCAGGCGGCGGCGGTTCCGCGGCTGTATCAGGCGACCGACGCCGCCGGTGACGGGCTGTGGGATTGGGACATGGCCAGCGGCGCGGTGTGGTACAGCCCGCGATGGCAGACGATGCTGGGCTTCACGCCGGGCGAGGTGCCGCCGCATGTCGAATTCTGGCGCTCCCGCGTGCATCCCGATGACCTGCCGCTGGTCGAGGCGGCCCTGGCGGCGCATCTGTCGGGCGAGCGCCCGGTCTATGAATGCGAACACCGGGTCCGCGCCAAGTCGGGGGCGTGGCTCTGGATACTCGACCGCGGCCGGGTGATGAGCTGGGATGCGGAGCGCCGTCCGTCCCGCATGATCGGCACCCATGTCGACATCACCGCCCGCAAACGCATCGAGGAGGAACTGGCCGAAAGCCGGCTGCAGCTGGACGCCATTCTCGACAACGCGCCGGTGGGCGTCCTGCTGGTCGACCGCGACCGGGTGATCCGCCGCGTCAACAAATCGGTGGCCGCCACCTTCCAGCACCGGCTGGAGGACATCGTCGGCTGCAGCGCCCGCGTCATCTACGGCGACGACGGGGTGTTCGAGGAGGTGGGCCGGCGCGCCTATCCCCGGATGGAGGCCGGCGGCCAGTTCGACGAGGAGGTGGCGATGCGCCGCGCCGACGGCGCCGGCATCCGTTGCCGTCTGATCGGCCGGTCGGTGAAGGCGGGCGATCCCGAGCGCGGCTATGTCTGGGTGGTGGAGGACGTGACCGTCCGCTGGCGCGCCGAACAGGCGCTGAACGACCGCGCCGGCTTCCAGCGCGTGCTGCTGGACACGGTGCCGGTGCCGATCTTCGTGCAGGACGTGATGGGCCATTACGTCGACGCCAACAGCGCGTTCGAACGCTGGATGGGCATCGACCGGCAGGCGCTGTTCGGCCGCACCGTCTTCGATCTCGCCCCGCCGCACATCGCCGAGGCCGACGAGGCGGTGGACAAGGCCCTGCTGGCCGACCAGAAGCCGCAGAGCTACGAGACGCAGTTGCGCTGCGCCGACGGGACGCTGCGCGATGTGCTGTTCTCCAAGGCGGTCTATTGCCGGACCGGCGGCAAGCCGGCCGGGATCGTCGGCGCGGTGATGGACATCAGCGAGCGCAAGCATGCCGAACAGGCCCTGCTGGAACGGCAGCAGCTGTTCGAGCAGATTTTCGTCGCCAGCTGCGCGGTGAAGCTGCTGGTCGACCCGGCGGATGGGCGGATCGTCGACGCCAACCCGGCGGCGGCGGAGTTCTACGGCTATCCGCTCGACCGGCTGCGCAGCATGCATATCCAGGACATCAATGCCGCCCCGCGCACCGAGGTCGAGCGGGACCTGCATCACGCGGGCAGCGCCGGACAGCGGCATTTCCAGTTCCGTCACCGGCTGGCCTCCGGCGAGGTTCGCGATGTCGAGGTCTATATCAGCAACATCGTCGTGCATGGCCGCACCATGCTGATGTCGCTGATCCACGACATCACCGAACGCTGCCTGGCCGCCGACGCCCTTCGCCGCAAGACGCGCGAGCTTGAACGCTCCAACGCCGAGCTGGAGGCCTTCGCCTACGTCGCCTCGCACGACCTGCGCCAGCCCTTGCGCGTCATCACCAGCTATCTGACCCTGCTGGAGCGGGGCTTGGGCACGTCGCTGGACGAGGAGGCGCGGGAGTGCATCGACTTCGCCCGCGACGGCGCCCAGCGCATGGACCGGCTGATCGTCGACCTGCTGGAATATTCGCGGGTCGGGCGCAAGGCCAAGCCCTTCCGGCCGGTGCCGCTGGAGGAGCCGCTGCGTCTCGCGCTGCTGAACCTGGAGGTGGCGGTCCAGGACGCCGGCGCCACGGTGACCGTCGAGATGGCCGGCGTTGGTATGACCCCGACGGTGGCCGGCGACGACAACGAGCTGATGCGGCTGTTCCAGAACCTGATCGGCAACGCGGTGAAGTACCGCGAGCCCGGCCGTTCGCCCATCGTGCGCGTCGCCGTGGCGGCGGACCGGCAGGATGGCGTCGCCGTCTGGCGGATCGACATCCGCGACAACGGCATCGGCATCGCCGCCGAGGACCGCGAGCGTGTCTTCGGCATCTTCCAGCGGCTGCACCGCCGCGACGAGTATGAGGGCACCGGCGTCGGACTGGCGGTCTGCAAGAAGATCGTCGAGCATCACGGCGGCCGGCTGTGGGTCGCCGACCTTCCTTGGGACCTTCCCGGCGAGGGGGCGGACGATCTGCGTGGCGAGGACGGGCGCCCTTGCGGCAGCCTGTTCCGCATGGTCCTGCCGGCCCTCCCGAGTCCGCAATGACGATGCAGCCATCGCCCGCCCTGCGCCGGCCGCTTCCGGTGCTTCTGCGCCGGCTGCTGTCCGACGCACGGCGCATCTGGAAGCTCGCCGCCCTCCAGGCCGCGGTGACGCTGGTGCTGGTGCTGAGCTATCTCTGGATGGGCGACGTCTATGTCCGCGTCCTGGTGGCCGAATACCGCGCCAGCGCAGGGCTGACCGCCTCCTCGCTGGCCAGCACCCTGTCCAGCGCGCTGAACGAGCGTCTCGCCCTGGTCCGCGGCCTGACCGCCTTCGTCGAGGTGGCATCCGGCGCCGGCAACCTCGCCGACCAGTTCCCGCGCTATGCGGAGAGCCTGCGGCGCTCGGTGGTGGGGGTGCGCAACATTTCCGCCGCCCCGGATTTCGTCGTCCGCATCGTCTATCCGGTCGAGGGCAACGAGAAGGTCCTGGGCAACGACCTGCTGAAGGATTCCCGTCCCGGCTTCGCGGAGACGGTGCAGCGCGCCATCATCAGCCGTGACGTGACCATCCACGGCCCGGTCGACCTGCTGCAGGGCGGGCGGGGGCTGATCGCCCGCCAGATCGTCTATGGGCTGGATAAGGGAGGGCCGGTCAAGCCCTGGGGCGCGGTCGGACTGGTGTTCGATGTCGACGCCATCCTGAAGGAGGTGCGGTTCGACCGGGTGCCGCCGCATCTGACCTTCGCCCTGGTGACCGACTCCGGGCAGCGGGTGGCCGGCGACGCCCTGGTGATGAGGAACGACCCGCTGGTCGAGCGGATCAACCTGCCGGAAGGCCAGTGGGATCTGGCGCTGGCTCCGCGCAGCAGTTGGGAGGGGCTTGCCCATGCCGACCCGGCCTTCCGCGGGTTCCAGGCCGCCTTCCTGCTGCTGGCCCTGCTGACCGAGGCGATCACCTTCATGGCGGTCAGCCGCCGCTATTCGCTGGAAAGGCAGGTCGACCTGCGCACCGCCGAGCTTGGCCGCGCCAAGAACGAGCTGGAGCAATTCGCCTATGCCGCCGCCCATGACCTGCAGGAGCCGCTGCGCGCCATCGCCAGCTATGCCCAGCTTCTGGAGAAGCAGCAGAAGGGCAAGCTGGACGACGAGAGCGAGGGCTTCATCCGCGAGATCGTCGAGGGCGCCGGACGGCTGAAGATGCTGCTGCGCGACGTCCAGCTGTTCCTGGCGGAGGACCGGGTGCCGCTGGGCGGCGTCGTCGTGCCGGCGGGCGACGCGCTGAGGGCCGCGCTGAGCGCGCTGAAGCGGCGCATCGCCGAAGCGGGGGCCACCGTGACGGCGGCGGACCTGCCGGAGGTGCAGGGCGACGAGCGGCGCCTGCGCGAGATCTTCATCGTGCTGATCGGCAACGCCATCGAATACCGCCATCCCGACCGCCCGGCGGAGGTTCACGTCTCCCACCGGCGGGTCAATGGCCATGACGTGATCGACGTGCGCGACAACGGCATCGGCATCGACCCGCGCTACCGCGACCAGATCTTCGAGGTGTTCCGGCGCCTGCATTCGCGGGACGAGCATCCCGGCACCGGCATGGGGCTGGCCATCGCCCGCAAGATGGTGGAGCGGCTGGGCGGCCGCATCACCGTCGTTTCCAGCCCCGGCATCGGCAGCGTCTTTTCCATCCATCTGCCCACCCCCGCCTTCCGAGGATTCCCGTGATGCAGGACCTGACCACCCCCTTCGAGATCCTGCTGGTCGAGGACGATCCGGCCGACGCCGGCCTCGCCAAGCGCGCTTTGCGCGACGGGCGCATCCTGTGCAACGTCGGCCATGTCCGCGACGGGGTGGAGGCGATGGAGTATCTGCGCCGCCAGGGCTCCTTCGCCGGCGCCGCCCGCCCGGACCTGATCCTGCTCGACCTCAACATGCCGCGGATGGACGGCCGCGAGGTGCTGCAGGAATTGAAGGCGGACGACGAACTGAAGACCATTCCGGTGGTGATCCTCACCACATCCGACGTCGACCGCGACGTGAACGCCAGCTATCTGCTGGGCGCCAACAGCTTCATCACCAAGCCGATGGACATGGACGCCTTCTTCGATGCGGTGAAGAGCATCGAGGAATACTGGTTCCGTGTCGTCCGGCTGCCACGGTGAGGGAGGTCCGCCATGTCCATCGCCTTATCCGGCAAGCCGCTCTTATCCGACACTGCCGACCAGGAGCAGGGCCGCACCGCCATTCTGCTGGTCGAGGATGACGATGCCGACGCGCGTCTGGTCACCCGGTCGCTGACGCCCTATGCCCGCCGCGCCAGCGTTGCGCGCGCCACCTCGCTGAAGGAGGCGCGGGCCTGGCTGCACCGCAATGCCTGCGACGTGGTGCTTCTCGACCTGTCGCTGCCCGACAGTTTCGGGCTGGAGACGGTAACCCGCCTGCATGCCGACGCGCCGTCGCTGCCGCTGGTGGTGCTGACCGGCTATGACGACGAGGATTTCGCGCTGGATATCCTGGCCCACGGCGCGCAGGACTATCTGGTCAAGGGGCAGACCGACGGGCCGCTGATGTGGCGCGCCGTCCAGCACGCCATGGCCCGGAAAAGGCTGGAGGAGGAACTGCGCCTGTCGGAGGAGCGGCTGCAGGGCATCATCGGGCTGGCGCAGGACGCCATCCTGACCACCGACGCCAACCTGAACATCACCCTGTTCAACCGGGCGGCGGAAAGCTTGTTCGGCTATGACGCCGACGACATCCTCGGCCGTCCGCTGTCGCTGCTGATCCCCGAACGCTTCCGGCCGGACCATGACGCGCACATCGCCGACTTCAGCGTGTCGGAGACCCAGGCCCAGGTGATGACCAACCGCCGCGAGGTCCTGGGCCTGACCGCCGATGGCCAGGAATTTCCGGCGGAGGTGTCGATCGCCAAGCTGCACCACGCCCATGGCCTGCTGTTCACCGCCGTGATCCGCGACGTGTCGGAACGCAAGCGGGTGGAGAGCGAACTGCGCCGCATGGCGACCACCGATCCGCTGACCGGGCTGAACAACCGCCGCCGCTTCCTGGAGCTGGCCGAGGTCGAGATGGCGCGGCTGCGCCGCTATGGCCGGCCGGTGTCGGTGCTGATGCTGGACATCGACCGGTTCAAGGCGATCAACGACACCCACGGCCATGCGGTGGGCGACCATGCCCTGGTCAGGCTGGCGGAGGTCTGCCGCGACGAGCTGCGCGACACCGACCATATCGGCCGGCTGGGCGGCGAGGAGTTCGCCATCATCCTGCCGGAAACCCCGCTGGCTTCGGCAACCGAGGTGGCCGAACGGCTGCGTCAGCGTCTGGCGCTGGCCGAGGTGCCGATCGTCCCCGGCGACCATAGGCATGGATGCCTGCGCATGACCGTCAGCATCGGCGTCGCCATGTGCGGCGACGAGGAGTCCAGCATCGAACGCGCGCTGGGCCGCGCCGACCGGGCGCTCTACGAGGCGAAGGCGGCGGGCCGCAACCGCATCGTCGTCAGCGACGGCTATCCGGGCCCGGCCTTCGCCGCCGCGTCCGGCCCCATCTCCATCGCGAGCTGACGGCATCGTCGAGGAAAAATGACCGAAGGAACCTTGACCCAGCGGACCACTGAAATGGCGGCTGCAACGGCGAAGACCCCGGAGCCGGTTCTTCTGGTGTCCTCGCAGGCGGCGCTTGCCCGGCGCTACGCTCCGGTCTTCGGAGCGCCGGCGCGGGTGGAGACCGTGGCCGCGGCGCTGGACCGCCTGCGCGGCGGCGGTGCGGCGTCGGGCGAGACGGTGGTGTTGCTGGATGCTCCCACCGTGGCGGCGGTCGAGGCGCTGGCCCGGCTGGACCCGGCACCGGCGGTGGTGGTGCTGCTGCCGGACGCTCAGGGTGGGGGCCAGGGTGGGGGCCAGGGTGAGGGCCAGGGTGATGCGCGGGATGAGGTCGCGGGCTTCATCGCGGCCGGGGCGCAGGACGCCTTGCCGGTCGGCGACCTCACTGCCGAGTGCCTGAGGGCCGCGGTGTCGGCCGCCCGCCGGCGGCAGATGCGGGAGAACCGGCTGCGCGTGGCGCTGGCCGAGGCGGAGCGGGCACGGGGAGAGGCACAATCGCTGCTCGACGCCGCGGGGGACGCGGTGGCGGCGGCGCTCGACCCGATGATGGCGCTGACCTCCGCCGCGCTGGAATCGCCGCTGTTGCCGCGCCAGCAGGAGCGGCTGATCGCGGTCCAATTGGCGGGGGCCGCCCTGCGCGCCACCCTGTCGGCCCTGCGCCCGGTCGGGCGGGAGGCCGCCGTGGAGGAAAGCCTGACGCTCGCCGCGCTGGCGGACGGCGTCGGGGCGGTGACGGTGGAAGGCGGGGCGGAGGAGTGCTTCACCGGCGATGCCGCCGCACTGCGGGCGCTGCTGCCGCTGCTGACGGCGGAGGCGGGGGCTTCGGTGTCGCTGGGGGTGCGCCCGGCCGGCGACGGGGCGGAGCTGTCGGTGCGGCGCCGGGGCGATGCGCGGCTGCGCCCGCTGCTGCTGGCGGCGATCCAGCCGGCGCTGCGGCGGCTGCGGGGGCGCCTGCTGCCCGATAGTCCGGAGAGCGGGGCGGGGGAGGGGATGGTCATCCGCATCCCCGTCCGCCGGATGGAGCGGCCGGCCGCCCTGTCGGTGTTGCTGGTGGAGGACAATCCGATCGGCCGTCTGGTCGCCGCCGGCTTCTTCAAGGCGCTGGGCCATGGCGTGACGACGGCGGAGGATGGGGCGCAGGGGCTGGCCGCCGCGACGGACAAGCGCTTCGACCTGATCGTGATGGACGTTCAGATGCCGGTGATGGACGGCCATGAGGCCTGCCGCGCCATCCGCGCCCTGCCGGGGGAGGCCGGCCGCGTGCCGATCGTCGCGCTGACCGCCGGCACCGATGCCGAGGACGACGCGCAGTGCCGCGACGCCGGCATGGACGACTGCCTGCACAAGCCGCTGACCATGGATCGTCTGCGCGCGGTGCTGGAGCGCCTGTTCCCCGGCCGGGTGCAGGTCGGCGGATAGCCGCGGGCGGTGCAAATTGTCGAAAATTTTACAGAAGCAAAACCATATTCCACTCCATGGTAACCGAGCATCGGTTGCCGGCCGCCGGTTCGGACGGTATCAGTGGAAAGCGGTGATCTGGCCGGAGGATTGCGGATGGACATGCAGGTGATCGACTATTCCCGGCATCGTATCCTGGTCGTGGAGGACCAGCCCTTCGTCCGCCGCACCATCGTCCAGATCCTGGGCCAGATCGGTTTCCGCGACGTGGCGGAGGCCGAGGACGGTGAGACGGCGATGCGGGAATCGATCCGCGTCAACCCCGACCTGATCGTCTGCGACATCGACATGAAGCCGGTTTCCGGCCTGCAGTTCCTGGCCCGCCTGCGCGCCAGCACGGAGGCCGCCAACCCGCGCGCCCCTGTGGTGTTCCTGACCAACCACACCGAATCGGAGATCGTGAAGCAGGCGATGGCGCTGGGCGTCAACGGCTTCGTGGTCAAGCCGCCCTCCTTCTCCGCGCTGAAGGAGCGGGTGGACAGGCTGCTGGGGGGACGGTGAGACACGCCATCCTGCTCGCCACGCTGCTGCTCGCCGCCTGCTCCGGCGAGCCGTCGGAGGGCGACATGCGCAAGCTGGTGGAGGCGCACACCCGCCGCACGCTGGAGCGGCAGGGCAATGCCGGCTTCCGCGCCTTCGAGGACTTCCGCAAGCAGGGCTGCGTCGACGCGAAGCTGAAGGGCGGGCAGGACAATGGCGGCCAATATGACTGCTATTACGCCGCCACCTTCGTGCCGCAGCCGGGCCAGCCGCCGCTGACCGTCAACGGCAAGGGTCGCTTCCGCCGCACCGACAAGGGCCTGACCTTCGAGGATCTGGGCGCGCAGCCGCGCTGACTCCCATTACCCCCCACGTGCGAGGCGGGAGAGGGTGGACAGCGGATCGCCGGCCTCCTCGCCGAAGCAGACCTCCACGTCGTCGCACACCTCGCAGTTGGGGGACTTGCACAGCATCAGCCCCTCGCGCTCGCATAGCTGGCGATAGAAGAACTTCTTCCATTTCATGTCGCCGGCATTCATCGCCACCAGCGCCGGGAAATGCCGCTGGAACAGGAGGTTGAGTTCGCCGCGGTCGTGGAAGCCCATATCCTGCCAAAGATGGTTCGGCTCCAGCGACCGGCGGGCCAGGATGGCGGCGAGCCAGCGCTCCTCGTCCGCCCCCCGCGCGCCATGCTCGGCCAGGAAGGCGCGCAGGTCGGCCTCCTCGATGGCGTCCTCGCCGGCTTCGTCCCCGTCGGACAGGGCGGCGACCGTATCGGCAAGTTGCGGGGCGTGACGCGCCGCAAGCTCCGCCAGTTCCGCCTTGGTCAGCGCCAGCGCCTGGGTCATCGTCCGCACCGGATCGGCGGCGGCCAGCGCCAGGATCCGGCCGAAGATCATGCGGTCGGCGGCAACCTCGTCAGCAGCGGGAGTTTGGGCAGCGGTTTGGGCAAGGGCTTGGGCAGTGGGCTGGGACAGGACCACTCGGCATCTCCACCGGCAAAGAGCACCCGCGACGCCTGTTATCCTGACCCATCATGCTGCACCTGCGAAAGGCACTGCTCGCCTGCCGGCACTGCGGCATTGCGCCGCATCAGCCGGCTGGCCCGTCGATCTCCGCCGTGATCTCCGCTGCGAAACGTTCGAAGAAGCCGGCGAGCACACGGTCGGTTTTGGCCTGCACCAGCTTCACCGCCAGCCGGCCGACCGCGCCGCCCAGCGCCACCGACAGGCTGTAGGTCAGCAGGGTGCGCCCGTCCGCCTCTTCCAGCACCACCAGCGCCTCGCCCTTCACTGCTCCGGCCAGCCCGCCGTTGCCCTGGGCGACCAGCCGGTAGCGGTGGGCGCCGTCCTCCGGCTCCAGCCGCAGCCGGCCGGAGAAGCGCGCCTTCATCGGCCCAAGGGTGGTGCGCACCCGCGCGGCATAGTCGGTGGCGGACAGCCGCTCCATCTCTTCCAGAACCGGGATGCAGCGCATCAGCACCCCCGGGTCGCAAAGCGCCGCGAACACGCGGTCGCGCGGTCCGGGGACGCTGTGGGTGCCGGTGATGTCCATGCGCGCTCTTCCTTCCTTGCCGTCCCGGTACAACAGTTTTGCCGGGCCGAATCATCCCGGCCAATCCGTTCGGGCCATGACATCTGGTATTGCTTGGCCCTTGAGCCAAGCCAGTGAAAAAGACGGAGATCGAAAGCCATGCGACAAGCCGCCACGACGCTGACCGTCCCCACCCGCGGCGCCGGGCTGGTCGAGGTGACCGCCCAGGTGCGGCATTGGGTGGCGGAGCAGGGCATGGACACCGGGCTGCTGACGGTGTTCTGCCGCCACACCTCGGCATCCCTGACCGTCCAGGAGAATGCCGATCCCGACGTGCAGGCCGACCTGCTGCGCTTCTTCCGCCGTCTGGTGGCGGAGGACCCGTCGCTCTACGCCCACACCACCGAGGGGCCGGACGACATGCCCGCCCACATCCGCTCGGCCCTGACCGGCGTCAGCCTGTCGATCCCGGTGATGGAAGGGGAGCCGGCGCTGGGCACCTGGCAGGGCATCTACCTGTTCGAACATCGCGCCCGGCCGCACCGGCGCGAGATCGCGCTGCACCTGATCGGCGACTGAGGGGCGGCCCGCCTGACCTCTCCTTGCCTGAAATATCTTTCATCCGGTCGCAAGGCGGCGGTGAAGGGCGGTTCCCTATGTTCAGGACAACAGCGGTGAGGCGGTGCGGCGGTCTGAAGGCCGGCCATCGCCTCCCGGAAGTCGGAATCGCCTGATTGGAGTGTCGCCGTCATGACCACCCTTCCTCCCACCCAGAGCCAGACCCCGAACCAGACCCAGCGTCCGGGCCGTTTTCGTCGGACCGTCGCCGCCCTGCTGCTGGGTTCGACCGTGCTGACGGCTCCGGCGCTGGCCGGCTGGGCGGTGTCGCAGGCCCAGCAGAACGGCGCCACGCCCCCCGCCGTCACGATGACGCAGGACACGCCCTCGACCTTCGCCGATCTCGCCGCCAAGGTCAGCCCCGCCGTCGTCAACATCTCCGCCACCCAGGAGGCCAAGGCCGACCCGCGGGCTCAGCGCGGCCCGCAGATCCCCGGCTTCCCGCCCGGTTCGCCGTTCGAAGAGTTCTTCCGCCAGTTCCAGGACCAGATGGGCCAAAACGGCGGCCCCGGCGGCGGCCCCGGCGGCGGTCAGGATGACCAGGAACAGGCGCCGCGCGGCAAGATGGGGGCGCTCGGCTCCGGCTTCATCATCGACCCGGCCGGCTATGTCGTGACCAACAACCACGTCATCGACGGCGCCAGCGAGATCACCGTCACCCTGCAGGACGGCACCGCCATGCCGGCCAAGCTGATCGGCCGCGACGCCAAGACCGATCTCGCCCTCTTGAAGGTGAAATCGGACAAGCCGCTGCCGTCGGTCGAATGGGCGGACAGCGACAAGACCCGCGTCGGCGACTGGGTGATGGCGGTCGGCAACCCGTTCGGGCTGGGCGGCACCGTCACCAAGGGCATCGTGTCGGCCCGCGGTCGCGACATCCACAGCGGTCCCTACGACGATTACTTCCAGCTCGACGCCGCCATCAACCGTGGCAATTCGGGCGGCCCGACCTTCGACCTCAGCGGCCATGTGATCGGCATCAACACCGCCATCTATTCGCCCAACGGCGGCTCGGTGGGCATCGGCTTCGCCATTCCCTCCAACCTCGCCAAGGAGGTGGTGGCCCAGTTGAAGGAAAGCGGCAAGGTTGAGCGCGGCTGGCTCGGCGTGAAGATCCAGGAGGTGACGCCGGACATTGCCGATAGTGTGGGGTTGCCCAGCGCCAAGGGCGCCCTGGTGGCCGACGTCACCGCCGACAGCCCGGCCCAGCGCGCCGGCCTGCGCCAGGGCGATGTCGTGCTGTCCTATGCCGGCAAGCCGGTCAACACCCTGCGCGACCTGACCCGCAACGTGGCGGAGACCAAGGCCGGCGATACGGTCGAGATGAAGATCCTGCGCGACGGCCGCGAAAAGACGGTTCCGGTGCGCATCGACCGCCTGTCCGACCAGCCGCAGGTCGCCTCGGCCGACACCGGCAACAGCCCTGCCGGGCAGGAGGAGGTCGCGCCGGTGAAGGGGCTGAAGCTCGCCCCGCTGGACCGGGCCGCGCGCAAGCGGCTGGGCATCGACGATGCTGTCCAGGGTGTGGTGGTCACCGGCCTGTCCTCCAGCGTCGATGTGCCGATCCGCCCCGGCGACGTGATCGAACGGGTCGGTGACGCCGAGGTGAAGAGCCCGGCCGACGTCCGCCACCGGGTGGCGGAGGCCGAGAAGGCGGGGCAGAAGGCGCTGCTGATGCTGATCAACCGCCAGGGCAACGAGTCCTTCGTCGCGCTGAAGCTGAAGGCGTGAGGCAAAGTCCGGTCTGTTCTTAACGCCGTAAGAGTCCCCTCTCCCCCCTGGGGAGAGGGGGCATCTTGTCGTGCTTGGCCGGGCTGTTTTGGGAGGCTACACTCGTGCTCATGAAGATTCTCGTCATCGAAGATGATCGCCAGGCCGCCAGCTACCTTGCGAAGGGGCTGAAGGAGGCTGGCCATGTGGTGGACGTCGCCAACGACGGGAAGGAAGGCCTGTTCCTGGCCGGGGCCGAGCATTACGACGTGATGGTCGTCGACCGCATGCTGCCCGGCCGCGACGGGCTGTCACTGGTCCAGGTGCTGCGGGCGGCCGGCAACGACACGCCGGTGCTGTTCCTGTCGGCGCTGGGCAGCGTCGACGACCGGGTGAAGGGGCTGAAGGCCGGCGGCGACGATTACCTGACCAAGCCCTTCGCCTTCTCCGAACTGCTGGCCCGGATCGAGGTGCTGGTGCGCCGGCGCGGCGCCGGCCAGCCGCAGACCCGCCTCAGCGTCGGCGACCTGGAACTCGACCTGCTGTCGCGCAGCGTCAAGCGGGCCGGCAAGGCCATCGACCTGCTGCCGCGCGAGTTCTCGCTGCTGGAATATCTGATGCGCAACGCCGGCAGCGTGGTGACCCGCACCATGATGCTGGAGAATGTGTGGGACTATCACTTCGATCCGCAGACCAACGTGATCGACGTGCACATCGCCCGTCTGCGCCAGAAGATCGACAAGGACTTTCCCACGCCCCTGATCCACACCGTGCGCGGCGCCGGCTACAGCCTGCGCGCGGCGGAGGCCTAAAAGACTTTATGGAGTTTGGCTTTTGACGGCGGCGATTCCCCTCTCCCCCCCGGGGAGAGGGCAGGGTGAGGGGGAACCGCCTGCCGGACGCTCCTCGCAATGCATCCCCCTCACCCAACCCTCTCCCCGCTATCGGCGGACCGATGGTCCGCCTGTCGCGTCAGCGCAAACGAAGTTTGCGCGTGAGCGGGGGGGAGAGGGCCTCTTCTCGGAGGGGGAAAACCCTTGTTGAGGGGAGAGACGCATTCCGTCGGCCTGCACGGCTTCGTCGCCGCGGGCTTTCGGCTGGTGCGGGCCACGGCGTTCCGGCTGGCGCTGCTCTATCTGGCGATGTTCGTCCTGTCGGTCGGGCTGATCCTCGGCGTCGTCTATCGCACCACGGCGGGCTTCCTCGAACAGGAGATCGGCGAGACCATCGCGCTGGAGGTCGCCGGCCTGCAGGACCATTACCGCAATTACGGACTGTCCGGGCTCATCGACGTGGTGCGGACGCGCAGCGCGGTCGCCAACAACAACTCCATCTATCTGCTGACCACGCCGGCCGGGACGATCCTGGCCGGCAACCTGTCGGGCTGGCCGGCGGCGGTGCCCAACGCCAGCGGCTGGACCCACTTCAAGGTCGCCGATTACGGCGGGGTCACCGACCGCCCGTCGACGGCGCAGGCCGTGACCTTCACGCTGCCGGGGCAGTTCCGCCTGCTGGTCGGCCGCGACATGAGCGAGATCGACCAGCTGCGCACCCGCATGTTCCGCTCGCTGGGCTGGATCCTGGGGTCCACCGCCCTGCTCGGGCTGGGGGGCGGGCTGCTGATGAGCCGCGGCGCCATGCGGCGGATCGAGGCGATCAACCGCACCACCCGCCAGATCATGAGCGGCGACCTGAGCGACCGCGTTCCCCGCTTCGGCGGCGGCGACGAGATGGACCGGCTGGCCGGCAACCTCAACGCCATGCTGGACCGCATCGAACGGCTGATGACCGGCATGCGGCAGGTGACCGACAGCGTCGCCCACGACCTGCGCACGCCGCTGACCCGCCTGCGCTCCCGCATCGAACTGGCGCTGCTGCACGAGACGGAGGACCCGGAAGTCTACCGCAGCGTCCTGCAGGATACCATCGTCGAGGCCGACCGGCTGCTCGCCACCTTCACCGCCCTGCTGTCGATTGCCGAGGCGGAATCGGGCGCCAAGCGCCAGGACTTCGTTCCGGTCGATCTGGCCGAGGTGGTCGAACTGGCCGCCGACCTCTACGAACCGGTGGCGGATGAGCGCGGGCAGCGCCTGTCAGTGGACATCCGCGGCAAGCCGACCGTCCGCGGCAACGGCCAGCTTCTGGCGCAGGCGGTGTCGAACCTGCTGGACAACGCCATCAAATACACGCCGGAGGGCGGCGTCATCATGCTGGTGCTCGACGGGCCGGCCCCCGGCCGCGCCGCCAGCATCGAGGTCGCCGACAGCGGCCCCGGCATCCCGGCGGAGATGCGCGACAAGGTCCTGCAGCGCTTCGTGCGGCTGGACACCGCCCGCGCTTCGCCCGGCAACGGGCTGGGGCTCAGTCTGGTGGACGCGGTGGCGACGCTGCACGGCGCCCGGCTGGAGCTGAGCGACAACGAGCCGGGGCTGAAGGTCACCCTGATCTTCCCGCCGGAAGCCCGGCGGTAAGGGCGGAACGTTCGGCTGCCCGGATGGCGGCCAAAAAAAAGCCCGCCGGGGGGCGGGCTCTTCAAGTGACATCAGCGAGAATGACTCCTTGGCGTCACATTTGATATGGGGCGGCGCCCGGCTGCTTCCATACCCATTTTCGGACTATCGCCGACGACCTAGCCTGTTGACTTTCCGCAACGTCGACGGTCTTTGCGCGTTCTCCCCGAAGGCCGTCCGTCAGGGCGGCGCCAAGTGCGGGAGTTTCGAAAGATGGCGATACCCAGCAGGCCCACCGCTCACCATGTCGCCAAGCCGGGCGGCGGGGCGACGCAGGACGAGCCGCCGGCGCGTGCCGGGCGCGGGGAACTGGCCGTCTTCACCTGGAAGGTGCTGATCGTCGCCGGGGTGGCGGCGCTGGGAATCTTCCTGTGGAAGGTGTCGGGCACGCTCCTGCTGATCTTCACCGGCGTTCTGTTCGCCATCCTGCTGCAGCGGCTGACCGGCTATGTGCGGCGGTGGACCGGGTTGGCCCACGGCTGGGCGCTGGCCATCGTGCTTCTGGTGCTGGTGGTTCTGGTCGGCGGCGGCGCCTGGCTGATGGGCACTTCGATGGCGGCGCAGTTCGACCAGCTGCGCGATCAGGTGGTCAAAGCCAGCGGACTGCTGCCGGACAGCTGGCGCGAGCGCATCGTGGAGCAGGGCAAGGAGTGGCCCTGGATGAACCAGCTCGGCAGCTTCGCCTCCACCCTCGTCTATATCGTCGGCGATGCGGTGGTGGTGATGTTCGCGGCGCTCTATCTGGCGGCATCGCCCGGCGTCTACCAGCGCGGCGTCGTCCTGCTGGTGCCGCCGCGCGGCCAGGAACGGGCCTGCGAGGTGATGGACGTGGTCGGCGACAGCCTGTGGAAATGGCTGATCGGACAGCTGGTGGCGATGGCCGCGGTCGGCACCCTGACGGTCGTCGGGTTGCTGCTGCTGGGGATTCCGTCAGCGCCGGCCCTGGGGCTGGTGGCGGCGCTGCTGGAGTTCATTCCGCTGATCGGCCCCTTCCTGGCGGCGGCGCCGGCGCTGATGATCGCCTTCGCCCAGTCGCCGCAGGACGCGCTGTGGGTCGCCGGGCTCTATCTGATCATCCAGCAGATCGAGGGCAACCTCGTCACCCCGCTGCTGCAGAAGCGGGTGGTCGATCTGCCGCCGGTGGTCACCATCGGCGCCATCGCCGCCGGCGGCGTGCTGTTCGGCATCCTCGGCATGTTCCTGGCGACGCCGATGGCGGTGGTCGCGCTGGTGATGGTCAACATGCTCTATATCGAGGACAAGCTGGGGCAGCCCCGGCACTTCCCCAGCGACAAATCGCAGGGGGACAAATCATAGGTCCACCGGTCCCGACCGGTCAGCCTTCCGCCGCCGGGGCGGCATTGGAACGGCGCGGATCGGCGGACCGCAGCGGCAGTTCCTTCAGGAACAGCGTCATGGCGAAGGAGACGACCGCCAGCGCCGCGGCCAGCAGGAACAGGGTGGCGAAGCCATGCTCCAGCGTCGCCACCACCCCGCTGCGGGCGGCCGGGGGCAGGGTGGCCAGGGCGGCGGCGCCATGGTCCAGAACCGAGCGGCCGGACAGGCCGGCGCCTTCCAGCCGGTCGGACACCACGGCGTTGAAGACGGCGCCGAACACCGCGACGCCGACCGACCCGCCGAGCGAGCGGAAGAAGCCGACCGACGCGGTGGCGGCGCCGAGGTCGCGTTGCTCCACCGCATTCTGCACGGCCACCGTCATCACCGGCATCACCAGCCCCAGCCCCATGCCCAGCGGCACCAGGATCAGCGTCGACCACAGCCCGTCCGCCGCCAGCTCCGGCAGGGTGCCGAGCAGCGCGTACATCGCGCCCGACAGAGCCAGCCCGGCCAGCGGGAAGACCTTGTAGCGGCCGGTCTTCGCGATCAGCCGTCCGCCGCCGACCGAGCCGAAGGTCATGCCGAGCACCAGCGGCAGAAGCAGCAGCCCCGACACGGTGGCGCTGGTCCCCTGCACCAGCTGCAGGTGCAGCGGCAGATAGACGATGCCGGCGAACAGCACCATCGCCGACACGGCGACCACCGGCGTCGCCACCGCCACCACCGGGCGGCGGAACAGGTGCAGCGGCAGGATCGGCTCCTCGATCCGCCGCTCGTGCCACAGGAAGACCACCAGCATGACGAGGCCGGCCGCCAGCAGGCCGAGCGCCGCCGGGCTGCCCCAGCCCATGGCTTCGCCGCGGGTGGCGACGATCAGCAGGCTGGTCACCGCACCGGTCAGCAGCGCCGCCCCGGCCAGATCGATGCGCGGCTTCGCCCGGCCGGCGGGCAGTCGCGACAGGGTGCTGCGCGTCATGGCGAACGCCGCGACGCCCAGCGGCAGGTTGATGAGGAAGATCCAGTGCCAGCCGATGGTCTCGGTGAAGATGCCGCCCAGCAGCGGCCCGGCGACGCTGGCCAGCGCGAAGACGCCGCCGATCATGCCCTGGTAGCGTCCGCGTTCACGCGGGGCGACCACGTCGCCGATGATGGTGAAGGCCAGCGACATCAGCCCGCCGCCGCCCAGACCCTGCAGGCCGCGGAACAGGATCAGCTGGGTCATGCTCTGCGCCATCGCGCACAGCAGCGAACCGGCCAGGAACAGCATGATCGCCGTCTGCAGCACCCGCTTGCGGCCATAGAGGTCCGACAGCTTGCCGTAGATCGGCGTCGTGGTGGTCGAGGTCAGCAGATAGGCGGTGACCACCCAGGGCAGCATTTCCAGCCCGCCGAACTGGCTGGCCATCGTCGGCAGCGCGGTGGCGACGATGGTCTGGTCCATCGCCGCCATCAGCATCGCCAGCGCCACCCCGCTGAACACCCGCAGGATTTCCTGGTGGGTGAAGACGGGATGGTCGGCGGCGGCTTGCGACGGGCTGGCGGCGGTCTCTGTCATGATCGGTCGTCTCGGACGTTGAGGTCTTTGAGCGGAAATATCCCCCTCTCCTTCCGGGGAGAGGGGATTTTCTGACTGCTTGGACTCACCGCTCCAGCGTCATCGCCGGCATGCGGGCCTGCACGCCGTCGGCCTGGGTGGCGGCGAGCAGGGGGCGCAGATGGGCCAGCAGCGGGCGCAGTTCCGATACCGCAGCCAGCGCGCCGACGAGTTCGCCCTTGCCGGACATCAGGTCCAGCAGCTGGTCGGTCATCGACTTCGGCGGCGGGTAGGGGGCCAGCGTCACCGGGGCGTCGGGCGACAGTCCGGCGGCGGTGCGGGCCAGGGTCAGCGCCTGCTCCTGCCCGCCGAGATCGTCGACGAGGCCGAGTTCGCGGGCCTGGGCGCCGGTCCAGACGCGCCCCTTGGCGACGCCGCGCGCCTGTTCGGGCGTCATGTGCCGCGCCTCGGCCACCCGTTGCAGGAAGTTGGCGTAGGTGTCGTCGATGATGGCGTTCAGCCGTTCGGTTTCGCTGTCGTCGAAGGGACGCAGCGGCGACCACATGCCGGCGTTGCGCCCACCCTGCACCCGGTCCCACTGGATGCCCAGCTTGTCGGAAAGGCCGCCGATGGCGAACTTGCCGGCGACGACGCCGATCGACCCGGTGATGGTGGCGGGGGAGGCGACGATGCGGTCGGCGGCGAGCGCGATCCAGTAGCCGCCCGACGCGGCGGTGTCGCCCATGCTGGCGACCACCGGCTTGCCGCTCTGCCGCGCCCGGACCAGCGCACGGCGGATCGCCTCGGACGCCGAGACGGCGCCGCCGCCGCTGTCGATGCGGAACAGGATGGCGCGCACGTCGGGATCGTCGGCGGCCTCCTCGATGGCGTCGACGATGGTCTCCGACCCGGCGGAGGTACCGCCCAGCGCCGGCTTGCCGCTCTCGCCGCCGGTGATGGTGCCGACGGCGTGGATCAGGGCGATGGTCGGCCCCTTGCCGTTCGGGCTGCCGGCGACCGACAGGTAATCGGCCGGCTCCATCGCCTCCGCCCCGGCGCCGGCCCGCTTCAGCGCCTCGTCGCGCGCCTCGTCGGCGTAGCCGAGCCGGTCGACGAACTTCTGGTCGAGCGCCTCCTTGCTCAGCAGCGGCGCCTTGTCGATGGCGGCCCTGACCATTGCGGGGGCGAGGCGCCGGCTCTTGGCGATGCCGTCGACCAGCTGGTTGCCGAGATCGGTGACCAGCGCCTCCATCATCTCGCGGTTGGCCGGGGTCATGCCGGACTTGGTGAAGGTCTCGGCGAAGCTCTTGTATTGCTCGCGCTGGGCGAAGTCCGGCTGCACGCCCAGCTGGTCGAGGGCGCCGCGCGCGAAGGGCAGCTCCGCCGACAGCCCGGTGATGCCGAGCGTGCCCATCGGCTGCAGCCAGACCTCGTCGAAGGCGCTGGCCAGCAGGTAGGAGCGGTTGCCCGCCCCGGCCCCGCCATATTCCTCGGCGAAGGCGACGGCGAAACGGCCCGACGCGCGGAACCGCTCGATGGCGGTCCGCAGCTCCTGCGTCTGGGCGAAGCCGATGCTGTCGTCGCCGAAGCGGGCCAGCACGCCCTTCACCCGCGGGTCGCGCCGGCCGCCGTCCAGCGCGTCCAGCACCTCGCGCAGGGTGGTGTGGTGTTCGAACAGGCTGCCGATCTTGCCGCTGTCGCTCTCCGCCAGCGGCTTGGTCAGGTCGAGGTCCAGCACCACCGCATCGGGCAGGGTGGGTTCATGACGCACCACCAGCACCGCCACCGTCACCGCGCCGGCCACCAGAAGCAGGCCGATGAGCGCGAACAGACGGACGAAGAAACGGACGATCGCCATGATTCCTACCCTGTGTGACCTCGACGAAGGCGATAAGCGGCCTTAACGATCCTGGCTGTGGTACTCGCGGTTCGGGATCATGTCCACCGCGGTCGCCAGACGGTTGGACATGTTGTAGAAGGCGGCCGTGTCGGCAATGTCGAAGATGTCCTCCGCGCTGAATCCGACGGCGCGCAGCGCCTCGCGGTCCGCCTCGCCCACCGACATCGGGTTCTCGGTCAGCTTCCAGGCGAAATCGAGCATGGCGCGCTGGCGCGGCTCCAGCGGGGCGACGCGGTAGTTGGCGACCAGCATCTCGCCCAGTTCCGGATCGCCGGACAGCTTGCGCACCGCCTGCCCATGGGCGACGAGGCAATAATAGCAATGGTTGGCCGAGGAGACGACGACGGCGATCATCTCACGCTCCAGCTTGCTGAGACCGCTCTCGCCCAGCATCAGCTCGTTGTAGAGCATGGCGAAGTTGCGCAGCTTCTTCGGCCGCAGGCTGTAGGCCTGGAGCACGTTGGGCACGAAACCCAGCTTCTCATTGCACTTGTCGAACAGGACCTGCATGTCGGGATCGAGGTCCGGCTTCTCCGGCAGGGGCAGGGCCATGACGTGATCGGGTTGCGGCATCGGGCGGTTCCTCTCCTGATTGATTGTTGGGCCTTCCGGCGGGGGGAGGGTAACCGCGGCGAACCGGTTTGTCTCCCGTTCCGCTTGCCGCTCGCCAATCGGGCGCGGTTGTGCCAGAAGTGGAATTTGAATGCGGCAAAATGGCCCGGTTGGCGAAGCAGAGGGCGATGACCCAGCCGAAGCTCGATCTTCTCTCGGTCCTGGTGGTGGAGGACAGCGGCTTCATCCGCTCGGTCCTGACCGCCACCCTGCGCGCCATCGGCATCGGCCGGGTGGAGGGGGTGGCGAGCGGTGCCGACGCCATCCGCTGGCTGGAGGAGCGCCGCGCGGCGCTGCCGCCGGGGACCGCCCCGGTCGACCTGATCCTGTCAGATCTGGTGATGCCCGAGGTGAACGGGCTGATGCTGCTGCGCTGGATCCGCTACAGCCCGAAGAGCCCGGACAAGTTCCTGCCGGTGCTGATGCTGTCGGGGGCCGCCGACCGCCAGTATGTGGAGCAGGCACGCGATCTCGGCGCCACCGACTTCATCGCCAAGCCCTTCTCCGCCCAGACCATCGCCAGCCGGCTGCTGTTCGCCATCGCCCGGCCGCGCCGCTTCGTTCTGGCCAAGGGTTATTTCGGTCCCGACCGCCGCCGCGCCGACAAGCCGGTCGCCATGGACTGCCGGACCACCGCACCGTCGGAGATCCTGGTGGTGCACAGCGCGTCGAAGGCGCGCGGCATCGACCGCTTCCCCGTCATCTATTTCGACCTGCCCAACCGTCTGGGCGCCAAGGTCGGCCTCGCCCCGCGCGATCCGGTGCCGACCCTGCCGCCGGAGGTGCTGGCCGCCGCGGAGGAGGAAATCCTGAACCGCGCCGGCGATTATGCCGTGTGGATCGGCTCGGAGGTGGAGGAGATGGGCCGCCGCGTCGACCGCCTGCCGCGCGAGCCGGAGTCGGTGCCCGGCCTGCTGGCCCAGGTCAACCGTTCCGCCCACGAGATGCGCGGGCAGGGCGGCATCTTCGGCTATCCCCTGATCACCCACATCGCCAAGTCGCTCTACGAGGCCACCCGCAGCGGCCTGACCACGGTGACCGCCAACGAACATCTGCTGTTCAAGGCCCATGTCGACGCGATCAAGGCGGTGATGACCGGCCGCGTCAGCGGCGACGGCGGGGCGACCGGTCAGCAGCTGTTGGCGTCGCTGGAGGTGGCGAAGCGGAAATACGCGAAGGCGACCGGGGTGGGGTGAGGGTCGGCTTTGAAGTATGAGTGAGGGCGATGCTTGCCCCCACCCCAACCCTCCCCCGCTGGGCGGGGGAGGGGACCAGTGCTTGGGCGGGAGAGCGGCGGCAGTCCCTCCCCCGCCCAGCGGGGGAGGTTAGGTGGGGGCATCCGGAGCCAAAGCTTCGCCCCGTCACGCCGCCCGGATCTTCCCGATGAAGTCGGCCACGTCGCTGCGCAGGCCGTCGGCGTTCTGCTTCAGCGCATCGGCCATCCACAGCACCTCCTTCGCCATGGCGCCGGCGCGACCGGCTTCGGTGCCGACCAGCGACGCGTTGTGGGAGACCTGATCGGTGCCGTCGGCGGCCTGACGGACGTTGCGGCCGATCTCCGCGGTGGCGGCGTTCTGTTCCTCCACGGCGGCGGCGACGGCGGAAATGTTCTCCTCGATGTGGGTGACGATGGTGCCGATGCCGCCGATGGCGCGGACGGTGTGGTCGGTCGCCAATTGGATTTCCGCGACCTTGGCGGTGATGTCCTCCGTCGCCTTGGCGGTCTGGCTGGCGAGCTGCTTCACCTCCTGCGCCACCACGGCGAAGCCCTTGCCGGCCTCGCCCGCGCGGGCGGCCTCGATGGTGGCGTTGAGGGCCAGCAGGTTGGTCTGGCTGGCGATGTCGGTGATCATCCGCACGATATCGCCCACCTGCTGGGCGGCGCCGCTGAGGTCGGCGATGATGCCGGCGGTGCGGCGGACGTCGGTGACCGCCCGTTCGGCCATCTCGGTCGAGCCCGTCATCTGCCGGCCGATCTCCGAGATGGACGCGGTCAGCTCCTCGGTCGCCGCGGCCACCGCCTGGACATTCTCGGAGGCGCCTTCGGACGCGCGGGCAACCGACAGCACATGGTTTTCGGTTTGCGACGCGATGCTGCTCATCTGCTCGGCATTGCCGCGCAGGCCGCTGGCGGCGCCCGCCAGCTGTTCGGCAACCGCCTCGATGTGACGGTCGAACTCCGCCACCAGCCGTTCCAGCCGCTCGGCCTCACGCAGGCGATCCTCCTGGTGCCGCCGCTGTTCGGCGGCGAGCCGGTCGGCTTCGGCGAGGCCGAGGCGGAAATGATCCAGGCTGCGGGCCATGGCGCCCAGTTCATCGGCGCGTTCGGCGCCATGGATGGCCAGTTCGCGCTCCCCGGCCTGCATCCGCGCCATATCGGCGTTCAGGCGGGCGATCGGCCGGGTGATGTTGCGGGCGACCAGCACGGCGATCACGGTCATCATCGCCAGCAGGACCGTCAAGCCGACGACCATGCCGGTCAGCCGGTTCATCGCGTCCTGCGCGTCGCGGTTGGCAAGCGCGATCAGGTCGTCGGCCACGCGAATCTCGACGCTGCGCAGCATGTCGATGTTGGCGGTGATGGTGTCGAACCACTTTCCGGCGTCGACACCCTGGTTGCCGGCGCCGTAGGCGGAGGCGACGCCGATCCGCCGCATCCGCTCCACCTCCGCAATGGCTGGCCCGGCAACGGTCTGGTCGTGGTAGCGGGCCTGCTCAGGCGTCAGTTTCCCCATCAGGCCGCCCATCAGCGCCTTGTACTCGCCCGACAGTTCGATGAAGCGCTCATGCGTGTCGGCGGGGAAGCGGTCCTTGCGGAAGGCCCCGCCGCCGACGGCGCGCTGCTGGCCCAGCCGCTCCTTCGCCTCCGAAAGGGAGACCATGGCGTCGGCGGCGCGCAGCTGGTCGCTGTCGGCGGACAGGTTGCGCGCCTGCCCGGAGGCATCCAGCAGCTTGCGGATCAGGGCGCTGTAGCTCGCCACCACCTCCATGGAGGATTGGGCGGTGCCGTCCACCCCGGACCGCAGCCGCGACAGCTGCGACAGTGCGTCGCGGGCGCCGGCCATCGCGTCGGCGACATGGGGGTCACGGATGCGGGCCTCGGCGAATTGCCGGGTCAGATCGGACAGTTTCGCGTCGGCCGCGCTTCGAACCGTCTCCATGCGGCGGCGGTCGTCATCGCGCTTGCCGCTGATGAAGATGGAGGAGGCTCCGCGTTCCTTCTGCAATTCATGCACGACGCTGGTCATTCCGACCGAAAGGCGGGTGACGGAGGCGAGATCGGCGGCCCGGCGGCTGGTGTCGACCTGTTCCCACACCAGCAACGACGACAGGACGACCACGCCGCCCATCGGAACCGACAGGGCGAGCGCCATCTTCCGTGAGAAACGCATGTTCCCGAGCAGGCCATCGGCGATCTTCAGAAGCGCTACCATCTCACATCTCCAGCAAACGGAACCATCGCAGCCCGGCGCGATCACTCAGGTTCAGGACTGTATGAAAGCTAATGAGTTAAGACACAGTTAGGTTTAACCATGACGTCGCTAGGGAGATTGTTAAGTCACTCTATTAGCAGCGCCCCCAAGCTCATTGCGGCCAAAGCGCCGGGTGGAAAGGCCCGGCAACGAAATTTGCCTCGCTTCCGTCGCGTCGGGGCGGTAGAACGTCAGTCCCGGTCCGCAGGTCTCTTGGGTTCGTGGCGTGACCGGAGCGGTCTTCCGGAGCGTCCATGTCGAACAACGAATTCCATCGCATCAAGCGCCTGCCGCCCTACGTCTTCGCCGAAGTGAACGCGATGAAGGCGCGAGCTAGGGCCAACGGCGCCGACATCATCGACCTCGGCATGGGCAACCCCGACCAGGCGACCCCGCAGCACATCGTCGACAAGCTGGTCGAGGCCGTGCGCGATCCGAAGACGCACCGCTACTCGAACTCCCGCGGCATCCCCGGCCTGCGCAAGGCCCATGCCGCCTATTACAAGCGCCGCTTCAACGTCGATGTCGATCCGGAGACGGAGTGCATCGTCACCATCGGCTCGAAGGAAGGTCTGGCGAACCTCGCCCAGGCGATCACCAGCCCGGGCGACATCATCCTGGTGCCGAACCCCAGCTATCCGATCCATCCGTTCGGCTTCATCCTGGCCGGCGCCTCCGTGCGCCATCTGCCGGTCGGCATGGAGAACGGGGCGTCGACCGACATCGACAGCTTCATGATCATGCTGGAGCGCGCCGTGCGCCACAGCGTGCCGAAGCCGCTGGCCCTGGTGCTGAACTACCCGTCGAACCCGACGGCCGAGGTGGTCGGGCTGGACTTCTACCGCCCGATCGTCGAGTTCTGCCGCAAGCACGGCATCTACATCCTGTCCGATCTGGCCTATGCCGAGATCTTCTTCGACAACGACCCGCCGCCCTCGATCCTCGAGATCCCGGAAGCGCGCGAGATCGCGGTCGAGTTCACCTCGATGTCGAAGACCTATTCGATGGCCGGCTGGCGCATCGGCTTCGCCACCGGCAACAAGACGCTGATCACCGCGCTGGCCCGCATCAAGTCCTATCTGGACTACGGCGCCTTCACGCCGATCCAGGTCGCCGCCGCCGCCGCGCTGAACGGTCCGCAGGACTGCGTGCAGCAGGTCCGCGACATGTACAAGCAGCGCCGCGACGTGATGATCGAGGGTCTGGCCGCCGCCGGCTGGGAAGTCCCGAGCCCGAAGGCGTCGATGTTCGCCTGGGCGCCGATCCCGCCGCAATTCGCCCATCTCGGCTCGCTGGAATTCTCCAAGCTGCTGCTGCAGCAGGCGGAGGTCGCGGTGGCGCCCGGCATCGGCTTCGGCGAATACGGCGACGGCCATGTCCGTCTGGCGATGGTGGAGAATGTCCACCGCATCCGTCAGGCGACCCGCAACATCAAGGAGTTCTTCCGTTCCAACGCCGGCGGCGTTGCGGCGAGCAAGGACCCGGTGGCCCGCGCCGCCCTTCTGGAATCCGAGAAAGCGAAAGCCTGATGTCCGACGCCCGGCAAGCCCCCCTGAAAATCGCCGTCGCCGGCCTTGGTACGGTCGGCGCCGGTGTCCTGAAGCTGCTGGACACCCAAGCCTCGCTGATCGAACAGCGCTGCGGCCGCCGGATCGAGGTGGTCGCGGTCAGCGCGCGCTCCAAGGGCAAGGACCGCGGCGTCGACCTGTCCCGCGTGCAGTGGTTCGACGATCCGGTCGCGATGGCCGCGCAATCCGGCGCCGATCTGGTGGTGGAGCTGATCGGCGGGTCGGAAGGCCCGGCGCGCGACACCGTCGCCACGGCGCTGGAGACCGGCAAGCATGTGGTCACCGCCAACAAGGCGCTGCTGGCCGTCCACGGCACCGAGATCGCCCAGAAGGCCGAGTCCCGCGGCCTGACCGTCGCCTTCGAGGCGGCGGTGGCCGGCGGCATCCCGATCATCAAGGGGCTGCGCGAGGGTCTGGCCGCCAATTCCGTGTCGGAAATCCACGGCATCCTGAACGGCACCTGCAACTACATCCTGACGGAGATGCGGACCACCGGCCGCGATTTCGCCGATGTGCTGGCCGATGCCCAGGCGCTTGGCTATGCCGAGGCCGATCCCAGCTTCGACATCGACGGCGTCGATGCCGCGCACAAGCTGGCGATCCTGGCCTCCGTCGCCTTCGGCACGCCGGTCGATTTCCCGTCGGTCTATATCGAGGGCATCCGGCAGGTCTCGGCGGTCGATTTCGACTATGCCGACCAGTTGGGCTTCCGCATCAAGCTGCTGGGCATCGCCCGGCGCACCGACACGGGCGTCGAGCAGCGCGTGCATCCCTGCATGGTGCCGAAGAATGCGCCGATCGCATCGGTGGACGGCGTGTTCAACGCCGTGGTGGCCCAGGCCGATTTCGCCGACCGCGTGCTGTTCGTCGGCCGCGGCGCCGGTGCCGGCCCGACCGCGTCGGCGGTGGTCGCCGACCTGATCGACATCGCCCGCGGGCGGTCTACCCCCACCTTCGGCGTTCCGGCCGATCGGCTGGGCGCGGCAACCCCGTCGCCGATGGAATCGCGCCGCGGGTCGTACTACGTCCGCCTGATGGTCGTGGACCGTCCCGGTGTGATAGCGGATATCGCAGCGGCGATGCGCGACCAGAACGTCTCCATGGAGCAGTTCCTGCAGCGCGGCCGTTCGCCGGACGAAGGCGTTCCGGTGGTTCTCACCACCCATGACACCGACGAGGCGGCCATGCAGCGCGCGCTTGCGACCATCGCGGCCAGCGACAACGTGCTGGAGCCGCCGCGGATGATCCGGATCGAACAGTTCTGAGAGCAGAGCCCTTTCCCGAACAGGACAGTCCTGACCTGCCCCGTTTCCCACAATAACCAAATTCAGCCTGATACGACCGAAGAGTCGGGGGGAGCACACGATGTCTACGCCGTCTACGCATGTCGATCTGTCCCATATGGACCGCAACCTCGCGCTGGAGGCCGTCCGCGTGACCGAGGCCGCCGCCCTGTCGGCCTCGCTGCTGATGGGCCGTGGCGACGAGAAGCTGGCCGACCAGGCCGCGGTCGACGCCATGCGCCAGGCTCTCAACACGCTCTACATCGACGGCACCGTCGTCATCGGCGAGGGTGAGCGCGACGAAGCCCCGATGCTCTACATCGGCGAGAAGGTCGGTGCCGGCATCGGTTCCGGTCCGAAGGTCGACATCGCGCTCGACCCGCTGGAAGGCACCACCATCTGCGCCACCGGCGGCCCGAACTCGCTGGCCGTGATCGCCATGGCGGAGGAGGGCGGCTTCCTGAACGCCCCCGACGTCTACATGGACAAGATCGCCGTCGGCGCCGGCCTGCCGGACAACATCGTCGACCTGGACGAGACCCCGGCCAACAACCTGAAGGCGCTGGCCGCCGCCAAGGGCACCGAGGTGCAGGAGCTGCTGGTCTGCATCCTGAACCGTCCGCGCCATGCCGAGCTGATCGCCCGCGTCCGTGAAGCCGGCGCCCGCATCATGCTGATCAACGACGGCGACGTGTCGGGTGTCATCGCCACCAGCCAGGCCGGCACCGGCGTCGACATGTATGTCGGCTCCGGCGGTGCGCCGGAAGGCGTGCTAGCTGCCGCGGCCCTGCGCTGCATCGGCGGTCAGTTCCAGGGCCGTCTGCTGTTCCGCAACGACGACGAGAAGGCCCGCGCCGCCAAGTGGGGCGTCACCGACCTCGACAAGAAGTACAGCCTGCATGAGCTGGCGCGCGGCAACGTCATGTTCGCCGCCACCGGCGTGACCGATGGCGCCATGCTGAAGGGCGTCCGCCGCTTCCCGGGCGGCGCCTACACCCACTCGGTCATCATGCGCTCCAAGTCGGGCACGGTCCGCTACATCGAGGCGCACCACAACCTGTCGCGCAAAGTCAGCGTGAAGTAAGCGGACCGGCGGCCAAGCCACTGTTCCGAAAGGCGCGCGGGGGGGAGACCTCCCGCGCGTTTTTTTATGCCCGCGTTGATATGCCCACGAATGTTCTATCGAATTCCCGCAGGTCTGCCGACGCGGGGCCGCAGAGGGTCGGCCATTGATTTCGCGGGTGCGAAAGGCAAAATAGGCTCATGTAATCAGCGCCAAACGCAGGAGATCATCATGGCCTACTCTTCGATGCAGTCTTCGTCCGGTGAATTGTTTGCCGCCGGAACAAAGGAAAATACCCTCTTTCAACGTGTCGTTCATTGGGTCCGCGAACGGATTGAACTTCACCGTGCGGAAGATGAGCTGAACCATATGTCCGACGCCGAACTGTCCGACATCGGACTGACCCGCGGCGAGATCCATATGGCGGTCCGCCGGGGGTTCTGAGGGCCGGTCTCTCGAAAGGTTTGCCCACGACGCTTGGCGCAGGACCGCTTATCGAGTCCCGAATGCGGAAAGCCCCGGAAAAATGCCGGGGCTTTCGCATATGAACCACCATTAACCTTTTCTTCATGGACCCTGCCCATGCGGCACATATGCCTGGGAGGGGTTGCGCGCTGCAGCATGATTATGGTTAATGCAGTTTAACATTATCCCCGGTTCTGTTCGAAAATGGAAACGGGGCGCCTTCGGGAACCCCATCATCCTCCGTGAGAGCCGTGGTCGAAGCATGAGTCTCATTCATCGCCTTCAGTCGCTGGAAGCGGAGCGCGATGCCGCCCGGGAGGAAGCCGAGCGCGCGAATCTCGCGAAATCGAAGTTCCTCGCCGCCGCCAGCCACGATCTCCGCCAGCCGCTCCAGGCCCTGTTCTTCCTGTCCGCCGCACTCGCCCGCCATGTCGGCGACCACAACGGTCGCGATCTGCTGTCCCGGCTCGACCAGGGGCTGGACACCATGAAGGGCCTGCTCGACGGGCTGCTGGAGGTGTCGCGGCTGGAAGCGGGCGTGGTGACGCCTGTGCTGGACACTTTCGAGATCGGCGAGATCACCGATGCGCTCGACGCCGCCTATGGCGAGCAGGCGACCGCCAAGGGGCTGGTCTGGCGGGTGGAGAGCTGCGAGGCGGTCCTGCGCAGCGACCGCGGCCTGCTGATGCAACTGCTGCGCAATCTGGTCGACAACGCCCTGCGCTACACCGAGGCCGGCGCGATCCGCATCCGCTGCCGCATCGACGCCGCGCCGGGCGGCGACCGGCTGGCGATCGAGGTGCAGGACACCGGCATCGGCATCCCGCCCGAACATCTCGACCGCATCTTCGACGAGTTCCATCAGGTCAGCAATCCGGAGCGCGACCGGCTGCGCGGGCTGGGGCTGGGGCTCGCCATCGTGCGGCGGCTGTCGCAACTGCTCGACCATCCCGTCGAGGTCCGGTCGGTGCACGGTCAGGGATCGGCCTTCCGCGTCCTGGTGCCGCTGGCCCCGGCCCGCTTCCTGGCCGGACGGCCGGGTGGTCCGGAACGGCCGCCGGCCATCGACCGGCCGCGGCTGGCGGTTCTGGTCGATGACGACGCGGTGGTGCTGCTGGGCTTGCAGTCGGTGCTGACCGAATGGGGTTTCCGCGTCGTCGCCGCCGACAGCGCCGACCGGGCGATGGACCGGCTGGAGTCGCTGGGGCGCGTGCCGGACATCGTCATCGCCGATTACCGTCTGCGCGAAGGGCGTGTCGGCACCGAGGTGATCCGCCGCGTGCGCGCACATTATGGGGCCGAGGTTCCCGCTCTGATTCTGACCGGCGAGACAGGCGCCGATACCCTGGCCGATGCCTCCGCCCACGGCGTCGCCGTCCTGCACAAGCCGGTGACTCCGCGCCAGCTTCAGGCCGAGGTCGACCGCCAGCTGCGGATCAGGCGCGGCAGCGGCCTGGCGGAAGCGGCGCAGTAAATCGCAGCGCCGGGCCGATCGCCGCTTTTCTCCTTTAAATCAGCGCGCCTTGCCGAACATCGTCCTGCGGCTCCCCGACCGGGGCGGCGTCGCCGTGGCCATTGCCGTCGAGCGCGGCGCGGCCGGTCTCGGTCAGGCGGCAGACCAGCCAGTCGGGCTTCAGCGGATTGTCGAACCAGCGCTCCGCCCAACCGGCCTTCAGGCAGGCCTCCACCGTCACCTTCTTCACCCGCTGGCCGCGCTCGTCGAACAGCGGCAGCTTGCCGCCCGGCTGGTCCACTCCGCGGCGCAGCCACGCCCCCTGGACGTCGGACGGGGTGCTGCGGGACGACGAACGGCGGGACTTGGCCATGGGACGGGCTGCTCTTGCGGATACGGGATCGGACAGGGGATTGCCGGCCCCCATGGGGGCTGTGGCAAAGTGCGGGCATCCTACGCGAAAGCGCGGCACAGGTGCATCGAAAAGGAGGGGGCTTTCCCCATGCCGGAAACCAGCCCAGCGACCCGCCCGGAAACCCGTAACGACGATCTGGTCTTCGCCTATATCACCGCCGGTTCGAAGGAGGAGGCCCTGCGCATTGGCCGCAGTCTGGTGGAGGAGCGGCTGGCCGCCTGCGCCAACGTGCTGGACGGCATGACCTCCGTCTATCGCTGGAACGGTGCGGTGGAGCAGGCCGACGAGGCGGTGCTGATCGCCAAGACCCGATCCTCCCTGTTCGACCGCCTGACCGCCCGCGTGCGCGAGCTGCACAGCTACGACACCCCCTGCGTCGTCGAACTGGCGCTGGGGCGCGGCAACCCGGCCTATCTGGACTGGCTGCGGGCGGAGACGGCGTAAAGGCTGAATTGCCGCCATGCCCAAACAGAGCCTTGACGTCGATCAAAGTCGTGGGCTGCAGTTGGCGATAGGAAAGGCGCCGCCACACCTCATCAAGGACACCGAGACCATGGACGATTGCTCCGCACACGGCCCCATTCCCCTGTCGCTGGACGAGGCGGTCGCCCGCGTCGCGCAGGGTTATGGCGCGGTGACCGGGACGGAGGAGGTGCCGCTGCGTCAGGCGCTCGGCCGCGTGCTGGCGGAGGAGGTGGTGGCCCCGGTCAATGTGCCGCCGGCCGACGTCTCCGCCATGGACGGCTGGGCCTTCGCCGCCGCGGCGGGGGAGGGGTTCCGGCGGCTGGACATCGTCGGGCGTGTGCCGGCCGGATCGACGTTCGACGGCATCGTTGGGGCAGGGCAGGCGGTGCGCATCTTCACCGGCGCGCCGGTGCCGGCCGGGGTCGACACCGTGGCGATGCAGGAGGATTGCCGGACCGACGGCGACGCCGTGCTGGTCCCGGCCTCGCTGAAGCGCGGCTCCAACGTCCGTCTGTCCGGGGAGGACATGACCGCCGGCGCGGTGGTTCTGCATTCCGGCCAGCGCCTGCGCGCACAGGAGGTCGGGCTCGCCGCCGCGGTCGGCCGCTCCAGCCTGATCGTGCGCAAGCGATTGACCGTTGTGCTGTTCTCCACCGGCGACGAGCTGCGGGAGCCGGGGACGCCGAAGCCCGACCACGCCATCTATGACGCCAACCGCTATACGCTGGCCGCCCAGCTCGACGCGCTGGGGGTGGAGGTGCGCGACCTCGGCATCCTGCCCGACCGGCCGGACGCCACCCGCGCCGCCCTGGCCGAGGCCGCCGGCACCGCCGACCTGATCGTCACCAGCGGCGGGGTTTCGGTCGGCGAGGAGGACCATGTCAAGGCGGCGGTCAACGCGCTGGGCTCGATCGACCTGTGGACGCTGGCGATCAAGCCGGGCAAGCCGCTGGCGCTCGGCCGCGTCGGCGACACGCCTTTCCTGGGGCTGCCCGGCAATCCGGTGTCGGCGATGGTGACCTTCCTGCTGGTCGGCCGGCCGCTGGTGCTGCGCCTGTCCGGGGCGACCGGCATCGCCACGCCGCGCAGCCTCGTTGTCGCCGACTTCACCTTCACCAAGAAGCCGGGCCGCCGCGAGTTCCTGCGCGCCCGGCTGGAGCGCGGCGCGGATGGCCGCCCGGTCGCCGTGAAGTTCCCCAGCAACAGCTCCGGCGTGCTGACCTCGATGGTGGAGGCCGACGGGCTGGTCGACATGCCGGCGGAGGCCACCGCGGTGAATCCCGGCGATCTGGTCGATTTCCTGCCCTTCACCGGTCTGTTCGCGTGACGCTGGAGCAGCTGCGCATCTTCGCCACGGTGGCGGAGATGCTGCATTTCACCCGTGCCGCCGAGGTGCTGCACCTGTCGCAGCCGGCGGTCAGCGCCGCCATCGCCGCGCTGGAGGCGGAGCATGGCCTGCGCCTGTTCGACCGCATCGGCCGCCGGGTGGAGCTGACCGCCGCCGGTCAGCTGCTCCACGGTCAGGCCCGCGCCATCCTGGCGAAGGTGGACGAGGCCGGGACCATGCTGGCCGAGCTGTCGGGACTGTCGCGTGGCGCGCTGCGGCTGGCGGCGAGCCAGACGGTCGGCAATCACTGGCTGCCGTTGCGGCTGCTGCGCTTCGCCGCCGCTTATCCCGGCATCCGCGTCGACCTGTCCATCGGCAACACCGAGCAGGTGGCCGAGGCGGTGCGCGACGGCCGGGCCGAGCTGGGCATCGCCGAGGGGGTGGTGACCGATCCGGCTCTGGTCAGCGAACCGGTCGAGGGCGACCGGCTGCGGCTGGTGGTGGGGGGCTCCCATCCCTGGGCCGGGCTTGGCCGGGTGGGGCGGGACGAACTGGCGGCCGGGCGCTGGATCCTGCGCGAACCCGGCTCCGGCACCCGCGCGCTGTTCGAATTGGCGGTGCGCGGCGTCGGTCTTGACCCCGCCGGGCTGGATGTCGCCATGACGTTGCCCGGCGGCGGGATGATCCGCGCGGCGCTGCTCGCCGGTGTCGGGGCGAGCGTTCTGTCCGACCTGATGCTGACCGAGGATTTGGCGGCTGGGCGGATCGTGGCGCTGGAAGGGCTGGACCTGCCGGCCAGGCCTTTCCATTTGGTTCGCCACCGCGACCGCTACCGCAGCATCGCCGAACGGGCATTCGTGCGCGTGGCGGTGGACGACATTCCCTCTCCCTCCCGGGGAGAGGGTTAGGGTGAGGGGGACGCGCGGCGAGGATCTTCAAGAATCTCGCACTCTCCGTTCCCCACCGACTCCACCCCATGCATCCCCCTCACACCGACCCTCTCCCCGGGGGGGAGAGGGGGATCTGGCTGCCTATCGAGAAGTGGCATCGGCGGTTCGGCCTATCGCAACAGCCTGATTATCGGCGCTATAACCGGTTCGATTCGGTTTCCGGTTGTAAGGCGACAAGATGGCACGGCTGCTGACTCTGCTCTGGGTCCTCGTGGTGATGGTTTTTGCGGCCGGTCCGGTCCGTGCCGACTACACGCCGCCGGGGGCGCTGTCCGACGCCACCGCCTATGCCAACGGGCTGCTGCTGAAATCGCCGCCGCAGCCCAAGCCGCAGGTCATCGCCGACCTGCTCAAGCAGGCCCATGCCGCCCGCGACCGCAAGGACATGGCCGGCGCCATCCAGGCCTATGAGAAGACCATCACCCAGGGCGGCGGCTCGCCGTCGGTCTGGCTGGAGCTGAGCGCCGCCTGGACTGCCGCCACCCCGCCGAACAAGGACCGCGCGCTGCAGAGCGCCGTGATGGCCGGGCAGTTCAACCCGAAGGACGAGGAGCGCGTCGCCATCCTCTGGCGCATCGCCACCCTGATGGACGAGGCGTTCGGCAAGCCGGACGAGGCGGTGAAGGCGCTGAATGCGATTCGCGAGCTGGCGCCGAAGCTGGACACGGCGACACTCGATGCCCGCGCGCCGAAGCTGGAGGAACGCTATGTCGCCATGCGCCGCAAGGCCGGGCTGGCGATGACCGGCGTGACCGTGAATGCGGAGGGCAGCAGCCCGCGCGTCTGCTTCCAGTTCAACGACCGGCTGAGCGGCAAGCAGGGCGTGCGCTTCGACGACTATGTCCGGGTGGAGCCGCCGACGAAGACCGCCATCGAGGCGCGTGACAACAGCCTGTGCCTGCGCGGCGTCACCCATGGCAACGGCTACACCGTCACCCTGCGCCAGGGCCTGCCCGGCGAGGACGGCGTGGCGCTGAAGGCCGACGAGACCCAGCGCGTGCGCGTGCCCGACCGGCCCTCCATGGCGGCCTTCCGCGGCTCCGCCTACATCCTGCCGCGCAAGGGCGCCGACGGCATCCCGGTGGTCAGCGTCAACACCGACCGGCTCGACGTGTCGGTCTACCGCATCGCCGACCGCGCGCTGGTCTCCAACAAGTATGACGCCAGCCTGTTCAGCGAGCTGACCGGCTATACCGCCGACCGGCTGGCCCAGGAGAATGGCGAGCTGGTGTGGACCGGCTCGTTGGAGGTGAAGGGCGAGCGCAACCGCGACACCACCGCCGCGATCCCCTTCCGTCAGGCGGTGGGCGACGATCCCAAGGCCGGCCTCTATGTCGTTACCGCCCGCCCGCATGACGTCGAGGAGGGCGACCGCTGGGAGGCGCTGGCGACCCAGTGGGTCCTGCTGTCCGACATCGGCCTGACCAGCTTCCGCGGCGCCGACGGGCTGACCGTGTTCGCCCGCTCCTTCGGCTCGGCCAAGCCGCTGCCGGGGGTGGATGTCGCGCTGGTCGCCCGCAACAACACCGAACTGGCGCGGGTGAAGACCGACGAGTTCGGCCGCGCCCGCTTCGCGCCCGGCCTTTTGAAGACCGGCGGCAACGCGCCCGAGATGGTGATGGCCTATCTCGGCACCGATTTCGCCATGCAGGACCTGACCGGCGCCGCCTTCGACCTCAGCGACCGCGGGGTCGGCGGGCGTCCGGCGCCGGGGCCGATGGACGCCTTCGTCTATTCCGACCGCGGCGTCTACCGTCAGGGCGAGACGGTCAACCTGTCGATCCTGCTGCGCGACGACAAGACGGAGGCGGTCGACAATTTCCCGCTGACGGTGAAGGTCCTGCGCCCCAGCGGCACCGAATATTACAGCGGCGCCCTCAAGGGGCAGGAGGCCGGCGGCTTCTTCCTGCCGCTGAACCTGACCCGCACCGCGCCGCTCGGCGGCTGGGAGGTGCTGGTCTATGGCGACCCGAAGGGCGAGCCGATCGGCCGCGGCGGGTTCCAGGTCGAGGACTTCGTGCCGGTCAAGCTGGCGCTCGACCTGACCGCCAGCGCGCCGATCCTGGTGCCGAACCAGCCCTTCGAGGTGACGGCGCAGGGCCGCTTCCTCTACGGCCCGCCGGCCGCCGGTCTGGAGGGCACCGCCGAGGTGGCGCTGAAGCCCGACGCGATGCCCTATCCCGCCTTCAAGGACTATCGCTTCGGCCGGGTGCAGGACAACCCGACCGAGCGGCTCGACCCGCTGGAGTTCCCGACCACCGACGAGCAGGGCGTCTCGCACGTCGCCGTGACGCTGCCGGAGGTGCCCGACACCAGCAAGCCGCTGCGCGCCGACATCCGCGTCACCCTGTCGGAGCCGGGCGGGCGCCCGGTGCACAAGTCGGTGAGCGTGCCGGTGCGGCCCAAGACCTATGCGCTGGGCCTGCGCCCGCGCTTTTCCGACGGCCGCATCGGCGAGGGGGGCGAGGCCGCCTTCGATCTGGTCGCCGTGGCGCCGGACGGCAGCGCCATCGCCAAGCCCGGCGTCAAATGGGAACTGGTGGAGGAGCGTGTTTCCTTCGTCTGGTACCGCCGCGACGGCCGCTACAGCTACAACGCCTCGGTGCGCGACGTGCCGCTGGCCTCCGGAACCGTCGATGTCGGCGCCGACAAGCCGGCGCAGGTGGCGCTCGGCAAGCGCGACTTCGGCCGCTACCGGCTGGAGGTGACGGACAAGGCGGCCGGCGTCGCCAGCTCCTACCGCTTCTATTCCGGCTGGGCGAGCGGCGACGAGACCGCCGACATCCCGGACAAGCTGGAGGTCTCCACCGACAAGCAGTCCTACAAGCCGGGCGAGACCGCGCGCGTCCGCATCGCGCCGCCCTTTGCCGGCGAACTGCTGGTGACGGTGGCGACCGACCGCATCTTCGACGTCCGCACCCTGTCGGTCCCGGCCGAAGGGGCGACGGTGGAGATTCCGGTCGATGCCGCCTGGGGGCCCGGCGCCTATGTCACCGCCACCGCCTACCGCCCGCCGGTCAAGGGGCGGGAACGCCAGCCGGTGCGCGCCATGGGCGTCGCCTGGGTCGGCGTCGATCCGTCGGTGCGCACGCAGACCGTCGCGCTCGACGCGCCGCAGGTGATCCGCCCGCGCAGCCGGCTGGAGGTCGGGGTGAAGGTCGCCGCCGCCGATGGCGGGTCGATGGAGGACACCTATGTCACGCTGGCCGCGGTCGACGAAGGCATCCTGCGGCTGACCGACTTCGCCAGCCCGCAGCCGGAGAAGCATTATTTCGGCAAGCGTCGCCTCGGCCTGGACATCCGTGACGATTACGGCCGGCTGATCGATCCGCTCGACGGCCCCTATGGCGCCATGCGCCAGGGCGGCGATTCCAGCGGTGCCGGGCTGCCGGTGGTGCCCTTCAACGTGGTCTCGCTGTTCCATGGGCCGGTGAAGGTCGGCGCCGACGGCACCGCCCGCATCGGCTTCGACGTGCCGGACTTCAACGGCGAGCTTCGGCTGATGGCGGTGGCCTACAGCCGCGGCCGGGTCGGCTCCGCCGCCGGTCCGGTGACGGTGCGCGATCCGCTGGTGGCCGACGCCATCCTGCCGCGCTTCCTCGCCCCCGGCGACGACAGCCGCGTGACCCTGTCGCTGCACAATGTCGAGGCGGCGGCCGGCACCTATGAGGTGGCGGTCACCGCGCAGGACGCGGTGTCGGTGGAGGGCGGCACCCTTTCCGTCCCGCTGGCGAAGGGCGAGCGCAAGACGCTGGTCGTGCCGCTGAAGGGCGTCGCCGCCGGCATCGGCCATGTCGCCGTGGCGGTGAAGGGGCCGGAGAACCTGGCGCTGAGCCACGAGTACGGCATCACCGTCCGTCCGGCCCGCGCGGTGGAGACCCAGTTCGTCACCCGCCAGATCGCCCCCGGCGAGAGCGTCCGCTTCGATGGGGCGGAGCTGGCCACATATCTGCCGGGAACCACCAGCTGGTCGGCCAGTTTCACCACCGCGCCGCCCTTCGACGTCGCCGGCATCCTGCGGGCGCTCGACCGTTATCCGTTCGGCTGCCTGGAACAGACGGTCAGCCGCGCCCTGCCGCTGCTGGTGGTGCGCGACGTCGAACTGGCGCTTGGCAAGGACCGCAAGCCTGACGACGGGCTGGAGGCGCGGGTCCAGCAGGCGATTTCCCGCACGCTCGACAAGCAGCGCTTCGACGGAGCCTTCGGCCTGTGGGGTGCCCATGACGAGGCCGACGGCTGGCTGACCGCCTACGCCACCGAGTTCCTGGTCCGCGCCAAGCAGAAGGGGGAGGCGGTGCCGGACAAGCCGCTGACCGACGCCCTGACCTGGCTGCGCCAGCGCGCCATCGCCAGCGCGAGCGAGCCGGAGGAACTGGCGGTGCGCGCCTATGCCCTGCACACGCTGGCGCTGGCCGGCGTGTCGCTGCCGGGGCCGGCGCGCTACCTGCACGACACCGCGCTGGAAAAGCTGCCGACGCCGCTTGCCAAGGGGCAGCTCGGCGCGGCGCTGGCCCGCATGGGCGACAAGGAGCGGGCGGCCAGCGCCTTCGACAGCGCGGTCGCCCATCTGGCGCGCGAGGAGTGGCATGTCGATTACGGCTCCACCGTCCGCGACGCCGCGGCGCTGGTGGCGCTGATGACCGAGGTCGACATGGCCGGCACCCGCATCCCGGCGCTGATCGACCGGCTTCCGGCCTCCGCCACCGCCGCCGGCCGCACCAACACGCAGGAGAAGGCGTGGTCGGTGCTGGCCGCCGACGCCCTGCTGCGCGGCGCGCCGGCCAAGGTCGAAGTGACGCTGGGCGGTGCGAAGAAGGACGGCGCGCGGGTCGATCTGACCCCGACGCTGGCCCAGTTGAAGGCCGGCATCCCGGTCGCCAACGCCGGCAAGGCGGCGGTGTGGCAGGCGATGTCGCTGTCTGGCGTGCCGGTGGCGCCGCAGCCGGCGGCGCGCGAGGGGCTGCGCATCAAGCGCAACTTCTTCACCCGCAAGGGCGAGGTGCTGAACCTCGACAGCATCAAGCAGAACGACGTCTTCGTCGTCGTGCTGGAGGGCGAGGCCAACACCAAGCTGTTCCACCAGGGCATGGTCACACACGCGCTGCCCGCCGGCTGGGAAATCGAGAACGCCAAGCTGGGCGGCGGCACGCCGGAGGAGATGCAGTGGCTGGGCGATCTCAGCTACACCCGCACGACCGAGGCGCGCGACGACCGCTATGTCGCCGCGGTGGACCTGACGGAGGACCAGCAGACCTTCAAGCTGGCCTTCATCGTCCGCGCCATCACCCCCGGCACCTATGAACTGCCGGGCGCCACGTTGGAGGACATGTACAAGCCGCGCTTCTTCGCCCGCCAGACCACCGGGCGGATCACGGTCCATCCGGCGGAGTGACGATTGGCGCGGGTCTGGATGCGCAAGGCTTGGGTGCGGCGGACGGCGCTTGCCACGGCGGGCGTCGCCGCCCTGTTGGGGACGGCGCTGGCGCTCGACCGGCTGTTCCCGCCGCCGCTGGACCGGCTGGCCGACCTGTCGGTGACCGTCACCGACCGCAAGGGCCAGCCGCTGCGCGTCTTCACCAATGCGGCCGGCGCGTGGCGGCTGCCGGCGACGGTTGACGACGTGTCGCCCCTGTTGGTCGAGCTTCTGCTGGCCTATGAGGACCGGCGTTTCGAAAGCCATGCCGGCGTCGATCCGCTGGCGGTGCTGCGGGCGGCGGCGCAGAATCTGGGAGCGGGGAGGGTGGTCTCCGGCGCCTCCACCCTCACCATGCAGGTTGCCCGCCTGCTGGAGCCGCGCCCGCGCACCTTCGGCGCCAAGCTGATCGAGGCGGCCCGGGCGGCGCAGCTGGAATGGCGCTACGGCAAGCGCGACATCCTCGGCATGTACCTGACGCTCGCCCCTTATGGCGGCAATATCGAGGGGATCCGCGCCGCCTCGCTGATGCTGCTGGGCAAGGCGCCGGTGGAGCTGGACGCGGCGGAGGCGGCGCTGCTGGTCTCGCTGCCGCAATCGCCCTCCCGCCTGCGGCCCGACCGCTATCCGGAGCGGGCGCAGGCGGCGCGCGACAAGGTGCTGGACCGGGTGGCGGAGGCCGGCGCGCTGCCGCCCAAGGCGGTGGCGGAGGCGAAGACCCTGCCGGTACCCTCGGCCCGCCTGTCGCTGCCGGCGTCCGCCCCGCATCTGGCTGACCGGCTGCGCAGTGCCAATCCCGGCCATCCGGTGATCGCCACCACCATCGACGGCACGCTGCAGCACGCCATCGAGGCGATGGCCCGCCGGGCGGCGGAGACGCTGAACCCGCAGGCCGGGCTGGCGGTGCTGGTGGTGGACAACCGCGACCGCTCGGTCCTGGCCTATCTCGGCAGTCCCGACGCGCTGGACGAGACGCGGCAGGGACCGATCGACATGGTGCGGGCGGTGCGCTCGCCGGGGTCGGCGCTGAAGCCCTTCATCTATGGGCTGGGCTTCGACGACGGCATCATCCACCCGCTGACCCAGATCGCCGACGTCTCCACCCGCTTCGGCGACTGGGCGCCGCGCAACTTCGACCGCAGCTTCACCGGCGACCTGACGGTGATGGAGGCGTTGCAGCGCTCGCTGAACGTGCCGGCGGTGCTGGTGCTCGACCGCGTCGGGCCGCTGCGCTTCGCCGAGGCGCTGCGCAAGGCCGGCGTCCGGCTGGTGCTGCCCCGCGGCACGGCGCTGCCGGGACTGCCGGTGGCGCTCGGCGGGGCATCGATCAGCCTGTGGGATATGACGACTCTCTACAGCGGGCTGGCGCGCGACGGGTTGGTGGCCCCGCTGCGCACCACGGCGGAGCAGCAGGACGGGCCGGAGCAGCGGCTGCTGTCGGCCACCGCGGCGCAGCAGGTGCGGGCGATTCTGGAAGGCTCCCCGCCGCCGCCGGGGGTGGTGCAGGCGCAGGAACTGCGCGGCAGCGGTCCGGTGGCGCTGAAGACCGGCACCAGCTATGGCTTCCGCGACGCCTGGGCCTTCGGCGTCACCGGCCGCTACACGGTGGGGGTGTGGGTCGGCCGGCCGGACGGCACGCCCAGCCCCGACCATTACGGCCGCAACACCGCCGCCCCGCTGCTGTTCGAGGTGTTCGACCGGCTGCCGGCCGAGCGTGGCCGTCCCGCCGGGCCGGTGCGCAACGATGCGCCGCCGGAACTGCTGCGGCGCCTGCGGCCGGGCGAGGTGGAGTTGGCCGGCTCGCGCCAGACCGACCGGCTGCGCCTGACCTTCCCGGTCAGCGACATGGTGCTGGAGGCGCTGGGGCCGGACGGCAGGGGGGAGCCGATGACCCTGACCGCCAGCGGCGGGCGGCGCCCGCTGTCCTGGCTGATCGACGGCCGGCGCATCGCCCAGTCGCCCATCGCGCGCGAGGTGCTGTGGCGGCCGGCGGGGCCGGGGGTGGTGCGGGTGACCGTGCTGGACGCCGACGGCCGCAGCGACAGCGCGACCGTCGAGATTCGCTGACCCCCAATCAGGTACGGCTAAGAGGCGCGGCGCAGGCCGAACGGCGCGTCGTCGCGCTGGCTCCACACCCGCGTGCGCACCCGCATCTGCTTCTGGCAATCCACCGAGCAATAGAGCGGCGCCGGTCCCCGCGTGGACGGACGGACGAAGGGACGACCGCAGCAGGCGCAATGCAGCTGGCGGGTCGCGGTTTGCGGGAAATTGGCCGGACGGGCGGAGGCGGACATCTGGAAGGGTTCGGGCTGGTTTCGGGTGACCGCCAATATAGGGGTGGTGTGTTGCAGTTCCATGCTCGGGAAAACGCCTAAGACCGAATGGGTAGAAGGCTTGTCCCGCGGTGGGAGGTGGTTGACCGGTTCGGCCCTCGGGCCTATCTGAAAAGGCTGACAACAAGCGGGAGCGGTGCGGTGCCGATGCGCGTCGCCGACTGGATGCGAAGGTTGAGCGGTGTCGCGGGGGCGATGGTCCTCGTGATGTTCGGCCTGCTGCTGTGGTCGGGCGCCGCCACCGCCGCGTGCCCGCATGAGCGGCCGGGTTCACCCGCCACTGTCGCGTCGCGCACTATGTCCCACGCGATGGATGCGACCAGGGTGGACCATGGCCGGCAGGCACCGGGCCGACCGCACCATGCGGTGCAGCCCTGCTGCGCCGGAATGGCCTGCGCCGCCGTGCCGGTCGGATTGCCGGGTGCCGAGCTGGCGTCGCCGCTCGGGTCGGCGGGGCCCAAGTTGGGCTGGGCCGCCGGGCCGTTGCGCGAGGGGCTGGGCCTGCGCCCCGATCTGCCGCCACCCCGGCTGGGATGATGGTCTTGCGCCGCAGGTCCTGAACGGCGCCGTCATCCGTCCCATCTCCCCCGATCATCCGGAGTCCGTCATGGCTCTCGCGCTTTCCCGCCGCCGTCTGCTATCCACGGCGGTGGCCGGCGGCTGTGCCGCCCTGCTGCCGTCCTTTTCCCGCTCCGTCCTGGCAGCCGCTCCCGTTCCCGGCCCGACTGCCGGTGACGCCGTCCGCCTGACCGTCGAGCGCCGCACCCTGGAGGTGAACGGCAAGGCCGCCAGCATGTTCGGCATCCGCCAGCCCGACGGCACGCATGGGCTGACCCTCGATCCCGGCCGGCGCTTTCTGGTCGACCTCACGAACAGGGCCGGGGAGGACGCCGTCATCCACTGGCATGGCCAGACGCCGCCCTATGTCCAGGACGGCGTCGCCGACGTGAACCGGCCGACGATCCGCGACGGCCTGACGGTGCGCTACGACTTCGCGCCGCGCACCGGCACCCACTGGATGCACTCCCACCACGGGATGCAGGAACAACGGCTGATGGCCGCCCCCCTGGTGGTCCGCAGCGACGAGGATCTCCGCGCCGACGAGCAGGAGGTGGTCATCCTGCTGCACGACTTCACCTTCCGCGACCCGGCCGAGATTCTGGCGTCGCTGGGCGGGCCGTCCGGCGGGATGGGGCATGGCGGGCATGGTGCCACGAGCATGGGGCAGGGGGCCATGAACCACGGCTCCATGGATCATGGCGCCATGAATCATGGCCAGATGAACCACAGCCAGATGAGCCAGGGCCAGATGAGCCAGGGCCAGATGAGCCAGGGCCAGATGAACCACGGCGCCATGGGGCACGCGTCCACGCCTCAGGCCAACGGGCATGACATGATCGGCATGTCCGGCGGCATGGCGATGGACCTGAACGACATCGATTACGACGCCTATCTCGCCAACGACCGCACCCTTGCCGATCCGCAGGTGGTGCGGGTGGAACGCGGCGGGCGGGTGCGGCTGCGCGTCATCAACGGCGCCACCTCCACTGCCTTCCATCTCGACCTCGGGCGGCTGACCGGGCAGGTGATCGCCGCCGACGGCAACCCGGTGCAACCGTTGGCGGGCAGCCGTTTCGGCCTGTCGATGGGGCAGCGGCTCGACATCCGCCTGACCTTGCCCGCCGACGGCGGCGCCTTCCCGATCCTGGCTCTGCGCGAAGGGGCGGTGCAGCGCACCGGCATCATCCTCGCCACCCCCGGCGCGGCGGTGGAGAAGGTCGCGGAGACGGGGCAGGCGGAGACCGACGCGCTGGACCTGTCGCTGGAACGCCAGTTGGTCGCGATGACGCCGCTGGCGGCGCGGACGGCCGACCAGACGCGGCGGATGCAGCTGACCGGGTCGATGATGCCCTATGTCTGGAGCCTGGACGGCAGGACCTTCGGCCAGCACCGTCCGCTGCTGGTCCGCCATGGCCAGCGGGTGGAGCTGACCTTTGAAAACGCCTCGATGATGGCCCATCCCATGCACCTGCACGGCCACCATTTCCAGGTGGTGGCGATCGACGGCCGGCCGGTGGCGGGGGCGGTGCGCGACACCGTTCTGGTGCCGATGATGGCCAGCGTGACCGTCGCCTTCGACGCCGACAACCCCGGCCGCTGGCCGCTGCACTGCCACAACCTGCTGCACATGGCGACGGGGATGATGACGGAGGTGGTCTATGAGGGGTTCGTCTGAGAAGGGCTGACGCGCAGCATTGAACCGCGAGCCCAACCCTCTCCCGGTCTGAAAGCCGGGGGAGGGCGGGCGGTCAGCAGCCCCTCACAGCTCCTCCGCCGGCTCCCACCCGTCCGGCGCCATCCTGAACCCGGCGAACTCAAAGGCCGGCGCCACGGTGCAGCTCACCAGCGACCAGCCGTCCGGTCCGTCTGCCAGGCTCCGCGCCGCCTGCCACGCCCCGACCGGCACCACCGCCTGCGGCCGTTCGCCAGCGGCGATGTCCATCCCCAGCCGTCGGCGCTCGACCGTCCCGCCTTCTTCGAAAATCGAAAGCTCCAGCGGCGCCCCGCCATGCCAGAGCCAGATCTCCACGGCATCCACGGTATGCCAGTGCGACCGCTCCCCCGCCCGCAGCAGGAAATAGATCGCCGTCACCGCCCCGCGCTCGCCATCCGCCGGCGCCCGATAGGTCTCGACGTAACAGCCCCCTTCCGGATGCGGCTGCAACCCCATCAATTCGATCAGCCGCTCGGCGGACAAGGCGTGTTCAGGCGTCGTCAGTGTCGCCCAAATGGATGGTCAGGTCGAAGGTCACCCGCGTGTCCTCATAGATCGTGGACAGCGGCAACGTCATCTCCAGCGCGGCGATCGTAAGCACGCCTTCCCGCCCGGAGATCAACTCATGGGTCCAGCCGTCGTCCGCCCGGCGGAAGCTTTCCACCACAGCCACGCGCTGATGGACCAGCACATATTGGGTCAGGGAGGGCAGGGTGCGGTAAGCTGCGCTTTTGGTTGTGTGGTCGTAGCTCGACGTGCTGTCCGACAGCACCTCGACGATCACCGTCGGCTCGGTTGCCAGCCGGTCGCGGTCGTCCAGCGCAGTACAGGTGACGAAGACGTCCGGATAGAACACCGACTCGTCGGCCAGGATCCGCATCGTCTCCTGGAACACCCGGCAGGGCGAGCCGCGCAGCGCCGCGCGCAGGGCGGCGTAGATGTTGCCGGAGATCTGGTTGTGGGCGACCGTCCCACCGACCATGGCGACGATCTCGCCCTGGAGGAATTCGTGGCGGCTTTCCTGCCGCTCCTCCCAGGCGAGAAACTCGTCCAGCGTCATCCGGCGCTGTTTGCGCAGGGCCATGGCCGCCCTCCCGGTCAGTAATAGGTTGCCCTGTCTTTCTACACCGACCGCATCCGCGCCGCCATGCCCAGCCCGTCGCGCAGTTCCGGCATCAGCATCGCCCCCAGCATGGCGATCACCGGCAGCACCGCGTAATCGCCCTGCGCCGCCGCGTCGATCAGCTCACGCGCGCTGTGCAGCTCGATCCGCATGTCCTCAAGATCGCCGTTATCGGGCTCCGCCACCTTGCGGGCGCCCTTGGCGTGGAACATGTGGCAGGTGCTGCCCTTGGAATTAGCCCCGACGACGAAGCCGCCCAGCGCCGTCCAGTCGTCGGCGGCATAGCCGGTCTCTTCCAGCAGTTCGCGCTTGGCGGCCTCCAGCGGCTCCTCGCCAGGGTCGATGGCGCCGGCCGGGAAGGTCAGGCTGACGCGCCGCGCCCCGTGCTTGTAGGTGCGCAGCATCACGACCTTGCCGTCCTCGGTCTCGACATACATCAAGGCGAAGTCGGGCTGGTCCAGCTGATAGAAATTCTCCACCGTCCGCCCGTCCGGCAGCCGCACCGTCTCCGCCCGCACCTTCAGGTATGGGCTGGCGTCGAGCAGCTCCCGGCTGCCCACCACCTCCCACGGCTTCAGTTCGTCGCTCATGCGGCGTTTCCATAGGGAGGCTGGGTGAAGCCGGCGGGGGAGAGGGTGAAGATCTCGCAGCCGTCCTCCGTGATGCCGATCTGGTGCTCGAACTGTGCCGACAGCGAGCGGTCGCGGGTGACCGTGGTCCAACCGTCGGAGAGGATTTTCACCTCCGGCCGGCCGGCGTTGATCATCGGCTCCACCGTGAAGATCATGCCGGGGCGCAGTTCCACGCCGGTGCCGGGCTTGCCGAAATGATCGACATGCGGGGCGCCGTGGAAGACCTGCCCGATGCCGTGCCCGCCGAAATCGCGCACGACGGAGCAGCGCGCCGCTTCCGCCATCGTCTGGATGGCATGGCCGATGTCGCCCAGATGATTGCCCGGCTTGGCCTGGGCGATGCCGGCCATCATGCAGCGGTACGTCAGATCGACCAGCTTGCGCGCCTTCACGCCGATCTTCTCGCCGACGAAATACATGCGGCTGCTGTCGCCGTACCAGCCGTCGAGGATCACGGTGACGTCGATGTTGACGATGTCGCCCTCGACCAGCGTCTTGTCGTCGCTGGGGATGCCGTGGTTGACGATGTGGTTGGGCGAGATGCAACTGCTGGCCGGATAGCCCTGATAGCCCAGCGTCGCCGGAATCCCGCCGCGGTCACGCTGGAACTCCTCGATCAGCTTGTCGAGTCGCCCGGTGCTGACGCCCGGCACCACGAAGGGTACGATGTAGTCCAGTGTCTCGGCAGCCAGCCGGCAGGCGTTGCGCACCGCCTCGAACCCTTCCGGACCGTGCAGCACGATCCGCCGTCCATCCTTGTCCATCAAACCGTCATCCGTCACGTAATTCCTCTGACATCTTTCAACCGCTGCGCTCATCCGCAGACGGCGCAACAAGCTATCACGCCGGGGGTCTGAAAAAAGCCCCTGCATTCCACCCCTGCAAACGTAGGATTCGGCGGAACGGCTTGCTATATGTGGCGGGCCCTATCCCCATCGGACTACCAGACCTTTGGCGAAGCCCACCACCCGATATGTCTGTCAGGCCTGCGGCGCCTCCTTCCCGAAATGGGCAGGCAAGTGCGACGCCTGCGGCGAATGGAACAGCCTCGTCGAGGAGGCGGCGCCCGACAGCGCGCCCAAGGGGCTGGGCACCGCGCGCGGCCGCCGCATCGACTTCGTCGGCCTGCATGGCTCCAGCGAGGCGCCGGCGCGCCGCATGACCGGCATCGCGGAGTTCGACCGCGTCTGCGGCGGCGGGCTGGTTCCCGGCTCGGCGATCCTGATCGGCGGCGACCCCGGCATCGGCAAATCGACCCTTCTGCTCCAGGCGATGGCCCGGCTGTCGCAGGACCACCGCTGCGCCTATGTCTCGGGCGAGGAGGCGGTCGATCAGGTCCGCCTGCGCGCCCAGCGCCTTGGCTGCGCCACCGCCCCCGTCGATCTGGCCTCGGCCACCAGCGTGCGCGACATCGTCGCCTCGCTGGACGACGCCAAGGGTCCGGAGGTGATCGTCATCGATTCGATCCAGACCATGTATATGGACAATCTGGACAGCGCCCCCGGCACCGTCGCCCAGGTCCGCGCCAGCGCGCAGGAGCTGATCCGCGTCGCCAAGCGGCGCGGCGTCGTCCTGCTGCTGGTCGGCCATGTCACCAAGGAAGGCATGATCGCCGGTCCCCGCGTGCTGGAGCACATGGTGGACACCGTCCTCTATTTCGAAGGCGAACGCGGCCACCAGTTCCGCATCCTGCGCGCGGTGAAGAACCGCTTCGGCCCGACCGACGAGATCGGCGTGTTCGAGATGGGCGACGCCGGTCTCGGCGAGGTCGCCAACCCGTCCGCCCTGTTCCTGGCCGAACGCCGCGGCGACGTGTCCGGCGCCGCCGTCTTCGCCGGGATGGAGGGCACCCGCCCCGTCCTGGTGGAGGTGCAGGCGCTGGTCGCCCCGTCGCCGCTCGGCACGCCGCGCCGCGCCGTCGTCGGCTGGGACTCGGCCCGTCTCGCCATGGTGCTGGCGGTGCTGGAGGCGCGCTGCGGTGTGCAGATCGGCGCCAACGACGTCTATCTGAACGTCGCCGGCGGCCTGCGCATCACCGAACCCGCCGCCGACCTCGCCGTCGCCGCCGCGCTGGTGTCTTCGCTGACCGGGGAGCCGGTTCCCGCCGACGCCGTGGTGTTCGGCGAGATCGGCCTGTCGGGCGAGGTCCGCGCCGTCGGCCAGAGCGACACGCGCCTGAAGGAGGCGGCGAAGCTCGGCTTCTCCTCCGCCATTTTCCCGGCGCGCCGCACCGGCAAGAAGAGCAGCCGCGGCGACAACGGTCTGAAAACTGTCGAGCTCCAGCAGTTGGGCGAGCTGATGCCGCTGTTCCAGCCGCAGGGCTCCTCCGGCCGGCCGCCTTCGCGTCGCCCTCACGACGACAACGACACGCGCCGCTGGCGCGATGACGAATACATCTGACCGCACCCCCGTCATCAATCGGTACAGGCAATCGGCACAGGGACATGGACAATCTTCCCGTCAATCCGGTCGACATCGTCGTCATCGCCGTCGTGCTACTGGCCGCGCTTCTGGCCTTCAGCCGAGGTCTGGTGGCCGAGGTCGTGTCGGTCGCCGCCTGGGCCGGCGCCGCGATCGTCACGCTCTACGCGCTGCCCCATGTCCTTCCCTACGCGCAGATCTATATCCGCTTCGAGATGCTGGCCTACGCCGCCTCGGCGGTGGCGGTGTTCATCGTCGCGCTGATCGTGCTGTCGCTGCTGGGGCGCAGCCTGTCGCGCGGGGTGCAGGCCTCGGCCCTGTCGGCGCTCGACCGCACGCTGGGTTTTGCCTTCGGGCTGGTGAAGGGCGGGGTGCTGGTGTCCATCGCCTACCTGTTCTTCGTCTGGCTGGTGCCGAATCAGGCCGAACAGCCGGTGTGGCTGCAGCAGGCGAAGACCCGCCCCTTCCTGGCCGCCGGCGCCGAGACCCTCTATGCCTTCGTGCCGGAGACTCTGCGCCGGGAAGGTCTCGGCCAGATGGACATGGCGCGCGACCGTGCGCGTCAGGCGATTGAGGCCAAGCAGGCGCTCGACCGCCTGTCGACACCGGTGCCCAGCCCCGCGAAGACCGGGGGTGCGCAGGCGCCCGATACCGGTTATAAGGACCGCGACCGCGCCGACCTTGAAAGGCTGATGCAGAACAACGCCCGCTGAGCTTGACCGCTCGGTTTCGGCGCTATCGACGTTTGTGGACCGTTTTTTCGTTGCATGTGCTGACGCGCGCCCTCGGCGCCTCTTGGACGAAGGACTTCTGGTGATGCTGACGACGCATCCGTTCGACGACGACAAGCTGCGCGAAGAGTGCGGCGTGTTCGGCATCTACGGCAACCCGCAGGCGGGCGCCATCACGGCGCTGGGCCTGCACGCCCTGCAGCACCGCGGGCAGGAGGCGGCGGGCATCGTCAGCTTCGACGGCGGGCGCTTCCATCTCCAGCACACGCTGGGCCTTGTCGGCGACCATTTCAGCTCCGAGGCGATCATCGCCAAGCTGAAGGGCGGCAGCGCCATCGGCCATGTGCGCTACGCCACCACCGGCGACACCTCGATCCGCAACGTCCAGCCGCTCTATGCCGATTTCGAGTTCGGCGGCTTCGCGCTGGCCCACAACGGCAACCTGACCAACGCGCAGGCCCTGCGCCGCCAGCTGGTCCGCCGCGGCTGCCTGTTCCAGTCCTCCACCGACACCGAGGTGATCGTCCACCTGATGGCGACCGCCCGCGGCGGCTCGCCGGTCGATCGCCTGATCGAGGCGGTGCGGCAGGTCGAGGGCGCCTTCTCCCTGGTGGCGCTGACCTCCAAGGAGGTGATCGGCGTGCGTGACGCGCTCGGCGTCCGTCCGCTGGTGCTGGGCAAGCTGGGCGACACCCATCTGCTGGCGAGCGAGACCTGCGCCTTCGACATCGTCGGCGCCGAATATGTCCGCGACGTCGAGCCGGGCGAGATGATCGTCATCGACGGCAGCGGCGTCCACAGCCTGCGCCCGTTCCAGCCGCAGCAGCGCCGCCTGTGCATCTTCGAATACATCTACTTCGCCCGTCCCGACAGCGTGATGGAGGGCACCTCCGTCTATCAGGCGCGCCAGCGCATCGGCCGTGAACTGGCCCGCGAGGCCGGCGTGCCCGCCGACGTGATCGTGCCGGTGCCCGACAGCGGCGTGCCCGCGGCGCTGGGCTACGCCCAGGAAGCCGGCGTGCCCTTCGACCTCGGCATCATCCGCAACCACTATGTCGGCCGCACCTTCATCGAGCCGACCGACCAGATCCGCCACCTCGGCGTGAAGCTGAAGCACAACGCCAACCGCGCGATGATCGAGGGCAAGCGCGTCGTGCTGGTCGACGACAGCATCGTTCGCGGCACCACCTCGAAGAAGATCGTCGAGATGGTGCGCGCCGCCGGTGCCGCCGAAGTGCACATGCGCATCTCCAGCCCGCCGACCTCGCACCCCTGCTTCTACGGCATCGACACGCCGGAGCAGGGCAAGCTGCTGGCCCACCGCATGACGGTGGAGCAGATGCGCGAGTTCATCCAGGCCGACAGCCTCGCCTTCATCTCGCTCGACGGCCTGTATCGCGCCATGGGCGAGCAGAAGCGCGACCCGGCCAATCTCGGCTACTGCGACGCCTGCTTCACCGGCGACTACCCGATTCCACTGACCGACGCGCTGGAAAATCCGCCGGTCGAGGCGAACGTCGCCGTCCGCGCCTGATTTCACACCCTCTCCCGTCCCGGGAGAGGGTTTTTCATATGTGAACGAACAATAATCCCAGGAAACGAGTCGTCCCCATGTCCCGTCTCTCCGGCCGCATCGCCCTCGTCACCGGTGCATCGCGCGGCATCGGCGCCGCCGTCGCCAAGCGCTTCGCCGCCGAAGGCGCCCATCTGGTCCTGGTCGCCCGCACCGTCGGCGGGCTGGAGGAGACCGACGACGCCATCCAGAAGATCTCCGGCCAGTCGGCGACCCTGGTGCCGATGGATCTCCGCGACTACGACAAGATCGACCAGCTCGGCCACGCGCTCTACCAGCGGTTCGGCAAGCTGGACATCGTCGTCGGCAATGCCGGTGCCCTGGAGGCGCTCGGCCCGGTCGCCCAGTATGATCCGAAGCTGTGGGCGCGGGTGATGGACCTGAACGTGACGGCGAATTTCCGCCTGATCCGTTCGATGGACCCGCTGCTGCGCGCGTCGGGCACCGGCCGCGCCATCTTCGTCACCTCGGCCGCCGCCAAGGCGCCGCACCATTACTGGATGCCCTACGGCGCCAGCAAGGCGGCCTTGGAGATGATCGTGAAGACCTACGCGATGGAGGTCTCCGGCTCGACCCTGCGCGTCAACCTGATCGACCCCGGCGTGGTGGCGAGCAAGCTGCGCACCCAGGCCTTTCCAGGCGAGGATCCGACGAAGGTTGCTCAGCCCGACGATGTGACGGAGCCGTTCGTGGAGTTGGCCGAGGCCGGCTGCGAGCGCCACGGGGAGCTGGTGCAGGCGCAGTGAGTGTGTGGTGGGGCGTCGGCTGACGATGCCCCCACCTAACCTCCCCCGCTGGGCGGGGGAGGGACTGCCGCTGAACGCCGACAAAGGTCCAATCCCTCCCCCGCCCAGCGGGGGAGGTTAGGTGGGGGTCTAACGCAGCATCCCCCTTAGCCGATACAGCTCCTCCAGTGCCTGCCGCGGCGTCAGACTGTCCGGATCAATCCCCGCAAGCGCCTCCTCCACCGCAGACGGCCCTGCAGGCGCCACCTCCGCCTCCACCTTCGCCGCCGGACGCTTCAGCGCCGCGCTGAACAGCGGCAAATCCTCTGCCAGCCGGTGGATCGTCGCGTTCTGGTCGCCCGACTCCAGCAGTTTCAACACCTCGTCGGCCCGCCCGACCACCGCCGGCGGCAGGCCGGCCAGCTTGGCGACGTGGATGCCGTAACTGCGGTCCGCCGCCCCCGCCGTCACCTCGTGCAGGAACACCACGTCGCCCTGCCATTCCTTGATCCGCATGGTGTGGCAGGACAGCGCCGGCAGCTTCGACGCCAGCATCGTCAGCTCGTGGTAATGCGTGGCGAACAGCGCCCGGCAGCGGTTCACGTCATGCAGATGCTCGACGCAGGCCCAGGCGATCGACAGCCCGTCGAAGGTCGCCGTGCCGCGCCCGATCTCGTCGAGGATCACCAGAGCCCGCGCGCCCGACTGGTTCAGGATCGCCGCCGTCTCCACCATCTCGACCATGAAGGTGGAGCGTCCGCGCGCCAGATCGTCGGCCGCACCGACACGGCTGTACAGCCGATCCACCACCCCGATATGCGCCTGTTCCGCCGGCACGAAGCTGCCCATCTGCGCCAGCACCGCGATCAGCGCGTTCTGCCGCAGGAAGGTGGACTTACCGGCCATGTTCGGACCGGTCAGCAGCCACAGCCGGTTGTCCGGCGCAAGGTCGCAGTCGTTGGCCACGAACGGCCCGCCATGGGCGGCGTCCAGCACCGCCTCCACCACCGGATGACGCCCGCCCTTGATGGTGAAGCCCAGGCTGTCATCCACCAGCGGACGGCTGTAGCGCCGTTCCTCCGCCAGTTCGGCCAGCGAGGTGGCGACGTCCAGCGCCGCCAGCGCATGGGCAGCCTGGGCGATGGCGTCTGCGTTCCCGGCGACCACCTCCACCAGCCCGGCGAACAGCTCCAGTTCCACCGCCAGCGCCCGGTCGGCGGCTTCCGAAATGCGGCGCTCCAGATCCGACAGCTCCACCGTGCCGAAGCGCACGGCGTTCGCCATGGTCTGCCGGTGCATGAAGACCTCGCGGGCCCGGTCCGACATCAGCTTGTCGGCATGGGCGGCGGTGACCTCGATGTGATAGCCCAGCACGTTGTTGTGCTTGACCTTCAGCGACGGCACCCCGGCGATCTCGGCATATTTCGTCTGCAATCCGGCGATCAGCCGCCGGCTCTCGTCGCGCAGCGTCACCAGCTCGTCGAGCGCATAGCTGTAGTCGCGGGCGATGAAGCCGCCGTCGCGGGCCAGCAGCGGCAGCTCCGGCGCCAGCGCCTGGGTCAGCTGGTCGACCAGTTCCGAATGCGCGCCCAGCCGCTTGTCGAGCGCCGCCAGACCGTCCGGCAGCGGCATGGATCCTGCCAGCAGCTCGCGGACCAGCCCGGCCTGCCGCAGCCCGTCGCGGATCGCCGCCAGATCGCGCGGCCCCCCACGCCCCAGGGTCAGTCGCGACAGCGCGCGTTCCAGATCGGGGCAGCTCCGCAAGGCGCCGCGCAGTTCACCGCGCAGCCGCTCCTCGGCCAGCGCGAACTCCACCATGTCCAGCCGGCGCCCGATGGCGGCCGGATCGGTCAGCGGGGCGGCCAGATGGGCGCAGAGCAGCCGGGCGCCGGCCCCCGTCACCGTGCGGTCGATGGTGGCGAGCAGGCTGCCGCGCCGCTCCCCGCTCAGCGTCCGCGTCAGTTCGAGGTTGCGCGCGGTGGAGGCGTCGATCTCCATCACCGCGCCCGGCCCCAGCCGGCGCGGCGGCGACAGCCGGGGCACGCGTCCCTTCTGCGTCAGCTCGACATAGCCGACCAGCGCGCCGGCCGCCGCGACCTCCGCCCGGCTGAAGTTGCCGAAGGCGTCGAGCGTGCCGACTCCATACTGGCTCAGCAGGCGCTGCTTGCCGTTCTCGCTGTCGAATCGCGGGTTGGGCTGCACGGTCAGCCGCGACTTCCATTCGCCCCACAGCTCGAACAGCTCCGGCGTCTGGCTCAGCTTCTCGGAGATCAGCACTTCCTGCGGATCGAGGCGCCCCAGCGCCGCGCCCAGTCCGGAGCGCTCCACCGGCTGCACCACCAGCTCGCCGGTCGACATCTCCAGCCAGGCCAGCCCCAGCCCGCCCGCCGTCTCCGCCACCGCCGCCAGCCAGTTGGAGGAGCGGGCGTCGAGCAGGCTGTCCTCGGTCAGGGTGCCGGGGGTGACGATGCGGATGACGCCGCGCTTCACCACCGATTTCGACCCGCGCTTCTTCGCCTCGGCCGGGTCTTCCATCTGTTCGCAGATGGCGACGCGGAAGCCCTGGCGGATCAGGCGCTGCAGGTAATTCTCGTGGGAATGCACCGGCACGCCGCACATCGGGATGTCTTCGCCCAGATGCTGGCCGCGCTTGGTCAGCGCGATGTCCAGCGCCGCCGCGGCATTGACCGCATCCTCGAAGAACATCTCGTAGAAGTCGCCCATCCGGTAGAACAGCAGGCAATCGGGATGCGCCTGCTTGATCTCCAGATACTGCGCCATCATCGGGGTGGCGTCGGGCGGGATGACGATTTCTGCGGTGTCGGACACGGGAACCACGGGGCCTTGGGTGGGTGTTTTATCAGGCGCGCACCCTATCACGGGATATGCAGCCGCGGGATAGGCGGGTTGGCCGAGCATGGGACAATCAGACGCGCACCAACGACTCGAGGGTCCGTCCCTGTTGCGGTTGACGGGCGCGCGCCGCCGGTCGCTACAATAGGGCAAGCTGAAAAATAGGGAGACGGCCATCATGACGCAAATGACCGAGGAAACCGTACCCGCCGAGGTGCGGGAGGTCGTTGCCCTCTTCTCCACCCGCGCCGGTTTCGACCGTGCGGTGGAGGCGCTGCTGGCGGCCGGCTACGACCGTGCCGACCTGTCGGTGCTGGCCAGCCACGCCTCGCTGGACGCCGCCGATCCGAAGGGCAAGCCGCGGGACGAGGCGCTGACCGGTCTGGTGGGCGAACTGAAATATGCCTTCCCCCTGACTACCGCCGGTCTGATCGCCATTGTCGGCGGCCCGATCGAGGCGGCGCTGGCGGCCCTTGTCGCGGCCGGCGTCGGCGGCGCCGCCATCAAGGACTATCTGGACGAACTGACCAGCCACCCCAAGCCCGACGAGTTCACCCGTGCGCTGGAAGCCGGCGGCGTCATCCTGTGGGTGCGAATCGACACGCCGGACCAGGAGGCCCAGGCAGCATCCCTGCTGGAGCGCGAGGGCGGTGTGAATGTGCATGTGAGCGTGCGGGAGGGGTGAGATAGGGTTCTGCGGGCCGTCAAAGCCCTCTCCCGCCCCGGGAGAGGGAGGGGACCCGCCGGAGGCGGGGAGGGTGAGGGGGACTCCAAGAATCCCGATCCGCATGGCTTCGTGCCTAACCCCTCACCCTTCCCATGCTCCGCATGGGCCCCTTCCCTCTCCCGGGGCGGGAGAGGGACACCCCTCACGCCGCCCGAGCCCGCTCCATCCCGCGCCGCTCCACCATCCGTAGCCCGTGCACCCGGTACTGCGCCTGGACGATGGACGCCCATCCCATCCGGATCAGCGACAGCTTCACCGTGTCAGACACATCGTCGCCGGTGACGAGGTCGGTCACCTGCCACATCAGCGTGTCGTCCACCGACCGCGGGAACATCGCCGCGACCCGCAGCAGCCGCGCCATCAGCGCCGCCGTGGTCTGCCGGCCCAGCCCGCGTTCGGCCAGCGTCAGCGCGTCGTTCAGCGCCGCCAACTCCCGCCGCCCCTTCAAGGTAGGCTCTCCCGCCGCGCGCCCCGTGATCGTCCGGCCGGTCATGGCCCATCTCCCGCAATACGCTCCGTATGGGACCAGTCTGGCCCCGCAACACGGGTACCGCTGTGACGGCCGTCACAACCGCAGGCACAAGCACCGCCCGGCGCACTGGTTTTCCAGTGCGGGCGTGCTACCTGAAGGCTTTACCGCTATAGTGCGACCGTTGCGGCCGGTCCGGATCGCCTGAACGCCGCTGTTGAAGCCGCCCCAGAAGCCGAGGTTCCCCCCGACCGATGCTGTCCGCCCGCTCCAAGGCGCCGACCCCGCCAGAGTCGCCCGCGCCCGCCATCCCGAACAAGCGCGCCATCATCTCCCGTCGCAAGCTGGCGGGGGAGCTGGAGGATCTGGTCGCCGAACACGGCACCGGCGACAAGCTGCGGCCGGCGCTGATCGCCTGCCTGCGCAAGGCGCTGGCCGACGGCCGGGCGGAGGTGCGGCAGCGCTTCGACGCCGGCGGATCGGGCGAGCAGTGCGTGCGGGAGAACTGCTATCTCGCCGACCGGCTGGTCGGCACGCTGGCGGACTTCACCGTCCGCTTCATCTTCCCCACCGCCAATCCGACCTCCGGCGAGGTGTTCGACGTGGCGGCCACCGGCGGCTATGGCCGTGGCGAGCTGGCGCCGTTTTCCGACATCGACCTGCTGTTCCTGCTGCCCTACAAGCGCACGCCGCGGGTGGAGCAGGTGGTCGAATACATGCTCTACATCCTGTGGGATCTCGGGCTGAAGGTCGGCCATGCCGTGCGCAGCGTCGACGACTGCATCCGCCAGTCCAAGGCCGACGTCACCATCCGCACCGCCATCCTCGAATCGCGCTATCTCTGGGGTCCGGGCAAGCTGTTCGCCGAGTTGCGCAAGCGCTACGACAAGGAGGTGGTCGCCGGAACCGGCCCCGAATTCGTCGAGGCCAAGCTGGCGGAGCGCGACAACCGCCACCAGAAGATGGGCGACAGCCGCTATGTGCTGGAACCCAACCTGAAGGACGGCAAGGGCGGCCTGCGCGATCTCCAGACCCTGTTCTGGATCGCCAAGTATCTCTACCGCGTCGAGGGCGTCGACGAGCTGGTCGGCAAGAAGGTGCTGACGCCGGAGGAGGCGCAGCGCTTCGCCAAGGCGCAGAACTTCCTGTGGACCGCGCGCTGCCACCTGCATTACCTGACCGGCCGTCTGGAAGACCGCCTGACCTTCGACGTCCAGACCAGCATCGGCGCCGCCATGGGCTACACCGACCATGCCGGCACCAAGGGCGTCGAGCGCTTCATGAAGCATTACTTCCTGGTCGCCAAGGATGTCGGCGACCTGACGCGCATCTTCTGCGCCGCGCTGGAGGCCGAGTCGAAGCGTCCGCCCAAGTTCAACCTGCTGCGTCTGGCCTCCGTCGCCCGGCGCAAGGACGTGGACGGCTTCATCGTCGACGGCGAGCGGCTGAACGCCCGCAGCGACAAGCAGTTCAAGGAACAGCCGATCGACATGATCCGCCTGTTCCACACCGCGCAGATGAACGACATCGACATCCACCCGGCGGCGTTGCGCTCCATCACCCGCTCGCTGACCGCCATCGGCCCGAAGCTGCGCAACGATCCGGAGGCCAACCGCCTCTTCCTCGACATCCTGACCGGTCCCAAGGACCCGGAAATCACGCTGCGCCGCATGAACGAGGCCGGGGTGATGGCCCGCTTCATCCCCGATTTCGGCCGGGTCGTCGCGCAGATGCAGTATGACATGTACCATGTCTACACGGTGGACGAGCACACGCTGTTCGCTCTCGGCATCCTGCACAAGATCGCGTCCCACGAGCATGCCGACGAGCTGCCGCTGTCCACCGAGGTGATCCACAAGGTCGTCTCGAAGCGCGCGCTCTACGTCGCCGTGCTGCTGCACGACATCGCCAAGGGCCGCGGCGGCGACCATTCGGTGCTGGGCGCCCGCGTGGCGGAAAAGCTCTGCCCGCGTCTCGGCCTGACAGCGGAGGAAACGGAAACCGTGGCGTGGCTGGTGCGCTGGCACCTCGCCATGTCGCACACCGCCTTCAAGCGCGATCTGGAGGACGACAAGACCGTCCGCGACTTCGTGGCCCTGGTCCAGTCGCCGGAACGCCTGCGCCTGCTGCTGGTGCTGACCGTCGCCGACATCCGCGCCGTCGGCCCGCAGCGCTGGAACAACTGGAAGGCCACGCTTCTCCGCGAACTCTACAACCGCTCCGAAGAGTTGATGTCCGGCGGCATGACCGTCGAGGGGCGCGGCCGGCGCATCCAGTCGGCCCAGGCTGCGCTCCGCGCCGAACTGACCGACTTCGACGACGAGGCGTTCGAGCGTCACAAGAGCCTCGGCTATCCCGGCTACTGGCTGGCCTTCGACACCGACACCCTGGCCCATCAGGCCCGCCTCGTCCGCGAGGCGGAGCGGGAGCAGCGCCCGCTGACGGTGGAGACCCGCGTCGACCGCGGCCGGGCGGTGACGGAGGTGACGATCTACGCCACCGATCACAGCGGCCTGTTCTCCCGCCTCGCCGGGGCGCTGGCCGCCTGCGGCGCCGACATCGTCGATGCCCGCATCTTCACCATGACCAACGGCATGGCGCTCGACGTCTTCTCGGTGCAGGACGCCGCCGGCGGCGGTGCGTTCGAGAGCGGGGACAAGCTCGCACGGCTGTCGGTGATGATCGAGAAGGTGCTGTCGGGCCAGCTGAAGCCGCTGAACGACCTGTCGACCCGCCGCACCACCCAGGCCAGCCGCACCCGCGTCTTCCATGTGCCGCCGCGCGTGCTGATCGACAACAACGCCTCCACCACCCACACGGTGATCGAGGTCAACGGCCGCGACCGTCCCGGCCTGCTCTACGACCTGACCCGCGCCCTGTCGAACCTGACCCTGCAGATCAGCTCGGCCAAGGTCTCCACCTTCGGCGAGAAGGCCATCGACGTCTTCTATGTGAAGGACGTCTTCGGCCTGAAGGTGACGCATGAGGGCAAGCTGGCAAAGATCAAGGAACGCCTGCTGAGCGCCCTCGACGACCCCACCGGCGACGCCCCCCCGCCCGCGACGGTGAAGCGGGCCAGGACGAAGGTGACGGGGTCCTAATAAACCCCCTCTCCCCGGAGCGGTAACCCTCTCCCCCCCGGGGAGAGGGCTGGGTGAGGGGGAGGCACATGCCGAACCTCCCTCGAAGTCCCGCCGCGCATCCCCCTCACCCTGACCCTCTCCCCGGGGGGAGAGGGGATAAGCCCCGGAAACCGACGCTCAAGGCGCCATGAACACGCTGGCGTGCTTGCCGACTTCGCCACTCGTCTGGTCCTTGGCGATCACCGCCACGTCGGTCGAGCCCGACTTCACCGCCGACGCCGGCACCTTCACGAACACCCGGTAGGTCGCCACCGTGTCGGCATCGGCCTTCAGCGTCAGGCTGCTGCCGCTGCCGGCCGCCTCGTCGCCCGCCACCGACAGATGCGCGTCGCGCAAGCCGTCGAACGTCACGACATAGCTGCGGGCGATGTGCGTCTTGTTCAGCACCTTGATCGTGTAGGCGTTCTGCACCGACCCGTCGGACAGCGTCACGAACAGCGGGGCACGGTCGCGCAGCACGCTGACGTCCAGCGTCGGCCGCAGCATCAGCGCGATGCCCATGGCACACAGCACCACCAGCATGATCAGCGAGTAGATCACCGTGCGCGGCCGGACCAGCTTCACCCGCTCCGGCTTGCCGTCGATCTTGGCGATCTGGTTGGACTGGGTGTCGAAGCGGACGAGGTCGATCGGCCGGCCGATCTGCCGCATCACGTCGTTGCAGGCATCGACGCACAGGCCGCAGCCGATGCAGGAGATCTGCTGACCCTCGCGGATGTCGGTGCCGGTCGGGCAGACATGGACGCACTGCTTGCAATCGATGCAGTCGCCCAGCCCCGCCGCCTGACGTTCCTCCCAGCTCTGCGACTTGCGCAGCGGCCCGCGGCCTTCGCCGCGCCAGTCCTCATAGGTGACCAGGAAGGTGTCCTCGTCGACCATCGCCGACTGGAAGCTGCGCCACGGGCAGACATAGATGCAGATCTGCTCGCGCGCCCAGCCGGCGAAGAAATAGGTCGTGAAGGTGAACAGCGCGATGAAGGTGGCGACGCCGCTGGTGATGTTGCCGTGCAGCAGGTCGCTCATCAGCGTCGGCGCGTCGTTGAAATAGAACACCCACGCCCCGCCGGTCAGCAGCGAGATGCCGACCCACGCCGCATGCTTGGCCGTCTTGCGGGCGAACTTGGCCCCGGTCATCGGCGCCTTGTCCAGGCGGATGCGGGCGGTGCGCGGCCCTTCGATCTTGCGCTCCACCCACATGAACAGGTCGGTCCACACCGTCTGCGGGCAGGCATAGCCGCACCAGATGCGCCCGGCCAGCGTGGTGGCGAAGAAGATGCCGAAGGCGCCCAGGATCAGCAGGCCGGTCAGGTAATAGACCTCCTGCGGCCAGATCTCGATCCACAGGAAGTAGGCCCGGCGCCCGACCATGTCGATCAGCACCGCCTGATCCGGAATCCCCGGCCCGCGTTCCCAGCGGATCCACGGCGTGATGTAGTAGATCGCCAGCAGGACGATCAACGCCGCCCATTTGATCTGCCGGAACCGCCCCTTCACATCGGCGGCATAAACCTTGGGCCGGTTGACGAACCAGTGGCGTCCCGGCTCCTCATGCGGTTCGGCGTGCGAAGCGGCGGCCGGCTTGGCCGCGGGGGCGGGGCGACGGGTGAGGGTGGAGTCTTCTTGCGGAAGGGACATTGCGAGTTTCCTCGGCGCGTGTTTCCTCGGCCGTCAGCGGCACGGGCGGCATTCCCTTCTCCATAAGACTTCCGTTATGAAGCCGCATTGCGCGAAATCAATCCGGCCCCGATTCAGCCCCCCTCGGCTCGATTTACCCCTTCATTTCCCCGCGCCGGCCCCTCACGCAGCCTGTCCGCGCAGTTCCGCCAGCCCGTCGTGATAGGCGCGGTCGAACAGAGCCTCCAGCCGGGCATCGACGCCGCGCAGGCCCGCGACCACCGCATAGGCCCATTCGAAATACTCGACCTTGCGCGACAGCGGCCAGTCGGCGGGCGGGCTGTGCGCCATGGAGCGCAGGTTCGACACCTTGTCGGCCAGCTTCACCAGCTTCGCCCGCGTCGAGGCATGGGGCGCGGCGTCGATCTGGTGCTGCTTGCGCTCGGCCTTCGACATGCGCTTGTCGTCGGTGGTCTCGGCGACGACCTGCACCACCTCGATGCCGAACAGTTCCTCGATCTCCTCATAGCTGGCGTCGGTGTCCTCCAGCGTGTCGTGCAGCAGCGCCGCGATCACCACGACATGGTCCTTCCCCTCCGTCGCCTGCGCCACCAGCAGGGCCACTTCCGACAGGTGGTTGACGTAGGGCTCGGCCCGCACGCCCTTGCGGCGCTGGTCGATGTGCTTGTGCGCGGCGAAATCCAGCGCCCGCGCAAAATCGAGGAGGGGAGCGCCGGACAAGGAGGAATTTGGAAGGCTCATGCTGTTCTCTCGGCTGGGGCATTGCATTATTCTCCGCCCCGGGGCCCCCATCCTTGGGAGTCTCCGATTCGAAGGACCGCGCCCATGTTCACGTCTTTCTTCTTCGATCTGCGCAAGGCCGGCGTCCCCGTCTCGCTGACGGAGTACCTGACGCTCATGGAGGCCATGAAGCAGGGCACCGCGTCCTTCCGCGTCGAGGATTTCTATTATCTCAGTCGTGCATGCTTGGTTAAGGACGAACGCAACCTCGACCGCTTCGACCGCGTCTTCGGCGCCACCTTCAAGGGCCTGACCGACGAGGCCGCAGCCGCCGACGAGGTCCCCGTCGCAGACCTGCCAGAGGAATGGCTGCGCAAGCTGGCCGAACGCTTCCTGACCGACGAGGAGAAGGCGCAGGTCCAGGCGCTCGGCGGCTGGGACAAGCTGATGGAGACGCTGGCCCAGCGTCTGGCCGAGCAGAAGGGCCGGCACCAGGGCGGATCGAAATGGATCGGCACCGCCGGCACCTCGCCCTTCGGCGCCTACGGCTACAACCCGGAGGGCGTGCGCATCGGTCAGCACGAGAGCCGCCACCGCCGCGCCGTCAAGGTGTGGGACCGCCGCGAGTTCAAGAATCTGGACGACCGGGTTGAGATCGGCACCCGCAACATCAAGGTTGCCCTGCGCCGCCTGCGCAAATTCGCCCGCAGCGGCGCCGCCAGCGAACTGGACCTTCCCGGCACCATCCGCGCCACCGCCAACAACGCCGGCTGGCTCGACCTGAAGATGGTTCCGGAGCGTCACAACACGATCAAGGTGCTGCTGTTCCTCGACGTCGGCGGTTCGATGGACGACCACATCCGCCTCGTGGAGGAGCTGTTCTCCGCCGCGCGCAGCGAATTCAAGCACCTGGAGCACTTCTATTTCCACAACTGCGTCTACGAGGGCGTCTGGCGCGACAACGCCCGCCGCCACACCGAGCGCCTGTCCACCTGGGACGTCCTGCACACCTATCCCGCCGACTACAAGCTGGTCTTCGTCGGCGACGCCGCCATGAGCCCCTACGAGATCGTCTATCCCGGCGGCAGCGTCGAGCACTGGAACGAGGAAGCCGGTCAGGTGTGGATGCAGCGCCTGCTGTCGGTCTACGCCAAGGCGGTGTGGCTGAACCCGACCCCGCCGCAATACTGGGACTTCACGGAAAGCACCCGCCTGCTCCAGCGCCTGATGGGAGGCCGTATGTTCCCACTGACGCTGGAGGGGCTGGACGGTGCTATGCGGGAGTTGGGGAGGTGAGGATCAAAGGGGAAAGAGAAGAGGAGAATATTAAAAGATTGCGGTAAAAACACAATAACAACCATTATAATATCATAGACTTCTCTGTGTTTCTAGGATTTCGTTTATTATGTGCGTCGCGCTCATCTTAAGTGGCGATTCAAATTTCGAAGAATTTTTGATATTTACCGATATTTTCCCGTTTTTATCTTAATGGTTGCGGAAATTCGCCGTATGTATGACATGGTTCTCCCGGTGTCAAAAAAAGCGACGATGGATTGGGTTGATTTCTTCCTATGCGTGCTGATATCGTAAACGAACTCGCATTCGCTGACACATGCTAGGAATTTATAATGCCTCAGGATGTTGATTCTTCGTGGTTCAATGCATTTCGGGTTATGAAAGAGAATTATAGCTTATCAGACGATGCAATTGGAGTTTTTGCAATAAACCTTAGATTTAATCTTGACGATATACAAACGATTGCAGCTGAGTCCATCACTGGTGGCGGTGATGATAAGAAATGTGATGTTCTCTACGTCGACAAAGAGCGACGGATTGCTATAATTGCGCAATGTTATGTTTCGCAGAGAGCTCGTGAAGCGGCTCCTTCTAACAAGGCATCTGATCTCAACACTGCTATAACTTGGCTTTTGTCTGCAAACATTGATGATTTACCTGCTAGTTTGCGTGGACGGGCCGATGAGCTTAGATCAGCTATCAATTCTGGCGATGTTAAACAGATATACATATGGTATGTTCATAATGTTCCTGCCTCTAAAAATGTCGAAGAGGAACTTCGGGCTGTTGAAAAATCGGCTCGCGTAGCATTGTCTAACTATTCATCTGGTCGTGACATTAACATATTTGCTGAAGAAATATGTAACGCTAAGCTTGGCCGGCTTTATATGCAGGCCGAGAGAACAGTCATTGTGACAGATGAATTTAATCTGTCCGTTCCCGATGCTGTGGAAACGGAAGAGACCGACTGGAGCTCTATTGTAACTAATGTAAACGGTGAGTGGCTGTATAGTCTGTATAACAAATATGGCACAGACCTTTTTTCCGCGAATCTGAGAGGGTATCTAGGATCGCGAGATAGTGATTCTAATATTAATAACGGTATTAAGAATACTGCCAACACGCAGCCGAAGAATTTCTATGTATATAATAACGGAGTTACAGCGCTAGTGCTCGACTATGAGCTCGGGCGCCGTACTAGATCTGGTAGAAAGCTGAAAATTACTGGAATTGCGATCGTAAATGGCGCGCAAACTACAGGCTCGATCGGAAGCCTCGAGAGTCGCCCGTCTGGAGATCTAAAAATCCCGATCCGGTTTGTTAAAGCAAGTAAAGACTCTATCGTAGCAAATGTGGTTAGGTATAATAACCTTCAAAATAAGTTACAAGCAGCTGACTTCAGGAGTACCGATCAGATACAAGAGCGTCTCAGATTAGAGTTTGAATCTATCCCAGAGGCTGAGTACGAAGGAGGAAGGCGTGGAGGTGCCAGTGATGCAATCAGAAGAAGCAAGTTTACGCTTCCCTCATATACGGTCGGCCAATCTCTGGCTGCTTTTCACGGAAATCCAGTAACAGCTTATGATAAGAAATCAGAGCTCTGGACAAACGAAAATAACTATCGACAGACGTTCACGGAGAGAACAACTGCTAGGCATATTGTTTTCTGCTACTCTTTGCTGACGGCTATAAATGAGAAGAGGCTTGATCTTTCTTCGCGGGAGAAGCAGGATAAGCTTTCTCTTACGCAAGTTGAGAAAAACAGTCTAGATTTTTTGAATAACAAAGGAGCAAACTATCTTTTGCTTCATGTGATTTCACAATGCATGGAAACGATTCTTTCAAAGCCCATACCAAACAGGTTTGACTTAATTTTCCGTGACAACATTAGTCCAGGTCGAGCAGTTTCATTGTGGATGCCAATAGTCGATATGATGTTGTCTCTATCAAATCAGCTTGAGTCTGCTTTTTCCAGGAACCGTATTTCGAATGAAAGTGTTAACAGAACTGTACCGAATTTTGTTGGTGTAGTCGCTTCAATCCGGAATTTGCAGCAGGCCACTTTTAGCGAGTTCGCGTCAAAAGTGGTGGCTTAATACTAGTGTGGAATAGGGCTAATTTGCCCTATTCCACCTTCTAATTGGGTGAGCATCACGTGCGCAAAGTGAATTGATCTTCAACAGCATCGCCAAAATAAACGTGTTGCTAAGAATTTCATAGCGCAATCGCGGCGAAAAATTTTAGGATTTTTGTCCTTTGAAAGAGCGGAAATCCGGTATGCTGGGTGCAGTTGCCTATAATTGAGGAACTGCCCCATGCCCGACTGCCTGCCCCCCGCCAGCCACCCCGCCGACCGCTTCCCGCTCTGGGCCGAGGAGCCGCCGGTCCCGCCCGAAGGCTCCCTCGTCCCCGGTTCGCGCTTCCATGAGGAACAGTGGATCATGGCCGCCGGCATGCTGGCGCGCGGGGCCTCCTTCATGCAGGTCGCCCGCGCCATGGGCTGCAGCCGCACCACGCTGTGGCGGGCCTATTACGGGTCGAAGGCGTTCCGCCATCGCGTCTGGTGGGAAAGGCAGGCGCTGAACCGCGAATCGGACCTGCGGCTCGCCTCGCTGCGCGCCCAGGTGACGGAGCAGATCGAACGGCTGGTTTCCGCCGGTGATCCCTCCACCGTGCGCTGGCTGGCCGAGCGGCTCGGCCTGTTCAAGGAGTTCGACGCCCAGCCCGGCAAGGACGGCAGGGAGAACACCCCCGCCGCCGCTCCCTCCACCAAATCTCCGGACCTCCCGCCCGCCGATCCGCAGCCGGCACCCCCGGCCGCTTCGGCCGACCTTGCCGACCCTGCCGAACCGTTCGACGACGACTCCGTCCCCGGCGCGCTGCGCGAGCGCACGCCGCCCAACTCGGCGGAGGTCGCCGCCATCCTCGCCCGGCCGGAAGCCGAGGGGCCGAAGGGCGTCTATCCCTGGACCTACAACCCCGACGATGCCTTCCCCAACCTCGGCTCGGCGCTGGAACGGCGGGGCGGGCAGGGCGCCTTCACCCGCCGCCGGTGAGCGGATGCAACGATGGAACGCCGCCCGGAAAACGGTTCACAGCGGTTCAAACGTTCCATTCACCGCCGTCGGTCCCCCGCCCAGGCAGTCCGGCTCCATATGAAGGGACGTGTATAACCGTTGAAAAGATCAATTATCAGGAATCATATCGGCTCCCATAAGTCTTTTCAGAGGGAGTAATTCATGAGGCATGCATATTTGATCGGCCTGCTGCTGCCCCTCGCGCTGGGTGCGGCGCCGTCCGCCATTGCGGCGAAGGACAGTGCGGAAACGGCCGGAGAGGCGGTCGGCAATCCGCCGGTGTTGACCAACTCCGAATCGCCCCGCGTCGGTTCGCTGCTGATGCGCCAGCCGCAGGCGACCGCGCGTCCGCACGCCGGCCAGTCGCGCAATTACGACCTGTTCGTCTCCTTCACCGACGGCTACATCCGCAACCCGGCCCAGGGCCGTCCGGACGCGGTGCGGCTGCGCAGCTATCGCGGCACCAACGTCGACCCCGCCCATCCCTATGTCGCGCCGACCATCGAAGCGACGCCGGGCGACACCGTCCGCATCAAGCTGCACAACCAGCTGCCGGACGATCCGAACTGCGCCAATCAGGCTGCGGCGGACATCAACACGCCGCACTGCTTCAACGGCACCAACCTGCACAGCCACGGTGTCTGGGTCAGCCCGACCGGCAACAGCGACAACGTTCTGGTGTCGATCAATCCTGGCGTCGATTTCGAGTATGAATACAACATCCCGGCCGACCATCCGGCCGGCACCTTCTGGTACCACCCGCACCGCCACGGCTCGACCGCCCTGCAGGTCGGCAGCGGCATGGCCGGCGCGCTGATCATCCGCGGCGACCGCCCGCCGACCCCGGAGGCCAACGGCGACCTCGACACCCTGTTGAAGAGCCCCAAGGGCGTGCCGATGACCGAGCGGGTCCTGCTGTTCGAGCAGATCCCCTACGCCTGCACCAAGGACGGCCAGCTGAAGACCAAGTCCGACGGCTCGATCGACTGGAGCTGCGCGCCGGGCGAGGTGGGCGAGGTCGTGTCCTACCAGCAGTTCGGGCCGGGCACCTGGGAACAGTCCGGGCGCTTCACCACCGTCAACGGCCGCGTGCGCCCGATGTTCGCCAATGCGAAGACCGGGCAGGCCGAACGCTGGCGCCTGATCCATGGCGGCGTCCGCTCTCCCATCACGGTGGAATTCCGCAAGCTGGACGTCACCGACTTCCTCCAGCGGGAGAAGACCCTGTCGGCCGCCGACCAGGACCGCTTCGCCAAGGAACGCTGCACCGGGCAGCCGGTGCCCTACATCCTGGCGGCCTCCGACGGCCTGACCATGACCGAAGGGCAGGTGCGCACCAGCGTGCCGATGCAGCCGGGCTATCGTGACGACCTGCTGGTCAATTTCCCCGAACCCGGCATCTACTGCGTCGTCAACAAGCCGTCGGCGGCCAATTCCAGCCCGGACCAGACCGCCACCTCCACCGGCGTGCTCGGCTTCGTCCGGGTGAAGGGCGACCGCGTGGTCAAGGACCCGGTGAAGGAAACCATCCGCCAGCTGACGGTCAACGCGACGAAATACGCGCCGTCGGTCGCCAAGGAGGTCATCGACGGGCTGACCGCGCGTTGCTTCGCCAAGACCATGGTCGACACCCCCTATTGCCCGCGCTTTGCCAAGTTCACCGCCCACCGGCCGATCACCGAGCATGAGGTGATGAATCAACCCAAGCAGGAACTGACCTTCTTCATCAACCTGCCGCCGGAAGGGGGCAAGCGCACCAATCCGCTGTTCCAGGTCGCCAACAGCTTCCAGGTGGTCGAGAACCCCGACGGCACCTATGGTCCGAAGGGCGCCGCCGCCTACCAGCCGAGCGTGGTCAACCGGCCGGTGGTTCTGGGCACCGCCCAGCAGTGGGAACTGGCCTCCTACTTCGTCAGCCATCCCTTCCACATCCACGTCAATCCGTTCGAGATCATCTCGATCATCGGTCCCGACGGGCGCGACGTCAGCGAGCCCGGTTCGGGCGATCCGGACTATGCCGGCATGAAGGGCGTGTGGAAGGACACCATCTGGGTGAAGAGCGACAACAGCAGCGCTCTCACCACCGACCAGCCGCCGAAGGGCGTCTACAAGGTGACCGTCCGCACCCGCTATGAGCGCTTCATCGGTGAGTATGTGCTGCACTGCCACATCCTCGACCACGAGGACCAGGGCATGATGCAGAATGTCAGCATCGGCGTGCCCGACGGCCGCGGCGGCGTCGCCGGGGCGCATCACTGACCGGTGGCGCACTCCCTCCTTCCGTCAGGCCGGGAGGCAGGGAGTGCGCTCCGCCCGTTGCTGCGATCCGTCGCTGCCTCCAACCATTGAAAAAGGCCCCTGTTTGCGTCTACGGTCGCGCGTCCCCTTGGAGTGAGTGCATGCGCGATATCACCCCCGTCACGGTCGCACGCGGCGACGGCATCGGCCCAGAGATCACGGACGCGGTGCTATATGTGATGAACGCGGCCGGCGCGCGGCTGAAGGTGGAAGAGGTTCCGGCAGGCGAGGCCGTCTACAAGCGGGGCCATCCCGGCGGGCTGGATGCCGCTGGCTGGGGGTCGATCCGCCGCACGCGGGTCTTCCTCAAGGGGCCGATCACCATGCCCCAGGGATATGGCAACAAGTCGCTGAACGTGGTCGCCCGCACCACGCTCGGCCTGTTCGCCAATGTCCGTCCCTGCGTGTCCTACCACCCCTATGTGCGGACCCGGCACCCGCGCATGGACGTGGTCATCATCCGCGAGAACGAGGAAGACCTCTACGCCGGCATCGAGCATCGCCAGACCGACGACGTGATCCAGTCGGTCAAGCTGATCTCGCGGCCGGGGTCGGAGCGAATCGTCCGCTACGCCTTCGACTTCGCCCGCTCCAATCACCGGCAAAAGGTGACGGCCTTCGTCAAGGACAACGTCATGAAGATGACGGACGGGCTGTTCCTGAAAATCTTCTATGAAATCGCGGCCGACTATCCGGAGATCAAGGCCGACCATATGATCGTCGACATCGGCGCCGCCCGTCTGGCCGACCAGCCGGAGCGCTTCGACGTCATCGTCACCCTGAACCTCTATGGCGACATCGTTTCCGACATCGCCGCCCAGCTGACCGGCTCGGTGGGGTTGGCCGGTTCCGCCAACATCGGCGAGACCTGCGCCATGTTCGAGGCGATCCACGGCTCCGCCCCGATGATCGCCGGGCAGGGCATCGCCAACCCGTCCGGCCTGCTGATGGCCGCTGTGATGATGCTGGTCCATATCGGGCAGGGCGACATCGCCGCGCGCATCCACAATGCGTGGCTGAAGACCATCGAGGACGGCATCCACACCGCCGACATCTACGCCCGCGGGCTGGGCCGGGTGCGCGCCGGCACCGCCGCCTTCGCCGAGGCGGTGGTGGAGCGGCTGGGCCAGACCCCGGTCACCATGCCGCCGGTCGGCTATTCGACCGCGCGTCCTGCCTATGACGGCATCAACCGGCTGGCCCCGCGCGTGCGTGCGCTGAAGGAACTGGTCGGCGTCGACGTCTTCCTGCAATGGTCCGGCGGGCTGCCGGACGATCTGGCCGAGCTGGTGCTGCCGCTGTCGACCGACTCGCTGAAGCTGACCAGCATCTCCAACCGCTCGCAGCGGGTTTGGCCGGACGGCAACGCCGACGTCTTCTGCACCGACCATTGGCGCTGCCGCTTCCTGTCGCAGCACGGCCCGGTGCAGCACGGCGCCATCGTGGAACTGCTTGGCCGCTTGGCTGAAGCGGGGATCGACTTCACCCAGACCGAGAATCTCAGCAATTTCGACGGCAAGGCCGGCTTCTCCTCGCCGGGTCAGTGATCCCATGGCCGCAGCGGGAATAAACCGGCAGGGCAGGGCGTCATGACAGGTGACGACGCCCTGCCCGGACCCGACATGACCCCGCCAGACATCGACGACCGCGCCATCGCCGCGCATGTGCCGCGGCTCCGGCGCTATGCGACCGCCCTGGTGGGCAACCGGTTCGACGCCGACGACCTCGTGCAGGACTGCGTGGAGAAGGCGCTGGCCAACCGTCATGCCTTGCGTGACCCGTCGAAGCTCGGCGGCTGGCTGATGACGATCCTGCACAACCTGCACATCTCCGGTCAGCGCGGCCGGCGCCGGCGCGGCGCGGAGGTGCCGGTGGAGGATCTCGCCGACGATCTGGCGCTGAGCGCCCCGCCGGCCGACCGCGGGGCGGTGCGCGACTTCGTCCGCGCCTTCGCCCAGCTGTCCGACGAGCACCGCACCATCCTGCTGCTGACGGGAATGGAGGGGCTGTCCTACCGCGAGGTGGCGGAGGTTCTGGAACTGCCGATCGGGACGGTGATGTCGCGGCTGGCCCGGGCGCGCGAGAAATTGAGGGTCCTGCTGGACGGTGGAACCCAGCAGGTCGTCAGGAGGATCAAGTGATGAGCGGCACCAGCAATCCCGTGACTGAGGCCGAGCTTCATGCCTGGCTGGACGGAGAGTTGCCGGAGGAACGGCTGGCCGACGTCGAGCGCCACCTTGCCGACAATCCCGAGATCGCCCAGCGCTTCGAACGCTACCGTGCCCAGCGCTCGCTGCTGGGCCAGAGCTTCGGCCCGCTGATCGACCAGCCGCTGCCCGACCGCCTGACCCCGCCCTTCACCGCGCGCGACCATGCCGCTCCGGTCTCGCAACGCCGGGGCAGGGGATTTTGGTGGGGCACGGCGATCGCCGCCTCCCTCCTGATGTTCGTCGCCGGCGGCGCCGGCGGCTGGCTGCTGCGCGACCGCGTCGGCTGGCGGGCCGAGCCGCTGACCGCCGCCTTCATCGCCGATGCCGTCGCCGCCCATCGCGTCTTCTCCGTCGAGGTCCGCCATCCGGTCGAGATCGGCGTCGATGAGGAAGCCCATCTGGTGAACTGGCTGTCCAAGCGCTTGGGCAAGAACATGCGTTGCCCAAAAGTCACAAGGGGGGGTTACCAACTGATCGGCGGGCGGCTTTTGGCCGATTCCGCTGGACCTGTGGCAATGTACATGTACGAGGATGCGGCTGGGCGTCGCATCACGTTGTATATCCGCCCCTCTCCCAATACCTCTGGTTCGGCGTTCCGCTTCGCCCAGGATGGCGGTGTGCGCGCTTTGTATTGGCAGGACAATGGGTTGGCGCTGGCCGTCGCCGGAGAAGCCGATCGGGATACCCTGTCCGGCGTCGCCGAAGAGGTCTATGGCGCGCTGAACTCGTGAGTCTACCCACGGACTTATCAACAGGAATGTTGCCGCGCCCCCCTATCGTCTGCGGCCGTCATCTGGTAGCTTCTTCACCGGCTGGCACAAAATGTTGCGGCTTATGGAAAACGGCACTAGACCGTGACCTGTTTGCCACAGCATAACCGGACACCGGATCGGGAGTACTCGGGGATGAGTTGGACGGACGAGCGGATTCAACAGCTCAAGGATCTCTGGTCCCAGGGTTTGAGCGCGAGCGAGATCGCCGACATTCTGGGAGACATCACCCGCAACGCGGTCATCGGCAAGGCCCATCGCCTGGGCTTGTCGGGCCGGCCGTCGCCCATCAAGAAGAAGCCGACGCGCGGCGCCACCATCCTTGCTCTGACGGAGCGGATGTGCAAATGGCCGGTCGGCGATCCGAAGCACCAGGATTTCCATTTCTGCGGCAAGAACGCCTTGCCCGGCATGCCCTATTGCGCGGAACACGCCGCGTTGGCCTACCAGCCCGCCTCTGGCGGCAAGAAGCGTGAGGAAGACCGGAACGTCGGCGCCGCCTGACCGGTCGACAAGCCATTCAAAAAAGCCCGCTCTCGGGGGAGAGGCGGGCTTTTTTGTTGGCAACATCCCGTGATCGGCCACGCTGGGAAGGCCTTACCGTCCCTCTGCCGCATCGCGAAGCACCAGCACCATCCCCTTGTGTCCGGCGATCAGCATCGCCGCACCTGCCGGCCGATCGGGACCCTCGACCGACCACAAGGTATCGCCGACGAACACCCGTCCATGTCCATTGACGATCGGCTCGCTCAGCGTCACCGCGCGTCCGACCAGCTGCCCGGCGCGGTCATTGATCCGCTCCGCATTGCCCTCCACCGATGCGTTGCGGCGACGGGCAAGGATGATGGCGACCGAGACCGCCGCGCCTGCGGCGACGGTGAAGAATCCGGCCTCATTGACCAGTCCCCAGTCGTGCCACAGCGCCGTCACCAGCCCGGTCAGCAGCGCCGCCCCACCGAACCAAACCAGGAAAATACCGGGGATCACCAGTTCCGCCGCGATCAGCACGGCACCCAGCGCTCCCCACAACAATGGCGACATTCGCTCACTCCCCGTCCGACGCGGTCGTGGTGGGTGGCACCGACCAGGGATTACGCGGAGCGGGTGAAGGCGAGGAGGGCGGCCGGGGCGGGGTGGCATCGCGCACCAGATCGCCCAACCCCGCCAGCGCACCGGCGACGCCAGCCAATTCCACCGGCAGGATCATGGTCTTCTGGTTGGGGGACGCGGCAAAGGCCTTCAAGGCCTCCATGTATTTCTGGCCGAGGAAATAGCCCAGCGTCTGGTTCGACCCTTGGGCCACCGCCTCCGACACCAGACGGGTGGCCTTGGCCTCCGCCTCCGCCAGGCGCTCGCGTGCTTCGGCCTCCAGCTTGGCGGCTTCCAGCTTGCCCTGGGCGATGCGGATCTGGCTTTCCTTCTCGGCGTCGGCCTCCAGGATCTGGGCGCGGCGGAGGCGCTCGGCCTTCAACTGCCGGCCCATCGCCTGGACGATGTCTTCGGGCGGGGTGATGTCGCGCAGCTCGATGCGGGTCACCCGCACGCCCCAGGAGGCCGTGGCCTCGTCCACCGCGCGCAGCAGGCTGGCGTTGATCGCCTCGCGCTGGCTCAGCAGCTCGTCCAGGTCCATGGAGCCCATCACCGTGCGGATGGTGGTCATCGCCAGTGTCTGGGTCGCCCGCTGCAGGTCGTTGACCTCATAGGTCGACTTCATCGGGTCCATCACCTGGAAATACAGGACGCCGTCGGCGGTCACCGCGGCATTGTCCTTGGTGATGACGCTCTGCGACGGCACATCCACCACCGTCTCGCGCATGTCCACCTTGGCCCGCACAGAACTGATGATCGGAAAGATCACGTTGAAGCCGGGATGCAGCGTTTCCTGATAACGGCCCAACCGCTCGACGATGAAGTTGAAGCCCTGGGGGACGATGCGGACGCTGGTGATCGCCAGGATGACGACCAGCACGAACGCCGCGATAACCAGAATGCCGAGTTCCATCGATGGCCGCTCCTGACATGGGCGGACGCCGCGCCGGGCGTCCTCTGCCCATCATGAGGCAATTCGCGGAGGCTGCAAATCCCGCCTCCGCCGCGACGATCCGTCTCAATAATCCTGGGTGTCGTGCTTCAGCCGGACCAGTTCGCCATTCAGCAGCGACAGCATCAGCTGCACGACCATCTCGTGGACGATCACCGTATGGTGGTTGCCGGTCTCCTGCATCGCCTTGCGCAGCGCATCGCGCACGGCCGTCACGCCGGTGACGTCGATCAGCACATCCAACTGCTCGCCCAACTGCGCCAGCTCGTGGAAATTGGTGGTGGTCTTCACGCCGCGATGGTGCGCAAGCCGCATACCCGGCGCCTCGGGATCGAGGTCCGCCACACCCAGCAACTCGACGAAGGGGGCGGCCAGCAACTTGCGCAGCAGCGGCGTTCCGGTCTCGCCGGCGCCCACGACGGCGACACGGAACAGATTGTTGGGCATCGGGTTCGGTCCTTTCACGAATCGGGCAAGAAAAAAGCGGGGAGCCGAAACTCCCCGCCCGAACCCTAGCTGAGCCGCCGTCCGGTTTGACCCGGACGCGGCGTCGCACCCTGTGAAGTATAAGCGCTGGACAGAGACGGCGCCGGCCTTACGACCAAGCGGCCATCTTCTTTTCCAGGTTGTCCGACAGCTTGTCCAGGAACTGCTTGGTGGTCAGCCACGGCTGCTGCGGGCCGATCAGGATGGCGAGATCCTTGGTCATGAAGCCGGACTCGACGGTCTCGACGCAGACGCGCTCCAGCGTCTGGGCAAACTTGATCACGTCCGGGGTGTTGTCGAACTTGCCGCGGTAGGCCAGACCCTGGGTCCAGGCATAGATAGAGGCGATCGGGTTGGTCGAGGTCTCCTTGCCCTTCTGGTGCTCGCGATAGTGGCGGGTCACCGTGCCGTGGGCGGCCTCGGCCTCGACGGTCTTGCCGTCCGGCGTGACCAGGACCGAGGTCATCAGGCCGAGCGAGCCGAAGCCCTGCGCCACGACGTCCGACTCAACGTCGCCGTCGTAGTTCTTGCAGGCCCACACGAAGCCGCCTTCCCACTTCAGGGCCGAGGCGACCATGTCGTCGATCAGGCGGTGTTCGTAGACCAGGCCCTTGGCCTTGAACTGGTCGGCGTAGGTCTCGTCGAAGACCTTCTGGAAGATGTCCTTGAAGCGGCCGTCATAGGCCTTCAGGATCGTATTCTTCGTCGACAGATAGACCGAGTAGCCGCGCTCCAGGCCGTACATGAAGCTGGAGTGGGCGAAGCCCTCGATCGAATCGTCGAGGTTGTACATGCCCATCGCCACGCCGGCGCTCGGGTAGTCGAACACCTCGTGCTCGATCTGCTGGCTGCCGTCGGCCGCTTCCCACTTGATCGTCATCTTGCCCGGGCCGGGAACGACGAAGTCGGTGGCCTTGTACTGGTCACCGAAGGCATGACGGCCGATGATGATCGGCTTGGTCCAGCCCGGGACGTAGCGCGGAACGTTGGAGCAGACGATCGGCTCGCGGAAGACGGTGCCGCCCAGGATGTTGCGGATCGTGCCGTTCGGCGACTTCCACATCTTCTTGAGGTTGAACTCCTTCACCCGAGCTTCGTCCGGGGTGATGGTCGCGCACTTCACGCCGACGCCATACTGCTTGATGGCGTTCGCGGACTCGACGGTGACCTTGTCGTCGGTCTTGTCGCGGTTCTCGATGCCGAGGTCGTAGTACTTCAGGTCGATGTCGAGGTAGGGCAGGATCAGCTTGTCTTTGATGAACTGCCAGATGATGCGCGTCATCTCGTCGCCGTCGAGTTCGACGACCGGATTGGCTACCTTGATCTTGGTCATGGGTGCGAGATCTCCCCGAACGGGTAAGGGCGTTGTCATTCCTTAGGAGCCGGGCGCGTCGTCCAGCGGGCGCTTGTTGCCGGGGAGCATGCCGCTTGGGTGGCTCCCCGGTACCCCGGGCGGAAATCAATCGCGGTTATATAGCATCGCCCCGTGACGGAAAGGAAGGCACGGCGGTGGCTTAGGCGTCGATGTCGCATGATTCCGCTTGCAACGCAGCCCCGCAGCCGGCCATGATAGTCAATTGGTATTACCGGTTGGCCGGATCGAGCCGTTTTGGCGGCGGAATGCCGTCCAAGAACTACAAATCCGGCCCTTTGTGCGGTCAGGCCGCCGACTCCGGGGTGCGAGACGGCCGCAACTCCGCCGATTGGTCGGCCGATGCGCCGGCAATGTCCCGTTCCGCATTCAGCATGTAGTCGCGTGTCAGCGGCACGGCGCCCAGCGAGCGGGCGACCTGCACTTGGAACACCATATGGCCCTGCAGGCGGAAAGCCAGTTCGGCGCCGACCAGATAGAACTCCCACATCCGGCAGAAGCGCTCGTCATACAGTGCCTTCGCCTCCTCCCAATGGGCGGTGAAGCGGGCCCGCCAGTGGCGCAAGGTCTCGGCGTAATGCAGGCGCAGAACCTCCAGGTCGGTGGCCAGCAGGCCGGACCGCTCGATGACCGGCAGCACCTCCGACAGGGCAGGGGAATAGCCGCCGGGGAATATGTATTTCCGGATCCAGGGGTTGGTGCTTGCCGGTCCGTCCAGCCGACCGATGGAATGGATCAGCGCCACGCCCTCGTCGTTCAGCATGTCGCGCACTGCGTCGAAGTAGTTGCGGTATTGCGGCACGCCGACATGCTCGAACATGCCGACCGAGACAATGCGGTCGAAGGCCCCGCGATGGGCGGCGGCGAACTCGCGATAGTCGCGCAGTTCGAAGGTGACCCGGTCGGACAGCCCTGCCTCTTCCGCCCGCTGGCGCGCCACGGCGAGCTGTTCCGACGACAGGGTGATGCCGGTCACCCGCGCTCCGGTGTGCCGCGCCAGATAGAGCGCCATGCCGCCCCAGCCGCAGCCGATGTCGAGCACCCGCATGCCAGGCACGATCAGCAGCTTGGCGGCGATGTGCCGCTTCTTGGCCTCCTGAGCCTCGTCCAGCGACAGACCGGGCTCCGCGAAATAGGCGCAGGAATACTGCATGTCCCGGTCGAGGAACAGCTGGTAGAACTGGCGTGACAGGTTGTAATGGTGCTCCACATTCTGGCGGGAACGCTGCATCGGGTTGTATTGCTGCACGCGACGCAGCAGCGGCGACAGCGACTCCAGGGCGCGGCCCAGCGCGCCCTGCACCTCGGCACCGCTCATCAGCATCGACAGCAAATCGTAGATGCCGCCACCTTCGATCGAAAAACGGCCGTTCATATAGGCTTCGCCGAACCGCAGGCGCGGATTGATGAGCAGGTCGCGCTCCACGGCGCGGTCGTGAAGGCGGAGGGTCAGGTTTGGTGACCCGGATCCGATCCGATGGTGCTTCCCATCGGCCGTAATGAGATTGAGGGTTCCGTCGCCCTTGGCGGCGGCAAGCAGACGAACCAGCAGCATGCCGAACTCCTTCCGCGGTGCCGTTCCAAGCATGGCGCGCAGGAAGGGGTGCGACAATTCGTCAATCGGTCAGAATTGCTACCCAATTGGGTATTGCGGACGTATGCACACAGTCATGTCTGTCGTTGCTGCCGCCTGCCCAGAACGCGGAAAACCGCCCGGCCCCGAATGGGGCGGGCGGTTTCCGGACGAGCGGTACGACGTGCCGCCAAAATCCCAAAGGCGTCTTCGGGACTTCAGCCGCAGAAGGGCGATCAGCCCTCCTCTTCCTCGGTCGCGGTCTCTTCGACGTAGGTCTCTTCTTCCTCTTCCTCGTCGCGCAGGTCGGCGGCGGTGATCATGCCACCACGCTGGGCCTGCAGCTCGGCCTCTTCGGCCGAACGGGCGACGTTGACCGTGACCGTGATCGACACTTCCGGATGCAGGACGACGCGCAGCTTGAACAGACCCAGGGTCTTGATCGGGGTGTCGATCTGGACCTGCTTGCGGTCGGTCTTGTAGCCGGCGGCGGTCAGCGCGTCGGAGACGTCGCGGGTGGTCACGGAACCGTACAGGACGCCGGTCTCGGCGGCCTGACGGATCACGACGACCGACACGTTGTCCATCTTGGTCGCAACCTGCTCGGCGTCCTTGCGGCGCTCCAGGTTCACGGCTTCAAGGTGGGCCTTCTGCTTCTCGAAGACGGCCAGGTTCGCCTTGGTGGCGCGCATGGCCTTCTTCTGCGGCAGCAGATAGTTGCGGGCGAAGCCGGGACGCACATTCACGACCTGACCCATCTGGCCGAGCTTCTCGACCCGCTCCAGCAGAATAACTTCCATCACTCGTCCTCCTGACCGGGGGCCGCGGGGGAAAACCGGCGGCGCAGCCCGATCCATTGCTCGATCATGCCCAGGCCGACCAAAAGCAGGATCGGCCACCCGAAGAGAAACAGCATCATGTAAAAGCCAACCAGGATCAGCGTGCGCGCCGATTTGCTGCTGGCGAATACATGGACCACCGAAAGTCCGGCAAAGGCGAAGGGTACCGCCAGGATCAGAGCCAGATTGACCGCCAGGAACCCGAAGGTTCCCGGTACGGCCGAGGCCGCCGCGACCGCCACCGCGAACAGGGGCGCCAGCCAATGCGGCAATTCCAGCTCGGCCAGACGCATGGCAGGGCGCCGGTTGCGGCCGAACCGCATCAGCGCCCCCTGCGCCAGCACCGCGTTGACGATCGTCATGACAAGCCATGAGACCGCAACCAGCCCCGGCAGGACGGCCGCTACCCAGAAATCCTCGGGATCCGGAACCGGCTGGCCCTGCGAACGGAACGCCGGCTCGACGACTCGAGCCAGGGTCTGCCGCATCAGCCCTTCCAACCCACCGGGCTGGTCGAGCGTCAGGATCACCGCGGCGAGCAGCGCCGCCACGCCCATCCCGGTCAGGCCCATCAGGACCCGGCCGGGCGGATACCATTCCAGGGTTCCATCCTCCCGCGTGCGCGCCAGCAGCGACTGCCGCACCACCAGGATTGCCGGGGCGGCCCCGGTCACCAGGTAGGACAGCGCCACCAGCGTGCTGCCGGAGGTGCCCAACATCACCGCGGCGGCCCCGGCCAGACCGGCCAGCATCACCGCCGGCGCCCCCAGCCACAGCCCCGTCAGGAACAGCGGCAGGGGGGCCAGATAGCCCAGGATCAGCGCACCCATCCCGCCGAACGTCACCGACAGGTAGAAGAATGCGCTTGCCAGACCGCCGCCGACGGCGACCACCAGCGGTACGGCCGGACCCAAGGCCATGGAAACCCCTTGAAGAACCTTCACCGAAACAGTTCGGCCGTTTGCCGGGCTTACTTCACCACGTAGGGGAGAAGGGCCAGGAAACGGGCGCGCTTGATGGCGCGGGCCAGTTCACGCTGCTTCTTCGTCGAGACCGCGGTGATGCGGCTCGGGACGATCTTCCCGCGCTCGGAGATGAAGCGGGACAGCAGCTTGACGTCCTTGTAGTCGATCGCCGGAGCATTCGCGCCCGAGAACGGGCAGGTCTTGCGGCGACGGAAGAACGGGCGGCGTGCGCCGCCGGTGCGGGCCGGAGCGCCCGTGGTCTGCTTGTCGGACATTTACGCGGTCTCCCCTTCGGCGGCGGCAACGTTTTCCTGGCGGCGCGGCGGACGCGGGCCACGGTCGTCGAAGCGACGCGGACCACGGTCGCCACGATCGCCGCGCTCACCACGCTCGTTGCGGCTCTGCATCATAGCCGACGGGTTGGCGTCGAGGGCGTCGACACGCACGGTCATGAAGCGCAGCACATCTTCGCTGATGCTCATGTTCCGCTCCATCTCGGCGACGGCGGCGGCCGGCGCGTCGATGTTGAAGAGGGTGTAGTGACCCTTGCGGTTCTTCTTGATCTTGTAGGTGAGGGTCTTCAGACCCCAATATTCGCTCTTGGCGATCGTGCCGCCGTTGTCGCGAACGATCTGGGCGAACTGCTCAGAGAGCTGCTCGGCCTGGGCGGCCGAAATGTCCTGGCGCGCGATCAGCACGCACTCGTAAAGTGCCATTGCACTCCCCATGGCTGTTCATGGTCCGGCGCTGCGCCCCATCCCTCATGGATCGGATCAGCTGCCCGGGCCTAGCCGACGGCGGACCGCCGGCAAGGAGTTATGAAGCGGCGCAGTATGCACAGGCCGGCGGTGGTAGCAAGCGGAAATCCGGGCCGGGCTGCGCCACCTTTCGGAAAAATCTATTCGCGTTATAGAGAGCTGCCCGGATGACCCCCGCCGCGCTGCTCTGGGCATGGGTTGGGCGGGGCGGAGCAGGGGTGGCTATCGCGCGGGATAAGCTCCGGCGCATTTGACCGAAGTGCATTGGATCGCTCCAGGCGCCATGTTCAGCCTGCCGTTTACGGCGGAGCTTGCGGTGTGTCGCTCGACCACGCGCTCCGTCCGCGGCGCTGACAGCCCGGTGCCTGGAGTAGCCATGCGCAAGAACATGTTGCCGTATCATGTCGTGGAACTGAGGGGGCTGGCCTGCATCCTGCTGGTCGCGTACCACGTGGTCGGTATTCCCGGGGCCGGCATGCAGGTGGCGGAGGGGTCGGTCTACCGCTACGCCACCGACAGCTTCGAACTGATCCGCATGCCGCTCTTCACCTTCATTTCAGGGCTCGTCTACGCCCTGAACCCGGCCAGGGGCGACCGCCTGAGCACCTTCTTCGTCAAGAAGCTGCGCCGGCTGGGCTTTCCGTTCCTGGTGGTGTCCACTCTCTTCTATCTGCTGCAGACGCATGCACCGGGTGCGAACGGAACAGCGGCCCCCGATTCGATGTGGCGGATCTACGTCTTTTCCTATGCCCACTTCTGGTATCTGCAGGCGCTATTCCTGATCTTCACGGGCGTCGCGCTGCTCGACGCGCTGCACGCGATGGACCGGCCAGGGGGCTTTGTGCTCGCCATGGCGGCTGCGGTGGTCATGTGCCTGACGGTCCATGTCGACTCGAACGTCTTGTCGGTGAACGAGGCCTGCTTCCTGTTGCCGCACTTCCTGCTGGGGGTGGGGGTGACCCGCTTCCGCGCCATGGTTTCCCGGTCGGCGATGGTTGGCGGCGCCGCTGCCGCGCTCGCCATCGGCGTTGCCCTGCATCAGGCGTCGCTGTGGGGCTATCTGCCCCATTTCGGCTGGAACAGCGGTGTCGCGCTGCTGTGCGGGATGGGTGGAGCGGTGACGCTGCTGCATGCCATGCCGTCGGGCCGGGTTTTCCGGATGGTGGGAGCCTCCTCCTACGCCATCTACCTGCATCACGCCCTGTTCGCCGCCGGCGCGCGGGTGGTGCTGCACCGGCTGGACGCCGGGGATGGCGTGATTTTCTGCGTGGCGCTGATCGCCGGCCTGATCGGCCCGATGGTGCTGGAGGCGTTGGCACAGATCAGGCCCTGGACCAGGGTGGCGCTGGTGGGCAAGGCATGACCGCGGCGCTTTGATTTGCGCCGCAGCATAAGGCGCAAGACCCGCAAGACCCGATTTGCGGTACGTCTGGGTCAGCCCACGAACAACCCCTTCCGCACGGCGGTTTTTCGTGGGCCTTCTGCGTCAATACGTGGCCTTTTATCGCACCATTGTCGCTTTGGTCATCGCGCGTCGCTTGACTTGCTCAAAAGTGAGGGTATGACTGTCGCCCAATCCATGGTGCCGCCGCAGGGGCGGGGCGCATTCATCCAGGGTTTCACCGAAGCATGACCAGGGCGTTCGTCTTTCCGGGGCAGGGCAGCCAGGCTGTCGGCATGGGCCGCGAACTCGCCGAAGCGTTCGAAGTCGCTCGTCACACCTTCGAAGAGGTGGACGACGCGCTGAACCAGCGGCTGTCGCGACTGATGGTCGAAGGCCCGGAGGCCGACCTTACCCTGACCGAGAACGCGCAGCCCGCCCTGATGGCGGTCAGCGTCGCGGTGATGCGGGTTCTGGCGAGCGAGGGCGGGGTCGACCTGTCCAAGCATGCCACCTTCGTCGCCGGCCACTCGTTGGGCGAATATTCGGCGCTCTGCGCCGCCGGTGCCTTTTCGCTGGGCGACACAGCGCGCCTGCTGAAGTTGCGCGGGCAGGCGATGCAGAAGGCGGTTCCGGTCGGCAGGGGCGCCATGGCGGCCCTGCTGGGCGCCGACCTGGATCAGGCGCAGGCCATTGCCGCCGACGCCGCCCAGGGCGAAGTGTGCAGCATCGCCAACGACAACTCTGTCGGGCAGGTGGTGATTTCCGGCAGCGCCGACGCCATCGACCGGGCCATTGCCCTGGCGGCGGAACGCGGGCTGAAGCGCTCGGTGCGCCTGCCGGTGTCTGCTCCCTTCCATTGCTCGCTGATGCAGCCGGCCGCCGATGCGATGGCGGAGGCTCTGGCGAACGTTACGATCTCCGCTCCGGTGGTTCCGGTGGTGGCGAACGTCACCGCCTCGGCGGTGTCGGACCCCAACGCCATCCGCCGCCTGCTGGTCGAACAGGTGACCGGCATGGTCCGCTGGCGCGAATGCGTGCTCTCTATGAAGGAGCAGGGTGTCGAGCGGCTGGTCGAGGTCGGGTCGGGCAAGGTCCTCGCCGGGCTGACCAAGCGCATCGACAAGGATCTGACGGCGGTGTCGGTCGGAACGCCGGCCGATGTCGAGTCGTTCCTGAAGACCCTGTGACCACATCAGCCCCGTGATACATCAGCCTCGTGAGGCCATCCATGTTTGACCTGACCGGCAAGTCGGCCCTCGTCACCGGCGCGTCCGGCGGCATCGGCGCGTCGATCGCCCGTGCGCTGCATGCCCAGGGCGCCGCCGTCGCGCTGTCCGGCACCCGCGTCGCCCCGCTGGAGGCCCTGGCCGCCGAGTTGGGCGAGCGCGCCTTCGTCGTGCCCGGCAACCTGTCCGAGGCGGCGGCGACCGAGCAGCTGTTCAAGGACGCCGAGGCGGCCCTGGGCAAGATCGACATCCTCGTCAACAACGCCGGCCTGACCCGCGACCAGATCGCGATGCGGCTGAAGGACGAGGATTGGCAGTCGGTCATCGACGTGAACTTGACGGCGGCCTTCCGCCTGTCGCGGGCCGCCATGCGCGGCATGATGAAGCGCCGCTGGGGCCGCATCGTCAACATCACGTCGGTCGTCGGCGTCACCGGCAATCCGGGGCAGGCCAACTATGCCGCGTCCAAGGCCGGCCTGATCGGCATGTCCAAGTCGCTGGCCGCCGAGCTGGCCTCGCGCAACATCACCGTCAACTGCGTCGCGCCGGGGTTCATCACCACGGCCATGACCGACGCCCTGAACGACGAGCAGAAGCAGAAGCTGCTCCCCGCCATTCCGGCCGGCCGCATGGGCCAGCCGGACGAGATCGCCGCCGGGGTCGTGTACCTCGCGAGCGAGGAGGCCGCCTACGTCACCGGCCAGACGCTGCACATCAACGGCGGCATGGCCATGATCTGATGAGGATCCGACGGGGCGGCATCGCCACGTGTGAAGAACGGCGCCAACCGGGCTCCCTCGCGGGTGCTGGTCAAGGCTGCTGAAATGTGTTATCGGACGGGGCTTTTCGCGGCAGGACGGCACGTTCTTCGCGTGTTGCTCCGACCGGATTATCCCGAGCGGTTTCAAGGATTGGAAGGTCTTAAAAGATGAGCGACATCGCCGAGCGCGTGAAGAAGATCGTTGTGGACCACCTGGGTGTCGAGGAGTCGAAGGTGGTGGAGAACGCCTCCTTCATCGACGATCTGGGCGCCGACAGCCTCGACACCGTCGAGCTGGTCATGGCCTTCGAGGAAGAGTTCGGTGTCGAGATCCCGGACGACGCCGCGGAGAAGATCCTGTCGGTGAAGGACGCCATCGACTTCATCAAGGCCAACGCCGCCGCCTGATCGGGCCGCGGGCATTGAGCCCCCGAGGGCCAGGCGAACCGCAATTGCGATACCAGCAGCGCGGGGCCTGGCCGTCGACGACCAGATCGTCGACAGTTTATTCGAGGAAAGGTCAAGGAACAGCCTCATGAGACGTGTCGTCGTCACCGGACTCGGTATGGTCACGCCGCTCGGCGTCGGCCACACGCTGAACTGGGAGCGGCTGATTTCCGGAACGTCGGGAATCCGCGGCATCACGGGGTTCGATGCTTCGGACCTGGCCTCCAAAGTCGCCGGGCAGCTCCCGCGCGGAACGGGTGAAGGCGAGTTTAACGCCGACTCCTTCGTTTCGCCGAAGGATCAGCGCAAGATGGATGATTTCATCATCTTCGCAATCGCCGCGGCGCAGGAAGCAATCAAGGATTCGGGTTGGATTCCCCAGACCGATGAAGAGCGCGAGCGGACCGGCGTCATGGTCGGTTCGGGCATCGGCGGCCTTCCGGGCATCGCCGACGGCGCCGTGACCCTGCATGAAAAGGGTCCGCGCCGCCTGTCGCCCTTCTTCATCCCCGGCTGCCTGATCAATCTGGCCTCCGGCCACATTTCGATCCAGCACGGCTTCAAGGGCCCCAACCACGCGGTCGTCACCGCCTGCTCGACAGGCGCGCACGCCATCGGCGATGCCGCCCGTCTGATCATGTGGGATGATGCCGACATCATGGTCGCCGGCGGCACGGAGGCGGCGGTCAGCCGTCTCGGTGTCGGCGGTTTTGCCGCCATGCGCGCGCTGTCCACCAACTTCAACGACACGCCCGAAAAGGCCTCGCGTCCCTATGACAAGGATCGCGACGGCTTCGTCATCGGCGAGGGTGCCGGTGTCGTCGTGCTGGAAGAGTTGGAGCACGCCAAGAAGCGCGGCGCCACCATCTATGCCGAGGTCGTCGGTTACGGCCTGTCGGGCGACGCCTACCACATCTCCGCTCCGGCGGAAGACGGCAATGGCGGTTTCCGCGCCATGAAGGGTGCGCTGAAGCGCGCCGGCCTGAACCCGTCCGACATCGATTACGTCAACGCCCACGGCACCTCGACGCCGCTCGGCGACGAGATCGAGCTGGGTGCGGTGAAGCGCCTGTTCGGCGACGCCATGAACAATCTGGCGATGTCCTCCACCAAGTCGGCCATCGGCCACCTGCTGGGGGCCGCCGGTGCGGTCGAGGCGATCTACTCGATCAAGGCGATCAACCACGGCATCGTGCCGCCCACGCTGAATCTCGAGAATCCCTCGGAAAGCTGCATGGGCGTCAATCTGGTGCCGAAGGTCGCGCAGGAGCGCCGCGTGCGTGCGGCGCTGTCGAACTCCTTCGGGTTCGGCGGCACCAACGCCTCGCTGGTGTTCAAGGAATTCGCGTAAGCGAAGCTCCCACCGACGTTGCGGTCTGCAGTCTTCAAGAGGTGAGCGATGGGCTGGGGTCTCCGGATTTTCGCGGGGACGCTGGCCCTCGCGGTCGGTGCGGCGGGCGGAATCGGCGTCTGGGGTTACCAGCGCTATTCGGCCCCCGGACCTTTGGAGCAGGCTGAGACGGTCGTCATCCCGCGCGGCAGCGGGCTTGAGGCCATTGCCATCACGCTGGGCGACTCCGGCGTGATCGGCTCGCCGCTGGTGTTCGTCGCCGCGGCCAAGCTGTCCGGCACCTTCCGTGAGTTGAAGGCCGGCGAATACCAGTTCCCCGCAGGAATCAGCATCGAGGGTGTCCTGGAGCAGATGCGCCAGGGCCGCACCGTCGTGCATCGCCTCACCGTGCCGGAAGGGCTGACCTCGGCCCAAGTGGTGGCGCTTCTGGAACGGGAAACCATGCTGACCGGCAACCTCGCGAAGCCGCCGAAGGAAGGCTCGCTCCTGCCGGAGACCTACCACTACGCCTATGGCGACAGCCGCAGCACCCTGATCGAGCGGATGCAGACGGCGATGACCCAGACCTTGGCGGAGGCGTGGAAGACCCGTGACCAGAACCTTCCCTTCGAGACGCCGCAGCAGGCGCTGACCCTCGCGTCCATCGTCGAGAAGGAGACTGGCATCGCTGCCGAGCGGCCCAGGGTGGCGGGGGTTTTCGTCAACCGGCTGGAGGCCGGTATGAAGCTGCAGTCGGACCCGACGGTGATCTACGCGCTGTCCGATGGCAGTGGAGAACTCGGCCGGGCGCTGACCCGCAACGACTGGAAGTTCGAATCGCCCTACAACACCTATGTGGCGACCGGCCTGCCGCCGGGTCCCATCGCCAATCCGGGCAAGGCGTCGATCCAGGCGGCGATGAAGCCTGAGCGGCACGAGTTCCTGTATTTCGTTGCCGACGGCACCGGCGGTCATGTCTTCGCCAAGTCGCTGTCCGACCACAACCGCAACGTCGCCAAATGGCGCGAAGTTCAGCAGAGCCGACAGCCCGACCACGGCGAAACGTCATCGGAGTGACGGCCGGGGAGTACGGCGGTCTGCGGCGGAGGGCCGATAACGATCCGCTTGGTTGCGTGTATTTTGCGAATTGTGCAGTCTTCGCATCGCAGCAAGCCCAACCACCATTCCCTGGGGAGATGTGATGAGCGTGGATGTCGAACAGCGCATCCGTGACCGCGCCTATGCGATCTGGCTGGAAGAGGGCCGTCCACACGGCCGCGACGCCGACCACTGGTTCCAGGCCGAGCGCGCGATTCTGGCCGAAGCGGCGGCCGTTGCCGACGTCGCCCCGGTTGTCGCGGTGGTGAAGGCCCCGCGCAAGACCACCAACGCGAAGCCGCGGGCAGCGGTGAAGTCCATCGGACCGGAAGCCACGACTTCCGAGCCCACCAAGGCGCGCAAGCCACGCAGCCGCAAGCCGGCTTCCGCCTGACCGGAGTTCGACGGAGCCCGCCGGGATCAGGCGGCGTTGGAGGCCTGCGGCAATTCCAGGTTCGAGACGACCATCACCCCGGCGGTCGTGCCGTAGTTCTTGCGGGCGGCGCGCAATGCCTCCAGCGCCTCGATCAGGCTTTCCTCGGCGAAGCCCGGGGCCAGTCCGGCCAGTTCCCGCTCCGTCAAGTCGATGAAGGCGTCCAGCAGGCGCGCATGGATGCGGCTGGCCAAGCGGACTTCATCGGCGACCTTCTGTGCGGGCATGGGTAGCTCCCTTGGTGTCGTGTGGGTCTAATGATCGGTAGAGCGTCTTCTCGGGATCGAATGTCCCGCGCGGCTGATTAGGCGTCGAATAGGGTTAAAAGAACTTTAAATGCCAGATATCTCCGGCAGGGATTAAGAATTACCACTTCGGATTCTAGGGAGCCGCTGGTTGCCTGCTATCTATGATGACCGGATCATGCGGCCGCTCTAACCGCCACCAAAGAACTTCAGTGACCGGCCCCGCGCGACGACTCCGACGGCCCGCAATTGTGCCGTGGACCGGCATTTTGACGATCGCTGCAACCAAAAAGGCGGCTGCAGTTCATGAAGTGGATTTCATGGATGAGTCAGGTTGGGGACAGGGCGGCCGGGCTATTGTCCTTCTTGTGACGCGGTCGGGCCAGCCCCCCTGAAACACCGGCCCGTCACGAGAGCGTCTTCTTATCTGGTGTCTCTTCCCGATGGTCCCCTGCCATCGGATATGACCGTCCGGTTCTCCCGTTTGCCTCCGGACGGTACCTATCGGCGGAGCGCGTCCGTGGCCAAATCCAAGGCCGACGTTGCCCCCCACCATAGGCCCCTGGCCTCGGGTGCGCTCCGCCGTCCCTTCTTTTCTCAGATGCCGTTCAGTGGCCTTGACGTGGCTGGGTCCACCCGGCTTTCTGGAAGCCGTCGAAGGCTTTCCCGGTAGCGTCCCGCCCGTGCGTCCCGCCATCCTGTTTCCGCTGTTCAAACCGGTCACGGCACTCCCCGGCCTCGGCCCCCGTCTGGGCAAGCTGGTGGAGAAGCTTGCCGGCGCCCACGTCGTCGACCTGCTGTGGCATCTGCCCTGCGGCGTCGTCGACCGCCGATTTTCGCCGAAGATCGCGCAGGCGCCACACGGGCGCATCGCCACCCTGACCGTGCGCATCGATTCGCACGCTCCGCCGGTGAACCCGCGCCATCCCTACAAGATCCGCTGCACCGACGAGACCGGCGTGTTGGAGCTGGTCTATTTCCATGTCCGTGGCGACTGGCTGTCGAAGCAGATCCCGGCCGGCACCACCATGGTGGTCTCCGGCAAGGTGGAGTGGTTCAACGACACCGCCCAGATCACCCATCCCGACGCCGTCGTCCCGGTCGATGCCAAGGAAGAGCTGGAACTGGTGGAGCCGGTCTATCCGATGACCACCGGCCTGCCGGCCAAGACCCTGCGCAAGGCGGTGCGCGCCGCCCTGAACGACATTCCGGCGCTCGACGAATGGCAGGACCCGGCATGGCTCGCCCGTCGGCAATGGCCGACCTGGGCCGAGGCGCTGAAGCGCGCCCACACGCCGGAGGACGAGGGCGATCTTGCCGCCACCGCACCGATCCGCTGCCGCCTCGCTTATGACGAGCTGCTGGCGAACCAGCTGGCGCTGATGCTGGTGCGGGCGAGCCAGCGCCGGCTGGCTGGGCGCGCGACCGAGGGCGACGGCAGGCTCCGCCAAGCGGCGCTCGCGACGCTGCCCTTCTCGCTGACGGGCTCGCAGAAGGCCTCGCTGGAGGACATCTACGCCGACATGGCGGCCGAGCGGCGGATGCTGCGGCTCCTCCAGGGGGACGTCGGCAGCGGCAAGACCGTGGTCGCGCTGATGGCGATGCTGAACGCGGTGGAGACCGGCGCCCAGGCCGCGCTGATGGCCCCCACCGAGATCCTGGCCCGCCAGCATGCCGAAAGCCTCGCGCCGCTGTGCAAGGCCGCCGGCGTGGAGATCGGCCTGCTGACCGGCCGCGACAAGGGCAAGGCACGTCAGGCCGTGCTCGACCGGCTGGCGTCGGGCGAGCTGCCGCTGCTGGTCGGCACCCACGCCCTGTTCCAGGAGGATGTCGCCTTCAAGGATCTGGCGTTGGCGGTGATCGACGAACAGCACCGCTTCGGCGTCCATCAGCGCCTGCAGCTGTCGGCCAAGGGCCGGGCGGTGGATGTGCTGGTGATGACCGCCACTCCGATTCCGCGCACGCTGACGCTGACCGCCTATGGCGACATGGACGTGTCGCGCCTGACCGAGAAGCCGGCCGGCCGCAAACCGGTGCAGACCGTCACCATCGCGCTCGACCGGCTGGAGGAGGTGGTCCACGGCATCCAGCGCAAGGTGTCGGAAGGCGCGCGGGTCTATTGGGTCTGCCCGCTGGTCGACGAATCGGAACAGAGTGACCTCGCCGCCGCCACCGAGCGCCACGCCTTCCTGCGCGCCACCTTCGGCGACCGGGTCGGGCTGGTCCATGGCAAGATGCGCGGGCCGGACAAGGACGCGGTGATGGCCGCCTTCGCCGAGGGCAGCCTGGACGTGCTGGTCGCCACCACGGTGATCGAGGTCGGCGTCAATGTGCCCGAGGCGACCGTGATGGTGATCGAGCATGCCGAGCGCTTCGGTCTCGCCCAACTCCATCAGTTGCGCGGTCGCGTCGGGCGCGGTGAGAAGCCGTCGAGCTGTCTGCTGATGTTCGATTCGAACCTGACGGAGACGGCGCGGGCGCGGCTGAAGACCCTGCGCGACACCGAGGATGGCTTCGTCATCGCCGAGGAGGATCTGCGCCTGCGCGGCGCCGGCGAGGTGCTGGGCACCCGCCAGTCGGGGCTGCCCGGCTTCCGGATGGCCGACCTCGCCGTGCATGGCGACCTGCTGGCGGTCGCACGGGACGATGCCCGGCTGGTGGTGGACCGCGACCCCGACCTCGCCAGCCCGCGCGGGCAGGCGTTGCGGACCCTGCTCTACCTGTTCGAACGCGACGCGGCGGCCAAGACCTTGCGGTCGGGGTGATCGTCGCCGCCTTCCTGGTTGGGGCCGTCCTGGTCGGGGCCGGCCGGCGGCTCCACCAGCGTCGGGCGCCGCTCGGGCGGGACGACGATGCCGCCGGACATCACCAGCTTCAGCCCGTCTTCGACGCTCATGTTCAGCACGGTCACCTCGCGTCGCGGCACCATCGCCAGATAGCCGGCGGTGGGCGGCGCGCAGGGGATGAAGACGTTGACGAAATCGTCGGCCACGCCCGACAGCTGCAATTGCACCTCCGGATGGGCGGCGCCGGTTATGAAGCCCAGCGACCACACGCCGGGGCGCGGATACTGGATCGCCACCACCTCGCGGAAGGCATTGGATTTCTTGGCCAGCACCGTCTCGAAGATCTGCTTCACCCCGCCATAGACGGAGCGGACGACCGGCATGCGCCCGACCACCCCCTCGCCGACGCCAAGAACCAGACGGCCGACATAGCCGGCGGTGAAGGCGCCGATCAGGGTGACGGCGACGATGACCACCAGCACGCCGATGCCGGGAATCGAGAAGGGCAGGTAGTTTTCCGGATTGTAGGTGCTGGGAATCAGCGGCCGGATATAGCCGTCGATCAGCGAGACGAACCACCAGGCGATATAGACGGTGATGGCGATGGGGGCGGTCACCAGAATGCCGGCCAGGAAATAGGCGCGCAGCCTCCCCATAAACCCGATGCCCTCGCGGCGGTGCCGCGCCGGCTCTGCCGACTGGGCCTTCGTCTGGGCTTTCACCTGACCCTTGCCGGGGACCTTCGGTTCAGTCTGATCTCCGCTCACGCCCGCCCATCCGCCGATCGTCTGTCCGCGCCATAGTGGGGCAAGCGCGGCCCTCTCTCAACTGCCGTTTGGCGGTGATGGGTCAGCCGACCAGCGATCCGGCGATCACGCACAAGAGGGTGACGGCCCCGGCGATGGCGGCGCCGTCGACATGGTTGGGGAAGGCGCGCCAGAACTCTTCGCGCGACATCGGTTCCGGCGCGTCGAATTCGTCCATCGACAGGCCGGCGGCCATGCCGCCGCAGGTGCGGTCGGCGATGGCGCCGGACAGATGGGCCATGGCGACAGCCAGATAGCAGAACTTCACGAAATCCAGCAGGAAGCCCAGCGTGCTGTTCGCCTCGCCCAGAGGGCTGGCGGTGAAGCCGGTGGCAGCGACCGTGCTCGCCATGGCGATGGCCGCGGCGAAGGGGATCAGGGCGACCGCCAGCAGCCGTTGCGAATCGACACGGCGGGCGGTGGGCACGGTGAACGGGCTGGTCATGATCGGCGCTCCGGCAACGATGAACGGGGTGCGGTTGGGGGACGGGTCGGCGAGGCGTCGTTCCCTTCTGCGCGTTCGGCGTTAACGGAGGGTTGACACCGGCCATTGGTCACAGCGCCTTCCACCTTTGCGCAGGTCACGCTATCCTTTGGCGCAACAAACAGTCCGGGGCGGCTCCGGAACTTCCCGTGCCGAAGGCTGAAATGACCAAATCCGACAGTCTGCCCGATGCGCTGCCCGACACCCCGGCCGATACTCCGGTCGCCGGGCTGGACCGCATCGAGTTGCTGCGTCCGCTTTCCGCCGATCAGCGTGCCGCGGTGGCACGCCAATGCCGCTGGCGCCGCTTCGCTCCGGACGAGCAGCTGATCGACCACTGGGCCGAGACCCGTGACGTCGGGTTCGTGGTGGAGGGGCGGGTGCGGGTGCTCAGCCACTCGGCCGGCGGGCGCGAGATCAGCTTCAGCGATATCGATGCCGGAGAACAGGTGGGAGAGATGTCGGCGCTGGACGGCCGGCCGCGCTCCGCATCGGTGGTGGCGTTGGAGGAGGGGGCGCTGATCGCCTTCCTGCCGGCGAAGCCCTTCCAGACCCTGGTGACCGCCCATCCGGAACTGGCGATGGCGATGATGCTGCGCCTGTGCGACAAGCTGCGTGGCGCCACCGACCGCATCATGGAACTGTCGACGCTCGGCGCCAACAACCGGGTGCATGCTGAACTGCTGCGCCTTGCCCGGCGCGCATCGCGGCAGGGCTCGTCCGCGGTCATTACGCCGATCCCCGTCCATTCCGATATTGCCGCACGCGTCAGCACCACCCGCGAGACCGTGGCTCGCGTCTTGAGCGACCTGACCCGCGACGGGATGCTGGAACGCCGCTCCGACGCGCTGGTGGTGCGCGACCTTCCGCGGCTGGAGTTGCTGGTCGAGGATGTCCGCGGCGGCGCCTGAGGCAGGCCGAAAGCGGACCCGTAAAAAAGAAAAGGCCGCGGCCGCCCGAATGGTTGGGCTGTGCCGCGGTCGCCTTTCAAACCCTCAGATTTTCTTATTCTTGCGCTGTGATCAGCGATGCAGAGACTGGAACAGGATCATCGCCGGGGTGGACTTCACCCATTCCGTCAGGAACGCACCGACCGGACGCAGCAGGATGGCGGCGGGGGTGGCTTCCAGCCAGTCGGCAACGAAATCGCGGACCGGATGCAGGGTCTGGCTGTCGCCATGGACGCCATGGTCGCCGTGATGAAGGCTGAGGATGCTCATAATCGACTCCGTTGATTTGGTGTTGCGCGGGGTGGCCGGGCGTCAGCGCTTCAGCAGGCTCAGGACGAAGCCGGCCGGGGTGGCGGCGGCCCATTCGCGCAGGAAGGCGCCGATCGGGCCAAGGACCAGATAGGCCGGGGTGGCTTCGAACCAGGCCACCGGGAATTCGGCGACGGCGTGCAGGGCGTCGTTCGAAGTGTGGTTGTCGGTGCCGGGCTGGAAAGTGGTGGTGGTCATTGTCGTCTCCATCGGGCTGTTGAGGAGACTATATACTGGTATACCCAATGCCAAATACGCTGCCTTTGCATTGCTGGCTGCTGCAAAAATTACAGCTATACAGAGATTTCTTTCAGCCAATGGTCGAATACCAAATCAATCCGTATCACTGATTATTGCCGGTCGCCGGAAGCGCTCCGATTGTCCGGTGGCGCCGGTGAAATGTTTAGTCGACCAACCAACGTCTTGACAGCGCCGGTTTGAAAAACGATTTCAGGGACATGGTTCAATACATCGGTCCCGATCCGCTCCGCAGCCTGCACGAGGCCGTGCAAACCCTGCGGCGCGAGCCTTCCTCCGTCCCTGAAGCCTCGCGCACGGCAAAGCTGCTGGCGCAGGGCCGAGCCCGCATGGCACGGAAGGTGGGGGAGGAGGCGATCGAGGTGGCGATCGAGGCGATGCGCGGCGACCGCGGCGCACTGGTGATGGAGGCGGCCGACCTCTTGTATAATCTGGTCGTGCTGTTGGCCGACTTCGACATCGCCCCCGACGAGATCCTGGCTGAACTGCGGCGGCGCGAACTGGCTTTCGGCATCGCGGAAAAGCTTCCGAAATCCGAAGAACCGCCGAACGGTCCTGCAAGTTCCCCGGCCAATGGCTCCGCCGACGGTGTGGCGTCCAATGGCCAGAAGCCGGGTTCCGCAAAACGCTGCAAACGCTAAACGGCGTCGCTCTCCTGCGGGAAGACCAGATCGAACCGTGTGCCGGCGCCCCTGGTGAAATGATACTCGCCGCGTATTTGCCGGGCGAAGGCCCGGATCAGGTCCATGCCCATCGACCGTCGGCCGGGGGTGGAGGGATCCTCCGGCTCGGGGGCGCCGGTGCCGTCGTCCTGGATCGTCAGATGCAGCGATCCGTTCTCGGCCGTCACCACGATGTCGATGGTGCCGGTACAGCGGCCGGTGAAGGCGTGTTTGAAGGCGTTCGACACCACTTCATTCAGGATCAGGGCGAAGGGCACCACCCGGTTGAGGTCGAGGCTGAGCGGTTCCACCCGATGCCTGATGGTGATGGTCCTGCCCGGGCGGCTGTGGAAGCTGTTCAAATGGCCGGCCAGCGCTTCGATGAAGCTGTCGAGCGCGACCGCCGATACGCCGGTGGCGCGGTAGATCTGCTCGTGGATCAGTCCCATCGTGTTGATGCGGGTCAGCGCCTCGCTGAAGGGCGCCTCCAGTTCCGGCGCGCGCTGCGCCTGAAGTTCCAGCAGACTGAGGATCACCTGCAGATTGTTTTTCACCCGGTGATGGATGTCGCGCAGCAACACCTCCTTGTCGGCCAAGGCTTGGTCGAGGTGCCGGGTGCGTTCGGTGATCCGGTCCTCCAGCGCCTCGTTTGAGCGGCGCAATGCCTCCTGCGCCTCGGCGGCCTGACGCGAGCGGTGCAGCGCGATGCCGCCCAGCAGGACAAGCAATCCCAGTGCCGGGGTCGCGAACAGTGCGTAGGGCATCACCCGGTCGCGCCAAGCCCTCTCGATGGAGCCGACGTCGGTGCCGTAGACCACATAGATCGGCAGGTCGGGTACCTTGCGACGGGCCATCAGCCGCTCGACCCCGTCGGAGGGCGTCACCGCGCGGAAAACGCCGTTCCTGTCGGGGATCGAGATCAGTTCCGGCAACCGTCCGATGTCGGCGCGGTCGGGAGGGGCGTTCTGCGGGGTACGGACCAGCACCTCGCCATCTTCGCGCATGAGCAGGATGACGTCGCTCGACCCTCGCAGGACCGAACGGTAGAAGTCGGTGAAATAGCTGGGCAGGAGAGAGATCTGCGCCACCCCCTGGAACTGGTGGTTCGACAGTTCCATCCGGCGGCTGAGGGTGAAGAAAATCTCGGAGTTGATCTTGCCCGTCAGCCGCGGGCCGATGTGGATGGCGCTGCCGGGGTTCAGAAGAGCGCGGAAATATTCGCGGTCGCTCGCGTTCAGCGGGCGCATCGGCCATTCGAAGCTGCTGACGCGGACGCGTCCGCTCTCGTCGGTGATCCAATAGGATTGCACTTCCGGCGTCTGGGCCGCCATCGCTTTCAGGCGTTCGTGCAGCAGGGGAGAACTGTCGATCCGGTCCCATCCCAGGTCATCGACCATCCACTCCATGTGCGACAGGGTGGTGGCATGGATGCCGAGCGTCTTGGCTGCATGCTCCTCCAGCACGCGCGCAATCGCGGCGCTGCGGTTCTCCGCCTCGTCGATCACCTGGCTGCGGTATTGATAGGCCGCAAACACCAGCAGGGCGGCCGTAAGGGCGAGGGCCACCGCCAGCAGCGCCAGAATTGCCGGTGAAGCGGCCTTGCGTCCACCACGGATGGTGCCCGGGGGTCCTGCGGCATGTGCATCCTGTTCGAAGCCGGCAGGGGTCATCGGGGGGAGGTCGTCCGTTTGCGGAGGGGTATGGCAGGGCTCAAGAATAGCGCAAAAGTCAACGCCCGTCACTCAACAACCATGTCGCGATAAAACTGCATACAAATTCTCTGGATGATCGACATCTTCCGTATCGCTTCGATCCTGGGCGTCGATAGACGGCCCGAATTCGATGCCCCTGGAAATGAGCATCCCGGTGAATCGAAAAGGCGAGAATGCCATGGCGGCACCGGCCGGGCAGGGACGCTGTGGTCGTCGACGCTTTGCACTCTTACTTTCCGGACACTGCGCTATGCACTGTCGTAATAAATCATTGCACAGCATTGGCTCTGCCGTACATGACTCTTCGTTCATATGCGACAAATTGAAACGAATGCTGGCAATCCGCCTTATCGGTCTTGGAAGCTTCACCGTACGGTGGTTCCATTGCAGCAGGCATAGGCGATCACGCATAGTGTGACGGGGGCGGCGGATGGCGGGGATGGACGGGGGGCTGGACGACGAACTGCTGTTCGGCCCGGAGGACGGCGCCGCGACGGTGGCAAGTTCTCAACGGCCGTCCGGTACGCCCTGGCCCGTCCTGGTGGTGGACGACGATCCCCAGGTTCACGCCATGACTGCGGTGCTGCTGCGCGACTTCGACTTCGACGGACGCCCGTTCGAGGTGGTGAGCGCCCTGTCGGCGGAAGAGGCGAAGGCGGTCCTCGCCCAGCGCCCCGACCTGCCCATCGCCCTCCTCGACGTGGTGATGGAGACGGAGGATGCCGGCCTGAAGCTGGTCCGCCACATCAGGGAGGAATTGGGCAACCGCCGCATGCGGATCATCCTGCGCACCGGCCAGCCGGGTCAGGCGCCGGAGCGGGACGTCATCGTCGGCTACGACATCAACGACTACAAGGCCAAGAGCGAGCTGACCGCGCAGCGTCTGTTCACCACGCTGGTCAGCGGGCTGCGCGCTTGGCGCGACATCGTGACGATCGAGCGCAACAGGCAGGGGCTGGAACGGATTCTCAGCGCCTCCGCCCCGCTGTTCGAGATGCGGCCGATGCGCGCCTTCGTCGAACGGCTGGTGGAGCAGATCGCCCGCGTCGTCGATCACGGCAGCACGCCGGCGGTTCTGGCCTGCCGCTCGGTCGACCGCGCCGACGGCAGCCGGACGGTCGCCGTGGTGGCGGGATTGGGGGTCTTTTCCGGCTGCATCGGGCTGCCGGTGGCCGATGTCCTGTCGAACGGCGCGGCGGCGGAAGTGGCGGACGCCCTGCTGACCCAGCGCAACCTCTATCACGACGGCCATTGCGTCCTGGTCTTCCGCACGCGCGAGCATGGCGTGACCGTCTTCTGGCTTGAACGGGCGGAGCCCTACACCGCGGACGAGCACCGCCTGCTGGAGCTGTTCTGCAACCGTGTCGCCATCGGCTTCGACAACGTCTGCCTGTATGAGGAGCTGGTGGCGCTGAACCACTCGCTGGAGCAGCGGGTGGAGGAGCGCACGCTGGAACTGGCCGCCAATCAGAAGGCGCTGATCCTGGCCAAGGAACGGGTGGAGCGGGCGCTGGAGCGCGAACTGCTCGCCCGCGACCGGCAGCGCCAGTTCCTGGGCATGGTCAGCCACGAATTCCGCACGCCGCTCGCCATCATCGACAGCGCGGCGCAGCTGCTGGCGATGCGGGCCGGGCAGGTGGAGCCGGAGATGCTGGAACGGCTGGCGGTGATCCGGAGCAGCGTGCAGCGTCTGACCGGCCTGATCGACGCCCATCTGACCGACGAGCGGCTGCAGACCAACGCCCTCGTGCCGGAGCGGGCCGAGGTCGACTTGGCCGACCTGATCGCCAATGTCGTCCGGCCTTTCCGCGTCGCCTATCCCGACCGTGAATTCCAGATGACCCTGGCCGGTTTGCCGCGGCGGGCGGAGGTCGACGCCAACCTGATCGCGCTGGTCCTGACCAATCTCGTCAACAACGCCGTCAAATATTCCGGTCCGGGCGAAGCGATCCATCTTCACGGCGATACCGATGGCGCCATGGCGGTGATCGAGGTGACCGACCATGGCCGCGGCATTCCCGAACCGGAGCTTCCCCGCCTGTTCGACCGCTTCTTCCGCGGGTCGGGCGCGTCCGGCGTGCCGGGCACCGGCATCGGTCTGCACACGGTGCAGCAGATCGTTCATCTGCATGGCGGCGCCGTCGCGGTCGACAGCACGCTGGGAAAGGGATCGACCTTCCGGGTCGTGCTTCCCGTGTGATGCAGCCTGATGTCGCGCCTGCCCGAAAGACTATGGCCCTTTTCCAAGGGAAATGACATAGTCGGCTAACTCCAGGCACCTGTGGAACCTCAGGCCACAACCATGCTCGCTCAACAATATGCGTCGATTAAACGCGATCTCGACGAGCGGGGGATCGTGTTCTCTTTCAGCGGATACTTGTCGGAAGGGATACTTTATTCCCTCGGCGAAGCACTGCGTGAGAAAATGGCGCTGGAGGAGGCCGATGGCCCCACCATCCGCCGCGTCTTCTCGGTCTTCGTCGAGCAGATGCAGAACATCATCCGCTATTCCGCGGAAAAGATGTCGGGCAGCGCCGGCCGCGCGGTGGAACTCAGTGCCGGCATGGTCACCATCGGGATGGAGGGCGGCAAGGTCTTCATCGTCTGCGGCAACACCGTGCGCAACAGCGAGGTTCCTCGCCTGAAGGAGCGGCTGGACCATCTGAAGAGTCTGGATCGCGACGGCATCAAGACCTATTACCGCGAACAGCTTCGAGAGGAGCCGGACGACGGCAGCCGTGGCGCGACCCTGGGGCTGATCGAGATCGCACGGCGGGCCAGCGATCCCATCGACTATGATTTCGATGCGATGGACGCGGACCGCAGCTTCTTCTGCCTCAAGGTCCGCGTGTGAGCGGACGAACCGAGCGATACGACATGGACAGCCTGATCATCCCCGCCACCGGACGCACGCCGGGCGTCTTTTTCGATTTCTCCGTCGGCCATTTACGCATGACCGGAGAATCGTACCCGGACGACGTCGCCGGTTTCTTCGGTCCGGTGTTCAACGCATTGCGCGGCTTTCTCGACCGTCCGGACGGCGGCGCCATCCGTTTCGACATGGAGCTTCTCTATTTCAACAGCTCCAGCGCCAAGGCGCTGATGAACATCTTCCAGATGCTGGAGACGGTGGCCCGGGGCGGGCGGCCGGTGACGGTGACCTGGTGCGTCGAGGAGAATGACGAATCGATGCGCGAACTCGGCGAGGACTTCGCCGAGGATTTGCGGCATGTCGTCTTCCAGATGCGGGAGTTGCCCGCCGGCGGGGCCCCGTGAGCTTCAACCTCTTCGCCGCGGAGGAGGAGGCGCTCGCCAAGGCTCGCGCGCTGGAGACGAGGCTGGGCGCGCTGGCGCCCGATTGCCTGCCGGAGTTCCGCGACCTCATCGCCGCCTTCGAACTCAGCACGCGGGAGCAGCAGCGCCTCGTGCGGGTCAGCGACCGGCTGCAGGCCCAGTTGAGCGACGCCAACCACGAGTTGGAGCGGCGGCGCAGCGAGGCGGAGGCGGCGCTGGACAGGCTGCGCGAGGCGCAGGAGGCGATGATCCGGTCGGAAAAGCTGGCCTCCCTCGGTGCGCTGGTCGCCGGTGTGGCCCACGAGATCAACACGCCGGTCGGCATCGCCGTTTCCTGCGCCTCGCATCTGGCCGACGCCACCCTGGTGATGCGCCGGCGGGCCGCCGAAGGCGAGCTTGGCAAGGCGGAGTTCGCCCGCTATCTCGCCACCGCGACCGACACCACCGACCTGATCCTCGGCAATTGCGAACGGGCGGCGCAGTTGATCGCCGGCTTCAAGCAGGTTGCGGTCGACCGTGCCAGTGCCGAACGGCGCCGTGTCAACCTCGCCGCCTACATCCGGGAGACGCTGGTCAGCCTGCAGCCGAAGCTGCGGCCATCGGGCCATGCGGTCGCGGTGAACTGCCCGGCCGACCTGGAACTGGACAGCTATCCCGGCGTGCTGTCGCAGATCCTGTCCAATCTGGTGATGAACGCGCTGACCCATGCGTTCGCCGACGGACGGGCAGGGGACATGACGATCACGGTCGACTGTCCCGATCCCGACACCGTCCGCCTGTGCTTCACCGACAATGGGCGCGGCATGATCGAGGAGCATCGCGCCAGAGTGTTCGAGCCCTTCTTCACCACCCGGCGCGGTCGCGGCGGCAGCGGGCTGGGGCTGCACATCGTCCACAATCTGGTGGTCGGTGCGCTGATGGGTTCGATCACCGTGGACAGCGCGCCGGATCGCGGCACCAGCTTCACCCTGCTGTTCCCCCGCCGCACGCCCGATCGGGCGTCGCCGGGCCAGGGCTTTCCGGACTGACTCACCCCTGCGCGGCGCCCACCACCCGGATCGGCGCGGAGAAGACATAGCCGACCCCGTGCACCGACTTGAGCGGGGCCGGGCCGCCGATGGCGCCCTCCACCTTGTGGCGCAGGCGCCCGACGACGGTGTCGATGGAGCGGTCTTCCGGGTTCCAGCGGCGGTTGTAGAGCGCCTGCGAGATCTGGTCGCGCGTCGCCGGCTTGCGGGCCTGTGCGGCCAGCAGGCTGGTCAGCTTCATCTCCATGCTGGTCAGGCTGATGCGGATTCCGGCTGGGTTGGTCAGGCTCCATTCCGTGGGGTCCAGCGACCAGCGCGCCTCGTCGGCAGAATCGCCGGCCTCGCCGCCTGCGGTCCCGTTGGCGGCCTGGATCGCAGTTTCCGCGGCGCGCTCGCTCAGGCGGCGCAGCAGCGATTTCACCTGCGCTTCCAGTTCGCGAAGCTCGACCGGCTTCACCAGATAGGCGTCGGCGCCGATCTCCAGCCCGACCACGCGGTCGACGGTGGAACTGCGGGCGGTCACCATGATGATGCCGGCGCCATGGCTGTCGCGCAGCCGGGCCGCGATCTTGAACCCGTCCTCGTCCGGCAGGTTCACGTCCAGGATGATGATGGCGGCGTTGCGGTTCCGCAGCAGCCGGTCCAGTTCCGCCCCATCGCGTGCGCCGATTGCATCGAATCCGCAGCTCGACAGATACTCGACCATGTCGGACCGCAGGGAATTCTCATCTTCGACCACGACGATCGTCGGACCTGCCATGCCGTGCTCTCCCCAATCACCACTTCAGCGGGTGTAGCATACCCTAGGATGCCTAAATTTTGAAAGAAACTCGGCAGGCTTCTGCCGTTCGCGACGGGTTGCCGTCACAACCTGTCACAAAAAATAGCATCTCTGTAACAGATTTGAGGGAGGGGGTCAGGAGTTTTACGCAGCGTAGCGGCTGGATCCGGCGCCGGAAACGGCGGCTGCGTCGGTCAGCCGCACGCGGAAGCCGAACAGGGTGATGTCGTCCCGCTGCTCGCGGTTGCCCTGGAACCGGTCCAACGAGCTTTCCAGGTCGGACTTCAGCCGGTCGAGCGGTCCATCGCCGCCCTGGCTCAGCAGTTGGCGCAGCCTGCTCCGGCCGAAACTGCGCCCATGCTCACCGCCATTCTGGTCCACCAGCCCATCGGTGCCGATGAGGAAGGTCTGGCCGGGGCGCAGTGCGATGCTGTGGTTGGTGAAGGGCGACTCGGAAGTACCTGGGGCAGTGCCCGGGGCGTCTTCGGGGGCCGGCCCGCTCGCGGTGGGGCGATAGCCCAGGCTCAGGCGATCGCCGCGCAGCTCCGTCACCTCGCCGCCGGTCACCATCAGCAGCGGAACGCGGGCGCCGGCGAAGACCAGCCGTCCATCGGCCGGACGGATGTGGCACAGCCCCAGGTCAAGACCATTGTCGAAGCAGTCCATCCCGCTGCGCGCCTTCCCCTCCTGGTGCAGGGCGGCGCGGACCTTGCGGTCGACCGCGGCCAGCACCGCCGCCGGATCGTCCGCACCCATCTGGTCCAGCGCATTGTTCAGCATCGCGCTGGCGGTCATCGTCATGAAGGCGCCGGGCACGCCATGGCCGGTGCAGTCGGCCACCGCGACGACGAAGCCGTCCGCCACCTCGCGGCAGACATAGAAATCGCCGCTGACCACATCGCGCGGGCGCCACAGCACGAAATGCTCGGTCAGCCCGGCCGACAGCGCATCGGCCGACGGCAGGATGGCGGACTGGATCAGCTGGGCGTAATTGATGCTGTCCATGATGGCGCGGTTGGTGGCGGCCAGCGCCTCCGTCCGTTCGCGGACCCGACTTTCCAGGGTGCTGGTATGGTCCTGCACCGTCGCCGCCATCCGGTTGAAGCCGTCGGCCAGCACGCCGATCTCGTCGCTCCGCCCGGCGTCCATGCGGGCGCCATAATCGCCGCGCGCCATGGCGCTGGCCAGCTGGGTCAGCCGCCGCAGCGGTCGCAGGACCATGCGGTTCAGCGTCAGCCCCAGCGCCGCCATCGCCCCCAGCAGCGACAGCAGCAGCAGCCCGGCCACCGGAAGCAGCGCGTTCAACGTCGCCTGCCGCACCTCGGCCGTCGAATAGACGATGCGCAGATGCCCGACCGTCTGCACCCGTCCCTCGCGCCCATGCAGGACGATGGGGCGCTCGACCGTGATTCGACCGGCGCCGTCCCCGATATCTCCCGACGAGGTGCGTGCCAGCGGTTCCTCGCGGTCGCTCTCGAAGACGGCGATGGAGCGGATGGCCGGATCGCGGACGGTCAGCGCCTCGATCATGCGCTCGGCGCTGCGGTTGTCGAGTTCCCACACCGGGCCGCTCAGCGCGTCGGCCTGGGTGGCGGCGACCAGTTCCGCCCGGTGCAGCAGATCCTGGTGGCGCTGCCCCTCGACGATCTGCTCGGACAGCAGCATGACGGCGGCACCGATGCTCGCCGTCGTCAGCAGGATGGCCCCGGCCACCCGCGCCAGCAGGGAGGATCGCCGCCTCACGCGATGATTCCGCTGCGCCGCCACAGGGTCTCCAGCCGTCCGTCCGCCTCCAGCCGGTCCAGCAGCGCATCGAGCCAGCCGGCGGTGATCTTGCGGTCGCGCCGCGTCAGGATGGTGTGCTCGTAAATCTGGTCGGTGCGCTCGGACACCAGGACCTGCCGGGCCAGGTCCGGCTCGCGCTGCAGGAAGCGGGTCAGGAAGGAGCGGGTGACGATGGCGAGGTCGGCCCGGCCGGCGACGACGCTGCGGACATTGCCCTCATGCGTCACCGTGACACGGGTGTGATGGCGCTGTTCCAGCCGCTTAGGATCGGCCTCGAAGTTAGCGAAGGCGTAGTGATAGCCCAGCCGCCCGAGAATCGACTTGCCGCTCAGATCGTCGAAATAATGCTGGTCTATTCCCGGCGCCGCCCTGGCGACGAACACCTCCGCATCGCGAAGGAAAGGACGGGAGGCATCGACCGGACGATCCTGCCAGCCCCAGTTGCGGCACTCAAAGGCGATCATGTCGAACCGCCCCTGTTCCAGATCGTCATAGCGCCGCTGCGGAGCGGTCCTCACCATGTCGAACCGGAATTCATCCTGCGCGGCGTTGAACAGGTCCAGCAGGTCGCGCGTGACGCCGCCGCCCGATTCGTCGACATAGGGCGGAAATTCATAGGCGCCGACTCGGATGACAGTGGGGGTCTGGTGCGCCGCCGCCGGCCGGGAGACCAGGAAGGGCAGGGCGGAAAGAAGAGGCAGCGCGGTCCTTAAAACCCTGCGTCGGGATAGCGGCCCCGTCATCGCGCCCCTCTCCTGTAACCCCTATTCGCGTAAGGGTCAGTCTACCCCCGTATGCACCCATGCCGCAATGCGGGACATTCCCCTATCAGGGCAGCACCCCGGATAGTGCCGGACTGTCCGTGCCCGGCCTCAGGCCGCCTCGGTGGCGCGCTCCTGCTCGCGATCGGCCAGTTCGGCGATCTCGTGGCCGCTCAGGGTCTCACGCTCCAGCAGGGCCTGGGCGATCCCGTCCAGTGCGTCGCGGTTGGTGCGCAGCAGGCGGCGGGCATGCTCCATGCCTTCGTCGGTGAGGCGGCGAACCTCCTCGTCGATGCGCCAGGCCGTCCGTTCCGACCGCGCACCCGGTTCCGCCGCCGCATGGGCGACAAAGCCGATCTCCTCGCTCATGCCCCAGGCGGTGACCATGCGGCGGGCCAGATCGGTGGCGGCGCGGAAGTCGGCCTCGGCCCCGGTGGTGACGTGTTCGGGACCGAAAGCCATCTCCTCCGCCGCGCGGCCGGCCATGGCGACGGCGATGTCGGCCATCAGCTTGGCGCGCGAAACCGAGACCCGGTCGCCCTCCGGCAGCCGCACCACCATGCCCAGCGCGCCGCCGCGCGGGATGATGGTGGCCTTGTGGATCGGGTCGGCCTGCGGGCAGCGCAAGGACACCAGCGCGTGGCCGGCTTCATGCACCGCGATCAGCCGCCGCTCGTGTGCCGTCAGGGCGAGGCTGCGGCGTTCCGTTCCCATCAGCACGCGGTCCTTGGCGGCTTCATAGTCCGCCATGGTGACGACGACGCGGCCCTGGCGCGCCGCCGACAGCGCCGCCTCGTTGGTGAGGTTGGCGAGTTCCGCGCCGGAGAAGCCCGGCGTGCCGCGCGCCACGGTCCGCGCGCAGACGTCGGGGGCCAGCGTCAAGCGGCCGGCATGGACGCCCAGGATGGCTTCCCGCCCCGCCACGTCGGGCAGGCTGACATGGATGTGGCGGTCGAAGCGGCCGGGGCGCAGCACGGCGGGGTCCAGCATCTCCGACCGGTTGGTGGCGGCGATCACCACCACCTCGCCACCTTCGACGATGCCGTCCATCTCCACCAGAAGCTGGTTCAGCGTCTGCTCGCGCTCGGAATGGCTGGTCGATTCGCCGCGCTTGCCGGCCAGCGCGTCGATCTCGTCGATGAACAGGATGCAGGGGGCATTGGCGCGGGCGGTCTTGAAAAGGCTGCGCACGCGCGCCGCGCCCAGACCGACGAACATCTCGACGAAATCCGACCCCGACGCGGCGAAGAACGGCACGCCGGCCTCGCCCGCCGCCGCCTTGGCCAGCATGGTCTTGCCGGTGCCGGGCGGACCGACCAGCAGGATGCCCTTCGGCACGCGGGCGCCGGCCATGGCGAAGCGGCGCGGGTCCTTCAGGAATTGCACCGTCTCGCGCAGTTCCTCCTTCGCCTCGTCCACACCGGCCACGTCGGCGAACACCGTGTTGGTGTCCTCCGGCCGCACGCGGGTGGCGCGGCCCATGCCGAAGAACTGCCCGCCGCTCATCATCAGCCCGCCGATCAGCAGGGCCACCACCACGAAGGGCGCGGCGCGATCCAGCACGCCCACTGTCTTCGCCATCAGCCCGCCGGGGCCCTCTTCGAAGGAGATGGCGACCGTGTGGGCGCGCAATTCCTTCAGCAGATCGTCGGTGACCGGCATGACCACGCGATATCGGCTGCCGTCGGCGGCGACCGCATGGCCGGTGCCGTTGGCGAAGGTGATGGAGCTGATCTCCCCACGGCCCGCCTGCTCGATCAGCGCGCTGTAGCTGGCCGGCTGCTCGTCCGCCCGCTGGTGGTGATCGTACCAGGCGGCGAAACCGAGCCACGCGGCGAGCAGGGCGGCCAGGACGGCAAGTGCGATCAACGGGCGTTTCGGCAGCGTGGGCATATCGGCTCCGCGAAGGAAAAAGGACTGGCTTTCGATCTATGCCATTGATGGAAGCATTGATGCTGGACGGCGGGCCGCCGCGGCAACCGATAAGGGCCCGCGTCCCTTCTTTGACACCGTAAGCGGTGCGTTTGCGGAATGGCTCCTTTCGGATTCCACGGAGATCTCAATCGGTTGCCGATAGGCCTCAGTTCGGACAGTATGGCTCTCTAACCAAAGCGCATCGCCCGAACAACAAGGACCACACCGACATGGCCGAGGCCGCCGCGGCGCCCGCCCTCCAGCTGGAAGGCGTGACCTGCACCTTTCCCTCACCCGACGGCCGGGGACGTTCCTACACCGCCGTACAGGGCGCCAGCTTCACCGTCGCCGATGGGGAGTTCGTGTCGATCGTCGGCCCGACCGGCAGCGGCAAATCGACGATGCTCAACGTCGCCGCCGGCCTGCTGAAGCCCAGCGAGGGCCGCGCGCTGTCCTTTGGGCAGCCGGTGACCGGCATCAATCCCAAGGCCGGCTACATGTTCCAGGCCGAGGCGCTGATGCCGTGGAAATCGGCGCTCGACAATGTCGCCGCCGGACTGGAATTCCGCGGCGTCTCGAAGTCCGAAGCGCGGGACCGCGCGCGGCCCTGGCTGTCCCGCGTCGGGCTGGAGGGATTCGGCGACCGTTTCCCGCACCAGCTCTCCGGCGGCATGCGCAAGCGCGTTGCGCTGGCCCAGACGCTGATCGTCGATCCCAAGATCATCCTGATGGACGAACCCTTCTCGGCGCTCGACGTCCAGACCCGCCAGATGATGGAGAACGAGCTGCTCGACCTGTGGGCGGCGGACCGCAAGTCGGTGGTCTTCATCACTCACGACCTGGAGGAAGCGATCGCCATGTCCGACCGGGTGCTGGTGTTGTCCGCCGGGCCGGGGGCGCGGCTGATCGGCGAATACCGCATCGATCTGGACCGTCCGCGCGACGTGGCGGAAATCCGCATGACTCCGCGCTTCCTAGCATTGCACCAGGAAATCTGGTCGCAGCTGCGCGACGAGGTGCTGAAGGGCTACGCCCAGACCAAGCTGCGGTGACGAATATGAGATCCCACGCCAAACGCCTGCCCAGCCGTCCGGTCATCCTGCTGCTTCAGTTGGGCGTCCTGATCGCCTTCTTCCTGATCTGGCATGTCCTGACCGACACCAAAATCCTCAGCCCCTTCTTCTTCGGCACGCCGGGAGCGGTGCTGGCCCGCACCTGGGCCGATTTCGCCTCGGGCGTCATCTGGTACCATCTCGGCATCACGCTGCTGGAAACGGCGCTGGCCTTCGTCATCGGCACGGTGGCGGGCATCGCCTTCGGCTTCTGGTTCGCCCGCGCGCCGTTGGTCTCCATCGTCTTCGACCCCTACATCAAGGCGGCCAACGCGCTGCCCCGCGTGGTGCTGGCGCCGATCTTCGCGCTGTGGCTCGGGCTCGGCATCTGGTCGAAGGTGGCGCTGGGGGTGACGCTGGTCTTCTTCATCGTCTTCTTCAACGTCTATCAGGGCGTGAAGGAGGTCAGCCCGGTGGTCCTGGCCAACGCCCGCATGCTGGGCGCCAGCTCCCGCGACCTGTTCCGCCACGTCTATCTGCCCTCGGCCCTGTCCTGGGTCTTCTCCTCGCTGCACACCGCCGTCGGCTTCGCCATGGTGGGTGCGGTGGTGGGCGAGTATCTGGGCTCCGCCGCCGGGCTGGGCTACCGCATCCATCAGGCGGAGGGCGTGTTCGACACCGTCGGCGTCTTCTCCGGCATGCTGGTGCTGACGATCTTCGTCGTCCTGATCGACACCGCCGTCACCATGATCGAAAAGCGGCTTCTGCACTGGCGCCCGCAGGATACCAGCGGCGGGCAGCACTGAAATCCCACAGGGAAATTCAAAAAGGGAGGAAACCAATGAAATTCAAATCGCTGATCGCGGCCGCTGCGGTCGCCCTGTCCATGGGAACATTGGCGTTGGGAACCGCCGGACTGGCCGCGGCGCAGGACAAGCTCGAAAAGACCGACATCAAGATCGCGGTCGGCGGCAAGCCGCTGCTCTATTACCTGCCGCTGACGCTGGCCGAGCGGCTGGGCTACTTCAAGGATGTCGGACTGAATGTCGAGATCAGCGACTTCGGCGGCGGCGCCAAGAGCCTGCAGGCCCTGATCGGCGGCTCGGCCGACGTCGTCACCGGCGCCTACGACCACACCATCCAGATGCAGGCCAAGGGCCAGCCCATCGTCGCGGTGACGCAGCTCGGCCGCTATCCCGGTATCGTGCTGGCCGCCGTCAACAAGGCCGGCACCGTCAAGTCGGTGAAGGACCTGAAGGGCAAGAAGGTCGGCGTGACCGCCCCCGGCTCCTCCACCAACTTCATGCTGAACTATGTCCTGACTTCTCTGGGCATGAAGCCGGAGGACGTGTCGGTCATCGGCGTCGGCGGCGGCCCCAGCGCCATCGCCGCGATCAAGCGCGGGGAGATCGACGCCATCGTCAACCTCGACCCGGTCATCAGCCAGGCCGAGGCCGATGGCGACATCACCGTGCTGGCCGACACCCGGACCGCCAAGGGCACCATGGAGGTCTATGGCGGCCCCTATCCGGCCGCCGTGCTCTACGCCAAGCCGGATTTCGTGAAGGAGAACCCGAAGACCACCCAGGCGCTGACCGACGTCTTCGTCCGCACCATGCTGTGGCTGAACAAGGCCAGCACCGAGGATGTGCTGAAGGTGCTGCCGCAGGAGTATTTCCTGGGAAACCAGAATCTCTACGCCAAGGCTTTCGAGCATTCCAAGCCGACCTATTCGCCCGACGGCCGCTTCACCCAGGACGGCGCCGAGGCCGCGCTGAAGGTGCTGAAGGCCTTCGACCCGGCGGTGGCGTCGGCCAACATCGACCTGTCCAAGACCTACACCAACCAGTTCGTCGAGGATTCCCTGAAGCGCCTGCAGAAGTGAGCCTGACGGCCGCTTGAGAATATCCATAGAAAAGGGCGCGGCAGGATGTCGCGCCCTTTTCTATGCTGCGCCGCCAGCCGGACCGGACGAAAGCGAACGGCTCAAGGACCGGGACCCCCTCACTCCGGCGGCACTTCGCGCGGCTTGCGGTCCTCGCCGATGGCGACATAGGTGAACACGCCCTCCGTCACCTTGATCGGGTCGGAGCCGGAGCGTTCGCGCCGCACCCAGGTCTCGATGCGGACGCGCAGCGACGTGCGGCCGACCTTCTCGATGCGGGCGAAGCAACTGACCTCGTCGCCGACGAAGACCGGCTTGTGGAAGGTCATCGCCTCGATCCCGACCGTGGCGACGCGGCCATGGCTGCGCCGCACCGCCACCGTCCCGCCGGCCAAATCCATCTGCGCCAGCAGCCAGCCGCCGAAGATGTCGCCGTTCGGATTGGTGTCCGCCGGCATCGCGATGGCCCGCAGGGCAGGGCCATTGTCGAAGTCGTATGTGTCCGCTGCGCTCATGCTTCCTCCGGCGTCACGAAAAATTCCTGCCCCAAAGCCTGTGGCACCGCACTATAAACGGCCCAGGACGCGCTTGCGCACCCCTGACGAAATTCCTATCATCCCGTCATGAGCGATCTTTTCGAGAACACGGCCCCCAAGGCCGACAGCTATTCCGCCCAGGACATCGAGGTTCTGGAGGGGCTGGAGCCTGTCCGGCGCCGACCGGGCATGTATATCGGCGGCACCGACGACCGTGCGCTGCACCATCTGGTGGCCGAGGTCCTGGACAACGCCATGGACGAGGCGGTGGCCGGTCATGCCAGCCGGATCGACCTGGAGCTGACCGCCGACTACACGGTGATGGTCCGCGACAACGGGCGCGGCATCCCCATCGACGACCACCCGAAATATCCGGGCAAGTCGGCGCTGGAGGTCATCATGACCACGCTGCACTCCGGCGGCAAATTCTCCAATAAGGTCTACCAGACCTCGGGCGGCCTGCACGGCGTCGGCCTGTCGGTGGTGAACGCCCTGTCGGACCGGCTGACCGTTGAAATCGCCCGCGAAAAGCAGCTCTACGTTCAGGAATACAGCCGCGGCCTGCCACAGGGGCCGCTGGCCCATCGCGGCAACGTCAACCGGCGCGGCACCACCATCCGCTTCCACGCCGACCCGGAAATCTTCGGCGAGACCGCTCACTTTGAACCGCACCGGCTGTACCGGCTGGCGCGCTCCAAGGCCTATCTCTTCCGCGGCGTCGAAATCCGCTGGAGCTGCGATCCGACCCTGCTGTCGGTCGACGCCACCACGCCCGCTTCGGAGACCCTGCATTTCCCCGGCGGGCTTCAGGATTACCTGAACGCCGCGCTGAAGGACCGCAAGACGCTGACGCGGGCGCCCTTCGCCGGCGCGCTCGACTTCCCCAACGGCCAGGGCCGGGTGGAGTGGGCGGTTGCGTGGCCCGACGATGACGAGGGCTTCTCGCACACCTACTGCAACACCGTGCCGACCCCGCAGGGCGGCACGCACGAGGCTGGCCTGCGCACCGCGCTGACCCGCGGCCTGAAGGCCTATGGCGAGCTGACGAACAACAAGCGCGCCGGACAGGTCACCGCCGACGACGTGATGGGCGACGCCTGCGTCCTGCTGTCGGTCTTCATCCGCGAGCCGCATTTCCAGGGCCAGACCAAGGAAAAGCTGGTGACGGCGGAGGCGCAGCGCCTCGTCGAGACCGCGGTGAAGGACCATTTCGACCATTGGCTCTCCGGCGACCCGCAGAGCGCCAACGGCCTGCTGGAACGCCTGATCGAGAAGGCCGAGGAGCGGGCGCGCCGCAAGCAGTCCAAGGAAATGACGCGCAAGTCGGCCACCCGCCGCCTGCGCCTGCCCGGCAAGCTGGCCGACTGCTCGCGCAACTCCCCGGAGGGCACCGAGCTGTTCCTGGTGGAGGGCGACTCGGCCGGCGGCTCCGCCAAGCAGGCGCGCCAGCGCGAGACTCAGGCCATCCTGCCGCTGCGCGGCAAGATCCTGAACGTCGCCAGCGCGTCGGTCGACAAGATGAAGGCCAATCAGGAGCTGAACGACCTGACCCAGGCGCTCGGCTGCGGCATCGGCAAGGACTTCTCGACCGACAAGCTGCGCTATGAGCGGGTCATCATCATGACCGACGCCGATGTCGACGGCGCCCACATCGCGTCGCTGCTGATGACCTTCTTCTACCGCGAAATGCCGGGCCTGATTCAGGAGGGCCACCTCTACCTCGCCCTGCCGCCGCTCTACCGTCTCAGCCACGGCAACAAGCAGGTCTACGCCCGCGACGACGCCCACAAGGACGAGCTGCTGTCGAAGATGTTCAAGGGCAAGAAGCCCGACATCAGCCGCTTCAAGGGCCTGGGCGAGATGATGCCGGCCCAGCTGCGCGACACGACGATGGATCCGTCCAAGCGCTCCCTCCTGCGCGTGGTCGTGCCCAATGCCGCGGATCCGGAGGAAAAGCCGGAATGCGAGCGTACCCGATCGCTGGTGGAAGACCTGATGGGCAAGCGGCCGGAACTGCGCTTCAAGTTCATCCAGGACAACGCGAAGTTCGTGAAGGCCGACGACATCGACGTGTGATGGCGGCGGCCTGAGGCGCAGAGGCGCGAGATCGGCGGAGGCATTGTGGAGCTGTCGAGGAACCTGCTGGAGCGGGCGTTCGAGCTGATGGGTGACCTTGCCGCACAGGACGGCAAGGTCATCGACATCGCGGTTTACGGCGGATCGTGCCTTTTGCTTGCCGGCAACATCCGCGACGTGACGCGAGACGTCGACGCGGTTTTTCTCAGCGAACGCAGCCGCGGTTACCAGTTGGCCGATGCTGTCGGGCGCCGTCTCGGCCTACCCGACGACTGGCTCAATCAGGCGGTGAAGAACGTCGCTCCGCCGAAGGGCAATCCTCAGCCGAACCTGCTTCCGTTCGGGGAGTTTCCCAAACAGGGGCCGGTCGGTCTTCGCGTCTACCTGCCGACCCCGGAATACATGTTGGCGATGAAGTTGCTTGCCAGCAGGCTTGACGATCCCGAAGGTCTGGCCGGGACAGGCGGGACCTCTATTTTCTGATGGATGTCACGGGCTTGGCAACGCCAGAGCAGTTGGCCGAACTCGTGACGCTCTGCTATCCGCAGGTTCCCGGAATAAATGCGCGCATCGCCGCCAAGATCGAGGATATCGTTCAAGGTTACGCCGACCGGGGGTGCGAGAATGACCGACAACCTGAACCGCCGTCCTGGAACGCTGGGCGCGGCCATCCGACGTTATAAATCCGGACAGCAAACCTTCTCGGTGGCGTTGGGCGAATTCCTCGACGAATTCTACATGGACCGCGACGAGGCCAGCCGGTATGCCCGGGTCCAGGAGTCGCCGGAACTGCTCGGCGACGACGTCTTCGATGCCTATGCCGGAGCGGTGGGCGAACATCTGGTGCGCCGCTGGCATCTCGGCAAGCCGCCGGACTGGACCGAGGAACCCTGCCGCTTCCTTCGCCGCCCCTGGTTTCCGCCTGGGGTGCAGGCGGAAAAGCCGATCCTGCTGGTCGAAAGCCCGATGGCGTTCCGCCGCCGGATGCTGTTTGTCGAAGCCGAGCCTTTGCGGCGGGCGCGGATGCCGCATGACGACCGCTGGCGTGCGTATGAATACCTCAGAACCGGCATGATGCCGGACGGCGACGGCCAGCTCTGAAGGTCGGATGGAAATTCCCAAATTCGTTTCGCCGTTTTGGGGAATGCGTCCACTGGGCTATCATTCGCGATGCCGCCAATCCGGGAGACCGTCTCGCGGACCACGGCCCGACCCGCAGGAGGCGCATGCCCCCCTTGACCCATTCCGGCGCTGACATTCCGGCTGATCCCATCCCGCCCGAGATGGTTGCCGACGCGTTGTCGGCGCTGACCCCATTCGTCGCCGACCTGTTCGTCCCCCGCTACCGGCCCTGCGAGGTCGGGCGCTGGCGGTTGCAGGTGGCGCCGATCCTGCTCAGTGCCGGCTACTGGAGCCCGGCGCTTATGACGACCGATATGGCGGCCCTGCTGCGGCGCGAGGCGGACGGCGAGTATCGCTGCTGGATGTCGATGACGCCGATGGAGATCGAAAGCCAGGAGATCGGCGTCCGCGCCGCCACCGGCCATACGGTGGTGATGGGCATGGGCATGGGCTGGGCGGCGGTGAACGCGGCCTTGCGGCCGGAGGTGACGCGGGTCACGGTGGTCGAACTGGATCCCGACGTGATCGAAGTGAACCAGCGTGTCGGCCTGCTTGACCAGCTTCCGGCCGACGCCCTGGCCAAGATCTCCCTCGTCAACGCCGATGCGCTGGAATTCCGCACCGACGAGCCGGCCGACACGCTGATGACCGATATCTGGCTGCCGATCAACGGCGACGAGCGGATGGAGCAGTCCCGGATCATGGCGCGCAACACCGGCGCACGGCGGGTCTATGTCTGGGGCCAGGAACTCGTCATCGCCCGCCGCGCCCGCGCACTCGGGCTGGAATTGACCGACGAGACCCTGGCGCGGATCGTCGCCGAAATCGATCTTCCGCTGATCGGGCCGGAGCTTCCCGGCTATCCCGCTCTGATCGCCCGGGCTGCGGATAAATGGCTGAAGGACGTGTGACGCTCAGGCCACGCACCGGGCTGACCCTCTCGTCCGGTGCGGCGCCGCTCCCCATATCGGGGGCAGAGACACCAACGGACGATCACATCATGCGCATGCTCCCGCCGCTCGCCGCCCTCCTGCTGGGCGCTTCGACTCTCGCCGCCTGCACCAACGAGCGGGTGGTGGCGAGCGAGCCGGCTCCCGCCTACACGCTCAGCGAAGTCGCCTACGCAGCGGGCAACCGAGACCTGCGGGTGGTGCTGCACGGCGATCCCTTCGGTCTGCCGCCGGAGCGCTTCGCGGAGAAGGTGCTGCCGCACATGCAGAACCGCGTGATGGGCGTGAAGACCAATTTGACCACCACGCCCAACGATACGGCGCGGCGCGACTACAAGGTGGTGCTGGCCTTCAACGTGGCGGAAAACACGCTGAACTCGGAGCTTTGCACGAACGGCCCGATCCGGACCTCGCCGCCGGGCGGGGCCATCGTCGTGCAGGGGGCATTCTGCCGGTCGGGTGCCGCGCTGACCTCCGCCACCGGCTGGCTCGACCGGCCGCAGGGGCCGGACGATCCGGATTTCCGCAGCCTGATCAGCGACATGACCTTCTCGCTGTTCCCCAGCCCGCGGGCGGACCTGTTCTGCAACGGGCCCAATTGCTGAGCAGACTCAGTCCCGCAGCAGCCAGTCGCGCATCAGCGCGGTGACCGCCTGCGGCTGCTCCATCGCCGACAGATGGCCGCAGTCTTCGATCAGCACCAGCCGGGCGCCGGGGATGGCGTCCGCCATCTCCTCGTGCAGGGCCGGCGGCGTCAGGATGTCCTGGCGCCCGCAGATCACCAGAGTCGGGCAGCGGATGGCCGCCAGCCCGGGCCGGCTGTCCACCCGGTTGATGATCGCCTCCTGCTCCCGCGCATAGCCATCGACGCCCACACGCTCCATCTGCGCCAGGACAGAACGGACCAATCCGTCATCGGCCAATCGGTCCGGGTGGATCAGGCGGGGCAGGGCGGCACGGATCACCTGCCCATAGCGCCCCTGCCGGGCGAGTGCCACCGCCTCCCGCCGGGTTGCCGTCGCCTCTGTCGTGTCGGGTCGGGCGTTGGTGTCGAGCAGGGCCAGCCGCTCCACCCGCTCCGGTGCGCGGCGCAGGATCTCCAGCGCGACATAGCCGCCCATCGACAGGCCGGCGACGGCAAAGCGTTCCGGCGCCTGGGCCAGCACCTTGTCGGCCATCGCCGCGATGCTGGGGCAATCCGCCAGTTCGACCACCTGCGGGGTGGCGATGTCGCCGAGGTGCCGGACCTGATGGTCCCACAGCGCCGCGTCCAGCGGCATGCCGGGCAGCAGGATCAGGGCAGGGCGGCTGGTGGGATTCGAGGACATGCGGCTTCTCCTGCGCTCACTTCACCAGTGCGCTGACGACCTTGAAGACCGGCGTGCCGGCCCGTTCCATCCACTCGAACAGCACCATCTCGGTGGTGACGATGGTCACGCCGGCGGCACGCATCCGCTCCACCGCCATGGCGTGGTTGGCGGGGGTGCGCGACGACGACGCGTCGGCGACCAGATAGACCGCGTGGCCCTGCTGGCGCAGCCCCAACGCGGTCTGCATCACGCAGACATGCGCCTCCGTGCCGCACAGCACGATCTGCGGGCGATTCAACGCCTCGACCGCCGCATTGAAGGCCGGCTCGCCGGTGCTGCCGAAGGTGATCTTCTCGATCACCGGCGTGCCTTCCGGCAGGTGGGCGCGCACCGCGTCCACCGTCGGCCCCAGGCCGCGCGGATACTGCTCGGTGACCAGCACAGGCACCGACAGGGCGGCGGCCCCCTTCAGCAGCATCGCGGCGTTGCGGACGACGCGCTCGGAGTCGTGGATGGCCGGCAGCAGCCGTTCCTGCACATCAACCACCACCAGCACCGATTCCTGGGCACGAAGAATCATCAAATGCTCTCGACCGTTCCATTTGAAGCGGACAGCCCCCGATCGGGGCGCCGGCAAGCGCCGCGACTCGCGGTACTGCCGGACGACAGCCTAGCGCAGAGCGCCGAATTCGCCAACGCAGTGTGTTTTCGCGCCAATTTTCGGTTTCGGAACATCGGATCTATTGACATGCAGCTTTGACTTCCTATTCTTCGGCCTCATCCAGGCATCGGGCGTCGAACGCTCGATTTCCGCACTCCAGAACAGAAACAGGTTGGATGCTTTTTTCGGAACTTGGGCTTGGCCCTGACGTCCTGCGCGCCATCGAGGACAAGGGTTACACCCAACCGACGCCCATTCAGGAACAGGCAATTCCCTGTGTCCTGCAACGCCGCGACGTGCTGGGCTGCGCGCAGACGGGCACCGGCAAAACGGCGAGCTTCACCTTGCCCATGATCGACATCCTGGCGTCGGGCCGTGCCCGCGCGCGGATGCCGCGGTCTCTGATACTGGAGCCGACGCGCGAGCTGGCAGCCCAGGTGTCGGAAAGCTTCGAGACCTACGGCAAGTACCACAAGCTCAGCATGGCGCTGCTGATCGGCGGCGAGACCTTCACCGAACAGGTGAAGAAGCTCGACCGTGGCGTGGATGTGCTGATCGCGACTCCGGGTCGTCTCATCGACCTGTTCGAGCGCGGCAACATCATGCTGAACGACATCAAGGTCTTCGTCATCGACGAGGCCGACCGCATGCTCGACATGGGCTTCATCCCGGACATCGAGCGCATCGTCAGCAAGCTGCCGAAGAACCGCCAGACCCTGTTCTTCTCGGCGACGATGCCGCCGGAAATCCGTCGTCTGGCCGATGCCTTCCTGACCCAGCCGATGGAGATCAGCGTCGCTCCGCCCGCCTCGCCGGCGGAGACGGTGACCCAGGCGATGGTGCTGGTCCATGACATGGACAAGCGCAAGGCGCTGCGCCATCTGCTGCAGACCGAGGACGTCAAGAACGCCTTCATCTTCTGCAACCGCAAGCGCGACATCGCCGTCCTGCAGAAGTCGCTGGAGCGGCACGGCTTCAATGTCGGTGCGCTGCACGGCGACATGGTGCAGTCCAAGCGCACCGAGACGCTGGAGCGGTTCAAGCAGGGCGAGATTTCGCTGCTGGTCTGCTCCGACGTCGCCGCCCGCGGCATCGACGTCCAGGGTCTCAGCCACGTCTTCAATTTTGACGTGCCGCTGACCCCCGACGATTATGTCCACCGGATCGGCCGCACCGGCCGCGCCGGCAAGCAGGGCAGGGCCTTCATGCTGGCCACGCCGGACGACACGAAACTTGTCGGCGCAATCACGCGCCTCATCAAGCGGGAGATTCCCATGATCGCCATCGACGGCCTGGAGACGGCCGAGTTCGGCGAGGAAGACGGCAGCTCCCGCGGTCGTGGCCGTGGCCGTGGCGGCCGTGGTGCCAAGCCGGACAGCCGCTCGGAAGCCCGTCCGCCCCGCGGCGGCCGTGAAGAGCGCGCCCCGCGTGAGGAGGCCGCCGCCCCCCGCGACGAGCGTCCGGTCCGTGAAGAGCGTCCCGTCCGCGAGGAGCGCCCTGTGCGCGAAGACCGTCCGGTTCGTGAGGAGCGCCAGCCCCGCGAATCGCTGGCCGCTGCCGAAACCCGCCGCAGCAACGAGCCGCGCCGCGACCGTGATCGCGGCGACCGCCGCCGCCGCCGCGACGACGATGACGACGACGTGCCGGTGATCGGTTTCGGCGATCACATGCCGGCCTTCATGCTGCGCTCGGCCCGCCCGCGTCCGTCCAGCGAAGCCTCGACCGAGGAGGGCTGAGCCCGTGCAGACCATCTTCGTCATGGTCAAATGCGATCTCGGTCGCGCCTATGAAGTCGCCGATCAGGCGGTGCAGCTGATCGAACAGGTGTCGGAGGTGCATTCCATCTCCGGCCAGTATGATCTGCTGATGAAATGCTACCTGAAGCAGGACGACGACATCGGCCGCTTTGTGACGGAGCATGTGCAGACGCTTCCCGGCGTCCGCGACACCTTCACGCTGATTGCATACAAGGCGTTCGCGTAAGGGCAGTGACTTCCGACGAAAAAAGGCCGGGCGTGGAGCCCGGCCTTTTTTTCATGGAGTTCGGTTACTTGCCCGGCCCGCATCCCGGCCCCACCCCCGGATCGCCGGCAAAGCTCCCGTCGTCCACCTGCTTGTCCGCGCCGTAATCCGGATTGATCCCCGCGGCCAGCGCCGCCAGCCGGTGGGCGGTCGCCACATGCGCCTCGCGCTCGACCGCGCGGTAATGGTCGATCACCTGTTCTCCGAACCCGGTCAGAACCGTGCCGCCGCCATGCTTGCCGCCGACCGCGGCGCTCACAACCGGCTCGCGGAAGATGCGGTTCAGGTCGTCCACCAGCAGCCACGCCCGCCGATAGGACATACCCAGCGCCCGCCCGGCGGCAGAGATGGAGCCAGTCTCGCGAATCCGCTCCAGCAGAGCGATCTTGCCGGGACCGATTGAGCCGCCGGTCTCGAAATCGATGCGGATCCGCATGCGGGTCATGGCGGCCGGCTCCCCGGTCAGCGTCCGGCCGTTTCCAGCCCGTCGCCGCTCCAGGCGCCGGTCCGGAAGAAGCCTTCGATCCGTTCGCACCACGGGTCGATGTCAAACCCGTTCGCCTGCAGCCAATCGCGGTTGAAGTAGGTTCCCATATAGCGGTCGCCGGGATCGCAGATCAGCGTGGCGACGCTGCCCTGCCGGCCCTCGCGCATCATTTCGGCGATCAGCTCGATGGAGCCCACCAGATTGGTGCCGGTGGAGCCGCCGCAGGCGCGGCCCAGCCGCTCGCGCAGCACCCAGACGGCGGCGATGCTGGCGGCATCGGGCACGCGGATCATCCGGTCGATCACCGTCGGCTGGAAGGACGGCTCCACCGACGGCCGCCCGATGCCCTCGATGCCGGAACCCCGTCCGACGCTGGCTTTCGGGTCGTTGTCGCGGAACCCGGCGAAGAAGGCGGAATGTTCCGGATCGGCGACGCACACCCGCGTCGGCAGCCGGCGATAGCGCACATAGCGCCCGAAGGTGGCCGAGGTGCCGCCGGTGCCGGCGCCGCAGACGATCCAGTCCGGTACCGGATACGGCTCCTGCGCCAGCTGTTCGAAGATCGACTGGGCGATGTTGTTGTTGCCGCGCCAGTCGGTGGCGCGCTCCGCATAGGTGAACTGGTCCATGAAATGGCCGTCGCAATCGCGGGCCAGCCGCTGCGCCTCGGCACAGACCTCCGATGCGCGCTCCACCATATGGCAGCGGCCGCCATAGAACTCGATTTGCGCGATCTTGGCCGGCGAGGTGTTGCGCGGCACCACGGCGACGAAGGGCAGCTCCAGCAGTTGGGCGAAATAGGCTTCCGACACCGCCGTCGATCCCGACGACGCCTCGATCACGGTCGTGCCCTCGCGCACCCAGCCGTTGCAGATGGCGTAGAGGAACAGCGACCGTGCCAGCCGGTGCTTCAGGCTGCCGGTGGGGTGTGTCGATTCGTCCTTCAGGTACAGCGTGATCCCCTGCGCCGCCGGGACCGGCAGCCGCAGCAGGTGGGTGTCGGCGGAGCGGTTCACGTCCGCCTCGAGTCGGCGCAGCGCCTCGTCGAGCCAGCCCCGGCGGGCGGAGGTGGGGGTGGTCTGAGCGGGGGAGGGGGCGGTCATGGAGTCCTGTCCGACAATTCGCTGACCCCATCCATAGCGCGGAATTTTACCGAATGCATCCGGTAGAATACCCTCCCCACCGCAACAGGCGGTCAGCCCTGACGGATGCGGGCGACGAAGGCGGACACTTCGCCCAGCATGCGGTCGGCGCGCTCACCCACCGCACGGGCCGCGGCGGCGACCTCGGCGGAGGCCTGCCCGGTGGCGGTGGCGTGGCTGCACACCAGGTTCAGGCTGTCGGACACCGAACTGACGCCCTGCGCCGCCTCGTTGACGTTGCGGCTGATGTCGCGGGTCGCCGCTCCCTGTTCCTCGATGGCGGCGGAGATGCTGGACGCGACGCTGTTCACCGTCTCGATGGCGCCGCCGACCCCGCGCATCGCCTCGACCACCGACGAGGTGGCGTCGGTCATGGCGGCGATCTGCGCCTGGACATCGTCGGTGGCCTTGGCGGTCTGGTTGGCGAGGTTCTTCACCTCGCTCGCCACCACGGCGAAGCCTTTGCCGGCTTCGCCGGCGCGGGCGGCCTCGATGGTGGCGTTCAGGGCCAGGAGGTTGGTCTGTTCGGCGATGGAGCGGATCAGGTCGACCACCTCCACCGTGCGCCGGGCGACGCTGTCCAACTGCTCGATCAGGGCATAGGTGCGGCGGACATCCTCCACCGCACGGGCCGAGCCGGTCGTCGATTCGGCGATCTGCTGGGCGATCTCGCGGATGGAGGCGGCCAACTCCTCGGTCGCGCCGGCCACCGCCTGGACATTGCCGGAGGTGGTCCCCGCGGCGCGGGCGGCGCCGTCCATCAGCCGGGTGGTCTGTTCCGCCCCGCTGCTCATGGCGCCCGACGTGTGGGTCAGCTGACCCGCCGACTCGGCGACAGAGCGGACCAGCGCGCCGACCGTGCCTTCGAACTCGTCGGCCAGCCGCTTCATGGTGGCGCGACGGGCCTCGTCGGCTTCCCGTTCCAGCGCGGCATGGCGGCGGCGCAGGTCTTCCGCCTCGATGGCGCTGAGACGCAGGGTTTCCACCGAGCGGGCCAGCGCCCCCACCTCGTCGGCGCGGTCGGTGCCGGCGACCTGGGCGGCGAGATCGCCCTTGGCGATGCGGCCGGTGGCGGAGGCGATGCCGTCGAGACCCTTGCCGATGCGCGACACCAACTGGAAGCCGAACAGCCCCAGCACCAGCGCGGCCGCCAGCGTCACCGCCAGGGTTTCGATCAGTGTGCTGCGGAAAGCGGCGCCGACATCGTCGATGTAGACTCCGGTGCCGATCATCCAGCCCCACGGCTCAAAGATCGCGGCATAGGCCAGCTTCGGAAACGGTTCGGTGCCGCCGGCCTTAGGGAAGTTGTAGATCAGTGTGCCGTCGCCGCTGCGCGCCGAGTCGATCAGTCCGCGGATCACCAACACGCCGTTGCTGTCCTTGAAATCGGCCAGCTTGCGGGTGCCTTCCAGGTCGGGGCGGACGCCGTGGAACACGTTGGTGCCGTCGAATTCGTAGCCGAACATGTATTCGTTGCCGAAGAAGCGCAGGGCCCGCAGCGCAGTCTTGGCGCGGGCCTGCGCCTCCTCGCGGCTGAACTCGCCCTTGGCGGCGCGCGCGTCGTAGGATTTCATGATCGACAGCGAGGTCTGCACCACCGCCTCGATGGATTTGTGGTATCCCTCGACCATCGTCTCGCGCTTCGACGTCGCCGACCAGATGCCGGCCACCAGGATGGTGGCGAGGAACAGCCCCTGAAGGATCAGGAGCTTCGCCTTGATGCTGTTGAGTTTGGTGAACATTGCCCAGCCCCACACGATACGCGCACCACCGCGACCGTCGCCTGCGGGCACGGCATAGTGCGGTTCGCTAATTGATGTAACTCTAATGCGAAGTATGACACATACTTGGGTACTCCGCGACCGCGTAATCTCTAACGGGCGACTAGGAATAATCCGGATGGACAGGCGGCCGGTTGTGACCATCGCCAGCCTCAGGGTTACACCGGATGGCGAAGTCTGGCAGGATGCGGCGCCATGACGCTGACCGCTTATCCGCTTTCGGGCGTGCTGCCCGACATCCGCCCGGCCCGTCCGACCCGCGACTGGATCGACGCCCTGCCGGAGCAGTACGGCTATCGCTGCCTGCCGCTGAACATCGCCAGCATGCATGGCTGGGAGGTCTGCTGCCCCGTGGGGGTGACGGCCGTGTGGGACGGCGGCACCGGGTTGGAGGCCATCACCGTCACCGCGGAGGAGCAGCACCCTCTGCTTCCCGCCAGCCATTTCGGCAGCGGCGTGCTGACCTTCCACGTCGCGGCTCTGTTCCGCACGCCGCCGGGCGTCAACCTGATGGTCACCGGACCGCTGAACCAGCCGAAGCACGGCATCATGGGCCTGTCGGGCATCATCGAAACCGACTGGTCACCGTACCCCTTCACCATGAACTGGAAATTTACCGCGCCCGGCGTGCCGGTCACCTGGGAGAAGGGCGAACCCTTCGCCCATCTGATGCCGATCCAGCGGGGCTTGGTGGAAAGCCTGACGCCGGAGGTCCGCGACCTCGACAGCGATCCGGAGACGGCGGCGCAGTACCGTGCCTGGGCAGCCTCGCGCAGCCAGTTCAACAATGACCTGCAGACGCCGGGAAGCGCCGCCGCGCAGGAACGCTGGCAAAAGGGCTATTACCGCGGCAAACAGCCGGACGGTAGCGACGGCCCGCCCGGCCACGAAATCAAGGTCCGGGCGAAGCCGTTTCCAGACAAGTAGTTACAGCGTGTCTTGAATGCTGCGCACGAATTCCGGCAGGCCGACCTGACGGCGGCGGCGCAGCCGTTCGGCGTGCAGGATCGCTTCCACCGCGGCGATGCTTTCATTCACGTCGCTGTTGACGATGACATAGTCGTATTCCGGCCAGTGGCTGATCTCGTTGGAGGCCTTCGCCATGCGGTTGGCGATGACCTCCTCCGAATCCTGGCCACGGCCGCGCAGGCGGCGTTCCAACTCACCGACCGATGGCGGCAGGACGAAGACGCTGACCAGATCGTCGCGGGCGTTCTGCGCCAGTTGCTGCGCGCCCTGCCAGTCGATGGCGAACAGCACGTCGCGGCCGGCGCCCAGCGCATCCTCCACCGCCACTCGCGGCGTGCCATAGCAGTTGCCGAAGACACGGGCATGTTCCAGCAGATCGCCGGTCTCCGCCATGCGATCGAAGCGCTGCTGGTCGATGAAATAGTAATCCAGCCCTTCGGCTTCGCCGGGGCGCATCGGCCGGGTCGTCACCGATACCGACATGGTGATGCCGGCATCGCGCTCCAGCAGGCCGCGGGCAATGGTGGTCTTGCCGGCACCCGATGGGGAGGACAGCACCAGCATCAGGCCGCGCCGGTGGATCAGGGAGGTGTTGGTCGCAGCCATGGCGCTCACTCGGTGTTGATGATTACTCGATGTTCTGGACCTGCTCGCGAAGCTGCTCGATCGAGGCTTTCAGCGACAGGCCGATGCGGGTCAGTTCGACGTCCGCCGACTTGGAGCAGAGCGTGTTGGCCTCGCGGTTGAACTCCTGGCACAGGAAGTCGAACCGGCGGCCGATGGCCCCGCCCTCCGCCATCAGGTCGCGCGCAGCCTGGATATGCGCGCGCAGCCGGTCCAGCTCTTCGCGCACGTCGGCCTTGCCGATCAGGATCGCCGCCTCCTGCGCCAGCCGGTCTTCCGACAGGGCGGGGAAGGAGCCGAGGATCGCGGCGACCTGGGCGCGCAGCTTCTCGCGCAGCGCCTCCGGCTGGGTGGAGGCGCAGGCCGACGCGGCGTCCACCAGCCGGGCGATCTCGTCGAGATGGCCGTTCAGAACCTCGGCAATGCGCGCACCTTCGGCAAGGCGGTTGACCACCAGCTGGTCGACCAGCTTGGCCAGATCGCCCTTCAGCGCCGATTCGACGCGCTCGCGCGCCTCGGTCTCATCCTCTTCCACCGGCTCGATGATGCCGCGCACCGCCAGCAGCGAATCCAGCCGCGGCGGGGCGGCGCCGGCGCCCTCGATCTCCCGCGCGATCTCCAGAACCTGGGCCAGAAGCTCGCGGTTGATGCGCAGTTGGGAGACCGCCTGGGCGCGGTTGACGGTCAGCGTCAGGTTGACGTTGCCGCGGGCCAGCCGCTTGGGCAACTCGGCTCTCGCCACCGCCTCGACGCTGTCGAACCCCGACGGCAGGCGGCAGCGCAGATCCAGGCTGCGGCCATTGACGCTCTTGGCCTCGAAGGTCCAGGAATAGCCGTCGCCGTGCCCGTCGACGCGCGAGAAACCGGTCATGCTGGCAATGACGGGGCGATGGGCTGGCAAAGGCGGCCTCATTTGAAAAGCGGTGTCGATTTGTTTCGTGCTTATAAACGTGACATCACCCCACAACAAGCTTCGGCGCCATCGGGCAGCCGGCGAACAGGGCGGAACCTCCATGAAACAGCCGCGCTCCATCGTCATCACCGGCGCTTCCAGCGGCATCGGCGAGGCCCTGGCAGCCCTTTATGCAGCGCCCGGTGTGACGCTCGCGCTGACCGGGCGCGACTCCGCGAGGTTGGCGGCGGTGGCCGGGCGCTGTCGCGCCGCCGGCGCCCTTGTGGAGACGGCGGTGATCGACGTGGCCGACCGTGCCGCCATGGCCGGTTGGCTGGCTCAGGTCGATGCCGCAACGCCGGTCGATCTGCTGATCGCCAACGCCGGCATGTCGGCCGGCACCGGCGACGGCGGTGAGACGGAGGAGCAGGCCCGACGCATCCTGGCGGTCAACATCGACGGCGTGCTGAACAGCATTCATCCGCTGCTTCCGGCGATGCGGGCGCGGCGGCGCGGCCAAATCGCCATCATGGCGTCGCTTGCGGGATTCCGCGGCCTTCCCGGCGCGCCGGCCTATTGCGCCAGCAAGGCGATGGTCCGGGTCTATGGCGAGGCGTTGCGTGGCGATCTGGCGGGGGAGGGGATCGGCGTGTCGGTGATCTGCCCCGGCTTCGTCAAAAGCCGGATGACCGCGGTGAACCGCTTCCCTATGCCGTTCCTGATGGAAACCGATGCCGCCGCCCGCGTCATACGCCGTGGGCTGGAGCGCGACAAGGCGCGAATCGCCTTTCCCTGGCCGATGATGGCCGCAGTCTGGCTGCTGGCCCTGCTTCCCCCGGCCTGGACCGACGGTCTGCTGCGGCAGGCGCCGCGGAAGCCGTGAGCGCCGCCGTCAATCCACCTTGGCCTCAATCCACCTTGGCGTGTGCGATGGCCTCGCGGACGCTGACGCCCTTGCGCATGATGTTGTCGACCGCGCGGCCCTGGACCAGATTGATCCCCATCTTGTGGGCATAGACCAGGCTGGTCACGCTGTCGCAGCGCGCCAGGATGAACTTGCAGCGGTCCTGCTCGGCAATGCGGTCGCGGAAATACTTCTCGAACTGCGGGTCCATCTCCAGCATGTCATTGGACCAGAAGATCTTCGCATAGTCGGCGTTCAGATATTCCAAGTCGAAATTCGTCACCCAGAACGGGTTCAGCCCGTCCACCGCGATCTGATAGCGGCGGTCCTGTGCGAACTCCACCACCTCGTTGAACAGCGAAAGATTCTCGATCAGGTCACCCTTCGACACCTCCAGAACCACCTGCCCGCGGAAATCGATCGGCAGCCGCTCGTCGAACTTCACGAAGCCGGTGGAAATGACGGTCGACAGGTTGATGTTGATGCCGATCCGCCGCCCGCGCATGAAGCTCAGCCCATGGTTCAGCGCGCGAAGCACCGACTGGTCGAGATTGGCGGTGAAGTAGTTGAACAGCCACTTGTTGGCGGTAATGTCGTAATCGGGGCACAGCCGCTCCTGGAGCAGCTTGATGGAGATGTAGAGTTCATAATACTCCATCTCCGCATCGCCGCCGCCGATGTTGGCGATGCCCTGGTTGAACAGAAAGGGCGACAGGTCGAACATCTGCATCGAGCGTTCGAGCTTGCCCAGTTCCTCCAGCGTGATCGGCGGCTTGGTCTCGGTGACGTGTTGCCCGGTCTCGTTCGCCTGCAGTTCTTCGATGAAACGGATGACGTTGATGAAGTTCAACGCCAGTTCCATGATCGAATAAAGCGAATATTCCTTGTAGGGGTTCGGCCCGGTCAGCGTCGTCTTCGACAGGAAGACCTGTTCCACCGTCTGGCAGACGTCGGTGACGCCAGTCAGCTTCAGCCCCTTGTAGAGGACGATGACATCGCCGTTGGAAATGTTGAAGGACTGCAGATAGGAGGCCTTGGTCGCCAGTTCCTGGATGATGGAGCGGACCATCATCTGGCTGGTCGGATCGCGGTCCTTCAGAAGCGACAGATGCATGTGGATCAGCCGCATGCCCTGCAGTTCGTTCTTCGCCGACCGCAGCAGGTTCAGGAGCTTGTCGTTGTCGAATTCCGGCTTCTGGTCCTTGGCGGCGGCGACGGCGGCCTGCTTTTCCGTGGTGGAAAGCCGGACACGGTCCCGTCCCAGAGGTGGTCTGCCGCCAAACCTGCTCATACCTTGCTCACTCCCACAACAAGCGTCACGCCTGCCAACCACCCATGTCTTCGGCCGCTCGTTGTCCGGCAGCCTTTTGCTTTGCGTCCGGGCGCTTCCGCCCAGCCGACTCCGGCGGCCCGCGAACCGGCCGGGCATGCCTGATCCGTCCGATCCTACGAAGCCGAACCGATCTTAACGGTAACTTTCTTTAAAAAGCCCTTAAGGCTAAAGTCCGGGCGCTGGAGGCACCCGGACCGCCGCAAAAGGCGCCGCAATCATCGAAGCGACGCCATCCGAAAAGGTCAAGTTTCGGATTCGGCCGAATCGGTCGTCTGGCGCGGTTCGCCAGCAGGAACGATGCGGACGCGACGGTCTATGACCGCAAGTCCGATCTTCCCGTGTTTCAATGCGAGCGCATCATTGCCGAACAGTTCGCGACGCCAGCCCTGCATCGCCGGAATCTCTGCCCGATCATCGGCCGCCAACGCCTCCAGATCGGATGAGGACGCCACCAACTTCGCCGCGACATTGTTCTCGTCGCACTTCATCTTCAGAAGCACGCGCAACAATTCGACGATCGGTTGCAATCCGGGCGGCGGTTCCTCGCGCGGTTCGACACGGGGCAGGGCGCTGTCCGGCAGGTCCAGCCCCGCCTGCACCGCGGCCAGCACGTCGGCGCCCTGGCGTCCCTCGGCGAAGCCGCGGCCCAGTCCGCGGGTGCGGGCGAGGTCGTCGACGGTGGTCGGCGCGTGGGCGGCGATCTCCAGCAGCGCCTCGTCGCGCAGCACGCGGGAGCGCGGCTGGTCGCGGCGCTGGGCCTCGCGCTCGCGCCACGCCGCCAGCTCCTTCAGGATGGCCATGAAGCGCGGCTTGTTGGTCCGCACCTTCAGCCGCATGTAGGAGCTTTCCGGATCGACCTGATAGGTTGCCGGGTCGGTCAGGATCGCCATCTCCTCTTCCAGCCAATGCGAGCGGCCGGAGCGGGCGAGACGGCGCTTCAGCTTCTCATAGGCCGGGCGCAGGTGGATGACGTCGGACAGGGCGTAGGTCAGCTGGCGGTCGGTCAGCGGCCGGTGCGACCAGTCGGTGAAGCGGCTGGACTTGTCGATGCGGGCGCCGGCCAGCTTGGTCACCAGCGTCTCGTAGCCGACGCTCTCGCCGAAGCCGCAGACCATCGCCGCGACCTGGGTGTCGAACAGCGGATGCGGGATCTGGCCGGACAGGTGCCAGAAGATCTCCACATCCTGGCGGGCGGCGTGGAACACCTTCAGCACCGACGGGTCGCTCATCAGCGCGAACAGCGGCGCCAGGTCGATGCCCTCGGCCAGCGGGTCGATGGCGACCGCGCCGTCGGGCCCGCCGACCTGCACGAGGCACAGTTGCGGCCAATAGGTCTTTTCCCGCAGGAACTCGGTGTCGACCGTGATGTACTCGGCCCCTGCCAGCGACTGACAGAAGGCCTGAAGGGCGTCGGTTGTCGTGATGAGCGTCATGGTTGCTTCATACACGACCGTGCGGGTGCGCGAAAGTCCGCCGACGCGCGGAGCCGATGCGCGTTGCAAAAGGATATGTCGGGCGGGCGGCAGGCCGGATTTTCCCACTCCGCTTATCCCGCGGCCAAGGCGGTGTTAAACTGCGGTCCGGCAGCCGGCCTGCCGGCGGATGGAACGGTTGAACAGGGTGGTCCAGGATGTTTCAAACCGTTCCAAACGTTCCATCCGGGCTCCCGCCGCACTGCGCTGCACCCTATCGCGGCTTGACTTTCGCGCGCGTCCGGTGTGGTGTGTCGAACCGCTTTTTCCGCCGGAATCCGCCCTTTTCAAGGTGTTTCGACCCATGCACCCCTACCGCACGCACACCTGCGGCCAGCTTCGTGAAGAGAATGCCGGTGAAACCGTCCGCCTGTCGGGCTGGATGAACCGGAAGCGCGACCATGGACAGCTGCTGTTCATCGACCTGCGCGACCATTACGGCCTGACGCAGTGCGTGGTCGATACCTCCAACCCGGCCTTCGAGGTCGCCAACCGGCTGAAGCTGGAATCGGTCATCACCGTCACCGGCAAGGTGGTGAAGCGCACGGCCGAGACCATCAACGACAAGCTGCCCACCGGCCGCATCGAACTGCAGATCGCCGAGCTGACCGTGGAAGGCGAGGCGGAGCAGATCCCGCTGCAGGTCAACCAGGACACCGATGCCGGCGAGGACGTGCGCCTGCGCTACCGCTTCCTCGACCTGCGCCGCGAGCGCATCCACGAGAACATCATGCTGCGGTCGCGCGTGATCGCCTCGGCGCGCCGCCGCATGATCGACCAGGGCTTCACCGAGTTCCAGACGCCGATCCTCACCGCCTCCTCGCCCGAGGGTGCGCGCGATTATCTGGTGCCCAGCCGCAACCATCCCGGCAAGTTCTACGCCCTGCCGCAGGCGCCGCAGCAGTTCAAGCAGCTGCTGATGGTCGCCGGCTTCGACCGCTACTTCCAGATCGCCCCCTGCTTCCGCGACGAGGACGCCCGCGCCGACCGCAGCCCGGGCGAGTTCTACCAGCTCGATTTCGAGATGTCCTTCGTCACCCAGGAAGACGTCTTCGCCGCCATCGAGCCGGTGCTGCACGGCATCTTCGAAGAGTTCGGCGGTTTCCGCCGCGAGTCGAAGCCGGTCATCGACGGGCTGCCCTTCCGCCGCATCTCCTTCGCCGAATCGATGCTGAAGTACGGCAACGACAAGCCGGACCTGCGCAACCCGCTGGTCATCACCGACGTGACCGAGGTGTTCAAGCGCGACGACGTGGAATTCCGCGCCTTCAAGCAGACGCTGGAGAAGGGCGGCGTCGTCCGCGCCATCCGCGCCCCGAAGGTCTCCGATCGTCCGCGCAGCTTCTTCGACAAGCTGAACGACTGGGCCCGCGGTCTCGGCGCCCCCGGCCTCGGCTACATCGTCATGGAAGCCGGCGGCGGCAAGGGTCCGATCGCCAAGTTCGTGCCGGAAGCCGCCCAGGCCCAGCTGCGTGAGCTGGCCGGTCTCGAGGATGGCGACGCGATCTTCTTCGTCTGCGATCAGGTGGGCCCGGCGGCCAAGCTGGCCGGCCTCGCCCGCACCCGCATCGGCGAGGAGCTGGACCTGATCGAGAAGAACGCCTTCCGCTTCTGCTGGATCGTCGACTTCCCGATGTACGAGCTGGACGAGGAGACCAACAAGGTCATCTTCAGCCACAACCCGTTCTCCATGCCCCAGGGCGGCCTGAAGGCGCTGGAGACGATGAACCCGCTCGACATCAAGGCCTACCAGTACGACATCGTCTGCAACGGCGTCGAACTGTCGTCCGGCGCCATCCGTAATCACCTGCCGGAGGTGATGTACAAGGCCTTCGAGATCGCCGGCTATCCACCGGAGGAGCTGGAAGCCCGATTCGGCGGCATGCTGAGCGCGTTCAAGCTGGGCGCCCCGCCGCACGGCGGTTCGGCCCCGGGTATCGACCGCATCGTCATGCTGCTGGCCGACGAACCGAACATCCGCGAGGTCATCGCCTTCCCGCTGAACCAGCGCGCCGAAGATCTCCTGATGCAGGCCCCGGCACCGGTCGACACCGCCCGTCTGAAGGAACTGCACCTGAAGCTCGACCTGCCGAAGCCGAAGGTCGCCGCCCCGTCCGCGCCGCAGGCGTAAAGGAACTTTCACCGGTCCTTGGCGGTTTGCTGAAAAGGCCATCCGGACGCTGGTCCGGGTGGCCTTTTTCCTTGTCAACATGCGCGTGCGGGGCTATGTAAGCGCCGTCGTCAAAACCTCACGCGGGCTGGCGGACCCTCGGTTTTACTCCGATGGCCCGATCCGGTGTCTTCAGCCATGGTTTCCATGCGCCGTCGACAATGCCCGCGGCGGAGCAACCGGAAAAAGGGATTTTTTCCACATGACCATGCCCACCTTCACCATGCGCCAGCTGCTGGAAGCCGGTGTCCACTTCGGTCACCACACCCGCCGCTGGAACCCGAAGATGAACCAGTACATCTTCGGCGTCCGCAATGGCGTGCACATCATCGACCTCGAGCAGACCGTCCCGATGCTGCACCGCGCCCTGCAGGCCGTGCGTGACGTCGTCGCCGGCGGTGGCCGCGTCCTGTTCGTGGGCACCAAGCGCCAGGCCCAGGAGCGCATCGCCGAGGCTGCCGCCAAGTGCGGTCAGTACTACGTCAACCACCGCTGGCTCGGCGGCATGCTGACCAACTGGAAGACGATCTCCCAGTCGATCAAGCGCCTGCGCGAGATGGAAGAGCGTCTGGGTGGCGACACCTCGGGCCTGACCAAGCGCGAAGTGCTGGAGCTGACCCGCGAGCGCGACAAGCTGGAGCGTGCGCTGGGCGGCATCAAGGAGATGGGCGGCCTCCCGGACGTCATCTTCATCATCGACACCAACAAGGAGTCGATCGCGGTCAAGGAAGCCAACAAGCTGGGCATCCCGGTCATCGCGGTCCTCGACAGCAACTCCGATCCGGACGGCGTGGCCTTCCCGATCCCCGGCAACGACGACGCCCTGCGCGCCATCGAGCTGTACTGCGACCTGACGGTCGGCGCCGTGCTTGACGGCCTGCAGGCCGAGATGAGCGCCGCCGGCATCGACGTCGGCGCCGCCGAGGACGCCCCGGCCGAGCAGCTGCCGGAGGAAGAGACCGCCGCCGAGACCGCCCAGGCCTGACCCTGACGGTTGAAGGGCAGCCGGGCCTTATGACCTATGGCCCGGCTGCCTTTTTTATGGGCTGGCTTTTTTCTGGGTTGCCACCCGTTTTGACTTTGTGACTCAATCCGATCCGCCTGCCGGATCGCTTGGAAGGAAGAGGGCGCAACATGGCCGAGATTACCGCCTCGCTCGTCAAGGAACTGCGCGAGAAGACCGGCGCGGGCATGATGGACTGCAAGAAGGCGCTGAACGAGACGCAGGGCGACCTCGAGGGCGCCGTCGACTGGCTGCGCAAGAAGGGCCTCGCCGCCGCTGCGAAGAAGTCGGGCCGCGTCGCCGCCGAGGGTCTGGTCGCCGTCGCCACCGCCGGCACCAAGGGTGCCGTCGTCGAGGTGAACGCCGAGACCGACTTCGTCGCCCGCAACGACAAGTTCCAGGCTTTCGCCGCCAAGGCCGCCGAGCTGGCGCTGACCTCTGCCGGCGACGTCGAGGCACTGAAGGCCGCCACCTATCCGGGCACCTCGCACACCGCCCAGGATGAGCTGACCAGCCTGATCGCCACCGTCGGCGAGAACATGAACCTGCGCCGCGCCGTCACGCTGTCGGTCTCGGCCGGTGTCGTCGTCAGCTACGTCCACTCGGCCATCGCGCCGGGCCTGGGCAAGATCGGCGTTCTGGTGGCTCTCGAGTCGACCGGCGACACCGCCAAGCTGGCCGACCTCGGCAAGCAGATCGCCATGCACATCGCCGCTGCCCGCCCGGACGCGCTGGACATCGCCGATGTCGACAGCTCGTCGCTGGAGCGTGAGCGCAACGTGCTGGCCGAGCAGGCCCGCGCTTCGGGCAAGCCGGAGAACATCATCGAGAAGATGGTCGAAGGCCGCGTCCGCAAGTACTACGAGGAAGTCTGCCTGCTGGAGCAGACCTACGTGATCGACGGCGAGACCAAGGTCCGCAAGGTGGTGGAGAACGCCGCCAAGGACATCGGCGCTCCGGTCAAGGTCACGGCCTTCACCCGCTTCGCGCTGGGCGAGGGCATCGAGAAGGCCCAGTCGGACTTCGCCGCCGAGGTCGCTGCCGCTGCCGGCGGTCAGGGCTGAGACCGGTAAGGTCGAACGCTAAAGGTCCGTACGCCGCATTCTGAAACAGCAAGGGAGCGTTCCCCCCATGGTCGAAACCACCGGGACCACCGCGCCGGCCGAGGGCGTCCGCTACAAGCGCGTCCTCCTCAAGGTGTCGGGCGAAGCGCTGATGGGTCAGCGCGACTATGGTCTGGACCCGGAGATGGTGAATCGCATCGCCAACGAGGTGAAGGCGGTCATCGGGCTCGGCGTCCAGGTCTGTCTGGTCATCGGCGGGGGGAACATCTTCCGGGGTGTGAAGGGTGCGGCGAGCGGCATGGAGCGTGCTTCGGCCGACTATATCGGCATGCTCGCCACCGTGATGAACGCGCTCTCGATGCAGAGCGCGCTCGAACGGATGGGCGTCAGCACGCGGGTGCAGTCGGCCATTCCCATGGCGACGGTCTGCGAGCCCTATATCCGGCGCCGCGCCGTCCGCCACATGGAAAAGGGCCGGGTGGTGATTTTCGCCGCCGGCACCGGCAACCCCTTCTTCACCACCGACACCGCCGCGGCGCTGCGCGCGTCCGAAATGGGCTGTGACGGTCTGCTGAAGGGCACGCAGGTCGATGGCGTCTATACCGCCGATCCGAAGAAGGATCCGACGGCCGAGCATTACGAACGCCTCACCTACATGGACGTCCTGACCAAGGACCTGCAGGTGATGGACGCTTCGGCGATCGCGCTGTCGCGCGAGAACCACATTCCCATTCTGGTCTTCTCAATCCACACGCCCGGCGCCTTCGCCGAAGTGATGCAGGGCCGTGGCAAGCACACCATCATAACGGAAGAAAGGGAGTAGGCCCGTGGCTGCGCCCGACCTATCGGATCTGAAGCGCCGCATGGAAGGCGCGCTTGACTCGTTTCGCAAGGAACTGGGCGGTCTGCGCACCGGCCGCGCCTCGTCCAATCTGCTCGAACCGGTGATGGTGGAGGCCTATGGCAGCCGCATGCACCTCCGCGAGGTCGCGACGGTCTCCGTTCCGGAGCCGCGCCTGATCTCGGTCCAGGTGTGGGACCGTGGCATGACCAAGGCGGTCGAGAAGGCCATCCGCGACAGCGGCCTGGGCCTGAACCCGCAGGCCGAAGGCCAAGTCATCCGCGTGCCGCTGCCCGATCTGACGCAGGAGCGCCGCGCCGAGCTGGCGAAGGTCGCCCACAAGTACGCCGAGCAGTGCCGCGTCGCCATCCGCAACATCCGTCGTGACGGCATGGACGGCCTGAAGAAGGCCGAGAAAGCCAGCGAGATCACCCAGGACGAGCACAAGGTCCAGGCGGACAAGGTGCAGGTGCTGACCGACCAGCACATCAAGCTGGTCGACGACTCGCTTGCGCAAAAAGAAAAGGAAATCATGCAGGTCTGATCCGGAATGCGCGACGCGGACGACAACCGGTCCAACACGGCCCCAGGGCATGTCGCCATCATCATGGATGGCAACGGGCGCTGGGCCAAGGCGCGCGGCCTGCCGCGCACCGCCGGTCACAAGAAGGGCGTGGACGCCGTCCGCCGCACCGTGGAAGCGGCGCGCGAACTTGGCATCGGCACTCTGACGATCTTCAGCTTCTCCTCGGAGAACTGGCGCCGGCCGGAGGAAGAGGTCAGCGACCTGATGGGTCTGCTGCGCTTCTACCTGCGCAGCGAAGTCGCCGAACTGCACCGGGCGGGCGTTCGCCTGCGGGTGATCGGCGACCGCACGCGGCTGTCGGAGGACATCAACCGGCTGATCGAAAATGCCGAGGGCCTGACCCGCGACAACCGGGTGATGACGCTGGTGGTGGCTCTCAGCTACGGCTCGCGCCTGGAGATCGTCCATGCGGCTCGCCGGCTGGCGGAAGAAGTGGCGGCCGGTCGCCTGTCGCCTGAGGCCATTGACGAAGACGCGCTGTCGGCGCGGCTCTACACGGCCGATATACCCGACCCCGACCTGATCATCCGCACCAGCGGCGAGAAGCGGATCAGCAATTTCCTGCTGTGGCAGGCGGCCTATGCCGAGCTGGTCTTCGTCGATACGCTCTGGCCCGATTTCACCAAGCGCGATCTGGAGGCGGCGATTGAAGAGTTCCACCGACGGGAACGCCGCTTCGGCGCCACCACCGCCGGGTCCCGCTGACACGCCGGATTCGCTCGCAGTGCCGGCCAAGCCATCCAGGGCAGGGGACCTCAAGGTTCGTGTCCTGTCGGCATTGGTCATGGCGCCGGTCGTGCTGGGTGCCGTCTGGATTGGCGGCTGGGTGTTCCATGCCCTGATCGCCTTCGGATCGGTGGTCGCCGTGTCCGAATGGACCAGCATCGTTCCCAGCGCCCGCCGCTTGCCGGCCCGCATCATGGCGACGGTCGGCATCCTCGTGGCAGTGATGGGGCAGATCGCCGCCGGTCCGGCCGCAGGGCTGGGGGCGGCTGCAGCCTTCGCCGTTCTGACCGCCATTGTCGGTGGCGGCGCCGACCGCAACCTGCTCGGTTTTGGCGTGCTTTATGTCGCTGTGGGCATGGCCGGCCTGATGTGGCTGCGTGATCTGCCGGAGTCCGGGCTGTCGCTCTTCCTGTTCGTCCTCATTGCCATCTGGGCAACCGACATCGGGGCCTATGCCGCGGGCCGCAGCATAGGCGGACCTAAGCTGGCGCCGCGCATCAGCCCCAAAAAGACCTGGGCCGGACTGATTGGCGGCATGGCGTCGTCGGCGCTTTTCGGCTGGCTGGTGGCTCTGGCCTTCGGAGCGGCGCGCCCGGACATCGCTCTGGCGGTGGGCGCTGCCGTCGCCGTGGTCGGGCAGGCCGGCGACCTGTTCGAATCGGCGATCAAGCGGCGTTACAATGTGAAGGACAGCGGTCAGCTCATTCCCGGGCATGGCGGCATCCTCGACCGCATCGACGGGCTTCTGGCCGCGGCCCCGGTGCTGGCCCTGTTTCACGCGGCCGTTGGATCGGTTCTGTCATGGTGGTGAAAGCGGGAGCGGGGCCTGATGCGCCGCGCAGCGTAACGATCCTCGGGTCCACGGGCTCGGTCGGAACGCAGACGGTGGATCTCGTCTCCCGCGATCCGGAGCGCTTTCCGGTGGAGGCGCTGACCGCGAACCGCAACGTCACTCTGCTGGCTCAGCAAGCCCGGCAGTTGAACGCCCGCTTGGCCGTGGTCGCCGACCCCGCCGCCTATGCCGAGTTGAAGAGCCTGCTCTCCGGCACCGGCATCGAGGTCGCCGCCGGGTCCGAAGCGGTTGCCGCCGCGGCGGAGCGTCCGGCCGACTGGGTGATGGCCGCCATCGTCGGCGCCGCCGGTCTCGAGCCGACGCTCGCAGCGGTGCGGCGTGGCGCCATCGTCGCCTTCGCCAACAAGGAGGTGCTGGTCTGCGCCGGCGCCTTGATGATGGAGGAGGTGAAGGCCCACGGCGCGACGCTGCTGCCGGTCGACAGCGAGCATTCCGCCATCTACCAAGTCTTCGATTTCGACCGTACCGACAGCGTTGCCCGCCTGATCCTGACGGCGTCGGGCGGTCCCTTCCGCACCAGGGATCGCGCCTTCATGGCGGCTGCGACGCGGGAGCAGGCGGTCGCCCATCCGACCTGGGACATGGGCGCCAAGATTTCGGTCGACAGCGCCACGATGATGAACAAGGGGCTGGAGCTGATCGAAGCCCACTTCCTGTTCGGCATACCGGAAGAGCGCATCGATGTGCTGGTCCACCCGCAGTCGGTCATCCATTCGCTGGTCGAATATGTCGACGGCTCGGTTCTGGCGCAGCTCGGCACGCCCGACATGCGCACGCCGATCGCCTATGCGCTCGGCTGGCCCGCCCGCATCGCCACGCCGGCGGAGCGGCTCGATCTGGTCAAGGCGGCGACGCTGACCTTCGAGGCTCCTGATCCCGTGCGTTTCCCTGCACTGAGGCTGGCCCGGGCCGCCTTGCAAAGCGGGGGGGGCGCTCCTACTATACTCAGTGCCGCCAACGAGGTGGCCGTCCAGGCGTTTCTCGACCGCCGGATCGGCTTCCTCGACATCGAACGGATCGTCGAGGAGACGTTGACGGCGTTGCCCCACCGCCCGCTGCGCGATCTCGCCGCCGTGCGGGAGGCCGACGCGGATGCGAGGCGGGACGCCGCCTGCCGTGTTGCGGCCATCGGTGCGACGGCGGTTGGCAGCCGATGATCCGCGTTCGAGGCGCTGGAAGGCGCAAGGGTTGATATGGACGTTATCGGCGGTTTCTGGACCTCGGTGCTGGCCTTTCTGCTGGTCCTCACCGTGCTCGTCTTCGTGCACGAGCTTGGTCACTATCTGATCGCGCGCCGCAACGGCGTGCGGATCGAAACCTTCTCCATCGGCTTCGGACCGGAACTGTTCGGCTTCACCGACCGGGTGGGCACCCGCTGGAAATTCAGCGCGTTGCCGCTCGGCGGCTACGTCAAGATGTTCGGCGATGCCGATCCGGCCAGCACCCCGGGTGCCCATCTGACCGCCATGTCGGCGGAGGAGCGCGCGGTGTCCTTCCACCACAAGCGGGTGGGGCAGCGTGCAGCCATCGTGGCGGCCGGACCGATCGCGAATTTCGTCTTCTCCATCGTCGTTCTTTCCCTGCTGTTCATGACCGCCGGCCAGTCCTTCACCCCGCCGGACGTCGGTGGCATTCAGCCCGGCAGTGCGGCGGAACGCGCCGGCATTCAGCCGGGTGATCTGATCCTGTCGGTCGACGGCACCGGGGTTCAGCGATTCGAAGAGATCCGGCAGATCGTTTCGATCCGCCCGGGCGAGCCGCTGGCCATCGAACTGAAGCGCGATGGACGGGTTATGACCCTGACCGCCACGCCGGAGTCGCAGACGGTCACCGACCGACTCGGCAACGCTCACCAGATCGGCCTGCTCGGGATCAGCCGCGGCAGCGTCGGCATGATGCGTCATGATCCCGTGACCGCTGTCTGGCAGGCGGGACGTGAAGTCGCAGGCATGATCACCGGCACCTTCACCGCACTGGGCCAGATGGTCCAGGGATCGCGTGGGACGGAGGAGTTGGGCGGCCCATTGCGCATCGCCCAGATGTCGGGCGAGGTGGCGCAATCCGGCTGGTATCCGCTGGTCTGGTTCATGACGTTCCTGTCCGTGAACCTGGGCCTCATCAACCTGTTTCCGGTTCCGATGCTGGATGGCGGCCACCTGCTTTTTTACGGCATCGAAAAGCTGCTTGGCCGGCCGCTTGGAGCGCGGGCGCAAGAATACGGTTTCCGAATTGGATTGGCCTTGGTATTAACGCTCATGGTCTTCGCCACGTGGAACGACCTTGTTCAATTGCGCGTGGTCGATTTCTTCCGGGGACTGGTTTCCTAAAGCCAGCCCCTTGCCAGGGAGCGTGATTTGCCGGTGTCGAGCAAAGTTCTGGTGGCGGGCCTGATGGCCGGCTGCGCCATGACGACGGTGTCTGTCGCCCTCGCCCAAACCGCCGCCTCGCCCGGTCGGGCTCAGGCGGTCACCGGGTCCACGGTCACCCAGGTGTTCAGTGGCGGTACGGTGCGCGACATCCGGGTCGAAGGCACCCAGCGAATCGAACCATCCACGGTCCGCTCCTACCTGACCGTCCAGCCCGGCGACCCGTTCGATCCCGACCGGATCGACCAGTCGCTGAAGTCGCTGTTCAACACCGGCCTGTTCGCCGACGTCGTGCTGAAGCGCGAAGGCGACACGCTTGTGGTGACGGTGGCGGAGAATCCGATCATCAATCGCATCGCGTTCGAGGGCAATCGGCGCATCGAGAAGGATACGCTGGAGAAGGAAATCCAGTTGCGTCCGCGCGTGGTCTATACCCGAACCCGGGTCCAGTCCGACGTCCAGCGCATCCAGGAGATTTACCGGCGGCAAGGCCGATTCGGTGCGACCGTCGAACCGAAGATCATCCAGCTCGACCAGAACCGTGTCGATCTGGTGTTCGAGATCAATGAAGGCGTGCGCACCGGCGTGCGCGGCATCACCTTCATCGGCAACGAGCATTTCTCGGACGGAACCCTGCGCGAGAACATCCAGACCAAGGAATCCGCCTGGTGGCGGTTCCTGTCGTCGGATGACAATTACGATCCGGATCGCCTGAACTACGATCGTGACCTGCTGCGCCGCTACTACCTGAAGGAAGGCTATGCCGATTTCCGCGTCGTGTCGGCGGTCGCCGAACTGACTCCGGACAAGTCGGATTTCTTCATCACCTTCACCATCGAGGAAGGCGAGCGCTACAAGTTCGGCAAGGTCGACATCAAGACCTCGCTGAAGCAGCTCGACCCCGCGGTTCTGCAGAACAGCGTCACCACCACCGAAGGCGACTGGTACAACGCCCAGAAGGTGGAAGACACCATCACGAAGCTGACCAACGCGGTCGGCGATCTACAGTATGCGTTCGTCGATGTCCGTCCGCGGATTTCGCGCAATCGTGAAACCCACACCATCGACATCACCTACGAGATCAACGAGGGTCCGCGTACCTTCGTTGACCGCATCGATATTTCCGGCAACGTCCGGACGCTCGACAAGGTGATCCGCCGCGAGATGCTGCTGTCCGAAGGCGACCCCTTCAACGCGTCGAAGCTGAAGCGGTCGGAGCAGCGCATCAAGGATCTCGGCTTCTTCGAGCGCGTGAACATCACGACGTCCGAGAGCAGCGCGCCGGACCGTACCGTCGTCAACGTCGACGTGGCCGAGCAGTCCACCGGTGAAATCTCCATCGGTGCGGGCTTCTCGACCTCCGACGGTCCGTTGGGTGACTTCTCGATCCGCGAGCGCAATCTCCTTGGCCGCGGCCAGGATCTGCGTCTGGGTGCCACACTGTCCGGCCGGCGCCAGCTGTACGATATCTCCTTCACGGAGCCGTACTTCATGGACCGCGACCTGTCGGCTGGCGTCGACATCTTCCGGACGCGCTACAACTACCAGGATGAAAGCTCCTTCAACGAGAAGAACACCGGCTTCGCCCTGCGCCTCGGCTATCCGCTGACCGAGCGTCTGCGCCAGCGCGTTTACTATCAGCTGCAGGACACGCTGATCGAGGAAGTGCCGACCACCGCGTCGAAGTACATCCAGGAGCAGCGCGGTGAGCGTCTGACCTCACTGATCGGCCAGGAGTTGACCTACGACGTCCGCAACAGCAAGCTGACGCCGACCGAGGGGTATTTCGTCCGCCTGACCAATGACATCGCCGGTCTCGGTGGGTCGGTGCGCTTCCTGCGGAACAAGCTGGCTGCCGGCTACTACCTGCCGCTCGGCGAGGACCAGTGGGTGCTCAGCACCACCGGCGAAATCGGCTACATCCACGGCCTCGGCAAGAAGGTTGACCTAGGCGACCGTTTCTTCATCGGCGGCGACACGCTGCGCGGCTTCAACACCGCCGGTATCGGCCCGCGCGACATTTCGACTGGCGACGCGCTGGGCGGCACGCGCTATGCCCGCGCCTCGGTGGAAATGAGCTTCCCCTTCGGCCTGCCGGAGGAATTCGGTCTGCTCGGCCATGCCTTCACCGATGTCGGCACGCTGGGCAAGGCCGACATCAGCGATCCGAACGTGAAGGATGACGAGAGCATCCGCGTCTCCATCGGCACCGGCGTGTCGTGGAAGTCGCCGTTCGGCCCCATCCGGCTCGATGTCGCCCTGCCGATCCGCAAGGAAGGCTACGACAAGAAAGAGCTTATCCGCTTCAGCTTCGGAACCAGGTTCTAAGATGCAATCCACCCTGTCGAAGACGCCGTTCCGCGTCGCCGCCCTGTCGGCCGTTACGGCTGCCGGTCTCCTCTTTGCCGCGACCTCGGCCATGGCCCAGGCGGCTCCGGCCCAATCGGCACCCAAGACCGACGCCCCGAAGGCCGAAGTCCCGGGTCCGGGTGCGGAGCTCAAGGCGCCTGTCATCGCAGTGATCGACGTCCAGAAGATCATGCAGGAATCCGCCGCGTCGAAGGGCATCACCAAGTCCTTCGAGTCACTGCGTGATTCCTACCAGAAGGAAATTTCCGCGCTGGAGGACAAGCTCCGCAAGAACGAGGACGAACTGCGCAAGCAGCAGACCGTCCTGTCGCCGGAAGCTCTCGCCAACAAGCGCCGCGATTTCGAAAAGCAGGTCGCCGACGTGCAGAAGACGGTTCAGAACCGTAAGCGCGCTCTGGAGACCAGCCTGAACGAAGCGATGGCCGTCGTTCACAAGACGATGGTCGAGGTGGTCGCCGACATCTCCCGCGAGCGCGGCGCGAACCTCGTTCTGGCTCGCCAGCAGTTCGTTCTGGTCGACACGCAGCTCGACGTCACCGACGCGGTGATGGAGCGCGTGAACAAGAAGCTGCCGCAGGTCGCGCTGAACGTCCCCAAGCAGTGATGCTTGTCTGAACAGGGCCGTCGCCGTCCCGAGCGGGGACGGTGGCGGCCCTGTTCCGTTTCCGGGTTCGGCGGTTGCGGTCGCCGCGGAAATGGGGCAAGAAGGCGGAGCAAACAATAAGGCACCGGTGTTCCTTATCGGGGCGGCGGTGCCCGTTCCCTTCAAACAGGGAATGCTGAACTCTATCGGTTGGTGGAAAGGCGGGCGGCCGGGCAATGGACGTGACGGCGGACAACAACGCGCAAAGCAACAAGATCGACGACATCGACATCACGCGGATCATGAAGATGATCCCGCATCGTTACCCGATCCTGATGATCGACCGGGTGATCGATGTGACGCTGGGCGAAGGCGCCACCGGCGTGAAGAACGTCACGATCAACGAGCCATTCTTCCAGGGCCACTTCCCGTCGCGCCCGGTCATGCCCGGCGTGCTGATCATCGAGGCGATGGCCCAGACCTCCGCCGTGCTGGTCGTGGCGACCCTGGGTCCCGACGCCGAAGGCAAGCTGGTCTATTTCATGACCGTCGACGAGGCTCGCTTCCGCCGCCCCGTCACCCCCGGCGACACCATCCACATCCACGTCACCAAGCAGCGTCAGCGCGCCAACGTGTGGAAGTTCAAGGGCGAGGCCAAGGTCGATGGCGTCCTCGTCGCTGAAGCCGTCTATTCCGCCATGATCCTGGACGAAAAATGACCGTTACCATCCATCCGTCCGCCATCGTCGATCCCGCTGCCAAGCTGGGGGAGGGGGTCAGCATCGGCCCCTTCTGCGTCGTCGGTCCCGACGTCACGCTGGGCGACGGCGTTCGGCTGGTTTCGCATGTTGCGGTCGACGGGCGCACCAGCATCGGCGCCGAAACCGTCATCTATCCCTTCGCGTCCATCGGGCACCGGCCGCAGGATCTGAAGTTCCATGGCGAGCCGTCGGAACTCGTCATCGGCGCCCGTAACCAGATCCGCGAACATGTGACGATGAACCCGGGCACCGAGGGCGGCGGCATGATCACCCGCGTCGGTGACGACGGGTTGTTCATGATGGGTTCGCACGTGGCCCACGACTGCGTCGTCGGCGACCATGTCATCATGGCCAACAACGCCACTCTGGGTGGTCACGTCACGCTGGGTGACTATGTCATCATCGGCGGGCTGTCGGCGGTGCGCCAGTTCGTGCGCATCGGCTCCCATGCCATGATCGGCGGCATGTCGGGCGTCGAGAACGACGTGATTCCCTTCGGCCTGGTCATGGGGGACCGCGCCCGGCTGGCCGGCCTGAATCTTGTCGGTCTGGAGCGCCGCGGCTTCAAGAAGGATGACATCCACGCCCTGCGTGCCGCCTATCGCATGCTGTTCGGTCCGGAGGGGACCTTCGCCGAGCGGGTGGATGAGGTCGGTCGCGACTTCGGCGAGCGTGCGCTGATTTCGGACGTTCTCTCCTTCATCCGGGCCAAGGAAGCCCGGTCTCTCTGCCAGCCGCGCGAGAGCTGAGGCGACCGGCCTATGGCCGATACAACAAAAGGCACCGGATCGCCGCCAGCGGGTCCGAAGCTGGCGATCCTGGCCGGCGGCGGTACGCTCCCGGCCCGCATCGCCAATGCGGTGCGCGGGCAGGGGCGTGAGGTCTTCATCGTGGCCTTCGATGGACACACCGATCCCGAGACGGTTGCCGGGGCGCCCCATGTCTGGAGTCGCTTCGGTGCCGCCGGCACGATCCTGCGGCGTCTGCATGAGGAGGGCGTGGGAGAGGTGGTTCTTGCCGGACCGGTGAAGCGTCCCTCTTTCACCGAACTGATGCCGGATTGGCGCACCGCGCGTTTCCTTGCCCGCGTCGGCACCCGCGCGCTCGGCGATGACGGCTTGCTGCGCGCCGTTGTGCGCGAAGTCGAGGATGACGGGTTCCGTGTGGTCGGATTGCATGACCTGCTGAAGGATCTACTGACCGTTGCCGGACCGGTCGGCCGTTTCGCGCCCGACGCGGACGCGGAGCGGGACATTGCCCGTGCGGTCGAAGTCGCCCGCGCAATGGGGGTGCTGGACGTTGGGCAGGGTGCGGTGGTTCAGCAGGGAATCGTTTTGGCGGTCGAGGCGATCGAGGGCACCGACGCAATGCTCGATCGCTGTGCCGCATTGGCGCGTCCGGGGCCCGGTGGCGTGCTGGTCAAGGTAAGGAAGCCGAAGCAGGATCGCCGCATCGACCTTCCCACCATGGGCGTCACCACTGTGGAAAAGGCTGCGGCTGCCGGTCTGCGGGGGATCGCGGTCGAGGCCGGCGGCAGCCTGCTGGTGGACCGACCTGCGGTGGCCGAGGCGGCGGATCGCCTCGGCCTGTTCGTTGTCGGCATCGAGATTCCGCAATGAGTGGCCCGCTTGCGGCCGATGACGGTCCGACACTGTTCCTGATTGCCGGCGAGCCGTCCGGCGACGCGCTGGGCGCCCGGCTGATGGCTGCGGCCAAGCGGCTGACCGGCGGAAAGGTGAGGTTCGTCGGCATCGGCGGCGAGAAGATGATGGCGGAGGGGCTGGTCAGCCTCTTTCCTATGGCGGAACTGACCCTGTTCGGCATCTTCGAACTGCTGCCGCACCTGCCGAACCTGATCCGTCGCATCGACCAGACGGTCGCGGAGATCATCCGTATACGTCCCGACGCCGTGGTCGGAATCGACTCGCCGGGCTTCACCGTGCGCGTGGCAAAGAAGGTGCGTGCGGCGGCACCCGCCATCCCGTTGATCCACTATGTCGCACCGACGGTCTGGGCCTGGAAGCCGAAGCGTGCGGCGAAATATGCCACCATCTACGATCATCTGCTTGCCGTTCTTCCCTTCGAGCCGCCCTATTTCGAGAGGGAAGGGCTGGCCTGTACCTTCGTCGGCCATTCGGTGGTCGAGGGTGGGGCGGGGAAGGGCGACGGGGCCGGCTTCCGTGATCGTCACGGCATCGCACCGGCTGACCGCGTGGTCGCCATTCTTCCCGGCAGCCGCAAAGGCGAAGTGTCGCGTTTGCTGCCGGATTTCCGTGCGACGCTGGAGCGGTTGCAACCCGCGCACCCCACTTTGGTGGCGGTGGTGCCGACCGTGGCCACGGTTCGTGACCGGGTGGCGGCCGCCATTGCCGACTGGCCGGTCCGAGCCGTGCTGGTGGAAGGCGACGCCGAAAAATATGATGCCTTTGCCGCGGCGGAAGCGGCACTCGCCGCGTCCGGCACCGTTTCTCTGGAGTTGGCTCTCGCGCGGCTGCCGACGGTCATCGCCTATCGGCTGAACCCGGTCACGGTTGCGCTCTATCGGCGGCTGATTCGGGTGAAATACGTCAACCTCGTCAACCTGATGCTCGATCGGATGCTGGTTCCCGAACTGCTGCAGCAGGATTGCCGGCCGGATAGACTGGCGGCCGAACTGGCCCGCCTGCTGGACGATCCGGCGGCACGTCAGGCGCAGATCGATGGCGTTGCCGAGGTGGCCCGCTGGCTGGGGCAAGGCGACACTCCGCCCAGCGAGCGGGCTGCCCGTACGGTTCTGGACGTCATTGCGGAACGACGCTTGAACAGGCCCCAAGAGGGCAAACCCTGAATGGGAGAACAGAGACCATGAGTGAATTCCGTCTGCTGCACACGATGCTGCGCGTGCTGGATCTGGAGAAGTCGCTGGACTTCTACACGCGGCTGCTCGGCATGAAGCTGCTGCGCCGCAATGACTATGAGGGCGGTCGCTTCACCCTCGCCTTCGTCGGCTATGGCGAGGAGTCCGACACTGCGGTCCTGGAACTGACCCACAATTGGGATCAGAAGGAACCGTACGAGATTGGCACTGCCTACGGTCATATCGCCCTCGGCGTGCCGGACATCTATGCCACCTGCGAGAAGCTGGCGGCCGAAGGTGTCAAGATTCCGCGCCCGCCGGGCCCGATGAAGCATGGCACCACCGTGATCGCCTTCATTGAAGACCCGGATGGCTACAAGGTCGAGTTGATCGAGCGGAAGTGATCGGCCGTTCGGTCAAAGGTCAAGAGGAGGGGCGTGGTCGGTGACGGCTGCGCCCTTTTTCGTTGGCGCAGGCCCGGCCACGCGGCGGAAGCGTTCGCGGTAGTTGGCCGGGCTAAGTCCCAGCCGGCGGCGGAAATGGTGACGGAGGGTGGCAGCGGAGCCGAAGCCGGTCAGGGTCGCCACCTCTTCCACCGGCAGGCTGCTCGCTTCCAGAAGGTCACGGGCGCGACTCAGCCGCTCGGTCAGTAGCCAGTCGCCAGGGGTGGTGCCGGTCAGGGACTGGAAACGGCGCAGGAAGGTGCGGACACTCATCCCCGCCCGCGATGCCATGCCGGACAGGCTGTGTTCCTCCGCCAGCCTCTCCCGCAAATGATCGAGCAGGGGAGCCAAGCGGGCTCCTTCGCGGGCGGTCGGCACCGGCGTTTCGATGAATTGTGCCTGCCCGCCTTCGCGATGCGGCTGGACGACCAGACGGCGGGCCACGCTGTTTGCCGCCTCCGGTCCGAAATCGCGGCGGACCAGATGCAGGCAGAGGTCGATGCCGGCGGCACTGCCGGCTGAGGTCAGAATGTTGCCTTCATCCACATACAGCACGTCGGGCATCACCCGTATATCGGGGTAAAGTTCACCGAGCGTCGCGGTATATCGCCAGTGCGTGGTCGCCCGGCGTCCGTTCAGAAGTCCGGCGGCGGCGAGAACGAACGCGCCGGAGCAGATCGACAGGATCCGTGCGCCGCGCTTGTTGGCCCGGCGCAACGCGGCGATCAGGTCGCCGGGTACCGGCTCCCGTGCGCCGCGCCAGCCCGGAATGATGATGATGCCGGCTTGGTCGAGCAGGTCGAGTCCGCCATCGGCTTCCACGCGGATGCCGCCCACCGCGCGCAGCGGTCCGGCATCGAGGGCGGCGACCGCAAATCTGTACCAATCCGGCCCGAGTTCCGGGCGCGACAGGCCGAACACCTCGACGGCGACGCCGAACTCGAAGGTGCAGAGGCCGTCATAGGCGAGGGCGACGACCAGCGGGGGCGTGGCGATTGGCATGATCTGCACGATAGCTGGCGGTTGCGCCACTTTCCAGCCGAAGGAGCGATTGGAATGATGGGGGCGTCACGTCCAATCAGACCCCAGCAACGAGGACCCCATGCCCAGTCTCGTCACCGAAATTCCCGCGGCCCCGTCTGAGATTGCGGCGGCTCACTTTGCCAGGCGGCTGTCGCTGGAGACCGACTGCTGGGATGTTCACGACACGCTGAAATCCGGTAAACCGGACTTCATTCTGCTCGATGTGCGTGGACCGGCAGCATTCGCGCGTGGACATATACCGGGAGCCCTGAACCTGCCGCACGGCAAGATTACCGAGCGTCGGATGGCGGATTGGCCGGACGGCACGCTGTTCGTGGTCTACTGCGCCGGACCCCATTGCAACGGTGCTGATCGCGCCGCCTTGCGCCTCGCAAGGATTGGACGGCCGGTCAAACTGATGATCGGCGGCATCACGGGGTGGATCGACGAAGGCTTCGCACTGGAGTGCGAGAACTGAGGCGTTGCCTCAGATGAAGACGATCCCGGCGATCAGTGCCAGGATCAGCAGATAAACGATCAGGCGGCGGACGCGCCAGCCGAGTGGCGCCCTGTTGTCGTTGGCCGGCGGGCGCAGACGCACCCGCCGGGCCGGAACGATGTACGCAGTCGGGTCCTGGGCGGCTCCGTTGGAGCCGCCCATTCCGATGTGGGCTGTGGGCCGGTTAGCCACGCTCGGCCAGCGGCACGAACGGCCGCTTGGTCTGGCCGGTGTAGAGCTGACGCGGACGGCCGATCTTCTGCACCGGGTCCTCGATCATCTCCTTCCACTGGCTGATCCAGCCGACGGTGCGGGCCAGCGCGAACAGCACGGTGAACATGCTGGTCGGGAATCCCATCGCCTTCAGGATGATGCCCGAGTAGAAGTCGACGTTCGGATAGAGCTTCTTCTCGATGAAGTACTCGTCCGAGAGGGCGATCTTCTCCAGCTCCATCGCGATGTCCAGCAGCGGCTCGTCCTTGATGCCGAGCTCGCCGAGGACCTCGTGGCAGGTCTGGCGCATGACCTGGGCGCGCGGGTCGTAGTTCTTGTAGACCCGGTGGCCGAAGCCCATCAGGCGGAAGTTGTCGTTCTTGTCCTTGGCGCGGCGGACGAACTCGGGGATGCGATCCACCGAGCCGATCTCTTCCAGCATCTTCAGAACGGCTTCGTTCGCACCGCCATGGGCCGGACCCCACAGCGAGGCGATGCCGGCGGCGATGCAGGCGAACGGGTTGGCGCCCGACGAACCGGCCAGACGGACGGTCGAGGTCGAGGCGTTCTGCTCGTGGTCGGCGTGCAGGATGAAGATCTTGTCCATCGCCTTGGACAGGATCGGGTTGACCTTGAACGGCTCGCAGGGTGTGCCGAAGGTCATGTAGAGGAAGTTCTCCGCATACGACAGGTCGTTGCGCGGATACATGAAGGGCTGGCCGGTCGAGTACTTGTAGGCCATGGCCGCGATCGTCGGCATCTTGGCGATCAGGCGGTGCGCGGCAATCTTGCGCGCCTGCGGATCGTTGATGTCCAGCGAGTCGTGGTAGAAGGCCGACAGGGCGCCGACGACGCCGCACATGATCGCCATCGGGTGGGCGTCACGGCGGAAGCCGCTGTAGAACTTGGTCAGCTGCTCGTGCACCATCGAGTGGCGGCGCAGGATGTTCTCGAACTCCGTGCGCTCGGTCGCGGTCGGCAGATGGTTGTTGAGCAGGAGGAAGCAGACTTCCGGGAAGGTCGAATGCTCGGCCAGATCGTCGATGGCGTAGCCGCGGTGCAGCAGAACACCCTCGTCGCCGTCGATGTAGGTGATCTGCGACTCGCAGCTGCCCGTCGAGGTGAAGCCCGGATCGTAGGTGAAGTGGCCGGTCTCGGCGTAGAGCTTGCGGATGTCGATCACGCTCGGCCCGACGCTGCCGTGCAGGACCGGCATCGTGACCTGCTTGCCCGTCTTATTGTCGATGAGGGTTACGGTATCCTTGCCGTCCTCAGTCTGGGTCATCTCGGCACGTCCTTATCGTTGAGGGTCGGGCTTGGCGCCCTTTTTTCGTCGGCGCAGCATAGTTCCAAGGCTGCCCGATGGCAACGCACGGAAGTGACCATTATGCTGCACCCGCTGCATCGCGGATGCGAGAAAGCGTTGCTTCGCGGCCCAGCAGTTCGGCCACTTCGAAGATCGGCGGCGACACCGTCGATCCGGTCAGCGCGGCGCGCAACGGCTGAGCCACCTTGCCCAGCTTTTCGCCCCGTGCCTCGGCGAAGGCGCGAACCTGCGATTCCAGCGCAGCGGCGGTGAAATCCGGCACTTCGGCGAAGGCAGCCGCCAGTTCTTTCAACAGATTGCGGCCCTTTTCGTCCAGCAGCGCGGACGCTTTTTCGTCATAGCTGAGCGGCTGCGGCGCGACATAGAAGCGTGCGCTCTGCGCCAGATCGACCACGGTGCGGGCGCGCTGCTTCAGGCCGTTCATGGCCCGCGTCAGAAGGTCGCGTTCGGCGTCGCTCAGGCCGCGGCCGAGTTCCGCCTCCAGGCGCGGGGCGATCAGACCGAACAGTCGGGAATCGTCGGCAAGCCGCATGTAATGGGCATTCAGATTCTCGAGCTTGGCGAAGTCGAAGCGCGACGGCGAGCGGCCGATGCTCTCCAGGTTGAACCACTCGATGGCCTGTTCGGTCGAGATGATCTCGTCGTCGCCATGCGACCAGCCGAGCCGCAGCAGATAGTTACGGACCGCTTCCGGCAGATAGCCCATGTCGCGGTAGGCATCGACGCCCAGCGCGCCGTGACGCTTGGACAGCTTGGCGCCGTCGGGGCCATGGATCAGCGGGATATGGCCGAAGCGCGGCAGGTCCCAGCCCATGGCGTTGAAGATCTGGATCTGTCGGAAGGTATTGGTCAGGTGGTCGTCGCCGCGGATGACGTGGGTGACGTTCATGTCGTGGTCGTCGACCACCACAGCCAGCAGATAGGTCGGGGTGCCGTCGGCGCGCAGCAGGATCAGGTCGTCGAGCTGGGCGTTCTGCACCGTCACCTCGCCCTGGACAAGGTCGTTCAGGACGGTCTGGCCCTCCTGCGGCGCCTTCAGCCGGATCACCGGAGCAACGCCCGGAGGGGCATCGGAATCGGGACGGTCGCGCCAGCGGCCATCGTAGCGCATCGGCTGCCCGGCCGCCTTCTGGGCGGCGCGCATCTCCTCCAGCTCTTCCGGACTGCAATAGCAGCGATAAGCCTTGCCGGCGGCCAGCATCTGGTGCGCCACCTCGGCATGACGGTCCTTGCGCTCGAACTGGCTGACGGCGTCGCCGTCCCAGTCGAGCCCCAGCCACTTCAGCCCATCGAGGATGGCGTCCACCGCCGCCTGGGTCGAACGTTGCCGGTCGGTGTCTTCGATCCGCAGCAGGAACTTGCCGCCGGTGTTGCGGGCGTACAGCCAGTTGAACAGGGCGGTGCGGCCACCGCCGATGTGCAGAAAGCCGGTCGGCGACGGAGCGAAGCGGGTGACGACGGTCATCGGTCTCTCAATTTCCGGTTCGGCGCTGGTATGATGCGCCGGTGGTTCGACACCGTGGTTTAACACAGCCACCCGGCTTGGAGGCAATGCGATGCGTGCATGGACGGTCGTTGAAGGGCCCGCGGGCGGCATCGCTGCGCCGGGAAGCCGCTGCCGGTGACCGCCGCCGGCTGGCCGGAGGAGGAGACGGATAACCCGCCGGCGCTCAGCGGACGATGGCGGCGCCTGTTGACGCGCGCCGGCAGGCGACTCGCGGCGTTGGCAGGGGCGGAGGGGGAGCGTTGGGTTCTGTGGCTGCCCGTCGCTTTTGGGGCAGGGGTGTCGCTGTATTTCGAGTTGCGGCAGGAACCGGTCTGGTGGGGCGGACTCGCGGCGGTCGGCGGGGCGGTGATCCTGTTGTTGGCTGTGCGGCGCTGGTTCGCGTTGGCCGGGGTGGCGACGGCACTGCTGATGGCGGCAGCCGGATTCCTGGTGGCGCAGGCGCATACGGCGCGCATGGCGGCGCCGGTCCTGACCCGAAGCATCGCGGGCGCCACCGTCGCCGGGCGGGTGATGGCGGTGGAGCGGCGGCCGGGTGCGGTGCGCATCACGTTGCGCGAGGTGACGGTCAGCAGACTGGCACCGGAGCAGACGCCGGCCGCGTTGAGAATCCGCCTGTCCGACCGCAACCCTGCGCCCGCTCCGGGATCGGTGGTTCGGCTGCGGGCGACGCTGTTGCCGCCGCAGGCGCCGGCGGAACCCGGTGCCTTCGACTTCCAGCGGCGGGCCTGGTTCATGGGTCTGGGTGGGACCGGCTTTGCCACAGGGGCGGTGGAGCAGGTGGAGGCGCCGCCGGTGACGGGATGGAGCACGGTTGCCATCGCCTTCGAACATGCGCGGGGAGCCATCGCGGAGCGCGTGGCGGCGGCGATCGGCGACCCGGTGGAGGCGAGCGTCACCACCGCGCTGCTGAATGGCGAGGAGTTCGGCATTCCCGAAGCGACGCTGGATGATTTCCGCAACAGCGGGCTGGCGCATCTTCTGTCGATTTCCGGCCTGCATGTCGGCATCGCGGCGGGCATCCTGTTCTATGTGGTGCGGGCGCTGCTGGCGGCGGTGCCCTATATCGCTCTGCGATGGCCGATCAAGAAGATCGCGGCGCTGTTCGGGATCCTGTCGGCGCTCGCCTACACGCTGCTGGTCGGAGCGCCGTTGCCGACGGTGCGGTCGGTGCTGATGACCGGCATGGTGATGGGGGCGATCATGCTGGACCGCCATCCGCTGAGCATGCGGCTGGTCGCCTTCGCCGGGCTGGTCACCATCGCCATGGACCCGGAGGGGATGCTGGGGCCGAGCTTCCAGATGTCTTTCGCGGCGGTGGTGGCGCTGATCGCGGCGTTCGAGCGTGGCAGTGTCAGGCTGGCGGAATGGCGGCGCGACGCGGGATGGTTGGTGCGCGGGCTGTTCTATGTCGGCGGGATCCTGCTGACCAGCGTGGTGGCGACGCTGGCGACCTTGCCCTTCTCGCTCTTCCATTTTCAGCAGATTGCCTTTTATGGCGTGCTGTCGAACCTGATCGCGATTCCCATCACGTCCTTCTGGGTCATGCCGTGGAGCCTGATCGCCTACGCGCTGCTGCCCCTCGGGTTGGAGGCGCCGGCGCTGATTGCCATGAATTGGGGCGATCGGGCGGTGATCTGGACCGCGGAGTTCTTCGGTCGGTTGCCCTGGGCTTCGCTGACGGTGCCGGCGATGCCGGTGGAGGGATTCGCGGCGCTGGTGGTGGGCGGGCTCTGGCTGTGCGTATGGACGCGGCGGTGGCGCTGGCTGGGGATGCTGCCGATCCTGGCGGGGTTGGCCTCGCCGATGCTGGTGGAACGGCCGGATGTGCTGGTGGCGGGGGACGGGACGGTGGTGGCGGTGAGGCTGCCGGACGGGCGGCTCAGTGGCTCGGGCAAGGGCGGCGGGCGGCTGACCGAGACCTGGAGGGAGCGCGACGGGGAGCGGGCAGCGGCGGAGCCCTGGCCGGCGGCGGGCGGATGGAGCGAGGGCGGGCGGTCGCTGAGTTGCGATGCGCTGGGGTGTCTGTACCGGGTGCGGGGGAAGACGGTGGCATTGCCGCGGCTGCCCGATGCACTGGACGAGGATTGCGGATCGGCGGACGCTGTGGTGACGGCGGCGGTGGCGCGCGGGTGCCGGGCCGGTTTGGTGGTCGACCGATGGGCGCTGCGGCATGAGGGAGCGCATACGCTGACGGTGACGGAGGAGGGCATCCGGGTGGAGACGGTGCGAGGGCTTAGGGGGGATCGGCCCTGGACCGGGGGGAGATGAGGGAACGTTAGACCCCCACCCTAACCCTCCCCCGCTCTCAGCGGACCTTCGGTCCGCCTGCCGCGTCAGCACAAAGCGAAGCTTTGTGCGAGAGCCGGGCGGGGGAGGGGATTGGTGCTGAAGCGGAAAGGGCCTCAGTACTTGCGGACGAGACCGACCAGCTTGCCCTGCACACGGACGCGGTCGGCGCCGAAGATGCGGGTTTCGTAGGCGGCGTTGGCGGGTTCCAGGGCCACCGTGTTGCCCTTGCGGCGCAGGCGCTTCAGCGTCACCTCGCCTTCATCGACCAGCGCGACGACGATGGTGCCGTTCTCCGCCGCGTCGCAACGCTGAATGATGATGGTGTCGTGGTCGAGGATGCCGGCCTCGATCATCGAATCGCCGGAAACCTCCAGGGCGTAATGGTCTCCGCCGGTCAGCATGGAGGCCGGAACATCGACGAAGGCACTGTTGTCGCGCAGGGCCTCGATCGGTGTGCCGGCGGCGATGCGGCCGTAGAGCGGGAGCTGCACGGTCTCGTTGGCGGCGGCGGGCATCGTGGCGGGAGGCGTGGTGTCGCGGCCGGCAAAGGCGAAATCGCCCTTGATGACGTTGGGCTGGAACTTCGGCTTGGGCGCCGCGCTGCGGCTGCGGGCGGCGTCCAGGCCTTCCGGCAGGCGGAGAACCTCGAGCGCGCGGGCGCGGTGGGGCAGGCGGCGGATGAAGCCGCGTTCCTCAAGTCCGGTGATGAGGCGATGGATGCCCGACTTGGACTTCAGCCCCAGGGCGTCCTTCATCTCGTCGAACGACGGCGAGACACCGCCCTGGCCGAGCCGTTCGTGGATGAACAGCAGCAATTCGTGCTGCTTGCGCGTGAGCATGGATGCCTCCCGGCCGTCGCCAGACTGAAGATGGAACAAAAACTAAACGTTGCTCCATGTTCTAGTTTGGTTCCTGCCGCGCGTCAAGCCCCCCGTCGGCTTCTTTTAGAACTTGAACGGAACATTTGGAACAGCGTGAAACAGTTTTCGGGATGCTGTTCAACTGTTCCATCCGTCGTTCGGGGGGTGTTCCAAGTCCTAGATGCTGAGCGCTCCATCGGTCAGGGGGAGCACGGTCACCATGGCGCCGGCCGGTTCCGGATCGGCGTTGGGCGGGCGGGGGATCAGGCAATCGGCCTGGGCATAGAGAGTGGTGATGGCGCTGTCCTGCCGGGCGAAGGGCGTTACGGTCAGGACGCCGTCGGGGCCGGCGGCGAGCGTCGCACGGAGATACTCCTCGCGCCGGTCGTTGGCCTTCAGCGCGGTGGTCAGGCGGGCGCGCAGCGGCAGGCGGTCGTCCTCGGGCGGCAGGCCCTGCAGCAGACGCAGAATCGGGCGCAGGAACAGCACGCCGGTGACGCCGGTGGACACCGGGTTGCCGGGGAGACCCAGCAGCGGCACCGATCCGGCGCGGCCGAACATCAGCGCCTTGCCCGGCCGCATCGCCACGGTCTGCACCTCCAGCGCCACGCCGCGTTCGGCCAGCACGTCGCGCACGAGATCGTATTCGCCATGGGCGGCCCCGCCGGTGGTGACCAGCAGATCGCACCCTGCGGCCCCCTTCGCCAAGGCCGCCACACTCTCCGGCGTATCCTTGGCAATTCCCAGATTGTGGGCGAGGCCGCCCTGGGCGGTGACGAGGGCGCAGAGGCCGAGCGCGTTGGTGCTGACGATCTGGCTCGGCCCCAGCGGATCGCCGGGCAGGGCGATCTCGTCGCCGGTGGCGAGGATTGCGATGCGCGGCCGGCGATGGACCGAGAGCCAGGGCACATTGCCGCCGGCAGCCAGCGCAATGTCGCGGGCGGTCAGGCGACGTCCCTTCGGCAGAAGCTCCTGACCGAGGGTGAAGTCGAATCCCGCCTCGCGGATGAAGCGGCCGGCGACCACGGCGCGGCCGATCCGGACGGTGGCGTCGTCGGCGCTGCAATCCTCCTGCATCACCACGGCGTCGGCGCCATCGGGCAGGGGCGCTCCCGTGAAGATGCGCACCGCCTCACCAGGGCCGACGCTGCCGTCGAACGCATGGCCGGCGGAGGATTCGCCGATGCGGCGCAGGGGGACGGGCGAGTCGGCGGTCGCGGCGGCGATGTCGGCGGCGCGCACCGCCCAGCCGTCCATGGCGGCGGCGTGGAAGGGCGGCTGGGTCAGCCGGGCGATCACCGGCTCGGCCAGCACGCGGCCCAGCGCATCGGGCAGGGCGACGGTCTCCGCCGGCAGAGGGGCGAATGCCGACAGGATGCGGGCGCGCGCCTCGGCGACGGAGATCATCAGATTATGCTCCTGCGGATGGGACGGCGGTGGTGGACGCACCCCATTCGCCGCTCTTGCCGCCGGCCTTGTGCAGCAGGCGGACGTCGGTGATGGTCATGCCGCGGTCCACCGCCTTGCACATGTCGTAAACGGTCAGCGCCGCGACGGTGACGGCAGTCAGCGCCTCCATCTCCACGCCGGTCTGGCCCTTCAGCTTGCAGGTGGCGGTCACGTCCACGGCGTTGCGGGCGGGATCGCAGGAGAGGTCGACCTTGACCGAGGTCAGCATCAGCGGGTGGCACAGCGGGATCAGGTCCGGCGTGCGCTTGGCCCCCATGATGCCGGCCAGCCGGGCGACCGACAGAACATCGCCCTTCTTCACTCCGCCCTGCGTGATGAGCGCCAGGGTCTCCGGCTGCATCAGCACGGTGGCGGCGGCGGTGGCGGTGCGTTCGGTCTCCGCCTTGTCGGAGACGTCGACCATCACCGCCTTGCCCTCGGCGTCGAAATGGGTGAAGCCGGTCATCGGACGGTCTCCAGAAGCGGTTTTTCCATGAAGACGCTGACGCCGTTGTCTTCATAGCAGGCATATGGGCCGCGGTCGGCGAACCCGGCCTTGCGGTAGAGCGCCAGCGCCTCGTGCTGGTGGATGCCGGATTCGAGCAGCAGGGCGGTCAGCCCCTCGTCCCGCGCCTGTTCCTCCAGCCGGGTGAGCAGTCGGTCGCCGATGCGGTGGCCGCGGGCGGCGGGATCGACATACATGCGCTTCACCTCGCCGTAACCGGTCGGATCGACGCGGAGTGCGGCGCAGCCGACCGGAACGCCGTCTTTGCGGGCGACGAAGAAGCGAACGTCCGGCGCCTCCAGGGAGTCGATGTCCAGCAGATGGCAGGTGTCCGCCGGATAGAGGTCCAGCAGATAGCGATCGAGCGCGGCGACCAGGGCGATCACCGCATCCTGACGCGGGCTTTCCGCGGCGATGGCGATGTCGGGCATCGCGTCACACCGGAGACAGTAGGGCGCGGGTGGCGGCGGTCACGTCGGCCTGCCGCATCAGCGATTCGCCGACCAGGAAGCAGCGCGCCCCGACCTTCGCCATCCGGGCCAGATCGGCGGGGGTGTAGAGCCCGCTTTCTGCAACCAGCATGCGGTCTGCCGGCACGTTGGCCGCCAGTTCCTCCGTCGTCGCGATGTCGACGGCCAGCGTCTTGAGGTTGCGGTTGTTGACGCCCAGCAGCGGCGTTTTCAGCAGCAGCGCGCGGTCCAGCTCGGCGCGGTCATGCACCTCGACCAGCACGTCCAGACCCTGGCCGATCGCGGCATCCTCGATCTCCGCCGCCTGGGCGTCGGACAGCGAGGCCATGATGATGAGGATGCAGTCGGCCCCCAGCGCGCGCGCCTCCACGATCTGATAGGGATCGACCATGAAGTCCTTGCGCAGAACCGGCAGATCGACCGCGGCGCGGGCGGCCACCAGATACTCGTCCCTGCCCTGGAAATAGGGCTCGTCGGTCAGCACCGACAGGCAGGTCGCCCCGCCCTCGCGATAGGCGCGGGCCAGCGCCGGAGGGTCGAAGTCGGCGCGGATCAAGCCCTTGGACGGGCTGGCCTTCTTGATCTCGGCGATCAGCCCGTAGCGGCCGGCCTCCACCGCGGCGCCCAGCGCCCGGATGAAGCCGCGCGGCGGGTTGGTCTCGTTGGCGGCCTTGGCGGCGGCCTCGACCTCCGACAGCGGGCGGGCGGCCTTGCGGGAGGCGACCAGCGCGCGCTTGTCGTCGTTGATGCGGGTCAGAACGTCGCTCATCAGGCCACCGCCTCGTTGGTGATGGCGACCAGCCGGCGCAGGCGGTCGCGGGCGCCGCCGCTGTCGATGGCGTCGGCGGCTATCGCCACACCCTCCTTCAGCGTCGCGGCCTTGCCGGCCACATGCAGGGCGGCGGCAGCGTTCAGCAGCACGATGTCGCGGTAGGGGCTGTGCACCCCGTCGAACAGGGCGTGGATCGCCTCGGCGTTGACCTGGGCGTCGCCACCCTTCAGGTCCTCGATGCGGGCGCGGGGCAGACCGGCATCCTCCGGCGTCACCTCGAACACCGTCACCTCGCCGTCCTTCAACTGGGCGACGGTGGTGGGGCCGGTGGTGGTGATCTCGTCCAGCCCGTCGGAGCCATGGACGATCCATGCCGCTTCGGACCCCAGCCGCTTCAGTACCTGGGCCAGCGGCTCCACCCATTGCTTGGAGAAGACGCCGAGGACTTGGCGCTTGGCCGTCGCCGGGTTGGCGAGCGGACCCAGCAGGTTGAAGACGGTGCGGGTGCCGAGCTCGACCCGCGTGGGGCCGACGTTGCGCATGGCGATATGGTGGCGCGGCGCCATCAGGAAGGCGATGTGGGCATCCCACAGCGCCTTGCGCACCAGCGCGAAGTCGCAGTCGAGGTTGACGCCCAGCGAACCCAGCACGTCGGCCGCACCGGATTTGGAGGAGATGGCGCGGTTGCCGTGCTTGGCGACCGGCACGCCGCAGGACGACACCACCAGCGCCGCGGCGGTGGAGATGTTGTAGGTGCCGGCACCGTCGCCGCCGGTGCCGCAGGTGTCGATGGTGCCGGGAGGCGCCTCGACCGGGATCGCCTTGGCCCGCATGACGCGGGCGGCGCCGGTGATCTCGTCCACCGTCTCGCCGCGGACACGCAGCGCCATCAGGAAGCCGCCCATCTGCGACGGGGTGGCGTTGCCCGACATGATGATGTCGAAGGCGAAGCCGGCCTCGGCCTCGGTCAGGGCGGCGCCGGTGGCGACCTTGCCCAGGATGGCCTTCATATCAGTGAGGTCGCCGCTCATGCTGCGGTCTCCAGGGTCGCGTTCTCCGGGCGGGGACGGGTCAGGTCCAGGAAATTCTGCAGAATCTTGTGGCCGTGCTCGCTCTCGATGCTCTCGGGATGGAACTGCACGCCGTGGATCGGCAGCTCGCGGTGCGCCAGCGCCATGATGAGGCCGTCGGCTGTCTCGCCGGTCACCTCCAGGCAGGCGGGCAGCGTCTCGCGCTCGACGATCAGCGAGTGGTAACGGGTGGCGCGGAACGGGCTGGGCAGGCCGGCCAGCACGCCGCGGCCCTGGTGCAGGATGTTGTCGACCTTGCCGTGCATCGGCACCGGCGCGCGGATCACCCGGCCGCCGAAGGACTGGCCGATGGACTGGTGGCCCAGGCAGACGCCCAACAGCGGCAGGCGGGCCTTGGCGGCGGCGTCGATCAGGGGCAGGCAGATGCCGGCGCGGTCGGGATCGCAGGGGCCCGGGGACAGCACGATGCCGTCGGGGCGCAATGCCATCGCCTCCTGCACCGTCAGGGCGTCGTTGCGGCGGACCTGCACGTCGGCGCCAAGCTCGCCCAGGTAATGGACGAGGTTGTAGGTAAAGCTGTCGTAGTTATCGATGAGCAGCAGCATGCGCCTTCCGCCTTCCACCTGAACGTCGGGACCGTTCCGGCCCTGTTCCAACGATGGACACCCTAGCCGCTGAGGGGGCGGATTTCCAGCCTCCGCGCAGAACTTCGCCTCTTCACCGGCAGTCGAGCTGCGGTGGGGTTTTCGAGTCGTCCAGAACGGTGCCGCGGATGTCGGTTTCCAGCGTCAGGGTGCAGCGGCGGACATGGGACGGCAGGTCGGCGGCGAGCGTCGCCTGGGTGTCGCGATAGCGGCAGACCAGGAAGATGTTCCGTCGCCGGGCGCCGGTGAACTCCCAGACCTGAACGATGCTGCGGCCGCGCCGGACCTCGCGGTCGGGGGCGAGGGTGGCGGGCGAGGCGCTGGTCATTTCGCTGGCGCGGTCGCCTTCGACGATGGTGATGCCGGCAAAGCCGTGGCTGTCGTGGCCGGGGTAGGGCGACCAGCCGCCGGGGGCGTCGGGCTGCGCCTGCACCGTCAGGCTGGCCGGGCATTGCAGGCCGCCGGCGGCCAGTGCCGGGGCGGAAGCGGTCAGCAGGAGCGCTGCGGTAACAAAGATCGGACGCATCGGACGGACTCTTCCGGGTGGGCATGGCCGGGTGGGCTTGGCGGTATGGAAAAGACGGGTTCCGCCCCGATCCTTTGCGCCGTTTGGGCGGTTGCGGCGGCGGCGGCGGGGTGCCACTGTGCGGCGCCCCGGTTGCAGGATGGACATCGTCACCATGGCCCGCAAGGCGCCTTCGAAAGCCCGCAGAACTTCGCTTCCCCCGTTTCTGTCGAATCCCTTCGTTCTGGCTCTGGCTGCGGTCGCCGCGGTGTTCGCCGTGGCGATGGGCGTCGCCACGTTGACCGGCGGACGGTCCGGCGGAGAAAAGGCACCGCAGGCGCCGGTTCAGCAGGCCGCGGTGCCGCCTGCGCCGGCCTCAGCGCCGCCCGCAACGCCGCCTTCAACGCCTGCGGTCAAGGCCGAGGCGCCGGTGCATGCGGCGGAAGGGCCGGAACATGCGGTGCCGGAAAAGCCGGCGCAGGATAAGGTCGAGGCGCGTCCGCCGGCCACGACGGTGGCGATGCTGCCGCCGCCCGCGCCGCCGGCCCAGCCGCCGGTGCAGGCACCTTCGGGCAACGCCGCGCTGTGGCGCAAGAACGCGCTGCCGGCCGAGGTGCCGCCGGGCAGGCCGATCATCGCCATCGTCATCGACGACATGGGGCTGGACCGCAAACGCTCGGCGCGGATGGTCGGGCTGCATGGTCCGCTGACTCTGTCCTGGCTGCCCTATGCCCGCGACCTGTCGGCCCAATCGAAGGCGGCCCGCGCCAATGGGCACGAGCTGATGCTGCACATGCCGATGGAGCCCAGCGTGAAGGCCGATCCGGGGCCGAACGCTCTGCTGGTCTCGCTGGACAAGGGCGAGATCGTGAAGCGGTTCCGCGCCGCGCTGGACAGCTTCGACGGCTATGTCGGGGTAAACAACCATATGGGCAGCCGGTTCACCGCCGACCGGGCGGCGCTGGCGCCGGTACTGGCGGAGCTGCACCGCCGCGGGCTGCTGTGGCTGGACAGCCGGACGACGCCCAACAGCGCCGGAATCGGGCTGGCGCGGGAGCTGAAGATGCCCTGGGTCGGCCGCGACATCTTCCTCGACAACGAGGAGACGGTGGCGGCGGTGAAGGCCCAATTGGCGAAGACGGAGCAGGTGGCGAAGCGGCAGGGCTATGCGGTCGCCATCGGCCACCCGCATGATGCGACAATCGAGGCTCTGGCGTCCTGGCTGCCGGATGTGCAAAAGCGTGGCTTCGTTCTTGTCCCGGTCAGCGCGGTGGTGCGGACGCACCATGCCGGCGGCTGACCCGACCGAAAGGGGAGCCCCGTGACGATGGCCGATGCGTACAAGGTGGATGGAATGACCTGCGGCGGCTGCGCCCGCTCCGTTTCCAACGCGATCACCAAGGCGGCCCCCGATGCCGCGGTGACTGTCGACCTCGCCACCGGCACCGTGCTGGTCGATGGCGGCGTGCCGGCCGATGTGGTGCGGCAGGCGGTCGAAGCGGCCGGTTTCGATTTCGCTGGGGCTGCTGCCTGACCGATTTGGGTGCGGTGCAACAAAACCATTTTCTTAATATGGATATTGCGGCATGCTCGGGACGATGCGATCCGTTTCGCGAGGGTGCGATGCCGCTTTACTCCTATCGCTGCAAGGCCTGCGACCATGGGTTCGAGTCCCTGGTGCGCTCCGGTGAGACGCCCGCCTGTCCATCCTGCGGCAGCGCCGAGCTGACCCGCCAGCTTTCGAACGTGGCGCCGGAAGGCAAGTCCGGCGCCATCGTCCACTCCGCCCGCCGGATGGCGGCGAAGGAAGGGCATTTCAGCAATTATTCCCGGTCGGAGCGGCCCAAGGCGTAGGGCGGCCTCAGGCCACCTCGGCCGTCACCGTCGCGGTGATCCACGCCTCGACCCGCTCGGCCGCCGACTGCCAGTCCTGTTCGAGCATCATCGCGTGGCCCATGCCCGGCAGGAACACCGGGTGGGTGCCCAGCGCTGCGGCGGTGGCGACCACCTCCGCACGGGGGAACAGCAGGTCTTCCTCCGCGCCCATGACCAGCATCGGCATGTCGCGCGGCGGCAGGACGGGGAAGGGGATCCAGCCGCCGATGTCCAGCAGGACTCGGCGCGATTCCTCCTGCAGGTAGCTCTCGTACTTGGCGGCTTCGGCGCGCGGCATCTTGTCGGAGAACATGGCGCGGCGGATGGCGTCGGGGTCGATCGCCTTCTCGCCGAATGTCATCAGCATCGACATCTGCTGGAACACATAAGGCGAGCGCCAAGCCAGCCCCATGGTGGAGGACAGCAGGCCGTAGGGCGGGGCGGACGCCATCAGCACGCCGGCGGGAAAGCGGCACTTCGCCAGCGCGCGCTGCACCACCATGCCGCCCATCGAATGGCCGATCAGAACCGGCGGGGCGGAGAGGCGATCTGCCGCCTCCAGCACGTCATCGATGTAATCGGCGATGCCGAAATCATGCAGCCGGTCGCGCCCTTCGCTGTTGCCATGCCCACGCAGCGAGACGGCATGGGCTTCCCACCCGCGCGCGGCGAACCAGGGCAGGAACTTGGCATCCCAGATCCAGGCGCCGCTGAAGGCGCCATGGACGAACAGGAGCGGCGGCGCTTTCGGCGTGCTGATGGGCGGCGTGCCGGCGGGACGGCGGCTGATGATTTCCAGGGTCGACATCGCATCGCAGGTTGTTGTTTTGCACTGCAATAAGCATGGTGGGCGAACGGGCACCTGTCCAGCCGTAGGGCGGGCAACCCTGCCCTGTAAGGGGACTTGAGCCGTTTGACGCCGCCGGTGCGGTTTGCGACAGTCCGGACCCGCACTGCAGAACCGGAGAGCGCCCGTGCCGAACCCACCGGTCCTTGATCCCGCGACGCTGGCCGCTGAAACCGGCGCCACCGACTATCCGCAGCCGTTCCGGGCGCAGGTCGCCGGGCGGCACAGGGTCGTGCTGGGCGATCCGCTGGGCCTGAGCAAGTTCGGCGTCAACATGACCCGGTTGGCGCCCGGCGCTTCCTCCGCCCTGCGCCACTGGCACAGCAAACAGGACGAGTTCGTCTATGTGGTGGAGGGCGAACTGACGTTGGTGACCGACGCGGGGGAGACGCTGCTGACCGCCGGCATGTGCGCCGGATTCCCGCATGGCGTCGCCGACGGGCACCGGCTGATCAACCGCAGCGACCGCCCGGCCAGCTATCTGGAGGTCGGCGACCGCAGCGCCGGCGACGAGATCGACTATTCCGACGAGGACATGGTCTGGCGCGACGGCGCCTATCGGCATCGCGACGGGACCGCCTGGGAATGAAGGTTGGGGGAATGAGCGCCGATCTGACGCTGGTGCTGGGCGGCGCGCGGTCGGGCAAGAGCCGCTATGCCGAGGGGCTGGTGACCGCGCTGGGGGGCCCACGCGTCTACATCGCCACCTCGCAGGTGTGGGATTCGGAAATGGCGGAGCGGGTGGCGAAGCACCGCGACGACCGTGGCCCCGACTGGACGACGGTGGAGGAGCCGCGCGACCTGACCGGGTCCTTGCGTACCCATGCGGCCGAAGGCACCGGAGTCCTGGTCGATTGCCTGACCCTGTGGCTGACGAATCTGATGATGGCGGAGGCCGACGTCGCGGCGGAGACGGCGACGCTGGTGGAGCTTCTGCCGACTCTGCCGGGCCGTGTGGTCCTGGTCTCCAACGAGGTCGGGATGGGCATCGTGCCCGACAATGCGCTGGCGCGCCGCTTCCGCGACCATGCCGGCCGCCTGCACCAATCCATCGCGGCCGTGGCGCCGCGCGTCGTGCTGACCGTCGCCGGTCTGCCGATGTTCGTGAAGGGAACTCCGATATGACCGCCGACACCGAAGACCTTAACCGCCGCCACGCCGAGAAGATGAAGCGGCGCAAGGCGTTGCAGGAGCGCGCTCTCGCCTCCAAGACGGTGGAGAAGGGCCTGCTGATGGTCCACACCGGCAAGGGCAAGGGCAAGTCCACCGCCGCCTTCGGCCTGATGATGCGCGCCGTCGGCCACGGCATGCGCGTGGGCATGGTCCAGTTCGTCAAGGGCGCCTGGTCCACCGGCGAGACGGTGGCGCTGGAGCGATTCGAGGATCTGGTCGATTTCCACACGATGGGCGAAGGCTTCACCTGGGACACGCAGGACCGCGCCCGCGACATCGCCGCCGCCGAGGCCGCCTGGGCCAAGGCCAAGGAGCTGATGGCCGACCCGCGCTATCGCCTGATCGTGCTGGACGAGCTGAACATCGTGCTGCGCATGGACTACCTGCCGCTGGACGAGGTGCTGGCGACGCTGGCCGCCCGCCGGCCCGACCTGCATGTCTGCATCACCGGCCGCAACGCCAAGCCGGAGCTGATCGCCGCCGCTGACCTCGTCACCGAGATGACGCTGGTCAAGCACCCGTTCGAAGCCGGGGTGAAGGCCCAGGCCGGCATCGAGTTCTGAGTTATGCAGTCTCGGGCGATGCGATCTCGCGCGATCATGCTGCAAGGCACCGGCTCGGACGTCGGCAAGTCGCTGCTGGTGGCCGGCCTGTGCCGGGCGCTGGTGCGGCGTGGGCTGACCGTCCGGCCGTTCAAGCCGCAGAACATGTCCAACAACGCGGCGGTGACGGCGGACGGCGGCGAGATCGGCCGTGCCCAGGCGCTCCAGGCGCGGGCCTGCGGCGTGGCGCCCAGCGTCCACATGAACCCGGTGCTGCTGAAGCCGCAGTCGGACGTCGGCTCCCAAGTGGTGGTGCGCGGCGTGGTGGTCGGCACCGCGCGGGCTGCCGACTATCAGACGCGCAAGCGCGAATTGCTGGGCACCGTTCTGGATAGTTTCGAGCGGCTGCGGGGCGAGGCCGACATCGTGGTGGTGGAGGGCGCCGGCAGCCCGGCGGAGGTCAATCTGAGGGCAGGCGACATCGCCAACATGGGCTTTGCGACGGCCGCCGATGTGCCGGTGCTGCTGGTCGGCGACATCGACCGCGGCGGCGTGATCGCCAGTCTGGTCGGCACCCAAGCCCTTCTACCAAAATCTGAGCAGGAGCGGATCAAGGGCTTTCTCATCAACAAGTTCCGCGGCGATGTTCGCCTGTTCGATGAAGGCCTGCGGATCATTGAGAGCCACACCGGCTGGCGCGGATTCGGCGTGGTGCCCTGGCTGCACGAGGCGGCGACCCTGCCGGCGGAGGATGCGGTGGCGCTCGACCGGCCGCGCGCTGCGGGGAACGGGTCGTTGCGCGTCGCGGTGCCGATGCTGTCGCGCATCGCCAACTTCGACGATTTCGATCCGCTGGCGCAGGAGCCGGGTGTCGCGCTGACCATGGTCCGTCCGGGGCAGCCGCTGCCCGGTGACACCGATCTGGTGATCCTGCCCGGCACCAAGGCGACGATTGCCGATCTCGCCTTCCTGCGGGCGCAGGGCTGGGACATTGACCTGATGGCCCATTGGCGGCGCGGTGGGCGGGTGCTGGGGATCTGCGGCGGCTATCAGATGCTGGGCAGGCGCATCGCCGATCCGGACGGCATCGAGGGGCTGCCTGGCGCGGCCGCCGGGCTCGGATTGCTGGATGTCGAGACGGTGCTGATGGGGCCGAAGGTGCTGGAGGAGGCACGCGGCACGGAGCGCCGCACCGGGGCGGCGGTGGCGGGCTATGAGATGCATATGGGGCGCACCGAGGGGCCGGACCGGGCGCGGCCGATGCTGGAGCTTGCGGGCGGCGTGACGGACGGCGCGGAGTCGGCGGACGGGCGGGTTGCCGGCTGCTATCTGCACGGGCTGTTCGGCGCGGACGGATTCCGTGCGGCCTATCTGCGCCGGCTGGGCGGAGACGGGTCGGAACTGGCCTATGGCGTGGCGGTGGAGCGGGCGCTCGACGCCGTTGCCGACCGGCTGGAGTCGGCGGTCGATGTCGACGGGCTGCTGGCGGTGGCCGAGGGCGCTTAACGCTTCGGTTGGGAAGACGGAGCGGCGGAACGTCGCCGCCCTCTCTGACTTAGCGGGCGAGCGGAATATGCTCCCCGGAACTGCGCGGCAGCACGCCCTCCAGGCGCGGATCGCGGACCTCGCGGGCGACATGGCGGGTCGGAACGAAGCCCATGCTCTGATAGAGCGGCAGCGCCTTCGGATGGTCGAAGGTGCAGGTGTTGACAAGCAGCTTGGCCGTGCCGCCGTCCCAGGCCTTGCGGATGATGGTGTCGAGCAGCCAGGGGCCGAGCTTGTGGCCGATGAAGTCGGGGATCAGACCGAAATAGGAGAGATCGGTCTCCTGCGTCCGCCGGTCCAGTTCGCCATAGCCGGCGGGCGTGCCGTCGACATACAGCACCCAGACCTCCACCAGCGGATCGTGGATCGAGCGCTCCAGCTCCTTGCGCGGCATGCGGCGACGCTCGTGCCACAGCCAGGGTTCGCCCACCGTGTCGTAGAGATAGCGGTAGAAGGACCAGGTCGGCGGGTTGGCCCGCACCAGGGAAAGGTTGCCGGCCGGCTGGCGCACGGGCGCGTGGGCCGGCGGTGCGGCCATTTCCAGATAGGTGACGATCACCGACAGATGGTCGGGCCGGCTGGCGGCCGGGACGGCGGGGCGGGTCAGGGAGAAGGGTTGGTCAGCCATTTCTGCATCATCGTGACGGGCGATCTGGCATAGCCCAGCCTTTCATAGAAGGCTAGCACCCGTTGGTTGGTCTCACGGACGAGGAGCTGGACCTTCGGCATCCCGGCAGCAGCCAGCCAGTCTTCGGCCTCCGCCACCATGCGCCGGCCGAGCCCTTGTCCCTGCAAAGCCGGATCGACGGCGACGTAATAGATCCAGCCGCGGTGGCCGTCCTGCCCGACCATGGCGGTTGCGACGATCCGGTTATCGGCGACCGCCGCCAGTACGGTCGAACTGGTCTTCGACAAAGCCAGTGCGAAGTCCGCCGCCGGGTCGTTCCACGGCACCACCAGCCCGCAGGCGGTCCACAGCGCCACGACGGCGTCGCGGTCGTCCGTCGTGCAGGGACGGACGGTGACGGAGCCGGTCACGGCTGCCGAGGTCCCGCTTCCAGCGGCAGATCCTGTCGCAGACCCCATTCCGCCCAGGATCCGTCATAGATCGCCACGTCCGGCTTGCCGGCGGTGGCGAGGCCGAGCGCGATGACGCAGGCGGTGATGCCGCTGCCGCAGGAGGCGACCACCGGCCGGTCGAGGTCCAGCCCGGCGGCGCGCGCCTTCCCGGCGATGACGTCCGGCGGCAGCAGGGTCTTGGCCTCGGCGTCGATCAGGTCGCTGTGGGGCAGGTTGAAGCTGCCGGGAATCCGTCCGCTGCGGCGGCCGGGCCAGGGCTCCGCCACCGCGCCCTCGAAACGTGGCTGGGCGCGGGCGTCGGTCACCTGATCGGCGCGGGCGTCGATGTTGGCGAGAACCTGATCGGCACTGCGGATCAGCTCCGGCCGCTTGCGCGCGGTGAAGACCGCCCGCTGGACCGGGGCGGCCTCGCCCGAGTCGGTCGGGCGTCCCTCCGTCAGCCATTTCGGCAGGCCGCCGTCCAGCACCGCCACCCGGTCGAAACCGAACAGCCGGAACAGCCACCAGACGCGCGCCGCCGCGGTGGCCATGCCGGCACTGTCGTAGACCACCACCGTGTCGGCGTCGCCGATGCCGAGCGCGCCGATCTTGGCGGCGAAGGTCGCCTCGTCGGGCGCCATATGGGGCAGGGGGGCGGTGTTGGGGGCCGCCACCTCGTCGACATCGCACAGCCGGGCGCCGGGGATGTGGCAGGCGGCGAAGTCCGCCCGGATGTCGCGCTTCAGGGCCGGCATGTGCCAGGACCCGTCGAGAACTTTCAGGCCGGGCCGTCCCAGATTGCGGGCGAGCCAGTCGGTGGAGACGACGGGGCCGGTCAGCGGTTCCACGGTGCTGTCGCTCATTCTGCGCGTCCTCGATATGACTCTGTCGGGCGGAAAATCGGGGTGACGGGCTCAGTCCTTCAGCGCGATGACGACGCGCCGGTTCTGCTTGCCCTTGTTTTCGATTTTCGTCACCTCGATTCCGCCGATCTCGCCGGTACGGGCGACATGGGTGCCGCCGCAGGGCTGCAGATCGACGCCCTCGACATTCAGCAGGCGCACCCGGCCGCTGCCGGTCGGCGGCTTCACCGACATGGTGCGGACCAGCTCCGGCTGCGCCGCCATCTCCTCGTCGGAAATCCAGCGGGTGCCGACCGGCGTGTCGGCGGCGATCAGCCGGTTGACCGCCTCGGCGATGGCATCCTTGTCCAGCACTTCGGCCGGGACGTTGAAGTCGAGCCGGCTCTTGTCCGCGCCGATCTGCCCGCCGGTGACCGACCCCGGCACCGCGGCGCACAGCAGGTGCAGCGCGGTGTGCATGCGCATGTGGCGATAGCGGCGGTCCCAGTCGATCTCCGCCTCCACCGCGGTGCCGGGGCCGGGCAACTCCTGTCCGTCCTCCGGCACATGGATGACGTCGTCGGGGCCGCCGTCGCCCTTCACCGTGTCCTTGATGCGGACTTCGAACCCGTCGAAGCGCAGGACTCCGCTGTCGCCCGGCTGGCCGCCGCCGGTCGGGTAGAAGACGGTGCGGTCGAGCCGGATGCCGCGCTCGTCCACCGCCGTGACGGTGGCGACGCAGTTGCGGGCGTAGGCGTCCTCGCGGAATAGCGCGTCCATATCCCCCTCGATGAAGAATCAGGCCAGCCAGTCTGGCACCGGAAGATTCTTCTCACGGAGGAAGTCAGGATTGAAGAGCTTCGATTGGTAACGCTGCCCCCCGTCGCACAGGATGGTCACCACCGTGTGCCCCGGACCGAGGTCGCGCGCCACCCGCATCGCCGCGGCGATGTTGATGCCGCTTGATCCGCCCAGCACCAGACCCTGGGTCTTGATGAGGTCGAAGATGATCGGCAGCGCCTCTTCATCCGGGATCTGCAGGGCGTCGTCGATCGGCGCCTGTTCCAGGTTGGCGGTGATGCGCCCCTGGCCGATGCCTTCGGTGATGGAGCTGCCTTCCGACTTCAGTTCGCCCTTGGTGTAGTAGCTGAACAGCGCCGCACCCATCGGGTCGGCCAGCGTGATGCGGATGTTCGGGTTCCGCTCCTTCAGGGCCATGGCAATGCCGGCCAGCGTGCCGCCGCTGCCCACCGCGCAGGTGAAGGCGTCTACCTTGCCGCCGGTCTGCTCCCAGATCTCCGGACCGGTGGTGGTGCGGTGGCCTTCGCGGTTGGCGGTGTTGTCGAACTGGTTGGCCCAGACAACGCCGTTCGGCTCGGTCTTCGCCAGTTCCTCGGCCAGCCGGCCGGAATAGCGGACGTAGTTGTCGGGATTGGAATAGGGGACCGCCGGAACCAGCCGCAGGTCGGCGCCGATCAGGCGCAGCATGTCCTTCTTCTCTTGGCTCTGCGTCTCCGGCATCACGATGACGGTGCGATAGCCAAGCGCATTGCCGACCAGCGCCAGCCCGATGCCGGTGTTGCCGGCCGTCCCCTCGACGATGGTGCCGCCGGGGCGCAGCAGTCCGCGCTTTTCCGCGTCGCGCACGATGGCGAGAGCCGCGCGGTCCTTGACCGATCCACCGGGGTTCAGGAACTCCGCCTTGCCCAGGATCTCGCAGCCTGTCGCCTTCGATGGCCCTTCCAGGCGAATCAGCGGCGTGTTGCCGATGGCACCGATAAAGCCGTTGCGGATGTCCAAGGCGGGTACTCCCAAGGTCAGGTGTGGATTGCTGACGATACTATCAGGTCGGGGAGCGGCGGATTCAAGGCGGTGGTGTGAAATGCTGCATTGAACGATTTATTTATGTGGATTTGGTAGCGGAGGGAGGGCGTCGATTGCCGACGCCCGCTACACTCATCCCTGACCGAGCCAGCGCTTGCGCAAGCCCTCGCGGTGGCGGGCCAGCCAGCCGACCGCGATGATGGCGATGGAGTTGCGCAGGCGGTTCTCGTCCATCATGCGGATCGCCTTGTCGGCCGGCAGGGCAAAGATCCGGATGTCCTCATGCTCGTCCTCCAAGCCACCGGTGGCGGCGAGGTTGCGGCTGTCGACCCGGCCGCAGAAGACGGTGACGACCTCGGTGAAGGCGCCGGGGCTGACGTAGTAGTCGCAGATCTGCTCGATCTCCTGGATGGCGCAGCCGGCCTCCTCTAGCGATTCGCGGCGTGCCACCTCCTCGGGGGTCTCGCCCTCGCCGACCATGCCGGCGACGATCTCGGTCATCCAGGCTGGGCCACCGGCCGCGGCCGAGCCGACGCGGAACTGCTCGATCATCACCACGCTGTCGAGGTCGGGGTCGTACAGCAGGACACCCACCGCCGCGCCGCGGTCGCAGACCTCGCGCGGCGGCAGCACGTCTGTCCAGGTTCCGTCGAATTTCTTGTGGCGCAGGCGGTAGACGTCGATGGTCAGGAAACCCTTGTAGGGGGTTTTCTTGTCGATGATCTCGATGTCGGGATGATTCATGGTCGGCGTGGTCCCACGGATGGCTGTTTGCGACAGGGTGCTACGCCGCCGCGCCCACCACAAGCGCCGGCGAGGGCGTCACAGCGTCGGGTTCAGCCGCAGGAAACGCACGCGGTCGGCCGAGGTCACCGGGACCGGGGTCAGGGTGGCGCCGCGCATCACCTCCAGCGGCACGACGACGCCGGCCGGCCCCAGGCCCCAGAGCTTGCGATAGAAATCCGCCAGCCCGCTGAAGCGCTGGCCGCCGACGCCGACGATCCAGTCGCCCGGACGCAGCCCGGCCGACTCGGCGGGACTGCGTGGCGACACCTTTTCAACCATCAGCCGGCCCATCTCATCGCGCAGGGTGACGCCCAACCACGGCCGTGCCGGCTCCTGGCGGCGGCCATAGGCGAGCAGGTCGGCAAGAATCGGCTCCAGCGCCGAAACCGGGACGAACATGTTGCCGGGCAGGCCGCGCCCCTCCACCGCCTCCATCACCAGCAGTGATCCGATGCCGACCAGCCGGCCTTCGCGGTTGACCAGCGCGGCGCCGTTGAAGGCGCGGATCGGCGGGAAGGTAAACAGCGCCTCGTCCAGCAGATACTCCCAATAGCCGGCGAACTCGCGCTTGCTGACCAGCTTCACGGCGGTGGCTCCGCGGTTGTCGCCGCCGCTGAGCGCCAGCAGCGTGTCGCCTTCCTTCACCGCACTGAGGTTGGCCAACCGCAGCCAGGGGGCCGAGAAGCCCATCTCCGCCCGCAGCAGGCCGAAGCCGCTGACCGGGTCGTAAGCGACCATGCTGGCGGGATAGCTGCGCCCGTCGGCGGCTGTGACCTCGATCTGCGAGGCCTCCATCACCGTATAGCCGATGGTCAGGATCAGGCCGGACCCGTCGATGACCACGCCGCTACCCTCGCGCTCGGTTCCCAGCGTGCGGGCGCTCTGGCTGTCCGGCGGAACGACGGCGCTGATGCCGACGACGGAGCGGACGACGCGATCGGGATCCAGTTGCTCGGGATTCGCCGCCTGCGCCGGGCCGGCGCCGAGCGCGCCCAGTTGAATGCCGACAAGAACGAGGATGGCGGCCGCCAACCGCGGCACGACCGGTGCAGAGACGACCCGCATGACACCGCACTCCCGCGCAAGGCAGGGCCAAGGGCACCTCCGCGGTCGCGCGGCCCTGTCCGTCGCGACTCGCGTGACACTGACATGACATTGCGCTCGAGTCGCGGCTCATCAAGCGGTCGCCTGACGCCGGCCGGGCCTTTGAGGGAGGAAACATACCGCCGCCGGTCGGTGTTGTCCTGTCCGAGACCGGAAATCGGCCCGGACAATGAAGAGGAAAGGCGACAGCATGCCCATCAACAGCGAACAGGAACTGGAACAGGCCGTCCAGGAATTCCAGCGCGTGAGCGATGCACCCGAGGGCTCGGAGGAGGGACGCCGCCGCAGTGTTCTGGACGCGGACATCAAGGCGTATTACGCCAGATGCGCCAACACGATGCGGCCGGCCAAGCCGCCCTCCGCCGGCTGACCGATGTTGGGCAGCGGGTCCGGGGGGCTCCGGCTCGATCGGCTGGCAGATTCGGCCAGAAGGAGACCGGTCCGCGATGAAGCGACTCGACACCTGCTACACCTGCCGCTTCTGGGAGGGGCAGGGGCTCCGCCAGCGCGGGCCGAAGGGAACCTGCCGGCGCTATCCGCCGGTGGTGACGCCGCGCAGCCCGGAAGGCGACTTTCCCATTACGCTGTCCACCGACTGGTGCGGGGAATGGAAACGGGTGGCCGTCGCCGCGGTCGGTGGCGATCCGTCTGAGTCCGGCGACACCATCTATGACGATCTGGTGGAATAGGGCCGCCTCACCGCGGGTGGGGCGGGATCACCAGGACCGGCGTGTTCTCGTAGGACTGCGGCCGATGGTCGGTCGCGGATCCGTCCCAATCGGTGCTGAAAGCCAGCAGGGCGACCAGCACGGCCGCCAGGAACAGCAAAGCCGCGGTGATGCAATCCACCGTCCGCACCGGATGATCATCAGGTTCGGGCGAACTGCGGCCGGTTCCGTCGACCGGCGGCGCGGTGCGAAGACGTTCGGAATGGAATGGCATAAGCACGGCGATCCTCCATGGCTGGAGACGGCCGGTCCAAGACTGGGTCCGGATGGTTATCAAGTCTAACGCCGTGCGGCCGGACGCGGCATTTCGCTTCCGGCAAATCAGGATCGTCTTTTGGGACTAGTTCTTGTCATAATGAGCGACCGTCGGTCCTAGCCCGACTGCTTTAAACCGAATTCGGTTACTTAACCGCCACAGTCAAGGCGCAATGATGCGGAAATAAGAAAAGGCCGGATGCGTGTGGCATCCAGCCTTTTCGATCTGGCTCCCGGTGCTGGACTCGAACCAGCGACAAGCGGATTAACAGTCCGCTGCTCTACCAACTGAGCTAACCGGGATCGGTGACTGGCCTTTCGGCCGCCGCCGTTGTTGGCGTGGCGGGTGTATAGCCGAACCATCCGGCCCTGCCAAGCCAATTCCGACAGGAAAATGAATTTTCTTGGCCCAGGGCGCGAAGGGGTGGGGGAGGGGCATTCCGCCAATGAAAACAAGGCCCAAACGCAAAAAGCCCCGCCGGGGGCGGGGCTGCGTTCGGACCGGTTGGTCGTCTGCTATACTGTCGTCAGGTATGGAGGCACGGGCGGGAATCGAACCCACGTACACGGATTTGCAGTCCGCTGCATCACCACTCTGCCACCGCGCCATCCTGACCGGCACCGGCGCGCCGTTTCCGGTGCGCCCTCGGTGTGGAGCGGTGGTATAGCGGCCCGGAACGGAGCGGTCAAGGCGAATGGTGATGATTTTTGAACATCGTCGATCGGGCCGTCAGGGCATCCTCGCGACGACCGTTCGACCGGCGGTTCTCCCGGCACCCGCCAAAGGCTGGACGTCCATCGCCCGTGGTCCCATCGCTCGTGGCGTTGTGTTCGCCGGGCCTTTGCGGCTATATACCGCCATGGCAGGAAGCCGTTCGCTGTTCGGCTTGGTGCCGGTGTCGTCACAACACATCAATAAGCGACCGCCATGACCGATTTCGCCGCCGCACGCTATTTCATGGTCGAGGGACAGATCCGCCCCAACAAGGTGACCGATCAACGTCTCGTCGACGTCCTGTCGGAGCTTCCGCGCGAAGCCTTCGTTCCTGAGACGGCGCGTGGCGTCGCTTATGTCGACGACGACCTTCCCATCGGCAAGGGCCGCTTTCTGCTGGAGCCGATGGTCTTCGCCCGCATGCTCCAGGCCGTCGCCGTGCAGGAGACCGACCGGGTGCTCGACGTCGGCGCCGCCGGCGGCTACTCCACCGCGGTGCTGGCCCGTCTCGCCTCGTCGGTGGTCGGCATCGACTGCGACGAAGGGCTGACCGCCGCCGCGACCGCCGCGCTGGCCGGGCAGGGCATCGCGAATGCCAAGGCCGTCACCGGCCCGCTGGCGGAGGGGTACGCCCAAAACGCCCCTTACGATGTCATCGTCGTCGAAGGTACCGTGCCGGAGGTGCCGGCGTCGCTGACCGACCAGTTGGCGGAAGGCGGACGCCTCGTCGCCATCGTCCAGGGCAAGGGCGCCGTCGGCGAGGTCCGCCTGTTCCAGCGGAGCGCCGGCGTGGTGTCGAGCCGCATCCTGTTCGAGGCCCAGCCGCATGCGCTGCCGGGCTTCGAAAAGAAGGCGTCCTTCGTGTTCTGACCGGATTTGCCGGTTGGACAGGTCTTGAACTGAACCGTGCAGTTTACCTCTGCGCGGTTCTGCGCTACCGTCGCCGTCGCCCTTGCACGAAAGTGAGCACCCATGGCCGCGCCGTTTGAGATCGAGGTGGAAGAGCTGGACCGCCGCCGCAAGGCCGGTGACGATCCGGTCGTCCTCGATGTGCGCGAGCCGTGGGAGTTTGCGCTGTGCGCCATCGACGACAGCCTGCACATCCCGATGAACGGGCTTCCCGGCCGGGTGGACGAGCTGCCGAAGGACCGCGACATCGTCGTCGTGTGCCATCACGGTGGCCGCAGCGCGCAGGTCACCATGTGGCTGCGTTCCAGGGGCTTCGACCGCGCCATCAACCTGGATGGCGGTGTCGATGCCTGGGCGCGCCGAATCGACCCGAACATGAAGGTCTACTGAACATGACCGTGCGAAGCCGTTTTGCGCGCCGCTGGCTGCTGGCGACGGCCCTGACCCTGACCGCCACGATGGGCACAGCAGTGACCGGCGGTGGTACGGCCCAGGCGCAGTCCCTGGAACAGGCCCTCGCCCAGGCCTATGCCAACAACCCGACCATCGGCGCCCAGCGCGCCCGTCTGCGTGCCGTCGACGAAGGCGTGCCGCAGGCGCTGTCCGGCTACCGTCCGACGGCCCGCGTGACCGCCGGCATCTCGCGCTCGACGGGCGAGAGCAAATATGACGGCGGCTCGACGGGATCCGAAGCCAATCCCAAAAGCGTCGGCATCACCGCCACCCAGCCGATCTACGACGCCACCGTCGCCCCGGCCGTCCGCCGCGCCGAACGGCTGGTCGAGGCGCAGCGCGCCACCCTGATCGCGTCGGAACAGTCGGTGCTGCTGGCCGCCGCCCAGGCCTACCTGGACATCGTCCAGAACCAAGCCATCCTGCAGCTGCAGACCAACAACGAACAGGTGCTGCGCCGTCAGCTGGACGCCGCCCGCGACCGCTTCCGCGTCGGCGAATACACCCGCACCGACGTCAGCCAGTCCGAGTCGCGCCTGTCGGCCGCCATCGCCTCCAAGATCTCGGCCGAAGGCACGCTGCGCGCCTCCCGCGCGACCTACGAGCGTCTGGTCGGCGCCGCTCCCGGCGAGCTGAAGGCGCCGAAGCCGGCCTTCCGCCTGCCGAAGAACCTGGACGAGCTGGTCGAGCTGGCCCGCGCCAACAACCCGAACGTCCTGTCCGCCTCCTATAGCGAAGCGGCGCAGCGCGAGGCGGTGGATCAGCAGTACGGCCGTCTGCTGCCGTCGGTGAACCTGTCGGCCTCCGGCAACCGCACCTATGATCCCGGCCGCTCCTCCGGCATCGACCTGAACCGCTCCGACAGCGCGCAGATCACCGCCCAGGTGACCATCCCGCTCTATCAGGCCGGCCAGCCCGAAGCCCTGGTCCGCGAGGCCAAGCAGACGGCCAATCAGGCCCGCCTGCAGATCGAGGAGGCCCGCCGTCAGGTGACCGAATCGGCGGTCAGCGCGTGGCAGGCCCTGCAGACCGCGCGTGCCAGCATCGAGTCCTACTCGGCGCAGATCAAGGCGGCGCAGATCGCCCTGGAAGGCGTCCGTCAGGAAGCGCAGGTCGGCTCGCGCACCGTGCTCGACGTGCTGAACCAGGAACAGGAACTGCTGAACGCCCGCGTCTTCCTGGTCCGTGCCCAGCACGACGAGATGGTCGCGGCCTTCAATGTTCTGGCGTCCAGCGGACAGTTGACCGCCGACCGGCTCAACCTGCCGGTCCAGAAATACGACCCGCAAGCGAATTACGACAAGACGCGGGGCAAGTGGTTCGGAACTTCGGTGACCGAATGAACGAGACGGCCCGCGAAAGCGGGCCGTTTTTGTATTATGGCTTTTTTGCCAGCCCTGCCCTAGGTTTGGGGCAGGTTGACGTCTCGGGTTGCCACGATGAGCGATAAGGGCCAGCAAGAACCTTCGATGGAGGAAATCCTCGCCTCCATCCGGCGGATCATTTCCGAGGACGGCGAGCCTGCCAAGTCGGAAACCCAGGCGCCTTCGCCGCCTCCTCCGCCGCCTCCCCCTCCGCCGCCCCCGCCACCCTCGCCGGTGGACGAGGACGACGACGTCCTGGAACTGACCCAGATGGTGGAGGATGAGCCGGACGAGCGGCCTGACTTCGGCCAGCCGGACCCCGATCCGTGGCCGGAGGAACCCGCTTTTCCGGAACCGTCGCCGCCTCCGCCGCCGCCCCGTTGGGACGAGCCGGAGCCCGAGCCGATGCCGCCGCCGCGCCCCGCCGCCCGGCGGCCGGCGCCGGTGTTCGACGAGTTCGAGGATGATGAGCCGCCGCCCCCGCCGCGTCCGCGCCGCCGCACGGTCGATCCGGACGACGGGCTGATCTCCCGCCGGACGGCGGAGGATGCCTCGCACCACCTGACCCATCTGGCGCGCGAGTTGGGCGACGACCTGTCCATCGGCCCGATGCCCATCGGCATCCGCACGGTGGAAGAGGTCGTACGCGAGCTGTTGAAGCCGCTGTTGAAGGAATGGCTGGACGAGAATCTGCCGACGGTGGTCGAGCGGCTGGTCCAGCAGGAGATCGACCGCATGATCCGGCGGTCGCAGAAGTTCTGATCCTGTCTTTCTAGTGCCCCGCTTTTTTGAGCCCCGGTTGAGACGTTTCTAGCGAAAGTTCGTGGTGATGTTGGAAAAGACGTACCGGCCCGCCGAGGTCGAGGAGAAGCACTACCGCCTGTGGGAAGATTCGGGCGCCTTCGCCGCCCAGCCGCAGGGGAACGGCAAGCCCTACACCATCATGATGCCGCCGCCGAACGTAACCGGCAGCCTGCACATGGGCCATGCGCTGACCTTCACCATCCAGGACGTGCTGACCCGCTACAACCGCATGCGCGGCCGCGATGCGCTGTGGCAGCCGGGAACCGACCATGCCGGCATCGCCACCCAGATGGTGGTGGAGCGCAACCTCGCGAAGGACGGCAAGACCCGTCACGATTTCGGCCGCAACGCCTTCATCGACAAGGTGTGGGAATGGAAGGCCGAATCGGGTGGCACCATCACCCGTCAGCTGCGCCGCCTGGGCGCCTCGCCGGACTGGCCGCGCGAGCGCTTCACCATGGACGAGGGGCTGAGCCGCGCCGTCCGCAAGGTGTTCGTCGAACTGCACCGCCAGGGCCTGATCTACAAGGACAAGCGGCTGGTCAACTGGGACCCGAAGCTGCACACCGCGATCTCCGACCTCGAGGTCGAGCAGAAGGAGATCAAGGGCAACCTCTGGCATTTCCGCTACCCCATCGACGGGGAGGAAGGCCGCTTCATCGTGGTCGCCACCACCCGTCCGGAGACCATGCTGGGCGATACCGGCGTCGCGGTGCACCCGGAGGATGAGCGCTACAAGGACCTGATCGGCAAGATGGTCCGGCTGCCGCTGGTCGGCCGGCTGATCCCGATCGTCGGCGACGAATATGCCGATCCGGAGACCGGCTCGGGCGCGGTGAAGATCACGCCGGCCCATGACTTCAACGACTTCGAGGTCGGCAAGCGCTGCGGGCTCGAACAGATCAACATCATGGACCGCGATGCCCGGCTGAACGACAACGTTCCCGAGGCCTATCGCGGGCTGGATCGCTACGAGGCGCGCAAGCGGGTCGTCGCCGAGCTGGAAGCGCTGGAGCTTCTGGAGAAGATCGAGCCGCACACCCACATGGTCCCGCACGGCGACCGCTCCGGCGTCGCTATCGAGCCGTGGCTGACCGACCAGTGGTATGTCGATGCCGCGACCCTGGCCAAGCCGGCAATCGAGGCGGTGGAGACCGGCAAGACGGTGTTCGTGCCCAAGCAGTGGGAGAACACCTATTTCGAATGGATGCGCAACATCCAGCCCTGGTGCATCAGCCGCCAGATCTGGTGGGGCCATCAGATTCCGGCCTGGTACGGCCCGGACGGCACCTTCTTCGTCGAGGAGACGGAGGAGGAGGCGCGCGCTGCGGCCAAGACGCATTACGGCCAGGACGTCGAACTGACCCGCGACGCCGACGTGCTCGACACCTGGTTCTCGTCGGCGCTGTGGCCGTTCTCGACGCTCGGCTGGCCCGACCAGACGCCGGAACTGGACCGCTATTACCCGACCGACGTGCTGGTGACCGGCTTCGACATCATCTTCTTCTGGGTCGCCCGGATGATGATGATGGGCCTGCATTTCATGAAGGACGTTCCCTTCCGCACCGTCTACATCCACGCCCTCGTCCGCGACGAGAAGGGCCAGAAGATGTCGAAGTCGAAGGGCAACGTCATCGATCCGCTGGAGATCATCGACCAGTACGGCACCGACGCGTTGCGCTTCACCCTGTCGGCGATGGCGGCGCAGGGCCGCGACATCAAGCTGGCGGTGAACCGGGTCGAGGGCTACCGCAACTTCGCCACCAAGCTGTGGAACGCCGCCCGCTATTGCCAGATGAACGGCTGTGAGCCGGTCGCCGGCTACAAGCCGGTTGGGCTGACGCAGACGGTCAACCGCTGGATCGTCGGCGCGCTGGCCGATGCGGCGAAGAAGGTCGCCGAGTCGATCGACGCCTACAAGTTCAACGAGGCCGCCGGCGCTGCCTACCAGTTCACCTGGGGCACCTTCTGCGACTGGTATATGGAGTTCACCAAGCCGATCCTGGCCGGGACCGACGAGGCGGCGAAGGCCGAGACTCGGGCGACCACCGCCTGGGTGTTGGACCAGATTCTGCACATCCTGCACCCGCTGATGCCCTTCATCACCGAAGAGCTGTGGGAGCAGCTGTCGCCGGCCCGCGCCAACCGCCTGATCTCGGCGGAATGGCCGGAGTTCGCCGCAGACGTCATCGATCCGGCGTCGCGCGACGAGATGGATTGGGTGGTGCGGCTGATCTCCTCGGTCCGCTCCATGCGGTCGGAGATGAACGTCCCGCCGGCGGCGCAGATCGAGCTGAAGCTGAAGGATCCGAACGCGGTCAGTCTGAAGCGGCTGGACACCCACCGCGACCTGATCCTGCGCATGGCCCGGCTGTCGAGCGTCGATCCGCTTCAGGGCGACGTGCCGAAGAGCAGCGTTCAGGCGGTGCTGGACGAGACCACGCTGGTGCTGCCGCTGGAAGGTATTGTCGACCTCGACAAGGAGAAGGCGCGGCTGTCCAAGGAGATCGACAAGCTGACCGGCGAGATCAAGAAGATCGACGCCAAGCTGTCGAACGAGCAGTTCGTCGCCAAGGCTCCGGAAGAGGTGATTGAGGAGCAGCGTGACCGCCGCGAGGCCGCCGACCAGGCCCGCGACAAGCTGCAGAAGGCGCTGGAGATGCTGGCGGGGTGAGTTTGTGGGGCAGACACACTTGCCCCCACCCTAACCCTCCCCCGCTCTCAGCGGACCTTCGGTCCGCCTGCCGCGTCAGCACAAAGCGAAGCTTTGTGCGAGAGCTGGGCGGGGGAGGGGACTGGTGCTGATACGGGAAAAAGGCGGCAGTTCCTCCCCCGCCCAGCGGGGGAGGTTAGGTGGGGGGGCTTACTGCCCCGCTATACAGCGACCTTCGCCTGTTACAGCGTAAAGATCGCCAGCAGCACCAGCACCGCGATGACTCCGGCGATGCTGAGCTTCATGAATTTGGTGAAGGCGATCCAGTTCGCCTGATGTGCGCGGACGGTCTCTTCACTGACCGGGTTCGGACTGACGGCCACCATATCGATCAACCCTCCAACAGTTTCTTTTGCCCGCAATTTTTGACGCGGGCGCACGGAAACGCAACAGATTCCGAGCGGAACCGTCAACTATGCCGGAAGAGGGATGATCGGAAGGACGAACGCGCTTACAGCGGCGGGTTCACCACGGCCGCAAGCTCCGGAACCGGGCCGTCGATCCGCACCAGATCGCCGTCGACTCGGGCGCGGCCCTCGGCGATCAGACGAACGGCATGCGGATAAAGGCGATGCTCCGATTCCAGCACGCGCTCGGCCAAGCTGTGGGCGTCGTCGTCGGGCAGGACCGGAACCGCGGCCTGGGCGATGATCGGGCCTTCGTCCATCTCCGGCCGCACATAATGGACGGTGCAGCCATGGAAGCGGACGCCGGTGTCCAGCGCCCGCTGATGGGTGTCCAGCCCCTTGAAGGAGGGCAGCAGGGACGGGTGGATGTTGATGAGCGCGTTGTGCCACTGCCCGACGAACCAGGGCGACAGCAGGCGCATGAAGCCGGCGAGACAGACCAACTCGACACCCGACTCGCGCAGGGTGGCGTCCATCGCAGCCTCGAAGGCCGGCTTGTCGCCGGGATAGTCGCGGTGGCTGACCACCGCGGTGGCGATGCCGGCCTTGGCCGCCCGCTCCAGACCGAAGGCATCGGCCTTGTTGGACAGGACCAGCGCGATCTCGGCCGGGAAATCGGACGCGGCGCAGGCGTCGATCAACGCCTGCAGATTGCTGCCGCGCCCCGAGATCAGGACGCCGAGCTTCAACTTGCTCATTACTAAGGATCCTTAGGCGTCCCTTACGCGGTCCAGGCCGCGTCCATGCCATTGACGGTCACGCGGGCGTCGCCGTCCTTCAGCGCGGTGACGGTGCCGACGGTGTAGACCGTCTCGCCGCCCTCGCGAAGGATGTCGATGGCCTCCTGCGCCTTGTCGGCCGGAACCACGACGACCATGCCGAGGCCGACGTTGAAGGTGCGCGCCATCTCGTAGGGAGCGATGCCGCCGGTCTTCATCAGCCAGGAGAAGACGGGGGGCAGGGTCCAGGTCGAGGCGTCGAGAACGACACCCAGCCCGTCCGGCAGGACGCGCGGAATGTTCTCGATCAGGCCGCCGCCGGTGATGTGGGCCATGGCACGGACCGTGCCGGCGCGCACCGCCTTCAGCGTGCTCTTCACATAGATGCGGGTCGGTGTCAGCAGCGCCTCGCCCAGAGTCTTCGACTCGTCCCACGGGCAGGGGGCGTCGTAGCCGAGGCCCGACTTCTCGACCAGCTTGCGAACCAGCGAATAACCGTTGGAATGCACGCCGGTGGAGGCGAGGCCGAGGACCACGTCACCCGCCTGCACGGCGGAACCGGTCAGGGCATGCTGGCGTTCCACAGCACCGACGGAGAAACCTGCGAGGTCGTAATCGCCTTCCGAATACATGCCCGGCATCTCGGCGGTCTCGCCGCCGACCAGGGCGCAGCCGGCCTGACGGCAGCCTTCGGCGATGCCGGCGACGATGTCGCGGCCGGCGGCCACGTCGAGCTTGCCGGTGGCGTAGTAATCCAGGAACAGCAGCGGCTCGGCGCCCTGCACGACCAGATCGTTGACGCACATGGCGACGAGGTCGATGCCGACCGTGTCGTGACGGTTGGCGAGAATCGCCACCTTCAGCTTGGTGCCGACGCCGTCGGTCGTCGCGACCAGAAGCGGATCCTGGTAGCCGGCGGCGCGCAGATCGAACAGGGCGCCGAAACCGCCCAGGCCCGCGTCGGAGCCTGAACGCGCGGTGGAGCGGGCAAGGGGCTTGATCGCTTCGACAAGCGCGTTGCCCGCATCGATGTCCACACCGGCCTGCTTGTAGGCGTCGGACATGTTATAGGACTGGGTGCTGATGGTATCCTCGCTTGGGCTGAGCTATATACCGGGCCTTGGGCTCGGGCCGAACATACTCGAATCGGAAGGCTTTGCAATGCTCCACCGCCGCCGCGCGCCGCTCCTCGCCGGTCTTGCTGCCATGTCCACCGCTCTGGTCCTGACCATGACCGGGCCGGCCGGGGCGCAGACCGGTTCCCCGCCGCCGGCCGCCGTCTCGTCCGCCGCCGATCCCTTCGCCGTGTCCGGCGTGCAGGTCGACATCAGCGGCGGAAATCCGACCACCATCCGCGATCAGGCGATCCGCGAGGCGCAGGCCAAGGCCTGGGCTGAGCTGTACGGGCGTCTGGTGCCCGGCGGCGGCAATCCGCCGCGCCTGTCGGACAACCAGATCGCCAGGATGGTCCAGGGCTTCGAGATCGACGAGGAGAAGGTGTCGGCCACCCGCTATGTCGGCGCCATCACCGTGCGCTTCCGTCCCAACGCGGTGCGCGACGCGCTCGGCCAGAGCGGTGGCGCCACCCAGTATGTCGAGCCGCCGTCGCGCCCCTTCGTCATCCTGCCGGTGACCCAGAGCGACGGCCGTGTCATCCTGTGGCAGGACCGCACCCCCTGGCGCGCGGCTTGGGAAGCGCGGCAGCCCGCCGCTTCGCTGGTGCCGCTGGTGGTGCCGGACGGTGAGCTTTCCGATGCCCAGGCGATCAGCGGCGAGGACGCGATCGCGGGCAATTCGGAGGCGCTCGCCCGCATCGCGCAGGCCTATAAGGCCGGCGGAGTCGTGGTCGCCCGCACCGACATGCCGGCGAACGGTCCCGACCCGGCGCGCGGCCTGACGGTGGACGTCACCCGCTATGGGCTGGACGGCAACCGCGAGAACCAGACGGTGCAGGTGAAGGGCGGCGGCAGTGCCGACGAACTGATGAACCGTGCGGTCGCGGCGGTCGGCACCCAGATCGACGATTCGTGGCGGCGCGAGCACACCACCGCCACCGGACCGGAGCAGAACACCATCGTCAGCGTGCCGCTGACCGCGGTGAACGACTGGGTGGAGACGCGCAAGCGGCTGTCCGCCGTTCCCGCGGTGAGCCGCACCAGCCTGATGTCGATCAGCCGCAACGAGGCGCTCGTCACCCTGACCTATCGCGGCGATCCCGAACAGCTGGCCCAGGCGCTCGCCCGCCAGGATCTCGGATTCGCGCGGTCGGCCGCCGCGCCCGCCGGCTATCCGCCGGCCTATCCGGGGGCGCCGCTGCCGGTGCAGTCGGCCGACTGGCAGCTGACCCTGCTGCCGCGCGGGTCGGGTGCGGCGTCGGCCGGTGCGGTTCCTTCCGCGGCCTCGCCGATGGCGTCGCCGACCTCGCTGGCGCCGTCGGCGCCGATGGGCGCCGGCAATATGGGCGCCGGTGCTCCGGCCGCAATGGGCGCCCCGCCGCGCAACCTGGGCACGCTGCCGGCCAAGAGCCAGCCGTGAGCGTTCCCAACATCATCACGTTCCTGCGCATCGTGGCGGTTCCGGCCGCGATGTACATGATCCTGATCGGCAACATGGAGTGGGCCTTCGCCCTGTTCGTCGCCGCCGGTCTGTCCGATGCGCTGGACGGCGCCATCGCCCGCATGTTCCGCGCGCGCACGGTGCTGGGCGGTTATCTCGATCCGTTGGCCGACAAGGCGCTGATCGTCGGGGTGTATGTGGCGCTGGCCTGGGTCGGCGCGATCCCGCTGTGGCTGGCGATGATGGTGGTGTTCCGCGACATCATGATCATCGGCGGCGTCATCCTGCTGTTCACGCTGAAGGAGACGCTGGCGATGCAGCCGCTCTACATCAGCAAGGTGAACACGGTGGTGCAGATCGCGCTGGCCGCGGCGATTCTGGCGCCGCCGGCGCTGGGATTGCCGGACATCCACCTGTATGGCTGGGCGCTGGTCGATGTGCTGGTGTACGCCTGTACGGTGACGACGGTGCTGTCGGGTCTGCTGTACGCGCGGCGCGGCGCCTTGCTGTTCAACCGGCTCGGCGGCGTTCCGTGACGGCGGCCAAGCAGCTCCGCTTCTGGCTGATCGGGCTGGGGCTGTTCGTCCTGGCGCTCTGGCTGCTGTCGGACATGCTGCTGCCCTTCGTGGTCGGGCTGGCCATCGCCTATCTGCTCGACCCCGCGGTCGACCGGCTGGAGGCGGCGGGGCTGCCGCGCTGGCTCGGCACCACGCTGGTGCTGCTGGGATTCGTTCTGGTCATGGTGCTGGTGGCGCTGCTGCTGCTGCCGCTGGTGCAGGGGCAGGTCTCCCACCTGCTGGAGGTGCTGCCGACCTATGCGACACTGGTGAAGGAGCGGCTGATCCCGGCCCTGAATCGCTTTATCCACCGCCTGCCCGCCGACGATGTCGAGCGGCTGCGCGCCGCCGCCGGCACCTATGCCGGGGAGGTGGCGGGGCTGGTCGGACGCGTCGTCACCCGCATTCTGTCGGGTGGCCTGGCACTGTTCGACATCGTCACCCTGATGTTCATCACGCCCGTCGTCGCCTTCTATATGATGCGCGATTGGGACCTGATGGTGGGCAAGGTCGATTCGTGGCTGCCGCGCCAGCATGCCGAGACGGTGCGCGAGCAGGCGCGCGAGGTGAACGTCACCCTGTCGGGTTTCGTACGCGGGCAGGCGACGGTCTGCGTCGTGCTGGGCGTCTTCTATGCGCTGGCGCTGTCGGCGGCCGGGCTGGACTTCGGGCTGGTGATCGGTCTGATGGCCGGTCTGCTGTCCTTCATCCCCTATGTCGGCACCCTGTTCGGCTTCGTCGCCAGCACCGGCCTTGCCCTGCTGCAGTTCGACGAGTTCTGGCGCGTCGCCATCGTGGTCGGCATTTTCCTGTTCGGGCAGGCGGTGGAAGGCAATGTCCTGACGCCGAAGCTGGTGGGCGACAAGGTCGGGCTGCATGCGGTCTGGGTGATGTTCGCCCTGCTGGCCGGCGGCAGCCTGTTCGGCTTCGTCGGCGTGTTGCTGGCGGTGCCGGTGGCCGCGGTGATCGGCGTGTTGACCCGCTTCGCATTGCGACAGTATCTCTCAAGCCCGTACTACCGCGGCACCGACGCGGAACGCTGATGGGTGTGTCCGCATGAGCTTGCCGGCGCAGATACCGCTCGACCTCGGGCACCGGACTGCAATGGGCTGCGAGGATTTCCTCGTGGCGTCCAGCAACGCCGACGCCGTGGCGTGGCTGGACCGCTGGCCGTCCTGGCCGGCCCCGGCGCTGACCCTGTTCGGCCCGGCCGGTTGCGGCAAGACCCATCTGTCCCAGGTCTGGCGCGCCCGCAGCCACGCGGTGGTGACCCGCGGCGATGCCCTCGATTCGGGCGTGGTGCCGTCCCTGCTGGCTCCCGCCAACGCCGTGGTCGTCGAGGATGCCGACATGGTCGCCGGCAAGCCCGAGCGGGAAGAGGCGCTGTTCCACCTCTACAACCTCGCGCGCGAACAGCAGGGCCATCTGCTTCTGCTGTCGCGCAAGGCGCCGTCGCGCTGGCGCACCCGGCTGCCCGACCTGCGCTCGCGCATCAAGGGCGCACCGGCGGTGGAGGTCCGGCCGCCCGACGACGCGCTGCTGGCCGCGGTGCTGGTCAAGCTGTTCGCCGACCGCCAGCTGCGGCCGGGGATGGAGGTCATCACCTATCTGCTGGCGCGGATGGAACGGTCGCTGGATTTCGCCCGCCGACTGGTGGCGGCGCTGGACCATGCCTCGCTGGCGGCCCATCGTGGCGTGACCGTGCCGCTGGCGCGCGAAGTCCTTTCGGATCTGCAACGGACGGAACCGCAACGATCCGGTTCCAAAACGACCCTCTGATTCAAAAAGGGAAGAGACGACCATGGATTTGGGTATCGCCGGCCGCCGAGCCATCGTCTGCGCCGCCAGCAAGGGGCTGGGCCGCGCCTGCGCCTTCGCACTGGCCCGCGAGGGCGTTCACGTCACCCTGACCGCCCGCAATGCCGAGGCTCTGGAGGCGACCGCCGAGGAGATCCGCAAGGCCACCGGCGTCACCGTCACCACCGCCCCCGGCGACATCGCGACGGAAGAGGGGCGGGCTGCGGCGCTGGCCGCTTGCCCGGAACCGGACATCCTGGTCAACAATGCCGGGGGTCCGCCGCCGGGCGATTTCCACGATTGGGACCGCGAAGACTGGATTCGCGCGCTGGACGCCAACATGCTGGCGCCGATCTTCCTGATCAAGGCGACGGTGGACGGCATGATCGCCCGCCGCTTTGGCCGGATCGTCAACATCACCTCCGCCGCGGTGAAGGCGCCGATCCCGATTCTCGGTCTGTCGAACGGCGCGCGCACCGGCCTGACCGGCTTCGTCGCCGGCCTGTCGCGGCAGACGGTGAAGCACAACGTCACCATCAACAACCTGCTGCCCGGCCCGTTCGAGACCGACCGTCTGCGCAAGACCATGGAGGGTGGCGCCAAGGCCGCCGGCCGCAGCATTGACGAAGAGATGGATTTGCGCCGCAAGACGAACCCGTCCGGCCGATTCGGCGATCCGGAGGAATTCGGGGCCGCCTGTGCCTTTCTCTGTGCCGCCCAGTCCGGTTTCATGACTGGGCAGAACATTCTTCTGGATGGCGGAGCCTTTCCCGGCACCATGTAATCTGCCGGTTATTGCAGGCGGCGGGGGCGGAACACCCCCGCGTCTCAAGTTTGTCCCTCCAATTCGCTACAAAATCCGCCCATCGTCACAGGCCATTAAGAAACGGCGACGGGAAGGGGTGTCGCGGCACCCTTTCCCCGGTCCGCCGATCGGCAGGCACGGACTGTGCTGCGCCGACCGGATAACGGCGTTTGCAAAGCACTGGTGCTTTGCAAGCCACTGGCACAGGAATGATGAGCATGCAGCAGAGTGTGGCGGCCCCCGCGGTCTACACCGACCTTGGCCGCGTCATGGAAAGCATCACCCGACGCTTCCTCGACGTGCTTCGGATGGAACTGGCCCGCATCGGCGTGACCGACCTCAGCCCGACGCAGGCGCTGATGCTGCTGCACATCGGCACCGAGGAACTGTCAGTCCGTGATCTGCTGGAGCGCGGCTATTACCTGGGCTCCAACGCCTCCTACAATCTGAAGCATCTGGTGGAGGCGGGCTATGTCGACCGCAGCCCGTCCCAGCGCGACCGCCGGGCTGCCCGGCTCAAGCTGTCCGACCAGGGGCTCGCGACCTGCGAGGCGCTGAAGAAGCTGGAAGCGATGCGCGCCGACAGTCTGCTGCGCACCGACAGCGACGGCGCCGATTTCGAAACCACCTATCGCACGCTGCGGCGGCTGGAACGCGCCTGGACCGACCTGATCCGCTACGACGACGCCGATCCGGCCTGAAACTCCAAGCGTTAAACTCCACGCATTCGACACGTAACTTTCTGACCGCCTGTCCGTTCGATCTGTGTCCGGAATGGAACACCTGAGTCCGTAACGAGAACATAGACGGAACTGTGCAGTTGCCGTTCCGCGTCCGTTCTGGTAGCTCTATCAGAACAAGACGCGAACAATGGAGGGTGGCATGTCGGTTTTGGCTTTCCTGCGTGAGTGCGTGACTCTCGCCCTGTTCCTGGCGGTGCTCTATGGCTGGGCCACGGTCGGACCGATCCTGATCGGGTGATGACCGTCGAGGCGCCCAATATGCGGTCTGGGGCAGGGCGGGGCGGTGGAGCCCTTCGGAAGAGGTCTCCGAACGAGGGATGCCGCGTCGGTATTATATCCGAAATCCCAGCCCACCCCGGCCGGCGCAGCGCTTACATCGGGAACACGCGGAACCGTCCCTGGCCCACCAGAGAAGCCGAAAGGGGGCCGGTTCCGCGAACGCCGACAACGCGTGGGGATTGGGACGGATGCGGAATTTCTTTCGAAAGCGTCGCTCGGCCGCTGTGGCGGACGAGCGGCTGCCGGCCGCCGGCGCTGCCGGCCTGGGTAGTCCGGGCATCACCGGCGGGGGACTCGGGTCCGGTCCGCTGACCGGCGGACCCGGCATGGCCGGCGGTATGAATGGCAGCATGAACGGACCGGGAGCCGGCGGCTTTTCCAACGCGCCGGGACGGCCGGGCGGGCTCCATCTGCGTCCGGTCGATGGGAATGCGGGTGGCAATCCTGTCGGTGGGCCTATCGGTGGCCGGGCAGGGTTCGAGGCGATGCGCGGTCCTGCCGCTCCGCGTCTGCCCGATGTCATCGACAACGAGGCCACCGGCGACCGCCGCGGCCATATGTTCCCGCAGCCCGGCGGCCATGATGCCGACGGCGAGCACGACCTGCCGCGCTTCACCATGTCGGTCAACGGCGGTTACCGCGGCGGCTTCGGGGCCAACGGAGGCGCCAACGCGCCGGCGATGCTGAAGGGCCTGACGCCGGAGCTGAACGGCCTTCTGCGCGAAGCCTTCACCCCGACCAGGCCGAAGCAGCAGCTGAACGGCCTGTTCATCGGCCGCAACGACACCCTGCGCCGCATCATTTCGGCCATCGAGGAGGAGCGGGCGCACGTCATCCTCTATGGCGACCGCGGCCGCGGTAAGACCTCCGTCGCCAACGCGATCGAGAAGATCGCCGGGCAGGCGGGCTATCTGTCGCTGAAGCTGACCTGCAGCGGCGAGCTGAGCTTCGAGGACATCTTCCGGCACTTCCTGAAGAAGATCCCCTCGACCTATTACCGCTCGGCGCTCGACAACCCGTTCGCGGCGCGGCGCAACTTCGCCAGCTTCAACGAGCTGCTGCCGGAGGGCGCCTTCAGCGTCACCGAGCTGAACGAGGTGCTGTCGGGCATCCACGCCACCCATGTGCTGCTGATCCTCGACGAGTATGACCGCGTCACCGACGAGGATTTCCGCAACAAGCTGGCGGAGCTGTTCAAGAACCTGACCGACAGCTCGATCCCCGTCACGTTGCTGGTGGTCGGCGTCGCCGAGAATCTCGACCAGCTGCTGGGCAAGCATCCGTCGATCCAGCGTTCCCTGGTGCCGGTGCATCTGCCGCTGATGACCGATCAGGAGATCGGCCGCCTGATCCAGGCGGGTGCGCAGAATGCCGGCATCGAGTTTGCCGCCGACGTGGTGCGGCGGATCGCCGAGTTCGTGCGCGGCCTGCCTTATTACGCGCAGCTTCTGGGCCTGCATGCGGCGCGCAGCGCCGTCAGCCGCGGCAGCAAGCTGGTGGAACGGCCGGATCTTGGCTATGCCGTCGCCCGCTGCCTGCAGGAGGCCGAACGCGGCATCGTCGAAAGCTATGCCCGCGCGCTGGCCGCCGACCGTCGGGCCGAGCTAGAGGATGCACTGCTGGCCGCGGCGCTGTGCCCGGCCGATGCTTATGGCGTGTTCGATCCCAACGATCTGGCGGGCGACAGCGGCGAATTGCCGAGCGCCGCAACGCTCGACCTGCTGAAGCGTCTGACGCGGGAAGACCATGGCGGCATCCTGGCCCCGGTGGTGGAACCGGGACTGGAACGCTACCGCTTCCGCAACCAGATGATGCGCCAATATGTCCTGATGCGTCAGGCCAGCGAGCGCGGCCAGATCTGATCCATCCCCGATCAGGCCGTCCTTCGGCCCTTCCCCGGCAACGGGGATGGGCCACTCTTTGGTGAGGGGCGAACGGCCGAGTCGTGGGCGGGGTTACAGGAGGGCGGGGTTACAGGAACGCCGCACGCCGCTGTCCGCTGGCCTTCTGCCACGCCCACTCTACGACGACGCTCAGCAGCCGCTCCAGCGACGGCTTTACCTCCGCCGCCAGATCAGGGCGGAAGTGATAGGGCGCGTCCTCGTCCATATAGGTGGACTGGGTCAGTTCCAACTGGATGGCGTGGATGTTCTCTTCCGGCTGGCCGTAGCTGCGGATGATGAAGCCGCCGCGCAGGCGGCCGTTCAGCGCGGCCGAATAGCGCTCCGACGCCGAAAGCACGTTCATCAGCCGGACGACCAGCGGCTGTGCGCTGCTGCTGCCGTCGCCGGTGCCCAGGTTGAAGTCGGGCAGAGTGTCGTCGAAAAAGCGCGGGACCCGGCTGCGCACCGAATGGGCATCGAACAGGACGGCGACGCCGTATCGGTCGCGGAGCGCACGCAACTCGCTGCGCAGCTGCTCGTGATAGGGGCGCCAGTAGGCGCCGACCCGCCGGTCGACCTCCGCCCGGTCGGGCTCCCGCTCCGGCTGATAGATCGGCTGATGGTCGAAGGTGGTCAGCGGACAGATTTCGGTCGGGTCGAGGCCCGGCTGCACCATGACACCGTCGGGGTCGCGGTTCAGATCCACCACGTAACGCGAACACAGCGCCGTCAGGAAACCGATTCCGAGCGCGGGGGCGAAGTGGTACAACCGATCCAAGTGGCGGTCGACGTCGGGCTGGGCCAGCCCTTCCGGCGTCATCGTGGCTGCGATGTCCGGCGGAATCATCGTCCCGACATGCGGAATGCTGAGCAGGACCGGGGTTTCGCCCGGCTGGAAGCGAAAGGTTTCCATGGCTCGTCTCGTCATCGGAACGGCTTGCGCGGGACTGTGTGCAGTGCGGCACGGCCAGTGCTGGGACTATGGAGTGCGGTGCCGCACCCCGTCAAACAGATTGCGTTTTTTTGAATGCGCCGGGATAGCGCGCCGCGGGAAACCTGTCCTAACGCGCCAGTATTCCGCTTGCGTTCCAGCGAATTGCCGGTTGACCGCGGGCCGCGCTTGCCGGAGACTTTCGCGCAATTGGCGACCGCCCGGCAGAAGGCGTCGCCCCGCACCGGACAAAGCTGTTCCCTGGCGACCGGACAAGAGACTTCCGCAGCACACGGCGCCCCGATTTCGCAGCCCCGGTGACGAAGCAACGCAGCAGGGGAGAAGCGACCATGAACACCGCCACCCGTTTTGGTGCGGCCCTGGGCACGGCCATGCCCGGCCGGCGCCAGATTCTGTTGCCGCTTGCGCTCGCTCCCGTTGCCGGCTGGGCCGTTTGGGCCGCCGGATCGGCGGATGCGCCGAGCCATCCCGCGGGCCCCTTCCACCTGCCGCTGGACGAAACCACGGCGATCTGGCGCGATCTGGGCACGGTGCGGTTCGGCGGCCTTGCCGGCAATCCGCAATTTCCCACGAAGGTTTCGGCGCTGGACGGCCGGCCGGTCACCGTTCGCGGCTTCATGGTGCCGCTGACCGACGGCGCCACCCACAACCGCTTCATCCTGTCCGCCAATCCAATGGGGTGTCCCGCCTGCGAGAATCCCGGACCGGCGACCATGATGCATGTCCACACCGCCATCGCCCTGCCGGCGACGCGGGAACCGCTGACCCTGACCGGCACGCTGCGACTGCGTCCGCAGGAAGGGCTGTTCTACCGTCTGGACCGCGCAGAGCAGCGCTGGGCCTGAGTTCTGTAGGCCTGCGTTCCGGAGATCGGCCGTGAGGGTGGCGGCCGGCAGCCTCGGCGCGCTGTCGATGACGGCGGCCATGCTGCTCTATGGCGGCCTCAGCGTCCCTGCGCCGCCCGCTTTGCGCGGGGCCGAACTGTCCATCGGCCTTCTGATCCTGGCCGCCGTCGGCTGGAAGTGGCCGCTGGCGGTGGCGAGCGGTCATGCCCTGCGGACGCCGTCGGGCGTCGGGCAGTCGGATATGCGCTGGATGCCGGTGGCGGTCGCCGCGTTCACCTGGCTTCTGTGGGTGCCTCTGCTGCGCGGGGCTGCGCTGGGGTGGGAGGCGGCCGACATCCTGCGGGACGTCGTGCCCCTGGTCTTCCTGTTCCTTCCCGCGCTTCTGGTGCCGGCGCTGCGGAGCGGCGGAGACCGGACGGTGCGCGCGCTGGCGGGTGGGCTGGCGATGGCCGGGCTGCTGCTGGCCTTGCGTTGGTGGCGGCAGGCGGATTGGGGATTCGGCGCCATCGGACGGCGGGCGATGGCCGATGGCGGCGTCTATCTGCTCAATGCCCCGTCGGTTCTGTTCGCCGCGGTGCTGCTGCCGGCGCTCGCGCTGTCGCTGGTGGCGGTGGGCGGGCGAATCCGGTATTGGATGGCGGCGATTCCCTGTGCCGTCGGTGGAGCACTTTGCCTTGGCGCGCTCGCCGGCGCGGTCCATCGCACCGCGCTGGGGCTGGCGGTGCTGTCGCTCGCCCTGACCGCCCTGTGGTGGGCGCGGCGGCGACCGTGGCTGGCGTTGCCGCTGCTGCTGGGATTCGGCCTGCTGGCGATGGCCGGCGGCGATGCCCTGGTCGGCGCTTGGCAGCAGGCGGCTGAAAAGACGCGGCTGACCGGAATCAACGCCCGCTGGGAGGAAGCCGCGGCGGTGATCGACCATGCCGTCGCCACGCCCTGGGCTCTGCTGTTCGGCGACGGCTGGGGCGCGCGGATCGCCAACCCGGCGGTGGGGGGCTGGCGGGTCAGCTACACCCATACGCTGGCCAGCTACAGCCTGCTGAAGACCGGGCTTTTCGGCATGATCGCGCTGGGGGCCTATCTGGCGGCGCTGGTCCGGCCCTGGTGCCGGCTGCTGACGACCGATCCGCCACTGGCCCTTGCGGTGGTGCCGCCCCTGCTGATGGCGCTCTGCCTCCATACCAGCTTCAAGTATCTCGATACCGGCGTCATCCTGTCGCTGATGCTTGTGGCGGCGGAGCGCAGGAAAGGGTTGTCGGAAACTTAGTGGATCTGCATACTTTCGCGTGCAATTCCCGCATCGGTGCGCCGTGACGTTCGATCCGCCGTCCATCCTGTTCGTCAACCGGGTGTTCCCGCCGGACCGCGGGGCCACCGGCCGTTGCCTGTCGGACCTTTCCGGCCGTTTGGCGGCTGCAGGCTGGCGGGTAACGGTGGTCGCGGACGGGGTGTGGACGGACTGCCGCGCGCCGGCCGGCGTCACGCTTTGCCGCACCGGCGGCGTGGTCGCGGCAGGGGAGAGGCCGGACGCGCGCGCCTATCTCGATTCGTTGTGCCGGCTGACCGGCCGGGCCTTGCGCCTGCCGCGCCACGACCTGGTGGTGACGATGACCGATCCGCCGCTGCTGGCGCTGGCCGGTCCGGTTCTGGCCGCCCGGCATGGGGCGGCGTCGCTGCACTGGTGCCAGGACCTGTACCCGGACCTGCTGCCGGTGCTGGGGGTGCGGATGCCGGCGATCCTCCGGCGAATGGCCGGCCATGGCATGACGCGCGCCCTGCGCCGGCATAGCGGGGTGGTCGCCATCGGGCGCTGCATGCGCGATCGCATCCTGGCGGCGGGTGTACCGGCTGACCGGATGACTCTGCTGCCGAATTGGCCCGATCCGGCGATCCGCCCGCTGCCGAAGGAAGAAAACGACTTCCGCCGGTCGCTGGGCCTGGAGGAGGGCGACGGCCGTTTCCTGGTCGTCTATTCCGGGACGCTTGGGCTTGCCCATCCGATGCAAGGCGTTCTGGAGGCCGCGGCCCGGCTGCAGGACAGCGATCCCGCCGTGCTTTTCCTGCTGGTCGGCGAGGGAAAGGGATTTGCCGCGGTGGAAGAGGCCGCGCGCGATCGAGGTTTGCGCAACCTGCGGCGGCTTTCCTGGCAGCCGGCCGAGCGGCTGGCGGAGTGCCTGTCCGCCGCCGATCTGCATCTGGTGTCGATGGACCCGGCGGCGGAGGGGATGCTGGTGCCGAGCAAGCTGGCCGGGGTGCAGGCGGCGGGGCGGCCCTGCCTGTTCCTGGGGCCGGCCGGGAGCGAGGCGGCGGCACGGGTCGAGGGCTGCGGTCTGGTGATCGACCCGTTCGACGGTCCGGCCATCGCCGATGCGGTCCGCGCCTATGCCGCCGATCCCGGCCGGTGCGCGGCGGAGGGTGAGCGTGCGGTCCGGCTATCCGCCGCCTGGACCGCAGACAGGGCTGCCGCGGCCTTCGCCGGACTGGCCGAACGCCTCGTGGCGGAACGCAGGCTTGCCCGGCCGGTGATGGGAAGGCCGCTGCCCCATGCCTGACGGCGTCATCTCACCAACCCACCCTCCGCCCCAGCCGGAGGCCTTGACCCTGGTCCTGCCCCAATCGGGCGCAGAGGGTGACCTGCGCGCCTTCGTTCGTACCTTGCAGACGGGGTGGCGCTGGCTGCTGGCCGGCTGGCTGGGCGGGCTGGCGCTGGCGATTGCGGGCCTGTGGACGGTGACTCCTGCCTATACCGCGGCGATGGTCATCGGGCCGACGGCGCGGGTCGGATCGGCCGCGATGGGCGCCCGGGTGCCGACGCTGAGCGGCCGGGATTCCGCCGGCGTCGCCGAACCGGGGGCGGGTGACGAATCGCTGTCGGACTTCGCCCGCTATCTGGAACTGTTCGGGTCGGGCCCTGTTGCCGAGCGTCTGGCGCGCGATCCCGACATCCTGCGTGCCCTGTTCCCCGACCGCTGGGATGCGGAGGCGGGGCGCTGGCGATCGCCGCCGGGGCTGCTGCCGATGGTGAAGCGGGGGCTGCTGGCGCTGGTCGGGCGCGAGGATTGGGTGGAGCCGGACGGCGACCGCGTGGCGCGCGCCCTGCGCGACCGGCTGGTGGTCGACATGCTGCGGTCGGGGCCGATGCGGCGCATAACCTTCCGTCATGCCGACGGGGAGACGGCGGTCGATCTTCTGGGGCGGATCGCCGCGGCAACCGACGCCCATCTGCGGGCGGAGGCGGCCCGGCGCAGCGCCGCGCAGATCGCCCACATCAAGCTCCGCCTTGGCGCCGTCACCGTGGCGGAGCACCGGCAGGCCCTGAGCGACCTGCTGCTCGACCAGGAGCGGGTGGCGATGATGATCGGCGTTGACCTGCCCTTTGCCGCCGACCTGATCCAGCCGCCGACCACCGGCGCGCTGCCGGACTGGCCCAATCCGGCCGTCGTGGTGCCGCTGGCCGGATTGGTCGGGCTGATCGCCGCCGCCTTCGGCCTGTCGGCGCGCCACGCGCTGAAGGACCATGGCATCGGCGTGGAGGCGGTGCCATGACAGCCATTCCGGTATCTGTGGTCGTGATGACGCGCGACGAGGCGGCGAACCTGCCCGTCTGCCTGCCGTCGCTCGCCCGTTTTGCCGAGTGCTTCGTGGTCGACAGCGGCAGCGGCGACGGAACGCCGGACATCGCCCTATCCCACGGTGCGCAGCTGGTTCCTTTCCGTTGGAACGGCCGTTATCCCAAGAAGAAGCAGTGGTGCCTGAACACTCTGCCCTTCGCCCATGACTGGGTTCTTTTTGTCGATGCCGATGAACGGCCGACGGCGGAATTGGTGGAGGAGATTGGCCGCCTGATGGCGGGATCCTCAGCCGACGGACCCAGCCATGCCGCCTATTGGATCGACGGCCGGCCGGTCGTCCGTGGCCGGCCGCTGCGGTTCGGCTGCTGGAACCGCAAGCTCGCCCTGCTGGACCGCCGGCGCGTGCGTTTTCCCGAACAGCCCGATCTGGATGTCGCCTCCATGTGGGAGGTCGAGGGGCATTACCAGCCGGAGGTCGCCGGCACGACCGGCCGGCTGCGCCAGCCGATGGACCATGACGACGCCAAGCCGCTCTCGGCTTGGTTCGACCGTCACAACCGCTATTCCGACTGGGAGGCGGCCTTGCGCGCCGACGGCCGGATGGAGCGGCTGATCGACGGCGAGCCGGACATCGCCCCCGCTCTTTCCAAGCGCATGTGCGGAATCGCGGGCCGGCGGACGCAGAAGCGGCTGTTCCAGCGACTGCCCGGCCGGCCGCTCTGGGCCTTCCTGCATGCCTATGTGCTGCGCCTGGGGTTTCTCGATGGCGCAGCGGGGCTCGATCACGCGCTGGCGCGCGCGTTCTACTATTGGCAGGTCGGGTTCAAGATGCGGTCGGCCGCACAGGCGCGGGAGGCGTCAGCCCGCTTCCCGGCGGTCGATACCTATCCTGAAAATCCACCGATCATGCGACCGGTGGGCGATCCTTACTCCTCGAGCAATGCGATGCGGTCGCCGCCCAGTGCCTTCAGCAGGTCGAAGGTGCGCTTGCGCACGCCCGGATCCTCGATCCGGTAATAGGCCCGGACCAGTTCCAGCGTTTCGCGGCGCGCCATCGATTCGAATTCGTCCGTCTCGCTCATGCTCTCGGCAGGGGATTCGGCGGTGATCTGGTCAGGCGACGGCATGTCGTCGAAGAAGTAGCTGACCGGCACGCCCAGCACCTGCGAAAGATTGTAGAGGCGGCTGGCGCTGATGCGGTTCGACCCGCGCTCGTACTTCTGCAGCTGCTGGAAGGTGATCCCGACCGCCTCGCCCAGTTTTTCCTGACTCAGGCCGAGCAGGGTGCGGCGAAGCCGCAGGCGGGCGCCGACATGGATGTCGATAGGGTTGGGACCTTCGCCGCGGCGCGACAGGGTGTGGGCGGGGGCGAGTTTGGTCTTGGTCGCGCTCATAAGTCGTACCTCGAAGGGAAAGCCGGAGGGAAGGCGCCGCGAGAATGCTTAGTTCAGAAAGTAAATTCTATGCAACCATTTGTGCGTATCAATGGCCCGTTCGGGTGGAAGAGGGAGGACCTATGCAAAAGACGTTATGTTTCCGGGCACCGGAAACGTAATTTCGCGTATGCTGAGGGAAAATAATGACGCACTGCCAGCGCGACTCGCTGAGCTGCGGCTACCGCCGCTGCGCTTGCCGCTCCACAGCGGTAATGGCATCGGCGAATCGCGGTTTGCTCTCGCCGGCCCTCGGCGGCATCGCGTTGTGACAGGCCGCCGGGGGCGAACAGGCAGACGGGCCAGCGCAGCTGCACCGCCTCACCGCGGCCAAGAACAGCAAGCGTGAAGGCGTAATCGGCTGCGATCCGATAGCGGGGGTCGAAGCGAAGGTCTGCCAGAGCGGAAACCCGGTAGATCATGGCCTGATGGTGGGTGAACATACCCAGCGGCGCCCAGCGGTGCGACCGGGCGCGCTTCAGGAGGATACGTCCGTCCCCCTGCCGCTCCAGCGCATCGCCGTAGAGAAGGGCGCAGCCGGGGTGCCGGGCAATGGCCTGCAGCAGGCGCGTCCCGCTGTCCGCCGCCGCCAGCCGGTCGCCGGCGTTCAGAAACAGGGCATGGCTGCAGTCCAGCCGACGGGCGGCGTCGAGCAGGTCGTTCATCGCGTCGTACAGCCCCGAGTCGGGGCACGACCGCCACCAGAGCGGACTCTCGGCATGGGCGGTCAGCCACTCCGCGGTTCCGTCGGTGGAGGCGCCATCGGCCACCAGCCAGACGACATCGCGGCTCAGTTGACCGCGCAGGCTGTCATGGGTGTCGGCCAGCCCGGCGCGGTCGTTGCGGACCACGGTCAGGATGGCGAGGCGGGGAGGGGCGGGCGCCGTCATCGGGTGATCACCGAGATCGAGGCGGCCGTGATCGCCAACTGGCTCAGGATGTTGCCGACCGCCTTGGTGGCATCCAGACCGTCGAAGGGGCGCGGATCGCGCGGTACCACCAGGATCGAACCCGGCGGAATCGCGTCCACCCGGTGGTTCCAGGAGGACAGCGCCAGCGGCCGGGCCCGCCCGTCGGGCAGGACCAGGAAGCTCCGGCCGGTGTCGGCATCGCGGGTGGTGCCGCCGGCCTCGCCGAGATAATCGTCCGCCGTCTTGCCGCTGACGAACTGCGCGGCGGTGGGGTGCAGCACCTCGCCTGAGACCGCCACGGTCAGCGGCCGTTTCGGGATCAGAATACGGTCGTCGGGCTCCAGCAGCGGGTCCAGCTCCGGGCGGCCGCGCAGGACGGCGGGGTCCGCCTCGACCACCACGCGGCCGAGCGGTTCGGCGCTTCGGAGCTGGGCGGCGAGTTGGCGGGCCAACGCGACATTCTCCGCCTTCACCGGTTCGCCCTTCTCCACCTCCAGCGCCAGCGTCCGTTCCAGCTCGCGCGCTTGCCGCTGGAACTGCTCCTTCTCGCGGCGGCGCTCGCTCTCGCGGGTCAATACCGCCCCGGCGGGATAGGCGTCGTCCAGCAGGCCGCCGGCCCGCGTGATCAGCGAGGACAGCGTCTCGCCGCGGCCGATGTCGTAGCGGCCGGGGCGGCGCACCGCCCCTTCGATGGCCACGGCGCGCGATTCCAGCGCCTGCGGCCGCGGATTGATCCGCAGCGCATCGCCGGGACCGACCGATCGTGCGCCGTCGCGGGAAAGGTCGATGCTGCTGCGTGTGCCGTTGGCGGCCGTCAGTTCCGCCACCGTCGGGTCGGCATCGGCGGACAGACCGCCGGCGGCGGCGATCAGCGAGGCCAGCGGCGTGCGGTCGGCGACCGGGTAGCCGCCGGGATCCCGCACTGCGCCGCGCACCTGCACCGTCCGCTCGCCGATCACCGCGACGATGGCGGGATCGAGCACGGCCGCCAGCATCGCCGGCTCGCTTTCGCCATCCGCCTTGTCATCGGTCGCTGCCTCGGCGGGCTTTTCCAGGCTGCGGATGTCGTCGGCGGCGAACAGGTGGATGCGGTCGCCGTCGGCCAGTCCGCGATCCGCCCGCCCGGCGGCAACCTCCTGCGGAGAAAAGGGCAGATAGAGCCGGGTCAGGGTCCGCCGGTCGTATCGCTCGACGATGCCCAGCAACGGATAGACATCGCGTCTCAACAGCTTGCCGTCGGCCAGCGCCTTGCGCAGCGTGGTCCCGGCCGCCAGCCGGCGGGTGCCGGGGTGACGGACATGACCGATCAGTTCGTACTGCGGCGCTTGCGACTCGATGATGGTCTCGCGGGCGCCGGCGCTCTCCGCCCCGTCGGCCATGGGATAGAAGCCGGGGCGCGGCACGCCGGTCAGGCGCAGAACCGAATGGCGCAGGGCCAGCGGCAGCAGGTCTGGCACCGCGGCGAACAGCGGCGGACAGGGCGTGCGGGCGCCGGTCAGCGTGGCGGCGGCGCGGGCCTGCGGTCCGGTGGCGAGCGGCCCAGCCGGTTCCGCCGCCAGGGTCCTGGCGAGCGCGACCAGTCCGGGGCAGGCATCCTGCGGTGGCTGCCGGTCGCCGCGCAGGATGGCCAGCACCGGCTCCGAGGTCAGGAAATCGACATCCGCGCTCCCCAGCACATACAGCGTGTCGCCTTCGGCCAGGTCGCGGCGGTCCTTGCCATTCAGGACGGCGGACAGGGCGACCGGCCGCAGGTCACGCGCACCGGTGGCGGGGATGGTGCTTTCCAGGGCGGCGAAGGGCAGATAGGGATCGGGGCGCAGATCGGTGCGGGACAGCAGTCCAGGCAGCGTCTTGGCCCGGCTCCAGGCGCGCGGGCCGGGACGCAGGACATGCCCCTCCAGCCGCACTTCGCCGCGGCGGTCCTCGCGCCGCGGGGCGAGCAGCAGCAGGTCGCCGTCGCCGAAGCGCCTGGCATCGGCGTCCGCGACCTCCTCCGTCATCTCCTCGCCGGTGGGACCGATGCCGAACCGGAGGAGCCGCCCCTGGCCGGGCCGCAGCGAGCCGCCGGCAAGGTCGCGCAACTCCGCAGCCGACAGCGGGCCGCCGCCGGGCGGAAGCTCGTAGATTCCCGGCCGTTTCACCGGGCCGGCGACGGCGATGGTGGCGCCCAGCGGCGGAACGAACAGGCGGTCGCCGTCGCGCAGCGGCATGTCCGCATTGCCGGAGGCACCGGCGATCTGCAGGGCATAGAGGTCGACGGTGACGCTGCCGCCCGCCCGCATCAGCCGCACGGCGCGCAGGCTGCCGCCACGCTCCACCCCGCCGGCCGCGGACAGGGCGTCCAGCACGGTGGCGAAGGCGCTGATCTCCTGCCGGCCCGGCCGGCGGACGGCGCCGGTGACCAGAACGCCGATCCGTCGCACCTCCGCCAGCGAGGCGAAGGCGTCGGTGCTGGGCCATGTGGCTGCTGCCGCAGCGGCAAGATCCCGCCGCAGGGCATCCAGCGTCAGGCCGGCGGCGGTCAGCGGGCGCAGGTCGTCCACCACCAGCTGCCCGTTGCGGTCGATGGTGAAGCGCTTGCTGAAGGATTTCTGGCCGCGCAGGGTCACCAGCACGGCGTCGCCGGTGTTCAGCACGTAATCGCCCTGAATGGCGCCGGGGGCTGCGTCCGCCCCTGCGGCATCCGCGGCAGGGCCGAACAGGTCATAGCCGAATTGGCGCAGCGACTCGCCGGCGCGGGCGGAGAAGGCAGCTTCGAGGGGAGAAGCGAAAGAGTTTGCGGCGCTTCCAGGCGATTGCGGCAATGGCTGGTCAGTTCGCGTCGGCCCCGCGGCCAACACGGCGCACGCCCACAGAATCGGCGCCGCCCCCGGCGCCAGTCGGGCGAATATCCTGCACGCAGCAGCCAGCATCGATGTCCAATAACCCAATCCACCACCCGCACAACGCGAGCTGAAGGCAATGAACACTATTGCGTGCGTTCGGCCGAAAGGCAATGGCCCGCATCCGGGTCGCCATGCAAAAGGGCATCGTCCATCGTCCCGTCTGCGGGTCTATGATGATCCGAACTGCGCCGGCCCGGACGGCACCTGGCGGCGGAACAGTCGTGGAACAATCAGGGAAACCAGTGGCGTGATCGTCATTCACAGCGAAGAGCATCGGCTGCAGGCCGGCCGGTCCGAACTCAACGACGGCCAGCTCGTGCCCTGTTATGAGAAGCCGGCCCGCGCCGATATCGTCCGGGCGCGGATCGAGGCGGTGGGGCTGGGCCCGATCATGGAACCCACCCGTCACGGCATCGCGCCGCTGGAACGGGTGCATGACGCCGGCTATCTCAATTTTCTGCAGACCGCTTGGGACGAATGGGTGAAGGAACATGGCGCCGACATCGACGCGCTGCCGCTGAACTGGGTGGCGCCGGGCATGTCGCGGCGCCGGGTGCCGCGCTCCATCGACGGGCGACTCGGCTTCTACTCCTTCGATGCCGGGACGCCGATCACCGCCGGGACCTGGCGGGCCGCCACCGCCGCCGCCGACAGCGCGCTGACCGGCGCCGACCGCCTGCGGGCCGGCGATGGCAGCGCCTTCGCGCTGTGCCGTCCGCCCGGTCACCATGCCGGCCATGCCTTCTACGGCGGCTATTGCTTCCTGAACAACGCCGCGATTGCGGCGCAGTCCCTGCGCGACGGCGGAGCCGCGCGGGTGGCGGTGCTGGACGTCGACTATCACCACGGCAATGGCACGCAGGAGATTTTCTGGGAGCGCGGCGACGTGCTGTTCGTGTCGATCCATGCCGATCCCGCGGACGAATTCCCCTATTTCTGCGGCCATGCCGACGAGACCGGAGCCGGGGCGGGGGAGGGAGCGAACCTGAACCTGACGCTGCCCTGGGGGACCGACTGGGACGGCTATGCCCAGGCGCTGGCCGCCGCCGCGGCGCGCATCCGTGCATTCGGTGCCGACGCGCTGGTGCTGTCGCTGGGGGCGGACACCTATGGCGGCGACCCGATTTCCCGCTTCCGGCTGCTGTCGGAGGATTTCCTGCGCATGGGCGCGGCCATCGCCGGTATCGGGTTGCCGACCCTGTTCGTGTTGGAGGGCGGCTATGCCGTCGACGACCTCGGCGTGAATGTCGCCAACGTCCTGACCGGTTTCGAGCAGGGCTGAGGGCGGCGATCGCGGCATAACGGCGGTCGCACCATTGCCGGTGCGGCCGAATCGTCCTAAATTGAAGGGAAGTTCGGCCTCTTTTCTTGAGGATGCGGGCGGTGGCTGCCGACCTTTCCATCACCAGCCCGTCCATCGGGACCTATGCCCCCCCACGCAGCCAGCCGCTGCGGCGGGATGGGAAGGCCGCGTCGGACGGCGGGAAGGACAGTGCCGAAGGGAAGGGGCAGGGCGGTGGCTCCACCGACACCGTCACCCTGTCCGACGCGGCACAGCAGCAGGTCCAGAAGCTCAAGCAGGCCGACACCAGCGTCCGCCAGCACGAGGCGGCGCATCAGGCGGCCGGCGGCGCCCAGGCCGGCGGTGCCTCCTTCACCTTCACCCGTGGGCCGGACGGCAAGAACTACGCCACCGCCGGCGAGGTGCCGATCGACGTCAGTCCCGAATCGGAACCGACCGCCACCGTCGCCAAGATGGAGCAGGTGAAGGCCGCGGCTCTTGCCCCGGCCGATCCGTCGCCGCAGGATTTGCGCGTCGCCGCGCAGGCGGACGCGGCGAAGCTGCAGGCCCAGTCGGAACAGCGCCGGCAGGGCGGTGACACCGCGTCCGGACGGGCGGCTGCCGCCTATGGCGCGGCACAGGCGCTGGGCAATTCCGCCGGAGCGGGGAGGGGGCTGACGGTCTGACGCCGCGCGGCGTCTGCACCGCCTTTCCCGGTCCTCCCCGTCCGACCCGATCAGCGACGCGGCGTCGTCTCGCCGTCCAGCGTCAGCAGGGCGCCGTACAGCTCCGGACGGCGGTCGCGGAAGACGCCCCAGGAGGCGCGCTGTGCCGCGATCCGGTCGAGGTCGAAGGTCGCGGTCAGGACCGTCCGGCTCTCACGGTCGGCCTGCGCCACGATTTCCCCCTGCGGCCCGGCGATGAAGGACGAGCCGTAAAAGGTCAGCGCGCAGCTTTCCCCCTGCTCTACCCCGACGCGGTTGGAGGCGACCAGCGGCATCAGGTTGGCGCCGGCATGGCCCTGCATCACCCGCGTCCAATGACCCTGGCTGTCGATCGAGGAATCCTGCGGCTCCGAACCGATGGCGGTGGGATAGAGCAGGATCTCCGCCCCCTTCAGCGCCATGACGCGGGCGGTCTCCGGGAACCACTGGTCCCAGCAGATGGCGCAGCCGACGGTGGCGTAGCGGGTCTTGAACACCTGGATGCCGGTGTCGCCGGGGCTGAAATAGAACTTCTCCTGATAACCGGGGCCATCGGGGATGTGGGACTTGCGGTAGACGCCCAGCAGGCTGCCGTCGGCATCGACCATTGCCATCGAGTTGTAATAGGCGTTGCGCGCCTTCTCAAAGAAGCTGACGGGAATCACCACCGACAACTCGCGGGCCAGCGCCTGCATGCGTCCGATCACCGGATGCCCCTCGGCCGGAGCGGCCAGTTCGAACAGCGACTGCTTCTGGTCCTTGCAGAAATAGGGGGTCTCGAACAGCTCCTGCGGCAGGATGATCTGCGCGCCCTTGGCGGCGGCCTCGCGAATCAGCGATTCGACGCCGTCGACGTTGGCGGCACGGTCCCAGCTGCAGGCCATCTGGGTGGCGGCGACGGTGACGGTACGGGACGAAGGAACGGTGGTCGAAGCGGTCATTGCGGGCTCTCGGCTCCTGTGTGAAGGCGGTTTGCGTACTCGTGTGACCAAAGGCCGCATCCTATGCAAGCCGGTGGAAGGGGTTTATCAACAATTTAGCGAAATATTCACATTGCCCGATCGGTGCCGCACGAACTGCCAAGTAATACCGATCCAATTGGCAATGATCATATCGATCATCATATGCGGATATGGTGTCCGTTGGCCGCGCCAAAAAGATGGAGGCGACACAAGGCGGCCATGAGAAGAATCGAATGAGAGGTTCTGCTTATGCTGACGGTGTTCGGCGGGGCCGGGGGTGACATATCATTGCATGTCGGTGATCGCAGACCGCGCAATTGATTTGCGCTTTGCACACAACACGTTATGATTGGATGACGCAGCCATGCCCCTTCGTGTCAAGGTGGTGTTACCAGACAGGCATGGACCCGACGGACACGATGCCGCAGCGTCGCCTCGACAGGTGACTGCCCGGCGGTCGGCGCCGGTCGGCGTGGATGGTTGCGGGCACGGGAACGACGGCAGAGAGATTGTCGGTATGGAGGCGTCTGTCAAGGGGTGGGGGCCCGAACGCCCCGGCGAGTCGGAGGACCAGGCCGGTTCGGCCGACGGTGCTTTATCGTTCGTCGTCCGGGAAGTGAATCGCGCCTTCGCCCGCGCCCTGCAGACGCGCATCGCGCGGTCTGGGGTCAGCATGGGGCAATGGTTCTTCCTGCGCGCCCTGTGGGAGGAGGACGGCCTGACCCAGCGGGAATTGAGCCACCGCGTCGGCATGATGGAGCCGACCACCGTCACCGCGGTCAACGTGATGGAGGCGCAAGGGCTGGTCCAGCGCGTCCGCAACAGCCACGACCGCCGCAAGATGAACATCTTCCTGACCGACAAGGGCCGGGCCCTGCGCGACACGATGATGCCCAGCGCGTCCGAGATCGCCCAGATCGCCATCGACGGCATCGCGCCGGAGGAACTGGACGTGACGCTGGACGTGCTGCGCCGCGTCGGTGCCAACCTGAACGCCGCCTCCGCCGCCGCCCGCGAGAGCGAGGAAGAGTAGCGCCGGTGACGGCAGACGGCCGTCGCCGCTACGGCGGATCAATCGCCGTCCAGATCACACGCCGTCGGATCAGTCGTCATCCGGATCCGGCGGCGGCGGCAGGCTGGCGCCGGTCAGATTGGCGCCGGAGAATTTCGCATCCCGGATGTTGGCGTCGCTCAGGATCGCCCCGGTCAGGTTGGCATTGCTGAAGTCGCAGTCCGACAGGTTGGCCCCGCGCAGGTTGGTGCGGACGCAGGAACTGCCGGTCAGCCGCGCCCCGGTCAGGTTCGCCGCCCACAGCCGTCCGGTCGGCTGGCCGTCCGGCCCCTTGATGTCGACCCAGCCGACTCCGGCCCCGTCCAGCCGCACACCGTCCATGTCGGCGCCGCGCAGATTGGCGCCGTCCAGGATCGCCGCGCTGAAATCGGCGCCGGCCAGCACGGCTTCGGAGATGTCGCACATGATCAGCAGCGCCTCGCGCATCTTGGCACCGCTGAGATTTGCCCGCTTCAGGTTGGCGCCCGACAGGTTCACGCCAGTCAGGTCGATATGGCTGAGGTCGGCGCCGGTCAGGTCGGCCCGTGCCCCCATCGTGCCGTTGGTGTTGATCCAGGTGTAGTGGCTGTGCAGCGCCTGCTGGATCTGGACCGAGAAATTGTCGGCCGACCGCGCCAGATTGGCGCCGGTGGTGTCGGCCCCGGTCAGATCGGCGCCCTCCAGCTTCGCGCCCTGCAGATCGGCGTTGCGCAGGTTGGCGCCGGCCAGCATCGCGCCGGTCAGATTGGCGTCGCGCAGCACCGCGCCCTGCAGGTTCACGCCGGACAGGTTGCTGCCGCGCAGGTCGGCGCGGGCGAGATTGCAGTTCTTCATGCTGGCGCGCATCAGCGTGGCGCCGGTCAGCAACGCGCCCTCGCAATCGGCGCCGTTCATCGACACGTCGGTCAGGTCGGCGCCGGACAGGTTGGCGTTGGTCAGCGACGCATCGTCGAAATCCGTCCCCGTCAGGTCGGAGCGGACGAAATCCAGCCCCTTGCCGTTCTTGCCGCCCTGTCCGCCATAGAGCAGGGCGCCGCCGCGCAGATCGGCCTCGCGAAGGATGGCGCGCTTCATCTTGGCGCCGCGCATGTGGGCGCCGCGCAGGTCGGCGCGGTACAGGTTGCAGCCGGACAGATCCGCCTTCGTCAGATGGGCGGCGAACAGGTCGGCGGTGCTGAGATTGGCGTTTGACAGGTCGCAATGGGACAGGTTGGCGCCGGACAGCTTGCCCTGCGCCAGGTTCACCCCGGACAGGTTCGAGCCTTCCATGTTCGCCATGGTCAGGTTGGCGCGCGAACCGCCCGACTTGTTCTTCAGCCAGCGCTCGTGCTTTTCCAGCACGGCAACCAACTCGTGCGGTGTCATCGGTCCTGCCCGGTCTGCATGGTTGCGTGGTCCATCGATAGACCAGTGTCCGGAAATAATCTATGCCAAAGGTTAAAGCCGCCTCCAGTGCCGAGGCGGCTTGGCGACGGCGGCGGCGGGCCCCATCTGCGGGGCGTCGGGCGCAGCACCGCCTGCAACAGGCCAGTCATAATGGGGAGTTGGGGATCATGTCGGGTGGACACACGCTTGCGGCTTTCGACACCGAACTGGCGGCCCTGCGCAGCGCCATCGACCGGATGGGCGAACTGGTGGAGCGGCAGGTCGGGCTGGCGCTCGATTCGCTGGCCGGCCCCGACGCCGGGATCGCGGGCGAGGTGCTGAAGGGCGATGCCGAGATCGACCGGCTGGAGATGGAGGTGGAGGCGATGACCGTCCGCCTTCTGGCCCTGCGCCAGCCGATGGCGAAGGACCTGCGTGAGATCGTCGCTGCGCTGAAGATCGCCTCGAACCTGGAGCGGATGGGCGATTTCGCCGGATCGGTCGCCAAGCGGGCGGTCACGCTGGCCACCCTGCCGGTGGCGCCGCCGGTCGCCTCGCTGGTTCGCATGGGCCGCATGGTGCAGGCGATGATCGGCGACATGCGCCGCGCCTACACCGAACAGAATGCCGACCTCGCCGCCGCCGTCCGCGATTGCGACGGGGAAGTCGATGCCGCCTATACCGCTCTGTTCCGCGAATTCCTGACCTACATGATGGAGACGCCGGCGCAGATCACCGGCTGCACCCATCTGCTGTTCGCCGCCAAATCGATCGAACGCATCGGCGACCACGCCACCAACGTGGCGGAGAACATCAGCTTCCTGGTCAAGGGCCGCCTGCCGTCCGACGAGCGCCGCAAGGAGGACCTCAGCAGCTACGCCGTCGCCCCGCCGCCGGCGCGGGCGTAACAGGGAGTGCTTGACAGGCGGCCCCGCCCTGTGTTGCGGTTGCTGCCATGAACATGTCCTCGCCCCTCCTGTCGCAGCATTGGTGGTGGCCCGTCTCCCACGGGCCGGCCTGGCAATGCGCGTAAGCGTGGATTGAGAAGAAAAGGCCGCCCGGTGCATCCGGAGCGGCCTTTTTCCTGACCCGACACAGCGGGTCATCCAGCGGAAGAACGGACAGGCAGGCGGAAGCACCGGGCGGCGTCACCGAAAAGACGCCCGAACCGGAGCACCGCCGTCATGATCCCGTCCCACCTGTTCCTCGCCGACCCCGTCTTCCTCGAACCCGTCGCCGCCGTGACCGGCGGTGGCCTCGGCCTGCGCCGCACCGCCGAGCCGGTGGCGCTTGCCGAGTCGGTCGATGCGCTCGTCACCGTACTCGACGAGCGGCGCGGCCTGCTGCTGTCCGGCGGGGTGGAGGCACCCGGCCGCTACCGGCGTCAGGCACTGGGCTTTGTCGATCCGCCGCTGTCGGTGACCGCGCGCGGCCGGACCGTGCGCATCGACGCGCTGAACCCGCGCGGTCGGCTGCTGCTGCCCGCCGTGGCCCGCGCGCTGGATGGGCACGGGGCGCTTATCGGGCTGGAGGTGACTGCCGGGCGTGTCACCGCCCTGGTGCGCCGCCCGGCCGGGGTCTTCGCCGAGGAGGAGCGCAGCCGCCAGCCCTCCGTCTTCAGTGTACTGCGGGCGCTGATGGCGCTGTTCGCCTGCCCGGAGGAGCCGTTCCTGGGGCTCTATGGCGCCTTCGGATATGATCTCGCCTTCCAGTTCGAGCCGATCCGGCGCCGGCTGGAGCGGCCGGACGACCAGCGCGACCTCGTGCTGTACCTGCCCGACCGGTTGCTGGTGGTCGATCACGCCGCCGGGGTGGCGCGGCGCTTCACCTACGAGTTCGTGGTCGATGGCGTCTCGACGGAAGGCTTTGCCGGCGGCGGGCGGGTGCACGCTTATCGTCCCGACACCAACGCCGCCGCGGAGTGCGACCATGCCCCCGGCGAGTACCAGCAGGTGGTGCGGGCGGCGAAGGAGGCCTTCAACCGCGGCGACCTGTTCGAGGTGGTCCCCGGCCAGACTTTCGCCGAACCCTGCGCCGACAGCCCCGCCACCATCTTCCGCCGCCTGCGCACGGCCAACCCGGCACCCTATGAAGCGCTGATCAATCTGGGCGACGGCGAGTTCCTGGTTGCCGCCAGCCCGGAGATGTATGTGCGCGTCGGCGGCCGGCGGGTCGAGACCTGCCCGATCTCCGGCACCGTGGCGCGCGGTGGCAACGCGCTCGACGACGCATCGCAGATCCTGACGCTGCTGAACTCTGCCAAGGATGCGGCGGAGCTGACCATGTGCACCGATGTCGACCGCAACGACAAGGCGCGGGTGTGCGAGCCCGGTTCCGTCCGCGTCATCGGCCGGCGGATGATCGAGCTGTATTCCCGTCTGATCCATACCGTCGATCATGTGGAAGGGCGGCTGCGTGACGGCTTCGACGCGCTGGACGCCTTCCTCACCCACACCTGGGCGGTGACCGTGACCGGCGCGCCGAAGCGCTGGGCCATGCAGTTCCTGGAGGATACCGAACGGTCGCCGCGCCGCTGGTACGGCGGGGCCTTCGGCCGCATCGGCTTCGACGGTGGAATGGACACCGGGCTGACCCTGCGCACCATCCGCATGAAGGACGGCATCGCCTTCGTCCGCGCCGGCGCCACCCTGCTGTCGGACAGCGATCCGGATGCGGAGGATGCCGAATGCCGGCTTAAGGCGTCGGCCTTCCTCGACGCGGTGCGTGGCGAGGGCGCTGGGCCGCGGCTGTCGGTGGTCCAGGCCGGGGCAAAGCGAAGCGGGGAGGGCCGGCGGGTGCTGCTGGTCGATCATGACGACAGCTTCGTCCACACGCTGGCCGACTATTTCCGTCAGACGGGGGCGAGCGTGACGACGCTGCGCCATGCCCACGCGCGGGCGGCCCTGCGCAGCGACCCGCCCGACCTGCTGGTTCTGTCGCCCGGACCAGGGCGGCCGGCCGATTTCGATGTCGGCGGTAGCCTGCAGGCGGCGCTCGACCTCGGCGTGCCGGTGTTCGGCGTTTGCCTCGGGCTGCAAGGAATGGCCGAGCATTTCGGTGCGGAACTGGAGCGCCTGCCGGAGCCGATGCACGGCAAGGCCTCACCCCTGCGTCACCAGGGCGGTGGGCTGCCTATCGGGCTTTTCGAGGGGCTGCCGCAGGGGATGCGGGCGGGTCGCTACCATTCGCTGGTGGCGCGTCGCGACAGCCTGCCGCCGGAGCTGCGGGTAACCGCGGAGACGGAGGACGGCACCGTGATGGCGATCGAGCACCGGACGCTGCCGCTGGCCGCGGTGCAGTTCCATCCCGAATCGATCCTGACCCTGGACGGCGCCGCCGGTGGCGGTTCCGGGCTGGCGCTGGTCGCCAATGTGATGGACCGGCTGGCCGGGCGCGTCAGCGCGGTGCCGGAACGCGAAGCGGCGGCCTGAAGGGCCGCCGCTGCGTGACTTCGATGGAGTAAGAGTGACGGGGAAGCCCGTCACTCCACCATGCCCAGCGCTTCCTTATAGAGCTCCAGGATGGCTTCCTGCTCCTGGCGGTCGGCCTTGTCCATCTTCCGCAGGCGGATGATCTGCCGGATGATCTTGGTGTCGAAACCGGTGCCCTTCGCCTCGGCGTAGACTTCCTTGATGTCTTCCTGCAGACCGCGCTTTTCCTCTTCGAGACGCTCGATGCGCTCGACAAAGGACTTCAGGCGATCCGCCGCGATGCCGCCGACGTCGGACATGGCAAAACCTCAAACGATGGGGGTGTTCGGGAACGGGGCGGGACAATATCGGCGGGCGGGGGGAATGGCAAGCCGGCGATGCGCCGCGGGAACGCACGGCAGAGGTCCGGCTGCGTCATCGCGTCGCGACCATCCCTTCGTACAAGCGTCACCGTCGCCGGAGTTTGAACAGCTCATGGCTGATTTGTCTTAATGTATGAAACAATCGTACGATGGGCTTAAGCAGCCATTCCCTTTGTTGCGGCGCACCTAATAGGCTGGTATTACCATCGGTGGGTTCGGCTTCACAAAGGCGCATGGATACGGCATGTATGCACGTCGTCTGGGCCGATGACCCATGGGGGATGCCGGGATCGGCGTATCTGAGGCAGGGGAGTTTTATCTAATGAAAGTCGCCATTCCAAAGGAGCGACGTGCGGGCGAACTTCGCGTGGCCGCCTCACCGGAAACGGTGAAGAAACTGAAGGGTTTGGGACTGGACGTGGTGGTGGAGAGCGGGGCCGGTCTCGGTTCCAGCATCACCGACGCGGCCTATGAGGCGGCGGGGGCCGCCATCGCCGCCGACGAGGCGTCGGCGCTGGCCGATGCCGACATCGTGCTGAAGGTGCAGCGCCCCTTGATCGCCGGTGAGGGCGATGTGGACGAACTGGCGCTCATCCGCAAGGGCGCGCTGCTGTTCGCCATCCTCAACCCCCACAACAGCCGCGACCATGTGAAGGCCTACGCCGATGCCGGCGTGAACGCCTTCGCCATGGAGTTCATGCCGCGCATCACCCGCGCCCAGGTCATGGACGTGCTGTCCTCCCAGGCCAACCTCGCCGGCTACAAGGCCGTCGTCGATGCCGCCAGCGAGTATGGCCGCGCCTTCCCGATGATGATGACCGCCGCCGGCACCGTTCCGCCGGCGCGCGCCTTCATCATGGGCGTCGGCGTCGCTGGCCTGCAGGCGATCGCCACCGCCAAGCGGCTTGGCGCCATCGTCTCGGCCACCGACGTGCGCCCGGCGGTGAAGGAGCAGGTGCAGTCGCTGGGCGGCAGCTTCGTCGCCGTCGAGAATGACGAGTTCCGCCAAGCGGAGACCGCCGGCGGCTATGCCAAGGAGATGTCGGACGACTACAAGCGCCAGCAGGCCGCCTTGGTCGCCGAGCACATCAAGAAGCAGGACATCGTCATCACCACGGCGCTGATCCCCGGCCGCAAGGCGCCGATCCTGGTGACGGCGGAGCATGTGGCGTCGATGAAGCCGGGGTCGGTCATCATCGATCTGGCGGTGGAGCAGGGCGGCAACGTCGAGGGCGCCAAGCTGGGCGAGGTGGTGACCACGGCCAACGGCGTGAAGATCGTCGGCCATGCCAACTACGCCAGCCGCATCGCCGAAAGCGCCTCGCTGCTCTACGCCAAGAACCTGCTGGCGCTGCTGACGTCGCTGCACGGGAAAGACACCGGCGTGGCCGTCAACTGGGACGACGAGATCGTCAAGGCCATCGCGCTGACCCGCGACGGCGCCGTCGTCCACCCCGCCTTCGCCGGCTGACCGGGCGCCTGAGGAGACTTACCGCAATGGATCAGACCCAACTGTCCGCCCGTATTGCCGAGCTGAAGGCGAACCTCGCGGCGCTGAGCCAGCAGGCCGACCTGCTGGCCGCTCAGGCCGCGCACACCGCGCAGCCCGTTACCGAGGCCGCCGGCGGTCACGGCAGCTTCTTCGTCACCGGCCTGACGGTGCTCGTGCTGGCCTGCTTCGTCGGCTACTACGTCGTCTGGCGCGTCACCCCGGCCCTGCACTCGCCGCTGATGGCCGTCACCAACGCCGTGTCGTCGGTCATCATCGTCGGCGCGCTGATCGCCGCCGGCCCGGCCGGCTTGGACTTCTCCAAGGTCCTGGGCTTCCTCGCCGTCATCCTGGCGTCCGTCAACATCTTCGGCGGCTTCCTCGTGACCCAGCGCATGCTCTCCATGTTCAAGAAGAAGGGCAAGTAAGACCATGGAAACCTTGTCGGCCCTTCTCTATCTCGTCGCCTCCATCTGCTTCATCATGGCGCTGCGCGGGCTCTCCAGCCCGGAGACCTCGCGCCAGGGCAACATCTACGGCATGGTCGGCATGACCATCGCCATCCTGACCACGCTGGCCTCGCCCATCGTCCAGTCCTATTGGATGATCGTGCTGGGCATCGCCATCGGCGGTGCCATCGGCTATGTCGTCGCCAAGAAGATCGAGATGACGGCGCTGCCGCAGCTGGTCGCGGCCTTCCACTCGCTGGTCGGTCTGGCCGCCGTCTTCGTGGCGCTCGCCGCCTTCTATTCGCCGGAGGCCTACGGCATCGGCTTGCGCGGCGCCATCGCCAAGGGCTCGCTGGTCGAGATGGCGCTCGGCACCGCCATCGGTGCGATCACCTTCACCGGCTCGCTGGTCGCCTTCGCCAAGCTGCAGGGTCTGGTCACCGGCAAGCCGCTGGTCTTCCCGATGCAGCACCCGCTGAACGCGGCGCTGGGCGTGCTGACCGTCATCCTGATCATCTGGTTGGTGCAGTCGAACTCGTCCGCCGCCATGTGGCTGATCATCCTGGTGGCGCTGGCGCTCGGCTTCCTGCTGATCCTGCCGATCGGCGGCGCCGACATGCCGGTGGTCATCTCGATGCTGAACAGCTACTCCGGCTGGGCGGCTTGCGGCATCGGCTTCACCCTGCAGAACAATTTGCTGATCATCACCGGTGCGCTGGTGGGATCCTCGGGTGCGATCCTGTCCTACATCATGTGCAAGGGCATGAACCGCTCGATCTTCAACGTCATCCTCGGCGGCTTCGGCGGCGAGAGTGCCGCGGCCGGCGGCCCCGCCAAGGGTCCGCAGGGCTCGGTCAAGGCCGGCTCGGCCGAGGATGCCGCCTATATCATGAAGAACGCCCAGTCGGTCATCATCGTCCCCGGCTATGGCATGGCGGTGGCCCAGGCGCAGCATGCCCTGCGTGAAATGGCCGATGTGCTGAAGCACGAAGGCGTGGATGTGAAGTACGCCATCCACCCGGTGGCGGGCCGCATGCCCGGTCACATGAACGTGCTGCTGGCCGAGGCCAACGTGCCGTACGACGAGGTGTTCGAACTGGAGGACATCAACCGCGACTTCGGCACGGCGGATGTGGCCTTCGTCATCGGCGCCAACGACGTGACCAATCCGGCGGCCAAGACCGATCCGACATCGCCGATCTACGGCATGCCGATCCTCGACGTGGAGAAGGCCAAGACGGTGTTCTTCATCAAGCGCGGCATGGCCGCCGGTTACGCCGGCGTCGAGAACGAGCTGTTCTTCCGCCCCAACACCATGATGCTGTTCGGCGACGCCAAGAAGGTCACCGAAGAGGTCGTCAAGGCTATGGAAGCCTGACCGGCATCCATAGCGGTTGACCGGAGCGGGCGCGGGAAGCAAGGCTTTCCGCGCCCGTTTCTTTTGGGCCGAAAAACGACAAGAGAGGATGCGGAAACCATGACCGCCTACATCATTGCCGACGTCCGCGTGACCGACCCCGTCGCCTATGAGGTCTACAAGTCGCTGACCCCCGATGCGATCGCCAGGAACGGCGGACGCTTCATCAGCCGCGGCGGCGAGACGGCGGTGCTGGAAGGCGATTGGCAGCCCAACCGGATCGTCATCCTGGAATTCCCGGACATGGCGGCGGCCAAGGCCTTCTACGACAGCCCGGAATACCGCAAGGCGCGCGAGGCGCGTCGCGATGCCGCCGATTTCAAGATGATCGTGGTCGAGGGTCTGTAACCGACCGCCGGCGCCGTTACCGTCGGTTACACAACATCGTTCACGGGACACACCGCAGCAACACGGCCCCGCTATCGCTTACCGTCACCGAGAGACGGCGGCTTATCCCCGCCGTCCTCCCCACAGTGACGGAAATCAGGCCATGGACGATGACGATCTCTGCGAACCGTTCGATTCGCACCTCACGCTCTGGACCCGCATCGCGGTTGCGATCCTGTTGGTGGGGGTATCGCTCTGCGGCGTTTCGCTCTACCTGCTGACGGAGAGCTGAGGCCCTACCGTCCAAGCCGCGCCGAACCCACAATTTCTGCGGCTTTCCGGCGTTGTCCGGTGTGTTAATAACAAAGATTTTTTGTGTGATATTGAATTCCCTTTTCCAGTTATGTGGAAATCGCTCTTCTCCATCCGTGCAATCGTGCTAAATAGCCTCGGAACCCCAGTCGAGGATGATCCGATGCTTCGCACCACCCGCCGCTTCACCCTTGCCGCCCTGGTTGCCCTCGGCACCGCCGCCGTGATGCCCGGCACCGTGCGCGCTGCCGATCCGGTGAAGCTGGAGATCGGCTATATTCCGATCCTGGCGGCGTCGCCGCTGTTCATCGTCGATGGGCAGGGCTGGGCCAAGGATGCGGGGATCGAGCTGAAGCTGACCCGCTTCGAATCCGGCCCGCACGCCATCCAGGCGATGGCCGCCGGCAAGATCGACCTGCTCTATGCCGGCGTCGCCCCGGTGCTGGTCGCCCGCACCAAGGGCGCCGACATCTCGGTCATCGCCAATTCGGCGGTGGAGGAAATGGTGGTCGCCGCGCGCGGTCCCTTCGCCAAGGCGGTGGGCACCAACCCGACCGCGGAGTCCTTCAAGAAGTTCGCCGCCGATACCGGCCGCAAGCCGAAGTTCGGCACCCAGCCGCCGGGTTCCGTTCCCGACACCGTGCTGAAGTACTGGCTGTTCAAGGTGGTGAAGGTCGATCCCGCCGACGTGGAACTGGTGCCGATGGGCATCGAGAAGACGCAGCAGGCCCTGTTGGCCGGCGCGCTCGACGCCGCCACCATCCGCGAGCCGACGGTGACCGTCACCCAGCAGATGGACCCGAACGTCGCGCTGCTCGCCACCGGCGCCCAGATGTTTCCGAACCAGCCCGGCACCGTGGTCTCCGCCCGCGCGGAAGTGCTGAAGGCGCATCCCGACGCCATCAAGGCCCTGCTGAAGGCCCACATCCGCGCCGTCGACATGATCGCCAAGGATCCGGCCGCGTCGGCGAAGCTGGTGAACAACTATCTCGGCAAGGGCCTGCTGGAGCCGGCGACGCTGGAAGCCGCCTTCAAGGGGCCGGGGTCCAACTTCCTCGCCGACCCGCACAAGGTCGTGCCGGCGGTCGAGCAGATGATGGCCTACACCAAGGAGATCGGCTCGGCCAGCGAGACGGTGCCGGTGGCCGAGGCCTTCGACTTCAGCTTCTACGACGCCGCCGCCAAGTAAGCCGGCCGACCGATGCAGACCGACAAGCCGATGAAGTCCTATCAGAAAGTCGCCCTATCGGCGCTGGGCGTGCTCGTCTTCCTGCTGGCGTGGGAAGCGGTGGCGCGAAGCGGCGTCGTGCCGGCCCGGCTGCTGCCCTCGCCGAGCGCAGTGCCCGCCGCCTTCCTGACCGAGTTCAAGAGCGGCACCTGGCAGGAGATGGTGCTGGCCAGCCTGTCGCACTATCTGGTCGGGCTGTCGCTGGGCACCTTCCTCGGCGTGTCCTTCGGCACGGCGGCGGCACTGTGGGGCAAGTGGGACGCCTTCCAGGCCTGGGTCGTGCGCATGCTGCGCCCGATCCCGGCGATCGCCTGGATCCCCTTCGCCATCATCTGGTTCGGCGTCAGCGAAGGGGCGGCGTCCTTCCTGATCTCGCTGACGGTGTTCTGGATCAACTACTACGCCAGCTATGCCGCGGTGCGCGGGGTGGACAAGGACCTGATCGAGCTTGGCCATGCCTTCGGGCAGGGCGGGCTGATCCCGCGCCTGTTCAAGATCATCCTCCCGGGCGCCCTGCCGGGCATCCTGTCGGGCATGCGCGCCGGGCTGGGGCAGGGCTGGATGACGGTGGTCGCGGCCGAACTGTTCGGCATCTCCGGCCTCGGCATGCGGATGATGGAGGCGTCCGGCCTGCTGGCCACGCACATCGTCGTGCTCTACATGGTCACCATCGCGCTGCTCTACGGCGTGTCGGATTTCCTGTTCATGCAAGTTCAGTCGCGGGTGCTCTCATGGCAGCGGTGACCCTTTCCAAGACGTCCACCGCCGGGTCGGTCATCGACCTCGAGGACGTGTCCATCGGCTATGGCAAGGACGCGCCGCCGGTGCTGGTCGACGTCAACCTGTCGGTCGAGCGCGGCAGCTTCGTCGCCATCGTCGGCCCGTCCGGCGTCGGCAAGTCCACGCTGCTGCGCGTCGTCGCCGGGCTGCACACCGCGCGCAGCGGCGGCGTCACCATCCACCAGGACCAGCGCCCCGGTCATCGCCCGGTCGGGCTGGTGTTCCAGGACTCCCGACTGCTGCCCTGGCGCCGGGTGATCCGCAATGTGGAGTTCGGCCTGGAGGGCCTGCCGGTCAGCCGTGACGAGCGCCGCCGGCGCGCGGAAGCCGCGTTGAAGCTGGTGCGGCTCGACGGCTACGCCCGCCGCTGGCCCTACGAGCTGTCGGGCGGCCAGCGCCAGCGCATCGGCATCGCCCGCGCCATGGCGGTGGACCCGGACATCCTGCTGATGGACGAGCCGTTCGGCGCGCTCGACGCCATCACCCGCCACAATCTGCAGGACGAGCTTCGCCGCATCCATCAGGAGACCGGCAAGACCGTGCTGTTCGTCACCCACGATCTGGAAGAGGCGGTGCATCTGGCCGACCGCATCATCGTGCTGGGCGGCACCCCGGCCCGCGTGGTGCGCGACGTGCGCAACAGCGCCGGCCGGGACGGCTCGGTGTTCCGCGATCAGGTGGAACAGCTGCGGTCGGAGATCGCGGACAATTACAGCATCTGAGGGGTGGGGTCCTACCCCACCTCAACCATCAGGCTGGTCGGATAGCCCGCGTCCTTCATCCGTGCGATCAGCGCATCGACATGGGTCTGGTTGCGGGTTTCCAGCACCACGTCCACCTCGGCCATCTTCACCGGCACATTGTGGAACAGGCGCTGGTGGTGGACCTCGACGATGTTGGCGCCGGCCTCGCCGAGCAGGCGGGTGACGCGGGCCAGTGCGCCGGGGGCGTCGGTGATGCCGATGCGCAGGCGGACGATCCGCCCCTCATAGACCAGCCCGCGCATCAGCACCTGCGCCATGATGCGCGAGTCGATGTTGCCGCCGGACAGCACCATGCCGACCTTGCGGCCGCGGTAACGCTCCGGCTCTTCCAGAATGGCGGCGAGCGCGGCGGCGCCGGCCCCTTCGGCGACCAGCTTCTGCATGGTGGCGAGGCGGTAGACCGCTTCCTCCAGCCGGGCCTCGCCCACCTCGACCACATCGTCGACCAGCGCGCGGATGATCGGCAGGGTCAGGGCGCCGGGCGCCTTCACCGCGATGCCCTCCGCCACCGTGGCGCCGCCGCAGGTGATCGGCTGCCCCGCCAGCGCCTGACGCACGGCGGGGTAGAGGCTGCACTGCACGCCGACGATCTCCAGATCCGGCCGCAGCGCCTTGGCCGCCGTCGCCATGCCGGCGATCAGCCCGCCGCCGCCGATCGGGACCACAAGCACGTCGAGGTCCGGGACGTCCTCCAGCAGTTCCAGCGCTGTCGTGCCCTGGCCGGCGGCGACCAGCGGGTCGTCGTAGGGATGGACGAAGGTCAGCCCGTCGCGCGCCGCCAGATCGTGGGCGAAGGCGGCGGCCTCGCTCAGCGTCTCGCCATGCAACTCGACGGTGGCGCCCAAATTCTCCGTCCGCTCCACCTTGGTGAAGGGGGTGAAGGCGGGCATGACGATGGTGGAGCGGATGCCGAGCCGCGTGGCGTGGCAGGCCACCGCCTGGGCGTGGTTGCCGGCGGACATGGCGATGACGCCGGCTTGGCGCTCCGCCTCGCCCAGCGACAACAACTTGTTCAGCGCGCCACGCTCCTTGAAGGAACTGGTGGCGTGCTGGCTCTCCAGCTTCACGTGCAGCCGGCACCCCGCCATGTCCCCCAGGCGGGGCGCCGGAACCGTGGGCGTTCGGGACAGATGCCCCGCGATGCGCGCCGCCGCGGCGCGCACGTCCTCCAGAGTGATGGTCATTTCTTGTTTGTCCCGGTGTTGCGTGGTGTGAGTGTCAGCACCTCCGCCCCTGCCGAGACCAGCGTGCCACGGTCGCCGGCCAGACGCAACGAGCCGCCGTCGCGCCACAGTCCGACCAGATCGCCCCAATGGCGGGACCAGATGTTGCCGGACTGGCCGGTGGCGATCACGAAGCGGGAATTGTCCAGATCGGCCAGATCATAGACCGCGCGGAACCCGGCGCCATGGACATGGCGGAACGGGTTTGCCGGGTCGCGGGTCGAGGTCGACCCGCGGTTGACGGTGAAGAAGCCGCCGTCGGTTTCCACCGACAGGTCGGCAGTGCCGCCGATCAGCGGCAGGCGGCTCAGCATCCGGTGGACCAGCGCCGCCTTGTGGTCGTCGCCCCAGCGCCAGCTTTTCGGGCTGGAGCCGTGACGCTCGGCCAGCATCGCCACCGCCGCCTCCAGCGACCGGCCGATCACGTCGGCGCAGCCTTCCTTCTGCGGCGTGGTGACGTCGTCGCACCACTCCGGCCGCTCGTTCAGGACATGGCGCAAAGCCTCCGGCCGCAGGTCCCAGTAGGAGGCGAAATCGGGCCCGAGTTCGTCGGCGAACACCGCACGGACCAGTTCGCGCATCCAGGCGGTGAAGATCAGCGGTTCCGGCCGGTTGCGGTCCATCCGGCCGTCCCAATTGCGGAGAAGCGCCGCCGCATCGTTGGCGAGGCCGGGTGGGGACGGATATTTCAGCAGTTCGGGCAGGAAGTCGCGGGCGGGAAGCGAGACGATATCCATCTGCTGCTGCGCCACCTCCTCGACGGAAAAGCGCCCGGTGCCCAGCATCTCGACGATGCGCTTTGCGCGCGACGGATCGGGCCATTCGGTCGCGAGGCGATAGGGATAGTCGCGTCCGACCACAGCGTTGTTGGCGTTGACGAACTGCCCGGACGGCGGATTCACCGCCTGCGGCAGGGCGTAATAGGGCAGGAAGCCGGTCCAGTCATACTCGCCGGTCCAGCCGGGAACCGGCACGCGGCCGTCGCCCTTGCGGCGGATCGGCACCCGGCCGGCGGAGATGAAGCCGACCGTGCCCGACACATCCGCATAGACGACGTTCTGCTGCGGAGCGACATGCAGGCGCATCGCTTCGCGCGCCGCTTCCGCCGATGCCGCGTGGTTCAGGCGGTAGAGCGCCTCCGCACTGGTGTCGTCGTCGGCAAGGCCGGGGAAGGACAGCGCCAGCACCGGGCCGGGCGCGTTGCCTGTCGGCGCATTGCCGGCGGGCATGGCGTCGAGGTCGGAAATGACCGGGCCATGCCGCGTGTTGCGCACGGTCAGCGTCTGCGACGGCTCGCCGGCGATGGCGATGGTCTCGGCGCGCGTCTCGAAGGGCTGGCTGCCGTCGGGGGTCAGATAGCGGGCGGGATCCTGCGGGTCGGGCTTCTCGACGAACAGGTCCTGCGTGTCGCTGTGGGTGGTGGTGAAGCCCCAGGCGACCTTGCCGTTGTGGCCGAGGATGGCCAGCGGCACGCCCGGCACCGTGGCGCCGGCGACGGTAAAGTCCGGCGTCACGATGCGGGCGAGATACCAGAGGATCGGCGCTTCCAGCCCGAGATGCGGGTCGTTGGCGAGGATCGGCTTGCCGGTGGTGGTGCGGGTGCCGGTCAGGACCCATTCATTGGATGCGGTGTCGAAGCTCATTTGCGGCAGGGCCGCCAGGGTGCGGCGCACGGTTTCCCGCAGATCCATGCCGCGCAGGTCGGTCGCCAGCGTCGTGGGGGCGCCGGGGGCGTCGGGCGGGAACAGGTCGTCGACCTGAGCCGGCGACAGCCGTTCCAGCACGCGGGAGCGGAACAGCTCGTCGCGGTAGTTGGCGGACAGCTGCAGCGCCATCAGCTTGGCCCAGACCAGGCTGTCAGTGACGGTCCAGGGCTCCGGCGTGTGGCGCAGAAGCTGGAATTCGATCGGCAGCGCCTCCGACCGTGTGGCGAGATAGGCGTTCACCCCCTCGGCATAGGACTCGAAGGCGGTGCGGGCCTCCGGCGACAGGGTGGCTTCCATCGCCTCGGCCGAGCGGCGGACGCCCAGCGTGCGCATCAGCCGGTCGCTGCGCAGGGCGAAGTCGCCGTATTTGGTGCCGATCAGCTCGGCCAGCCGGCCGGCGCCGGCACGGCGCATCGTCTCCATCTGCCACAGCCGGTCCTGGGCGTGGGCATAGCCCAGCGCGCGGTAGGCGTCGCCCTCCGTCGCCGCGAAGATATGGACCACTCCCTGCTTGTCGCGGACGATCTCCGCCGGGGCGCCACTGCCGGGGATGGCTATGGTGCCGCTGGTCTGCGGCTGCTGCGCCCGCATCCACCAATAGGCGCCGAGCAGCGTCACCGGGGGCAGCAGAACCAGCACGCCCGCGACGACCGCCACCTTGCCCCAGCGCCCGCGCGGCAGGCGGAATTGCGGGCGTCCCGGCGGCCGGTTGGACGGTGGGGTTTGGAGCGGATACTGCGGGGGAGGGGCGTAGGGAGGAACCGCTTGCGGCGGCTGCACGCCATAGGGCGGCGCCGGCTGCTGCGGATAGGGATAGGGCTGCCCGGGCGGATAGCTTCCGGGCGGGTAGCCGTCGGGCGGATAGACCGACTGCTGCGGAGCCTGCGGGTAGGGTGCGCCGGGATAGGGTGCGCCAGGGTACGGGACCGGTGGCTGCTGCGGGGGCGCCGGATGGCCGGCATAAGGAGGTGCAGCGGGCGGTGCGGCAGGAGGGGCGGGGCGGGACAGCGCACGCGCCAGGGCGGCGCGGAGATGGAAAGCGCAGGTCTCGCCGGCGCGGATCAGGGAACGGCGCAGCATCACGGTCCGTGAGAGAGAATGGGGCGGCGACGGGCGGGGGCCGCCGGGGGGCTCGTTCGGGTGGCGGATGCTAGTCTCCCGGCCGCCGGCCCGTCCAGGGTTGCTTCGGTGGAGTCGGGCGCTTTTTGCCGCCGCGTCCCGCCTATGCGGCCGAGGTCAGGATCTCGCGCAGCATCGGGGCCGACACCGGCTTGTGGATCAGGCGGTGGCCGCTGCGCTGCACCTCGGCGATGCGGGCGGGGTCGGTGTCGCCGGTCAGAACCACGGCGGGGACGCGCACGCCGCAGACGCCGTAGATGTCGCGGATCGCCTCCACCCCCGTCCGTCCTTCACGCAGGCGATAGTCGGCGACGATCATCGCCGGTTGCCGGCCGAGATTCAGCAGCGACGCGATCGCCTCGTCGGCCGACACGGCGGCGACCACCTCGTATCCCCACTCCTCCAGCATCGCCCGCATGCTGAGCAGGATGATGGTGTCGTCGTCGACGACCACGATCAGCCCCTTGGCGTCCGGCAGTTCGGTCGGGCAGCGCACCGGTTTCGGGACCGGGCGGGGAACCGCCGTTGGCAGGTCGAGGAAGAAGCCGCTGCCGCGGCCGGGTGTCGAGCGCACCACGACCTCATGGTCCAGCAATCCGGCCAGCCGCCGCACGATCGCCAGCCCCAGTCCCAGACCCTTGCGCCTGTCGCGTTCCGGGTTGGCGAGCTGGATGAACTCCTGGAAGATGTCCCCCGTCCTGTCGGCGGGGATGCCGATGCCCTGGTCGATCACCGCCAGCCGCAGAGTACCGCCGCGGTGCAGGCAGCCGACCAGGATATGGCCGCGCTCGGTATAGCGGATGGCGTTCTCGATCAGGTTGCGCAGGATGCGTTCCAGCAGGGCGGGGTCGCTGCTGGTCCAGGCGGAGGTCGGGACATGGCGCAGCGTCAGCCCGGATTCGGTGGCGCGGATGCGGTATTCCTCCGCCAGCCGGTCCAGCAGGGGCCCGAGCGCGAAATCGGTGATGCCGGGCTTCACAACCCCGGCATCCAGCCGCGACACGTCCAGCAGGCTGTCCAGCATCACCCGGAGACCGTTCAGCGAATCGGTCATGCTGGCCAGCAGCGGCGACGTGGGGTGGTCCTGCAGCTTGTCCGATAAGGCGTGGGCAAAGAAGAACAGCGACTGCAGCGGCTGGCGCAGATCGTGGCTGGCGGCGGCCAGGAACTTGGTCTTCGCGCGGTCGGCCCGCTGGGCGTCGTCGCGGGCTCGGACCGCCTCGATCCTCGCCGCCTCCGCCTCGTCGCGGGCGCGCAGGATCGCTTCCTCGGCGGCCTTGCGGGCGGTGATGTCGCGCATGATGCCGGTATACATGCGCCGCCTGCCGACATGCCATTCACCCACCGACAGGTCGAGCGGGAAGGTGGAGCCGTCCTTGCGCAGCCCTTCCACCTCGCGGCCGATCCCGACGATCCGCCGCTCTCCCGTCCGGTGATAGCGGTCGAGATAGCCGTCATGGGCGCTCCGGTACGGCTCCGGCATCAGCATGTTGACGTTGCGGCCGATCACCTCGTCGGCGCGGTAGCCGAAGGTCTTCTCCGCCGCATGGTTGAAGGATTCGACGGTGCCCTGGTCGTCGATCAGGATGATGGGGTCGACCGCGGTGTCGACGATGGCGCGATAGCGCGCCTCCTGTTCCGCCGACCGCTCCGCCTGCTGCCGGCGGTCGAGCAGCGACGACAGCATCGCGAGCGAAAGCAGCAGCAGCGTGCCCACTCCCGTCATGATCGCCAGCAGGGAGGGGGAAAGCGCCATCCGCTGCCCGGAGGAGGTCATCGCATGGGCCGGCATGGCGTGGTAAGCGCCCATGCTGTCGGGCGCCGCGGTGCTCACTTCGGTTATCGGCTCCATCCCGGCCGCGGCCATGCCGGTGTAGTGCATCGTCACCACGCCCAGGCCCAGCAGAACGGCACCGGCGGCACGTTGCAGCGGGCGCTGGGTCCGGAAGGCCAGCCACAAGGCCACGGTGGAGGCGACGATGGCGACGGCCACCGAAACGGCGACCAGAATGACGTCGTAGGACAGGTTCATGTCCATGCGCATGCCCGCCATCCCTACATAGTGCATGCTGACGATGCCCAGCCCCGTCAGGGTTCCCGCCACCGGCAGGGTGTGACGGCGGGGACGGTTGCGGGCGACGGCGAACAGGCCGGCCCCGGAAACGGCCACCGCCAGCAGGAAGGACAATGCGGTAAGCCCGGCGTCGTAGCTGATCGGTATGTCGCTGCGATAGGCGAGCATGCCGATGAAGTGCATCGACCAAATCCCCGCCCCCAGCGCCAGCGCCGCACTCGCCAGCCGCCGGCCGTCGCCCGGGTCGCGCTCGGAATCGCCGCGGCGGTTCGGAGCGATGGAGGGATTGGCCGTGCCGTTGCCGCTGTGATGGGCGAGATCCAGCGCCACATAGCCGCCGAACACGGCGATTACGTATGACAACGCGACGAGGAGGGGGTCGTAATGGCCGGGCACGGTGGGCTTTGCTGTTGTGGGACCACGTTCGGGGAGGGAGCAGACCTGATTGTGCGTGTACAGGAACAATTTTGGTGAAGGTGCCAGCCCCTTCCTGCAAACGAAAGGCTTGCCTTGGTGGTAGACAGGCGACCTAGGACGTCCGTCGGGATATTTCGAATGAACAGCAAACTCCCGCCCGGCCCCACGCCAGGGGCAGACAAGCATACCGCCTCGCCGGTTCGGCCGAAGCAGCCGTGGCGGCTGTTGGCTCGGCTGCTGCGTCCGGTCGCGACCCTGCTCGCGGTCGGATATTTCCTTCTGGATGCGCTGGCTTACTGGGTGGTGCGGCCGGTGGTCCGCCGGATCGCCCGGCTGCCACTGTTCGGGCGGATCGGCCGCTGGGTGGCCGGGCTGGGGCCTTATCCGTCGCTGATCCTCGTCCTGGTGCCCCTGGCGTTGCTGGAGCCGGCGAAGCCGGTCGGGGCATGGCTGTTCGCCACCGGCCGCCCGATGTCCGGCGCCGCCGTGATCGTCGGGGCGGAACTGGTCAAGATCACCCTGGTTGAGCGGCTGTTCCATGCCGCCAAGCCGAAGCTGCTGACCATAGGCTGGTTCGCCTGGGGCTATGTTCGGGTGACGGCCTGGCTCGCCTGGCTGAAGGAGACCGCTCCCGTCCGCGCCGCCCGTTGTCTGCTGTCCGGCCTCCGCCGTGTCGGTCGCCGGGTCGGCCGGCGGCTGTCGCTGATGATGCGGCGGTTGGCGCGCGGGTGACCGCCTATCCCAGCGCCGCCAGCACCAGCGCCGAGGCGATCAGCAGGGCGCAGGCGCGGCGGTAGAGAACCAGCGCCCGGTCGATGTCGTCGGGGGTGGCGGCGGTGCGGCCGGGGCCGAGCCAGACATCCTCGATCCGGGTGGCGCCATAGACCCGCGGGCCGCCCAGCCGCAGGTCGAGCGCGCCGGCCATCGCCGCTTCCGGCCAGCCGGCATTCGGGGAGCGGTGGCGGTGGGCGTCCCGCCGGACCGACGCCCAGGCTTGCGTCGCATCGGCGCCGCCGGTCATCCAGGCAGCCCCCACCAGCAGAAGGGCGGTCAGGCGCGATCCCGGCAGGTTGACCAGATCGTCCAGCCGCGCCGCCGCCCAGCCGAAGGCCTCGTGGCGCGGGGTGCGGTGGCCGATCATGCTGTCCGCGGTGTTGACCGCCTTGTAGAGCGCCAGACCGGGCAGCCCGCCCACCAGCAGCCAGAAGGCCGGCGCCACCACCCCGTCGGAAAAATTCTCCGCGAGGCTTTCGATGGCGGCGCGGGCGACGGCAGGCTCGTCGAGCGTCGCCGGGTTGCGGCCGACGATCATCGACACCGCCTTGCGCGCACCCTCCAGCCCACCGGTGCGGAAGCCCTTGGCAACGGCCGCCACATGGTCGTGCAGGCTGCGCTGGGCCAACAGGGTGGAGGCCAACACTGCCTCGACCAGCCAGCCGAACGGCAGCAGCCGACAGACCCAGGCCACCGCCACCGCGACACCGCCGACCGTCAGCAGAAGCACCACAACCGCCAGCACGCCGAACGCCTTGCGGCGGCCGAAGCCATCGGTCTCATGGTTGAGCGTACGGTCAAGCTGGGCGATAAGCGCTCCGATCCACACGACCGGGTGACGGATGCGGGCGTAGAGTGGATCGGGATAGCCCGCCAGCGCTTCGACGATGAGTGCGGTGGCGAGCAGGAAGGGATGCAGCGGCACGGGTGGGACGTTCCAGGCAATGGGGCGGCGCGCTGGCCGCGCGTCGGTGAATGAGGAAGAGGCGCGATCATGGCCGAAGACAGCCCGGTGACCAAGCCGTGCGTGGCGGACGAAGGGCGGACGGGGCAGGAGGCCTCCGCGGGCGGCGCCCTGCTGCATGGCGGCGACCTGGACGGCGCGCGCGCGGTGTTTCCCGGTGCGCCGGAGCCGTGGGTCGATCTGTCCACCGGCATCAACCCCTGGCCCTACCCGCTGCCGCCGGTACGGCCGGATGCCTGGAACCGGCTGCCCGGCCGCGGAGAGGAGGCCGCGCTGCGGGACGCGGCGGCGGCCTGCTACGGCGCGCCGTCGGCCGAGCTGGTAGCCGCGGCGTCTGGCTCGCAGGCGCTGATCCAATTGCTGCCCCGGCTGCGCGCGCCGGGGCGCGTCGCCGTCCTGGGGCCGACCTATGCCGAGCACGCGCGCTGCTGGGCGCTGGCCGGCCATGAGGTCCGGATGGTGGAGGAGGTGGAGGAGGTCGACGTCCTGGTGATCGTCAACCCCAACAACCCCGACGGCCGGCGCTGGCCCGCCGCCCGGCTGCTGGAGATGGCCGACGTACAGGCGGCGCGCGGCGGCTGGCTGGTGGTGGACGAGGCCTTCGCCGACATGCGGCCGGAGGACAGCCTCGCGGCGCATGCCGGCAAGCCGGGGCTGGTGATCCTGCGGTCCTTCGGCAAGTTCTTCGGGCTTGCGGGGCTGCGGCTGGGCATCGCACTGGCGCCGGCCGGGCTGGCGGCGGCGCTGCGCGAGGCCTTCGGGCCCTGGGCGGTGTCGGGACCGGGGCTGGCCATCGCCACGGCGGCGCTGGGCGATCGCCATTGGATCGGGGCGACCAGGCGGCGGCTGGCGGCGGCGGCGGCGGAGCTGGACCGTATGCTGGAGGGGGCCGGCCTGCGGGTGGTCGGCGGGACCGAACTGTTCCGTCTCGTCGAGGACCCGCGGGCACCGGCGCTCTATCGCGCCTTGGGGGAAGCCGGGATTCTCGTGCGCCGATTCGAAGGCCGGGCGGACTGGCTGCGCTTCGGGTTGCCGGACGCCGCTGAAGATTGGCAGCGGCTTGGTGTCGCATTGGCTGTGGAAAGACGCCGGGCACTGCAACCGCGTGAAACGTCAGCGTCTTGAACAATCGGCGAAAATTTTATATACTCAACCGTTTTTAGAAATCCGGCCGTCACACTTCGACCCTGTCGGAAATCGCCGGCGTTGCGGGGATATAAAATTCTATGAAACACTCTCGGCCATGCCGGTATCGGGTTGCATGGTGATGATCTCGGGCCGTGGTGTGGATGACGGGCGCGATATCGCGTTTTCAGTCTTCGACCGTCTGCCGGTCGGGGTTTGCCTCGTCACGGCATCGGGGATCATCCACCACGCGAATCCAGCCCTGCATGACCTGCTGGGTTGCGAGGCGGGCGGCCTGCCGGGCCGGAGTCTGTGCGAATTTGAACTCGACCATAGTGGCTCCGGCAGCTGGGCGCAGGCTTCGGGTGATGCGCAGCGCGCCCTGCGGAACGATGGTTCCACACGCTGGGTGACGGTGGCTGAAAGTCCGTGGATTGGCAAAGCGGACGGCAAAACCGGCATCAGCCGGCTGCTGACCGTGACCGACGTCGATTCGATTTTTCAGCAGGCCGGCGATCCACGCGATGCGGAAGCGCCTGCCGAGATATCGGCGGTCGACGCTCTGCTGTACGAGGCGCCGATCGGTACGGCCGAAGGTGCGACGCGGACGGTCAGTCTCACCAAAACTGCCATCCACGAGCTGACCGAATCGCGCCCGAACGAGGAGCGGCTGGAGGCCATCCTCGAACAGAGTCCGATCGGCGTTTCTGTATCCCGGCGCGATGACGGCCGGATCATCTTCGTCAACACCCGCTTCGCCGAACTGATCGGCCTGCCGCGTGAAAAACTGATCGGCAGCCGTGCCCGCGACTATTACCTGGACAGCCACCAGCGCCTGCGCGTGTTGGAACGGCTGCGCGGCGGCAGCGGCGTCACCAATATGGAGGTCCAGTTCAAGCGGGCCGACGGCTCGCCCTTCTGGACGCTGTTCACGGTGAATCAGGCGGTGATCCAGGGCATGGCGGTCAATCTCGCCTGGATCTACGACTACACCGAGCGTCGCAGCATGGAAGAGGCGTTGCGCGACATGGCGTCGCGCGATCCGCTGACCGGCATCTACAACCGTCGATCGTTCATGGACATGGCGCGCGCCCAACTGGCCCGCGCCCACCGGTTCCACGAGCCGCTGTCCGTCTTCGTCCTCGACGTCGACCATTTCAAGCGCATCAACGACACCTTCGGCCATGCCACCGGCGACGACGCGCTGCGCATGGTGGCGGCCGGCTGTCAGGCGATTCTTCGGGAATACGACATTCTCGGCCGGCTGGGCGGGGAGGAGTTCGTAGTAGTCCTGCCCGGTGCGACCGCTGACGAGAGCCGCGTGGTGGCCGAACGGGTGCGCCGCCATCTGGCCCGTATGCCGATCGAGGCGACCGACGGCACCTTCCGCCTGACCGCGAGCATCGGCATCGCCGGGCTGGAAGGGGCGACCGACACGTTGGAGCGGGCGATCCACCGTGCCGACCTCGCGCTCTATCGGGCGAAGCACCTCGGCCGCAACCGCGTCGCGGTGTTCGAGCCGGGAATGTAGGTCGGCAGGGTTTCAAGGGTGGATCGGGCAACGGTGGATCGGGTGATGGACTACACGGTGCGCGACAGCGGCGGCGTGCGCGAACTGGAGCTGCGCGGGCAGATGACGTTCGAGGCCGACGCCGGGTTCCGGGAGATCCTGGCGGAGTGGGAGAAGGGCGGCATTGCGGAGTGCGTGCTGAACCTGTCGGCCGTCGAGTATATGGACTCCGCCGGGCTGGGGCTGCTGGTCCTGGCGAAGAATGCGGCCAAGCGGACGGGCGTCGTCTTCCGCATCAGGCATCCGCGCGGTCAGGTCCGCGAGCTGATCGAGATCTCGGAGTTCCACACCATCATTCCCTGCGAGTTCTAGCCGGTGAGCGGCAGCCCGCTGGTCGTGATCGGCCATCCGCGTCCCCCGGCGGCGGGGCGGTTGCGCGGTGTGCTGGGCCGGCTGGGGGTTCGAAACATCATGGTGGTCGATGGCGACGGGCTGGCCGGGGCGTTGGCGGCCGGGACGCCGCAAATGCTTCTTCTGCATGCCGGCCTGTCGGGATTCGGGCCGGAGCTGCTGGCGGGGCTGCGGACGGAGGCTCATCTGCGCGACCTTCCGATCCTCGTGCTCGGCCGCTTCCCCGGCGGGCGGGAGCGGGCGGAACTGCTGCGCGCCGGCGCGACCGATCTGCTGGCGCGCCCGCTGACCCTGGCGGAGCTGTCGGCCCGCCTGTCGCTGCATCTGGAAAACCGCCGGCTCGACCGCTCGCTGCAGGAGGTGATCCGCAGCCTGCGCAACCACCACAGCGACGCCGTGCAGCGGATGGCGCTGGCGCGCGACATGCAGTTGGACCTTTTGCCCGATGTCACGCTCTGCCGGTCGCTGGAGCGGCGCTATGGCATCGCGCTGGACAGCCATTTCGAATCCAGTTCGGAGCTCGGCGGCGACCTGTGGGGCGCACGGCCGATCGACGACCGGCGCTTTGCGCTGTTCCTGTGCGATTTCACCGGCCATGGGGTGGCGGCGGCACTGAACACCTTCCGGCTGCATGCGCTGCTCGCCCGCAGCGATTTGCCGGCCGGCGATCCGGCCGAAGCGCTGCGGGTGCTGAACGGCCTGCTGGTCGGACTGCTGCCGGAGACGCAATTCGCCGCGATGATCTATGCCGTGGTGGATGTCGCCGCCGACCGGCTGGTCTACGCCACGGCCGGCGCGCCGAAGCCGCTGGTTCGCCGCTCCGATGGTGAACTGGAGATCGGTTCGAGCTGCGGCCTGCCGCTGGGCGTCGCGGCCGAGGCGCGCTACCGCAACCAATGCCTGGACTTCCCGTCGGGCTCCGCCCTGGTCCTGTTCAGCGATGCCTTGTACGAGGCGCGCGGATGGGACGGGCAGATGTTCGGCTATGGCGGCGTGACCGATCTGGTGCGCGGCCTGGGGGATGGCGGCGCGCCGGACCGGCCGCTGCGTTGCCTGCTCGACCGCTATTTCGCGGCGATGCCGCGGCTGCTGGCCGACGACCTGACGGTGCTGTGGGTCAGTCGGACAGGCCGTCCGGCGTCCGGTCCAGATTGACGATGCCGACCACCCGGTTGCCGTTGCCGACATAGGTCAGCTGGTCGAATCCGACCATGCGGGCCAGCGCGATTCCGCGGCCATGGGTGGCGTTGGACTGGGAGGCATCGACCGACAGGTAGCGGTTGAAGTCGAAACCCGCCCCCATGTCGGTCACGGTGAAGATCACGCGGCTGTCGCTGCGCTCCACATGCAGGGTGGCGTATTTGTCGCGATGCTCGGCCGAAGCCAGCCTCGCTTCGATCTCGCGCGCCAGCATGCCGCTGGCCTTCAGCCGGCCCTTCGCCTCGAAGCCGATGCCGAGGTTGCCGTGCTCCACCGCATTCACCAGGATCTCCGACAGCCCGAAGGTCAGGCTGTGTGCGGTGGCGGCGACGGACGACAGGGTGATGGCGAGATTCTGCGCCTCCTGCAGGGTGCGGAAGCGGAAACGCCCGTCGCGCAGCAGGCCGATGGCGTTGGAGCGGGAGCGCAGGTCGCCCTGCAGGCTTCGCATCCGCCCGGTGGTCTCCTCCGCCGCACGGACGACGGAGCGCAGCAGCGCACCGTCATAGGGCTTGAGGAGGTAGTAGAACACGCCGGCGCGGATGGCGGCCGCGATCTCCGAACTGCTGTCGGAGATGGTCTGGACGATGACGGGGATGTCGGCCAGATGCGGCTCGCGCTTCATCCACTCGTACAGTTCCAGCCCGTCGCCGTCGGCGAGCCGCCGGTCGAGCAGAACGACATGGATCGTCGACCCGCTGGCCGACAGGATTTCCCACGCCTGCGCCTTGGTCTCGGCCTCCAGCGTGCGGTAACCGATGCGGGAGAGGTAGCCGGCAACGATGGCGCGGGTCATTTCCTCGTCATCGACGACCAGAGCGGTGACGGCATCGGCCATGGTCGGCGTCTACTCCAACGGTTCGGGGAGCGGGATCGGGAAATCCGCGGCATTTTACTGAAACTGACGCTATTGCACAATCACCGGCGGCACTGCGTCGCAGCATGGCGGGCCGGCGACCCGGTCAGCGGTTCAGCCGACGGACGCCTCCAGGGCCGCCGCGGCCTTCCGTGCGGCCGACAGCTCGGCGGCGACCCGTTCGCCGGCGGTGGCGGTCAGGGCGTCGAGGTCGCCGCTGCGGGCGGCGGCGACCAGATGATGCGCGGTGGCGGCCAGCCGGTCGAACCCGACATTGGCGGCGGAACCCTTCAGGATATGCGCCTCGCGTTCGATGCCGGCGCAGTCCCCGCGCGCGATGGCGGCACGCAGCAGATCGAGATGCTGCGGACTGTCGCTGAAGAAGGTTTCCAGCAGCAGCGCGAACCCGTCACCGCCCAGCGCGTCGCGCAGTTCATCGATCTTTTCCGCATTGACGGTGGCCGGCTCCGGTTCGGACGGCGGCTGTGGCGGGGCAGGGGCTTGCCCGCCGCCATCGGCGGTGTCGTCGGCCGCCGGAACGACGAAGCGGGCGATGGTGTCCAGCAGCTTGCGGGCATTGATCGGCTTGGACAGATAATCGTCCATGCCGGCTTCCAGGCAGATGGCGGCGTCGCCCTGCATGGCGTTGGCGGTCAGGGCCACCACCGGGATGCGCGCGGCGGGGCCGGACAGCCGGCGGATCCGCCGTGTCGCCGTCAGCCCGTCCATCACCGGCATCTGGACGTCCATCAGGACGAGGTCGTAGGGCCGGGACGTCACCGCCTCCACCGCCTCCTCGCCGTTCGACACCGCTTCCGCGCTGTGTCCGGCGCGGCGCAGCAGGGCCAGGGTCAGCTGTTGGTTGACCGGATTGTCCTCCGCCACCAGCACGCGGGCGCGCTGCTTCACCTCCGGCTGCTGGGCGGACGGGACATCGGTTTTGGCGACAGCCGCCATGTCGGCCGGCCCGCGGACGGGGAGCGACATGATTTTTGCGGCGGCCGTAGTGCTTGCCGGGAGGGGATGCGGCCCGGATGCAAGGCTATCCGCAGGCGGTTGCGGTTCCAGCAGCCGGGCGAGGCATTGGCAGAGAGTGCTGAAGCGGATCGGCTTGGGAAGGTGGGTATCGACCGGTGACCGGTCCGGCTCCTGCCCCTCCGACCTCTGCGACGAGGCGAGCGCCAGCCGGATGCCGGCCAGTTCGGGAATGGACCGGATGCGGCGGGCCAGCTCGGGACCGGTCAGGCCCGGCATGCGGTGATCGAGGATGGCGGCGTCGAAGGGCTTGCCGTTCCGGGCGGCGGCGATCAGGCGGTACAGGGCCTGCTCCCCGTTCTCCGCCGTTTCGGTCACGATGCCGAAACCGTCGATCTGCCGGGTCAGCAGGTCGCGGTTGACGGCGATGTCGTCGACCAGCAGCAGGCGGCGCCCGGCCCAATCGCCGGCCGGCGTCGGCGGATGGGCGCTGCCCGCGCCGCGCTTCAGCGGGATGGTCACCCAGAAGGTGCTGCCCGATCCCGGCTGGCTGTCCACGCCGATCCGGCCGCCCATCAGTTCCGTCAGCCGCTTGCAGATCGCCAGCCCCAGCCCGGTGCCGCCATGGCGGCGGGCGGGCGAGGAATCCACCTGCGTGAACATGGCGAACAGGCGTGGCCGCTCCTCCTCCGGAATGCCGATTCCGGTATCACGCACCTCGAACCGGACGCAGACGCCGTCGTCATCGGAACCGGCGGACGCAGGCTCCTCGCTCAGCAGGATGGTGACGCTGCCGGTATCGGTGAACTTCACGGCGTTGCCGGCAAGGTTCAGCAGGATCTGCCGCAGCCGTCCGGCGTCGCCCAGCAGCGGGCCGCGCAGGCCGGGCGGCACGTAGCTGGCCAGATCCAGCCCCTTGGCCGCGGCGCGCGGCGCCAGGATCTCCGCCACGCTTTCAACCATCGGCACAAGCTCGAACTCGCCGATCTCCAGGTCCAGCCGGCCGGCGTCGATCTTGGAGAAGTCGAGGATGTCGTTAATGATGACCAGCAGCGATTCCGCGGAATCGCGGATCGTCTCGGCATAGGTGCGCTGTTCGGCCTCCATCGGCGTGTCGAGCAGCAGCCCGGCCATGCCGATCACGCCGTTCATCGGCGTGCGGATCTCGTGACTCATGGTCGCGAGGAATTCCATCTTGATGCGCTGGCCGTCCTCCGCCCGCTCCTTGGCATCGCGCAGCGTATGCTCCAGCCGCTTTTCCTCGGTCAGGTCGCGCAGGATCGCGGCATAGAGCGGGCCGGCCCCGGTCCTGACCAGCGCCATGGAATAGGCCAGCGGGAAGCTCTCCGCCTCCCCGGTGCCGTCGGACGCCGACGGCCGCAGGGCGACGGTCTCGCCCCGCCCCGCACGACCCATGCCGCGGCGGCCCTGTGCGATTTCGTCCATCGCACGGACGGCATTGGTCCGCCTGTCCGGCGGCAGCAGATCCAGCACCGACCGTCCGACCAGCCCGCCCGGCGCGGCGCGGAAGATGGCGTGTGCGGCCGGATTGGCGGCCTCGATCACGCCGTCCGGCCTTGCGGTGACGATGCCCTCCGCGGCGGTGTCGACGATGGCGGTCAGACGGGCGTTGGTCTCTTCCAGTTCCTTGCCCTGCCGGCGCTGCGCCGCCAGTGAACGGGCAAGCATCAGCCCGAACAGGCCCAGCAGCAGGATCATCCCGCCGGACAGCAGGGTCGCCGTCCACAGATTGTCGCGCCACCCGGCCAGCACCGCGTCCTTGCGCACGCTGACCGTCAGGACCAGCGGCCAGACCGGCGTCGTCCGGTAGGCGACGATGCGCGTGTCGGGACCGGCGCCGACGTCCGTCCCGGAATGGCGGAACACGCCATATTCGGCCTGCGGCAGATGGCGCTGGAACAGTGGGGTCGCGGCGAAGGAACGGGCGACCTCCTCCCCGGCCTGCGGCTGGACGGTCAGCAGGGTGCCGTCATAGCGGTACAGCGCGATGCGGTCGCCCACGACGGAGACGTTGTCGGCGACGTGGCCGCCCTGGACCGCGCGGTACAGGCCCTGGAAATAGTCCGGATTGACGGTGGCGACGACCACCGCCTGCAGTGTGCCGTCGGCGTCGCGCAGGGCGCGGCTCATCGGCAATATCCAGCGTCCCGACCGCTCTCCCCCATCGGCGCGGTCGATCAGGCTGCGTCCCGGGCGCGGATCGCCGATCACCAGGCCGCTGCCCTGGCCGGCCGCCTGCAGGCGGAAGACGTCCAGCTCCGTCAGATAGAAGCCGGCGGGGCGCGTCCCCTCCGTGGTGGCGACGATGCGGCCGGTGCGGTCGAGCAGTGTCAGCCCGCGCAGGTGCGGCGAGCGGCGCAACCGGTCGGTCAGCATGGCGGTCGGGTCGGGGGCGGTCGCCCCATCCTGGCCGGTCCAGCTGGCATCGGACAGCGAATCGACGATGGAGGAGAGGGTCACGTCCACCGACTGAACCGTGCGGGTGGTCGATACCTCCAGCGCAGCGGCGAGGCTGGACAGGCTGGCCTCCGCCGAATCGAGTGCGGCCTGCCTTGCGGCGATCAGCTGCTGTCCCTGGTTTATCAGCAGGGCGAAGACCGCCAGAAGGGCGAAGGCGATGACGCCGCCCCGCTTTTCGAAGAGACCTTTCAGGTCCGCTTTGGCTGGGGGCAGGGACAGGGACAGGACTGCGTTCCGGACGGTCAGATGTGGTCGAGCGACCCGGCAGGTTTCGCGGATCCGACGCGCAACCGCCTCCGGATTGCAGTCGAATCAAGGCGCTGGACGTCGGCCGTGGTCGAAGTTTGCGTCCGGGATAATAGCAGGAACGGGTGGCGGAGGCCAAGCACTCGCTGCTGTCCATGCTCGTGTTATGCTAAGATATCAGCGGCGCTTCGCCGAGTTGTGTTTGGGGCGTGAAGAACTGGGGCGATTGGTTAACGAAAGGTGTGACATGGCGACGCGGGTCCTCTGGGCAATCGGCTTGGCAATTCTGTCGGTTTTATCGGTTTCCATCGCTGAACCGGCTATGGCAGCCGATGGGAAACTTCAGAAAATTGCAGAGCAGAAGCAACTTCGTGTCTGCTCCTGGCCCGATTACTATGCAATCTCGTTCCGTAATCCGCGCACCGGCGCGTTGGAGGGGTTGGATGCGGAACTGGCGCAGGCCTTCGCCGACGATCTGGGTGTGCGGCTGGCCGTGGTGGAGAGCAGCTTTCCCCGCTTCATCGACGATCTGCTGGCCGATCGCTGCGACATCGGCATGTTCGCCATTGGCGCCACCCCGGCGCGGGCGCAGCGCGTCGCCTTCAGCCAACCCTATCTGCGCAGCGGGATCTATGCGGTGACCACCCAAACGAACGACGGCATCCAGCGGTGGGAGGACCTCGACCGAGCCGGCAACGTCGTGGCGGTGCAGAAGGACACCTACATGGACGGCTATGCGCGATCGGCCATGAAAGCCGCGCGCATCGTCGCCGTCACCCGTCCGCAGGAGCGCGAGGAGGAGGTGCAGTCCGGCCGCGCCGACGCCTTCCTGACCGACTATCCCTATGGGCAGCGCATGCTGGCCTTCCACCCCTGGGCGCGGCTGATCGTGCCGGACGTGCCGGTACAGCCGACCCCCTATGCCTATGCGGTGGCGCCGGGCGATGCGGCGTGGCTGGAGCGGGTCAACGCCTTCGTCGCCGCGATCAAGACCGACGGCCGGCTGGAGACCGTCGCCGCCCGCTACAAGCTGACCCCCATCGTGGCGCGGGACTGAGCCGCGCGCCAAGAATGCGACCACGGGACAAATCCGTATTAGGATCGGTGGCGTCTTCCAGCAGTCAGCAGGGAAATCGTCGATGATCCTGATCGGACAGTATGACTCGCCCTTCGTGCGCCGTGTCGCCGTGGCCCTGCGCCTCTACGGCATGGCTTACGAGCACCGGCCCTGGTCGGTCTTTTCCGACGCGGCGGAGGTCGCGCGCTTCAACCCGCTGAAACGCGTGCCGACCCTGGTGCTGGACGATCTTATGCGGGAGGATGGCGAGGTGCTGATCGAAAGCGGCGCCATCCTCGATCATCTGGACGAGGTCGCCGGGCCGGACCGTGCGCTGATCGCCCGCCAGGGTGCGGACCGCCGCCGGGCGCTGAAGCTCTGCGCGCTTTCCACCGGCTTCGCCGACAAGGCGGTGAGCCTCGTCTATGAACGGGTGCTGCACAAGGAGCGGTCGGACCTGTGGGTGGAACGCTGCACCGGCCAGATTGGCGCGGTCCTGGATGTGCTGGAGGCCGATCGCGCCGCCGCGTCCGGCCCCTGGTGGTTCGGTGAGCGGATCAATCACGCCGACATCGCCGCCGCCTGCGCCCTGCGCTTCGTCGGCGAGGCCCATCCGCAGGTTTTCGACCGCTCCCGCTGGCCGGCGCTCGCCGCCCATTCCGACGCCTGCGAGGCGATGGCGGAGTTCCAGGCGGTGGTGCAGCCCTTTTCGGTGAGCGCCTGAAGCGGTGCCCCCTCCCGGTCCCTGCGTCGGCAGCGGACCGGAGGGGGACCCGTCGCTTCACCTTACCGGTGCCCGCTGATCTCTGCATGCAGCGGCTTGGTGTCCTCGAACGTCTTCTGCTGTTCGGGGGTGGCTTCCTTCTGGTGCTTCTGCTTCCATTCGGAATAGGGCATGCCATAGACGGCGATGCGGGCCTCCTCGTCGGATAGCTCGACACCGCGTTCCTTGGCCGCCGCCGCGTACCATTTGGACAGGCAGTTGCGGCAGAAGCCGGCGAGATTCATCAGGTCGATGTTCTGCACGTCGGTGCGCTTGCGCAGATGCTCGACCAGTCCGCGGAAGGCGGCGGCTTCCAGTTCGATGCGGGTCTGGTGGTCCAGATCGGCCATGGGGTCTCAACTCCTCCGGTGTTCTTGTTCGGTTAAGAGTGGGGTGGCCGGTGCAGCGTGACCATCCGGCCATAGGGATGAAAATCGCGCGATCCGCCACCGCCGGCGATGGTGCGCACCACCGCCTCGCGGTCGATGGCGACGAAACCGGCCAGCGAATGGACGCCATAGTCGAACAGGCGAGGGGTCAGCGGCGTGCCGGGGCCGATCATCGCCACCGTCGCGCCGGCCGAAACCCGCAATAGGCGGGGCAGGGTGCGGTTGGCGAAGGCGGACGCGGTGATGGCCACCGCCTCGGCCCCCGGCAGCAGCCAATCGCAGGCGGCCTCCGGATATTCGCCATCCTGGGGGTTTAGGTCGATGACCTTCGCGCGCGGCAGGCGGCGGGCAAGCTGGGGGAAGCCGCCGATCACCACCACCCGGCCCTCCACCGAGGCGAACAGGTCGAGCCCATTGCCGGGGACGCCGGTCACGTCCGGCCGGTTGTAATGCGCGTTCAGGGCGGCGACGCCGACCGCGATCTCCAGCGGATCCCAGGATTGGGCGGCCATCGCGGCGAGATCGCGCAAAGACCGGCCGGCCCAGCGTTGCGGATCGTCCTCGGCCGCCGGAGCCTGCCGGGCGGCGACGCCCAGGCCATCGGCGGTCTCCACCAGAACCCACTTGTCGCCGGTGACGACGCGGCGGACCTCGGCATCGGCGACGCCCTGGACGAGGTCCACATACATCCGCTGCGGCCCCCACCAGCGCCACAGCGCGTCCGGCACCGGCGACAGCAGGTCGCAGAATCCGCCGGTGGCGGTCTGCCATTCGTTGAGATAGCGGCTGCCGACGCTGGTCAGCAGGGGGATGCCCTCGGCGATGGCGGTCAGCATCTCGTCCGACAGGCCGTCGCCATGGGATTCCAAACCGGCGAACTTGTTGATCACCAGCAGGTCGACCCTTGACGCGACGGCGTTGCGGATCGCCTGGCTGGCCTCGGCCACGCCGGTCGGGTCGACACGGCAGGACTGCGATTCCCGGCCCAGCTTCTGGGTGATGTCATAGGCGCGGCCGGTGGCGACATCGACCAGTTCCATCCGCTCGGCGCAGTCGTCGCCCGGCCCGTGGTTGCGCTGCACCAATCCGCCGACGCGGAAGCCGCGCCGTTTCAGCTCCGCCGTGAACCCGTCCAGCAGCGCGTCGACGCCGTAGGAGCCGGGGCCATGGATGACGGCACCGGGGCGCAACGGCGGCAGGGAGGCGGGGGGAAGCGGCATCGGGATGGACCTTTCGCGGGACGGCGGGCGGGCGGCGACGGGCGCCTCAACCGCCCCGGCGGATGCGGTAGATGAAGACCGTCTTGTGGACCTCGTCCGGCTGGGTCTCGTGCGACAGCAGCGCGTTGTCGGTCGTGTTGCAGAAATGCTTGAAGTCGATGACGGAGGCCGGATCGGTCGCATAGACCACCAGTTCCTCCCCGGTCTCCATCCCGTTCAGCAGGGCGCGGGTGCGCAGGATGGGCAACGGGCAATGCAGCCCCTTCACGTCAAGCTCTCTTGCCGGCACCGTGCCCGCTCCACGTTGATTGAGGACGAAATCCTTACCAGACCAATGACTGTAACGGGTTCCCGCCCGCTTCTCCAGACCGGCGGCCGAAAGGTCGCATCCGGGATTTTCGTCAACCGGCGCTGTTGTACGGCGCAATCGACGAAACCTGAATGGAAGGATGGCGGTCATGGCGAAGCGTTCTATGGACGAGAAGGTGGTGGTCATCACCGGCGCCTCCAGCGGCATCGGGCGGGCGACCGCGCTGGAATTCGCCCGCCAGGGGGCGGCGGTAATCCTTGCCGCCCGGCGGATGGCGGCCCTGCACGAAGTGGCGGAGGAATGCGTCGAGGCCGGCGGCCGGGCCATGGTGGTGCCCACCGACGTGACCGACCAGCGCGCCATGCAGCATCTGGCCGACCGCGCCGTCCAGGCCTTCGGCGGTATCGACATCTGGGTGAACAATGCCGGCGTCATCGCCTTCGGCCGGTTCGAGGACATTCCCGACGAGGTGTTCGAGCAGGTGGTCCGCACCGACTTCTTCGGCATGGTCCATGGCTGCCGCGCTGTCCTGCCCCATTTCCTTGACCGTGGCGAAGGGATCATCATCAACACGGCGTCGATGGTGTCCAACATCGGCCAGCGCTACGCCACCCCCTACACCGCGGCGAAGTTCGCCGTGCGCGGCTTCTCCGAATCGCTGCGACAGGAACTGGTGGACGAGCCGGACATCCATGTCTGCATGGTCATGCCGGCCTCCATCGACACCCCGCTGTGGCAGCATGCCGCCAACTACACCGGCCGCGCCGTCAAGCCGCTGAACCCCATCCATCCGCCGGAGGAGGTCGCCGCCGCCATCCTGGCGCTGGCCCGCAACCCGCAGCGCGAGATGTTCGTCGGTGCCGAGGGGCGCCTCGCCGCCGTCGGCAACGCCATGGCGCCGCAGATGACCGAACGGGCGCTGGCCCACACCATCGAGCGCGACATGTTCCAGAACCGCTCGGCGCCGGCCACATCCGGCGGGGTGATGACCGCCATGCCGGAGTATCAGGGCGCGAGCGGCGGCTGGATGGAACGGCGGCCGGAGCACGGCCGGGGCAGGCAGGAGGGGCGGGAGCGGTCCTTCTCCTGGACCAACCTGACCCTGTTCCTGCTGCCGGTGGTGCTGGCAAGCCGTCCCTTGGGCAACGGCCGGACGCGCCACGTTTGGTGATCCTTCGGCAGCACGCTTGATCCGGCGGTCGGGAGCCGTTATACGCTCGCCCCTTTTCCGGTGCGGCGGGTGGCCGCACCGGTCATCCGGGCAGGAGGCGGGACATGACGGCGTGCGGGCTCGATTTCGGCACCTCGAACACGACGCTGGGCGTGCAGGACGCCGACGGCTTCCGGCTGCTGGCGCTGGACGGCACGCGCACGACGCTGCCGACCGCGGTGTTCTTCGATTTCGAGCATGACCGGACCACCATCGGGCAGGCCGCCATCGACGGCTACGTGTCGGGGGTGGAAGGGCGGCTGATGCGCTCGATCAAGTCGATGCTGGGTACCGACCTGATCGACGCGGACACCGCGCTGCGCAAGGGCCGCATCAGCTTCCGCGCGGTGATCGGCACCTTCCTCGATCTGGTGAAGAAGCGGGCGGAGGAGGCGAGGGGTGGCGAGCTGGGCGACGTGGTCGTCGGCCGCCCGGTCCATTTCGTCGACGGCGACCCGGCCGGTGACGCCGCGGCGGAGGAGACGCTGGGCCAGATCGCGCGGGCCGCCGGATTCCGCAACGTCTCCTTCCAGTTCGAACCCATCGCCGCCGCGCTCGATTACGAGCAGCAGGTGGCGGGGGAGGAACTGGCGCTGATCGCCGACATCGGCGGCGGCACCTCGGACTTTTCGGTTGTCCGGATCGGACCGGCGCGGCGCGGCAAGGCCGACCGGGCCGGCGACATTCTGGCGAATGACGGCATCCGCGTCGGCGGCACCGACTTCGACCGCGACCTCAGCCTCGCCACCGCCATGCCGGAGCTGGGGCTGGGCAGCGCTATGAAGCGCGCCGGGCTGCTGGCGCCGCGGAGCATCTATTTCGATCTGGCGACCTGGGCGAAGATCAACTTCCTCTACACCACCAAGGCGATGGCGGAGTTGGAGCGCCTGCAGCGCGATTCCGCCGAGCCCGAGAAGATCGAACGGCTGATCGGCATTGTCGAGCACCGCCAGGGCCACGCGCTCGCGATGGCGGTGGAGCGAACCAAGATCGCGCTGTCCGACCATGAGGCGGCGGAACTGGCGCTGGATTGGGGCGACGGTGAACTGGCGCTGGCGGTGGATCGGGTTGCGCTGAACCGCGCCACCGGGTCGCTGGCGGCCCGAATCGGCAGCCGCATCCGTGATTGTCTGACGGACGCCGGAGTGACCGCCGACCGCATCGACGCGGTGTTCCTGACCGGCGGCTCCACCCTGCTGCCCCAGGTCCGCGCCGCGATCCTGGCCGAGGCACCGGGCGCGCGGGTCGTGGAGGGCAACATTTTCGGTTCGGTCGGGCTAGGGCTGACGGTGGAGGCGTTGCGGCGGTACGGGTGAGGGTCGGTTTCCTTTGCCCCCTCCCTAACCCTCCCCCGCTCTCAGCGGACCTACGGTCCGCCTGCCGCGTCAGCACAAAGCATAGCTTTGTGCGAGAGCTTCGCGGGAGAGGGGACTGCCGCCGCTCTGGCGCTTAACCCCCCTCGCCCGCGTAAGCGGGGGAGGGTCGGGGAGGGGGCACCCATGCGAGCACCCCCACACAATCACTGCACCACGATGCGCGGCGCCGCACGGCCGCCGGTGCCGCCGCCGATCTTTTCCCACAGACGGGTCGCGATCCGGCGATAGGCCTGGGCGTGCTCGGAGTCCGGCTGCGACACCACGATCGGCTGGCCCTGGTCGGAGGTCTCGCGGATCGACAGGTGCAGCGGGATCTCGCCCAGGAACTCCATGCCGAGATCGTCGGCCTCCTTGCGGGCGCCGCCGTGGCTGAAGATGTCGGTGCGGTGGCCGCAATTGGGGCAGCAGAAATAGCTCATGTTCTCGATGATGCCCAACACGGGCACATCGACGCGGCGGAACATGTTCAGGCCCTTGCGGGCATCCAGCAGGGCGATGTCCTGCGGGGTGGAGACAATCACCGCACCGGCCAGCGGGACCTGCTGCGCCATGGTCAGCTGGGCATCGCCGGTGCCCGGCGGCATGTCCACGACCAGGATGTCCAGCGTGCCCCAATTCACGTCGCGCAGCATCTGCTGCAGCGCGCTCATCACCATCGGACCGCGCCAGATCATCGGCGTGTCCTCGGCAACCAGGAAGCCCATGGACATGACCTTGATGCCGTAATTCTCCATCGGCTCCAGGCGCTTGCCGTCGGGGCTGTTGGGGCGGCCGGAGATGCCCATCATGCGCGGCATCGACGGTCCGTAGATATCGGCGTCGAGCAGCCCGACCTTCAGCCCGTTGGCGGCCAGCGCCAGCGCCAAGTTGGCGGACGTGGTCGATTTGCCGACGCCACCCTTGCCGGACGCCACTGCGACGATCGCCTTCACACCGGGGACCAGCGGCTTCTGCGGATCACCCTGCGGCGCACCGCCATGCGAATGCCCATGCGAATGGCCATGCCCGGCATGCGAATGCCCCTGCTGGGATGCGGCCTGGGGCGCGGCGCGATGGGCGGTCAGCACCGCGGTGACCGACAGGACGCCGGGCAGGGCGTCGACCGCCTTCTCCGCCGCGTGGCGCAGGGGTTCGGCCTGGGCGCCGCGCTTGGGGTCGACTTCGATGGAAAAAGCGACATGGCCGTCGCGCACCACGAGGCCCGACAACATGCCCAAACTGACGATGTCGCCGCCCCGGTCCGGGTCGATGACGGTCTTCAGCGCCTGCATGACTTGAGCTTCGCTGATCTGCGCCATGGTTGAAAACTCCGCTGTCTTCCCGATATTGGCGGATATCCGTTGGTGGAATCCTTGCCGAAGGGTATGGGGGACTATAGGACCGACGGACGAGATCGGTAAAGGGATGCGCGGGGCTTAAGCCATTGCGCTTCCACATGATGGGACGAATCGCAGAGGGGGACACAGTCGGATGCCGTGGAACAATCAAGGTGGGGGCGGCGGTGGCGGTCCCTGGGGTCCCCCGCCGGGCAACAACGGCCCGGGCAACCCGTGGGGGCGTCCCCAGGGCGGGGGAAATGGCGGCGGTGGCGGTGGCCCGCAGCCTCCCGACCTTGAGGATCTCTTGCGCCGCAGCCAGGATCGCCTGCGCCGCGCCATGCCCGGCGGCTTCGGCAGCGGCCGCGGCATCGCGCTGGTCGCGGGCGTGCTCGGCCTGATCTGGCTTGCCAGCGGCATCTACCGCGTCGAGGCGGACGAGCAGGGCGTGGTCATGCGCTTTGGCCAATGGGTGCGCACGGAGCAGCCCGGCCTGCGCTATCGCCTGCCGTCGCCGATCGAGACGGTGCTGCTGCCCAAGGTGACGCGCGTGAACCGGATCGAAGTCGGTTACCGCTCCTCCGCTGGCGGCGGTCGCACCGACCGCGACGTCCCGGACGAGTCGCTGATGCTGACCGGCGACGAGAACATCGTCGACATCGACTTCACGGTGTTCTGGGTCATCAAGGACGCCGGCAACTTCCTGTTCAAGATTCGCGAACCGGAAGTGACGGTGAAGAAGGCCGCCGAAAGCGCCATGCGCGAGGTCATCGGCCGCACCGACCTGCAGCCGGCCCTGACCGAGGCCCGCCAGCAGATCGAAACCTCGACCCGCCAGCTTCTGCAGGCCATGCTGGACGAATACCAGTCGGGCATCGAGATCACCCAGGTCCAGTTGCAGAAGGCCGATCCGCCACAGCCGGTCATCGACGCCTTCAACGACGTGCAGCGCGCCCGCGCCGACCGCGAACGCGCCCGCAACGAGGCGGAAGCCTACCGCAACGACATCATCCCGCGCGCCCGCGGCGAGGCGGAGCGGCTGGTGCAGGAGGCCTCGGCCTATCGCGAGCAGGTGGTCAGCCTGGCACAGGGCGATGCCGAGCGCTTCCGCAAGGTGTACGAGGCCTATGCGCTGAACAAGGACGTCACCGCCAAGCGCATGTATCTGGAAACCATGGAGGAAATCCTCCGCGGCCGGAACAAGATCATCGTCGAAGGATCGGCGCAGAACGTCGTGCCCTATCTGCCGCTGAACCAACTGGCCCCCAACGCCACGTCGGTCCCGCAGCAGCAGGCGCCGCGCCAGGCTCCGGCCAATCCGGGCAGCAACCAGGGCGGCGCGCGGTCCGGCACGCAGACGCAGCCGCTGTCCTCGCTGTCCCAGAATCCGTCAATGTCCGGCCAGTGAGGAGGAACGCATCATGAAACGCACCCTCGCCGTCGCCGGCATCGCCATCGTTGCGCTCGGCATCGTCGCGTCCTCCGCCCTGTTCACCGTCAACGAGGCCCAGCAGGCGCTGGTCCTGCAGTTCGGCGAACCGCGTCGGGTGATCCAGGACCCGGGGCTCAAGTTCAAGATCCCCTTCATCCAGGAAGTCCGGCTGCTCGACCGCCGCGTGCTTGACCTCGACCCGCCGGTGGAGCAGGTCATTCTGGCCGACCAGAAGCGCCTGGACGTCGACGCCTTCGCCCGCTACCGCATCCACGATCCGCTGCGCTTCTACCAGACCGCCGGGACCGAGGCGGTGGCCGAAACGCGCCTGAACTCCATCGTCAACTCCGCGCTCCGTCGTGTGCTCGGCAACGTCACGGTGCTGGCCGTCCTGTCGGACGAACGCGCCCGGATCATGACCGACATCAAGGGGCAGGTGAACGACGAGGCCAAGCGCTTCGGCATCGAGATCGTCGACGTCCGCATCCGCCGCGCCGACCTGCCGGAAGAGACCAGCCAGTCGATCTTCGCCCGCATGCGTTCCGAACGCGAACGCGAAGCGTCGGAGGCCCGCGCCCAGGGTCAGGAACAGTCGCAGCAGATCAAGTCGCGCGCCGAACGCGAGCGCACGGTCATCATCGCGGAGGCCCAGCGCGACGCTCAGATCCTGCGCGGCGAAGGCGACAACACCGCGCTGAAGCTGATTGCCGAGGCGACGTCGCAGGACCCCGGCTTCTACGGCTTCTACCGGTCTCTCGAAGCCTACCGGAAGTCGCTGAACGGCAACGACACCACCATGGTGCTGTCGCCGAACGGGGAGTTCTTCCGCTACTTCGGCGGTCCCGGTCCGCAGGCGGGCGGCGGTCCGGCCGCGAATGCGGCTTCGGCTCCCGCTCCCGCGCCGGCGCAGTAAGGTCCCGTGATGCGGGATTGACGCGGTCTTGCGGCCGGGTCGGGTTCAACCCCGATCCGGCCGCAGGCATGTTCGGCATCCTGTTTCCACGGCAGGAGGTCCGCAGCATTGGTTCAATGGAAATCCGAAGGCTTAAGATTTCCACTGGTGCCGACTGGACCGGCACGCCATCTTGCGGCCATACTCGTGGCCCAACACATATATGGCCCAGAACCGGGCGGCCGCTCCCGCCCACGGAATCGGCCGGACGTCTGGTAGGGAGAGCACGTTGATTCGCATACCCAACTTCGAACCCGCCACGCGCGGCGCCGTGGCCGAAGCCCGGCCTCGCAAGGCGGGCGTCCGGCCGCTGGTCGCCGCCATCGTCTGGGGCATGACCTCGGTCATGGCCGGCGGTGCCGTCATCGGCGCGCTGGCCGGTGCCGCACCCGCCCAGGCCCAGGCGGCCCAAGCCCAGGCGGCAACGCCGCCCCGCAATGCGCCCGGCAGCTTCGCCGATCTGGCGGAAAAGCTGCTGCCGGCGGTCGTCAACATCTCCACCAGCCAGAACGCGCCGCAGCGCCCGCCGGGTCAGCGGCCGGAGATCCCGCAATTCCCGCCGGGTTCGCCCTTCGAGGATTTCTTCCGGGACTTCTTCGACCGCCAGCAGCAGCAGGACCAGCCGCAGCGCAAGGCGACCTCGCTGGGCTCCGGCTTCGTCATCGATGCCAAGAACGGCTATGTGGTCACCAACAACCACGTCGTTCAGGACGCCGACGAGATCACCGTCATCCTGCAGGACGATACCAACATCAAGGCGGAGCTGGTCGGCAAGGACAGCAAGACCGACCTCGCCCTGCTGAAGATCAAGACCAGCCACCCGCTGGTCGCCGTGCCCTTCGGCGACAGCGACGCCATGCGCGTCGGCGACTGGGTTCTGGCCATCGGCAACCCGTTCGGTCTGGGCGGGTCGGTCACCGCCGGCATCATCTCGGCGCGCCAGCGCAACATCGACGCCGGCCCGTATGACGATTTCCTGCAGACCGACGCCTCGATCAACCGCGGCAATTCCGGCGGCCCGATGTTCAACCTGAACGGCGAGGTCATCGGCATCAACACCGCCATCTTCTCGCCCTCGGGCGGGTCGGTCGGCATCGGCTTCGCCATCCCGTCCAACCTCGCCAAGCAGGTCGTGGCGCAGCTGAAGGAATACGGCAAGACCCGCCGCGGCTGGCTGGGTGTGCGCATCCAGGCGGTGACGCCGGAGATCGCCGAAAGCCTGGGCCTGCCCAACCACAAGGGTGCGCTGGTCGCCTCGGTCACGCCGGAGGGTCCCGCCGCCAAGGGCGGCATCCAGGCCGGCGACGTGGTGACCAAGTTCGATGGCAAGGAAATCGACGAGATGCGGCGCCTGCCGCGCGTCGTCGCCGAAACCAGCATCGACAAGGCCGTCCCGGTCGAAGTCTGGCGCAAGGGCAAGTCGCAGACCGTTCAGGTCAAGGTCGGCGAGCTGGAAGCCGCGGAAGAGCAGGGTCTGCTCGCTGCCGGTCCGGAAGACAAGCAGCAGCCGAAGGAAAAGGCCCCGGCCCAGAAGCCGACCGAGTCGCTCGGCATGAAGCTGACCGCCATCACGCCGGAGCTGCGCCAGCAGTATGAGATCAAGCCCGACATGAAGGGCGTGGTCATCACCGATGTGGCCGGCAACTCCACCGCGGCGGAAAAGGGCCTGCGCGCGGGCGACGTCATCATCGAGGTCGGCCAGGAAGAGGTCCGCAAGCCCGAGGACGTGACCGCCAAGGTCCAGAAGGCCAAGGAGCAGAACAAGAAGTCCGTCCTGCTTCTGGTCGACCGCAAGGGCGATCTGCGCTTCGTGGCGATCCCGCTCAGCTGACCGGCTGCGGCGAAGGAACAAGTGCGTCCAGAATGGGGCGTCGGCGGGAAACCGCCGGCGCCTTTTTTGTTGCGGCGGTGGGAAGAGGGGCGGGGAGGCGGCTGAGCCGCCTATGTCCGGTCCAGCAGCATCGCCAGGGCCACGGCGCCGGCCAGCAGTGCGCACAGGGTGCCGACGATGGCGAGGCTGCGCAGGAACTGGCGGAACTCGCCCTGCTTCCACGCACTGCGCCCCAGCAGCACCAGATAGCCCGCCATGGCGGCGACGATGATCTGCCAGCCCATCCCGTCCTCGTCCTGTACCCGCCGGGCGGCGGAAGCCGGCAGACATGCGCATGCACGGCCCGGACCGGTCAAGCGATACGACCATGGCCGCAGACGCAACTATATCGAAAGTGTACCCCCTCCATTCGGGTTATCTGTTGGCATCACCACGTCGGCGGCTGCCGATGCAACTTCGTGTGAGAAAATTGTGCCCTTCCTCGCTTAAGAGAGGCTGTCTTACGCAAATAAGTGGTGGTTAACAAAACAGTTAACGCCTTTGAGCGCGTCAATGTTCGCTACTGTGATATCTTTGGAACCGGCAATCTTGGAGAGGCTTTGCGCATATGCCCAATGCGTTCTTCTTTTAACTCTGGAGAGTGGTACCGTAGGGCACGACACGGGGGTAACCTCACCCTAAATAACGGCCTGCCGGAGCTATCGAGAGGTAATCGCTGAAACGCCAATGCGTCGCGACCCTTCTCTGTACAACGGCCTTCACCCTGGCCACCACGTCATGACGATGGACCAAATTGCGGGAGCGGACGATGGACTCAGTGCGCGCTTTTCTAGTCGACTCGAACAAGCTGTTTCGCGAGGGGTTGAAGCGCCTGCTCGATGATTCGCCCTTCCAGATCGTTGCCGAGGCGGGAAACCTGCGGGAGGCGCTGGGGTCGGTTGAAAGCGGCTTGCGGCCTCAGCTTGTCCTTCTGGACCTGCAGAATGGCGGCGACGAGGAAGCCGACGGGATGCGCCGCCTGCGCGCCCTGCTTCCGGAAACCCGCATGGTCATCCTGACCAGCGACCTGTGCACCCGCCGCCTCGCCAACGCGTTGGAGGCCGGTGCCGACGGCTACCTGATGAAGGACCTGTCTTCCGACGCGCTGGCCCAGTCGCTGAAGCTGGTGATGATGGGCGAGAAGGTATTCCCGACCCATCTGGCGGCTCTGCTGATCTCCGGCCGCGTCAATGGCAACGGCACCGAAATGCCGGTGTCGCGCAAGGGCCTGTCGCAGCGCGAGGTGCAGATCCTGCGCTGCCTGCTGAACGGCGACAGCAACAAGATGATCGCCAACCACCTGAACATCACGGAAGCCACCGTGAAGGTTCACCTGAAGAGCCTGCTGCGCAAGATCAACGCCTCCAACCGCACCCAGGCCGCCATCTGGGCGCTGAACAACGGCATCGGCGGTGAACTGGCCGGCGCCAACGTGGTCGCCGCGGCGGCGAACCAGTAAAGACACACCCGTCCATTGCCCCCATCCCCACCTTGCCTGTCCGCAGGGAAGGTGGGATGAGGCCGTCATTGCATGACATGAATTGCCCGCCTGAATGAAGGCGGGCTTTTTCATGGAATCACGTCATTGGATCATACCGGCAGTCGGATCACCGCGCGCAGGCCGCCATAGGGGCTGTCGTCCAGCGTGATGTCGCCGCCGTGGCCGCGCGCCACGTCCCGTGCGATGGTCAGCCCAAGGCCGGACCCGCCGGTGTCGAGATTGCGGCTGCTGTCGACACGGAAGAAGGGCTTGAACACGTCGTCGCGCAGATAGGCGGGGATGCCCGGGCCGTCATCGTCCACCGTGATCTCGATGATGCCGTCCTTCGGTTCGGCCTTGACCCAGGCGGTGCCGGCATGGCGGCCGGCATTGACCAGCAGGTTGGCGATGCAGCGGCGGACCGCATTCGGGCGCAGCGGCAGGATCAGCCCGTCCGGCGCGGTCAGCGTCACCTCGGTCCCGTCGCGCCGCGCGCCGGCGGCGACCTCGTTCAGCAGGCGGGTCAGGTCGGTCGGCTGCACCGCCTCCGTCCCCTCGCCGCGGGCAAAGGCGAGATAGCCTTCGATCATGGTCTCCATCTCGGCGACGTCGGCTTTCAGCTCCTCCACCTCCGGATCCAGATCGGGATCCTCGATCATGTCGAGCGCCAGCTTCATCCGGGTCAGCGGCGTGCGCAGATCGTGGCTGACGCCGGCCAGCATCTCGGTGCGCTGGTTGATCTGGCGCTGGATGCGTTCGCGCATCAACAGGAAGGCGGAGGCCGCCTGCCGCACCTCCGTCGCGCCCTCCATCTTGAAGTTGGAGACGTCGCGGCCCTTGCCGAGAGCGTCGGCGGCGATGGCCAGCCGCTTGATCGGCCGGATCTGGTTGCGCATGAACAGGATGGCGACGGCGAACAGCACGATGGCCGATCCGACCATCCACAGGATGAAGATATAGCTGGTCGGCGTGAACAGCCGGCGTTCCGGCGACATCACCGACAGCACGCCGTCGGCCATCTGCACCCGGATCTCGTACCATTCATGGGCGACGCGGGTGTTGATGGTGAAGGGGCGGCCGACCCGCTCGTCCAGCGCCTTGCCCAGCGTGCGTTCCAGCAGGCCGCTCAGCTCCCGGCGCTTGTCCGGCAGAATCTGGTCCGGCTCCACCGTGACGATCAGGTCCGTCGTGCGGGCGGCGGTGGCCAGCGTCCAGTCGCGGCCGTCCTGCGACGGGTCTCGCTCCAGCATGGCGATGACGGTGGCGATATCGCCGGCAACCGCATAGGCCAGCCGGTTGGTCACCGTGTCCCAATGGCGGTCGTAGAAGATCCAGGTCGCAACCGCCTGGGCCAGGATCACCGGCGTGACGATGATCAGCAGCGACCGGCCGAACAGGGTGCGCGGCAGGAAGCGCTTCAGAAACGGCGTGCGACGCCGCCGTTCGGCGCGCCGCGCCGCCGCCCGGCCGGCCGCTGCGCCGTCGGCGCCGGCCCCTCCATTGTCGGCCCGTCCGCTGCCGGCCGCCGTCACGGATCGGGCCTCAGCACATAGCCCTCGCCACGGACGGTGTGGAGATAGCGCGGCTCGCGCGGGTCGGCCTCGATCTTCCGGCGCAGGCGGGTCACCTGGACATCGACGGTGCGGGCGTTGCCGGCGACCTTGCTTCGCTCCGTCAGTTCATCGCGGGTGAAGGTCACGCCGGGGGAGGCGGCGAGGATGCGCAGCAGGCTGGCCTCCGCCGTGGTCAGGCGGATCACCTCGTCGCCGTGGCGCAGCTCGTCGCGGTCGGGCAGATAGATGAGAGGTCCGAGCCGCACCGGCGCCGCGGGCGGGGCTGCCGGTTCCGGCGGGCGTGTCGCCTGCCGGCGCAGGATGGAGTTGATGCGCAACAGCAGTTCGCGCGGATTGAAGGGCTTTGCGAGATAATCGTCGGCCCCGGCCTCCAATCCGGCGATGCGGTCGTCCGGCTCGTCGCGGGCGGTCAGCAGCAGGATCGGCAGGTCGCGCTCGCGCCGCAGTGATTCGGTCAGCGACAGCCCCGACTCGCCCGGCATCATGATGTCGAGCACCAGCAGGTCGAAGGCGAGCCCGCCCAGCTGCGCCCGCGCGTCGGCGGCGTCCCGGGCCGTGCTGACCAGAAAGCCGTTTCCGGCGAGATACTTGCGCAGAAGTTCGCGCAGGCGGGTGTCGTCGTCGACGACCAGGATATGGGGCTGATCTTCGGTCATGACGGGACTATAACGCGGCTCCCCGCAATCGACATAGAGGCGCCATGCGGGACATACCTTGGGTATGCATGGCGGGCAGGCGTGTAAGCGTTTGGCCGTTTCGGCCTCGAACCGTGTTATCCTCCATATGTCCTCTACGAGGGCCGAGAGACACGAGGAGCGATCACGATGGCCGACCACCACAGGTCCAACGATCCCAAGGACCTGGACGCCCAAGACCTCGCCGACATGACCCGCGCCTTCCTCGCGAAGGGGGGGAACATCGTCCAATGCCCGCCGGGTGCCTCCGAAAATGTGGTTTATCGCAAGGGCGGCTTCCGCCGCCGCAATCCCAATGAGGCAAAGGCGGCCGCCGAAAAGCCGGCTGACGGTGCAACCCAGGGCGCAACCGAAGACAAGCCGGCGGAAAGCCAATCCGCAGCGCCGGTGGAGACTACCGAATCGAAAGCCGGCTGATCCGGTCCAGCGTTTCCTGATTTAGCGTTTCACGGCAAGACGGGCAGGGGGAACGGGCGGTGCGAATTTCGCCCGGTCCTCCTCGTCCAGCATGCCCATCATCACCTTGCGGAATCCCTCCACCGCCTCCGCCCCCGCCATGCGATAGGCGCGGGCGATGCGCTGACGCTGGGTCTCCGACAGCTGGCGTTCCAGCTCCACGCCCTTTTCCGTCAGCTCCAGCAACCGTTGCCGCCGGTCACGGGCGCCGGTCTGCTGATCGATGAAGCCCTGGCGCACCAGCTCGCCCAGCACGCGCGACAGGCTCTGCTTGGTGATCTTCAGGATCGCCAGCAGTTCCGAAACGGTGATCTTGGGATAGCGGCCGACGAAGTAGATCACGCGGTGATGCGCGCGGCCGAAGCCGATTTCCGCCAGAATTTCGTCCGGTTCGGCGGTGAATTCGCGATAGGCGTAGAAAAGCAGCTCCATCCCGGTACGGAGTTCCTCCTCGCGGAGGAAGAGCTGGTTAACGCCTGCTTTCAGATCGGCCATGGCGACGCGGTTGGTTCAATTTGTTCTAATTAGGACAGCAAGTCAGACATAAACAATCGTGCGCCCGGTTACAAGAACAAGCTCATTCCCGCAAACGGCTTTTCCCGCCGCCGCTCAGGCGCTGCCGATCAGGATGCCGGTGGCGAAAACCAGCAGCCCGCCGACCACCACCTGGAAGGCGGCGGACAGCAGCGGCGTGTCCATGTAGCGGTTGCGGATCCAGGCGATGATGGCCAGTTCGATCACCACCACGCCAACGGCGATGGCGGTCGCCGTCCAGAAATGCGGGATCAGATAGGGCAGGGCGTGGCCCAGCCCGCCCAGCGTGGTCATCGCGCCGCAGACCAGCCCGCGCAGCCACGGGCTGCCGCGCCCGGTCAGCGACCCGTTGTCGGACAGAGCCTCGGCGAAGCCCATGGAGATGCCGGCGCCGATGGAGGCGGCCAGACCGACCAGAAAGGTCTCGTGGCTGTCCTGGGTGGCGAAGGCGGCGGCGAACAGCGGGGCCAGGGTCGAGACCGACCCGTCCATCAGCCCGGCCAGACCCGGCTGCACGACCTGCAGCAGGAACAGCCGGCGTTCCGATTCGTGTTCCTGCTCCCGAACCTCCGGCGAGACGTATTTCGCCTCCAGCCGTTCGGCCTTGGCCTCGTGCCGGCGCTCCTCCTCGGCGAGATCACCCAGCAACTGGCGGATGGCGGCATCCTGCGACCGCTGGGCGGCGCGGGTGTAGAAGCGCTTGGTCTCCGCCTCCATCAGCTCGGCCTGGCGGCGCACGGTTTCGAGCCCCAGCGGCCGGCTCAGCCAGACCGGCTTGCGCTCCACGAATCCCTTCACGTCCTGGCGGCGGATCAGCGGGATGTGGTCGCCGAATCGCGCACGGAACAGCTCCAGCAGCCGGTGCCGGTGCCCGCTCTCCTCCGAAGCCATCGCGCGGAACAGTTTGGCCGTGTCGGGATAATTGTCGGAGAGGGCGTGGGCGAATTCGTCGTAGATGCGGCTGTCCTCCTCCTCCAGCGCGATGGCGAGCGCCAGCAGCTCCTTTTCCGTCAGGTCCGAGAAGTTCTTCATGGGGGTCAGGCCTTCGCCGCGTCTGGATGGTGCGTTGCGAATGATGCTATTCCGCCTAGGAGCATCCGCAACATGGCACTTCGTCTGATGTGGCTTCGCCCGCGGGCTGATGGGCCTTCGCCGGGGGACTGCTACAAGATGTCTCTTATGGCTGCCGACGGCCGATGTGCCGGTCGGGTGAGTGGAATTTCCGCGGCGGGCTTGCTATGGGCTTGGGTCACGAGAGGCCAAGAACGTTCCACAAGTTCCCATATAAAGCCAAGACAAGAAGGAAACGACCATGACCGCCAACCGGAAGCTGATCGCCGGAAACTGGAAGATGAACGGGTTGAAGGCCGACGGGCTGGATCTCGCCTCCGACCTCGCCGGTCGGCTGAAGGGCGCCGGCCCGGTCGTTTTCGACATGCTGGTCTGCCCGCCCTTCCCGCTGCTGTTTCCGGTGGGAGAGGCGATTGCCGACAGCCCGCTGGCGCTGGGCGGCCAGGATTGCGCGCCCAAGACCTCCGGCGCCCATACCGGCGACGTGGCGCCGACCATGCTGAAGGATGCGGGCTGCCGCTTCGTCATCCTCGGCCATTCGGAGCGCCGCGCCGGCCATGGCGAGAGCGACGCCGTGGTCAACGCCAAGGCGGTCGCCGCCCACAAGGAAGGCCTCGTCGCCATCATCTGCGTCGGCGAGACCGAGGCGCAGCGTGACGCCGGTCAGGCGAACGCCGTGGTGTCGGGCCAGCTCGCCGGCTCCATCCCCGCCGGCGCGACCGCCGAGAACACCGTCATCGCCTATGAGCCGGTCTGGGCCATCGGCACCGGCAAGACTGCGACTCCGGACGATGTGAAGGCGATGCACGCCCACATCCGCGCCGAACTGGACGGCAAGATCGCCGAGTCCGCCAAGGTCCGCATCCTCTATGGCGGTTCGGTCAAGCCGAACAACGCGGCGGAGCTGATGGCGGTGGAGAATGTCGACGGCGCGCTGGTTGGCGGCGCGGCCCTGAAGGCCGACGATTTCTGGGCCATCGCCACCGCCTGCCGCTGATACACCACGCTGGTGTCAGCCATGCCGCCAATGGATATGCCGTGGGTATTTTGGCGCTGGCATATCCCGCGGCGGCGCGGTACAAACAATGGGCGCGCGCCACGGGCCCTTAAGACGGCCTGTGGCGCGCTATTCGATTTTTGGGATGGGCGTGGGGTGAGCATCGCATGGAATCGGTGATTCTGGTTATTCACCTGCTGATCGCCGTCGGGCTGGTCGGCGTGATCCTGATCCAGCGGTCGGAAGGCGGCGGACTCGGCATCGGCGGCGGTACCATGGGCGGCATGATGAGCACCCGTGGCACGGCCAACCTGCTGACGCGGACCACCGGCATTCTGGCGGGCTGCTTCTTCGCCACCAGCATCGTGCTGGCGATCCTGGCCGGCGGCCACTCGCGCCCGGCGTCGATCATCGACACGCTGCCGGCCTCTCCGGCGGCTCCGGCCCAGCCGGTGACCCCGGCCGCTCCGGCCCAACCCGCGCCGCCGGTGTCCCAGTAAGGGATCTCCAGCGCACGGGTACGAAGCGGACAGCGAGGCGGCCTCCCCGAAGCCGCCTCTTTCTTTTGAGGGCCGACGTCCGCGACGTGAGTTTCGGCGCCGACCCCTCGGGGACATGAAATATCCGCCCCCTATGGGGACAGGAAACATGCGTCCCCTCCGGGGACATGGAACAGCTCTCAAGCTCTTCGGACGGACATGACTCGCTACATCTTCATCACCGGTGGCGTCGTTTCTTCGCTGGGCAAAGGTCTGGCATCGGCGGCGCTTGGGGCGCTTCTCCAGGCGCGCGGCTACAAGGTGCGGCTGCGCAAGCTGGATCCGTACCTGAACGTCGATCCCGGCACGATGAGCCCCTATCAGCACGGCGAGGTCTTCGTGACCGACGACGGGGCTGAGACGGACCTGGATCTCGGCCACTACGAGCGCTTCACCGGCGTGTCGGCCCGCAAGGGCGACAACATCACCACCGGCCGCATCTACTCCACCGTGATCGCGAAGGAGCGTCGCGGCGATTACCTGGGCGGTACCGTCCAGGTCATTCCGCACATCACCGACGAGATCAAGGAGTTCATCCGCGCCGACGCCACCGACGAGGACTTCGTCCTGATCGAGATCGGCGGCACGGTGGGCGACATCGAGTCGCTGCCCTTCCTGGAGGCGATCCGCCAGTTCGGCAACGAGGTCGGGCAGGAGAACGTCCTCTACATCCACCTGACCCTGCTGCCCTACATCCCGACCGCCGGCGAGCTGAAGACCAAGCCGACCCAGCATTCGGTGAAGGAGCTGCTGAGCGTCGGCATCCAGGCCAACATCCTGCTGTGCCGTGCCGACCGTCCGATTCCGGAGAACGAGCGCAAGAAGATCGCGCTGTTCTGCAACATCCGTCCGGAGCGGGTGATCGCGGCGCTGGACGTCGATTCGATCTATCAGGTGCCGATCAGCTATCACGAGGAAGGCTTCGACACCCAGGTCCTGAGCTATTTCGGCCTGCCGATCGACAAGGAGCCGGACCTGTCGCGCTGGACCCGCATCATGGAGCGGGTGCGCAAGCCGCAGGGCGAGGTCACCATCGCGGTGGTCGGCAAGTACATCAGCCTGCTCGACAGCTACAAGTCGCTGGCCGAGGCGCTGACCCACGGCGGAATCGCCAACAACGTCAAGGTCAACCTCGACTGGATCGATTCGGAGATCTTCGAGGACGACGACGCGGCGGTGAAGCGGCTGGAGAACGTCCACGGCATCCTGGTGCCGGGCGGCTTCGGTTCTCGCGGGACGGAAGGCAAGATTCGGGCGGCTCAGTTCGCGCGTGAGCGCAAGGTGCCGTACTTCGGCATCTGCTTCGGCATGCAGATGGCGGTGATCGAAGCCGCCCGCAACATGGCGAAGATCGAGGATGCCGGCTCCACCGAGCTGGGCAAGCCGGGCAACCCGGTCGTCGGCCTGATGACGGAGTGGATGCGCGGCAACACGCTGGAGCGTCGTGCCGAGGTCGGCGATCTGGGCGGTACCATGCGGCTCGGCGCCTACCCCGCCAAGCTGCTGGAGGGCAGCAAGGTCGCCGAGGTCTACGGCACCACCGACATCTCCGAACGGCACCGTCACCGCTATGAGGTGAACGTGTACTACAAGGAGCGTCTGGAGCGTTGCGGCATGAAGTTCAGCGGTCTGTCGCCTGACGGGGAGCTGCCGGAGATCGTCGAGATCCCCGACCATCCCTGGTTCATCGGCGTGCAGTTCCACCCGGAACTGAAGTCCAAGCCGTTTGAGCCGCACCCGCTGTTCACCGCCTTCATCAAGGCGGCCATCGATCAGAGCCGGTTGGTCTGACGGTTTCTTAAGCTATCTTATTCAAGCCTGAACGCGCCCCGCCCCACAAAGGCGGGGCGTTTTCATGTCCGGCACTTTCCCTATACGTCAGCTTCCTTGCGTCCCCGAAAACCTTGTGCGACGATCCGCGGAAAATCGCACAACCAAGCAATTGGATCGGGGAGTGACCATGAATCGCGTCAGGATTGCCGCGCTCGCCACCTGCCTGACCGCGGTCGCCGCGGTTCCGGCCGTCGCGGCGGACTATTCCTCCACCATCTTCTTCGGCGACAGCCTGACCGACAGCGGGGCGTTCCAGTCGCTGCTGCCCTTCGGCGGCAAGTTCACCACCAATCCGGGGCCGGTGTGGGCGGAGAACCTTGCCGGCGCGCTCGGTACCTCCGCCACCACGGCGGCGCGGGGCGGTACCGACTATGCGGTCGGCGGCGCGCGGGTGAACACGTCGGTCGGCGTCCCGGCGACAGGCCCGACGGCCCTGGCACCCAGCGTGGCGACTCAGGTCTCCGGCTATCTCGCCTCCACCGGCGGACGGGCGGATCCGAACGCGCTCTACACCGTCTGGGGCGGCGCCAACGACATCTTTGCCGCGCTCAACAACCCGGCGACCGCGCAGGCCACTGTGACGCAGGCGGCCGGCGATCTGGTGACTCAGGTGGCGAGGCTGCGCGCCGCCGGTGCGCGCACCATCCTGGTGCCGACGGTGCCGGACATCGGATCGACTCCGTTCGGGCTGGCGCAGGGCGCCACCGCTGCCGCACAGATCACGCAGTTGATCAGCGGCTATAACCAACTGGTCACGCTGGGTCTGGCGAATGCCGGTGTCTCGGTCATTCCGATCGACACCTATTCGCTGCTGCGGGCTGCGGTGGCGAATCCGGCCTCCTTCGGCTTCGCCAACGTGACCGGCACCGCCTGCACCACCAGCAGTTCGCTGCTCTGCACCTCCGCCTCGCTGGTGGCGCCGAACGCGGCGCAGAGCTACCTGTTCGCCGACGGCGTCCACCCGACCACGGCCGGTCATCGCGCGGTGTCGGACTTCGTGCTGAACGCGCTGACCGCCCCCGGCAACGTTGCGCAGCTTGCCGAATCGCCGATCCACACCCGCGACCGGCTGACCGCCACCATCCTCGCCCAGGCGGCGACCAGCCTGTGGAGCCGCAAGCCGGGCACCAGCGGCGCCTGGGTCAGCGGCGGAGTCGGCCGGCTGACCAGCGACCGCACCGGCGATCCCGGCATCGGCGGACAGGCGGAAGTGCGCGGCACGCCTCTGTCGGTCAGCGTCGGCATCGACAAGCGCTTCACCGAGAACCTGCTGCTCGGCGCGGCCGGCACGGCGTCGCATTACCGCGGCAGCTTCTCCACCGGCGGCGATTACAAGCAGCGGGAGTATGTGCTGAGCGGCTACGGCGTCTACCGCATGGGCGGCGCCTTCGTGAACGGGGTGGGGTCCATTGGTTTCGCCGACTACGACCTGCGGCGCGGCGTGACCATCAACGGCACCGACCATTCCACCGGCGGCAGCACCGAGGGCATCAACGCCTCCATCGGCGCCGAGGGCGGCTATGAGTTCACCATGGGCGGGCTGACCCATGGCCCGGTGCTGGGCCTGCGCTACCAGCATGTGGAGGTGGAGGGCTTCACCGAGGACAGCAGCCTGTTCGGCTTCACCTATCGCTCGCAGACCCGCAACTCGCTGGTCGGCAGCATCGGCTATCAGGCCGCTTACGATTTCGGCAGCGTCCTGCCCTACGCCAAGGTGACGCTGAACCGGGAGTTCAAGGACGACCAGCGCAGCATCACGGTGGAGAGCCGCAGCATTTCCACGCTCGCCTACGATGTGGCGGTGGCGAAGCCCGACCGCAGCTATGTCGATTTGACCGCCGGCGCCTCCTTCAAGCTGACGGAGTCGGTCACCGGCACGCTCGGCCTGAATGCCCGGCTGGGTGAGGAGGACCGCCGCGATTACGGTGGGTTTGTCGGCGTCAGCGTCGGATTCTGACGAAAGGCGGGATGACCGGGGGCAAGTCCGCTCCATATCAGGGGCGGATTTGCCAACGGGAGGAAAACAAAGCCATGTCCGAGGTGATGATCGATGCCGCCGATGGCGGCCGCTTTTCGGCTTATGTCGCCAAGCCCAAGGTGACGCCCGCCGGCGGTCTCGTGGTGATCCAGGAAATCTTCGGCGTCAACGCGGTGATGCGCGAGCAATGCGACTGGTACGCCTCACAGGGCTTCCTGGCGGTGTGCCCCGACCTGTTCTGGCGCCAGCAGCCGGGCGTGCAGCTGACCGACAAGACGCAGGAGGAGTGGAACAAGGCGTTCGCCCTGATGAACGGCATGGATCAGGACAAGGCGGTGGAGGACCTGAAGGCGGCGCTCGCCTGGGTGCGCGGGCAGGATGGCTGCACCGGCAAGGCCGGCAGCGTCGGCTACTGCCTGGGCGGCCGGCTGGCTTTCATGATGGCGACGCGGTCGGACGCCGACGCCAATGTCGGCTATTACGGCGTCGGGCTGGAAGGGCTGCTGGGCGAGGCCGATAAGATCGCCAAGCCGCTGCTTCTGCACATCGCGGAGAACGACAAGTTCTCCAGCCCCGACAAGCGCGACGCGGTAGTGGCCGGGGTAAAGGACAACAAATGGGTGACCGCGAAGGTCTATCCCGGCATGGACCACGCCTTCGCCCGGCCGGGCGGCGAGCACTACGACCAGAACGCGGCCGACGAAGCCAACCGGCTGACGGTTGAGTTCTTCCGCACGCATCTGTCCTGACATGGGCGCCGTTGACCAGCTTCTGAAATAGTGGGATGCAGGGGTCTTCCGACCCTTGCCCCCATCCCCTGCAGGGTGAGAGCGAGAGGGCGGCGCCCTCTCGCCCGTTTTCGTTTTGGAGCACTCCGATGACCACGCCGCGCCCTGTCCAGATCGGCGACCTGACCGTTGCCAACGACCGTCCCTTCGTCCTGATCGCCGGCCCCTGCCAGATGGAAAGCCGCGACCATGCAATGGAGACCGCGTCCGCGTTGGTGGAGATGACCAAGGCGCTGGGCATGGGGCTGATCTACAAGTCGAGCTTCGACAAGGCCAACCGCACCTCGATCACCACCGCGCGCGGCCTGGGCATGGACAAGGCGCTGCCGATCTTCGCGGAAATCCGCGAGCGCTTCGGCTGCCCGGTCATCACCGACGTGCATGAATCGACCCAGTGCGCTCCCGTCGCCGAGGCGGTGGACGTGCTGCAGATCCCCGCCTTCCTCTGCCGCCAGACCGATCTGCTGATCGCCGCCGCTGAGACCGGCCGCGCGGTGAACGTCAAGAAGGGCCAGTTCCTGGCGCCCTGGGACATGAAGAACGTCGCCGCCAAGCTGGTCGCCTCGGGCAACGAGCGCGTCCTGCTGTGCGAGCGTGGCGCCAGCTTCGGCTACAACACGCTGGTGTCGGACATGCGTTCCCTGCCGATCATGGCGGAGACCGGCTTCCCGGTGGTGTTCGACGCCACCCACTCCGTCCAGCAGCCGGGCGGGCAGGGCACCACGTCGGGCGGCCAGCGCGAGTTCGTGCCGGTCCTGGCCCGTGCCGCCATCGCGGTCGGCGTCGCCGCCGTCTTCATGGAGACGCACGAGAACCCGGACTGCGCCCCTAGCGACGGGCCGAACATGGTCCCGCTGAAGGACATGCCGGCCCTGCTGGCGAAGCTCCAGGCCTTCGACCGTCTGGCGAAGTCCTAAAAACGTGTAACTTGGAACGGGCCGGTTCAGCCTTCGGGGACAGTCATGATGGTCGGTCGGAGTTTTCGGGGTGCGGTCGTGGCGCTCCTGCTGCTGGTGGTCGCCTTCCCGGCGATGGCGCTGGAGAGCTTTCAGAAATCCAAGCTGACCATCGAGACGTCGGGCGGCGGCAAGTTCCGCTTCGACGTCGAACTGGCGCTGACGCCCGGCCAGCAGGCCCAGGGGTTGATGTTCCGCCAGTCGATGCCGGCCGACGCCGGGATGCTGTTCGTCTACGACCGGGTGCAGCCGGCCAGCTTCTGGATGAAGAACACGCTGATCCCGCTCGACATGCTGTTCATCGCCGCCGACGGCCGCATCGTGAACATCCACGAGCGCGCGGTGCCGGAATCGCTGGACTCGGTCAATTCCGACGGTCCGGTGAAGGCGATCCTGGAACTGAACGGCGGCATGGCTGCGCGGCTGGGCATCCGTCCCGGTGACCGTGTGGTGTCTCCCGACATCGCCAAGCCTTGAAGTGATAGATGATCCGCCGCCCATGACTTTCGCGTAAACTCGCCCAGATCAATCGCGCAGGGTCTGGGCGGCGCGGAGGGCTGGGATGAGCAGGCGGTCGGCGATTTTCCTCGGACTGGCGCTCAGCGCCGCGGCCGGACTGTCCGCCTATGTCGTGCTGGCGCGGGCGGAACCGGGGCCGGCCTACCGGCTGGCGCGGGTCGAACAAGGACCGCTGGTCAGCGCCATCACCGCCACCGGCACCATGAGCGCGCTGGTGACGGTGGAGGTCAGCTCCCAACTCTCCGGCCAGATCGCGGAGCTGTATGCCGATTTCAACAGCCGGGTCACCAGCGGGCAGATCCTTGCCCGGCTGAACGGCGACCAGCTGGCCGCCCGTCTGGCCCAGGCCGGCGCGGACGTTGATTCCGCCAAGGCGGCGCTCATCCAGCAGCAGGCGCTTCACGACAAGGCGCGGGCCGATCTCGCCAGCGCCAGGGCCAGCGTCGCCAACGCCGACGCCCAGATCGTCCGTGCCGACCTCGCCCAGCGCGACGCTGACCGTGACCTGCGCCGCCGGCGCGACCTGCAGGGACGCGGCGTCGTCGCCGCCGCCGATCTGGAGAAGGCGGAAACCGCAGCCCACAGCGCGCAGGCCCAGTTGATCGCCGCCCGCGCCCAGAAGCGGCAGGCCGAAGCGGCGGAGGCGTCGGCCGATGCCTCGCTGGCGGTGGCCGCCGCCCAGGTGGAGGTCGCCCGCGCCCAGGTCTCCCAGCGCGAGGCTGCCCTGCAACTGGTCCGCGTCGACCTCAACCGCTCCGTCATCCGCTCCCCCATCGACGGGGTGGTGGTGAACCGGGCGGTCAGCACCGGCCAGACGGTGGCGGCCAGCCTGTCGGCTCCCACCCTGTTCACCATCGCCCAGGATCTGCGGCAGATGGAGGTGCTGGCCAACATCGACGAGGCCGACATCGGCCGGGTGCGCGAAGGCATGCCGGTACGCTTCACCGTAAATGCCTTCCCCGGCGACAGCTTCACCGGCCGGGTGGCGCAGGTGCGGCTGGCGCCGAAGGAGGACATGACGGTCGTCACCTACATCGTCGTCATCACGGTGAAGAATCCGGAACTGCGGCTGCTGCCGGGCATGACCGCCAACCTCCGCATCACGGTGGACGAGCGGCCGTCGGCGCTGAAGCTGCCAAACGCCGCCCTGCGCTTCCGCCCCCCGGGGGTCGAGGCTTCGACCGATGCGCCGACGCCGACCACCGGCGGCCCCAATGGCGGGCGCGGCGCCGCGGCGCTGGAGGCGGCGGCCAAGCGGGTGATGGACGGGCTGACGTTGGACGAGACGAGGCGCCGCGACATCACCTCCCTGGTGGCCGAGGCCCGCGACCGCTTCGCCGCTCTGAACGCCGAGGGTAGCGACCCCGAACGCCGCCGGGTGGAGGCCAACGCCATCCGCACCGCGACCCTGGAGCGAATCGCCGGGCTGCTCGACCCGGAACAGCGCGACCGCTTCGAGGCGCTGGTGGCTCCCGGCCGGGCGGCGGAGGCGATGCGGACGGTCTGGGTGCCCGGTCCGGGAAATGGCGGCCCGGTCGGCATACCGGTGCGGCTCGGCATCGGCGACGGCAGCTATACGGAGGTAGTGTCGGGTGACCTGCGGGCCGGGCAGGAGGTCATCACCGGCATCCTGGCCCCCGACCGCGGCAGCCGCCGGGGACCGCGCCTTGGCTTCTGATCCAACGGCACCCGAACCCCTGATCGCTGTCGAACGCCTCAGCCGCCGCTATCGCATGGGGCCGCAGACCGTCCACGCGTTGGACGACGTGACCGTCACCATCCGCCGGGGCGAGTTCGTGGCGGTGATGGGACCGTCGGGGTCCGGCAAATCCACCTTCATGAACTTGCTGGGCTGCCTGGACCGACCCGATGCCGGACGGTACCGGCTGGATGGGCAGGAGGTCGCCGGCCTGTCCTCCGACGCGCTGGCGGCGGTGCGGAACCGCAGCATCGGATTCGTCTTCCAGTCCTTCAACCTGCTGCCGCGCCAGACCGCGCTCGCCAACGTCATGCTGCCGATGGTCTATGCCGGCGTCGGCCATGCCCAGCGGGTGGAGCGGGCGCTGGCGGCGCTCGATTCGGTGGGGCTGCGGGAACGGGCAAGGCACCGGCCGACCCAGCTTTCCGGTGGGCAGCAGCAACGCGTCGCCATCGCCCGCGCCCTGGTCAACGACCCGCTGCTGCTGCTTGCCGACGAACCCACCGGCGCGCTCGACACCGCGACCAGCCTGGAGATCATCGGCCTGTTCCAGCGGCTGAACCGCCGGGGCATCACCATTGTCCTGGTGACGCACGAGCCGGAGGTGGCGCGCTTTGCCGCCCGCGTCCTGCAGTTCCGCGATGGCCGCCTGATCGACGATCTGCGTCAGGAACCGGAGATCGCGGCATGACCGCCTGGGACGCCTTGCGCGCGGCGCTCGAGTCCCTGCGGGCGAACCCGCTGCGCAGCGCGCTGACCATGCTGGGTATCGTCATCGGCGTGGCTGCGGTGATCGCCATGGTCGCGGTGGGAGCCGGCGCCCGCGATCAGGTGCTGCGCCAGATCGCCAGCCTGGGCACCAACCTGATCCTGGTGGGGCAGGGCAGCATCGTCCGCAGCGGCGTGAAGCTGGGCGCCGGCACCGCATCCTCCCTGACGGAGGACGACGCGCTGGCGGTGCTGTCGGAGATCCCCGACGTGGTGGTGACGGCGCCGTCGGTGCGCTGGGGCCTGCAGATCGTCGCCGGCAACCAGAATTGGGGCACCATTCTGTTCGGCATCACGCCGGATTACATGGACGCCCGCGACTGGACCATCGCGCTGGGACGCGGCCTGTCGGACGAGGATGTGGCACAGGCGAACAAGGTCGTGGTCCTTGGTCAGACGGTGGTGCGCAACCTGTTCGGCGGCGGCGATCCCATCGGAGAGCCGGTGCGGGTGTTCTCCACCCCGCTGACCGTCGTCGGCGTTCTGGCGGAGAAGGGGCAGAACACGCAGGGCCAGGACCAGGACGACGTAATCTTCGTGCCGCTGTCCACCGCCAAGCGCAACATCCCGGGCATGGCGAAGAGCAACCCGCGCTTCATCCATAGCATGGCGGTGAAGATGCGGGACGGCGCCGACATGGCGGAGGCGCAGGCGCAAATCCGCGACCTGCTGCGCCAGCGCCACCGGCTGATCCCCGGCCAGGACGACGATTTCTGGATGCGCGACCTGTCGGAGGTGTCGGCGACCCGTGACGAGTCCTCCCGCGCCCTGTCCTTCCTGCTGGCCGCCGTGGCGGCGGTCTCGCTGCTGGTCGGCGGCATTGGCATCATGAACATCATGCTGGTGTCGGTGACCGAGCGCACGCGCGAGATCGGGCTGCGGCTCGCCATTGGGGCGCGGCGGCGCGATATCCTGGTGCAGTTCCTGATCGAATCGATCACCCTGTCACTGATCGGGGCCGCGGTCGGGGTGGCGCTGGGCATCGGCACCGCCGTGGCGGTCGCGGCACTGGCCGGCTGGCCGACGCTGATCCGGATCGACTCGATCGTGCTGGCGGTGGTGGTCAGCGGGCTGGTCGGCGTGTTCTTCGGCCTTTACCCGGCGCGTCGCGCCGCCGGCCTCAACCCCATCGAGGCGCTGCGGCACGAATAGCCGCAAAATCAGCCTCCGCATCCCCCTCCAGCACGACAAGCCGCGCATCACTGCGTCCCAGCCACAGCGCCAGCCGCCCGACCCACGCCACCTCGCGCGGTATGGCGAGCAGCGACGGCTGCCGTTCCGCCATCACACGGGCCAGGGCCAGGGCCGAGGTCGCGGCACGGCGCTTGGCGAGGTCGATCTGCCCGACGGCCGGGTTCAGCGCCGCGCGCAGCCGTCCCCCGCCCATCGGCGCCACCACATCCACCGCAACGCCGGCGCGCAGCAATTCATGGGCGAGATCGACCGCCGAGCGGCGGTCCGGCCGGTTCTCGAGGTCGGGCAGAAACAGGGCGACGGCAAGCGGGGCGGGGGTGAGCGATGGCAATGAAACGGATCCGGAACGGTGTTGGAGACAGGCTGTTGAGCGACCGAACGCCGCACCAAATGCCCTAGGCGGCAGGCTGGATGGAAAAGTCCGCAAAAGCGGTGCGCCGTCCGCTTGCCGTGGGCGTGGCGTTCGTGTATCTCACAACGCGGCGACGGGGCGTAGCGCAGTCTGGTCAGCGCGCCAGTTTTGGGTACTGGAGGCCCCCGGTTCGAATCCGGGCGCCCCGACCATCGCCAGGGGACAACTCCGCGTCCAGGCCATCCGCGCCGGGGACGCTACCGCAGGCATTTGGGGAGACGAGCGAGCCATGAACGTCCGGATCTATCAGCCGAGCAAGACGGCCATGCAATCCGGCCGTGCCAAGACTCACCGTTGGATGCTGGATTACGAGATCGAAACGCCGCGCCGTCCGGAACCGCTGATGGGCTGGACCAGCTCCGGCGACACGCTGAACCAGGTGCGCCTGTCCTTCGAAACGAAGGATGAGGCCATTGCGTTCGCGGAGCGCGAAGGCTGGAACTACACCGTGCAGGAAGCTCCGGTCCGCCGCGTCCGTCCGCGCAACTACGCCGACAACTTCCGCACCGATCGCCCGCGCTTCTGATCGCAAACCCGGGACAAGGCCCCATAGCTCAGTTGGATAGAGCAGCCGCCTTCTAAGCGGCAGGTCGCTGGTTCGAATCCAGCTGGGGTCGCCATCCAGGCCAAGCCGTTGCAGAACAGGAAAAGCCCCGCTTCGGCGGGGCTTTTTGTTTTCTCGGCCGTCATGCAGGACGGGGGAGGCATGCAGGTGAAGTCGTGCCCCATGCCGTGCCCCACAACGCCGAAGGGGCCGCTAAAGCGACCCCTTGAGGAAGGCTAAAGCCTTGAATTGGATGGTGATCCGGGTGGGATTCGAACCCACGGCCACATGATTAAAAGTCACGTGCTCTACCGACTGAGCTACCGGATCATCCTCTCGCGGCGGTGCGAAACTGGCCCCCGCCGGAAGTGGGCGCACCATAGAAAGACGCGCCCGAAAGGTCAACCATGGGCTTGATGGGAAATGCAGGATTTTGCCATCAAGCCCGCCCATCAAGCTCATGGTTCCGGGATCAGGTCTGGCTGGTCGTCGGCACCGAGCCGTTGCCGGCCTCGAGGGCGAAGCGTTCGGCCAGCCGTTCCGCGACGCGGGGCGAAACGAAATGGCGGATATCGCCGCCGAGCCGCCCGATCTCCTTCACGAAGCGGGAGGAGATGAACTGGTGCTTCTCCGACGACATCAGGAAGATCGTCTCGACCTTCGGGTTCAGCCGCGCGTTCATGCCCGCCATCTGGAATTCATATTCGAAGTCCGAGACGGCACGCAGGCCGCGGATGATGACCCTGGCATTCACCTCCATGGCGAAATGCATCAGCAGATTGTCGAACGCCCGCACCTCGATGCTGGCCCCAGCGGCGTTCAGCCCGGCCACATCCTCGCGAACCATAGCGACCCGCTCGTCCGTGGAGTAGAGCGGCCCTTTGCCGGCATTCCGGGCGACGCCGATGATCAGGTGGTCGACCTGACGGGCGGCGCGCTGGATGATGTCCATGTGACCGTTGGTGATCGGATCGAAGGTGCCGGGATAGACACCGATTCGACGACCTTCGCTGGTCTCGGTCTGGCTGGTCGCCATGGGTTCCCCTTTACGCCCTTCCGTTATTCGTTCGGCGCGGCGGAGCTGCCGGCATCACCGGTGGACTCGACCGAACCGTTGGCGTCATCGCCAGTCTCAACGCCCGTATCCACGCCGTTCTCGCCTTCTTCCTCGGCGATGGTGGCGACGGACACCACGCGCTCGTCCGCCCCCACGCGGAACAGCGTGACACCCAGCGTCTTGCGGCCGGCCACCCGCACGTCGTGCAGCGGCATGCGGATCACCTGGCCGCCGTTGGTGACCATCATCACCTGATGGTTCGATTCGACCGGGAAGGCGGCAACGATGGAGCCGTTGCGCTCGCCCATCTCCATGTTCCAGATGCCCTGGCCCCCGCGTCCGGCGGTGCGATACTCGTAGGACGAGCTGCGCTTGCCATAGCCGCGGTCGGAGACGGTCAGAATATACTGTTCCTTCTGTTTCAGTTCTTCGTATCGCTCCTGCGACAGGGTGACGCTGTCCGTCGGCACCTCGTCGGCTTCCGGCGCGGCCTCGCCCTCCATCTCCAGGCCTTCGTCGCGCTTCATCTTGAAGAAGGCTGCGCGCTCCTCGGGCGTGGCATCGACATGGGTCAGGATCGACAGCGACACCACCTCGTCACCGTCGGCCAGCCTGATGCCGCGCACGCCGGTGGAGGTGCGGCCGGCGAAGACGCGCACGTCGTCCACGGGGAAGCGGATGCACTTGCCGCCGCGGGTCGCCAGCAGGACGTCGTGGGTCTCGGAGCAGGTGTGCACGCCGATCAGACGCTCGCCTTCCTCCTCCAGCTTCATGGCGATCAGGCCGTTGGAGCGGATGTTGGCGAAGTCGGACATCCGGTTGCGGCGCACGTTGCCCTTCGACGTGGCGAAGACGACGTGCAGATCGGCCCAGGCGGCCTCGTCCTCCGGCAACGGCAGGACGGTGGTGATGGTCTCCCCGTCGATCAGCGGCAGCAGGTTGACGAAGGCCTTGCCGCGCGCCTGCGGGTTGCCCAGCGGCAGGCGGTAGACCTTCAGCTTGTAGACCATGCCGCGGTTCGAGAAGAGCAGCAGCGGCGTGTGGGTGTTGGCGACGAACAGGTCGCTGACCGCGTCCTCCGCCTTCATCGACATGCCGGAGCGGCCCTTGCCTCCGCGCTTCTGCGCGCGGTAGGTCGACAGCGGCACGCGCTTCACGTAACCGGACTGGCTGACGGTGACGACCATGTCCTCGCGCTGGATCAGGTCCTCGATGTCGGCCTCGAACTCCAGATCCTGGATTTCGGTGCGGCGCGGGTTGCCGAACCGCTCCTTCATCTCCACCAGCTCGTCGCGCAGGATCCCCATCAGCTTCGGCCGGTTGGCGAGCGTGGCGAGGAAGTCGGCGATCTGGTCGGTGACGTCGGTCAGTTCGGCGCCGATCTTGTCGCGCTCCAGCCCGGTGAGGCGGTGCAGACGCAGGTCGAGGATGGCGCGGGCCTGGACCTCCGACAGACGGTAGGTGCCCTGTTCGCTGACGCCGCGGCCGGGCTCGTCGATCAGCTCGATCAGCGGGCCGACGTCGTGAACCGGCCATTCACGGTTCATGATCTCCTCGCGCGCCCAGACCGGATCGGGGGCGCTGCGGATCAGCTGGATCATCGCATCCAGGTTGGCGACGGCGACCGCCAGACCAACCAAGGTGTGCGCCCGCTCGCGCGCCTTGCCCAGCAGGAACTCGGTCCGGCGGGTGATGACCTGCTCGCGGAAGCGGATGAAGGCGGCGATGATTTGCTGAAGATGCATCAACTCCGGACGGCCGCCGTTCAGCGCCAGCATGTTGACGCCGAAGGAGGTCTGGAGCTGGGTGTGGCGGAACAGCTGGGCCAGCACGACGTCGGGAACCGCGTCGCGCTTCAGTTCGATCACCACGCGCACGCCGTCGCGGTCGGATTCGTCGCGCAGGTCGGAGATGCCCTCGATGATCTTGTCGTTCACGACCTCGCCGATGCGTTCCATCAGCTTGGCCTTGTTGACCTGATAGGGAATCTCGGTCGCGACGATAGCGGTGCGGTCCTTGCGCACCTCCTCGAAATGGGTCTTGGCGCGCAGGATGACCGAGCCGCGCCCGGTCTGCAGCGCCGCCCGGCTGCCCGACCGGCCGAGGATCAGGCCGCCCGTCGGGAAATCAGGGCCGGGCACATGCTCCATCAGTTCGTCGAGCGTGACGTCCGGGTTGTCGATGTAGGCGCAGCAGGCGTCGATCACCTCGCCCAGATTGTGGGTCGGGATGTTGGTCGCCATGCCGACGGCGATGCCGCCGGCGCCGTTCACCAGCAGGTTCGGGAAGCGGGCCGGGACGACGGTGGGCTCGCGGCCCGAATCGTCGTAGCTGGCCTGGAAGTCGATGGTATCCTTGTCGATGTCGTCCAGCAGCGCTTCCGCCGCCTTGGCCAGACGCGCCTCGGTGTAGCGCATCGCCGCGGGCGGATCGCCGTCCATCGAGCCGAAATTGCCCTGGCCGTCGATCAGCGGCAGGCGCATGGAGAAGTCCTGCGCCATGCGGACCATGGCGTCGTAGATCGCGCTGTCGCCGTGCGGGTGGTATTTACCCATCACGTCGCCGACGATGCGCGCCGACTTCTTATAGGGCTTGGTCGAGTCGTACCCGCCCTCCTTCATCGCGTAGAGGATGCGCCGGTGCACCGGCTTCAGCCCGTCGCGGACGTCGGGCAGGGCACGGCTCACGATCACGCTCATCGCGTAGTCGAGATACGATTTCCGCATCTCGTCTTCGATGTTGATCGGCGCGATGTCGGAGGCGGGAGGAAGGGGCGTATTGCTCAAGCAGGACACTCATTCTTCGAATGCGCCGCCGCTCGGGAATCCGCGGCAGTCACTGGCCTTGCGGGCCGAAGGTTTTGCCCGAGAAATATAGCAACTCTCGCAATTGCACACAATGATTCGGGGCCGAAAACCCCTGTCGGTGCCCCGACTGATGCCGGTTCAACGCCGGCTGAGATGTGCGAATCGCAGGGACAGGATGGTGACCGACACCAGACTGGCGATGAGAATTCCCTCGAACAGCCCATGGGCGCCGTGGCCGAGGCCGAAGACCAGGAAGGCCGACACCGGAATCATCACCACCGCGTAGGAGAAGAAGTGCAGCGCGGTGGGAATCCAGGCGTCGTGCCGGCCGCGCAGCGCGTTCGCCATCACCGTCTGGCCGCCGTCGGCGATCAGGATCCAGGCGGTAAAGGCGATCAGCGGCGCCACCGCCTCCAGCAGTTCCGGGTTGTTGGTGTAGATGGCGCCCAGCGCGTCGGGCAGGCTGCGATAGAGCACGCCGACGCAGGCCAGGATCGCACTTGTGACTCCGAGGCCGGTCCAGCCGGCCAGCGCCATGTCGCTGCGGTCGCCGCGGCCATAGGCCACGCCAACCCGCACGGCGGTGGCCGACGCCAGACCGACCGCTGCCATGAAGGGCAGGGCGGTCAGGTTCAGTCCAACCGTGTAGGCGCCCAGCGCCAGCGGCGAGATCATGCCGGCGAACAGGCCGAGCGCCGCGAAGGCGCCGCTCTCCACCCCGATGCTGAGCCCGGCGGCATAGCCGAGGTGACGCTGGCGGGCGGCACCGCTCCACCAGCCGGACACCGGCAGGCGGATCTGCCAGCGGTCATGGTCGTGCATCCACCAGACATAGGCGACCAGCCCCAGCCCCATGGACCAGCGCACGATGCTGGTCGCCCAGGCGGAGCCGACGGCGCCCAGCGGCTCCAGCCCGATATGGCCCCACACCAGCGCCCAGGCGAGCGCGGCATTGACGAGATTGCCGATCACCATGGCGACCATGCCCGGCAGCGGGCGCTTGATGCCCTCCAGGAAGAAGCCGGTGGTGATGTAGAGCATCATGCCCGGCGCCCCCAGCCCCAGCACCGCCAGCACATGGGCGCCGCCCGCCGCCATCTCCGGGGTCTGGCCGCCGGCCTGGAACAGCGGGTCGCCCAGCAGCGAGATCAGTGCGAACAGCACGCCCAGCAGCAAGGCATAGGGGACCGACCGCCGCCATGCCCGGCCGCACTCCACGTCGCCGCCGGCGCCGAAGGCATGGGCGGTGACCATCACCGTCCCCATCAGCAGCCCGACGCCGGTGCCGACCATGATGTTGCCCGGCAGGTGCGCCAGCCCGTAATAGGCCAGCTCCTGCGCCGAGAAGCGGCCGACGATCGCGGTATCGACCGCCATCATCACCATCAGCCCGGCGCGGGAGACGATAACCGGTGCCGCCAGCCGCAACAGCTCGCCGATGTGGGCGGCAAGACGCGCGCGCAACGGCTCGGGGGCGGGCAGGGTGGCGGTGCTCATGACTGGACCTGTGGCGACGGAGGGATGACGGCGGCCCGTGCCGCGCGACCGGACCGTAAGGCTTGGCCGGAAAGCGGGCAGACTGCGCAAAAGCCGGTCATCTTGCCCGGTGGGCGTACCGCGTCAAGGATTTCGGGAGCCCCGAAAGGACCGTTGCATTCTCTGCATGGCGGCGGGGTCGGTTGCGGAACCAAGCCGCCGCAGCCCCGTTGTCAAAAGCAGAGACGAACGACCCCCAGGCCATCGCTCATCCCCGCCACCCCCGTCCCCTCACCCCAGACCGGAGAGACACCATGCAGCACGCCACGAACCGCCGGCAGCGCGCCACCGCCCGCGCCATCCCGTTCCCCGCGCGCGAGGTGGTGATCCTGACCTTCCTGATGGCGCTCGCCGCCATGCTGACCGGCTGCAACACGGTCGAGGGGGCCGGGCAGGACCTCCAGTCCGGCGGCCGGGCGATTGAACGGACGGCCGAGTAATGCGTTATCCGAGGAACCCACCTTATCAGGAGTTGCCGCATGAGCGATCCGCAGAAGCCGTCCACCCCCGGCGAGATTCCGGCCCCGTCCAATCCGAATCCGCCTCAGCCCGGCCGCCCGACGACTCCCGATCCCTATCCGGTGCCCGACAACCCCGGCATCCTGCCGGAAGTCCCCCCGCCGGCCGACGAGCCGATGCCGGGCATGCCGAATCCGACGACGGCGTGATTGGCTGAGGGGAACGCGAGAGATCGGCGAGGCCGATCTCTCCTATCCTTCCTATCGCCGCAGGTCCTTGTCGAGGTTCGGTTCCGCCCGGTCGCCGTTCAGGCGGGCGCGATAGACCTGGACGGCTTCCAGCACGCGCTGGACATAGTTGCGGGTTTCTGAGATCGGGATCAGCTCGATCCAATCGACCACGTCGATGGTTTCCGTGCGCGGATCACCATAGGTCTGCAGCCATTGGCGGACACGGTTCGGACCGGCGTTGTAGCCGGCGATGGCCAGCACCCAGGAGCCGTTGAAGCGATCGATCAGCTCGGCCAGATAGGCGGAGCCCAGCGTGACGTTATAGCCGGGGTCCGACGTCAGCCGCGCGTTCGTGTGCTTCAGCCCCAGCTTTCCCGCCACCAGCTGCGCCGTCGTCGGCATCAGCTGCATCAGCCCGCGCGCGCCGGCGGACGACACGATGGTCGGGTTGAAGGTGCTTTCCTGCCGGATGATGCCGTGGACCAGCGCCAGTTCCGGCGCCGACGGACGGGCGTCGATCATCGGATAGCCGGCCTCGACCAGGAACACGTCGTTCTGGGCGGCATCCTTCGCGGCGGCCACGGCCAGGTCGCGACGGCCGACATCGCTTGCCAGCCTCGCGGCCAGGACATAGTCGGCCGGCGTCTTGGCGTCGAGGCTGATGCGGCGGACGAAGCCGGTCACCTGATCGGCGGCGTTCCCGCCGATTTCCGCCAGCAGCCGGGCGACGCGCACCACCTCCCGTTTGTTGAAGGCCGCTGTCTCGGCGCTGGAGACCGACGGCGGGGTGGGCAGGGTGACCGCGCCGCCTGAGACATGGCGGAAGGCCAGCTGACCATAGAAGGTGGTGGAGTAGGTCGCGGCCTTGGCATACCACTCCCGCGCCGGGCCGGTCTGGCCCAGCGCCTCGGCTGCGCGTCCGCACCAATAGGCACCGCGCGCCTTGCTGATCGGCGCGCTGACCGACCGGTACAGCTTGTGGAAATGGGCGAAGGCTTCCGACGGCTTGTCGAGGAAGCGCAGGGCCAGGAATCCCGACAGGAACTCCGCATCGGCGAAGGCGCTGCCGTCGCTCATGCCGTTGGCGCTGACCAGACGGTAAGCGAGGTTGTAGTCGCCCCGCTCCATCGCCCGGCGGGCCAGCAGATGGCGCTCCGACCACCAGGACTGCGGGCGGCCCATGTCGGCGCCGGCCTGGGCGATGATCTCCAGCGCGCCGGCATCGTCGCCCTTGCGCCGCAGGTAGCGGGCGCGGTCGAACATCAGCCCCGGGTCGTTCAACAGGCTGGGCGGCACGCGCGCCAAGGCCGCATCGGCGCCTGCACGGTCGCCGTCCAGCGCGATGCGCGCCTCGATCAGCGTGTCATAGGCTTCGTCGAAGAAGGGCAGCATCCGCCGCACCGGCGCTTCCTGCCGGGCCCACAGCAGCCGGTCGATGCGCGCCTTGTGGTCCTGCTGGCGCAGATAAGGCGTGTAGTGGGCGAGGAAGGTCGCCTCCTCGTCGGCGGTGAAGGTGGCGTCGGCCCACTGCTTGCGGATCAGGGGGGTCGCGCGCTCGCCGCTGCCGGTGGCGATCAGCGCATCGGCATAGCGGACGAAGCCGTCGTTGGTCAGCGGCGGGCTCTGGCGGAACCATTCCACCACCTCGGCCGGCGGGATGTCGGGCATCGCCATTTCCGCCTGACGGCGCAGCGCCGCCATGTTCGGCCAGTCCGGATTGTCCCGGATGAAGGCGGCGATGTCGCTGAAGCTGCCGCCGCCGGGATTGGCCAGCGCGATCCAGCGCAGAACCTTCGCCGGTAACGGATCCTGCGCGCGGGACGCTGCGGCCAATGCCTCCGCCAGCCGTTCGTCATCGGCGAGCTTGAAAGCCTCGCGATAGATGGCGATGTCCTGCGGGCTCAGCGCCGCGGCGGGAAGGGCGCCGGGAAGCGCCGCGAAAAGGGTGAGGAGACCCGCGAAAACAGAGATCCGGGCGCTCTTGCCGAGGGCGGCGGGGAGGGATAATGTGCGCAACTCTTTTTTCCAGCTAAGCCGACTGAGGAGGCAGCCATGTTCCACGGTTCCATCGTCGCCCTTCTGACTCCGTTCAAGGGCGGGAAAGTGGACGAGAAGGCCTTCCAGTCCTTCGTGGAGTGGCAGGTCGCCCAGGGCACCCACGGACTGGTGCCCTGCGGCACGACCGGCGAGTCGCCGACCCTGTCCCACGAGGAACACAACCGCGTCGTGGAACTGTGCATCGAGGCGGCCGGCGGCAAGGTGCCGGTGATGGCCGGCACCGGTTCCAACTCGACCGACGAGGCGATCGCCCTGACCCGCCATGCCAAGCAGGCGGGCGCGCAGGCGGCGCTCGTGGTCACGCCCTACTACAACAAGCCGTCTCAAGAGGGTCTGTACCAGCATTTCAAGGCGATCCATGACGCGGCGGATTTGCCGATCTTTATTTACAACATTCCCGGCCGCAGTGTCGTGGATATGTCTGTGTCGACGATGGCGCGGCTTGCAAAGCTGCCCAACATCGTCGGTGTGAAGGACGCCACTGCCGACCTGTCCCGTCCGTCGCGCCTGCTGCAGGAGGTCGGTCCCGACTTCATCCAGCTGTCGGGCGAGGACGCCACCGCGCTGGGCTTCAACGCTCAGGGCGGCGTGGGCTGCATCTCCGTCACCGCGAACATCGCACCGGCGCTGTGCTCCGCCATGCAGACCGCCTGGGCCAAGGGCGACCTGAAGGAGGCGTTCCGCCTGCGCGACGTGCTGTCGCCGCTGCACGACTCGATGTTCGTGGAGACCAGCCCGGCCCCGGTGAAGTTCGCCGCCAGCCTGCTGGGCCTCGGCACCGACGAGGTCCGCCTGCCGCTGGTTCCGGCGTCCGAGACCGCCCGCGCCGCCGTGCGCGGAGCCATGACAAAAGCCGGCCTGTTGTCCTAAGCGACAGAACGGGCCGTAGAGGAGAGAGACTTGGCGACGCGCGAGGAAGCGAAAAAATTCGCGGCGCAGAACCGCCGCGCGCGGTTCGACTTCTTCATCGACGATGTCCTTGAGGCCGGCATCATGCTGACCGGGTCGGAGGTGAAATCGCTGCGCGGCGGTCGCGCCAGTGTGAACGAGGCCTACGCCGGCCTGAAGGGGGGGGAACTGTACCTGTTCAACGCGTACATCCCCGAATATCTCCAGGCCGGCCGCGTCGATCAGCACGAGCCGAAGCGTCCGCGCAAGCTGCTGGTCCGCCGCCGCGAGCTGGACAAGCTCGCGGCCGGCATCAAGCAGAAGGGTGTCACCCTGGTGCCGATGTCGGTCTATTTCAACGACCGCGGCATCGCCAAGGTCGAGATCGGCCTCGCCACCGGCAAGAAGAAGCACGACAAGCGGCAGAACGAGAAGGAACGCAGCTGGCAGCGCGACAAGGCGCGGCTGATGCGCGACAAGGGCTGATACGGTGGCACGTCTCGACAATCGGGCCACGGACCGCGACCAGACCGTCGCCGCCGTGGCCGCCGAAGCCCTGTCCGAAATCCGGCCGCAGGGTCGGATCCTTGTCGCTTTCGACAGTGACGGCGCCATTGCGGAGGCGCTCCGCGATGGCGGGGCCGAGGTGGTGGTTTGGAACCGACTCGCTGTTGGCGGGCAGGCCGCCACGCCCTGGCCGGCCGAGGGACCGTTCGACGGTGCCGTGCTGCGCCTGCCGCGCGGCTGGGCCGGGTTCGAAATGGCCCTGCACGCCTTGGCCTCCCGCCTTGCCCCCGGCGCCCCGCTGTGGATCGCCGGCGGCAACGACGAGGGGGTGACCAGCGCACCCAAGCATCTCGACGGGCTGGCCGGGGAGCCGGAAACGCTCATCATCAAGCGGCGCGCCCGGCTGCTGCTGACCCGCCGCACCGATGCGCCGGCAAAGGGGGCATTGGAGGATTGGCGGCAGACCGTCACCCTGACGCTGCCCGACCGGACGCTGGATCTGGTGTCCTATCCCGGCCTGTTCGCCCACGGCCATCTCGATGCCGGCACCGAATGCCTGCTGAAGGTGTTGCCGGAGGTGGCCTCCGGCACCCGTGTGCTGGATTTCGGCTGTGGCGCCGGGGTGATTGCGCGGGCCGTGCGCGAACGCCAGCCGGGCGCTCCGTTGACGTTGCTGGACATCGACGCGGTGGCTCTGCACGCCGCTCGCCAGAATGTTCCGGACGCCGAACTGGTGCTGAGCGACGGATTGGCCGGGCTAGGCACCCGTGAGCGCTTCGGCCTGATCCTGTCCAATCCGCCGCTCCACCGCGGCAAGGACGAGGATTTCGGCATGCTCGACGCGCTGGTCGCGGGGACAAAGCAGTACCTGAAGCTGCGCGGCACGCTGGTGGCGGTGACCCAGCGGACGGCCGGTGTCGGCAAGCTGTTCAAGACCGCATTCGGCCACAGCGACATGCTGATGGAGACCACGCAGTTCCAGGTCTGGGCGGGGACGCCGAAGTAGGGAGAGCGGGGGGCCTTGGCCGGCGAGGCCCCCCATCCTCCGTTCACACATTCACCCCCCGCATTCCCTCCGCCGTATAGCGGTCCCCCGCCGCCACGCCCGGCGGCAGCGCATCGCTCAGCGCCTTCACCTCCGCGTCTGTCAGCGTCACCGCCGCGGCGCCGACATTCTCCTCCAGGTACTTGATCCGCTTGGTCCCCGGAATCGGCAGGATCTCCGGCCCCTGGGCCAGCAGCCAAGCCAGCGCCACTTGCCCAGCCGTGCAGCCCTTCTGTACTGCCAGCGCCTTCACCTGCTCCACCAGAGCCAGATTGCGGTCGAAATTGTCCTCGGCGAAGCGCGGCGCGATGCGGCGGAAGTCGTTCTCGGCGAACTGGTCGGGGCTGCTGACGGCGCCGGTCAGCATGCCGCGGCCGAGCGGGGCGTAGGCAACCAGAGAGATGCCCAACTCGCGGCAGGTCGGCAGCACCGCCGCCTCCACGTCGCGGGTCCACAGCGAATATTCGCTCTGTACCGCGGCAATGGGGTGAACGGCATGGGCACGGCGCAGCGTGGCGGCCGACACCTCCGACAGGCCGAGCGCACGAACCTTCCCGGCCTTCACCAGATCGGCCATGGCGCCGACCGTCTCCTCCACCGGGATGTCCGGGTTCACGCGGTGCGCGTAGTAGAGATCGATGGTCTCCACCCCCAGACGCTTCAGCGAGGCGTCGCAGGCTTGGGCGACATAGGCGGGGCTGGTGTCGACCCGCCGGGCATACTCCCCGGGCTGGCGGACGATGCCGAACTTGGTCGCGATCGTCACCCTGTCACGCTTGCCGGTCAGAAAACGGGCGAGCAGCGATTCGTTGTGACCGCTGCCGTACATGTCGGCGGTGTCGTAATGGGTGACGCCAAGCTCCAACGCCCGTTCCAGCGTGGCGAGCGATTGAGCGTCGTCGGTCGGGCCATAGAACTCCGACATGCCCATGCAGCCGAGCCCGATTTCGGAAACCGCGAGAATACGACCGATATTGCGCTGTTTCATCGCTTTACCCCTCCCGTGCCGCGGCCGGGCGGATTACCCTGGGAGCCTGCGGCAACAACTACACTACACTGTGCAGTGTACTTAGAGGGTGGGGAATGTCAACGTCTCAGACGGGAGGTGGCGCGCGCGGTTCGGCGAAGCGGGATGCTGTGGTGGAGGCGGCAACCCGCGCCTTCCTGACCCACGGGTACGAGGCGTCGTCGATGGATGCCATCGCCGCCGATGCGAATGTGTCGAAGCGCACCGTCTACAACCACTTCCCCGGCAAGCGCGAGCTGTTCCAGGCCGTGGTGTCCGGCCTGTATGAGGGGTTCCGCAGTGCCGACGGCCAGAGCCTGCTCTCCCACGACCAGCCGCCTGAGAAGGCCCTGCCGGTCTTCCTGCGCTCCCTGCTGGTCCATACAGGGCGGCCGGAAGTGCGTGGCCTGCTCCGCCTGGTGATCGCCGAGCACCAGCGCTTCCCCGAACTGTCGCAGGACTATCTGGAGGGCGGGAAGAGCCAGGCTTATGCGCTGCTGGACGACTATCTTGCCGCCCAGCATGCGCGCGGACGCCTGAACGCGCCGAACCCGCATGTGGTGGCGACCCAACTGCTCGGTGGCATGAAGGAGGTGCTGTTCTGGCCGACCATGCTGGGGCTGCCGGTCACCGCCGATCCGGAGCGGGTGATCGCCGATTCGGTCGCGGCGCTGCTTCGCGCCTATGGCACCGAGCCGGTCAGCGCCCCCGCAGGCCCGAAGGGTTGACGCCCACCGCCGTCCGGATGCGGCGGGCGAAATGGGACCGGTTGGCATAGCCGCAGGCCTCCGCCGCCTCCTGAACGCTCAGCCCCTCGCCCTGCAAAAGGTCGCGGGCGTGGGCAACCCGCTCCTCCGTCAGGATGCTGCGGACCGAGCAGCCCTCTTCCGTCAGGCGGCGGCGCAGAGTGCCGGTGCTGAGATGGAGCGCGCCGGCCACGCGCTCGGCGGTCCAGGGCATGTCGGGCTGGGTACGCAGGAGCTGACGCACCGCATCGGCGATTCCCATCGGGGCCACCGGTCCCAGCCACCAGACGCCGTCTTCCAGAAGTGCCAGCAGGACCTCCATGCAGCGATGCTCCGCCAGCTTCGCCGGCAGCGGCGGATCGGCGGTCAGGCCAGTGGCGGCGTGCTGGATGGCGTCGGTCAGGGCCGGCGTCAGGGCGACATGCCAATCGCCGGGCCGGGCGCGCGGTGCCAGTCCATCGGTGCCATGGGCGCGCAGAAGCCGCCGGACCATCTCCGCTGGGAACTCCAGCACCAGGGCGCGGTAGCGGCCACCGGAGCCGGGATCGTTCACCACCGATCCGCACCAACCCGGAGGCAGCAGCATGGCGCTGCCGGCCGGGAAGCGGCGGGTGGTGCCGGATGGGTCGGTCAGCTCCTTGGTGCCCTCCAGAACCGCGATGAGGGCGGTGCGTTCGATCCGCACCTCGGCCAGCCGTTCTCGGTCATGGGCGACGAAGGCCCACAGCTCCGGCCGATGCGGGCGGTCGCCGCCGCCGGGACGCAGGTCGCGGGCGGCGAAGCGGGACAGGCGGGCGAGCAGATCCGGACCCATGGCGTTCATCCTCTGGCCTTCGTGCATCCTAGGACCGGCCGGCGCGACCGATCAACGGCCGTAGCGGGCCGTCAACGTCGCCTTGCTCAGGCTGGCGGCGTTCAGGTTGAAGCCGACCATGGCGCCGGACGCATCGGCCGGCAGCGGCAGGCTCTCCACCTTCAGCGCGTGGACGGTGACGACATAGCGGTGCGGCTTGTCACCCTGCGGCGGACAGGGACCACCATAGCCGGGGGTGCCGAAATCGGTGCGGCTCTGCACGGCGCCGGCGGGCAGGGTGGGCTTTTCCGGATTGCCGGCCCCGGCGGGCAGACCGCGGGTATCGGCCGGCAGGTTGAACACCACCCAATGCCACCATCCGCTGCCGGTCGGCGCATCGGGATCATAGATCGTGACGGCGAGGCTGCGGGTGCCGGCCGGCGGCTCCGTCCAACTGAGGGCCGGCGATTGGTTGCCGCCGCTGCAACCGAAACCGGCGAACAGATTCCGTTCCGGGATCGGTGCTTTGTCGGTGAAGTCGGGGCTGCGCAGTTCGAACGCGGCAGCGGGGGAGGCGGCCAGCAGCACGGCGGCGACCAAGGCCGGGCGGAAGGGGATTTTCGGGCTCATCGGGGCGTCTCCGTCGATTGGAATGCCCTGACGATAAAGGGCCGCGGATTTTCCCGCGGCCCTGAACGGCTCAAAGATGGCCCCGAACTGCTCAGCCCTGCTTGAGCAGCTTCGCCGCGTCCACCGCGCCATAGGTCAGGATGGCGTCGCAGCCGGCGCGCTTGAAGCCCATCAGCGTCTCCAGCAGCGCCTTGTCATAGTTCAGCCAACCGTTGGCGGAGGCGGCGCGCAGCATCGCGTATTCGCCCGACACGTGATAGGCGAAGGTCGGCACCGCGAACTGGTCCTTCACCCGGCGGATGATGTCGAGATAGGGCAGGCCTGGCTTCACCATCACCATGTCCGCCCCCTCCTGCAGGTCGCAGGCGACCTCGCGCAGGGCCTCGTCGGTGTTGGCCGGGTTCATCTGGTAGGTGGTCTTGTCGCCCTTCAGGAAGCCGCCGGAATTCACCGCGTCGCGGAACGGGCCGTAGAAGGCGGAGGCGTATTTCGCCGCGTAGGAGCAGACCCGGGTCAGCTGGTAGCCGTCCTTGTCGAGCGCGTCGCGGATGGACCCGATGCGGCCGTCCATCATGTCGGACGGCGCGACGATGTCGACGCCGGCCTCGGCTTGCGACAGCGCCTGACGAATCAGGACCTCGACGGTCTCGTCGTTCTGGATGTAGCCGTCGCGCAGGATGCCGTCATGGCCGTGGGTGGTGTAGGGGTCGAGCGCCACATCGCCCAGGATGCCGACCTCCGGCGCCGCCGCCTTCACCGCGCGGATGGCGCGGTTCATCAGGTTGTCGGGATTGTAGGCTTCCGCCGCGTCTTCCGACTTCGCGTCCGAGCCGACGACCGGGAACAGCGCGATGCAGGGAATGCCCAGCGAGCCGGCCTCCGCCACCGCCTCGCACAGCAGGTCGATGGTCAGGCGCTCCACGCCGGGCATGGAGGCGACCGGCTCCCGCCGGTTCTCGCCTTCGACCACGAAGACCGGCCAGATCAGGTCGTCGACGGTCAGCGTGTTCTCGGCGACCAGACGACGGGTCCAGGCGTCGGCGCGGTTGCGGCGCAGACGGGTGCGCGGGAAGGCGGCGGGCAGGGTGATCGGCATCGGTGAGACCATGCACTTAGAACGAGTGCGGCGATCCTACGCCTTCCCGCATAGTGAACTCAAGGCGCGGCGGCGGCTCCAGTCCTTTGGGACCGGGCCGGCTGCCTTGCGCAGGTCTCATGCCCCGCCGTGGGCCTGCCCGCTTGCATGCCGGGCGACCTTGTCCCAATGGGTGACGGGATCGCCCGTGGCCGCACCGCCGTCGACGGGCCGGAAGCCGGTGTCCTGTCCCTGCAGAGTCCAGCGGTGCCCCTGCTTGCGATAGCTGGATACCAGCCCGCCGGTGAAGGCCGCCCCCTCCCACGACCGCACCTCGAACGTCACCGAAGGGTGATCGACGGTGATGAGATTGTAGGCGTTGGTTTCGTTCCGCAGCCGGGTGGAGGTGGCGGTGGAGGCCTGGGCGACCAGGATGGACCGGGCGATCTGGGTGTGGAAGCTCATGATGTCGCCGGAATAGGCCTTGTGCAGATGACCGGCCAGCAACAGGTCGACGCCGCAGCTTTCCAGCGCCGGTAGGGCCAGTTTGTGGCGGCCGACCAGCTGCGTCTTGGGCAGGTCCGGTGGCGGCAGGAAGGGATGGTGGGTGAACAGCACCTTGAACACGGTGTCGGGCATGCCGCAGAACACCTCGCGCACCCGCGCGATCTGGCGCCGGTTCATCCGCCCTTCGGAAAAATCCATGATGACCGGACGGGCGGTGTTGATGCCGAGCACCGCGATCTCGTCATCGACATGCAGCGGGCTGAAGTCGCTGGTGATGTAACGGCGATAATGGCCGAACGGGTCGGTGAAGCGCTTGAACACGTTATAAACCGGGATGTCATGATTTCCCGGTACCGCCATGTAAGGAAAGGGTAATTTCTCCAGAAAGGCGCGAGCTTCCTGGAAATGGCGCTCTTTGGCCCGCTGCACGAAGTCGCCGGAGATAACGATCAGGTCGGGGGCCTGTGCGGTCAGGTCGGCCAGTAGACCGTCCACCACGCGCTGGTCGATCCGCCCGAAATGCAGGTCGGAGATGTGAGCGAGCCGTTTCACGCCATCCTCATCCTTTTTCTCAGCCTGGTGCCAGAACCTTCAGAGCCCCCGGGAGAATCCGGTAGTGAAGCGGCGCATGCAGCTTCCGGATCTCGCCATCGTTGACCATCTTCAGGTGGTGGCGGCGACTGTGGACCGTCAGGCTGGTCACCGCATAGGTTTCCAGCGCTTCGTCCTGTTTCCAGGAACCGGCAACCAGCCTTCCCATCAACCGCAGCATCGCGAATGCGTTCCGTTCGCGGGCCACATAGACCCCGAGCTTTCCTGCGTCGAGCGACTGACGGGACAGGACGAGACCGAACCCGTCGTCATAGACGTTGTTGGAAACGACCAGGATGGGCGTGCGCATGCGGCGCGGACCGTCGCCCCAATCCAGGCGGACATCCAGTAGCGGGAGCCGGTAGAGCGTTTTCGCCATGGCCACCGCGGCTCCCGGCCATTTCAGCAGCCGGTGCTGCTTGCGCTGACGCTCGCGCTCCTGGACCACCTGCGGATAGAAGCCGAGGACGGAGCTGTTGGTGTAGGGCTCCCCATTCACCTCGGCGATGTCGATGACCCGAACCCGCCCGGCGGCCAGGGCCTCCGCCGCACCCTCCAGTTCAAGTGGAATGCGAAGATCGCGGGCCAACAGATTGAGAGTGCCCAAGGGAATGACGCCCAACGTCTTGCCTGTCGGCAGCGCCAGCTTCACCGCGCTGTGCAACGTGCCGTCACCGCCGCCGACCACCACCGTCTCGGCATCGGAGTCCAGCACCCGCCGGATCGTGTCGGTGCATTGCGCACCGTCGACCGTGTGCAGGTCCACCGTGGCGCCGTGCCGTTGGAAGGCGTTGCGGATCGCCGCTTCGGCGCCGTCGATGGGGCGGTCGACCAGCGAGCCCGCCTGCCGGTTGAGAATGATTCCAACCTTCATGCGTCACCCGGCAGGATGTGGAGCGGCATCGGCATCTGACCTTCCGTAATGCTTCAGAGGAGGAGCCGTTCTCAGATGAGAGCGTGACCGCAACGGTCCAAGAGGGGTGTTGTTCCTAATCTGCGGATCAGCGAACATCCGGATCCGTATGGTAGGTTTGACAGCGCCGCCGGCTCCCGTATCATCGCGGTGGGCCGGTCTCCACGCCCTGGAGCATCGCGGGGATGGAACAGACTGCTCACCACCGCCCGATTCGCAACGATAACCGAGAAAATACAAGACGATGAGCGACGTTGCTGAGATTCTGTTCGAACGTCGGGGCGCGATCGGCCTCGTCACGCTCAACCGCCCCAAGGCGCTGAACGCGCTGACGCTGGGCATGATCAGGCTGTTCGATCCGCAGCTCCGGGCGTGGGATGCCGATCCGGAGGTCAAGGCCGTCGTGATTCGCGGTGCCGGCGAAAAGGCGTTCTGCGCAGGCGGCGACGTCGTCAGCCTGTACGAGGCCGGCAAGGCGGTGAAGGAGGGACGCGGCGACACGGGGCCGATCCGCGCCTTCTTCAGCGAGGAATATGTGCTGAATCGGCGGATCAAGCGCCTGTCCAAGCCCTATGTCGCGCTGATCGACGGCATCTCCATGGGCGGCGGCGTCGGCCTGTCGGTCCACGGCACCCACCGCATCGTCACAGAGCGCACGATGTTCGCCATGCCGGAAACCGGCATCGGCCTCTATCCCGACGTCGGCGGCACCTATTTCCTGCCGCGGCTGCCGGGGCAGGTCGGCATCTGGCTGGGGCTGACCGGCGACCGGCTGAAGGCGGCCGACCTGCTGGCCATCGGCGCCGCCGACGCCTTCGTGCCGAGCGCCGGGATCGAGGCGTTGATCGACGATCTCGCCGCCGGCGTCCCGGCCGACGAGGCCATCGCGGCCCATCGCGGCGAAGCCGGCGAGGCGGCGGTGAGCGCCATCCGCGCCGCGGTCGACCGCTGCTATGCCTTCGACAGCGTGGAGGCCATCGTCAAGGCGCTGGAGGCCGAGGGGACCGACTGGGCGGCCGGGCAACTCGCCACCCTGCGCCGGGTCTCGCCGACCAGCCTGAAGGTGACGCTGGCCGCACTCCGTCGCGGCGCCAAGCTGGATTTCGAAGGTTGCATGGTGCAGGAACTGCGCCTCAGCCTCGCCTGCCTTGCCGGCGATGATTTCTACGAAGGCATTCGCGCGGTGCTGGTCGACAAGGACAAGAACCCGAAATGGAAGCCGGCGGAACTGGCCGATGTCGGCCCGTCCGATGTCGAGCGGCACTTCGCCGAACCGGCGGGCGGCGATCTGGTGTTCCGCGACTGAGGAACCGTCGTCGGGGAAAGATCCCGGGGGAATGGTCGCGCAGGCGGTCGCGGGACCATTCCTTTCCGCTTATGCCGGTGGTGCCGCCCGGCCGAAAACCTTGGTGTGGGGACACCCGGCGAAAGGCCCCTGTACAGACGGGTTGTGCCAGACTTTTTCTGGAATTATTAGGATGATTGCCGACGAATGATCGGTTAATCTCGCTTTAAGGTCCCGGTATCGTCCTTGCGCGGGGAACGGCCGGTTAGAGCCAAAGGAGACCGCGGTGCGCAAACCCTATTACGAGAGCATTCTGTTGATCGAGCGGCTTCACCGCCACTTTCTTGAAGTGCTCAAGACTGAGTTGGACCGGCTCGGGATCCAGGACATCAATAACGTCCAGAGCCTGATCCTGTACAACATCGGCGAAGATGAGATGACGGTCGGCGAACTGACCGCGCGCGGTTACTATCTGGGTTCCAACGTCTCCTACAACGTCAAGAAGATGGTCGAGAACGGCTATCTTGGCCAGGAACGCTCCCCGCACGATCGCCGGTCGGTCCGTGTCCGCCTGTCGGAGAAGGGCCTGGACCTGCGCGAAAAGATCAGCGTCATGTTCGAACGTCATCTGACCGCCCTGGAGAAGGCCGGCTTCAGCGACGAGGAACTGACCAAGGCCAACGAGACCCTGCGCAAGCTGGAACGCTTCTGGTCGGCGTCGCTCGACTACAGCGGCTTTCCGATGACCTCCGCGGCCTGACCGGCCGTTATTTGCGAGGCCCCCGCGGTTCCGGCTCCCGCGGGTGGCATCGGGGTCCCGCTTCCCATCGGCCTCCACCCTTATCGTGGCCGGCAGGGAATCGACGTCGAGCGAGCCGGCACCTCCGCCAACCATTCCGCATCGTTCCTGCATCCGCCCTGAACCCATCGGCGCCTTCGCGTGTTGACCGGGATTGGCCTTCGCGCGGCCGCAGTTGGTCCGGCCGGACGATTTCCGGCCGCCGAGCCGTGCCGAAGGCGTCACGGCAACGGGCGGCTTATGTCTTATATCGTCATGATGGTGGGGCTTGGGGTCCTGATCCTGTTGGTGGCCTGGCTGCCGATGGTGCTGAAGGAACTGCCGCTTTCGCTGCCTATCATCTGCGTCGGGCTTGGCTTCGCGGTCTTCAGCACCCTGCGGCTGGAGAACCCGGAGCCGCTGGCCTTCCCCCAGGCCACCGAGCGGCTGACCGAACTGATCGTCATCGTCTCGCTGATGGGCGCGGGGCTGAAACTGGATCGCCGCATCGGCTGGCGTCGCTGGATCATCACCTGGCGGCTGCTGGGCATCACCATGCCTCTGTCGATCCTGATGATCGCCCTGATCGGCTGGTACTGGCTCGATTTCCCGTTACCGGCGTCGATCCTGCTGGGGGCCGCGCTGGCGCCCACCGATCCGGTCCTTGCCTCCGACGTTCAGGTCGGTCCGCCCAAGTCCGGCGAGGAGGATGAGATCCGCTTCAGCCTGACCTCCGAAGCCGGACTGAATGACGGCTTGGCCTTTCCCTTCGTCCATCTCGCGATTGGGGTCGCGCTGCTGAACGGCAACCCGCCTTGGGACATGCTGCAACATTGGGTGCTGCTGGATGTGGTGTGGAAGCTGGGGGCCGGCGTCGGAGTCGGCTGGCTGGTCGGACGGTTCCTCGGCTATGTCACCTTTCGGGTGCCGAATCGGGCGAACCTGTCACGGACCGGCGACGGCTTCGTGTCGCTCGGCATCACGCTGATTGCGTATGGCCTGACGGAGCTGGTCAGCGGATACGGCTTTCTCGCGGTGTTCGTCGCAGCGCTCGCATTGCGCGATGCGGAACGGAACAGCGAGTATCATGAACGCCTGCATGATTTCGTCGAGCAGACCGAGCGGCTGATGATGATGATGATGCTGGTGCTGTTCGGCGGCACGCTGGCCCATGGATTGATCGACGCCTTGTCCTGGAGTGCCGTCGGCGCCGCGGCCGTCATCCTGCTTATGGTGCGTCCGGTCGCCGGAGTGGTGGGGCTGGCCGGCGTGCCGATGCCGGTCGGCGAGAAGCTGGCAATCGGCTTCTTCGGTATCCGCGGCATGGGCAGCATCTATTACGTCGCCTATGCGCTGAACGCCGCGGAATTCGACGTGTCCAACGCCCTGTGGGCGGTCACCGGCCTGATCGTGCTTCTCTCGATTCTCGTCCATGGCATCAGTGTGACGCCGGTCATGCGGCGGATCGACCGGCGCCGGCAGGCTGCGGTGGCGTCACCGCCGCCCTCCATACACCGCCGAATGGAAAAAGCGCGCGTTTCGGCCGACTCTTGATGAAAATTGTTGGTGAAGCTGAATTTCCGCTTTCCGTACAAGGTGATGCGCCTGCATAGTGGTCGGGAAGGGGCGGCGTGGACGACCTGACGGTTTCGAATGAAACCAAATGGGCAGGCCGACACGACCACCCGGGAACCGCCGGACGAACCGATCCGGACGGTCATCCGCAATCTGCGCAACGCAACGCTGATGGGGAGGAATTCACGTATGATCGCACGTCTTCTGGCCGGTGCCGCCCTTGCTGCCCTGACGATCGGTGTCATGTCCACCGGGCCCGCCATGGCCCAGCAGGGCAAGCTTTCCGGCGATGTGGTCAAGATCGGTGTACTGAATGACCGCTCCGGCCTCTATGCCGATCTCGGCGGCGAGGGGTCGGTTGTCGCCGCCAAGATGGCGGCCGAGGAGTTCGGCAACAAGATTCTCGGCAAGCCCATCGAGTTCGTCGCGGCCGACCACCAGAACAAGCCCGACATCGGCGCCAACCTTGCCCGCCAGTGGATCGACCAGGACGGTGTCGACGTGATCGTCGACGTGCCGAATTCCGGCGTCGCGCTCGCCGTGCAGGAGGTGACGAAGGAGAAGAAGAAGATCTTCCTGATGGAAGGTCCGGCGACCTCGCGCCTGACAGGCGACGCCTGTTCCCCCACCGGTTTCCACTGGCCCTACGACACTCATGCGCTGGCCGTCGGTACGGGACAGGCCATGGTTAAGGAGGGCGGCGATAGCTGGTTCTTCATCACCGCCGACTATGCCTTCGGCCATCAGTTGGAGGCCGACACCTCCGTCGAAGTGAAAAAGGCCGGCGGCAAGATTGTCGGTTCGGTGAAGGCACCGCTGAACACCGCCGACTTCTCCTCCTTCCTTCTGCAGGCCCAGGCCTCGGGCGCCAAGGTCGTCGGTCTCGCCAATGCCGGCGGCGACACCATCACCTCGATCAAGCAGGCGGCCGAATTCGGCCTGACGCAAAGCGGTCAGCAGAAGCTGGCGGGCCTGCTGATCTTCCTGTCGGACGTGCACGCGCTCGGACTGCAGGTCGCCCAGGATCTGGTGCTGACCACCGGCTTCTATTGGGACCGCGACGACGAGACCCGCGCCTGGTCCAAGAAGTTCTTCGACCGCTACGGCAAGATGCCGACGATGGTGCAGGCCGGCAGCTATTCCGCCGTCCGCCACTATCTGAAGGCGATCGAAGCGGCCGGGACCGACGACGGCCCGACCGTCGCCGCCAAGATGAAGGAGATGCCGGTCAACGACATGTTCGCCAAGAACGGCACGATCCTGCCGAACGGCCGCATGGTCCATGACATGTATCTGGCCCGCGTGAAGAAGCCGTCGGAGTCCAAGGGCGCTTGGGATTATTACCAGATCCTGCGCACCATCCCCGGCAAGGACGCCTTCGCCACCTTCGAGGAAAGCGGCTGCAAGCTGCCGAAGTGATCGCGTCGGTAGACAGGACGACGGGGCAAAAGCCGTGACGTGACGGAGCGGCATTCCCGCCAGGGCGGCGGTTTTCGGACCAATGCCGCGGCGGGGATGCCGCTGAGGAGAGCGACGCTCATGATGGGAACGATTTTCGGCATTCCGCCCCAGGCGCTGTTCGGTCAGCTTCTGCTGGGGCTGATCAACGGATCGTTTTACGCGCTGCTCAGCCTGGGGCTGGCGGTGATCTTCGGCATGTTGAACGTCATCAACTTCGCCCATGGCGCGCTCTACATGATGGGCGCCTTCGTGGCATGGCTGCTGCTGAACCAGCTCGGCATCGGCTATTGGTGGGCGCTGCTGCTGGCGCCGCTGATCGTCGGCGCGTTCGGGGTCGTGTTGGAAAAGACGCTGCTGTCGCGGCTCTACAAGCTCGACCATCTCTACGGGTTGCTGCTGACCTTCGGGCTGGCGTTGATCGTCGAGGGGGCGTTCCGCCACCAGTATGGCGTCTCCGGCCAGCCTTATCCCATTCCTGCCGAACTCAGCGGCGGCCGGAACCTGGGCTTCATGTTCCTGCCCAATTACCGCGGCTGGGTGGTTGTGGCGTCGCTGATCGTCTGCATCAGCACCTGGATCGCCATCGAGAAGACGAAGCTGGGCGCCTATCTGCGCGCGGCGACCGAGAATCCGGTGCTGGTCCAGGCCTTCGGCATCAATGTGCCGCGGATGGTCACGCTGACCTACGCCTTCGGCGTGGCGCTGGCCGGGCTCGCCGGCGTGCTGGCGGCACCTATCTATCAGGTATCGCCGCTGATGGGCTCGCACCTCATCATCGTCGTGTTCGCGGTGGTGGTGATCGGCGGCATGGGCTCCATCATCGGCGCCGTCCTGACCGGTTACGGGCTGGGCCTGTTGGAAGGATTGACCAAGGTCTTCTACCCGGAGGCCTCGAACATCGTGGTCTTCGTCATCATGGCGGTGGTGCTGATGGTAAAGCCCGCCGGTCTGTTCGGACGGGAGAGGTAAGCGCATGAGCCTTCATTCGCAGAGCAGCGGCCGGGCGTCCGCACAGACCGCCGGCGCACCGGCGACGGCGGGCCTGACCATGGCGAGAGTTGGCGCGCTGGTGGTGTTGGCCGCTCTGCTGGCGGTGCCGTTCGTGCTCTATCCGGTCTTTTTGATGAAGGTGCTGTGCTTCGCACTGTTCGCCTGCGCCTTCAATCTGCTGATCGGCTTCGGCGGGCTGCTCAGCTTCGGTCATGCGGCATTCTTCGGCAGCGCCGCCTATGTCACCGCCCATGCGGTGAAGGAGTGGGGATGGTCGCCTGAACTGGGGATCCTGCTGGGCACCCTGGCCGCGGTCATTCTGGGGCTGGTCTTCGGCCTGATCGCCATCCGCCGGCAGGGCATCTATTTCGCCATGATCACGCTTGCGTTGAGCCAGATGGTCTATTTTCTCGCCCTGCAACTGCCCTTCACCCATGGCGAGGATGGCATTCAGGCGGTGCCGCGCGGCGTCCTGTTCGGCGTCTTCGACCTGCACAACCCGCTGGCGATGTACTACACCGTGCTGGGCGTCTTCCTGATCGGATTCGCCATCATCTGGCGAACGGTGCATTCGCCCTTCGGGCAGGTGCTGAAAGCGATTCGTGAGAACGAGGCGCGCGCCATTTCGCTGGGCTACCGCACCGACCGCTACAAACTGCTGGCCTTCGTGCTGTCGGCGTCGCTGGCCGGGCTGGCGGGCGGCACCAAGGCCATCGTCTTCCAATTGGCGACGCTGACCGACGTGACGTGGCAGATGTCGGGCGAAGTCGTGCTGATGACGCTGCTGGGCGGAATGGGCACGCTGAGCGGCCCGGTCATCGGTGCCGCTCTGGTGGTGACGCTGGAGAATTATCTGGCGGCGACCAGCCTGCCGGTGCCGGTCGTGATCGGCTGCATCTTCGTCGCCTGCGTGCTGGTGTTCCGTCGGGGAATAGCCGGGGAAATCGCGGCGCGTTTTGGAAAGCACAGCCAGAATAGTTAAGTCACTGCACAGAAAAACAGCAAGCACATTAAGGATGGTTTCGTTCTTAAGACACTATGGTTGCAAAAAAACTGCATACCCCGAAAGAACGGGTGTGCGGTTATTATTTTGCGTCCTGGAACGTTTTGCTTTCTGGGTGTTATAGGTCTCAACGCGTGCGGCGGTGCAGCAAAATGACCGACGCGAGGTTTGGGAAGAGGCGTCCACCCGGATGAACGTATTCGAGGAGCATCCCGCATGGCTATGGACAAGGATACCACGACCAGCGCGCGTGAAACCGCTGACCGGGCGAAAGGCACGGTGGAGGACATGACGCGCGCCGGTGAGGCCACCACCCGCCGCGCCGCCGATGCCGCCCGCTCGATGGGTGAGAACGCGGCAGAGACCGGCCGGGAGGCCGCCGATGCCAGCCTGAACGCTGGTCAGAAGGCAATGGGGGCGGGTGCCGACATGACCCGCCGCAGTGCTGAGACTGCCGGCACCATGATGAACAAGGCCTCCGATGTCGCCGGCCGCACGACCGAGCAGCTCCAGCGCGCGCTGGGCCTGTCGAAGGAAGCGCAGGGCGCGGTCGCCAGCCAGACCCGCGAAACGATGGACGTCATGGTCCAGTGCGGCAGCGTTCTGGCCGACGGCTGGCAGAACGCTTGGCGCGAATGGATGGGGCTGGCGCAGGACGTGGCCTCGCGCAATGCCGAGGGAATGAACGCGCTGATGCGCAGCCGGACCGTCCCCGATTTCTACGCGGCGCAGAGCCGTATGCTGAAGGACAACATGCAGATGGTCCTCAGCCGCAGCGTCAAGATCTCGGAGATGTCGGCGAGCACCGCCAACACGGCGATGGGCAAGCTGAACGCCCGTCTGGAAGGTGCGGCGCAGCAGACGGAGCGCCGCTTCTGAAGACCTGGCCGACTGCACCGGCACGCCATCGATAACGAACGATCTCCATCCTGACTGAACCCCGGCCCGCAAGGACCGGGGTTTTTTCTGTGCCGGACACGCCGCCTGCCAGCCGGTTAGGGCGCTTCAGGCGTGAGCCAGCTCACCGCGGCCCCGCCGCCGGTGGAGGGCAGGGCGTCGTGCAGGGCCGGCAGCATCTCCTTCAGCGTCTCGTCGAGCTTCCAGGGCGGATTGACGATCAGCAGGCCGGAGCCGTTCAGCCGCAGATGGGTGTCTTCGGGATGCCAGGTCAGTTCGGCGATCAGCACCTTGGGGATGCCGGTCTTCTCCACCGCATCCTGGAATCGCCAGACCGCCGCACGCTCCTTGATCGGATACCACAGGGCGAAGATGCCGGTGGACCAGCGGCGGTGCGCCTGCGCCAGCCCCTCCGCCATGCGGGCGAACTCGTCGGGCTGCTCGAAGGGCGGATCGATCAGGACCAGCCCACGCTTCTCCTTGGGCGGCAGATGGGCCTTCAGCGCGGTATAGGCATCGGACTGGTGGACGGCGACGGAGCGGTCGCCGGCGAACTCCGCCTTCAGGCTGACGGCGTCGTCGGGGTGCAGTTCGACCAGCACCATGCGGTCCTGCGGGCGGAGCGCGGCACGGGCGATTCGCGGGGAGCCGGGATACCAGCGCAGGGTGCCGTCGGGGTTCAGCGCCTGGACGGCATCCAGATAGGGCGCCAGTGCCGGATGCGGCAGGGGATGGCCGAACAGCCTGCCGATGCCCTCGTCGCTCTCACCGGTCTTGCGGGCCGCCTCGGCGGTCAGGTCGTAACGGCCGATGCCGGCATGGGTGTCCAGCACGCAGAAAGGCGTCGGTTTGGCGCGCAGATGATCCAGGATCAGCGCCAGCACGGCGTGCTTCATCACGTCGGCCGGGTTGCCGGCGTGGAAGATGTGGCGGTAGTTCATGCGTCGGGGTTTACCCGATCACGCAACGCGGCGCCAGCGCTCTTGCCGGCGCGACCGGTCGGCGGACGGATCAGTTGATCGCCGCGACCTGCTGTGCGTTGTGGAAGCTGCGGCGGGTGCGCGGAGCGACGCTGACGGGATCGGTATCCTCGCAGCGGGAAGAGGCCAGCAGCTTGGCGCTCTGCGTGTCCAGTTCGCCCAGGCTCTGCCAGATCTTGCAGACATAGGCCTGGGCGCGGCGGCCGGAGCTGCCGTTGTAGCGGGCCAGCGCGGTCTTCCAGTTGCCTTCCTCGCCATGGAAACGGACGAGAAGCTGGCCGGCGTAGAACACGTTGTCGCGCGGCTCGACGATCTTCTCCAGCGGCTGGAACTCGCCACGGTGGGTGGCGACCGACAGCTGCATGCAGCCGACATAGGTGTTGGAGCGAAGCTGGCCGCGGTGATCGCGAAGATGACGGGCGGCGTCACTGACGTTGCGGGCGTAGTAGGGTCGGCCCTGCACGCTCATGGCGAAGGGGTGGGGGGTGCCGTCCTGGCCGCTTTCGACCAGGGCGATGGCCACCAGCATGCCGGAGGGAATGCCGAGCTTCTGTTCGGCCTCCACCGCGTGGGTGACGCAGCTTTCCTTCGAAACGGTCTGGGCCTGGGCGGTTCCGGAAACGGAGAGCGCCACCAGGGGAGCCGTCAGCAGTCCCGCAGCCAGTGCGAAGCGTCCACACGTTGTGGCGCCTGCGCGCTGATTTCGTCCCCGCATCCCAAATCTCCTTCTGCTGTCGCCCCGTCTTGTACGGCGGCTGTTTGACCCCCCGCGCGGGGCCGTTGTTCCGGTCACCGAGTCGCTTACGGCGACCGCCTCCTACCCAGATGTTCAGCGCCTCCCGATTGGGCGCCGCGGCAACACTTCCAAAAATTTGATCCATCGTCAACCCGCTTGCGCCCTGGTAATACCACAGCTTTCGTCCGTCAGATGTCACTCAGGCTCGCCGAACGGACGGCTTAGGCGCTTCGGTTAGGTTCATAAGCCATTGAATCGCCACATTTGCTGGCAAAATCGATTGGGGTGGTACTGCTGCCTCTCTTGACCCTTCGGATGGGGGACAAAAAAAGGGCTACTGCGACCGCGTGTCGCCCGAATCACACTTCGGAAGGATTTTCGCGTCCCCCTTGCGCGGCGCAGCATGTTGGGGCAGTAAACTCCGCCGCCCTGTTTCCCTGGACTCGGTTCCCTGGGTCAAGTCGGTGCCGCAGCGACGCCCGGGACGGCCCGATGGCGAGCGGAGGCGGGCTATCCGGGCCGGCGGCATTCCCCTGGTCGAAGCCCGCGATCAGAGGAACTCCATCCGTGTCCGCGGATCCCTCCATTGGCGACGAGCCGCAAATCTACAATCTCGATCAAATGTTCCGGTTCGGTTACGACCGGCTCTACGCGGGGGACAATGCCGGAGCCGCCCGCGCATTTCGCGCCGGCGTCGCAGTCGACCCCTCCCATGCGGAGGCATGGTCGGCACTGGCGGAAGCCGGCGGCGGGACCGATGCGGCAGGGCAGGCGGCGGCCTGTTTCCGGCGCGCCGTCACTCTGGAACCGGGAAATTGGGGCTGGCGGCTGATGCTGGCCGATGCCCTGCGGCAGTGCGGCGAAACCGATGCTGCACATGCGTTGTTCCAGTCCCTAGCGGCGGAGCGGAGCGATTCGGCACAGGCACGACTCGGACTCGCCCGTTGCCTCGCCGCTGCCGGCCGCCGAGAGGAGGCGCTCGAGGAGTACCGGGAGGCGGTGGCGCTGCGCCCCAACGACCGCGATGCCGTCCTCGCGCTGGCGGATGCGCTGGCTCTGTCGGGGGATGCGCTGGCGGCGGTTGAACTGCTTCAGCCGCTGGCCCGGCGGCTTGAGGATGATGCGTCCGTCCATCACGCGCTGGGCCGCAGCTGGCTTGCCCTGCGCGAACCGGTGAAGGCGCTGACCGCGCTACGCCACGCCGCAAGAACCGCCGAAGGGGACGAGGCGGCGGCGATCGAACGCCTGATCGCGGCGCTGGAGGCAGGGGAGGGTGCCGACCTGTCCGCCTCCTATGTCCGCGCCCTGTTCGACCGCTACGCCGACCGCTTCGACCAGGATCTGGTGGGCAAGCTCGGCTACGCGGCACCCGAACTGCTGCGGTCGGCGGTGGACCGCATCACGCCCGGCGCTGCGGGATTGCGCATCCTCGATCTCGGTTGCGGCACCGGACTGGCGGGCGTCGCCTTCAAGCCGCTGGCCTCCCGGCTCGCCGGAGTCGATCTGTCGCCGCGGATGGTCGAGAAGGCGCGGCAACGCCGGCTCTATGACGAACTGACCGTCGGCGACGTCGTTGAGGCGATGGAGCGGGCGCCCGGCGGCTGGGACCTGCTGGTCGCCGCCGACGTGCTGGTCTATATCGGCGACCTCGCCCCCGTCTTCGCGGCGGCAGCCCGCGCCCTTCCGCCGGGAGGCCGTTTCGCCGCGACCGTGGAACGCCTGCCGGGCGAAGCAGCCTCGCTTACTGGCGGGTCATTCGTGCTTGGCGCGACCCGCCGTTATGCCCATGCCGAACATTATGTCCGGGCGACGGCGGAAGCGGCCGGCTTCCTCATCCGCCTGATGGAACCCTGCAGCCCGCGACGGGAAAAGGGCATACCGGTTCCTGGCCTCCTGTTCGTGGTGGAACGGGCGGCACGGTAGCGATCCGGTTGCGGGTCAGATCGCCTGCGTATAGCGGCCGGTATCGCCGGGCAGGCACCAGCGTGCATGCAGTTGCCCCTTGGCGTCGAAGCTGCAGGCGATCCAGCCGGAACCGTACAGCAGGCGTCGCCCGCCCTCTGCGAAGGGCGGCATCTCGAACCGGTGGGCGGGCAGGGGATGGTCAGGGCGGGTCGCCAGCGGCTCCGCCAGCCGCGACTTCCATCCCCCCGCCGGGGTGGCGGACTTGGTGAAGCGCGGCGCATAGAGCTGCCACATCTCCAGTCCGCCGCCGCGCAGCACGCCCCGCGCCGCCGCTCCACCGGCGATTCCCCGCGAGGCGACCGTAATGCGGCAGCCGCTGCGTCGGGAGAAATCGGCCAATGTGCGGACCATCCGCTCCCATTCGGCATGGCGGCCCGGTGCCGCCCAGTGATCGCCCAACCGGCCGCGCAGCCGGGAAGGGAGCACGCCGCCCAGCCGGTCGAGCAAGGCGGCGGCCGGGGTCAGCAACGGCCCGCCGCTGACCAGGATCAGGTGACGACAGGCGGCGAAGCGGTCGAGCCAGTCCGGCAGCATGCTCCAGCCCCGTTCCGACAGCATGCGCCGGCCGTTGCGGTCGCTCCAACTGTCGAGCGTCAGCAATCCGACTTCGCCCATGGTGAAACCTTGGGCCAGCGTTCCGCACGTCGATCCCCACAGGCAATCGGGCGGTCTGTCGGCGACGGAACCGGTCTGGAAGAGCTGGACCTGCCGGCGGGTCGCCGCGAACAGCGGGCGCAGGCTGCGCGAGGCGGCGTCGCCCTCCTCCCGGCCGCCCCAGGCGCCGGCCAGCAACCGGCCGAGATCGCTGCCGTCCCACACCATTACCGAGGGGATCGACGCCAACGCCGACGCCGCGGCGGCACTGCTCCAGGTCCGCAGCATACGGTCGAAGCCGGCGGCCATCAGCTCTTCCGCCACGTTGGGCAATGCGGGGCCAAGCCGGCGGGAGACATCGGACAGCAGGCCATTCGCCTGGGGAGCGGCGGCCGTCACGGCGTCGCCGTCGATCTGTCCGCCGGCCTGGACCATCAGGTGATAGCGGTCGGTGGACTGCCGGGACAGCAGATCGGACCAGAGGGCCGGTGACGCGCCGGTAGGGCCTTCGGCCTCCGGATCGCTACCGGCCGTCATTCCGCTCCCGTAAAGGATGGCCATGCGTGGGAGTGAATGACGACTCGGAACGACCACGGTCCAGCGGGGGCCGTCGGGAAATCCGTAGGTGACGTCGGTGTCGCGCATGCCGCGCGGGACAGCGAAGTCGAATCGCCAGAGCTGGCGGTGGCGCCAGTGCGTCAGGTGGCGCGGCGGGACGGGCAGGGTGACGCCATCCACCCGCAGATCGTCGGGTTCGACCTCTCCGTCCAGAACGAACAGTGCCGACAGCCACCAACGATCGCGCTGCTCACCACGGAAATACAGGATGGGACCGAGCAGGATGCTCGGTTCCGCTCGTCTCGGCGCCATGCTTCATCCGTCCGAACCGGCCCTTCCCCCAAAGATGGGCCTGCCGCATGAAATAGCGCAAGGCGCCGCCGGACGGCGAAAAAATATCGCGCTCCGAGACGTACGGTCAGCCGTTCCGCTTGCGCAACAGCTCCAGCATTCGGGGCGGCACCTCTTCGTTCAGGACCGGGTCGTACAGGCGATGAAGCTCCTCCACATGCTGGCGATGCTGGGCGAGCAGCGCCTTTGCGTCGGGATCGCTCTCGACCACGCTTTCGAATTCTGCGCGCTCCCGCTCGTCCAGGGCGCCGTCCAGATAGGCGTTGATATCGGTCATCGTCACACGCTTCATCTCTGTCGTTCCCGGATGGGTCGCCGGGGTTCTCCCCTGGGACACGATCAACCGTGACACGTCCGGTGGCCCCGCCGTTCCCGGAAAGCTTGGCCTAAAGGACGCCTACCCCATCTTATGGGCATGATCCTGAGCCATACCAGTCCGACAAACGGCGCGATCACTGCTCACTTTCGAGGCGAGCAAACCGGCACTGCCATCCTCTTTCGCGTCGCCCGGCCAAGTAACAGAGCGGTGCAGCTGATTGTTCCGATTTCCGTTGGTGCGGAACGCCGCGCAATAGGGACTGTTGTGATTGTGCAACTCACCCCATGCGCGCCCCGACAGGGTTGCCGAAGAAGGAGAATGCCAATGGCGCAACAGGAGGGCAGACAACCGCCCCAGCACCAGAACACGCAGCCGGGCCATCAGGCGCCCATGACTCCCCAGCCTTCGGAAACGCGCCCCGCCTACCGCGGCAGCGGCAAGCTGCGCGACAAGGTGGCGTTGATCACCGGCGGCGACAGCGGCATCGGCCGGGCCATCGCCGTGCTGTACGCGCGCGAAGGCGCGAAGATCGGCATCCTGTACCTGAACGAGGACGACGATGCCCGCGAGACCCGCCGGCTGGTCGAAGCCGAAGGCCAGCCCTGCACCATCCTGAGTGGCGACGTCGGCAGTGAGGAAACCTGCAGAAAGGCGGTGGAGCGCATCGTCGGCAAGCATGGCCGCCTCGACATCCTGATCAACAACGCGGCCGAACAGCATCCGCAGAAGTCGATCGAGGACATCACAGCCGAGCAGCTGTAGCGGACCTTCCGCACCAACATCTTCGGACAGTTCTATATGGTGAAGGCCGCCCTGCCGCACATGCAGGAGGGTGCCTGCATCATCAACACCACCTCCGTCACCGCCTACAAGGGCAGTCCGGAACTGCTGGACTATTCGGCGACCAAGGGCGCCATCGTCGCCTTCACCCGGTCGTTGTCGATGGCCCTGAGCGACCGCGGCATCCGCGTCAACGCGGTGGCTCCCGGTCCGATCTGGACCCCGCTGATCCCCTCCACCTTCGACGAGAAGAAGGTCGAGAACTTCGGCGGCAATGTGCCTATGAAGCGGGCCGGCCAGCCGGACGAGGTGGCGCCGTCCTATGTGTTCCTGGCATCCGATGACTCTTCATATATGTCGGGACAGGTGCTGCACCCGAACGGCGGCACGGTGGTGAACGGCTGAGCGGACTGGCTGACCGGAAGGGCAGCCCTCACAAGGTGGCCCCATGCGAAAAGCCCCCGTGCAGGGTGCACGGGGGCTTTTCATTCGTGGAGTGTTCGAAGCTGGCCGGCGGGCCATCAGGAAAGGTGTCGGATCAGGCGGTCATCAGGTTGTTCAGCCGCTCCCGCGCACGGCACAGGCGGGAACGGATGGTGCCGATCGACACGTTCAGCGTCTCGGCCGCTTCCTGATAGGGACGCCCCTCGATGGCGACCAGCTTAACGACCTTGCGCTGGCTGGGGGTGAGCGAGGAAAAGGCGCGGTCGACATCGCGGAAGACCAGACGCGACATCTGCGCCGCATCGACCGACATGGCGCCGTCCCACAGCTCCACCTTCGTCACATGGCGGTCACGCTGCAGGTTGTTGAAATGCAGGTTCTTCAGCATGGTGGTCAGCCACGCCTGCATATTCGTGCCGGGTTCGAAACGATGTTGGCGCGACAGGGCGCGGGCCAGGCAGTCCTGCAGCAGGTCCTCTGCGGCGTTGGCGTCACGGGTCAGCTTGCAGGCATAGCGCTGCAGGTTCGGCATGCAGCGGATCAGTTCGTTTTCGAACGAGTACGCCATGGTCTTTCCTTCCTCCACGGTCTGTGTACGTCTCCCGCCGGCCAGGTGAACGGCAGCGCCCTTCGCGGTACGGGCGGGGCGCAGGGCGGGGACGGCATTGGGCTTTCCGGCGCGCAATGGCGGCGCCACCGGTTCGAAGGGCTGACAGTGTCTTTGCGGTCTTGAGCGCTCAGTATGCCCTGGCGGTCGTCTCCAGGGCGCTTCCGGCCCGGCCCGTCATCCGGTGCGGGTCGGCGGTCCCTGGGGGGTGTTGCGGAACGATCCGGTCGGCGGTGGCGTCATTGAGGCGGTCCCGTTGTTGCCCGTCGTTGATCGTGTCGGGAGCTAAACGCGCCGTCCGCCGCGGATGTTCCACCGCAGGATCCGGAAAGAGTGACATCGGTGGCAGATCGCGGAGATTCCGGTCCCGCCTCCGCTTGCCGGGCTTACCACCATCGAACGCGCCCGCCGGTGCGCCGCTGCAACACTCAGTCGTCGGAAAACAGAGGCTTTTCCAGGCGAAGTGCCGCCATTCCATCCTCGTAGTAATCGGGATATTCCGCGAAGCGCCGATAGCCGGCCGCGGTATAGAGCGCGATGGCGGCGGCATTGTCCGCCCGCACCTCCAACCTGATGCCGACGCAGCCATGGGCGGCCGCGGCTTCTTCCAGCGCCGCCAGCAGGCGGCGGCCGATCCCCTGTCCGCGGTTGCCCGGCGCCACCGCGAAGGAGGTCAGGCGGGCGAAGCGCGTGCCGGCATGGAAACCGACCACCCCATAGGCAAGTGGCGGCCCCTCCATTTTCGGCACTTGGCGGTATGCCACCAGCACCACACCTTTTGCCTTCCGGATCGCATAACGGAAGTTGCGCTGCGTCATCCGGTCGGTCGGGAAGCTTCGCTCCTCTATCGCCAGCAGCGCGGCTATGTCGGCCAATTCGGCATGGCGGATGCGGATGCATGCTGCATCGCAGTGGACAGGATCGGATTCGTGAAGCATCGTTGACGGGAAAAAGGGGAGGGGACGACAGCCTACTCCCTTTTACCACAGCGAAACGATGGTGCGTTCCATGTGGGGAAAGCTTTGCTTAACCAACAGGGCAGACACTTCCGCCATAATTGGAGCGCCGTCCTTCCAGCCGCCCGCTCCTATTGGCCTTTCACGCAGAAAGTCAGGACATGGACGCTCGGTTTAAATCTCGCGACATCGAACGCCGCAGCCTTGATGTCGATGGCCTCAAACGGTCGTTCCTGGAATGGCTGGTCTATTCGGTCGGCAAGGATGCACGCGCCGCCACGCGCCGCGACTGGTTCCACACCGTGGCGCTGGCCGTTCGCGACCGCGTCGTCGACCGCTGGATGGACACGACCCGCAGCTATTACCAGGAAGACGCCAAGCGCGTTTACTACCTGTCCCTGGAATTCCTGATCGGGCGGCTGCTGACCAACAGCCTGTCGAACCTGGGCATCATGGACGAATGCCGTCAGGCGCTCGACCGCCTCGGCCTGTCGATGGACGACGTGGTCGATGCCGAGCCGGACGCGGCGCTGGGCAACGGCGGCCTCGGCCGTCTGGCCGCCTGCTTCCTTGACAGCATGGCCTCGCAGGGGCTGCCCGGCTACGGCTATGGCATCCGCTACGAGTTCGGCCTGTTCGAGCAGCGCTTCGAGAATGGCTGGCAGGTCGAATATCCCGAGCAGTGGCTGCAATTCGGCAACCCGTGGGAGTTCGCACGGCCGGAGGTGCTCTACCCGGTCCAGTTCTATGGCCGCGTCGAGGAGTTCCGCGACAGCGTCGGCGAGCGCGCCTATCGCTGGGTCGATGCCGACCGCGTGCTGGCGATGGCCTATGACACGCCGGTCGTCGGTTTCGGCGGCGAAACGATCAACACATTGCGCCTGTGGTCGGCCCGCGCCACCCGCGACTTCAACTTCGGCCACTTCAACGACGGCGCCTATATGAAGGCGGTCGAGCAGAAGATCCTGTCGGAGAATCTCAGCCGCGTCCTCTATCCCAACGACGCGACGGAGACCGGCAAGGAACTGCGGCTGAAGCAGGAGTATTTCTTCACGTCGGCCTCGCTGCAGGACATCCTGCGCCGCTATCTGCAGCATCACTCCACCTTCGAGAATCTGCCCAACAAGGCGGCGATCCAGCTGAACGACACCCACCCGGCCATCGGCATCGCCGAGCTGATGCGCCTGCTGGTCGATCAGCACGCCCTGCGCTGGGACGATGCGTGGGAAATCACCCGCGCCACCTTCGCCTACACCAACCACACCCTGCTGCCCGAGGCGCTGGAAGCCTGGCCGGTGCGGATGATCGAGCGGGTGCTGCCGCGCCACATGCAGATCATCTACGAGATCAACGCCAAGTTCCTGAACCGCACCAAGGCCAAGGCGGACGGCGACAATGTCAAGCTGTCGCGACTGTCGCTGATCGACGAGCGCGGCGAGCGTCGGGTCCGCATGGGCAATCTCGCCTTCCTCGGCTCGCACAAGGTCAACGGCGTGTCGGCCCTGCACACCGAACTGATGAAGCAGACGGTGTTCGCCGATTTCCACGAGGAATTCCCGGACCGCATCAACAACAAGACCAACGGCATCACCCCGCGCCGCTGGCTCAAGCAGGCCAACCCGGCCCTGTCGGAGCTGATCACCACCCGCATCGGCGAGGGCTGGATCTCCGACCTGTCGCAGATCGCGGCATTGCGCGAGAAGGCCGACGACGTGGTGTTCCGCGAGGAGTTCCGCCGGGCCAAGCGCAAGAACAAGAAGCGTCTGGCCGCCTACATCGCCCGCCAGACCGGCGAGGAGGTGCTGGTCGACAGCATCTTCGACGTGCAGGTCAAGCGCATGCACGAGTACAAGCGCCAGCTGCTGAACGTGCTGCACACCATCGCGCTCTACAACGAGATGCGCGACAATCCGACGGTCAGCTGGGTCCCGGTGACCAAGGTGTTCGCCGGCAAGGCGGCGCCGTCCTACCACATGGCCAAGCTGATCATCAAACTGATCAACGACGTCGCCAAGGTGGTGAACCACGACCCGTCGGTGCATGACAACCTGAAGGTCGTTCTGCTGCCGAACTACAACGTCACCGCGGCCGAGATCATCATCCCCGCCGCCGACCTGTCGGAGCAGATCTCCACCGCCGGCATGGAGGCGTCGGGCACCGGCAACATGAAGCTGGCGCTGAACGGCGCCCTGACCATCGGCACGCTGGACGGCGCCAACGTCGAGATCCGCGAGCATGTCGGGCCGGACAACATCTTCATCTTCGGCATGACCGCGGAGGAGGTGAACGACCTGCGCGCCAGCGGCGGCTTCAACCCGCGCGATGTGATCGCGTCGAACCCCAGCCTGAAGCGGGCGCTCGACATGATCTCCACCGGTGCATTCTCGCCGGACGATCGCAACCGCTACCACCCGATCGTCCAGGCGCTGACCGACGGCGGCGACCATTTCCTGGTGACGGCGGACTTTGCCGACTATTGCCGGGCGCAGGACGCCGCGATGGAACTGTACCGCGATCCGGAGGAATGGACCCGCAAGGCGATCCTGAACACCGCCAACATGGGATGGTTCTCGTCCGACCGTACGGTCAACGAGTACGCCCAGGAGATCTGGGACGTACACCCGGTGAAGCCGAGCCATGACGGCGAGGGGTTCCGGTAATCTCCAAGCCCGGCAATCTTTGATCAGGCGAATGCGCAGGCGCTTTACAATGCCTGCGCATTCGGATAAGAAGGCCCCATGAACCGCAAGGCCATCACCACCACTACGACCAAAAAAGCGACTCGCTTCGGCGGGCAGCGGCGTGGTGTGTGCTGATCGGATCGACCAGCGTTTCTTCCACGAGGCAGGCCCCGCCGGACAACGGACGGGGCCTCGTCGTATCCGGGGTCCGCTGTCCGAACGACCGATAGGCCGGTCCGATCAACAGTGCGATAGACAGGACGGAACCCCGCCATGAGCAGCAACAACGCCTCCGCTTCTTCCAAGTCCCTCCGCGTCGCCGTGGTCGGCGCCACCGGCGCCGTCGGCCGCGAGATGGTCAAGGTCCTGCACGACCGCAACTTCCCGGTCGCCGAACTCGGCCTGTTTGCTTCCGAGCGCTCCGCCGGCAAGGTGCAGGAGACCCCCTATGGCGCCCTGACCCTGCAGGCCTTCGACGCCGCGGTGGTGAAGGGTTATGACGTTGTCCTGCTGGCGGTGTCGGGCGACTTCGCCAAGGCGCACGCCAAGGATCTGGCCTCGGCCGGCGCGCTGGTGATCGACAACAGCTCCGCCTTCCGCTACGACGCCGACATCCCGCTGATCGTTCCGGAAATCAACGCCCACGTCTTCCGCGAGGCGTACGCCGCCGGTTCGCGCCTGATCGCCAACCCGAACTGCACCACAGCCATCGCCGTGGTCGCGCTCGGGCCGCTGCACAAGGCCTTCGGCATCAAGCGCGCCATCGTCTCCACCTATCAGGCCACCAGCGGCGCCGGCGCCGAGGGCATGGCCGAGCTGGAGGAGCAGACGCGCAACCAGCTGGACGGCAAGCCGGTCACCAACAGCGTGTTCCGCCACCCGATCCCCTTCAACCTGATCCCCCAGATCGATGCCTTCCAGGAGAACGGCTACACGAAGGAGGAGATGAAGGTGACGTGGGAGACGCGGAAGATCATGGAGGTCCCGGACCTGCTGGTCAGCTGCACCGCCGTGCGGATCCCGACCTACCGCGCCCATTCCGAAGCCATCACGCTGGAGACGATCCAGCCGGTCACGCCCGACGCCGCCCGCGCCGTCCTGGCCGATGCCGCCGGCGTGAAGGTGGTGGACGATCCGGCCAACGGCGCCTACCCGATGCCACTGAACGCCACCGGCCAGTATGACGTCGAGGTCGGCCGCATCCGCACCAACCTGGTGTTCGGCGATCATGGCCTCGACCTGTTCGTCTGCGGCGACCAGCTGCTGAAGGGCGCCGCCCTGAACGCCGTGCAGATCGCCGAGCTGGCCCTGTAAGGTCCAGGGCAAGGCTGGACCCAAGGATCTGGAATCCAAGGGCCGGCACTGCTATGTAATGCGACGGGGGCCGATGGGCGTGTTTCGCCTGTCGGCCCTTTCGCCGTTCACACGATCACCTTCTCTTGTCACGGGACCCGCGCATGTCCGAACTTCAGGACGCCGTCTCCCGCCGTCGGACCTTCGCCATCATCGCGCACCCCGACGCCGGTAAGACCACGCTCACGGAAAAGCTGCTGCTGTTCGGCGGCGCCATCCAGATGGCCGGTGCCGTCAAGGCGCGCGGCGAGCAGCGGCGCGCCAAGTCGGACTGGATGAAGGTGGAGCGCGAGCGCGGCATCTCGGTGACCGCCTCCGTCATGACCTTCGACTTCGACGGGCGCACCTTCAACCTGCTCGACACGCCGGGCCACGAAGACTTCTCTGAGGACACCTATCGCACGCTGACCGCGGTCGACAGTGCGGTGATGGTGATCGACGGTGCGAAGGGCATCGAGGCGCAGACGCTGAAGCTGTTCGAGGTCTGCCGTCTGCGTGACGTGCCGATCATGACCTTCTGCAACAAGATGGACCGCGAGGCGCGCGATCCCTTCGACCTGATCTCGGAGATCGAGAGCGCGCTGGCGCTGGAGGTCACGCCGGCCAGCTGGCCGATCGGCATGGGCCGCGACTTCCTCGGCTGCTACGACCTGATCCGCGACCGGCTGATCCTGATGGACCGCAGCAAGGGCGACGAGATCGACGAGGGCATCGAGTGCAATGGTCTCGACGACCCCCGTCTGGACGAGTTGCTGCCCGCCCACGCCGTCGCCAAGCTGCGCGAGGAGGTGGAGATGGCGCGCGGCCTGATGCCGGCCTTCGATCTGGAGGCCTATCGCGCAGGCCACCTGACTCCGATCTATTTCGGCTCCGCCATCAACAATTTCGGCGTGCGCGAATTGCTGTCCGGTCTGGCGGAGAACGCCCCGCCGCCGCGCCCGCAGCCGGCCGATCCGCGCACCGTCCAGCCGGACGAGGACAAGGTCACCGGCTTCGTGTTCAAGGTCCAGGCCAACATGGACCCCAACCACCGCGACCGCATCGCCTTCGTCCGCCTCTGCTCCGGCCGCTACAAGCGGGGCGCTAAGCTGAAGCACATCCGCTCCGGCAAGCTGATGGCGGTGAACAACGCCGTGCTGTTCCTGGCCCGCGACCGCGAGGTGGCGGAAGAGGCGTGGCCCGGCGACATCATGGGCATCCCCAACCACGGGTCCTTGCGCATCGGCGACACGCTGACGGAGGGCGAGGATCTGCGCTTCACCGGCGTGCCCAGCTTCGCGCCGGAACTGCTGCAGCGCGTCCGCCCGGACGATCCGATGCGGGTGAAGCATCTGCGCAAGGCGCTGGAGCATTTCGCCGAAGAAGGCGCCTCCCAGGTGTTCAAGCCGCTGACCGGCGCCGACTGGGTCGTCGGCGTGGTCGGACAGCTGCAGTTCGAGGTTCTTGCCTCGCGCATCGAGGCGGAATACGGTATCGCCGCCCGCTTTGAGGGCGCCGGTCTGGACGCCGCCCGCTGGGTCGAAACCGACGACAAGGTCCAGTTGGAGAAGTTCATCGAGCTGAACCGCTCGGCGCTGGCGGAGGACCATGACGGCGCCCTGGTGTTCCTGGCCCGCAATGCCTGGCACCTGAACCGCGCGCAGGAGGATTTCCCGGCGCTGCGCTTCCTGAAGACCCGTGAGCAGAACCGCAAGGTCCACACGGCCGCATGAAATCGACGCCCGCCACCCGGCACAGGCCGCGGGCGGGCGTCTTTCCATGAGATAAATCTGTACAGCTCGACCCGAACGGACTGACGGCTTGACGGCGTCGGTCCGGTGGCGGACCTTGTGCGGGTGCGTGTGATAGTTTCGACACTTAAGCGATGGCCTCCGTCGGACGGGTATGGTCGGAAAAGAGGCGGACATGGCACTGGGATTGGACGAGCTTCTGGATAGCGGCGGGTTCATACCCCATGGGGTCTGCCTGCTCTGGCGCCCCGATATCCTGATGCTGCATGTCGGGTCCGATATTCTGATCGGCCTGTCCTATTTCTCGATTCCTGTGGCGCTGACCTATTTCGTCATGCGGCGCCGCGACGTGGCCTTCGGTTGGGTGGCGCTGCTGTTCGCGCTGTTCATCATCGCCTGCGGCACCACCCATTTCCTGTCGGTCTGGACGCTGTGGACTCCCGACTATGTGCTGGAAGGGCTGGTGAAGTTCATCACCGCCTTGGCCTCGCTGGCGACGGCGGGGGCACTCTGGTGGCTGATGCCGCGCCTGCTGGCCCTGCCCAGCCCACGTGAACTGGAGGCCAGCAACCGGGCCTTGGCGCTGGAGGTGGCGACACGGCGGGAGATGGAAACCCGCTATTCCGGCTTCTTCAACAATCTGGCCGAGGCGCTGTTCATCGTCCAGGTCCTTCCGGACGGTGATTTCGCCTACGAGGCGATCAACCCGGCGCTGGCGCGGATCGGCGGCCTGGATCCTGAGCAATTGCGTGACCGCCGTGTCCGGGATGCTGTGGCGCCGGAGTTGGCCAACCTGGTAATTCCCCGGTACACCGCCTGCCGCGATAGCGGTAAGACCATTGATTACGAAGAAACGCTGGACATGCCGGCCGGTCAGCGTGTCTTCCACACCATGCTGGTGCCGGTGAAGGATGCCGCCGGACGGGTAATCCAAATTCTTGGCAGCGGCCGTGACGTGACCGAGCGCAAACGCCTTCAGGAGGAGGTGATCCAGACCTCCAAGCTGGCGACGCTGGGCACGCTGGCCGCCGGCATGGCGCACGAGATGAGCCAGCCGCTGAACGTCATCCGGCTTTGGACCGAAAACACCCTGAACCGCCTGCAGGAGAATCTGCTCGAACCGGCCCGTGCCGAAAAGGCCTTGAAACTGGTGATTGAGCAGACCGAACGCATGGGCAAGCTGATCGACCATGTCCGCACCTTCGGTCGCCGGGACGGCGGCGGCATGCGGGCCTTCCAACCCGCCAACTGCGTGCAGAGTGCAGTCGAGCTTGTGCGCCATCAATATGCGCTGGAAGACGTCGAGATCGTCGAAAGCTCAGGCTCGGCGCAACTGCCGGTAACCGGACGCCCCCTTGAATTGGAGCAGGTGATACTCAACCTGTTTTCGAACGCGCGCGATGCTATCGTCGCGCTTCGTGCAAATGGTGGGAAGGCGGGACGCATCATGGTGGCAGTCGGCGACGACCCGGACAGACAGAGCGTGGTCATCCAGGTGACCGACGACGGCGGCGGCATCGATCCCACGGTGTTGCCGCATATCTTCGATCCCTTCTTCACCACCAAGGAAGTCGGGAAGGGATCCGGCCTCGGCCTGTCGATCGGCTACGGCATCATCGACGGCATGGGCGGACGGATCGAAGCCCGCAACGTCGAGTTGGAGGGCGGAAGCCGCGGCGTCCGCTTCAGCATCACGCTGCCGAGCCAGCCGGTCTCCTCATCCGACAGGGAGTTCTCGCATGCCTGATCCGTTGCACATCCTGATCGCGGAGGACGAGGTGCTGGCGGCGATGGCGCTTGAGGATTTCCTGACCTTCAAGGGCTTCCGCGTCACCGTCGCCGCCAACGGGGTGGAGGCGCTTGAACGCTATGCCCGCGAGCGGGTGCACGCGCTGGTGACCGACCTGCGCATGCCGCGCATGGACGGCGAGACGCTGATCCGGGAAATCCGCGAACGGGATGCCACCCTGCCGGTGGTGGTGATGACCGGTTACCTGACCCAGGACAGTGACCTGAAACACGAGCGCTGGAAGCCGCTGGAGATCTTCAGCAAGCCCGTGAATCCGCGCACCATCTGCAACACGCTGCACCGCATGCTGGGCTTGCCGCAGGAGGCGTGAGCGGGATCGCTCAGTCCTCCAGCGGTTCGACGTCGACGCTGACGGTCAGGCCATGGCCGGCCCCGCCGACCAGCACGCCGCGGGCCGGGCTGACATCGTCGTAATCGCGCCCCCAGGCCACGGTGATGAAATCGCGGTTGGCGACGCAGGCGTTGGTCGGGCAGATGTCCAACCAGCCGGCGGCGATCCCGCACCAGACCGATGCCCAGGCATGGCTGACGTCGGCGCCGACCAGCCGCGGCTGTCCCGGCGGGGGCAGGGTGCGCAGATAGCCGGAGACATAGCGTGCGGGCAGGCCGACGGCGCGGGCGCAGCCGACGGCGATATGGGCGAAGTCCTGGCAGACGCCGCGGCGGTTGCGCATCACCGCCGCCAGCGGCGTCGCCACCGTCGTCGCGGTGGGATCGAAGGCGAATTCGCGGTTGATTCGGTTCATCAGGTCGATGGCCGCCGCCACCGCCGGACGGCCGGGGGTGAAGCTGCCCCGGGCATACTCCAGCAGCTCCGGGCTGGAAGCGACGAGCGCGCTGTCGAAGCAATATTGCGTGATCTCCGCCCCGTCGTCCGGCCCGGTCAGACCGCGCAGACTGTCGCGCACCTGTTCCCACGGCTGCGATTCGTTCGGAGCCAGTGCGGGCGGCTCGAACACCTCCACCTCGCTTTCGGCGATCACGGAGAAGGTCCGGTGCGGTTCCTGAACCGCGACATAGGTGACGGTGTTGCCGAAATAATCCACCCGCTCGGCCCGCACCGCCGGGACCGGATCGATGGTCAGCAGGCTGCGCCGGATGCGCTGGCGCGGGTGCGGCCGGGCGCTGAGATGCAGCAGATGGTGGGAGATCGGCACATCCTCGCCATAATCGTAGGCGGTGGCATGGCGCACGCGATAGCGCGTCGAAAGGCCGCCACTGCTGGGGAAGGGGCCGGGAGCGGGGGAAGGGGGCGTCATCGCGTCAGGCCGATCGTGCGAAGGCATGGCTGAAATAGGCGTGCGCCAGGAAATTGGAGACGTCCGGCAACGACATCGCCAGCGTGTCGAGCAGCGTGCGCAACCCCTCGCCGGACGCCATAGCGTCGGTCCGTTCCAGGCTGTTGCGTGCGGCGGCGACGATGGCCAGCGCGCCGCCGGTCGGGTCCGTCCCGGTGCCGACTCCCTGGCTGGGCAGCGCCCGCATGTGACGGTCCAGCGCCGCAAGCTGGAAAGCCAGCGCGCGGGGATTCGCCTCCTCCCCCAGCAGCAGGTCGAGCACGGGTGTGCGCAGCACGCTGGTCAGGTGGCGCGCGCGGTAGGTCATCACGCTCTCGCCCAGTTCCAGCAGCACCGACAGGGTGGCGGCCTGCACCGACTCGTCCTCTCGGTCCAGGTCGGCGACATGGACCCCGCGCATCAGCGCGATCATGTGCAGCGAGCGTTCGATCCGCCGTCCGATGTCGAGGAAGCGCCAGCCGGCGCCCCGCGTCATGCTTTCCTGCTCGAGGCCGGAAAAGGCGGCCAGCGTGATCATCACGTCGTCCAGCCGCAGCAGCAGCGAGGCCGCGTCCATCCGTCCCTTCGGCGGCTGGGTCTGGCGATCGATCGCCGACACCACCCGCCACATGTCCATCGACAGGCGGTCGCGCACCGAATAGGCGGTGCGATGCAGGCGAAGCACCTGGGAACGCAGGCTGTTGGGATGGTCGGGGTCCGTCACCGCCGCGTGCAGCGCCTCGCGCAGACCGCGGTTGGCGCCGCTCTCCGTCACCCGCGCCATCTCCGCCGGAATCATGCTCTGCGAACTGAGCAGGTCGAGCAACGGGCGAAGCTGCAGGGTGGCGCCCGGCATGTTGCTGTCGATCAGCCGACCCTGGGTGGCGCGCAGCAGGCGCAAAGCGCCCTCCGCCCGCTCGGCGTAGCGGCCGAGCCAATAGAGGCCGTCGGCGACGCGGCTGGGGAGGTCGTTGGCGGACGGGCGGGCGCCGCTGGCCGTCGGCTCCGTCGCCAGCGCCGGGCGCGGCTGGGTGGAGGCGACGTCGGCCCGGCGCGGTGCCAGGATCCAGGTGTCCTTGCTGCCGCCGCCGCTCTGCATCGACACCACCAGACGGCCGGATTCGCTCGACACGCGGGTCAGGCCGCCGGGCATCACCGCATAGCCGCCGCTGGGGGTGGCGCAGAGGAAGACGCGCAGCACCAGCGGGCGCGGCTGCAGCCGGCCATCCTGCCAGACTGGCGCGGTGGAGAGCGCCATCTGCTCCTGCGCCACGAAATACCAGGGGCGACGCTTGATTCGCTCGACAAGGACGGAGCGCTCGGCAGCCGACAGCTGGGCGCCGAAGATCGGCTCGAAGGACAGCGACGGGAAGGCCGGCTTGACCACCAGCCCGTCGAGATGGTCGATGACGTAGGCGCGTTCCGCATCGTTGCCGCACCACCAACTGGCGACGCCGGGCAGCCGCAGTTCCTCCCCCAGCAGATGGCGGCAGAGCGTCGGCAGCGACGACTTCATCGCCATCGATTCCATCAGGCCGGAGCCCAGCGCATTGGCCATCACGACATTGCCGGCCCGCACCGCCTCGATCAGCCCGGCGACGCCCAGCGAGCTGTCGGCGCGCATCTCCAGCGGGTCGGCGAAATCGGCGTCGAGCCGGCGCAGGATCACGTCCACCTGCTCCAGCCCCGACAGGGTCTTCAGATAGACCGTCCGGTCGCGCACCGTCAGGTCCGCCCCCTCCACCAGCGTCAGGCCGAGATAGCGGGCGAGATAGACGTGCTCGAAATAGGTTTCGTTGTAGGGACCCGGGGTCAGCAGGACCACGCGCGGCAACCGGCCGGCGCCGCCGTTCCGCGGCGCGATGGACAGCAGGGTTTCCTTGAAGGTGTCGAAGAAGCCGGTCAGCCGCTCCACCTGGCAATGGCGGAAGCTGTCGGGCAGCACCTTGGCGATCACCGCGCGGTTTTCCAGCGCATAGCCGCTGCCGCTCGGCGCCTGGGTGCGGTCGGACAGCACCCACCAGCGCCCGTCGGGGGCGCGGGCGAGGTCGACGGCGTAGAAATGCAGATGCACGTCGTTCGGCACCCGGATGCCGTGGACCGCGCGGCGGAAGCCGGGGTCGGCATGGATCACCGACGGAGGCAGCCGGCCGTAACGGGTCAGCGTCTGCGGCCCGTACAGGTCGGTCAGGATGGCGTTCAGCAACGACGCCCGCTGGATCAACCCCGATTCGATGGCCTTCCATTCATGGGCCGGCAGCAGAAGCGGCATCATGTCGAGCGGCCATGGCCGCTCCATCCCATTGGGATCGCCGTAGATGTTGTAGGTGACGCCGTTCTGGTGCAGCAGCCGCCGCGCCTCCTCCCAGCGTTGCGCCATCTGTTCTGCGTCGAGGGGGCCAAGCGTGCTCATGAAGGTCTGCCAGTGCGGCCGAAGCCGGCCCTGGCCGTTCACCATCTCGTCATAGACCTGGCCCGAGCCATAGCCGATGGCGTCGGCCTCGCCGAACAGCGATCCCTGGGTGAAGGGAACCGGCGGCATCCCGGACGGGATCACGGATGCCGGCGCGCGGAATGGCTGGTCGGATTGGGACAAGGTCGGACTGGTGCGTATTGCCTATGAAGGAAGCAACAGTCTGAACGTCCCCGCCCGGTGATGCAAGGCTGGCGGCCGGGCGATCCATCCGAAAGAGGAAAGATTCCGCCCATATCCGTTCGCAGCCGCATGGGCCATGGGTGACCCTTGCGAATGAAAAAAAGCCGGAGCGCCGCGGATGGCGACGCTCCGGCTTGCCGGATGCAGCGGAGATCCCGGAAACGGTCAGAGCGTCTTCAGGTATTCCACCAGCTGCCAACGCTGGTCGTCGGTCAGGCCGGCGCCGAATTCGTGGCCGCTGTTGTGGTTGCCGGGCTTCGTCGTGTCATAGACGAAGGTGGCATCCTTGGCGGAGGAATCCACGCCGACCTTGACCGGGTCGATGGAGGTGCTGCCCATGCGGAAGGTCACCGACCGCTGGGACGCCGGCAGCAGCATCTCATACAGGTTGGGCACCGACCCGTTGTGCATAAAGGGCGCCGTAGCCCACACGCCGTCCAGCGGACGCGCCTTGTAGGCCAGCAGCTGCTTGATGGTGCCGGCCAGCGCCTCCTCGTCGGCGGTCGCCCCTCCGGAGGTGGACTTCGCCGGAGCGGCAGCCGCCTTCGCCGCACGGCCACCGGCGGGAACCGCGCCGACGGCCGGCTTGCTCTCGCCGCGGCCGGTCAGGGCGGCGATTACCTTCTGGTGGTCGGCGGTCATCCTGGCGCCCGGCTTCACGAAGGGCGTGGTGTCGAGCGTGCCGCCCTTCGTCTGCGATTCGGGCGACCAGCCGGCCGGCGCGCTGGCGGTCAGCCACGGCGCCGGGGTGTTGTCGCCCTTCAGCAGGTCGGCCAGCAGGCCCTGTTCACGCACCAGATCGCCGAAGATCGCGCCGATCACCGCGTTGGACAGCAGATTCGCCGCCAGATCCGGGTTCTTCAGCGGCTTGCCGCCCAGCAGCTGCGGCGGCATGGCGACGTTGGCGAGGACGCCGGTATCGACCTGACGGCACAGCGCGTCGACCGCCATCTTCGGATCGGCGGCATAGTTGACCGTCACCATCCCGGCGGAGACGGCGGCATCGACGCCCTTGGTGCAGATCGTGCCGAAGGCCGCGATCACCGCCTTGGCATCGTCAGGCTTCGCCCAGTTGAACAGCGGCACCATCTCGATCGGCGCGGTGGTGTAGGTCTCGCCGCGCGGCAGGACGGCGTGGCAGCTCTGGCAGCTTTCCTTGTAGATCGTCTCACCGGCCGCCGCCTTGACGATGTCGACATTGCCGGCAAGGCTGTCCGGCCACACCGGCGAGCGCAGCTTGCGCAGCTGGTTTTCCATGTCGACCAGATTCCGGCCGCGGACCGTCGACTTGTAATAGTAATGCGCGGCGTCGGCCGGCGGCTTCAGCGCCACCTTGCCGAACACGCCCAGCACCTCGCCGGCATTGCGGCCCAGTGCGTCGAAGGCGGTGGCGTTCGGCAGCAGGCCGTTCCATTGCACCCGCGGCTGGTGCGGCGCATCCCACAGGAAGGGATAGCTGACCGGGGCGTTCGGCGCGCGGTTGTTCTTGGGCAGGTTCAGGTCGATGGCCGAAACCCGGTTGAAGATCATGCCGAAGGCGTCGGTACGCATCGACCCCCAGGGCGTGTCCGGGGTGCTGGCGGCGACGAAGGCGGCGAAGGACTGGTCGAAGGCCTTCAGGTCGTTGTACAGCGCCAGCTTCTGCTGATCGGTGGCGCCGGCGCCCAGCACGCGGGTGGCGAAGGGCTGGAAGGCCGCGTCGCTGGTCACGGTGGTGTGGACCGCGCCGCTCAGCCCGCTGATGAAGCCATAGAGATCGCCGGTGGTGACCGCGCCGTCGATGCGCATGGTCTTGCCGTTCACCGTCACATCGCCGGTGTGGCAGGCGGCGCAGGTCATGCCGAACCAGGTGGTCTTGTCGGGATCGGTGTCCTTGACGAAGCCGACCGGCAGCAGATCGGGGTTCCAGCTGCTGGCCGTGCCGGCGGCATAGCCGTAGCGGGTGATGCTCTTGACGAAGGGCTGCTTGGTCTGCGGATCCTCCAACGCCATGAACCAGTCATAGCGCATGATCTGCGAGCCCTGCGTGGTGTTGTAGTACCACTGGCGGGCCTCGTCCGACCAACCCTGGTCCAGGTACCACAGCCCGTTGACCTCGACCGGCGGCTTGACCGGCACCGGACGCGGCGGCTGCGGCGGCTCGGCGCAGGAGCTGAGCATCAGCGCAGTGGCCGCCAGCGTCGCGTAGAAGGGCAGCTTCATCCCTGTTATTCCCTCATCTGGTGTATGGTGCTTTGGCCTTCGACCGATGAGGGTAAATTCGATAACCGTTATACGGGTAGTGCTATCGCGTTATGACGCTGAAAAATGGATGACGGTCCGGTCATAGGCTCGTCCCCCTCTCTGGCGAGAGAAGGGGACAGTGCCGGTGGACCAGCCCCAGTTACCCCGACGTTGTTATCCCCGCCGCAGATCCAGGGTCATCGGGAACTGCGGGTTGCGTTCCTCCGCCGGGGCGTCCATCGGGCCGGGGGTATGGCCGAAGGGGAAGAAGCGGGCCAGACGGCGGCCCTCCGCCTCGTTGGCGTTGACCGGGAAGGTCTCGTAGTTGCGGCCGCCCGGATGCATGACGTGATAGGTGCAGCCGCCGATCGACCGGCCGGCCCAGCTGTCGAGGATGTCGAAGATCAGCGGGGTGTGGACGGGAATCGTCGGGTGCAGGCAGGAGGGCGGCTGCCACGCGCGATAGCGCACGCCGCCGACGAACTCGCCCTCCACCCCGGTGGGGATCAGCGGCACGCGCCGGCCGTTGCAGGTGATGACGTGGCGGGCGTCGATCAGGCCGGTGACGCGCACCTGCACCCGCTCCACCGAGCTGTCGACATAGCGCACCGTGCCGCCGCCGCCCGGCTCCTCGCCCAGGACATGCCAGGGCTCCAGCGCCATGCGCAGTTCCATGGTGATGCCGCGCTGGCTGACATGGCCGTAGACCGGGAAACGGAAGTTGAAATGCGGCGCGAACCAGCTGTCCTCCAGCGGATAGCCATGGTCGCGCAGGTCCTGCAGCACGTCGGCCATGTCCTGCTGGACGAAGTGCGGCAGCATGAAGCGGTCGTGCAGCTCGGTGCCCCAGCGCACCAGCTTGCCCTTGTAGGGATGCTTCCAGAAGCGCGCGACCAGCGCCCGCATCAGAAGCTGCTGGGTCAGGCTCATCTCCGCATGCGGCGGCATCTCGAAGGCGCGGAACTCGACGAGGCCGAGGCGGCCGGTGGAGCTGTCCGGCGAATAGAGCTTGTCGATGCAGAACTCCGCCCGGTGGGTGTTGCCCTGCACATCGACCAGCAGGTTGCGCAGCACCCGGTCGACCAGCCAGGGCGGGCAGTTGCCATTCGCCGCCGCCTGATCGATCTGGTTGAAGGCGATCTCCAGCTCATAGAGCTGGTCGTCGCGCGCCTCGTCCACGCGCGGAGCCTGACTGGTCGGGCCGATGAACAGGCCGGAGAAGACGTAGGACAGGGCAGGGTGGTTCTGCCAATAGGTGATGAGGCTGCGCAGCAGGTCGGGCCGGCGCAGGAAGGGGCTGTCGGCCGCGGTGGCGCCGCCCATCACCACATGGTTGCCGCCGCCGGTGCCGCAATGGCGCCCGTCGATCATGAACTTTTCCGCCCCCAGGCGGGACTGGCGCGCATCCTCGTACAGGGCGATGGTGTTGCGCACCAGATCGTCCCAGCTGTGGGCGGGGTGGATGTTCACCTCGATCACGCCTGGGTCGGGGGTGACGGCCATGGAGTTCAGGCGCGGGTCCTTCGGCGGCTGGTAACCCTCGATGACGACCGGCATCTCGAGCTCGACCGCGGTCGCCTCGATCTCCACCAGCATCGCCAGATAGTCCTCCAGCGTGCTCATCGGCGGCATGAACAGGTGCAGGCGGCCATTGCGCGCCTCGCAGCTCAGGGCGGTGCGCACCACCCACCAGGCCGATTTGCCTTCCTCCGGCAGTTCGTCACGGATCTCCGCCATGATGCGCTGGCGCTGGGCGATCCGTTTGTCGGTGTGGACGCCACGGTCGGATTCCTGGACGGCACCGCGAATCTCCTGCCGGCGCTGCACCGGATGAGGCGGAAGCGGGCCGCGATCCTCGAACGGGTCGGTTTCCCAGGCATAAGGATAGTCGGACTTCGACACCCAGGGCAGCGAGCCCAACGGCAGGCGGTAGCCGACCGGGCTGTCGCCGGGGATCAGCAGCAGCTTCTCCTGGCGCAGCGGCCATGTGCTGGACAGCCAGACCGGCCCCTGCTGGGTCATGCGCCGGTTGATCGGCATGACGAAGCCGACCGGCTCTGCCAGACCGCGGGTGAAGACGCGGGTCAGCCGCTCGCGCTCCTCCTTGTCATCCAGCTTGCTGTTCAGCGGATCGACATTGATCGGAAGCTGCGATTCCTTGCGCAGATAGTGCCAGGGGTCCTCATAGGCGCCGAGCACGAGGTTCGGGTCGAGGCCCAGCCTTTTTGCCAGCGCCATCAGGAACACGCCGGCATCCTGGGAGGTGTGGCCGTAATCGGTGTCCTCGCGCGCCAGCAGGTCGCGGTTGGCCCACAGCGCCTCGCCGTCGCGGCGCCAGTAGAGCGTCATCGCCCAGCGCGGCAGCGATTCGCCGGGATACCATTTGCCCTGGCCGAAATGCAGCAGGCCGCCGGGAGCGAAGCGTGCCATCAGCCGGTGGATCAGATCGGCAGCCATCTTGCGCTTCTGCGGACCCAGCGCGGTGGTGTTCCACTCGGCGCCGTCCATGTCGTCGATGGAGACGAAGGTCGGCTCGCCACCCATGGTCAGGCGGACGTCCTCGGTCTTCAGATCCTCGTCGACCCGGTGGCCCAGCGCTTCGATCGCCGCCCATTGCTGTGGGGTGTAGGGCTTGGTGACGCGCGGCGCCTCGTAGATGCGGGTGACCGACATCTCATGGCCGAATTCGACCTCGGCCTCGTCGACGAGGCCGGAAATCGGGGCGGCGGAGGAGGCGTCCGGTGTGCAGGCCAGCGGAATGTGCCCCTCGCCCGCCAGCAGGCCGGAGGTGGGGTCCAGCCCGACCCAGCCGGCGCCGGGCAGGAACACCTCCACCCAGGCATGCAGGTCGGTGAAGTCGCTCTCCGGACCCGACGGGCCGTCGAGCGCCTTCTGGTCGGCGGTCAGCTGGATCAGGTAGCCGGAGACGAAGCGGGTGGCCAGACCCAGGTGACGCAGGATCTGCACCAGCAGCCACGCCGAATCGCGGCAGGAGCCGGTGCGCCTGGTCAGCGTCTCCGCACAGCTCTGGATGCCGGGCTCCATCCGGATGACATAGCCGATGTCCTGCTGCAGCCGCTGGTTGACCGCGACCAGGAAATCGATGGTCGGCGTCCTTTCCCGCGGAATGTCCCTCAGATAGGCGATCAGTTCCGGCCCCGGCTCCTCCGTTTCCAGGTACGGGCGCAGTTCGCGCTGCAGCCAGTCTTCGTAGGCGAAGGGGATATGGCTCGCCTTCTCCTCCAGGAAGAAGTCGAACGGGTTGATCGCGGCGATCTCGGCGACCAGATCGACCTCGACGATGAACTCGCGCGTCTTTTCCGTGAAGACGAAGCGGGCCTGGAAATTCGATTGCGGATCCTGCTGCCAGTTCAGGAAATGCTGTTTGGGCGTGACCTTCAGGGAATAGCTGAGGATCGGTGTCCGGCAATGGGGCGCCGGCCGCAACCGGATGATCTGTGGGCCGAGCGACACCGGCCGGTCGTAACGATAGATCGTCTTATGGTTCAGCGCGACGTGGATCGCCATGGAAAACCCCGCCTCATGCCTGTTCGATGATGTTCGCGCCCCGGTTTGGTCCAGGGTCGCCGATGCAACGGTAACACCGTTGAATCGGACCCGACAGAGCGCCCCAGCACCGATCCTACCGCAGTTGCGAAAAAGTCACGAAGTTGCGAATGACGCGCGCTGCGGCTTTCTTCCGTTCGCGTTACCCTTTATATCCTAAGCGATCGGAGTATCGCGGCGGCGGGAATTCGCGTCTGGATGGTGTCGGTGGCGGCTTCTTCACTCATGGGCGGCAACCGCGGTGCGGGCGGTTCGGGCGATGCCGGCCCCGGCGGCGCCGGACGGGGCGTCGTCACCGGAAAATACTTCAACTTCAAGCCTCTGCCTCCGTCGGCCGACATTCTCGGCAATCCGCTGATCGTCCCCAACCTGCCGACGCACAAACTGCCGAAGGAAACCTTCGGCAGCCGTGTGAAGCGGTTTTTTGCCCGCATGAACCTCGGCAGCCAATCGGCCGACACCAAGCTGCGCTGGAAACTGCACGACACGATCCAGGCGACCATGGCTTCGCTGTCGCCCGCCGTCACGCTGGTGGCCGAAAAGCGGGCGCCGGCGAAGAACAGGAAGCTGTCTGTTCCGGTCGTCGTCGTGCGTCATCCCTATCACCTGCGCCATGTGTTCGAGATGCTGCCAACCATCCCCGACAGGTTCGCGGTGGAGCGGCGCTTTCTCGAACTGCTGATGACCCGTGCGCTGAAGCGGTACGGCGAGCAGATGGCCCTGATCAAGGGCAGCGCCTTTTCCTTCGAGCACGAGGCACGGGAGTATTTCTTCGCCGGATTCCGCCTGGAAAAGCAGATCAAGAAGGTCAACAATCCGGACGAGCGGTTTGCGGCGCTGCAGGCGATCCACACCAACTATTTCCATGGCCGCAACTATTATTACTTTGCGTTGCTGCGGCGGGAGAAACTGGCGCCGGACAACAAACTGTTCATGCTGTTCGCCCGCGCGGTCTATTTCATGGCGCGGGTCGACTGGAACGGCGAACTGCTGGAAAAGCCGAATCCGCGCATGTTGCCAAGCCGCGACGACATGCTGTTTTTCGTGGAGCGTGACAAGTCGGTCGTGACGCGCTATCGCACCGACCAGGATTTCCAGCGTCAGGTCAAGGCCGTGCTGGAGGCCTTCCCCGCTTCGTGACGTTCCGCTTCCTTATCCAAGGTTTCCTGCGATGCGCGCCCTGTCCCTGGTTGGCGGTTTCCTGGCTGCCGGCTCCCTGTTCGCGGTGATGGCCGCGGTCCCGGCCCTTTCGGCTCCGGTGGACACTCCCCCGCCGGAGGCCGCCGCTCCCGAGGCGGCGGCGCGCGGTTGCGAGGCGGCGGAGACGCCGACCGCGCAGCTGATGTGCGGCGATGCGAAGCTGGCGGCGGCCGGTGCGGCGATGGATGCGGCGCTGGCGGCCCTTGGCGCCACCACCGACGACAGCGGCCGTGCGGCGATCGAGGATAGCCAGACCGTCTGGCGGGCAAAGCGGGACGAATCCTGTCCGGTGACCGCGGCCGATCTGGCCGACGCGAAATTGGCAAAGACGCGCGCGGATTGCCTGGCGCGTGTCATCCGCAAGCGCACGGCGGCGCTGGAGGCGGAGCGGCAGTCCCGGTCCCGGCCGGTCGGCGATCTGCCGCTGTCCGTCACTGGCGCCGCGGCCCGCCGGTTCGCCGCACCCCAGCCGCCGGTGCCGCCGATCAGCCGCAAGGTCTCGCTGGAGACTCTGGCCGGCCGCTGGGCCAAGGCCGATCCGGGCGACCGCACCGCCATCGACGATTGCCGAAGCTCCTATCTGGACATCGGCACCGACCGCAGCCTCCACGCCGTGGAGCCGCGGCTGCAGCTGTTCCCGTTGGATGGCACCCTGGCGGCCGACGGCGACCCGGTGCAGGGGGTGGCGCTTCTGCCGGCCGCTCCGTCGGAAGGGGCTCAGGCCCAGGCGGCGGCACCGCTGGCGACCCTGCGGCTTCTGCCGGCCGATTCGCCGCGTTTCGACCGGCTGATCCTGCGCATGGAACCGCCGGCCAGCTTCGCGGCGGAATTCGTCCGCTGCCGCTGAGGGGGCCGGCGACGGCCGGCTTCGCTCGTACTGTCGGTCACGCGTCACACGGTCGGAATGGTACCGCCGTCGATGACGTATTCGGTGCCGGTTATGGTCTTGGCACGGTCGGAAGCGAGGAACGCAATCAGGTTGGCGACATCGTCCGGCTTCGATGGCCCGCCGATGGGAATGCCGCCGAGCGAGTCCATGATGATCCGCTTGCCGCCTTCATAGTCGGTGCCGGCGTCCCTCGCGAGCCGCTCGGCCAAACGTACCGCCGCCTCGGTCTCGATCCAACCGGGCGAGACTCGCACCACGCGCACGCCTTTGGGCGAAACTTCCTTGGACAGGCTCTTGCTGTAGGTCGAGAGCGCGGCCTTCGCAGCGGCATAGGCTGTCGTCGACTGCGGTAAGGGCAGCTCGCGCTGTATCGAGGTCACGTGGATGACCACACCATGGCCCTGCGCCACCATCGCCGGCACAAGCTCGCGGTCGAGCCGGATCGCGGGCATCAGATTCAGGTCGAGTTCCCTGCTCCAGACTTCGTCGTTCAACGCAGAGAATCCGCCTGTGGGAGCGGAGGAACCACCCAGCATGTGAACGATGACGTCGATCCCGCCCAAGCGTTCGCGCGCCGCCGCCGCGAGCTTGGCACACCCGTCCGGGGTCGTCAGATCCGCGGAGACGAACATCGCCTCGTCCATCCCGTCCGGACGCGAGCGGGCTGCCGTCAGCACACGGGCCCCGAGTTCGCGAAACAGCGCGACGGTGGCCGCACCGGCGCCGCGGGTGCCCGATGTGACGAGCGTCCGCTTGCCGCCCAGGTTGATGAAGGGGCTCATGGGGTGATCTCCAGCCCGACAATCCGGCTGCCCTCGACCCGGAACGCAAAAACCATCCTGGCGGGACTGCCGGGGAATTGCCCAGTCACGTTCATGAGAACTCTGGTGGTCTGGCCGTCTTCAGTCGATTCGAGCGGTTCGATCACGTGTTGGTACTTGGCCTTTGCAGCCCGCCACCACGCGCCGATCGCTTTTTTGCCAAAGTGAGTGCCGTCTTCATCCTTGACCGCGGCGTCGGGCGCGAAGGCATCGATCAGCGCAATGCCGTCGTTCCTTCCGTCTGCATCGATGCAGGCCAAGACCGGTGAAGGGAGTGTCATCGCGTCATTCCTCCTGATCGAAGTTTCCTGTCCTTTCCAAACTAAGTTTGGACATCTGTTTCGATAATCGGGATAAAGCGGGATGAGGGGTTTTGATTGGCGGGACAATGCGCGAGGCTGAACTGAACGATCTGGATGCGGTCATCGCCATTGCGCGACGGGGCACCTTTCGCGCAGCGGCGCTCGACCTGGGCATGTCGACGACAGCGCTCAGCAATGCGATCGGCAAACTCGAAGCGGGCCTTGGCGTTCGCCTGTTCAACCGGACGACACGGAGCGTCTCGCTCACCGATGCCGGGCGGGTGTTCGTCGAGCAGGTTGGTCCGGCATTGCAGGATGTCCACGGCGCCTTGGAAGCCGTGCGGTCGCAGCAGATCATTCCGTCGGGCACACTTCGCATCAATGCCTTCGCCACAGCGGCGCGCGAACTCCTCTCGCCTCTGGTGCTGGAGTTCCTGCGCCGTCATCCGCAGGTCCATGTCGACCTCGTCACCGAAGGGCGGCTGGTGGATATCGTCGCCGAGGGGTTCGACCTTGGTGTACGTGCGGCCGACCTAGTACCGAGCGACATGATCGCGGTTCCCCTGGGTCGGCCGCAGCGTTATGCGGTCGTCGGGTCGCCGGCATATTTCGCGGCGCATGAGCGGCCGCGCCTGCCGCCCGACCTGCTCGTTCACCCGTGCATTCGTGTCCGTCTGCCGAACGGTGCCCTATTCCGGTGGCAGTTCGAGAAGGACGGGCAGTCGGCACAGATCGAGGTAAATGGACCGATCACGCTGGACGAGGCCAGTCTGGCGCGAATCGCCGTCCTCGAAGGCGTAGGCCTAGGCTTCTTCATGGAACCGGACGTCCGGGCCGACATGGAGGCGGGGCGTCTCGTTCGCGTGCTCGATGACTGGACGCCGCCGCGTTCCGGGCTCTGCCTCTACTATTCCGGACGGCGAAACCCGTCGGCCGCCTTCAGGGCCTTCATCGGCCTTGCTCGCGAACTCGGTACGACAGGCGGCGCTCTAGGATCGTGACACGAGGAATCGGACGGTCATCGACAGCCGTTCACCCGGCGGCAGCGCGATCACCCCAGCACCGGGTTCCTGCGGACGGTTCAGCGCATCGGTCATGTGGGTGACCGGCTCCAGGCACAGATAGGGTTCGCCGGGCGGGGCATAGACGATCAGGTGTCCGACCGGCCCGTCGGCCAGCATGGTCAGGCGCAGCCGTTCGCGCGGGCGGTCCAGCGTCGCGGAGCCGTTCCAGCCGGTAAAGCAGTTGTCCAGCTCCACATTGTCCATCGTCACGCCTTGGCTGAAGTCCCAGGCGGCGGGCACCGGACGATTCCGGCAGGGCAGGATGGTGTCGTCATTCTCCCAGACGGTTTGGACGCCGGCGGTCACGCGGCTGCCCGGCGACCTGACCAGATAGGGATGCAGCCCCAGTCCGGCCGGCATGTCGCTGTCCGAGTCGTTGATGAGGTCGAGCGTGACGGTCAGCCCTTCGCCGTCCAGCGACACCGTCTGTGCCGCGCGATAGCTCCAGGGCCAGTCGTCTGCCCGGTGGGCGAATGCCATGCGCAGGGCGTCGTCGGTGACGGCCTCCACGCTCCAGGGGGATGACCAGCCATGGCCGTGGATCCTGTGGGGTGATCCGGGATCGGTGGCGAGCACGACCTCGCGGCCCTGGAAGACGAACCGGCCGCCGCCGATGCGGTTGGAAAAGGGGACCAGAGGGAAACAGGCCATGTCCGGGGCGAAATTCCCGGCCAGCGCGTGGTCGGAGGCTCGCCGGAACAGCTCGACCGGGCCATCGGCGGTGGACAGGCTCCAGCTCGCCAGCGAACCGCCGCATTGGGGGGCCGCGGTGAGCGTCATCGGTCCGTGCCGCAACGCGATGATGGTGCCCGTCCGGATCATGCGTTTCTCCCATCGTCGGCGTCACGATTCTTATCGCACATGCGAAGGCCGAAGGAAACGGTCGCCATCGGCAAGGCGCCGACTGCCTCGACGCTGACACAGTTCACCTGTTTTTGTCGAAAAATGTGGGTATCGTACACTCGTCATTTACCCTCCTTGCGCGACGATGCCGGTCCGGCCCCGCTCCCCGGCGGGTGCGGAATGCCGGTTGTATCGACAACGCGGAAGGGGCGCCGGTGTTGCAGCCCGGCCGCGCAATCCGTCACGTCCAGGAAAGGCCCGGAGTGTCCACTCCCCAACTCAGCCGCGCGATGCCGACTCCGTCGTCGGCCATGGCCACGCTCGACGAGGTGGAGCCGTGCGACTCGCTGCCGGACTACCACGCGCTGCCGGCGCGGCTGCTGATCGGCACGGTGCTGCGGTCTTACCTGGACCCGCTGTTCCTGACCCCGACGGAGCTGATCCATCTGCCCAAGCCGCTGAAAGCCTGCCTGGAACAGGGGACGCTGATCGAGGCGGCCCTGAGCAAGGTCGCGGCGGCCCAGGCGCGTGCGCCGGGACAGGAGCAGCAGACGCGCAAACGCGCCATCCGTGCCGCGTTGGACGAAAGCTGGGCCAAGGCGCGCGCCGCCCAGGCCGCATTCGCCGCCATGCCGCGCGGCCGAAAGCCGGTGGACTGGCTGCTCTCCCAGGGGGCCAAGACCCCCACCGGCGATGCGGAGTACGACCTGCGTGTCGCCATTGCCATGGAACTGGTGGAGATCAAGAGCTGGAACGGCAAGCTGGACCGCCTGCTTGAACTGCACCAGTGGGACCGGGACGAGCGGCTGGCCGCGGCGGTCGATGGGGTGATCGGCGATGTCCTGGCCTCCGCCGCCGCCGGTGCGGAGCTGTTCGGAACCAATCTGCTGCCGGGAACGTTGCTGTCCAGCCTCTGCGACATGCTGTTCGGCCGCATCGGCATGGAGGCCATCGGGCCGAACCGCGTCGGCGTGCTGAACGCCCTGTTCCGCCAGGGCAAGCTGCCCCATGCGAAGGCCGCCGTCCTCGACCGCATCCGCCGCCAGTTGAAGGCACCCCAGCCGCTGGGCCGCGGCGCCTTCGACCAGGAGGCGGAGATGCTGAAGACGCTGGTCGGGCATCTGCTGACCCGCGACGGGCTGGTCGGCGGTGCGGCCATGGCCGACGCGCTGACCGTCCGCTATTCGCGCCGGCTGGAGCAGGGTGGGGCCAGCGCCTATCGCCGCTCCATCATCGGGATGGGCGAAGGGCAATCGGACCTGATCTGCCGCATCCATTACCTGACCCGTGTCGCTGCCGCCCCGGCCGCCGAACGGCATGCCGACGAGATCCTCGCGTCGCTCGACGCGGCGGTCTGCAACGAGTTGCTGATCGAGAACATGCTGGTGCAGACGCCGGACACCGCCTTGCTGGAGCGAGATTTCGCCCGCGCACTGGCGGCCATCCGCGCCGCACCGCTGCCGGCGGACGCCTGCGAGCGGATCGCCGGACGGGCAGAGCGCGCGGTCGACGATTTCGTGAAGACCGGGCAGCTCGCGGTTCGTCTGAAGCAGGTGGAACCGGTCCTGCGCCGCCGCACCGTCCGGCTGGCGGAGGTCGCCTGTTCGGGCCTGATCCGCGAGGACGGCGCCCTGCCGCTGATGCGCCAGCACATTCTGGAAATCGTCCGCCAGCCGCAATTCCAGGCCGAACTCGCCCAGCCCGAAAGCGAGGTCGCCCAGGCGGAGGTGAGAAGGCTGCTGGAACTGCTGGATCGGCTGCGCCAGATGGCGACCGCACCCGCACCCCCGCCCGTTCTGCCGCCCGCTCCGCCGGCCACCGTGGAAGTCGCGCCTCCGCCGTCCCTGGCCGCTCGCAGCGCCGACACGGTTCTTCATCCGGCCAGCCAGCAACGGGGTGTGGCCGGCACCATCCCCGCGGTCGCCGACGATACGGCGGGGCTGTGCCCAAGCTGCTATTCCGCGAAAGGACGGTCGGAGACCTGCGGCGCCTGCGGCTTCCCGGCCAAATCGGACAATCGGCCGGGCGTGCATCTGGTGCCGGGGACGCTGCTGCATGGCCGCTACCGTGCCGGGCGCGTGCTGGGGCAGGGCGGGTTCGGCGCCACCTATCTGGGATGGGATGATCGGCTGCAGGTGAAGGTGGCGATCAAGGAATATTATCCATCCAACCTGATCTCCCGCGTTCCCAACGCCGCTGCCGTCTCCCCCTTCTCCGACGAGCATGCGGAGACCTTCGCCGCCGGCCTCGCCAAGTTCCTGGAGGAGGCGCGGACGCTCGCCCGCCTGCGCGAGGTGCGCGAGATCGTCGGCATCCAGGATTTCTTCGAAGAGAACGCCACCGCCTATCTGGTCATGGAGCTGCTGGAAGGCCGCACCATGAAGAAATATCTGGCTGATTGCGGCGGCCGGATCGACGTGAAGCGGACATTGTCGGTGGTGATGCCGATCGCCAAGGCGCTGCAGGCCATCCACGAGCAGGGACTGATCCACCGCGACATCAGCCCGGACAACATCTTCCTGACCAACGCCGGCGACCGCAAGCTGCTGGATTTTGGCGCCGCGAGGCAGACGGCCCGTCCGGGCGCCGGCCTGACCGTGATCCTCAAGCCCGGCTACGCCCCGCCGGAGCAATATTCCAACGAAGGGCGGCAGGGCCCCTGGTCGGACGTCTATGCGCTCTGCGCCACGATCTATCTGGCGCTGACCGGCCGCACCCCGCCCGATGCCACCGCCCGCTTCATGAACGACAAGGTGCCGAAGCCGTCCGAACTGGGCGTGGCGCTGCCCCCCGGATTCGAGAAGGTGCTGCTGTCCGGTCTGGCCATGCGCTGGCAGGACCGGCCGCAATCGATGAAGGACCTGCTGCGCGCCATGACCAATTCGCTGGCGGGCGGTTGACCGACGGAAATCGCTGCCAAGAAAAAAGGGACCGGCGCACCGGTCCCCCTTTCCCTGAACGGCTGCGGAGGCGACGTTACTTTACGTCGGCCGCGACCTGCATCTTGATGATCTTGTCCGGGTCGGTGACCTGTCCGTTGCGGGACTGGCTGCCCTTCTTGATCATGTCGACGAATTCCATGCCCTCGACCACGCGGCCCCAGACGGTGTACTGGCGGTCCAGGAACTGGGACGGGGCGAAGCAGATGAAGAACTGGCTGTCGGCGCTGTCCGGATCCTGGGCGCGGGCCATCGACAGGGTGCCGCGGATGTGCGGAGCGCTGGAGAACTCGGCCTTCAGCTTCTTGCCGGAGCCGCCCATGCCGGTGCCGGTCGGGTCGCCGGTCTGGGCCATGAAGCCGTCGATGACGCGGTGGAAGACGACGCCGTCATAGAAGCCCTGGCGGGTCAGTTCCTTGATGCGGGCGACGTGGTTCGGCGCCAGGTCGGGCCGCAGTTCGATCACCACGCGACCGTCCTTCAGGTCGAGGTAAATGGTGTTTTCCGGATCCAAGGCCTTCGCCTCCCCTTGAGAAACTGTAAAGAACGAGACAGTGAAGATTGTGGCGAACAGGGCCGCCAGCAACGCGCGGGTCCACCGCTTCATGCGAAACACTCCGATGAGCCGAAATCCGCGCCACGGACCATAGGGGAAAAGCGCGGGAATGCAAAGCCGCGCTGGCGGGGATGGCGATCCGCCAAAAGTCACGGATGACGGCCACTCGTCCGGGTGTTCATCCGGACATGGACGTGGCATGGGACGTGGCATGCCGGTCATGACGGGACGTTGGGGAAAGGACAGGGGCTTGAGGCTGGGACGGGCGATAGCCGGCACGGTGGCGGTCACGGTGACCTTGGCCGTGGTCGGGCTGGGCGGTGCGATCCTGACCGGTCCGGCGCTGATCGGTAGGACGGCGACGCAGACCTTGCGCGATGCCGGCTTCACCAAAGCCGCGGTGACCGTCACCAGCCTGCGCATCGCCGATGGCTGGCGCGGCCTGCGGCTGGAGTTTGCCGTCGACAGTGGCCCGCTGGAGGCCGCGGCCAAAGCGCTCGACCTGCCGATGGCGGGGCGCGTGACGCTGTCCGGCGCGCTGGTGGTCGGGATGGACGGCGGCGCGGTGACCGTCGCCCCCGCGGGCTGCCTGCCCGCCAAGGCGGAACGGCTCACGGTCGCCGGGCAGCCGCTCGGCCTGCCGCAGGGGGCGACGCTGTGTCCGGTGGGGGAAACCCCGCTCCTGCGCTGGTCGTCCGATGCCATGACGGTCGTGGCGGAGCTGCAGGCGCCGCGCCTGGAGGCTCCCGCCAGTGACCTGCGCGCCGACAAGGTCGTGCTGCGGCTGGCGCAGGATGGCGACGGTCGGCGGGCGGACGCCGTGGTCGCGCAATTGACCAACACCACCAAGCCCGCGCCTGTCGTCCCGCTGGCGGTGACAATGCAGGCGGTGCAGGCAGGGCAGGGGCCATGGGCGATCGACGGCACCGCCAAGGGCGCAAACGGCCTCCTCACCGTCACGCTCGACGGCACCTATGATCAGACCGCCGGTGCCGGGAAGCTGGAGGCGGTGGCGAAGCCGTTCCGCCTTGCCGCCGATGGCCCCGGTCTCGCCGCCGTTTCGCCGCTCGCCGCGACCTTCCTCGAAAAGGCGTCGGGCACCCTGTCGGGCAAGGCGACGGTCGCTTTGACCGCGAAGGGCATGACCACGGCCGGACAGGCGGTGGTGAAGGGGCTTGCCGGTGCCGCCGGGCCGGTGACCGTCGCCGGGGTCAGCGGCACCATCGCCTTGTCCAGCCTCTCGCCGCCGGTGATCCCGGACGGGCAGAAGCTGTCCATCGGCCTGCTGGACGTCGGCATTCCGCTGACGGACGGCACGCTGCTGTTCGGCTATGGCCGTGACGGGCGGCTGGATGTGGACCGGGCGGAATGGAACTGGGCCGGCGGCCTTCTGCGCGCCGACCCGTTCGAGTTGTCGCCCGAAAAGCCCAAGGGGCGGGTGACCCTGCATGCCGACCGGATCGACGCCGCCAAGCTGCTGAACCTGATCGCCGTCGACGGGCTGGCGGCCAGTGGCAAGCTGGCCGGCACCCTGCCGGTGGTGTTCGCCGGCGATAAGGTGACAATCGACGGCGGCGTTCTCAAATCGTCCGGTCCCGGCACCCTGCGCTACGACCCGGCCAAGCCGCCGCCCGCCCTGAAGGGGGAGGAGGGCAGCCCGACCGCCATGCTGATGGGGGCGCTGACCGATTTCCATTACGACACGCTGCGGATCACCATCGACGGGCAGGCCGGCGGCGAACTCAGCGCCGGCTTCTCGCTGCGCGGATCGAACCCGTCATTCTACGATGGCTATCCGGTCGCGCTTAACCTTAAGCTGTCCGGCGCGCTCGACCGGATTCTGCGCCAGAACCTCGACGTCTACCGGATTCCCGACACGCTGCGGGACCGGATGACCGGCTTCGACCAGAAGGACCCCTGACCGCCATTATGCTTACCAGATTCCCATCTACCGGCCTTGCGGCTGCTCTGCTGATTTCGGCCGCCGCTGCCGCCTGCGCCCCGACGGTGAAGATCGAAGCGCCCGACAAGCCCATCGAGATCAATCTGAACGTCCGGATCGAGCAGGAGGTGCGGGTCAAGCTGGAACGCGACGTCGACGACGCCATCCGCAACGACCCCGCCCTGTTCGGCCTGCCAACCGACTCCACGACCTCTTCCACGAAGGGGAAGAAGTGATGAAGACCGCTTCCATCAGCCGCCGCCGTTTCAACCGGCTCGCCCTGTCCGCGCTGGCCGCCGGACTGCTGGTGTCCGCCATGCCGCAGCTGGCCTTGGCGCAGGATGCGCTGGCCGCCGCCAAGGCTGCCGGCCAGCTGGGTGAGCGTCCCGACGGTATGGTCGGCGTCGTCCCCGACGCACCGGCCTCGGCCCAGGCGCTGGCGCAGCAGGTGAACGCCCAGCGCCTCGCCCGCTATCAGGAGATCGCCAAGGGCAACGGCACGGCGCTGGACAAGGTCCAGGCGGTCGCCGGCCAGCAGTTGATCGAGCGTACCCCGGCCGGCCAGTTCGTGATGACCGCCGCGGGCCAGTGGCAGCGCAAGTGACCTCCGCGTCCATGTCCGGCCAGCGCGCCGTCGCCGATCTGCGCCGCCGTCTGGCCGGCAAGCCCGGCGACGGTGCACTGCTGTCGGCCCTGTTCTCGGCCCTCGACACGCTGGGTATGGCCGGCACGCCGGAGGAGGCGGTCGCCCGCTCCAACCTCGGCGAGGCGTTGCGCCGCCAGGGCCGCCTTACGGAAGCGGAATCGCATCACCGCAAGGCGCTGGACTGGCTGCCGGATTTCGGCGGCAACCACTACAACTGGGGCGTGACCCTGCAGGCGCTCGGCCGCCCGGCGGAGGCTGCTGCCGCCTATGGCGAGGCCGCCCGGCTGATGCCGCAGTTCGCCCCCGCCCCCTGCAACCAGGGCGTCCTGCTGCGCGAGCTTGGCCGGCTGGACGAGGCCGAACCTGCCTTGCGCCGGGCGCTTGCGCTCGACCCCACCCTGGTGCCGGCCCGGCTGGCCCTGGCCGCCCTCCATCGCGATCGCGGTGACCTGGACAGCGCCGTCGCCGGCTTTCGTGCCTGCCTGAGCCTGCGGCCCGATCTGGCGGAGGGACAGGCGAACCTCGCCCTGACGCTGAAGGAACGCGGGCAGCGCGGCGGCCCGGCGGAAGACGGCGCGGCGAGCATCGTCGGCTTCGAACGCGCTATGCGCATCGGCCTGCCCGACGCCGGCGGGGTGCTGGCCCAACTGGTGCAACAGTGCCGCCACCTTTGCCGCTGGGACGGGCTGACCGCTCTGTCGGGCAGGCTGGTCGAGCTGGTGCGGGAGGGGCGGACGCAGCAGGCCCATCCCTGGATCTTTCTCGGCGAAGGGGCGGGACCTGCACTGGAGCGCGCCTGCGCCGAACGCTATGCCGCCTGGAAGACGCGCGGCATCCGGCCCGCATTTCCGACCCGCAGCATCCGCGGATCGAAGCTGCGCATCGGCTATCTCTCGGCCGATTTCCACGAACATGCGACCGCGGTTCTGATCGCCGAACTGATCGAACGGCACGACCGCGACCGCTTCGAGATCGTCGGCTGCTCCTATGGTCCCGACGACGGCGGTCCGTTGCGACGCCGGCTGGTCGCCGGGTTCGACCGCTTCATCGACCTGTCCGCCCTTACCGACGAGCAGGCGGCCGGCCTGATCCACGAGGCCGGCATCGATATCCTGGTCGACCTCAAGGGCCACACCCAGAACGCCCGCCCTGGCATTGCCGCCCACCGGCCGGCACCGCTGCAGGCGCAGTGGCTGGGCTACCCGGGCACGCTGGGCAGCCCGGCCATCGACTATGTCATCGCTGATCCAATCGTGGTCCCGGTCGATCACCAGCGCTTCTACAGCGAGCGAGTCGTCCATCTGCCCAACAGCTACCAGCCGAACGACCGCAAGCGCGCCATCGGCCCGGTGCCGGCCCGCTCCGACTGCGGGCTTCCCGACGACGGCGTGGTCTTCTGCGCCTTCAACGCCTCATACAAGATCGGCCCCGAGCTGTTCGGCCGCTGGTGCCGGATTCTGGAGCGCGTTCCGGGATCGGTGCTATGGCTGCTGGACGGACCGGCGGAGGTCGCGGTCAATTTGCGGCGCGCGGCGGCAGAGCGGGGAGTGGCACCGGAGCGGCTGGTCTTCGCCCCGCGCCTGCCGGGTCCCGCGCATCTGGCGCGCCACCGGCTGGCCGACCTGTTCCTCGATTCGAGCCCGGTCGGCGCCCACACCACGGCGAGCGACGCGCTGTGGGTCGGCCTGCCGGTGCTGACGGTCCTTGGCCGCTCCTTCGCCGGGCGGGTGGCCGCCAGCCTGCTGCACGCGGTCGGACTTCCGGAACTGGCGGTGTCGGACTGGGACGCGTATGAGGTGACGGCGCGGCGTCTGGCCGGGCAGCCCGCCGAACTGGCGGCATTGAAGCTGCGGCTGGAGCAGGCGCGGGCGACCGCCCCGCTGTTCGACACCGGCCGCTTCACCCGGTCGATCGAAGCGGCCTATGCCACGATGTGGGATATCCACGCGGCAGGCGAGCCGCCGCGCGGGTTGGCCGTTACGCCTCAGGGATAGGCGCAACGGTCGGCGGTGACCTCGACGAAGGAGCGCTGGGCAGCGGCGATGGTGAAGCGGTATTCGCTGTTGTCTACCACCAGCGACTGGTGCAGCGGCAGGACGCCGCTGACCGTGGTGCCCTTGCCGCCCATGCCGGTGATGCGAATCGTCACCGGCTGGCCCGGATCGAACCAGCTTTCGGCGTTGCCCTGAGGATTGTGGGCCGACTGACCCTCGCCGGTGACCGTGACGGTGCCATTGCCGAAAGTAACGCCGCGAGCGCCGCCCTTCAGCAGCGGCGTGCTGAGCGTGAAGCGCTTGGTGTCGGTCGGCTGGCAATTGCGCGGAATCTGCGCCTGCGAAATGACGAAGGCGAGGCGGTTGGCGTCCAGCCCACCCTTCAGCCGCTCCGCAACCAGTTGGGTTAGCTTGGCGAGGTCGCCGGTCGGCACTTCGCGCTGCAGGCGGCCTTCCAGCTCGCCCACCCGCGCCTCCGCGGTGCGGGCGGCGTGCTGCATCTGGCTGGCCAGCAGTTCCAGCTCGGCCTTCTGGCGCGACAGGGTGGCAATCTCCTCCCGCAGGGTGACGTCACGGCCTTTCAGCTGCTCGATCCCCATCTGGTAGGAAAACAACCCGACACCGAGCACCAGTGCCGCCAGCAGCGCGAACTTGATCACGCCGGCCCGCATGCGTTTGCGGTAGCGTCTTTCGTAGTCGTAACGTCCCAGGGTCATGATTCCGGTCGCGGCGGGCTGTCTCGTCGGGCGTTAATGGCTAACGGCAACGGCCAAGGGATGCAACCCCCTGGCCGTCGGTGACCGCCGCCTTTTCCCACCGACCCGCGCTTACTGGTTGGCCGAACCGCCGCCCAGGAAGCTGGCGTTGATGCCGGGGCTCTTGAACTCGCCGACATTCTTGAAGACCAGACGGAAGAAGATGGTGTTGCCGTCCTTCTCACCGGTCGTGCTGACGGTGTAATCGCGGCGCGCGATGGTCTGGAAGACCAGGCATTCGTCGGAATAGGACAGCACGGCAAGGCTGGAGCGCGGACCCGGCTGCGGCTCCATCGCCTGGGTGTGGCTGACGCCCAGGCTCCAGTAATCGGTGAACTGCGACGACACCCCGAAGCTTGCCTGCTCCACCCGGTTGCGGGTGACCGCGTTGCGCGCGGTCGTCTGGTCGACATAGGTGTAGGAGGTCGACAGGCGCAGCAGCGGCACGCCGGCCGTCGCGTTCAACGAATGGCGACGAGGGCGGAAGGTCTCGTGATCGACGCGGAAGCCGTAATTGACGTCCAGCCAGTCGGCCGGCTGCAGGTCCAGGCGGCCGACATAGTCGGACACCCGCTCTTCCAGGCCGGAATCGCCGGTGAAGCCGACATTGCTGTCGGTCAGGCGGATGCTCTGGCCCAGGAACAGGCTGGCCGACCCCTGGCTATTGCCATAGATCGCCGTGCGCAGGCCGTAGGTGAAGCGCATGCCGTCGTCCAGCCGGTCGATGCCGGTGAAGCGGTTGGGCTGCAGCAGGTTCACGTCGTCGAACTCGACGTCCAGGCTGTCTTCGTTCGGGAAGACGCGGCCGTTCGGCAGCTTCGGCGCGAAGGTCAGCTGGCCGATCGGCTCCACCAGTTGGGACGAGCTTTCGCCGTAGCGGACGAACGGATAGCGGACGGTGGCCTGCCCCTGCGGGAAGAAGCGGAAGCGGCTGATGTTGTCGTTCCCGCGGGTGGTGGGGTCGGCCGTGTTGAACTGCTGCGCGGTATAGCCGGCGACCAGCACGCTGCCCGACAGGGTGGTGACGAAGCCGGCGTTGGAGACGATGTTGCGCTCCCACCCCGGCTGCGCCATGAAGCGCTGCGTGTCCGGGCCGGCATTCTTGAAGCGGGACACCGCCAGCAGGCTGGTATCGAACGACCAGCGGCCGCCGAGCAGGCTGCCCGGCTCGCCCAGCGCGTTGTACTGCGCATAGGGCAGGGCGACCGGCTCGGGAACGGAGTTCCCGTACCGCATGTCCTGGAAGCTGTAGCCGGTGATCGCCGCATAGTTCCGCCCGCGGAAGCCCTCCACGTAGGCCTTGCTGGTCAGGTAGTCTTCGCGGAAATCGTAATAGCGGCGCAGGAAGGTCGGGTCGCTGGCCCGCTTCACATCAAAGCCGGCGCGCCAGGTCTCGTCGATGTCGAACAGGCCGCGCGCCGCGACATAGCCGCGGGTGCGCGTTTCCTTCGGCACGATGGTGGTGTTGGCCACGTCGCCGCGGGTGATGGCGCCTTCCAGTTCCAGCCGCCCGCTCTCGAACCGCTTGCGGTACTGGCCGCCGAGCAGCGGCCCCTGCTGCGAATAGTAATGCAGGTCGAAGGTGGCGTCCTGGTCCGGCGCGATGTCCCAGTAGTAATGGGTCTTGAGGATCGCGCCGAGATTGGAGTTGTTGCCGAAGGACGGTGTCAGGAAGCCGCTCTTGCGGTCCACCGATGGATCGGGATGCGACAGGTAGGGCGTGTAGGCGACGGGGATCCCGAAGATCTCCATCGTGGCGTCCTTGTAGCGGACCTCGTGCTCCTCGTTGTCGTGAACGATGCGCACGGCGCGGATCTGCCACAGCGGCGGACGGGTCGGGTCTTCCTTGCACAGGTCGCAAGGGCTGTAGACGCCGCGGTTGACGCGCGTCAGGCGGCCCTCGCGCCGCTCGCCCTCATTGCCGGCCATGCGGCCGTTGTCGGTCATCAGGACGCGGATGTTCTCGATGAACACGTCCTTCAGATTGTCGGTCAGTTCGGCATAATCGGCGAAGATGATGTCGCCCGACGGTTCCACCAGCCGGATCTTGCCTGTGGCGGTGACGACCTTGGTCTTCTGGTTGTAGGTGATCTTGTCGGCGCGGACGCTGCGCTTGCCCTGCGCAAGTTCCACATTGCCGCTGGCGGTGACGACGCTGTTCACCTCGTCGAAGGTGACCTGATCGGCGGTCAGCAGGACCGGTTCCTGCTTGGACGCGGTGGCGGTGGCGTTTCCCTGGGCGGCGCTTCCCTGCACGGCCGCGGTATCCGGCTTCGTTCCCGGAGCCTGGGTCGCGGGCGATTGGGCGTTCGCCGGATCCGGAATGGCCAGATCCACGACGGCAATCCCGCAAGTAACCATGAGCCCGACGATGCCGGAGCGCATGACGAGGGTGGCGGCGGTCGGAGCTTTGGCGCGGGCGCGCCGGGAGACGTGCTTGGGCATGGCTGAACGATTGGGGGAAGCGAAAGCCCAAGTCAACGGTTTCAGAGCCCTTCGGCGGGCAATGTCACCGTGTCGCCATGCGCCCTGTGGCAGCACTGCCGCAGCCGACGCGGCCCGATGGGCGGCGACGGCTGCGGTCCTTCATCCGATTTCTCTCAAACGACCCGGAAGTTCTTGAACTGCCAAGGGTCATCCTCGTCGATGTCCTCAGGGAACAGGACATTTCGGTCCTGCAGCGGCGTCCAGTCGCCATAGGCGCCGACCACCTCGCCGAGATAGGGGGTGGCAATGTCCAGCACCCGGCGGAAGTCCACCTCGTCCGGTTCCACGAGGCCCCGATTCGGGTTCTCCAGCGTCCAGACGATGCCGCCCAGAACGGTGGAAGTCACCTGCATCGAAGTCGCGTTGTTGTAGGGGGCAAGCGACCGTGCCGTGTCGATGTCGAGCCGCGAGCCGTACCAGTAGGCGCCCTTGGGATGACCCATCAGCAGGACGCCAAGCTCGTCCATGCCGCCGGAGATCTCGTGCATCATCAGCCGCTGTTCGGCCTGCATGTTGAAGTTCTTGCCGGCCAGTTCATGCAGCGACATCACCGCGTCGTCGCAGGGGTGATAGGCATAGTGGCAGGTCGGGCGGTAGACGACGGTGTCGCCCTCGCGCACGGTGAAATAGTCGGAGATCGAGATCGACTCGCTGTGGGTGATGAGGAAGCCGTGGAACGGCCCCTCCAACGGGGTCCAGGTGCGCACGCGGGTGGCCGCACCCGGCCGCATCAGATAGATGGCGGAGTCGCAGCCGAACTCGTGTCGACGGCCGTCGGGCGGCAAGGCCTTCTCATGCGTGCCCCAGCCCAGTTCGGCCGGCTGGCAGCCCTCGCTGACGAAGCCGTCGATCGACCAGGTGTTGACGAACTCGCCGATCTGCTTGGGCTGGTTCGACACCTGGGTGTCGCGCTCCGCTACATGGATGGTCTTGATCCCCAGCTTCTGCGCCAGCCGTCCCCAGCCGTCGCGATCGGTGGGGACATCGGTCTCGACCCCGGTGTCGGCGGCGATGTTCAGCAGCGCCTGCTTGACGAAATGCGACACCAGACCCGGATTCGCCCCATGGGTGATCAACGCGGTCGGACCGCCTTCGAAACGGCGGCGCAGCGCCAGCGCCGATTCGCGCAGCGCATAGTTGGAGCGCAGCGACGGCGACAGGTTGGAATCGGTATAGCCGCCGGCCCACGGCTCGGTGCAGGTGTCGGTGTAGAAGGCGCCGACCCGTTGGCAGAATTCGATCAGCGCGATCGACGACACGTCGACCGACAGGTTGACCAGGAAATCGCCCTTGTCGATCAGCGGCTTCAGAACCTGGAAGAAATTGTCGTTGTCCAGCGGGTTGTTGTGGAACGCGACGCCGTAAAGCTCCGCCTCCTCCCGACCGCGCTCCTCGGCGGTGACGATGGTGATTCGGTCAGCGGTAAGTCCGTCGATGTGACGGAGAAGCAGCGGCAAGACACCCTGGCCGATCGAACCGAATCCAATGATGACCATACGGCCTGTGAACGTGCAGAGCTTCGTGTCCAGGGCCATGATTTTTTGTCTCCCCGAGGTAGTTTAGGCCAACGACATAGCCCGACGCTCCCGCCCACTTCGGAGAAGAGGAATCGGGATGCGCCGGGCCACTGAATGTTACGGATGTCTTTACGCTTTATCCACGGAAAACCGGCCTCGATTTCAGGCCGCGCAGGAGCGCAGCTCGTAGCCGGGGGTGGCGAGCAGCGGTGCGTCCGACACTTCGACGACCCGCGCCTGATCGAAACCGTTGAAGGCGGTGCGCAGGCAGGAGCCGTAGGCGCCGAGCTGCCCCAGCTCGATCCAGTCGCCGGCCTTCACGTCGGCCGGCAGATGGAAGGGGCCAGCCATCTTGTCGGCGCTGTCGCAGGTCGGGCCGTAGAAGCTGAAGGCTTCGCTCTCGGCGTCGGTAATCGCCTCGAACGGGCGGATCAGCCGTGCCGGGAAGCGGAAGCCGGGCACGCCGGCATCCGACAGGGCGCCATAGACGCCATCGTTGATGAACAGCTCGCTCCCGCGACGCTTGACCACCTGCACCACCAGCGAGACGCCGGGGGCGACCAGCGCGCGGCCGGGCTCGCACCACAGGCGGCAGTGCGCCGGCAGGTCGATGGCGGCGATCCCGCGGGCGATGGCGGCCATGAAATCGCCGAGCGGCGGCGGGGTGACGCCCGGATAGGACACCGGGAAGCCGCCGCCGACGTCCAGCACGTCGATGGCGACACCGCTCTCCGCGATGACGCGGCCGGCCAGCGCGATGGCGCGCTCGTAGGCTGACGGGTCGAGCATCTGCGAGCCGACATGGAAGGACAGCCCGACCTTCGGCGCGACGGCGCGCGCGGCGCGCAGCAGGTCCACCGCGTCGGCCGTGGCGGCGCCGAACTTGCCCGACAGGTCGTAGACCGCGTTGCCCTTCGGCAGCGCCAGCCGCACGACGAGGCCGAGGTCGGCGGCACCGTCGGTCTCCGCCAGGATCTTGTCCAGCTCTTCCCGGCTGTCGAGCACGAAGTCGCGGACGCCATACTGGTGGTAGGCGTTGCGGATGGCCTGACGGCCCTTGACCGGGTGCATGTAATGCAGGACGGCGTCCGGGAACATCTGGCGGATCAGGCGGATCTCACCGGGGGAGGCGACGTCGAAATGGCGCACGCCGCCGGCCCACAGGGCGCGCAAAACCGCCGGCTCCGGGTTGCACTTCACGGCATACAGAACGTCGCCGCCACGGCCGATCGCATCCGTCGCACCGGCGAAGGCCGTCAGGAAGCTGCCGGCGGTGTCGGCCAGCACGCCGGGGCGGATGCAGTGCATCGGCTCTTCCGGGCGGTGCAGGGCGACGGCCTGGGTCACGGTCGAGCGGCGGCCGGTGGACAGCGAAACGGCGCTGCTGTCGTTCAGGCCGACGCGGCGGAGCGGGGTGACGGCGGAACGGGAACGCAGGAAACCCATGGCGCACTCCTATCCCCGGACGGCGGCGTGCAAACCGGCCCGGTGAGCAGACGGCGATCCCCGGCCGCGTCACGAACCGGCCAGCACAGGGCTTGGGCGCGGGTGGCGCAGCGGAATCGGCGATTGATCGGATTTTGGAAAGGGGGGGAAACGGAAATAGCCGGTGCGAGCAGCGGCCCCGGGCTGTGAAGCTCCAGGCAACAGCGCGTCGTTTACCGGCTAAAGGGCTACCGTCTCACAGCCCCACCGTGGGCAGCGTACATACTGACCTCCCTCTCGGGACCGACCCACTGGAATGGTCGGTTCTGCCAAAAAGGACGCGGTACGTCGTAGCATAACCACAGAGGGCCATAGGCACGTGCGGGTGCGTCGTGCCGATTGATTTACGCTTTTCCGCCCGTGATTCAAGTGAATTTTTTGGGACGGAAATGGGGCGGAGTCAGGCTGCCTCCACAGCCTCCGGTTCGAAAAGCGGGAAGCGTGCGGCAATGGTGTCGCCGGTCGGCGTCGCCACCCAGCCGTCGGGCCGGCTGAAGAAGCGGATGGTGGTGAAGCGCGGCCGCGGCCCCATGTCGAACCAGTGCGGCGTGCCAGCGGGAATGCTCAGCAGGTCCCCCGCCTCGCACACCACGCGGAAGACCCGCTGGTCAAGATGGATGTAGAAGGCGCCGGAGCCCTCCACGAAGAAGCGCGCCTCGTCCTCGTCATGGGTGTGTTCGTACAGGAACTTTGCGCGCAGGGCCTCGACGCCGTCGGTCTTGGGAGTGACGCGAACCACGTCCACGGTGCAGAAGCGGCGGCCCACCTTCAGCCGGTCGATGGACGCGGCATAGGCCCGCTGCACGGCGTCGCCATCGGCGGAGGCGGGCAGGGGGGCGTCGGCGGTCCAGCGTTCGTACAGGATGCCGATATGGGCCAGATGGCCCGCCATCAGCGCCGGTTCGGAGGTGCGGAGTTCCGGCCGGCGGGCATCGCTTTCCAGATAGACGGTCAGGTTACTCAACGCGCGCCCTCCTGCCGATCGAACCCCTACAGCCTGAGGCGCGGGAAAGCGCAACGCAATAAGGCGAATCGCTGGCGCGACCGTTCGCCGCGCCATCAGCGGCTGCGCTGCAACCCGGCCGTCACACCGACCGCGATCAGGATCAGCAGCCCGACGAAGGCGGCGACCCCGGTCCAGCCGAAGCCGTGCCAGAACAGCCCGCCCAGCGTTCCGGCGACCGTGGACCCCAGATAGTAGCAGAACAGATAGATCGATGAGGCCTGCCCGCGCGCCACCGCCGCCCGCCGGCCGATCCAGGCCGAGACAATGGAATGGGCACCGAAGAAGGCGAAGGTGAACAGTGCGATGCCGGGGGCGATGGCGAACAGGCTGTCGATCTCCATCATTGCCAGTCCAACGACCATCAGCGCCACCGCCGCCGCCAGCGTGCGGTTCGATCCGAATCGACCCGACCAGCCGCCGAACAGAGGTGAGCTGACCACGCCGAAGCTGTAGACCAGGAACACCGCACCGACGATGGCCGGCCGCAGCTCGAACGGCGGTTCACTCAGGCGAAAGCCGATATAGTTGAAGACGGTGACGAAGCCGCCCATCAGCAGGAAGCCGAGCGAGAACAGACCGAGCAGCGCCGGGTCGGTCAGCAACCCGCGCCACGCCCGCACCAGCGCCGGCAGCCCGGCGGCGCGGCGGACGAAATGGCGCGACGGCGGCAGGGCGAGCCAGACGGTGACGGCCGCCGCCACCGCTAGCGCTCCGACCACCCCCACCGCCAGCCTCCAGGTTCCGAGATCGGTGACGACGGCGGTCAGCACCCGGCCGGACATGCCGCCGATGGCGGTTCCGCCGATATAGAGCCCCATGGCGACGCCGGCCGATTTCGGATCGACCTCTTCGGAGACATAGGCCATCGCCACCGCCGGCAGGCCGCTCAAGGCCAACCCCTCCAGCGCCCGCACCGCGAGGAATCCGTGCCAGCCCGGCATCAGCGCGCCGATGATCCCGAGGATGCCGGCGCCGAGCAATGCCGCCACCATCACCGGCTTGCGCCCGATCCCGTCGGAGATGGCGCCCGCCACCAGCAGCGCCACAGCCAGCACGCCGGTGGTCAGCGACAGCGACAGGCTGGACTCGGCCGGCGTCACCCCGAACTCCTGCACGAACTCCGGCAGCAGCGGCTGGACGCAGTAAAGCGTGGCGAAGGTGGAGAAGCCGGCGACGAACAGGATACGGCTGGCACGGCGATAGGCGGGGGTGCCGGCCTGCAGATAGGCGACCTCTGCATTGGTCTCAGCACCGGTCTCGATCTCGTCGCGCACGCGCTCGGCTCCGTTTTTCTGACATTGGCGCCGTCCACTGCGGCGCACAACAGACATTGCCCCGCCGCACCCGTCGGTTCCAACAACAGCCGGGGCGCAGCCGCCATGCCGTTTGCGCAGATCCATATGGACCGTGTGGATGGACGGGCTTGCACTGGACCTTGGCGGGGTCGCGCCGTATAACCAATCCCCCACACAATTCGTTGATTGTTCGAGCCATGCACGACCTTCGCGCCATCCGTGAGAATCCCGAAGCCTTCGACCGCGGCCTTGGCCGCCGGGGATTGGCGCCGATGTCGTCCTCCGTGCTCGACCTCGACGGCCGCCGCCGCGCCGCGCAGACCCAGATGCAGGAAATGCAGGCCCGCCGGAACGAGGCGGCGAAGGAAATCGGCCTCGCCAAGCGCGAAGGCCGCGATGCCCAGCCGATCCTGGACGAAATGGCGACCCTGAAGGAGCGCCTGCCCCAGGTCGAGGAGGAGGAACGCGCGCTCGGCGCCGAACTCGACGCGCTCCTGGCCGGCCTGCCCAACATCCCGGCCGACGACGTGCCGGAGGGGCCGGACGAGACCGCCAACGTCGAGGTCCGCCGCTGGGGCACCCCGCCCGACATCGCGAACCCCAAGCAGCATTACGAGCTGGGCGAGGCGCTGGGCCTGATGGACTTCGAGGCGGCCGCCCGCATGTCCGGCGCCCGCTTCACCGTGCTGAAGGGCGGTCTGGCCCGGCTGGAACGCGCGCTCGCCGACTTCATGCTGGACATCCACACGTCGGAGCATGGCTTCACCGAGATCGCGCCGCCGCTGATGGTGCGCGACAACGCCCTGTTCGGCACCGGCCAGCTGCCGAAGTTCGAGGAGGATCTGTTCAAGACCACCTCGACCGACCATTACCTGATCCCGACCAGCGAGGTTCCGCTGACCAATCTGGTCAACGACCAGATCGTGGCGTCTGAGGAGCTGCCGCTGCGCTACACCGCGCTGACCCCCTGCTTCCGCGCCGAAGCCGGGTCGGCCGGGCGCGACACCCGCGGCATGATCCGCCAGCACCAGTTCTGGAAGGTGGAGATGGTCGCCATCACCACGCCGGAACAGTCGGAGGACGAGCACCAGCGCATGACCCGCTGCGCCGAAACGATCCTGGAACGGTTGGGTCTGCCCTACCGCACCATCGTTCTATGCACCGGCGACATGGGCTTCTCCTCGCGCAAGACCTATGACGTCGAGGTCTGGCTGCCCGGTCAGAACGCCTACCGCGAGATCTCCAGCATCTCCAATTGCGGAGATTTCCAGGCGCGGCGGATGAAAGCCCGTTGCAGGCCGAAGGGCGAGAAGCAAACTCAATTCGTGCACACCCTCAATGGATCGGGTGTGGCGGTCGGGCGCTGCCTGATCGCGGTGCTGGAGAACTACCAGCAGCCCGACGGTTCGATCCTGGTTCCCGAAGCGCTCCGTCCCTACATGCGCGGAGTGGAGAGGATTTCCATCTGATGTTCGACCTGCCGCTCGACCTGTCCCGGACACGCATCCTCGTCACCAATGACGACGGCATCCATGCGCAGGGATTGAAGGTCCTGGAAGCCATCGCGCGCGAACTGTCCGACGACGTCTGGGTCGTCGCGCCGGAGATGGAGCAGTCGGCGGCCAGCCATTCGCTGACCATCAACCGGCCGCTGCGCCTGCGCAAGCTGGACGAACGCCGCTTCACCGTCGATGGCACGCCGACCGACTGCGTGTTGCTGGCGGTCAACCATGTGATGAAGGACGCCCGTCCGACGCTGGTGCTGTCCGGCGTCAACCAGGGCTCCAACATCGGCGAGGACGTGACCTACTCCGGCACCATCGCCGCGGCGATGGAGGCGACCCTGCTGAACGTCCCCGCCATCGCCATGAGCCAGCATTACGAGCCGGGCCAGCCGATCGACTGGTCCGCCGCCGCCGCCCATGGCGCCGACGTGGTGCGCAAGGCCGTGACGGTGGCCTGGCCGAAGAACGTGCTGCTGAACGTCAACTTCCCGGCCCGCCCGGCGGCGGAGGTGACGGGCATTCAGGTGGTGCGCCACGGCAAGCGCAAGATCGGCGACGAGCTGTTGGAGCGTGTGGACCCGCGCGGCAAGCCCTATATCTGGATCGGCACCCTGCGCGGCGAGGCCGACGTGTCCGACGACACCGACATCCATGTCGTGTTCAACGGCGGCATCTCGGTGACGCCCGTCTATCTCGACCTCACCCACACGCCGACGCTGCAGACGTTGAGGCAGGCCTTCGTGTGACATACAACCCGCGCAAGATCCGCTTGCTGATGGCCCTTCGCGGGGCCGGAGTCACCGACACCAAGGTGTTGGCGGCCATCGAGCGGATCCCGCGCGAGCTGTTCGTCCCCGAGGCTTTCCAGGACCGGGCGTGGGAGGACACGGCGCTGCCGATCGACCTCGGCCAGACCATCAGCCAGCCGCTGGTGGTCGGGCTGATGACCCAGGCGCTGGAGCTGCAGCCGCGGCATCTTGTCCTGGAGGTCGGCACCGGCTCCGGCTATCAGGCGGCGGTGCTGTCGCGGCTCTGCCGCCGGGTCTTCACCATCGAGCGGCTGAAACCGCTCCTGTGCGAGGCGGAGGCGCGTTTCAAGGCGCTCGACATCGGCAATATCACCACGCGGCTCGGCGACGGGACGCGGGGTTGGCCGGAGCAGGCGCCCTTCGCCCGTATACTGGTCACAGCCGCCGGTGGGCCTGAGCCGCCAAAAGACTTGACGGATCAACTCGCCGTTGGTGGTGTCTTGGTCATTCCGTTGGGGACCGATCACCGCGACCAGAGGGTCGTGCGTTTCCGGCGCTCCGAAGCTGGCCTTATCCGGGAGGACCTGTGGCCCGTCCGTTTCGTTCCGCTGCTGTCCGACCCGCCGCAACCGGTCCGTTCCGCATGAAATCCGCCATGCCCAAGCGCCTGCTGTCCGCCATGGTCCTGTCCACCGCCGTCCTGGCGCTCGGCGCCTGCGAACGGGTGGGCGGGCTCGCCCCCTTCACCACCGTCTCCGATGTGCCGGATTCGGCCGGCGGCGCCGTCACGGTGCAGAAGGGCGACAGCGCCTACAGCCTGTCGCGCCGGTACAATGTGCCCCTGCGCGACCTGATCGAGGCGAACAAGCTGGCGGCGCCCTACCGGCTGGAGGTCGGCCAGCGGCTGGTCCTGCCGACCTCGCGCCAGTACATCGTGCAGAAGGGCGACAGCCTTTACAGCATTTCCCGCATGTACAATGTCGACGTCAGCGAGCTGACGCGGCTGAACAACCTGACGCCGCCCTATGCCGTGAAGGTCGGCCAGCCCCTGCGTCTGCCGGGCGCCAACGACGGCAGCGGCACCATGGTGGCCTCCGGCGGCGCGGCGAGTGGCGGTGCCATCGCCCTGACGCCGCAGGGGACAGCGCCGGGCGGCACTCCCGCCGGGCATGGCTCGATCCAGTCGGCCGAACTGCCGCCGCCGGGTGCGTCCTCCCCGTCGGGCGGCATTTCGGCCACGCCGCTGCCGCCGCCGTCGAAGCCAGGCGCCATGCCGGAACCGTCCGCCCAGCAGACGCCCACCGCGCCGGCCGCCCAGGGTGACACGACCTATCAGCCGGGGCAGGCGCCGACGATGCTGCGCCCGCCCGGCAGCAAGCCGGCTCCGACGCCGATCCCCGCCCCGGCCCCGGCGGCAACCACGCCGCCACCGGCTGCCGCTCCCCAGCAGGAGGTGGCCACCGCCGCGCCGCCGCCCAAGCCGGAGCCGAAGGCCGAAGTCGGCGCTCCGCCGCCGCGCGGCAGCGCCCGCTTCCTGTGGCCGGTGAAGGGCAAGCTGATCTCCGGCTTCGGGCCGAAGCCCGACGGGCTGCACAATGACGGCCTGAACATCGCGGCGCCAAAGGGCACGGCGGTGGTCGCCGCCGACAACGGCGTGGTCGCATACGCCGGCAACGAGCTGCGCGGCTTCGGCAACCTGCTGCTGCTGAAGCATTCCGACGGCTGGATCACCGCCTATGCCCATCTCGACAAGATCGAGGTGGAACGCGGCGCGACGGTGAAGCGGGGGCAGGTGATCGCCCGGGTCGGCCAGACCGGCGGCGTGTCTTCGCCCCAGCTGCATTTCGAACTGCGCAAGGGCAGCCAGGCCGTCGACCCGAGCGATCAGATGGACCGCAAGGTCAGCGAAGGGGCTGCCCGAGGCGACCGGCCAGGTCCTGGATGAACTGCCAGGCCACCCGGCCCGACCGGCTTCCGCGCGTGACCGACCATTCCACGGCCTCCGCGCGCAGCCGGTCCGCCGGGATGTCCAGTCCGAAATGGCGGACATAGCCCTCGATCATCGCGAAGTAGGTATCCTGGTCGCAGTTGTGGAAGCCCAGCCACAGCCCGAAGCGGTCGGACAGCGATACCTTCTCCTCCACCGCCTCCGCCGGGTTGATGGCGGTCGACCGCTCGTTCTCGATCATGTCGCGCGGCATCAGGTGGCGGCGGTTGGAGGTGGCGTAGAACACCACATTGTCCGGCCGTCCCTCGATGCCGCCGTCCAGTACTGCCTTCAGCGACTTGTAATGGGCGTCGTCATGGTCGAAGGACAGGTCGTCGCAGAACAGGATGAAGCGCCGCGCCTCTCCCTTCAGGCGGGTCAGCAGGCGGGGCAGGGTGGGGATGTCCTCCCGGTGGATTTCCACCAGCGCCAGCTCGCCCGGCCGCTCCAGGCAGATGGCGGCGTGGGCCGCCTTGACCAGCGAGCTTTTGCCGGTGCCGCGCGCCCCCCACAGCAGGGCGTTGTTGGCCGGCAGCCCGGCGGCGAAGCGGCGGGTGTTGTCCAGCAGGATTTCCCGCTGCCGCTCGATCCCCTGCAGAAGCATGATGTCGACGCGGTTGACCACCGGCACCGCTTCGAGCCGGTCCGGATCGGGATGCCAGACGAAGGCGTCCGCCGCGCCGAAGTCCAGCGGCCGGTCGGGCGGCGGGGCCAGACGCTCCAGCGCCTCGGCGATGCGGGTCAGCAGGGGGAGAAGCGACTGATCTGCACCAGCGCCCATGCCTGAGCTATTGACGGATTGCGACATAATTTTCCGGATATTTTTTCAGGATGTTCCATGGAAAGTGGGCGCCCGCGCAGCCATCTTTCCGACGCCTTCGCACGGTAACACAGCAGGGCAAGCACACAAGCTGTGGCCGCCCTGCGGATTGTGGCGCATCACCATTGCATCCCAGTCATGGGCGGCTATAGTCGCGGCGTCCCGGCGGAACGCCGATTGGGTGCCGAGACCAAACCTGTAAGGAGCTTCCAGATGTTCGTTTCGACGGCTTATGCACAGACGGCGGCCCCGGCTGGCGGCGGCGGTGACATGCTCGTCCAGTTTCTGCCGCTGATCCTGATCTTCGTCGTCTTCTACTTCCTGCTGATCCGTCCGCAGCAGAAGAAGATGAAGGAGCATAAGACCATGCTGTCGGCCATCCGCCGCGGCGACCGCGTCGTGACCGGCGGCGGCATCATCGGCACCGTCACCAAGGTCGGCACCGACGACGAGATCACCGTCGAGATCGCGGAGAACGTGCGTGTGCGCTGCCTGCGCTCCACCGTGAACCTCGTGCTCGCCAAGACCGAGCCGGCCGGCAAGTCCGGCGGCGACGCCACCACCCCGGCCACCGAGGGCGAGGCCAAGCCGGCTGACACCACCGCCGCCGGCGGGATCGGCAAGCTGTTCGGCCGCAAGTAAGCCGCAGCCGGGCCCCTCTTCCGCGGGTCGGCCCGAAGGCGCTTCCCGTCCGGCCCGGCCGTCGTCCGCCCGCAAGCGGCGGACCGGTCGCCCGGACCGGGTGTCTGATCGGATTCGAGTGACGCATGCTCTATTTTTCGCGCTGGAAGATTTACCTGATCCTGGCGACCTGCATCGCCGGCTTCATCCTGATGCTGCCCAACTTCCTGGGCCGCGACACGCTGGCGGCGCTGCCGTCCTGGTATGCCAACACCCGGGTGTCATTGGGTCTCGACCTGCGCGGCGGATCGCATCTGTTGCTTGAAGTCGACATGGCCACCGTCATCCGCGACCGGGTGGAAGGTCTGGTCGATGGCGCCCGGCAGCAACTGCGCACCGCCAACATCGGCTACACCGCGCTGAACGCCGGCGAGCGCGCCGTGACCGTCCAGCTGCGCGACCCGGCCCAGGCCGAAGAGGCGGTGAAGGCCCTGCGCCAGCTCTCCAGCCCGGTGGGCCGCACGGCGCTTGGCGGTGGGCAGCCGGACTTGGACGTGACCGTCAACGGCAGCACGGTGACCGTGGCGCTGAGCGAGGTCGCGCTGCGCGACCGCGCCACCCAGGCCATCGAACAGTCGATCGAGATCGTCCGCCGCCGCATCGACGAGACCGGCGTGAACGAGCCGACGATCGCCCGCCAGGGCAACGACCGCATCCTGGTCCAGCTGCCCGGCGTGGAAGACCCTGACCGCATCAAGCGGCTGCTGGGCACCACCGCCAAGATGACCTTCCGGCTGGTCGACGTGAACGCCGACCCCAGCACCGGCCGCGCCCCTCCGGGGTCGGAGATCCTGCCGTCGGCCGAAGGCGACCGCTACCAGTCCAAATACGTCATCCGCAAGAAGGTCGAGGTCGACGGCGCCACGCTGCAGAACGCATCGGCCGGCACCAACCCGCAGACCGGCGAATGGGTGGTGAATTTCGAATTCAACACGGCGGGCGCCAACCGCTTCGCCGAGGTGACCAAGCAGAATGTCGGCCGGCCCTTCGCCATCGTGCTCGACAACAAGGTCATCAGCGCCCCCGTCATCCGCGAGCCGATCACCGGCGGCCGCGGCCAGATCAGCGGCAACTTCACCGCTGCCAACGCCAACGACCTCGCCGTCCTGCTGCGCGCCGGCGCCCTGCCGGCCCCGCTGAAGGTGATCGAGGAGCGGACCGTCGGGCCCGACCTGGGCGCCGATTCGATCCGCGCCGGCCTGACCGCCGTCGTCGTCGGCTTCCTGATGGTCTGCGTCTACATGATCGCCTGCTACGGGCTGTTCGGTGCCTTCGCCTGCTTCGCCCTGCTCGTCAACATCGTGCTGACCATCGCGGCGCTGTCGCTGCTTCACGCCACGCTGACGCTGCCGGGCATCGCCGGCATCCTGCTGACGCTGGGTCTGGCGGTCGACGCCAACATCCTGATCAACGAGCGCATCCGCGAAGAGACGAAGAAGGGCCGCGGGGTCTTCGCCTCGATGGAGGCCGGTTTCAGTCGCGCCTACAGCACCATCGTCGACTCCAACCTGACGACGGCCATCAAGATGGCGCTGCTGTTCGTCTTCGGCACCGGCACCATCAAGGGCTTCGCCGTCACCATCACCTTCGGCATCCTCATCTCCATGTTCACCGCCACGGTGCTCGTGCGCCTGATGATGGTGACCTGGCTGCGCCGGACGCGTCCGGCCGCGTTGCCGGTCTGAGAGGTCTTACGATGTTCCATCTCCGCCTCGTCCCCGACAACACCAAGATCCCGTTCATGAACGGCCGCATCGCCGGCCTCGTCGTGTCGGCGATCCTGTCCATCGCGTCCGTCATCCTGTTCTTCCACCCCGGCCTGAATTACGGCATCGACTTCCGTGGCGGCATCGTCATCGAAGCCCGTACGCCCCAGGCCGCCGACTTCGCCTCGCTGCGCCATACCCTGTCCGGCCTTGGCATGGGGCAGGTGGCGTTGCAGGAGTTCGGATCGACGCAGGATGTGCTGATCCGCCTGGAACGCCAGCCCGGCGACGATGCCGCCCAGCAGGTGGCCGCCGACAAGGTGCGCAACACGCTGGCGCAGGCGATCCCCGGCACCCAGGTCCGCCGTGTCGAAGCGGTCGGCGCGTCGGTCAGCGGCGAACTGTTCGCCAACGGCATGCTGGCGCTGGGCCTCGCCATGCTGGCGATGCTGGTCTACATCTGGTTCCGCTTCGAATGGCAGTTCGGCTTCGGCGCGGTGGTGACGCTGATCCTCGACATCACCAAGATCGTCGGCTTCTACGCCATCACCGACATCCAGTTCAACCTGACGGCCGTGGCGGCGATCCTGACCGTCATGGGGTATTCGGTGAACGACAAGGTGGTGGTCTATGACCGCATGCGCGAGAATCTTCGCATCTACAAGAAGATGCCGCTGCGCGACCTGATCGACATGTCGATCAACGAGACGCTGAACCGCACCGTCGGCACCTCCGTCTGCACCCTGCTGTCGATCATTCCGCTGGCGCTGTTCGGCGGCGAGGCGCTGCAGGACTTCGGCATCGTGCTGATCTTCGGCGTTATCCTTGCGACCAGCTCGTCGGTTTTCATCGCCGCCCCCATCTTGCTGTTCCTTGGCGAGAACCGCCTGCGGCGCGGTACACCCGATGCCGCCTCGGCGGGCAACACCCCGGCGACCACGCCGTAACGCCGGACGTTTGGGGAAGGAGAGGGCAGCATGGCCGACATCATGCCGATGATCCCGTCTGACCGTCAGGTCATCGACGGCTATGGTCCGGGACAGTTCTGCATTTCCGGCCAGTGGCGCGTCGGCGCGGTGATCGTCCTGCCCGACCGCACCCTGGCATGGGAGGCGTCCGACGCCGCCTCCCTGTCGGTGGGCCACTTCACCCCCGTGCTGGAGGCGGAGCCGAAGGTGGAAATCCTTCTGCTCGGCACAGGCCCCACCATGCGGATGATCCCGAAGGACCTGCGCCTCGGCCTGCGCGAACAGGGCGTGGTGGTGGAGCTGATGGACAGCCGGGCGGTCTGCCGCACCTACAACGTCCTGCTGGCCGAAGGCCGGCGGGTCGCGGCGGCGATGCTGCCGGTTTAGCAACCATTGAAACTCTAGCATCTGGACACTAAGGTAAGGATGTTCCTTACCTTGGTGCCCCATGATCACCAGCAAGCTGACCAGCAAGGCCCAGACGACGATTCCGCAGCCGGTACGGGCTGCATTGGGTCTGCACGAGGGCGACGAGATCGCCTATCGCATCGAAGACGGCCGCGTCATCCTGACCCGAGCCACGCCGGCTGCGGTCGACGACCCGTTCCGCTGCTTTACGGAATGGGACAGCGAAGCGGATCGGCAGGCTTATGCCGACCTTTGAAATCTGGAACGTCGTCAAGGTCCCATTCCCCTACGCCGACCGTCCAGTTCGCCAGCGTCGACCGGCATTGGTCGTGGCTTGCGGTGATCTGCAGACAAATCACAGCCTGCTATGGGTCCTGATGATCACCAGCGCCGAAAACCGGGGCTGGCCGTCGGATGTGCCTGTCGGCGACCTTGAAACGGCAGGACTTCCAGCCTCCTCGGTCGTGCGTACGGCGAAGGTTGCCGTGATCGACGCGCGTGATGCGGAACTGCTCGGCTCGCTTGCCGCGGCGGATCGCGGGGCTGTCAGCCGGCAGGTGGGCCGCCATCTTGCAGAGATACTGAAGGCGGGCAGGGACGCTTGACCTTGGAAACGACAAAGGCGCCCTTTCGGGCGCCTTTGCGTTTTCAACCCTCGACGGGAAAATTACGCAGCCAGCTGCTCGGCGGCGAAGTCCCAGTTGGCGAGGTTGTCGATGACCGCCTTCACGAAATCGGCGCGGCGGTTCTGGAAATCGACGTAGTAGGCATGCTCCCACACGTCGATGGTGAACAGCGGCTTCTGGCCGTGCGCCAGCGGGGTGTCGGCGTTGCCGGTCTTGCCGACCTTCAGCTTGCCGCCGTCCAGGTACAGCCAGGCCCAGCCCGAGCCGAACTGGGTCAGGGCGGCCTGGGTCAGCTCTTCCTTGAACTTCTCGACGCTGCCGAAGTCGGCGACGATGCGCTGCTCCAGGGCCGCCGGCATCTTGCCGCCGTCCTTCTTCAGGCACTGCCAGAAGAAGGTGTGGTTCCACACCTGGGCGGCGTTGTTGAAGATGCCGACCTTGGACGCGTCGCCGGCGGAAGCCTTGATGACCTCCTCCAGGCTGGCGTTGGCCAGCGGGGTGTCCTTGGTCAGGTTGTTCAGGTTGGTGACGTAGGTCTGGTGGTGCTTGTCATGGTGCAGGTGCAGGGTCTCCGACGAGATGTACGGAGCCAGAGCGTCGTACGCATACGGAAGCGGCGGAAGTTCGAACGCCATTTGATTTACCCTCTCTTCTTTGATTGTCCTTCCGGGCCGGGCCTTGCGAGCACGGCACCTCCGTCCGTCCAAATAGGCCGATGACGGAAGCTTGTGAAGGCCGGAAACGGTCCCGACCGTCGTATAGGGTTATTTCCATTCGATAAAGTGGCATCGGCAGCCCGGTTTCCCGAGCGCACGGCAGCCTCCAACGTGGCAGGAAGCCCCGTTTCCGTCCAGTCGCCGGCCAGCGTCAGGTTGCTCCAGCGGGTGCGGGCGCCCGGACGGCGCGCGACCGATTCGGGCGACTGCTCCGGCGTCGCCCGCCGCTCTTTCACCACGCGGAAGGGCGGTGTCGCACCTCCGAGTCGCAGGTGCGGGGCGATCTCGGCCCACAGTCGGGCAGCGATCTCCTCGGCCGGCAGGTCGGCCAGCGTGTCGGCGTCACTGACGGTGACTGACAGCAGGTCGTCGCGGGCGAACAGCCATTCCGCGGTGCCGCCGACCAGCCCGACGAAGGGAAGGCCGCCCGGCAGCCGCACCGGCCCGTCCAGCCGGACATGCAGGTTGACGATGGCCGGTCCCGGCGGCGGCACGGTCAGCCCCGGCACCAGCCGCTCCGCCACCCAGGCCGGTGCGGCGAGAACCACGCTGTCGAGCGGACCGAGCGCTACCGCACTGCCGCCGGCGGAAAAGCCGGTCACGCGGTCCTCGTCGAAGGTCAGCCCCTCCACCCGCGCGCCCAGATGCAGCGCCGCACCGGCGGCCCGCAGCCGTGCCAGCACCGGATCGACGAAGGCGGCGGACAGGCCACGCGGAGCCAGCACCGGCCGGCAGGCCGCCTCGCCACGCAACAGCGTCTCGCGCAGCACGGCGCCGAACAGACGGGCGGAGACGCGCTCCACCGGCCCATTGAGCGCGGAGACCGCCAGCGGGCGCCACAGCGGCTCGAACAGCATTCCGTTGGGTGACAGGCAATCGGCGACCGACTGCCCCCGCCGGGCGGTCAGGCAACGGAGGGATGCCAGATAGTCTCGCGGCCGGCTGCCGGGCACCCGGCGGGCCGGGTCGAATAACCACAGCCCGCCAGGGCGAAGCGTCCAACTGGCGCCGTCGCGCAGGTCGAGGAAGGGAAAGGCCGCCGGCCGCAACTCTTCCAGTGCATCGCTACCGCCGGTCCGCTTCGCATAGTTGAGAAGCTCCCGATTGCCGCTGAGCACCATATGGTTGCCGTTGTCGATCGACCGGCCGAGCGTGGCGTCGTGAAAGCTGCGGCAACGCCCACCGGCCTGCGGAGCCTGCTCATAGACCGCGACACGCCGACCGGCCTCCGCCAGCCGGACGGCGGCGGCCAACCCGGCCAGCCCGGCGCCGATCACATGGACGATGCCCGCCTCGCTCATCAGGCGGCCGGGGGGAAGCCGAGCATGCAGCGCACCGCCACCCAGGCGCTTTCACGCCGGCCGACCCGGACACGCGCGTTCAGGTCGCGCCAGCCGGCGGCACGCAGGCGTCTCAGCAGCCGGTGATACAGCACCATCATGGCGGTGGCCGCCCACAGCGAACCCCGCGCATGACCTGCGATGGCGGAGCGCGCTTCGGCGAAGCGGGCCTCGGCCAGTTCGGCCAGCGCCTCGCAGGCGCGGGGCAGGGCGGGATGGGCCAGGACCTCGTCCGGGCGGTCGCTGTCGATGCCGGCGGCCAGCAGAAGTTCCCGCGGCAGGTAGAGCCGGTCCAATTCGGCATCCTCGGCCAGATCACGAAGGATGTTGGTCAGCTGCAGGGCCTCGCCCAATGCCAGGGCGAAGCGTTCCGTTGCCGGATCGGCGCGGTCGAACACGCGGATCGCCAGCATGCCGACGGCACCGGCGACCCTGCGGCAATAGAGCCGGAACGTATCGAGGTCGGGCGCCCGCATGCCGCCGGAACCGGGCGCCTCGCCAGCGACATCCATCGCCATGCCGTCGATCAGGGCCTCCAGCTCCGCCCGTGGCAGGCCGTACCGCTCGATCGCGCCCTTCAGTGCCGCGGTCAGCGGGCCGCCGGGAGCCCTGCCGACATAGAGATCGCGGATGTCGCACCGCCAGACGTCCAACGCCGCCCGTTTGGCGGCGGGCTCGCCCGGTTCGTCGGCGATGTCGTCGATGCGGCGGCAGAAGGCATAGATCGCGAACATCGCCGCCCGCTTGGACGCGGGCAGCAGACGCATCGGCCAGTAGAAGGTGCTGCCCGATTTCGCGGTGACGCTGGTCGCCGTATCGGGTGACTTGTCGTCCGGCAACGTCGTGGATACCGGTTCCAGCGGGGCCGTCTCCAGCGGCGGAGGGGTCATCTGTAGCATCCTGGGCATTGCCCGTCCTGACGTGCCTTTTGGCGCACGTCGCGACGTGTGGCCCAGGAGTTTATGCGGCGGAGAAGCTCCGCGCCAGCCCCCGCGCCACGGCGGCCAGCTTGTGATGGGCGCCCAGGGTAACCCGCGCCTTCATCGGGTCACGCGCTTTAAGCCGCCGCGACAGCGATTCGGCGAGGCTGAGGATCACCGCCGCCTCCATCCGCAGGCCACGGTGCTGGATCAGGCCGGGCAGGGCGGCAGCACGCTCCAGCAGCCGGTCGGTATGCTCCAGCGCCTGATCGAAGATGGCGCGCAGGCGGGCGTCGCTCTCGACCTCCACCAAGCGTTCGACGCTGATTCCCGCCTCGTCGAACCAGCCCAGCGGGATGTAGCAGCGGCCGAGCTGGGTCCAGTCCTCCCGCGCGTCCTGCAGATGGTTCAGTACCTGCAGCGCGGAGCACAGCGCGTCCGACGCCGGCCCGGCGGCCACGCCCTCGCCATGCAGATCCAGCAGATAGCGGCCGACTGGGTTGGCGGAGAAGCGGCAGTAGAGCAGCAGGTCGCTCCAGCTGTGGCAGCGGGCACCGACGGAGTCGCGGCGGAAAGCGCGCAGGATCTGGCGGGCATGGCGGTCGCTGACGCCGGTCTTCTGCAGGCTCTCGCGCAGCTCGGTGGCCGGCTTCAGATAAGCGTGCTTGGCTTGGCCGGAGGTCAGCGCCCGTTCCAGCGCCTCCAGATAGGCCAGCTTGGTCTCCGGCTCGAGATCCGGATCGTCGGCGATATCGTCGGCCAGACGCACGAAGCGGTAGAAAGCGATCACATGGGGACGCAGGTGCTTCGGAATCAGGCGGGAGGCGACCGGGAAATTCTCACCCGTCTCGTCCTTGCGGGCGACCGGGCCGGTCTTGCGGGGTTTCGTCGGGGCGATGTTGAAATCCGTCATGGGATCCCTGCCTGCTGCGCGTCGGGGCTGGCGGTGCGACCGTGTGTGCTTCATATAGGCGTAGCAACTGGCTTTGGCCCGTCCTTCCATCGCTCCTCCCCTCTTTTTCCAATCGAGCATCACATGGTGAAGGCTGCGACCGACCTGTCCTATTGCGGACGGGAGGTTCGGAAATATGACAACGACCACTTTCTGGCAGGTTTGTTTACCCCAGCCGACAGGCGGGAGGCGACTTTTGCGCTCTACGCCTTCAACCTGGAGATCGCGAAGACGCGCGAGGTGGTCAGCGAACCGATCCTGGGCCAGATGCGGCTGCAATTCTGGCGCGACGGCATCGAAGCCGTCTATGAGGATGGACCCGTACCGCGCCACGAGGTGATGGAGCCGCTGGCCCAGGCCGCGCGCGGACTGGGGCTGAGCCGTGCCCTGTTCGACAAGTTGATCGACGCGCGCGAAGCTGATCTGGACGACACCCCGCCGGCCGACCTGACCTGTCTCGTCAATTATGCCGAGGTGACGGGGGCGCCGCTGGTCCAGTTGGCCTTGGAGATCGTTGGCGTGCGGGATGTCGCGGCAATGACGGCCGCGCGTCATGTCGGCATCGCCTATGCCCTCTCGGGCATTCTGCGCGCGGTTCCCTTCCTCGCCCGCCAGCACCGGCAGCGTCTGCCGGACGACCTGATGCAGCGGCATGGCGCCGGCAGCGAGGATCTGTTCGCCGGCCGCTCGACGCCGCAGCTGCGGCCGGTGGTGGGGGAGATCGCCGAGGTCGCCCGCAAGCATCTGGCCGAGGCCCGCGCCCTGCGCCGCGAGGTGCCCAAGGCCGCGGTTCCGGCGCTGCTGCCGGCGACGCTGGCCGACCTGCATCTGGGCGTGATCGCGCGGGAGGGCCACGACGTGTTCGCCCCGCGCGTGATGCTGGCCAACCCGTTCCGTCAGCTTCGGCTGGGCTGGGCGGCGATGCGCGGGCGCTACTGACGCCCGCGCTTCTGGTTGCCGGTCAGTCCTTCAGCCAGCCGTCGAGATCGGCCAGAGCCCGACGGGTGTAGGCAAGCTTGCGGTCGCGGCCCCGGATCTTGTCGTCCACCGGAGGGAACAGGCCGAAATTGACGTTCATCGGCTGGTAGGTCTCCGCCTCGGCTCCACCGGTGATGTGGCCGAGGATGGCGCCGAGCGCCGTGGTCACCGGCGGCGTGCTGATCTCCTGGCCCAGACGCTCCGCGGCGGCGAAGCGGCCGGCGAGCAGGCCGACGGCCGCACTCTCGACATAGCCCTCGCAGCCGGTGACCTGCCCGGCGAAGCGCAGGCGCGGCAGCGACTTCAGCCGCAGGGCGCCATCGAGGATGCGCGGGCTGTTCAGGAAGGTGTTCCGGTGCATGCCGCCCAGCCGCGCGAACTCGGCGTTCTCCAGGCCGGGGATCATGCGGAAGATGCGCGCCTGTTCGGCATGGCGCAGCTTGGTCTGGAAGCCGACGAGGTTGTACAGCGTGCCCAGCGCATTGTCCTGGCGCAGCTGGACCACCGCGTAGGGGCGGCGCTCCGGCTTGTGCGGGTTGGTCAGCCCGACCGGCTTCATCGGTCCGTAACGCAGGGTGTCGACGCCGCGCTCCGCCATCACCTCGATCGGCAGGCAGCCTTCGAAGTAGGGGGTGTTCTTCTCCCACTCCTTGAAGTCCAGTTTCTCGCCGGTGATCAGCGCGTCGATGAAGGCACGGTAGTCATCCTTCTCGAAGGCGCAGTTGATGTAGTCCTTGCCGGTGCCGCCGGGGCCGGGCTTGTCGTAGCGCGACTGGAACCACGCCTTCGACAGGTCGATGCTCTCCAGATAGACGATCGGGGCGATGGCGTCGAAGAAGGCCAGCGACTCCTCGCCGGTCTGGCTGCGCACCGCCTCGGCCAGGGCCGGGGAGGTGAGGGGGCCGGTGGCGACGATGACGCTGTCCCACTCCTCCGGCGGCAGGCCGGCGACCTCCTCGCGCTGGATGGTGATGAGGGGGTGGGTGGAGACGGCCTCCGTCACCGCATCGGCAAAGCCGTCGCGGTCCATGGCGAGCGCGCCGCCGGCCGGCACCTTGTGCGCATCGGCGCAGCGCAGGATCAGCGAGCCGCAGCGCCGCATCTCCTCATGCAGCAGTCCCACCGCATTGTATTCGGCATCGTCCGACCGGAAGGAGTTGGAGCAGACCAGCTCCGCCAGCTTGTCGGTGTCGTGGGCCTCGGTCTTGCGGACCGGCCGCATCTCGTGCAGCACGACGGGCACGCCGCGGGAGGCAAGCTGCCACGCGGCTTCCGAGCCGGCGAGACCGCCGCCGATGACATGGACGGGGCGAAGGGTGTCGGTCATTGGACTTTCCAGAACACTGTAGGAGCAGGCGGATCAGGGGCGGGTTATGGCGCTCTGCATCGCCGAGATCCAGGATTCAATGAGTGCGGCATGGGCAGGTAGGCGCGAAAACAGCTCGTTCGCCTTTTCTTCATCGTAGGTGTGAACCGTCAGATTACGGTCGTTCATCATTCTCATTGCCGCCTCAGCCTGCTCCTCAGTCAGAAAACCGGCAATCTGGCTTTCTCGGACCATGGCTTTCGGACTTGCCGAAGTGAGGTGTTCGGCTCCCATCTGGTCGTCGATCACCGACCTTGCAGCTTTCCAGGCCGTCTCGGTTGCCAAGGCGAAGCGCAGAATTGCGGAATCGCGAACGACATCATCAACGGGGCGGGCGAGGACCTCCTGAAAACGTGCCAGGGCTTGGCGTGCGTTGTCGAGCTTCCGGCTTACCTTGTCCATTCGATACCTTCCCGTTCGACCTCCTGCCGGACCTCCTGTCCAGCCGTCCGGAGATCCACCACATCGACGAAGTATGGAACAGTGCTCTCTTCCAACTCTTCGTTGATCTCGCCGATCAGACCGGGAGGAAGCGGTTCGAGCGGGTCGATGGCTACGTCGATGTCACTCCAGTGCCCTACGTCGCCGCGGGCACAGGAGCCGAACAGGTAGACGCGGGCTGGATGCCCCGCCAATTGCTCAAGGACTATGTGCTTCACGGCGTCGAGAGCGCGCAGGCGTACCGGGTTCATCATGACCGCAGTTTAACACAATTCAGAACAGGATACGGTCACAGGAAAAGGCCGGCCCCCGCAAAGAAGGCCGGCTGCAAGTCGATCAGGAGTCAGTCAGAACATCGAGCCAGAAACGTCAACCGGAGCGACGGCTCACTCGCTCTTCGTCGTCGTGCTGCGCTCGACGGTGGTCGAACCGGTGGGCGGCGGCGGCACGGCCGTCGAACCATAGCCGGGGCTGGTGGTCGTCGTGGTCGTCGTGCTGGTGGTGGATTTGTCAGACCCGCAGGCCGCCAGCAGGAGGGCCGCACCCACGGCGGCCCCCAAGCCGGTCAGAAGCGTCTTGCTCATGCCTCTCGTCTCCCATGCAATGCGAACTCTGCAGGGGAGAACGTGGCGCAGCTTGTGTTTGTTCACGCCCTCTTTCGGGTTGCCGATTTCCGCACCGCCGGCTTCGCCTTCAGGTAGGGGGCGAGGTAGCGTCCGGTATAGCTCCGCTCCACCTTTGCGACATCCTCCGGGGTGCCTTCGGCGACGATCTCGCCGCCGCCGGTGCCGCCCTCCGGACCCAGATCGATGATCCAGTCGGCGGTCTTGATGACCTCCAGATTGTGCTCGATCACCAGCACCGTGTTGCCCTGGTCGACCAGCGCATGCAGCACCTCCATCAGCTTTTCGACGTCGGCGAAATGCAGGCCGGTGGTCGGTTCGTCGAGGATGTACAGCGTGCGGCCGGTGGCGCGGCGGCTCAGTTCCTTGGACAGCTTGACGCGCTGCGCCTCGCCGCCCGACAAGGTCGTCGCCGCCTGCCCGATGTGGATGTAGCCGAGGCCGACGCGTTCCAGCGTATCCATCTTGTCGCGGATGCCGGGCACCGCCTTGAAGAACTCCTTGCCCTCCTCGACCGTCATATCCAGCACGTCGGCGATGGTCTTGTCGCGGTAGGTGACCTCCAGCGTCTCGCGGTTGTAGCGCTTGCCGTGGCAGACGTCGCAGGTGACGTAGACGTCGGGCAGGAAGTGCATCTCGATCTTGATGACGCCGTCGCCCTGGCAGGCCTCGCAACGCCCGCCCTTGACGTTGAAGGAGAATCGGCCGGGGCCGTAGCCGCGCGCCTTCGATTCCGGCAGGCCGGCGAACCAGTCGCGGATCGGCGTGAAGGCGCCGGTGTAGGTCGCGGGGTTGGAGCGCGGGGTGCGGCCGATCGGCGACTGGTCGATGTCGATGACCTTGTCCAGATGCTCCAGCCCCAGCACCGCGTCATGGTCCGCCGGATGCTCGCGGGCGCCCATCAGCTTGCGCGCAACCGCCTTGTAGAGCGTCTCGATGATCAGCGTCGACTTGCCGCCGCCCGACACGCCGGTCACGCACGTGAAGGTGCCGAGCGGAATCTTGGTCGAGACGTTCTGCAGATTGTTGGCTCGGGCGCCCTGCACCTCCAGGAACTGGCCGGGATGGCCGGGCCGGCGGGTGTCGGGCACGGGCACGAAGCGGGTGCCGTTCAGATACTGGGCGGTGATGCTGTTGGGGTTCTTCTGAACCTCCTCCGGGCGGCCCTGGGCGATGACGGTCCCGCCATGCTGGCCGGCGCCGGGACCCATGTCGACCAGATAGTCGGCGCTGCGGATGGCGTCCTCGTCATGCTCGACGACGATAACGGTGTTGCCGATGTCGCGCAGACGCTTCAGCGTCTCCAGCAGCCGGTCGTTGTCGCGCTGGTGCAGGCCGATGGACGGTTCGTCCAGCACATAAAGCACGCCGGTCAGGCCGGAGCCGATCTGCGAGGCCAGCCGGATCCGCTGGCTCTCGCCGCCGGACAGCGTGCCGGACCCGCGGCTGAGCGTCAGATACTCAAGCCCGACGGCATTGAGGAATCCCAGCCGCTCGTTGATCTCCTTGAGGATGCGATAGGCGATCTCGCGGTCTTTGGGGCGCAGATGCTCGTTCAACTCGCTGAACCACGCACCGGCGCCGGCGATGGACAGTTCCGCCGCCTCCGAGATGTTGCGACCGCGGATCTTGACCGCCAGCGCCTCCGGCTTCAGCCGCGCGCCCTTGCAGACCTCGCAGGGCTGGGAGGACTGGTATTTCGACAGCTCGTCGCGCGTCCAGGCGCTGTCGGTCTCGCGATAGCGCCGTTCCAGATTGTTGACGATGCCCTCGAACGGCTTGTTGGTCTGGTAGCGCCGCAGCCCGTCGTCATAGGTCATGGTGATGGCCGAGCCGCCGGAGCCGAACAGGATGGTCTGGCGCACCTTTTCCGGCAGATCCTGCCAGGGCGTGGTCATCGACGCGCCGAAATGCTCGCAGATGCTTTCCAGCGTCTGGTCGTAATATTTCGAGGTCGATCCGGCCCACGGCGCGATGGCACCCTTGGCGAGCGTCAGCCGCTCGTCCGGCACCACCAGCATCGGGTCGAAATAGATCTTGCTGCCCAGCCCGTCGCAGGCCGGGCAGGCGCCGAACGGGTTGTTGAAGGAGAACAACCGCGGCTCGATCTCCGGAATGGTGAAGCCGCTGACCGGGCAGGCGAACTTCTGCGAGAAGACGGTCTGCTCGTTGGTCTCGGCATTCTCGACCCAGACGATGCCGTCGGCCAGCCCCAGCGCGGTTTCCAGCGAATCGGCCAGACGGTTGCCCAGCCCCTCGCGCACTACGATGCGGTCGACCACCACCTCGATGTCGTGCTTCAGCTTCTTGTTGAGCGCCGGCACCTCGTCGATCTCGTACATGGTGCCGTCGACCCGCACGCGCTGGAAGCCGCGCTTGCGCAGGTCCTGGATTTCCTTCTTGTACTCGCCCTTGCGGCCGCGGACGAAGGGGGCCAGCAGCAGCAGGCGCGTGCCCTCCGGCATCGCCATGATGCGGTCGACCATCTGGCTGACCGTCTGGCTTTCGATGGGCAAGCCGGTGGCCGGCGAATAGGGGATGCCGACCCGCGCCCACAAGAGGCGCATGTAGTCGTAGATCTCCGTCACCGTGCCGACGGTGGAGCGCGGATTCTTCGACGTCGTCTTCTGTTCGATGGAGATGGCCGGCGACAGCCCCTCGATCGAATCGACATCCGGCTTCTGCATCAGCTCCAGGAACTGGCGCGCGTAGGCCGACAGGCTCTCCACATAGCGCCGCTGCCCCTCGGCATAGATCGTGTCGAAGGCAAGCGACGACTTGCCCGATCCCGACAGGCCGGTGATGACGATCAGCTCGTCGCGCGGCAGATCCACATCGACGTTCTTCAGGTTATGTTCCCGCGCGCCGCGGACGCTGATGTACTTGTTCATGGAGTGTTCTTTTACCCGAAGCTTTTCCGGATGGAAAGCGGCAAGGCGCCGCGACGCATGACGAAAAACGGCCGGCCGAAAAGCGGTGCCCCTAAGGCCGGCCGGCTGACGATATATGCGCTGGGCGCGCCATTGCCACCGGCGCCCGGCGCGGGTCGGTCATGACCAGAAGGGCGGCACCGCGCGGAAGCGCTTCCACAGATCGGGCAGCGCCTTGCGCCGCTTGTCTGACTGGCGGTCGATCCAGGCGGCGACGGCAGCGGCCGTCTTCTGTTCCCCTCCCTTCAACGATCCCAGCATGCGGGCGCCGGTGATGGCGTCCTGCTCGGCGTCCAGCGCCGCCTGCAACGGTTCCAGCGCCGCGAAGAAGGGCAGGGTGGCGGCCTCCGGATACAGGCCGCGGAAGAAGTCGGCGGTGTAGCGCAGCGTGCGCAGCCGCCGGCGCAGCTTGTCGCGCGCCTTGGCATCCTCCGGCGGCTTCGCCGTCTTGCCGAGCTTCGCCATCCGCGCCGACAGCCAGCCGCCGGCCACCGTCGTGACCGGGGCCGACAGCGCGGCCCGGCGGTCGCCGTCGGCCTCCGACATCCAGCGGCCATGCTCCAGCCACGCGGCGAGCGCCAGGACCATGGTCGTGCAGCCCGGTGCCAGGATCGCCGCCATCGCTTCCCGCGCCGGTCCGGCACCCGCGGTCCGGGCGAGCGAGGCCAGCCGCTCCAACGCCGTGCGGTCGATGCCCGGCGCTGCCTTCGGATTGGCGAGAAGCGGGTCGATGACGCCGGACATCAGCACGTCCCACCCGCGCGCCGGCCCCAGCCGCTTGGCGAGCGCGCGGCTTTCCTCCACCAGCCGGTCGGCCTCGGGGGAGGCGACCAGCGGCGCGAAGAAGCGGTGGGCGATGCGCAGCCGCCGCAGCGCGACGCGCATGCGGTGCAGCCCCTCCACATCGCCGCCCGCAAGCGCGCAGGATTCGTTGGCGAGGAACTGGCGCAACGCCTGCCGCAGGATGTGCCGGTAGGCCTCGGCCACTGTGGTCAGCGGCGACAGGCCGAGCGGTTCGGCCTCCACCGGCCCCGGCGCCTTGCCGGTGACCAGCCGCAGCCCGGCCTCCGCCTTGCTTTCGGTGCCGATGCGCATGGGGATGGCGGCTTGCAGGGTCAGCGCCAGATCGAACAGGCTGGCGACCTTGCCGGCCTTCAGCTCCAGTTCCACCTCGCCGACCGGCAGAGAGTTGCCGCCGGCATAAATGGCGCCGTCATCCACCGCCAGCTCGACCGCCGTCAGCGTATCGGGGCGCAGCAGCAGGGTGGTGCGGCGGAAATCGGTGATGAACAGGCAGTCCAGCGCATCGAGTGCCGCCGCCGGAACCAGCCCGGCGACGCCGGGATCGCTCAGCACGCCGATATCCACCGCTTCGCCCGCGACGACCCATTCCCATTCCCGCCGCACCGCCACGGCGGCGGAATCGCCGGGGCTGGCGCTGTTCACGGTCTTCAGCGTCTGAATGAAGCGGTCGCCCTCCTGCCGCACGCGCAACGCCACGCCGTTCGCCGCCAGCTTCAGGTCGGGGGTGTCGAAATAGGCGGTGCGCAGCCGCTGCGTCGTCGCCGGCCCGTCGGCCAGCGCCAGCAGCCCCGGAAGGGAGGCAACCCGAGCCAGATCCGCCGATGCGGCATGGAGCTTCAGCTCCACCTCGCGGAAAGCGGCGGGGGTTGAGGGCTGCGCATCGGGAAGTACGGACGGGCTGACGGGCGGAATGGCGGGTGGCAAGGGTCGGCATCCTCCCGAATCCGGCCGGAGCGCGGCCTCGAATGAACCAGGTGGCTCCGTGGATACCCCAACCGTCGCCGCAGGTTAAGAGAGTTTACGCGGCTGCACAAAATCCGCCAGCCGACCGGCTCCCAATTCCAGGTCGGCCCAATGCAGAGTTTCGAAGACGAGGACGGCACAGGCGCCGGTCGGGAACTTGTCGGCCAGCGCATGGCGCAGCCCGTGGTCGCCGCTGCCGGTCAGGGCGTTCGCCAGCTCGTGCAGGTCCGGATTGTGCGCCACCAGCATCAGGCCGGTCGCCCTATCCGGCGCGTCGCGCAGCCGTTCCAGCAGCGTGCGGGCGCCGCACAGGTAAAGTCCCCGCTCATGCTCGACCGGTGGGTATGGCGCGCCGATGGCCGCCATCACGCGCTTGCGTGTCTCCACCGCTCGCACCGCCGTGGAACACAGGACGAGGTCGACGTGGGCGTGATGCTTGGCCAGATAGCCGCCGACCAAGGTGGCCGCCTTCTCGCCACGGGCGTTCAGCGGCCGGTCGTGGTCGCCCAGCGACGGATCGTCCCAGGAGGATTTGGCGTGGCGCAGCAGGAACAGCGTCTTCATGGCGGAAACCGGCCGGCAGGGGGGATGAGCAGGGGAGGGACAGGTTGCAGTGTTTAGCCAAATGGGAGTCCTGAAACCGTAACGCATATGGGATACTCTGTCTGCCCACCATATAACCGTCGTCGGCACCGCTGGAAGGCAGGCGCCGGCGCCCAGGGTTTCAAGATTTCAGAGGTCGACGTGACGCAACTCCAGGAACTCGATTCGGTCGGTATCGAGCCAAACGCTCCGGAACGCTTCATCAATCGGGAGCTGTCGTGGCTGGCCTTCAACCAGCGTGTCCTGGACGAGGCCGCCAACCCGAATCACCCGCTTCTGGAGCGGCTGCGCTTCCTGTCGATCTCCGCCAGCAACCTCGACGAATTCTACATGGTTCGCGTCGCCGGCCTGAAAGGGCAGGTGGCCGCCGGCGTGAAGGCGCCGAGCCCGGAGAATCTGACGCCCGCCCAGCAGCTGGCCGCGGTGAAGCAGCGCATCGCCCTGCTGATGGACAGCCAGCAGACGATGTGGCGCACGCTGAAGGGCGAGCTGCGGGAAGCCGGAATCTCCGTGGTCGATCCCAAGGATCTCAGCGAGGGCGAGCTGGACTGGCTGGAAGCCAAGTTCCTGGACGACATCTTCCCGATTCTGACCCCCATCGCCGTCGATCCCGCCCACCCCTTCCCGTTCCTGCCCAATCTCGGATTCTCGCTGGCTCTGCAACTGCATGATCCGGTCAAGGGCCGTCATATCGACGCCCTGGTGCCGCTGCCCTCGCAGTTGGAGCGGTTCCTGCGCCTGCCCGGCTCGGACATCCGCTTCCTCCAGCTGGAAAAGGTGGTGATGCAGTTCATCGACCGCCTGTTCCCGCCGTTCCAGGTCAAGGCGCACGGCGTCTTCCGCGTCCTGCGCGACAGCGAGATCGAAATCGAGGAAGAGGCTGAGGATCTGGTCCGCACCTTCGAAAGCGCGTTGAAGCGCCGCCGCCGCGGCAGCGTCATCCGGCTTGCCACCGACAGCGGCATGGCGGCCGACCTGCGCGATTTCCTGCGCCATGAGCTGAACGTCGCCTCGGACGACGTCTTCATCCTGGATGGGCTGATCGGCCTGAGCGACACCAAGCAGCTGATCGTCGACGAAAGGCCGGATCTGGTCTTCCGCCCCTTCAACGCCCGCTTCCCGGAACGAATCCGCGATTTCGGCGGCGATTGCTTCGCGGCGATCCGCCACAAGGACATCGTCGTCCACCACCCCTACGAATCCTTCGACGTGGTGGTGCAGTTCATCCGGCAGGCGGCGCGCGACCCGCAGGTGGTGGCGATCAAGCAGACGCTCTACCGCACCAGCAAGGACAGCCCCATCGTCGCCGCGCTGATCGAGGCGGCGGAGGCCGGCAAGTCGGTGACCGCGCTGGTCGAGCTGAAGGCCCGTTTCGACGAGGAGGCGAACATTCGCTGGGCGCGCGACCTGGAACGCGCCGGCGCCCAGGTGGTCTACGGCTTCGTCGACCTGAAGACGCACGCCAAGGTGTCGCTGGTGGTGCGGCGCGAGAAAAAGGCGCTGCGCAGCTACGTCCATTTCGGCACCGGCAACTATCACCCGATCACCGCGAAGGTCTACACCGACCTGTCTTTCTTCACCTGCGATCCGGCGCTGTGCCACGACGCCGCCGTCATGTTCAACTTCATGACCGGCTACGCGACGCCGAAGGTGCTGGAGAAGATCGCCATCGCGCCGATCACTCTGCGCCAGCGCCTCTTCGACCTGATCGAGGCGGAAATCGCCCATGCTGCCGCCGGCCGTCCGGCGTCGATCTGGGTGAAGCTGAACTCGCTGGTCGACCCGGTCATCATCGACAAGCTGTACAAGGCGTCGCAGGCCGGGGTGCAGATCGACATGATCATCCGCGGCATCTGCTGCCTGCGGCCCGGGGTGAAGGGGCTGTCGGAGAATATCCGGGTGCGCAGCATCGTCGGCCGATTCCTGGAGCATGGCCGCGTCATCTGCTTCGGCAACGGCCATCCCATGCCCAGCAATCAGGCCAAGGTGTTCATCTCCTCGGCCGACTGGATGACCCGCAACCTGGACCGCCGCATCGAAACGCTGGTTCCCATCGAAAACCCGACGGTGCATGAACAGGTGCTCGACCAGATCATGGTCGCCAACATGAAGGACGACGCAAGCACCTGGAAGCTGGGGCCCGATGGCGTGTACCATCGGATCAAAGCTGGCCCGGACGCGTTCAGCGCCCATAATTACTTCATGACCAACCCCAGCCTGTCCGGCCGGGGCAGCGCGCTCAGCAGCAAGCGCACGCCGCCGCGGCTTATGCTGCACGCGGTGTCCTGAGGGCGGGTGACGGGAGCGAGAGTATGAGCAAGGACAAACGCGCGGCCGCCATCCCGGGCGACGTCGGGCAGGCGGGCGCCGGCGGATTCGGCTTGGCTGCCGCTACCGAAAATGCTGGCGAGCGCGTCGGCGTGATCGACATCGGTTCCAACTCGATCCGTCTGGTCGTCTATGACGGGCTGACCCGGTCACCGCTGGCCCTGTTCAACGAGAAGGTGCTGTGCGGCCTCGGCCGCGGTGTTGAGAAATCCGGCGTGCTGAACCCCGATGGTGTCGCCCAGGGGCTGGTGGCGCTGGAACGCTTCGCCACGCTGGCCCAGGGCATGCGCGTCGGCCGTTTGGACGTGATCGCCACCGCCGCCGTGCGCGACGCCCGCGACGGCGCCGCCTTCGTCGATGCCATCCGCCGCCGCGCCGGCCTGACCGTCCGCGTCATCAGCGGTGAGGAGGAGGCGCGACTGTCGGCCATGGGCGTGCTGTCCGGCACCCCCGGCGCCGACGGGCTCGTCGGCGACCTCGGCGGCGGCAGCCTGGAGTTGGTCCCGCTCGACCGTGGCGTGATCGGCAGGCAGGTGACTTTGCCGCTCGGCCCGCTGCGGCTGATGGAGGTCGGCTCGTCCAAGGGTGGTCCGGCCAAGCTGATCGACCAGCATCTGGAATCGCTGCCCTGGCTGTCGGCGATGAAGGGGCGGCCCTTCTATCCGGTCGGCGGAAGCTGGCGCGCCATCGCCAAGCTGCATATGGAGCAGTCCGGCCATCCGCTGCACATCATCCACCACTACACTATCCCCGCCGCCGACGCGCGGGAGTTCACCGGGCTGATCGGCCGGCAGAGCCGCTCGTCGCTGGAAAAGATGGCGGGATCGCGTCGCCGGCTCGACACGCTGCCCCTGGCCGGGCTGGTGCTTGAACGGCTGCTGCGCATCGCCCAGCCCTCGAAGCTGGTCTTCTCCGCCTATGGCCTGCGCGAGGGGCACCTCTATTCGCTGCTCTCGCCGGAGGGGCAGCGCGAGGATCCGCTGATGGCGTCGGCCGCCGATTGGGCGCAGCGCTTCGTGCGGATGGGCGATCCGGCCCTGCTGATGTCCTGGACCGCCGGGTTGTTCGCCGGGGAGGACGACAACGCCATCCGCCTGCGCCATGCCGCCTGCCTGCTGAGCGATGTCGGCTGGGCCGACCATCCCGATTACCGGGCGGAGCATGCCTTCCTGCGCGTGCTGCGCTATCCGTTTCCGGCGCTGGACCATGACGAGCGGGCGTTCCTGGCGCTCGCCGCCCACGCCCGCTATTCCGGCACCATTGACGTGCCGCTGACCGCACCGGTGCGGACATTGGTTTCCGAAGGGCAGGGCATGAAGGCGCTGGTGCTGGGTCTGGCGCTCCGTCTCGCCCACACGCTGTCCGGCGGCGCTACGGCGCTGCTGGAACGTACCAGTCTGAAGGTCGGCGACGGCCGGGTGGTGCTGACCCTGCCCGACGATGGCAGTGTCCCGTCGGGTGAAGCGGTCCAGCGCCGCATCGATGCGCTTGCCAAGGCGATGAATCTCAAGGGCGACGTGGTCCAACCGTTGCGGCCGCAGGCGGCGGAATAGGGCAGGGCAGGTGGGCCGCCCGTCGACGAATGACAGGCGGCCCTACCCCGTCAGGTTCGGGTGATCGACACGCCGCCGTCGACAAGCAGCGCGGTTCCGGTGGTGAAGCTGGACGCATCCGACGCCAGATAGAGCGCCGACTGTGCGATTTCACGCGGCGTGGCGAGCCGCTTCAGCGCATGAAGACCTTGGACGAAAGCCAGAGCCTCCGGCGTGTTTGACACGGCGCGTCCCATCGGTGTGTCGGTGCCGCCCGGCAGCAGCGCGTTGGCACGGATGCCCTGCGGTCCGTACTCGGCGGCGATCACCTGCATCAGCCCGATCAGTCCGGCCTTGCTGGCCGCATAGGCGGCCATGCCGGGAAAGCCGACCGTGTGGCCGACGAAGGTCGAGGTGAAGATCAGCGATCCGCCACCACGGGCGAGCATAGCCGGAATCTGGTGTTTGGCGGCATGGAAGGCGCTGGTCAGATTGGTGGCGATCACCTCATGCCACATCTCCGCCGTCATTTCCGGAACCGGCACCATCGCGCCGGTCGTTCCGGCATTGTTGAAGGCGACGTCAAGGCCGCCGAACTGTCGCGTGGCGACCTCCACAGCTTCGCGCGCGGTGTCGGCGTCAGCGACATTGCCGGCCACGGCAACGGCATCACCGCCATTGTCCTGGATCTCGTCGGCCAGCCGTTCCAGTTCGCCGCGCCGCCGAGCCACGAGCACGAGCTTCGCGCCGTGTTCGGCAAACAGCAGCGCCGCCTCGCGTCCGATACCGGAACTGGCGCCCGTGACGATTGCAGTTTTCCCGTCGAGCTGTTTCATTGCCATTCTCCCTTGCGATGAACGGCCCGAGGGTCGCGAATTTGGTGCTGTCCGGGCTATCCGGTTCTTGCTTTCGAATTCGCAAGGCTGGAGCGGCTGATGATGGGTTTAATTTCCATAACCGTCCTTATGTGTTTTTTTGCTCACACTCACAGGCCGTATTCCCGAAGGCTGCAATAGCGATATAACGCCAGAGCATGGTTGTTGAATGACCGGAATCCATTTATCTTAAGGAAAGGTGCGTCAAGGGGTCGGATCCTCGACGCACCTGCCCGATCAGCGGTTCAGGTACTCAAGCACGAGCTTGATCACCTGCAACAGCAGGATCAGGAACTTGAGGATATCTAACATCCTCGGTCTCCTAGCGGAGCAGCGGTGGCGGCCAGCCCGTCACCGCGTCCGCACTCCGTTTATACCCAGTGGCGCTTTCTTGCGGGAGTAGAGACGAGCGGCAATTGGTCAATTTCTCGCGGAAAAATCTTAGTTGGAAAAAATGGCTCTTCGCAGCCGGAATATTGTATTTTTAGCTTGACTGACTACGGCGTGGCAATTCGGACGCCCGCTACCCATTTCCGGCGTCGCACCTTCTGACCCGGATGGATGATGTCGTTGAAGAACCAGCCCACCCCGCCCGACCAGCGTCAGGCGGTTCTATCCCAGCGCCGCAACCTCAAGATGGCCCAATCCGCCCACGCCTATGTGCGCGGCAGCACGGTTAAGTTTTACGAATGGCTTGAGCAGTCCGGCGGCAAGGTGCCGGACGGGCCGCCGGTCTGGATCTGCGGCGACTGCCATGTCGGCAATCTCGGGCCGGTCGCCAATGCCAAGGGCCGCATCGACATCCAGATTCGCGACGTCGACCAGACGGTGGTCGGCAACCCCGCCCACGACCTGATCCGCCTCGGCCTGTCGCTCGCCACCGCGGCGCGCGGGTCGGATCTGCCCGGCGTCACCACCGCGCTGATGCTGGAGCAGATGATCGAGGGCTACATGATGACCCTTGACGGAGATCTCGGCGGCGAAACCCTGCGGAAGAAGCCGTCGGTCGTCCGCGTCGGCATGCGTCAGGCCATCGGCCGCACCTGGAAGCATCTGGCCAAGGATCGGATCAAGGACATCCGCCCGACGATCCCGCTCGGCAAGCGCTTCTGGCCGCTGACCGACGAGGAGCGCGCGGCGGTGGAGGAACTGTTCGCCAGGGATCAGGTGCGCCGTCTGGTGACCGCCCTGCACTCCCGCGACGACGATGACCCGATCGAGCTTCTGGACGCCGCCTATTGGGTAAAGGGCTGCAGTTCGCTGGGCCGGTTGCGGGTTGCGGTGCTGCTCGGCGTCGGCGAGGGTCATTACGACGAGGGCGGTCTCAGCCTGATCGACATCAAGGAGGCGGTGCAGGCCGCCGCTCCCCGCGCTACGAAAAATGGCATGCCGCGCGACAATGCCGAGCGTGTGGTGACCGGCGCGCAGAATCTCTCACCCTATCTCGGCGACCGCATGCGCCCTGCCCGCCTGCTCGACCGCGCGGTATTCCTGCGCGAACTGCTGCCGCAGGACATCAAGCTCGACTTCGACCATCTGACGCGCGAGGAAGCGACCCGCGCCGCCTTCTTCCTGGCCGCCGTGGTCGGCAAGGCGCATGCCCGCCAGATGGACGAGGCGACACGCAAGTCATGGCAGGCCGAATTGGCGCGCAACCGCACCAAGAGCCTGGATGCGCCGTCCTGGCTGTGGTCCAGCATCGTCGATCTGATCGTCGGCCACGAGGCGGCCTATCTGGAGCACTGCCGCCGCTACGCCGAACGCCCGGACGGCTGATCGAGGAACCCCGTCGCCATCTCCAGGCAGGCGTCGCGGCCCGGCTGGAAATCCTCGGCGATCCACCGTTCCTCGACGCGCTTCAGCGTCTCGCCGACCGCCGGACCGCGCGGGACTCCCAATTCCAGCAGGTCGCGGCCGGCGATGGGCAGCTTCAAACCCGGCAGGTCGGCCGCCACCGCCGTCGCCCGGCGCAATGCCGTGAGGTCCAGCGGGCCGTCGTGAATGGCTGCGGCGATCAGCAGCAGGTCGCCGAACAGCTCGGCGTCGCCAAGGCGGTAGAGCGCCTGTCGCAGAGCCTTGCGGTCGCCAGCGGGCGTTAGTGCGGCCGGTGCCAAGGCGACCGGCGGCTCGACCATGGCCAGCAGACGGTCGCGCTCGTGGTTGGACAGGCGCAGCGCCTCGGCGGCCCGCAGCGCGCCCGGCCGGTCGCTGTCCAGCACCGCCGCCAGCCGGCGGGTCGGATCGGGCGTCACCCCCAGGTCGCGCTCCACCGCGATCAGCCGTTCCAGCCGGTCGGTGTCCATCGCCTCCGGCAGCAGATGGACCATGATCCCCTGCCCCATCATCAGCTGCCAGACCGAAGCCGCGCAGGGGGCCGTCAGCAGGCGGAACAGCTCCCCCCGCACCCGCTCGCCCGACAGGGTCGGCAGGCGCGGCGCCAGCTCGCGGCAGGCGGCCATCGCCTCCGCATCCGGCTCGCCCCGGCCGTAATGGGCATGGAAGCGGAAGAAGCGCAGCAGGCGCAGCACGTCCTCCTCGATCCGCCGCCGCGCCTCGCCGACGAAGCGGACGCGGCCGGCGGCAAGGTCGGCCAGACCACCGAACGGATCGAACATGGAGCCGTCCGGCGTGCAGCTCAGCGCATTCATGGTCAGGTCGCGGCGGGCGGCGTCCTCGATCCAGTCGTCGGTGAATTCGACGCGGGCATGACGGCCGAAGGTCTCCACATCGCGCCGCAGAGTGGTGATCTCATAGGGCTTGCCGCCGCACAGCGCGGTGACGGTGCCATGGGCGATGCCGGTGGGGATGACGCGAATCCCGGCGCCTTCCAGCAATTCCATCACCCGTTCCGGCGGAGCATGGGTGGCGATGTCGATGTCCTTCACCGGCCGGCCGAGCCACGCATCGCGCACACAGCCGCCGACGAAGCGCGCATCGGCGCCGCCCGACGCCAGGGCATCGAACACCGCGAGGCTTTCGGGGGAGGTCATCCAGGGTTGGGGCGACAGGCGTGCGGCAACGGTCATGGCGCGGGACGCTATCCGATTCCCGTTTCCCGTTCCACCGTTGTCAGTTTGGTCCCTCCCCCGCCTCCCGCACGGCGGCGCCCAGCACGTCGCGCAGGTTCACCAGCATGCCGGCGGTCGCCCCCCAGATGTAGCGCTGCGGATAGGGGAAGGCATAGAACCAGCGCGGCTTGCCCAGAAATTCGCGGCTGTGGCGCTGCGGGTTGGACGGGTCGAGGATGAAGGACAGCGGCACCTCGAACACCTCCGCCACCTCGGTCGGGTCGGGCGTCAGCATGAAGGGCGGCGTCACCACGCCCACCACCGGCGTCACCCGGAACCCGGTGCGCGTGACATAGGTGTCCAGCCGGCCGACGATCTCGATCCGGCCGCGCTCCAGCCCGATCTCCTCCGCCGTCTCGCGAAGCGCCGTTTCCTCCGGGCTGCCGTCCTCCGGCTCCATCCGGCCACCGGGGAAGCTGATCTGGCCGGCATGGGCGCTCAGCGTCGTCGTGCGCTGGGTGAAGATGACGGTCAGTTCCTCCGGCCTGTCGACCAGGGGGACGAGAACCGCCGCCTCGCGCAGGGTGGATGGCGGACCCATTTCCGGATTGAGGTCGTGGTCGCCCCTGATCTTGGCCGCCGTCCTGGGCGGCATCCGGTTCGAATGAACGGCATTTTCGACAGCCGCATCGGTGCTCATCGCCGGAAAGCGTCGGCGGACCTCGTCCAGACTCAGTCGCCAGGCAGCTTGCCCAGCGCGAAGAAGACCTTGTTGCTCCATAGACCCACCTCGGACTCGCCGGTTTCGGTGCGGCGCGTCTCGCTGCGCTCCACCATGTCGTAGAACACGGCCCGCAGGATAAGCGCCTCCAGCCGGCTTCTGATTTCGATGTAGGGTGCCGGCTCCCCGGTTTCAGGGTTCACGGCGACGCGGATCGGGTGTTCGGGGCCGGCCTCCACCCAATGGTCCAGGTTGGTGCGGAAGGACAGGACCTGTTCGGCCCCGCTGCCGGCCACCGTCATCTCCACCGCGACGAAGGGAGCGTCCTCCACGACGATCTTGCCGCGCTCGACCGGCGTGATCAGCCAGTAATCGCCGTCGTCGTCGCGCTTCAAAACGGTGGAGAACAGCTTCGCCAGTTCGATCCGGCGGATGGGATCGCCATTGTGGAACCAGGTGCCGTCGCGCGCAATGCGGATGTCGTACTGCTCCAGAGTCGGCGTCCGGCCCAGCGCGGCCGGCAGGTCAGACGGCAGGTCCGGCGGCGTCCCCGAAACGGTTTGTCCATCTGAGCGCTTGTCATTCGCCATCGCGTTACCGACCTTCATGGAGTTGGGAGCCGTTTTGTCCCCGGACATGCGCATTTTCGCCACACTCGACCGCTAGGTCCACCCTGTTGGTCCTGCGGCCATCCGTCCGGCGGTCCATCCGGCGGCGGAATTCGGAAAATGGGTGTCGACAAGGCGCAGGAACAGGGCCAACCATGCGGATCCCGTGTTTCACGTCACGGCAACCTTACCAAGGGTGGCCGCGACGACGACACCGACCGGCCCATCATCGGGGAGCAGCAGACCTTGAGCGCACAGGACATCCTGAGGGGGCAGCCTCCCGTGCCGGAGGACCCGCAACGGCTGATGGAGGAGATCGAGGCGCTGGGCGACCGGCTCGCCTCGGTCCGCGACCGCATCGGCCGCGTGATCTTCGGCCAGCACGAGGTGATCGACCGCACCCTGGTCACGCTGCTGGCCGGCGGCCATGTCCTGCTGATCGGCGTTCCCGGCCTTGCCAAGACGCGGCTTGTGGAAACGCTGGGCACCGTGCTGGGCCTCGCCGAAAAGCGAATCCAATGCACACCCGACCTGATGCCCGCCGACATCCTCGGCTCCGAAGTGCTGGAGGAGGGGGAAAGCGGCCGCCGGTCCTTCCGCTTCCTGCCCGGCCCGGTGTTCAGCCAGCTGCTGATGGCGGACGAGATCAACCGCGCCAGCCCGCGCACCCAGTCCGCCCTGCTCCAGGCGATGCAGGAGCACCGGGTGTCGGTGGCCGGCCAATACCATCCCCTGCCCGAGCCATTCCATGTCCTGGCCACCCAGAACCCGCTGGAGCAGGAAGGCACCTATCCGCTGCCGGAAGCCCAGCTCGACCGCTTCCTGATGCAGATCGACGTCGATTATCCGGACCGCGAGGCCGAACGGCGGATGATGATCGCCACCACCGGCTCGACCGACGAGCGCGCGGTGACGGTGCTGTCGGCCGCCGATCTTCTGACTGCACAGCGCCTCGTCCGCCGCGTGCCGGTCGGTGAAGGGGTGGTGGACGGCATCCTCGACCTCGTCCGCCGTGGCCGGCCGGAAATGTCGGAGCTGTTGGAGGTGCGCCAGCATGTCGCCTGGGGCCCCGGCCCGCGCGCCAGTCAGGCGCTGATGCTCGCCGCCCGCGCCCGCGCGGTGCTGGATGGCCGGCTGTCGCCGTCGCTGGACGATGTGGTGGCGCTTGCAAAGCCGATCCTGAAGCACCGCATGGCGCTGAATTTCGCCGCGCGGGCCGACGGGGTGACGCTGGACGACGTCATCGACCGCCTCTGCGCCCCCCTGATGTGACCCTCCGCAGCGGAGCCGCAATGCCGCGAAGCCCAACCTCCCCGCAACCGGGTCAGCTGTCGAACACCCTGTTGGCGCGCCATCGCGCGGAGGAGCTGGCGTCCGCCCTGCCGCCGCTTCTGGTCGCGGCGGAGCGGGTGGCCGCCACCGTCGCCCAGGGCGTCCACGGCCGCCGCCGTGTCGGTCTGGGCGAGACCTTCTGGCAGTTTCGCCGCTACCAGCCGGGCGACGCGCCGTCGATGATCGACTGGCGCCAGTCGGCCAAGACCCAGCCCGTCTATGTCCGCGAGAATGAATGGGAGGCGGCGCAGAGCGTCTGGCTGTGGCGCGACCGCTCCGCCTCGATGGATTTCCGCTCCGCACCCGGGCTGCCGACCAAGCGCGAGCGGGCCGATTTGCTGACGCTCGCCACCGCTGTCCTGCTGGCCCGTGGCGGCGAGCGGGTGGCGCTGCTGAACAGCGGCGTGCGCCCCGACCATGGCAAGACCGCCATCGACCGCATCGCCCGGCTGATGACCGACCCGCGCGCCGCGGCGGCACCCGACCCGCTGCCGCAGGTGGAGCCCCTGCCCCGCCATGCCCAGGCGGTTCTGTTCGGCGACCTGCTGTCTCCCCTGCCGGAGATCCACGCCACCGTCGCCGGGCTGACCGGCCGCGGCCTGCGCGGCCATCTGGTCCAGATCCTCGATCCGGCGGAAGAAACGCTGCCCTATGACGGCCGTGTCGATTTCCACGGCATGGAGGGTGAAACGAACCTTCTGGTCCCCCGGGTGGAGGCCGTCCGCGAAGCCTACCGCGAGCGGCTGAAGGCCCAGCAGGACGGGTTGGCGGCGCTGGCCCGCACCGCCGGCTGGAGCTTCGCCGTCCATCGCACCGACCGTTCGCCGCAATCAGCGCTGCTCACCCTTTGGGGTGCAATGGCGATGGAGGCGGTGTGACGCGCCGGCCGACCACGTCACCCCCTTGCCCTTTCCCCTCTTGAAGACGCGCCAATGCTGGGTCTAGGACCGATCGCCTTCGCCGCCCCCTGGGTCTTGACCGCACTGGCAGCCCTGCCGGTCCTGTGGTGGCTGCTGCGCGTCACGCCGCCGGCGCCGCGCACCATCCGGTTCCCCGCCATCCGCCTGCTGCGCGACCTGACCGCGCAGGAGGAGACGCCGGCCCGCACGCCCTGGTGGCTGCTGCTGTTGCGGCTGATCGTGGCGGCGCTCATCATCCTGGCGCTGGCCGGGCCGCTGCTGAATCCGCGCGCAGCCCTGCCCGGTGGCGGGCCGCTGTTGCTGGTGGTGGACAATGGCTGGGCCGCCGGACGCGACTGGCCAACCCGCAAGCGCACGATGGACGAGCTGATAGCCCAGGCCGACCGCCAGCAGCGCCCGGTGATCCTGCTGCCCACCGCCCCGCCGGCCGATGGCCAGCCGATCCATGCCAGCGCCATCGTTCCGGCGCAGGAGGCGCGCCGTCTGGCCCAGGCGATGGTCCCCCTGCCCTGGCCGACCGATCGCGCCGCAGCGCTGGAGGCCCTCAAGGCGGTGGCGACGCAGGCCAATGGACGCGGTTCCATCCACGCGGTTTGGCTCAGCGACGGCGTCGGCGACAACCAGGCCGCCGCGCTGGCCGCCGGATTGCAGCGGCTGGGGTCCGCCGACGTTCTCGACGATTCCGCCGAGCATCCACCGCACCTGCTTCTGCCGCCGTCCAGCGAGGGCACCGCCCTGACCGCCCGTATCGTGCGCGCCGACCCGTCCAAGCCGGAACCGGTCACCGTCCGTCTCGGCGCCACCGACGGCCGGCTGCTGACCCGCCAGACCGTCGCTTTCGAACCCGGCCAGAAAATGCGCGAGGTGCGGCTGGATGTGCCGACCGAACTGCGCAACGACGCCGCCAGCCTGCGGGTGGAGGGCGACACCACCGCCGGCGCCACCGTCCTGCTCGACGAACGCTGGCGCCGCCGTCCCGTCGGCCTCGTTTCCGGCCGGTCGGAGGGGGAAAGCCAGCCGCTGCTGTCCGACCTCTATTACCTCGAACGTGCGCTGTCGCCCTACAACGAGGTGCGGCGCGGCGAGACGCTGGACCTGCTGAAACGCGATCTGGCCGTGCTGATCCTGTCCGACATCGGCGCCCTGACCGGTACCGAAGTGCAGGACATCGAGGATTGGGTGAAGAAGGGCGGCGTGCTGATCCGCTTCGCCGGCCCGCGTCTCGCCCAGCATGCCGACACGCTGGTGCCGGAGCGGTTGCGCATCGGCGACCGCGCTTTGGGCGGTGCCCTGTCCTGGTCGGAGCCGGCCCGGCTGCAGCCCTTCCCGCCCAAGTCGCCCTTCGAGGGGCTGACCATCCCGCCCGATGTGCAGGTAAACCGGCAGGTGCTTGCCGAACCGGCGCTGGATCTGGCCGACCGCACCTGGGCGAGGCTGGCCGACGGCACGCCGCTGGTCACCTCGCAGAAGCGCGGCGACGGCTGGGTCGTGCTGGTCCACACCACCGCCAGCCCGGACTGGTCCAACCTGCCGCTCTCCGGCCTGTTCGTCGACATGCTGCGCCGTCTGGTGGCGCTCAGCGGCGGCGTGACGGGAACGGCGGCGACCGCCTCGCTCGATCCGGTGGAGGTGCTGGACGGCACCGGCCGGCTGGTTCCGCCGCCGCCGACCGCCTTCCCGATCCCCGGCAACGCCACCGCCGACGTGATCGGGCCGCGCCACCCGCCGGGATTCTATGGCACCGACGATGCGCGGCGCGCGCTGAACCTGACCGCCGACGTCACCACCCTATCCCCGCTGCCGCCGATGCCGGCCGGGGTCGGGCGCGACGGCTATGGCGCCCGCGGCGAGGTTCCGCTGAAGCCGTCGCTGCTGGCGGCGGCGCTGGCCCTGCTTTCCATCGACCTGCTGATCGCGCTGGCCCTGCGCGGCCTGCTGCGCCCGCCGCGCCTGCGTCGTGGCGCCGGGGGTGCCGCGGCCGGCCTGCTGCTCGCCCTGGCACTGACATCGGCACCGCAGGCCGCCCGCGCGCTGGATCAGGACAAGGCGGTCAAGGTGACGGAGGAAACCTACCTCGCCTATGTCCGTACCGGCGACAGCAGCGTCGACGACACCGCCCGCGCCGGACTGGAAGGGCTGGTCAGCGTGCTCGGCCTGCGCACGGCGGTGGAGGCCGCGGGCGCGGTCAGCGTCGATCCCGAACAGGATGAACTGGCCTTCTATCCCCTGCTCTACTGGCCGGTGTCCGACCGGCAGAAGCCGCTGTCCGATCAGGCGCGCCAGCGGGTGAACGAGTACATGCGCAACGGCGGCACCATCCTGTTCGACACCCGCGATCAGTCGCCGGGCGGCGGCCCCGCCGTGCTGCAGACTCTGGTGGAGGGGCTGGACATTCCGCCGCTGGCCCCGGTTCCGCAGGACCATGTGCTGCGCAAGTCCTTCTACCTGCTGTCCGACTTCCCGGGCCGCTATGCCGGTGGCCAGCTGTGGATCGAAGCGCGGGAGGGGATGGCCAATGACGGCGTTTCCTCCGTCGTCATCGGCGGCAACGACTGGGCGTCGGCCTGGGCGGTCGGCCGCAACGGCCAGCCCCTGTTCGCCGTGATCCCCGGCGGCGAGCGCCAGCGCGAGATGGCCTATCGCTTCGGCGTCAACCTCGTGATGTACGCGCTGACCGGCAACTACAAGGCCGATCAGGTCCATGTGCCCGCCATCCTGGAAAGGCTCGGCCAGTAAATGCCCGTCGATCTGCTCTCCGGACTTTCCGTGGCGCTGGCGCCTCTGCTGCCCTGGCCGGTGCTGGGCGCCCTGATCGGCTTTGCCTTTCTGGTCGTGCTGGTCGCGGCGCTGCGCCGGGCGCGCGGCACATGGCTGCGCCTGCTGGCGGTGGCGGTTCTGGCGCTCGCGCTCATCAACCCCTCGCTGGTCCAGGAGAAGCGCGACCCGATCAAGGACGTCGCCGTCGTGGTGATCGACGATTCGCCGAGCCAGGCCATCGGCGATCGCCGCGCCCGCACCGAACGCGCAGCCGAACAGCTGACCGAGCGGCTGAAGCGCTTCGACGATCTGGAGGTGCGCGTCGTCCGCAGCACGGAAGGTGCGGACAATGGCGGCTCGATCAACGAGACCCACCTGTTCGACGCGCTGAATCGCGCCATGGCCGACGTGCCGCGCCGCCGCATGGCCGGCGCTGTCTTCATCACCGACGGTCAGGTGCACGACGTCCCGCAGGTGCCGGGCAAGCTGGCCGACATCGGCCCGATCCACACCCTGCTGACCGGCGACCGCGACGAGGGCGACCGCCGCATCGCCATCGTGCAGGCGCCGAACTACGGCATCGTCGGCAAGCCGGTGGAACTGACCATCCGCGTCGACGACATGCCCGGCCACCAGTCCGCCGACGCCGCGGTGACGCTACGCCAGGATGGCGGCACGCCGGGGACCATCCGCGTGCCGGTCGGCCGCGACGTGCGGGTCGACCTTCCCGTCACCCATGGCGGCCAAAATGTGCTTGAGCTGGAGGTCGAACCGGCGAAGCAGGAACTGACGCTCGCCAACAACCGCGCGGCGGTCGTGGTCAACGGCGTGCGCGACCGGCTGCGCGTTCTGCTGGTCTCCGGCGAGCCCCATGCCGGGGAGCGCACATGGCGCAACCTGCTGAAGGCCGACCCGGCGGTCGATCTGGTCCATTTCACCATCCTGCGCCCGCCGGAAAAGCAGGACGGCACGCCGATCCGCGAGCTGTCGCTGATCGCCTTCCCGATCCGCGAACTGTTCGAGGTGAAGCTGGACGAGTTCGACCTGATCATCTTCGACCGCTACCGCCGCCGTGGCGTGCTGCCGCAGATGTATCTGGAAAACATCGCCGACTATGTCCGCAAGGGCGGCGCCCTGTTGGAGACCTCCGGCCAGGGCTATGCCGGCCCGCTGTCGCTCTACCGCACGCCGCTGGGCTCGATCCTGCCGGCGGCGCCCAGTGGCCAGACGGTGGATCGTCCCTTCCTGCCGACCGTCACGGATGTTGGCCGCCGCCATCCGGTGACCGCCGGGCTTCCCGGCGACCGGCTGGATGCGCCGCCGACCTGGGGCCGCTGGTTCCATCAGGTCGATGTGACGCCGAACAACGGCACGGTGGTGATGCAGGGCGCCGACAACCGTCCCCTCCTGGTGCTCGACCGCGTCGGCAAGGGCCGGGTGGCTCAGCTCGCCTCCGACCAGATCTGGCTGTGGAGCCGCGGCTTCGAAGGCGGAGGCCCGCAGGCGGAGCTTCTGCGCCGCCTCGCCCACTGGCTGATGAAGGAACCGGAGCTGGAGGAGAACGACCTGCGCGCCCATGTCGACGGCAACCGCATCACGGTCGAACGCCGCTCCCTCACCCCCGATCCGCGCTCCGTCACCATCACCGACCCGTCGGACCAGACCAGCACGCTGCAACTGACCGACGACCGCACCGGCCGCGCCATCGCCACGGTGACCGCCGCTGCCCCCGGCATCTACCGCATCTCCGATGGGGAACGGACGACACTGGCCGTGGTCGGTGCGGTGAACACGCCGGAGTTGGCCGACGTCCGCTCCACTGGCGACCGCATGAAGCCGGTGGCCGAGGCGACCGGCGGCGGCATCCATTGGGTGACCGACACCGACAGCGGCCCCAATCCCGGGATCGATGTGCGCCGCACGCAACCCGACCGCAGCCAGACCGGCTCCGGCTGGATCGGCCTGCGCGCCAACGGCGACTATACGGTGACCGGAGTGACCGACGTGCCGCTGCTGCCGGTGGGCGCGGTGCTGGCCCTGGTGCTGGGCGGACTGCTGATGGCATGGCGCCGGGAGGGGCGTTGAGAGGTCCTCCGGATGTCTGATTTGGCAGTGAAAATTTTCTGAAAACAGCCTGTTGCGTTCAGCCGGGCTTCCGATTATGGTGCCGCTCCTTCCGGCGATACGAACGATCGCCGCGCCGGTTGGGGCGTCGCCAAGTGGTAAGGCAGCGGTTTTTGGTACCGCCATTCCCAGGTTCGAATCCTGGCGCCCCAGCCAATTTTCTTTCAATCCAAAAACCGGCAAAATCGTTTCAGGCATCGGCCCAGTTGGCTTGCTTCCTGCCAATCCTGAAGACTGTGTCGAAGCTCCGAAATTTCAACGTTCTGCCAAGTTACCCAAACTGCACGCGCATTGTCGGTTCTGATCGTCCCGTGGCTTCGTAGCGTGGTGGTTGGAAGCGCGGATGAGACAGCCGCGCTCTTGCACCCGCTTTCTATTCCTGTGTGAAACCTTTCAATTCGTCCGCTCGTTCCGCTGTCATATGCAGCATGCACGAGTTGCTCTCGATACGAGCCATCTGCCCTTCGCCCCCGGCCAGGAAGCCGCAGTTCAAATCGCGAAATTTGATCCAGGCACGCTGTGCCTCCTTAAGCTCCTGCACACGCTTGCCTTCAAGCTGTTTTGTTGCAGCTTTGTAGGCGGCGTTCAGGCGCTTGTCCTGCTGTTCGTATTCAACCGTCATGCAGTCGATCATCGAAAAGGTTGCGCCCCCACTATTCTCCATACAGGTAGCATAGGAGGGTGTCAGATTTTTGGACTCAGCGAGTGCCGAAGACGCGACGGTTGCATACAGCCCCAAGGTAACGACGACCAAAACGGCACGATTCATTTATCTCTCCAGTTGGTGCATAATCCGAAAAACCTCGGCGCAACTGGAGTATGCAAAGACACGCAGATGGAGTCGAGGCGGGACTTCATCCTGATAGCGCTACAACTCGCTCAAACAAGTGGGCTAAGCCGCGCTTTCCGCCGGCTCCAGCAGCATGACCAGCGTGTAGGCGGATCGGCCGCCGGGGCGCAGGGTCAGCTGTTCCAATGTCAACGGCCCGTCCAACGGATGGTCGAAGCGGCGCAGGCCCCCTTCCCGCTCCAGCACGCCATGGTCTTCCCACATCCTTGAGAAAAGCGTGCTCTCCCGCCGCAACCCGGCGACCAGCGCCTGCACCGCCGGGTCTTCGGGATGACGGGCGGTTTCTGCGCGGAACTCCGCCAGCAGGCGACGGGCGCGATTGTCCCAATCCAGGATGAAGCTCCGCGCCGTGGGATCGAGGAAGACGTAGCGCAGCAGATTGCGCTCTGTACCCCCCTGCCCCAGCCAGCCGCCGAACAGACGCTCCGCCGCAGGATTCCAGCCGACCGCCGTCCATAGCCGGTCGAGAAGATAGGCCGGAGCGGTCATCGCTTCCAGCGCCGCCAGCAGCGACGGCGGCGGGCGATCCATTAGACCGGCCGGCGGCGCATCCGGATCGCGCTTGCGCGTCATTTCGAACAGATAGGCCCGTTCCGCCGTGGTCAGGTGCAACGCCTCGGCCAACCGGGCCAGCGCGGCGGACGAAACCGATACGTCCCTCCCCTGTTCCAGCCAGCTGTACCAGGTCGGGCTGATGCCGCAGAGCTGCGCCAGTTCCTCGCGCCGCAGGCCGGGTGTACGGCGGCGGGTGGAACCACCCTGCAAACCGGCTTCCGCCGGAGTCAGCCGCTCGCGATGGCGGCGCAGGAAGGCGCCGAGCAGGCGCCGGCGTTCTGCGGACGGATCGGCGGCGGGAGCAGTGATTTCAGAGGTCGCAGAGGTCATGGTGGCAGTATTTATACCAGGATAACCACCCGCCTTGTACCCGGTTGAAATCGGCGCGACGCTTGCCCCATCAGCCACCCCGTCACAAGGAAGCCCCCATGACCCAAAGCCACCATGGCGTCATCGCCGAGAATTACGGCCCGCGCGCCGACGCCTATGTCTCCAGCGCCGTCCATGCCGGCGGTGCCGACCTCGAGCAGATCGAACAGGCTCTGCGCGGCCGATCCGACGCGCGGGTGCTGGATCTGGGCTGCGGTGGTGGCCATGTCAGCTACCGCGCCGCGCCGCATGTGGCGGAGGTAACGGCCGTCGACCTGACGCCGGAGATGCTGGAGGCGGTGACCCGTACCGCGGCGGAGCGCGGCCTGACCAACATCGCCACCCGGCAGGCCGCAGCCGAGCGGCTGCCTTTCGATGACGGCCGGTTCGACGTGGTGCTCTGCCGCTTCACCGCCCACCATTGGCGTGATTTCGAGGCGGGCCTGCGCGAGGCGCGGCGGGTGCTGGCGCCCGGCGGCACCGCGATCTTCATCGACTGCATCGCCCCGGCTGCCGCCGTGCTGGACACCCACCTGCAGGTGGTGGAGGTGCTGCGCGACCCCTCCCACGTCCGCAACTATACGGCGGCGGAATGGATGGCGGCCCTGGCTCGGGCGGGCTTCGCCGTCCGGTCGCTGACCCCGCGTCGCCTGCGCATGGAGTTCCCGGTCTGGACCGCCCGCACCCGCACGCCCGACCTCCATGCCCAGGCCATCCGTTCGCTCCAGCGCAGCGCGGCGGCCGAAGTCCACAACCATTTCGACATCACCGACGACGGCAGCTTCCTGCTCGACACGCTGACGCTGGAGGTCGATGCGGTTTAGCAAGCCGGAACGGCCTGTTCCCGCCGGTCGAGCGCACCGCTCGCCAGCGTCAGGACCAGACCACCCAGCACGAACAGTCCGCCGACCCAAGGCGTGGCGCCGAGACCGAGCGGGGAGGACACCACCTGCCCGCCGAAGAAGGCGCCCGCCGCGATGCCCAGGTTGAAGGCGGCGATGTTCAGCGCCGACGCCACGTCGACCGCCCCCGGCGCATGGCGCTGCGCCAGCTGGACGACATAGAGTTGCAGCCCCGGAACATTGGCAAAGGCCAACGCCCCCATGCCCGCCAGCGTGACCAGCGCCGGGATCTTGGAATCCGCGGTGAAGGTGAAGACGATTAGAACCAGTGCCTGCAGGGCGAATAGCCAGGCCAGCGCCCGCACCGGCCTGCGGTTGGCCAACTTGCCGCCGACGAGGTTGCCGACCGCGATGGCGGCACCATACAGCACCAACACGAGGCTGACGGTGGCGCTGGAGAATCCGGTGATCGTCTCCAAAATCGGCGCCAGGAAGGTGAAGGCGACGAAGGTGCCGCCATAGCCCAGTGCGGTGATTGCGAAGGCCAGCAGAAGGCGCGGCTTCGCCAGCACGCCAACCTGCACACCCAAACCTGCGGCCGGCGGCTGGCTGAGCCGTGACGGAACCAGCGCCGCGACGCCCACCCCGCCGACGACGCCCAGCCCCGACACCGCCAGGAAGGTGGCGCGCCAGCCGAAGGTCTGGCCGATCCAGGTACCGAGCGGAACGCCGGTGACGATGGCGATGGTCAGGCCGGAGAACATCATGGCGATCGCGGAGGCACGCTTGTCCTCCGGCACCAGATCGGCGGCGATGGTCGACCCGACCGAGAAGAAGACGCCATGGGCGAAGGCGCTCAGCACCCGCGCGACCAACAGCGTTTCGTAATTGGGGCTGACGCCGGCCAGCAGGTTGCCGGCGATGAACACCCCCATCAGCCCGAGCAGCAGCGGCTTGCGCGGCACCCGGCCGGTCAGCGCGGTCAGCACCGGCGCCCCGAAGGTGACGCCCAGCGCATAGACGCTGACCACCATACCGGCCAGTGGCAGGCTGACATCCAGGTCGTTCGCCACGGTAGGAAGCAATCCGACGACAACGAACTCGGTCGTCCCGATCGCATAGGCGCTGATCGCCAGCGCCAGCAGTGCGAGAGGCATTTCAAAACTCTCCATTCCAGGAATGACTGTGCTGGGGAGACGATGTGCGCCATAAGGTCGGGAACGGGAATGCCCACCGCATTCCCATGATTTTGTCATTCAGAGACAAGGTGAGAGCGGAGATGCCAGCATGAGCGATCCACGCGCCTGGGAAATGCGGGTGTTCCTGCGGGTTGCCGCCCGCGGCAGCTTCAGCGCCGCCGGCCGTGATGTCGGGATGACGCCATCATCCACGGCGAAGTTGATCGGGCGGCTGGAAGAACGGCTGGGCGTGCGGCTGGTCGAACGCTCCACCCGCAAGCTGCGGCTGACGGCCGAAGGGGAACTCTACCGCGAAAGGGCGGACGCGCTGCTGGCGGAGATGGACGCGCTCGACGCGGAAATCGCCGGCGGGGCCCGCGCGCCGACCGGTCTGATCCGCGCCAATGCCTCGGTCCCGTTCGGCCAGCATTGCCTGCTGCCGCTGCTGCCGGAATTCCTGCGCGACCATCCCGGCATCACGCTGGACGTGACGATGACCGACGAGGTGGTCGACCTCTATGCCGCCCGCGTCGATGTCGCCTTCCGCGCCGGACCATTGAGCGATTCGGCACTGCTGGCCCAGCGGCTGGGCGTCGTCCGGCGCCGGATCGTCGCCTCGCCCGCCTATCTGGAACGCAAGGGCGTGCCGATGTCCGCTGCCGACCTTGAGACGCATGACTGCCTGGGCTTCAACTTCCGCCGCGCCGCCGCGGTCTGGCCGCTGAAATCCGGCGGCCGTCTGATCGACCGCGAGGTGCCGACCCGCATCCTGGCAAACAATGGTGAGACGGTGCGCCATATGGCACTGCTCGGCCTCGGGCTGGCGCGGCTGGCCGATTATCACGTCCGCGCCGATCTGCGCGAGGGCCGGCTGGTGGCAGTTCTGGACGACGCGCTGGTCGACACCGAGGAGATCCACGCCGTCTACACCGGCCGCGACCGTGCGCCGCGTCGCGTCCGCGCCTTCCTGGACCACATGGCGCCGCGACTGCGGGCGATGCTCGCGGATTGATCGGCCCGAAAAAGAAATCGGCCGGATGACAGGCATCCGGCCGATGGATCCTACCGCTGTGGCGTGGCGCCTCAGAACGGGATTTCGTCGTCGAGATCCTCGTGACGGGGCGGAGCACCGCCGCCGCTGCGACCGCCGCCGTAGTTGCCGCCGCCACCACCATAGCCGCTGCCGCCACCGCTGCCGCCGCCACGCGATTCGTAGCCGCCGCCACCGCCGCCGAAGCTGCCGCCGCCGCCCTCTTCACGGGCACCGCCGGTGAAGTCGATCTCGGCTACGCGGACCGACAGGCCGGCGCCGCGGGTGCCGTCGCGCTTCTCATACTCGCGCAGGGTCACCTCGCCCGACACGACGACGCTCTTGCCCTTGGTCAGGTGCGGAGCGAGCGACTCGGCGCGGCGGCCCCAGATCGAGCAATCGACCCACTGGGTCGTCTTGCGCTCGCCGAAGCCGACGTCGTTGGCGACGCGGAAGCCCAGCACCTTCTCGCCGCTCTGGGTCGTGCGCAATTCGCCGTCCGCGCCCAGGCGTCCCGTAAACGTCCAAACATTCATCGCTCGTTGCTCCTAAGCGCGAGTGTCCCAGCATCCATGCCGACCCGTCAGGATGCCCGGCGGAGGCATCCAGATGCCGAGGGTTCCCATTCGCAGGGCCGGCTGTTCAATGGCGACCATCCCCCCGGTCCCGCGCAACGAAGCACGAGGGACCGACGCCGGTCAACCGCCGTCGGACATGCCCCGGCGATGCCCGGACCGACGCACTCGCCCAGCCGCTCCGCACCAGAACACTCCAAGAACAAATATAGCAGAGCAGTGGGCGCCGGAAAACCAATTCCTTCGCCAAAGCGCAGGATTCCTGCTGGCCCAAGCGGGACCACCGAAGTCGGCATTCAAGGAAAGCCGGGTTCAGCGAAGGCGGCGGGCGGCCAGATCCAGGGCGATCTTCAATTGGGCATGGGAAAACGGCTTGTGCACGACGCCGAGCGGATAGGTCTCGGTGATGCGGGCCATGGTGCCGTGGTCGCTGTTCCCCGACAGGAAGATGGACCGCAGGCCATGGTCCAGGTTCAGCCTCCGCGCCGTGGCGATGCCGTCCCCGCCGCCGAATCGCACATCGGTCAACGCCAGATCCGGCCGCTCACGTCCGGCCAGTGCCGCCGCCTCGACCTCCGTCCGCGCGACGCCGCAGACGGTGTGGCCCAGGTCCGCCACCAGGATGGACAATGCGTCGGAAACGGCGTCGTCATGTTCAAGCACCAGCACGCGAAGCGGCTGCCCGGGCGAACGGACGCGCTGGGACATATTCTGCTTGGCGATGGAGTCGATCCTGAGCATGTGACCGACCTCGGGCGTTCCCAGTGTTGCGGAATAAGCGGAGAATTTTGGTAAATTTTTCTTTACCGATAGGCCGTTTGTACTAGAACCAACCCGAATTTGCAAGCTCTATCGTTCAGATCCTGACCTTTTGCGCACCGATGTGCACGAGAGTCATCGACCCGAGTCGCGACCCGGCCAATAAGTCTCCAGCCATCGGAAAAGGGTCAACGCCCTGCCGGTCCGAGCCAGTCGATACCGCCCGGGGTGCGCTGCCCTCCGCCGCTTGCACGCACCGTCGCGGCGCGCGAAGGCGGCGGCGGCGGCGCCGGTTCACCAGCCAGCCAGGAGGCGTGTCGCTCTGACACAGGCGCCTCTGGCTTGGCCTCCTCTGCCACAGGGACCTCGGGCTTTGCTCGCGGTCGGGCGCCCGCCGGTGCAGTCAGGAAGGGCTCCGGGACCGGTGCGGGCGAAAGAGGCTCCGGCGGGCGCGGTGCGGCCAGCGCCTGCTGCCCCGCGCGAGCCGGCGGGCTGGTCGGACGCGGCGGCTGTGCATCGAGCGGAACCGGGGCCGGATCCACGTCCATCCCCCCGTCGTCGCTGTCCGATCGGTGGTCGGCATGATCGTCCCAAACCGTTGCAGCCGGCTGTCGCAGGCGCGGCGCATCGGCGGCGCCCAGCCAGGACGGGCGTTCGTCGTCCGCCAGCGGTCCGGTCTGGGTGTTGAGCTGCCGCGCCTGCTCGCGAATATCCAACAGGGTGGTGACCGCCAACTGCAGCAGCGGGGCCAAAACCATGGGGTCGGCCATTTCCTCCGCGCTCAGCGCGGCGAAGCGGTCGCGCACGATCTCGACCGCGTTTTCCACGCCGTCGCGCAGGGCGCCGGCCTCATACGCCAGCCGCTCCAAATCCTCGCGCAGGGCGGAGATTTCGCACGCCTGCCGCAACTCGTGGAAGCCGATACCCGCTCCCAGGAGGGGCGCGGATCGCCGGTCCCGTGATGAACCAAAATCGTGAGGCATCGTGGCCTTACCCCGGTTCCAATCCCAGCCCGATGAAGGCGCCCGGCCGGCATGATGCGGCAGTGCCCCCGTATGGCAACCCGCGCAACCGACGGCCGGTTCCAAAAGCCGACATGATGGCGCGAACTGCCGGAACGTCGGCGAAGTTGCACCAGTCACGGCCCGCCCCTGATCGGGCAACGATGTTTAGCGCCGTTGATGTCGTTTGGAAACCGTTTGCGCGTGATGGCCGCTTGTACTATTTTTTCGGCCCCAGGGGAATGGAATCCTTGCGATCCAACATCCAGGCGCTTCCCCGCCGCCATTTCATCTTGCCGGAATCCCATACGGTGTCGATCGACCGCTCGGAACTTGAACGGCTCCTTGCCGATCGCCCGGCAGGCAACCGCAGCGCCATGCAGGCGGTGCGCGAGAGCTACGCCGACATCGGGCTGATGCGTGAACGCGGCCTGTCCTGGGCCGAGATCTCCGATCTGCTGGCGAAGCTGGGCGTGACCGCCCGCGACAACCAGCCGATTTCGCCCGTCACCCTGCGCTCCGCCTTCTTCCTTGTCGGGAACGAGGGGCGCGGCGAGGCTGCCGACGACCATGCCGGCGCCTCCGTTATGCCGGCGGAGACGCTGGCTGCCGTCCACGAAGCCGCGCTGTCCGCCGGTTTGAACGACGCGGAGGAGGACGAAGCAGCCGACTCCGATGCGGAAGCTGTGGACGAGGCGCCGGTGTCGGCTTCCGAACCGGAACCTGTGGCGGAGGCTGCAGAGGAAGCGGTTCAGGACGCCGTCGCGGATACCGTGGCGGTGGATGAACCGGTAATGGAAGAGCCTGAGCTGGCTGGATCAGAGCCCGACGTCGCCGCATCTGCACCGCAGGCGGACGAGACCGAACCCGCCTCCCCCGCACCGGAGGACCTGCTCGCCCCGGCGATCCCGATTGCCGAGGATGGGCCGGCGGAGGAAGGCAGCGCCGACGACAGCGCGACGCAAGACGCCTCTTCCGACTCCAAGATCTCCAAGCCGGAACCACAGCCGGCCACCAACCAGACCCCCGCGGCGGCTGCGCGGGACACCGGTTCGCCGGCGTCTCCGCCTGTGCCTCCCACGACGACCCAAGACGAATCAACGAACGCATACTGGAAAGGCGATCGCATGCTGGGCACGATCTTCGTCCTCAATGACCGCGGCGGCGTCGGCAAGACGCTGCTGTCCCATCACCTGATGGCGACCGCCATGCTGGAAGGCCTGCAGCTGAAGGTCGTCGAGTACGAGGTGAACGAGCGTCTCGCCCGCCTGTTCGGCCCGGACGTGGTCGAACATCGCCGCATCACCCAGGACTTCATGAACATGATGGGGTCGGGCGACGGCTTCTACGAGTTCTGGGATCTGATCGGTCCGGAACTGCAGCGCGGCGGCCGTCTGTACGACTTCGGCGGCAACATCTCGCAGTGGTTCTTCAACTGGGCCGAGGTGTCGGGCTTCGACTATTACGTCGGCGACGGCGAACGGCTGACCTTCATGGTTCCGGTGACCGTCGACCTCGCCTCGCTCTCCACCGGCATGACGACGCTGGAGCGGGTGGCGACCATCGCCCCGAAGGCCAAGCGCGTCCTCGTCGAAAACGGCTTCTCCGGCCCCTTCTCGCAGCTTGAGGACAGCCAGTACGCCCGCCGCAAGGCCGAGATGGTGGAGCGCGAGGGCCTGCAGGTCATCTCCATGCAGCCTTGCACCGCTCCGGCCTGGGCGCGCCTGACCGGCCACCGGCTGGATCAGGTTGCGACGATGACCCGCGAGGATCTGGTGAAGCTGGGCATGACCCCGCCGGTCGCCTCCCGCTCGCTGATCATCATCCACGAATGGCTGCGCAACATGCGTCAGGCGCTGTCGCCCTACCTGCACGACGCCTTCCGCCAGACCCCGGCCACCGCCAAGGCGCGCTGAGGCTGGACCGACAGGTCAGCTTGTTCTTGTTTCCGGAAGCCCTTCTCCTACCCTGGGAGAAGGGCTTTTCCGTCTCTACGCCGCGCTGCGGGCGGCACTGGGGCTGTAGAGGTCTTCCTTGACCGGTGCCACCGACCGCACCTGATAGCCGGGACGTGCGCTGAACCGGCGGTTGGCGCGTTCGGCCGCCTCGCGGTCTGATTCCGCCCACACCAGATAATTGCGCCCGCGTGCCCATTCAACCGCCAGCGGGTGGGTGGCGTCGATCTCGCCGATCTGCTGGTTCACCACGGTCACCAGCCATTCCTTGTCGCCGGGATTGCGCCGGTCGGTCAGCACCAGGATCTGCGGGCGGCGCTTCTGCTGCGCTTCGGTCAGTCGCTGCTGGACCTCGACCTGCTTCTTGCGCAGTTCCACGATGTCCCGCGTCAGCTCCTCGATCTCGGCATGGAGGTTTTCCTCCTCGCGGTGCAGGCGGTGTATGGTGGCGTCCAGCTTGTCCAGCCTGTTGCGCACGCCGCGCACGCGCTGGCGCGCCTGCGACACCCGCTGTTCCACGGTCATCAGCACATTGCCGAGCCAGGCGCCGATCGCGACGATCGCCAGGACGATAATGAAGTTGATCATCATGTCGCGGCACCGGCCTTGGCGCGAGCGGTGGCGGGCGGCACCGGCACGCCCCCCTTGCCGCCGGTCCTCGCGTCCCCCCGCATGAAGGTCTTCTGGAACCCCAGCTTGAAGGGGAAGGCGACGTCGCACATCTGCTTCGCCTCGTCGAAACTGGAGGCCCAGACCTCCGCCACGTTGGCGCAGCGCCAGATCGGGTTCACGGGCCCGCGGTCGCCGGCGGCCCTTGCGGCGGCCGAAGCCTTCTCCTGAGTGACGGTGGCGACGAACTTCATCAGGCCGGCCTGCGGGTCACCGACCTCATGCACGAACATCGGCGGCTGCTCGGCCAACTCGCGGATCTGCTTTTCCGCCTTGCGGATGTCGCTTTCCAGCCGGTTGCGGTCGGAGGACTGGCTGTTGCGGCGCTGAACCAGCTGGTTGACCCGGTTCTGAAGCTCCTGCGATTCCGCATGCAGCACATAGACGCGGTTCTCGATCTGCTCCAGACCGCTGCTCTTTTCCATGATGTTCGGCAGGAAATCCTTCAGCATCATGGCGACCGGGACGGCGGCCAGCATGATGATGACGATGGCGATCAGGAACAGGGTCGTGTTCGACATCCGCCCGCCCGTTCTCCTACCAAAGCCCGGCCCAAGGCCGGATCATCCGACGCGGAAGCTGCACCGGCGCAGTGGAATGAGGATCACCGAACAATCCAGGTCCGTCAACGAATCGTCACGGCTTGGTTCGAAATTCGACCCAAATGAAACGATTTGCTGCGGTTCAGGACAGCGCCATCTCCGCCACCCGTTTCACCGCGTCGCGCACCGGGCCCGGCCGGCGTTCGTCGCCCAGCGTGGTGAACCAGTGTTCCGGCGGATTGCGGCCGGCGGCGCGGCTCCAGGTCAGGGCGCGCAACACCGCCTCCGCCTCCGCCGTCGGCTTGATCGCGGGGTCGATGCCGTTCATCACCGCCCAGATCCCTGCCCAGCAGCGCCCGACCGACCAGGGGTTATAGCCGCCGCCGCCCACCACCAGCACCCGCGGCGCCAGCGGCAGCAGGGCCGCCACCGCATCCCACAGCGCGCGGTTGGACAGCTCCAGCCGGCTCAGCGGGTCTTCGGCCAGCGCGTCGGCGCCGGTCTGGATCACCATCGCCTGCGGACGGAGGGCACGGGCCAGCGGCAGCACCGCCGCCTCCATCACATGCTCCATCTCGCTGTCGTTGAAGCCCGGCGGCACCGGCAGGTTGCGGGCCATGCCGCCGGCGCGATCCTCCGCCTTGCCGGTGTAGGGCCAGCGACCATCCTCGTGGATGGAGATCGTCAGAACCCGATCGTCGTCGACGAAGGCCTCCTCCACCCCATCGCCATGGTGGGCGTCCAGATCGACGTAGAGCACCCGCTCCAGCCCATGGTCCAGCAGTTCCAGGATTCCAAGCACCGGCGCGTTGAAATAGCAGAAGCCGCTTGCCCGATCGCGCCGCGCATGGTGGGTCCCTGCCGCCGGCGCATAAACCAGACCGGCCGGCCGGTCGCCCAGGATCCGGGCCGCCTGCAAGGCCGATCCACTGCTGTGGGCCGGCCGCCGGTACATCTCGGCGAAGATCGGATTCTCCAGCTTGCCGAGATTGTGGCGGGCGGCAGTGGCTTCATCCACCCGCTGTTCGGCTTCCGCCCGTTTCAGCGCCGCGATGTAATCGGCGGTGTGGAAGCGCGCCAGTTCCCGTTCGCTCGCCACATGGGTGTCGAGATAGACCTCGTCCGGCAGCCAGCCCATGGCGCGGCTGAGGTCGATGGCGGTCGAGACGCGCGGGATCGCCAGCGGATGTTTCGGCCCATAGGTCGAGCCGCGATAGATCTCGCCGCCGATGAACAGCGGGGTGCGAAAGGGCGTGGTCAGGGCTGGCACTCCATGATGCCCGCCAGAAACTAGGCGCGGCCACGCTCCGGTCAAGCGCCCGCTTCCACTGGACGGCATCCACCTACCGGCTTCCACGGGCCGGAACTCCGATCCGGCAATGCTTGCGGTCGCGGATCGTCCGCGCCTATAGTCGCCGCCTTCACTGGGGGGAGCCGATGGGCGGCTGAGAGGTCCTGTTGCGGGACGACCCCTGGAACCTGATCCGGTTCATGCCGGCGTAGGGATCAGTGATGCGGGACCGCACCCACTCCTTTTCCGCCAGAACGACATGCTTGCGATGACGCCGCTTTCGGTGACGATCTCGCGCGCCCGGCTGACCTATGGCGGCACGCTGCTGTTCTCCGACCTGACGCTGGAGCTGCCGGCCGGCCGGACCACCTGCCTGCTGGGACCGAGCGGCGTCGGCAAGACCACCCTGCTGCGCATTCTTGCCGGTCTCGCCGAACCGGAACCGCCAACGGAGGTCGTCACCGGCGACGGGCAGCCGCTGGCCGGCCGCATCGCCTACATGGCGCAGCAGGACCTTCTGCTGCCCTGGCTGACCGTCCTCGACAATGTCCTGCTCGGCGACCGGCTGCGCCATCGCCGGCCCGGCCCGGCGCGGGTGGAGCAGGCCCGCGCATTGCTGGACCGCGTCGGTCTGGCGGGGCGGGAACGCGACCGCCCCGCCGCCTTGTCCGGCGGGCAACGGCAGCGGGTGGCGCTGGCCCGCACGCTGATGGAAGACAAGCCGCTGGTCCTGATGGACGAGCCCTTCTCCGCGCTTGACGCCATCACCCGGCTGCGGCTGCAGGAGACGGCGGCGGAGACATTGGCCGGCCGCACCGTCCTGATGGTCACCCACGACCCGCTGGAGGCGCTGCGCATCGGCGACCGCCTGCATGTGATGACCGGCCGTCCCGCCGTGATGGGGCCGGCGCTGGAGCCGTCGGGCCCGGTGCCGCGCCGTGTCGACGATCCCGGCCTGCTGGCCCATCAGGCCGAGCTGCTGCGGAGGCTGGCGGAATGAAGGCGCTGCTGCGCGCCCTGGTCACCCTGCTGGTGCTGGTCGCCGGCTGGCAGGCGCTGGTCTGGGCCACCGGCCTGCCGCGTTACCTGCTGCCCAGCCCACTGGCGGTGGCCGACGCGATGCAGAGGCAGGCGCCCCTGTTGCTGACCCACGGCCTGACCACCCTGTCGGAGATCCTGATCGGGCTGGTGGCCGGCGTGGCGCTGGGCGGTGTCAGTGCCCTTCTGCTGGCGCGCTTCCGCACCGCGCGGCGCTGGCTGATGCCGCTGCTGCTGGTCAGTCAGGCGATTCCGGTCTTCGCCCTGGCGCCGCTGCTGGTCCTGTGGCTGGGCTACGGCATGGCCTCCAAAATCGCCATGGCGGTGCTGGTCATCTATTTCCCGGTGACGACCGCGCTGTTCGACGGGTTGCGGCGCACCGATCCCGGCTGGCTCGACCTTGCCCGCACCATGGGAGCCTCCCCCGCCGCCATCCTGTGGAGCATCCGCCTGCCGGCCGCCCTGCCCGCCTTCTGGTCCGGCGTGCGTGTCGCCGCCGCGGTGGCGCCGATCGGCGCGGTGATCGGCGAATGGGTGGGGTCGTCCTCCGGCCTCGGCTACCTGATGCTGCACGCCAACGCCCGCATGCAGATCGACCTTCTGTTCGCCGCCGTGCTGGTGCTGGGGCTGTTCGCGGTGACGCTGTACGCCGCCGTCGATGCGCTGGCCCGCCGCGCGCTGCCCTGGCAACCCGATACCCAACCTGCCGAAGACGCCAACCCTTAAGCCGCCAACCCTCGAAGGGGGAGAGACACCCGATGAAGCACCTGCCGATGAAACACCTAATTGGCGCCGGCCTGATGGCCGCCAGCCTGATGACCTCGCTTCCGGCCCTGGCCCAGGACAAGCTGTCCGTGATGCTGGACTGGTTCGTCAATCCCGACCATGCCCCGCTGGTGGTGGCGCAGGAGAAGGGCTTCTTCAAGGATGCCGGGCTGGACGTGACGCTGACCGCCCCGGCCGACCCCAACGATCCGCCGAAGCTGGTCGCCGCCGGCGGCACCGACATCGCCGTCTCCTACCAGCCGCAGCTGATCCTGCAGGTGGACGAGGGGCTGCCGCTGGTCCGCATCGGCACGCTGGTGTCGACGCCGCTGAACTCCGTCGTCGTGCTGCGCGACGGGCCGGTGAAGACGCTGAAGGACCTGAAGGGCCGCAAGGTCGGCTATTCCATCGCCGGCTTCGAGGACGCCCTGCTCGGCGCCATGCTGGAGAAGCAGGGACTGAGCCTGAAGGACGTCGAGCTGGTGAACGTCAACTTCTCGCTCTCGCCGTCGCTGCTGTCGGGACAGGTCGATGCGGTGATCGGCGCCTTCCGCAACTTCGAACTGAACCAGATGGAGATCGAGAAGCATCCCGGCCGTGCCTTCTACCCGGAGGAGGAGGGTGTCCCTCCCTATGACGAGCTGGTCCTGGTCGCCCACAAGGACAAGGCGAACGACCCGCGCTTCAAGCGCTTCCTGGCGGCGGTGGAACGGGCGACGCTCTACATTCTGAACCATCCGGAGGAGTCGCAGGCCGCCTTCGTCAAGGGCCGGCCGGAGCTGAACGACGAGCTGAACCGCCGCGCCTGGGCCGACACCCTGCCGCGCTTCTCCCACAGCCCGGCGGCGCTGGATGCCGAGCGCTACACCCGCTTCGCCGAGTTCCTGAAGGCGCGCGGCTTGATCAAGGCGGTGGCGCCGCTCGACCACTATGCCGTGGTGGTGAAGTAGCACCGTCCGCTTGCAGACATTGCCATTCGCCCCGGCGGAGCGTTATCTGACAGGAAAGCGTTCCGCCGGCCGACTGTCGAGCCGATGGCGGGCCAAAGCATAAGATTGGGAGACGCGAGGGCATGCCGATCAAGACCATCCTGCTGCACATGGCCAACGACGACGCCTACGCCAGCCGTCTGGCGGTGGCCGCTGCCCTGGCCAAGCGCTTCTCCGCCCATATCCAGGCTCTCTACATCGCCACCCCGGTGTCGATGCCGGCGGGCGCCACCGGCCGCGCCGCCTCCTATGGCTACATGGCGGAGGCCACCGCCATCGCCCACGAGAATGCCGAACGCATCGAGCGGGAGGTGCGTCAGGCGCTCGACGGCCTGTCCTTCGACTGGACGATCGAAGAGGGCGATCACGTCGAACTGCTGGCGGAGCGGGCGTCCTACGCCGATCTGGTCGTGGTGGCGCAGTCGGCCGCGGTGCGGGCCGGCGAACGGGTGTCGCTGCACCACATTCCCGACCGCCTGCCGCTGGAGACCCCCACCCCGGTGCTGGTTCTGCCGCCGAAGCAGCCCGCCGCGGCCCCGATCGGCCGCCATGTGCTGGTCGCCTGGAAGAACAGCCCGGAATCGGCCCGCGCCGTCCGCGCCGCTATGCCTTTCCTGGAAGCGGCGGATTCCGTCACCGTCCTGTCGGTCGAGCCGCCGGGCCAGCACAGCAACGATGCCGCCGATCTGGTTGACTGGCTGCACCGCCACGGCATCGCCGCCCGCCCGCAGTCGGTCATCGCGTCGGGTGGCGAGGTCGGCGACATGATCCTGTCCTGCTGCGGCGACCAGGGCGCCGACCTGCTGGTGATGGGCGCCTATGGCCATTCCCGTCTGCGCGAACTGGTGCTGGGTGGCGCGACCCGCACGGTGCTGGATGGGCTGACCCTGCCGGCACTGCTGACGCATTGAGGTGTTGCGGGGAGGATGGTTGCAGCGGATGCCCCCTCCCTATCCCTCCCCCTCTTCGAGGGAGAGGGGATTGAATGCTTGTCAGCCTAACGCTCTGCAAAGGATAGGCGGAGTTCCCTCTCCCGCAAAGCGGGGGAAGGTTAGGGAGGGGGCAATCAGCACCTCCCTACCCAATCAACTCACCCAAAAAGCTGCCCGTGCAGCGCCTGCCAGCTGTCGCGGTCGGGCGCCAGCAGGATGCTCCCTTTGAGCAGCCCTGGCCGATAGGGCGTGCCGTCGATCAGCGCCGAATAGCCGCCGGCCTCCGCATGCATCAGCACGCCGGCCGCATGATCCCACGGCATCAGCCGGTGATAGAGCGAGTAATGCGCCCGCCCCTCCAGCAGCCGCAGATATTCCTGCGCGGCGCTCGACAGGCAGGCGCGCTCGCCCAGCCCGGCGCTGCGCTCCTCCAACTGCCGCCCCATCTCCTCGGCACAGAACCGCGTGGACAGCGCGCCGACCATCTGCGGCAACGGCACGGCCGGCGCGACATGGACGCGGCTGCCGTTCAGCCGGGTGCCCTGCCCCTTTACCGCCGTCGCCATCCGGCCATCGACCGGATCGTGGATCCAGCCGGCGACCGTTTCGCCCTTCCATGCAAGCGCCACGATCACCGCGAACATCGGCCGGCCTTGGGCGAAATTGATGGTGCCGTCAACCGGATCGATGATCCACACCGGATCGTCGCCATGGATGCGGTCGAGCACACGCTCGTCCTCTGACGCGGCCTCTTCGCCGATGACGCGACTGCCCGGCACCAGGGTGGACAGCGCCGGGGTCAAGGCCCGCTCCGCCGCCTCGTCCGCCAGCGTGACGAGGTCGGTCGGGCCGGTCTTCTGCCGGATGCCTGATGCGTCCAGCTTTTGGAAATACGGCATGATCTCCGTCCGTGCGACGGAGCGGATCAGGTCGGAAACCTGATCGATGTCGGGAAGCGGGAAACCCGTCATGGTCGGAAGGTTCCTGATGGCTTGAGGTGATGGCGGTTCAGCGCCTCGCCGCCGGCGTTTTGCCGGGCACGCTGTCCAGTTTCAACGTGGGATCGCCGCCCTTCGGGTCGGTCAGCAGAACCCTGCCGTCCAGCCCGCTGTCCTTCAGCGCCTTCGACAGCGCATCGAAGGTGGCGCGGTCGGCGGCGGCGGCTGCGGCTTCCTTGGCGGGATCGGGCGGTGGGGGCGGCACCGGGCCGCCCTGTGCCGGCTCACGCGGCGCTTTGGGGTCGGGCGGTGGAGGTGGCGGTGGGGTGCCCGCGGTTTCCTTCTCCGGTTCCGGAGGGGGAGGAGGCGGCGGTTGCCACAGGCGGAAGCAGTCGGTGAAGGCCTGCTGCTTGCAATCCTTCAACAGCTCCGCAGCGTCCGGCGCAACGACCAGCGGTTCGTCGGGCGCCAACGGCAAGGGCTTCGGCGGCGGGGGAAGCGGATCCTCGGGTGGCACCGCCGGCTCCTCGACATAGCCGGGCGGCAGCGGCATTCCCGCAGGCAACGGCTCCGCCGTCAGCGGCTGGACCAGTGCCAGCAACAGCGGCAGTGCCGGGAATAGGCGGCCGGCGCCGATCAGGACGGTACGGGAAGGGGAACGGAGCACGACGGGACCGCGGCGATGGCGAACGGCCCATTATGGCCCGCTATCGCCCGCGCCGTCATCCCTCAAGCATGTGTCAAATCACCGTCAGGCCGCGGCGCGGTGGTCGTGATGAGGATCGTGGCGGGTTCCGCCCGTGAAACCGCCATAGCCCCAGGCAGCCAGCTCACGGCAGATTGCTTCGATCTTCGCGGCCTCTTCGGCATTCGGCTCCCGCTGGGCGGCGGATTCGATCAGTCGCATCAGGGTCGCACGGCCTTCGGGGGTGCGCGAAAGCTCCTGCAACCGCAGCAGCGCCGCACCCGGCGGCAGCTTCTCCTGACGGGCGACGATAGCAACCTGATCGGCGAGGAAAGCCGTGATCGAAAAGCACGACGGATCGGTTTGCAACCGCATTGGCAGTCCTCCTGATGGGGGAGCGCACCGCTCCGTTCCCATAATCGGGCGCCAACGGGGAAATAACCACGCCGCATTCGTCGTAAGACCGGAGTGGGGTGCAACAGGTCATAGACCCGGTGTCGCACCCCCTTCCTTCGGCCAGGAGTACAGGCTCACGCCGCTTAAGGTTGCGGCTGGACCTGCTCGGTCGGCTGTTCGGCCGGCTGGAACCGCTTCTCGAACCGGGCGAGATCGACGGGGTCGATGGAGACCTGCAGATGCGCATGCTCCTCGTCGTCGCGCCGTTCCAGAACCTCGCTCCTGGCATAGAGCCAGGCGAGCGCCGCCCCGTCGCCAAGGTCGACGGACAGGTCGACGACCTGCCGATTGACGTTCATCCGCTGGTCGAGCAGGCGATCAAGATCGTCGATCCCCTCGCCGGACAGGGCGGAGACCGCCACCGCGCGCGGATTGCGCCCGGTCTGGGCCAGGACCGCCGCGCGGCTTTCCTCGTCCAGAGCGTCGATCTTGTTCAGCACCTCGATCACTCGGTCGTCCGTCTCCGGGTCGATGCCCATGTCGGACAGCACCTCATGGACGTCGGCCTTCTGGGCCTCGCTGTCGATGTGGGCGATGTCGCGGACATGCAGGATGATGTCGGCGGCGTCCACCTCCTCCAGCGTGGCGCGGAAGGCGGCGACGAGGCCGTGCGGCAGGTCGGAGATGAAGCCGACCGTGTCCGACAGGATCACCTTCCGCCCCGACGGCAGCGTCACCTGCCGCATGGTGGGGTCGAGCGTGGCGAACAGCAGGTTCTGGGCGAAGACGTCGGCGTTCGCCAACCGGTTGAACAGCGTCGATTTGCCGGCGTTGGTGTAGCCGACCAGCGCCACGACCGGGTACGGCACCTTGGCGCGCGCCTTGCGGTGCAGGCCGCGGGTGCGCCGCACCTCCTCCAGCTCCTTCTTGATCTTGATGATCCGGTCACCGATCAGGCGGCGGTCAAGCTCAAGCTGCGACTCACCGGGGCCGCCGAGGAAGCCGAAGCCGCCGCGCTGGCGTTCAAGGTGGGTCCAGGACCGCACCAGCCGGGATTTCTGGTAGGTCAGGGACGCCAGCTCGACCTGCAGCATGCCTTCCCGCGTCCGGGCGCGGGCGCCGAAGATCTCCAGGATCAGGCCGGTGCGGTCGATGACCTTCGCCTTCAGCGCCCGTTCCAGGTTGCGCTGCTGGACCGGCGACAGGGCATGGTCGAGGATGACGAGCGTCGCCTCGGTCTCCTCCACCACCTGGGCCAGTTGCTCCACCGTGCCGGAGCCGAGCAGGGTCGAAGGCTGCGGCCGGTTCACCTTGGCGCATTCGGCATGGACGACGTCCAGCTGAATGGCCTGGGCAAGACCGACCGCCTCCTCGAGCCGGGATTCGGGAGGGCGCATGTCCCCGTCCGCCTCGATGCGGAGGACAGGGTGGACCACGATGGCCCGCGCGGCGCCTTCAGGGGCCGCGCCGTTACCATTGGTCAAGGGATCAGACGCTTTCACCTTCCTTGGGCGGCTCGAAAAGTTGAATAGGATGGGCCGGCATGACCGTCGAGATTGCGTGCTTGTAGACGAGCTGGGAATGCGCGTCGCGCCGCAGAAGTACCGAGAAGTTGTCGAACCAAGTAATAATGCCCTGGAGTTTCACGCCGTTCACGAGAAAGACGGTTACGGGAGTCTTGTTCTTACGGACGTGATTGAGAAACACGTCCTGCACGTTTTGGCTTTTTTCAGACATTTTTCATGCCCCCTTCTTCAATGTTCTTGGGACCCCTTCTTCAGGTGGTCCGCTCCCCGTTTCACGGTGCAGGTATGGTGCGCGCAGGTACCGTCTCGACAGCCGTTTGCAGGGATATGGTATCACCATTGCCGTCCACCAAGCCATACAGGACGCTGTGCAGCGCCGTACAGTCGGTGTGGCGATGGGCGGGCGGAAAACGGTCGAAGCCGCTCCCCTCGCCCAGCCCTATTAGCACCGGAACGAGTCCGGCGCCATGGGCGCATTCCATGTCGATGTCGGCATCGCCGAGAAACCAGACATCAGAACCCGGCGCGATCCCCGCCGGTTCCAGCGCCATCCGCACCGGGGCGATGTGCGGCTTGTCGAACTCGGCATCCTGGGCGCCGACCAGCTTGCCGAAATAGCGGCTCCAGCCCAGCGCATCGGCCTCCGCCCGCAGGAACTTGCCGTTCTTGTTGGAGACGACGGCCTGATAGACGCCGCGCTCGTGGAAATGGCGCAGCAGCGTCTCCGCACCCGGCAGCGGCTTCAGCCCATCCAGATGGTGGGCGGCGAAATAGCCGTAGAACAGGTCGCGCGCTTCGGTCCAGCGCTCGCCGAAGATGCGGGGGAAGCTGTCGCGCAATGACGCCTTGATCCGCTCGCGCGCCTCCTCTGCGCTCCAGGGGGCGAGGCCAAAGGAGACCAGCGCATGGTTCAGCGCCTCGCGCACCGTGTCCCAGTTGCTGACCAGGGTGTTGTCCCAGTCATAGATGACGGCGCGCGGCAGGGTGATGGGGGCGGACAATGGGATGGCTCCGGTCAAAGTCGGAAGGGGCGGGCCTGGATCAGCAGGAGTGCACCCGAATGGTCCCCGATGTGGCTGCATACTCATGGATCAGCCTGTCCCGGGTCATGAGAGGAACGCCGAGTTCGCGGGCGGTGGCGATCAGCATCCGGTCGGCCGGATCGTTATGGAGCGGCTCCGGCAAGCTCGATGCCCCCAGCGCCGCCTCGAGTGACAGAGGCAGGCAGCGCAGCCCGGCCGCGGCGAGAAAACGCTGAATCCAGGCTGATGGCTCCAAATCCAACCGAATTCGGCCCTTGCGCACCAACGTGCCGATTTCCCAGGCCGAGACGGTCGAGATCAGGATCCCGCCGGCCGACCGTTCCTGCTCTATGCGCTCGCGTGCATCGGCAGAAAGCTCGATCCCGGCGTCAAGCCATAGGATCGCATGGGTGTCGAGAAGGATCATTCGGCGGTCACCGGTGAAGAATTCCGCTTTCGGCGTCGAAGGCGTCGTCGTCGAAGGTCGGCTGGGTCAAGTCATAGCCGCCGACCACCTGGACGGAACCGGAATGGGCGCCAAACAACGGCGACAACGTCCGATCGGGCGGGTTCAATTCAGCCACCGGGCGTCCGTGTCGGGTCACCACGATCTTGGCGACGCGGTGATCCTCCAGATCGTCGAACAGCGACAGGCATTTCGCCTTGAACTCGGTCACGCTGACCGTCACCACTGGCAATCCCATGGCAACCTCCAAAATGGTCAATTCAATATGACCACTTTAGCGCTCCCATACAAGCCACCCGTCACTCGATGAACATCTTCCCCTTTTCGCTGCCATGGACGCCCAACGACTTCAGCTTGCGGTGAAGGGCGGAGCGCTCCATGCCGACGAAGGACGCGGTGCGGGAGATGTTGCCGCCGAAGCGGGTGACCTGGGCCAGCAGATATTCGCGCTCGAACACCTCGCGGGCTTCGCGCAGCGGCAGGCCCATGATCTCGCCGCCCTTGTCCCATTTCAGCACCGTCGGCGTGATGGCGCCGATTTCCGGCGGCAGGGTGTCGGCGCGGATCGGCTCCTTCGGGTCGCCCTGGGCCATGATCAGCAGCCAGTCCACCACGTTGCGCAGCTGGCGCACATTGCCCGGCCAGTCATAGGCCTGGAGCGCCGCCATCGCGTCCTCGCCGAACTCACGGACCGGCAGGCCCGACGCCTCGGCGGAGCGCTGCATGAAATGACGAGCCAGCACCGGGATGTCCTCCCGCCGCTCCGCCAGCGACGGCACGCGGATCGGCACCACCGACAGGCGGTAGAAGAGGTCCTGGCGGAAACGTCCCTGCTCGATCTCCGCCTGCAGGTCGCGGTTGGAGGTGGCGATGACGCGCACATCGACCTCGACCCGCTGGCCGCCGCCGACGCGCTCGAACACCTGCTCCTGCAGGGCGCGGACGATCTTGCCCTGGGTTTCCAGCGGCATGTCGGCAACTTCGTCCAGCAGCAGCGTACCGCCATGGGCCTGCTCGAAGGTGCCGATCTTGCGGCCGGGACCGTCGACGCCGGCCTCGGTGCCGAACAGCTCCATTTCCAGCCGCTCCGGCCGCATGGTGGCGCAGTTCAGCCCGACGAAGGGGCCGCTGGCACGGCGCGAGCGGGCATGGATCAGGCGCGCGACCACCTCCTTGCCGGCGCCGGGCGGGCCGGAGATCAGCACGCGGCTGCCGGTCGGCGCCACCTTGTCGATCGACTGGCGCACCTGATTGACCGCAGAGGAGCGGCCGATCAGTTCCACGTCGCCGCCGGCGCGCAGCTTCAGTTCCTGGTTCTCGCGCTTCAGCCGCGCCGCCTCGATGGCGCGGTCGACCATCAGCAGCAGCCGGTCGGCCTTGAACGGCTTCTCGATGAAGTCGTAGGCGCCGACCTTGATCGCCTGGACCGCGGTCTCGATGTTGCCGTGGCCGGAGATCATGATGACCGGCAGGTTGCCGTGGTCCCGCATCAGCTGCTCCAGGATCTGCAGGCCGTCCAGCCTGCTGCCCTGCAGCCAGATGTCGAGCACGACGAGGCTCGGCCGGCGCGCCGCCACCTGGGCGAAGGCCTGATCGGCGTCGGCGGCCTCGCGGGTCTTGATGCCTTCGTCATTCAGGATGCCGGCTATCAGCATCCGGATATCGGCTTCGTCGTCGACGATCAGAATGTCATGCGCCATGGGCTTCGTGCCTCATCTCTCCGCCGGTCTCCGCCGGCCTGTCGTCACGGCCGCCCGCGTCGTTCGCGACCGCAACCGGGTGTGGAATGACCAGGGTCACGCGCGCCCCGGCCCCGCCTTCGCGGTCCTCCAGGGTCAGCACGCCGCCATGGTCCTCCATGATCTTCTTGACGATGGCGAGCCCCAGCCCGGTGCCCTTGGCCCGCGTCGTCACATAGGGTTCAGTCAGCCGGTCGCGCTGTTCGCCGCCGGGCAGACCCTTTCCGTTGTCCTCGACGGTGACGACGACCTTCTCGCCATCGTCCTCAACCGCGATCGCCACCTCGCCGGGCGGCAGGTCCGACCCGTCGGCGGGTGGGGTGCGCCCCTCGATGGCGTCCGCCGCGTTCTGCAGCAGGTTGGTCAGCGCCTGGGAGATCTGCCGGCTGTCGCACGCCACCGTCAGCGGCCCGGACGGCAGCCGGGTGTCGAAGCGGATTTTGCCGGTATGGGCGCTCGACTGCAGGAACACCGCCTGCCGCACCAGATCGTTGATGTTGACCGGCTTCATCACCGGCTGCGGCATCCGCGCGAAGGCGGAGAACTCGTCCACCATGCGGCGGATGTCGTCGACCTGCCGGACGATGGTGTCGGTGCACATGGTGAAGACCTCCGTATCGCTGGAGATCTCCTTCAGGTATTTGCGGCGCAGCCGTTCGGCCGACAGCTGGATCGGCGTCAGCGGATTCTTGATCTCGTGCGCGATGCGGCGCGCCACGTCGGCCCAGGCCGCCTTGCGCTGCGCCGAAACCAACTCGGTGATGTCGTCGAAGGTGACGACATAGCCGCGCACTTCGCCGGCGCGCACCTCGGCCGCGATGCGGACCAGCAGGGTCAGCGTCGGCTTGCCCGGACGGCGGATCTGGATCTGGTCCTGCACGACGCGGCCGGGCTTCTTCGGCGCATTCTCCAGCAGGTCGCCGATGTCCGGCAGCAGTTCGATCAGCGACATGCCGACCAGACGTTCCGGATCCTCCTCGCCCAGCAGGCGGGCAGCGGACAGGTTCGGCAGGTTGATGACGCCGTCGGCGTCGACGCCCAGCACGCCGGCCGACACGCCGGACAGCACCGTTTCGGTGAAGCGCCGCCGCTCGTCCAGCAGCCGGTTGGTCGACAGCAACTCCCGCCGCTGCCCCTCGATCTCGGTGGTCATGCGATTGAAGGCGCGCGACAGCAGCACGAACTCGTCCTCGCCCGGCGGCTCGGAGACGCGGACGGTCAGGTCGCCGGCGCGCACCCGCTCGGCGGCGCCGATCAGCGCGCTGATCGGGCGGACCAGCCGGGTGGCGAAGTTCAGCCCGGCCCACACCGCCGCCAGCAGCAGCAGCATCGCCACCACCAGGAAGATCAGGGTGAAGGTGATCTGCAGGCTGCCGCGCTGGTTCTCCAGCGCCGTGTATTCCTTCACCGCCCCCTCGGCCGAGGCCATGTGCTGGAGCACCCGCGGCTCCACCATGCGGCCGACATAGAGGAAGGTGTCGGATACGCGGTCCAGGCTGACCAGGGCGCGGACGCGGTCGTCGGATTCCTTGACGATCAGCGCGACCTCGCCATTGCGGGCCTGCTGGATCTTGTCCTCCGGGATCGGTTCGAATTCGAGGGTGAAGGTATATCCGGCCCGCGCGACGATGGCGCCGGTGGTGCCGTTGAAGACGATGGCTTCCGACAGGGCGCGCAGCATCGCCTGGGTGGCGACGACCTGCTCGAACCGCTCGGGATCGCTGGAAAGCCGCGCCTCCTGCGACAGGTCGTTGGCCATCGCCAGGGCATCGGCGCGGATGTTCTGCTGGTGCTCGTGCAGATAGGCGCTGGCGACCACCAGGGATTCGTTGACCGCCGTGCGCACGCGGTCGCTGAACCAGCTCTGCACCCCGACATAGAAGAACAGGGTGGAGAAGACCGTCATGATGATGGCCGGCGCCACCGCCAGCACGCTGAACACCAGAACCAGCCGGGTGTGCAGCCGCGATCCCGCCAGCCCGCGCCGCCGCCCGATCAGGATGGCGACGATCCGCCGCGCGATCAGCACGCCCAGCGTCAGCAGGATGGCAAGGTCGAGGGTCAGCAGAAGCGTGACGGTGCGCGGGTTGGCCTGCCCGAACGGCGCGCTTTCCGTCATCGCCGCATAGGTGGCGAAGCCGGCGGCCAGGGCTGCCAGCGACAGGGCAAAAGCCATCCGCTTGCCCAGGCCTACCCGCCGGGACCAGTGGAGAATCTTCTGCCAGACCGGCCTTTGGCCGGCTGCTGCGGTGTCGGAATTGGGTGGCATCGTCCGGCGCTAATCTGTTGCCGGAAAGATACACCTCTGTTGCGGCCCTGCCAAGCCGCAATGGATCTGCCTTTCGGACAGGACCGCTTACGCCAGCCGGCGCAGGAGCCGCAGGTCGGTTGCTGACCTTCGGTCCACCACCGTCCGCACCGACGTTGTGTCACAATTTTGGCACGGGTCGGTTGCGGCGGCGGCAGGACGTCAATCGGCCAGTCGGCGGCAGCCTATTTGATGCCGCGCATCACCTGGATGTCCAGGTCGCGGATCTTCTTGCGCAGCGTGTTGCGGTTCAGACCCAGCAGTTGGGCCGCCTTGATCTGGTTGCCGCGGGTCGCCGACAGGCTGAGGGAAATCAGCGGCCGTTCGATCTCGCGCAGCACGCGGTCATACAGGCCGTTGGACGGCATGCCGTCCTTGTGGGCGGCGAAATAGTCCTTCAGGTGGCGTTCGACCGCGGAGGACAGGCCCTCGCTCTGCGGCTCCTCCACCGGCTGGGCGGCCGGGGTGGCGTCGGCAAGCTCCGCCTCCACCACGTCCAGTCCGATGACCTCCTGCGAATAGAGCGCGGCCAGACGGCGGACCAGATTCTCCAGCTCGCGGACGTTGCCGGGCCAGCGGTAGCGCTTCAGCCGGTCCATTGCCGCCTGATCGATGCTCTTGGCTGGAAGCCCCTGGCTGATGCCGAGATTCAGGAAGTGGCGGACCAGCAGCGGAATGTCCTCCGTCCGCTCGCGCAGCGGCGGCAGGCGGATCGGCACCACGCACAGGCGGTAGAACAGATCCTCGCGGAACAGCCCCTGGCGGATCAATGTGCGAAGGTCGCGGTGGGTCGCCGCGATGATGCGCACGTCGGTCTTGATCGCGGTGCGTCCGCCGACCGTGGTGTATTCGCCCTCCTGCAGCACGCGCAGCAGGCGGGTCTGCGCCTCCAGCGGCATGTCCCCGATCTCGTCCAGGAACAGGGTGCCGCCCTGCGCCTGTTCGAAGCGGCCGGTCGACCGGTTGGTCGCGCCGGTGAAGGCGCCCTTTTCGTGGCCGAACAGCTCGGACTCGATCAGCTCGCGCGGGATGGCGGCCATGTTGATGGCGACGAAGGCGCCGTTGCGCCGCTTGCCGTAATCATGCAGCGCGCGGGCGACCAGTTCCTTGCCGGTACCGGACTCGCCGGTGATCATCACCGTCAGGTCCGTGCCCATCAGGCGGGCCAGCACCCGGTAGATTTCCTGCATGGCGGGCGAGCGGCCGATCAGCGGCAGCTGTTCCTCGCCCTCCAGGTCGCCGCCGGGCATGGCGGCCGGCGGGGTGTTGGTGTTCAGCGCCCGTTCGACGACCGACACCAGCTCCTTCAGATCGAAGGGCTTGGGCAGATATTCGAAGGCCCCGCGCTCCGCCGCCTTCACCGCGGTGATCAGCGTGTTCTGCGCGCTCATGACGATGACGCGCAGTTCGGGCCGCAGCTTCTTGATTCGCGGGATCAGATCCAGGCCGTTTTCGTCCGGCATCACCACGTCGGTGATGACCAGATCACCCTGCCCGTCCGCCACCCAGCGCCACAGCGTGGCGGCATTGCCGGTGGTGCGCACCTCGTGCCCCAGCCGGGCAAGGGCCTGCGTCAGGACGGTGCGGATGGCGCGATCGTCATCCGCGATGAGAATGGTCGCCGCGCTCATCAACGACTCCCCCGGCCGCCCTTGGACTGCAAGCCAGCGTCAGAAATCCTCGACTCCCCGGAAAGTTTCGGATCGTCGTTTTTCGAATCATCGTACATCGGCAGCGACACCTTGAAGACGGTCCGGCGAGGCTGGCTGTCGAACTCGATGGTTCCGCCATGATCGCCTATGAGTTTCGCCACCAATGCAAGACCAAGGCCAGTGCCGTTCACTTTGCTGGTCACGAAGGGGTCGAACAGGTTGGACTGCAGGTCTTCCGGAATGCCGTCGCCATTATCCTGCACCGTCACCAGCAAGGGCAGATGCCGGCGCACATCGCCGCCCGGCAGCGCCATGCGCACGCCATGCTGATAGGAGGTGGTCAGGGTGATCTCGCCGCCTGATTCCGGTGCAGCCTCTGCCGCATTTTTCACCAGATTCAGGAAAACCTGCACAAGTTGGTCGCGATTGCCGTAAACAGAAGGCAGTGACGGGTCGTAACGCTCGACAAAGCGTATTTTTCGGGCAAATCCGCTCTGGGCGACCTTGCGCACATGTTCCAGCACCGTGTGGATGTTCACCGCGGCGCGCTCCAGCGGCCGTTCGTCGGAGAACACCTCCATCCGGTTGACCAGCGCCACGATACGATCCGCCTCGTCGCAGATCAGGCGGGTCAGCACCCGGTCCTCGTCGCTGGCATTCTCCTCCAGCAACTGGGCGGCGCCGCGGATGCCCGACAGCGGGTTCTTCACCTCATGCGCCAGCATCGCCGCCATGGCGGTGACGGAGCGCGCGGCATGGCGATGAGTCAGCGAATGGTCGATCTTGCGGGCCAGCGACCGCTCATGGATGGTCAGAACCACATGGTCGGGCGGGTCGCCCATGGTCGCCACCTGCACCGTGACATGGTGCGGGCCGATGCGCGGCGTGTCGATGATGACCCCGTCCTGCGACACCCGGCGGCTGCCCCGGCGCACCTGCTCGATCAGGCCCATCACCGGGCTGTCCGGCGGCAGCAGGTCCGGCAGCGGCATCCCTTCCATCGCGTTGGCGGACAGGTCGAAGAATTCCTGCCCCTCCAGATTGACGAAGCGGATGTCGCCGTTGCCGTCCACCACCAGCACCGGATCGGGCAGGCTGTTCAGCACCACCAGGGACTCCAGCCGGGGCGCCCGCGCCGCGCCCGGCCGGCTGCGGCCACGCTGGCCCGGGGTGGTCATCGGAACGGGGTCCATCAGGCGGCCATCCTTTCGATTGCCGGTTCGTAGAAGGCACGGATGCGATCGCGCACGGCGGCGGGATCGCCCAGCCGGTTGACCTCCTGGCGGAACTCGTTGGAATCGCGCAGGCCGGTCGAATACCAGGAGACATGCTTGCGGGCGACCTTGATGCCGCCGTCGGTGCCGTAGTGGCTCAGCATGCTGTCGAAATGCTCCAGCAGCGTGTCCATCTGCTCGTGCAGCGGCGGATCGGGCAGCCTTTCGCCGGTGCGCAGGTAATGCATGACCTGCGACGGAAACCAGGGCCGGCCATAGCTGCCGCGCCCGATCATCACACCGTCGGCGCCGGATTCGGCAAGGGCGCGGTCCACCGCCTCGAAGCTGGTGATGTCGCCGTTGACCACGATGGGGATCTTCACCGCCTCCTTCACATGGCGGACATAGGTCCAGTCGGCGGTGCCGGTGTAGAACTGCATGCGGGTGCGGCCATGGACCGTCACCATCCTGATCCCGCACTGCTCGGCGATGCGGGCGAGGTTCGGGGCATTCCGGTTGGTCTCGTCCCAGCCCAGCCGCATCTTCAGCGTCACCGGGATGCTGACGGCCTTCACCACCGCCTCCAGGATGCGGCCGGCCAACGCCTCGTCCCGCATCAGGGAGGAGCCGGCATGGCCGTTGACCACCTTCTTCACCGGACAGCCGAAATTGATGTCGACGACGGCGGCGCCGCGATCCTGGTTCAGCTTCGCCGCTTCCGCCATCACCTCAGGCTCGCAGCCGGCGAGTTGGACCGCCATCGGAAACTCTTCCGGCTCCGTCTCCACCATGCGCAGGGTCTGGCGGTTCTCGCGGATCATCGCCTGGCTGGCGATCATCTCCGACACGACGAGGCCGCAGCCCGCGCGCTTCACCAGACGGCGGAACGGCAGGTCGGAGACACCCGACATGGGCGCCAGGATCACCGGTCCGGCGAGCGTGATGGGTCCGATTTGTATGGTCATTCTCACCTGCCCGATTGATGGGCAAATCAACAAAGTGCCACCATTTTGGGCAACTTATCACGCTGCTGCGGATGTGTGCAAGCGCGAAGCCCCTTGGCCGCGCTCAAGCCTGGGGTGAAACCGATGCTCTTACACAGGCTTGCACCGGGTGGGCCCTCAACTCCAGGCCCATTGCCCGATCAGCACGTTCGACACGAACTTGACGCCGGGATAGGCAAGGGTCGCCAGCAGATAGACGATCAGCATGGTCCGCGCCGCCGTCCGCCCGCGCACGCCGGTCCGGTATTCGGCCAGCAGCAGGATGCCGATGACCACGAAGGTGGCCAGCGACAGCAGGGTCTTGTGATCGGTGCGGAACAGCAGACCCTGCTCGAAATAGAGCACCGCCATGCCGGTGGCGAGACCCGCGCCGAGGATCACCTCCGACGCGATCAGCAGACGCAGTTGCAGCCGCTCGCTCTCCGCCACCGGGGGCAGGAAGCGGCTGAGCGGAGTCGGCCGCTTGGTCTTCAGCGCCCGGGTCTGGATCACCGCGGCGAAGGACGACACGGCACTCAGCGTCAGCAGGGCATAGGTGAAGACCGACACCGCAATGTGCAGGTCGATCCACACGCCCGGCGCATTGCCGCGCAGGACCGGGGCGGGCGCATCCTCGGTCAGCGTCGCCAGCAGGCAGACGGCCAGCAGATAGGGCAGCAGCAGCGGCGCCAGCCTCCACGCCGTGTCATGGAGCAGGCTGAGCCCGATGAACAGAGCCATGCAGGCGGCGGTCGTGACCCACAGCGCGGTGGAAAAGCCGGTCTGCCACTGGCCGGCGACCTGCAGGATCGCCCACATGCCCGGCCCGGCGGCGGCGAGCAGCAAGGCACCCCAGAAGGACCAGCCGCGCCCCTCCACCCCCTGCCCCGCGATGCGCCGGTAAGGATAGAAGGCGGCAGGCAACAGGGCCACCAGGGCCGTCAGGCTCAAGAAAATGTTCTGCGACATGGACCCGAATGCACTCCCGTCCTTCCGCCGTCATGCTGCCATGACGTGCCGCCATATCATGCCACCCGCCCCTGGACATTGTCCGGAGCTTACAGGCGGCAAGGCTCGGCACTTGGCGGAACCACGGCGACAGGCTAGGCTCCGCGACGTTTCCGTCAAGTAGCTATCATATCTTACGGTTTGCCTCATGCCCACCTGCATCGCGCCCACCTGCATCGCCCTGATCGTCGCCGGCGGATCCGGCCAGCGGTTCGGCGCCGAACGGCCGAAGCAGTATCTCGACCTCGCCGGCAAGCCGGTGTTGCGCCGGACGGTGGAGGCCTTTCTCAGCCACCCCCAGGTCACCGGCGTGCGCGTGGTCATCGACCCCACCTGGCGCGAGGCTTATGACGCCGCCGTTGCAGGCCTTGGCCTGCCCGATCCGGTGGCCGGCGGCGCCAGCCGTCAGGACTCGGTGCGCAATGGGTTGGAGGCGCTGGCCGCCGATGGCGCCCCCGACCTCGTGCTGATCCACGATGCCGCCCGGCCGCTGATCGACGGGGCCACCATCTGCGCGGTGATCGCGGCGCTCGACAGCACGCCCGGCGCCATCGCCGCGGTGCAGGTCGCCGACACCCTCAAGCGTGGCAGTTCCGGCGCCATCGCCGGTACGGTGGACCGCGAAGGGCTGTGGCGGGCGCAGACTCCGCAGGGCTTCCGCTTCCCCGCCATTCTGGAGGCCCACCGCGCCGCCGCCGGCCTGTCGCTGACCGACGATGCCGCGGTGGCGGAGCGTGCCGGTCTGGCCGTGGCTCTGGTGCCGTCCAAGGAGGACAATTTCAAGGTGACCACCCCCGACGACCTGACCCGCGCCACCCGCGCGATCATGAGCAGCCTGTGGGATGTGCGGACCGGCAGCGGGTTCGACGTTCATCGCTTCACCGACGGCGATTTCGTGACGCTTTGCGGCCTGCGCGTGCCGCACGACCACGGACTGGAAGGCCATTCCGACGCCGATGTCGGCCTGCATGCCCTGACCGACGCGATTCTCGGCGCGCTGGCCGCCGGCGATATCGGCAGCCACTTCCCGCCGACCGATCCGCGCTGGCGCGGTGCCGACAGCGCCAAGTTCCTGCGCCACGCCGCCGATCTGGTGGCGGAGCGCGGCGGCGTCATCGCCCATGCCGACGTCACCATCATCTGCGAGCGGCCGAAGGTCGGCCCCCACCGCGCCGCGATGGCCGAGCGCATTGCCCAAATCCTGGGCATCGAGGTCGGCCGGGTCAGCGTCAAGGCGACCACCACCGAGCAATTGGGCTTCACCGGCCGGCGCGAGGGCATCGCCGCCCAGGCAGTGGCGACCATCCGGCTCCCCGGTTAACATCCAATTCAACGCCCAGAACCGGGAGAGGCCGTCATGTTTCCCGAGCCCATCCGAGAGCTTGCCGCCCAGGTGCTGGCCGAATACGGCCTCTCCGGCTTCATGCTGGCGACCGCCGAGTCCTGCACCGGCGGCCTGATCGCCGGCGCCCTGACCGACATCGCCGGTTCGTCCAAGGTGGTCGATCGCGGCTTCGTCACCTACACCAACATCGCCAAGACCGAGATGCTCGGCGTTCCCGCCAGCCTGCTGCACGCCCATGGCGCGGTCAGCCCGGAGGTGGCGGTCGCCATGGCCGTCGGTGCCCTGGCGAAGTCACGGGCCGACGTGACGGTGGCGGTGACCGGCATCGCCGGCCCCGGCGGCGCGACCGAGACCAAGCCGGTGGGCCGCGTCTATGTCGCCACCGCCGTGCGCGGCGGAGCGGCCAAGGCCAAGGAATACACCTTCCCCGGCGACCGCGACGCCGTACGCATGGCAACGGTTCAGGCGGCGCTGGAGAGGCTGCGGCTGGCCCGCCCGACCGGAAGCCTGCGCTGAAGAATCGCCGCCAACGTCTTTACCAAGAAGGAAAATCCCCCGATGCCGACCATCAACATCCAGCTGTTCGAAGGCCGCACCGTCGAACAGAAACGCGAATACGCCAAGGCGCTGACCGAAGCGACCGTGAAGGCCCTCGGCTGCTCGCCCTCGGCGGTGGACATCATCTTTCAGGACGTGAAGAAAAGCGATTGGGCCAGCGGCGGGGAGCTGTGGTCGGACAAGAGCTGACCGACCACGGCTAGCCCGGCGTCAGGCCGGCTGCGTCACCCGGCCCGGCCCATAAAGCTGGGCCGCACGCGTTTCGAAGGCCTGTACCATGCGGCGCACCGCCTCGTTGAACAGCAGGCCCATGATCTTCTGCAGCATCTTCGAGCGGAACTCGAAATCGACGAAGAAGTCGACGCAGCAGCCGCCGGGATGATCGTTGAAGATCCAATGATTGTTCAGGTACTGGAATGGTCCGTCGGTGTACTGCACGTCGATCCGGCAGGCTGGCGCACTCAACTCCACCCGTGAGGTGAAGCGCTCGCGGACCATCTTGAACCCGATGATCAGGTCCGCGAACATGACATCGCCTTCACGCTTGCGGATTCGGGCCGCCAGGCACCAGGGCAGAAACTCCGGATACTTCTCCACATCGGCGACCAGGTCGTACATCTGCTGGGGCGTGTAGGGAAGAACCTTCTTTTCCGCGTGCGTCGGCATGCCCGTACCCGTGTCCTTCTATTGAACCGCCTGGATCAGGCGGCCGCGACTCCCAGCTTGCGCAGCCGGGCTTCGCGCAGCTTCTCGAAATCGGCGCCCGCATGGTAGGACGAGCGCGTCAGCGGCGACGAGGCCACCAGCAGGAAGCCCTTGCCGCGGCCGACAGTGGAATAACCGTCGAACTCCTCGGGAGTCACGAAACGATCCACCGCCGCATGCTTGGGCGTGGGCTGGAGATACTGCCCAATCGTCAGAAAGTCCACATCGGCGGAGCGCAGATCGTCCATCACCTGACCAATCTCCTCCTTCGTCTCGCCCAGCCCGACCATCAGGCCGGACTTGGTGAAGATCGTCGGATCCAGCTCCTTCACCCGCGCCAGCAGCTGCAGCGAGGCGAAATAGCGCGCACCGGGGCGGATTGTCGGGTAGAGCCGCGGCGCAGTTTCCAGATTGTGGTTGAACACGTCCGGCTTGGCCTCGACCACCACCTCGACCGCACCCTTCTTCTTCTGGAAGTCGGGGGTCAGGATCTCGATGGTCGTCGTCGGCGAGGCGGCGCGGATGGCGCGGATGGTGCGGGCGAAATGCTCGGCGCCGCCGTCGTCCAGATCGTCGCGGTCGACCGAGGTGATGACGACGTGGCTCAGCTTCAGCTGGCCGACCGCCTCGGCCACATTGTCCGGCTCATGCGGGTCCAGCAGGTCGGGACGCCCGGTCTCCACATTGCAGAAGGCGCAGCCGCGCGTGCAGATGGAGCCCAGGATCATGAAGGTGGCGTGCTTGTGCTTCCAGCACTCCCCGATGTTCGGGCAGGCGGCCTCCTCGCACACGGTGTTCAGCTTCAGACCGCGCATCAGCTGGCGGGTCTCGTTGTATTCCTGGCTCATCGGCGCCTTGACCCGGATCCAGGCCGGTTTGCGCTGGATCGGGTTGTCGGGCTTATGGGCCTTTTCGGGGTGGCGCAGCTTCTCGGTCTGGTCGACGAGGGTCATGGTCTAAAGCTCCCGATGGCCGACGCGATGCCCCGGCCCCGACAATAGGTGCGATGAGGATGTCAAACCCGCCATTCCGGCGGAAACAGTTCGGCCGGATAGGCCGGATCGAGCGCCTGGTCAAGCGTGAAAGGCGGCAAGACCGGGAAATGCCCGTCGGGCATATCCGCCTCGACGGCCGCCCGCAGCCGGGCGCGTCGGTAGACTTTCTCAAAGACAGAGCCGCAGAAAGGCCGCAGGCTAGGACTAGCAGCGATCTCGTCGATCAGCTTTTCCCGCTGCTCCCGAATGGTCAGCCGCCAACCACGCTCACATCGTTCGCGCAGGTCAGGACAGAACAACCATTTCAGTAAATGCACGAACAGCACGGTCAGCCGGCTGTCAATCTCGGACTTCTGGCTGCGGCCCATGCTCTCGATCTCCTCGGCGACGTTCTCCCAGTCGACCGGGGCGTTGTTCCGCTCGGCGCCGGCACGGCGAAGCTCCTGCGCCTGGGCTTGCGTCCAGGCGTAGAAATCCTCGTCGTAGGCGGCGCTGCTGCGGTCCATGGCTCCGTCCAAAGGGGAAAAACGTCACCTCGGAAAATCTTAGTTAAAAGTGGATCGCCCGGCCATAGGCATCAAGGACCGACTCATGCATCATTTCCGACAGGGTCGGGTGCGGGAACACCGTATGCATCAGCTCGGCCTCGGTCAGCTCCGACGACTTGGCGATGCCATAGCCCTGGATCAGCTCGGTCACTTCCGCGCCGATCATGTGGGCGCCCAGCATCTCGCCGGTCTTGGCGTCGAAGATGGTCTTGATCAGGCCTTCCGGCTCGCCCAGCGCGATGGCCTTGCCGTTGCCGACGAAGGGGAAGCGGCCGACCTTGATCTCGTAACCGGCTTCCTTCGCCTTCTTCTCCGTCAGGCCGACCGACGCGATCTGCGGGTGCGAGTAGGTGCAGCCCGGGATATTGCGGACGTTCAGCGCATGCGGGTGCTTGCCGGCGATGTGCTCGGCGACGATCACGCCTTCATGGCTGGCCTTGTGGGCGAGCCAGGGGGCGCCGGTCACGTCGCCGATGGCGTAAACGCCCGGCTCGTCGGTCTCGCACATGCCGTTGGTCTGGATGTGGCCGCGGTCGGTCTTGACCTTGGTGTTCTCCAGGCCGAGCCCCTCGGTGTTCGGGCTGATGCCGACGGCGACGATGACGCGGTCGACCGTGATGTCCTCGGTCTTGCCGCCGGCCTCGACGGCCACGGTCACGCTGTCGGCGGCTTTGCGCAGATTGCCGGCCTTGCCGCCGGTGATGATGCGCATGCCCTGCTTCTCGAAGGCTTTCCGCGCCATTGCGGAGATTTCCTCATCCTCCACCGGAAGGATGCGGTCCATCACCTCGACCACTGTAACTTTGGCGCCCAAAGCATTGTAGAAGCTGGCGAATTCGATGCCGATGGCACCGGACCCGATCACCAGCAGCGACTTCGGCATGCTGTCCGGGGTCATCGCCTTGCGATAGGTCCAGACCAGCTTGCCGTCATCCTCCAGCCCCGGCAGCGTGCGGGCGCGCGCACCGGTGGCGATGATGATGTGCTTGGCGCCGAAGGTGCCGACCGGGGCCTCGCCCTTGGTCACCGCCACCTGCCCCTTGCCGAGCAACTTGGCGGAGCCTTCGATCACCGCGACCTTGTTCTTCTTCAGCAGGTGCTTGACGCCGCCGTTCAGCTGCCCGGCGACCTTGCGCGAGCGGGCGACGACCTTGTCGAGGTCGAAGGACGGGTTCTGGATGACCAGACCATAGTCGGCGGCATGCTTGGCGAGATGCAGCACCTCGGCCGAGCGCAGCAGCGCCTTGGTCGGGATGCAGCCCCAGTTCAGGCAGATGCCGCCCAGGTTTTCACGCTCGATGACCGCGGTGTGCAAGCCAAGCTGCGCGGCGCGGATCGCCGCCACGTAACCGCCCGGCCCGCCGCCGATGACGATGACGTCGTAATTCATGTCGGCCAAGGGTGTTCTCCCCATTCAGGAGCGAGGCGCATCCTCGCGGCCGGCGGCAAAGATGCCTTCCTCGACCCGGCACGCCTCGTCGATGATCGTCTGGTACAGGGTGGCCATGAAGTCCGGATCCAGGCCGTACGCCAGCCCCGCCTCGGCCGCCCGCTGTTTCACCGCTTCGACGCGGTCGGGCAGCACGGCCGGCAGGTTCTCCGCCATCTTCACCGCTGCGACGCGGTGGACGACGGACAGGCGCTTGCCCAGCAACGCGACGAGTTCGTCGTCGATGGCGTCGATCTCGGCGCGGAGCGGGGCAAGGCTTTTCGACATGGAACCGGATCCTCAAACCATCAGAGCAGCATCGAGAGCGGATCCTCGAGCAGCTTCTTCACCGCCGCAAGGAATTCCGCACCGACGGCGCCATCGGCGACGCGGTGGTCGAAGGTGCCGGTCAGGCTCATCACCGTGGCGATGGCCAGCGCGCCGTCCTTCACCACCGGGCGCTGCTCGCTGGCGCCGACCGCCAGGATGCAGGCCTGCGGCGGGTTGATGATCGCCTGGAACTGCTTGATCCCCATCATGCCCAGGTTGGAGATGGAGATCGTGCCGCCCTGATACTCTTCCGGCTTCAGCGCGTTGTCGCGCGCCTTCTTGGCCAGCGCCTTCATCTCGTTGGAGATGTCGGCCAGACCCTTGGTTTCCGCCTTCTTGACGATCGGGGTGATCAGCCCGGTCGGGGTGGCGACGGCGACCGACACGTCGGCGTGGCTGTATTGCAGCATCGCCTCGTCGGTCCAGGACGCGTTGATCGCCGGGACCTTCTTCAGCGCCAGCGCCACGGCGCGGATGATGAAGTCGTTCACCGACAGCTTGTAGGCGTCGGACCGCCCGTTCAGCTCGGCACGGACCTTCATCAGCGCGTCGATCTCGACATCCACCGTCAGGAAATAGTCGGGGACGGTGCGCTTCACCTCGCCCAGACGCTTGGCGATGGTCTTGCGCATGCCGCTGTTCGGCACGGCGGTGTAGGCCATGCCCAGCTTGTCGGCGAGCGACTTGGCATCCACACCTTCGGCCTTCGCAGGGGCCGGGGCAGCGGCGGGAGCCGGAGCAGCGGCAGCGGCAGCCGGGGCAGCAGCCGGGGCGGCAGCAGCCTTGGCCGGACCGGCGGCCTTGGCGGCCTCCACGTCGGCCTTGACGATGCGGCCGTGCGGGCCGGTGCCCCTGACCGACTTCAGGTCGACGCCGGCCTGTTCGGCGATGCGGCGCGCCAGCGGGCTGGCGAACACGCGCTCGCCGGCGGCAGCCGGAGCGGCAGCGGCCGGAGCCGGAGCAGCGGCGGCAGCCGGGGCGGCCGACGGCGCCGGTGCAGCGGCCGGAGCGGCGGCTGCCGCCGGAGCCGCAGCAGCCGGGGCCGGAGCGGAGCCGGCCGAAGCCAGCGCGCTCTCGTCCTCACCCTCTTCCAGCAGGATGGCGATCGGGGTGTTCACCGCGACGCCCTGGCTGCCGGCCGGGATCAGGATCTTGCCGATGCGGCCTTCATCGACCGCTTCGACTTCCATGGTGGCCTTGTCGGTTTCGATCTCGGCGAGCACGTCGCCGGACTTCACCGTGTCGCCTTCCTTCTTCAGCCACTTGGCGAGGTTGCCCTCGGTCATCGTGGGCGAGAGGGCGGGCATCAGAATCTGAACGGTCATCCTATCAGCCCTCCTCTCAACGATAGCAGGCTTGCTTGGCGGCCTTGACGATGTCGGCGACCTGCGGCAGCGCCAGCTTTTCCAGGTTGGCGGCGTAGGGCATCGGCACGTCCAGGCCGGCCACGCGGGCCACCGGAGCATCCAGATAGTCGAACGCCTGCTCCATCATCAGCGCACACATTTCCGAACCAATGCCGGCGAAGGGCCAGCCTTCCTCGACGGAGACGAGGCGGTTGGTCTTCTTGACGCTGGTGACGATGGTGGCGGTGTCCAGCGGACGGATCGTGCGCAGGTTGATGACCTCCGCGTCGATGCCTTCCTTCGCCAGCTCCTCGGCGGCGGCCAGGGCATGGCCGACCATGATCGAGAAGGCGGTGATCGTCACGTCCTTGCCCTGACGCTCGATCTTGGCCTTGCCGATCGGCAGGACGAATTCCTCGTCCTCCGGAACCTCGAAGCTCTGGCCGTAGAGAATCTCGTTCTCCAGGAAGACCACGGGGTTCGGATCGCGGATCGCCGCCTTCAGCAGACCCTTGGCGTCGGCCGCCGACCAGGGCGAGACCACCTTCAGGCCCGGGCAATGCGCGTACCACGAGGCATAGCACTGCGAATGCTGGGCGGCGACGCGGGCGGCGGCGCCGTTCGGGCCGCGGAAGACGATCGGACTGCCCATCTGGCCGCCGGACATGTACAGCGTCTTGGCGGCGGAGTTGATGATGTGGTCGATCGCCTGCATGGCGAAGTTGAAGGTCATGAACTCGACGATCGGCTTCAGCCCCTTGAAGGAGGCACCGACGCCCAGACCGGCGAAGCCGATCTCGGTGATGGGCGTGTCGATGACGCGACGCTCGCCGAACTCCTGCAGCAGGCCCTGGGTCACCTTGTAGGCGCCCTGGTACTGCGCGACCTCCTCGCCCATGACGAAGACCTTCTCGTCACGGCGCATTTCCTCGGCCATCGCGTCGCGGAGCGCTTCGCGGACCGTCTTCTTCACCGTCTTGGCGAAGAACTTGTCCTCGTCCGAGTCAGGAGCCGACACCGGAGCGGCCGGCACGGTCGGCGCCGGAGCCTGCACCGCCGACGGGGCGGCCTTGGTCTCTTCCGAAGCCGGGGCGGCGTTGGCCGGAGCGGCGGCGGCCGGGGCGTTGCCGCCCTTGGACAGCGCGCTCTCGTCCTCGCCCTCTTCCAGCAGGATGGCGATGGGGGTGTTCACCGCGACATTGTCGGTGCCTTCGGGCACCAGGATCTTGCCGACGCGGCCTTCATCGACCGCTTCGACTTCCATGGTGGCCTTGTCGGTCTCGATCTCGGCGAGCACGTCGCCGGACTTCACCGTGTCGCCTTCCTTCTTGACCCATTTCGCCAGCTTGCCCTCGGTCATGGTGGGCGACAGGGCCGGCATCAGCACTTCGATCGGCATTCCTCAACCTCCGGCGGCGCGGGGAAACCGGTTGCCGCTCCCGATATGGGGGCAACCCGTCCCTCTGGCGCCGCTCCTGCTTTTCGTTGACGTCAGGACCAGACGGTGGACGACGGTCAGCTCTCGACCAGGATGTCGGTCCACAGCTCCGACGGATCGGGCTCGGGGCTCTGCTGCGCGAACTCGGCCGATTCGGTGACGATCGCCTTCACCGCGCGATCGATCTCCTTCAGCTTGTCCTCGTCGGCATGGCCACCGGCCAGCAGCTTCGACTTCAGCTGGTCGATGGGATCGGACTCCGACCGCATCTTCTCGACCTCCTCCTTCGTCCGGTACTTGGCCGGATCGGACATGGAGTGACCGCGGTAGCGGTAGGTCTTCATCTCCAGGATGACCGGGCCGTTGCCTTCGCGGATGTAGTTCACCCACTGGTCGGCGGCGGCCTTCACCTCGAGCACGTCCATCCCGTTGACCTGATAGCCGGGGATGCCGTAGGCAGCGCCGCGCTGATGCAGTTCGCCGGCCGAGGCGCGCTCCTGCGAGGTGCCCATGGCGTACTTGTTGTTCTCGATGACGAACAGCACCGGCAGCTTCCACAGCGCCGCCATGTTGAAGCTCTCGTACACCTGGCCCTGGTTGATGGCGCCGTCGCCGCAATAGACCGCGGAGACGCCGCCGTCATTGAGGTACTTGTGCGAGAAGGCCAGACCGGTGCCGAGCGGAACCTGGCCGCCGACGATGCCGTGGCCGCCGTAGAAGTTCTTCTCGCGGCTGAACATATGCATCGAGCCGCCCTTGCCCTTGGAGTAGCCCCCAATGCGGCCGGTCAGCTCGGCCATCACGCCCTTTGCTTCCATGCCGCAGGCCAGCATGTGGCCGTGGTCGCGGTAGCTGGTGATGACGTCGTCGCCCTCTTTCAGGGCAGCCTGCACGCCGACCACGACGGCTTCCTGGCCGATGTATAGATGGCAGAAGCCGCCGATCAGGCCCATGCCGTACAACTGGCCCGCCTTCTCTTCGAAGCGGCGGATCAGCAGCATCTCGCGATAGTAATGAAGAAGCTCTTCGGAAGAGACGGCTTGAGCGGGCGCGGTGTCGGTCTGCGCCTTGGTGGAACGGCGTCGGGACGCGGCCATGATTCCTCCCCAGGGTTCAAGCGGCAAAGGTCGTTGACAACACCTTTTGCCGCCGCGCGTTGCGGGCATGCGAGAGCCCGCACCGGAAGCGAATATGGCGCGCACACTACACGAGCTTCTGGGTCTGCGCAAACGTCTGTTTTTGCAGCGCTATTTCAGATTAACCGCGATTCGGTTAATCGGCTGATATCCCCTTACTTCTGCTGGCTCGCCCCTTCCGGATCGGCCAGTTTGGGAAGCTTGACGATGACGTCGCGGGGGTTAGCGAAATTCAGCATCAGCCGCGCCCGCTCCTCCAGCATGTCGCGGTCAAGACCGTCGCCGCGCAGCAGCTGGGCGCGCCGTTCCATGTCCTCACGCTCAGTGTGGAGTTGGTTGAGGACCTCTTCGGCCTGGGCGATTTCCCCCTGGATCTGCTTCATCGCCACCAGCCCGCGGTCGCCATGGATCGCGTAGTAGGCGAAATAGGCGACCACGCAGGCGCACAGCGCCGGCATGATTGCTTGGCGGAGCGCGCTTTTGGCGGCGCGGGCGAGCGTGTCGGTGAGGTCGGCGATCATCGTCATGGTGGCACGATGGAATCACAGCGGCTTTCCACCGGTCAAACGAAAAAGATGGAACAGCCAAGTCGCAAAAGCTTCGTGATCTTTGCGCAACCCAGTAATGGGTATCCGTCACGCCCAAGCCACAAGTCGACAGTATGTTCCCGTAAAGTTCTCGTCAGCAATCGGGCGTCCCATCGGGCGACGCTCCCGCTCATCGGTACAGTCATCCACCCGGCATAGAGCGAAGGTGCATGGAATGAAACCGGCGGTGGCGTGTTTGGACCCACACGGTGCCGTTGTGTCCGGGTCCGAGTCCATTGCGTCTTCGCACCTCCGGTCCCGCCGACGGCGCCGCCAACTGGCTGAGGAGCGATACCCCATGCGCAGCAAGTTTCTGATCGTGGCCCTGCCCGCCCTGCTTCTGGGTCTGGCGGCCTGCGACGACCAAAACGCCCAGAATTCCAACGCGTCGAACCAGAGCAGCCCGACCACCAGCAGCGGGTCGAGCAGCGGCTCCACCACCGTCCCGCCGCCCTCGACCGGCGTTCCGGTACAGGGCGGCACGTCGGGCAATTCGATGAACGAGACCAGCGGCGCCACCCGTACGGCGCCGGGTGGCTCGACGTCCGGCGGTTCGGCCGGCGGCGGCGCCAGCACCGGCGGCTCCCCCACCCCGTCGGGCACCCAGTAAGGCAGGACGTGGTGGACGGTCACACGTCCACCACCCGCCTCCGCCGGTCCGATGCCTCGCCGCTGCTGTCCGGCTCGAAGGCGATGCCCTTGACCAGCGCCACCACCGGGCGGCCGGGCACCAGTTCCAGTTCACGCACGGCCGCCCGCGTGATGCGTGCGATCAGGAAGGAGCCGCCCACCGCCAGCCGCACGTCGGCCGACGATGGGCCGGACTCCGCCACCTCCGCCACCGTCGCGGTCAGCGCGTTGCGCAGGCTGACGCCGCTCGGCGGCTGTAAGGCGATGATGACGTCGCGGGCATGGATGTGCAGCCGCACCGCCGCGCCGGGCGGGCGGTCGATCTGCGGCACCGTCAGGCGCCCGCCGTCGAAAGCCAGTACCGACAGCCCATCCTCCGGAACATGGCGCTCGACCGTCAGGTCCAGCACCGCACCGGCATCATGCGCACCGGTCACCGCCGACAGGTCGAGCCGGCCCATCACCGCGCCCACCGGTCCGGCCGCACGCACCCTGCCCTCCGCGATCAGCACCATCGTGGTGGCGAGCCGCACCACCTCGTCCAGCGCGTGGCTGACCAGGACTATGGGGATGTTCATCTCGTCGCGCAGCCGCTCGATATAGGGCATGATCTCCGCCTTGCGGGCGGCGTCGAGCGAGGCCATCGGCTCGTCCATCAGCAGCAGGCGCGGCTGCGCCAGCAGGGCGCGGCCGAAGGCAACCCGCTGTTTTTCACCACCGGATAGGCCACGCGGCCGGCGGTCCAGCAGATGGCCCAGCCCCAGCAACTCCACCACCGGCTCGAAGGCGATGCGCCGCTCCCCGGCAGGCACACGGCGCAGCCCGTACTCCAGGTTGCTGCGTACCGTCATGTGCGGGAACAGCCGCGATTCCTGGAAGACATAGCCGATGCGCCGCTTTTCCACCGGCACGTCGATGCGCCGCGCGCTGTCGAAGAACACGGTGTCGCCGATGCGGATATGCCCGGCGTCGGGCCGCCTCAGCCCGGCAATCGCATTGATGACAGACGTCTTGCCGGAACCGGAGCGGCCGAACAGCGCCGTCACCCCGCGCTCCTCCGCGGTGAAGGCGATGTCGAGGGTGAAGGCGCCCAGGGTCTGGCGGATGTGTAGGTCCAGCATGGTCAGACCTGCCCGATCAGGCGGCGAACCCGGTTTGCCAGAAACTCCGACAGCATCAGCGCCAGCAACGCCACGCCGAAGGAGATCGTTGCCAGCCGCGCCGCAACCGCGTCGCCGCCCGGTTCCTGCGTGGCGGCGTAGATCGCCAGCGGCAGCGTCTGCGTCTTGCCGGGGATGTTGGAGACGAAGGTGATGACCGCGCCGAACTCGCCCATCGCGGCGGCGAAGGCGACGATGGCGCCGGACAGCAGGCCCGGCGCCATCAGCGGCAGCAGGATGGTGAAGAAGCGATCGACCGGCCCGGCGCCCAGCGTGCGCGCCGCCGCCTCCAGCCCGCCGTCGATGGCCTCCACCGACAGGCGGATCGCCCGCACCATCAGCGGAAAGGAGGTCACCGCCACCGCCAGCGACGCCCCCTCCGCCGTGAAGATCAGCTTGATGCCGAAGGTCTGGTAGAGCCAGCCGCCGACCACTCCCTTGGTCCCCATCGTCACCAGCAGGATATAGCCGGTGACCACGGGCGGCAGGACCAGCGGCAGATGCACCAGCCCATCGACCAGCGTCTTGCCCGGAAAGGAATAACGGCCGAGCACCCAGGCGGCGAGCACGGCCACCGGCAATCCCAACGCGATGGCGACACCCGCGACACGCAGGCTCAGCAGCAACGCGGTGGTTTCCATCGGCGTCAGGAGTTCCATGCGGCAGAGCTTACGGCGCCTTGGGTGCCGGAACGAAGCCGAATTCCTTCCACACCGCCATGCCGTCCGGCGATTTCATGTAGTCGAGGAAGGCCACCGCCGCCGGACTCTTCGACGATGCCGCCAGGGCCGCCGGATAGGTGATCGCCGGATAGCTGTCGGGCGGGAAGGCCGCGGCGACCTCCACCCCCGGATCGATGGCGGCGTCGGTGCGATAGACGATGCCCAGCGGCACCTCGCCACGACTGACCAGCACCAGCGCGGCGCGCACGCTGTCGGCCCGCGCCAGCTTCGGTTCGACCGCCGTCCATTGCCCCAGCGTCTCCAGCGCCGCCTTGGCGTACTTCCCGACCGGAACGTTCGACGGGTCACCGGTGGCGAGCCGCCCGTCCCCCAACTGGTCCGCCAGCTTGCCGCCCTTGGAGAGGTCGGGCTTCAGGGGCGAGCCTTTCGGCACCACCGCCACCAGCTCGTTGCCCAGCAAGTTCACTCGGCTGTCGGTCTTGATGAGATCGCGCTTCTGCAGATAGTCCATCCAGTCGAGATCGGCCGAGATGAAGATATCGGCCGGGGCGCCATTCTCGATCTGCTTGGCCAGCGCCGACGAGGCGGCGAAGGACGATGTCACGCTATTGCCGGTCTTCGCCTTGAACTGCGCCGCCAGCTTTTCGACCGCATTCTTGGTCGAGGCCGCCGCCAGAACCAGCACGTCCTGCGCCACCGCCGCCGGGGCGGCGACCGTCAGTCCGATGCCCAGCACGACGGCCGAAACCGCCGCCGCGAATCCGCGGCGCCCGAACGTCCCATTCATTCCGACCATCGCCACCTCCTGCCGAATTCATCGCTTCGCTTATATTCCAACGGATACAACGCTTCGCGGTTGCGGTAAAGCGTAAACGGTGCAATCCGCACCATGGAGGCATGGCGGCCATCCACATCATGTCATGACTTGCGTTGCGGCCCCGTGATAGGAAGTGCGGCTGATCGGACCAGTTCCATAACCGCTTCCCGCTCCCCTCCCGCACCAGGAAAGCCCCATGCGCGCCGTGAAGATTTCCCCCTCGATTCTCTCCGCCGATTTCGCCCGGCTGGGCGAGGAGGTCCGCGCGGTCGACGCCGCCGGCGCCGACTACATCCACATCGACGTGATGGACGGCCATTTCGTGCCGAACCTCACCATCGGGCCGGGCGTGGTGAAGGCGTTGCGTCCGCATTCCGCCAAGGTCTTCGACGTCCACCTGATGATCTCGCCGGTGGACCTGTTCATTCCGGACTTCGCCAAGGCCGGCGCCGACATCATCACCGTCCATCCGGAGGCCGGCCCGCACCTGCACCGCACCATCCAGCTGATCAAGTCGCTGGGCAAGAAGGCCGGCGTCTCTCTGAACCCGGCCACCCCGGTGGACGCCATCCAGCATGTGCTGGAGGACATCGACCTCGTGCTGGTGATGACGGTGAACCCCGGCTTCGGCGGCCAGAGCTTCATCAAGAGCCAGCTTCCGAAAATCCGCGACCTGCGTGCCCGCATCGACGCGCTCGGCAAGCAGATCGACCTGGAGGTGGACGGCGGCATCAACCCGGAGACCGCCCGTCTGGCGATCGAGGCCGGCGCCGACGTTCTGGTGGCCGGTACCGCCACCTTCACCGGCGGTCCGGACCAGTATGCCGCCAACATCCGCGCGCTGCGCTGAACGAACAGTTCGAATAAACGCCAACGGCCCCGCAATGCTCCCCCGGATGGGAGGAGCGTTGCGGGGCCGTTTCGATTCAGGCCGGAATGGTCACCAACCCGGCCGCAGCTCTCGTCAGCGGGTCGGCGGCGTATAGGGCGCACCGCCAGTCATGCCGCGGGTGCTCATGTTGCCTTCCGTCTGCGATCCGGTCCCGGAATAGCTCGGAGCGGCATAGCTGGGAGCGGTATAGCTCGAACCGGAGTTGCTGTAGCCGTAGGTCCCGGCGCTCGACCCGGAATAGGTGACGGGCGGGGTCATGCTCTCCGCCCGCTGCCGTTCTGCCAGCTGGCGTTCGCCGATGCTCTCGCCCAGCACGACGACCTTGCCGCCCTGCGCGGTGTCGGTCAACGGCAGGCCGCGGGCCGGCGCGCTCAGCGGCGGCACGCCGGTCGTCGAGCCCATCGTGTAGCTGGAGCCGGCCTGCGGCGTCGTCGCGGAACCGGCCACCTGGGCCATCGCGCCGGTCGACAGCAGAACGGCACCCACAGCGGTGAAAATGAAGGTCTTGTTCATAACGCATCTCCTAAACAGTCGTCCGTGGCGGCACCGCAGTGCAGCGTCGGAAACGTGATGCGGAGAACATGGCCGGCACCGGAAAGGTTCCCGGTCGTGTTTCGGATACCCAAAGGCGAGGCACCCTAAAAGATCACGCATCGGCGAGAACCAAATGCGTCTCTGCCCGTTATTGGGCATGGGAAGACGGTCCCGCAACGGAAGGGAAATCACCATGGGCATTCTCTGGACGATCATCATCGGCTTTATCGCCGGCATCGTCGCCAAGTTCCTGATGCCGGGTCGCGATCCGGGCGGCTTCATCATCACCACCCTGCTGGGCATCGCCGGCGCTTTCGTCGCGACGTATCTGGGTGCCGCCGTCGGCTGGTACCGGCCGGGCGAGGGAGCGGGCTTCATCGGCGCGATCGTCGGCGCGATCATCATCCTGGCCATCTACCGCATGATCGCCGGCCGCCGGACGACGGTCTAAGCGACGGCAGCGGAACACGCCGGCTTGCCTGAAAGCCGGACAAGACATTGCCAGACAAGATAAGGGGACCACCGGACGGCCGGCGGTCCCTTTTTCATTCCGGAGCGGATCAAACCAGCGCCACCGGCTGCGGCATGAAGATGGCGCGGGAGATGGCGGCCTGGATGCCGGCATTGGTGAAGGGCTTGCGGACGATCTGCCCCAGATGGCGGGCATCGCCGGCTTCGATGTCGTCGTCGAAGGCGGTGACGAAGATGGCGCGCAGTTCACGCACGCGCTTCAGCCGCCGCGCGATCTCGATCCCACTGCCGCCATCGGCCAGCCGGACGTCCAGCAGGGCCAGCGTCGGCCTTTCCGCCTTCATCAGGGCGAGCGCCTCGGGCTCGTTACCAGCGGTCCCGCAGACGACATGCCCCATCTCGGCGACCAGCGCCCCCAGTTCCATCGCCAGGATGGCGTTGTCCTCCACCACCATCACCCGCTGGATCATGGCACCGCGCACCCACGCACGGGCGGTCTTCAACCTCTCGATCGCCTCCCCCGGCCGCAGTTGCAGCACCTTCGCCGCCTGCGGCAGGCTCAGCCCTTCCAGGGCGGTCAGCAGATACAGACGGCGGTCGACCTCAGACAGTTCGGTAAGGGCGCGTTCGATGGGGTGGGGCGAGGGAAGCGGCCGGCCGGGCGGGCCGAAATCCTCCGACCGGTCGAACAGCAGGTTCAGCAGCGCGTACATCGGCAGCAACGCCCCGTCGCCGCCACGATCCAGACCGAAGCGCGAGGGCGCCATCATCGCCGCCTCGACACAGCGGGTCACAAGCGCGTCGCCACGGTCGGTCGTGCCGGTCAGCGCCCGCGCATAGCGGCGCAGCACCGGAACCACCTCGAACAATTCGCATTCGTAAACGAGCATACCCGTGACTCCGCTCCCCGACGGGAGTTGCCGCTCTGGAACGGCGCGTCTCGAACCGTTCACCGGGGAAACGCGCCGACCCTGCCGAATCGTGTCAGGCCATAAACCAGGTTTTGAGATCGTCCTTCGTCGTCGACGAATCCTATCATGGGCAGCGTGGCGGTCGAATGGGAAATGGGGGTGCCGGCCGACAACCGATGATCAAGCCCCAACGATCAGGGCCGACCGAATCCGATTGGTAAAAGGGCTGGTTCATCTCACTTGGCGTTCTCGCGAAGCTGCCGGCTGCGCCATTGCCAGGGCTTTTCCACCTGCCCGGCCCACAGTCCCATGCGCTTGCTCTGGGCATAGGCCTCGCCCTTCTGATAGGCCGGCGACAGGCTGGCATACTGAAAGGCCCAGCCGCGCGACACCATCGCCGCCCCCAGATCGACGCCGCGCACACGGCATTCTCCCTTCTTCTCGCCGGTGCGGTCCTGTTCGGTGACGGTGCAGGTCACCTCCTCTCCCTTCACCATATTGGCGAGCACGGCAGTGGCGACCTTGAAGCAGTCCAGCTCGTGGCCGTACCGGTTCTTGCATTTCTGCCCCGGATCCGGCGCATCGATGCCCATCAGCCGGACCGCCGTGCCGTTGATGGTCAGCAGGTCGCCCTCCACCGCCATGGCGGTACCCTTGATGGTCTGGTCCGGCGTGTTGGCGATTGGGCCGCGCCCCTTGGCCGCCTGCCCCTTGGCCGTTTGATTGGTCTGCGCCGCGGCCGGTCCCGCCAGGGCGAGCGACGCCGCCAGCAGCACCGCCCTCAGCATCGCGTCAGAACAGGCTCGGCTGGTCATCGCCCGGCTTGTCCTTCGCCTTGGCCGGAGCGGTCTCCTGCGGCGGATCCAGGCAGGAGCAGTCGTCGTTCCGCACGCTGTTCACCTTCGGCCCCACCGGCACCACGTCCAGCCACTCTTCCGGCGCGGAGCGGATCAGCCCCTCCAGCACCGGCAGCGGGGTCGCCGGATCGAGCCATGCATCCCAGTCGGCGGGGTCGAGCACCACCGGCATGCGGTCGTGCAGGAAGGACAGCGTCGCGTTGGTCGCCGTCGTCACCACCGTCGCGGTTTCCAGAGGCGGATCGAGCGGCGGCGCGCCCTTCGGCCCGCGCCAGCGCTCCCACAATCCGGCCAGTGCGAACAGGCCGCGGTCGCGGCGGCGGATGACGTGGCCCTGCTTGCGCGGCTTCGCCCCCTCCCCCACGCTGGTCCATTCATAGAATCCGTCCAGCGGGACCAGGCACCGGCGCTTGCGGAAGGCATCGCGGAAGGCCGGCTTGTCGGCCACCGATTCGCCGCGCGCGTTGATCATCCGCCCGCCGATGGCGGGATCGTCGGCCCAGGGCGGCACTAGCCCCCAGCGGACCATCGCCAGATGGCGGCCATCCTCCTCGCGACGGATGACGGGGATGTCCTGCGTCGGGGCGATATTCCACCGCGGCATCAGGTTCGGCCGTTCGGGCACGCCGAACAGGCGCTGGACCTCGCTGACCGGGGTGGTGAGAAGCATGCGTCCACACATGCGGTAAAATATGGCTCTTGCCGGTCCGTTCCGCCAGCCGTTTGCCCCAGTTCTCGAGGGTTCAGCCGATAATCCTTGCAGCGGACAACCGTCACCCATGTCGCCCGTCGGGGTTTCCCTGACGCTTAAGCCGGCCTATCTTCGCGGGGCACAACAATCGCATCGAACCGGAAGGCGGGAGTTCACCCATGAAGTTCGGCATCGGACAGGCGGTTCCGCGCACCGAAGACGCCCGGCTGCTGACCGGCGGCGGCCGCTACACCGACGACGTGTCTCTCCCCGGACAGGCCTATGCGGCCTTCGTCCGCTCGCCCCATGCCTTCGCCGCCATCGGCGCCATCGACACATCGGACGCGCTGGCCCAGCCCGGCGTGCTGGCGGTCTACACCATCGCCGATCTCGACGCCGAAAATGTCGGCATGATCCCCTGTCAGGCGGTGCTGAAGCAGCGCGACGGGTCGAACTATGTCCGCACCCCGCGCCCGGCGCTGGTCCGCGGCTTCGCCCGCCATGTCGGCGATCCGGTCGCCATGGTGGTCGCCGAAACGCTGGAGGCCGCGCGCGAGGCCGCCGAACTGGTGATGGTCGACTACGAGGATCGCGAGCCCGTCACCGGCACGCTGGCGGCGCTGGAGCCCGGCCGGCCGCTGGTGTGGGACGAGGCGCCGAACAACCTCTGCTTCGACTGGGATACCGGTGACGAGGCGGCGGTCGAGGCCGCCCTCTCCGGCGCCCACCGCGTGGTGGAGCTGGAACTGGTCAACAACCGCGTCGTCGCCAACCCGATGGAAGGCCGCGCCTGCGTCGCCGGCGTCGAATCGGGTGCCGACGGCGGCCCCGGCCGCCTGCTGATCTACGTCACCAGCCAGGGTGTCCACGGCCTGCAGAAGCAGTTCGCCAAGATCCTGAACGAACCAGAGCAGCGCATCCGCGTGCTGACCACCGACGTCGGCGGCGGCTTCGGCATGAAGCTGTTCAACTACCCGGAATATGTCGCCTGCCTGTTCGCCGCCCGCCGGCTGAACCGCGCGGTCAAATGGGCCGCCGACCGGATCGAGGGCTTCATCAGCGACGACCACGGCCGCGACCATGTCAGCAAGGCGCGGCTGGCGCTCGACGCCGACGGCCATTTCCTGGGCCTGCGGGTCGATACCGTCGCCAATCTCGGCGCCTATCTGTCCAACTACGGTCCCTTCATCCCGACCGATGCCGGATCGGCGATGCTGGTCGGCTCCTATAAGACTCCGGCCGTCTATGTGCGGGTGAAGGGCGTCTTCACCAACACCCAGCCGGTGGACGCCTATCGTGGCGCCGGCCGTCCGGAAGCGGCCTATCTGCTGGAACGGCTGATCGACCATGCCGGCCGTGTCACCGGCCTCGGCCCGGCGGAGATCCGGCGGCGCAACTTCATCCCGCCGACCGCCATGCCCTATGCAACGCCGATGGGGCAGGTCTATGACACCGGCGAGTTCGTCCAGAATCTGGAAGACGGCCTGATCCTCGCCGACATGGCCGGCCTGCCCGCCCGCAAGGCGGAGGCAAAGGCCCGCGGCAAGCTGCGCGGTGCCGGCCTTTCCACCTACATCGAGGCCTGCTCGGGCGGCGGGCCGGAGCAGGCGACCGTCCAGGTCAACGGCGACGGCAAGGTGGTGCTGATGATCGGCACCCAGACCAACGGCCAGGGCCACGAGACCGCCTACAAGCAGATCCTCGCCGACCGGCTGGGCGTCCCGCCTGAAGATGTGGAGGTGGTGCAGGGCGACACCGACCGCGTCAGTTGGGGCGCCGGCACCGGCGGCTCGCGTTCCGTTCCGGTCGGCGGCTCGGCACTGGCGGAGGGTGCGGCCAAGGTGGTGAAGACCGCAACCACGGTCGCCGCCGACCTGCTGGAAACCGCCGAGGTGGACGTGGAGTTCGCCGACGGCCGCTTCACCATCGTCGGCACCGACCGCTCGGTATCGCTGAAGGAGGTGGCGGCCAAGGCGGCGGCCGGCACGGGCGGCATCGCCTTCTCCGAGATGGCGCGCTGGACCCCGCCGGCCAGCACCTTCCCCAACGGCTGCCACATCGCGGAGGTGGAGATCGACCCCGCCACCGGCATCGTCGAGGTGCTGCGCTACAGCGTCGTCGACGATTTCGGCACGGTCATCAATCCGATGCTGGTGATCGGCCAGATCCATGGCGGCGTGGCGCAGGGGCTGGGTCAGGCGCTGCAGGAACGGGTGGTGTTCGATCCCGACAACGGGCAGCTGCTGTCCGGCTCCTTCATGGACTACCAGATGCCGCGGGCGGTCGACATGCCGCCGATCGAGGTGAAGCTGAACAGCGTGCCCAGCACCACCAACATGCTGGGCATGAAGGGCGCCGGCGAGGCCGGGGCCATCGGCGCGCCGCCGGCCATCATCAATGCGGTGGTCGATGCGTTGTCCGACCTCGGCATCACCCACATCGACATGCCGGCGACGCCGGAATCGGTGTGGGCAGCGATCCGCAACGCCGAAACACGCATGGCGGCGGAATAGGGGAAAGTCCTAACCGGAAGGTGTGGCACTTGCCACACCTCCGTCTGATGAAATCCATGGCATTGTTCCTTACCTAAAAGTGCAATTCTGATCCGACAGGGGTAGGGCGATGGCGTTTGGCGACGGTGGATGCGGCGGTCAATGTGCGGACCGCCTCGATCTGGATTTCACGATGGCTTTCCAGCCCATCGTCGATGTCGCCAACGGCGGTGTCTGGGCGCATGAGGCGCTGGTGCGCGGCACTGAGGGGCAGGGTGCCGGCTGGGTGCTGGGCCAGGTGACCGACGCCACCCGCTACGCCTTCGACCAGTCGTGCCGCATCAAGGCGATCGAGCTGGCCTCCTCCCTGCCGATGAACGGCGCCCGCCTGTCCATCAACTTCCTGCCCAACGCCGTCTACAAGGCGGAGGCCTGCATCAAGGCAACGCTGGCCGCCGCCCGCCGCACCGGCTTCCCCACCGACCGCATCATCTTCGAAGTGACGGAGAACGAGCGGGTGGTGGACCACGACCACCTGAAGAGCATCTTCAGCGAATACAAGCGCCAGGGCTTCCTGACCGCCATCGACGATTTCGGCTCCGGCTATTCCGGTCTGAACCTGCTGGCCGAATTCCAGCCGGACATCATCAAGCTGGACATGGAGCTGACCCGCAACATTGACACCGAGCGCGCCCGGCGCAGCATCGTCAAGGCCATCCTGGCGGTGTGCGAGGATCTCGCCATCACCCCCATCGCCGAGGGCATCGAGACGGTCGGCGAGGCCAGGACCCTGCGCGACCTGGGCGTCACCCTGATGCAGGGCTACCTGTTCGCCAAGCCGGCCTTCCAATCCATGGTGACCGACCCGGATACGGCGATGCTGGCGGCCTAGCGGCTGACCGGCGCCGTCATGTAGCTCATCCCGCCGCCATAGCTCGCCAGCTTGGCCTCCAGCGCCGGCCCGCCATCCGTATAGGGTGCGAAGCCGACGCGATCCCAATAGCTCCGCGCGCCCGGCGTCGAGGTCAGCGCCAGCCACCGCCACCCCTCCCGCGCCGCCAGCCCATGGGCATAGCCCAGCACCGCCGCCCCCAGTCCGGTGCCGCGCGCCTCCGGCAGCAGGGCGATGTCGTGCAGGTACAGGCAGTCCGCATCGGCCGGCAACCCGCCCAGCGGCGTGTCGAGCGGCGGCGGCACCCCCAGCTTGCCCGGATGCATGACGCCATAGCCGATGGCCTCGCCGCGGTATTCCGCCACACGACAGCCGGCGGGGTAGAGCGCCAGCCTCTCTTCGAACACGCCGCGCTCTTCCGGATAGTCCGGATGAACGATGTCCGCGATGGCCAGGATCCGATCCAGATCGGCCGCGGTCATAGCACGCCATAGGGCCGATGCGCCGTGGCCGTCCGTCCGTCCGATGTCCGACAATTCCCCGGCCGTCATCCGCCTTCTCCGTTCCACACCCGTTCAAGAGCTTCCGGCCCGCCTTCGGGCAGGATATGCTGACTCTTCATACCATAGGGAGATTACCCCATGCCCGATGCCGCTGTGGCGAGCCTGCTGCCGACGGTCCGCACCATCGCCCACGAGGCCGGTCAGGTCATCCTGCGCTTCTACAACGACGGCATCGACGTCGCCACCAAGGTCGACGGCAGCCCGGTGACGCAGGCCGACCAGGCGGCGGAGGCGGTGATCGTCCCGGCGCTGCACCACCTGCTGCCGGGCGTGCCCGTCGTCGCGGAAGAGGCGATGTCCGCGGGCCACAAGCCCGACATCTCCGGCGGCCGATTCTGGCTGGTCGATCCGCTCGACGGCACCAAGGAATTCATCTCCCGCAATGGCGAGTTCACGGTGAACATCGCCCTGGTCGAGAACGGCGTCCCGGTCCTCGGCGTCGTCTATGCCCCGGCCACCGGCGACATGTACGCCGCGGCCGGCCCCGGCACCGCCGTCCATTGCGCGGAGGGCCGCCACGACCACCCCATCGCCGTCCGCAACCCGCCGGCCGACGGGCTGACCGTCGTCGCCAGCCGTTCCCACGGCAACGGGTCGGTGCTGGACGACTTCCTCGGCAAGTACACGGTCAAGGACCGGGTGTCCTGCGGCAGCTCGCTGAAATTCTGCACGGTGGCGAGCGGCAAGGCCGACCTCTACCCCCGCTTCGGACCGACCAGCGAGTGGGACACCGCCGCCGGCCACGCCGTGCTGATCGGCGCCGGCGGCCGGGTGGAGCAGCCGGACGGCTCGCCGATGGTCTATGGCAAGGACGACATCCTCAACCCGCACTTCGTCGCCTACGGCTGGAAATGACGTCTTCTGTTACGTGCCTGGGTGAGGCGGCGACCGCGGTGCTGACGACCGCGGCGCCGCTGGAGAAAGTGCGCCTGACCCGCCTTCATGCCGCCGCTTGGCGCGACGGCCAGCTGTCGCCCGACGTGCCGGTCCCGCCGCCCGACCGCCCCGCCCGTCCCGACCGGCCGGAGCTGAAGCTGCCGCGCGACATGCCCAAGCGCGGGCGCGGCGGAAGCGCCCAGAACCGCATCGCCCTGCTGCATGCGCTGGCTCATATCGAGCTGAACGCCATCGACCTCGCCTGGGACATCGTCGCTCGATTCGCGCCCCTCGGCCTGCCGAAGGGCTTCACCGACGACTGGATCCAGGTGGCCGATGACGAGGCCCGGCATTTCCAGATGCTGGAAACCCGGCTGAACGCTCTCGGATCCTCCTATGGCGACCTGCCCGCCCATGACGGGCTGTGGCAGGCCGCGACGGAAACCGCGCACGACCTCGCCGCCCGGCTGGCGGTGGTGCCGATGGTGCTGGAGGCGCGCGGCCTGGACGTCACGCCCGACACCGTGCGCCGCCTGCGCGACTTCGGCGATGCCGAGAGCGCCGACCTGCTCCAGACCATCCATGACGAGGAGATCAGCCACGTCGCCGCCGGCCGGCGATGGTTCGTCCATCTCTGCGCCGAGCGCGGAGCCGAGCCGGTTGCCCTGTGGCAGGAGCTTGTCGGCCGCCATTTCCGCGGCGGGCTGAAGCGCCCCTTCAACACCGCCAGCCGCCAGCTTGCCGGCTTCGGCCCGGAATATTACGAGCCGATCACTCCCGAAATTGACCGCAGGCCGGAAACCCGGTAAGGCGCTGGACATCATGGCCGTATACACCGAAGTCACCGACGAGGATCTCAGCACCTTCGCCGCCCAGTACGATCTGGGCGCGGTGCTGTCGTGCAAGGGCATCGCGGAGGGGGTGGAAAATTCCAACTTCCTTCTGGTGACCGAACGCGGACCCTACATCCTGACGCTCTATGAAAAGCGCACGCGGAAGGAGGATCTGCCCTTCTTCCTCGGCCTGATGGAGCATCTGGCGGAGAAGGGCATCGCCTGCCCGCTGCCGGTACCGGGTCGCGACGGCCTGGCCCTGCGCGAGCTGTGCGGCCGCCCGGCGGTGATCGTCACCTTCCTGGCCGGCATGTGGCCGCGCCGGATCATGCCGCAGCATTGCGCTCAGTTGGGCGAGGCGCTGGCCCGCCTGCATCTGGCGGTCGGCGACTTCCGCATGGAACGGCCGAACGCGCTGGCCCTGCCCGGCTGGAAGGATCTGTTCGCCAAGTCCGCCGAACGCGCCGACGAGGTTGCGCCCGGCCTGCGTGCAACGCTGGAGACCGAATTGGCGGCGCTGGAGGCCAACTGGCCGGTCGGCCTGCCGGCCGGTGTCATCCATGCCGACCTGTTCCCGGACAACGTCTTCTTCCGCGGCGACAGTCTGTCCGGCCTGATCGACTTCTATTTCGCCTGCAACGACTTCTTCGTCTACGACGTGGCGATCTGCATCAACGCCTGGTGCTTCGAAATCGACGGGTCCTTCAACGCCACCAAGGCGCGTCTGCTGCTGTCCAACTACCGCAAGGTCCGGCCGCTGTCCCGCGAAGAGCTGGACACCCTGCCCTGGCTCTGCCGCGGCAGCGCCGTACGCTTCCTGCTGACCCGCCTCTATGATTGGCTGAACCACCCGCCGGGCGCCTTCGTGCGGCCGAAGGACCCGCTGGAGTATCTGCGCAAGCTGCGCTTCCACCAGTCGGTCCGCGGCCTGGGCGACTATTTCCTCGACGATTCGGACGTGGGCGGGGCCTGACTGAATGACTGACGCCACCTCACCGACCGAAGCCGGTCTCAAGACAGTCGACATCTTCACCGACGGCGCCTGCAGCGGCAATCCCGGCCCCGGCGGCTGGGGCGCCATCCTGCGCTATGGCGAGGTGGAGAAGGAGCTGTATGGCGGCGAGCCGGCCACCACCAACAACCGCATGGAGTTGATGGCCGCAATCATGGCGCTGGAGGCGTTGAAGAAGCCGGTGACCGTCCGCCTCTTCACCGACAGCGAATATGTGAAGAACGGCATCACCAAGTGGATCCACGGCTGGAAAGCCAAGGGCTGGATGACCGCCGACCGCAAACCGGTGAAGAACGTCGACCTGTGGCAGCGTCTGGAAGAGGCGAAGCGGCAGCACCAGATCGAATTCCACTGGGTCCGCGGCCACGCCGGCCACCCCGAAAACGAACGCGCCGATGAACTGGCGCGCCGTGGCGTGGCCGACGTGCGGAAATCTTCAATTTGAAGAATTAATTTTCCGAAACCGCAGCTATCTCACCGAGTCGACACCCAAAAGCATGATGCAAAGCTGAAAGAGTCTTCGCTGCTATCAGATACTTTGTAAGTGTAAGACTCAGGATGACCGTCCTCGCCATAGCGATAAATGCCGTCTCTTGCCTTTTGATAATCTATACCAAATAGATTGGTGCCGATGTTGTTGGCCCTTGTATCAACCCTCTCCGTCGCGGTCTTTCTATCTCCCCCGCTGTTGGCGATAAGGAAAGCCATACCAACATATTGGATAGAAGAGCTGCTTGGAGATTTATTTAACGCGGATCGCAGTCTCGTCAAATCACTCGCGATTTGTGAATGAGAGTTGATCGTCTTTTTTACTTCAATGGCCCCAATTGGCGAACCAGACGTTCCATAGACGATGATGTCAAAACGACCTGCCGCATTCAGAGCAGAAGGCATCGGTCCACGCCCTAATGCACCAGCTTCACTCATTGAATCTTTTATATTGGCTTCTGGCCTCACCCAACCAACAGATTTCAGTTTTTTCAAGCTGCGATATAATCCCGCCGTCAAAAGATACTCGGGCATTTGATCGCAACTGAACCCGCTGATCAGTTGAAATTCGTTGCAAACCTCTTCTAAGGAATTGTGGACGCACTTGATTAATGCATTCAAAGCCAATGTCATAGAGGGTACTCCCAAAGGATAGCGACGCAATCCTTTGGGAGAAATCCTCAGCTGTCAATCTCGCATTCGAACCAAAGCGGAGAGTCGATGAAAACTCAGAAGTGCTGCTACACCCCTACACTCTCGCTACGAGGTCAAACCTTCTCCAGCACCGCTTCGGCCGAAGACACTTCGAACTTGCCGGGCGCCTCGACGGCGACGTGTGTCACCTTGCCGTCCTCCGCCACCAGGGCGAAGCGCTGGCCGCGGGTGCCCAGGCCGTGGGCGGAACCGTCCATGGTCAGGCCGAGAGCCGTGGTGAAGGTGGCGTTGCCGTCCGGCAGCATCTTCACCTTGTCGCCGACGCCGCCCTTGTCACCCCAGGCGCGCATCACGAAGGGATCGTTGACGGCGAGGCAGATGATGCTGTCCACGCCCTTGGCCTTCAGCGCGTCGGCCTGCTGGACGAAGCCCGGCAGATGCTTGGCGGAGCAGGTCGGGGTGAAGGCGCCGGGGACGGAGAACAGGACGACCTTCTTGCCCTTGAACAGCTCGTCCGTCGTCACTTCCTGCATGCCGTTGTCGGTCAGCCACTTCAGCGTGACGGACGGAATGGTATCGCCAACCTGGATGCTCATCGTCTCTAACCCTTCCGATTTTATGGGTTTGACCCGTTTTCCGGGTTCGGCCGGACCCTCATTGCGGAGCCCGGCCCTGCATCCCTTCTATCCCCCGCGGCGAATGGCCGCAAGGCGCGGTTGGCCCGACTGTCCGCTTGGCATTGGCTGCCAGGCTCACGCCTTCTTCACGAATTCCGACTTCAGGTTCATGGCGCCGATGCCGTCGATCTTGCAGGCGATGTTGTGGCCGTCGGCGCCGTCCGTCAGACGGATGTTCTTCACCTTGGTCCCACCCTTGACCACCAGGGACGATCCCTTGACCTTCAGGTCCTTGATGACCGTGACGCTATCGCCGTCGCTCAGCATGTTGCCGTTGGCGTCGCGCACGCCCTGCCCGGCATCGGCATCCACCGCGGCGGCGGCCGTATCGGGGTTCCATTCATGGCCGCAGTCGGGGCAGTTCCACAGGCTGCCGTCGTTATAGGCGTTCTCGGAGTTGCACTGCAGGCAGTTGATCTGATCGTCCATCATCGTCCTCATGGCGCGGGAGAAGCTCCCGGAGCCGCCCTGTTACCGCAGAATAGCCGCAACGGCCATAGGCCTTTTCCCGATCACGCTCAGGATGACTTGGCCCCCGCCTTCCCCGCCGCCACACCCGCCGCCTTACCCAGGGCCTCCAGCACCGCACTGTCGCTGAGCAGTTCCGGCAGGGCGATGCCGTCCGGCGCGCTGGGGCCGTAGACGATGTTGAAGGGAATGCCGTACCGGCCGTGATCGGACAGGAACTTCGCAATCGTTGCGTCCGGCCGGGTCCAGTCGGCGCGCATCGCCACCACGCCCTTGTCCTCCAGCCGCTCGGCAACTTCGCCGCGGTTCAGGACCAGCTTCTTGTTGGCCTGACAGGTGATGCACCAGTCGGCGGTCACGTCGACGAAGACGGTGCGGCCGGCGGCGACATGGTCGCGGATCGTCGATTCGACGAAGGGCACCCAGCGCGCCTTGCTGTCGCTGACCACCGGCGCCGCGCCGGCCGACGGGCCGACCGCCGCCGGCATGGCGAAGGCGGCTACCGCCAGCACACCGGCCAGCGCCGGGCCGGCGGTCCGCGCCACGCCTCGGGCACTCCGCCCGACCCACAGCGCCAGCACCAGCGCCGCCATCAGCAACCCGACCGTCGCCGCTGCCACCTCGCCGATCTGCGCGGTCAGCACCGACAGCAACCAAACCGCCGTCAGCATCAGCGCGAAGCCCAACACGATCTTCAGCTTCGCCATCCAGCGTCCCGGCCGCGGTAGCCATCCGGCCACCCGCGGCCAAGCCGCCACCGCCAGATAGGGCAGCGCCAGCCCGACACCCAGAGTCGCAAAGATCGCGTAGACCTCCACCGGCCCCTTGGATAGCGCGAATCCCACCGCCGTGCCGAGGAACGGCGCCGAACAGGGCGTCGCCAGAAGGGTTGCGAACATGCCGGTGGCGAACGGCCCGGCCAGCCCGTCGCCGCCCAGCCTGTCGGCCAGCGCGCGCGGCAGCGGCACCTCGAACAGCCCCCACAAATTGGCCGAGAACAGCGTGACCAGCACGACCATGAAGACCAGGAACAGCGGCTGCTGGAACTGGATGCCCCAGCCGACCGCCCCGCCCGCCGCCTTGATGCCGACCAGAACCGAGGCCATCAGCAGGAAGGAGGTGAGGATGCCGGCCGCGCTTGCCAGGAATCCGGCGCGCACCGCGGCGGGCGCCCGTCCGCCATGCTTGACCACCGACATCAGCTTCAGCGACAGCACCGGCAGCACGCAAGGCATCAGGTTCAGAATCAGCCCGCCCAACAGCGCCACCCCGAGCATCGCCGACAGACCGACCCCGCCGGGAGTCGGCGCGGCGGAACCGGCTGATGCCGTGACCGGCGCCTCGACCGCCTTGTCACCGTCGACCAGGGTGAGCGTCATCGCGCGCCCGGCCAGATCCAGCCCGGGCTGCGGGTCGGTCACCGTCAGGGTCAGGCGGACATGGCGGTCATTGTCGGAAAAAACGGTCTTGGGGGGGGAGAAGGTCAGGGCCGGATCGGTCTCGACGAACAGGTCGGGGGTGACGAAGCCGTCGGCGGCGGTCGCCTCCACCTCCAGCGATGCCCCCTTGCCGCGCACGGACTCGATGCGCAGCAGCCCGTTCGGACCCTTCGGCACCAGCGCCTGGGCGCGCGCCACGTCGTTGGCGACCCCGCTGGGCTCCGCCGGCCCGGCCGGCAGTGCAAGCGCGAGGTCCAACGTCTGCGGCACGCAGATCTCCGAACAGACCAGCAGTTCGGCGGTCAGCGCCAGATCGACGGGCTTGCCGGGCGTCGTCGGCGTCCCCTGGATCGGGAACAGCACGGCCGTGTCATATCCCGCCGTCTCGAACCCCAGGACGGAGAAGCGGTGCGGCGCCGGATAGGACAGCGTCGCCTTGCCCAGGTTGCCCGAGCGGCTCCAGTCCAGGCGCGGTGCGAATCCGGCATCGCCGGGGGAGCGCCAATAGGTCTTCCACCCCGGCTCCAGCCGCAATTCCAGCCCCAGCGGCAGCGCCGTCAGGTCGCCGGTGCCGCGCACTGCGGACACCAGCCGCGCCTCGACCGGTCCTGCCTTGGTCCAGGCGCCGATCCCATCCCCTGCCCCGATGTCCTGGGCAAAAGCAGGTATGGCGCCACCGGCGAGCACGGCCAGAAGCAGCAGGAGGGTGACGGCATGTCTTTTCATCGCGCGCACTGTTCTCTTCCCTGGAAGGGGCGCATCGGCGTCCCCGACACCCTATATGATAGCCCATATAATGGTGACAAAGCTCGGCCGGTGCTGTCACACTCCGGTGAAAGCGTCGCCAGAGCGCCAACCACAACCGACCGTAGGGACGGGGGCGGTCTTCCGCACCGAACCGACGACAAGGATAATCGCCCATGCCGCGCCTGACCAAGTCTCCGGACTCCAAGACCACGGAATCGCTGACCGGCCAGCTGCTGATCGCCATGCCCGGAATGGAGGACCCGCGTTTCCAGCGCACGGTCATCTATGTGTGCGCCCACAATGAAGACGGCGCAATGGGTCTGGTGGTGAACCGGCTGTTCGGGTCGATCACGTTCGAGGATTTGCTGGAACAGCTCGACATGGACATCCCGCAGCCGACCCACAATCTGCCGGTGCATTACGGTGGTCCGGTCGAGTCGGGCCGCGGCTTTGTCCTGCACTCCACCGACTATGTCCGCGACGGCACGCTGGTGGTGAACGACGACGTGGCCCTGACCGCCACCATCGACATCCTGCGCGCCATCTCCGAAGACCGCGGCCCGCGCCGCAACCTGCTGCTGCTCGGCTATGCCGGCTGGGGGCCGGGGCAACTGGACGCCGAATTCCAGGCCAACGGCTGGCTGAACGTGCCCTGCGACGAAAAGCTGCTGTTCGACACCGACCTGGACGCCAAGTGGGAACGCGCCATCGGCAAGCTCGGCGTCAGCGTCTCCATGCTGTCGGGCGAGGCCGGGCACGCCTGAGCGCGCCCTATCCCGCCTGACAGTTTACTCCTCCCACCGTGCCGCTGCCGCGTCGTCGCTCTCCTTGGCCTCGACCCAGCGTTCGCCTTCCGGCGTTGCTTCCAGCTTCCAGAAGGGCGCCTTGGTCTTCAGCCAGTCCATCAGGAAACGGCAGGACTCGAAAGCAGCGTCGCGGTGGGCCGAGGCGGTGGCGACCATCACGATGCGGTCCCCCGGCTCCAGCCGGCCGTAACGGTGGATCACCAGCACATCGTCCAGAGGCCAGCGGCGCCGCGCCTCCTCCTCGATGGCTTCCAACTGCTTCTCGGTCATGCCGGGATAATGCTCCAGCGTCATGGCGCTGACGGCAGCGCCGCCGGCGATGTCGCGCACCAGCCCGACGAACATCGCCACCCCGCCGACGCTGGTTCGGCCGGCGGTGAAGGCGGCGTATTCGGAGCCGACGTCGAAATCCTCGGCCTGGACGCGGATCGCCATGCCGTCAGCCCCCCGTCACCGGCGGGAACAGCGCAATCTCGTCGGTCGCGGAGATCGGGTGGTCGTAGGGCACATGCTCCTGGTTCACCGCCACCTTGACCAATTTGCTGTTGGCCAGCGCCTCGGCATGGCGCGGGCTGCGGGTCTTCAGCCATTCGACCAGAGCGCCGGCCGTGGTCACCTCCGCCGGCAACTCCACGGTCTCGGTCGGCACGCCGATCTTGCTGCGCAGCCAGGCGAAATAGAGAATCTTCATCACGCGACCTCTACAGGAATTCTTTGAAAGGCAGGAAATCGACGGTCATGCCGGGTTCGACCCGCGCCAGATCCTCCGGCAACTCGATCAGGCCCTCGGACTCCACCAGTGACGACAGCACACCGGCACCGTCGCGGGGGTATTTCGCCGCAACCAGCGCGCCGTCCTCACCACGGGCCAGCGACCCGCGCAAGAACTCGCGCCGCCCGGGCTTCTTCTTGTGGGCGAAGCTCGCGCGCACCGGGATCGCCCGGGGCGTCTCGTCCGCCGCCCCCATCAGCCGCAGCAGGATCGGCCGGGCGATGCGCAGGAAGGTCACCACCACCGCGACCGGATTGCCCGGCAGCCCGACGAACACGGCGTCGCGCACACGGCCCAGCGCCACCGGCCGGCCCGGCTTGATCGCCAGCCGCCAGAAATCCAGCCGCCCGTTCGCCTCGACCGCCGGCTTGACGTGATCCTCCTCCCCGGTGGACATGCCGCCGGAGGTGATCAGCGCGTCATGGCTCATCGCCGCATCGGCCAGCGCATCTCGGATGGCCTCGAACCGGTCGGGCAGGATGCCGAGGTCGGTGACGGCGCAGCCCAGCCGGGTCAGCAGCGCGATCAGGGCAAAGCGGTTGGCGTCATAGACGGCGCCGGGCTCCAGCGCCTGTCCCGGCTGCCGCAACTCGTCGCCGGTGGAGAAAACCGCCACCCGCAGCCGGCTGCGCACCTGCAGCACCGCATGGCCCAGCGAAGCCGCAAGCGCGATGTCCTCCGGCCGCAAGCGCCGCCCGGCGGCCAGCACCACCGACCCCTCGCGCACGTCCTCACCAGCCAGTCGCCGATTGACGCCGCGGCGGATGCCCGCCGGCAGGGTGACGGTGGTACCGTCGCTGCGGCATTCCTCCTGCATGAACACCGTGTCCATGCCCGCGGGCATCGGCGCGCCGGTGAAGATGCGCACCGCCTCGCCGCGCACCGCCGGCCGGCCCAGCCACTGCCCGGCGGCCACCCGCGCCGTCACCGGCAGCATTGTCGGCCCGTCGGCGGCGAGATCGTCGAAGAACACGGCGTAGCCGTCCACCGCGGCATTGTCGTGCGGCGGCACGTTGAAGGGCGCCACCAGATCGGCGGCCAGCACCCGGCCAAGCGCAGCGGACAGTGGCACGGTCTCCGTCGCCGTCACCGGCCCGACCCGTCCAGCCAGCAGTGCCAGCGCCGGCTCCACCGCCATCATCGGCCCGCCGAAGGCGAAGCAATCATTGTCGAGTTGCACCATGGTCGCCACTCTAGTCCGCCGCGGCGTCCGCTGCGAAGAGGGAAAAGGCGTCCTTTCCGGGACGTGGCATTCAGCCGCCGAACAGCCTGGGAATCTCCTCCACCCGCGTCAGCAGCCGGTCCGGCCGCCGCGCCGCCAGCGCATCCTCGCGCGCATAACCCCAGGCGACTGCGGCACAGCCCATGCCCAGCGCCCGCGCGGCGTCGATGTCGCGCACCTCGTCGCCGATGCCGATGGCAAGCTCCGCCGGAACGCCGGCCTTGCGCAGCAACTTGCGGAACTTCGCCGCCTTGCCGAACAGCGAGGCGCCGCAGCCGTAATGCGCCACCCGCCCGGCCGCCTCCGATCCCAGGATGCTGCGGATGTTCTCCACCGAGTTCGAGCTGACGATGGCGACGGTCACGCCGCTGTCGTGCAATGCCCGCAGCATCTCCGGCACGCCGTCGAACAGCCGGATGCCGTCGATGTCGCGCGCCATCAGCTGCCGCATGTGGTTGGCGATGAAGGGCAGCTTCCAGTTCGGCACCCGCAGGTGCCGCATGATCTGCCGCGCGTCATAGCCGCGCAACCGCTCCACCTCGTCCGCCTGCACGCGGTTGAAGCCATAGCGGTCGGCGACACCGTTCAAGACGCCGATGAACCAGGGAAACGAGTCGGCCAGCGTCCCGTCGAAATCGAAGACGGCGAGCCGATAACCGCGGCGATCGAGCGTCCGCGGCATGCGAGAAGGTGCGGTGTCCATGATGTCCTGTGATGCCTGATAGATGCGATCCAATGGACCGTCATTCTTAGCATCATGGCGAAGAGGATTGACACCCCTCTTCAAAGTCATAGATCACGCGACTTCCGCTCTCCCGATAAGTTCCACAGTACCATAGGCACACACGGAAGGGCGGAGCTGGATTGTGAATTCGTCGTTGAAAGGCGACGTAGACACCATTGCGGCGTCGGATCAGCATCGTCCCTTCTTCGGCACCATGCTGCAAATGATCGGTGGGATCGACCGGCTTTTGCCGCAAAGACTCTTCGATCTCATCGACAATATGATTGAGTGAGGCCGGCAATGCAGAACGTTCGAGCGAAAAATCCCGCCCATAATCGATTACGGCCGCAGCCTGCGCTTTGGAGGAACTGGGTCGCCAAGCCACGATCGATCAACCCTTTGGGCTTCGCGTCCAATATGAATCCCCCATCGCCGCAGCATTCGCTGCGAGGCGCGTCATCAGCTCTTGAAATTTCTGTTGCTGACGGCGCGTCCGCTCCGCCTCCGCCTCAGGCGTAAGGTCGGCTTCCTCGGAGACGCGCGGCTTGTTCGTCGGTTCCATGACCAACTCCAGCATGGCTGCGCTACCTCCAATGTTCGTCTGAATGGGGTGAGAGTCAACCGTGGCTGACCCTTATTCAGACGAAAGCAATAACCTGAAGTCGTCCGCGGGTAAAGGAAAATGTCCGAATTTGAGAATCGTGTACGCGGAAACACTCGCGCCGGATGCACTCACCCCAACCCGCACCGCTCCACCACGAACGCCGCAACCGCCTCGGCGTCGTTCAGGTCCAGCACCGGCACCGGGCAGCCCGGCACCGCGCCGTCGCTGGCGACCGCGACGATGGTGGGATCGTCGGGCGCGATCAGCGCCTTGTCCACCTCGGCCCGCCAGACCTCGATCTTCTCGTGGCGGTCGCGCTTGAAGCCCTCGACCAGCAGCAGGTCGACCGGCGCCACCTTGCCGATCAGCTGCTCAAGCGTCAGCTCCGGCTCGCCGTCGCGCAGCTCGTGCATCAGCGCCCAGCGCCGGGGGGAGCTTACCAGCACCTCCGTGGCGCCGGCCAGGCGATGGTTGTGGCTGTCCTTGCCGGGATGGTCGATGTCGAAGCCCTTGTGGGCATGCTTGACCGTCGACACGCGCAAGCCGCGCGCCGTCAGCGCCGGAATCAGCCGCACCATCAGCGAGGTCTTGCCGCTGCCGCTCCAGCCGGTCAGCCCAAAGATTTTCATGTCGGAAACTTTCAACCGGCGCTGCGGGCGGAACGGGCGGCGCCGGGCTTCGCCGGCTGCTCGGCCATCATATGGGTCAGTCCGGCGCGCATGTAATCCCACCCGGTGTAGAAGGTCAGAGCCGCGGCGATCCACAGCCCAACCGTGCCGATGAAGGTCACCGGCAGTTCCGCCGGACCATAATCGCCGACGATCAGGAAGCCCAGCGCGATCATCTGGATCGTCGTCTTCCATTTCGCCAGCCAGGTTACCGGCACGCCGACATGCAGCCCGGCCAGATACTCGCGCAGCCCCGACACCAGCACTTCACGCAGCAGGATCACCACCGCCGGCAGGATCGACAGGCCGGTCAGCCGGTGGAACCCCGCCAGCATGATGAGGGTCGCCGCCACCAGCAGCTTGTCGGCGATGGGATCCAGGAACTTGCCGATCACGCTTTCCTGCGCCCAGGCCCGCGCCAGATAGCCGTCGAACCAATCGGTGATGCAGGCGGCGGCATAGAGCGAGCACGCGGTATAGGCCGCCCAGGCCTCCGGCACATAGAACAGCCCGACCACCAGCGGGATCACCGCGATTCGCGACAGGGTCAGCAGGTTGGGCAGGCTGGTCAGCATGACGGAAAACTCGAACCGCTGGAGGATGTCCCCGCTCGGCACCCGTGAGAGCGCCGGCTGGTTTGTTGTGCCCGCATTCTAACCATCGGGATGGAAGTGATCGTATATCTTTTTCGCAACCGTGCGATTGATCCCTTCCACCGCCTCCAAATCGGCGAGCCCGGCGCGCGCCACCGCCGCCCCGCTGCCGAAGTGATGCAGCAGAGCCTTCTTGCGGGCGGGACCGATGCCGGCGATCTCGTCGATCGGCGATTTGCCGATGGCCTTGGTCCGCTTGGCCCGGTGGGTGCCGATGGCGAAGCGGTGGGCCTCGTCGCGCAGCCGCTGCAGGAAATACAGCACCGGGTCGCGCGGCTCCATCTGAAAGGGCGGGCGGTTCTCCATGAAGAAATGTTCACGCCCGGCGTCGCGGTCCGGCCCCTTGGCGATGCCGACCAGCGTCACGTCGTCGATGCCCAGTTCCGCGAACACCTCCAGCGCGACGTTCAACTGTCCCAGACCGCCGTCGATCAGCACCAGATCGGGCCACGTCCCCAGGCTGCGTTCCGGATCCTCCTTCACCGCCCGGCCGAATCGGCGGGTCAGCACCTCGCGCATCATGGCGAAGTCGTCGCCGGCCGCCCCCTGCTCGCGAATGTTGAACTTGCGGTAGGCGTTCTTGATGAAGCCCTCCGGCCCGGCGACGATCATCGCGCCGATGGCGTGCGCCCCCTGGATGTGGGAGTTGTCGTAGACCTCGACCCGCTCCGGCGGTCCGTCCATGCCGAAGGCGGCGGCCACCCCCTCCAGCAGCCGCGCCTGGCTGGAGCTTTCGGCCAGCCGGCGCCCATGCGCCTCGCGCGCGTTGGTCAGCGCATGCTCGACGATTCGCCGCTTCTCGCCGCGCTTCGGCTCCGCCAGTTCGACCTTGTGCCCGGCGCGCACGGCCAGCGCCTCGCTCAGCAGCTCCAGCTCCGGCAGGGCGTGGCTGACCAGCACCAGCGGCGGCGCCGCCTTGTTCTCATAGAACTGGGCGATGAAGGCGGCCAGCACCTCCTCGGTCTCCGCCGCCTTGTCATGGCTGGGGAAATAGGCGCGGTTGCCGTAGTTGCGCCCGCCGCGGAAGAAGAAGACCTGGATGCAGGTCACCCCGCCCTCGGCATAGGCGGCGATGACGTCGGCATCCTCCACCACCCCCTCGACATTGATGTCCTGGTGGGCCTGGATCGCGGTCAGCGCGCGGATACGGTCGCGGTAGCGCGCCGCCGTCTCGAAATCCATGGCGTCGGAGGCGGCCATCATCCGGTCGGCGAATTCCGTCTGGATGTCGCGGCTCTTGCCCGACAGGAAGGCGCGGGCCTGACCGACCTGCGCCTGATACTCCGCCGGGCTGACGCGGCCGACGCAGGGCGCGGTGCAGCGCTTGATCTGGTATTGCAGGCAGGGCCGGGTGCGGCTGGCGAACACCGTGTCGGCGCAGTTGCGCAGCAGGAAGGCGCGCTGCAGCGCCGTGATCGTCCGGTTGACCGCCCCGGCGGAAGCGAAAGGACCGAAATAGTCGGCATCGCGCCCGCGCGCGCCACGGTGCTTGGTCAGCTGCGGATAGTCGTGGTCCCTGGTAATCATGATGTGCGGAAAGGTCTTGTCGTCCCGCAACAGCACGTTGTACCGAGGCATCAGCTTCTTGATCAGGTTCGATTCGAGAAGCAGCGCCTCCACCTCGGTGTGGGTGTTGACGAACTCCATCGTCTCGGTCTCCGCGACCATGCGCTGGAGCCTGACCGGCAGCTTTCCGACCTGGGTGTAGTTGGTCACCCGGCGCTTCAGGTTGCGCGCCTTGCCGACATACAGGACCGCCCCGTCACCCGCCAGCATGCGGTAGACGCCCGGTGTCTGCGGCAGGGTCTTCAAATGCTCACGAATGATCTCGACGCCCCGGTTGATGTCGGCCGGCCGCCGTTTCGGACGCGCGGCAACGTCCTCACCGCCCGAGGCATCGGCGTCGGAAGAGGAAACCAGGGGCTCTGAGGAATGCGTTTCGGACATGACCAGAATGTCGTCGAGCGGCCGTCGCGGGTCAACTGTTGGGCACGCGAAGGACGCATGCGGAGCGACTCGCCCCTCCGGAAGAATATCCACGAAACCTGTGGATAAGTTTGTCGATAACGACGGGGGTAGCCCATCCGGAGCTAGGCGCCACAACGGGTCGCATGCTTCCGCCTATTTTTTAGGCATTTTCATTAAGCCGTTGATTTCCTTAGGTCAGGTCCGAGTCAAGGGCGGGAATTGACGCGCGGCCACAAAATTGTCTCGGGGCTACAGGCGCCTCTTGCGCGGGGTGGGGCACCTGTGTAAAACGCGCGGTCATTTTCGCCGCACCGCACCCGCCCCGCCGGCCGCAAGGCTCCGGACGGACGTGCCTTTCCCTGTTTAAGGATTGCAATCCGCCGCTATTCGTTGGGCACGAAGCCATGCGCCGGCTGCGCCCATCCCAGATGCTCCCCACCGTCCAGCGCGATCATCTGGCCGGTCATCGCCGGGGCGGCGATCAGGAAGCGGATGGCGGCGCAGATCTCCTCCGGCGTGGTGCCGCGATGCAGCGGGGTCGAGTCCCACTGGGCGGCGAACTCCTCCACCGTCTGGCGGTCGTTGCGCAGCGTCGGACCGGGTCCGATGCCGTTGACCCGGATGCGCGGGGCCAGCGCCAGCGCCATTGTCCGGGTCAGCGCCCACAGCCCCATCTTCGACAGGGTATAGGACACGAAGTGCGGAGTCGGATTCCACACGCGCTGATCGATGATGTTGACGATCAGCCCACGCTCGCCCTCCGGCAACCGCGACGCGAAATCCTGCGACAGCACGAAGGGAGCCCGCAGGTTCGCCTCCATATGCGCGTCCCACGATTCGCGTGTGACGTCGGCCATCTCGTCGCGTTCGAAGCGGGAGGCGTTGTTAACCAGCAGTGTCAGCGGACCGAGCCGCTCCGTCACCGCCGGCACCAGCGTCTTCACCTCCGCCTCACGGTCGAGGTCGGCGGCGAAGGCCATGGCACGGCCGCCCGCCCGCTCGATCTCGGCGACGACGGCATCGGCCTCCTCTCGGGAGCTACGGTAATGGACGGCGACGTCCCACCCCTGCCCCGCAAGATCGAGCGCGATGGCCCGCCCGATGCGCTTGCCGGCCCCTGTGACCAGGGCCGTTTTCCTCTTGATCTCGACCATGGCGCCATAGGTACCTTGCCACCGTCGCGGGTCAAGGGGTGAGACGGCCGGAAAAGCGGCCGATCGACGGGCCAATGGCGACGTTGGCGGCGAAGTTGGCGGAGGGGGTAAGCCGGCGATGTTGCGCGAAGCCTTCGAATATCTGACCACGCCCTGCCCGCCGTTGGCGCGCCGTTTCGGCTACCTGTCGGAAATGGTGGCCTTGGGAGCCCGCTACCGGCGCCAGAAGCGGGCCTGGGCGCCGCATGTCGCCGCCTGCCACCGCTTCATCGATCAGGCGGTGCAGCGGGTGGAACCGGGTGGGCGGGCGCTGGTCGCCGGATCGGGGCTGCTGATCGAGATCCCGCTGGAGACGCTGACCGCCCGTTTCGACGAGGTGGTTCTGGCGGACATCCTGCACAGCCGCGCCGTCCGCCGCCGTGCGGCGGCCCTGTCCAATGTCCGCCTCGTCGAGATGGACGTCAGCGGCGCGCTGGCGCCGCTTGCCGCCGCGCTGGACAGCGGCGGCCCGCTGCCCACCGATTTCGAACCGCCGGTTCCCGAAGGCGGCCGTTTCCGTTTCGCCGTGTCCTGCAACCTGCTGTCCCAACTGCCGCTGCTGCCGCTGGAGGCGGTGGAACGCCGCGCCCCGGCGACCACGGAGGCGGAGCGGATGGCCTTCGCCCTGCGCATGGTCCACGGCCATCTCTGCTGGCTGTCCACCATCGCCGAACGCGCGGCCCTGTTCACCGACATCGATGCCTCCTGGATGCATGGCGGCACCGTGACCGAGGTGGAGGATTCGACCTGGGGCCTCGCCCTCCCCGCCCCCGACATGTCCTGGCTTTGGGACATCGCCCCGGCGCCGGAGCAGGACCGGCGGCAGGATCTGCGCCACAGTGTCGGCGGCTGGTTCGATGTGCGGACGGTGACGAGTGTCCTCCCGCCCTGTTGAGGGAACCGAGACCTCGACACAGCAGACGGGAGAGCGCCCATGGCCGCCAACGATCGCAACATCGACCGCCGCGACGCCGACCACCGCAAGGCGGATGACCGCCCCAGAGACGACCGCAACATCGGTAACGCCACCGGCCCCAGCGACAGCGGCGGCATCGATGAGCGCGAGATCCCGCTGGATATCCCCCGGACGGTCGACCATCCCGACGTGGACGAACGGATCGAGGGCTTCCAGCGCATCATCGGCCCCGGCGCCGGCGGTCCGATCGACCAGCCCGACGAGGATTTCGGCATCCCCGGCAGCGAGGAGGCCGGCGGCCTCGGCACCGGCCCGCTGCCGCCGCGCCAGCCCGACCACCCTCAGGGCCGGACCACCAGGGGAACCGAGCGGGGATCGACCGACCGTATCGTCTCAGACCGCAACGTCGCGGTCGACGGCGCGCGGGACCGCAAGTAATCGGTATGGCGAACCATTGTCGGACAGGCCACGGACCATGGCCGTCGACAATAGTTCGCATCTCCGTTGATTGAGGAAGCTGATACGGAAACTGTCGGGCGGCATTGCGCGGACTGCGCTTCATGGGACAGCGGCTCTGTCCTATCTTGGGTTTCACAAGGCGAACCAACGCCTCATACGAACCCAAGGGAGTGGACGTCTCTCACCTCACGTGGAGATTCCCAAAGCCATGAACAGCAATTTCAACGAAGTCCGCGATCCCCGTTCCTACGACGAGATCATCCTGGCCGCCCGCCAGATGCGCGCCGATCATCTGCGCGACCTGTTCGGCAAGCTGCGCGCCGGCCTGTTCGGCGCCCGCGCCGGCCACGGCACCGCGCTGCCGAGCGTGCGCTGACGGCAGACGGGCCGGCGCCGACCGGCGAGGCTCCAGCCGGATAGAGAAACGGTCCTGGTAGAGAAACGGCACCGTGCATTGCTGCGCGGTGCCGTTTTCGCATTCAGGATGTCTCCAACCGCCTATCCGCGTTCCGACCCCGGTGCGCCGGTGCACCACAGAAGCCCCAGCACCAGACCCTTGCAGCGCGGCAGCAGAATCAGCGTCAGCAGCAGGGTCAGCGCCGGCCAGATCGCCAGATGCAACCAAGTCGGCGGCTCATAATTCTGTTCGACGAACAGCAGGGCGGGGATGATGATGTGGCCGACGATCAGGATGGTCATCCAGGGCGGCGCGTCGTCGGCGCGCAGATGGCCATAAGCCTCGCCGCAGGCCGAACAGTGATCCACCGGCTTCAGGAAGTTCCGCAGCAGCCGGCCGCGCCCGCAATTGGGACAGCAGCCGATCAAGCCGCGGAAAGAGGCGAGAAACTTCGACGGAGCCGCTTCGGTTCCTGCGATCATGGCCACTCCTTCCGTGTTGCCCACAATATAGGCTCTTGCCAGCCAAACCACACCCCCGATTGCGGACAGGTCGGGCATGCGGCGGCCGGCTTACGGCGATCCGCCGGATTTTCGGGCCGTCCTTATCCCGTCTCCTGTCCCGTGCTATGAAGGGGCGCCTGATTGCAACCGCGGAGGGGACATGATGGATCGGACGGCGGATAGAACAGTGGAACATCTCCCGAAAACTGTTTCATAGCGTTTCAAATGTTCCACTCCAGCCTCCCCGGCCCTGCTGCCGAGTTGACGGCGGCGACCGCGCGGTCTAGGGGAAGACCTTTGCGTTCCGGAGACCCAGCCATGCCCTTCACCCGCCTGTTGTGCGCTGCCGCTGCCCTCGCCGCCTTCGTTGGCCCGATCGCCATGCCGGTCTCGGCGATGGCACAGACCAAGACCGTCGCCATCACCGCCATCGTCCAGCACCCGGCGCTCGACGCGACGCGCGACGGCGTGGTGGAGGCGCTGAAGGACGCCGGCTTTGTCCAGGGCCAAAACCTGAAGGTCGAGTATCAAAGCGCGCAGGGCAACCCGGCCACTGCCGCCCAGATCGCCCGCCAGTTCGCCGGCTCCCGCCCCGACGTGATCGTCCCGATCTCGACCCCGTCGGCCCAGGCGGTGGCGGCCGCGACCCGCGACATCCCGGTGGTGTTCACCGCGGTGACCGATCCGGTGTCGGCCCAGCTGGTGAAGTCGATGGACAAGCCCGGCGCCAACATCACCGGCCTGTCCGACATGGCCCCGGTCGGCGAGCATGTCGCCCTGATCCGCGAGATCCTGCCCCAGGCCAAGCGCATCGGCGTGCTCTACAACCCGGGTGAGCCGAACTCCATCGTGCTGGTCAAGGCGCTGAAGGACGAGGCCGCCAAGGCCGGCTTGACCGTGGTCGAGGCCTCCGTGCCGAAATCGTCGGACGCCCAGCAGGCGGTGCGCAGCCTCGTCGGCAAGGCCGATGCCGTCTACATCCCGCTCGACAACACCGTCGTCTCGGCACTGGAAAGCGTGATCGCCGTCGGCCAGCAGGCCAAGCTGCCGATCTTCTCCGCCGACACCGACAGCGTCGCCCGCGGCACCGTCGCCTCGATCGGCTTCGACTATCTCCAGGTCGGCAGGCAGACCGGCGCCATTGTCGCCCGCGTCCTGAAGGGCGAGAAGCCCGGCGACATCCCGGTGTCGCTCGCCAAGGGCACCGACCTGTTCGTCAACCCGAAATCCGCCGCCGCCATGGGCGTCACCCTGCCCGACGCGGTGGTGAAGCGCGCGACGAAGGTGGTCGGGCAGTAAGGGAATGTCTGGGGGTAGTGCTCTGCCCCCTCCCTATCCCTCCCCCACCTGCGGTGGGAGAGGGAACTTCCGCCGAACGCCGACAAAGCTCCTGTCCCCTCTCCCGCGCAAGCGGGGGAGGGATCGGGAGGGGGCAAAACGCTCCCCAAACCAAGCCCCTTCAAAAGCACCGCAATGACTGAAATCGCCCTCTTCGGCGCCATCGAGATCGGCCTCGTCTATGCGCTGGTCGCCATCGGCGTCTATCTGTCCTTCCGCATCCTGGACTTCCCCGACCTGACGGTGGACGGAAGCTTTCCGCTGGGGGCGGCCGTCTGCGCGGTGCTCTTGATCGCCGGGGTCAACCCCTGGCTCGCCAGCCTCGCCGCCGCACTCGCGGGTGCCGCGGCCGGTCTGGTGACGGCGACGCTGAACGTACGCTTCAAGATCCTGCATCTGCTCGCCAGCATCCTGACGATGATCGCCCTGTTTTCCGTCAACCTGCGGGTCATGGGGCGGCCGAACGTGGCTCTGCTGATGCAGGACACGGTGCTGACGCCCTTCTATGGGCTTGGCATCCCGGACCACATCGTCCGCCCGCTGGTGGTCGGCGTCATCGTCGCGGTCGTTGTGCTGCTGCTCGCCCGCTTCTTGTCCAGCGAGTTCGGGCTGGCGATGCGGGCGACCGGGGTGAATGCGCGGATGGCGCGGGCGCAGGGCGTCGACACCGACGCCCATGTCTATGCCGGCATCGCCCTGTCCAACGCCCTGACCGGTCTGGCCGGCGCCCTGTTCGCCCAGACCAACGGCTTCGCCGACGTCACCACCGGCATCGGCACAATCGTCGTCGGGCTGGCCGCCGTCATCGTCGGCGAGACGGTGCTGCCCGCCCGCGCCCTGGCTCTGGCGCTGGTCGGCTGCGTCGCCGGTTCGATCCTCTACCGCCTCGCGGTTCAGTTGGCGCTTTCGGCGGACTCCATCGGCCTGCAGGCCTCCGACCTCAATCTGGTGACCGCGGTGCTGGTCGCCGTCGCCCTGATCCTGCCGCGCCTGAAGGCCAAGGCTTCCCGCAACGCACGAGTTGCCAAATGATCGTCGTCGAGGACATCCACGTCACCTTCGGGCGTGGCACGCCGCTGGAAAAGCACGCGCTGCGCGGCGTCGACCTCACCATCCCGGAGGGGGAGTTCGTCACCGTCATCGGCTCCAACGGCGCCGGCAAGTCGACCTTCCTCGGTTCGCTGGCCGGCGACGTGCTGGCGGAGCAGGGGCGCATCTCGATCGACGGCACCGACGTCACCCGCTGGGACACGCCGCGCCGCGCCGGGCTGGTCGCCCGCGTCTTCCAGGACCCGATGGCCGGCAGCTGCGCCGCCCTGACCATCGAGGAGAACATGGCGCTGGCCGCCGCCCGCGGACGCCGCCGGGGCCTCGCGCTCGCTCTGGGCAGCGACCGCCGCAGGAACTTCCGCGACCGCATCGCGGCGCTGGGGCTGGGGCTGGAGAACCGGTTGCACGACCGCATGGGCCTGCTTTCCGGCGGGCAGCGTCAGGCGGTCAGCCTGCTGATGGCGACGCTGGCCGGCTCCAAGATCCTGCTGCTGGACGAGCACACCGCGGCGCTCGACCCTGCCACCGCCGATTTCGTGCTGGATCTTACCCGGCGCATCGTCCGCGACAACCGCCTGACCACGCTGATGGTCACCCATTCGATGCGGCAGGCGCTGGACTATGGCAACCGCACGCTGATGCTGCACGAGGGGCGCGTCGTCCTCGACGTGGCGGGCGAGGAGCGCGCCGGGCTGGACGTGCCGCACCTGCTGGCGCTGTTCGCCAGGCAGCGCGGCGGGGTGGAGATCAGCGACGACAGCCTGCTGATCGGCTAAGCCTCCGCCTTCGTCCTGGCCTCGCCTTCCCGGTCCGCCTCGAACAGCGACTGAAGTTCGGCGGCGGCATCGCGGGAGGTCTGGATGAGCTTGATCTCGTCGTTATGGACGGCATGCTGGCGGATCAGGGTCCGTTCGTCATGGGCACGGAAGGTGTCGAGCGTCCGCGTCACTTCGCCTTCCGCCAATCCCATCTGCCGCAGCACATCGCCGGTCATGCGCAGGCTGGAATCGAAGGTCTCGCGCACGATGTGGGTGACGCCGCGGTCCATCAGATGATGGACATGGCGGCGATTGCGGGCGCGGGCGAAGATGGTCAGGTTGGGGAAATGGCGCGTCGCCATCTCCACCACGCGCAGCGACTGCTCCATGTCGTCCAGCGCCACCACCAGCACCTTGGCCTTCTCCGCCCCTGCGGCGCGCAGAAGCTCCACGCGGGTCGGGTCACCGTAGTAGGCCTTGCTGCCGAACCTGCGGACGAAATCAACCTGGGCCGCGCTGCTCTCCAGCGCGGTGAAGGGAATGCCGCGCACCCGCAGCACGCGGCCGACCACCTGCCCCACCCGGCCGAAGCCGCAGATGATGACCGGCGGGTTGTCGTCGGGCGGGGTATCGAAGGGACGCTTGGGCTTCGCCGACATCAGGCGCGGCGCAAACCAGCGCTCCTCCGCCGCGAACAGGAAGGGCGTCGCCAGCATCGACAGGGTGACCACCAGCATCGCCGCCGACGCCTGTTCCCCGGCCATCACGCCGCCGCCGACCGCCAGCCCGAACAGCACGAAGCCGAATTCGCCGCCCTGGCTCAGCACCGTCGCCATCCGCGTCGCCCCGGCCCAGGGAACCCCGGCGATGCGGGCCAGCACCAGCATCACCAGTCCCTTCACCAGCAGCAGCGCCACGGCAAGTCCTAGGAAGCGGACGGGATGCGCCATCAGCGTCGGCACGTCGGCGCCCATGCCGACCGACACGAAGAACAGCCCGAGCAGCAAGCCCTCGAAGGGTTCAATGTCCGCCTGCACCTCGTGCCGGTATTCCGAATCCGACAGCAGGACACCGGCCATGAAGGCACCCAGCGACATCGACAGACCGGCCTCCTGGATCAGGACGGCGGTGCCGATGACGATCAGCAGGGCTGTGGCGGTGAAGATCTCCGGCGCGCCGGCGCGGTCGACCGCGTGGAAGATCGGCCGCAGCAGATAGCGCCCGCCGATCAGCACCACCACAACCGCCACCGCCGCCTTGGCGACGGCCAGCCACGCGCCATCGGCCTGGGGAACGCTGCCATTGCCCAACAGCGGCAGCAGCGCCACCGCGGGGATGATCGCAAGATCCTGGAACAGCAGGACGGAAAAGGCATTGCGCCCGGATTGGTTGGCGAGCAGCCCGCGCTCCGCCATCATCGGCAGCGCCATGGCGGTGGAGGACAGGGCGAAGCCGAAGCCCAGAACCACCGCCGTCGGCCAGGCGAGCCCCAGCCCCCAGCCGCACAGCGCGGTGATCGCGGCGCCGGTCACCGCGACCTGCGCACCGCCAAGCCCCAGCACCGATTTCCGCATGACCCACAGGCGGGCGGGCCTCAGCTCCAGCCCGATCAGGAACAGCAGCATGACGACGCCGAGTTCCGAGGCGTGTGCAATCGCCCCCACATTGGTGACCAGCCCGAGCCCGGCCGGACCAACCGCCAGCCCGGCGGCGAGATAGCCGAGCGGCGCACCGAACCCGAACCTTTTTGCCACCGGCACGGCAACCACCATCGCCGCCAGCAGCACAACCAACGTCACAAGCTCCGCCATGTCCCCCGCCGCTCGACTGTCGCAGGGGCACTATGGCGCGATTTCAACGGCCGATGCCAGACACTTAACCGTCAGCCCGGCCATATACCTAGATGCTATTGATTATTCGGCCGCGGAAGCCACGCGCGGGTTGTTCGACGGCGGCGCCCCATTGGCCGCCCAGCGGGTCAGCAGGAGGATGCCGACGACCACGCCGACATAGGCGATCAGCTGCGCCTCCGTCGGACGATCGGTGTAGCCGACCAGCACATGCAGCGCCTGCCCGACGAGGCTGTTGTCGCGCAGGACGTCCGAGGTGTCCCACAGCACGGTGCCGCCCGCCATCAGGATGCCGCCCTGTGCCAGGAAATTGACCGCCGTGGCCGCCATGCCGGCGGCCAGCAGCGTCAGCAGCCACGTGGTGGTGGCGAACAGGTGCCGCGTCGGGATCTGCAGCAGCCCGGCATAGAGCAGGACGGAGACCAACGCGCCCAGCGCCATGCCGCCCAGCCCGCCGGTGGCCACCGTGGCGATGCCGCCCTCTTCCGACGCCAGGATGCCGGTCAGGAACAGCACGACCTCCGACCCCTCGCGCAGCACGGCGACGCCGATGACGATGGCCAGCGCCGCCAGCGATTTTTCCCCGCTCTGCACCGCACGGCCGACCGCCTTCATGTCGCGCGCCAGTTCGCGGCCATGCTGCGCCATCCAGGCATTGTGCCAGGCCAGCATGACGACGGCGATCAGCAGGACGGTGGCGTTGAACATCTCCTGTCCGGTATCGGCGAACAGCGAGCTGATGCCGTCGGCGAAGGCAGCGACGATGCAGGACCCGACCATGCCGCCGACGATGCCCAGCGAAATCGACCGGCCGCGGCCGGGCACTCCCTGGGTCGCGGCCAGCACGATGCCGACGATGAGGCCCGCTTCGAGGACCTCGCGAAAGACGATGATCAGACTGGCGAGCATGGTCGTCTCCGGTAGTAGTCGGTCTGCTGGGACAACGTCACTCGGCGATCACGACGCCCTGCGCCGTCGCTTCGTGGAATTCGCCGAAGAAGGGATAGCGCCCCGGCTTCAGCGGACCGACCATGACCTTGATCTGCTTGCGGCCGCCGACGATCTTCTCGACCTTCATCTCGCCGCTTTCGAACTCTTCCGACGTGGCGTCCTGATTGTCGACCAGCAGGGTCACCCGCTTGTTGGCCGGAACCTTCACCTCCGCCGGTTCGAACTTGTGATCCTTGATGACGATGGTCACCGTATCGGCAGCCTGCGCCGGGACGGCGTGGATCAGGGCGGCTCCGGATAGGGCGATGCCGAAGGCGGCGGAAAGCAGAGAGACACGACGCATTCGCGGAAAACCTCAGGGGCTGGTGGGCCATTGCTTCTGAAAATCATTCTCACTCAAGCCCCCCGGGGTCAAATGAAAAGGCACCCGCAGGCTCCGCAACGCACCTGCGACGGATTCGCGCACCCCGGCGGCGTAGCGTGCCACCTACCCAGGTTCGCCCGTCTCGACAAGCCCAGGTCGAGACGACGCGAAGCCGCGGCGTTTCAACGGGATGCGACGAAGCGCTCCAATTTGCCCAGCGTTTGCTGCCCCAGTTTCTCGGCGCCGAACCCCTTCGCCTCCTGGAACTCGGAAGCTGTGGTGAACACCATGCCCAACGTCACCTTCGTTGCGCCGTCTAGGTCCTCGAACATGGCCCAGGCGTCGGCATGTTTCGGCCCGTTCTCGCCCCAAAGAAGCGTGTAGCCGATTCTTTCCTCGGTCCGGACCTCTCCATAACGATGGTGGTTCGGAAACACCGTTCCATCCGGCGCAATCATGTCGAAGACCCATTCGCCGCCCGCGCGCAGATCAATCCGCGTCGTCCGACAGGAGAATCCTTCCGGGCCCCACCATTGCGGGAGCGTCTCAGGGTTCATCCATGCCCCCCAGACCAGGGACCGGGGTGCCTGTATCACTCGCTCAAGCACCATGGTCCGCTCGGCCACGCCCGAGAGGTTGTCCAGTCCCGCACCAAAGCCCTGCCGGTATCCGGCCTCCATGTTCTTGGCCATCGAGGAAAGCTGCACCGTAACGACCAGCCGACTGCGTTTGTCCGTACCTGAGAAATCTGCCGACACCAGCGCGGCTGATTGTGTCACCTGCCCGGACGAAACCACCTCGTAATTCACGCTGCGCTGCGCAGGCTGCAGGTCCAGCCAGCCAACCTCGCAACGGATATCGGGCTGCCCCTCCACCTTGCAGAGAGAGACCTCACGTCCTCCCACCCTGGTGTCGGCCTCCAGAAACTCCACGATGATCGAGGGCGTGGGGGCGGCCCAAACCATCCTGGCGGCCGGGGCCGTCCACGCATGCCATAGCACCGATAACGGCGCGGCCACCTCCCGCTCGAAGGTCAGCGTCGCAAAGCGATCCTTCCTTTCAATCGCCCTGTCATCCGGCGCCATGCCGGTCGAAACGGGGTCCGATGTCATTCTTTGCGCTCCTTCATGACGTTCATCACAAATGCATCCAGTCGGCTGAGACGGGCCTCCCAAATCGCCCGGTGTTCATCCAGCCATGTCCGCACCGGCTCCATGGCCTCCGGCACCATGGCGCAGGTCCGTGTTCGCCCTTCCTTAGAGGTTGAGATCAACCCAGCTTCCTCGAGCACGGAAAGGTGCCGCATCACGGTGGGCAGACGCAGTCCAGTGGGACCGGCCAAGTCCGTTACACGCGCGGGTTCTCTGGCGAGCCGGGTCAGGATTGACCGTCGGGTCGGATCAGCAAGCGCGTGGAAAAGCAGCGAGAGATCGGGTTTATGCTTAGCCATGTCGCTAAGTATCAGCGCGACATTGCACTTGCAAGCAAACACTTCGCCGATTGGCTAAGTTTTTCACAACCAAGCAGCGCTCCCTGGAGCGGCGGCTTCCGTTGCGGCCCGGATCAGGGGCTTTCGTCCCGCCGTGCCCACGCGCCGTGACGTGGTCACTGTGTTCAAGGACCGGCGGATTTACGGAATCTGGACTGCGCTGTTGGTCTCGCCCCGCCCGATGGCGGCACTCGGCTTCGGAGGCTCTGGAGCGAGCAACAGTTCAACCACTACCCAAAGGGCGTCGGAGACGTGATGTGCAGCCATCCGCCTCCCAATAGCTCAAACCCTGTTTTGTCAGGCGCTCAAGCTTCCGACGAGCCGGGAAACTGCTCCAGCCCGTCGGTGATCTCATAGTAGTCGGCCTTGTCGGCCACATAGCCATGGCGAAGCGTCGTCAGCCCGGTCGGCTGGTCCAAACTGCCCGCGGCGATCTCGATCTCGGTCTTGCCGTCGCCCTTCCAGAACAGGGACGAGCCACAGCGCCCGCAAAATCCCCGCTCCGCAATGTCGGAGGAGCGGTACCAGGACAGCGTTTCATCGGCGTCGAAGGTGACGGTATCGCGCGGAACCGTGACATAGGCGCCGATGTGGCCGTGGAAGCGGAGGCACTGGCCGCAATGGCAGGTCACGACCCCATCCGGCCGTTCCGCCAGCAGAAAGCGCACGCCGCCGCACAGGCAACCGCCGGCCAGCGCCCGCTCCCGCCCCGTCACGCCTTCGCTCATTCCACCACCTCTCCCGTGCTGGTCCGGCGTTCGACACCATCGTCGCCGATGTCGTAATAGGCGCCTTTGTGGTCGACGAAGATATGGCGATCCACCCGCAGCCCGGACGGATCGTCCAGGCTGCCGGCGGTCACCGTGATGCGGCGCTCCGCACCGGCCTGTTCCAACGCCTCCCAGAACAGCCCGGCACCGCAACGCGCGCAGAAGCCGCGCCGGGCGCGCTCGGAGGAGGCGTACCACGTCAGAGTCGAGTCGGTGAGCAGACGCAACGCCGCACGGGGCAGGCCGGCGTAGGCGCCGACATGGCTGTGCTGGCGCCTGCACTGGGAACAATGGCAGAAGGAGATCGGTTCCGGCCGGGTGTCGATGGCATAGCGCACGCCGCCGCACAGACAGCCGCCGGTCCAGACCCGCTCCCCCTCCCCGCTTGCCTTCACGTCGCCCATCGCTCAGCCCCGCCAGAACGGCTTTTCAGCCTCATAGTCCGCATCGGCGCGGGAAATGCCGATATCCGACAGCAGATGGTCGGGCAGAGCCTCCAGCGCGCGGCGCTGCCGGCGGCGCTCGTTCCAGGTCGCAAGGCGGTCGAACAGCGCCACCACGCGCTCGCCCAGCCCCACGCCGGCCGGGGCCGGCTTGCGGACGAACAGTTCTGCGCCGGACATCGGTGAATGCGTTCCCTTTGCCATGATCCGGTTCCTTCCGGTGAATGGGGAGCGGGGCCTCGGCCTCGCCGCTCCGTTGGTCAGATCGCTTGTGAAACTGAGGATGGTACAGAGACCGCTTGCCGACAAACGACGCTTTCTCATAGAATCGATTAGCTAAGCTAATCCGAATCCAGCCGCTGGTCCCTCCCCCGCCATGTCCCGCCGCCTGCCCCCGCTGAACGCGCTGCGCGCCTTCGAAGCCGCCGCACGCCATCTTTCCTTCACAAAAGCCGCTGACGAGCTGCATGTGACGCAGGCCGCCGTCAGCCACCAGATCAAGGCGCTGGAGGAGTGGCTCGGATTACCGCTGTTTCGCCGAATGAACCGGGCGCTGGCGCTGACCGAGGCCGGGCAGAACTACCTGCCGCCGGTACGCGAGGCGATGGACACGCTGTCCCAGGCGACCGACCGCCTGATCCGCGCCGACAGCAGCGGCACGCTGACCATTTCCACCATGCCCAGCTTCGCGTCGAAATGGCTGGTGCCGAGGCTGGTGCGTTTCCAGAAGCGCCATCCGGAAATGGATGTGCGGGTCCACAGCACCTCACAGGTGGTGGACTTCGCCCGCCACGACGTCGATCTGGCGATCCGCTTCGGCAATGGCCTGTGGCCGGATTTGCGGGTCGAACGGCTGCTGACCGAGGACATCTTCCCGGTCGGTCACCCATCGCTGCTGGCCGGCGACCGGCCGCTGGTCAATCCGGAGGATCTGCGGCACCACACGCTGCTGCACGACGACTACAACATCTCCTGGGCGGTGTGGTGCCGGGCGGCGGGGATCGAGGGGGTGGATACCGACCGCGGCCTGCGATTCGACGACTCGTCCTTCACCCTGCAGGCTGCGATCAACGGCCACGGCATCGCACTGGCCCGTGGCGTGCTGGTGGCCGACGACATCGCGGCCGGCCGGCTGGTCCGCCTGTTCGAAGTGCGGCTGCCTGGGAGCCTCGCCTACTATGTCGTGGCGCCGCAGCATTACTTTTCCCGGCCCAAGGTGAAGGCCTTCCACGACTGGTTGTTCGAAGAGGCGGAAGCGGTCTGAAAAGCGCCGTATTGAGCGGCTTGCGGGCGTAACGGACCGCTCCTATAGTCCGCGCCCATGAGCGCGAACCCGTCCCCCGACACGGTCTTCCCGCACCGCCATCTCCTCGGAATCGAGGGGCTGCGGGCCGGCGAGATCACCCAGATCCTCGACCTTGCCGATGGCTATGTCGAGCAGAACCGCCGCCCCGTGAAGAAGTCCAACCTGTTGGACGGCCGCACGCAGGTGAACCTGTTCTTCGAGAACTCCACCCGCACCCGCACCAGCTTCGAGCTGGCCGGAAAGCGGCTGGGGGCCGACGTCATCAACATGTCGACCGACAGCAGTTCGGTGAAGAAGGGCGAGACCCTGATCGACACGGCGATGACGCTGAACGCCATGCACCTGGACGCGCTGGTGGTGCGCCACGCCGATTCGGGCGCGGTGAAGCTGCTGGCCGACAAGGTCAACTGCTCCGTCATCAATGCCGGCGACGGCCATCACGAACACCCGACCCAGGCCCTGCTCGACGCGCTGGCGATCCGCCGCCGTCTCGGCCGGCTGGATGGGCTGATCGTGGCGATCTGCGGCGACATCCTGCACAGCCGCGTCGCGCGCTCCAACATCCACCTGCTCAACGCCATGGGCGCCCGGGTGCGCTGCGTGGCGCCGCCGACCCTGCTGCCGTCGCAGATCGAACGGCTGGGCGTGGAGGTCCATCATTCGATGAAGACCGGCCTGCGCGACGCCGACGTTGTGATGATGCTGCGCCTGCAGACCGAGCGGATGAGCGGCCAGTATGTCCCCTCGACCCGCGAATACTTCTACTTCTACGGCCTCGATTACGAGAAGCTGGAGGTGGCGAAGCCCGACGCGGTCATCATGCATCCGGGGCCGATGAACCGCGGCGTCGAGATCGACTCGGAAGTCGCCGACGACCTCAAGCGCTCGATGATCCTCGATCAGGTGGAGCTGGGCGTGGCCGTGCGCATGGCCGTGCTCGACCTGCTGACCCGTGAACGCCGCCAGTCCGACCTTGCGGGAGCCGTCTGATGAGCAGCCGTATCGTCTACCGCAACGCCCGCCTGCTCGACCCGGCGACGGGCCTGGACCAGCGCGGCGACCTGCTGATCGACGGCGAGACCATCGCCGATTTCGGTCCCGGCCTGTTCAACGACTCCACGCCCGAGGGTGCGGAGGTCATCGACCTCGCCGGCCAGTGCCTCGCCCCCGGTCTCGTCGACATGCGGGTGCTGATCGGCGAACCGGGCGAGGAAGAGAAGGACACGATCAAGAGCGCGTCCCGCGCCGCGGCGGCCGGCGGCATCACCGCCATGGCGCTGCTGCCCAACACCGACCCGGTGCTGGACGAGGTCGCCGGGCTGGAGTTCATCGCGCGGCGCGCCCGCGAGGTGAAGCTGGTCAAGGTCTTCGCCTACGGCTCCGCCACCCGCGGCACCGAAGGCAACGAGATCACCGAGATGGGCCTGCTGGGTCAGGCCGGTGCGGTCGCCTTCACCGACGGCACAAAGGCCATCGCCAGCGCCAAGACCATGCGCCGGGCGCTCAGCTACGCCAAGACCTTCGGCAAGCTGATCGTCCAGCATCCGGAAGAGCCGTCGCTGGCATCCGGCGGCATGATGAATTCGGGCGAGATCGCGACCCGCCTCGGCCTCGTCGGCATCCCGCGCGAAGCCGAGATCATCATGATCGAGCGCGACCTGCGGCTGGCCGAATTGACCGGCGGGCGCCTGCATTTCGCCCACATCAGCACCGGTGAATCGGTCGACCTGATCCGCCGCGCCAAGGCGCGCGGGCAGAAGGTGACCTGCGACACCGCTCCGCATTATTTCGCCCTGACCGAGACCGACGTCGGCGACTACCGCACCTATGCCAAGGTCTCCCCGCCGCTGCGCGGCGAGATGGACCGGCGCGCCATCGTCGAGGGATTGGCCGACGGCACCATCGACGCCATCGCGTCCGACCATGTGCCGCAGGATCAGGACCAGAAGCGCCTGCCCTTCGCCCAGGCCGCCCCCGGCGTGATCGGGCTGGAGACGCTGTTCCCGCTGACGCTGGAACTGGTGCACAAGGGCAAGATGCCGCTTCTGAAGGCTCTCGCCTGCGTCACCGCCAACCCGGCGGCGATCCTCGACTTGGCCGTGGGCCGCATCGTCAAGGGCGGGCCGGCCGATCTGGTCGTCTTCGATCCCGACGTGCCGTGGCAGATCGACGTCACCCGCTTCAAGTCGAAGTCGAAGAACTCGCCCTTCGAGAATCGCCCGGTCCAGGGCCGGCCGCTGCGCACCATCGTCGACGGCCGCACCGTCTGGCAGGCGGAGGACTGATCCGGTGCCGATCCTCCTGTTCGCCGCCCTGCTGGGCTACCTGCTGGGCTCGATTCCCTTCGGGCTGGTGTTGACCCGGATGGCCGGTCTGGGCGACATCCGCCAGATCGGCTCCGGCAACATCGGCGCCACCAACGTGCTGCGCACCGGCAACAAGCCGTTGGCGCTCGCCACCCTGCTGCTCGACAGCGGCAAGGGTGCCATCGCCGCGTTGCTGGCGCAGTGGCTGGCCGGACCGGAAGCGGCGGTGCTGGCCGCCGGCGGCGCCATGCTGGGCCACAGCTTCCCGGTGTGGCTGGGCTTCAAGGGCGGCAAGGGCGTCGCCACGGCGATCGGCGTTCTGCTTGCTGTGTCTTGGCCGGTTGGGCTGCTGGCCTGTCTGACCTGGCTGGTGATGGCGGCGCTGTTCCGCATCTCGTCGCTGTCGGCGCTGACGGCGCTGGGCATCAGCCCGCTGACCGGCTGGTATTTTGGTGGGCCGCTGGTCGGCGGCCTCTGCCTGTTCATCGCGGCGCTGGTCTTCATCCGCCACGAGGCAAACATCCGGCGCCTGCTGAAAGGCGAGGAGCCGAAGATCGGCGCAGGCAAGAAGAAGGCTGCCTGAGCGGGCAGATCGAAGAGGCGGACCGAACGGGCGGCGGGGAGGCAACTCCCCGCCCTTTTCGTTTGCAGTCCTCTGATTTTGTTAGAGTTCCCTCGTCCTCACTATCCGATTTCGCCCACCCGGACGCAGACAACCGGTGCGGCCATGCGCTATGCTGCACGGCAATCCGGGGCACGAACAAGCAACCCGGCAGGTGAGCCGGCGGCTGGCGCCGGCGGACAACGAGACGCTGAGGGAACCGAGAATGGACACTCCGCTGTGGAGCCCGAGTGAGGAGCGCATCGCGCAGGCCAACCTGACCGCTTTCCGCGAGGCGGCGAATGCGCGATTCGGACTGCGGCTGGACGATTACGACGCGCTCTACAACTGGTCGATCGCGGAGAAGGAGCGGTTCTGGCGCTTCCTGTGGGAATGGGCCGGGCTGACCGGCGACCTTGGCAGCGTCGATCTGCTGGACGGCGACAAGATGCCGGGTGCCCGCTGGTTCCCGGAAGCCCGCCTCAGCTATGCCGAGAATCTGCTGGCCGGCGCACCGGACGACAATGCGGTCGTCTTCTGGGGCGAGGACAAGGTGAAGTACCGCTGGAGCGGGGCGGAACTGAAGGCCACCGTCTCCCGCCTGCAGCAGGCGCTGAAGGCCAAGGGCGTCGGCAAGGGCGACCGCGTCGCCGCCATCATGCCGAACATGCCGGAAACGCTGGCGGCGATGATCGCCACCACCAGCCTCGGCGCGGTCTGGTCCTCCTGCTCCCCCGATTTCGGCATCCAGGGCATCACCGACCGCTTCGGCCAGATCGAGCCGAAGGTGGTCTTCGCCCCCGACGCCTATTGGTATAACGGCAAGAGCCACGACGTGCGTGCCAAGGTGGCGGAGGTGCTGAAGGATCTGCCGACCGTCGTCGCCACCGTCATCATTCCCTACGTCGACAAGGCGCCCGACCTGTCGACGATCCCCGGCGCCGTCGGCTTCCACGACTTCATGGCACCCCATCCGGTGGCCGAGCCGACCTTCGAGCGCGTCGCCTTCGACCATCCGCTGTTCATCCTCTATTCGTCCGGCACCACCGGAAAGCCGAAATGCATCGTCCATGGCACCGGTGGCACCATCCTTCAGCATGTGAAGGAGCACCGGCTGCATTGCGACCTGAAGCGCGGTGACCGGCTGTTCTACTTCACCACCTGCGGCTGGATGATGTGGAACTGGCTGGTGACCGGGCTGGCCAGCGGCACGACGCTGGTTCTCTATGACGGCTCGCCCTTCGCGCCCACCGGCAACATCCTGTTCGACTATGCCGATGCGGAGCGGATCACGCTGTTCGGCACCTCGGCCAAATTCATCCAGTCGCTGGAGAAGTCGGGGCTGGAGCCGATGAAGACCCATTCACTGGCCAGCGTCCGCGCCCTGGCCTCCACCGGCTCGCCGCTGATGCCGGAGAATTTCGAGTTCGTCTACCGCTCGATCAAGCAGGATGTCCATCTCGCTTCCATCAGCGGCGGCACCGATATCATGTCCTGCTTCGTGCTGGGCAACCCGATCTCCCCTGTGTGGAAGGGCGAGATCCAGACGCGCGGCCTCGGCATGGCGGTGGAGGCGTTCGACGACAACGGCCACGCCGTGCGCGGCGAGAAGGGCGAACTGGTCTGCACCCGCCCCTTCCCCATCATGCCGATCGGCTTCTGGGCCGATCCGGACGGGTCGAAATACCGCTCCGCCTATTTCGACCGCTTCCCCAATGTCTGGGTCCATGGCGATTTCATCGAACAGACCGAGCATGGCGGCTGGGTGATCTATGGCCGGTCGGACGCGGTGCTTAACCCCGGCGGCGTGCGCATCGGCACGGCGGAGATCTACCGCCAGGTCGAACAGCTTCCGGAAATCATGGAGGCGGTCTGCATCGGCCAGGAATGGGACGGCGACGTGCGCGTCGTGCTGTTCGTCGTCCTGCGCGAGGGGCTGAAGCTGGACGAGGCTCTCGCCGGCACCATCCGCAAGCGGATCAAGGACAACTGTTCCCCCCGCCATGTTCCGGCGAAGATCGTCCAAGTCACCGACATCCCGCGCACCCGCTCCGGCAAGATCACCGAGCTGGCGGTGCGCGACGCCGTCCACGGCCGTCCGATCAAGAATACGGAGGCGCTGTCCAACCCGCAGGCGCTGGACGAATTCCGCGAGCGGACGGAACTGAGCGGGGCGTGAGGTGGCGTCGCCGCTGTTCCTCGACCTCGACGGCGTGCTTGCCGATTTCGACCGCGGCGTCGTCGCGGTCACCGGCAAGCGGCCGGAACAGCTGCCGATGAAGGAGATGTGGCGGGCCTTGTCCCGCCACGCCGACTTTTTCGGCACGCTGGACTTCATGCATGACGCGCAGGAGCTTTGGGCTTTCTGCGCGCCGCACCGGCCGACCATCCTGACCGGCCTGCCGCTGGGCAGTTGGGCGCCGGAGCAGAAGAAGCGCTGGGTTGCCCGCATGCTGGGGGCCGAGGTGCCGGTCATCACCTGCATGGCCCGCGACAAGGCCCGCTACGCCAGTCCCGGCGCCATCCTGGTCGATGACCGCGAGAAGGCCCGCGACCCGTGGGAGGCGGCCGGTGGCCGTTTCATCCTCCACCGCAATGCGGCGGACAGCATCGCCGAACTGGCGAGGCTGGGATTCTGAACATGACCAAGGGGCGGCACTTGCGCGCCGCCCCCATTTCAACAAAACCGTTTACTCGGCAGCCGCCGCCTTGGTCTCGCGGCTGGTCCTCCACAGCGACACCACCACGCCGCCGGCGATCAGGGCAAAGGTGACGCCCAGCGCGATCAGCGGGTCGGGCTTGCCGAAGACTTGCGTGTAGAAAATCTTGCCGCCGATGAACACCAGCACCAGCGCCAACGCGTATTTCAGATAGCGGAAGCGGTGGACCATCGCCGCCAGGGCAAAGTACAGCGCGCGTAGGCCCAGGATGGCGAAGATGTTGCTGGTGTAGACCAGATACGGGTCGGTGGTGATGGCGAAGATCGCCGGCACGCTGTCGACCGCGAAGACCAGATCGGCCAGCTCCACCATGATCAGCGCCAGCAGCAACGGCGTGGCCGTCCAGCGCATCACGCCGCTGTCGCCCACCGGCTGCTTGACGATGAAGTGGTGGCCGTGGAAGCGGTCGGTGACGCGGATGCGACGCTTCAGGAACCGCAGGATGGCATTCTCGCCGATGTCGGTTTCCTCGTCCTTCGCGAACAGCATCTTGATGCCGGTCAGCAGCAGGAAGGCGCCGAAGACGTAGAGGATCCAGTGGAATTCCGACACCAGAGCGGCGCCGGCGCCGATCATCAGGCCACGCAGCACGATGACGCCCAGGATGCCCCAGAACAGCACGCGGTGCTGCAACTCGCGGGGCACGGCGAAATAACTGAAGATCAGCGATATGACGAAGACATTGTCCAGTGACAGGCTCTTTTCGACGAAGAAGCCCGTGTAGTACTGCAACCCGGCCTCGCCGCCCATCGACCACCAGACCCAGCCGCCGAACAGCAAGGCGACCGCGATGTAGAAGGCGGAAAGCTTCAGGCTTTCACCGACGCCGATGACATGGTCGCGCCGGTTGAGAACGCCCAAGTCCAGAACCAGAAGCGTCAGGACAATCCCAACGAAAACGAGCCAAATCCAAACCGGCTTTCCCAGAAATTCCAGGAAAATCGTTGCAAACAAACCGTCCATCGCAAAACCCACTTGATGACGCTGCGTGAGCGGTGAGATCAAGCGGTTCCGACATCACGACCGACGCCTCGGCCGTCAGAGGGGCCCGGATCCGAACTTCCTCGCAGATGGTGTCACCGCGCCGCAGGTCAAGATGGCGGCAAACAGCGACAAGGCAGCGAAAGCAAAAACATCGCACGGCGTCTTTCCCTGGCCTTTGCGAGTCGCACCGCCGGCAGCGTCGGAATGCCGGCCGCACTGCGGAAAACTGCGGCTGGATGGGCGGGAATGGCATCGGGACTCGGCGCTTGATGCAATGCCGCCACAGATGGCGAAGAAATGACCGGCAAGAAAAACACCGATGGTTGCCCAATCTGTGTTCGCTCTTGTGCGGATGGTGCCGTTCTGCCAATAACTCCGAAAAACCGAAACCAAACCGAACAAATGGAGTTTTGCATGAACCAGGCCGAGCTGATCGAAACCGTCGCCACCAACGCCGGCATCAAGAAGGCCGACGCGGCCAAGGTCGTTCAGGCTGTGTTCGAGGGCATCTCCGGCGCGCTGGGCCGCGGCGAAGATGTGCGGCTGGCCGGATTCGGCATCTTCGAGGTGGCCGAGCGCGCCGCCCGTGAAGGCCGCAACCCGCGCACCGGCGAAGTCGTGGCGATCGCCGCTTCCAAGGCTCCGAAGTTCAAGCCGGCCAAGCAGCTGCGCGATCTGGTGAACGGCTGATCCACCCGCAACCACGTCCCAGGGGGAGCGCAGCCATGTCCATCGATCAAACCGAATTGCAATCGCTGACCGCCAAGGTCGTCGCCGCCTATGTCGGCAACAACTCGGTGCCGGTTCAGGATCTGCCCACGCTGATCAACAGCGTCCAGGTGGCCTTCCGCAATCTGGGCGACGACAAGCCGGCCCCGGCCAAGGCCGAACTGGTTCCGGCGGTCGCGATCAAGAAGTCGGTCACGCCGGAATTCATCGTCTGCCTGGAAGACGGGAAGAAGCTGAAGATGCTGAAGCGGCATCTGAAGACCGTCTATGACATGACGCCGGACGAATATCGCGCCAAGTGGGGCCTGCCGCCGGAATACCCGATGGTCGCCCCGAATTACGCCAAGGCGCGTTCAGAAATGGCGACCAAGCTCGGGCTTGGCCGCAAGCGTGCTGCGGCCGAATAACGGCTTACGCCCACCGCTGTCGAGAGAGGCGCGTCCCCAAGGGCGCGCCTTTTTCTTTTTCCGCCCCCCTAATCACCGGTCTGCCCAGGGCGCCATCCCGCGGGCTACCCCGTTCCCGTTTAACGGCCTATGACCAATGTTCAGGTAGCGAAGCGCCTCGGCCTTCCCATCTAGGGTTCCGGTAGGGTTCATGGGCCGTGTGCGGTCCTATCACCTTCCTTGCCGCAGAGGCATAGTCGCCTCCCGCTATGTCGGTTGACCGGTGGCCGACCTGCCGCCGATCCACTTCGCGGCTGCGGCCTGTCGGTGGCATCTAAAGGGCGGCCCGCCCGGAACGATGCAGACCGATCGGAAGGGTGACACCCGCCCGAAAGGCACCTTGCCGAAGGTCTTGGGTCATAGGATTGCCTCCTCCCCCAGACTGCCGGTGCGGGTGGAAGAAGAGCTTGGGTATACGCCGAAAAACACCCGGAACACGCCCTTTACAGGGTTGATCCGCCGCATTTCCGCGGCCACATTAACATTGTCGAAAGGACGCAGTTCCTTGAGACACCGGGCAAAATAGAACCCCACAACAAACCAGAACCAGCCAGAGCCGAAGCGACGGACGATATTCCTGCGTCCGCCGATGGACAATCGCCTCTAAGGCGACCCCGCCATGGGCCCCGACATGGGCCGGCCTTCGAAAATCGGCCGTCCCAGGAAGCGTTGGAGAGGAGGCATTCGCGTGCTGAAGAAACTGCTGACCGGTGAAAACGCCAGCCTGACCCGCTACATCGAGGAGTCCAAGCGCTTCCCCATCCTTGCGCCGGACGTCGAACGCGACCTTGCCACCGCCTGGCGGGAGCGCGGAAGCCCGCAGGCCCTGGAACAACTCGTGGGCAGCCACCTCCGCCTCGTCATCAAGATCGCCCGCGGCTTCGGCGGTTACGGCCTGCCGCTGGTCGATCTGGTCGCCGAAGGCAATGTCGGCCTGATGCAGGCGGCCCAGAAATTCGATCCGCAGCGCGGTTTCCGCTTCGCCACCTACGCCACCTGGTGGATCCGCGCCGCGATCCAGGAATACATTCTGCACAGCTGGTCGCTGGTGAAAATGGGCACCACCGCCGCGCAGAAGAAGCTGTTCTTCAACCTGCGCCGCCTGAAAAGCCAGATGGCCGAGTTGGAACAGGGCGACCTGTCGCCGGAGACCGTGGCCACCATCGCCGCCGAACTGGATGTTCCGGAGACCGAGGTGGTGGAGATGAACCGCCGTCTGGCCGCCAACGACAGCTCGCTTGACGCCACCCTGTCGACCGACGGCGAGACCAACTGGCTGGAACTGCTGGCCGATGACCGCCCCACCCAGGACACCATGCTGGCCGATGCCGACGAACTGGCGCTGCGCCGCCGTCTGGTCGGGCAGGCACTGGACCGGCTGGATGCCCGTGAACGCCGCATCCTGTTCGAACGCCGCCTGAAGGACGATCCGTCCACGCTGGAAGCGCTGAGCCAGCAGTTCTCGGTTTCGCGCGAACGGGTACGCCAGATCGAGGTGCGAGCCTTCGAAAAGCTCCAGAAGGCCGTGCTCAGCGCCGCGCAGGCCCTGCGTCGTCCGGCCACGCCAATGGTGGCCTGACCCATCCGATTACCCCGTCCGGCGGACGCGATGCCGGACGGGGATCTTGCGGAGCCGGCCAGCCGGCCGGCCACCGCATCGTTGCCGCGGGCATTCAGCCCGCCAGTTGCCTCCAGACCTGTCACCTTCAAGCCGGCGGCGCCCTTGGCCCGCCGGCATTTTCTTGCGCGGACAGGCTATCGCCGAGTCTCAGTCGGTTGTCGTATATTGCGCCTATTGCTGCTTCTGGATGTTGTGCGACAAAGTGACCGGTTCAAAGATGCGAATGCTTGCGCATGATGTGCGGCTCGCGGGAAAGATTGCATTTTCTCCAATACTTAGTACGCTAGTTATATCTCAAATGGGAGAGGGGCTCCATGTCGCACGCTGCCCAGACTCAATCGATCATTGACCGCATCACCTTCCTGCGCATCGACGAGGCGACGAAGGCAACGCTGCGGGAGTTCCAGCCCTATCTGGCGCAGCGCATCGATCAGATTCTCGAGGAATTCTACGCCTATCTCCGTTCGGTGCCGCAGGTGGCGCCGATGCTGGTCAATCCGGCAGTGACCGGCCGGGCGCGCGATCTGCAGAAGCAGCACTGGCTGCGCAACGTCTTCACCGGCACCTTCGACGATGCCTATGTCAGCCAGGTCCTGAAGATCGGGCAGACGCACCAGCGCATCGGGCTCGAACCGCGCTGGTATACCGGCGCCTACTGCTTCACCCTGAACAAGCTGATCGAGCTGGCCGCCCAGATCCACCGCAAGAAGCCGGAAAAGCTGTCGCAGCTGCTCCAGGCCATCAACAAGGCGGTGTTCCTGGACATGGACCTCGCCACCTCGGTCTATATCGACCTGAACACCGCCGCGATCATAGCGCGGGAACTGGGCAGCACCGCCGACAGCTTCGAACGCGAGGTGAAGGGCGTGGTCCAGGCGGTGGCGAGCGCAGCCCAGCAGCTGCAGGGCACCGCCCAGGCGATGAGCCGCACCGCCGAAACGACGAGCGAGCAGTCGACCCAGGTCGCCGCCGCCGCGGAGGAGGCGTCCGTCAACATCCAGACCGTCGCCGCGGCGGCGGAGGAGCTGACCGCCTCGATCGGCGAGATCAGCCATCAGGTGACCCAGTCGGCCGCCATCGCCAATGCCGCGATGACGGAAGCCGAACGGACCAATGCCACGGTGCAGGGGCTTGCCGACGCCGCCAGCCGGATCGGTCAGGTGGTGAAGCTCATCCACGACATCGCCAGCCAGACCAACCTGCTGGCGTTGAACGCCACCATCGAGGCGGCGCGCGCCGGCGAGGCCGGCAAGGGATTCGCGGTCGTGGCGAGCGAAGTGAAGAGCCTCGCCAACCAGACCGCCAAGGCGACGGAAGAGATCAACTCGCAGATCGGGGCCGTCCAGGGCGCGACCCAGGAAGCGGTCGGTGCCATCCGCTCCATCTCCGGCACCATTGCCCGCATCAACGAGATCTCCACCTCCATCGCCACCGCCATGGAGGAACAGGGTGCCGCCACGACCGAGATCGCCCGCAACGTCCAGCAGGCCTCGATCGGCACCCGCGAGGTCAGCGAGACCATCGTCGCGGTGAATGCGTCCGCCAACAGCGCCGGAGAAGAGGCCCGCGAGGTGCTGGAGGCTACCAACGAACTGTCGCGTCAGTCCAACACCCTGCGGACAGAGGTCGAACGCTTCCTTGCCCGTGTCCGCGCCGGCTGATCCCGTCCGCAGGTCTGCCAACGAAAAAGGCGCGTTCCACGGAACGCGCCTTTTTCATTTGAATGCGGTGAACCATCCAATCCGCCCTCGTAGGGCGGCTCACGGCATCGTGCGGACGACCAGATCGCTGACCGGAATATTTTCGGCCTGAGCGGCACGACGAACATCATCGGCGCTGCGCCAATGGCTGCGACCGCCCAGGCTGGTGAGAACACCGCCCCGCATCGCGACGAACAGACCCGTACGCCCCAGATTGACGATTCTCATCATGATTTCACCCCCGCCCGGTCTCGTGCATTTTAGCAAATTTATTTAGGTGCTCTCTCTGGTAGAGAATACCTCTCTGCTCAAAAGAGGTATCAGCACCTGCCATATCACGTCAATAAGACTTCCGTCATTCAACCCCATGACGATTTCATGGGTCACTCTTCATCCGAAAGCCTCAATCTTCATCACACCACCTCCCTGTACTGACTTGTATCCGTTTTATCCGAAAATTTTATATACTTCTGCTACGTCCGTGAGATTGCTCCGCCTGTCCAAAAGCCTTATCCCGACAGCACCACGTGGGAACGACCGCGTGCCGTGTAGGGTTGTCACCGAAAGCCGCTGTCCAATCGACGGCATGCAGCGGGGAAGAACCTGCGAGGCATCGGCATCATGGCAACTGCACACCGCCGCACCGGCCCTTACGGTACGGCCAACAACGACAGTCTTGGCACCGAGCCGGGAGAGAATGGCGGCAACGGCACCATCCTTGCGCTGCCACTGACGATCCGTCCAGCAAGGCGGGAGGATTTGCCGACCCTGGAGTGGTATGGCCTGCACACACCCCATCGCGAGATCATAGCCGGCGCCTTCCGTCTGCAGGAACGCGGCGACGGCTCCATGCTGTTGGCCGACGTCAACGGCTTCCCCGCCGGGCAAATCTGCATCGACTTCCTGCGCAAGCGGCCGAGTGGCCGGGCCACGCTGTGGGCTTTGCGGGTGTTCCAGCCCTTCCGGGGGCTCGGCATCGGCGGCCGGCTGGTGCGGGAGGCCGAACAGGTGGTGATCCAGCGCGCAGTTCCCTATGCCGAATTAGGCGTCGACCGGGACAATGCCGGTGTCCTGCCCTTTTATGAGCGGCTGGGATACGAACATTGTGGCCGGGAACGCGGCCAGTTCCTCTACCACACGCCCGAAGGACGACTGGTCCGCGTCGCCATCGATCAATGGCTTCTGCACAAGCGAATGGCCGAAGGCGCTGATCCCGCCACCGCGGGTGCCGACAACGGTCGTTGCCTGCGACTGGCGGGAGACTAACCGCTATTCCGCCGCCAGCGCCGCGCCGGCCGGAAGGGGCACCAGCCGGGCCGCCCGCCTGCGCGGCAGGAAGATGCGGGCGCCATCCAGGATGTTGCCCAATTCGCCCATCGCATCGACCGCCATGCACAGTGCCACGGGCGGAAGCCAGCGGTCGAACAGTTGCGCCGCCACCTCCGCATCGCCGCTCTGGACCGCGGCCAGGGAATCCAGCAGGGCCGCCTCGTCGGCACTGATGCGGCTGCAGGCCGGGCAGCGAATCTCCGGTCTGCGGGCCCCCGCCACCGCGAAGGTGCCGAGCAGCGCGAAGAGCGGCAGCAGCGCGGTGTTCGGTACGCCGGCCACATTCAGTCCGATGCGCATCGACGCCATCGCCCCGGCGGTGCCGGCGCGGAACCACTGGCGGACGCCCGTCAACAGAGCCCGTTCGGCCGTCGTCAGGTCCATCACAGTCCAGGGCGACGACCGCCCTTCTTCCATCGTCCCGCACATGCCGCAGCTCCTTCATCCGGTTGCAGGACCATCCTAGCGCCTCTTCCTTCCAATTGCGAGTCATTCTTATTTGCGTTCACGCCTGTGACAAAAATCGGGCGCCCGTGACAGCGGGAACGCCGGAAAGGTCGCGTTAACGAACCGCGGCAATCCTGAACCGACTCGCAGTACAGGGGGATCGGTGGGGATGATTCGGACACTACGGGGAGCTGTTCTCGGACTGGTGGCGGTGATCGGAATTGCTGTTGCGGCGGGCATGACGGTGGCCCATCCGGCCGCGGCCCAGATCGTTCTGAAATCCGCTTATGGGGAGACGTCGCTGGCCGGCCCGGCCAAGGCGCGCGGTGCGGTGGTGTGGAGCCACGGCCGCTCGGTGGATTCCGAGGATTCGGAGGCGCCCACCCCGCTCTACATGAAGGCGTTGCGCGACGCCGGCTGGGACGTCTACCGGCTGGACCGCATGCGGGTCAGCGACACGCTGCCCAACAGCTCCCGTGCGCTCGCCAGCTATTCGGAAGCGCTGAAGGCCAAGGGGTATCGCCGGGTCACCCTGACCGGCCAATCCTTCGGCGCCTTCATCTCCCTGATCGCCGCCGGACAGACCAACGCCATCGACGCCGTCATCGCCACCGCCCCCGCAGCCTTCGGCAACTTCACCGAGGCATTCGACAGCTATCGCGAGAACGCCGCCCAGCTCTGGCCGATCCTGCGCGGCGTTCGCCAGGCGCGGGTGATGATGTTCTTCTTCCATGGGGACGATTTCGATCCGGGCGGGCGCGCCGAGCCGGCCCGCAACATCCTGTCCCAGCGCGGCCTGAGCAGCCTGATTGTCGACCAGCCGTCTCTGCTGACCGGCCATGGCGCTGCCAACACCGGCCTATTCGTCCGCCGCTTCGGCGCCTGCATCGTCCGCTTCGCCGAAGAGCCGCCGACCCCGAACGACCCGCCCTGCGATGAATCCTGGGGCCGCAGCCCAAGCGCGGAACTGCTGCAGGCCGCCCTGCCCGCCAACGCGTCGGGCTCCGCCAAGGGCAATGACGCTACCGCGACTCTCCGCCCCTACATGGGCATGTGGTACGGCAGCTACATCAACGGCCGCGAGGTCGCACTGTCAGTGGAAAAAGCCGAGGGCGACGCCGTCTATGCCGATTATGTGCTGGGCGCCGGCATGGAAGCCGACCAGCCCTTCGAGCGGGTGCGCCGCAAGGGCCGGATCGAGAATGGCGAACTGGTCTTCGACGAGAAAGGCCGCAACATCCTGCGCTACCGCCTGCGCCCCGACGGCCGCGTTGCCGCGAGTTGGCTGGACAAGGACGGCCACGGACGGCTCGACACAGTGCTGCGCCGGGTGAACTGACATCCAGGGCGGCGGGAGTTCAGCCCGCCGCCCTCTCCTCCTCAGCCCCCTGCCAGGAAATTGCGGACGATGGCGATCTGCTCGTCCGTCATCAGCGACGGGGCGTGGCCGGTGTTGGGAAATTCCACCACCCGCACAAGACCGGACGCCCCCGGCCCGCGCGTCGCCATCCGCTCCGCCGTCTCGGCGCTCAACAGGTCCGAATCCGCGCCGCGCAGCACCAGCACCGGGCAGCGCACGCGGTCCCACAGCGCCCACAGGTCGACGTCGGCGATGGGTGCGGCCTTGAACGCTTCGCCGATGGCGGGATCATAGGCAAGACGGAAGCGGCCGTCGGGCAGCGGACGGGCGCTGTGCTCCGCCATATGGCGCCAGCATTCATCGCTGATCGTGCCGAAGCCCATCAGGACGAAGCGCAGGTAGGATTCCAGAGCCGGCAGATCCTCGAACACCGGGTCCTTGCCGACATAATCGGCGATCCGCTGCAATCCGGCCTGGGCGATGAAGGGACCGACGTCGTTGATGACCATGCGGCGGATCGGGCTGTTGGCCTGCGCAGCCAGCGTCATGCCGATCAGCCCGCCCATCGAGGTGCCGACCCAGTCGACCGTCTCCACCCCCATACGGGCGATCAGCGCCACCATGTCGGCGCAATATTGCGGATAGCCGTAGAGCGCCGGCACCGGCAGCCAGTCGCTGCGCCCGCGCCCGACCACATCCGGGCAGGCAACCCGCCAGCCGTCGGCCAGAGCCAGCGCCAACCGGTCGAAGTCCCGGCCGTTGCGGGTCAGCCCATGCACGCACACGGCCGTCCGCGCGGCATCGTCACGCCCCCACTGGGTGTAGGCGATCTTGTGAAACCCGGCGGCGCTGAGGCCGAGGACGTTGCGTTCGGACATCGGCACGGGCGGGCACTCCTGTTCGGATTTGACTTCCCGATTCAACGGGGCTCATCCCTTTTTCGGCGATTTGGCGCCGCGTGGCAACTCCGCCTCCGCATCGCGCCCTGCGGCAGCGCGGATGGCGGGCAGCGCCGGCGACGGTTCCGCCACCGATCGGTCGAAGGGGTGCCGGGTATCGTCGTAAATGCGGCGGATGACACGGACATAGTTGCGTGTCTCCGCATAGGGCGGAATTCCCTTGTAGCGGTCGACCGCCCGTTCGCCGGCATTGTAGCCGGCCAGCGCCAGCGTCACGTCGCCCTGGAAATAGGCCAGCAGCCAGCGCAGATACTTCACCCCGCCGGTGATGTTTTGCTTGGGATCGAAGACGTCGCCGACGCCGAAGCGGTCGGCCGTGTCGGGGATCAGTTGCATCAGGCCGGCAGCGTCCTTCGGCGACACCGCATCGGTGCGGAAGGCGCTTTCCGCCTGGATCACCGCCAGCACCAGCGCGGGGTCGATGCCGTATTTCGGCGCGATCGAGTTGACCAGCGCCACCACCTCCGCCGGCGGAGGACCGATCTCGCGCACCGGGCCGCCACCGGGACGGCACCAGGGACGGATGCGCCCCATGCGGCCGGGAACGTAATTGACCAGCCGCCGCGCCTCCGGATGCCCGCGCGAGGCGGCGGCGCGCAGCCATGCCGTGCCGAGCCGCCGGTCCTTGCGCACGCCTTTCCCGAACAGATAACGACGAGCCAGCCGGAAGGCGGCATTGGCGTCGCCCTGCTCGGCCAGCTCGCAATCGGTGGATTTGGTCTTGAGCGAGGGCGGGGGCAATTCGGCCACAGCGTCCGGCTTCGCTGCGGATTTGGCTTCCGCCGCCGTAGCGATGGGTGCCGACGCGATACCGGCGCCCCACAGCACCAGCGCAATCAACGGCACCATCACGACACGACGAACCAGCAAACCTCGACCCTCCTGCTTTCCCGCGTCATCCCACGGGAAGCGGAAGTATGGTGTTGCAACCTGCCGACGACAAGGGCTGGTCAAGGTCCCCGGCGGCGGCGACCCTGCTTCTTCGGAGCACCTTCGGGAATGCCGCGGCCTTGGCGCGCACTGCTGATGCCGATGCTGCCGGGGGTCTCCAGCCCCAGATCCATCGCCTCCAGCCGACGCAGCTCGTCGCGCAGGCGGGCAGCCTCTTCGAATTCCAGATCGGCAGCGGCGGCGCGCATGCGCTTTTCCAGATCGGCGATGACGTTCTTGAGGTTGTGCCCGACCAGCTCGTTCGAATTCAGGCCGGTCTTCACCGTCACATGGTCCCCGCGCTCGAACACGCTTTCCAAAATGTCGCCGATGGCCTTCTTCACCGATTCCGGCGTGATGCCGTGTTCCAGGTTGTAGGCCATCTGCTTTTCACGGCGGCGCGCCGTCTCGTCGATGGCGTACTTCATGCTGTCGGTGATTTTGTCAGCATACAGGATCGCCCGGCCATCGACGTTGCGCGCCGCACGGCCGATGGTCTGGATCAGCGAGGTCTTGCTGCGCAGATAGCCTTCCTTGTCGGCGTCCAGAATCGCCACCAGCGCGCATTCCGGGATGTCCAACCCCTCGCGCAGCAGGTTGATGCCGACCAGCACGTCATAGGCGCCCAGCCGCAAATCGCGGATGATCTCGATGCGCTCCAGCGTCTCCACGTCGGAGTGGATGTAGCGCACGCGCAATCCCGCCTCGTGCATGTACTCGGTCAGCGCCTCGGCCATCTTCTTGGTCAGGGTGGTGACCAGCACGCGATAGCCCTTGGCGACCACCTCCTTGCATTCGCCGATCAGGTCGTCGACCTGGGTCTCGGTCGGACGGACGATAACCGGCGGGTCGATCAGGCCGGTCGGGCGGACCAGCTGCTCGGTGAAGACGCCGCCGGTGCGCTCCAGCTCCCACGGGCCGGGGGTGGCGGAGACGAAGACCGTCTGCGGCCGCATCCCCTCCCATTCCTCGAACTTCAGCGGCCGGTTGTCCTTGGCGCTGGGCAAGCGGAAGCCGTAATCGGACAGCGTCGATTTCCGCACCAAGTCGCCGCGATACATGCCGCCGATCTGCGGCACCATGACGTGGCTCTCGTCAACGATCAGCAGAGCGTCGCCCGGCAGATACTCGAACAGGGTCGGCGGCGGATCACCCGCTGCGCGGCCGGTCAGGTAGCGGGAATAATTCTCGATGCCAGCGCAGGACCCGGTTGCCGCCATCATCTCGATGTCGAAGGTGGTGCGCTGTTCCAGCCGCTGGGCTTCCAGCAGCTTGCCCTCGGCGGCGAACTCCTCCAGCCGATCCTTCAGGTCCTTCTTGATCTGGTTGATCGCCTGATTCAGCGTCGGCTTCGGCGTCACATAGTGGCTGTTCGGATAGACGCGCACGGCCTCCAGCGCCGCCAGCTTCTCGCCGGTCAGCGGGTCGATCTCGTGGATGCCCTCGATCTCGTCGCCGAACAGCGAAATGCGCCACGCCCGGTCTTCCATGTGGGCCGGAAACAGCTCAACCGTGTCGCCGCGCACGCGGAACAGGCCCCGGCCGAAGGCGGCGTCGTTGCGCTTGTACTGAAGCTCGGTCAGCTTGCGCAGCAACTCCGGCTGGGCGATCACCTCGCCCTTGCGCAGGTCGACCGTCATCTCCGAATAGGTCTCGACCGAGCCGATACCGTAGATGCAGGACACCGACGCGACGATGATGACGTCGTCCCGCTCCAGCAGAGCCCGCGTCGCCGAGTGGCGCATGCGGTCGATCTGCTCGTTGATCGAGGATTCCTTCTCGATATAGGTGTCGGTGCGCGGAACGTAAGCTTCCGGCTGATAATAGTCGTAGTAGGAGACGAAGTACTCCACCGCATTGTTCGGGAAGAATGACTTCATCTCGCCATACAGCTGCGCCGCCAGCGTCTTGTTGGGCGCTAAAATCAGCGTCGGACGCTGCACCGTCTGGATGACATGCGCCATGGTGAAGGTCTTGCCCGACCCGGTGACGCCCAGCAGTACCTGATCCTTTTCGCCCTGCCGCAGCCCGGCAATCAGCTCCTCAATCGCATTCGGCTGGTCGCCCGCGGGTTCGAATTCCGACGAAATGACGAACTGCTTTCCGGCTTCCAGCTTCGCGAGCGGCCGGGCGGGAATGGCGGACAGAACAGGACTTGCCATGGGGCGGCGATCCGATCAGAGGAGGGGTACGGAACGGGAACCGATTATATGGCCGCAACGCCCCCGTCTGTCGAGCGCAGGCTGAGCGGCACTGCGCCCCGCGCATGCGAGACGCAGCGCCGACCCGGAACCGCCTTACTGTGGTCCCAGCGCCTTCGGGTTCGATATCCCCAGACGCGCCTGGACGATGGCTTCCAGCGAATCCATCAGCACGTCCTGGCCCTCCTGGTCGAAGTCACCGGCGGCGATCTCGATGCACAGTCGGTGCTGGAGCGCCTCCACCCGCTTGCGCAGGTCGTCGCCGGACAGGGCGTCGTCGGCGTCCTCGCCATAGAGCAGGGCGAGGGCCGCCAGCATCGATTGGCCGGCGGTGTCCAACCCCTTCAACTCGCGCTCGGCAATCTCCAGCGCATTGGCGACCATCAGCGCGGCGAAGCGCGCTTCCGGCGCCACATGGGGAAGCACATCGGCACGGAAGGTGGAGGCGGCGATCTGCAGCAGACCGCGGGCGTCGGGATTGGCGCGCATCAGGCCACCTTCTCCACCGCACCGGACACCATGCCGCCGATGGCGCGGAGATGGCGCAGCATGTCCATCTCGATCTCAGGCAGCATTCGCCCGGTCAGCGCCAGTTCCAGCGACGGCTCGTCGCCGGAGCTGTGGCGCAGCCCCTGCTCCACCGCGATGGCCGCCCAGCGCAGGTAGGCCGCCGTCTCCCAATAGGCGACACGCGCCGGATCGACGCGGCGGCCGGAGGTCTCCTCATAGCCGGCGTAGAAGTCCGCACGGTCGGCGATGCCGCCCGCTTCGCGATCGGGCCGGCGGAACCGCCAGGAGCGGGCGCAGAACCAGCCCAGATCTTCCATTGGGTCGCTGAATCCGGCGAACTCCCAATCCAGGATCGCGGTCAGCGCCCCGTCCTTGACCAGATAGTTGCCGGTGCGGAAGTCGCGATGGCACAGCACCACCGCACCCGGCAACGGAGCATTGACCTCCATCCAGCGCAGGCCCCAGGCGATCACCGGATCGCGGCGTCCAAGGTCGCCGAACCAGCGGCGATACTGAGAGAGCGTCTCCTGCGCCGGGCATTCCGGCGCCTCGCCCAGCCTCTCCAGCCCCTCGGTCTCCGGGGCGATCCGGTGCAACAGGCCGAGTTGCCGGCCAAGCTCTCGCGCCAGTTCCGGTTGGGCCGCTTCCGACCGCGTCACCGCATGGCCGGCGCCCAGCCCATCGGCGCGGCGCATGATGTAGAAGTCATGGCCCAGCACGGCGGGATCGTCGCAGGCGAACAGCGGTTCCGGCGCCATCACCCCGCCGGCGAAGGCGGCGCGCAGCACCACGAACTCCCGCAGCTTGCCGATGCTGGCCGAAATACGCCCGCCGCCCTCGGCCCGCAGCACGCAGGCATGCCGGCCGGCAAGCGGCCCGCCATCGATGTCCAGAGTCACCGCAAGGTTCAGAGAGATCGCGCCACCGCCGAGCCGTCCATCCTCAGTCACCACGACGCGGGATGCGCCGACCTGTGCGGCCAGCCAGCTTTCCAGTCGAGTCCGATTGTCGCCCGACAGCAGCGATGGCGGAGACTGATCGGACGCTTTGACGACGTGCATGGCGTTCTCCCTCCAGAGGTTGCTTGGCGCGTTGGTTCGCGCGTCTTTGTCGATTTCAGCCGCCGATGGTAGGCACGAAGCGCTGTTGCCGACAAGTTTCACCTTGGTGGGAAAAGCGACTCCACCCCCAAAAAAGTTGGCCCCTCCCCCGCCCTTGCAGGCGGGAAAGGGGCCGTTGGCGGTCAGGCTCTTGAATCCGTCCGATCAGATCGTCCGCGGCGCGGCTCCGGTTACGGTTCCTAATGCCTTGGCGAACAGCTTGGCGTCGAAGCGCTTGATTTCGTCGAGTAACCGGGTCTTCAGAGTCACGTTGGCCAGCGCCTCCAGCGTCACCGCCATCACGCCGCCATCGATGTCGCGATAATGTGCCGAATAGAGGATGCTGTTCCTCAACCGGGTCCCGATGATCTTGCTGTTGATGTTGGCGATAGAAAAAGCCTGGGTAAGCGCGAAGTCTGCATTGACCACCAGACCGCGTTTCTGAACGTCCCGGCTCAAACTGCCCAATGGTCCGACCTGAATCGGACGAATCTTGCACAGCCACTTCAATGTGTAGCTGGCAATCTTGTAGCGGTCGATGCGCTCCATGCCATGGAAATCTTTAATGCGCCGAACATCAATGAAGTAACTTTCCATTGCACTCAGCAAAAGAGCTGTGTTCATTTCAGCATCTACAAGACCAGAAGATTGAAGCTTCTGATTGTAAAACCCGAAAGCCTGGGCGAGGTAAGCGCACCGTCTGACAGTACGCTTGCTTTCAGCAACCTCATCTTGCAAATCAACAAAATCATCCAAGGCATCAAACATATCATTTAAACCTGATCATCAGCCGGAAATCTCTACGCTTTTGCTTTTTGAGCGTCCTCGCTGGCAACGATCTGCTTTATGCCTTCGGACGAAGCTTCAAATTCCTCATCCAACATCGCCTTATATCTCTCCAAGGCGACCGTTTCATCAAAGGGAACATCGTCGTTCGGCAGCACCCAATGGGAAATATCATGAATGCCTTCGTTTCCGAGCAGCTTTGTAAACTCTTCGATCAGGACTGGATCCAACGGGATGGGCATTGGCCGGGGTGACCCTGTCTCTCGTGAACGGTATGCGCCGTGTTGCGGCCTTCTAAGGCAGAGGGTTCGTCATGTCAATTATGGAGACGTCATAAACATAACATTTCTCGCGAGCTGCGCAACGAGAATGCAACCCAAAAGCGGCAATTGCGTTCCAAAGGAAACGTGCCGCGTCGACGGTCGGGGCGGCGCGGCACGTAAAGTTCTGATCACCGGGCGAAGCGCTTACGCCGCAACCGGACGGTTCGCCCCCTGCTCCTGATTGGCCGTGTCGGCCTGCTGGGTGGCGGGGACCGGAGCCGGCTTGGCTTCGCGGACCGGCAGCATGTCACCGATACCGAAGGCGACGGCCATCAAGTTCGGCACCGCCATGGCGGCGAGCAGCACCGACCACAGCTCCAGCGACAGGGTGCCAAGCGGGTTGACCAGGGCGGCGGTGGCCGACGAGGCGACCAGGGCGGCGGACAACCAGGCTTCGGGCTTGGCGCAGAAGCGGCCGGCGGTGCGCTTGCCGCCCTTGGCGGTCACCCGGAAGGCGTCGTGCTTGCGGACCAGACCGCGGACGACGGCCAGGGCGACGGTGGTGGACAGCGCCATGCCGACGGCGCACGCACCGAGGCTTTCCTTCCAGCTGTTGCCGGAAGCATAGCGCGAGGCCAGCAGGCTGGAGCCGGCACGCAGGACCAGGGCACCCAGCACGGCGGCGGTGGCGGCCACCGGCGGCAGGTGCAGCGGCAGAACCAGCGAGGCGAAGGTCCAGACCACGGCGGCGGCGGCGGCGAACAGGCCGACGGCGTCGGACCACCAGCGGATCCAGTTGGTGACGTAGCCCAGCTTCTGCCGCGCGCTCAGCTCGGCCGAACCCAGCAGGAACTTCTTCCAATGGACGCGGACGATCTGCGTGGAGCCGAAAACCCAGCGGTCACGCTGCTTGCGGAACTGCATGAAGTTGTCCGGGGCCAGACCGGCACCCAGCCGCTCGTCGGTGTAGGCGGCGCGGTAGCCGGCCGACAGGATGCGCAGGCCCAGTTCGGTGTCTTCGCAGATGCCGGCTTCCGACCAGCCGCCGACCTGATCCATCGCCGAGCGGCGCAGCATGATCATCGTGCCGTGGCAGATGAAGGCCTGGGACGACACGCCTTCCTGCATGCCGACGTCGAAGAAGGGGCGGTATTCGGCGGTCATGGCGGCCTTCAGCGCCGTCTCGTGGCCGTCGCGGTGCTCCTGCGGGGCCTGGACGATGCCGACCGACGGATCGGCGAAGGTCGGAGCCAGCTTCGACAACCAGTCGGGCGACACGGTGTAGTCGGCGTCCAGCACGGCGACGATCTCGGCCGACGGATCGGTGTGGCGCAGGGCGGCGTTCAGGGCGCCGGCCTTGAAGCCGGAAATCTTCTTGTACCAGTGGAACTTGAACTTCGGACCCAGCGCCCGGCACATCTCCTCGACCGGGCGGACCAGATGCTCCTCCTCGGTGTTGTTGATGAGGACGACGACCTCATAGTTCGAGTAGTCCAGCCGCGACAGCGAGGCCAGCGTGGCGTTCAGCACGTCCGGCTGCTCGCGGCAGGCGGCGACGTGGATGGAGACCATCGGCTTGTGGTCGATGCTGGGCACGGCATGCGGCAGCAGCGCCGGGGCGCGGCCGGTCAGCAGCCGGCGGGCGACATCCACCAGATCGGCGAAGGCGACGCTCATCATCAGGGCGCCCAGCGCGAAGGCGGAGCCCCAGGTGGTCAGCGCACCGAAGGTCAGATATTCGGCGAAGGCGCCGGCGACGGCCGAACCGATGGCGAAGCCGATGATGTTGGCGCCCAGCGAGGCGGCCAGGGCGAAGCCGGCATTGGTCCGGCGACGGAAGACGGCGAAAGCCGACAGGGCCAGACCGACGGCGAGCGCGACGCCCGCGCCGACCCGGTCGCCATAGGGGGCGGCGACCGCACCGGTCATCGACCATTTCGGCTGACGGTCGGCATCCAGCACGCCCCAGGTCGGGCCGGGCGAGCCTTCGATGGTCGACTTCCAGATGCCGTCGAAAGCCTCGACGACGTTGTAATGGATGCCGAGCGCATTGGCTTCCGCCGCGAAGCCGCGGACGACCGCGGCCTGCGCCTCCGGCGTCGGATAGGCGTCGTGGAAGTTCTCGCCGCCCGACGGCCAGCCAACCTCGCCGACGAACAGCGGCTTGCCCGGATGCGCCTTGCGCACGGTGTCGAGCCGGTCGCGGATCCAGGTCAGCGCATCGGTGACCGGCACGCCTTCCCAGTAGGGCAGCACGTGGACGCCCATGAAGTCGGACGCCTTCACCGTGGCGTCGGCCTTGACCATCTCCGACCAGACGTCGGCGGTGCCGACCTTGATCGAAGCGGGGACGGCGGCGCGCACGCGCTTGATGTAGCCGGCCAGTTCGGCATCGGTCAGTTCGGCACGCAGCAGCGTCTCGTTGCCGACGACGATGCGCTTGATGCCGCGGAATTCCTTGGCGAGCGCGATGCCGTGCATCACCTCCCGCTCGTTGCGGACCTTGTCCTTGCTCAGCCAGATGCCGAGCGTGACGTCCAGCCCCTTGGACACCGCGATCTCCGGCACCTCGCCCTGCGAGCCCAGCGTCGAGTAGGTACGGACGCCATCGGCGAAGCCGGCGATGGCGGTCATGTCCTTCTCGATGTCCTTGCGCGGAACGATCGGCTGGTGATTGGGGTCGTAACTGCGGCCCGAGGGCGAATAGGACACCGATTCTATGCGGCCGGGTTCCGCGTCCACCGCCGTGGGCGCGTTGCGCCAGGACCAGAAGGACGCGTGGCCGGCGGTCACGGCCAGCAGTGCGGCGGCGATGGCTGCGCGCCGGATCGAGTTCTTCGGGTTGCTCATGGGGAGTTCGCGTTGCCCTGTTGCTGGGTGGCCGTTCGCCACCGGACATCCGCACAAACGGGCAGACCGACTTCCCTATTCCGTCACTTCCAAAAATTTTTTGTGCGCTGCGGAGAACGGAACCCTGCCGGTCGCCTCCTGTTGGACGACGTCCGGTTCCATACTCCCCAAAACACAGGAGAGCGCCCCATGGCCACCCGCCACGAAGACAGCCCGGAACACAAGAAGGCCCACGATCTGGCCGAGCAGGCACTGGACAAGGCCGCCGGCGGCGATCCCCGCAAGGCGCGCGACCTGATCGAGGAAGCCAAGCGCATCGACCCCAAGATCGGCGAGGAAATGTCCCGCGAAGCCGCCGAGGATCAGAAAAAGGCCGACAAGTACGTCGACAAGACCGACAAGTGAGCCGCTACCCCCTCCCCATCCCTCCCCCGCTCTCGGCCGGCCGAAGGCCGGTCCGATCGCGGGAGAGGGCGTAGGAGCGTTGTCGGCGTGATCTAACCGCCGCAGCGGCGGCAGTCCCCTCTTCCGCGATCGGATCGGCCTTCGGCCGACCGAGGGCGGGGGAGGGTTAGGGTGGGGGCACCCGCAGCAACCCCTTACTCGGCCGCGACGGCTTCCGCCACCACCGGCGGGCTCCAGCGCAGGACCGGCTTGCGGGCCGCCGCCGTCTCGTCCAGACGACGGCGCGGCGTCAGGCGCGGCGCAGCCTGGAAGTAAGCCACATCCCCCGACTTCGCCCGCTCGGCCAGCGCACGGAGTGCGTCGACGAACTGGTCGAGGCTGGCCTTGCTTTCCGTTTCGGTCGGCTCGATCAGCAGGGCACCGTGGACGACCAGCGGGAAATACATGGTCATCGGGTGGAAGCCCTCGTCGATCAGCGCCTTCGCCATGTCGAGCGTGGTGACCCCCGTCCCCTTCAGGAAGCGGTCGTCGAACAGGCACTCGTGCATGCACGGCCCTTCGAAGGAGGCCGTCATCACGTCCTCCAGCCGTGCCATGACATAGTTGGCGTTCAGCACCGCATCGCCCGACGCCTGCCACAGCCCGTCGGCGCCATGGCTCAGCATGTAGGACAGCGCGCGGACGAACATGCCCATCTGACCGTGGAAGGCCTTCATGCGGCCGAAGGCCAAGCCGTCGCCAGCGTTCTCCACCAGCGCGAAGCCGTCCTTCCCATGGGTGACGTAGGGCACCGGAATGTAAGGCGCCAGCGACTCCGCGAACACCACCGGCCCCGACCCCGGACCGCCGCCGCCATGCGGGGTGGAGAAGGTCTTGTGCAGGTTGATGTGCATGACGTCGATGCCGAGGTCGGCCGGACGCACCCGCCCCACGATGGCGTTGAAGTTGGCGCCGTCACAGTAGAAATAGCCGCCCGCCGCATGCACCGCCTCGGCGATCGCGATGATGTCGCGTTCGAACAGGCCGCAGGTGTTGGGGTTCGTCAGCATCAAGCCAGCCACGTCCGGACCGAGCTTGGCCTTCAGCGCCTCCAGATCGACGCGACCGTCGGCGGTCGCCGGGATGGCGTCGACGCTGTAGCCGCAGGCGGCGGCGGTCGCCGGGTTGGTGCCGTGGGCGCTTTCCGGCACGAGGATCTTGGTGCGGCCGCTGTCGCCCTTGGCCTCATGCGCGGCTCGGATCGCCATGATGCCGCACATCTCGCCATGGGCACCGGCGGCGGGCGCCAGTGTCACGGCGGCCATGCCGGTCAGCGTCTTCAGCCAGTGGGCCAACTGGTCCATCAGTTCCAGCGCACCCTGCACCGTGCTGACCGGCTGCATGGGATGCACGTCGGAGAAGCCCGGCAGCCGCGCCATCTTCTCGTTCAGGCGCGGGTTGTGCTTCATCGTGCAGGAGCCCAGCGGATAGAACCCGCTGTCGATGGCATAGTTCTTCTGCGACAGGCGGGTGTAGTGGCGGACCACCTGCGGCTCGGCGAGGCCGGGCAGCCCGACCTTGGCGCGCGGCTTCACCGCACCCAGGCGCGATGCCACCTTTGGCCGATCCGGCAGATCGACGCCGGTGCGCCCTGCGCTGTCCTGTTCGAAGATCAGCGGCTCTTCGATCTGCAGGCCGCGATTGCCGGTGACGGTGCCGGTCACGTTGTCGAAAGTGCCCGAGTTCGCGGGGATGGCCGAGGGACGGCCCTGGTTGTTCATGCTCATGCCAGAACCTCAGTCAGAGCGGCGGCGAAAGCATCCATGTCGGCGTCGGTGTTGGTTTCGGTGACGGCGACCAGCAGGAGGTCTTCCATCTCGCCCGGATAGAGGCGCGACACCGGCACACCGCCGAGGATGCGGCGCTTGGCAAGTTCCTCGACCACCGCGGCGGCCGGCTTCGGCAGCTTGACGGTGAACTCGTTGAAGAAGCCGTCGTTCAGCACCTGCACGCCCGGAACCGCCGCCAGCTTGTCGGCCATCTGGACCGCCTTGGCATGGTTCAGTTGGGCCAGCTGCGTGATCCCGGCCTCGCCCAGCAGGCTGACATGGATCGAGAAGGCCAGCGCGCACAGGCCGGAGTTGGTGCAGATGTTCGAGGTCGCCTTCTCGCGGCGGATGTGCTGCTCGCGGGTGGAGAGCGTCAGCACGAAGCCCCGGCGGCCGTCGGCGTCCACCGTCTCGCCGCACAGGCGGCCCGGCATCTGGCGGACATATTTGTCCTTCACCGCGAACAGCCCGACATAGGGGCCGCCGAAGTTCAGCGCGTTGCCGAAGGACTGGCCCTCCGCCGCGACGATGTCGGCGCCCATGTCGCCCGGCGGCGTCAGCAGGCCGAGCGAAAGCGCTTCCGTCACCACGACGATCAGCAGCGCACCCTTGGCCTGACAGGCCGCGGCCAGATCGGTGTAGTCGCGGACATGGCCGAACACGTCCGGGTTCTGCACGACGACGCAGGAGGTCTTGTCGTCGACCAGCGCCAGCAGATCCTCGCCGCCGGTCGGGGCGGCCGGCATAGCCACTGCCTCGAAACCGATGAAACGGGCGTCGGTGGTGGTCACGTCGCGGTAATGCGGGTGCAGGCCGCCGGACAAGATCGCCTTTTTCCGCCGGGTGACGCGGTTCGCCATCATCACCGCCTCGGCGCAGGAGGTGGCGCCGTCATACATCGAGGCGTTGGCCACATCCATGCCGGTCAGCAGCGCGACCTGGGTCTGGAATTCGAACAGGACCTGCAGCGTGCCCTGGCTCACCTCCGGCTGGTACGGCGTGTAGGCGGTCAGGAACTCGCCGCGCTGGACCAGATGGTCGACGGTCGCCGGCACATGGTGACGGTAGGCGCCGGCGCCGAGGAAGCTCGGCACCGAACCGGCCGGCACATTCTTGGCCGCCATGGAACCCAGCAGCCGTTCGACCTCAAGCTCGCCCATATGGTTGGGCAAGTCCCCGATCGGGCCGGCCAGTTGGGCCGCCTTTGGAACATCGCGGAACAGGTCTTCGACCGATGTTGCGCGGACGGCCTCCAGCATCGACTGCCGGTCGGCCTCGGTCAGGGGCAGATAGCGCATGTTAGTGGGATTCCTCCACGAAGGCCTTGTAGGCCGATTCGTCCATCAGACCATCGAGTTCGGAGGCGTCCTTCAACTGAAGCTTGAAGAACCAGCCGTCAGTCTCGGCGGCGCTGTTGACCATCGACGGATCGTCCACCAGGGCCTGGTTTGCTTCCACCACGGTGCCGGAGACCGGGGCGTACACGTCGCTGGCGGCCTTCACCGATTCGACGACGGCGGCTTCCTTGCCCTGTTCCAGCACGCGGCCGGCCTCGGGCAGCTCGACGAACACGACGTCGCCCAGCTGGCTCTGCGCGAAGTCGGTGACACCGACGGTGGCGACATCGCCATCGACCTGAACCCACTCGTGGTCCTTGGTGAATTTCTTGCTCATCGGAAAAGTTCCCTGTTCAAAACGGTTGTTTGCGGTCTGGGAAGAGAGGCGTCAGCCCCGGTAATAGCGTTGCGGCACGAAGGGCGTGGCGGCGACGCGAGCGGGCAGCGGTTTGCCGCGCACCATCAGCGTCAGCGGCGTGCCAACCGCGGAGTTCGCGATGTCGACATAGCCCATGGCGACCGGCGCGCCGGCGGTCGGGCCGAAGCCGCCGCTGGTGATCTCGCCGATGCGATTGCCGTTGGCGTCCTGGATTTCGGTGTGGTCACGGGCCGGCTGGCGGCCTTCCGGCTGGATGCCGACGCGGCGGCGCGTGGCGCCCTCGGTCAGCTGCCGGTGGATGATGTCATAACCGGGGAAGCCACCCTCGGCGCGGCGGCGCTTCGGCAGCGTCCATTCCAGCGCGCCTTCGACCGGCGTCGTGGTGGTGTCGATGTCGTGGCCGTAGAGGCACAGCCCGGCCTCCAGCCGCAGCGAATCGCGGGCGCCCAGCCCGATCGCCTCGACCTCCGATTCGGCCAGCAGCGCGCGGGCGATCATCTCGGCATCGGCCTTGTCGCAGGAGATCTCGTAGCCGTCTTCGCCGGTATAGCCGGAGCGGGTCAGGATCACCGGCACGCCCTTGAAGGTGGCGGACAGGTAGCTCATGAATTTCATGGTGGCAGCTTCCGGCACGAAGCGGGCCATCACCTTGGCCGCCATCGGACCCTGGAGCGCCATCAGCGCCAGATCATCCAGCAGTTCGACCTCGGCCTTGCCGGCTAGCTTCTCGCGCAGATGGGCGACGTCCTGCTCCTTGCAGGCGGCATTCACCACCAGGAACAGGTGGTCGCCGGCATTGGTCACCATCAGGTCGTCGAGGATGCCGCCCTGTTCGTTCAGGAACAGCGTGTAGCGCATGCGGCCCTGCGCCAAGCCCTTGATGTCGCCGGGAACCAGCGTTTCCAGGGCGGCGGCGGGATCGTCGCCGGTCAGGCGGACCTGCCCCATGTGGGACACGTCGAACAGCCCGGCCTTCTCGCGGGTGTGCTGGTGCTCCTTCAGGATGCCCAGCGGATATTGCACCGGCATGTCATAGCCGGCGAAAGGCACCATGCGGGCGCCAAGCTCGACATGGAGCGCGTGCAGCGGGGTGGTCTTGAGAGCGGTTGCGGCCTCGGTCACGCGCGGGTCCTCCGACAAGGTTTCAGCGCCCGCATCGGGATCGATGCAGGAAGCTGCCCCCTCTGTCTTGGACCTGAGAGATTCACCGCCGTCTGGTCGAGCCGGACACCCGGTTTACTCCTTCGGTGAGTCGCGGCGGGTGAGCGCCGAGGCTGCTTTCCAGAGTTGCCTTATCCCCTTGCGGTCCTTTTGCCTGAGAGTTTCCGGGGGCGGTTGCTCCTTCGGCGCCGCCTGAGAACCTGTCGATTTACGACAAGCTCACAAGCGATCTCTCCCGCGAGGGATCATCGGCGTGATGGCGGCACACTGTCGCGAATAGACAAGTTTGTCAATCAGCGGATCCGGTGCCAAACCCGCACCCTTTTCAGCCGTCGTCCCCGCGAAGGCGGGGATCCAGGCTTGCAGGTCAAGCGGTTGATGCGGCTGGATTCCCGCCTTCGCGGGAATGACGGTCGAAAAGGGAAGGCTCCGGCACCGATGAACCGCAGCGCTTACTTCTTCATCTGCGTCCGGTTGAAGTTCAGCTGCTCCGGCGTCAGCTGGAAGCCAAGATAGATCTTCCAATCCTTGGCGTTGGCGTCCTTGGGCAGCGGGATCTTCGGCGTCAGCTCCTCGCGGGTGCCGGCGCGCGGCTGGCCGGGGACGAAGGTCACGTCGGTGTCGAAATAGGCCTTCGACACCAGTGTGTCGTCCGGCTGGGCCAGGGCGACGAAATACTGGTACTTGGCGGTGTTGCCCGGCAAGGCCGGGCCGCGCTCGGCCACCAGATAGACGTTCACGTTCACGGTGACGCCGTTGCTGGTGTAGTCGCAGCTGCCGGTGAAATCGACCAGGGCGGCGCGCGACTCCAGATCGGTCAGGTCCTTGCCGCCGGGGCGGAAGACCGTCACTTCCTGCAGGTCGCGGACGATGTTGACCTTCGGGCAGGCCAGCGCCGCCTCCGACGGATTCGTCGGGCCCATCCCCATACCGGAGCAGCCGGAAAGCACCAGCACGGCCCCGGCCGCGAGCAGCGCAGGGCGGACCATCCCAAAGAGGGACGCCAGCGGGCTTTTCCGGGCGGGGGTTCCTATATTACGGTCGCGGCGGTCCATCGGTTCGGCCTGATCGGTTGACGGGCTGTTGGACCGCGACTTTAGTGTCCCAGCTTGACCGGCACAAGACCGCGCGGCGGTTCTATCCCTTGTGACCGTCTGGCGCAGGACCACCTAAGGGCGACCCACTCCACGCAAGGGCGGTACAGCGCATATGACCACGACCTCTCCCCAGGCCACCCGGGCCTTGACGATCCTGCTGGCGGCGCCGCGCGGCTTCTGCGCCGGGGTGGACCGGGCGATCCAGATCGTCGAGACGGCGATCGACCGCTATGGGGCGCCGGTCTATGTCCGGCACGAGATCGTCCACAACCGGTTCGTGGTCGAAAGCCTGGAAGCCAAGGGCGCCGTCTTCGTCGACGAGCTGACCGAGGTGCCGGACGGCCGCCCGGTGGTCTTCTCCGCCCATGGCGTGCCGAAATCGGTGCCGCAGGCGGCCGAGGCGCGCGGGCTGTTCTATCTCGACGCCACCTGCCCGCTGGTCAGCAAGGTGCATCGCGAGGCCGAACGGCATTTCGACGAAGGCAAGCAGATCGTCCTGATCGGCCATGCCGGCCACCCGGAGGTGATCGGCACCATGGGCCAGTTGCCCGACGGCGCCGTGGTGCTGGTGGAGACGGTGGCCGACGTGGCGACGATGGAGGTCCGCGACCCGGAAAACCTCGCCTACGCCACCCAGACCACCCTGTCGGTCGACGAGACGACGGCGATCCTGGCCGCGCTGCAGGCCCGCTTTCCCGCCATCGCCGGGCCGAAGAAGGAAGACATCTGCTACGCCACCACCAACCGTCAGGCGGCGGTGAAGGCCATCGCGCCGAAGGTGGACGCGCTGCTGGTGCTGGGGGCGCCGAACTCCTCCAACTCCAAGCGGCTGGTGGAGGTGGCGAAGACCCATGGCTGCCCGGCCGCCCAACTGGTCCAGCGCGCCGCCGACATCGATTGGGACGCGCTGTCCAGCGTCGCCCGCCTTGGCATCACCGCCGGCGCGTCGGCGCCGGAAGTGCTGGTCGAGGAGGTCATCGAAGCCGCCCGCGCCCGTTTCGACGTGACGGTGGAGGAGCTGCGCACGGCGACGGAGAACATCGTCTTCAAGCTGCCGCGCGCGTTATCGGTGGAGCGGGAGGTCGTTTGACGGCGCCGGAACCCGGTCGCGGGGCGGCGCGTTGCTTCAGGCGGAGCACACGCTCCGCCGTGACGAGCGTGAGGTGAAGCCTTGGTGGGTTGGATCATTCGGACGCTGGTGTTGTGCTTCGTCGTCGGCTTCGTGCTGTCGTTCCTGCGCATCGATCCGGCCAGCATCCTGACGAACAGTTGGCAGACGGTGCAGGACATCGCCGCACTGATGATCGACGCCGGCCGCTGGGCCCTGCCCTACATCCTGATCGGCGCCGTCATCGTGGTGCCGCTGTCGGTGATCGGGCTGGTCCTGCGCTGGAACCGCACGCGCCCGCCCTCATAGGCGTTGCCGTCCAAAACGCGGACAAAAAAACAGGAGGCACCGGAACCGGGGCCTCCTGTGAAACAGGGAGGGTTAGAGACAGTCAAAGGTCTACGCCCATCCACCCCCTCCCGCCTTGATGCAGGTCAACGGACAGGCACTTTCCGTCTCCCCCGACCGAAAAGAAAAAGCCGGAGACATCCATGCGGATGCTCCGGCTCAGTGATACAGGGAGGGTTAGAGACAAGAAGGACCTTATCCGGAAGCGCATAGACCGTTCGTTGATCTGCATCAAAAGAGGCGAAAATCCGTGGGTTCTGTTCGCGTCGTTCCGTCGCAGCCTCCGGCCGGCCTGATCAACCGAGAATCTCCGCCAGAGCCACCACCAGCGCCTTGTTCTCCTCCTCGCGGCCGATGGTGATGCGCAGGCAGTCGGACAGGCCGTACTCGGTCACCGGCTTCACCAGGATGCCACGGTGGGCGAGATGGTCGATGACCGCCTGGGTGCCCAGCGACGGATCGGTCGGCACGCGGGCCAGCACGAAGTTGCAGACGCTGGGATAGACGCGCAGCCCCACCCGCTCCAACTCGCGTGACAGCCAGGGCAGCCACCGCGCATTGTGGGCGAAGGTCGCCTCCTCATGCTCCGCGTCGCTGAGAGCGGCGGCGGCGGTCAGTTGGGCGGGCAGCGAGACGTTGAAGGCACCGCGGATGGCGTTCACCGCTTCGATCACCGTGGCGGGACCATAGCCCCAGCCGACCCTAAGCCCCGCCAGCCCGTGCATCTTTGAGAATGTGCGGATCAGCAGAACATTGTCGGAATTCTCGACGATCTCCGTCCCGTCGCTGTAGTCCGGCATCCGGCAATAGTCGGCATAGGCCGAATCCAGCACCAGCAGTGTGGTGGACGGCAGGCCGGCGCGCAGCCGCTGCACCGCCTCGGCCGGGATGTAGGTGCCGGTCGGGTTGTTGGGGTTGGCGAGGAAGCAGATCTTCGTGCGCTCGCTGGCGCGGTCGATCATCGCGTCCACATCCACCACCATGTCGCGCTCCGCGGCCACGACTGCGGTTGCCCCGGCGGCGCGGATCGCCTTGAGGAATCCGCGATAGCCCCGCTCGTGGCACAGAACCTCGTCACCGGGGCCGGCGAAGGCCTGGGCGACCAGATGGATCAGTTCCTCCGACCCGGCGGTGCAGACGATGCGGTCGGCATCGATGGAATGACGGCGCGCGATGGCGTGGCGCAGCGGTTCCTGATCCCAATCGGGATAGCAATGGATGCGCGTGGCTGCCTCGCAATAGGCGTCCAGCGCCAGCGGGCTGGGTCCGAGCGGATTGTGGGTCAGCGACAGGTCGATCCACCGGCGGCCGTCGCGAGGCGGGCGAGCGGGTCGGTACGGCTTGATCTGGCCAACGCTGGGACGGGGGCTGAGCAGGTCCATAACCTCGGTCTCCGTAAGCGGATCGGTCGAACAGCACGTCGGGCGACCGATTGAACCGCAAACTGGTGCGCGACGCCACAGGACATTGCGTCGCGCACCCCAACTCGAGGTGTTTTATTTCCAAATAGCAGGCCGGACGGAAGCGCCGGCCTGCTGCCCGGATCAGTGGTTTAGAATTTGGCTGAGGAAGAGGCGCGTGCGCTCCGACTTGGGGTTGGAGAAGAACGCGTCCGGCGTGTCCTGCTCCACGATTTCGCCGCGGTCCATGAAGATGACGCGGTCGGCGACCGACTTGGCGAAGCCCATTTCGTGCGTCACGCACAGCATGGTCATGCCGTCCTCGGCCAGCCCGATCATGACGTCCAGCACCTCCTTGACCATTTCGGGGTCAAGCGCGGAGGTCGGCTCGTCGAACAGCATCACCTTCGGGCTCATGCACAGAGACCGCGCGATGGCGACACGCTGCTGCTGACCGCCCGACAGCTGGCCGGGATATTTCTTGGCCTGTTCGGCGATGCGCACCCGCGTCAGGTAGCTCATCGCCCGCTCTTCCGCCTCCGCCTTCGGCATTTTGCGGACCCAGATCGGGGCGAGCGTGCAGTTCTCCAGCACCGTCAGATGCGGGAACAGGTTGAAGTGCTGGAACACCATGCCGACTTCGCGGCGGACCAGCTCGATGTTCTTCAGGTTGTTGGTCAGCTCGATCCCGTCGATGACGATCGTGCCCTTCTGATGCTCCTCAAGCCGGTTCAGGCAGCGGATCATCGTCGATTTGCCCGACCCCGACGGGCCGCAGACGACGATGCGCTCGCCCTTCTGGACATTGAGGTTGATGTTCTTCAGGACGTGGAACTCGCCGTACCACTTGTTGACGCCCGTGCAGCGGATGATCTCCTCGCCGCTGAGGGTGTGCTTCGGCTTGGTGCCCTGGGACATGGCCTGGGACATGGGTCTTCTAGTCTCCCTTGACGGCGTTGATCTAACGGCGATGGCCGCGGTTCAGGTCGCGCTCCAGCTTCTGGCTGTATTTCGACATGCTGAAGCAGAAGATCCAGTAGATCACGCCGATGAACAGATAGGCCTCGCGGTAGAAGCCGCGCCAGGACGGGTCGGACAGCGCGGCCTTCGCGGTGCCGAGCAGGTCGTACAGGCCGATGATGATGACGAGCGAGGTGTCCTTGAAGAAGCTGATGAAGGTGTTCACCAGCGGCGGGATGGCGATGGCCAGCGCCTGCGGCAGGATGATCTTGCGCATCTTCTGCCAATAGCCGAGCCCCAGCCCGTCCGCCGCCTCATACTGCCCCTTCGGGATCGCCTGCAGGCCGCCGCGGATCGCTTCCGCCATATAGGCGGCGGCGAACATGATGAAGGCGATCTGCGCGCGCAGCAGCTTGTCGACGGAAACGCCGTTCGGCAGGAACAGCGGCAGCATCACCGACGCCATGAACAGCAGGCTGATCAGCGGCACGCCGCGGATCAGCTCGATGTAGGTGACGCACAGCACCTTTACCGCCGGCATGTCCGACCGCCGGCCCAGAGCCAGCAGGATCGACACCGGAAAGGCGACGGCCAGACCGATCACCGACAGGATGATGGTCAGCGGCAGGCCGCCCCACAGCGTGTTCTCGACATAGGTCAGGCCGAAGACGCCGCCCCACATCAGGATCGCCACCAGCGTCAGCCCGGCGGCCCAGACCAGCCCGAACCACGGCTTCCAGAAGCGGCGGTCGCAGCTGGCGACCAGCAGCGCGATGAAGACGCCGATGGTCAGCAGCGGCCGCCACTGCTCATCCCACGGGAACATCCCGAACATGATGAAGCGCAGCTTCTCGCCGATGAAGCCCCAGCAGGCGCCGCCGGCATCCTGTCGGCAGACCGTGGAGTTCGAATCGAAACCATGCGCGTTGACCAGCAGCCATCCGACGAAGGGCGGGATCGCCGAAACCAGCAGCGCCAGGACCAGAATGGTCAGGATGGCGTTGTACCAGGTGTTGAACAGGTTGCTCCGCAGCCACGCGATGGGGCCGACGGTGTTGGCCGGCGGACGCTCGTCCGGCAGGCCGACGCTTTGCACGTTGTCGGTCATGGCCGTTACCGCTCCACCAGCGCGATGCGCTTGTTGTACCAGTTCATGAAGATCGAAATGCTGAGGCTGATGACCAGATAGGTGCCCATGATCATCGTCACGCCTTCGATCGCCTGACCGGTCTGGTTCAGGGTCGTGTTGGCGATCGACACCAGATCGGGGTAGCCGATGGCGAGCGCCAGCGAGCTGTTCTTCATCAGGTTCAGATACTGGCTGGTCAGCGGCGGCACGATCACCCGCAGCGCCTGCGGCAGGATCACAAGGCGCAGCGTCGGACCGCTCGGCAGGCCCAGCGCGCGCGCCGCCTCGGTTTGGCCCCAGTTGACCGCCTTGATGCCGCTGCGCACCACCTCGGCGATGAAGGCCGCGGTGTAGAGCGTCAGGCCGGTCAGGATGGCGAAGAACTCGGGCGAGATCGCGACGCCGCCGGAGAAGTTGAAGCCGGCCAGCTTCGGCATGTCGAGCGCCATCGGCGCCCCGCCGGCGATCCAGGTCAGGATCGGCAGGCCGAGGATCAGACCCAGCCCGGCCCACCCCGCGGGGAAGGGCTGTCCGGTGCGCGCCTGCCGCGCCTTGGCCCAGCGCGACACCCCCCAGGCAGCGGCGATGCCGACCAGCAGGGCGATGCCCATGTTGGTCCAGACCGGATCGGCGACCGGGACGGGAATGCGCAGGCCGCGCTGCGACAGGAACACGCCCGGCAGCGGGTTCAGCGCCTGGCGTACCGCCGGCAGGCCGTCCGACACCAGCGCATACCAGAAGAACAGCTGCAGCAGCGGCGGGATGTTGCGCACGATCTCGACATAGGTCGAGGCCAGCTTGGCGATCAGCCAGTTGCTGGACAGCCGGGCGACGCCGATGACCGTGCCGATGATCGTCGCCAGGATGATGCCGATGACCGACACCTTCAACGTGTTCAGCACGCCGACCAGGAAGGCCCGGCCATAGGTGTCCTTCGGCGAATAGTCGATCAGCGACTCGCCGATGCCGAAGGCCGCTTCACGCCCCAGGAAATCGTAACCGGTCGCGATCGAGCGCCGCGCGAGGTTGTCGAGCGTGTTGGAAATAAGGAACCAGCCGACCAGAACGACCGCGCCGACCACCAGGATCTGGTAGACGATGGCACGGAACGTCGGGTCGCTGAGGGAAATGGATACGCCACCCGGCGGCGGAGCGCCTTGGGTGGTCCGGGTCTCGGTCGCCACGGACTACTCTCCCCCAACCATCGCGCCCCATACGGTGCCCACGCGGTCCCGGACGTTTTCCGGGCAATTTCCACACCGTAGGGGAAGCGACATGTCTCCCAATGCGGCCAGATGCGCGGGCGTTTCGCTGACGCCCTTCGCGACCGCTCCTTCTACCGGAAGGCCGCCCCCGGCAGGTTCCCGACGGGCGGCCTTCAAACGGTGGTCTGCCTTACCGGAACGGCTGCGCGTACATCAGGCCGCCCTTGGTCCACAGCGCGTTCAGGCCGCGCTCCAGCTTCAGCGGGGTGCCCGGGCCGACGTTGCGGTCGAAGATCTCGCCGTAGTTGCCGACCTTCTTCACCACGTTGTAGGCCCACTTCTCGTCCAGGCCCAGAGCCTTGCCCATGCCCGGCGAGGTGCCGAGGAAGCGCTGGACGTCCGGGTTCTTGGAGTTGGCGAACTCGTCGATGTTCTTGGAGTTGATGCCGAACTCTTCCGCCTGGATGGTGGCGTAGACCGTCCACTTCACGATGTCGAACCACTGGTCGTCGCCATGGCGCACGGCCGGGGCCAGCGGCTCCTTGGAGATGACTTCCGGCAGGATGACATGGTCTTCCGGAACCGGCGCGACGCCGGCGCGGGTGCCGGCCAGACCGGACACGTCGGTCGTCAGCACGTCGCAGCGGCCGGCGAAGTACGCGGCGTTCACCTCGTCGTTCGACTCGATCACGACCGGGTTGTAGGTCATGTTGTTGGCGCGGAAATAGTCGGCGAGGTTCAGTTCGGTGGTGGTGCCGGACTGGACGCAGACGGTGGCGCCGTTCAGTTCCTTGGCGCTCTTCACGCCCAGCTTCTTCGGAACCATGAAGCCCTGGCCGTCATAATAGGTGACGGGGGCGAAGTTCAGGCCGACCGAGGTGTCGCGGGTCAGTGTGGCGGTGGTGTTGCGCGACAGCAGGTCGACCTCGCCCGACTGGATGGCCGGGAAGCGCTGCTGCGCCGACAGCGGGGTGAACTTGACCTTGTTCGGGTCGTTGAAGATGGCGACGGCGACGGCACGGCAGTAATCGACGTCGAGGCCGGTCCAGTTGCCGGCGCTATCGGGGTTGCCGAAACCCGGCAGGCCGGCATTGACGCCGCACTGCACGAAGCCGCGCTGCTTGACGGTATCGAGCGTGGCGGCACCGGCGGCGGCGCTGGCGGTAATGACCACAGCCGCCGCGGCGGCGGCGAGAAGCCCTGACTTCATAATTATTAACTCCACCCTGTTCTTGCGTTCTTCGCATTTGAGCGGTCTGACGACGCGCCGACCACGCCGGCCATGTGATCCCCGGGGGGCCTGAGGTAGCCCCGACGGGCCGCCCCTGTGGGGATCGCGACGCAGCCATGCGCGTGGGACAAGAGTGTATCAACTTGATCCCGCTTGTCGAATCATCCGTGCATTTGTGGTGATACCAGACTATACCGCCCGCTGACGGCACTTCGGCGCAATCGGTGTTGGCCGCAGGGCCTTCGGAATGACACAATGTTCGGCTCCGCCGCACCGGAACGCCGCACCAGCCAAACGGACAGTCGATGAAGGACGTCACGCAGGACACGATTCTCGTTCATGCCGGCCGCGATCCGCGGAACAACCACGGCATCGTCAATCCGCCGGTCTATCACTGCTCCACCGTGCTGTTCCCGACGCTGGACGCGCTGGAGGAAAGCGACCGCAACACGCTGGAAGGCGTGCATTACGGCCGCATGGGCACCCCCACCACCTTCGCCTTCGAAGAGGCGGCGGCGGCGCTGGAGGGCGGCTACAAGTCGGTGAACACCGGCTCCGGCCTCGCCGCCATCGCCATCGCGCTGTCAGCCTTCACCAAGGCCGGCGACCATGTGCTGATCACCGACAGCGCCTATGGCCCCACCCGCCGCTTCGCCAAGGAGACGCTGGCGCCCTATGGGGTGGAGGTCGAGTTCTACGATCCCTGCATCGGCGCCGGCATCTCGGCGCTGCTGCGGCCGAACACCAGCGTGGTCTTCCTCGAATCGCCGGGCTCGCTGACCTTCGAGGTGCAGGACGTGCCGGCCATCGCCGCCGCGGCCAAAAAAGTCGGCGCCACGGTGATGATCGACAACACCTGGGCGACGCCGCTGTTCTTCCGCCCCTTCGACCACGGCGTCGACCTGTCGATCCATGCCGCCACCAAGTATATGGTCGGCCATGCCGACGCGATGCTGGGCGTCGTCACCTGCCGGGACGAGGAAAGCTGGACCGCGGTGAAGAAGGCCGCCACCCGCTTCGGCGTCTGCGGCGGGCCGGACGACCTCTATCTCGGCCTGCGGGGCCTGCGCACCCTGTCGGTGCGGATGCGCCAGCATCAGGAAAGCGCGCTGGCGCTCGCCGACTGGCTGGCCGCCCGGCCGGAGGTGACGCGCGTGCTGCACCCCGCCCGGCCCGATTTCCCCGGCCACGAGCTGTGGAAGCGCGACTTCACCGGATCGAGCGGCCTGTTCTCCATCATCATCAACCAGGTGCCGCGCAAGGCCCTGGCGGCGATGCTGGACGGCATGGAGCTGTTCGGCATGGGCTACAGCTGGGGCGGGTTCGAAAGCCTGATCCTGCCGACGCGGCCGGCCGCGGTGCGCTCCGCCACCCGCTGGACCGATCCGGGACAGGTCCTGCGCCTGCACGCCGGCCTGGAAAGCCCCGACGACCTGATCCGCGATCTCGAGGCCGGCTTCCGCCGGATGGCCGCCGCCCTCTGAGCGGCGGGCCTGTGAAGGAGTGATTTGCCATGACGGATACGCCGTCGATCGATGTTGCCCCCTTTGAAGAGGTGCTGGCCGCCATCCGCTTCACCGCCGATGGGCTGGTGCCGGCAATCGCCCAGGCCGAGGGCACCGGCGAAATCCTGATGATGGCCTGGATGAATCGCGACGCGGTGGTGGAGACCTTGTCAACCGGCCGCGTCTGCTATTGGTCGCGGTCGCGCGGCGGGCTGTGGCGCAAGGGCGAGACCTCCGGGCAGGTCCAGCGGCTGAAGGATTTCCGGGTGGATTGCGACGGCGACACCCTGTTGCTGATCGTCGAACAGGACGGCGTCGCCTGCCACACCGGCCGGCGCAGCTGCTTCTATCGGGCTTGGCGGGCAGGAAAGCTGGAAACGATCCAGGAGGTCGAAACCGATCCGTCCATTCTCTATGGCGGGCATTCGCACAGCCACGGCTGAGCGCGAGCCGATGGAAACTCGGTTCGACGCCGCTGCCGGATTTCTTGATCCACATCAAAGCGGCACCCCCGCCGAAGGGTATACACAGCTTCTTGTCTCTAACCCTCCCTGTATATGACTGCACCGGGCGTTCCTTTGGACGCCCGGTAATTTTTTGCGCACACCGCCGGATCCGCAATCTTGGACGGCGGGAAGCACATTTGCGCCGCCGATCCTCTTTCGGACGATCCGTTCCGACAGTGCTTTTGCCTGCGGCCTACTGCCCTCCCCGTCCGCGCATCGCCTTCGGCCGGCGCCGCTGTGCCCTTCCGCCGGCCCAGACCTACCCATAGGAGGAGCAAAGTCTCTGTTCCGTCACAGAAAGATCCCGCTTTGGATCACAAATACGTCGAATAAAGAAACATTAAAGATCACAAATCCAATCAAGCTTCGGTTATCTGTGTCATCTCTCCTTGTCCCGTTTGTACTGCCCCTTTATCGCTTTTCGACCGCCCAGGCCTCATGGTTAACATCTGGTTAATCGTTAACAGCACGTTAACGGCACTGATGGAGAGACGCCATGCGCCAGTTTTGGGGGACTTCGAACAACGACGCCATGACCGGCACCGCCTATGACGACCGGATCGACGGTCTGGATGGCGACGACCGCGTCAACGGCGCCGGCGGTAACGATCAGCTGTATGGCGAACGCGGCAATGACTCGTTGATCGGCGGGCTGGGCAACGACCAGCTTCATGGCGGCGACGGCAACGACTGGCTCGGCGATCCCTATGGCGGCAACGAGGCCGGTAACGATTCGATGTGGGGCGATGCCGGCAACGACCAGCTGTTCGGCGGCGATGGCAACGACTGGCTGAACGGCGGCACCGGCGACGACATCGTCAAGGGGATGCGCGGCGACGACACCATGATCGGCGGCACCGGCAACGACACGCTTTACGACAGCTATCGCGACGGCGGCGCCGACCTGTTCCAGCCGGGCACCGGCGACGACCTGATGGTCAGCTACACCGACGGACAGATCGACCGTTTCCTGATGGAGCGGGCCACCGGCGGCTTCGGCCACGACACCATCAACTATTTCGAAAAGGGGATCGACCAGATCGAGTTCCACGGCTACGCCGCGTGGGAGATGGCGATGACGACCAACGGCTCGAATTCGGTCTTCACCTTCACCGACGGCTCGTCGCTGACGGTGGACCAGATCGGCCTGAGTGCCGCCCACGACTTCGTCTTCACCTGACCCGTCCCGATGGAGGTCTCCGGCCGACGATGGGGTCACCCCTTCGGCGCGCGGGACCTCCGGCCATGCTCGTGCTGTTCTAGGGACGCACAGTTCCGCGCCGTCAGCAAAAGGGCCAAGACCGATGGATCACCGCCGCCTTTCCCTGCGCATGCCCCTCCCCAGCCTGTCGGCTCTGGCAATCCTGCCGGTTCTGGCCCTGCCGGTTCTGGCATTGGGCGCCTGCGCCAGTTCGGACATGGGCGGCATCCCATCAGCGGAGGTGGCGACCAAGCCACCGGTGGAACTCGTCGGATTGACCGTGCAGACGCCGGACGGCCGCCGGATCCTCGGCAACGTCAGCGATCTCGTGATCGGGCCGACAAACCGGGTGGAACAGGCGATCGTCACCGTCGGCGCCCCGCGCTTCCCGAACGAGCACAAGGTGATGGTCGGCAGCGACAACCTGCGCTACGCCCGCAATCGTCAGGCCGTGATCCTGACCGGCATGACGGCGGAGGAATTCGCCGCCCTGCCGCCCATCGCCGGAAGCGACCGTATGGTTTCCCTTGGCAGCGGCGGGGCTCTTCCCTCTTCCGGAACCGCACCGACCAACTGGGCTGGTGCCACCAAGTCACGCTGACCCTTTCCCAACCGGATACGCATCAACAAGAAAGGGGCCGGATGAACCGGCCCCTTTTGCTTGTCCAGGCTTGGTGACGACAGGCGTCACTTGCCCTGCAGTTGCTTCATGATGTCGTCGTTCGGGTTCGACTCCGGCTGCGCCGGAGCGCCGAAGGGCGGAGCCACTTCCTGGTTGTCGAAGGCCGGGATTTCGATCTTCACGTCGTCCAGGTTGATCTTCGGTCCCTTGTCGCGGCCGGCATCGACCAACTGCGGGAAGGAGATGACAAGGGCGACCATGATGATCTGGATGACGACAAAGGGAACCGCACCCCAATAGATCTGGCCGGTGGTGATCTTCGCGATCTTCTGCCCGGTGATCTTGTCGAGATAGTCGGTCTTCGGCGCCACCGACCGCAGGAAGAACAGCGCGAAGCCGAAGGGCGGGTGCATGAAGCTGGTCTGCATGTTGACGCCCAGCAGCACGCCGAACCAGATCAGATCGATGCCCAGCTTGTCCGCCACCGGCCCCAGCAGGGGGACGATGATGAAGGCCAGCTCGAAGAAATCGAGGAAGAAGGCCAGAACGAAAACCAGGATGTTGCAGACGATCAGGAAGCCAAGCTCGCCGCCCGGCAGGCTGGTCAGCAGATGCTCCACCCACAGGTCGCCGTTCACCGCGCGGAACACCAGACCGAACACGGTCGAACCGATCAGGATGAACACCACGAAGGACGAAAGCTTGGCGGTCGCGTCCATCGCCTGACGCATCAGGCCCCAGCTCAGCTGCCGCTTGGCGAGGGCCAGCAGGATGGCGCCGGCCGCGCCCATGGCGCCGCCCTCGGTTGGGGTGGCGATGCCGATGAAGATCGTGCCCAGAACCAGGAAGATCAGCACCAGCGGCGGCACCAGCGAGGTGATGACGCGCAGCAGAAGCTTCCAACCGCGCAGCGAACGGGCTTCCGGCGGCAGGGCCGGCACCATCTCCGGCTTGATGATGCTGGTGAGCAGGATGTAACCGGCATAGAGCCCGGTCAGCACGAGGCCGGGGATCAGTGCGCCGGCATACATGTCGCCGACCGAGCGGCCGAGCTGGTCGGCCAGAACGATCAGCACCAGCGACGGCGGAATGATCTGGGCCAGCGTGCCGGACGCGGCGATGACGCCGGTCGCGATCCGTCGGTCATAGCCGTAACGCAGCATGATCGGCAGCGAGATCAGACCCATGGAGATGACCGAGGCCGCGACCACGCCGGTCGTCGCCGCCAGCAGCGCGCCGACGAAGATCACCGCATAGGCCAGACCGCCACGGATCGGACCGAACAACTGCCCGATGGTATCGAGCAAATCCTCGGCCATGCCCGATCGCTCAAGAATCAGGCCCATGAAGGTGAAGAAGGGGATCGCGAGCAGCGTGTCGTTGCGCATGATGCCGAACACGCGTTCCGGCAGCGCCTGCAGCAGCGCCGGGGTCAGCAGACCCAGCTCGATGCCGATCAGACCGAACGCCAGACCATTCGCGGCCAGCGCGAAGGCGACCGGGAAACCCATCAACAGGAAGAACACCAGCGCGCCGAACATCAGCGGCGCCATGTTGGCGGTTACGAACTCGACCATCTGGGGGGCGCTCCCGGTCCTTAGGAATGGCTGTGCATCTTCTCGCCCGGCTCGTCACGATGGCCGGTGAGAAAGCCGATGCGCTTGATCAGTTCCGAGACGCCCTGCGCGGTGAGCAGGAAGAAGCCGACCGGGACCAGAAGCTTCACGGGCCAGCGGATCAGGCCGCCGGCATCGCTCGACATTTCGTTGGTGACGAAGCTGTCCATGAACATCGGCCAGGACAGCACCATGATCAGGATCGTCATCGGGAACATGAAGAAGATGATGCCGAAGACGTCGACCCAGGCCTGCACCCGCTTGGAAAAGCGGCCCAGCACGATGTCGATGCGGATGTGTTCGTTGCGCAGGAAGGTATAGCCGGCGCACAGCAGGAACACGGCCGAGAACAGATACCATTGCAGTTCCAGCCACGCATTGGAACTGGTGTTCAGCCCGTAGCGGACCACAGCGTTGACTGAGCTGACGACGACGGCGACCAGCACGAGCCAGTAGGCGAGCTTGCCGATGCCTTGGTTCATGGCATCGATCAGCCCACTTAGTCTGAGCAGACCTCTCAAAGGAGAAACCTCCCTGTTGCGGGGGCGCGGCTTGGGCCGTCCCCTTTTGCTTTTGTTGCAGCCGCGCACGCGCGACAGGTCGCAACCCTCTCTCGATTGGAGGGTATACCAAAAGATATGATTGGACGGGACTATTCCTTTCCCGCCCCCCAGCGGCAAGGGCTACGTTGGAGCTACGTAGAATCCCGTAGATGGAAACTGCGGAATGCGTCGCAATTCGCAGCGCCTGCGTCAACTTGCCACACTGCAGGTCCAGCCCCGCATGGGTCGCCGGTCGATCATGAAACCGATCATCGCCGGCAAAGCCCTTGCTTTTCTTGCAACTCCACATACCGAAGGCCGATGGCGCATTCCTTGCTAAGGCGGTCGGATGCCCTATCGAAGACGCCCATAGAGGCGTGACGATATGGTGTCGGCCGGCTTTAGGGCCTTTTCAATCAGAACCGTTGCTTTTTGCAGGAGATGGGGAATGACGTGGCTATCGAACATGACGGTTCGAATGAAGTCGATCGCTTCCTTTACAGCAGTAATAATCATATTTATTGCGTTTGGAGGCTTCTCCATCCTGCAGATGTCGTCGATGAACGATAAGTCTCTCGAAATCAGGAACAATTGGCTTCCGTCCGTCGCTGCGGTCGCCAATCTTTACACGCTGTTCGATTACTACCGCATCAATGAAGGTGCGCACATCATCTCAACCTCGGATGAGGGCATGCGCGTCGAAGAAAAAACCCTGGAGGAGATTCTTAAATCTTTCGAACAGGCCGATAAGATCTATGCGGCCATGCTGACGCCAGGATTCGAGACCGAAACCTATCAGGCGTTCAAGTCAGCGTGGGGCGATTATCTGAAAACCAGCAAGACCGTTCTGCTTCCACTCTCGCGCCAGAACCAGACCGAAGAAGCCGGCTCCGTCTTCCGTGGACAAGCAAGAGATCAGTATAGGACGGCAAAAGGCCTTTTGCAGAAGCTGATCGACTTCAATACGCGCGAGGGCGCAAAGGCGGCTGACCAAGGCCAGGACCTGTATGAAAACGGCAAAATCCTCATCATGGTTTCTTCCGGCCTGGTTGCCGTGATCTGCATCGGCATCGCTGTTTCCATGCTGTCCACCGTGGTTCGGCCGATCCAGAGGCTGACCATGATCATGGGCCGTCTGGCGAACCGGGAACTTTCAGTCGCCGTCGATGGAACGGAGCGGAAGGACGAGTTGGGGGCCATGGCCAGAGCGGTCCAGATCTTCAAGGACGGTCTGATCGAGGCCGACCGGCTCGCCGCCGCCGAGGCGGCCGAACAGCAGACCAAGGCACGGCGTACCGCGGCGATCGAGCGTCTGCTGGCCTCCTTCGAGACGTCGTCCGGCGCCGCGCTGCGCACCGTGGCGTCGGCCGCGTCGGAACTGGACGCCACCGCGCACGCCATGTCGGCGATGGCGCAGCAGACCAGCAGCCAAGCCACCGTCGTGGCGTCGGCCGCCGAACAGACCAGCGCCAACGTCCAAACGGTCGCGACCGCGACCGAGGAAATGGCCAGCTCCATCCGGGAGATCGGCAGCCAGATCGCCCGCTCGGCCGACATTGCCGGCAAGGCGGTGACGGAGGCGGCGCAGACCAGCGACGCGGTGCGCAGCCTCGCCGATGCAGCCCAGCGGATCGGTGCCGTGGTGGAACTCATCAACTCCATCGCCAGCCAGACCAACCTGCTGGCCCTGAACGCCACCATCGAAGCGGCGCGGGCGGGAGAGGCCGGCAAGGGCTTCGCCGTGGTCGCCAGCGAGGTGAAGAGTCTTGCCGGCCAGACCGCCAAGGCGACGGAGGAGATTGCCGGCCAGATCGGCGCCATCCAGCAGACGACCTATGGCGTGGTGACGGCGATCACCGGCATCGGCGGCACCATCGGCCGCATCAACGACATCACCACCGGCATCGCCGCCGCGATCGAGGAGCAGAGCGCGGCAACCAACGAGATTTCCCGCAATGTCCAGCAGGCCGCCGCCGGCACGCAGGAGGTGACGGGCAGCATCGTCCAGGTCAATCAAGCCGCAGGCGAGGCCGGCAATTCCGCCGGTCAGGTGCTGGGCGCCGCCAGTGAACTGTCCAAACAGGCAGAGTTGATGCGCCGGGATGTCGAGAAGTTCCTGAGCGACATCAAGGCGGCCTGACGTCGGCGGTCATCGGGGATGGGCGCATCGCCGTTGGTGCGGCGGCGATGCCTCTACTCTCCATCCCTGATCGGTCCGTCGATGTCCGGAGCGATCTCGGCCGGGCGCCAGCCGTCCTCGCCCAGGCATTCCAGCGGATGGAACTTCGCCTTGTAGGCCATCTTTCGGCTGTGGGCGATCCAATAGCCGAGATAGACATAGGGCATGCCGGCCAGCCGTGCCCGTTCGATCAGGCCCAGGATCATGAAGGTGCCCAGGCTGCGGCGGTCCTGCGCCGCGTCGTAGAAGCTGTAGACCGCCGAATAGCCGTCCGACAGCCGGTCGGTCAGCATGCAGCCGACCAGCTGCCCGCGCTCGTCGCGCGCCTCCAGCAGGTTGGTGTCCGCCCTGCCCTCGTCCACCATGGCGGCGAAATCACCCATCGCCATCCGGGCCATGTCGGAATCGCCGTGGCGGGAGTTCTGGTAGAGCGCGAACAACCGATACTGCTCCGACGTGGCGTAGGCCGGGCGTTCCGCCAGCGTCACCCCTTCATTGAGCTTCAGCACCCGGCGCTGCGACCGGGTCGGCACGAACTCCGCCACCGGCACGCGCACCGGCACGCAGGCTTGGCAGTTGGGGCAGACGGGCCGATAGACGATGTCGTGGCTGCGGCGGAAGCCGGCGCGCGACAGGGTCGAGTTCACCTCGGTCGCGAAGGGACCGATCAGGCGGGTGAACAGCTTGCGTTCAACACGTCCGGGCAGATAGGGGCAGGGCATCGGCCCCGACCGGAAGAATTGCTGCAATGGACGCTGCGGCGGCTGGATGACCGACATTCTGACCGACAACCACCACGACAGTGAGGAGGAGGCGGAGGAGCGTGATCCCCCTCCGCCGGACCCGAGCTTACTGCGACTGGCTCTGAACCGCCAGAGGCGGCTGTACGCCGAAGAAGGCTTGTGCGATCTCCGTCGTCACGACGCTCAGTTGCAGCTGTATCCAGTCGAGATATTCATGCAGGCCGTCGCGCAGCACCGCATCGATCGGACGGGACAGCAGCGCGGCCAGCAGCTCGTCCACCCGCTCCATCGCCGCCGAGCCGCCGCGCAGGTCGTAGCGCGAGCGCATCCGCGTCAGCACTCCGTCGATCTGCCGCACGCACATCACGACGGAGCGCGGGAATCCCTCGTTGAACAGCATGAAGCCGGCGACCGTGGTCGGCGACATGCCGCGGGGATAGACGCGGCGGAAGGCGTGATAGCCGGCGGTGCAGCGCAGGACCGTCGTCCACTGGCTGACATCCAGCGTGGAGCCGACCTCGGCCGGCGACGGCAACAGCGTGTGGTACTTGATGTCGAGCAGGCGCGTGGTCTGGTCCGCCCGCTCGATATACTTGCCCATCTGGTAGAAGTACCAGCCCTGGTCGCGGTAGAAGGTGCCCTCGGTGATGCCGGTGTGGGTCTGGCATTCCTCCTTGATCCAGGTGCAGACCTTGGACAGGTTCTGCGCCGCCACGTCCTTGACCGACATCTCCAGCAGCTTGTTGTGGAACACGTTGATCTGCGTCCACATCTCCGTCGAGATCCAGGGGCGCAGCGTCCGCGCATTCTCCCGCGCCATCCGCAGCATCGACAGCAGCGAATTCTGGTTCTGCCCGTCGAACATGTAATAGTGGATCACCGCCTCCGCCGTCGGGCGGTCGTGGCGGCTGAAGAAGTCCTTCTCGTCAGCGTTCAGCTGGACGATGGAGAACCAGTTGGTGGCCCCGCGGGTGTCGCGCGCGAAGGTTTCGTGCACGTCCAGGATGCGGGCCAGATTCTCGGCCCGTTCCATGTAGCGGGCCATCCAGAAAATGCACTCGGCGTAACGGGACAGCAGGTTCATGCCGCACCACCTTCCAGAACCCAGGTGTCCTTGGAGCCGCCGCCCTGGGACGAATTGACGATCAGCGTGCCCTTCTTCAATGCCACGCGCGACAGGCCGCCGGGCAGGACCCAGGTGCTCTTGCCGGTGATGGCGAAGGGGCGCAGATCGACGTGGCGCGGCTCGATGGCATCGTCGCAGACGGTCGGGCAGACCGACAGGTCGACCACCGGCTGGCTGATATAGTTGGACGGATCGGCCAGCAGCTTGGCCCGGCAATCCTCCAACTCCGCCTTGCTGGCGCGCGGGCCGATGGTGATGCCATAGCCGCCGGCCTCGCCCACCGGCTTCACCACCAGATCGGCCAGATTGTCGAGCGTGTATTGCAGGGCGTCGGCCTCGCGGCAGATGCGGGTGTCGACGTTGGGGATGATCGGGTCCTGGTCCAGGTAGTATTTGATCATCCGCGGGACATAGCAGTAGACCGCCTTGTCGTCGGCCACGCCGGTGCCGATGGCGTTGGCCAGCGCCACGTTGCCCTTGCGATAGGCCTCCAGGATGCCGGGCACACCCAGCAGGCTGTCGGGGTTGAAGGCCTTGGGGTCGAGGAAGGCGTCGTCCAGCCGGCGATAGATCGAATGGACCGGAGCGAGACCGTTGGTCGTCTTCATGAAGACGCGGTCGTTCTCCACCACCAGATCGCGTCCTTCCACCAGCGGCACGCCCATCTCGCGCGCCAGGAAGATGTGCTCGAAATAGGCCGAGTTGTAGGTGCCCGGCGACAGCAGCACCACCTGGGGATCGTCGACCGGCGCGATCTCCATCATGGCGTCGAGCAGCTTGTGGCCGTAATTGTCCACCGGGCGGATGCCGATGTCCTGCATCAGGTCGGGGAAGACCCGCTGCATCATATGGCGGTTCTCCACGACATAGGAGACGCCGGACGGAACGCGGCCATTGTCCTCCAGCACGCGGAAGGTGCCATGTCGGTCGCGCACCAGATCGGTGCCCATGATGTGGATGTAGGTGTTGAAGGGAACGTCCAGCCCGATCATCTGCGGGCGGAAATTATGGTTCCCCTCGACCAGATCCCGCGGGATCACCCCGTCCTTCAGGATCTTCTGGTCGTGATAGATATCGTGCAGGAACAGGTTCAGCGCGGCGACCCGCTGCGTGACGCCCGCTTCCAGATGCTTCCATTCCGGTGCGGAGATCACCCGCGGGATGACGTCGAAGGGCAGGATGCGGTCGACGGCGTCCTTGTCGGAATAGACGATGAAGGTGATGCCGAGATTGTAAAGTTCCCGCTCCGCATCCTGCGCGCGGCGGCGCAGTTCATCGAAGTCGAGCGCGGCCAGCCTCTGGCGGATCAGCGCCGTATGTTCGGCCGGCAAATCCATGGCTCCGAACAATTCGTCGAAGTACAGGCCAGGATTGTAGGATGACAAAAGGTCGGACGGTTTGCTCTCGGGTACGCTCACAGACTCCCCCGCGCTTGTATCTGACCGATCATCGCGGGCCGGGCGGCATCGCCCCGGCCATGTCGCATTGTGCAGGAAGTATGACCCATCGCCGCGCGCTTTGAACAGGGCAAACGCGCGCGCCGTTGTGCGACGCAATGACAAAGCAAGAATTCGGACGCGGGCGATTCCGGAAATTAGCGCCAAAGTACCGGCGGCATCGAAAACTTATCGTGCTTTGGTGGGAGCGCCGCCGCCAGACTGGCCGCCGGCCGCGGGTGCCGCCTGGGTCTCGCGCAGCAGGACCATGGTGATGCGGCGGTTGCGCGGGTTGTTGGGCTGATCGGCGACCAGCGGGTCGCGGTCGGCCTTGCCGACGACATCCTGGATTCGCGACGGGTCGATGCCGCCGGCCAACAGGGCGCGGCGGGTGGCGTTGGCCCGCTCGCTCGACAGATCCCAGTTGTCGCGGCCGGAGCCGGCGGGGAACGGGGTGGAATCGGTATGGCCGCTGATCGACAGCTTGTTGGGCAGTTTCGACAGCGCCTTCGCCACCTGCTGCACAAGCTGGCGGGTCTGCGGATACATCTGGCCGGAGCCGCCGGGGAACATCGACACGCGGTCCTGGTCAACGATCTGGATTCGCAGGCCTTCCGGCGTCTGGTCGATCATCAGATTCTGGGCCAGCGGCTCCAGTTCCGGAACCGACTGGATCGCCTGACGGATCTCGGTGGCGGCCTGCTGGAACTGGCGGGCTTCCTTGGCCGCGCCCTGCAGGCTGTCCATCGCCTCCTTCACCCGCTCGCCGAAGTCGGACAGCTTCTCGCCGGGCTTCTGGCCGGGGATGCCCAGCTGCTTGGCCATCTCCTCCATCCGCTTCTGGAACTCGGCGCGGGTCTCGCTCGGCTTCTGGTCGGCGACATCCGCATCCGCCGCACCGTTGGCGGCGGCATCCTTGCCCGATTTTCCCGGTCCGGTGCCCTGTCCGGGCCCGACGACCGATTCGGTCGGGTCGTCGGCATCGTCGGTCTGCTGCGACGAATAGCCGGGCGGACCCGACACCGGCACGTCGGCCGACATCGGCGAGCTGGGGGAGATCTGCGCGCCCGGCACCGTGATGGTCTTGCCGCCCAGCATGCCGCCGGAGCCCGACTGTTCGCGGCTGACCGACACGGGGGAGAAATAGTCGGCGATGCCCTTGCGCTGGTCCGAGGTGGTGACGTTCAACAGCCACAGCAGCAGGAAGAAGGCCATCATCGCGGTCACGAAGTCGGCATAGGCCACCTTCCACGCGCCACCATGGTGGCCGCCGTGTCCGCCCTTCTTCTTCTTGATGATGATTGGCCGCTCGTCGCCGCCGGAATTCCCGCTCATGCCCTGGCCGTGGCGAATGGTTCGAGGCCCGAAGGCCGATTTCCGCGCGCGGCGCCGCGGTGGATGCGGCGGCCGTCCGCCGCGGCAAAACCCTGACGGGGTTTGATTAAGATCCGTTTAACGACGTTGCCCCGGGGGAGGTGCGACGGAGACCGGGCGGAGATACGGCGCAGATGTGGCGGGGGATGCGACGGAGATGCGGCTTGCAGCGGATGGCGTGCTGGATTAATTCGCGGTATTTCCTACTTTCAGTGTCATCTTCGGCCACTCCGGGGGCCTTTCACGGGTCCCCTGCCCTCTTCTCCGCCAGCCCCTCCACTTCGGCCCACACCACAGGACGTCATGACCACCGAACAGCCGATCGATCCCCTCGCGTTCCGTTCCGCCCTCGGCTGCTTCGCCACCGGGATCGCCGTCATCACCACCATCGCGCCCGACGGGCTGCCGCTGGGGGTGACGGTGAACTCCTTCTCGTCCGTGTCGCTCGATCCGCCGCTGGTGCAGTTCTGCCTGGGCCGTGCCGCGATGTCGTTCGAGGCCTTCAACATCGCGCCGCATTTCGCGGTGAACATCCTCGCGTCCGACCAGGAGGAGCTGTCCAACCGCTTCTCCCGCCGCGACCTGCAGGAGCGCTGGGCCGGGCTGGAGACCACCACCGGCCGTGGCGGCGTCCGCCTGCTGACCGGCTGCCTCGCCACGCTGGAATGCGACCGCGAGCATCTGCTGGACGGCGGCGACCACGTCATCGTGCTGGGCCGCGTGCGCAATCTGACCTCACGCGAGGACGGCGACCCGCTGCTGTATTTCCGCGGCCGCTACGCCCATCTGCGTTGACGCTTCGGTTCAGCCGGCCGCGCGGTGAAGGTCGCGGCCGGTCAGGTGGATGTTGGCATCGGGATCGAGCGCGCGGGCCATGATGCGCTGTTCGGTCGCCCGTTCGAACAGGGGGCGGTTCATGCAGACCTGCTGAACCGCCTCGTCCGGCTTCGGCGTGTGGCCGACGATGCCCTGCAGGGTGCGGCGGGTGACAAAGACCCGGCCCTGATATTCCCCGACCTGCACCGCGAACTCCACGGCGTCGGCCTCCTCGTTCCAGAAGGGGTCGTCGGGAAACAGGAAGATGGGCATCGGGTCCTCGTTCAAACAGGAATCTGCGGCAGAATTCACTTCAGGACATAGGTGATATCATAGCCGCTGCGTTTGAAGCGCGTCTTCAGCAGCGTGCCGTCCGCCGCATACCACAGGTCGCGTTCCACATCGCCCTCGATGCGGTGGTGGGCGGCCTCCGTCGCCTTGCCGCCGGCCTCCACCGTCTCCGCCCCGATCTTGCGCGTAGCCACCTTGTAGGGGGCCGCGTCGATCACCGACAGAAGCTCGCGGTGCTTCAGCACGTCCGTCGTCCACAGCGTCAGCGGCAGGGCGCTTGCCGGTGCCTGCTGCGGCTTGCCGTCCACCACCAGCCGATAACCGCCGGCATCGCGCGCGATGTCGATCTTGTGCGGGGTGCCGTCGTCGTCGGTGGTGGCGGTCATCGACTCCAGAACGCCGCCCTTCCACATTTCCTCCCGCTTGTGGTCGTAGCGGAAGTTGATGAACAGCACCTTCACCCGCGTGGTGGCGGTGACGGTGACCTTGGTGCGGTCGCCCTGCGGCTCGATCTTCACCTGTTCGGTGCCGATGGGATCCTCGCCCATCAGGATCTGGTAGGTCAGCGAGCGCGCAGTCCCCTGGGCAGAGGCCGCACCCGGCAGGCCGGTCAGCAGCGTGGCCGCCATCAGGGCAGCCGACAGGGTGGCGCAATTGGTGCGCATCGTCGTCATGTTCGTTTCCTCCCGGTTGATTTGGTGGGCGGCTCTTCCGGCCGCTTCGTCAGTCGTCCAGCAACTGGGCCAGCTTCATCGCCACGCCCATCGAGCCTTCGACCTTCAGCTTGCCCATGGTGAAGGCCAGCATCGGGTTGAGCTTGCCGTTGATGAGCTTTTGCAGGTTTTCCGGTGAGATGCGGATGGTGCAGTCGGACTCGGCGTCGTCGCGGCTGATGCTGATTGGGCTGGCGCGGCCATCGACCCGGATCACCTCCCCCTCCTTGCCCAGCAGGAAGCGGACCGAGGCGTTGAGCGAGCGAAGATCGCCGCTGCGGCTGCGCAGTTCCTGCAGAATGTCGTCGACCATGAAAGCATGCCCTCAGGATTGTTCGTAGGACTGGTCTTGACAGTAGGCGCGCATTACGTTTACGTCAACGTCATAACGAAAGCGTTTCAGACGCCCGCCGCTTGTCGATGCCGCCCTTCGGTGCCGGCCGTCAGGTGATCCGGAACGCGCCACCGCCAAGGGGAGCGAACCATGCCCGAGCCGCTTGCGCAGAGCGCCAATCCGCCGACCACCAATGCCAATGGCGCCGCCGCCAATGACACCGCCCATCCCTGGCTGACCCACTACCCCAAGGAAATCGCCTGGGACCAGACCTTCACGCCGATGCCGCTGCACATGCTGTTCGAGGAGGCGGCCGGGCGCTATGCCGACCGCCCCTGCCTGGACTTCATGGGCCGCCGCTACACCTACGCCGAGGTGCTGGCTCTGGTGAACCGCGCCGCCCGCGGTTTTCAGGATCTGGGGGTCGGGCCGGGGGTGCGGGTGGGGCTGTGCCTGCCCAACTGCCCGACCTACGTCATTTCCTATTTCGCGGTGCTTAAGGCCGGCGGGACCGTCGTCAACTACAACCCGCTCTATGTCGAGCGGGAGCTGGAGCACCAGATCACCGACTCGCAGACCGAGATCATGGTGACGCTGGACCTGAAGCAGATCTATCCGCGCGTCGCGGCGATGCTGGCGCGTACGCCGATGAAGCGGATCGTCGTCTGCCGCATGGCATCGATCCTGCCGGTGGTGAAGAAGGCCCTGTTCAGCGTGCTGAAGCGCAGCGAGATCGCCGCCGTGCCGCGCGACGACCGCCATGTCGATTTCGACAGCCTTCTCGCCAATGACGGAACGCTGCGCCCGGTGCGGATCGACGGGCTGCGCGATGTCGCCGTACTGCAATACACCGGTGGCACCACGGGCGTGCCCAAGGGCGCGATGCTGACCCATCACAACCTGCTGTCCAATGCGCGGCAGGTTCAAGCCTGGTTCCCCGAGGTGGCGCTGGGACAGGAGCGGGTTCTGGCCGTCCTGCCCTTCTTCCATGTCTTCGCCATGACCGTGGTGCTGAACATGGGGCTGGCCTGCGGAGCCGAACTGATCATGCTGCCGCGCTTCGAGACCGAGCAGGTGCTGAAGACCATCGCCAAGCGCAAGCCGACCCTCGTCCCCGGCGTGCCCACCATGTACAAGGCGCTGCTGGGCCATCCGCAGGTCGCCCGCTATCCGATGACCTCGATCCGCTACTGCATCTCCGGCGGCGCGCCGCTGCCGATGGAGTTGAAGCGCCAGTTCGAGACGGCGACCGGTTGCGTCCTGATCGAGGGCTACGGTCTGTCGGAAGCCTCCCCCGTCTGCGCCGCCAATCCGCTGAAGGGCGTCAACAAGGAGGGCTCCATCGGCCTGCCGCTGCCCGGCATCGCCATCGAGATTCGCGACCTGGAGGACCCCTCCCGCAAGCTCGGGATCGGGGAGAAGGGTCAGGTGGCGATCGCCGGACCCAACGTCATGGCCGGCTATTGGGGCCGGGCGGAGGAGAGCGACCGCACCGTGGTCGACGGCTTCCTGATGACCGGCGATGTCGGGACGATGGACGAGGACGGCTACGTCTTCCTGCTCGACCGGTTGAAGGACCTCATCATCTGCAGCGGCTACAATGTCTATCCGCGCATGATCGAGGAGGCGATCTACCAGCATCCCGACGTGGTCGCCGCCTGTGTCATCGGTCTGCCCGACGATTACCGCGGCCAAACACCGAAGGCCTTCGTGCAGCTGAAGCCGGGAGCCAGCCTGACGGTGGAGGCGCTGCGCGACTTCCTGCGCGACAAGATCTCCCGCATCGAGATGCCGACGGCCATCGAGTTCCGCGAGGAGCTGCCCAAGACCGCCGTCGGCAAGCTGTCGAAGAAGGAGCTGATCGCCGAGGCGCAGCAGGCCCTATCGAACGGAGGATGACCCGAAGTCACCGCGTTGACCCGGACGTAAAGGGAAGCCTTATCACGCCACGGCAGCTGTGCTACCAAACGGAAGACGCATTGTGCCAAACGCAAACAAAAGGTCTTCCCAGGGATGGAACAGCTCTACACGGTCAACCAGCTTGCGGAGGAGCTGGGCATCACTCCGCGGGCTCTGCGCTTCTACGAGGTCAAGGGACTGCTGGCGCCGAACCGCGTCGGCAACAACCGGGTCTACACCAAGCGCGACCGCGCCCGGCTGAAGCTGATCCTGCGCGGCAAGCGCCTGGGCTTCTCGCTGGCGGAAATCCGCGAATATCTCGACCTCTACAACGTCAATGGCGGGGTCGAGCAGCAGAAGAACCTGTTGAAGCGGGTGCAGAAGCGGCTGAAGGACCTCGCCCAGCAGCGCGAGGATCTGGAAGCGACCGTGCAGGAGCTGCGCGACATCGAAGAGCAGGTCAACAACACCCTGGCGGAGCTGAAGACCGCCGCGAAGGACAGCTGACCGGTCGGGCGCCCGTCGTGCACCGGTCAGCCTGCTGAGGGGGGAGATCGGAGCATGATGGGACAGCGACATCCGCGGGCGGCCTGCGATACCTTCAAGGCGGGAGATGGGCGATGAACCTGATCTTCCGCCTGCTGGCGGTCGCCGCCGCCGCCATCCTTGCCGCGCGGCGCGGCCGCCGCGCCGGGTTGCTGGAGCCGTCGGCGCTGCGTTTCCGGGTCTGGCCGACCGATCTGGACCTCAACCTGCACATGACCAACGCACGCTATTTCAGCGTGATGGATCTGGGTCGCACCGATCTGATGATCCGCGTCGGTCTGGGTCCGGCGATCCTGCGCAACCGCTGGCAGCCGGTGCTGGGCGGGGCGACCATCCGCTATCGCCGCTCGCTGCGGCCGTTCCAGAGATTCGCCCTGGTCAGCCGGGTGCTGTGCTGGGACGACAAATACATCTTCATCGAACACCGCATGGAAACACGGGGCGGACTGGCGGCACTGGCCGTCGTTCAGGGCGCCTTCGTCGGATCCGGGGGTGTGGTCGCGCCGGCCGAGGTTCTGGCGGCGCTCGGGACCACCGCCGACTCCCCGCCGATCCCCGATGCGGTCGCAGCCTTGCGCGGGCAGATTCTGTCCGCGGCCGCCTGAACAGTTACAAGAACACCATTCGAGAGGAGACACGCCGTCATGAAGGTGCTGGTGCCCGTGAAGCGGGTGGTCGACTACAACGTGAAGGTCCGCGTCAAGGCGGACGGCAGCGGCGTCGAGACCGCCAACGTGAAGATGAGCATGAACCCCTTCGACGAGATCGCCGTCGAAGAAGCCGTGCGGTGCAAGGAAGCCGGTAAGGCGACCGAGATCGTCGTGGTCTCCGTCGGCCCGGCCCAGGCCCAGGAGACCCTGCGCACCGCTCTCGCCATGGGGGCGGACCGCGCCATCCTGGTGCAGACCGATGTGACGACCGAGCCGCTCGCCGTCGCCAAGGTGTTGAAGGCGCTGGTCGAGAAGGAGGCGCCGGGGATGGTGATCCTCGGCAAGCAGGCGATCGACGATGATTGCAACCAGACCGGCCAGATGCTGGCCGCGCTGCTGGGCTGGGGCCAGGGCACCTTCGCCTCGAAGGTCGTTGTCGGCGACGGCAAGGTCGCGGTGACCCGTGAGATCGACGGCGGGCTGGAGACGGTGGAGCTGAAGTTGCCGGCGGTGGTCACCGCCGACCTGCGCCTGAACGAGCCGCGCTACGCCTCGCTGCCGAACATCATGAAGGCGAAGAAGAAGCCGCTGGAGACCGTCACGCCGGACGCGCTCGGCGTCGATGTGACGCCGCGGCTGACCACGGTGAAGGTGGCCGAGCCGGCCAAGCGTCAGGCCGGCATCAAGGTGCCGGACGTCGCCACCCTGGTCGACAAGCTGAAGAACGAGGCGCGGGTGATCTGAGCGCCGGCTCCGGTGCCCCCACCCTAACCCTCCCCCGCTTCGCAGGGGAGGGAACTGCCGCCGCTCTCCCGCATAAGCACCTACCCCCTCCCCCGCCCAGCGGGGGAGGGTCGGGGTGGGGGCAAGTCTCTGCACTACCAACACCCCGCCCGCCAGAGGAATCCGCCATGCCCATCCTGATCCTCGCCGACCATGACAACGCCACCCTCAAGCCGGCCACCGCCCACGCGGTCACCGCCGCCGCCAAGCTCGGCAGCGACATCCACCTCCTCGTCGCCGGCCGCAACGCCGCCCCGGCCGCCGAGCAGGCCGCCAAGCTGGCCGGCGTCGCCAAGGTGCTGCTCGCCGACGATGCCGCCTACGAGCACGCCCTGGCCGAACCGGTCGCGGCGCTGCTGGTGTCGCTCGCCTCCGGCTACAGCCATGTCCTCACCGCCGCCACTTCAGCCGGCAAGAACGTGCTGCCGCGCGTCGCCGCCTTGCTCGACGTGGCGATGATCTCCGACATCACCGCCGTGGTCTCTTCGGATACGTTCGAGCGGCCGGTCTATGCCGGCAACGCCATCGCCACCGTGCAGTCGGCCGACCCGGTGAAGGTTGTCACCGTCCGCACCACCGCCTTCGAGGCCGCGGCCGCCACCGGCAGCGCCCCGGTCGAGAGCGTCGCCGCCGTGGCCGATCCCGCCCTGTCCAGCTTCGTCTCGGCCGAACTGACCAAGTCGGAGCGCCCGGAGCTGACCGCCGCCCGCATCGTCATCTCCGGCGGGCGTGGCATGCAGTCGGGCGACAACTTCCCGATGCTGGAGGCTCTGGCCGACAAGCTGGGTGCCGCCGTGGGTGCGTCGCGCGCCGCCGTGGACGCGGGGTTCGTGCCGAACGACTATCAGGTCGGTCAGACCGGCAAGATCGTGGCGCCGGATCTGTACATCGCCGTCGGCATCTCGGGTGCGATCCAGCATCTCGCCGGCATGAAGGACAGCAAGGTGATCGTCGCGATCAACAAGGATGAGGAAGCGCCGATCTTCCAGGTCGCCGACTACGGCCTTGTCGCGGACCTGTTCAAGTCTGTGCCGGAGTTGCAGCAGGCACTGTGACGATCAGGCCGGGTCTCCCACGAGGAGGTCCGGCCGCTTCGCGCTTGCCGCGGCGGGCCGGCTGTTCTATCGCTGGCGGCACAGCAACCCGACAGCGGCAGGACGCCATGAGCATCGACGGCATCACCGGACTGGACCATCTGGTCATCGCCACCCGCGACCTGGACGCGGCGCGCGACGCCTATACCCGGCTCGGCTTCACCGTGACGCCGCGCGGCCACCACACCCAGCTGAAGTCGGCCAACCACACCATTCTGTTCCCGACCGGCACCTATCTGGAATTGCTGGGCATCGAGGAGCAGCGGCCGGCCAACGCCCATTACGCCGCGTTCCTGCGCCAGCGCGAGGGCATCGCCGCCGTCGCGCTGAAGACGCCCGACGCCCGCGCCGCCGTCGGTCCCCTGACCGCCGCCGGCTTTCCGGTGTCGGAACCCGTCGATTTCGGCCGCCCGGTGGAACTGCCCGGCGGCAGCCGCGACGCCAACTTCACCATCACCCAGATCGACCCGGCCGCCACCCCGGCCGGCCGCGTCTTCCTGTGCCAGCACCACACGCCCGATCTGGTCTGGCGCCCCGACCAGATGGTGCACGCCAACGGCGCCACCGGCCTGGAAGCGCTGGTGATCGCCGCCGCCGATCCCGATGCGGTCGCCGCGACCTACGCCAAGCTGCTGGGCGGCACCGTCACCGACCGCGGTTCCGCGCGCGTGGTGGAACCGGCAGGGTCCGGCGATGGTCAGGTCCCGGTGCTGGTCGCAACGCCGGATCGGCTGAATTGGGCCTGGACCGCCGATCCTGCCTTCGCGACGGCCGCCCTGCCCTTCTTCGCCGGCTTCGTGCTGCGCGTCGCCGATCCGGTCAAGACCCAGCAGGCTTTGCAGAAGAGCAAGTTCCCGACGGTGGTCGGCGAAGGTGTGATGCGGGTCGGATCGGCTAGCGCCTGCGGCGCCATGATCGCCTTCGCGCAGAATTTCGACCTGAACAGCCTGATTCCCTGACCCTCACGAGCGCCGGATCAGGCGACCGGATCAGGCGACCGTCTGGCGTTCGCGCAGAAGCGGCTCCAGCGCCTCGGCCACCGCGCGCCGCAGGTCGGAAGCGATCACCGGCTTGTGCATGACGCGGAAATTGCCGGCCTCCGCCTCCTGCGCACGGGCGGGAGCGGTGTCGCCGGTGACCAGAATGCCGGGCAGGATGCGGCCAAGCGCCAGCCGGACCTCCCGGATCGCCTCGGTCCCGGTACGGCCGTCGCGCAGACGGTAATCGGCGACGATCAGGTCGGGAGCCGGACCGCGATTTGCGAGGTCGAGCGCCTCGCTGCAGGATTCGGCCGCCAGAACGATATAACCCCACTCCTCCAGCATGGCGCGCATCCCTTCGCGCACGATACCGTCATCCTCGATCACCAGAACCGTGGTGGCGAAGGCCGGCAGCGGCGCGAGCGGAGCAGGCACGGTCTTGGCCGACGGCGCGTCGGCAATCGGCAGTTCCACGGTGAAGACCGATCCCTCGCCGGGGGTCGACCGCACCGTGACCTGATGGTCGAGCATCGCCGACAGCCGCCGCACCACCGCCAGACCAAGTCCAAGGCCACGGTCGCGGTTGCGGCTGGGATTGCCGACCTGCACGAACTCCTGGAAGATGTCCTCCTGCTGGTCGGCGGGGATGCCGATGCCGGTGTCCCACACCTCGATCCGCAGCATGCCGCCCCGACGGCGGCAGCCGATCAGGATGCGCCCCTTGTCGGTGTAGCGCAGCGCGTTCTCCACCAGATTCTGCAGGATGCGGCCCAACAGCATCGGATCGCTGCGGACATGGGCGCTGCACGGCACGATGTGCAGGATCAGCCCCTTCTGGACGGCGACGGAGCGGCTGTTGGCGGCCACGCGGTCCATCACCTCCTGCAGCGGAAACACCTCCACCTCCGGCACCACCGCCCCGGCCTCCAGCCGGGAGACGTCGAGCAGCCCGTCCAGCAGCATCTTCAGGGCGCCCAGCGCCCGATCCATGGTGCCCAGGACATTGCGGGTCATGCCGTCGCTGACGCGGGTGGACAGCACCTCCATCAGCAGCATCAGCGACTGCACCGGCTGGCGAAGATCGTGACTGGCCGCCGCCAGGAATTTCGACTTCGCGACGTTCGCAAGGTCGGCCTCCCGCCGGGCTTCCGTCAGCGCCGCCTGCGCCCGCTTGTGTTCGGAGATGTCGCGGACGGTGGCGATCAGGCTGACCAGACGGTTGTCGTGATCGCGCACCGGCGACGCGCTCAACTCCAGGCAGCGCGGCCCCTGCGGGTCCGCCCCGTCCGCGACGAGGCCGGGACGGGTCAGTTCCACCCGCGCGTCCCGGCCGACGACGATGGCGTCACGCAGCGGCTGCAGGGCCGCCCGGTCGTTCGTCGCCCGCTCCAGCGCCGTCAGAGCGCCGCTGCCCATCAGGGCGGAGACCGGCGTGCCCAGCAGTTGTTCCAACGCCGGATTGACATAGACGATGGGCATGCCGGGCTGGGTGGCGTCGGCGATCATGATGCCGTCGTTGCTCCAGGCCAGCGCCCGGTTGCGCACCCGCAACGCCCGGTCGGTGTGGCGGCGCCATTGTAGTTCGACGATGAAGGCGATGACGAACAGCAGGATCACCACGGTGGTGGCGACCGCCCAGCCGATGTAGAGGCGGGCATTGTCGCGCCAGGGACCGAACACCGTCTCAACCGATTCGCCGACGACCGCGATCACCGGATAATCGGGAGCCGACCGGAAGGCGGTGATCCGCTCCACCCCGTCGATCGGGCTGGTCATCCGCATGTGGCCGATGGGATGCTGCCTGATCGCCTGCCAAAGCTCGCTGTTGGCTGAATCACGGCTCGATGCCGCTTTCATCCCGGCGCTGCGGGCGATGATGATGCCGTCGGAGCGCAGCAGCGCCGCCGCGCCGTCCGGCGGCAGGCCGAGCACGCGGTAATAGCGAACGAAGGATTCGACCGGAATGTCGGCGACGGCGATCCCGGCAAAGGTACCGTCGGTGTTCTCCAGCCGGCGCGACACCGGGATGATCAGGTCATGCGTTTCCGACGAGGCATAGGGAATGCCGATCACCAGCCCGCGCGGCGCGCTGTCACGCGCGATGCGGAACTCGTCGCGGTCGGTGATGGTCCCCTGGAAGGTTGCCCGTCCCCCGCCCATGGTCAGCAGGCCCGAGGCGTCATAGACGCGGACGCCCACCACCAGCCCCTCTTCGAAGGCGCGGCGGGAATCCAGGCGCATGGCGCGGTTGCGCTCGGTGTTGGCGATCAGATCCAGCAGCAGGTCGTCGACCCGGCGGAAGGTGGAAACAGCATGCTCCTCCACCAGACGGGCGAAGACGGCGGTCTTCTCATGGGCCGTCTGGTCGAGCAGCCGCTCTTCCCGATGCAGACGGTCGAGCAGAATCCACCACAGGGCGGCGATGGCCAGCGCAACCGCCAGAGCGGGCAGGACCAGCCGCCCGCCGAAACCGGAAAAAAGCCAGAGCGCCCGCTTCACGTATACCCCGAACGCAGTGGATCGTCCGCCGGCCGCGTCCTTCGGTGTGAAAGCGGACGCAGGCAGGCGGACGCAAGCATGCCGCAATGAAGATGCCGACGCAACGCCATTACCGGCAAGGTGGCAGCGGCGGACAGTTGCTCCACCCAAGCAGACCAGCGCCATCACCACCACCAACGGCACCGCATCCACTGCGCCGAAAAGCCGGCTTTGCCGCGCTTCCATGGCCGGCTATACCGCCGCGATGAATTTCGCACGCGCCATCGCCACAGTCGGCGGCCTGACCCTGCTGAGCCGGCTGGCCGGCTTTGCACGCGACATCCTGACGGCGGCCGTGCTGGGTGCCGGGCCGGTCGCCGACGCCTTCTTCGTCGCGCTGAAGCTGCCCAACCTGTTCCGCCGGCTGTTCGCGGAAGGCGCCTTCGGCGTCGCCTTCGTTCCGCTCTTCGCCGCCGAATTGCAGACCCGCGGCCGTGCCGCCGCCATCCGCTTCGCGGAAGAGGCGCTGGCGATGCTGCTGGCGATGCTGCTGCCCTTCACGCTAGCCGCCATCGTCGCCATGCCCTGGCTGATGCACGGTCTCGCCCCCGGCTTTTCGGACGAGCCGGCCAAGTTCGCCCTGGCGGTGGACATGGCCCGGCTGACCTTTCCCTATCTGGCGCTGATCTCGCTGGTGGCGCTGCTGGGCGGGGTGCTGAACGCGCTCGACCGCTTCGGCCCCTTCGCCGCGGCTCCCATCGCCTTCAACCTGACCCTGGTCGCCGCCCTGCTGATCGCGCCGCGGCTGGGGCTGGAGCCCGGCACCGCCATGGCGGCGGCGGTCACGCTGTCGGGTGCGGTGCAGGTCGGTTGGATGGCCTGGGCCTGCGGCAAGGCGGGCGTCGCCCTGCGTCTGCGTCCGCCGCGCATGACGGAGGGGATGCGGCGGCTGTTCCGGCTGATCGGGCCCGGCGCGATCGGGGCCGGCGTCATGCAGATCAACCTGTTCCTGAACATCGTGCTGGCCTCGCTGCTGCCGTCGGGCGCGGTGTCCTTCCTTTATTATGCCGACCGGCTGAACCAGATGCCGCTGGGCATCATCGGCATCGCCATCGGCACCGCCCTTCTGCCGGTTCTGGCCCGTCATGTCGCCGCAGGGGATGAGCGGATGGTGCGCCATTACCTGAGCCGCGCGCTGGAGTTCAGCCTGCTGCTCGGCCTGCCGGCGGCGGTCGCGCTGGGCGTGGCGGGAGCGTCCATCGTCTCCGTCCTGTTCCAGCGCGGCGCCTTCGGTCCGGAGGAGGCGCAGGCCACGGCGATGGCGCTCGCCGCCTATGCCGTCGGCATTCCGGCCTACGTGATCGTGAAGTCGCTGAACGCCGCCTTTTTCGCCCGCCACGACACGGTGACGCCGGTACGGGTCGCCGTCGTCGTGACGGTGGCGACCGCCCTGCTGGCGCTGCTGCTGATGCCCTGGCTGGGCCATGTCGGAATCGCGCTCGCCACCGGTTTGACGGCATGGCTGGATGTCGGGCTGCTGGTCGCGGCGATGCGCCGGCGCGGCCTGTTCGACCTGGATGACCGGCTGAAACGCCGCGCGCCGCGCATCGCCGTGGCGGCGGCCGGCATGGGGGTGGCCCTTCTGGTGGGCGAGCGTGCGCTTGCACCCTGGCTCGCCGCATCCTCCACCGCGGTGAGGTTCCTGGCGCTCGCCTTGCTGGTGTCCGGCGGAGCCACGGCCTTCGGAGCGCTGGCGACGCTGCTGGGCGGGGCAAGTCTGGGAGACGTGAAGGGGATGCTGTCGAAAAAGCCGCAACCGAGCAAAGAGCAGGTCGGCTGAACCGGCGGACAACGGAAGCGGCGCCACTTCCGTGCCGTGCCTTACTTGATCGGCAAATAGACGTCGGTCAGCAGATCATGCTCCGGCGTCTCGCCAATGAAGTTCAGATAGTGGAAGTACACCGGGAAATCGCGAAGCTCTTCGCCGCTTTCCGGAAGCCATCGGCCATAGAGAAACCGCACGACCTCCCCGATCTGCTCGTGCGCTCCCCGGTGCCTGACCACGGCGCATCGACCGCCGGGAATGAGCTTCTTCACCACCCCTTGGGGATTGTCCGGCACCTCGCCGTCGATCTCCCCGCAGATGTCGAACCGGAAATCGGCCGGTTCGGTGGTTTCCGGGTTGTCGAAGGCGACGCCGAAGGTCCGGCACCGTTCCCGCGGTGACAGCCCGCTGGCCTTGCGCCAGTCGATGAAGATGCGAACCGAGTCATTCACGCCTTCGATCGGTCCTCGATGACAGTAGGCCGCCACCTGGACAGGCGCGACTTCGACGATGGAGACATCCATGGTCCTGATCCTTCTTCTTTTGATGTGACGATAGCGGTCGTGCCACTGCCGCCATTCCGGAGTTTTCCTGAACTCCGACGGGGTTTGGCCGAACGCAGTCTTGAAGGCGCGGGAGAAGGATTCCGGCGTTTCGAAACCGGCGTCCAAGGCGATGTCGATGACCTTGTCGGCCGGATAGAAGGCCAGCCGGAACGACGCCCGCTTCAACCGTGCCAGCTGGATGTATTTCCCGACGCTGACATCGAAATGAGCCGAGAAAAGACGATGGAAATGGAACTTGGAGAGACAGGCGACATCGCTCAGCCTGTCGAGCGACAGGTCGCCTTCCAGATTCTGATCGATGTAGTCGAACAGCCGGGAAAATCTCTCGTCATACTCTTGCCTGCTCATCGTCGATCCGGCCTGAACGGTTGATGGAAGGAACCATAAGCCGGGGGTCCGGCAGCCGTCCTGACACATCTTGCTGAATATCGACCGCGATTTCGGATCGGCGGACCGAACGCATTTCGGAAAAAGGGATGGCGGCGCTACCCCCCTTGACGGCGGTCATACGCAGTCGTACAAGCGAACCCACGTGGTGATTTGGTCGACCGGCTTGCGGGCCACGTAAAACAACCCGCTAAAAAGGTCCGAGCCGCGTCCGCGCCTCGACCCGATCGGTCGGGGCGTTTTCTGTTTGCGGCCGGCCTCGCCCCACCGGCGTCATTCAGGGGAGAGTTGCGGAATGTCGCGCACCGATCATCGCAATCCGAATGTCGCGGGGCTGCGCCCGCGGTCCAAGCTGGTCCATGGCGGCATCCGCCGCTCGCAGTTCGACGAGACCTGCGAGGCGCTGTACCAGACCTCCGGCTTCGTTTACGGCTCAGCCGAGGAAGCGGAGAATGCCTTCGCCAACGATGGCACGCGCCATGTCTACTCGCGCTTCCGTAACCCGACCTCGGCGATGTTCGAGGACCGGCTGGCCGAGTATGAAGGCGCCGAATGGGCCTATGCCACCGCCAGCGGCATGGCGGCGGTGCATGGCGCGCTGATGAGCGGCCTGCGTGCCGGCGACCGGGTGGTGGCGCCGCGGGCGCTCTTCATCTCCTGCTATTGGATCCTCAAGGAACTGTGCGGCCGCTACGGCATCGAGACGGTGTTCGTCGACGGCACCAACCTGACGGAGTGGGAAGAGGCGCTGTCCAAGCCGACCAAGGCGGTCTTCCTCGAAACCCCGTCGAACCCCGGGCTGGAGGTCGTCGATCTCCAGGCGGTTTGCGACCTCGCCCACAAGGCGGGTGCCGTGGTGGTCGTCGACAACGCCTTCGCGACGCCCGTCCTGCAGCGCCCGTTCGACTTCGGCGCCGATGTCATCATCTATTCGGCGACCAAGCACATCGACGGTCAGGGCCGCTGCCTGGGCGGCGTCATCCTGGCAAAGGACAAGAAATACGCCTCCGAGGTCATCCATCCCTTCCTGCGCAACACCGGCCCGACCATCTCCCCCTTCAATTCCTGGCTGCTGCTGAAGGGCATGGAGACGCTGGAACTGCGCGTGCAGGCCCAGTCGGCGGCCGGGCTGCAGGTCGCCGAGTTCCTGGAAAGCCACCCGAAGGTCGCCCAGGTGCTGTACCCGCTGCTGCCCAGCCATCCGCAATATGATCTGGTGCGCAAGCAGATGACCGGCGGCGGCAACATGCTGTCGGTCTTCCTGAAGGGCGGCAAGACCGAGGCGTTCAACACGCTGAACGGCCTGCGCATGGTGATGATCTCCAACAATCTCGGCGATTCGAAGAGCCTCATCACCCACCCCGCCACCACCACCCATTCCAAGCTGACGGACGAGGAAAAGGTCGCGGCGCGGATCGAACCCGGCCTGCTGCGCCTGTCCGTTGGTCTTGAGGATCCTCAGGACATCATCGAAGATCTCGACCGCGCGCTCGCCGAGGCGTAAAGATCGTCCCGGAACCTATGCTGCAGTGCAGCGTTGATGCTGCAGCCAAGTTCCGACAACGATTTTTTGAGAGGGGCGACGCCCATGTCATCACAGAACGCCGGCAACGGCCATCCCACCGACAGGCTTCTGGCGGTGGCGGGCCAGCTTACCAAGACCGGCCTTCGCAGCAGCGAAATGGGCGTCGCGGCGGCGCAGACCATCGGCTATCGCACCGCGATGATGACGGCGGCGCTGTCGAATCCCATCGACTTCGCCAACCCGGAATTCATCCGCATGGGGTCGGAGAAGGTGGAGGCGGCCGTCGAAGCCTTTCATGCGGTGGCCACCGGCATCGGCGAGTTCGGGCAGGCCTGGATCACCATGATCACCAAGCAGACCCAGGCGGCGGCGGCCACCATCGGCGGGCTTGCCACCTGCAAGAACCCGGTGGAGATCGTCGACGTGCAGCAGCGCCTGCTGGCCGACGCGGTCGATGCCGGCATCCACGCCAACCTGCGTCTGATCGAGGCGACGGCGGCGCTGGCGGCTGCCAGCATGAACCCCGCCTACCACAAGGTGCGCGCCAACGCCCGCCGCCTCGCCCGCGAGCAGGTCTAAGGGCTCAGACCACCTCCGCTGGGGCAAGGCGGCAGCAACTGCCGTCATGCTCCACCTGGATGGTGGCATGGCCGATGCCGAAGCGCTCCTTCAGCACCGTCGAGATCTCCAGCAGAAGGGCGTCGTCCTGCCCCATGCCGGGGCGGACGAGATGGGCAGTCAGGGCGGTTTCCGTCGTGCTGATCGGCCAGATGTGCAGGTCATGCACGGTGACGACACCGGGCAGCGCGGCCAGATAGCGCTCGACTCCTGCCCGGTCGATGCCGTCGGGCACGGCGTCCATCGCCAGCCGCACCGAATCGCGCAGCAGACCCCAGGTGCCGGCGATGATGACCACGGCAATGACGATGCTGGTCACCGGGTCCAGCCACAGCCAGCCGGTGAAGCGGATCGCCAGCGCTGCCAGCACGACGCCCAGGGACACCGCCGCATCGGCCGCCATGTGCAGATAGGCGCCGCGCAGGTTGATGTCCTGCTTCTGCCCGCCCATGAACAGCCACGCGGTCCAGGCGTTGATGACGATGCCGATCACCGCCACCACCATCACCGTGGTTTCCCCCACCGGCTCCGGATCGGCGATACGGTTGGCCGCCTCCAGCAGGATGGCGCCGACGGCGATCAGCAGGATCATCGCGTTCAGCAGCGACGCCAGGATCGACGCATTGCCGAAGCCGTAGGTGTAGCGCCCCTGCGGAATCCGCCGGCCCAGCCAGACCGCTCCCCAAGCCAGCAGCAACCCCATCACGTCGCTGAGATTATGCCCGGCATCGGCCAGCAGCGCCGTGGAGTTGGCGAGCAGCCCATAGACCGCCTCCACGACCACGAAGCCGATGTTCAGCAATGCCCCAAGCGCGAAGGACCGGTCGTATCGCGCCGGCCCGTGATGGTGATGGTCACCGTGGTCGTGCCCGGCATGGCTGTGACCCACTTCGGAAGAACCGCCATGGGAATGGCCGTGCGGCATGGTGAAGGGCCTCGTCATCGCAATATGCGTCGCTGCACCGTCGACTTTGGGCGAGCGGGCGCCGCCAGACAAGCCCGGTGATGGAAGCGCCGCGCCCCCTTGCGCCGCCCCGCCGCCGCGCCTAGCTTCGCGCGGACACTCACGATCAACAGTGAACGAAGGAAATGGTCATGAAGGCGCGCGTCACTTGGGTGGACGGCAAGATGTTCGTCGGCGAATCCGGCAGCGGCCATGCCGTGGTGATGGACGGCGCCCCGGAATCCGGCGGCCGCAATGCCGGCATCCGCCCGATGGAAATGCTGCTGATCGGCATGGGCGGCTGCACCTGCTTCGACGTGGTGATGATCCTGGAAAAGGGCCGCCAGCAGATCACCGACTGCGTCGCCGCCATCGAGGCCGAGCGGGCGGACACCGATCCGAAGGTCTTCACCAAGATCCACGTCCATTTCACCGTGACCGGCCGCAAGCTGGATCCCGCCAAGGTGGAGCGCGCCATCGCCCTGTCGGCGGAGAAATACTGCTCCGCCTCGATCATGCTGGGCCAGACCGCCACCATCACCCATGACTTCGAGGTGGTCGAGGCGCCGTAACGGCGACGGCCTCCCGCGTCTTTTCAGTTGCATTCATACGCATGACTCGCGAAGGATCGGATCGTATCTCCGAACCTTCGCGATCAGAGCGTGCGCCACACTGCCTTTATTGTTCTTCTTGCGGCACCCGTGGTCCTGGCCCCCGCCCTGGCTGATGAGGTGCAATACAGCCTGTCCGACTGGGGCGGGATCGGGCTGTTGCAGATGCCGAATGCCCGCATGGCGCCAGACGGTTCGATGAGCGGCGGGTTGACCGCGCTTGGCGACCTGCACCGCCACTACACCATATCCGCCCAGCCGATGCCCTGGCTGGAGGTCACCGCGCGCAACAGCGCCTATCCCGGCTATTACGGCCTCACCGAACCCGGCCTCGATCTGAAACTCCGGTTGCGGAGGGAGGATGAGCGCGGGCCGGCCCTGGTGATCGGCGGGCGCGACGTCACCGGGTCGGGGCTGGATCTTCCCGGCAAGGGCCGCTTCGCCGGCGAATACATCGCCCTGTCGCGGCGCTGGTGGGACTTGGACCTGACGCTCGGCATGGGATGGGGAACGTTGGGAGAGGCCGGGCACCTGCGCAACCCGTTGCGTTTCCTGGGCGGCCGTTTCCGCCGCGACCGCGACCCGTCGGCATGGCCGACAACCCGAGGCCCCAAGGCGTGGTTCAGCGGCGAGCGGGTGGCCCTGTTCGGCGGCGTGGAGTGGCACACGCCCATCGACGAGCTGAGCCTGAAGCTCGAATCCTCCGGCGACCGCTTCCGTGCCCAACAGCAGGACGAACCGGGCTTCGATCCCGGCAGCCGCTACAGCCTGGGCCTGTCCTGGCGCCCGGCGTCCTGGGCCGATTTGGGCGCGGCCTACGAGCAGGGTAGACGCCTGATGCTGCGGCTGTCGGTCCGCTTCGACCCGGCGGTGGATGCCGACCGCCCCAACCGCCCTCCCCCCGGCGTCGGGCCCCGCCCGTCCGCCGGCTCCGCCCTGTCTGCCGATGCCATCGCCCTGGTGGCGCGCAGCCGCGGCCTGCCGGTCCGCGCCGCCCAAATCGAGGGAGAGGTCGCGACCCTGTGGCTCGATCCGGCCGGGAGCGGTCGGATGCCGCTGGCGCGCGAGGTCGGCGATGCCGCCCGCCTGCTGGCCGATCTGGCGCCGCCGCAGGTCGAGCGGTTGCGCATCGTCACCGGCGCCGGTGGCCTGGACACGGCGAGCGTTACCCTGCTGCGCCGCGACCTGGAACGGGCCGCCGATCACCGCGGCAGTGCCGAGGAGATCTGGCGGACGACGCAACTTGCCGCAACGGCGGACCCGCCACCGGGCTGGCGCCCGCGGCTCGACCTGTCCACCCGCCTCGTCGCCAGCTTCGATCTGGCCGAGTTGGGGACCGCGGTGGCCCAGCGCACCCACACCGACGTGGTGCTGCGGGCGGAGCCTCTGCGCGGGCTGGTTCTGGGTGGCGGACTGCGCGTCAATGCGGCGAGCGATCTGCAACTGCTGGACACCAACGCCGTGCCGGCGGCGCAGCCGGTGCGCAGCGACCTGCCACGCTATGCCGACCGTCCGCTCGCGCTCGACCATGCCTATGCGGCGTGGCTTGCCAACCCGGCGGAGGGGCTGACGACACGGCTGTCCGGCGGTCATCTGGAGGAGATGTATGCCGGCGTCGGTGCGGAGGCGCTGTTCCAGCCGCTCGCTACCCGATGGGCGTTCGGCCTCGACCTCAATCAGGTCTGGAAGCGCCGGCCGGAGAGCGTCCTCGCCATCGACCACGGCGACGCCCGCGGCACCGGCCACGCCAGCTTCTATTGGGAAGCCCCCGGTGCCGGCACGACCACTGCGCTGCGGCTCGGGCGCTATCTCGGTGGCGATTGGGGCGGAACGGTGGAGGTGATGCGCCGCTTCGACGGCGGCATCGGCCTGACCGCCCATGCCACCTGGACCGAGGGACCGGACGGCGCCCAGAGCCGCTTCGGCGGGCGGATGGACTGGGGGATGGCGCTGGTGGTGCCGATCGCCGCTTCGGGATGGCTGCCGGTCGGCGGCACGGTGGAAACGGCGGTCCGCACGCTGGGCCGCGACGCCGGGCAGCGCCTGCAGCAACCGCTGCCGCTCTACGATCTCCGCGTGCCGGGAGGCGTCGGCCGCCTCACCGGCACATGGTCGCATCTGCTGGACTGACGTCAGTGGGCCGGCTTGGTTGCCGGGGTCGGCGCGCGCGTCGTCGAAGGATTGCGCGGGTCGAGGACCACGGTCGTCCACTCCCCTTGCGGGGTCATGGCATTGGCGACGTAACGGTCACCCTCCTTGCGGAAATCGCGCACCGACACATAGCCGGCAGCGCTGAGCTGGTTCAGCAGCGTCGTCTGTTGCAGTTCGATCGGCTTCTGCCCCCGACCACGGCGCCCGGCCAGATCGGACGAGGATTCGCCGGCGGAACCCGTCAGTCCGGAGACATCGCCACCGGTGCTCCCGGAATAGGCGCCGGAATAGCTTTTTTGCAGGTAGGTCTGCTGCGCCATCGCCGCCGGCGCCATTGCGAGCGAAGCGGCCATCGCCGCCAGGATCAATCCGGTCTTCATAGGATCCTCCCGTGTTGTCGTCCCCCATTGGCCGGCGACTGCCGGGCCTGATGATCCGGAAACGCGCCGGAAGCCCCATTGTTGCATAAATGCCAGTCCGCACCAGCCTTGCGGCGCCCGGATACCCCGGCCAATCAGGAAGCGGGAACATTGGACCGACGACAGTGTTCTGGTCTTCGAATGCCGCCGCACCGGCTGTGCTTACCGTCACCTTGGCCCGACTTGCCTTACAAGCAAAGGCCATGTGACAAAGCCGACGGGACGGCGGGTGCGGCCACGACTTGTCTCATGCGTGACGCCGGCAGTCCTTGGTGACTATTCGGCCGAACGAGGGAGGGTATGATGCTCTATTGGGCTCTCGTTTTCTTCGTCATCGCGCTGATCGCCGGCGCGCTCGGGTTCGGTGGGATCGCGTCGGCCAGCTCCGGCGTCGCGCAGATCCTGTTCTTCCTGTTCCTGATCCTGTTCGCCATCAGCCTGATCATGGGTCTGGTCCGGCGACGGTAGGCCGGCCGATGGTCCAATCCGCCCAACCGGGCGATCCGCTTTTCCGGCAGGACGGAACCAACGGCGGACCGCCCGGTTGATCGCGGTATCTCCTGACGCTGCAACACTCTCTCCTCCTGAGGTGACGTCAGGGCCGGCGAGCCCAGGCGGCGCTTCGATTGTCCCCGCCTCCGGCGGCGTCCCAAGCGGGCGCCGCCGTTCTTTTTTCCGTCATTACGGATGAAAGAGGTGGGCATATGAAAACGGGGCACCCGGCAACCGGGTACCCCGCGAAATCCATCCTGTCCTCAATGCCCGCCCGCTCAAGCGTCCGTGTTCAGGCGTCCGCGTCGTCCGATGGGCTCTCGCCCTCCATCAGCAGTCGCAGGGCGCGACGACCGCGCGACAGGCGCGATTTCACGGTTCCGATGGAGATGCCGAGGATGTCGGCCGCCTCGTTGTAGGAAATCCCCTCCAGACCGATCAGCAGAACGACCTCGCGCTGTTCGTTGGGGAGCAGGGCCAGCGCCCGGCGCAGGTCACGCAGTTCCATCCGCACGAATTGCGAGCCGGGGGCGGCTCCGATCGCGGCCTGCGCCTCGGCGTCGATGTCGACCACCGGCTGGCGGCGGCGTACGCCGTTGATGTGAAGGTTGCGCAGGATGGTGAACAGCCAGGCGCGGAGATTGGTGCCGGGCCGCCACAGATGCAGGCGCGACAGCGCCCGTTCAAGGCATTCCTGAACCAGATCGTCGGCCAGCGTCGCATCCCGAACCATGGCGCGGGCGAACCGGCGCAGCCGTGGGATTTCCTCCTCGATCTGGCGGATCACCGCCGGATCGGGCGGTGCGTTGGGGTCGGGGCGGAACTCGTCCTGGGCATCCCCCTGAACGGCCACGATGCCGGCATCGGCCACGACCGTATCGGCTTCGCCGGCCTCGGTGCCGGCTTCGGCCCGCTTGGCCTCCGTATGGGCCTCCGCATGGGCAGTCAAATGGGTCTCCATCCCGGCATCGGCGTTTTCCTGGTCTGTGTACGTCGGCAGGCCGTCCGAACGGGTCCGGCCAACGGCCTCGGCGCCGAACGGCATCGGATCGGCCAGGGCCGGGCCGCGCAGTCGCTGGCTCAAGGTTGTTGCGACGTGGTTCGCCATCGGTGAAACGATGCCTCCTTCAATGCCGTTCGCCGCGGCGACGCCGACCGCTTGCTCGACTGCGGGCGACAATGCCGGGGCCTCCGGCGCGAAGGCCCCGGACGCGGAAATCTCCATCGTCCGGGGCCATCGAATTTGCAGCCGATTATCTGGCCCGATCCGTACGTAATGAGCGCACAAACGAGCTGCCAGTTGGGAAAAAGGCTAATGGGTCATACAATAGGGCCGGTTAACCCCTAGAGTACCCCGTGTATCCCACACCAATCACCGTTCGGGCATTGGCGCTACATCTGGTCTTTCGTTATTTCTCCAACTCGATTGGAGGACGCATGACCAACGTGAAAAGAAAAAGACCGACCGACATTCGTCGATCGGTCTATGCATTTTTTATTGGCAGCGCCACATCAAGCACTTACGGCGATGTATTTTCCGGCAGCCGGCCTTCCGTTTCGGCTTACGCCGTCACGCCTGGCACCCGGCCAGACGGATGCAGCGGCGTCCTCCCCGAGAGTTCTGCTTTCGACCTTTCGATGGTCTCCGAAAGCTTGAAGAAAATCATACAGGGGGGTCCTGTGGAAGGCCACACGAACCTTTGCGGTACACCGTCCGCGTCGCGTATTTCCGCAACCTCACGGCGCATCGGCAGGCGTGGAACCCGCCCGGCACGTATGGCCGCGCTGTCTGCGGCAGTGCTCCTGCCTGCCCTGCTGGCGGCAGCGCCCGCGAATGCCGGCATCGCCGAAAAGACCGTCGCCGCGCTGGAGGCCCTGGCCAGCAAGGGCAGCGCCCGCGCCCAATACGAATTGGCGCAGCATTACGACCGCGCCGACGGGGTGAAGGCCGACTCCCGGCTCGCCTTATCCCTCTATTGCCGTGCAGCCCGTCAGGACTTTGCCGACGCGGCGTTGATGGCCGGCCGGATGCATATGGCCGGGGCGGGCGGCGTATCCAAGGACGCCGATCTCGGCCGTGCCTGGCTGCGCAAGGCCGCGTCCCTCGGCAACGAACAGGCGGAGCGGCTGGTCGGCACTGTCAGCGCCAAGGTGAAGACGCCCGACCGTTGCGAGCCGCCCAACCTGCGCTGGGGCATCATCCGCAAGCCGCCGGCCGAAATCCGCGCCATGGTGCAGAAGATGGCGCCGACCTACGGCCTCGATCCCGATCTGGTGCTGGCGGTCATCGCGGTCGAGTCCGGCTACCGCGTCGACGTCGTGTCGAACAAGAACGCCCAGGGTCTGATGCAGCTGATCCCGGAAACAGCCGAACGCTTCGGCGTCTCCGACCCCTTCAACGCCGAACAGAATCTGCGCGGCGGCATGAAGTATCTGCGCTGGCTGCTGGCCTATTTCGACGGCAACGTCGCCTATGCGCTGGCGGGCTACAATGCCGGCGAGGGGGCGGTCCTGCAGTACAAGGGCATCCCGCCCTACCGGGAGACGAAGGATTACGTGACGAAAATCCGCAGCATCTACGCGCAGACCTATCACCCCTTCAACCGTGGCGTCGTCCAGTCGGCCGGCCTCGTCAGCAGCGCGCGAGAGGAAGTCGCCGAACTGTCGCTTTCGACCAGAACGCGCAGCGGCGGAAAACGCTGAGAACGTGAGATTGCGACTCGGAAAAATGCGACTCGAACGACTCGGGAGTGGCTTGGTTAACACTTTGGTTATAAAATGACGATTACCCTCGGGGCACGACGGATTTCGCAAGCGCTGGCGCCCATGGGGACGCCATCCCGCGTCACCCGCCAGCGTCTCACCTGCAACGTTTCATCCGAACGTTTCCCGAGGACCTGCCCGATGCCCATGGCCGCCGACGTCGACACCATCGAACGCACCTCCATCGTCGCCTACACGCTGCTGAACGAGCTTCATGAAGTCCTGGCCCTGCCCAAGGCTCCGGACGACGTCACGCTGGGCATCCTGATGGGCATGGCCATGTTCCTCGACGACAAGGTCGGCCCGATGCGCGCCAAGCGCCTGATGAGCGAGGCGCCGACCATCGTGCTGAAGACGGACGCCCACGTCACCACCGACCAGACCCAGCGCATCATGCCGGTCCTGCGCGCCTTCGGCGATCACCTGAAGGAACTGCGCATGAAGGCGGAGCGTCCGGTCAGCGGGTCCGTCGGCTGACGACACCCGCTGATTTTTAAGTTTTGCGGACCCGGCGCCGACCATGGCGCCGGGTCCGTTGTGTTGGCAAACTGTCAGGCTGCTTGACCGAACGGTGAAATGGGCCGAAGCTTCCGGCCCATGGACTGGTTCACCGGGATCAGCATCGTCGCCATCATGGCCGGCGTGACCGTCAGCACCGTCGTGCTGGTGGCCGTCGGATCGATCCGCCGCAGCCTGAACGAGGCCGCGGCCCGCCAGTCCCAGCAAATCCGCAAGCTGACGGAGACGGTGGCGACCCTGTCCCAGCAGCAGCAGGCGGCGCAGACCCGCATCCAGCAACTGACCGACGCCAACCGCAAGCTGTCCGACGAGTTGTCGGCGCTGGGCGAACGGCTGAACGACGCCGACACGGTCCAGCGCGTGGCCGGCACGGCGAGGCTTCTCCATTGACCGCGACCACCTTACCCGACACCCCCGCTCCCGATGCTGGCCATCCCGATGCCGTCAGAGAGCGTGACCGCTGGGCCGCCAGCGCCGACGCCTGGGACCGTTGGGCCGATCCGATGGCCGATCTGGCCGACAAGCTGAACCGCCCGCTTCTGGATGCCGCCGGTCTGACGGAGGGTCACCGGCTGCTCGACCTCGCATCGGGCGCGGGCGAGCCGGCGCTGAGCGCCGCGCGCCGGGCCGGACCGGACGGGCTGGTGGTGGGCAGCGACCTTGTCCCCGGCATGATGGCCGGCGCCGTCCGCCGTGCCCGCAGCGTCGAGGGACCGGCGCCCGCCTTCACCGCCGCCGACATGACCGCCCTGCCCTTCGCCGACGCCGCCTTCGACGGGGTGACCTGCCGGTTCGGCATCATGTTCGTGCCGGGCGTGGACGCCGCCCTGCGCGAGGTGCGGCGCGTCCTGCGCCCCGGCGGCAAGGCGGCCTTCATGGTGTGGGGACCGCGGGCCGGCAACGGGCTGTTCGCGGAGATCGGCGACGTGGTCGCAGACCATCTCGGCGAGGACGGCAGCCTCGACCCGCTGTTCCGCTTCGCCAAGCCGGGATTGCTGTCCGAAGTGATGCGGGCCACCGGCTTTGCCGAAACCTCGGAGACCGAGTTGACCCCGGTGCGCAAGGCCCCCGCCGGCCAGCCCTTCTGGCGCGCCGCGCTGGACATGAGCTTCGGCCACCGGCTGGGCGGATTGAGCGCGGAACGGCGCAAGGCGTTGGAGCAGGACATCGCCAGGCGGTTCGATGCCCAGGCGGTGGACGGCATCGTGCCGGTGCCGTCGCACGCGCGGATCGTCGTGGGGCGTTGAGGTCAGGTGGGGGCGTCGTCAGCCGACAGCCCCTCTCAATAATCCTTCTCGTAGATCACCCCGAACTTGGTCTCCGAATTGGCTCCGACCGCGGCGGTGCCCTTCAGGTTCTTGGTGATGTCGATCTCGACCTTGGCCCGGCTCTGGTTGGCGCCGATGCCCTGTTCGACGCCGACATAGACGCGGTCGCTGACGTAGCGGCCGGCCTGAACGGCGCCGCCCTTGCCGTTCTCGCCCTGGGTGAAGTCCAGCCGGTCGACGCCCAGGCCGCGGCGCACCTTGTCCAGGATGCCGCCGCCACCGCCGCCGATCCCCGCCAGCGACGCCGCCGACTGGGCCAGCTGAACCGCTTCCGCGGCGCTCAGGTCGCCGACCGACTTGCCGAACAGCACGCCGGCCAGCACCTCGTCCTGCGGAAGTCCCTGCGGAGAGGTCAGCTCGATCTTCGGCTGGCGGGCGGTGCCGCTGACCACGACGTCGGCGGTGATGCCGTTGGCCGTCGCCTCGGCCAGCAGATCCAGCCGGGGGTCGATCGGCTGTGTGCCGTCGAAATCGAAGATGCCGCGCTTGAACTCGAAGTTCTTGGCCAGCAGGTCCAGGCTGCCTTTCAGGATGGTGAAGCGGCCGGTCACCTCCGGCGCGGCGGCGGTGCCGCCCACACGCAGGTTGCCGCCCAACTCAGCATTCAGCCCGCGACCGCGCACGAAGATCTGATTCGGCGCATTCACCGTCATGTCCAGCGCCAGCACGAAGGGCGAAGCTGCCGGAGGCGCCTCCTGCGGAGACGGCACCCGGCGCGTGCCGCCGGCGGTGGACACCTGGGTCGTCCCGCGGGCGCGACGGCCCTTTCCGACCTCCGTCACCTTCAGATCGACGACATTGGCGGGCATGCGGTCGGGAACCTGGATTTCGGCGCGGCGGATGTCGACCGGCCCGGCGAGCCGGGCGTTGGCGAAGCCGCCGGTCAGGGTCAGATTCGCCCCGATCTCCGCCGTCACCAGATCGATCTCCAGCAGCCGGGCATTGTCGGCCTGCAGCCTGATGTCCAACTGCTGGTCGGCGGCGGCACCCGGACGGATGACGCCATTGGCGGTGATCGCCCCGCCGTTGCGGGTCCGGCCGCGGAAGCTCTGGATGGTGAAGACGTCGCCGTCGCCGACCAGCCTCGCCTCGATGTTGGTGATGACGGCACCCGAGGCCCGGTTCTCGTAACGCCCGTTCGCCAGCACCACCGATCCGCCGAGAGTCGGCTTGCCCACCGTGCCGCCGGCCCGCACGTCCAGCCGCAGCGATCCGCGCGCCCGGTCGCCCGATGCGGCGAGCAGGTCGTTCGCGAGCGACATATCCACCGTGCCGTTGACCGCCGCCTCCAGAGTGCCATTGGGCGGCACGCTGACGGCGTAGCTGTCCGGGTCCATCACCAGCGGCAGGGCGGCGTTGGCGGTCAGCGTGCCGGCATTCTTCGGCATCGCGACCCGGCTGGCCAGAGTCAGCCGGCGGTCGCGCCATTGGATGTCCGCCGTGGCGTCGATGCCGGGCAGTCCGGCCTGGGTGGTCTGCTGCGCCTTCAACCCGCTGATCCGCAGGGTGGCGTCGGCACGCGGGTTGCGCAGCGTGCCGCCCAGCGACGCGCGCGCATTGGCGACGCCATCCAGCGCCAGCGTCGGGCTGGCGAGCTTCGCCAGCGCCAGCGGCAGGCGGTCGATGGTCAGCTCGCCGCTCAGCCGCTCGCCGTTCAGGCCCAGGTCGGCGGCCAGCCGGGCATTGCCGGACGACAGCCGCAGTTCCTTCACCTCATAGCGGCGGTCGGCCAGCAGGATGGTGGCGGGGGCGGTCATCCGCAGATCCTCGCCGGCATAGCGCGCCTGCAGGCGGTCGAGCCGGATGCGGGTCACGCCGCCATCCATCGCCAGCCCACCGGCGAGGTCGAGCGCGACCGGCTGCGCGCCGGCGCCATTGGCGTTGGCCTGGAAGCTGGCCTTCGCCAGCGACCCGTCGACGGAGGCGGTGACGCTGCGCAGGTCGTTGCCCGCGGCGTTGCCGTCGGTCATCTCCACCCGCGCCTTGCCGGTGGGGGTGCCGAGCGCGTCGGCGACGTCGGCCTTGGCCGTCAGTTTCCGGGCGGTCAGCAGCGGTCCGCCTTCGCCATCCACCCGAAGATTGCTGGCGTCGGCGGTCAGGCTGGCGGCCTGCTTGCCGCCCTTGCCGTCCAGCGCCAGGGTGAAGCTCGCCCCACCGCCGAGCGGCATGCCCGCCAGTTCCGACAGGCCGTTCAGGTTGGGCAGCTTGCCCTCCAGCCGGCCGGTGGCGAGCAGCGTGTCGAGCGCCACCTGCGCCTCGCCCGTGATCCGGTTGGTGCCGTTGGCAATGGTCAGCCCGTCCAGCCGCAGCGTCTGCTCACGCAGCGCGTAGCGCCCGTCGAGCGACAGCGGAGTCTTGTCCAGGTTGGTGCGGGCCGACACCGTGCCGTTCGGCGTGGCCGGCAGGCCGGCGGCGGTCGCCTTCACCTCCGTGGCGCCCAGCCGGCGGCCCTGCACCACGAGGTCGCGGGCGTTCAGCGTCGCCTGCGCCTGGATGGCGTCGAGCGGACCGCGGGCGGTCGCCTCAAGCGTCGCCGCTCCCTCCATCGGCGTGCCGAGCGCCGTGCCCAGCGGTTCCAGCTTCGCCACCGTCAGGGTGGTTCGCGCATCGACCTTGTTGTCCGCCAGAGCCGCGGTGCCGGTCAGCTTGCCGTTGCGTCCATCCACCGTCAGGTCGGTCAGCCGCATGGCACCGTCGGGATCCATGCGTGCCGCCAGGGCCAGCGTCGCCTTGTCGCCCAGCACCGCATCGGCCGGGGTGCCGGTGGACAGCCGGTCGAGGCTACCGGTCAGATCGGCGGTCAGCGTGCCGTCGGCGACTCGCTTGACCGGCCCCGACAGCGCCACGGCGCCGGCCAGCGGCCGGCCGGCGAGGCCGGACAGCGGGGCAAGGTCGTCGGCGCTCGCGCTCAGGGTCAGGTCGGCGGTCTGGCCCCAGCCACCGATGGTCCCCTTCGCCTCGGCCCGCGCGGCGGCGGCGTTGAGCGCCAGCGTCTCCAGCCCGATCCCGCCGCTGCCGGTGTCGATCCGCGCGCGGGCGGCCAGGGTGGTCTCCGGACCGGTCAGGCGGGACAGCGCCGGATCGTCGGCCGCGAGGTCGCGCAGAGTGGCGTTCACCGCGACGTTCAGCGCGCTCAGCGCCCCTTCGGCGGAGCCTTCCACCACCCCCTCGCGCCAGGACAGCGGCACCAGCGGATGCAGGGTGGAGTCCGGCCCGGCCTGGACGGTCCACCGCAGGTTGAGGCTGTTGTAGTCGGCGCCGATGTCGCCATTCACCGTCGCATTCGCGGCGGCGACGGTCAGCGCCAGCGGACGCAGGGTGATGGCCCCCGACGGCGCCCGCAGCACGGTCGCGTTCAGCGTCGGGCTGGGACCGATCAGCGGAGTCACCGTGTCGCCCGCCAATCCGGCGATCAGCGGCGCGAAATTTCCGCCGGCCGCGAGCGTCAGGAGATGCCCCTCCGGCGCCTTCTTGATGGTGGCGTCCGCATTCAACGTGCCGGTAGGCGATGCCGCCTCGCCGGCGGTGGCGGTCAGCTTGCCGGTCCAGTCGTCCAGCGTGCCGTCGCCCTTCAACGCCAGTTCGACCGGTGGCAGGCCCGGCATCGACAGCGCGCGGGCCATGACGCCGCCCGCCGGTTCCGACGCGTTGACCGACAGGTTGAGCGTGTTCTTGCCAGGATCGAAGGCGGCGACCAGATCGGCCTTGCCGGGCTTGTCGTCGATGCGCGCCACCGACAGGTTTGCGTTCAGCGCCCCACCGCCATGCTCCAACAGCACCGAGCCGGCAATGCGCAGCACGGCCTGTTCGCCCAGCAGCGCCGGCGCCAGGTCCAGCCGTTCCACCACCAGCTTCTTCAGGTCGATGTCCACCGGCAGGCTGGGCAGCAGCGAGGCGTTGGGATCGGACGGCGTGGCGGGCTGGGTGCTGACCGGTGCGCGGGTCACCACCACCGAAGCCGCCTCCAGCGCATCGATCCTGGCGCTGCGCATGAACAGCGCCGAGGGCGACATCACCACATGCAGCCGGTCGATGGTCAGCCAGACGCCTTGGCTGTCGGCCAGCGTCACGGTGGCGATGGTGAAGTCGGTGGGGATGCTGCCTTCGATCGCGCCGAGCTTCAGGTGCATGTCCGGCGATTCGACCGCCCCCTCGATCTTCTCCGTCAACCACTCACGGGCGGTATCGCCTGAGAACAGCGAAAAAGCCCGGACGGGCTGCGGATCGGCCAACAGGCCGGTGAGGATCGTCAGACCGACCAGAAATAAGCGAACCGCCGTCACACCATGCCCTTTCACCAGCGCCACCGTTGTCTCAACCGCAATAAACGGTCATCGTCCCGGAGGATTGGGACGAAATTGCGCCCTTGACGTCGTGCCCTCTCCCGGGGCGGGAGAGGGAGATTAGAACGCCTGCCCCAGGCTGAGATACAGCTGCCAGCGCGCATCGCCGTCGGCGGGGTTGAGGGGAACGCCGACATCGACGCGCAGAGGGCCGAAGTCGGTGTAGTAGCGCAGACCCAGACCGGCGCCGACGCGCAGAGGCTCACTGAAGTCCGGATAGGCCGAATCATAGACGGTGCCGGCATCGACGAAGGGCACGATGCCGATGCTCTCCGTCACCTTGATGCGCAGTTCCGCCCCGATCTCGAACAGCGACCGGCCGCCGACCGGATCGTCATAGCGGTCACGCGGCCCCGCCTTCTGGAAGCCGTAGCCGCGCACCGAGCCGCCGCCGCCGGCATAGAAGCGATGGTCGGGCGGGATGTCCGACAGCGAGGTGCCGAGGATGCTGCCCAGCCCGATCCGCGCCGCGGCGACGTAGCGCCCGTCATTGCCGAGATCGTAATAGGTGGAGCCGTTGAACAGCACCGAGGTGAAGGGCGACTCGGTATCTCCGCCAACCGGGAACCAGGGCGTCACCTGCAGCGAGGCCCGCTGGCCGGAGGTGGGGTTCAGCAAATTGTCGGTGCCGTTCCAGGCCGCCCCCAGCGGCACGCCGATGAAGGAGGTCTGATAGGTCTTGTCCTCCGTCCGCACCCGCCCGCGCTCGCCGGTCACACCATAGCTGATGGTCAGCTGATCGGTCAGCGGCCTTTCCAGCTTGACCGTCAGTTCCGACGCGACGCGGCTATAGGCCGGCGGCTGGTCGTTCACCACGGCAAAATTGACCAGCAGCGACTGCTTCACCGCCAGGAAGTCGGGCTTGCGGAAATTGACGCTGAAGCGCAGGTCCGGCAGGTCGTTGCCCTTGCTCGACGTGCCGCCGGACGATCCGGCCACACGCCCGACTTCGACGCCGAGGCGCAACTGCTCCGCCCCGCCGAACAGGTTGCGGTGGCCCCAATAGGCGTTGGCGCCCAGCCCGTCCTGCGTCGAATAGGTGACGCCGCCGCCGATGAAGCGGCGCTTTCGCTCGCTGACCGTGACGATCACCGGCGTCACGCCGTCCGGCCCCGGTTCGTCCGCCATCCGCACGCGCACGGTGTCGAAGACCTGAAGGGCCGCAATGTCCTGCCGCGCCCGGTCGGTGGCGCCGGGGTCGTAGACCTGCCCCTCTTTCCAGGCGAGGCGCCCGCGCACCAGATCCTCGTCGACCTTCTGCAGACCTTCGATCCGGGTGGCGCCATAACGGGTCAGCGGGCCGGGGTCGACGGTGTAGGCGACATCCATCGTCCGGTCGGAATGATCGACCACCACCTCGCGGTCCGATGCCTTGGCGAAGGCGTAACCGCGCTTGGTCAGCCGTCCAACCAGCTCCGACTCGGCGTCCAGCACCTTCTGCGCCACCGCGGGGGAGCCGGCGGCGAGGCCGAGATCGTCGGTCGCGACCTCCTTCGGCAATGTGGAGCCGCCAGTGGAGTTGGCGGCGCCGCGCACCGTCACCGTCTTGATGTGGTAGAGCGGTCCCGGAGTCACCGCCACCGTCACCTTGACCGGCGCCGCCTCCCCTCCCGCAGGCAGAGTGCCGGTCGCGGCAGGATCCTCGATGCGGATGTCCAGCTTCGCGTCGTAATAGCCGGCGGAGCGCAGCGCCGTCTGCAAACGGTCGCGGTCGCTGTCGGCCCGCCGCTCCAGCCCGATGAGCGAGGGCGGATGATCGTCCTTCAACTCCACCAGCGTGGAGGCGTCGCGCAGCGTGCCACGCAGCCCGTCATCCTCGATGCCGGTGATGTCCACCTCATAGGTGATGCCGGCCGGCCGCACCTCCTCACCCGGCGGCGGGGCTTCCGGCGGTGCGCTCTGCGGCGGCACCACCGGCACGGCGCCGGGGATGCTGTCGGGGGGCGAATCCTGGGCATGCCCGGCGCCCGCCGGCCCCAGCATCAGCAGGGCGGCGACCAGCGGAGCGGCGATGGGGGCCTTGAGCGGCACAGCTGCAATCCTCGTTGCGGCGGCCGCGCGGCGGCGGGAAGCGGAAGCGAAACGGATCATCGTTCCCAATGTAGGGTCCAATCACGCATGGCTCCATCCCGGAAATTCGCGTTAGACCAAAGGGCACGGCGCTTGCGTTTTGGCCGAGGATCCATATATTGCGCCGCAACAGTTTCCCCGACAGCGCCCACGGATTAATCTTCGTCGGGCCTTTTTGTTGTTTGTGGCATGACGCTGCTGCGTGTCGGGGGTGCCATTGCGAGACCGAAGGCTCCATGAATCTCCGTAACGTCGCCATCATCGCCCACGTCGACCACGGCAAGACCACGCTGGTTGACCAACTCCTCAAGCAGGCCGGCTCGTTCCGCGAGAACCAGCAGGTGGCTGAGCGCGCCATGGACTCCAACGATCTGGAGCGCGAGCGCGGCATCACCATCCTGGCCAAGTGCACGTCCGTTCTGTGGAACGACCTGCGCATCAACATCGTCGACACCCCCGGCCACGCCGATTTCGGCGGCGAGGTGGAGCGCATCCTCTCCATGGTCGACGGCGTCGTCCTGCTCTGCGACGCGGCCGAAGGCCCGCTGCCGCAGACCAAGTTCGTGCTGGGCAAGGCCCTGAAGCTCGGCCTGCGCCCGATCGTCGTCATCAACAAGGTGGACCGTCCCGACGGCCGTCCGCACGAGGTGCATGACGAGGTGTTCGACCTGTTCGCCTCGCTCGACGCCTCGAACGAGCAGCTGGACTTCCCGACCCTGTTCGCCTCGGGCCGCAACGGCTGGGCGACCACGGACCTGGAGAACGGCGCCCGCGAGACGCTGACCCCGCTGTTCGAGCTGATCCGCGACCATGTCCCGGCCCCGAAGGTCGAGGAAGACCTGCCCTTCACCATGCTGGCGACCACGCTGGAAGCGAACCCCTATCTGGGCCGCATCCTGACCGGCCGCATCCAGACGGGTTCGGTCAAGGTCAACATGGCCGTCAAGTCGATGAGCCGCGACGGCAAGCTGGTCGAGAACGCCCGCATCAGCAAGGTGCTGGCCTTCCGCGGCCTGGAGCGCGTTCCGGTGGAAGAGGCGCATGCCGGCGACATCGTCGCGCTGGCCGGCCTGACCAACACCACGGTGGCCGACACCATCTGCGCGCCGGAAGTTTCCGAGCCGCTGGCCGCCCAGCCGATCGACCCGCCGACCCTGGCGATGACCTTCTCGGTCAACGACAGCCCGCTGGCCGGCCGCGAGGGCGACAAGGTCACCAGCCGCATGATCCGCGACCGCCTGTTCCGCGAAGCGGAAGGCAACGTGGCTCTGCGCATCGCCGACACCGAGGGCGGCGACGCCTTCGAAGTGGCCGGCCGCGGCGAACTGCAGCTGGGCATCCTGATCGAGACCATGCGCCGCGAGGGGTATGAGCTGGCGATCAGCCGTCCGCGCGTGCTGTTCAAGACCGACCCGCTGAACGGCCAGCGCCTGGAGCCGATCGAGGAAGTCGTCGTCGACGTCGACGAGGAGTTCTCGGGCACCGTCGTTCAGAAGATGTCGGAGCGCAAGGCCGACCTGATCGAGATGCGCCCCTCGGGCGGCAACAAGACCCGCATCGTCTTCCACGCCCCGTCGCGCGGCCTGATCGGCTATCAGGGCGAGTTCCTGACCGACACCCGCGGCACCGGCATCATGAACCGCCTGTTCCACGGCTATGCTCCCTTCAAGGGCGCCATCGCGGCTCGCCGCACCGGCGTGCTGATTTCCAACAGCGACGGCACCGCGGTGGCTTACGCCCTGTGGAACCTGGAAGATCGCGGCCCGATGCTGATCGATCCGGGCGTGCCGGTGTACCAGGGCATGATCATCGGCGAGCACACCCGCGGCAATGACCTCGAGGTCAATGTCATCAAGGGCAAGCAGCTGACGAACATCCGCACCACCAGCAAGGACGAGGCGGTTCGCCTGACCCCGCCGATCCAGATGACCCTGGAAAAGGCGCTGTCCTACATCTCCGACGACGAGTTGGTGGAAGTGACGCCGAAGTCGATCCGCCTGCGCAAGCGCTACCTCGACCCGAACGAGCGCAAGCGTCACCAGCGCGCCGCCGAAGCGAGCTGAACGGCTCTAGTGTAGAGCAGAGTAGTAGAGGCGGTTGCCCCCACCCTAACCCTCCCCCGCTTCGCAGGGGAGGGAACTCCGCCGCCCCGCGGCAGACTCCCTCCCCGCCCAGCGGGGAGGGTCGGGGTGGGGGCAATGCCTCAAAACGCCAACATTCCCCCGACAGCGAGGACACCCCCCGCATGGCGATGGCGACCGACGCGAAGTCTCCCGGCTCCCCGTCCTTCTCTCTCCGCCAGCTGTGGTCGCGCATCGGCCTCACCGGCCTGTTCGCCCTGATCCTCGCGCTGCTGATCGCCCTGCCGATCCTCGCCGTCTTCATCCAGTCGGCCGGCGTCTCCACCGATCTGTGGGGGCATATGGCGCGGACGGTGCTTCCCGGCTACATCCTCAACACGCTGATCCTGCTGGGCATCGTCGGCGTCGTCACGTTGGTGACCGGCGTCGCCTGCGCCTGGACCGTCACCATGCACGACTTCCGCGGACGCGGGGTCCTGCAATGGCTGCTGCTGTTGCCGCTGGCCATGCCGGCCTATGTGCTGGCCTACACCTACACCGATTTCCTGCAATATGCCGGACCGCTGCAGTCCTTCCTGCGCGCCACCTTCGGCTGGCGGCGCGGCGACTACTGGTTTCCGGAGATCCACACCGCCTGGGGCGCCGGGCTGGTGCTGTCGTCGGTGCTCTATCCTTACGTCTATGTGTTGACCCGCGCCGCCTTCCTGGAACAATCCGTCTGCGTGCTGGAGGCCAGCCGCACGCTCGGCTGCACCGCCTTCGGCGCCTTCCGCCGCGTGGCCCTGCCGCTGGCCCGGCCGGCACTGGTGGCAGGCGTCGGCTATGCGCTGATGGAGACGCTGGCCGACTTCGGCGCCGTGCGCTATTTCGGCATCGACACCTTCACAGTCGGCATCTACCGCACCTGGTTCGCACTGGGCGACCCGGCCGCGGCGGCGCAGTTGGCCGCCGTCCTGCTGCTGGTGGTGCTGGCGCTGGTCGGGCTGGAGCGGCTGTCGCGCGGCAAGATGCGTTTCCACCAGACCACCGGCCGCTACCGCGCCCTGCCCGCCCCGCGCCTGTCGGCCCGCGGCACGGTGCTGGCCTGGATCGTCTGCCTGACGCCGGTGCTGTTCGGCTTCCTGCTGCCGGGGGCGGTGCTGATCCGCATGATCCTGCGCGGCGGTACGGAGCTGACGCTCGCCCGCTTCACCGACCTGACCGTGAACACCTTCATCCTCGGCGCCAGCGGGGCGCTGCTGGTCGTCACGGTGGCGCTGATGGTGATCCATGGCGTGCGCCACGACCGCAGCGGCTTCGCCACCGGCGCGGCCCGCCTCGCCTCGCTCGGCTACGCCACCCCGGGTACGGTGATCGCGGTCGGCATCCTCATCACCGTCGGGCTGACGCGCGATTGGACCGGCTGGCCAATGGGCGCCATCCTCGGCACCACCATCGCCGGCATCCTCTATGGCTATCTGATCCGCTTCTTCGTCGTCGCCTATGGGCCGCTGGAGTCCGGATTCGCCAAGATCGGCCCTAATCTGGAGGGCGCCGCCCGCTCGCTCGGCCATACGCCGCTGCAGGTTCTGCGCCGGGTACATCTGCCGCTGCTGCGCCCCAGCCTGCTCAGCGCCGCCATGCTGGTCTTCGTCGACATCACCAAGGAGTTGCCGGCGACGATGATCCTGCGGCCCTTCAACTTCGACACGCTGGCGATCGAGGCCTTCCGCATGGCCTCCACCGAAAGGCTGGACGACGCCGCCCTTCCCGCCCTGGTGATCGTTCTGGTCGGGCTGGCGCCGGTCATCTACCTGAGCCGCACCATCGCCGCGTCGCGTCCGGGCCACCAGGGGTAAGCTCCGGGGGGCAAGCTCAGGCGGCGTCGTTCCGGCTTTCCACCCGTTCCTCATGGTTCGGCTCAGGCGGTGGCAGTGCCTCCTGCCGGCGTGCCCGAAGCTTCTCGCGCTCCTTCCAGCGCCGGAAGGAGTGCTTGATCCACCAGCCGCGCAGCCGTCCGCCGACATCGGCGATCCGCTGGTAGAGCGGCCGGCGCCGGCTGGTCACGCGGGCAGGCTCCAGCGCCATGCCGACGGAGGTGATGGTGTCGTCCTCCATGTCGCGCACGATCAGCTCGACCCCGCCCATGCGCACCCGGTCGCCCAGTTCACAGGAACCGCCGAACTCGTTGCGCAGCAGATCCCTCAAGGTCAGGCGGGCGTTGGGCAGCGACAGCGGCAGACCGTACATCTCGGCGATCTGCTCCACCGTGGCGTCGGGGCTCAGCACAAGATCGCCGTAGAATTCCCGGTCGTTCTGGTCGAGCGCCCGGCTGCCGCCATAGAGCTTGTCGATCAGCGGCAACCGGTGCTGCGGCGTGAACAGATAGACATGGTCGCCGGGCTGGAGGGGCTTCGCCTTGTGCAGCGGCACCACCGCGCCCGACCGGATCACCAGCGACGGCTTGGCCCAGCGCGGCATGCGCTGGCCGCGCGCGGCCGGGCTCTTGCCATGGACGGTGTAGGCCACCAGTTCCTGGTCGGCATTGCCGGGAAGCTCAAGCTCCACGCGCTCCACCGGACCGCGGCGCGGCGGAACGATCAGTTCCAGCGCCCGCGCCATGCTGCCGATGGTCCAGCCCTGCACCAGCAGCGAGACGACCACGACGACGAAGGCGGTGTTGAAGATCAGCTGGCCGTTCTCAAGCCCACCCAGCACCGGCACCAGCGCCAGCAGAAGCGACACCGCCCCGCGCAGGCCGACCCAGGCGATGAAGCTGGTTTCCCGCACCGAAAAGCGGAAGGGCAGCAGGCACATCCACACCGCGGCCGGGCGGGCGACCGCGATCAGGACGAAAGCCACGCCCAGCGCCGGCAGGATCATGCCGGCGAACTCCCGCGGCGTGGCGAGCAGCCCCAGCATCACGAACATGACGATCTGGCTGAGCCAGGTCAGCCCGGAATGGAAACGCCGCAGGTCCAGCGCCCCGCGCAGCCTGACATTCCCGGCATAGAGCCCGGCGGCATAGACGGCCAGATAGCCGCTGCCGCCCAGCACGTTGGTGACGGCGAAGATGAACAGGGCGAAGGTCAGCGTCACCACCGGGTTCAGCCCGGATTCGAAATTCGCCTTGTTGATGAAGGCCACCAGCAGCCAGCCGCCGGCCAGCCCCATCACCCCGCCCAGGGTGAAAGCAAGCACCAGCTCGCCGACGATGGCGATGGGCGAGGCAAGGCCGTGGGTCGCCGCCTCCACCAGCAGGATGGTCAGCATGATGGCGACCGGATCGTTGCTGCCCGATTCGATCTCCAGCGTGGAGCGGACACGGTCGCGCAGGGTGATGCCGCCGACCCGCAGCAGGAAGAACACCGCCGCCGCGTCGGTGGAACTGCAGGCCGCCCCCACCAGCAGCGCCTCACCCCAGCCGAGCCCCATCAGATAATGGGCGGCGACGCCCACCACGCCGGTGGTGACGGCAACGCCCACCGTCGCCAGAGTCATCGCCGGCCAGGCCGCCGCCTTGTAGCTGGCGAGCTTGGTGTCGAACCCGCTCTCGAACAGGATCACCGCCAGCGCCATCGACCCGATCAGAAAGGCGGAGCCGGCATCGTTGAAGGAGATCTGACCGATCCCATCCTCGCCGGCCAGCAGGCCGATGCCGAGGAAGATCAGCAGCAACGGCGCACCGACCCGCAAGGCGAGGTAGCTGGTCAGCACGCTGACGATCAGCAGGGTGGATCCGATGAGGATGATGTAGCTGACCGCCTCCATAAGCCCCGCACGCCGTTCGCATCAGGCCGCCATCCGGCGGAACTCGTTGATTTTGACGGCAACCTTCCACATCCGCAAGGCGTAGGACCCGGAGGCGGTCATTCGGACAGGCTGTACGCTTACGACATCAGCTTCCAGCTGCCGTCAGGCTGGCGGCAGGCGGTCCCGCGCGCGACCTCCGTTTTGCCGTCGATCACGACCGTATGGTTGTAGTCGCGACAGGTCTGGCCGCTGTTGTCCTGATAGGTCTTCACCGGCTGGATGGTACCGCGGTTGCCGGACTCCGGATTGTTCCAGGTGATGGTCTGGTTGTTGGCGACCGCACGCTCCTCCGCATCCGACGCCCGGTTCTGGTCGGCCGGGCTGAAATGCCGGGCGAGTTGCTGGCCGGCATAGGCGCCGAGCAGCGTCCCGATGGCGGTGGTCGCCAGCTTGCCCGACCCGCCACCAAAGCGGGAACCGAGCAGGCCGCCGGCCACGGCGCCGCCCAGCGTGCCGACGGTCTCCGATGTGTTCATCCCGCCGATGCCGCCATTGGGGTTCTGGCAGGCGGCCAGCGATAGGGCCGCGGTGGCGGCTATGGCGGTGGTGCGCAAATGATTGATGATCGTCCGCATGGTCATTCCCCCGATTGAACGTTGCATGGTTAAAGTCAGGTCAACGCTTGAAGGGGGAAGAGGTTCCGCCCAAAAGTATCAGGACCGAAAGATCAGCGGAGGATGGAAGCAAAATGCGATCCCGCGTGTTTAGACACCGAACAGTCAACATGTGGAGGGTAGCATGATGTCCCGTTTGCGTCTGATCGGTGCGGTGTTCGCGCTTCTTTCCGTCACCGCCTGCTCGACTGGCGGCGTGGTCGGCGGTGCGGCCGGTGCGGCCGGCGGTTACGCGGTGGACGGCACCCGCGGCGCCGTGATCGGCGGCCTGGGTGGCGCGGCGCTGGGCACGGCGATCGATCACTAAAAAGGCGCTCAATCCCGCACCGGCCCGCGCGTCGATTCACGCGGGCCGGTGGCGAAGACGGCGAGCGCGTCGTGCAGATCCGGCAGGACGCGCTCCACCGCCGCCTCCCCCTCGCGGATGCAATCGTCGGCACGGTCGAATTCGGTCAGGCCGATGTGTCCCAGCCGCGGCACGATGTGGACGTCCGGCGGGTCGCCGGCCAGCCGCGACCGGGTGATGCGGTCGGTGACGATGCCCAGCGACGAGACCATCACGCCGAACAGGCTCGGCCCCTCATAGTCGCGGCGGAAGATGCGGCGCGCCAGGGCGCCGATCCCGCTCGGCGGGCGCTGGCCCGGCACCTCGTCCTCCACCAGCCGCAGCAGGTCGAATCCGGCGGCGGTCGGCACGCTGGCGCCCGGCTTGCGTGCCTTGCCCAGGATGTCGCCGGACAGATTGACGGCGATCACCATCTGCGCGCCCAGCGCCCGGCAGGCCGACACCGGCACCGGGTTGACCAGGGCGCCGTCGATCATCCAGCGCCCGTCGATCGACACCGGCGGAAACACGCCCGGCAGCGAGAAGGATGCCCGCATGGCGTCGACCAGTTCGCCGCGCTGCAGCCACACCTCGTGGCCGGTCACCAGATCGGTGGTGACGGCGGCATAGGGGCATGGCAGTTCCTCGATCCGCACGTCGCCGAGGTGCAGGCGCAACTCCGCCAGCAGCCGGTCGCCACCGATCAGCCCACCGCCCTGGCGCAGCCGCAAATCCAGATAGCCGACGATCTTCATCCGGGTCAGCGTGCGCACCCACTCTTCCAGCGTGTCGAGCTTTCCCGCCAGATGGACGCCACCGACCAGCGCCCCGACCGACGAGCCGCAGACGATGTCGGTCTCGATCCCATAACGCTTCAGCGCCCGCAGCACGCCGATATGCGCCCAGCCGCGCGCCACCCCACCGCCCAGCGCGAGACCGATGCGCGGACGCCGCGCACCGCCGCCATTAAGTCCGCCATTGAGGCCAATTCCGTTCGGCATGGGCACTCCCCCTCTCACCCGGCGGCACGATGTTCGCCGCTCCGATCATCCGCAGCTTCGCATGAAACCGGTAAAGGAAGCCTGTAACCAGCACCGGCGGCACCGCGTCGACCGGTGGACAAAGCCGAAGCCCATGGGCTAAGCCATCCCCAACGGACATGAGATCGGATGCGACCGTGACGAACAAGAGCGGCAAGCCCCTGCGCCTGGATGCGGCGACCGAACGGCTGGCAGCCCGGATGTGGCGAGAGTGGGTGCGCCCCTATCGCGGCAAGCTGTTGCTGTCCTTCCTGCTGATGGCGATCGTGGCGGCGACCACCGGCGCCTATCCGCTGCTGATCGACCGCTCCTATGCCATGTTCTCCGCCCAGGACCGCGGCATGCTGCTGGCGATCCCGCTGGCGATCATCGCGGTGACCATCATCAAGGGCGTGTCGCTCTATTCCCAGACCGTGGTGACCAGCGACATCGTCCAGCGCGTCATCGCCGACGTCCGGCTGGCGATGTTCACGCATCTGCAGACCGCCGACATGGCGCAATTGCACGCCACCCCGACCGGTGCGCTGACCTCCCGCTTCATCAACGACGTCGACCTGATCCGCAATGCGCTGACCCGCACGCTGACCGGCCTGGTGCGCGACATCCTGACGGTGATCGCGCTGGTCGGGTCGATGTTCTATCTGGACTGGCTGCTGTCGCTGATCGTCTTCATCATCTATCCCATCGCCGCCGTTCCCATCGTGCGCATCGGCAAGCGACTGCGCCGCGTCTCCCGCGATACCCAGGCGCAGATGGGCGACATGACCTCGCTGCTGACCGAAAGCCTGTCGGGCGCGCGGATGGTCAAGACCTACAATCTGGAAGACTATGAGCGCGCCCGCGCCGGCCGCGCCTTTCAGGAGAATTACCAGCTGACCATGAAGGCGGTGCGCGCCCGTTCGCGCATCGATCCGATGATGGAGGTGCTGGGCGGCGTCGCGGTGGCGGGGGTGATCGCCTTCGCCGGATACCGCATGACGCTGGGCGAGGGCTCGGTCGGCGCCTTCTCCGGCTTCGTCGGCGCGCTGCTGATGGCGGCCCAGCCGGTGCGTGCCATCGGCACGCTGAACGCTGCCCTGCAGGAGGGCATGGCCGCCGCCCAGCGCATCTTCGAACTGCTGGACCAGCAGCCGACGATCCTGGAGCAGCCGGGCGCCAAGCCGCTGTCGGTTTCCAAGGGTGCGGTCGCACTTCGTGGCGTCCGTTTCTTCTACGAAGCCGGTGCCGAGACGCTGAAGGGCATCGACCTCGACGTGCCGGCCGGCAGCACGGTGGCGCTGGTCGGGCGCAGCGGCGCCGGCAAATCGACGGTGTTCAACCTGATCCCGCGCCTCTACGACGTGACGGGCGGCGAGGTGCTGATCGACGGCCAGGACGTGCGCGGCGCCACCCTGCGCAGCCTGCGCGGCGCAGTCTCCATCGTCAGCCAGGACACGGTTCTGTTCAACGACACGGTGCGGGCGAACATCTGCTTCGGCCGCCTCGACGCCGGGATGGATGACGTGATCGCCGCCGCCAAGGCCGCCGCCGCGCACGACTTCATATCGAAGCTGCCGGAAGGCTATGACACGGTGATCGGCGACCGCGGCGTCAAGCTGTCGGGCGGCGAACGCCAGCGTCTCGCGCTGGCCCGCGCCTTCCTGAAGGATGCGCCGATCCTGCTGCTGGATGAGGCGACGAGTGCATTGGACAGTGAATCGGAGCGTCTGGTGCAGGCGGCGCTGGAACGGCTGACGGCGGGTCGCACCACGCTGGTGATCGCCCATCGTCTGGCGACCGTCCGCAATGCCGATCGCATCGTGGTGATGGAAGGCGGCCGCATCATCGAGCAGGGCACGCACGACGCGCTGCTGGCGGCCGACGGCGCCTATGCGCGGCTGTGCCGGTTGCAGTTCGGCGAGGATGAGGTGCGGGCGGGGGCGTGAGTGGAGTTTTTAGCTAGATCTGATATATTGAATCGAACCATAGACAAAATCCTTGCGCTCACTCGATAGTCTTTCCATTTTTGGCATAGCTTGAAGTGGAAAGCTCTTCGGCAGGGAGGTACCTATGGGAATATACCGTTTTCTGAACAAAGAACACGTTGGAAGTCTACTGAACGGCTGTTTACGATTTGGCAGCTTACAGAGGTATCGTCTTTTAGAAGAGATAAAAGGTGATAAATGGATTGGAGATCGGAGAGAGTACGTCTCAGAGTCCTTGATTGAAAAGGCATCGTCAAATTCACCAGCCGATCGCGATTTATTTAAATCGTTGAAAAATGATGGAGCAATATCAGTTAATGGTTCATGTGAGGTGGTTATACAGAACGTCAAAATAATAAAAAATGGAAATGGATTTGTTTTTTCTATGTGCGCGGGAGAAATAGAAGAACTAAAAGAATCTATGTGCAATCCAAAGGACGATTCAGCATATGACGCATGCATTGAAATAAAAAATGTAGAATTACTGTGTGCAAAAATATGGAGTCATGGAACAGTTGATGGGACGCCGATTCCTGACCTATTTTTTTCAATATCACACGATCGAGTAGCATACGACTGGGATATTGCAAGCTACATCCCATATGGAACTTTCCCATCCCCCTTCAAAAAGCTTCCTAGCTACCAAAAGCAGTCTGAGTATCGCATCTTCTTAGAACCAAAAACCAATATAGCGAAAAATCACATATTTATCAGACTGAACGACAAGGTGGATCTATTCAAAGAAATAGATTTGAGCTTATCACCGCGGGAAACATATGATCAAAAAGAATCCATCAGGGAATTACAGGACGAGGTATATTTAGATTCAATTAAAATTTTAACGTTTTACTTACTTGAAGCCGCAACCATGAAGAGACGTATTTTTTCTGACGACGACAGAGCAAACATCAGAAAATCTATATACCTTAACTATTGGACACTAAGAGAGCGAAATCCAGAAATGTACCAGGACAATGACATAGATAATTATATTCAATACCGATGCCCGGATGCGAGTCTGTATGCGATATTTTTGAATTACCCAAAGAATAAAATGGCTCCAAAATAACTTACCACTCACCCCGCCGGAAACACCATCACCCGCTCGGCCGCCATTGCGGCGGACAGTTCTTCACCGGCGCGGACGTCCACATGCCCCGGCAGCCGCGCATGGATCTCCGACCCACCCAGGTCCAGGCAAACCCGCGTCGCCGGTCCCAGGAAGCTGGAATGGCGGACCCGCACCGGAACGGCGTCGGGCCGGGCGCCGAGCGGAACCAGTTCCAGATCCTCCACCCGGCAGGCGACCTCGACCTTCATCCCGCCGGGCAGGCCGGGCGCCATGACCCGGCCGAGCGGGGTAACGATCTGCCCGTCGCGCACCGTCGCCTCGAAGCGGTTCACCTCGCCGAACAGGCGGGCGACGAAGCTGTTGGCCGGGCGCTGGTAGAGGTTGACCGGCGTGTCGGCCTGGACGACGCGTCCTGCCTCCATCACCACCACGCGGTTGCCCATCTCCATCGCCTCTTCCGGGTCGTGGGTGACGACGATGGTGGCGATGCCGCTGGCGCGGATGATCCGCACCACCTCCTCCCGCACCGACCGGCGGAGTTGCTCGTCCAGCGCCGAGAAGGGCTCGTCTAGCAGAAGGACCTTGGGATCGCGCGCCATGGCGCGGGCCAGAGCCACCCGCTGCTGCTGGCCGCCCGACAGAGTGTGCGGGTAGGCGTCGGCATAGCGGGTCAGCGCCATGGTCTCCAGCAGCTCCGCCACCCGGCGCTTGCGTTCGGCGCGCGGACGGTCGGTCTGGCCGAAGGCGATGTTGCCCGCCACCGTCAGGTGCGGGAACAGCGCGAAGTCCTGGAACATCATGCCGACCGGCCGCTTTTCCGGCGGCAGCGACCGGCCCGCGGTGGCGAGCTGCTGCCCCTCCACCGCGATCTCGCCCTTCTGAACCGACTCCAGTCCGCTGATCAGGCGCAGCAGGGTCGACTTGCCGCAGCCTGACGGGCCGACGATGCACACCACCTCACGCGGGGCGACCGACAGCGAGACGCCGTCGACCGCGATCAATTGGCCGTAGCGGTGGGTGATGCCGGAGAGGATAACGGAAGGGGCGAGGGTGTCGGTCATCTTACTTCCAGCCGGCACGGTCCATGATGCGCAGCGCCTGCGGCGTGTGGGCGGCGAAGGAGGCGGCATTCACCTCGGCCGCCTTGAAGCTGCCGAGCTTCACCAGTTCCGGATGCGGCTGGACCGCCGGGTTGACCGGATATTCCATATTGCCGTCGGCGAACTGGCGCTGTGCCTCCGGGCTCAGCAGATATTCCAGCAGCTTGCGGGCATTCTCCTGGTTCTTGGAGGTCTTCACCACGCCAGCGCCGCTGAGGTTCACATGGGTGCCGCGGTTGCCTTGGTTGGGGAAGATGACCCCGACCTTTGACGCGACCTCGCGGTCCTCCTGCTTGGCCGAAGTGATCATCTTGCCGACGTAATAGGTGTTGGCGATGGCGACGTCGCCCTCGCCCACCGCGACCGCCCGGATTTGATCGGTGTCGCCACCCTGCGGCGGACGCGCGAGGTTGGCGACGAGGCCCTTCACCCACTCCTCCGTCTTTTCCTCGCCCAGCGCTTCGATCATCGAGGCGGTCAGGGCCAGGCTGTAGGGATGGGTGCCGCTGCGGGTCAGAACGCGGTGCTTCCACTCCGGCTTGGCGAGATCCTCGTAATCCTTGATCTGCTCCGGCTTCACCCGGTCGCGGGCGTAGACGATGATGCGGGCGCGGCTGGACAGGCCCCACCAGGCCCCTGCCGGGTCGCGCAGGTTGGCCGGAACCTTGACCGCTTCCAGCGCCGGCGACGTCACCGGGGCGAGCAGCCCTTCCTTGGCCGCGGCGGCCAGACGGCCGGCATCGACAGTGATGAAGAGGTCGGCCGGGCTGCTGGGCCCTTCCGACTTCATGCGCTGAATCAGTTCATCATGGTTGCCTTCGATGATGTTGACCTTGATGCCGGTCGACTTCGTGAAGGTTTCATAGATCGCGCGGTCGGTGTTGTAGTGCCGCGAGTTGTAGACATTGACCTCCTGAGCCTGAACCGAAAAGGCGGTCAAGGCGCCGACGGCAAACGCGACACCAGCGATCTTGTCGATGAACATCCATCACTCCCGGACTGCGAATGGCTCTCAATTTCGTGAGAATGGATATCATTTGCAGCTGGCGCTGTCGAGACAGGATTCACCCCAAGGAGAGGGATCAGGCGATCGCAGGTGCGGCTTGGGAGCGCACCATGTCGGCCAGCGCCTCGGGCGGCATCGGGCGGCCGAACAGATAGCCCTGCATCAGATCGCAGCCGACCGACACCAGGAAATCGCGCTGCTCCGCCGTCTCCACCCCTTCCGCCACCGTGGTCAGGCCCAGGCCGTGCGCCATGCCGACGGCGGCACGGACAAGCGCGTTGCTCTTGGGATTCTCCGGCACGTCGATGACGAAAGCGCGGTCGATCTTCAGCTTCGCCACCGGCAGCTGCTGCACATAGCTGAGGGAGGAATAGCCGGATCCGAAATCGTCGATGGCCGCCTGGATGCCCAGATCGGCCAGTTCGCCCAGCGTCCGCACCGCCACTTTCAAGTCGCGCACCGCCGCCTGTTCGGTGATCTCCAATCCCAGATGGCTGCTCAGCGTTGCATGCTCGCCCAGCAATTCCTCCAGCCGAAGGGTCAGGTTGCCGCGCAGGAATTGCTGGCCGGAGATGTTAAGGAAGACGCGGTCGGGCAGCACACCATCGGCCTCCCAGACCGCCATCTGGGCGACCGCGGTCGACAGAACCCAGTCGGTGATCGGCACGATCAGGCCGCTTTCCTCCGCGACCGGGATGAACTCGCCGGGCGAGACCGGTCCCAAGGCATGATGATCCCAGCGCAGCAACGCTTCCGCCGACCGGATCCGGCCGGCCCTGTCGACGATGGGCTGATAGACGAGGCGCAACTCGTTGCGTTCGATGGCGTGGGTCAGATGCATGGTCAGCATCATCCGCCGCGTCGCCGCCGCCGCCATCTCCAGCGTGTAGAAGCAGACGGCATTGCCGCCATTGTGCTGCACCGCCTGCAGGGCCAGCTTGGCCTTGGCGTTCAGGTCCTCCAGCGTGCTGACCGTGTCGTCCTGCACCGCGGCGCCGACCGACAGGCGCAGCCGCACCCAATGCCGGTCGGCGTAGATCGACGCGGTCAGCCTGTCGTGCAGCACGCCGGCCAGCGTGCGCGCATGGTCGGCGTCGGTCACCCGTGACAGCGCTGCGAATTCGTCGGCGGCGATGCGGCAGATGATGGTGTTGGGCGGCAGCACCTCCGTCACGCGGCTGACCATCGCCTTCAGCGCGGCGTCGCCGACATGGAAGCCAAAGGCTTCGTTCACGTCGCTGAACTGGTCGACGTCGAGCGAGAACAGCGCGAACAGGCTCCCGCCCGAAGCCACGTCTTTCCCCTCGGCGCGGCTGCCGGCGAACAGAGCCTCGCATTCCTCAAGGAAGGCGGTGCGGGTCAGGACGCCGGTCAGGGGGTCGTGCCGCGCGAGGTAGGAGGCGCGCTGCTCCGCCGCGAGGCGTTCGGAGATGTCGCGGATGATGCCGACGAAGGTCACATCCTCGCCCAGCCGCGCCTGACCGACGCTGAGATGGATGGGGAACACCGTGCCGTCCTTGCGCTGACCCAGCGTTTCGCGGCCGATGCCGATGATCTTGGGCCGGTCGGTCCGCATATAGGTGTCGACGTAGCGGCCATGGTCGCGCGAAAAGGGTGGCGGCATCAGGATCGACATGTTCCGCCCGACCAGTTCACCGTCCTCATAGCCGAACAGCCGGCAGCAGGCGCGGTTGATGGAGCGGATGATGCCGCTGCGGTCCGAGACGATGATGCCGTCCACCGCCGCGTCCAGCAGGGTGGCGATGAAGGAATCCCGGCAGGTCACGAACTCCGCGATGCGGTCGGGATCGCCGGTCAGGTGAAAGGTGCCGAGATAGCCGACGGTCGCCCCGGCGGCATCGCGATGGGCGATCACGCTGCCGCTGAGGATCGAGCGGCGGCCGTCGCAACCGACCGTCGGGCAATCGACCGGCGCGGAGGTCGTCACCGGCGAACCGTCCAGCGTCGCAATGGCAGCGGCCAGCGCCGCGGTCACGGGATGGGCGATGCCGACCAGCGCGCAGCCGATCAGGTCCGCCGGCGAGCGGTCCAGAACCGCCGCGAAATGCGGATCGGCATGGCGGCACAAGCCGTCACGGTCCAGATAGACCAGCGCCATCCCGCCATCGTCCAGCAGGCTGGCGGCCAAAGAGGCCAGAAATGCGGGATCACGCGGCATCGCGGCGGCTTGCGCCCCGCTGGAACCGCTGCTTTCGGAACCGTTCATCTGATCCGCCGGTTGTAGGTTCACGAAACGATCCGCTTTTCTCGATACCGCCGGAAAGGGCGGCCTGATGATGCACCGACGGTCGCCCGGCGGCTGAATCGGACACCCGACGGAGGTATTATGACCCCGTCCGGCTTGATTTCCAACGCCAAGCAATCCCGCAAATGCCAAAGATTTGCGCAACCCGTTGCCCGTGATGCATTCGCACTCTAACGGTTAGAGTCCGATACATGATTGACATGGTTCAATGCGCGGCACGGTTCCGGGAATAAACGGCCGCGCCCGGCAGCACCACCACAGCTTTTGCGCGTGTGGTCTGCGACAATTCGGTGGCATCCACCGCAGTGGACTGGACCTGCGGCGGTATTGGCCCCAGGATTCTCTCCACACATTCCCCGCACGGGAAGCAATTCGCCTCACAGCCCGCGATGGAGGAATAAACCGGACGTCCCAGGCGTTTGTCCGACAATGGCCGCAGCCGCAGGCGTGAACCACCAGCGTCACGCCGGATGCTGCCGTCGCTTCGGGTCCGCCAACGGTCCGCGGTTCAAGAAATCGATTGGGAGCATTCAGACATGACCAACGCATTCAGCCAGATCAGCCACGCCGACGGCCGTGCGTACTACCAGGGCACTCCGCTGTCCCTGGCCGATGCGCAGATCATGCTCAACGACGACATCCTTCGCCGGACCGTGCGCGTCGGCGCCTATCTGCGGGTGGACGACGCCGGCCGCCTCGTCCTGGTGAATGGTCCTGCCCTGCGGCGCTCTGTCAACCGGCCGCCGACCTTCAGCCCCCGCGCGGGCCGGCAAGAATAAGCGCCGCCCCCGCCAGACAGACCAGTGCGCCGGCCGCGTCCCAGCGGTCCGGCCGCGCGCCCTCGACCAGCCAGAGCCACAGCAGCGACGCCGCGATGTAGACGCCGCCATAGGCGGCATAGGCCCGCCCGGCGAAATCGGCGTCGGCCCGCGTCAGCAGCCACGCGAAGAGGCAGAGGCTCGCGAATCCGGGCAGCACCCACCATGCGCTCCGCCCCAGCCGTATCCAGGCCCAGAAGGCGAAGCAGCCGGCGATCTCCGCCAGTGCGGCCGCACCGTAGACGGCCAGCGTCGTCCCCAGCGCCCGCGCCATCCTGCCTCCGTTTCCTCCCCGTCATCGACGGGGCCGATGCTGCCCATCGCCGATTGCCGCGTCAATGCGTTGCGCGCCGGTGAATGGCGCCACAGCTCGTTTCAACTTGCCGCCGCAATATTACAGCGCATTCATGGACTTCCCCGAGGGTGCGGCATAGATTCGCCGCTAACGGAGGCATACGGCGATGTTCATAGATGCGACCAACCCTATGCGGGACGCTTTCGAAACGATCCAGGCCACCGACGTGATCTCGGATGCGAAGAAGCACGTCCTGTTTCAGGGACTGGAGGCATTGCGCCGTCAGCATTGCCCGGAGCCGGCCCAGGCCGTCCGATGCTGCGAGGAGTGCCTGACCCGACACCGCTGTCTGTCGGCGGTTCTCGACCTGCTTGGTTCCTGACCATCAGCCCTGACGATCAGATTGGACGCGGCAGAGTGAGGCTTACGCTCGACGACGAAGCGACGCTGTGTTCCGTTGAAATCCTGGCGGAGGCGGTCGAGATGGCCTTCGTTCCCGGCATCCTCGAACTGCGCACCCTGCGCGATTCCCTGAATGAGGCCCTGCGCACCCGCTCTCCGTCGGCGGTGAGGCTGGCCTACAGCGCCTTCAGCCGGGTCGACCGCGATTTCCGCGACAAGATCGCCCACCACGCCCTGCAATTGGCGGCGCTGCGCCGGCACAGCGCCGGCCCGATGCGCACCGGCGGCGGCACCCCGCCGCGCGGGGCCGGCCGCGGCATCGACGAGCCGCGCCGGGCCTGATCCGCGAATCCCTCAGCGGGGCCGGCTTGTCTTTCGTGTACTATTTGTAATGGACCCTTTGCCCATCCCTCCTGTTGTTCCGGCATAACCAACACGCAAGAGGTTGCCACCATGGACAAGGACCGGATCGAGGGCGCCGCCCGCACCGTCAAGGGTTCGATCAAGGAAGCGGCCGGCAAGCTGACCGGCGACACCAAGATCGAGGCCGAGGGCCGCGGCGAAAAGGCCGCCGGCAAGGTTCAGAACAGCATCGGCGGCGCCAAGGATGCCGTGCGAGACGCGCTGAAGTGATCCCGGCACCCGCCTAGGGTTCCAGTAAACGGTGAGTTTCCGACGCCCTGGCCCCACCTTTTCCGTGGAGCCGGGGCGTTCGTTTGCGAATTGACCCTGACGAGAGGAACGACGCCGGAGATCGGCGGTGTGGAAATGGGCTGTTGCCGCCCCACCCTCCCCTATCTATGATGCGCCGCCCCGGCCGGATGGCCGAACGACGCGCTTAGATTCGGGTCCCATGCTCCAGTTCATCCGCAATTTCGCCGGCTCCTGGGTCGTCAAGATCCTGTTCGTGCTGTTGATCCTCAGCTTCGGCATCTGGGGGATCGGCGACGTGTTCCGCTCCACCACTCCCACCACCGTCGCCGAGGTCGGCAAGGTGGAGATCGGGCAGCAGGCGCTGGACCAGGAATTCCGCCGGCAGATGGAACGGCTTCGCCCGATGCTGGGCGGCAACCTGACCGCCGAGCAGGCAAAGCGATTCGGCCTTCTGGAGCAGTCGCTGCAATCGCTGATCCAGCGCACGCTGTTCGACCTCGCGGCGGCCGATATGGGCATTGCCGTCGGGCCGGAGGTGGTCCGCATGCGCATCGCCGAAGAGCCGGCCTTCCGCAACCAGCAGGGCCAGTTCGACCCGAACGTCTTCCGGTCGGTGCTGCGCAACAACCAGCTGACCGAAGACGGCTATGTCGCGATGATCCAGCGCGAGACGGCGCGCCAGCTGGTCGCCGGTGCGGTGTCCGCCGGCCTCACCCCGCCGCAGCCGCTGGTGCAGGACCTCTACCGCTATCGCGGCGAAAAGCGCGTGGCGGAGGTGGTGACCCTGCCCAACGCCGCCATCGGCGATGTCGGTGTGCCCGACGACGCGACGATCAAGCAGTCGTATGAGGACCATCAGGTCCGCTTCACCGCCCCGGAATACCGCGCCCTGACGGTCGCCCGTCTGTCGCCCGACGTGCTCGCCAAGGACATCAAGATCGACGATGCCCAGCTGCGCAAGGCGTATGAGGAGCGCGCGAACGAATTCGGCGCCCCGGAAAAGCGCACCGTGCAGATGGTGGTGGTCGACGATGAGGCGAAGGCCAAGCAGATCGCCGAAGCCGCGAAGGCCAAGGGCATCGCCGAAGCCGCCAAGGATGCCGGCGTCGAGCCGGTGACCCTGGACAACATCGCCAAGGCCGACCTGCCGGAAATCGGCGACGCCGCCTTCGCGCTGGAGCCCGGCAAGCCCTCCGACCCGATCAAGAGCGCGCTCGGCTGGCATGTCATGGCCGTCACCGGCGTCACCCCCGGCTCGACCAAGAGCTTCGAGGATGTGCGCGGCCAGCTGGAGGCGGAGCTGAAGAAGGAGCAGGCGCTCGACTCCGTCTTCTCCATCGCCAATCGGGTCGAGGACCAGCTCGCCAGCGGTGCGCCGCTGGAGGAAGTCGCACAGGCCCAGGGTCTGGCCCTGACCAAGGTCGCCGCCGTCGACAGCACCGGCAAGGCGCCGGACGGCAAGGACGCCGCCCCCGACCTTCCCGGCTTGAAGGCGCAGTTGCCGAGTGCTTTCCAGCTGAAGACCGGCGCAACCTCCAACCTGACCGAGGGCGAGGGCAGCGTTTTCACCGCCGTCCGCGTCGACAGCGTGATCCCCGCCGCCGTCCGTCCGCTGGCCGACGTGCGCGATCAGGTCGTCGCCGACTGGCAGCAGGAGCAGCGCGCCGAGCGCGCCGCCAAGAAGGCGGAGGAGATCGCCGCCCGCCTGAAACAGGGATCGGAAGCCGCCGCGCAGGACGTCGCCACCCAGGCCGGCGCCAGCTTCGCCATGACCTCCCCCTTCACCCGTGATGCCCAGTCGGTGCAGGGCCTGCCGGCAGACATGGTTGCCAAGCTGTTCGCCGCCAAGCCGAACGAGGTCGTTACCGGCAACACCGCCGACGCGCAGGTCGTCGCCCGGTTGAAGGAGGTCATCCCGGCCGACCCGAAGGCCGCCGACGCCGATCTGGCGCCGGTCCGCGCATCGGTCGAACAGGGGATGGAGAACGATCTGGTGGCCGAATTCACCAACGCGCTGCGCGACAAGTATCCGGTCCGCATCCACCGCCAGCGCATCGACCAGTTCTTCGCCAGCAACTGAGTCTCCGGCTCAGCCGACAGCAACCCCGAGAGGTTCCGTGCCGTGAAGGTCCAGCCCGATACCACCACCTTCGATGCCGCTTACGCCGCCGGTCGGCCGCAGGTGGTGTGGACCACGCTGGTCAGCGATCTGGAGACGCCGGTTTCCGCCTATATGAAGCTGGCGGATGGACGTCCGTTCGGTTTCCTGCTGGAGTCGGCGGAACGCGGGGCCGGGTCGCGGCGCGACCGCTATTCGGTCATTGGCTTCAAGCCCGACGTGGTGTGGCGGTCGCGCGGCAACCGGGCGGAGATCAACCGCGATGCCCTGCACGACCGCGACGCCTTCAAGCCGCTCGACCAAGCGCCGTTGGAAGCGTTGCGCGCGCTGATCAACGAGAGCCGGATCCCGCTGCCGGAAGAACTGCCGCCGATGGCCGCCGGTCTGTTCGGCTACATGACCTACGACATGGTCCGCCTGATGGAACGGCTGCCGGACAACAATCCGGACGAGCTGAACATCCCGGACGCCATCCTGACCCGGCCCAGCATCGTCGCCATCTTCGACAGCCACACCGATTCGATCACGCTGGTGACGCCGGTGTGGCCGAAGGCCGGCAAGGATGCCGCCACGGCCTATGCCGACGCGCGGGAACGGCTGACCGACGCGCTGGCCGACCTTGAGCGTCCCCTGCCCTACCGGCGGGAGCCACGGACGGAGAACGGTCTGCCGCTGGCCTGGACCTCCAACACGACGCGCGAGGAGTATCACGCGATCGTGGAGAAGGCGAAGGAGTACATCCGCGCCGGCGACATCTTCCAGGTCGTGCCGTCCCAACGCATCCGCTTTCCCTTCAAGCCGTCGCCGCTGGCGCTGTACCGCACGCTACGCCGCCTGAACCCGTCGCCCTTCCTGTTCCACTGCGACTTCGGCGAGTTGACGGTCGTCGGCTCCAGCCCGGAAATCCTGGTGCGCGTGCGTGACGGCAAGGTGACCGTCCGTCCCATCGCCGGCACCCGCAAGCGCGGCGCCACCACGGCCGAAGACGAGGCGCTGGCCGCCGATCTGCTGAGCGATCCGAAGGAATTGGCCGAGCACCTGATGCTGCTCGACCTCGGCCGCAACGACGTCGGCCGGGTGGCGAAGGTCGGCACGGTCAAGGTGACGTCCAAGATGATCGTGGAGCTTTACAGCCACGTCATGCACATCGTCTCCAACGTCGAGGGCGACCTCGATCCGAAGTTCGACGCGCTCGACGCCCTGGTCGCCGGCTTCCCCGCCGGTACGGTGTCTGGTGCGCCGAAGGTCCGCGCGATGGAGATCATTGACGAGTTGGAGAAGGCCCGCCGCGGAGTCTATGCCGGCTGCGTCGGCTATTTCGGCGCGTCCGGTGCAATGGACACCTGCATCGCGCTACGCACCGCCGTGCTGAAGGACGGCATGATGTATGTCCAGGCCGGCGGCGGCGTCGTCGCCGACAGCGATCCGGAGGCCGAGTATCAGGAGACCGTCAACAAGTCGATGGCCCTGATTCGTGCCGCCGAGGAGACGCTGCGCACCACCGCGCGCGGGTAATCTTCGCAGTCACGCGCAACGAAAAACGGCTGCCTCAAGGGCGGCCTTTTTCATGCCCAAACAGTTGCTGACGATCGAAGCTTTCTCCTGGGAAATGGATTATCCACAGGAATTTGCACGCTGTCGGCCAGTGGCGCCGCACACATCTGCAACCGTGCATCTATAGTGGAACTGTGTGAACGGGGTGGCGGATAGGCCGCCACCGCCGCACACACCAAGGGAGAGAAGAGGATGGAAAAGATCCTCACACTCCTGATCCTGCTGTTGCAGATCATCAAGGCGTGCCTTGATCTTCTGAACCGCTGATCGGATGGGTGCGTCGGGGTAGATCAGGCCCCGACGCACCTGTCCCTAAAGATAAGCCATTTCTCACGCTTGCCAAGAGGCTTCCGCACGCCTCCCGCGAGTTGACGGTCAGAGATACCGCCGCTCCAAATGGCGCTTGAACACCGTCGCATCCAGCGGCCGGCCGGTCGCGGCAGTCAGCAACTCGTCACCGGAGGCGTGGAAGCAGCCCGTCTCATGCACATTCACCCGCAGCCAGTTCACCAGCGGCGCGAACTCGCCCCGCGACAGCGCCGGGACGATCTCGGGATCGGCGGTGCGGGCAGCGTCGAACAGTTGGGCCGCGGTCATCGCACCCAGCGTGTAGCTCGGGAAATAGCCCCAGCCGCCGCCGGGCCAGTGGATATCCTGCAGGCAGCCAAGGCGGTCGTCCGGCGGCACCACCCCCACCAACTCGGCCATACCATCGTTCCAGGCGCCCGGCAGATCCGGCAGGGTCAGGTCGCCGGCGATCAGTGCCTTTTCCAGGCGATAGCGCAGGATGATGTGGGCGGGGTAAGTGACCTCGTCGGCGTTGACCCGGATGAAGCCACGTTCCACCCGGCTGTAGAGCCGGCGCAGGTTGTCGGCCTCCCAGGCTGGTCCCTCTCCGCCGAAGGTCTCGCGCACCACCGGCGCCAGCCACGTGATGAACTCCGCCGAGCGACAGGCTTGCATCTCCATCAGCAAAGATTGGCTTTCATGCACTGCCATGCCGCGCGATTGGCCCACCGGCTGGCTCAACCATGCGCGCGGACGGTTCTGCTCGTACAGCGCATGGCCGGTCTCGTGCAGGATGCCCATCAGCGCGTCGGTGAAGTTCGCCTCGTCGTAACGGGTGGTGATGCGCACATCGCCGGTCGCCCCGCCGCAGAAGGGATGCAGCGACACATCCAGCCGGCCGCGGCTAAAATCGAAGCCCAGCCGCTCCATCATGCGGACGCCAAGCTCACGCTGCTTATCGACGGGAAACGGCCCCTGCGGCTCGACGATTGCCGGTGCCGCTGCCTGCTTGTCGAGCACGCGGCCGATCAGGTCGGGCAGGAAGCCTGACAAATCGGCGAACAGTGCGTCGATGCGCTCTGCCCGCGCCCCCGGATCGTGGCTGTCGAGCAGCGCGTCATAGGCGCTGATCCCCATCACGGCGCCCAGCGCTTCCGCTCCTTCTCGCACGCGGGCCAGCACCTCGGTCAGGGAGGGCAGCAGCTTGGCGAAGTCGCTCTCGGCACGCGCCGCGCGCCATGTCATCTCGCAGACGGAGACGGCCTTGCTGGTCGCCTCCACCAGGTCGGCGGGGATGGCGGTGGCGTGGACGTGATTCCGGCGCATCTCGCGCAGGTTGGCGCGCTGCCACGCGTCGAGGCTGTCGTCGCTCTCCGCCTCGGCCAGCAGGTCGGCCATGCGCGGGTCGGTCGCCAACTCGTGCGCAATCACCGACAGGGTCGCGGTCTGCTCCGCCCGGCCGTCGTTGGCCCCTTCCGGCATGATCGTCTGGGTGTCCCAGCCGAGGATGCCCAGCGCGTCGCCGATGGCGGCGATACGGGCGTGGCGGCGTTCAAGCTCCTGATATGCGGTCATCGGGTCGTCCGTCGGTTCCGGTGTCGGCGCGCTTGCGCTGAGACAGCACGTAGATCCCGGCGAGCGATACCGCAAGCCCATACCAGGTCAAGGCATACTGCAGGTGGTTGTTCGGCAACTCCACCCGCGGCGCAATTCCCGCCAGCGTCCCGGCCGGCGCACCGGGCAACCCGGCCCCCTGCCCCGGCAGCATCTCCACCACCACAGGAGCCACCTCACCCAGCGACAGCGCCGCCGCCATCGCCGGCGGATCGGCGCGCATCCAGGCGGACCCCGGCGCCGGGGTGCCGTTGCCGGGCTGGAAGAAACCGGCAGGCTGCGGCACGCGGACGACGCCCTTGACGCTCACCTCCCCCTCCACCCGCGCGGCGGTGCGGGTCGCCGGATCGCGGCGGTCCATCGGCACGAAACCGCGGTTGACCAGCACGATGCCGGCCCCGTCCGCCCGCTGGAATGGCGTCAGCACCTCGTAGCCCACCTGTCCCTGGTGCGGGCGGGCGATCAGCAACATTTCCTTGTCGTTCAGGAAGCGGCCGGCCAGCGTCACCGGACGGAACTCCCACACTGTCGGATCGTCGAGGCGGGCGGGCAGAGGCACCGCCGGTTCGGCCATCTGCCGATCGATCCGCGCGATCAGGTCCTGCTTCCACTGCAGCCGCTCCAGCTGCCATGTGCCGAGCCCGATGGTCACCGCCAGCCCAGCGAGGGTGACCAGCGTCGCCCCCAGCGACGGGCGGAAGCGGCGCCGCTCCCCCGTCTCGACTGCGGTGGCGCTCACGATCCCTTCTCCACTTCGCTGCGGCGATAACGGTACTGCAAGGCGACGACATAGGCCTTGGCGGGCCGCAGCATGCCCAGCGTCAGCGCCAGCACGACGATGCTCCAGACGATGGCATGCAGCCACAACGGCCAGTCCACCGTCATCGACACCCAGAGCGCCACCGGCACAACCAGGAAACCCAGGATGAAGATCAGGAAAACCGCCGGCCCGTCACCGCTGTCGACCTGGGAGAAATCCAGGTCGCAGACATTGCAGCGCTCCGCCACCGTCAGATAGCCGTCGAACAGCCGCCCCTTGCCGCAGCGCGGGCAAACGCTGCGCAAGCCCGCCGATAACGGGGAAACTCTGGGGTACAGATCGATCACGCAATGACCTCCCGCTCGGACCGTTCCGGCAGACATATGGGCCGCCGGAACGGCTCGGCACCGGTGGCGTCAGTGGGCGGCGATCACACCGCCATGACCACCCCACCAATAGACCGACACGAACAGGAACAGCCAGACGACGTCGACGAAGTGCCAGTACCAGGCCGCCGCCTCGAAACCGAAATGGCTTTCCGGCGTGAAATGCCCTTTCACCGTGCGCACCCAGCAGACCGCCAGGAAGATGGTGCCAACCAGCACATGGAAGCCGTGGAAGCCGGTCGCCATGTAGAAGGTCGACGGGAAGATGCCGTCGGTGAATTTGAACGCGGCGTGGACGTACTCGTAGCCTTGGAAGAAGGTGAACAGCGCGCCCAACAGAACGGTCAGGCCCAGCGCCTTGGCGGCCGTCCGGTTATGCCCCTCCAGAATCGCGTGGTGCGCCCAGGTGACGGTCACGCCCGACAGCAGCAGCGTCAGCGTCATCATCAGCGGCATGTCGAACGGGTCGATGACATGCACGTTCGGCGGCGGCCAGATGGCGTCGGGATTGATCGGCGAAACCTTGGGCTCCAGCGCCGCATGGAAGAAGGCCCAGAAGAAGGCGGCGAAGAACATCACCTCCGACGCGATGAACAGCGCCATGCCATAGCGCAGGCCGATCTTCACCACCGGCGTATGCGCACGCTCGACCACCGATTCCCGGATGACGGAGCGCCACCAGCCGAACATCGTCACCAGAATGGCCAGCACGCCCAGCACCAGCAGGAACTTGCCGCCGCCATGCATGAAGATGACCAGCCCGGTCGCCAGAAGCCCGCCGGAAAAGGCGCCGATCAGCGGCCAGGGGCTGGGCTTCAGCAGATGGTAGGGATGCGGGATGCCGGCGCCCGGTTCATGGGCTGATGGTTCGGCGTGCGGCATTTGCCCGTGGGTGATGTCGGCCATCGTCTCACTACCCCATATTGTTTAGTTTGTGGCGGTCGCCCCCGGCTCCGCCTTTTGTTTGCTTGCCCCCGAAGCCTCGGACGTGGCGGTGGCCGTGTGCTGCGCAAGCTTGGCCTCGCTGTCCTTGGCGCGGAAGAAGGTGTAGGACAGCGTGATGGTGCTCACGTCGTCCATGTTCGGATCGTCGGCCATCGACGGGTCGACGAAGAAGGTCACCGGCATGTCAACGACTTGGCCGGGCTCCAGGATCTGCTCGTCAAAGCAGAAGCATTGGATTTTGTTGAAATAGGCGCCCGCCTTTTCGGGCGTGACGTTGTAGACGGCGGTGCCGACGGTGGGCTTTGCCGCCCTATTCTCGGCGCGATAGGCGGCCAACCCGGTTTCGCCCAGCTTCAGCACCAGTTCCTTCTGCTCCGGCTTGAAGGACCAGGGAAGGGCGGAGTTGGTGTCGGCGTTGAATCGGATGGTCACCTTGCGGTCGAGGACGCGCGCCGCGGCCTGCTCCGCCCGCTGGGTCGTGCCACCGAAACCGGTGACGGAACAGAACAGGGAGTAGAGCGGGACCGACGCATAGGTCAGCCCGATCATCCCTGCCACCAGCCCGAACAGGCTGCCGAGGATGAGGCGGTTGCGGCGGCGCAGCCTGTCGTCGCGCCCGGCCATCAGTGCGCCCCGCTCATCCGCACGACCGTGATGGCGTAGAACAGGGCGACCAGCGCCAGCAGCGCGGCCAGAACCGCCAGATTGCGGCCACGCAGCTTCCTGGCCCGCAGGTCGGCCTCCTGCCGCCTCTGCTCTTCGACCGAAGTGCGGGTTTCGGTCAGGTCATCGCGTTCCATTACCGTCATGCCCACCCTCCGAGGATCATCCGCTCGCCCATCATCACGGCGAACAGCAGGAACAGGTACAGGATCGAGAAACCGAACATCTTCTTGGCCGGCTTGTCGTTGCTTGCCCGCAGGACGCGGACGGCGCAGCCGACGAACATCAGGCCCAGGATGGCGGACACCGCCAGATAGACCGGACCGGCGATGCCGGCGAAGTACGGCGCCGCGGCCACCGGCAGCAGGATCAGCGTGTAGAGCAGCATCTGGCGCTTGGTCGCCGCCTCTCCCGCCACCACCGGCATCATCGGCACGCCGGCGCGGGTGTAGTCGCCGTTGCGGAACAGGGCCAGCGCCCAGAAATGCGGCGGAGTCCACAGGAAGATCAGCAGGAACAGCAGGACGGACGGCAGATCGACCGTCCCGGTCACCGCGGCCCAGCCGATCATCGGCGGGAAGGCGCCGGCAGCCCCGCCGATCACGATGTTCTGCGGGGTCCGGCGCTTCAGCCACATGGTGTAGACGAAGATGTAGAAGCCGATGGTGACCGCCAGCAGCGCCGCCGCCGTCCAGTTCACCGCCAGCCCCATCACCACCACAGACAGAACCGACAGGGTGACGCCGAAGCCCAGCGCCTCCGCCGGTTCGACCCGGCCCGACGGGATCGGCCGCTTCACCGTGCGGGTCATCACCGCGTCGATGTCGCGGTCGTACCACATGTTGATGGCGCCCGACGCGCCGGCGCCGACGGCGATGCACAGGACGGCGACCATCGCCAGGAAGGGGTGGATGTGGCCGGGCGCCAGCACAATGCCGGCCAGCCCGGTGAAGACCACAAGCGACATGACCCGCGGCTTGAGCAACTCGATGAAGTCACCGGCCGACGCCCCTCCGGTGTGGTTGAGCGTCAGTTCGTTCGTCACGTCCGTCATATCATGTCCTTGTCTTCTAACCCCGGGTCCGTCACCCCGGCGCCCTCAACACCGGCGCCCATTTTCGGGCTGCTCGGCTCTGTCCTTTTGATCGGTCGGGCGCCTCCTCGCGGCGACGCCCGCCCGTTAGCATGCTTACTTCACCTGCGGCAACGTTTCGAACGCATGGAACGGAGGCGGCGAGCTGACCGTCCACTCCAGCGTACCGGCCTGCGGCCCCCAATAGGCGCCCGGCACCCGTTCACCGCTGCGCAGGGTCTTCCAGGCGATCCACACGAACAGCAGCGTGGAAGCGAAGGAGATGTAGGCGCCCAGCGACGAGATCATGTTCCAGCCCCAGAAGGCGTCCGGGTAGTCCGGGATGCGGCGCGGCATGCCCGACAGGCCCAGGAAGTGCTGCGGGAAGAACACCAGGTTGACGCCGAGGAAGGTGGTGTAGAAATGGACCTTGCCCCAGAACTCCGGATACTGGCGCCCCGACATCTTGCCGATCCAGTAGTACCAGCCGGCGAAGATCGAGAACACGGCACCCAGCGACAGCACATAATGGAAGTGGGCCACGACGTAGTAGGTGTCGTGCATATAGTTGTCGAGACCGCCATTCGCCAGCACCACGCCGGTGACGCCGCCGACGGTGAAGAGGAAGATGAAGCCCAGCGCCCACAGCATCGGCACCCGGAATTCGATCGACCCGCCCCACATGGTGGCGATCCAGGAGAAGATCTTCACGCCGGTCGGCACCGCGATGATCATGGTGGCGGCGGTGAAGTAGGCCTTGGTATCGACGTCCAGCCCGACCGTGTACATGTGGTGCGCCCACACGACGAAGCCGACCACGCCGATGGCGACCATGGCGTAGGCCATGCCGAGATAGCCGAACACCGGCTTCTTGGAGAAGGTCGACACGATGTGGCTGATGATGCCGAAGGCCGGCAGGATCATGATGTAGACTTCGGGGTGGCCGAAGAACCAGAACAAATGCTGGAACAGGATCGGGTCGCCGCCGCCTTCGGGATTGAAGAAGGTCGTGCCGAAGTTGCGATCGGTCAGCAGCATGGTGATGGCGCCGCCCAGCACCGGCACCGCCAGCAGCAGCAGGAAGGCCGTCACCAGCATCGCCCAGACGAACAGCGGCATCTTGTGCAGCGTCATGCCGGGCGCGCGCATGTTGAAGATGGTGGTGATGAAGTTCACCGCGCCGAGGATCGAGCTGGCGCCGGCCAGATGCAGGGCGAAGATCGCCATGTCGACCGATGGCCCGCTGTGACCCAGCGTCGATGACAGCGGCGGGTAGATCGTCCAGCCGGTTCCGGCGCCGGTGCCGACGAAGGCGGAGCCCAGCAGCAGCAGGAAGGCCGGCACGATCAGCCAGAAGCTGATGTTGTTCATGCGCGGGAAGGCCATGTCGGGCGCGCCGATCATCAGCGGCACGAACCAGTTGCCGAAGCCGCCGATCAGCGCCGGCATCACCACGAAGAACACCATGATCAGGCCGTGCGCCGTGATCAGCACGTTCCACATCTGGCCGTCGGAGACGAACTGCAGCCCCGGCGACTGCAGCTCCGCCCGCATGATGACGGAGAACAGGCCGCCGATCAGCCCGGCGATGACCGAGAAGATCAGATAGAGCGTGCCGATGTCCTTGTGGTTGGTCGAATAGAACCAGCGCTGCACGAAGCCGGGGACGTGATGATCGTCATGCCCGTGCCCATGATCGCCAGCATGCTCCCCATGTCCCGGTGTGGCGTTTGCCATGTCTCTACCCTTTGTCGCTGTCCCTGGCCGCCGTCCGATCCGGTTCGTTCGGACGTCCGGCGGCTGGGTGGGTTCTTCTTATCGCGTCGTCCCTCTGGCGGGCGTTGCGACGTCCGCTTGTTCGACCCGCGTTTACTCGACCAGCGTGCCGGTCGGGCGCTGCGTCACGTCGCGGTCGCCGTCCTTCGGCGCGAAGGCGGTCTTGGCCTTGGCGACCCAGGCGTCGAACGCTTCACGGGACACGGCTTCCACCGCGATCGGCATGAAGCCGTGGTTGGTGCCGCAGATCTCGGAGCATTGGCCGTAATAGACGCCTTCGCGCTCGGCCTTGAACCAGGTCTCGTTGATGCGGCCGGGAACGCCGTCCTTCTTCAGGCCGAAGGAGGGAACCGCCCAGGAATGGATCACGTCGCCGGCCGTCACCAGCACGCGCACGGTGGTGTTCACCGGAACGACCACGCGGTTGTCGACCTCCAGCAGGCGCTTCTGGCCGGGTTTCAGATCCGTCTCGGGGATCATGTAGCTGGAGAAGGTGATGTTGCCGTGATCGGGATATTCGTAATCCCAGTACCACTGGTGGCCGGTGACCTTGATGGTCATGTCGGCCTGCGGGATGCGTTCCGCCGCATAGAGCAGCTTGAAGGACGGAACGGCGATCACGATCAGGATGATGACCGGAACCACGGTCCAGGCGACCTCGAGCAGCGTGTGGTGCGAGGTCTTCGACGGGACCGGATTCCTCTTCGCGTTGAAACGGACGACGCAATAGGCCAGCAGGCCCGCGACGAGGATCACGATCAGCGTGATGATGACGGTCAGCAGGTCGTTGAACGAGGTCATCAGGTGCTTGACCGGCGAGGCGGAGGGCTGCATGCCCATCTCCCACGGCCGCGGCTCGTTCGCCAGGGCGGTCGTCACGCCCCAGCCCCCTACCATCGACAGCACAGCCGCCAGGCCGGCGGCGTACAGGCTTTGCCTTCTCATCCCCAACCCCTTCTTAGCCGCGACGCTCGTCATGGCACGCGGTCGTCTCTTCCCGCCGACGCTCCCTCCGCCCTGTTGGTCCGGACCGTTTTCTGTTCGCGCGGTCCATGGTTGGGCTTATCAGCGAACGCCAGTTTATGCAGGGATCACGCCATCTTAGCGCGACATATACCCGCAGCCGGAGCTTATCCCCGCGCCCCGCTGGGTTACAAGCCTTTCCTCTCTTCCACTGTATGCATAGACTTTTCCTCACATTCGGATGGGCCGTGTGGATAAAGGTTGAGCGCGGATTGTGGTCATGCCATGCGACATTCCGCCGCAGTCCGTTCGACAAGCGGATTTTTGCAGGAATTGGGGCTGGAAAGGATGTGAGGGCGCAGAGACTGCGGCGCGCAGGATTATTGCAGCGCTGGAGCGCGACTCAGTGGGTAAGGATGGGGGAGGTTCGGGCCTCGGGCCAGATGAGCGAAGGTGATAGGCGCTTGCCCCCACCTCGATCCTCCCCCGCTGGGCGGGGGAGGAAGGCCGGTGCTTGTTCGGGAGAGTGGCGGCAGTCCCTCCCCCGCTCAGCGGGGGAGGTTAGGTGGGGGTCTAACTAGCCCGTGAAGAACAGCTAAACTGCTGCAGCCGCGCCCCTCAATGCCCCCCGACCAGCACCTTGCGAATCCGGCGCACGCCCGACCAGACGAAGGCGATGACGATGGGGATCATCACCCCCACCAGCATGTCGGGATCGACCTTGAACCCGAAGCCCTTCAGCCCCTTCGCCGCATAGCCGACGATGCCGACGAGGTAATAGCTGATCGCCACCACCGACAGCCCCTCGACCGTCTCCTGCAGGCGCAGCTGCAATTGCGCACGGCGGTCCATGGATTGGAGCAGCTCGGCGTTCTGCCCCTCCACCGCGATCTCCACACGAGTGCGCAGCAGGTTGCTGGCCCGCGCGACGCGCTGCGACAGCGAATCGAGACGCTGCTCCACCGCCTCGCAGGTGCTGATCGCCGGGTTCAGGCGGCGATCCATGAACTCCTGGATGGTCTGCAGCCCTTCGATCCGGATCTCGCGCAGTTCCTCGATTCGCCGCTCCACCAGCTCGTAATAGGCGCGGGCGGCGCCGAATCGATAGGCGGTCTCTGCGGAGATCTGCTCGGTCTGGGCCGCCAGCAGGGTCAGGCGGTCCAGCAGGTCACGCTCGTCCTGCAGGTCGCGCAGGCTGGCGATGCGGGTGGTGACGTCGGACAGCCCGGCCTCGATCGGGCCGATGCGGGGCAGCACGCCGCGCGCCATCGGCAGGGCCAGCAGGGCCAGCACGCGATAGGTCTCGATCTCCAGCAGCCGCTGGACGACGCGGCCGGTCTGGCGCGGAGTCATCGAATGGTCGGCGACCAGCATCCGGGAGAATCCATCGCCATGGATGCGGAAGTCGGTCCAGGCGGTCGCCGACCGGCCGGCGATCCGCGACCCGACATAGCTCTCCGACCCGAACATCGCCGCCATCATGTTGGGGGACGGCTCCGGCTGGTCGGGGGAGAGCACGGCGACGTGGATGCCGACCAGCAGTTCGCCCGGCAGCCCTGCCAGCCAGTCGCGCGGCAATGCGTGCAGCGCCGGTTCCAGGAAAGGATCAGCCAGGGAGCCTGCCGGCATGGCGCTGGGGCGGAAGACCGTCCAGGTCGAGAACTCTGTATGCCGCTCCCACTTCAGATGGAAGCTGCCGAAGGACGCGCTGTGGTGGGTGGCGCCCTGCGGCGGGCGGACCACGCCGGCCCAGTCGCACAGCGCCTCCAGGTGGCGGCGGTCGGCCTCCGCCGCGCCCTCCCCCGACAGCATCGCCAGCATGGTGGCGCGCACCGGCGCGGTCAGCGATTCGGGCGGCCGGGCATGGACCTCGTTGGTCAGAGTCTGCCGCAGCGGATGGTCCCGCAGCGGACGCGGCCCGGTCATGCCGGCACCGGTTCCGGAGGCGCCGGCGCGGTTGAGGCTATCCGTGGTCGTCCGCACCGCTCCGTCGCCCATGCTTTCCTCCGCCATCCCAGCACCGTACCGTGAGGTTACACAATCCGGCATCGGCGAACTTGCCGGATCGCGCCAGCGTCGCCACACTATAGTCAGTCCGTTAGAACACATCGTACGGCGCGGCGCGAGACCGCCCGCCATGACATTGTGTCCTACCATGGAACAAGGCCGGCACAAGCCGTCAGGCCGGGCAGACCGGGTTCCGCCCCATCACAGGTTCGGAGTTTTCATGAGCGCGCTTGCCGTCACCGACGATCTCTTCTTCAACCGCGCCGGCATGGACCGCGCCCGCGTGGAAGGCGTCGTGCAGGACGCCCTGCACAGTGCCGACGATGGGGAGCTCTATCTTGAATACGCCCAGAGCGAGTCGCTGGGCTGGGACGATGGGAAGCTGAAATCCGCCAGCTTCGACACCACCCAGGGATTCGGCCTGCGCGCCATCGCCGGCGAGGCGACCGGCTACGCCCACGCCAGCAACCTTTCGGAAGAGGCGATCCGCCGTGCCGCCGCCACCGTGCGCGCCGTGCAGGCCGGCCACACCGGCACACTGGCGGAGCCGCCAGCCGGCACCAACCGGGCGCTCTACATCCCCGACAACCCCCTTCACCTCGTCCCCTTCGAGGAAAAGGTGAAGCTGCTGGCCGACATCGACGCCTATGCCCGCGCCAAGGACGAACGGGTGCGGCAGGTCAGCTGCTCGATCAGCGGCGAATGGCAGGCGGTGCAGATCATGCGCGCCGACGGCGTGCGCGTCGCCGACCTGCGCCCGCTGGTCCGGCTGAACGTCTCCGTCGTGGTGGCCGAGGGCGACCGGATGGAGACCGGCGGCTATGGCGGCGGCGGCCGCGTCACCTACGAACACTACATCCAGCCGGAAACCTGGCGCGGCTTCGTCGACGAGGCGCTGCGGCAGGCACTGGTCAACCTCGCCTCCGTCCCCGCTCCGGCCGGCGAGATGACGGTGGTTCTGGGCAGCGGCTGGCCCGGCATCCTGCTGCACGAGGCCATCGGCCACGGGCTGGAGGGCGACTTCAACCGCAAGAAGACCTCCGCCTTCTCCGGGCTGATGGGCCAGCGCATCGCCGCCCCCGGCGTCACCATCGTCGATGACGGCACCATCGAAAACTCGCGCGGCTCCATCAGCGTCGATGACGAGGGCACCCCCGGCCAGTGCACCACGCTGATCGAGGACGGCATCCTGGTCGGCTTCATGCAGGACCGCATGAACGCCCGCCTGATGGGCATGCGCCCGACCGGCAACGGCCGGCGCCAGAGCTTCGCCTACAACCCGATGCCGCGCATGACCAACACGGTGATGCGCAACGGCAACCACACGCCGGAAGAGATCATCGCCTCCGTCAAGAAGGGCATCTATGCCAAGAACTTCGGCGGCGGTCAGGTTGACATCACCAACGGCAAGTTCGTCTTCTCCGCCAGCGAGGCCTACCTGATCGAGGACGGCAAGCTGGGTCCCGCCGTGAAGGGCGCCACCCTGATCGGCAACGGGCCGGACAGCCTGACCAGGGTCTCTATGATCGGCAACGACAGCCGTCTCGACCCCGGCGTCGGCACCTGCGGCAAGGACGGCCAAGGCGTGCCGGTCGGCGTCGGCCAGCCGACGCTGAAGCTGGAAGGCCTGACGGTCGGCGGCACCGCGGCCTGACGCCCGAGGGCATCCCCACTCCCTTGCCTTGAAGAGGGGTCGGACCGTAGATGCGGTCCGGCCCCTCTTCGCATTTCGGGCTTGGAGCGGCCGATTGCATGGGTATCGTCCTTTGGAAGATTTTCAACCTTCCGGATCGGATGATTGCCCATGCATTCGCTTTCGCACATCTTCAAGGCCGCAACACTCGCATTGGGACTGGCGCTTGTCTCGGCGCTGCCGGGAAACGCCCAGACCGCCCCCACCGCCGAGCAGGTGAGCGCCGCCAAGTCCGCCGGCACCAACGCGGACCAGATGAACGCCCGGGTGGTGGTGGCGAGCTATTTCTACGCCTCGACCGACCTCACCTCCGCCCGCTACGCCGATGACTCCAAGGGCATCGATTTCTCCAAGCCGCTGGAGGTGATCGATGTCGCCGCCGGCACCAGCTGGTACCAATATGTCCGCACCGGCTACGACAGCATCCGATTCGGCAACTTCTTCTCTCCGGTTGTGACGGCGACGCCCGACTGCCTCGGCATCTCCGGCACCGGCCGGGCCGAGTACAAGGCGGTTCTGCCCGACGGCCAGGGGCTGAAATCGGTCGCCGCCCCCATCGTCGACAGTTGGACCACTCCCGGCACCAGCGTGCAGACCAAGGGCGGCTGCGCCCAGGTCGTGGTGCCGAACACCGTCAAGGCCGGCGTCGCCAGTGGCGGACTGGTTCAGTAGGGTCGTGACCAACCACCGCCGTCGCTGTTCTCCCGATGGCGGCGGAGGTCCAGACTGGCCGCCGCCTTTCGCAACGGAGTCCCGCAATGCCCGACATCGCCACCACGGACGAGCTGTGCCGCCGGATCGCGCAGGCCCAGGCCGGGATTGCCGCGCTGGCACGGCGGGAGCCGGAGAACAGCTGGCTGACCAGCATCCAGCGCCAGCTCGACTATGTCGACGGCGCGGCGCGCGACGGAGCCAAGCGGCTGGACCGCGCCGACGAGCTGAATTTCGGCTTGCTCGCCTCCCATTATGTCGACGATGTCGATCCGGCGCTGGCGACCGAACTGCATGCCATCAGCGACGCCGCGCGCCGGTTGTTTGGCGGCTGAGTTGGGGCTGACCGGGGGCTGAACGCGATTTTGTTCTGGCGTTCCCGCCACCCCGCTTCGATGATCGGCCATCCGGACGGCACGGCCGAACCCGTGCCCCTCGAAGAAAACCGATCACGGGAGACGTGCGATGGCGACGGAATCGACTGCTGGCTTGGCCCTGGTTTCCACCTTCTGCCCCGACCGGGTCGGTCTGGTCTCCGGCGTCACCAGCCATCTGTTCGAACAGGGCATCAACCTGCGCGACGCCACCTTCGCTTCGCTGGGCAGCGGTGCGGAGTTCTCCGCCGTTTGCGAGCTGCCTGACGGTCTCACGGTGGCGGAGCTTCAGGCCAGCCTGTCGTCCCTGCCCGTCCTGGCCGGTGCCGAGGTGAAGGTCAGCCCCTTCGTCTTCGACCCGCAGCCCGGCCCGCAGGTGCTGATCACCCACCGCGTCGAGGTGTCGGGCGGTGACCAGCCCGGCCTCGTGGCGCGTCTGTCGGAGATCTTCACCCAGTTCGACGCCAACATCGTCCGCCTGGACGCGCAGACCCTGCCCGACCGTGCCGGCGAACGCTACGTCCTGCGCTTCTCGGTGTCGATCCCGGCGGAGCGGGCGGAGGTTTGCCTGTCGGCGGTGGCCAACACGGCGGAGACGTTGGGGCTGACCTGCCGGACGGAAGCGCTTTGAAGGGGTAAGTTAGACCCCCACCTAGCCTCCCCCGCTGGGCGGGGGAGGGACTGCCGCCACTCTCCCGCTCAAGCGCCTGCTCCCTCCCCCGCCCAGCGGGGGAGGGTTGGGGTGGGGGCAAGTGAGGGCTCTCAGCTCCCCCCTCACCCATGCAGAACCTTCAGCCCCACGATCCCCCCGACGATCGCGGCGATGCACAGCAGTCGCAGCGCCCCGGCGGGCTCGCCGAACAGCATCATCCCCAGCACTGCGGTGCCGACGGTGCCGATGCCCGTCCACACCGCATAGGCGGTCCCCAGCGGCAGCGTCTTCAACGCCGCTCCCAGGAGCAGGATGCTCGCCAGCATGGCCGCGGCGGTCAGCACGCTGGGCATCAGGCGGGTGAAGCCCTCGGTGTATTTCAGGCCGACGGCCCAGGCGATTTCGAAAAGACCGGCGAAAAACAGCGTGACCCACGCCATGACGGCGTCTCCGTCCTGGAATGGCGGGGTCGTCCCCACCCGGTTACCCTCTTTCCATCGGTGGGGTCGTCCCCACGGGTCTGAGCGCAGATAGGACATCAGTTGGCCAGGGTCAAGACGGGGTGCCAAGACGGGCGGCCATGGTTGCATCGCCGCGCCGGCCCGTGCAGGATGGGGTTCCTGAATGGTTCCCCTCTTCGCCGCTGGTGGCGCTGGGGGCTTTCGACGTTGGACAGAAATGACCGAAAACGGTACCGCACCGGCTCCCGAGAAGGCCGAATCGCTTGAGAACCGCCGCAAGCGCCTGCGCTTCCGCTCCTGGCACCGCGGCACGCGCGAGATGGACCTGCTGATGGGCAGCTTCGCCGACGCCCATGTCGGCGACTTCGACCACGCCATGCTCGACCGATTCGAGGCGCTGCTGGAGCTTGGCGATCCCGACCTCTATGACTGGATGTCGGGACGGGAGCCGGTGCCGGCCGAGCATGACAATGACGTGATGCGCCTGTTGACGGCATTCCGTTACACACCACGTCAAGGGTCCTGACGGAGCCGCGGCCAACAAGGCTCCCCGACAAGCACTCCCCTTCTCCGAGGCATCCTCCTTTGGTCAGTTACGATCTCCAGCCCGGCCGCGCCGGCCGTCTCCTGATCGGCGGCGCGCCCGAGGGTCATGACGCCCGCATTCTGGCGGAGCTTGCGCAGAAGGCCGGGGCCTATGGCCTGCTGCATGTGGCGCTGGACGACACGCGCTGTGCCCTGCTGGCGGAGGCGCTGGCCTTCTTCGCGCCGAAGCTGGAGGTGCTGACCTTCCCGGCCTGGGACTGCCTTCCCTACGACCGGGTGTCGCCGAACGGCGGCATCGTCGCCCGCCGCATCGGCACGCTGACCCGTCTGATCGCAAGGCGCGAGGCGGCGTCGAACCGCGACGGGCTGGCGCCGCTGATCGTGTTGACCACCGTCAACGCCGTGGTGCAGAAGGTGCCGCCGCGCAGTGCCTTCAAGAACGCGGTATTCTCGGCCAAGCTGCGCGACCGGATCGACCTGGAGAAGCTGCAGCGCTACCTCGCCGGCAACGGCTACACCCGCGCCCAGACGGTGCGGGAGCCGGGCGAGTTCGCGGTGCGCGGCGGCATCGTCGACCTGTTCCCGCCGGGCACCGAGGAACCGCTGCGCCTCGACCTGTTCGGCGACGAGCTGGAGGGGGTGCGCGCCTTCGATCCCATGACCCAGCGCACCACCGACAAGCGCGACAAAGTCGAGCTGAAGCCAATGTCGGAGGTGTTTCTGGACGAGGCCGGGATCGCCCGTTTCCGCTCAGGCTACCGCGAACTGTTCGGCGCGGTGACCGACGACGATCCGCTTTATGAGGCGATTTCCGCCGGCCGGTCCTATGGCGGGATGGAGCACTGGCTGCCGCTGTTTCATGAGAGCATGGACACGGTGCTGGATTACCTGCCGCGCGGCATCGTCAGCCTGGACCATCAGGCCAACGAGGCCCGCGACGCCCGCATCGCCCAAGTGGTCGATTTCCACGCCTCCCGCGATTCGATGATGACCATCGAGAAGCGGGCGGGTTCGCCGGTCTACAAGCCGGTGCCGGTCGCCTCGATGTTCCTCGATGCCGGCGTCTGGGACGCACTGATGGCGGAGCGCGCGGTGGCGCAGCTCCAGATCTTCTCTACGCCCCCCGGCATCAAGGGCACGGTGGACGCCGGCGGGAAGCGCGGCCACGACTTCGCGGAGGAGCGCAACCGCCCCGACGTGAACGTCTTCGACGCGGTGAAGGACCATATCCGGGCGCTGCGCGCCGACGGGCGGCGGGTGCTGATCGCCGGCTATTCTGCCGGATCGCGCGACCGCCTGTCCAACGTGCTGGCCGACCACGGGATCCCCGGCCTGGAGCCGGCGGAAAGCATGGAGGATGTGCGCCGCTTCGACCGCGGCATCATCGGCACCATCGTGCTGGGGATGGAGCATGGCTTCACCTCCCCCGACCTTGCCGTCATCACCGAACAGGATATCCTCGGCGACCGTCTGGTCCGCCCGGCCAAGAAGAAGCGCAAGGCCGCCAACTTCATCGCCGAGCATTCGGCCCTGCATGAAGGCGACATCGTCGTCCACATGGACCACGGCATCGGCCGCTATGACGGGCTGGAGACGCTGGAGGTCACCGGCGCTCCGCACGACTGCCTGCGCATCATCTACGAGGGCGGCGACAAGCTGTATGTGCCGGTCGAGAACATCGAGGTGCTGTCGCGCTACGGCTCCGAGGACGCCAACGTCCAGCTCGACAAGCTGGGCGGCGCCGGCTGGCAGGGCCGCAAGGCGCGGGTCAAGAAGCGCCTGAAGGACATGGCGGAAGCCCTGCTGAAGATCGCGGCGGAGCGCATGCTGAAGAAGGCCGATCCGGTGCTGACCCCGGAGGGCGTCTATCAGGAGTTCGCCGCCCGCTTCCCCTATCCCGAGACCGACGACCAGTTGAAGGCGATCGAGGACATCTTCACCGACCTCGGCAGCGGCCGGCCGATGGACAGGCTGGTCTGCGGCGACGTCGGATTCGGCAAGACCGAGGTGGCCCTGCGCGCCGCATTCATGGTGGCGATGAGCGGCAAGCAGGTCGCCGTCGTCGTGCCCACCACCCTGCTCGCCCGCCAGCATTTCCGCACCTTCTCGACCCGGTTCAACGGGCTGCCGGTGCGCGTGGTCCAGCTGTCGCGCATGGTCACCGCCCGCGAACAGACGCTGGTCAAGAAGGAACTGGCGGAGGGCACGGCCGACATCGTGGTCGGCACCCATGCCCTGCTCGCCAAGGGTCTCGACTTCAAGCGGCTCGGCATGGTCATCGTCGACGAGGAGCAGCATTTCGGGGTGAAGCAGAAGGAGCGGCTGAAGGAACTGCGCGCCGACATCCACGTGCTGACGCTGACCGCCACGCCGATCCCACGCACGCTGCAGATGGCGCTGTCCGGCGTGCGCGAACTGTCGCTGATCGCCACGCCGCCGGTCGACCGGCTGGCGGTTCGCACCTTTGTCCTGCCCTATGACCCGGTGGTGATCCGCGAGGCGATCCTGCGCGAACATTACCGCGGCGGTCAGACCTTCTATGTCTGCCCACGCATCGAGGATCTGGCGAAGGTCGCCGAGCGGGTGCGCGATCTGGTGCCGGAGGTGAAGATCGTCACCGCCCACGGCCAGATGCCGGCCAGCGAGCTGGAAGACGTGATGACCGCCTTCGACGAGGGCAAGTTCGAGGTTCTGCTCGCCACCAACATCATTGAAAGCGGCCTGGACATTCCCAACGCCAACACGCTGATCGTCCACCGCGCCGACCTGTTCGGGCTGGCCCAGCTCTACCAGATCCGCGGCCGCGTCGGCCGGTCGAAGAAGCGCGGCTATGCCTATCTGACCTATGCCCCGAACAAGCCGCTGAACGCCACCGCCCAGCAGCGCCTGCACGTCATCGAGACGCTGGACAGCCTGGGCGCCGGCTTCCAGTTGGCGAGCCACGACATGGACATCCGCGGCGCCGGCAACCTGCTGGGCGAGGAGCAGTCGGGTCAGGTGCGCGAGGTCGGTGTCGAGCTTTACCAGCAGATGCTGGAGGAGGCGGTCGCCAACGCCCGCGCCGCCATGCAGGAGGGTGCCGTCGCTGCTGCGGCGGCGCAGGAATGGGTGCCGCAGATCAACCTCGGCACGCCGGTGCTGATCCCGGAAAGCTACGTCCCCGACCTGACGGTGCGTCTGTCGCTCTACCGCCGCATCGCCGATCTGGTCGACCGGGCCGAGGTGGACGGCTTCGCCGCCGAACTGATCGATCGCTTCGGCAAGCTGCCCGAGGAGGTCGAGAACCTGCTGGACGTCGTCACCATCAAGCGCTGGTGCAAACAGGCCAACATCGACCGGGTCGATGCCGGGCCGAAGGGGCTGGTCCTGGCCTTCCACGACAATTTCTATGCCGAGCCGGCCAAGCTGCTGACCTACATCGCCCAGCATCTGACGTTGATGAAGCTGCGGCCGGACCACAAGCTGGTCTATATCCGCGAATGGCCCGACCCGCAGGCCCGCGTGCGCAGCGTGCAGAAGCTGGTGAAGGATCTGGCGGAGATGGCGTCGGGCGGCGGCGTGCCGCGTGGCGAAACCCCGCCGCCGCCCCCTCCCCCGCCGCCGCCCAAGCCGACCGGCGCCAAGATCGCCTCGCGTTTCGGCACGCCGTCGCGCTTCGGCCGCCCGACCGGACGGCGCTGAAATGGATGAACTGATTCGGAACGCCTCGCTCGCCCGCCGGCTGGCGATTGGCGACCGGCGGACGGTGGGCGACGCCCCTTCCGTCGCCGACGAGGTGTCGGCCGACCGCGGCAAGCTGGCGGAGCTGGTCGGCTGCCTGTTCGACCGCAACGCCAGCGTGCGCATGCGCGCCGCCGACGCGCTGGAACGGGTGTCGCGCGGCAATCCCGGCTGGCTCGACCCTTATGTCGAACATCTGCTGACCGACGCCGTCGCCATCGAGCAGGCGGAGGTGCGCTGGCACCTTGCCCAGATCGTGCCGCGCCTGACCATGACGGAGGAGCAGCGCCACCGCGCCGCCGTCCTGCTGGCCGACTGGTTCGAGAACAGCCCCAGCCGCATCGTCCAGACCAGTGCGTTGCAGGCGGTGGTCGATCTGGCCGAGTCGGACGCCGGCCTGCGCGCCACCTCGGCGGAGATGCTGGGCCGCGCCATGCGCTCCGGCGTGCCGTCGCTGGCCGCCCGCGCCCGCCGCATCCTGAAGCCCTTCGAGGTGGACGAGGCGACGCTGACCGCCGCCCTGGTGCGCGAGCAGACCGGTTTGACCCTGACGATCCTGCCCGACCGTCTGGCGGTGGCGCAGCTTCCGCCCGGCAGCGGCCTGCCGGACTGGCTCGACTGGACCGACCCGCTGATCGGCGCCACCCGGACGGGCGAGGAACTGTCGATCCTCTGCCGCGAGGATCGGGTGCCCGAGGGCGTCAAAGCCGAACGCGGCTGGCGCGCCTTCCGGGTGGAGGGGGTGGTGGATTTCACCCTGTTCGGCATTCTGGCCCGCATCGCCGTGCCGCTGGCCCAGGCGCACCTGCCGATCTTCGCGATTTCCACCTACAACACCGATTATGTGCTGGTCCGCGCCGACGATCTGGACAAGGCGGCGGACGTGCTGGCGCTGAGTTGCACGGTGAAGCGGTAGGACGCGCGCCGACGCCACTTGCCCCCTCCCCATCCCTCCCCCGCTAACGCGGGAGAGGGGGCATGACGCTTGTCAGAGTAACTGAAATGCAGAGCAGAGGAGTTCCCTCTCCCTCGAAGAGGGGGAGGGTTAGGGAAGGGGCAAAACTTTTCCTTTAAGTCCCGCCGCCCTCACGCTGGCTCCGCTCGATGATCTCCTCCCGCTCTCCCATCTCCTCCCACTTCTGCTGAACGGGCTTGTCGGGATCGCCCGACGCCTTGCCGGTCTTGTCGACCAGCTTGTCCTCGATTCGCTGGGCGGCGTCCGACGGCGCGTCGGAGGTCACGGATTTGGAGCGGTCCTGGTCGGCCATGACGGCGGTCTCCCGAAAAGATGGTTGACCACCAAAACACTCACGGCCCGACAAAGTTCACGGCGTCGATCGGAACGCCTCGGCCAGTCGGTCCACCAGGGCATCGGCCTCCGCCGCCTCATACGGTTCGGCATGGCCGGACCCCCACACCGGACCCGGCCATGCCGGATCTCCCCGCGTCCGCCCGATCACATGGACATGCAGCTGCGGCACCATGTTGCCCAGCGCCCCGACATTCATCTTGTCCGGTGCAAACAGCCGCTCCACCACGCGGGACGCCTGCGCGATCTCGCGCATCAGCGCCGCCTGATCGACTTCCTCCAGCCGGTGGATCTCCACGGCCCCCTCGCGCATCGGCACCAGGATCAGCCAGGGCCACAGCCGGTTGTTCATCAGCAGCACCCGGCACAGCCCCAGATCGGTCACAGGGCGGGTGTCGGCCCGTAGCCGTTCGTTAAGGGAAAACATGCTTCACTCCATTCATGGCCTGCGCCGGGTGCCGCCGGAGGAATAAACCGGTGGCTGCCCTGTTATAGCCGGCAGTGGCGGGGCAACCGCGAAGCTTGTATAGATTGCCGTGCGCGCCGGGCATACGGCGCAGCGGTATTCGTTGGACGATTGTAGAGTTCGGTCCGAGGACATGGTCGGGGCGGCAACGGTCCCCTTGCGCCATATCCACGGGCCGTATCCATGTTTTCTGGTGCGGCGAGCGAGAACGACCCACATGCGCAAATCGGCCTTTGCGGTTCTGATCCTGGTGATCCTCGGCAACATCGCCTTCTGGGCGCTGTGGAACCGACCGGTGGACGAGCGGTCCTGGGCGGGCGCCATCACCGGCGTCGCCTATACCCCCTTCCACTCGGACAAGAGCCCGTCGAAGGGCGACAAGGCGTCCGCCGAGGACATCGAACAGGACATGGACGCGCTGGAAGGCGCGGTAAAGGCCGTCCGGACCTATTCGACCACCGACGGCTCCGAAATGGTGGCGGCCATTGCCGCCAAGCACGGGCTGCCGGTCACCGCCGGCGCCTGGACGACCGGCAAGCCGGAGATCGACGAGCCCGAACTGGCCGGCCTGATCAAGCTGGCCCGCGCCAACAGCAACGTGCGCCGCGTCCTGGTCGGCAACGAGGCGATCCTGCGCGCGGACCTGACCGTCCCGCAGGCCATCGAGTACATCAAGCGGGTGAAGAAGAAGGTCAACGTCCCGGTCTCCATCGCCGAGCCGTGGCACGTCTGGCTGAAGAATCCCGAATTGGCCGACGCGGTCGACTTCCTCGCCGTCCATCTGCTGCCCTATTGGGAAGGCGTGCCGGTCGACCAGTCGGTCGATTACGCCATGTTCCGCTACAACGAGCTGAAGGCGAAGTTCCCGAACAAACACATCCTGATCGGCGAGATCGGCTGGCCGGCCGACGGACCGTGGCGCCGGGGCGCCGAGGCCAGCCAGGTCAATCAGGCCAAGTTCATCCGCAACTTCCTGAACGTCGCTGCCCAGAACAAGCTCGACTACTTCATCATGGAGGCCTTCGACCAGCCGTGGAAGCGGGAGATCGAGGGCACCGCCGGCACCAGCTGGGGCCTGTGGGACTATCAGCGCAACCCGAAGTTCCCGATGATCGGCGGGGTGCACGAGGTCCGCAACTGGGAGATCAAGTGCGCCACCGCCATCGCGCTGGGCTTCCTGCCGCTGGTGTTCTTCCTGTGGCGCCGCAGCGACCTGAAGATCGGCGGCCAGATCTTCTACGGCGCGCTGATCCAGGCGGTGGCCTCCGTCCTTGTCTTCACCGTCAGCGCGGCATCCGCCGCCGGTCTCGCGCTCACCACCGAAATCGCCTGGGGCCTGCTGATCTTCTGCCAGCTGGTGCTGTTCGCGGTCATGCTGATCGACGGCATGGAGCTGACGGAGGTCGTCTGGCAGCACAAGTTCAAGCGCAAGTTCATCCCCTGCTCCGCCGCCCCGCTGCCCAATGCGGCTAAGGTGTCGATCCATGTGCCCTGCTACAACGAGCCGCCGCACATGGTCATGCAGACTCTGGACGCGCTGGCCAACCTCGATTACCCCAACTACGAAGTCCTGCTGCTGGACAACAACACCAAGGACCCGGCCGTCTGGCGTCCGATCGAGGAATACTGCAAGAAGCTGGGGCCGAAGTTCCGCTTCTTCCATCTCGACAACTGGCCGGGCTTCAAGGCCGGTGCGCTGAATTTCGGTCTGGCGCAGACCGCCCCCGACGCCGAACACATCGCCGTCATCGACAGCGACTATCAGGTCCATCCCGATTGGCTGAAGGCGACCATCCCGCACTTCAATCGGCCGGAGGTCGGCTTCGTCCAGTCGCCGCAGGACTATCGCGAGTGGGAACACGACCTGTTCCAGCGCATGACCAACTGGGAATATGCCGGTTTCTTCCACATCGGCATGATCCAGCGGAACGAGCGCAACGCGATCATCCAGCACGGCACCATGACCATCATCCGCAAGTCGGCCCTGGAAAAGGTCGGCCGCTGGGGCGAGTGGTGCATCACCGAGGACGCAGACCTCGGCCTGCGCCTGTTCGAGCATGGCTATGAGGCCGTCTATATGCCGGAAAGCTACGGCAAGGGCCTGGTTCCCGACAGCTTCTCCGCCTACAAGACGCAGCGGTTCCGCTGGGCCTATGGCGCCGTGCAGATCCTGAAGCACCATTGGCGCCAGCTGTCGCCGGGCGCGAAGGAGCTGACGGCCGGCCAGAAGTACCATTTCATCACCGGCTGGCTGCCCTGGTTCGCCGACGCCGCCCACATGATCTTCGGCATCGCCGGCATCATTTGGTCCATCGGCCTGATGGCTTTCCCCAAGTACTTCGAGTTCCCGCCGAACGTCTTCATGATCCCGACGCTCAGCGTCTTCGCCTTCAAGGTCGGCGCTTCGCTCTGGCTCTACGAGGCGCGGGTGAAGTGCGGCTTCTGGGACAAGGTCGGGGCGGCGGTGGCCGGCATGGCGCTGACCCATACGGTCGGCCGCGCCATGTGGCTGGGCATCTTCACCTCCGGCCGGCCCTTCGTCCGTACGCCGAAGTGCGAGAACCAGCCGGCGCTGATGCAGGCCTTCCTGATGGCGCGGGAGGAGTTGGTGCTGCTGGTGTCGCTGTGGGGTGCGGCGCTGGCCATCGTCATGGTCTTCGGCCACGAGAACCGCGACGCCTTCATGTGGTCGGGCCTGCTGGTGGTGCAGTCGCTGCCCTATCTGGCGGCCTTCATCACCGCGCTGATCAACGTCTTCCCCACCATCGGCTTCGGCAAGAGCAAGCCGGAAGCCGCCGACGGCGCCGTGAGTGCCGGGGCCGGCGACTGACCAATGGGGGCCGGCGCTTTCGAATTGACGAAAGCGCCGGCTCTGCCAGACTTGACCGCCAGGGAGAACCAAACCCGGGAGGCGGCTCATGTCCGGCAATCTCACCTCCGGGCGCGGCATCGGCCCGCCGGAGTTCAGCGTCCGCACCACTGCAGGCGTCGAGCGGAGCGGCAACGCCACCGACCGCAACAGCCGCCGCAACCCCCGCCAGGAACGGCACGACCGCGAGCAGGAGCGGCGCGACCACAACCCGCCCAACCCGCAGCGCCGCCGCCTCTATGACCTTCTGTTCGACGAGGTCGACCAGTTCGACGGGTTGGACGAGCGTCAGCGGACAAGGCTGAAGGACAATCTCCGGAGCCATCTGTCCAGCCGAGCACCGCCACCTCCGGCCGCTCCACCCCCGGTCCACCATGACGAAGAGGCGCTGGCCGAAGCCCTGCTGAAGGATCCGGCGGCAGAGGTCCCCGTCGATCCGGAGCACATCGTCCAGGCTGCAATCGCCGCCGCACCGGAGATGGATCCGGAAACCGCGCGGCTGGCCGAACAACTGCGCGACTGCCTATCCCGCAACAGCGACCGCGCGCGCAAGGTGGCGGTCTACCTGCACCTGCTGCTGACGCTGGAGGGAGCCTTCCGGCCGCATATGGTGGTGGATGTGTAGGTGTGGCGTTGGTGAGGTGTTGGCTGGCTGATGCCCCCTCCCCATCCCTCCCCCTCTTCGAGGGAGAGGGGGCAGGACGCTTGGCGACGTAGGTTATTCGTGAAGCCGCGGAGTTCCCTCTCCCACCGAAGGTGGGGGAGGGTTAGGGAGGGGGCATTTGCCTTCCGCAACTCCATACCCCCCAAACAGAAAAGCCCCGCCTCCCTTGCGGAAGGCGGGGCTTTTCAACCCACATACCCTACTAAGCCTCACTCCGGAGTGGAGGCTTCGCCGTCGGCTTCCGGGGTGCCCATCATCGCATCGGCGACCAGACCGGCGTTGCCGCGGATCTTGGCCTCGATCGCGTCGGCCATCTCGGGGTTGTTGCGCAGATAGGTCTTGGCGTTCTCGCGACCCTGGCCGATGCGGGTGCCGTCATAGCTGAACCACGCGCCCGACTTGTCAACCACGCCGGCCTGGATGCCGAGGTCGAGCAGTTCGCCCACCTTCGACACGCCCTCGCCGTACATGATGTCGAACTCGACCACGCGGAACGGCGGGGCCATCTTGTTCTTCACCACCTTGACGCGGGTCTGGTTGCCGACGACGGTGTCGCGGTCCTTGATCGAGCCGATGCGGCGGATGTCGAGGCGAACGGAGGCGTAGAACTTCAGCGCGTTGCCGCCGGTCGTCGTCTCCGGGTTGCCGAACATCACGCCGATCTTCAGGCGGATCTGGTTGATGAAGATCACCAGGCAGTTCGACTTGGAGATGGAGCCGGTCAGCTTGCGCAGAGCCTGGCTCATCAGACGGGCGTGCAGGCCGACATGGCTGTCGCCCATCTCGCCTTCCAGTTCGGCGCGCGGCACCAGCGCGGCGACCGAGTCGACCACCAGCACGTCGATGGCGCCGGAGCGCACCAGCGTGTCGGCGATCTCCAGCGCCTGCTCGCCGGCGTCCGGCTGGGAGATCAGCAACTCGTCGATGTTGACGCCCAGCTTGCGGGCATAGGACGGGTCGAGCGCGTGCTCCGCATCGACGAAGGCGCAGGTGCCGCCGGCCTTCTGGGCCTGGGCGATGGCGTGCAGCGCCAGCGTGGTCTTGCCCGAGCTTTCCGGCCCGTAGATTTCGATGATGCGGCCCTTCGGCAGGCCACCGATGCCCAGCGCGATATCGAGACCCAGGGAGCCGGTGGAGATGACCTCCGTCTCGACCAAGTTCTCACGGGCGCCAAGCTTCATGATCGAGCCCTTGCCGAACGCGCGTTCGATCTGGCTCAGGGCGGCATCGAGCGCCTTCTGCTTGTCCATGGAATCCTTCTCGACCAAACGAAGCTGTGCGGACGACATGCCCGGTACCCCTCTCTTAGAACACACGGTCGGCGCTCTTGCAACGAGGCTGAATGTACTCTCTTCGTTCTCGTTTGCAAGGACTGATGTTGCCTGTGTGTTCCTATTTTACGGGGTATGTCCGGGCATACCGTTGCGGGCGGAGTCGCCCCTCATCGACCGTCACGGATGACCTCCTTCACCTTGGAGGCCAGCTGCTTCAGCGAGAAGGGTTTGGGCAGGAAATGGGCGACTTCGACGCCGTCGATCTCGCCCAGACGGTCCTCGGCATAGCCGGAGATGAAGATCACCCGCATTTCCGGGCGCAGCTTGCGGACATGGCGGGCGAGCGTCGGGCCATCCATCTGCGGCATCACCACGTCGGTGATCAGCAGGTCGATGGAAGCGCCGTTGGTCTCGATCTGCTGCAGCGCCGCCTCGCCGTTCTTGGCCTCCAGCACCTGATAGCCCTTGTTGCGGAGCGCACGGGCGGAGAAGACGCGCACGGCGTCCTCGTCCTCCACCAGCAGAATGGTGCCGGTGCCGGTCAGGTCGCTGCCGCGCCGCTCGCGCGGTTCGGCGGTATCGACCGGGCGCAGTTCGCCCTGGTGGTGCGGCAGCAGGATGGTGAAGGTCGTCCCCTCCCCCACCGCCGAATCGACCAGCACGAAGCCGCCGGTCTGCCGGACGATGCCGTACACCGTCGACAGGCCGAGCCCGGTACCCGACCCGACCTCCTTGGTCGTGTAGAAGGGCTCGAAGATGCGCTGCAGATTCTCCCGCGCGATGCCGCAGCCGGTGTCGATCACCTCAATGGAGACATAGCTGCCGGGCGGGATCGTCTCATGCTCCCGCCGTTCCGGCTGGCTGACGACGTAGTTGGTGGTGTTGATGGTCAGCTTGCCGCCGCCGGCCATGGCGTCGCGGGCATTGACCACGAGGTTGATGATGACCTGCTCCAGCTGGTTCTGGTCGACCTTGACCAGCCCCAGGTCGCGGCCGTGGATCATCTTCAGTTCGATGTTCTCGCCGATCAGCCGGCGCAGCAGGTTCGCCAATTCGGCCAGCACGTCGGTTACGTTGATGACGCGCGGCTGCAAGGTCTGCTGGCGCGAGAAGGCCAGCAGCTGCCGCACGAGGTTGGCGGCGCGGTTGGCGTTCTGCTTGATCTGCATGATGTCGCTGAAGGACTGGTCGCCCGGCTTGTGCCGCAGAAGCAGCAGATCGCAGAAGCCGATCATCGCCGTCAGCAGATTGTTGAAGTCATGGGCCACGCCGCCGGCCAACTGGCCGACCGCCTGCATCTTCTGCGACTGGGCGAACTGCGCCTCCAGACTCTTGCGCTCGGTCATGTCGATGAAGTGCAGGATCAGGCCGACCCCATCCGCCCGACTGCCATCCGCCTTTCCGCCATCCGTGCGGCTATCCGTCCGTACCGGGTTGGCGAGGCGCCGGGCATAGAGCTGGGCCGTCAGTTCCCGCCCGCCGGACAGCCGCACCTCCAGAGGGTGGGCAGGGTCGGCGCCGCCCTGCACGGATTTCAGCCGCGCGGTCACCGCCTCGCGCTCCGCCGGGACGATCAGGTCGGCCATCGGGCGGTTGATGACGCTGCCGGCCTCGCTGCCGATCAGCGCCAGGAAGGCCTCGTTGCATTCGGTCAGCTGGCCGGTCTCGTTGACCAGGGCGATCCCGATCGGCGCGTCTTCGAAAAAGCGCTGGAAGCGCTGTTCGGACTGGCGCAGGGCCTCCTGCCATTCCCGTTCGGGCGACAGGTCGCGCACGACCGACCGGGTGTGGATGGTGCCGTCGTCGGCCCGCACCACGCTCTGCGCCACAGCAACCTGGAAACGCCGGCCGCGCAGCCCCACCATGGTCAGTTCGCCGCGCTGCTCGCCGCCACCGTGATCGAACAGGTCGAAGGGGGCCGCGGAGACCGGGGGTACGGCCAGGATGCCGTGCAGCCGCGATTCGCCGTCGGTCAGATCGCCGGGTGCCGCCTCCAGCCATTGCGCCAGTGTGGCGTTGACGAACAGGAAGTGGCCGTTCTGATCGACCGAGAAGAAGCCGACCGGCGCATGCTCCATGAAGTCGGCCAGCTTGGCCTGCTCGCGCAGCATGACATGCTCAAGCTCCCACCGCGCGGTGATGTCCTCGATCCGCCAATGGACGGAACCGGGGAAGCCGGCGACCGGCTGCCCCTGCACCTTGCGCCATTCCGGCGGGCGGTTGTCCAGCGCCGGGATCGCCAGCTCGGCCGAAGCGGCGGCACCGGCCCTCACCCGCTCGCGCAGGCGGCGGAATTCACGCGCGCTGTCGGGGTCGCCGGAAAACTGGCGCGCCAGGGCGTCCAGCGGCCGTTCGCCGCGGCGCCAGCCCGCGAGTTCGCGGAAGGCGGCATTGACGAACACCACCTCGTCGGCCCCGTCGCAGACCAACTGCCCGGCCGGCATCCCTTCCAGCGCCCCGCTCAGCAGCGCGCCGATCCGCGCCGACCGCCGCACCACCGACACGCTTCGGCCGATCAGCAGCGCCACGCCCGCCGCCGCCAGCCCGGCGCCCAGCCAGCCGACTTCGTCGCGGTCCAGCAGCAGGCCGGCGGCCAGCACCAGCAGCCCGGCCGGCGCCAGCGCATATTGGATGAGCATCAGCACTCCGCCGGACGACGCCCGGTGGTTCGCTGCATTGCGTGCGGTGTCGGCAAGGGAAGTTGTGTCGTCCACCAATACTCCAAACCCCACACGGTCTTCCTGGGAGTTGCCCCGGACCGGATGTTACCGGCCGGGCATCTCCATCACGCCACCTGCGATGGTCGGCCGCTCCACCGGCCCCGTCAACCGTTACGGAGCCGGATCAGTTGCGCAGCGCCCGCCCTTTGAGCTTGAAGACATAGGTAATGACTTCGGCGACCGCCCGATAGTGCTCGGACGGAACTTCTTCGTCGATATCGCAAGCGGCATAGAGCGCACGGGCGAGGGGCGGGTTTTCTATGACCGGAACATTGTTCGATTCGGCGATCTCGCGAATCTTGAAGGCGACCTGGTCGACGCCCTTCGCCAGGACCATCGGCGCGCCCATCTGGGTCGGGTCGTATTTCAGCGCGACCGCGAAGTGGGTCGGGTTGGTGACCACCACGTCGGCGTTCGGCACCGCGGCCATCATGCGCTTGCGCGCACGCTCGAACCGGATCTGCCGGATGCGGCCCTTGACGACGGGATCGCCTTCCTGCTGCTTGTGCTCGTCCTTCACCTCCTGCTTGGTCATCTTCATCTTCTTGTCGAACTGCTGCTTCTGCCACAGGAAGTCCCCGGCGGCGATGAAGGTGAGGACCACCAGGACCCAGATCAGCAGCCGGTGGGCCAGCCCGTCCATCTGCAGCAGCATGGTGACGATGTCGATGCCGATATAGGCCTCGATTCCGCCGAACATCGGCACGAGCGCCATGTAGGCGACGCCACCGACCACCGCCAGCTTGACGATGCTCTTCAGCAGTTCCACCCCCTGGTTGGCCTTGAACATGTTCATCAGGCCGGGCAGCGGGTTCAGCTTGCTGAACTTCGGGGAGATCAGTTCCCAGGAGACGTGGAAACCGGTCTGCCCGATGGTCGACACCACGCCCGCCACCACGAACAGCAGGATGGGCAGCCACAGCGCCCACATGACGTCGCGCATCACCCGGAACAGCAGCGCGCCGACCCCGGCCCTGTCGAAGGTGAACTGGTCCAGATTCTCGAAATAGTAATTCAGCCGGAACACCAGCCCCTTCAGGGTGCCGGGGAGGATGGAGACCAGCACCACCAGCATCGCCGCGACCATCAACCAGTTCGCGGCCTCGCGGGTCATCGCGAACTGGCCCTGTTTGTGGGCCTCGTCGAGTTTCTTGGATGTCGGGTCCTCTGTTTTGGAGGACTCGTCCGCCTCTTCCGACACGGGCGTCCCCCCTCTACAGCGGCTTCAGGAATTCGATGAAGGTCGATTCGAAGCGCGACAGCCAGAACAGCATCATCGCGCCCAGCGTCAAAGCGAACATGAACAGACCCAGCAGCACCTGGACCGAGGTGAACAGCTGGAACACCTGCACCTGCGGCGCCAGCTTGTTCAGCAATCCCAGCGCCAGCGCGAACAGCATGCCGGTGATCAGGAAGGGGGCGGACATCTGCACCCCCAACATGAAGCTTTTCGACACCAGCTGCCCGACCACGTTCGCCATGTCGTCGATCGGGATCGCCGCCCCCGGCGTGAAGGTGGCGTAGCTGTCGACCACCGCCATGATCAGCAGATGATGCAGGTCGGTGACGAAAATCAGAAGCAGCCCCAGCCAGCCCATCAGCGAGCCGGGCAGAGAACCCGACGTCGCCAGCGCCGGGTTGAAGATCTGCGCGTTGGCGAGGCCGCTCTGCAGGCTGATGATGGTGCCGGCCACCTCCAGCGCGCCCATCAGCAGCCGGGCGATGGTGCCGAGGAAAATCCCCACCGTCATCTCGCCGGCGGCCAGCACCATCAGTTGGAACGGACTGCCGGGCATCGGCGGCAGCATCGGCCGGATCGCCGGCGCCACCAGCGTGCTGACCGCCAGGGCGAACAGCAGGCGCATGCGGGTGGGAACAAAGGCATCGCCGATGGTCGGCATCACGCTGAAGGCGGTGCCGACCCGCATGAAGACCAACATCCAGACGAAGATCTGCTCGCCCAGAAGCTGCTGCAGGACGTTCATTGGCCCGCCGCGGCCGCGGTCGGCGCCGGGGGCGGTGTCACGCCGGTGCCGGGCGTGAAGGGCGCGCCACCATTGTCGGTGGCGCCGACGCCGATCGCGACGATGCGGTCGGCGACCTCATGTTCAAAGAAGTCGGTCAGCTTGCCCAGCATGAAGGGCATCAGCAGAATGCTGAGACCGAAGACCAGCAGCACCTTCGGCACCATGGCGAGGGTCTGCTCGCTGATCTGGGTAACCGCCTGGAAGATGGAGATGACGGTGCCGACCGCCATCATGATGACCAGAATCGGCCCGCAGACCATCACCAGCGTGACGATGGACGTGCGGCAGAGTTCGATGACTTCGGTCTCGTTCATGACGACTGGTTCAGAACGGCGGAGGGTGCGAAACGGACGCCGTCACATCGGCATGCGCAGGATTTCCTGATAGGCGTTCAGCACCTTGTCGCGCACGGCGGTGACGGTCTGCAGCGTCACCTCGGCATTGGTCACGGCCTGGACGACGTCGTTCAGGTCCGCCTTGCCGACGGCTGCCATGGCCGACATGTCCTCGCTCTTCTTCAGGGTGCCGATGCTTTCCTTGGCCGCCTGTTCCAGCACGTCGCCGAAGGAGAGGCCGTCGCGCGCGGCCATGCCGGGGCCGGTCGTCTTGGCGGCGGTGGTGGCGTAGGCCGCGGCGGCGTTCAGCGGATTGATCATGGCGGCGATTCCGGTCGGTCGGGAGGTTCAGGGGCGTTTGCGCGGGACGAGATCAGGCGCGCAGGATGTCGATGGTGCGGGTCAGCATCTGGCGCGCGGTGTCGATGGCCGACAGGTTGGCTTCATAGCTGCGCTGGGCCTCGCGCATGTCCATCGCCTCGACCACCGAATTGACGTTCGGCATCAGCACATAGCCGTCGGCGTCGGCCGACGGGTGGGAGGGATCGTAGCGGCGCTGGAAATCGCTCTTGTCCACATCGACCTTGGCGACGCGGACCTTGTCGACGTCCATCGCGCGGTCCAGCTCGTTCTTGAAGATGACCGTCTTGCGGCGGTAGGGCAGATCGCCCGGCGTTTCCGCGGTGGTGTTGGCGTTCGCCAGATTCTCCGAGATGACCTTCAGGCGCGTGCCCTGCGCCTTCATGCCGGAGGCGGAAACCGCCATCGACTTGTAGAGATCCATCGCACCGCCTCCTCAAAAACCCGCCGGCAAATCCAAGCCGATCAACTGCCCGAGCGGATCGCCGACTTGATCATCGCCACCTGCTTTTTGTACAGGTTGGTGATGGTCTGGTAATCCATCGAATTCTGGCTCATCCGCATCATCTGGTCTTCCAGGACGACGTTGTTGCCGTCCGGCGCCGTCTCGTACGGATCACGCACCTTCTGTTCCTGCGCCATGCCGCCGGGACCGCGGGTGCCGGCCAGATGGGACGCGTTGGTCGCCACCGGGGTCAGCCGCCGGCTGTCGCCAAGGGCGTCGCGGAAGGTGAAGGGCTTCAGGTCGCGGCCCTTGTACTCCGGCGTGTCGGCGTTGGCGATGTTCTGCGAGATGACTTCCTGACGCTGGGTCAGCCAGTCCATCTTGCGCGACATCAGTTTGAAGATGCCGAGATTACCGAGGTCCATGGCCCTGATCCCGCCCCAATGCCGCCGAACGCTGCCCAGGCCGGGCATCGTCACAGCCTCCGATGGTCGCCCGTTTGCGTTAACGAAGGATGAATCCCTGCAGGTGGAACCGCGCAGACACCCCGCCTTTACAGTTCGTTAAGCCTACCGGTCCAGGATGCGGCGCAGGAAGGACCCTTCGATAAGGCCGCCTGTTGTCCGCGCAAGCCCGCCCTCCCGCCTCACCGCCAGCCGGCAAAAGGCCGTCCCCTGCCCGGCGGCCGGTCGCGGTTGCGCTGAAATACCAATTGGGGACGGAGACGCTGCCGCGGATCGTCGCCACCGGCAAGGGCACGGTGGCGGAGCAGATCCTGGAGGTTGCCTTCGCCAACGGCGTTAAGGTGCGCGAGGACGCCGATCTGGTCGAGATCCTGTCCGCCATCGAGGTCGACAGCGACATCCCCGTCGAGGCCATCGCCGCGGTGGCGGAAATTCTCGCTTATGTCTACCGCGCCAACGGCACGATGCCGTCGGAGCCGCACTCCGAGGACATCGTCGAGGAGGACAAGCCGTGACCCGTCCGCCAACCGCCTCCCCTTCGCCCGAAAGCACCGAGTCGGCCGGCCGGATTGCGGACCGGGCGGTGGCTCTGGGTGCAACGCTCGACGATGCGCGCGCGCAGGCCGAGGCCGGGGTGCTGATCGACCTCGCCGGGCTGGAGGAGCGCGTCGCCCATCTTTGCCTCGCCGCCGAAGCCCTGCCGCGGGGGGAGGCGCGGACCCTGCTCGGCCCGCTCGGCGATCTGGTTGCGGCGCTGGCGCCGCTGGCCGCCGCGCTGACCGACCAGCAGGCCCGGCGGGAGGAAACCATCGCCGCCGCGCTGGCCGGTCGCGACGATCCGCACACCGCCCGTCAGCGCGCCGTCGCCGCCTATGGCCGCAACGGCGCCCCGGCCGCTCCGGGCCGTCCCGACGATACGCCCTGATACAGAAAGCCTGCCGTTTCCATGGATCTCGACCAGTATATCCGTTTCCTGATGGCGCTCGTCTTCGTAGTGGCGCTCATCATGGTCGTCGCCTGGGTGATGCGCCGGGTCGGCATGGCCGGCGGCACCGTGCGCGGACGCGCCCGCCAGCGCCGGCTGAGCGTGGTGGAGGCGCTGCCGATCGACGCCAAGCGGCGGCTGATCCTGGTCCGCCGCGACGACCGCGAGCATCTGATCCTGCTGAGCGCCAACGGCGACCTGCTGGTTGACAGCGCCCCCGCCGGGGGATTCGACACGGCGCTCGCGGGAACGGCGGATGCCCCCGCCGCGTCCGCACCGGCCGGGAGCCCGCCGCGATGACGGGAGCCGTCCTGAGGCGCGTGGGATCCTGGTGGAAGCCGGCAGCCGCCGGGCTGGCGCTGGCGCTCGTTGTGGGCGTGGTGCTGGGATTGAGCGCCGGGCCGGCGCTGGCGCAGAGCCTGACCTTCGACCTGGGCGACGCCGGCGGCACCGCCACCGGCCGCATCGTCCAGACCATCGGCCTGATCACGGTGCTGTCGCTGGCGCCGTCAATCCTCATCATGATGACGGCCTTCACCCGCATCGTCATCGTGCTGTCCTTCCTGCGCAATGCGCTGGGCGTGCAGCAGGTGCCGCCGACCACGGTGATGATGTCGCTGGCGCTGTTCCTGACCTTCTTCGTCATGGCCCCGGTGTTCGAGCGCAGCTACACCCAGGGCATCCAGCCGCTGATGAACCAGGAAATCGACGAGATGGAGGCGTTCCGCCGCACGGTGGCGCCCTTGCGCGATTTCATGCTGCATCACACCAGCGAGAAGGACCTGCGCCTGTTCATGGACATGGCCCGCCTGCAGAATGTGCAGGAGCCGAACGACATGCCGCTGCACGTCCTGGTCCCGGCCTTCATGATCTCGGAGATCAAGCGCGGGTTCGAGATCGGCTTCCTGCTGTTCCTGCCCTTCCTCATCATCGACATGGTGGTGTCGTCCATCCTGATGTCGATGGGCATGATGATGCTGCCGCCGACCATGGTCGCCATCCCGTTCAAGATCATCTTCTTCGTGCTGGTCGACGGGTGGTACCTGATCGCCGGATCGCTGGCGCGCAGCTTCGGCACTCTCTGAAATTGCGCGCATAGCGCGAACAGCCCTGCGCACTTCGTCGCAGCCCCCGGGCTTGGCCTTCGCGGCGCAAGCCCGCGCTGGCGTTGTGCGCAGTAAGCGCGTATGAGGAAAGGCGATGTGCGTCGGTGGGATGATTGGCAAGGACGCCGATCCCGCCGGATGGATCCGACCGTTCGCAGCCCCCGAAGGGGCGACGGGCCGGGACATCGCCGCGATGGGCGCCATCGAACGACGGACCAACTTCGGACCGCAATCACTGCATGACTGATACCGCTTTGAAGGCCGCGCCGCCCGACTCCGGCAAGCTCGCGACGCTGACCCTGGGTGCCCTCGGTGTCGTCTATGGCGACATCGGCACCAGCCCGCTCTACACGCTGCGAGAATGCTTCGCCGGCGAGCATGGGCTCGCCCTGACCCACGACAATGTCCTGGGCATCATGTCGCTGGTGTTCTGGGCTCTGGTGATGGTCGTCACCGTCAAATATGTGGGCTTCGTCATGCGGGCCGACAACAAGGGCGAGGGCGGAATCCTCTCGCTTCTGGCGCTGGCGTCCAAGACGCGGCCGGATGCATCGGGCAAGCTGACCATCCTGACGGCGCTCGGCCTGTTCGGCGCCTCGCTGTTCTACGGCGACGGCATGATCACCCCGGCCATGTCCGTGCTGTCGGCGGTCGAGGGGCTGGGCGTGGCGGAACCGGCGCTGGAGTCGGCGGTGGTGCCGCTGACCGTCGCCATCCTGATCGCCCTGTTCGCCATCCAGAGCCACGGCACCTCGCGCGTCGGCGCGCTGTTCGGTCCGATCATGCTGGCGTGGTTCTCCACGCTCGGCATCCTGGGCCTGCTGGAGGTGATCCGGCAGCCGAGCGTGCTGGTCGCCTTCAACCCCTACTATGCAATCGCCTTCTTCGCCGAGCATGGCGTCGCCGGCTTCCTGGTGCTGGGCGCGGTGGTGCTGGCGGTGACCGGCGGCGAGGCGCTCTATGCAGACATGGGCCATTTCGGCCGCCGCCCGATCCAGGTCGCGTGGCTGGCCGTGGTGTTGCCGGGCCTGCTGCTGAACTATCTGGGCCAGTGCGCGCTTCTGCTGAACGACCCGACGGCGGTGCGCAGCCCCTTCTACCTGCTGGCGCCGGAGTGGGGGCTCTACCCGCTGATCGGCCTGTCCACCGCCGCCACCGTCATCGCCAGCCAGGCGGTGATCTCCGGCGTCTTCTCGCTGACCCGGCAGGCGGTGCAATTGGGCCTCTGCCCGCGCCTCGACATCCGCCACACCTCCAACGAGGAGGAGGGGCAGATCTACATTCCCCGCGCCAACTGGGGCCTGCTGGCCGCGGTACTGGGGCTGGTGCTGGTCTTCCAATCCTCCAGCCGTCTCGCCGCCGCCTATGGCATCGCGGTGACCGGCGACATGATCATCACCACCACCCTGTTCCTGGTGGTGGCGCGGCGCCGCTGGAACTGGAGCCTGCCGCTCTGCTTCGCGGTCGGCGCGACCTTCCTGACGGTGGAGGTTTCCTTCTTCGCCGCCAACGCGGTGAAGATCCCCCATGGCGGCTGGGTGCCGCTGGTGATCGCCTGCGTCACGCTGGGGCTGATGTCGACATGGCGCCGCGGCCGGGCCGTGCTGACCAAGCGGCTGGCCGAGGAATCGCTGCCGCTGGACGCCTTCATCCAGCGTCAGGCGAAGAAGGGCGACATCCAGCGGGTGAAGGGCACGGCGGTCTTCATGACCTCCAGTTCCAACACCGTGCCGATCGCCCTGCTGCACAACCTGAAGCACAATCAGGTCCTGCACGAGCGCATCGTCTTCGTCACCGTGGTGGTGGAGGATGTGCCGCGCGTCCCCGCCAAGGACCGCGTGGTGGTGGAGGGGTTGGCCGACGGCTTCTACCGCATCACCGTGCGCTACGGCTTCTCGCAGGAACCGAACATCCCCAAGGCGCTGCGCCTGTGCAAGGCCTTCGGGCTGGAGTTCGACGTGATGGCGACCTCCTTCTTCCTGGGCCGGGAGACGCTGATCCCACAGATGAACTCCCAGATGGCGCTGTGGCGGGAGAAGCTGTTCGTGGTGATGTCCCGCACCTCCGTCAGTGCCACCGACTTTTTCAAGCTGCCGCCCAACCGCGTGGTGGAGCTGGGGACGCAGGTGCAGCTCTAGCCGGCGGGAGGCGGAGGCCGCACCACCGGAGTATTACTTCTTTCGCGCAAACAAAAATCGGTGCCACGCGCAGAATCTGCTGTGATCTGACCGGAAGCCTCCCCCGTAACGGTGTTGTGTCCGCGGGAAGCGGACCTTCACCGACAAGAGGGAATGCTATGAAGAAGGTTGCCACCGTGGCGATCGCCACCCTTCTTTTTGCCGGTTGCGCCAATGCGGCCATGGAAAAGATGGTCGGCGGCGCGCCGATGTACCCCAGCAAGACCATCGTGGAGAATGCGTCCCAGTCCAAGGACCACACCACCCTCGTCGCCGCCGTGAAGGCCGCCGGGCTGGTCGACACGCTGAACAGCAAGGGCCCCTTCACCGTCTTCGCACCCACCAACGAGGCCTTCGCCGCCCTGCCCGCCGGCACCGTCGATACTCTGCTGAAGCCGGAGAACAAGGCGCAGCTGACCAAGGTGCTGACCTACCACGTCATTCCCGGCAAGCTGGACGCCAAGGACATCGTGGCCGACATCAAGAAGGGCAACGGCAAGGCGATGCTGAAGACGGTGGAAGGCATGCCGCTGACCTTCACCCAGTCCGGCGATGCCGTGATGGTCGCCGATGCTTCCGGCAACATGGCGCGCGTCACCATCGCAAACGTCGAACAGTCCAACGGCGTCATCCACGTCATCGACAAGGTTCTGCTGCCGAAGTAACTGCCCAAGGCTGTCGGCCCGGAGCAGGCGGCGGGGCGCCGCAATCCCCCGTAAGGCGTCCTGCCGCCTTATGAGGTCGGCTTTAGGAAGTCGGCTTATCGGCCGACTGCTTTCCGCCGCGATATTCCTTCAAAAACTTCTTGAACATATCCACTTCCGCGACGCGGGAGCGGATGGTGCCGACGTCGATCAGGCCCATCGCCTGTTCGGGGCGGGTCAGAATGCGGAAGGCGTCCTCATTCGGCCCGCCCTTCATCGACCCTTCGAAATCCTTCTTCAGCAGGTTCAGCCCGTTGCCGTCGCCGGCCAGCGCCAGCGCCACCGCCCGGTTCAGCACCAGCTGCGACATGTTTGGGTCCAGCGGCTTGCCGGATGCGGGCGGCGGACCAATCACCTTGTTCAGGGCCAGCGCCGCCGCATCCCATTTCTGCCCCTTCCACGCGATATCGACGCGCAGAAGGTTGGCGTTGGTGCTGTCGTCCTGGGCCAGAAGCTGCATCGCCTCGTCGCCGCGGTTCAGCTCGGCCAGCGCCTTGGCCTGCATCAGCCGCCGTTCGGCAGTCAGATCGGCCGGCAGTCCGGCGACATTGGACAGTTCCAGCGCCTTCAGCGCCTCTTCCGGCTTGTTGTCGAGCAGCCGGACGGAGGCCAGCCGTGTGCCGACCCGCGCCTTGTCCAGACCGGACAGGCGGTATTCCACCTGATGCTGCAGCAGGTCGGCCGCACGGTTCAGCAGATCGATGGAAATCAGCCGTTCCGCCAGCTGCCGGATGATCTCGTCGCCGGCCTCGCCCACCGGGGTCAGCTCGCGGAACTGATCGTAAAGCTGCAGGGCGTCCAACGTCGGCAGGCGCTGCGCCCCGTCCTTGAACAGGTCGGCGAAGATGCGCGACATCTCCTTGGTGATCGCCTCGGCCCTGGGCGTATCGGCGACCAGGGCCGCCGTCTCCTTCATCGTGTTGAAGCCCTTGGCATATTCGCCACCGGCGATCAGCACCTCGCCCATGCGCGAGCGGATCTGCATCTCCAGATCGTCGCCGCGCCAGGTGAAGGTCAGGCCGGCCAGCTGCTCCGCCGCGGCGGTCGGCGACATCTTGCCTTCCGACAGCTCGAGATTGGTCAGCGCCAGCCCGGCCTTGGCGCGATAGAGCCGGTCATAGCTGTTGTAGGCGGCGGTCAGCTGTTCCCGCGCCTGATCGATCTCGCCGGTCTGGGCGAAGAGAAGGCCGCGCAGATATTGCGTCTGCGGGTTCTCTTCCTGATCCGGGCCGCTGTGTTCGATCACGCGGTCGAACAGCCGCTTGGCGGTGGCGGAGTCGCGCGTCTCCAGCGCCGCTTCCGCCGCCCGCAGGCCGAGCTTGCCGATCATTGGTTCGGGGTAGCTGTTCAGGATCGGGCCGGACGCCTTGAAGCCGGCCATCGCCTTCGGCCAGTCGCGGCGGTCGGCGGCGATGGCGGCGCGCCACAGATTGGCTTCCGGATTGCCGGCCAGCGAGGGGATCGACAGGTCGGCCTCCGCCCCGTCGAGATCGCCGGTCAGCACGCGGGCGGCGCCGCGCAGCGCGCGGAACTCCGGCCAGCCCTCCAGATCAGGTTGGTTCTGCTGCAGCACGTCCAGCATGCCGAGCGTCTCCTGCCCGAAACCGTTGGCGAAATAGAACCGCGCGAGGTCGAGCTGCGCCTTCGGCCGCTCCGATTCCGGCGCATTGACGACGGCCAGCTGCAGCTCCTGCCGCGCCTCGGTGAAATGGTCGAGATCGCCATGCTTCCAGGCCGGCAGGTTGAACAGGCGGCGGCCCTGCATCTGGGCGGGCTGCGCCTTCGGCGGCTCCATGGCGGACGAGGCGCCGCCGGCCGGCGGATTGACCGGAAGCGGTGCCGCGGCCAACTGCGACGGAACCGGTTGGGGGGCGGATGCCGGTGATGGTGGCGGCGCAACAGCCGGATTGCCGGCATCGGCGGCCGGCGACAGGTGCAGTCCGCCGGCGGTGGTCAGCTCAACCCCCTCCTTGATCGCGCGCACCGTCACATTGTCGGAGATCGGCCGCACCACCACGCCCTGATAGGACGGCATGACTTCCAGGTCGGGGTAACGGTGCGGTTCGGGCACGCCCTGCCCCGGGCTGGGCAGCGGAACCACCTGGATGCGGTCGCCGACGTCGGGATCGGCGAACTGCACGACGTTCGCCGCGTCGGGCGCGCGCACCAGCAGGCGGGCGCCGAGAAGGAAGTCAGGGTCGGGTTCCACCCGGAGATCGCCGGCGCTGCCCATGTTGGCCGGACGGGCGGAGGACAGGATGCGCCATGTGGTGCCCTGCCGTTCGACCGTCGGCCAGACCATCGGGCCGATCTTGGTGCGGAACACGCTGCCGCCGGTCGCCGGTACCGGCTCCACCGCGCCCATCAGTTCGGAGCCCGGACCGCTGAGCTTGCCGGCGCCGATCGGCATGGGCCGGTCGAACACGACGTAGAGCTGGCCCGCCCGCGGATAGACGGCGATGGAGGCCGGTCCGCCGGTGTCGAAGGTCAGCACCGGTCCCTTCGGGCCTGCCGCCGGCTGGGCCTTGGCATCGACAGGCGCTGCGGGCGCGGCCTTCGCCTCCGCTGGCGGAACGCTGGGGGCCGCAGCATTGGCCGCAGAGTGGGGCGCCGCGGCATTGGCCGCGATGGCGGAGCGGTTGGAGGTCGCAGACGCCGTCGTGGGGGTGTCCCTGCCGCCTTCCCTGGCGGTATCCTTGGCCGGCGCCGGCTGGCTGCTTCCCTGGCTGCCGCCCTGCCCCGCAGCCGCCCCCTGGGAACCGGCGGCGGGCGGAGCGTCGCTCTTGGGCAGGCCGGCGCGGGAGCCGGGATTGCCGACGGACAGCACCACCGACTTGCCCGATGCGCTGTCGGTCACCTCGGCATCCTGCGGCACGGCCAGCGTCACCGCCAGCGCGCCATCGGCCCGCCGATAGGATTCCACATTCCGGATGTTGCGCAACGCCGCCTTGGAAACGGCCGACAGGTCGGCGGTGCCGCCCTTGTCGAAGGCGACCGTCACCGCGGCGCCGTCGCGCGTGACCGTGTAGCCGACCGGCGACGGCCAGTCGAAGGTCAGGCGGCTCTGGTCCGGCTGGTCGGCCCCGCGCACGCGCAGCCGCCCGGCGGACGGCACCGGCTTCAGCGCCTCGGCTTTCGCGGGCTCGGGTTTGGCGGATTCGGGTTTCGCGTCCTCCGCCTTGGCGGCCGTCAGCGGCGCGGCCGGCGACAGGTCGATGGCGATGGCGTTGCCATTGCGGAAGCTTTTCAGCGAGACCGGGCGCTTCAGGTCGAACGAGACCGTCTTGCCATCCGCCTCGACCCGTCCGGCGGCCAGATAGCCGGGCAGCGCCCGCACCAGACGGTCGAGCGGGGCGTCGATGCTGTCCGTGAAGGTGACAACCAGCCGGTCGCCTTCGACCGACGCGGTGTAATCGACCTTGCCGGGCCAATCGAAGACCAGCCGGCCGAAATCCTTGTGGATGCCGCCGCGCACCGGAACCGTGGCGGCTTCCGCGCCCAGCGGAGACAGCAGGACCGGCACGGCAAGCAGCGCCACCGCAGCGGCACAGCCGCGCAGCCAACGCTTCCACTCTTGGGCCGTCCGGTCCGTCACCTCAATCCGCTCCTTCCTCTCGCACCACGATGTCCACCGGCAGGCGCCCGTTGCGGGCGCCCCCTGCCCCATCAACCGGCATCATCACCGCCCGTGCCACCAGATCGCGGCGATAGCCGGTCTCGCGCAGCGCGGCGGAAACGGCGACCGCCCGCGTCAGCGCCCGTTCCCAGGCCACGCCGCCGGTCGCATCCTCGTGCTCCGCATGGCCGACCAGTTCGATCCGGTTGCCGATCCGGCCGATGACGGCGCCCAGCAGGAACAGCACCCGCCGCCCCTCCTCGGTGAAGGCGGCACCGGTGGGATCAAACATCCGCTCGCCCGGCAGACGGATGACGACACGGTCATCTTCGCGCCGAACCTCAACCACCGCCAGTTCCGTATTCGACCGCAGCTGGCTTCCCAGCAGGGCCGCCAGATAATGCAGATCGATGGCCGCCCTGGCCTCCACCGCCTTGGCGTTGAAGGCGGCGCCGGGATCAGTGGGCCGATCCGACGGGGTGCTGGCCGTCGACCGCGCGGCGGGGATCGCCTCCGCCACGCCCTTCGCCAGACGGGTCCAGCGCTCCGCCTCCGGTTCGCTCATGGAATACATCAGGACGAAGAAGGCGAGCATCAGGGAGATCAGGTCGGTGAAGCTGATCAGCCACAGCGTCTTGCGCTGGCCGCCGCGATCGTCCGCTTCCGCCCCGGCCTTGCTGACGACGCCCGGAATGCGGATCATTTCCGCACCTCCGTCTTCGCCGCCTTCGGGTCCAGCTTGGGAGCCGCCTTCGCCGCCGCCCCATCCTCGTCCCAGCGCAGGGAGAACAGCAGGCGCACGCCGCCCGGCTCCCCGCGCTCGATCCCGATGGTGACGTTGCCGGCCGGCGCCCCATCCTCGACCAGTGCGCGGGCCAGAACCCCGGCACGGGCGACCGGACCCGGCGGCTGGCTGGGCGTTCCCGTCGGCCCGATGCCGAGCAGCGCGTCCAGTTCCACCCGCTCGCCCTGGCGCGACTGGCGCAGTGCATCGGCGATGCGGTCGATCAGGCCCTGGCGGTCCGGGCGGAGGGTCATGGTGCCGGGAAGGAACAGGTCGTCGGCCGGCAGCCGGACCTCCAGCAACTGGCCGGGGGCGACCACCTCCACCTTGGCGACCGCCACCGCCGTGGCGAACAGGGTGCCGACATCGTCCAGCCGCTGCACGGCGAAGACGGTCCCGGCGCGCGAGGCCACCGGTTCGGCCCCCTCGCGCAGGCGCGGATCGATGACGAAGCTGGGAAAGGTCCGCTCCAGCGAGGCGGCGACCGCCTTCACCTTCTGCACCGTCTGCACCGAATTGGCGTTCAGTACGATGAAGAAGACCAGAAGCAGCAGGAACAGCGACAGCAGAAGCAGGATGCTGCCGTTGTTCGGGTTGGCATGGCCGCCAACACCGGACCTGGCACCGACACCGCCGGCACCCGCGACCCGCAGCGGCGGCAGCCCGGCGTTCCCCGTCCCCGGTCCTGCACCTTGGGCCGTGTGGCCGCCGGTGGGCCTGCTGATGGGTGCGCCGGGCAGCATGGCGTCAGTCGAAGCTGGCCAGCAGACGGTCGATCTCGTCCTGGTCCATGGCGTTGCCCGGCATCTGCGGCCCGTGCAGAAGCTGCTTGTCCGCCTCTTCCTCGCTCATCGGCTCGTAATGGACGGCGGCCTCCGCATCCTCCGCCGCCAGCTTGGCCAGCCGCGGCGCGTGGTTCTGCCGCACTTCGCTGCCGAAGGCGGCGACGATCATGTCGACCTTCGATTCGATGTGCTTCAGCGTCCGCACCACCTTGCTGATGCGCTGGCCGGTAATGTCCTGGAAGTTGCAGGCCTCGTAGATTTTGGTGATCTGGTCGTTCAGCTTCGCCGAGCTGTCCGCGTCCGTCTGGCCGGCGATGGCGCCGATGGCGTCGCAGGCGTCGAAGATGGCGAAGGTCGCCTTCTCGGTCGCGCCGATCACCGCATCCAGCTCGTCCGTGGCGGTGCGGATATGTTCGTCGCGGATTTCGGCCGGCTGCAGCGCCGCGATTTCCTGCTTGGCCGTCTCGATGAACTTGGCGAGGTCCACGACCTCCTTGTAGAGGCGCAGGTCGGTGGCGGAAATATCGCCGTCCATGCTGCCCAGGATGTTGCGGACGATGTCCGTCACCTCGTCACGCGACAGCGGCTTTGCTGCTTCCGCGAAGGCGGCGTCGAGGCGCTGTCTCAGGAGCTTCTGTTCCGTCACGGCGGATTGGGCGGAGAAGGTCATCGGGCGTGTCCAGCGAGAGGGGCAAGGCCTTGGCGGAGTATGCCGGAACCACCCCGGTCCGCGCCCTCCAGCGAGCGCCCGTCGAGTGCCCTTGCGGCGGAGGTTCGACGCTCCGTCCGATCGTGGCGCCCAACCGTCCCAGGAACTGTCCGAGCCGACCAAGCCTATGGTCGTGAGGGTTAATAGCCCGTAAAGAGGACCGCGCCGCAGCTTCCTTGGCGGCGCCGAAGTTGCCGGCGCGCCACACTGTGGCGCGTTCGACCGGATTGCAGCAGGCCGGGGCTCAGAACAGCCCGGCGGCGGCCGGCGCACCAAGAAGCGCCGCCAGGACCAGCAGGGTAACGGCAATCAGCCGCTCCGCGGTCGACCAGCGTTTCCAGTCCTTTCTGAAGCTTTTCAATTCGTCGGCCATGGCGAGCCTTCCGGGTTCGGGGACTACACTGCAACGCAACGAAAATGCACCGGGTCCAGTTGACGCATGGTTAAAATCAGCCCGAATGACGATCACACCTTCGTACTGGCACAGAAATGCCACAGTCACGGCCTTGAAAACGATGATCCAAGTCAAAGGTCGAATAAATTTTCGCCATTTGCCATTTCAACTGCGGCGATCGCCGGCACTCCGGCGGCGTGCCACTTCCGGCAGCTTCCGATACCGGCCAGCGATGCCTAGATGATAAGCTCTAGATCAAGCCGCCGGCCGGTATCGGATTCTGGTGGGGGGCGCTGACAGGGGAAGCGGATGGCGAAGGAAACCGACCTGAAGATCGGGCTTGCCCTGGGCAGCGGCGCTGCGCGCGGCTGGGCGCATATCGGTGTCCTGCGCGCGCTGGAGGAGATCGGGATCAAGCCCGACATCATCTGCGGAACCTCCATCGGGGCCGCGGTCGGGGCCGCCTATCTGACCGACCAGATGGACGAACTGCAGTCCTGGGCGCAGAAGATGGGCTGGCTGGGTATGCTGGGCATCATCGATCTCACCTTCCGCCGCGGCGGTCTGGTCGCCGCCGAGAAGGCGTTCGGCCGCTTCGACAACGAACGCAGCAATGTCCTGATCGAAGACCTGCCAATGCCCTTCGCCACCGTCGCCACCGATCTGTCGACCGGGCGCGAGATGTGGCTGCGCGACGGCCCGCTGATGTCGGCGGTGCTGGCGTCGGCCGCCATGCCCGGCCTGTTCCCGGCGGTGCGGCGCGATCATCACCTGCTGGTCGACGGCGCACTGGTCAATCCGGTGCCGGTCTCGCTGTGTCGGGCACTTGGGGCCGACGTTGTGGTGGCGGTCAACCTGAACAGCGAGCTGTCGCCGCTGGGACGGCCGAACGGCCGCGGCAAATCGGATGGAGTCAAAGCGGTGTCGGCCAAGGTGCCGGAACCGGTGGTCGCCGGCGGCGATGCCGGCTCGCCCGCCTTTTCGCACCTGACCAGCCAGATTTCCACCTGGCTCGGCCGCAAGCCCACCCAGCGGACCCGTTTCCTGGCCGATCAGATCGACGACGCCCACGCTCATAAGCCGATGCCGAACGCCCTGGAAGTTATGGCGGGCTCCATCGACATCATGCAGGACCGCATCACCCGCTCGCGGCTGGCCGGCGAGCCGCCGGATGTGCTGATCGCGCCGCGGCTTGCCCATATCGGCATCCTGGAGTTCGACCGCGCGGCGGAGGCGGTGGAGATCGGCCATGCCGCCGCCTCGATGCTGCGTCCGTCCATCGAACTTGCGCTGCGCCGTGCCTGACCTGTTGCGCTCGAGACCTTGCTCGTATTTCGTATAAGCGGTAGTCCGGAATCCCCCTGGACACCCCAACCGACCGCCGCGGGAACCGAGCGTCCATGAGCCAATCTGCCCCGACCGACAGCATTTCCGCCCTGCTCGCCAGCGGGACGCCACATTGGGGCAACAACGGCACCGTGCTGAACGGCAGGTCCGTCGGCGCCGCCGCGACCGTGACCTATGGTTTCCTGACCAGCGCGCGGCAAATCTCCACCGCCGATGCCGCCGGTTTCGCCGCCATGAGCAGCGCCCAGCGCGCGGCTGTTCAGCAGGCGCTGGCGGCATGGAGCGCGGTCGCCAACATCACCTTCACCGAGGTCGCCGACCCCACCGCCGCGGCCGTCGCCTTCGGAACCAACCGTCAGTACGGCCAGTCGGCGGCCTACGCCTATTATCCCTCCACCGCCTCCCAGGGCGGTCAGGTCTTCCTGGCCAACGACAGTTCCACGAACACCAACCCGACGACGGGCAGCTACGGCTACATGACGATCATCCACGAGATCGGCCATGCGCTGGGCCTGAAGCATCCCGGCAACTACAATGCCGGCTCCAGCGAGGGGACGGAGGGTCCGTACCTGTCGTCCGCGCAGGACAATTATGCCTACAGCATCATGTCCTACAACGACAGCGACGCCCTGCCGTCGGGCGTCTATCTGACCGGCCCCAGCCTCTACGACATCGCGGCGATCCAGTATCTCTACGGCGCCAACATGTCGGCCGCCCCCGGCGACACCAGCTACACGCTGAACACCGGCGGCTTCATCACCCTGTGGGACCCCAACGGGCACAACAGCCTGAACGGCAGTGCCCAGACAGCGGCGCTGTCACTGGACCTGCGCGACGGGCAGTTCAGCAGCGCGGGATCCACCACCTTCCTGGCGCTGGCCTACGGCACGAAGATGCAACAGGCGATCGGTGGCAGCGGCAACGACAGCTTCACCGTCAACAACTTGGGCAATGCGCTGGATGGCGGCGGCGGCACGGATACCGTGGTGTTCAGCGGCAGCCGCGCGCAATACAGCGTCCAGCAGCTGGACAGCAGCCGATACATCGTCAACGGCCCCAACGGCACCGATGTCCTGACCAACATCGAGTATCTGCGCTTTTCCGACAGCAGCAGCGCGCTGTCGGCCACGGTGTCCGGCAGCTTCGACGCCCTGCGCTACATCGCGTCGAATGGCGACCTGATCGCCGCGTTCGGCGCCGACACGGCCGCCGCGGCCCAGCATCTCGCCAACTCCGGCGTTTACGAAGGCCGCAGCCTGAGCGGATTCGACCCCTACAATTATCTGGCCGGCTATGGCGATCTGATGGCGGCCTTCGGAACCGATGCCACCGCGGCGACCCGTCACTTCATCAGCAACGGCTATCGCGAGGGCCGCAACGCCAGCCTGTTCGACACGCTGTCCTACGAAGCCAGCAACCCCGACCTGATCGCCGCCTACGGCAACAACCGCGAGGCCGTGGAACTGCATTACATCCAGTTCGGCCGCTTCGAGGGACGGTCCCTCAGCAGATTCAATGCCGCCACCTATCTGGCCGCCAACCCGGACGTCAACGCCGCCGTCGGCGGCAGCCTGTCCGGCGCCCGGCAGCATTATGTCAGCTTCGGCTATGCCGAAGGGCGGGCGCTGGCCTGAGGGACGTGGGCAAAGGGGCGGCGCTCACTGCGCCGGCCACATCCAGGTCAGTTCGTGCTTGTTGTGGTGCAGGTGGATCACCCGGCCGCCGGGGATCGCCGCGAAGGCGCGGGCGGTCTCATGGTCGGTCTCCGCCTGGAACTTCAGCGTGCAGATGAAGCGTTTGGCCAGCCCGCTGTCCATCCATTCCTTCACCAGCCGCAGCAGCCGGGTCGGGTAGCAGATCACGTCGCAGCACAGCCAATCGACCGGGCCGACCGCCGCCGGCTTCAGGCCGAATGCGCTTTCCTGGCGGATCTCCACACGTGGCAGGGCGGCGATGGCGGGGTCGAGCGGCGCCTTGTCGACGCTGACCACCGACGCCCCCAACTCATGCAGCACCCAAGTCCAGCCGCCCGGACAGGCGCCGAGATCGAGGCAGCGGTCGCCCGGCCCCGGCTGCTCCCCGAACAGGGTCAGCGCCTCCCACAGCTTCAGATAGGCGCGGTTGGGCGGCACCGTGCGATTCTCGACGAAGGTCACCTCGCCGTTGCGGAAGGGGCTGGAACAATGTGCCGCGGCGATGATGGTGGACTCGTCGGTCAGTGTCCAGGAGCCCAGCGGCGCCGTCGGCAGGGGCGACGGAAAGACCACCGGCTTGGCCGACACATGCGGCAGGTTCTCCTGGATCAGGGCGGCGCGGCGGTGATGCCGCTGCGACCACAGCGCCCAATTGCGCTGGATCCCGCGCAGCGCCTTGGCGCCGCCCTTGATCGAGGAGAACTCGATGCGCACCGGGTCGTACCAGATGTTTTGTGCCCAGGCGGCCGGGCGCGCCGGGCCGTCGACGAAGACCAGCCGGCCGTCGACCGAAGCGACCTCTCCCAATTCCGCCACCAGATCGTCGAGGAAGCCGTCCGCCGCCAGATAAACCGTCTGACCAAGAGGGGTCACCACCGCGCCCGGCGAGGGCTGCGGAGCGTTTTCGGAAGCATTTTTGGGGGTGCTGTCGTCCATGCCCCACGGGCTACCGCCGACGGCCGCCGAATGCAAGCGCAAGGATGCGGCACGCCCCTTTCGAACTGACGCGAAGGGGGCTGTGACAAAGCGTCTCGAAACCTCTTATATGCGATCGGTTCGCAATAGCAGCATTGACAACGATTCTCACTCTCAGCTATTGCTGGACCCAGGAAATGCTCCGCAACCGACCGTCGCCGAGGGCTAATGTACGTCTGCATCTGCCACGCGTTGAACGACAAGAAGGTTAAGGCCGCGCTGGATCAAGGCGCCACGACCCCGGCCTCGGTGTTCCGCCATCACAATTGTCAGGTCCAATGCGGCAAATGCGTGCCCACCATGCGCAGCATGGCCAGCGAGCATCGCGCCGTCATGGCCCAACAGTCCGCCATCGCCGCGACGCCGGTGGCCGCCCCCTGCTGCGGCACGGCGATGCCGGAGCCGGCCAATGCCGAAGCCATCCCCGCCTACGCCGTCGCGGCCGAGTGAGCACGCGCACGAAGGCTCTACCACTTCCGACTTTCTGCCCGGTTTGAGGGTTACAACCTCGCCTTTAGGCTGCGACAGATTGCGCGCCGTCTATGATTTTTGGGCGGATTGACCCTGCCCTGCCAATCCGGCACAAAAGCGTCACCAAAACAAAAGAACGCCGTCAAAAAGGCGGCGTATAAAAACGCCAACGGGCCGGATGAAACCGGCCCTGGAGGAAACGCAATCCAACCAGGAAGACTTCCTCGGCCACCGGGTTTGCCTTGTCCTTTTCGGGCCGGGGCAACCCGGCGGGATTTGGATTCGGACGGATATCCCGCAACTGCTAAATCGCATCGCAAAATCGTTACGGCTTCTCCCAAAGGGGCTGTGACGACTGCGCTTCCGGTGCGTTTGCGCAGTATCGGCGCGGGGCTAACCTGCCAACCGGCCGAGAGGTCAAAATCGGTTGAGGATCAAAGGAGGACATCTCATGAGCCGCCGCAACCGGCAAGCCTTCGACACGCTGAGCCGTGAGCTCGTGCTGCGCGCCACCGACCGCATGGAAACCCTGCGATCCATGGTGGAGCGCGCGGGCAGCGACCGGCGAGAGACGTGGGAGCGCACGCTCGACCGCCTCCGCGGACTGAACAATCGCGCCATCGCCCGCATTGAGGCCGCCCACATGGCCGATGACGACGCTTGGCCATTCGCCCGTGCCCAGGCCGATCAGGCGATGATGGATCTGATGCGCGCGCTGGACGAATTCGACGGCCATCTGCGCCTGCTGGCCGCCTGAGGTTTTAGAAGCCCTGGAATGGAAAAGGCCCTCTCCCGCGGGAGAGGGCCTTTGTCGTTCAGGACGCTCCGAAATCCAGCCCCCAGGCCGAATAGCGTTCCGGGTCGTCGACCCAGCCCTCGCGCACCTTCACGAACAGGATCAGGTGGACGCGGCGCTCCAGCATCGCCGTCAACTCGGACCGCGCGGCGGAGCCCAGAGCCTTGATCCGCTGGCCGCCCTTGCCCAGCACGATGGCCTTCTGGCTTTCGCGTTGCACGAAGATGACCTGCGAGATCTTCACCGATCCGTCGTCGAACTCCTCCCACACCTCGGTCTCGACCGTGGCGGAATAGGGAAGCTCCTGGTGAAGCTGCAGGAACAGCTTCTCGCGGGTGATCTCCGCCGCCAGCAGGCGCATCGGCATGTCGGAGATCTGGTCCTCCGGGAAATGCCACGGCCCTTCCGGCAAGCGGTCGGCCAAAAACTGCTTCAGATCGGCGACGCCGTCCTCGGTGAAGGCCGACACCATGAAGATGTCGGAAAAGATCCCTTCCTGCCGGAAGGCGTCGGCGATGCCCAGCAGGACGTCGCGCTTCACCAGATCGATCTTGTTCAGGATCAGGATCGCCTCGCGCCCCTGCTCCTTCAGCCGGGCGACGATGCTGCGGGTGTCCTCGTCGATCGAGCGGCGCGACACGTCGTACAGCACGCCGATCACGTCGGCGTCCTCCGCCCCCTGCCAGGCCGCCGCCACCATGGCGCGGTCCAGCCGGCGCTTCGGCTTGAAGATGCCGGGGGTGTCGACGAAGATCATCTGGGCGTCGCCCTGGATGGTGATGCCCAGCACGCGGGTGCGGGTGGTCTGCACCTTCGGGCTGACGATCGACACCTTGCTGCCGATCATCGCGTTCAGCAGCGTCGACTTGCCGGCATTCGGCGCGCCGACCAGGGCGATGAAGCCGCAGCGCGGATGCTCCGGCATCGTCGGCAGCGGCGGCAGGACGGAGATGGGCTGCCCGCGCGGAGCATCCTCATCATCCTCGTACTCATCGTCCTCGTATTCGCCGTCTTCGTCGTCGACGTCGCCCTCGTCGGCGTTCTCGTCGGCGTTCTCGTCGGCGTCCTCACCCTCGACGTCGCCGTCCTCGCCGCCATCCTCATGGTCGAGCGCTTCGTCGTCCGTCACCGGCTCCGGTGACGGCTCCACGGCTTCGGAACCGGGCGTCTTGTTCTGCATCTTGTCGATGTCGTCGCGACCGTCAGTCATCGACCTGTACTCCCACCTGGCGCAGCAATGTGCTGGCCGCCTTCTTTTCCGCGATGCGCTTCGACGAGCCGGAGCCGCTGACCGGTTCCATTCCCGCGACATGCACCGCAACCACGAACAGCGGCTCGTGCGCCGGGCCGCTGCGTTCGATCAGTTCATAACGGGGCAGCGGCTTTCCGCGCCCCTGCGCCCATTCCTGCAGCGTCGTCTTGCTGTCCAGCGGCGGCGGCGTCGCCTTGTCGATCTCGCCCGCCAACGCCTCCCGGACGAAGCGCGTCACCGGCTCCAGCCCGCCGTCGAGATACATGGCGCCCAGCACCGCCTCGCAGGCATCGCCCAGGATGGTGCGATTCTCCCGGCCGCCACTCTGCGCTTCTGCCGGCGACAGGCGCAGATAGGCGCCCAGCCCGAGGGCGTCGGCGACGCGGCCCAGCGATTCCCGGCGAACCAGCGCCGCATGCCGCTTGGCCAGCGCCCCTTCGCGCTCGTTCGGATAACGCTCCAGCAGCCATTGCGCGACCACCAGCCCGACGACGCGGTCGCCCAGGAACTCCAGCCGCTCATAGGCGATGCCCGGCCCCTTGTGCGACTTGCGGCCGGCCCGTTCCAGCCCCATCAGGCTCGGATGGGTGACGGCGTCGCGCAGGAGCGACGGGTTGGAAAACTCGTAGCCCAGCGCACGCGCGAGGCCGGCGACGTCCGCGGACTGGACGGCGCCATCGGCCTCGGGTTCAGAGCCGGCGCCTGCATCGGCAGGCGCCTTGGTGACGGTGGACACTTACCGGACTCCGTTGAACAGACGGCTGAAGCGCAGATCGACCGGCCAGCGCCAGATCTCGTAGAAGCGCGTGCCCTCGTCGAGTGAGAAGAACAGGAATTCAGCGCGGCCGACCATGTTTTCGATGGGAACGAAGCCGACCTGCGACGGCACGCGGCTGTCCAGCGAGTTGTCGCGGTTGTCGCCCATCATGAACAGATGGCCGGCCGGCACCTTGAACACCGGGGTGTTGTCGAGCGGACCGTTGTCCGACTCCTCGATGATGCGGTGGGTGCGGCCGTTCGGCAGCGTCTCGATGAACTGCGCGGTGCGGATGCTGCGGCCCAGCGGATCGGTGGTGACGTAATCCTCGATCCGCTCGCGCTTCACCGGCTGGCCGTTGATGTGCAGGATGCCGCCGATCATCTGGATGCTGTCGCCCGGCAGCCCGATCACCCGCTTGATGTAGTCGGTCTTGTTGTCGCGCGGCAGCTTGAACACCGCCACGTCGCCCCGCTCCGGCATGGAGCCGAAGATGCGGCCCTCGAACAGCGGCAGGCCGAAGCCGACCGTGTATTTGCTGTAGCCGTAGCTGTATTTCGACACGAACAGGTAATCGCCGATCAGCAGGGTCGGGATCATCGACCCCGACGGAATGTTGAACGGCTCGAAGGCGAACGTCCGCACGCCGAAGGCGATCAGCACGGCGAAGATCACCGTCTTGACGGTCTCGGCGAACCCGGATTCCTTGGTCTTGGCGCTGGACGCCGTTTCTTTCTGAAAGGTCATTCTGGGTTCGCCGTATTGGTGGGCATTGTGGGCTTGGTTGGGGCGGGCTCGGTGAGGGCGGACTCGATCGGTTCGGCGCTGATGACGACGAAGGCCTCGGCCATCGGGTATTCGTCGGTCAGCGTCACATGGATGCGGGCGCGCATGCCTGGCGGCGTGATCGCCTCCAGCCGGGCCAGCGCCCCGCCGGTCAGGCGCATGGTCGGTTGGCCGGACGGCAGGTTGACCACCCCCATGTCGCGCCAGAACACCCCGTCGCGGAACCCGGTGCCCAGCGCCTTGGAGCACGCCTCCTTGGCGGCGAAGCGCTTGGCATAGGTCGAGGCGCGGGCGTTGTTCTTCGCGGCAGAGCCGGCGCGGCGTTCTGACTTGGCCTGCTCGACCTCGGTGAAGATGCGGTCGATGAAGCGCTGTCCGAAACGCTCCAGCGACTTCTCGACCCGCCGGATGTCGATCAGGTCGTTGCCGATGCCGAGGATGGTGCCGGACATCATCATGAGGCGGGCGCCGCCGCGTTCCGCGCCGTGTCCATGGCCTTGCGCATGCGGGCGATGGCGTTGGTCAATCCGACGAAGATCGCCTCGCCGATCAGGAAATGGCCGATGTTCAGCTCGACGATGGTCTGGATCGCCGCGACCGGACCGACGGTGTCGTAGCTCAGCCCATGGCCGGCATGGCACTCCAGCCCGATGGCCTCGGCATGGGCGGCGGCGCGGACGATGCGCGCCAACTCCGCCTCGCGCGTCGCCGGGTCATGAGCGTCGCAATAGGCGCCGGTGTGCAGTTCCACCACCGGAGCGCCAAGGCGCTTGGCGGCGTCGAGCTGCGCCGGCTCCGGGTCGATGAACAGCGAGACGCGGATGCCGGCGGCACCCAACTCTCCGACTGGCCGGACCAGCTGGTCGTACTGGCCGATCACGTCCAGACCGCCTTCGGTGGTGACCTCGGTGCGCTTTTCCGGAACGAGGCAGGCGGCGTGCGGCTTGTGGCGCAGCGCGATGGCCAGCATCTCGTCGGTGGCGGCCATCTCGAAGTTCAGCGGACGATCGATCTCGGCCATCAGCCGGTCGATGTCGCGATCCACGATGTGGCGCCGGTCCTCGCGCAGGTGGGCGGTGATCCCGTCGGCCCCGGCCTCGATGGCGAGCCTCGCCGCGCGCACGGGATCGGGATGCGCCCCGCCGCGCGCATTGCGGACGGTCGCCACATGGTCGATGTTCACGCCAAGGCGCAGGAAACGGGACATGCACGGACTCCAAAGCGTCGCCGCCCGCCGGAACGGGCGGGGGCGATTCCGTCTATATAGCGGTGCACCGGCCTTCCGTCACGCCGAACCGACCGGTGCAGCCGCGGATGACAGGGAATTTACCGTCCCCGCGCCCTCCCGACCGAGTGGCCGGATCGATGACCCTGGCGGATTTTCCTTATTTCGACTTGTAAATCACGCCGCTCAGATACTCGTTCAGATCGCGAAAGTCCTTGACGGTCCATGCGTGCGGAGGAAGCCGGTAGCCATTTTCCTTCAATGTTCTCGGGATCAAATCTCCGTTTGGGCGGAGTATGATCGACGACACGATAACGCCAGGATAGTCCGCCAAGCGCTTCCTGAAGGCCGGCGTCGTCAAATCGGGGGTCGGAGGGTTACTTTTGCTCGCCAACGGACCGGAGCCCTTCGCATCCGTCCCGTGACACATCGCGCATCGCTCCACGAACAACGTCTCCCCGTTGCTGCCATAGGCGCCATAAATTGGCGTCAAGCACAATGCAACAGCCAAAAACCGCAGAAGCAGCCTATCGAGCCGCATGTTCCCTTCTCCCGTCGCACAGCATCAATGGTGCGTCTTCACGCAAAAAACGAATTCTGTGCGCAATTATCAGAGAATCGTCGACGCCGCAGCAGAGCGGCAGCACAGCGAGCATGGCCGGCTGTGCCGCATGGCAGCGGGAGCATCACCGTCCCCGCGCCCGCTCCACCGAATGGATGGCCGGAGTGGCGCGCAGGGCGGCCATGATGTTGGTCAGGTGCTTGGCATCCTTCACGTCGATATCGATAAGCAACTCGAAATAGTCGGTGCTGCGGTTCGTGATCTTCTGATGGATGACGTTGCCCTGGTTCTTGCCGATCACCGTGAACAGCGTGCCGAGCGAGCCCTGTTCATTGGCGATGACGACGCTGATGCGGCCGACATGCTCCTCCGGCGAATCCGGGCCGGTCTCCCACGACACGTCGATCCAGCGTTCCGGCGATTCGTGGAAGCTTTCCAGAGTCTCGCAGTCGATGGTGTGGATCGTCACGCCCTTGCCGGTGGTGACGATGCCGACAATGCGGTCGCCGGGCAGCGGATGGCAGCAGCGGGCGTAATGCACGGCCATGCCGGGGATCAGGCCACGGATCGGCAGCGCCGATTCCTTGCGGGCCTTCGCCTTCGACTTCGGTGCGCTCTCCTCCGTCTCGCGGACGGCGGGGGCGGCCTGCGCCTTGTGGCCGGGGAAGACCGCGTGGAAAACCTCGCGCACCGAATGCAGGCCGGAGCCGACACCGGCCATCAGATCGTCCACCGTAGGCTGCTGGAAGATTTTGGTGGCGGCTTCCAGAGCCTTTTCGGTGAACTCGTAGCCTTCCGACTTGAACTGCCGCATCAGCATGCCGCGGCCCAGTTCCATATACTGGGCGCGCTGCTGGGTGCGCAGGAACTTGCGGATTCGGGCGCGGGCCTTGCCGGTGACGACGAAGCGTTCCCAGCCCGGGACAGGCGTCTGCGCCTTGGAGGTGACGATGTCGACCTGATCGCCGTTCTGCAGCTGGGTGCGCAGCGGCAGCATGCGGCCGTTGATCTTGGCGCCGACGCAATGGTCGCCGACCTGAGAATGGACGGCATAGGCGAAGTCGACCGGCGTGGCGCCGCGCGGCAGCGCGATCAGGTCGCCCTTCGGCGTGAAGCAGAAGACCTGATCCTGGAACAGCTCCAGCTTGGTGTGTTCCAGGAACTCTTCCGGCTTCTGCGCATGCTCCAGGATGTCCAGCAGCTCGCGCAGCCAGCGGTATTCGCCACCATTCGGGCGCGGCTGGTGGTCCTGCTTGTAGGCCCAGTGGGCGGCGACGCCCAGCTCGGCGATCTCGTGCATGTCCTGGGTGCGGATCTGCACCTCGATCCGATTGCGGCCGGGACCGATCACGCCGGTGTGCAGGCTGCGGTAGCCGTTGGGCTTTGGCGTGGAAATGTAGTCCTTGAAGCGACCCGGCACGACCGGATAATGGGCGTGCACGATGCCCAGCGCCTGATAGCATTCGCCGACGGTGCCGACCGTGATGCGGAAGGCCATGATGTCGGACAGCTGTTCGAAGCTGACATTCTTGCGCTGCAGCTTGCGCCAGATCGAATAGGCCGACTTCTCGCGGCCGGTCACCGATACGTCGGGCAGCCCTTCGGCCGCCAGCAGCTCGCGCAGCTCGGTGATGATGGTTTGGACGCGGTTCTCACCCTCGCTGCGCAGGCGCGCCAACTGGGCCAGGATGCTGTCGCGCGCGTCGGGGTTCAGTTCGGCGAAGGCAAGATCGTCCAGCTCGTCCTTGATCTTGTGCATGCCGATGCGTTCGGCCAAGGGCGAGTAGATTTCGATGGTTTCGCGGGCGATGCGGCGGCGCTTTTCCGGCTTTTTCAGGTGGAACAGCGTGCGCATATTGTGAAGCCGGTCGGCCAGCTTCACCAGCAGGACACGGATGTCCTCCGACATGGCGATGACCAGCTTGCGGAAATTCTCCGCCTGCTTGGCCTGCTCGCTGTTCAGTTCCAGCCGCGACAGCTTGGTGACGCCGTCGACCAGCCGGGCGATTTCCTTGCCGAACACCCGCTCGATATCTTCGAGCGTGGCGACGGTGTCCTCGACCGTATCGTGAAGCAGCGCCGTGGCGATGGTGCCGGCGTCCAGCTTCATCTGGGTCAGGATACCTGCGACCTCCAGCGGATGGAGGAAGTAGGGATCGCCCGACGCGCGCGTCTGCGACCCGTGCGCCTTCATCGAGAAGACGTAGGCGCGGTTGAGCAGATCCTCGTCGGCCGAGGGATCATACGCCTTGACGCGCTCGACAAGCTCGTATTGCCGGATCATGCGGCCCGACCCGGCGCGCGCGGCGCCTCAAATGTGTGCGTGGTGGTCCTGAGCGAACCAAAAGGGAGCCGGATGCTCCCCACCCCATTCTTCGATGAGGGGGCGTGGAGCCCCCTCGGTGTTCTGCGGTCGTTGTCCAGAATCAGAGGTCTCCGTCGGGATCCTCGGTCATGGCGAAACCAGCGCCCGGCTCGGCATCCATGTCCGCGGCGATGTCGTCCTCTTCGCCCAGTTCCTCGCCGTCGCTCTCGCTCATGCCGTCTTCGTCGCCCAGCGAGGTGTTGCCGCGCGCAGCCCAGTCGTTCTCGCCGGCCATCAGTTCGACGATCTCTTCCTCCGGCTCGTCCGGCTCGACATGCTTCTGATGGCCCTTGATCAGGGCGTTCTTCAGATACTCCAGCGACACCGTCTCGTCCGCGATCTCGCGGAGCGCCACGACCGGGTTCTTGTCGTTGTCGCGGTCGATCGACAGCGGAGCGCCGCTCGCGACCTCACGGGCGCGCTGGGCAGCCATCATGACCAGCTCGAAACGGTTCGGAACCTTCAGGACGCAATCTTCAACGGTAACGCGGGCCATGCCAGACGAACTCCGGAGTCATAGGAGGCTCTAGACTATATGGATGTGGCCCGATAGGTGCAAGCGCGAACGACAGCGCTGCTGCATTGCGCCAGGGGAACGCCCCAGAAAAATGTCCCTATACATCAATGTGGTGCCCCGGAACAGTCGGCGGCCGCTGCCCCCTTGTATGTTCGCGTCCAATACACTAGATTTCAAAATTGGAACGCGGGTCTTTCCGCGTAATCCATGCATTTTTTCACAAGCAACGATGGAAGGATCCTGGCATTGGACCGCAATTCGACTTTGCCGCGTGATGTCAGCAAGTTGTTTTACAAGGAAGAGCGTCTCGCTCTGTTCATAGACGGCGCCAACCTCTACGCCGCAGCGCGTTCGTTGGGCTTCGACATTGATTACAAAAGGTTGCGTGACGGGTTCGCCGGGGAAGGCCGGCTGGTTCGCGCCTTCTACTACACCGCGCTGGTCGAAGACCAGGAATACTCCCCGATTCGTCCGCTGGTCGACTGGCTCGACTACAACGGCTATACCATGGTCACCAAGCCGACCAAGGAATTCACCGACGCATCGGGCCGGCGCAAGATCAAGGGCAATATGGACATCGAGCTGGCCATCGACGTGATGGAGATGGCCGACCATGTCGATCACATCCTGCTCTTCTCCGGCGACGGCGACTTCCGCCGGCTGGTGGAGGCGGTACAACGCAAGGGCGTGCGCTTCAGCGTCGTCAGCACCGTCCGCTCGCAGCCGCCGATGGTCGCCGACGAACTGCGCCGTCAGGCCGACAACTTCATCGAACTCCAGGAACTGGCGCCCTTCATCGCCCGCACCCACCATCACCGCGAGCAGGCGCCGTCCCACCATGACCAACAGGGTGGGCCGACGATGTACGATCCCGACGACCGGGGCTGATCGCACCGGAAGACCGTCCATGAAAAAAGGAGCGCACGAGCGCTCCTTTTTCATTCGTGGCAGTGATTTGTTGGGTAGTGCCGCGTTTAAGAAGCGCTCACCCGCCGCCGGTTCCGCGCCATGCGATCGGCCGTTTTCAGCGCCGCGATCAGGCTGGTCGCGTTGGCGGCGCCCGTGCCGGCGATGTCCAGCGCGGTCCCGTGATCGGGCGAAGTGCGGACGAAGGGCAGCCCCAGCGTGATGTTCACGCCGCCGTCGAAATCCACCGTCTTCACCGGGATCAGCGCCTGATCGTGGTACATGCACAACGCGGCGTCATAGCCGCGGCGGGCGGCGGCGTGGAACATGGTGTCGGGCGGGCGCGGGCCGGAAACGTCGATGCCGTCGGCGCGCAGGATGGCGATCGCCGGCTCGATGATGTCGATCTCTTCGCGGCCCATCGCCCCACCCTCCCCCGCATGGGGATTGAGCCCGGCGACGGCCAGCCTCGGCCGCTCGATGCCGAAGTCACGCGCCAGTGAAGCCGCGGTGACGCGGCCGGCATGAACGATGGCCTCTGTGGTCAGCAGGGTCACCGCGTCACGCACCGAGACATGGATGGTGACCGGCACCACGCGCAGATCGGCTGCCGCCAGCATCATGATCGGCTCGTCGGCCAGTCCGGCCAGATGCGCCAGGTATTCGGTGTGGCCGGGATGACGGAAGCCGGCGGCGTAGAGCGAGGATTTTTGGATCGGGTTGGTGACCACGGCCGCCGCTTGGCCTCCCTGCACCAGGGCGACCGCCCGGTCGATGCTGGCGATCACCGCCGCACCATTGGCAGGGTCAGGTTTTCCGGCGATGACAGCGGTACCGAGCCCCACCGGCAGAACCGGCAGCGCACTGTCGAACAGCGCCACAGCCTCGTCCGGCGACGATACCGCCTGGACCGGAACCGCCAGCCCGAGCTTCGCGGCGAGCGCCGCCAGCCGCGCAGGGTCGTCGAGAACGACGAAGGGCGGCAAGCCGGCCTCATGCCGGGCCGCCCAGGCCTTCAGCGTGATGTCCCCGCCGATGCCGGCCGGCTCTCCCATGGTGAGAGCCAGCGGCAGCTTGTCCGGCGGGGCGGCGGTCACAGGCGCGTCTCGATGAAGGCGGTGCGGCGCAGGTCGCGGAGATAACGGCGCGACAGCAGTTCCGCCCGCTCGGCGATCAGCTCGCGCTCGATCTCGTCGCGGCCGGGCAGCTTGGCCTCCTTGATCGGAGTCGGCGCCGCCGGCGGCGGCGGAGCCGGCTGCGCCTGCGGCGGCGGCTGGATCATCGGCATGTCGCGCTTGCAGACGATCAGGATCACCGCGGCGGCCGGGCTCATCAGCACCGGGCTGGCCTGCCCCAGCGGGATTCCCAGCGCAAGGTTCTGCAGGCCCGGCGCCATGTCCTTGACCCGCATGGTGCCCATGTCGCCCGATTCCGGCATGCCGGTTTCCTTGGCGCGGGCCTGGAAGTCGGAGCAGCTCTTGATCGACTTGCGCAGCTTCTCGGCCTGTTCCTTGACGGCCTTGGCCTGCTCCTTGGATTCGATCGGGATGATGATCTGCTTCATGTTGACGGTGGCCTTGGCCATGTCGGGCCGCGCCTGCGGACGGGGCGCCGGCGGCTGGGCGACCGGCATCGGAACTTCGCCGCCGCTGCTGCCGAAGGGCCGCTGGCCGCGCACCAGCAGGATATGATAGCCGGTGGCTGTACGAATCGGCGCCGATAGCTGCCCGCCCCGCATCCCGGCCAGCGCCTTGTCGACCTCGGGCGACAGTTCGCCGCTGCGCACCCAGCCAAGATCGCCGCCCGACGCCGCGCCGGCCGACTGCGAGAACTGGCGGGCCAGCGCGGCGAAGTTGCCGCCGCGCTTCACCTCTTCGACCAGACGTTCGGCATTGCGGCGCACCTCGTCGTCCTGGTCGGGGCTGTCCACCGCCAAGAAGATCTCGGCGACCAGATATTCCGGCTTGCCGATATTGGCCTTCAACCGCTCCATTGCCGCGTCGATTTCATCCTCGCCGACAACGACCTCCTGACGGATGCGGCGCTGCATCACCTTCTGCCAGCCAAGCAGCGCGCGAATCTGATCCTTCAGGGTGGAGACCGGGACATTCTGCCGCTTCAGGGTTTCCTGAAGCTGCTGGCCATTCATCCGGTTCTGCTCGGCGATGCGCTTGATGGCGTCCTCGATCTCGGAGGCGGACACCGTGATGCCGAGGCGCTTGGCCTCCTGCATCTGCAGGCGCTCGTCGATCAGCAGGCGCATCACCTGCGGGGTCAGGCGCTTGATCGTCTCCGGATTGCCGGCGGCACCGGCGTTCAGCAGAGCCATGCGGATGCGAGCGTTGACGTCCGAAACCGAGACGACCTCGTCATTCACCACGGCGGCGATGCCTTCCGACCCCGGAGCCCGCGCCACCTGCGTGCCCTGGTCGGTCGGCCGGGGGGCCGCAGCGCCGGCGGCCGCCTTGACGGACTGCGCCGCGGCGGGCAGGGCCAGAAGCGCGCAGGCGGTCGCCACGGCGACGGTGGTCCGGACGGCTCGCAAACTCGACATGCTGCTCAAGCTCCAAAAACGGGTCGCCCGTTATTACGGTGGGGCCGGTGCCCCATGCAAACGGAATCGGACCTTGCCATTCAGTGCGAAACCAACTGGGCGGAATTATGACCGAAGGGGATAACCGGTCGCTTTGCGGCGAATGGCCCCACCCCCATCCGGTCATTTTCCGTCAGCCGTCCTCCAGGTGAAGAAGGGCCGCGGTTCCCAGCAGCAGGCTGATGCCGGCGGGACTCCAGGCCGCCATCACGATGGGGATCGTCTCCGACATGCCGAAGGTGCGGACCACGTCGGTCATCACAAACAGGACGAATCCGGTCAGCACGCCGCCGGTGACCATCGCCATCGTCCCGCCGCGCCTTGGCAGCCGCAGCGAGAATGCGGCGGCAAACAGCACCATCGCCAGGAACAGGAAGGGCTGGGCCAGCAGCGACTGGTAATGCAGCCGGTGCCGCACAGCGGGGAAGCCCGTGGTCTCCAGCGTGTGGATGAAGCGCGGCAGCTCCCAGAAGGAGATCGTCTCCGGCGGGGCGAAGCTCTCCTCGATGGTGGCCATGTCCAGCTCGGTCGGGATCGTGTAGCTGTCGAGCTTCTCCGGATCCTTCTTGGCCCGGTTCAGAACGGCATCCTGCAGTTCCCACTTGCGGTCCTTCAGTTCGGCGCTGGGCGCGTCGACGCGGCCGAGATAGTTCTGATCGGCATCGAACAGGAAGACGATGACATTCGACAGCTCGAAGGTCACCGGATTGACCAGCTCCGAATGGATGAAGAACTGTTCCTTCTCGTTGGTCTGGCGCAGCCACAGGCCGGAGCGCGAGATGTTCAGCGTGCTCGACTGCAGTTTCAGATAGCGGTCCTGCAACTGCTCGTACTTGGCGATGAACACGGCGCCGACCGGATTGATCAGCGTCACCTTCACCACGCCGATGGCGGCGGCGGCGAACATCACCGGCATCAGGAATTGCCAGGCCGAAACGCCGACGGCGCGGGCGACCACCAGTTCGGCGCTGCGCGTCAGCCGCCAGAAGGTGAACATGCCCGCGAACAGGATGACGAAGGGGAAGATCTGCTGCCCGATCTCCGGCAGCTTCAGCAGCGCCATTTCCACCACCAGCCCGAAGGTCACATGTGGTTTGGTGCCGGCGCGGCGCAGCAGCTCCACCGTGTCCAGCAGCAGCACGATGGCGAGCAGGATCACCATCAGCAAGCAGAACCAGACGATGAACTGCCGCCCGATGTAACGGGAAAGCGTAGGCGAGGAATACATGCGGTGTCCGGTCTCCGGAGCCCCGCCCGGCGCGCCGCCATGGCGCTTGAGGCGGACTGGCGCGGCCCCGCCCGATTGGATCGGTGCGGGCCCCCGCCGGAACAGTCCCGGCTGTTTACCCCTGTTGCGGCGCGATGACAACCGGGCCGGGGGCAGGCCTCCCTCCCGCCAATCGCGCGGCCCTATCGTTGGTGACGCATTCCTGCCTCCTTTTCCGGCTGGACTTCCTGCATCCGCACCCCAAACTGTTGGTATAGAGGCTGCACGGGAGGGTCGGTCGATGACGGACACCACGGTCGCAATCCGCCAGGCGCGCGCGTCGGATGCCGACGGCATGGCCCGCGTCCATGTGCAGAGCTGGCGGTCGACCTATCCCGGCCTGATCCCGGCGCAGTTCCTGGTCAACCTGTCCGAACCGGCCGCCGCCCAGCGCTGGGCAGCCATCGCCGAGACGCGCGGCCCCGGCCAGGGCGCCTTCGTCGCCGTCGATGTCGCCGGCGGGATCGCCGCCCCCGGCACCATCGTCGGCATCGCCTCCTTCGGCACGCGGCGGGTAGCGGTGCAGGGCCACGCGGGTGAGTTCCACGCGCTCTATCTGCTTGACGATGCAAAGGGTTACGGCATCGGCCGGCGGCTGATGGCGGCGATGGCCGACCGTTTCCTGGCGGCCGGCGTCCGGTCGGCCGCGGTGTGGTGCCTGCGCGACAACCCGTCGCGCTGGTTCTACGAACGGTTGGGCGGGATCAAGGTGGCGGAGCGGCCGATCCGCTTCGCCAGCAGCGATCTGGTGGAGATCGCCTATGGCTGGCGCGACCTGACGCCGCTTGCACGCTTGTCGGCGGGGCCGGAGGTGCGGTAGTGAGGGGCCTTGAGTCCCCCGCATCAGGATTCGTCGATGTCCAGCGCCGCTTCCCTTTCCGCCGAACGCGTCCTCATTCTCGATTTCGGGTCGCAGGTCACCCAGCTCATCGCCCGCCGTGTGCGCGAGAGCGGGGTCTATTGCGAAATCCATCCCTTCGGCATGAGCGACGAGCGTATCCGCGAGTATGACCCGAAGGCCATCATCCTGTCCGGCAGCCCGGCCTCCGTCACCGAGGCGAACGGCCCGCGCGCGCCGCAGGCGGTGTTCGACCTGAAGGTCCCGGTGCTCGGCATCTGCTATGGCCAGCAGACGATGTGCCAGCAGCTGGGCGGCAACGTCTCCGGCTCCGACCACCGCGAATTCGGCCGCGCCTTCATCGAGATCAAGGAGCCCTGCGCCCTGTTCGACGGGCTGTGGGAGGTCGGATCGAAGGAACAGGTGTGGATGAGCCACGGCGACCGTGTCACCGCCCTACCCGACGGCTTCCGCGCCGTGGCGGTCAGCGATGGCGCCCCCTTCGCCGCCATCGCCAATGACCAGCGCCGCATGTATGGCGTGCAGTTCCACCCGGAGGTGGTCCACACCCCGCACGGCGCCCAGTTGCTGGCGAACTTCGTCCACCGCGTCGCCGGCATCAAGGGCGACTGGACCATGGCCGCGTTCAAGCAGCAGGCCATCGAGAAGATCCGCGCCCAGGTCGGCAAGGGCAAGGTGATCTGCGGCCTGTCCGGCGGCGTCGATTCGTCGGTCGCGGCCGTGCTGATCCACGAGGCCATCGGCGATCAACTGACCTGCATCTTCGTCGACACCGGCCTGATGCGCGCCGGCGAGTCGGAAGAGGTCGTGCGGCTGTTCCGCGACCACTACAACATCCCGCTGGTTCACCGCGAGGCATCGGACCTGTTCCTGGGCAAGCTGGCCGGCATCACCGACCCGGAGCAGAAGCGCAAGATCATCGGCGGCCTGTTCATCGACGTCTTCGACGAGGAGAGCGCCAAGGTCGGCGGTGCGGAGTTCCTGGCCCAGGGCACCCTCTACCCCGACGTGATCGAGAGCGTGTCCTTCACCGGCGGTCCGTCGGTCACCATCAAGTCTCACCACAATGTCGGCGGCCTGCCGGAGCGGATGAAGCTGAAGCTGGTCGAGCCGCTGCGCGAGCTGTTCAAGGACGAGGTGCGCGCTTTGGGCCGCGAACTCGGCCTGCCGCCGGCCTTCATCGGCCGCCACCCCTTCCCCGGCCCGGGCCTCGCCATCCGCGTCCCCGGCGAGATCACGCCGGAGAAGCTGGAGATCCTGCGCAAGGCCGACACGATCTATCTGGAGGAAATCCGCAACGCCGGCCTCTACGACGCGATCTGGCAGGCTTTCGCCGTTCTGCTGCCGGTCCGCACCGTCGGCGTGATGGGTGACGGCCGCACCTACGACCATGTGCTGGCTCTGCGCGCCGTGACCTCCACCGACGGCATGACCGCCGACTGGTACCCCTTCCCCCACGACTTCCTGGCGCGCGTGTCCAACCGCATCGTCAACGAAGTCCGCGGCGTCAACCGCGTCGTCTACGACATAACGTCGAAGCCGCCGGGGACCATCGAGTGGGAATGAGGCGAGTGGGAGGTTCTACAGTCGAAGGACAAAGGGGCGGGAAACCGCCCCTTTTCCTTTGTCCGTTCAGTGGCCACTCAATACAGCGATTCGACTGTCTGCATCTCAAGACCGTACCGTCCGCCGCGTGCATACTTACGAGGATAGGAAGGGACCGGCCCACTACGCGCATTGATCGTTCCAAACCTAGTCCGCCCATTCTCGCGGTCAGAATATCAGATCGCCGACGAGCACACTAAAGAGACACAAAGTTTAGAGCGCGTATGCACGAATACATACTAGGGAATTAATAAGGGGAAATCCCCAGATGCCAAATTTTCAGATATAGCAACATAGCGCTTTATTATTTCTCTTGTCAGGGTGAGCGCGCGAATTCGTTGGTCCCCATCTACCCAAACAACCTTCCCATGCCTAACCTCACCTGCCATATCTCGCAAAGTCTCTAGGCATTCAGGGGCTAATTTGAGTTGGTTTTCCAAGATAGCTATTGCAGTTTTCTTCTGCTTATCATTAAGGGACTCCACAGACTTCACATGCTGAATCAGAGATTCAGTGGCTCTGTAACAGAAAAATCCAGTATCTCCCGGATATCGCACGGCGCTTCGAAAGTCCGCCAAGGCTCGCCCCACATATGGATTTTGCGAAGCCGCAGATATGATACCGAAGAGGTCTAAATTCATCATCTCATCATTCTTTATCCCAATAGTCGTTTCGCTCGGTCCAAATACAATTGTTTCCCCTGACTGCGTATCTGTCAGAGAAACTATGTCGACGACATAACCAACCACAGCCTCCAGGCAAGCTGCGTCTGTAACTTGCTGTATAAAGTCACCTAAAACATTTTTTGCTGTGAACGGATTCAGAATCTTAGTTTCTGACACAAGAATGCATGTAATTTGATTTTTATAGATTGTTAGACGAATATCACCATGAATACCCGCCTCGGGATGGCGGAATTTAACACCAAATGGCGTGCCAAGTTCCAACATCGCGCGCTCTGGTGTTACGACGCCAGATAACACATAAGTGTATGTCATAGCTAATCTCCACATTAACTAGGAAACTACGTATATCAGATATGACGAATATGGTCAGAAATTTATAAGGGACTTAGTAAAGGGTCAGCAGATCGCCCCCTGCCACTCAGAACAGCGACTCGACCGTCTGCGTCCTGGGACTGCGCCGTTTGCCTCGGATTGGCTTGGGGCTGGATGGCAGCATCCCCTCTCTTTGGGCGCAGAGGTCGTGCCAGACATGACCCGGCCGCTCCGGCGTCCAATACATGGGCTCGCCAAGCAGCACCTCTTCACCGCAACAGCTGCAGGGGAGATATGGGCTGGATGTGTGTTCGGACCGGTCCATCTCACCGTTATGCCAGTGGTGAGGCGATCCGTAAGTGATACGGATCAAATCAGACCGCAAGGGCGCAAAAAAATCGCTCAGCTGACGCTGAGAGGACAGAGGCCGGCCCTGCTTTCCCGCAACGGGGAAAAGCGGCCGGCCACCTTCTTGCCCTACCGTGCGTCGGCCAGCGCGACGCAGGCGCGGTCGCGGCCGGCGAGGCTGCCGCAGCCGTCGGCGCGTTGGGAGACGAAGCGCATGACCACACGCTCGCCCTTGCCGACCGACTGCGGGGGAAGCAGCGCTTCGGCGACTTGCGTGGTGAATTGCGGGCTGACCCGATGCGTGGTCGGCGGCGCCGAGTCGAGACTGGCGACCTGGACCGGCTTGGCGGCGGGCAGCACGGGTGCGGGCAGTGATGCAACTGCCACGGGTGCCGGGGCCGGATCGGCGAGTTTCGGCTCGGCCGGATGCGGTTCCATCCGGCGCGGCTCGACCGCACGCGATTCGGGGGCGCGGGAGTCCGGCGCGGCGGAGGCGACGACGACCGGCGCCGGCTCGGACCGCTGCGGGGTGGCGGTCGGCCTGCCGCCTTGCGGCTTCGGCGCGTCGTCCGGCACCACCGCGACCTCGATGGCCGAGGCGCCGGCGGCCTGCGACGGCTCGCGCGGCGCCGCGCCGCGCAGAACCGGGGTCAGGGCCGCCAGATACATCTTCGTCTCGCGCGGCAGCCGCTGCTTGCCGGCCAGATGCTGGGCATAGCAGGCGGGGCCGCAATTGTAGGCGGCCAGGAAACCGGGAGCGCCGAACAGGTCGTACATCTCGCGCAGATACGCGGTGCCGGCCATGATGTTGTCGCGCGGGTTCGACGGGTCGGGACCGAGACCGTACTGTGTCCGCATCAGCTCATAGGTGCCGGGCATCACCTGCATCAGCCCGATTGCCCCGGCGGAGCTGGTCAGCACCTTGCCGCTGTTGGTGGTCGCACGGCCATTGCTCTCGCGCATCATCACCGCGCGGATCCATTTCTCCGGCATGTCGTATTTCTGGGAAGCCTCGCGGATCAGCGGGACCCAGCGCGACAGCGGATCGTTCGGGTCCGGGACATAGGCGGCTTCGACCGGCGGGGCCGTTTGCACCTGCGGCGCTTCGGAGGCGCAGCCGGCCAGACCGAGGGCGAGGCACAGCATTGCACCGGCGGCGTTGATCGTCGCGAGGTTTCGTATGACCACGAGTGAATTTCCGTGCTGTTGGCGCGGGCGGGACAAGAGTTGGATCGCTTTTCAATGTATAGGCCACGCCTGTCAAGCGACATCACGGCCGTTTGTCGAATCCTGTCCCGAAGATGCCTCAAAGTTGCCCGATTTATCCCTTGTAACGAAGTCGACAATTAGGATTTTTGGCAAATGCTGGTATGCCAATCTTCGCTGCCCATCTGGATAGGACCATCACGTGCTCCCATCCTGTCATAAGGCGCGACAATGAGAACCTTGACGGAACATCCGCGCCACCCCTAATGGAGGGCACCGACCACGCCCTCAACCGACGCCGCCTTGACCGCAAGCCTTGTTGATCGCCTTGGGCCGGCCGAATTGGATCGACGATCATGACCGCCCCGCAACGGACCTTCACACCGGCTCCCCAGCCTTTGCAGCCCCAGCGGTCTCCGCCGCAGGGCGATGCCCCGCCCCCGCCCCGTCCGCGGCGGCGGTTCGGCCGGCTGTTGCTGGTCCTTCTGGTCGTGCTCGCGGCCGGCGGCGGGGTTGCCCTGTGGCGTGCAAGCAGCCCGGCGGCGCTTCCCCCTGCTCCGTCTGTCCCGGCGGCGGAACGGCCGGTGGAGCTGACGGCGTTGGAAGTGACGGCCGTCGCGCCGCGCGCGCTGACGGAAACCGTGCGCCTCAGTGGTTCCGTTTCCCCCATGGAGCAGTCGGCGGTGAAGGCCGAAGTGGCCGCGAGGCTGGCCGAGGTGCTGGTGCGCGAGGGGCAGGCGGTCCGCCGCGGCGATGTGCTGGCCCGCTTCGACACGGTCGAGCTGACCGCCCGCCTGAACGAGAAGCAGGCCAATCTGGAGGGCGCCCGCGCCCAGATGGTGCTGGCCGAAAAGACGTTGTCCAAGAACCGCACGCTGAACCGCAGCAACATCGTTTCCGACACCAGCCTGGATCAGGCCGAAAGCAGCTTCGGCTTCCAGCGCGCGCAGGTCGATGCCCTGGCCGCCCAGGTGGAACTGGCGCGCAAGGCCCTGCGCGACGCGGTGGTGGTCAGCCCCATCGACGGCATGGTCGCCACCCGCTCCGTCAATCCGGGGGAAAATCTGGCGGTGAACGCCGCCATGTTCACCATCGTCGACCTGTCACGGGTGGAGGTCGAGGCGACCGTCCCGGCGGAGCAGGTGGCGCGGCTCGCCGTCGGCCAAGCCGCGACCCTGCGGGTGGAAGGCTTCGGCGAGCGGGAGTTCGCCGGCCGCGTAGCCCGCATCAACCCCATGGCGCGGGCGGGGTCGCGCGCTATCCCCGTCTATGTGACGATCGACAACAAGGACGGCGCGTTGCGCGGGGGCATGTTCGCCAGCGGCGAGGTTCTGGTGGCGCAGGCATCGGGCGCCATCGCGGTGCCGCCGGTCGCCGTCCGCCATGACGAGCGAGGCGACTTCGTTCTGGTCATCGCCGATGGCCGCACCGAGCGCCGGCCCGTCACGCGCGTGGGATCGTGGGCGCGCGGCGATCTGGTGCAGGTGGAGGGGCTGGCACCGGGCGACCGCGTGGTCACCGGCAACCTGCCCGGCCTGACCGCCGGCCGGCCCGTCACGATTGCCGGCACCTGATCGGGAGCAGCCGCCATGCCGATCACCCGCATCAGCGTCGACAACCCGGTCTTCGCCACCATGATGATGGTGGCGTTGATGGTGCTCGGCCTCTTCTCCTACAACCGGCTGGGCGTCGACCTGTTTCCCGATGTCGATTTCCCGGTGGTGGTGGTCAGCACCAGCTATCCCGGCGCCAGCCCGGAGACGGTGGAGACCGACATCACCCGCCAGGTCGAGGATGCGATCAACACCATCGCCGGCATCAAGACGCTGACCTCGCGCTCCTACGAGGGCCAGTCGGTGGTGATCGCGGAGTTCGACCTGAAGACCTCCTCGGTCCAGGCGTTGCAGGACGTGCGCGAAAAGGTCTCGGCCATCCGCGCGACCTTCCGGGACGAGGTGAAGGATCCGCAGATCACCCGCTTCAACCCGGATGACCAGCCGATCCTGTCCATCGCCGTCACGTCGGACCTGCGGTCCTTGCGCGACCTCACCACGCTGACCGACCAGATCATCCTGAAGCGGTTGCAGAATGTCCGCGGCGTCGGCAAGGCGACCATCGCCGGCGGGGTGAAGCGCCAGATCCTGGTCCGCCTGAAGCCGGAAAAGCTGGAGGCGCTGAACGTCGGCGTCGACGAGGTGATCGCCACCGTCACCGGTGAGAACCAGGACGTTCCCGCTGGCACCGTCACCGGCCAGGGGCGGGAGCGCGTGGTGCAGGTGGAGGGGCGCGTCCGCAATCCGCGCGACCTGCTGGACCTGATCGTCGCCCGCCGCGGCAACAGCCCGGTGCGGCTGGGTCAGGTCGCCGAGGTGGTCGACGGGCAGGAGGAGCAGGACTCCGCCGCCCTGCTGAACGGCAACCCGGCGCTGGCCGTCGATGTGGTCAAGGTCCAGGGCGCCAACACGGTGGAGGTCGCGCGCGGCCTGCAGGCGGCGATCGGGGATCTGCGGACCAACGGCTCCCTGCCGCCGGACGTGACGCTGGCGGTGGTGCGTGACAGCTCCCGCGGCATCACCAACTCGCTCAGCAACGTGCAGAAGACGCTGGTCGAGGGCGGCATCCTGACCATCCTGATCGTCATGGTCTTCCTGGGGTCCTGGCGCAGCACGGTCATCACCGCCCTGACCCTGCCGGTCGCCGTGCTCGGCACCTTCGGCATGCTGGCGGCGATGGGCTTCACGCTGAACATGATGACGCTGATGGCGCTGTCGCTCGCCATCGGCATCCTGATCGACGACGCCATCGTGGTGCGCGAGAACATCATGCGCCACCTCGCCCGCGGCCAGGGCCACCGGCAGGCGGCGCTCGACGGCACGGCGGAGATCGGGCTGGCGGTTCTGGCGACCACGCTCACCATCGTCGCGGTGTTCCTGCCGGTCGCCTTCATGGGCGGCATCATCGGCCGCTTCTTCCTGCAATTCGGCATCACCGTCTCGGCGGCGGTGCTGATCTCCCTGTTCGTCTCCTTCACGCTCGACCCCATGCTGTCGAGCGTGTGGTACGACCCGGCGGCGCACGGCAAACACGGCCGCTCCATCTTCGGCCGCTTCGCGGCAGCGTTCGAGCGCGGCTTCACCGCCGTCTCGCACGGCTATGGCCGGCTGCTGCGCTGGGGTTTGCGCTGGCGCTGGGTGGTGATGATCGCGGCACTGGCGATCTTCTTCGGCAGCTTCCTGCTGGTCCCGCGCATCGGCGTGGAGTTCGTCCCCGCCGCCGACCTGGGCGAGCAGATCGTCGAGGTGGAAACCCCCGTCGGCTCATCGCTCGCCGCGACCACCGCCAAGACCAAACAGGTCGAGGCGGCGATCCGCGAGTTCCCGGAAATCGCCTACACCTACAGCACCGTCAACACCGGCGTGTCGATCGGCCACAACCGCGGCAGCATCTATCTGCGCTATGTCCCCATCGACCAGCGCAAGCGCTCGCCGAACGACCTCGCCCCGCTGCTGCGCCAACGGCTGTCGGCGATCCCCGGCGTCACCATGGGCATCGCCATCCCCGGCGTCGGCGGCGTGCAGAAGCAGATCCAGGTGTCGGTGCAGGGCCGCGACATCGCCGAATTGGATCGGCTGTCGCAGAAGGTCATCGGCGCCATGCGCGCCATCCCCGGCTTCGTGGATGTCGACAGCACGCTGAAGGCGGCCAAGCCGACGCTCGCCGTCCGGCTGGAGCGCGACCTTGCCAGCGACCTCGGCATCAGCACCACCAAGGTGGCCGACACGCTGCGCCCGCTGTTCGCCGGCGACACGGTGTCGAGTTGGAAGGCGCCGGACGGCGAGAGCTACGACGTGCTGGTCCGCCTGCCGGAGGCCGACCGTGCCGGCCGCGCCGATCTCGACCGCATCTATCTGTCGGGTGGGAGAGACGTCGCCGACACGCCGCGCATGATCCCGCTGTCCCAGGTGGCGGAGGTGACGACGACGCTCGGCGCCTCGCAGATCAACCGGCGCGATCTGCAGCGCGAGGTGAATGTCCAGGCCAACGTCCAGGGCCGCGCCGCCGGCGACGCCGGACGCGAATTGCAGGCGGCCTTGGCGAAGATCGAACTGCCGCCCGGCTACCGCATCGTCTTCGGCGGATCGACCAAGGACATCGCGGAGACCAGCGGCTATGCGGCGCAGGCGCTGGCGCTCGCCGTCATCCTGATCTACCTGATCCTGGCCTCGCAGTTCGGCAGCTTCCTGCAACCGCTCGCCATCATGGCCTCGCTGCCGCTGTCGCTGGTCGGCGTGTTCCTGGGCCTGCTGGTGGCGGGATCGACGCTGAACATCTTCAGCGCCATCGGCTTCATCATGCTGATGGGTCTGGTGACCAAGAACGCCATCCTGCTGGTCGATTTCGCCAACCAGGCGCGCAAACGCGGCGCCAGCCTGCACGATGCACTGGTGGAGGCCGGGATCATCCGCCTGCGCCCCATCGTGATGACCACCGCGGCGATGATCTTCGGCATGATCCCGCTGGCGCTCGGCATCGGCGAGGGCGCGCAGCAGCGGGCGCCGATGGCCCATGCGGTGATCGGCGGCCTCTTGTCCTCCACCATCCTGACGCTGCTGGTGGTGCCGGTGGCGCTAACCTATCTGGATGGGCTGTCGCGCCGGATGAAGCGCTGGTTCGCCCACACCGATCCGGACGCCCAGCAGCACCCGGCGGAGTGAGCGTCACGCGACGCGCTCCTTTCAACTCCTTGATAGGCCGTTATTCCCGCGAAGGCGGTAATCCAGCCGCCTCAGCAACTGAACCGCGAAGTTTTCTGGTTCCCCGCCTTCGCGGGGATGACGGCCGGGAAGGCGCCTGTCAAACGTCAGCCCAACATCGCGTCAGCCCAACATCGCGTCAGGCCAGCGCCGGTGACCGGGCAGTACCTTCCACGCCGACCGCTTGCAGGTTCTCCTCCACCCAGCGTCCAGCCGCCTCGCGCCCGGCGTCGCGCAGCCAGTTGAGGAAGCTCCAGTCGGTCATCAGCTTCGAATAGAGCCCCAAATCCTGCAAATGCTCGTCGGCACCGATCAGGTGCAGGCGCGGAGCGTCGGGACGGGCGGACAGGCAGCGCATCTCCTGCAGCAGGGCGGCGTTGAAGGTGATCTGGTTCAGCCGGGCGGCGATGCCGGCCGGGTCCTCCGGCGTGGTGGCGCAGGTGAAGGGGTTGATCGCCACCACCATCAGGTCGGCGCCGGGACAGGCCTCCGCCAGCGGCGACAGCGGTGGGTTGGCGAGATAGCCGCCGTCCCAATAATCCTCCCCGTCGATCCGCACCGCGCGGAACAGGTGCGGCAGGCAGGCGGAGGCCAGCAGATGGTCGACCTGGACCTCCGTTTCGTCGAACAGCCGCAGGGCGCCGCTTCGCACATTGGTGGCGCTGACGAACAGCCGCAGCCCGCTCCGCCGGATCAGGTCAGGCTCCACCATCTCGGTCAGCAAGCCGCGCAGCGGGTGGAAATCGGCCGCCTGCGTCTGATAGGGGGTGACCCAGCGCCGCGCCCAGTCGACCAGATGGGTCCCCGGCGCGTGATCGACGTTCCAGCGGCCGAGCAGCCGGTCGGTCACGCTCGGCCGGATCGGCCCCAGCCGCCCGGCGGCGCTCACCCGCTCCCAGAAATTCGCCAGTTCGGCCCGGGCGCCGTCGCGACCGCCCCTTGCCCAGCCCTGCACCAGCATCGCCGCGTTCATCGCACCGGCGCTGGCGCCACTGACGCCGACCAGCCGGATGTCCTCCTCCAGCAACCGGTCGAGCACGCCCCAGGTGAAGGCGCCATGCGCGCCGCCGCCCTGCAACGCCAGCGCCAGCGTCGGCTTGGGCCGCGGCAGGGCCAGCATCGGCCCCGGCCCCGACAATTCCAGCGGTTCCGCCGGCAGAGCGCGCGGCGCCGGCTTCGTCCGGCCGCGCATGCGGTTCCACAGCCTTCGGATCATGGTCATGTCCGGCACGTCTCCAACTACTAATGCTGCGTCGCAACATGAGAAGAGACTTTTGCATCGGCAAGGGGGTATGCCCATGGAGGCAGGCGCCACGGCATTGGAAACCCGCCCCCACATGCACTAAGTAGGCGCACACCTCCGACGCCGAGCCGCCACTTGCCCATCATCATTCCGATCACCGATCCCGAGGACCCGCGCATCGAACCCTACCGCGACGTGCGGGAGCGCGATCTCGTCGGCCGCGACGGGTTGTTCATCGCCGAGGGGGCAGTGGTGGTGCGCAGCCTTGTCCAGTCCACCCGGTATCGCGCCCGCTCGCTGCTGATCGCCGACAAGCGAGTGACGGCGCTGGAGCCGATGCTGGCGGCCCTGCCCCCGGACACCCCCGTCTACACCGCGACACAAGCGGTGCTCGACCGCATCGCCGGCTTTCCGCTGCATCGCGGCATCCTGGCGGTTGGCGAGAAGACCGACGTCCCGAGCGCGGCCGACCTGCTGGATGCCTGCGGCCCGGTCGCCCGGATCGTCATGCTGTTCGGCATCGGCAATCACGACAACATGGGCGGCATCTTCCGCAACGCCGCCGCCTTCGGCGCCGATGCGGTGATCCTCGATCCCGGCTGCTGCGATCCGCTCTACCGCAAGGCGATCCGCGTGTCGGTGGGGGCGACGCTGCTGGTGCCGACGGCCAAGCTCGCCGCCGATGAGGACCCGCTCGCCCTGCTCGACCGGTTCGGGTTCGAGGCCGTGGCGCTCAGCCCCGCCGGTGCCGAGACGCTGGCCGCCCTGACCCCGCCCCGCCGCGCCGCCCTGCTGTTCGGCTCGGAGGGGCCGGGCCTGCCCCCTGCCCTGCTGGCCCGCGCCCGCAGCGTGCGCATTCCGATGGCCGGCGGCTTCGATTCCCTCAACGTGGCGACCACCAGCGGCATCGTGCTGCACCACATCGCCTCCGGACAGGCCACATGACAGACGATACCCCCACGCCCGCCGCCGACCCGCATCTGGTCCACGACCTCGCCGTCGCCCATCCGGAGGTGACGACGCTGGGGGCCGCCGGCGTGCTGCGGATGCATGACGCCGAGGCGCGCGGGCTGGTGCCGCTCGGCCTGCCGCTGCCCAAGGGCAAGCGCGACCTGCTGGTCCCGGCGGAGCGGCGCGAAGCCATCCTGCTGGAGATCACCGGCCGCATCGACCGCGCCCACCGCCGCGACGCACTGCTGGCCCAGGGCCGCCGCGCGCTGGCCGGAACCCACACCGCGTTGCTGTCCTGTGAGGACCGCACCCGCGTCCGCGCCGTCCGCAGCGACGAGTTGCCTTGGCCCGGCATGGCCCCGGCGATCCGTCTGCAAGTCCCCCGCACCTTCGACGCGCTGGAACTGTCGGACCTGTCCGATGCCGAACTGTCGGCACGGCTCGATCACGACCCCACCCTGCGCGCCGCCCTGGATGACGCGCTGTCCCGCGTCGCCACCCGGCTGCGCGATCTGGCGGAGCGGGCCGGCGACGATCCCGACTGGGGCTTCGCCGGCCTCGCCGAGCGCCTGAGCAAGGCCGCCCGCAACCGGACGGATGCCGACGAACTGCTCGACCGCTGGGACCGCGAGTACGACCAGTGGCGCCGCGACCGGGCCGAGGCACGCGGCCGGCTCTATGTCGACCGCCATTTCGACTTCTCCCGCTTCGAAAGGCTGTTCCCGGTGGCGCGCGGCATGAACCGCAAGCTGGTGCTGGTGATCGGCCCGACCAACTCCGGCAAGACCCACCGCGCCATCACCGCGCTGCGCGAGGCGCGCGACGGCGTCTATCTCGCGCCGCTGCGCCTGCTGGCGCTGGAGGTGATGGAGCGGCTGAACGCCGAAGGCACCCCCACCACGCTGATCACCGGCGAGGAGGAAATCCGCACCCCCGGCGCCCGCCATACCGCCTCCACCATCGAGGTGATGGACCCCGACCGCCCGGTGGAGGTCGCGGTGATCGACGAGATCCAGATGCTGGCCGACCCGGCGCGCGGCTCGGCCTGGACCGCCGCCCTGATGGGCGTCCCGGCGGAGACCGTCTATATCCTCGGCGCGCCCGAAGTCCGTCCGCTGGTGGAGCGCGCCGCCGCCCATCTCGGCGAGGCGCTGGAGGTGGTGGAGCTCGACCGCAAGACGCCGCTGTCGATGCTCGACCGCCGGCTGGAGTGGGCGGAGGTGGAACGCGGCGACGCGCTGATCGCCTTCTCCCGCCGCGAGGTCCACAGCGTCCGCGACACGCTGCTGGCGCAAGGCCTGTCGGTCGCCGCCATCTATGGCGCGCTGGCCCCAGCGGTGCGGCGGCGCGAGGCGGCGCACTTCCTGTCCGGAGAGGCCGACGTGGTGGTGGCGACCGACGCCATCGGCATGGGGCTGAACCTGCCCTGCCGCCGCGTCCTTTTCACCGCGCTGGAAAAGTTCGACGGCAGCAGCGTCCGCCCGCTGAGCGCGACGGAGGTGAAGCAGATCGCCGGCCGCGCCGGCCGCTTCGGCCAGTTCGAGGAAGGACATTTCGGCGTCATCGCCCACGGCACCCCCGCCGCGCTGAAGCGCCTGCTGGAGGCGCCCGACGGCCGCCTGCGCGCCGACGCCCCCCTGCCTGTCCGACCGACCCGCGCCATGCTGGCCCGCCTCGCCAGCCACATCGACAGCGCCGAGACGCGGCTTCTGGTGGAGTGTTTCGGCAGCGCTGCCACCGCCGGCTCCCCCTTCCGGCTGGCGGACCTGTCGGCGCTTCGCCGCGTTGCGCAGATGCTGGACGCGCGGCGGCTGGCTCTGGCCGCCAAGCTCGACCTGCTGCTCGCCCCCGCCGATCTGGAGGAGCCGGAGGACGCCAAGGTCTTCGCCGCCATCCTGGATGCCGTGGAGGCGGGGGAGGTCCTGCCGCTCGCCCGGCTGATCCCGGCCCGGTTCGACGGGCTGGCGGCCGATGTGCTGGAGGCTGCATCGCGCGCCTGCGACCTCTATTTCTGGGCCTCGCGCAAGTTCCCCGACGCCCTGCCCGACCGCGACCGCGTGCGCAGCGCCCGCGATGCCATCGGCCAGCGCCTGTCCGAAGCGCTGGCCTCCCGCGCCCGCCGCCGCGAACCGCCGCCCGCCGCCGGTTTCCGCGGCGCCCCGCGCAAACGCTTCGGCCCCCGTCGACGATAAAAGCCGACGCTGAGCATCCCGGATGGTTCCCGGCGAAATTCGCTCGCATGGCACTGCTGCACTGCGAACGAAGTGACCACCGCGCTGTTCTGAACTGGACCTGCCTTGGCAAAGCGCCCACATCGATAGATATCGTCTATCTCGATGTTACAACGCATCGATTGGACGCTATCGAAATGCTCTGCCATGTTGCATTGGCAGCCAAGCCTCTGGCCGCCATCGGACTGTTCAGGAGCAACCGGCGTGAAGACCGCATCCCCCACCATCGCCGATACCGTCCACACCGCCGCCCCGGCGGGCGGGCGCCGCTTCTGGACCATGCTCGGCCCCGGCTTCGTGGTGGCGGTCGGTTACATGGACCCCGGCAACTGGGCGACGGACATCGCGGCGGGCTCCAGCTTCGGATTCGCGCTGCTGTCGGCGGTGCTGATCGCCAGTCTGGCCGGCATCTTCCTGCAAGGGCTGATCGTCCGGCTGACGCTGGCGACCGGCACCGATCTGGCCCGGCTGATCCGCCAGCGCTTCCCGCGCCCTGTGGCGATGCTGGTGTGGGCGGTGTCGGAGCTGGCGATGATCGCCACCGATCTGGCCGAACTGCTGGGCAGCGCCATCGCGCTGAAGCTGCTGTTCGGCATCCCGATCATGGCCGGCGTGGTGATCTCCGCCGTGCTGACCTTCGGCATCCTGGCCCTGCCCGGTGCCCGTGGCCGCACCCCTGAACTGGTGGTCGGCGCGCTGATGAGCGTCGTCGTGGTCTGCTTCGCCTGGGAACTTGTGATCGCCCACCCCGACCCCGCCGCCCTGCTGGCCGGACTGATGCCCAGCGTCGATTTGGCCCGCGATCCGGAGATGCTGTACCTGTCGCTGGGCATCATCGGCGCCACGGTCATGCCGCACAATCTGTTCCTGCACTCCGGTCTGGTGCGGGCGCGGCTGGCCGAGGTGAAGACGGAGGAGGAGCGCCGGCAGGCCGCCCGCTGGCTGACCATCGACCTGTCGACCGCGCTGGCCCTGGCCGGTCTGGTCAACGGCTCCATCCTTGCGGTCGCCGCCGTCGCCTTCCAGGGCGTGGGAGCCGGCAGCGCCCCCGGCATCGAGGACGCGCATACCCTGCTGGGCAGCAACATCGGCGGCGCCGCCGCGCTGGTCTTCGCCATCGCCCTGCTGGCCGCCGGCCAAAGCTCCACCACCACCGGCACGATGGCCGGGCAGATGGTGACGGAAGGCTTCCTGAACCTGCGGCTGCGCCCGATCACGCGGGCACTGATCACCCGCGGCGCCTCGCTGATCCCGGCGCTGGCGGTTCTGGGCAGTGCGGGCGACGGCGCGGTGGACGGGTTGCTGGTGCTGAGTCAGGTGGTGCTGGCGCTGACCCTGCCCTTCATCCTGATCCCGATGCTGTTGCTGCTGCGGAATGACAAACTGATGGGCGGGCTGGCGATGGCGCCGCTGACCCTGCGGCTGGCCAGCCTGACTGTGCTGGTGCTGACCGGCCTGTCCGGCTGGCTGGCCGGCACCACCGCGATGGTGTGAGCGGAAAGGCACCTCGACCCGGAGCGGGGAATGGTCCATCTTGCGGCCCGTTCCCCGTTTTCCCATTCCTTGACCGGTGCCTAATGGATCCCGCTCTCGAACAACGCCTCGCCGATCTGGAAAGCCGCCTCGCCCATCACGAGCGCATGGCGGAGGAGATGTCCGAGGTCATCTTCGCCCAGGGCCAGACCATCGACCGCCTGACCGCTCAGCTGAGGCGCATGCGCGACCGGGTGGAGGCGGCGGAATATGCCATCGCCTCCCCGCAGGACGACCGGCCGCCGCCGCATTATTGAGTTGGAATGGTCCTTTGGCGGAGTTCGACCCACGCCGTTTCCTCCCTGGCCCAGTGAGTAGTCCGGGTGAGGGAGGAGAACTCTGGATCAATCGTCGGCGTAGGGGTTCTTGCCCTTGCGCAGCAGCAGGCGCACCGGCACGCCGGGCATGTCGAAGCTGTCGCGCAGATGGGTGGTCAGGTAACGCTGGTAGCTTTCCGGCAAATCCAGCGGCTTGTTCACGAACAGCGCGAAGGTCGGCGGACGGGTCTTCACCTGGGTGACGTAGCGGATCTTGACCCGGCGGCCCTCGACCAGGGGCGGCGGGTGGTGCTCCAGAACGCCTTCGATCCAGCGGTTCAGCTGCGCCGTCGGGATGCGGCGGTTCCAGACGTTGTAGGTCTCCAGCACGCCATCCAGCAGCGTGTCGAGCTTGTGGCCCTTCAGCGCCGAGATGGTGACGACCTTCACGCCCTTGATGTAGCCGAGCGACGCCTGCAGCTTGTCCTCGACCTGACGCAGCGCCATGGCGCGGTCATCGACCGTGTCCCACTTGTTGACGGCGATCACCAGGGCGCGGCCCTCGGAGATCACCAGGCGCGCAATGGTCAGGTCCTGCTTGTCGAGGATGGCGGCGGCATCGACCACCAGCACCACGACATTCGCCATGCGGATGACGCGCAGGCTGTCGGCAACCGCCAGCTTCTCCACCTTCTCGTCCACACGGGCGCGGCGGCGCATGCCGGCGGTGTCGACGAGCTTGAAGCGGCGGTCGCGCCATTCCCAATCGACGGAGATGGCGTCGCGCGTCATGCCGGCCTCGGGGCCGGTCAGCACGCGCTCCTCACCCAGCAGGCTGTTGAGCAGGGTCGATTTGCCGACGTTCGGACGGCCGACGATGGCGATCTGGATCGGCTTGCTGCGGTCCTCCTCCGGCTCCGGCTGGTCGCCGACCGGGATCGAGGGGTCGAAGCCGTCGTCCTTCTCCTCGACCTCGCCGGTGTCTTCCGGCGGAGCGTAAGGCAGCAGCGCCTCGACCAGATCGGCCATGCCCTCGCCATGCTCGGCCGACAGCGGGATCGGATCGCCCAGGCCCAACTCGTAGGATTCGAACATGCCGGGCTGGCTGGCCTTGCCTTCGGTCTTGTTGGCGACCAGAAGGACCGGGGTCTTGCTCCGGCGCAGCAGGTTGGCGAAATGGCGGTCCAGCGGCGTGATGCCGGCGCGGGCGTCGATGATGAACAGCGCCACGTCGGCGCGCTCCAGCGCCTGCTCGGTCTGGCGGCGCATGCGCGCTTCCAGGCTGTCGTCGGTCACGTCCTCCAGACCGGCGGTATCGACCACCGTGAAGGACAGACCGCCGACATGGGCCGGGGCCGAGCGCCAGTCACGGGTGACGCCCGGCGTATCGTCCACCAGGGCCAGCTTCTTGCCGGCCAGACGGTTGAAGAGAGTCGATTTGCCGACATTCGGCCGACCGACGAGGACCACGGTGAACGACATGGGGCCAAAGGCCTTTCACAACAGACGGAGGAAATCCGCGATCAGCGGAACGCGACTAGCGTTCCGTTGTCGCACAGCACATAGAGAGTGTTGTTGGCAACGACCGGCGGCAAGTAGGAACCGGTGGGGAGCGAACGGGTCACCTCCACCCGGCCGTCCGACGGCGACAGGCCGAGCAGCTGGCCGTTGGAGCCGGTGACCCACAGGCGGCTGCCCGCCATCACCGGTCCGGACCAGACGATCGGACCGGACTTGTCCTCCGGATCCTTGAAGCGGGCGAGCGGCGCCACCCAGCGGACCTTGCCGTTCTGGCGCGCCACCGCGACGACCTCCTGGTCGTTGGTGACGGTGAACAGGTAGTCGCCGGCCAGCCAGGGGGTCTGGACGCCGCCGATCTCCGTTTCCCAGATGCGGGCGCCGATTCGCTCGTCGATGGCGACCATGCGGCCGGAATGGCCGATGGCGTAGACGTTGCCGCGATCGACCACCGGCAGGCCGCGGATGTCGGCCAGATTGCTCAGCTGCCCGGTGCGGCGGATGGCGGCGAGGCTGTCCTGCCAAGACACGCGGCCGTTTTCCGGACGCAGTCCGAACAGCTCGCCCGACGAATAGGGGGAGACGACCAGCGTGCCGGTCGCGGCGGGGCTGGCGGCGCCGAGCAGGCCGGCGGTCTCCAGGATGCCCTGCTGCGACCACTGCACCGCACCGTCGTCGGTGGAGAGCGCGATGGTTTGGTTGTCGAGCGTGATGACCAGCACGCGGCCACCGGCCACCGTGGGCGCGCCGCGGACCGGGCCGGCGATGCGCTTGCGCCACAGGATCTTGCCGCTGCCGGCCTCGAGCGACAGCACCTCGGCGAAGCCGGTGGCGGCATAGACGCGGCCGTCGGCATAGGCGACGCCGCCGCCGGTGGCGCCGCCACGCTCGTTCTCCGGCCGGGTGTCGACCCGCCACAGCGACTGTCCGCTGCGCTCGTTCAGCGCGGAGACATGCGAATCGGCGTCCATTGCGAAGATGCGGCCGTCGGCGATCACCGGCGTGCCGAGCAGCGCGCGCGAGCTGCTGGAGCCCGAGCCGATGTCGGAACGCCAGGCGTCGGACGGGTTGGCCGACAGGGCGAGGTTGCCCAGCACATGGTCCGGCGTGCCGCCCGGCTGCGCCCAGGCCGCATTCGCGACCGGCGGCGGCACGGTGACGGCGACGGCGGCCAGCTGGGTGTCCGGCTCCACCTTGCGCTCGCGCTGGAGCACGGCGACGCGCTTGCCCGGCAGGGGCGGATCGGGCGTCTTGCCGAACCAGCTGTCCACCGTGTCGCAGCCGGCGAGGAAGACGGACAGCAGCGATGCGGACAGCAGCGCCGCGCGGCGGATGGAGCCGGCCTTCATCTTGTTGTTCTTCATGGCCCTGGATCAGCCCTTGCCGTAGAGGGAGGCGAGATCGGCGGCACGGCCACGCACGCCCGATGGCGCTTGCTGGTCATCCGCCAGTTGCTTGTAGAGCGTGCGCGCCTTTTCCGTGTCACCGGCGCGGGCGGCCAGCATCGCCGTCAGCTCGCGCGCGGTGAAGCGCCAGGGGCTGGTGTCGGCGGTCAGCGGCTGCAGCTTCGCCGTCAACTGGGCCGGGTCGCCCTTTTCGGCACGCTGCGTCACCGCCAGCAGGGTGGCGAGGTCGCGGTATTCGACGGGAACGGAGCCGTGGGCGGCGATGCCGTCATAGATGGTCGCAGCCTCGTCCGGCTTGTTCTGGCGGATCAGCAGCGCCGCAGCGTTGAACTGGGCGATGGCGGCGAGGTCGGGCTTGGCGGAGCCGGCGAAGGCCGACAGCGCCTCCACCCCCTTCTCCGGTCCCTGAGCGCTCTGCGAGATGGCGGTGACCAGGGCGGCGGTCTGCTCCTGCTTCTGCTGCGCCTGCCAATGGCGCCAGTAGCTGTAGCCGCCGGTGCCGGCGACGACCAGGACGGCCGCGGCGATCATGGCGCCGCCATACTTCTTGAACAGGTGCTCCGCGCGGTCCCGGCGCAGATCCTCGTCGACTTCGCGGAAAATATCGCTCATGGCGCTGCGGTTGCGTCCCTGCGGTGGCGGCGTCGCGCACGGCCCGGATGGCGGCGCGGGTCAGGCGGAACCCGTCCGGCCGGTGAACCGGACGGATGATTCCACAAGATCAAGAGGGGCGGATAGCATCGGGCAACCCGCCGGGTCAAGAGGCTCACTGCCGTGGACGGGAGTCCGGCCGTTGCCGCCAAAAGAAAACGGGCCGCGGAGGGGTTCCCCCGGCGGCCCAGTTCCGCGACCCGTACGTGCCCCGGATCGGTCGATACAGTCTGAAGTCGATGCTGTCTGAACTTACGCCGACATGGCTGCGGCGGCGATGACCGCCTGGGTGCGGTTCTTGACGCCCAGCGACTTGAAGATGGCGGTGACGTGGATCTTCACCGTGCCTTCCGACAGGCCCAGTTCATAGGCGATCTGCTTGTTCGACTTGCCGAGACGCAGGCATTCCAGCACTTCGCGCTGGCGCTGGGTCAGACCGTAGCCGGCGCTGCGGTCGGACATGTCCACCGTGCGGCGGCGCGGCGCGGCCTCCATGCTGGCGGTCAGCGCGCCCGGCGGCAGGTAGATGCCGCCCGAGAACACCAGGTTCAGGGCGCCCATCATCACCTTCACGCTGCTCGACTTCGGGATGTAGCCGGTTGCGCCATGGTCGAGCGCGCCACGGATGTCGCCCAGAGCCTCCGAAGCGGAGATCACCACCACCGGCACTCCCGGCTGCAGCGCCTGGATCTCGCGCAGGCCGTCGAAGCCCGGCCAGTTCGGCATATGCAGGTCCATCAGGATGATGTCGAAGGTGCTGCCGGCCCGGCACTGGTCCAGCACCTCGTCGAAGGTCCCGGCCTCGACGAAGCTGGCCTCGCCCTGAAGTTGCTCCAGCAGACGCCGCAGACCTTCGCGAAACAGCAGATGGTCGTCCCCGATCAGAATCTTCATGGTCCCCGTCATCCTCGCTCGCCGACCCTTGCCGGTGCCGTCCGCTTACGAACGACCGCCCGTCAGGGCTGTTGTCTGTTGTCCGGCACGCCCCCGCGGCACCCGGATCACCACATTCGCGCCGAATACATGGCTTGGTGGTCGATTGGTCTGTGCGCCCTCTTCGGACATCGGCCGGAAGACCGTCTGCCGTTGTGGGCTTGTTCTTCGCTGTGTTGGGTATCTGATACCACGATCGGTCGGGACCCTGTATCCCGACAAGGGCCATAGGTCATTCGAAGCCGGCATTCCCCTTCGAGGCACCTTTGGTCATGGCACGACCAAGAATTGCCTCCACCAAAAGTCATAGCTTCTTCTGCGCGTGCGAACAGAGTTATCGCGCGAGCGCATCGGATTCACTTGGCCCGATCGGGCTCATTCGAAAAGAGACCTGCTGTCTCCATTAGTGACGGGAATTTTTCTGGAACCTTGCCATCTTTGCGGCGTTCGTGTGGCAAGGATTTGGTTTATCCCGATTCGAACGCGCAGAAGAGTAAGAAAAACCAGCGACCAAACCGAAAGGATATCCCTGATGGATGCCTGTACCAACGCGCATTCCCCTGTGACCCGCTCAGCACACATCATTCCATAGGTGTTACCGTTTCGAAACCTGAGGCGACCAACAAGGAGACGATAAGCGATCTTGGCTGATCATCCATCGCCTGATTTACGCGGAGCCCGGTTCATTTCTAAATCACGCGGTGCGAACAGGACTTTCCCGATCCCGACGAAGGGGGAGTTTGCAGTCCGCGCCGCAATACTTCGATGTCCACAATAATTTTCCGGATGACGTGAGTTTTATGATGACGTGCCTGGGCCAACCGGCCGGTTCCTCTTCAACCCTTAGACGCAGGCGGCAATGCCCTGAGCCGGGCCGGCCGTGGATGCCTCCTCCAGACAGAGCTGACCCATGCACACACACCATGAGTACGCCCATGAGAAAGCATCTCACCAGACCCGCAACGCGGTGACTCCCATGCATGTCTGCCTGATCCTCGACAACAACGCGCTGACCGAGAACGTGGTCCAGCAACTGGACCGTGGCGGTCGCCACCGGGTCACGGTTCTGCACGATATCGGGGAGCTGACGCAGAGCGCGCTGACGCCGGATGCGATCCTGATTGGGCTGCAGCAGTTCACCGCGCTGCGCGAGAACGAACCGATGGTCTATCTGCGGCTGTCCCGCCGCTCGCGGATCGTCGTCGTGCTGTCGTCGCGTGAGCTGCTGGACGCCGCCCATATCCTTGCCTTCGCCGACGCGTGGGTGTTCGAGGATCTGAACGTCGACCGCATCAACGAACTGCTGGACCTGGGGCTGGAAGGCCACTGCCTGATGCCCAAGCAGTTCCTGTCACGCCTCGGCGTCGACGAGATCCGGCTGACGCTGCTGCCGCGCCTGTCCGATCCGGAGTTCGAGACGCTGCGCCTGCTGGGCGAGGGCATGAACAACCGGACCATCGCCAACGCGCTGGACCTGTCGGAAGCGGTCATCAAGTCGATGGTGCGCAGCGTTCTGTCCAAGCTGCATTTCCGCAACCGGACGGAGGCCGGCGTCTTCGCCGCCCGGCAGCAGGGTGCCCTGGAACAGGCGCGGACCGGCATGACCCCGCCGCACGTCCACGCCGCCGCCGCCCGCCGGGCCGGGGTTTGACCAACAGGCCAGGACCGCGCAGGATTCGCGCGGTCCAGCAGTGCCGCCCAGCCAGACCTGATCCGGCGAACCTGGATCAGCCAGCCAAGCGGCGGCCGGCCATCGCCTCTTCGAAACGGTCGAAGCGGGCGTCGAAAGCCTGACGATCGATCTCGGCCAGCCGGAAGCGGACGCGCACCACCCCCTCCTCCCGATTGAAGGCGTCGAAGGGCAGCGCCACGCCCAGGCTGTCGAACAGCAGGGTGCCGCGTGCGCCGACGGAGTCGGCCTCGCCCAGCGCCGCGCCATGACGGGAAATGTCCAGCAGCCGCACCGTCAGGCGCCCCTCCGCCCCCTCCACGATGCAGGGTGCCTCGACGCGATAGCGCGGCACGCTGCGGCGATCCACGTCGTCGGTCGCCGTGCGTACGGCGCGGACCAGCACATGCATCAACTCGTCGATGCTGTGGGTCACTTCCGACGCCCCGGCGCGCAGCATGTCGGCGCGCTCCTCCGTCACCTTGGCCTCGCGTGATACCTCGTCGATGCGGGTCGAGACGTCGGTGGCGGCGCCGGCGGTCTGGCCGACATTGCGCGAGATTTCCTGGGTCGCCGAAGCCTGCTGTTCCACCGCGGCGGCCACCGTGCCGGAGATGGCGTCGATCTCGCCGATGGTGCGGCTGATGTCGCGCACCTCCTCCACGCTACGGGCGGTGACCGACTGGATCTCGCCGATCAGGCGCGAGATCTCCTCGGTCGAGCGCGAGGTCTGGTTGGCGAGGTTCTTCACCTCGCCGGCGACGACGGCGAATCCCTTGCCCGCCTCCCCGGCCCGCGCCGCCTCGATGGTGGCGTTCAGGGCAAGCAGGTTGGTCTGGGCGGCGATACCCTGGATCAGCTCCGCCACGTCGCCGATGCGGCTGACCGCCGAGGACAGCGATTCGATGGTGCTTTCGGTCCGGTTGCTGGCGGCGACGGCGGCGCGGGTGACCCCGGCGGCATGGCCGACCTGATTGCCGATCTCCTCGATGGAAGCCGAGAGCTGCTCGGCAGCCGAGGCCACTGCCTGGGCGTTGCTGAGCGCCTGGGCCGCCGCCGCGGCGACGTTCTGGGCGTTGGACCCGACCAGCCCGGCCGATTTCGCCATGGCGTCGGCGTTGCGGTCCATCTCCTGCGTGCGGGCGGCGACCCGCTCGACGGCGCTGCGGCTTTCCTGCTCCACCGTATCGGCCATCGACTGCAGCGCCTTGCGCTTCTGCGCCTCGCCCTGGATGCGCTGATGCTCCTGCTCGGCGCGCAGACGTTCCGCCTCGGCCATGCCGTCGCGGAAGACGAGGACGGAGCGCGACATCGCGCCGATCTCGTCCAGACGTTTCACGCCGGCAACGCTGGCCGACAGATCGCCGGAGGACAGCGCGGTCATCACCTGGCTGAGTTGGCCCAGCGGACGCAGCAGCCAACGCGACACCAGATAGCCCGGCACCGCCAGAACCAGGGCGCAGATCACCACCAGCATGGTGGCGAAGCGCATGCTGTCGTCGAAGGTCTTGAACACCTCCGCCTTCTTGATTCCGACATAGAGGATGCCGACTGGCTTTCCGGCCGCGTCCTTGATCGGGTCATAGGCGGCGTAATAGGGCTCGCCCAGGATATCGACCATGCCGCGGAAGGGAACGCCCTGGCGCAGCACCGAGTCATAGGCCGGGCCCTGCGCCAGCGTGGTGCCGACGGCACGGCTGCCGTCGGGCTTGGCGACGTTGGTGGCGATGCGACGGTCGCCCAGGAACAGGGTGGCCGTACCCCCGGTGATGCGCTTGATCTTGTCGACCACGAGGTTGTTGTCGTTCATCACGACACCGTCCAGCAGCAGCTTGCCGTCGGCGACGGAGAACTGGCCGCCGCGCTCCTGCAGCGAGGACCAGGCGATGTCCATGCTGAGCCGCTGCATCTCGATCGCCTGCCGCTCCAAGTCACGGACAATCACCTGACCGATCGCGAACAGGATCGCCGTGCTGAGGATCAGCATGCCGAAAAGGTTCAACAGGGTGACTTTCGTGGAGATCGAAAGCCGGCCGACGAAGGCGCGCAGGGCGTCCATGAGTGCCATCCACCAGGAAAACATGTTGCAGATGCGAGATCGCTGTCGCGCCGCACTATGCCATCGTGGTTTAGGGTGCATTCATTTAAAATACATACGACTCCTGCGGCAACTTGTCGCCTTACGAGATCCTTAGGAATTCAACCTCGGGGTGATTTTCCCGTAGGCACGGCATGATCGAATCTTTCATACCGCCACAGGAAGACGGTCGAAATCAGAACAGCCGTGCACCGTCCGGGACCGCGTGATCCGGGCCGACCAGCACCACGGCGCCCTCGGCGTCGGGCAGGCCCAGGCACAGCACCTCGCTGGTGAAGGGGCCGATTCGCTTGGGCGGAAAATTCACCACCGCCAGAACCTGACGGCCTACCAGCGCATCGGCGGCGTAATGGCTGGTGATCTGGGCGGAGCTGCGCTTGGTGCCGATCTCGCCGCCGAAGTCGATGGTCAGCTTGTAGGCCGGCTTGCGCGCCTCCGGAAAGGCATCGACGGCGCGGATGGTGCCTACACGGATGTCGACTTTGGTGAAATCGTCGTAGGAGATGGTCATGACGGGTCCGATGCGGTGGTTTTATGGTTGGCGATCGGATTCACGCTCCAAATCGATTCCGATTTTACGCGATCCGATCTAGCGGTCGGTGCCAGGGTAGCGCGGCAGGACGGGCATCGGAACCGGGAAGGCGCGTCCGGACCATCCGGCACAAACGAAAAAGAGGCCGCCGATGGCGACCCCTCTTCGCTGATTTCCGGCGGGCCGGAGTGGATCAGGACTTCGCCTTGGCGATGGCGGCCTTGACCTCGTCCAGGCTGTCCGACACGCGCTTGGTCAGGATCTCGGCGGCCTCGGTGTTCGACTTGGCGATCATCTCGCTCAGCTCGCGGATGTTGGCCAGCGACTTCTCGAAGGCGGCCTTGACCAGATCGGCCTGCTTGGCGGCCTTCTCTTCCGGGGTGCCAGCGGCGGTCAGTTCACCGACGGCGCGGTTCACGTCCTCGGCGACGGTGCGCAGCACCTCGGCCTGACGACGGACGATGGCCTGGAAGCCTTCGAAGGCCAGCTGGTTGGCAGCGGTCACCGCCTCGATGTTGCGGCGCTGGCTGGCGATGATGGACTCGACGTCCACGCCCGGCACCTTCAGGTCACCCATCATCTTGGACGGATCGAATTCGAGGAAGGGGTTAGCGCTGATCTTGGCCATGTTTCTCATCCCAGTATCGGTGTTTGCTGCCCGCATCTGAATACGGGCATGTTGCGTCGCAACATTACAGAGGCCGACTATGCAGAGTGCCGAAAAGTTAGTCAATCCGGTTTTTTGCGCCGCAGCATAACCTTGGCGGGTGGAAGCCCACGCCGCGGAACGCCCGCCCGTCGCTAAATACCTGACGACATGGACTCTGTTCCCGACGACCGGCCCAGCGGCCCGCGCGACCGGGTCCAGCGGCAGAAGGTCGCGCCCCAGCGCTCCGCCCCGCGCAACGCATTGTCGAGCGCGGCCATGGTGCGCGACAGGTCGGCGGTGTCGTCGTTCAGGAACACCCGCATCACCCGCGCATGGACGGTGCCGAGACCGGCGACCAGCGCCGTGCCGCCGCGCTGGTCCGGGTCGATCCCGGCGGCGCGCAGCATCCAGGCCATGGAACGGCCGAAGGCGCAGGAGAAGGCCAGCGCGGTGGCCGGATCGGCCGGCAGGTCGCGTACGACGGAACGCAGGCCGTCGCGGAAGGGGCGCAGAGCGTCGAAGCGGCGCATCATCACGTCGAACAGCCGGTCGCGCGCCGATTCGGTCGGGTCCGCGGCGATATCCCCGGCCAGGACCGTTTCATCGGCGACCCGCGATACCGCCGCCAGCAGGTCGGCGCGCCCGCGAAAGCGGTGATGAAAGCGCGACAGCGGGATGCCGGCGGTGTGCGCGACCTCCAGCAGGCCGACGTGGCGCCAGCCCTTCTCGGCCGCCAGCCCCATTGCTGCCGATGCCACGGCACGGTCGAGGGCGTCGGGGTCCGCAAAATCCCGGGCGGGGTCTGAGCGAAAGCTGTTGTCTTCAGGCTTGTCGGACGACATGTCGGACATGGCACCACCTCCAGGCGACAGGGATCGCCTGATAAAATGGTGTGCGGACGGGCGAACGTCACCCGTCCACCCCTTCAGTTATGCCTTGCGCACGGTCTCCACCCGGCCGCCGGTCATGCTGACCAGATCGGCAGGGGTCAGGCGGAAAACGGCGTTGGGGGTGCCGGCGGCGGCCCAGATGGTCTCCAGCCGCAGCAGGTCGTCGTCGATCAGCACCAGAGGCGGGACGGCATGGCCGATTGGCGGAACGCCGCCGATGGCGAAGCCGGTCGATTCCCGGACGAACTCGGGGTCGGCACGCTCAATCTTCTCGCCGATCAGCCGCCCGACCGCCTTCTCGTCCACCCGGTTGGCGCCGCTGGCGACGACCAGGACCGGGCGCCCGGTCTCCTTGGTACGGAAGATCAGCGACTTGGCGATCTGCGCCACCTCGCAGCCGACGGAGTTGGCCGCGTCTTCCGAGGTGCGGGTGCTGCCTTCATGTTCGACCACATGATGGCCAAGGCCGATGCTGTCCAGCAGTGCCTGGACGCGGGCGGCGGAGGGGCTGAGGGTGGTCACGGCGGCGCCTCCTCAGCCAGCCAACTCGCGCGACCGCCGGGTGGCGGCGGCGATGGCGGCGGTCATCACCGGCTGCATGCCTTCCGGCGCCATCAGCACCTCCAGCGCGGCCTGGGTGGTGCCGTTCGGGCTGGTCACCGCCTTGCGCAGGTCGGCGGCATCCTGCGGCGAGGCGTCGAGCAGGGCGCCGGCGCCGGACACGGTGGCGCGGGCCAGCCGCATCGCCAGATCGGCGGGCAGACCGGCTGCCTCGCCGGCCTTGGCCATCGCCTCGACCAGGAAGAAGACATAGGCCGGACCGCTGCCCGACACGGCGGTGACGGGGTCCAGCAACCCCTCGTCCTCCACCCAGGCGACATCGCCGACGGCGCGCAGCAGGCGGTCGGACAGCTCACGCTGACTGGCGCTGACGCGGGCGTTCGGAACGGCGACGGTCATGCCGCGGCCGATGGCGGCCGGCGTGTTGGGCATGGAGCGGACGACGACCGCCCCCTCCCCCAGCAGGCGTTCGAAATAGGCGATGGTCTTGCCGGCGGCAATCGACAGGAAGACGGTGCCGGGGCGGACCAGGGCTCGGTAGGACGGCAGAGCGTCCTCCATCACCTGCGGCTTCACCGCCAGGACGATCACGTCGGGAACGAAGCCGGCCGGCAGGGCGTCGGCGCCGGATGCCAGGGTGACGCGCGAATCGCCCGCCACCGACTGCGGCAGACCGGCGCGGTCGACCACCACCACGCGCGACGCGGTCCCGGCGGCGAGCCAGCCGTCCAGCATCGCCCCGCCCATCTTCCCGCAACCGACCAGCAGCAGCGACGCACCCGATTCCGCCGTCATGACCAAGACCTTCCCCTCGCTTTCGACTTCTTGTTTTTTACGCTTCGCCCATGGTGTCGAGAATGGCGGCGGACACCGCTTCGGACGCCGATTTTCCGCCCCAGATCACGAACTGGAAGGCAGGATAGAAGCGCTCGCACTCCGACAGGGCGATCTCCACCAGATCTTCCAGCTGCTCCACCGCGGCGCCACGCGATCCGCGCAGCAGCATGGTCTGGCGGAACATCGGCGTATGCTCCTCCGAACAGACGTCGAAATGGCCGAGCCACATCCGGCCGTTGACCTCGGCCAGCAGCTCGGCGACGGCGGTGCGGCGGGCGGCCTGGACCTTCATGTCGAACTGGCAGGAGAACTGCATTGCGCTGACGTCCGGCTGCCAGACGAAATAGAGCCGGTAATCGCACCAGCGCCCGCCGATCTCGACGACCAACTCGTCCTCGGTGGCGCGGTCGAAGGGCCATTCGTTGGCGGTGACGATCTCCTCGACCACGTCGAGCGGATTGTGGGCGGAAGTGGTGGTCTCTACGGCGACTGCCGACATGTGCGCGTCCTCCTGTGAAGGCGCTATGGGCGGTACCGTTCACCCGAACCGCAGCAACGCGCCGGCGATGGCGCGCGGTCCGGGGCAATACCCCGAATATGATGAAAAGGCGGGCTGGACCGAAGCCGGGCGAAGCGCTGCCGCGGACCGCCCCGGCCGCAGGACACGCCGCGGGATGACGGCGCGTGACGACGGGAGGGAGCGTCCGGTGGGTGCGGCAGCGCTGCCGCTCAGGGTGCTGGGGAGGCCTTGGTCTCGGGCTTGCCCCCGCCCGCCGCAGCGGGCTTGGCCGGCTCGGATTCGGCCACGGCGGGGACGCCGGCCGGCTCGACCACGACCGGCAGCGGTGCCTTCGCGGCGCTCAGCGATGCGACGGTGGCCTCCAGCGCGGCAAGCCGCTCGGCCATCGCCTCCTGCTCCTCGCGGGCCTTGGCGGCCATGGCGCGGACAGCCTCGTACTCCTCGCGGCTGACGACGTCCATCCGTGATAGAACCCGTTCGAGCTGGGCCCGCAGTTGGCCTTCGGCCTCTTCGCGCAAGGACGAGAAGGCGCCGAGCGCGCCACCTGCCACACGGGCGAGGTCGTCCAAAATCCTGTTGTCCACCTGCATCGCTCTGACTTCCGGTTACCGTTCGTTCATTATGGACGCCACACGCCGCGACTTCAACGCCCTTGGAACGCCCATTGCCCTGGGGACAGGACGTCATTTGAGCCAAGCCCTATTTGGCGGGCGCGGCTGCGTTGAAGTGGTCACGCAGGGCCTTCAGGTCCAGCGTCTGCGTCGGCGCGGACCAGGGACCTGCCATGCGTAGCGTCAGCGGCGGCAGATCGCCGTCCGCCTTCACCGCCAGCGCCAACGCCAGATCCACCCGTTCGTCGGGAAGGGAGACCGTGCCGGTCAGCGTGCCGTCAGCCGGCGCGGTGGTCAGGCGGGCGTCCTCGGTGCGGATCACCCCCTTGTCGATGGCGAAGCGGGCGTCCAGCCGGTCCAGCTTGGTTTCACCACCCTGCAGCGCGCCGGCGACGGCGCCCAGCACCTCCTGCGTGCGCTCCGCCCCGGCGAGGCGGCTGCGCAGCGCGGTGAGATCGACGCCGCGAAGCACGCCGCCCGACGCCACCGCCCGACCTCGACCGGTCAGGCTGCTCAGCAGCGCGTCGCCTCGACCGCTGCCCGACAGCGTCACGTCGAGATCGACGGTGCCGCCGCTGAGGCCAAGCCCGGCGAAGCCGGACAGCGCGCTGCCCATGTCGGCCTTGATGACGGTGAGGTCGGCGTCGAGCTTCGGCGCCTGCCCCGGCGCGGCGGCGAGGCGGCCGCTGAGGCCGATCTGCCCACCCTGCCATTCGCCGTCCAGTTGCTCCAGGGTCGCGACGCCGTTGTCCAGAGTGGCGCGCAGCGCCGGCTGGACGATGCGCTGCCCCGCCACCGTCAGCGAGGTGGAGGTCAGGCCGAGCCGCCCGTCCAGCGACTGTATCCAGCCGAGATCGGCCAGTGGATCGGTGGGCGGCAGGTCTGCGGCGGGATCCGCTGCTGTGGGCGCGGTGCGGCCGGCGCCATCGCCGACCAGCGGCGCATTGCGCAGCCGGTCGAGATCGAGGTCGCCGGTCTGGATGTCGGCCTGGAAGGCGGTGCGCTCCGACTTGCGGTCGAGGGTCAGCTTGCCGCGCACGGGGATGCCGGCGACCAGCCCCTGGAGGTTCTTCAGGGCGGGGGATGCCGCATTGCCCGACAGTTCGCCATAGAGGTCCAGCGGGCCGTAGGCGCGGGCAAGACCGCTGTCGGTGAACAGGGCGGCGAGGCGGCCAATCTCCGGATGGGTGACGCGCAGCTTCAGGTCGGCCTCGGGCTTGCGGTCGAGGCCGAGCAGGGCGCCGCCGGCGTCGACCGTGCCGCCGAGCATGCCGGCCGAGGCCTCCACCGCCAGCCGCTCGCCATCGCCGGCCAGCCGGGCCTTGACGCTGACCGCGCCCAAACGTTCCGGAACCGGCAGGCCGGGCGGCCAGGACACGGCGCTGGGCAGGCCGCCAAGCGATTGCGCCTGCGCCGCCAGGGCGAGGTTGACGCCGCGCAGCGGGATCAGGCTGGCGACCTGACCGTCGATCCGCGCCTGCAGACCGGCGATGTCGTCCACCTTGGCCTCGCGCACCGTCAGCGCGCCGGACGCGACCGTGGCGTCGAGGTGAATCCCCTGGACCGGCAGGCCGCCAACCGTCAGCTGGCCGACCCGCAGGTCGAGGTTGGCGTCGGCAAGGCCGAGAAGCCGCTGCGGGGTCTGGCCGCCGTCGGATGCGGTGGCGCGCGGAGCCGGCTGGGGTTGGGATGCGGGCTGCTGGTTTGGCGTTTGCCCGGGGGTGGGATCGGCCGGCAGATAGCCGTCCAGATTCAGACGGTCGAGGTCCAGCCGCGCGCCGAAGGCCGGCCGGCCGCGGTCGACATAAGCGACGGCGCCGCTGAGCCGGCTGCTGTCGAAGCGGAAATCCAGGCCCGACAGCTCGAAGCGGTCGGCATGGCCCTGCAGCCGGGCCGACAGCGAGGCGCGGCGCAGCCGGTCGGCCGGGACGCCGCGCGGAGCCAGCTTCGCCCATTCCAACAGGGCGCGCAGGTTGTCGGCATTCGCCTCCATCCGCAGGTCGAGCGTCGGCTGCCCGCCCGGCGTGGTCACTTCGCCTGCCGCGACGAAATCGGAACCGCCGGGCAGCAGCGCGCTGACCCGGTCGATGTTGAGCCGCCCGGCGGACAGGCTGGCCTCGATCCGCCCCTGGCGCACCACGCCGTGGTTGTAGCCGATGGCGTCGATGGCGACGTCCAGCTTCGCCTCAACGCCGGTCGGCAGCGCGAAGGACGGAAGTGATGCCTTGTCGCCCGAGGCGGCGCCGGCGACGGGAGCGGGCGTGCCCCGGCCGCTGCCGCCGCTGGCCGCTGTGCCATTGCGCCCGCCCTGGGCCAGCCAGGCATCGAGGTCCAGCCGGTTGACGGCGAGGGTCAGTTCGGTGCGCGGAATCTCGCGCTTGGCCGGGTCGCCGGCGCGGAGCGTGGCGTTGCCGGTGGCCCGCGTGTCGCCCAGCTGCGCTTCAAGGCCGGAGAAGGTGGCGAGGCTGGTTCCCGCCTCCACTGTCGCACGCAGGTTGAAGGACTGGCTCAGCGCCCCGGGAGCCCAGCCGGAGGCGGGAGCGTCCACCAGCTTGGCGAAGTCGCTGCCCTCGGCGCGCAGGTCGCCCTGCACCTTGGACCCGCCCCCGGCTCCGCCGCCGGTCAGGATGCCGGCGAAGCGCAGGGTCGCGTCGGTGTGCGGCATCGACAGGGTGGCGCGCACCGGCACCGCCGCCCCTTCGGTGAAGCGGCCGGCGGTCGCCTCGCCATGCAGGGACAGGCCGCGCAGGCGGAAATCGCCCTGGAGTTGGAAGGGGCCGTTCAGGCTGCCGGCGGCGATGCGGGCGTTCAGCTTGTCGACCGTCTCGGTCCGGCCGTTGCGGTCGTCGCGGTAGATGATGGTGCCGTTGTCGATCATCACCTGATCGAAGCTGACGGCGGAGACCAGCCCCTCGGCGGCCCCCAGACCGTCACCGGTACGGGGGCCGGCGGTGGACAGGTCCCAGTTGATGCGGCCGTCCTTCAGCACCTCCACCACGAAGATGGGCTCGACCAGCGCGATGCTCTCAACCTGGATGCGGCCGCCCAGCAGGGGACCGAGCGCCACCCGGGCGTCCAGCTTCTTCAGGCGGACCATGTCGGGTTCGGCGGCGCCGGCGGCATTCGCGAGCCGGGCGTCGCGCACGGTCAGGGCCGGTGACGGCAGCAGCGTGAAGCCGACGTCGCCATGCAACTCAACCTGCCGGCCGGTCGCCTGCGACACCCGCTCCGCGATGGCGCCCTTATAGGCGTTCCAGTCGATAAGGCTAGGCGCCGCCAACAGCAGGCCGGCCAGAACCGCCAGTCCGGCCAGTGCAGCGATCAGGATCTTCTTCACCGGGTTTCCGCCTTCCCTGCGACCGGCCTTGTCGTCGGCCGCGCCCCTTTGCCACGTCGATACAAAGACTCGTTCCCCCACCCGCCGCACCGTCCGCTTCCGGTGCGCGCCGTCCTTCGGTAAGCTAGCGCCCGCAGAAGAAACAAGCAATTTGGGCAATCCCACGGCCAAGTCGGGGTCCGTCCGAATTTTTTCCGTGAAAACTCCCCGTCCGCCGGGCGCCCCTACCGGCCGCGCGGCGCCCGAACCATTGAATTCAGCCACCGGAGACCGTGCCATGGGCGACGTGGTCAACCTCAAACGTTTCCGCAAGACTCGCGACAAGGCCGAGCGCGCCAAGGAAGCCGACGCGAATCGGGCCCGATTCGGCCGCACCAAGGCGGAGAAGGAACGCGACCGCAAGGAAGCCGAGCGGCGAACCCAGACGTTGGACGGGCATAAGCTGGACGGTGAGAACTAAAGTACCAAGACCAAGGTACCGCAAAGACCAAGCTTCAGGGTCGGAATAACCTCTATTGATTTGTTACTATTGGGTACACCAATAGTTCCTTCTTGCGACTATCAGCGGGACTGTGTGAAAGTGCGCCCATGAGCGCCGGCGGGCGCGTGCCTTGGTTCAAGGGGAGGGCCGTCATCATGGTCGACATGACCTCGTTTCGCGGACCGGTTCAAACGCCTCAGACGCACACGCCCACCCACACCCCCGACTGGTTGCCGCCGATCCGGACGGTCGAGATGGACCGTCCCTGGGTCTGGCTGGCGTCGGCCTGGCGGGACATGATGGCGGCACCGGGCATCAGCTTCGCCTACGGCGCGCTGGCGGTGATTTCCAGCCTGGTCCTGGTGGTCGGACTGGCGATGCTGGACATGGAATATCTCCTGCTGCCGATGGCGGCGGGCTTCATGCTGGTCGGCCCGCTGTTCGCGGTGGGGCTGTACGAGACCAGCCGCCTGCTGGAGCTGGGGGAACGGCCGACCTTCGGCAAGGTGGTCGCCGTCTATCGCCGCAACGGGGTGCAGATCGCCGGCGTCGGTCTGGTCCTGATGCTGGCGATGCTGGCCTGGATCCGCGTCGCCTTCCTGATCTTCGCCCTGTTCTTCTCAGGCGAGCCGCCGGCGCTGGATCAGCTGGTCGACCGCATCTTCTTCTCGGCTGAGACCATTCCGTTCCTGCTGACCGGGACCGTGTTCGGTGGGATCATCGCCACGGCGGTGTTCTCCATCGCCGTGGTGTCGGTGCCGATGCTGCTGGACCGTGAAACCGACGTCTTCACCGCCATGGCGACCAGCATCGCCGTGGTGCGCGCCAACATCAAGCCGATGATCGCCTGGGCCTTCCTGATCGCCCTGTTCATGAGCGCCGGGATGGTCACCGCCTTCCTCGGGCTGGTGATCGCCCTGCCGGTGATCGGCCATGCGTCGTGGCACTGCTACCGCGATCTGGTCGGCATCGGGCGGTGAGATAAGGGACTGTGCGATAAGAGATGGGGCGATAAGAGACAGGCAGCGTGAAAAGCCCTCTCCCCGGCGGGAGAGGGCTTTTTTCATCCCTTCCTGAAGAACGCCTCGGCCGCCGATTTCTGTGCCTGCTTGGCGGCGATGGCGGCGCGGGCTCGGTCGATTTCCGCCTCCAGCGTGGCGATGTAGGCCTCGATCTCGGCCACGCCCATCACGGTCAGGTCCTTGGGCGCCGGCTTGGCCTTGCGCGGTTCCAGATCCTCGAAACGGTCGTCGATGGCCATGCTGTGGGTCCCTCCCCTGCCGCGTGGTTCGCCTTGTCAGGCCGGTCCGGCAAATCTACCTTTCGCACCGGACAATGCCAACGTGCCGGTGCCGTCAGTCGCCGGAACGGACAGACAAAAATGGAAGGGACGACCGCCATGGGCCTTGCCTTGCCCGACAGCATGCGCTGCGTCGAGATCACCCAGCCCGGAGGGCCGGAAGTGCTGCGCCCGACGCGGCGCCCGGCACCGGTGCCAGGCCCCGGCGAAATTCTGGTGGAGGTCGCCGCCGCCGGGGTGAACCGTCCCGACACGCTGCAGCGCCAGGGCCGCTACGACCCGCCGCCGGGCGCATCCGACCTGCCGGGGCTGGAGCTGTCCGGCACGGTGATCGCCATCGGCGAAGGCGTTGAGACCTGGGCCAGCGGCGACAAGGTCTGCGCGCTGGTGGCCGGCGGCGGCTACGCCGAATATTGCGTGGTGCCGGCGGTGCAGGCCCTGCCCGTCCCCGCCCCGCTGTCGATGATCGAGGCGGCGGCGGTGCCGGAGACCTTCTTCACCGTCTGGACCAACGTGTTCGAACGCGGCGCCCTGAAGCGCGGCGAGACGCTGCTGATCCATGGCGGGTCGAGCGGCATCGGCACCACGGCGATCCAGCTGGCCAAGGCCTTCGGCGCCACCGTGTTCACCACCGCGGGCAGCGACGACAAGTGCCGCGCCTGCGAGGAACTCGGCGCCGACCGGGCCATCAACTACAAGTCCGAGGATTTCGTCGCGGTGATTCGCGAGGCGACCGGCGGGCGCGGCGTCGACGTCGTGCTGGACATGGTCGGCGGCGATTACATCGCCCGCGACATCGACATCATGGCGGTGGATGGCCGCCACGTCTCCATCGCCTTCCTGCAGGGGGCGAAGGTGTCGCTGAACATGGCGCCGGTGATGACCAAGCGGCTGACGCTGACCGGATCGACGCTGCGCGCCCGGCCGGTGGCGGAGAAGGGCCGCATCGCCGCGGCGTTGCGCGAGCATGTCTGGCCGCTGCTGGAGTCCGGCGGCATCAAGCCGCAGATCCACGCCACCTTCCCGCTGGAACAGGCCGACGAGGCGCACCGGATGATGGAAAGCAGCACGCATATCGGCAAGATCGTGCTGACGGTGGGGCCGGACGCCGCCTGATTTTGCGCTTTTCTTCGCCGATGCGGCGCCGTCGGGCTTGCCTTAGGCGGGCAAGACAGGTTAGCAGAGGCGAGCGGGCGGCCGGGATTTCCCGGTGCGCCTGCGCAAGCATGCTTACGCGGACCGGTATTCGCCCTATATCGTGGTGACGAGAAAGGGGCGGCCGCCACGGGGGTGACCCTGGGGCCGCGAAGCCGCCCCCGCGCCGCACAACCAGTTCGAACGACCGGCCGCACCACCCGCCAGCGGGTGCGACCGGTGAAGAGTTTGTCAGGAGGGATGATGGCACTGCCCTTGATGCCGAAAGCGACAGCCGTCTGGCTGGTCGAGAACACGTCCTTGTCCTTCGAGCAGATCGCCGCCTTCTGCGGCATGCATTCGCTGGAAGTCCAGGCCATCGCCGACGGTGAGGTCGCGGTCGGCATGGTGGGGCTGGACCCCATCGCCAACGGCCAGCTGACCAAGCAGGAAATCGAGCGCTGCGAGAAGAACCAGGACCTGCGCCTGAAGCTTCTGGTCGCCGACCTGCCGCAGGTCGCCTCCCGGTCCAAGGGCCCGCGCTATACCCCGATCACCAAGCGCGGCGACAAGCCCGACGCCATCGCCTGGCTGCTGAAGCACCATCCGGAGCTGTCGGACGCCCAGATCTGCCGCCTGATCGGCACCACCAAGCCGACCATCGCCGCGGTGCGCGACCGCACCCACTGGAACGTCGCCAACATCAAGCCGCGCGGCCCGGTGATGCTGGGCCTCTGCTCGCAGCGCGAGCTGGAAGAGGCGCTGGCGCTGGCCATCCGCCGCGGCGGCGTGCCCCGCCCGCCGGAGGAAGCCGCCGAGGACTTCTACGGCGAGAACCGCGACGACGACCGCTATTCCGAACAGGAAGACGCGCACTGAGGGGGGTGTCCCTCTCCCGTCCCGGGAGAGGGAAGGGGCCCATGCGCAGCATGGGAAGGGTGAGGGGTGAGGTGCGAAGCCATGCGCTTCTGGTTCTTTGGATTACCCCTCACCCTCCCCACGCCTGCGGCGCGGGTCCCCTCCCTCTCCCGGGGCGGGAGAGGGCTTGTCGCTTGATGAGAGCATAGAATCCCGCCATGACCGATCCCACCACCTCTCCGCCCCGGCTCGTCGTCGGCATCAGCGGCGCGTCGGGGGTGATCTATGGCATCCGCATGCTGCAGACGCTGCGGCGGATCGGCGTCGAATCGCATCTGGTCGTCAGCCGCTCCGCCGAGGTCACGCTGGCGCATGAAACCAACATGAAGGTGGCGGAGCTGCGGGCGCTGGCCGATGTCAGCTATGCCGCCGCCGACATCGGCGCGGCGGTGTCCAGCGGCAGCTTCCGCACGCTAGGCATGGTGGTCGCCCCCTGCTCCGTCCGCACGATGAGCGAGATCGCCAGCGGCGTCACCTCCACCCTGCTGACGCGGGCGGCCGACGTGGCGCTGAAAGAGCGGCGGCGGCTGGTGCTGATGGTGCGGGAGACGCCGCTGCATCTGGGCCATCTGCGCACCATGACCGCGCTGGCCGAAATGGGTGCGGTGATCGCGCCGCCGGTCCCGGCCTTCTACGCCAAGCCGCAGAGCATCGACGATCTGGTCGACCATTCGGTGGGCCGGGTGCTGGACCTGTTCGGGCTGGACGCCGGCAACCTGCGGCGGTGGGGCGAACGGCCGGAGGTGGCCTGACCGACCGCCGCCGCGGATCGCTTGTTGCGGTACCGCCCAACAGGCGGCTTGGTGCGCGGGCGCAATGCCGCTATACCGCTGTCAATGAATCATGATGCGGAGCCGGCACAGCCGCCGGCCGGCAGCAACGGGAACAGGCCGACCATGCCCTTCAGCAGCAAACCGAGCGAGCCCATCCGCCAGCTACTGGCCGGCATCAAGTCCTTCCGCGCCCGCTATTACGAGCGGCGTCCCGACAGCATGCGGCAGCTGGTGACCGAAGGGCAGCACCCGGAGGTGCTGGTGATCGGCTGCTCCGACAGCCGTGTCGATCCCGCCCTGCTGACCACGGCGGAGCCGGGCGAACTGTTCGTCGTGCGCAACGTCGCCAACCTCGTCCCGCCCTACCAGCCCGACGGCGCCTATCACGGCACCTCGGCTGCGATCGAATATGCGGTCAAGTCGCTGAAGGTTTCGGAGATCATCGTGCTGGGCCATGCCCAGTGCGGCGGCATCCAGGGCCTGATCCGGCTGCGCGCCGGGCAGAAGTCAGAGGATGATTTCATTTCCCCCTGGGTGTCCATCGCCGGTTCGGCGCTCGACCCCTATGTCGGGCCGGAAGGCTCCGAACAGGCGCGGGCCGATGCGGAAAAGCTGCAGAGCACCCCGGCGGTGATCGAACGGGCTGCGGTCCGCGCGTCGGTCGATAATTTGATGACCTTCCCCTTCGTGCGCGAAGGGGTGGAAGCCGGCACGCTGAACATCCATGGCTGGTGGTTCGACATCCAGACCGGCGAGATGTGGGCGATCAATCCCACCACCCGCCTGTTCCAGCCGTTCGAGTAAGCATCGGCCGAAACGCCGGCGCGGGAATTTACCGGCGCCCTGCCCTGTTGAAGGCGAAGGAACGCTTTTTCTTCGCCATCACCAACCGGGAAGGGAATGCCATGAAGACCGCACTTCGAGTCCTTGTTGTCGCCGCCGTGCCGCTGGCGCTCGCCGCCTGCAACCAGACCAGCAGCAACGGTAGCAGCGGCGGCCTGTTCGGCGGGAGCGGCGGCGGGCTGTTCGGGTCGGGAGGTTCCGATTCGTCCTATGCCCGCAACGGCCGCTGCGACGACCCGCGCTACAACACCTCCAACGGCGGCCATGCCGAGGCCGGAACCGACGATTACGACTGCTCGCGCTACGGCAACGGGCTGAAGCGCTGAGCCGACACCGCCAGTTCCGCGGCCATGCGTCCGGCGACCGACGACCAGTCGCCGGGCGCCGGCTGCCGGAACAGGCGGGCGGTCGGATACCAGGGGCTGTCGTCGCGGCCGGTCAGCCAGCGCCAATCGGGCGAGAAGGGCAGCGCCAGCCAGAGCGGCACGCCGAGCGCCCCGGCCAGATGCGCCGGCCCGGTGCAGGACGACACCACAAGGTCCAGGTTCGCCATGATCGCCGCGGTGTCGGCGAAGTCGGCGATCTCCGGCCCCAGGTCAGTGAAGCTGTCCGGCAGGACGGTGTCGGCAAGGTCGGCGCGGCCCGGACCCATCTGCAAGCCGTAGAAGCGGAAGCCCGGCACGTCGAGCAGCCCGCGCAGGCCGGCCAGCTTCGGTGAGCGCTCCCCGTCGCCGGGAAAGCGCGGGTTGCCGGCCCAGACCAACCCGACACGCAGCGCGCCATGCGCCCCCAGCCGGTCGCGCCAGCGGGCGACGCGCAGGGGATCTGGGCGCAGGTAGGGGATATCGGCCGGCACGCCGTCCAAGACCGTGGCGAAGGCACGCGGCAGGCTCATCAGCGGGCATTCGAGGTCGAAGGGCGGCAACGGGTCGCCGCGGGCGATGACCTGCGCCGCGCCCGCCACGCCCTGCATCAGCGGCAACAGGGGGCGCTGCACCTCCAGAACCACCCGGCCACCGCGGGCCGCCACCAGCGGGACGTAGCGCAGGAACTGCAGCGTGTCGCCCAACCCCTGCTCGGCATAGAGCAGGATGGTCCGGCCGTTCAGCGGCTCGCCGCGCCATGTCGGCTGGGCGAAATGGCGCCAGGGCGGTTCGGCATGGTCGTCATGGCGGCGCCAGTCGAACTCCGGCCAGCCGCGCGCGTAATCGCCGGCCATCAGACAGGCGAAGCCGAGATTCCAATGCAGCCCGGCATCCTGCGGCCGGACGGCCAGGGCGCGCTCGAAGTCGGCAGCCGCCTCTGTTGGGCGAGCCATGGCGATCAGGGCGGTGCCGCGCGCCGCATACAGGGACGAATTTGGCGAGGAGCCAGACTGCAACCGCTCGGCCGTCGTGAATGCCTCCAGCGACTCCGGGAAGCGGCCGAGCTTGGCCAGGACGGCGCCCAGCACCTCCCACGCGTCGCCGGCATTCCGGTCGAGGGTCAGCGAGTCGCGGGCAGTGGTCTCCGCCTCTGCCCAGCGGCGTTGTGCGGCCAGCGCGGCGGCCAGGGTCGCGTGCGCAACGGCGGAACGGGCATTCAGGCGGAGCGAGCGGCGGGCACAGCGCTCGGCCGATGCAGGATCGCCGGACGACAACAGGGCGGCGGCCCGGTTCGCCAGCGCGTCGGCATGGCCGGGCGCCAGAGCGAGCGCCTTGGCGGTGGCGAGCAGCGCAGCCTCCGCCTGCCCCAGTCGGCGCAGGGCCCCGGCGCGGCTGGCGTGGGCGTCGGCAAGGTCGGGCAGCAGGCGCAGCGCCCAGCCATAAAGCCGCACCGCGCCATCAAGGGCGCGGGCCGACTGCTCCACCCCGGCGAGGTTGGACAGGCCGCCGGCTCCGTCGGGACGCAACGCCACCGCAAGGCGCAGGATGCGGCTGGCCGCGCCGAACCGGCCGGTCTGGGCGGCGAGGACGCCCAGCAGTTCCATGGCGTCGGCATATTCCGGATCGGCGTTGAGGATTCGGCGATAGATGTCCTCCGCCTCCGCCACCCGGCCCGCCTGATGGTGGTCGAGGGCGATCAGCAGGGCCTGCGACAAAGTAACCATCGGAACTCTTGCGGGTTGGCGGGCGCGCTGCCGGGATCCAGATCATGCCCCGGCGCGCCCGTCCCGGTCCAGCCGGGCACGGTCGGAAATCGTCGCAAACGGTCACAGAATCGGGATTTTCCCTGGATTGTCATGAGGCTGACGCATCGCTATTGTCCGCGCCGCATTCCTGAGGAGCGGATCATGACCTCCCGCCCAATCCGGGCATTTTGCCAATTCGGCCTCCGCCGGAGCCAATCCGGCCTCCGCCGGGTCACTCTCGCCGCCGCCCTGATGCTGGGGTTCGGTATCGGTGCTGCGCAGGCCAATGAAGGCGCCAAGTCGAACGGCTGCCCGTGGGCGCAGGACGTGACGCTGGAGATCAACGGCAAGACCCTGACGCTGAAGCAGGATGTCTTCACCACCACCAGCGCCGAGCCGATCGAGATCGAGTCCTTCAAGGTCGTTCCGCTGGTCGACCAGTTGAAGCTGCGCATCATCGGCCCGAAGGGGCGCGAGTGGGAAGCGGCGCTGACCCGTCTGGTCAGCGGCAAGCGCTGCAGTGCCTTCTATGCGGGCAAGCCGGTGCTGGTGTCGAACACGGTGCGCAATCCGGACGAGCTGATTCTGAACAGGTAGAGGCTTAGCTTCTTGCGGAGTTAGACCCCCACCCTGAATCCGTTATCCCAACACCCCCACCAACTCCTCCAGCGCCGGATCGCCGCCCGGCACCAGCCGCGCCATGTTGGCGGCGGCCAGTGTCACGCTGCCGCCCGGCTGCGGCAGGAACCCGCCGGCGGCGAACAGGCGGTCCTGCTGGACACGCTCGGCCTCCAGTTCCGCGGCCTTCATGCGGCGGTAGAGGGTATCGTCCTCCGCCTTTGCGCGGCGGCGGAGGGCGCGCAGCGGGCGCACCATCTCCTCGCGCCAGCCGGACACCGCGCCGTCGATGCGGGCGAGGTCCCCTGCGGACAGGCGGACGCCGCACTCCAGCCCGGCCCAGGCGGCGAACAACAGAACATTGACGTCCACCCCACGCCGGTCCTGCAGGGCGAGACAGCAGGCAGGCACACCCGGCCGGCCGTAGACGGCCAGGGAGAAGTCCCAGAACGGGTTCGCCGACTTCGTGCCGGTCATGGGGACGCCTGTCATCGGGCCGGTCAGTCGCCGAAGCTGATGTTCAGGCCGCGGGCGGTCTTCACCAGCGCGCCGTCCAGTTCGACGCAGGAGTAATGCTCGATCGCTTCGGTGATCGGCACGTCGATGACGCCGCGGTTGGCCCAGGCGACCATGCGGTTGAACTTGCCCTCCGCGATGAGGTCGACGGCATGGACGCCGAAGGCCGACGCGATCAGGCGGTCGCGCGGGCTGGGCATGCTGCCGCGCTGGACATGGCCCAACACGGTGACGCGCGTCTCGGCCCCGGTGGCGTCGGCGATCTTCTCGCCGATGTAGTCGCCGATGCCGCCATAGCGCTTCTCGCCGCCCTGGAGGATCTTCTTGACGCCGGTTCCTTCCAGGGTCTTCACCGCTTCCGACACCACGACCAGGGCGAAGTTGCGCCCCGAATCGCGGACGTCCTTGATCTTGGAGGCAATGCTTTCGATGGAATAGGGGATTTCCGGGATCAGGATCACGTCGGCCCCGCCGGCGATTCCGGCCGCCAGCGCGATGTGTCCGGCGTCGCGGCCCATCACCTCCAGAACCATCACGCGGTGGTGGCTGGCGGCAGTGGGCTGCAGGCGGTCCAGCGCCTCCACCGCCACGGCGACGGCGGTGTCGTAGCCGACCGATACCTCGGTCTTGCCCAGGTCGTTGTCGATGGTCTTGGGCACGCCCACCATCGGGAAGCCGCCCTTCTGCGCCAGCTTGTGCAGGATGGCGAAGCTGCCGTCACCCCCGATGCCGATCAGCGCGTCCAGACCGAGTTCGCGGTAGCCGCCGATGATCTCGTCGGAACGGTCCTTCAGCGTGCCGTCGGGCATCGGATAGGCGAAGGGGTCGCCGCGGTTGGTCGTGCCCAGGATGGTGCCGCCCTGGCGCATCATGTGGCCGTCGACGCAGCCGAGGTCGAGCGTCTGGTACTGGACCGGGCGCTGGAGCAGGCCCTGGGTGCCTTCCTTAATCCCCAGCACCTGCCAGCCATAGCCGGTGGCGCGGTGAACCACCGCACGGATGACCGCGTTCAACCCGGCGCAATCGCCGCCGCTGGTCAGGATGCCGATACGCTTGCCGGCTTTAATTGGGGCAGTCATTGAGGGTTTCCCGTCCCGTTCGCCTGTTCATTGAAATGGACCACCATGTTACCGGAAAGGGCGTTTCCCGCAATCATTGCCGGTATCCGCAAAGGAGGCATCGGGCCGATCCCCTCGCCGCGGTGATATCCCGGATGGCCAAAGGACCGAACCGGCGGTTTGGCGGTGCCGTGCCGCTGGATTTCTGGTATAGTCCGGCCCGCCCAGCCAACGGGTTACCCGCAAGAGCACCCCCGATCCACCCGGGGCAACGGCCATTCCTAACGGGCGCGATGAACGAGCAAGAGATTTTGAAGGAAAAGCTGGCGAGCTTGCGCAGCGAGCACCGCGACCTGGACGACGTCATCGCCCGGCTGGTCGAACGCGCGCCCTATGACCAGTTGCAGATGCAGCGGCTGAAAAAGCGCAAGCTGATGCTGAAGGACCAGATCATGGTCCTGGAGAGCCGGCTGCTGCCGGACATCATTGCTTAACCATACGGGCCTTTGGGCGTCATCCCCGCGAAGGCGGGAATCCAGGCTGCCTAATCAAGCGCTTGGAAAGACTGGATTCCCGCCTTCGCGGGGATGACGGTTTCCCTGATTGGGAAAGCCCCCTCACTCCTTCTTGGGCACGGTGAAGAACTGGATGCCCATCTGGAAGCTGCGGGCGATGTTCTCGGCCTTGCCGATCAGGAAGTTGGCGCCCTCGGCGGGCAGCACCTCGTGGGCGGTCTCGCGGAACAGGCCGAGCCAGCGCTCGAAATGCGGCGGCTCCAGCCCAAGCGAGATGTGGACCGGCATCGGGCGGCCGTCGTAACGCTGGGTCAGCAGAGCGATGGACGACCAGAAATTCATCATCTTGCGCAGATGCGGTTCCCAATCGGTGATGGCGCGGCCGAAGATCGGACCAAGCTCCTCGTCCTTCATGATCTTGCCATAGAAGGTCCGCACCAGCGTCTCGATCGACGCCTCGTTGATGCCGACGGCGGCCATCCGTTCCTCCGCCATCGCGGCGCGGATGTCGCGGTGCTCATTGCGTCGGTCGTCGTTGGAGTCTTCGTTGGGAGCGGCGTCGGTCATGCGATGGGTCCGGTTGCGGGAATGAGCAGGGTCTATCCAGTCCATATATGACGGCACCATAGGTGGAACCATGTTCCATCGGAAGGGCCGGAATGTCGCAGCCGCAGGCCCGGATTCGTCGTGGCCGGAGGAGGCGGAGCGGCGGCGCCTCTGGACAGGCGCCCGACTCTTTCTATAATGCGCCGCTTTCCGGACCTTGAGGAAAGCGCCAGGCCGTGACCGCCGATCACTCCCCGAACAGCACCCCTTCGGCTGCCGGCGCCCAGCCGCTGGTCGGCATCATCATGGGCAGCCAGTCCGATTGGACGACGATGAAGCATGCCGCCGACACGCTGGCGGCGCTGGGCGTCCCGCACGAGGTCCGCATCGTTTCCGCCCACCGCACCCCGCACCGGCTGGTGGAATATGCCACCACCGCCAAGGCGCGCGGGCTGAAGGTGGTGATCGCCGGGGCCGGCGGCGCCGCCCACCTGCCGGGCATGGCCGCGTCGATGACGCCGCTGCCGGTCTTCGGCGTTCCGGTCGAAAGCCACGCGCTGAAGGGCATGGACAGCCTGCTGTCGATCGTGCAGATGCCGGGCGGTGTCCCGGTCGGCACGCTGGCCATCGGCAAGGCCGGCGCCATCAACGCCGCCCTGCTGGCCGGCTCGGTCATCGCGCTGATGGACCCGGCGGTGGCCGAGGCGCTGGACGGCTGGCGCGCCCGCCAGACCGCCGCGGTGGCCGAGGCCCCCGTAGACGATCCCGCCTGACAGACAGAAAGCCTGACCGCCATGACCGGCAAGCCAACCGGCACCCCCCTGCCCCGCCTCGCCCCCGGTTCCACCATCGGCATGCTGGGTGCCGGACAGCTCGGCCGGATGACGGCGCTTGCCGCCGCGCGGCTGGGCTACAAGACCCATGTCTACGCTCCCGACGCGGCAGACAGCCCGGCGGCGCAGGTCAGCGCCGCGGCGACGGTGGCGGATTGGGACGACCTGGAGGCGCTGGAGCGCTTCGCCCGCTCGGTCGATGTGGTGACTCTGGAGTGGGAGAATGTGCCGGTCGCCACGGCCGAGCATCTGCGCCGCTTCACCAACCTGCATCCCGGCCCGAATGTTCTGTCGGTTGCGCAGGACCGCATCGCCGAAAAGAGCTTCGTCAACAGGCTCGGCATCGCGACGGCACCCTGGCGGGCGGCCAACAGCGCCGAGGAGGTCGCTAGCGCGGTGGCGGAGATCGGACCGCGCTGCGTTCTGAAATCGACGCGGCTCGGCTATGACGGCAAGGGTCAGGCGCGGCTGGACAGCGGCAGCGATCCGGCGGCGGCTTGGGCGGCCATCGGCGGCGGCAAGCCGGGGGTGGAGGGCATCGTCGAGGGCTTCGTCACCTTCGCCTGCGAGGTGTCGGTGATCGTCGCCCGCGGCGCCGACGGCGCCATGGTCGCCTATCCGGCGGTGGAGAACCGCCACAAGGACGGCATCCTCGACGTCACCATCGCCCCCGCCGCGGCGGACAAGGTGTCGGATCAGACCGCGGCGGAAGCCGACCGCATCGCGCGCCGCATCGCCGAGGCTTTGGATCTGGTCGGCGTGCTGGCGGTGGAGATGTTCGTCACCGCCGACGGGGCCGTGCTGGTCAACGAGATGGCGCCGCGCCCGCACAATTCCGGCCACTGGACCATGGACGCCTGCGCCACCAGCCAGTTCGAACAGCTGGTGCGCGCGGTTTGCGGCCTGCCGCTGGGATCGGTGGAGCGGCTGGCCGATGCCGAGATGACCAACCTGATCGGCGACGACGTGCTGCGCTGGCCCGAACTGCTGGCCGAACCCGGTGCCCGGCTCCACCTCTACGGCAAGGCGGAAGCGCGGCCCGGCCGCAAGATGGGCCATGTCAACCGGCTGTTCGTGCGCCGCTGACGCTTCGGATCGGATAAAGACTAGAAGGCCCCGCCGACCGGACCGGTCGCGGGGCCTTTTACATGCTGGGATTCATGTCGGGGCGGAATTCGTTCTCGCCACGGCCGAACTGCAGCCACTGCACGCGCTGCGCCGGTGGATGGGCATCATCCGGTTCTTCGGCCGCGACGAGATGGACGAAGGATGCCGGGCGGAACGGCCAGGCACAATCGTGAGAAAGCTCAACCGCTGGGCGCAGGAGACGTACTGCCCCGGCAGCACCCAGCCGGTGGCAGAGAGGCGAATCCGTGTTGCGAACTGTGCCATCGGCACTATGGCCACCGGACAGTTTGGCAAATCCGCACTCCCCACCAATTCCAGGGCCGCTACAGTGAACCAGACCGGGGTAGCTGTCGGCAGTCATTCGGAATAAACCGCTTTTCCGGCTATTTGGTTGCGCCACCAGCATTTACTTTCACCCCGCGGTAATCAACCGCCTATTCCTTATCTATCGAAGGAATATTCCGCCGCAATATTAGGATCGGCCATCGACATGACCTGACTGAATTGACACCCCGATTAGGAGAAACCCAATGCGTTTCCCAGTGCTGGACGGTTGGCGCGGCTTATGCGCGTTATTCGTGGCTTTATTCCATTTCAGCGCTTTTGGAAATTTTTATCTCAATCCGTTCGTTCGAGGCAGCTATCTGTTTGTCGACTTTTTCTTCGTTCTTAGTGGCTTCGTCATCACCCACGCTTATCTCGGGCGCCTGAACTCGGCACCGGATGCCGGGATTTTTCTGGTCCGGCGGATGGGCCGTGTCTGGCCCCTGCATGCGGCCACCCTGGTCGCGTTCATTCCGCTGGAGATCGTCAAGGCACTGGCGATCCACGGCGAGGCAGCGGCCTTCACCGGCCGCTTCGCGCCGTCGTCCATCCTCAGCAACCTCTTCCTGGTCCATTCACTGGGCGTCGAGAGCGAGCTGACCTGGAACATGCCGAGCTGGTCGATCAGCGCGGAGGTCTTCGCCTACATCACCTTTGCCCTTGTCTGCCTGTTGGCCCGCCGCCCGTGGCTGGTGACGGCGGCGGCCGTGGCGCTGTCGGCTGCAGGCGCCTTCGTCGTCATGGGATGGTCGGACCATTTCATCGACACCAGTTTCGACCTCGGCTATTTCCGCTGCCTCTACGGCTTCTTCGCCGGACACATCGTCTATCGGCTGTTCATGGCCGCCCGCGGCGCCGGACTGGCGAAGCTGCCGATGGCGGGGCTGGTGGAGGCGGCCTGCCTGGCTGCGGTGATCGTGTTCGTGGCGGCGGCGCGCGGCAATGCCCTGTCCTTCGCCTCGCCGCTGCTGTTCGGCCTGGTGGTCTGGGTGTTCGCTTTCGAGGGGGGCGTCCTCTCGCACCTGCTGGCCAAGGTACAGTTCCAGTGGCTGGGCGCCCGTTCCTACTCCATCTACATGGTGCATGCGCTGGTCATCGCCCTGTACCAGAAGACGGCGGCCGTGATGCAGAAGCTGCTGGGCCGGCCGATGTTCGCCGAGACGGCAGTCGGTGATGAAGAGACACGGCTGATCTTCTTCGGTGGCACCTGGGTGATGGATGGGCTTGCGCTGTCGTATCTGGCGACGGTGGTTGCGGCATCCGCCCTGACCTACCGGTTCATCGAGATGTCCGGCCAGGCGAGCTTCAACGCATTGCTTCTCGGCCGGCGCAAACCCACGGTCCAGCCGGCGACAGTAGACGTCACCTGATGCGTCACAAAGGGAGCGGGAGTTTTGGCGGCCGCTCGACAACCCGCTTGCGGGGGCTGCCGATTCCCGTCCAGCGCTTCCGACGACCGTCGTTGCGGCCCCGGAATGACCACGCCAAGTTTTCGGTAACGATAATTTCCGAGAAGACAGGCAGAAGGCAAGGCGCCGCCGGATCGTTGGCATTTACGGAATAGATGTCACAAATTGTCGCGTTCTGTTAAGCCGAAGGTCGTCGGCAACAGACTCTCTTCTAACCTATGGCGATATTGGTTACTCTCGGTCACATTCATCCTGAAACTCTCTAAACTTTGATGCAATTTGTAGCCTCATGACGATGCCCTTGGCGCAGGACAGTGCAGGACGCTCCGCCCCGGTGATAGCGCCGGCCATCGGCCCGGTGATGACGCCGGCTGCCGGTTCGGCGGGGCCGCGCCGTCCGGCATCAAGCCGCGACAGGGACCGCTTCGTCGGCTTCGCCTTCGCCGCCGCCGACCTGCTGATCGAAACGGACGCGCAGGGCAACATCCTGTTTTCCGCCGGGGCGCGCTGCCGCCTGACCAAGGGCGAGGTCGGCGGGCTGGTCGGCACCAACCTGATGGAAGTGGTGGCGCCCGGCGACCGCAAATACGTCCATGTCCTGTTCGACCGCATCCGGGAGAAGGCGCGGATCAAGCCGTCGCGCGTGCTGTTCCAGGCCTTCGACGGGCAGCAGTTCCCGGCCCTGCTGGGCGGTTGCCGGCTCGATTCCTGTCCGGGGTCGTTGTTCCTGACCGTGCTGTTGACCGCACCGCAACGCCACGGCGCCGGCGCAGCCGCCGCGAGGCAGGGCGAGTTGCTGGACCAGACCGGATTCGCCGGCATCCTGGAGGAGCGGATCCTCGCCGCCCGCGAGAAGGGGCTTGACCAGGGGCTGACCCTGCTGCTGGTCGAGGGGCTGCAGGCGATGGTGGAGACGATGCCGGAAGGGGCCGCGGCGGAGGTGCGCGAGGGCATCGACGCATATCTGCGCGGCATCTCCGCCGACGGCGACAGCGCTGGCCAATTGACCGGCGACCGCTATGGCATCGTCCATGCCGCCGACATCGACGGGAACGAGGTGCAGGGCCACATCGCCCAGATCATCGAGGCGGCGGGCGGCGCCCTGCCCGGCGGCATCCGGTCCTGGACGCTGGACATGGCCGACGACCGGCTGGACGCGGCGGATGCGGCGCGCGCGCTGGTCTACACGGTGCAGGCCTTCGCCTCGGCGCAAGGCGGGGAGTTCACCATCTCCAGCCTGGAGGATGGCGCCAACCGGCTGATGGCCGGGGCGGTGGAACGGATCGGCCAGCTGCGCGCGACCATCGACAACCGCGACTTCATCGTCGTCTACCAGCCGATCGTCGACATCGGCACCGGCGCCGTCCACCATCTGGAGGCGCTGACCCGTGTCGACGGGATGAGTTCGCCGGCCGACTTCATCACCTTCGCCGAGGATGTCGGGCTGATCTACGATTTCGACCTGCTGCTGACCCGCACGGTGCTGGACACGTTGCAGGAGTTCCGCAAGGAGCCCAAGCTGCCGGACGTGGCGATCAACCTGTCGGCCAAGACGCTGATGAGCCCGATCTTCCTCAAGCAGTTCCAGTCAGTCGTCGCCCCCTATGGCGATCTGGCCGCGAAGCTGCTGATCGAGGTGACGGAAACGGTCATCGTCACCGACATCGCCAAGCTGAACGAGGTGCTGCAGAAGCTGCGCGAGACCGGGTTCCGCATCTGCCTGGACGATGTCGGCGCCGGATCGACCAGCTTCCAGTCGCTGTACGGCATCCAGGCCGATTACGCCAAGATCGACGGCAAGTTCGTCCGCGGGGCCGTCAACAGCCCGCGCGACATGGCGATGCTGCGGTCGATGGTCGACGTCTGCCGCCAGCTGGGACTGGACCTGATTGGCGAGCAGGTGGAGGAGGCGGTGCACGCCGATCTGCTGACCGGGCTGGGGGTGTCACTGGCCCAGGGCTTCCTGTTCAGCCGGCCGTCGCGGGACTTCGCTTATTTCGCCAAGGACTGGTCGAAGGTGCGCAGCGGCGGCAAGGTGCTGCTGAAGGGGTGAGCCGTGCCTGCCCCGGGCCAGCCGGATCAGGCGAGCGCCGTCGCACCGGCGAAGGCGCCCATCCCCTCGATGCTGTGGACCTGCTCCAGCCGGTGGCGGGCGGCGTCCAGCAGTTGCCGGTTATGGGCCAGCGCATTGGCGCCCGCACAGCCGTCGCGCAGGTGCATGCGGCGCAGAAGCGCTTCGGCCTGATCCAGGGTATCCATGATGCTCAGTGCGGTATCGGCGTCCATCGTCGCCCTCATATCCTGTGCGCCGCGCGGGAAGGTCGTCGCGCCGTTTCTTGATGCGTCGACCTTAGACGCCGCAACTCGCCATCAGGTAGAGGATATTTGGTCGCACGCGCGGAAAACATGGTGGCTTTTTAAACGTTATTTCATCTTGGTTGAATCGTTTCTCTCCAGCCATTGCGTCTGCACGCGGATGACCTTCTCGGTGGCGGAAAATGCCTGACGGCGGGTAAGAACCAGAACAACGCCGCTGGAGGCCGCGATCAGGGGAATCGGTCCGATGACCCAGACCAGCGCCGCCAGTGCGAAGTAATAGGCGCGGATCCCGCCGTTCAGTGCGGTGATCGCCAGGGTCAGCGCCTCGCTGATGGTCCGGGCGATTTCCTTGCGGTCGTCCGGCGGCACCGGCGGCATCGGGGCCGAGCCGATCAGGGCGCAGCAGTAATTGTACTGGCGCAGCGCCCAGGTGAACTTGAAGAAGCCGAAGGTGAAGATCACCACCATCAGCAGCATCTTGATCTCGAACAGCTGGGGCGAGGTCTGGACGGCGAAGGACAGGTCGGAGATGAACTGCTGCGCCCGCTCCGCCGCGCCGAAGGACCCGATCAGGCCGGCCAGCACCAGCATGTTGGTGGAGGCGAAGAAAGTGCAGCTGTGCATGGTATGGCCGAACAGCTGCGAATCGATGATGCGGTTGTCGCGCTCCAGCATCCGTTCGATCCAGTGGCGCCGCACGATCCGCAGATGCTGGTTCAGCACGTTGCGGCCGGCCAGCAGATGGTCCTGGGTGATGGTGAAGCCGACCCAGGAGCCGACGAACCAGACGAAGGCGATGATATCGAGCGTGGTGACGTCGGAAGGCATGGCGGTAGGCATGGCGGCGGGGTCTCGTCGGGTGGCGGACGGCCAGCAAGCGTGTACGCCGGCCGCGGACGGCTGTCCATTGTGGCTGTCCGAGAGGACTCCGTCACCGTTCTCCCGCTTCGCGCCCCTGCACCGCCTTCAGGACATGAACGCGGATGGCGCTGGAGAGATTGCCGGTGCGGGTCTGGTCGATCTCCTCGATCAGGGCGTTCACCGACAGGCTGCGGGACTGAGCAACCGATTTCAGGGCGTCCCAGAACTCCTCCTCAAGGGAGACGCTGGTGGGGTGGCCGGCGATCAGGACCGAACGCTTCTTCATGGTCACGCACGCATCGCAAGTGGGGGATGGGGGTGGTCAGAGGAAGGCCGGAACGGCCGGGAACGACGACACCCCCACCCTAACCCCAAGCTTAACCGGGACCAACCATCCGTTCGGGGCGAACCCATTGATCGAATTGTTCATCCGTCAGGAGTCCGAGTTCACGCCCGGCCTCCTTTAGGCTTGTCCCTTCCTTGTGGGCTTTCTTGGCGATCTTCGCCGCATTGTCATAGCCGATGTGGGGATTGAGCGCCGTCACCAGCATCAGGCTGTCCGACACCAGTTTGGCGATGCGGTCGCGGTTGGCCTCGATTCCCACCACGCAATTGTCGGTGAAGCTGTTCGCGGCGTCGGCCAGCAGACGGATCGACTGCATAACGTTGAAGGCGATCACCGGCTTGAACACGTTCAGTTCGAAATGGCCGGTGGCGCCGGCGATGGTCACGGTGGTGTGGTTGCCCATCACCTGGGCACAGACCATCGTCATCGCCTCCGACTGGGTCGGGTTGACCTTGCCGGGCATGATCGAGGAGCCGGGCTCGTTCTCCGGCAGCGACAGCTCGCCGATGCCCGACCGCGGGCCGGAGCCCAGGAGGCGGATGTCGTTGGCGATCTTCATCAGCGACACCGCCAGCGTGTTCAGATGGCCATGCACGTCGACCAGCGAATCATGGGTCGCCAGCGCCTCGAACTTGTTTTCCGCGGTGACGAAGGGAAGGCCGGTGAAGGCGGCCACCTCCTCGGCGAAGGCTTCGGCAAAACCGGGCTTGGCGTTCAGGCCGGTGCCGACCGCCGTGCCGCCCTGGGCCAGCCGGTAGAGCTGCGGCAGCGCGCCCTTCACCCGGGCGATGCCGTAGGAGATCTGAGCGGCATAGCCGGAGAACTCCTGCCCCAGCGTCAGGGGCGTGGCGTCCTGCAGATGGGTGCGGCCGATCTTGACGATGTCCTGGAAGACATCGGCCTTGGCGTCCAGCGCCGTGCGCAGATGCTCCAACGCCGGGATCAGGCTGCGCACGATCTCGTCGGCCGCGGCGATGTGCATGGCGGTGGGGAAACTGTCGTTGGACGACTGCCCCATGTTGACGTGGTCGTTGGGATGGATCGGCGTCTTCGACCCCATGGCTCCGCCCAGCTTCTCGATGGCGCGGTTGGCGATCACCTCGTTGGCGTTCATGTTGGACTGGGTGCCGGAACCGGTTTGCCAGACCACCAGCGGAAAATGGTCGGCCAGCCGGCCGTCGATCACCTCGTCCGCCGCCTCCATGATCGCGGCGCCGAGCTTGGGGTCGAGCACGCCCAGCTTCAGGTTGGCGGCGGCGGCGGCGCGCTTCTGGATGCCCAGCGCGCGCACCAGCGGCACCGGCATGCGCTCTCCGCCGATGCGGAAGTTCTGGAGCGAGCGCTGGGTCTGGGCGCCCCAGTAACGGTCGGCCGGAACGTCTATGGGGCCGAAGCTGTCGGTTTCGGTGCGGACACCGGTCATGGTCGGACCTTTCCTGATCGCCGCTTTTGGTCACGGATGGGGCGGGTTGCAAATGCTCCCGCCCCGCCTGATCTTTGCGGTGAAGGTGCGGACGGCAAGGGGCGGTCTGAAGTGGCAGTTTGAGAGCGTTTCGGGGCGGACCAAGCGGGAGCTTGGGCGACTCGGCAGGAATCCTCACTTCACCCCCGAATTTGTTCTTGTTGCGTTCGCAGTTCTTCCGTACCCTTTTCCGAGTGACCGGTTGAACCGCCGCAAGTCCGGCGGTCATCGACGGATTTTGGCGACAGCATTGGGCGACAGCGACAGGGGGAACAGAATGGACGATCTGGCACACGACCATATCCGCGCCTTCATTGCCCGGACGCGCGTTTCGGAGATGAAGAGCCGCGGTTGGCGCGTTCTCGGCCCCGGCGAGGAAGGCTCCGTCCTGATGGAAGGCCCGATGGTGGCCGGGCGGGCGGCGTCACTGGAAGCGCCCATCGGCGGGATTTTCGACGATCTGGTCGCCCGCGCCCTGGAGCGTGCCGACGCCCGCGATCGCGTGAACGCCCGCCGCGCCGCCTAACGATATTTCGAGTGTCAGCATTTTCAGGGGGTTGCGGTTGCCCAATCGGGTTGTTGGGACTGCACCCTTTGGTAGAGACCCCCTCCAATTTTCTCGGGCGGTCTGAGCAACCGGACATAGCGGTGCGTGTTGTCATAGAGCATGCTACCCGCCGGGCATCCGACGGTGATCGAGTGCAGCAGGTCTCAAAACGCCGCCATAGGCGTTTGGATTAATTCTTTCGGGCGGTTGCTGCGACGCGACCATAGATCGGAAGTACCCCCGAAGATGTGACCTGCCGCATATTCCTGTTAGGAAGTCCTTAACTGGCTCGATGGCCTAATTAAGTCATCGGGAACGCTCAGGCCAAGGGAGATTTACATGATCGGCGCCGTCAACACCAAGAAGATCAACGCGTCTTCCGCGGCTCATATCGCGCTTCTCGATCAGTTTATTCGGCTGACCCAAGACACCATCGTGGAGCAAGACGACGCTTTTGTTCGCGACAGTCTGGTCGATCTCTTGGCCAACCTGCGCAACGAACGTGCCGATTATGCCGAGATCATCGGCGCGTCCGCGTTGAACCGCGCCGCCTGATCGCAGCGCGTTACTCTTCCTTGGCACCGGCTTCCGCAGCAAGGGTGGACAGGGCGTCCCCGGTCAGCCGGTACGGGAGCCATTCCTTCATCTGGCGGAAGCCGACCCGGTCGTAGAATCCACGCGCCGGGTTCCAATCCAGGACACTCAAGTCGACCCGACGGTAGCCGCGCTCCACCGCGCGTTGCGCCACCGCGGCCAGAAGCTTGCGGCCGACGCCATAGCGTCGGGCGTCCGGCGTGACGTAGAGGTCCTCGACATACAGGCCCGGCCGCCCCTCCCAGGTGGAGAAATTGCGGAAGGTCAGGACGAAGCCGACCGGCGCGCCATCCAACTCGGCGATCAGCGCCTCGAACACCGGCTGCGGCCCCCAGCCGTCGCGGCGGAAATCCTCCTCGGTCGCCTTGACCGCATCGGATTCGCGCTCGAACTCCGCCAGTTCGCGGACGAAACGCAGGATGGTGGCGCAATCCTCCTCGACGGCGGGGCGGATGGTGACGGTCGGCATCGGCGGGTGGCTCCCTGAATTGGCACAAACGAAACGGGGAGCGGACCATAGCCCGCTCCCCGCTCTTGCGCACTCCCGTTGAGCATGACGCCGTCAGTCGTCGCCGCCGCCCTTCAGGTCGAGAATGCCGCGCAGTTCCTGCACGCGTCGTTCAGCGCTGTGTTCGGCCAGCACCCGCTTGCGCGCCCGGCGGCCAAGGTCGGTCAGGTGGTTGCGCGGCAGCATCATCGCGGTGGTGACGTCGTCGGTCTGGGCGGCCACCAGAATCTCGCGCCCGGGCTCAAAGAAACTGTCCAGCCCCTCCCACTGGTCAGCGACGATGGCGGAGCCGCAGGCGGCGGCGAGGAACAGCCGGTCGGACGGGCACCAGCCGATCTTGCGCTCGTCGTCGCGGGCCAGCGTCAGCGCCAGACTGGCCGAAGCCAGCACGTCGGCATGCTGCGCCGGGTCGAGATCGGGGAAGGTCAGGATGTTGGAGGCGCGCGGCACGCCGTCCGGCAGATCGGCGCCGACCAGCACGAAGCGACGGCGGGTCAGCCGCTGGGCGGGGTTGATGAAGAAGTTGTCCAGCCCTTCGCGGATGCCGTCCGGCCCGCCGACGATGCAGCAGAGGTCGCCCAGATACTCCCGCTTGAAGTCGCCGGGCTTGTCCACCTCCGGCACGATCCAGGGATAGAGCGGGACCACCGATTCCGCCCCGGCCTTGGCGCGGTAGCGGTCCAGCGCCGGCCCGCCGCAGGAGGCGAGCACCATGTCGAAGCCGCCCAGCCCGTCGGCCGGCAGATGGGCCACGCTCTCCCCCGCCTCCAGCGCGGTCAGGCTGACCGCCGCTTCGGGATCGTAGAGCACACGGCGCGGTGCCTTGGAGTGGCGGACGAGGTCGGCGGCAAGGCGGGCGTCCGGCCCCTGTGCCACCACCAGCGCCACCCCGGCATCGTCGGCCTGCGCCGCCGCCTCCACCGCGACATCGTCCCAGGCGCCGTAGGACAGCACGTCGCCGCCGGGGATCGTCCAGGGCGTCGGCGCATCCGGGCCGCTGCGTTCGACCGCGACGACGCGATGGCCGCGGATCGCCAGCGCCTGGATCAGCGCACGCCAGCGCGATCTGTGCCCGCCATCATGGCGATACCCGTTGGTCAAGCCGAAGATCACGATTTTCATGGCGACGGCACCCTTGGCATTCCGTGACAGAAGGCGGCCTCTTCGTCGAAGCGGCACCCGATCGTTGCGCGTTCCGGATCGATGTGCCTCCAGATCAACGCAATAGAGGAAGGCGGTGTTCCGGATTTCGCTCCCGTCCCGTCTTCCTTGTCGGGAACCGGTCTTTCCGGGATCGGCACCGAAAGGCGGAGACCCGCCGGACGGGAATTGCGAAAGCGATGCGCTGGATTTTGATATGGACCGGTCCGCCGGCCCTGCAAGCGTGTCGCCCCCGCAATCGGGGGTTCCACCCCGGAGGTATCCATTTGTCGGTTGAGCCTTGCGGCCGGGAGCCTTAGGGTCACGCCCCGGTTCCCCCTCCGATCACGGTCGAGCGCATGCGAGTCCCGTTCCGTCATCCCGCCCGCCTCCTTCTCGCCACCCTGCTGATGGCCGGCTGCCAGAGCACCGGCGCCACCGCCCCGGTCGTCTCCGGCCCCCCGACGGCTGCCGCCATCCCAGCCCCGGCGGCAGCGGCGCAGCAGTCCGTCTCCTTCACCGAATGGCTGGCGGCGCTGCGTGCCGAGGCGCTGAGCCAGGGCATCCGTCCGCAGACCTTCGACCGCGCCTTCCAGCGGGTGAAGCTGTCCGACCGTGTGGTGGAGCTGGACTCGGCCCAGCCCGAGTTCACCCGGCAAGTGTGGCAGTATTTGGACAGCGCCGTGAATGAAAAGCGCGTCCAGGACGGCCGGCAGAAGCTGCAGGAGCATGCGGCGTTGCTTTCCCGCATCACCCGCCGCACCGGCGTGCCGGGGGAGGTCCTGGTCGCCTTCTGGGGGGTGGAGTCCGATTTCGGAAAATCCACCGGCAACTTCTCGGTCATCGACGCGCTGACGACGCTGGCCTTCGAGGGTCGCCGCGCCGCCTATTTCCGCTCGGAACTGCTGGCGGCCCTGCGCATCCTCGAGTCCGGCGACATCCCGCCGGAACGGATGAGCGGTTCCTGGGCCGGGGCCATGGGCCAGACCCAGTTCATGCCGACCGTCTTCCTGCGCAACGCGGTGGACGAGGACGGCGACGGACATCGCGACATCTGGGGCAGCATGCCCGACGTCCTGGCCTCCACCGCCAAGTTCGTGCTCGCCAACGGTTGGCGGCCGGGCGAGACCTGGGGGCAGGAGGTGCGGCTGCCCGACGGCTTCGCCTACGATCAGGCCGAGCTGAGCATCACCAAGCCGCTGTCGGAATGGCGGCGGCTGGGCGTGCGTCCGCTGGACGGCAGCGAGCTTGACGGCGACGGGTCCGCGGCGATCCTGGTGCTGGCCGGGCATCGCGGACCGGCCTTCCTGGTGCGCGACAATTTCCGCGCGATCATGCGCTACAACCCGTCGACCAGCTATTCGCTGGCCGTCGCATTGCTGGCCGACCGCATGACCGGCAAGCCCGGCGTCCGCGGCAGCTGGCCGCGCGAGGAACAGGCACTGAGCCGCGACGAGCGCATCGACCTGCAGCAGCGGCTGGCGGCGCTGGGCATGGAACCGGGCGCAGCCGACGGCATCGTCGGGGCGAACACGCGCAACGCGGTGCGTCGGTTCCAGGCGTCGGTCGGGGAGATCCCTGACGGATTTGCCACAAAGGCGCTGCTGGAGCGGTTGCGGCAGCGGTCGTAAGGGGGCGGCGTCGGGGGGGCGGTCTAACGCATCGGCGCAGACTTCCCCTCCCCCACCATTCCGCCGCGCAGCAGCCCCCAGGCGCCCGCCAGCAGAACCGCCGCCACGCCGGCGCCAGCCAGCGCATCCGGCGCGCCGTCGAACAGAAGCCAGCTCGCCGCCAGACCGACCAGCCCGGCGGCAAGCGGCAGCACGTCCTTGCGCGAGCACAGCCAGATCGCCCGCAGGGTCAGCGTGCCGCGCCGGTTGGCGAACAGCAGGGTTGCGGTCGCCACCGTCACGCCGATGGCCAGCAGCAGGGCAAGGCTGGCGAGCGGCACGTCGGGAATGGTCATGCCGGCGATGCTGCGCCCGGCAGTCACCACCAGCGCCACGGCGGCAACCGCCAGCGCCACACCCTGCAGCATGGACAGCCGGGCGCGCAGGTCGGGCCGCCGCCCCGTACCGACCAGGGTCACCGCATGGCCGGCGGCGTGGTTCAGCACCAGCAGCGCCGCCGCCCACAGCGACACCGCCTGCGTCGCGTTGGCGGCGGTGAGCAGCAGGGCGCCGAGCAGCCCGTTCACCACCATCGCCATCCGCATCGTGTGCTTCAGGTCGTCCGATCCACCGGACGGACGGGAAGACCCACCGCCGCAGGTACCGCCGCCACAGGATCCGCCACCGCAACCGCCGTCCATCGCATCGCCCTTTCCCATAGGAGAATGGTGGGAATCATAGGATCGCGCCGACGGCGCGTCCACTGCCATCAGGATCTTCTGATATGCGCCGCGTCCATGGCTGCGCATCGAAAGGGGTGGTGCCGCAGGCCGGCTACCCTTTCGAACGGCGGAGGGGATAACCCGGCCCACCCAACGGTGCATCGGGCGTCTCATTGGTCGCTCACCCGTCCCCTTCCCATGAAAAGGAGCGGGGCGAGGCGGATATGGGGACAGACACAGCCGCATCATCGGAACCACTCCATGACGAAGCGCCCCGCCTCCCCCGTCAAGATCCTGATTGTCGACGACAATCCGCTGCTGCAGCGGGCGTTGAAGGACATGCTGGGGCTTTGGGGTGTCGGCCAGATCACCGCGGTCGCCAACGGGCAGGAGGCCAAGGACGCGCTGCGGCGCGAGGTGTTCGACCTGATGGTGACCGACTGGGTGATGGAGCCGGTGGGCGGCGCGCAGCTGATCCAGTGGATTCGCCAGTCGCCGGGCAGCCTGCGGCCCAACATGCCGATCATCGTGCTGACCGCCAACGCCGATCTCGCCACCGTGCGCAGCGCCTGGGATGCCGGCGCCGACAGCGTGCTGGCCAAGCCGGTGCCGGCCGCCACGCTGGCCCGGCGCATCGACGCGGTGCTGAACCGCCGCGACGGCACGCCGCGCACAGCCACCGGGGGCACGACCACCGGCGGGACGACGGGTGGTGCGGAGCCCCGCAGCGAAAGCCGCCCTGACTCCGCACCCCCGGTCGACCAGGGCGGCATCTCCCCCGCCGGCCTGCCCTCCCCCCGGCCGACGGCTCCGCGTCCGGTCGTCAGCGGCGCGGCGCAACTGCCGCCTCCCATGCCGCCGGCGGCCGTCCCCGCATCTGCGACGCCGCCGGACCGCAGTGCCGCCACCATGCGCAGCGACGATCCGAAGCGGGTGCGGCTGCTGCTGGCGCTTGACAAGCTGGAGGCGGCCATCGACCGGCCGGACCCGATCGGCAGCCGGCTGCGCCATTCCCTGTCCGACCTGCAGATCGCCACCGCCGGCGATTCCGCCGCGTCCTCCATCGTCGCGTCGCTGTCCACCTGCGTCACCTGGGTGGAGCCGGACGTCGAAGGCTATATCGACGCCCTGCAGGCCCATGCCGCAGCCTTGCGCTGGCTGGTGGGGTCGGACGGCAGCACCCAGTCGATGGCGGTGGCGCTGTGCCTGATCCGCACGCTGCGCGCCAGCGTCCGCACGCTGGCCGCCCGCGGCCACACCGACTTCGGTGGCTGGCCGGAGAACGGCAGCCCGACCCCTCCGGGCAAATCCCCCCTCACCGGCCGCTGAGTCCGTTCCCATATCGCTTGGACAGGCTCCGGGCGAGAAGGGAGCGGAGCAGGAATTTCCGCAATGAAGGGCATTCCATACGCTCCGTTACGGAAGACCGCCGGTTGCCGGCCGATCCTTGCTTTTTGCGATCCGGCCGGCCGCAGGCGTTGCGATATAAGACAGCCTTCATTACCTTTTTGCCCAGCGAACAAATCGGCGTCCCAGCACTCCGCACCGGAGTTTGCCAGGCTGCCGACCGATGGGAGGAAATGAAGAATGGCGCTCGCAACTGTCTCGCTCGAAGACAAGTACGCGCTCGAAGAGGGGCGTGTGTACCTCACCGGCACCCAGGCGCTGGTGCGCCTGCCGATGATGCAGCGCCAGCGCGATCTCGCCGCCGGGCTGAACACCGGCTGCTTCATTTCCGGCTATCGCGGCTCGCCGTTGGGCGGTTTCGACCAGAATCTGTGGAACGCCCGCAAGTTCCTGGAAAAGAACCACATCCAGTTCCAGCCCGGCGTGAACGAGGAGCTGGGCGCCACCGCCGTCTGGGGCAGCCAGCAGGTCGGCATGTTCAAGGGCGCCAAGTATGACGGCGTCTTCGCCATGTGGTACGGCAAGGGCCCCGGCGTCGACCGCTCCGGCGACGTGTTCAAGCATGCCAACGCGGCGGGTACGTCGAAGAATGGCGGCGTGCTGGTGCTGACCGGCGACGACCACAACTGCAAATCCTCCACCTTCCCGCACCAGTCCGAACACGCCTACATGCACGCCATGATCCCGGTGCTGAACCCTTCGGGGGTGCAGGAGATCCTGGATTACGGCCTGATCGGCTGGCAGATGAGCCGCTTTTCCGGCTGCTGGATCGCCATGAAGACGATCGCGGAGACGGTGGACACCTCGGCGTCGGTCTACATCGACCCGCACCGCGTGTCCCCCGTCATCCCCACCGACTTCGCGATGCCGCCGGGCGGCCTGAACATCCGCTGGCCCGACCCGCCGCTGGAGCAGGAATACCGGCTGATGAAGCACAAGCTGTACGCCGCCCTGGCGTTCGCGCGTGCCAACAAGCTGGACCGCGTGGTGATGGAAAGCCCGCGTCCACGGTTCGGTATCGTCACCACCGGCAAGAGCTATCTCGACGTCCGTCAGGCCTTTGACGAGTTGGGCATCACCGAAGAGATGGCCGCCGATTGGGGCATCACCGTCTACAAGGTCGGCATGCCCTGGCCGCTGGAGCGTGACGGCGTGCGCCATTTCGCCGAGGGTCTGGAAGAGATCGTCGTCGTCGAGGAGAAGCGCGCGGTCATCGAGAACCAGCTTAAGGAACAGCTCTACAACTGGAACCCCGACGTCCGCCCGAAGGTGGTCGGCAAGTTCGACGAGGAGGGCGAGTGGATCCTGCCGAGCGCCGGCGAGCTGACGCCCGCCCAGATCGCCGTGGTGATCGGCCGCCGCCTGCAGCGCTTCATCGACAACGAGAACCTCGTCCGCCGCATCGCCTTCCTCGACGCGCAGGAGAAGCAGAAGGCCCATGTCGCCCGCGTGGTGCGCAAGCCGACCTTCTGCTCCGGCTGCCCGCATAACACCTCCACCGTCGTGCCGGAAGGCAGCCGGGCGCTGGGCGGCATCGGTTGCCATTACATGGCGACGTGGCTGGACCGCTCCACCGACACCTTCACCCAGATGGGCGGCGAAGGCGTGCCGTGGGTCGGTCAGGCCGCCTTCACCGACGAAAAGCACATCTTCGCCAATCTGGGCGACGGCACCTATTTCCACTCCGGCATCCTGGCGATCCGTCAGGCCATCGCCGCCAAGGTGAACATCACCTACAAGATCCTGTTCAACGACGCGGTCGCCATGACCGGCGGCCAGCCCTTCGACGGCACGCTGACCGTGCAGTCGATCGCCAACGTCCTGCGGGCCGAGGGCGTCCAGCGCATCACCGTCGTTTCCGACGAGCCGGAGAAGTACGGGATCAACAGCGGCCTGCCGCAATACGCCAACGTCGAGCATCGCGACGACCTCGACCGCGTGCAGAAGGAAATGCGCGAGGTCCCCGGCGTCAGCGTCCTGATCTATGACCAGACCTGCGCCACCGAGAAGCGCCGCCGCCGCAAGCGCGGCAAGATGGTCGATCCGGCCAAGCGCGTGGTCATCAACGAGCTGGTCTGCGAAGGCTGCGGCGACTGCTCCGCCAAGTCGTCCTGCGTGTCGGTGATCCCGCAGGAGACCGAGTTCGGCCGCAAGCGCCAGATCGACCAGTCCAGCTGCAACAAGGACTATTCCTGCACCAAGGGCTTCTGCCCCAGCTTCGTGACGGTGGAAGGCGGGCAGTTGCGCAAGCCGAAGCCGGCCGCCGCGAAGTCGGCCGACGCCACCCCCCTGCCCACCCCCGCCATCCCGGCCTTCGACAAGACCTGGAGCCTGTACGTCACCGGCGTCGGCGGCACCGGCGTCGTCACCATCGGCGCGCTGCTGGGCATGGCGGCCCACATCGAGGGCAAGGGTGTCGGCGTGCTCGACATGACAGGCCTCGCCCAGAAGGGCGGCGCGGTGACCAGCCACATCCGCATCGCCAACACACCGGAGGACATCCACTCCGTCCGTATCGCCGCCGGCGGGGCCGATGCGGTGCTGGGCTGCGACCTGATCGTCGCGGCGGCGGGCGACGGCCTGTCGAAGATGACCGCCGGCCGCACCCGCGCCGTCATCAACACCCATGACAGCATCACCGCGGACTTCATCAAGAAGCCGGACATGGTGATCCCGGTGCGCGATCTGGTCGGCGACATCCGCAAGGCCTGCGGCGGCGACGCCAATGTCGATGCCTTCGACGCGACGAAGCTGGCCACCGCGCTGTTGGGCGACAGCATCTACGCCAACCCGTTCCTGATGGGCTATGCGTGGCAGAAGGGGCTGATCCCGCTGACCGAGGAATCGATCCTGAAGGCGATCGAACTGAACGGCGTGTCGGTGAAGCTGAACCTCGACGCCTTCCAGTGGGGCCGCCGCGCCGCCGTCGATCTGGCGTCGGTTGAGGCCGCCGCGAAGCCGCAGGAGCCGGTGCAGGTTGCCCCGTCGCTGCTGCTCGACCAGCGCCGCCAGTCCGGCAGCCTGGAGGAGGTGATCGACCGCCGTCACCGCTTCCTGGTCGATTACCAGGACGCCGCCTATGCCGCCCGCTATCACGCGCTGATCGACTGGACTCGCCGGACGGAGCAGCAGAAGGTCCCCGGCTCCACCGCTCTGACCGAGGCGGTCGCCCGCGCCCACTTCAAGCTGATGGCCTACAAGGACGAGTATGAGGTGGCGCGCCTCTACACCGACAGCGGCTTCGTCGAGAATGTGCAGCGCATGTTCGAAGGCGACTGGAAGCTGACCTTCCACATGGCTCCGCCGGTGATGGGCGAGACCGACGAGGAGGGCGGCGAGCCGAAGAAGAAGACCTTCGGCCCGTGGATGCTGCACGCCCTGCGCCTGCTGGCCAAGGGCAAGCGCCTGCGCGGCACCCGGCTGGATCCGTTCGGCCGCACCGCCGAGCGCCGCCAGGAACGCCAGCTGATCGCCGATTACGAGGCGGTGGTGGGCGAGCTGCTGAACGGCCTGACCCGCGAGAAGCTGGCCCTGGCGGTGGAGATCGCCTCGCTGCCGATGGAGATGCGTGGCTATGGCCCGGTGAAGGCCCGCAACGTTGCGGCGGCGAAGGCGAAGGAAGCCAAGCTGCTGGAGACGTTCCGCGCCCCGGTCGCCGCGCCGCAGCCGCTGGCGGCGGAGTGAGGCGGTTCGGGTGGTTCAGTGAGCAACCGTCTTAATGACGAAACGTGCTTGAACCGGATGTGCTCCGCGTCAAGGCTCGCGCGGACGCGCGCCCGCCCTTCGGGCGGCTGCGGCCTTGACCCGTCCGCGCACCCGGTTCATTGGGTTTGGCATGGGGTCGGCGGCGAGCGCCGACCGCCGGCATCGTCAGGCGGTTTTGATCTCCCAGGTCCGTCCCTTTGCGAGCATAGCGTTGAGGCGGACGATCAGCTTGTGCATGCAGGCGACGAGAGCCAACTTCGGCGGCTTTCCGCGCTTGGTCAGTTGGGCATAGTGGTCGGCGATCACGCCGGTGGTATGGAGGGCTGCGACGGCGGCGGCCATGTAGAGGATTCGCCGAACATCGGGGCGGCCGCCACCGATACGACGGCGGCCATGCGCTTGCCCGCTGTCATGATCGAAGGGCGCAACGCCGACCAGGGCGGCGACCTTCCGACCGGTCGTGTGGCCCAGTTCCGGGAGCAAAGCGGCGAGGCCGATCGCCACCACCGGTCCGACCCCGGGAGCAGTCTGGAGCGCAGCCACGGTTTCAGCCATCACCGGCACGGTGGCGAGCGTGCGCTCGATCGCGGCTTCCAGCGTGGTCAGCGCCTCGGTCAAAGCGTCAATGGCCTCTTCCAGCGCCGCTTTGGCTGCTGCCGGAGCGGAGATCAAGGCGCGGCGCAGATCGCCTCGCTTGTCGACGAGCAGACGACGCGCCTTTACCAAGCCGGCCAATTCCTCGCGGGTCGGATCCACCGGCGTGGCGGTCGACGCAGCCCCGGAGGCGGTGAAGGCCGCGATCAGGGCGGCGTCGATGGTATCGTTCTTGGCCCGCCGCCCCATGGCTTTTGCATAAAAACGCACGCGTGCCGGATCAAACACCCGCACCGACAAGCTCGCCGCGCGCAACGCATCACGGACCGGCCGCTCGTAGCCGCCGCTGGCCTCGATGCCGACATCCGTGATCCCTCGATGAGCCAACCACGCCGCCAGTTCCTGATGCCCAGAAGGCGTGTTGGCGACTTGGATCGTGTCACCGGTGGCGGAAACCGCCACATCCAAAAAGCGCTTGCCGCAGTCAATACCAGCGGCCATCTCGATGGTGGACATCCTTGCTGTTCCTTCCTTGTGGTGCGGGCTCGAGCCCAAGCAACCGTTCGGACTTCAAGGAAGGGCTGACCGCCTCCGAGCTCAGTCACGGCCTGTCCGCCAAGGTGATTGCGGGGTCGGTCAGCCCAGACGGCCCGCCAATGGGGGGCCGTCTGGGCATCAATTTAGGACTTTCCCACGACACAAGGTGATTTGAAGCAAAGGCGCCCTCCCCGGTGATGCTGGGGAGGGCGCCTTCTTTTGCGGCACTGCTCCGGAAGCTTCTACACCGCCACTACGGTCGGCCCGCCCAGGGGCAGCCCGTAGGAGCCGGCAAGCCGGGTTACTTCGCCGCTGCCGGTGTCGAGGCGGAACATGGCGTCGACCTGCGACTGGTCCTTGGCGCTGAAATAGAGGTCGCCGCCCACCGCACTGAGGTTGGTGACGGAGGACCAGATATCGTCACCGCCGGCATCGACGACCTTGCGGGTGTCCCAGCTGTGGCCGCCGCTCTGCCACAGCGTGGTGGTGGTGCCGTCATCCGCGGCGAAAAACATCGTATCGCCGACGGCGGTGAGGTCGAACGGCCGGCTGCTGTTCGGTCCGGGATTGAGGTCGCCAAGGAACCTCCCTTCCGAACCACTGTCGTCGGTCGCCATTACTTCGTAACCGGTATGGGGATCGTAATTGACGTAGTACATCGTATCGCCGGCGGCAGTGAATTGCTGAGGCCTGGCGTAGATGTCGGGGTAATTGTGCCGGACCTCCCGGGTTCCTGCCACCGTCCCGTCACTGGTCCAGAGATTGACGTCGTCGTTGAAGTAAAGCTGCTTGCCGACCGCCCCGATGTCGAGGTCGAGGCCGAACTGCGGCAGGTCGGTCAGGTCGCCGCGCAGCTTGGTCGTTCCTGTCTCCGTCCCGTCCGTTACCCATAGCTGGGTGAAGCCGTCGGTGCCGTCCCAGGCGGTCAGATACAGCCGGTCGCCCGCCGCGGTCAGGTGTGACGGCTGGATGATCACCATCACCGGCGGGTCCTGGTTCCCTGGCAGGAAGTCCTTGACCATCACCGTGCCGGCCGTCGTCCCGTCGGTCTTCCACAGGGCGGCGCCATGTTCCGCATCTTCGGCGGAGAAATAGACGTTGTCGCCGAGTTGGGTGAAGTCGCCGGGGTTGGAGCGTGTCGGACCTGCATAGATGTCCTTCAGCAGATGGGTGCCGGCCGCCGTGCCGTCACTCACCCACAGCTCGGTGCCGTGCACGCCGTCATCCGCCTGGAACAGCACACGGTCGCCGAAGGCGGTCATCGCCAGCGGGTTCGATCCGCCGCTGCCCACCACGATGTCGGACACCATGCGGGTACCGGCCGTCGTGCCATCACTCACCCACAGCTCGCGGCCATGGACGCCGTCATCGGCGGAGAAGAAGACTCGTCCGCCGGCGCTCACCGGCCCGATGATGCCGGAGTCGGCGGTACCGGAGGCAATGTCGCGCAGCAGGAAAGCGTTGGTGCCGTCGCTTCCCCACAGCTCACTGCCATGCTGCGCGTCGCTGGCCACGAACACGGCGGTTGCCTTGGCCGGCACATCGCTGCCGAGCAGAAAATTCTCAGCGGTCAACATGTTGCGGGTGACGCCCATCAGCTTGACGCTGTCGGTCGGCCCGAAGGTCAGCACCAGCCCGTCGGCGTCCTGGTGCGCTCCGGCCAGCAGCTTCTCTAAACCGCCAATGCCGGTCCAGCCGCGCAGGTCCAGCACGTCGCCGCCGCTTCCGGCTTTGAAGTCGCCGATGCAGTCCCAACCATCGCCGGGATTGAGGACGAAGCGGTCGCGGCCGGCGCCGCCTTTCATGTAGTCGTTGCCGCCATTGCCGGTGATGGTGTCGTCACCCGCGCCGCCGAACAGCAGGTCACGCGCGGCACCGCCCGCGATCTGCCGCCCGGCGACGTCGGCAAACAGCACATTGTCGGCGGTCAGCATACCGGCGGTTACGCCCATCAGCTTGACCGAATCAGTCGCGCTGAACTCAAGGACGAGGCCATCGCTGTCCTGGTGGGACGAGGCAAGGAGTTTGGAAAGTCCGCCGGTCACCTTCCAGTTGCCGAGGTCCAGCACGTCGCCGCCGCGTCCGGCCCGGAAATCACCGATGCAGTCCCAACCATCGCCGGGACTGAGGACGAAGCGGTCGCGGCCCGCTCCGCCCTCCATGTAGTCGTTGCCACCGTTGCCGGTGATTGTGTCGTCACCTGCCCCGCCGAACAGCAGGTCGCGGCCGCTTCCTCCCGTCAGGGTCCGTCCGGACGGTGAGAGGCCATTTTCACTTGCAGATACCCCTCCCATGACCATGCCTTCCTTGTGGGTTGCCGAAGCATGGCCAATGTCCGATGATTGCTGGACCGGAGGTAGTGCGCGTCGGGCAATCTCCAATTGCACCGGCCGCCGCATCCGGCCGGGAAGAAACGCTCACGCGCTGAGTACCTCTCGCTTTCTTGAAGTTTGAACCTGTCCAGTCCGCGTGGATCAGGTCCGCTTGGATCCGGCGGTCATCTTCCAAATTGCGACGAAGAACAGCGCGGTGCCGAGAAGGGCGGCGTAGAGGATGATGCTCAGGTGGAAGATGAAGCCGATCGGCAGGATCAGCAGCATCAACGCCGCAGCCAACAGCCCTAGCAGGAAGATGCCGGGGTTGAAGTGCTCATAGATCGGGGCGTTCAGGTCGGTGTGGGTCGCCATGGTATGTGCTCCATTCCGGTGCCGCGATGCGCGGCTTTGATGGGTAATATGAGCACAGTCTAATGAGTCAATGATCGGGCGGCATTGCGAATTCGCAAGGGTTTGGCAGTTCCTGTTGATTTGCATTGACGGCACAGGTGGACATCTCCGCACGCCGCCAACATCTGCCCTACCCCACCGGAAACCGCAGCACGAAGCGCGTTCCCTTTCCCTCGCCGTCCTCCAGCGCGATGCTGCCTCGCATGGTGCCGGTCATGATGTTGGCGCAGATGCTGAGGCCCAGGCCGCTGGCGCCCAGGCCGCGCTTGGTCGTGAAGAAGGGGTCGAAGATGCGGGAGCGGATGTCGGCGGGAATGCCCTTGCCGTCGTCGGCGTAATGCATTTCGATCCAGCCGGCCGGCTGCTCGCGGGCGGACAATAGGATGCGGCCAGGCTCGCCCTCGTCAAAGGCGTGGACCAGGGCGTTGATGATCAGGTTCGACAGCACCTGCGCGAAGGAGCCGGGATAGCCGTCGACGATCAGGCCGGCGGGAATGTCCAGTTCCACCGTCACGCGGGTGCGGCGCAGGCGCGGGCGCAGGCTCAGCAGCACTTCGTCGACATAGGCGGCGAGGTCAAAGGCGCGGCGCTCGCCGCTGGCCTGGTCGGAGGCGACCTGCTTGAAACTCTGGATCAGGCCGGTGGCGCGCTCCACGTTCGACAGGATCATCCGCGTCGATTCCCACGCGATGTCCAGGAAGTCCCGGAAGTCGCTGCGGCGGATGCGGTTCTCCTCGAACAGGGTGCGGATGCGGCCGACCTCCTCCGCCAGATGGGAGATGGCGGTCAGGGTGACGCCGATGGGGGTGTTCACCTCATGCGCCACGCCGGCGACCAGCTGGGCCAGCGAGGACAGCTTCTCCGCCTGGATCAGGCTGGCCTGGGCGTCGCGCAGTTCGGCCTCCGCCCGCTTTCTCGCGGTGATGTCGAGCGCCACGGTAACGATGTGGGTGACCTCGCCGTCATCGTCGGTCAGCGGCATCTTGGTGGTCAGCCAGTCGCGCATCGCGCCATCGCCGTCGGGGGCGCGGTCCTCGTGGAAGGGGACGCCCTGGCCGCTGTCCACCACCAGCCGGTCGAGAGCGGTGGCGCGGTCGGTGGAGGGGCCGGGCGGCGGAGCGGCGGCGGGGCCGTAGGTCTCGCGGTAGTAACGGTTGGTCAGGCGCACCGTGCCGTCGCGGTCCTTCACGTCGATCAGGGCCGGGATGGCATCGATCACCCCGGTCAGGATCTCGCGGCCCTGACGCAACGCCTCGTCGGCGATCAGGCGGTCGGTGATGTCGGTGAAGGTCCGCACCTGCCCGCCGTCCGGCAGCGGCACCACCCGCACCTCGATGAACCGGCCGTCGCCCTGGGGCCGGGCATAGACGAACTCGCGCTCCGGCCGGCCGATACGGTCCATCAGATAGACGGTCTTGGCGTCGAGGTCGTCGCCGAAATCGGGGGCGCCGGACGGCAATCCGACGATGCCGTTGGCGATCTGGTGCCGCACCACGTCGGGCAGCGCCGGGTTGGCGCGCATCAACTCCTCGCCAACGCCCAAGATGTCCAGCGCGTTGCTGTTCCAGGCGATGTAGTGCAGGTCGCGGTCGAGCAGGACGATGCCCTGCCCCATATTCTCCAGTGTCAGGCGCAGCAGATGGCGCTGGGTGGCAAGCTCGTCCTCCGCCCGCCGACGCTCGGTCACGTCGGAATAGGTGCGGAGGAATCCGCCGCCGGAGGTCGGACGGGTCCGCACCTCCAGCACCCGGCCATTGGGGCGGCGGTGCTCGTACAGGGGCGGATCGCCGCGGCGCGCACGATCCAGATTGTGGGCGGCAATGGCTTCGGGGTCGCCGGGACCGTATTCGCCGCGGTGGGCGAGGTAATGGACGATGCGGGCATAGTCGGCGCCGGGCATGTAGCCGCGCGGCACCTCGAACATCTCGTAAAGCCGGCCGTTGATGACGCGCACCGTCAGGTCGGCATCGACCAGCATCACGCCTTGGTCCATCTGCTCCAAAGCCAACACGGCGAGATCGTCGCCGGTTGCGGGCTCCGGCCCAGGTCCGTCACCCGGAAGAGGACGGGTCGCCAGATATTCAGGACTCTGGGGAAGGTCGGGAATCTGGGCCGGCAAGGTCTGGGTGCCATCCGTCGTTTCGCTGGTCCGCTATCGAACGGGCTACTGTAACAGCCCCATTCCCTCCTGCCGAGTTCTCCTCTGCGCCATGGAGTCGCAATACGGAGACATTTGTGAGGCATTTTAAGTATTTCGGAACCTTTGCCACACTACCCTGTTTCGAATCGCAGGTGGTTTGTGCAAGATCGCCGGATGAGCAATACTGCGTCGGCGCTGCTGCGCTTCTCCCGTGTTCCATCGGCTGTTTTGAGGTAACCGCCCCTTGTCCGGACTGGCCGCCCTTCCCGCACCGACCGGCACGTCGCCCAACGCGGGCCTCGCGAAGCTGCGTCAGATGCTGGCGAGCGACGCCGCGGCGGTGCAACCAATCCGCCGCATCCCGGGCGAAGAGGAACGCAAGCGCGGCAAGGACGGCACCGAGGCGACCGGCGACGCCCTGCAGAGCAGCGGGCGCGCCGATGCCGACTCGACGGCGACACGGGCGAAATCGTCGGCCGGTTCGGCCGGCGGATTTGCCATCGGCGGTGCGGATGAGAACGCCGGACCGGTCAATGGCGGGCCGGTGCCGCTGAACGCTCTTCCCAATGCCGGCTATGTCGCGCAAAGCATCCATCAGGAAGCCATGGGCAGCGGCCTGACCATCGAACCCTGGTCGGAGGCCATCGACGCCTACCGCCGCGCCGATGCCGGGGTGAACACGCCGATGGTCACGCAGATCGCGGTGTAAGGTTCCGGACGGTTGCCCCCGGCTATGGCATTCATACACTTCCAGACATAGCTAAGTCTCTGGAAGCAAGGGAACTTCGCGTCATCCCCCGCGAAGGCGGGGATCCAGAGTCTCCTGCGCAGGTGCTTCCAAAGTCTGGATTCCCGCCTTCGCGGGAAAGACGGCCAATAAAGTAATTTTCTTCCAATGCTTCACACGACGCCGAGATGTGGCCGAGATGTGAAAGTTGATCTCTCCCACCGAGGGAGAGGGAAACACAGTCTCCCCCCTCAATCGTCCCCGCTGGCCGGCATCGGGCCGTGGGGCAGGTCTGCCTTCCGGCTGCGGAACAGGTTGCCGACGAAGTGGCCGAAATCCTCCATGTAGAGGTAAAGCGACGGCGTGATGTAAAGCGTCAGCACCTGCGACACGCACAGCCCGCCGACCACGGCGAGACCCAGCGGCTGGCGCAGTTCGGCGGCGGCGCCGTGGGCGATAGCGATGGGCAGGGTGCCCATGATCGCCGCCATGGTGGTCATCATGATCGGGCGGAAGCGCAGCAGGCAGGCCTGCTCGATGGCGTCGCGCGCCGCCATGCCGTTGCGCCGCGCCTCCACCGCGAAGTCGATCATCATGATCGCATTCTTCTTCACGATGCCGATCAGCATCAGGATGCCGATGATGGCGATGACGCTGAGTTCGGTGTCGAACAGAATCAGCGTCGCCAGCGCGCCGATGGCCGCCGAGGGCAGGCCGGACAGGATGGTCAGCGGGTGGATGAAGCTCTCGTACAGCACGCCCAGCACGATGTAGATCACCAGCACCGCCGCCGCCAGCAACAGGGCCTGCCCCGCCTGGGCGTCCTGGAACACCTGGGCGGTGCCGGCGAAGCCGGTGGTGATGGTGGCGGGCAGCCCCATCTCGCGCTCCGCCCCGCGGATCAGGTCGACCGCCTGCCCGAGCGAGGCGCCGGGCGCCAAGTTGAAGGACAGGGTGACGGCGGGAAGCTGCCCCTGGTGGGCCACCGCCAGCGGACCGGCCGTGCGCTCCACCCGCGCGAAGGCGTCGAGCGGCACCAGCTTGCCGCTGGTGGTGGAACGGACATAGATGCGCGACAGCGAACTGTCGTCGCCCTGGTATTTCGGCTCCAGTTCGATCAGCACCTGATAGTCGTTGCTGGGGGTGTAGATGGTCGAGACCTGCCGCTGGCCGAAGGCGCTGTAGAGGGTCGAGCGCACCTGATCGACGCCGATGCCCAGCGTCGCCGCCTTCTCGCGGTCGATGTGGACATAGGCCTGGGGGTTGTTGAGCTGAAGGTCGCTGGTGACGTCCTGCAGGATGGGGATGCCGCGCAGCGCCTGCTCCAGCCGGCCGGACCATTGGTACAGCTCGTCCAGGTCCAGGCCCTGGATGGTGTACTGATAGAGGCTCTTGGATGCACGGCCGCCGATGCGCAGGTTCTGCACCGGCTGCATGTAGACCGCCATGCCGGGGATGCCGGCGACCTGACGGCGAAGCTGCTGGATCACCTCGGTCGCCGACGGACGCTCGTCGCGCGGCTTCAGGGTGATGAACATGCGGCCCTGATTGCCGGTGTTGCCGCCGGTCCCGACGGAGGAGATGACGTCGACCACCGCCGGGTTGGCCTTGACGATGGCGGCGACCTGCTGCTGCCGTTCCGCCATCGACGGGAAGGCGATGTCGGCCCGCGCCTCCGTCGTCACGAAGATCTGGCCGATGTCCTCGGTCGGGAAAAAACCCTTGGGGATCGCCTGATAGAGCAGTCCGGTACCGATGATGGTGCCGATCATCACCAGCCCCATCAGCGGCCGGTGGCGCAGGGTCCAGCGCAGGGTCCGTCCATAGCCGTTCAGCAGGGCGGAGAAGCCCGCCTCCAGCGTGCGGCCGAACCACCCTTCCTTCTGGTCATGGGCGTGGGTGAGGAAGCGCGAGCACATCATCGGCGTCAGCGTCAGCGACACGAAGGCCGACGCGGCGATCGACATGGTGACGACCAGGGCGAACTCGTGGAACAGACGCCCGACCACGCCGCCCATCAGCAGGATCGGGATGAAGACGGCGACCAGCGACAGGGTGATCGACAGGATGGTGAAGCCGATCTCGCGGGAGCCCTTGATCGCGGCCTCGAACGGCTTCATCCCCTCTTCGACATAGCGGACGATGTTCTCCATCATCACGATGGCGTCGTCCACCACGAGGCCGACCGCCAGGGTCAGCGCCATCAGCGAGATGTTGTCGACGGAAAATCCCAGCAGATGCATGCCGCCCGCCGTCGCGATCAGCGAGATCGGCACGGCCAGTGCCGGGATCAGCGTCGCCGACAGCCGGCGCAGGAACAGGAAGATCACCAGAACGACCAGCACGATGGTCAGGCCCAGGGTGAACTGCACGTCCTCCACCGCCTGACGGATCGACTGCGAGCGGTCGTTGACCACCTGGATGGCGGCGGCGGCCGGAAGCTGGGTCTGGAAGACCGGGACCAGCTCGCGCACGCGGTCCACCACGTCGACCGTGTTGGCGTCGGGCTGGCGCTGGACCGCCAGCATGATGCTGCGGGTGCCGTTCAGCCAGCTGGCGGTGCGGTCGTTCTCCACACTGTCCAGCACCTTCGCCACGTCGCCCAGCCGCACGGGGGCGTTGTTGCGATAGGCGACGATCAACTGGCGGAAGGCGTCGGCGTCGGGAAGCTGCGGGTTGGCGGCGATCACCAGCTGCTGCTGCTGGCCTGTCAGGGTGCCGACGGGGGTGTTGGCATTGGCGGCGGCCAGCGCCTTCTGCAACTCGTCGATACCGATGCCGCGCAAAGCCAGGGCGTTGGGGTTGACCTGAATCCGAACGGCGTATTTCTGCGAGCCGTAGATCTGCACCTGGGCCACGCCCGGCAGGGTCGCGACCTTTGGCTGGATCAGCGTCTCGGCGATGTCGTTCAGGCGTGCCAGCGGCAGGGTCGGCGAGTTCAGCGACAGGAACAGGATCGGCTGGTCGGCCGGGTTGACCTTGCGGTAGCTGGGCGGCGTCGTCATCTCCGCCGGCAGCCGGCGCTGGGTGCGGGCAAGGGCCGCCTGCACGTCGGCCGCCGCCGCGTCGATGTCGCGTTCCAGCACGAATTGGATGGTGATGCTGGTGTTGCCGAGCGTGCTGTTCGACGTGATGGTGTCGATGCCGGCGATGGTGGAGAACTCGCGCTCCAGCGGGCTGGCGATCGACGCCGCCATCGTCTCCGGCGAGGCACCGGGCAGGCTGGCGCTGACGCTGATGACCGGGAAATCCACCCGCGGCAGCGCCGCAGTGGGCAGCTGGCGGTAGGCCGCCAGACCGCTCAGCACCAGCGCCGCCGTCAGGAGAATGGTCATCACCGGACGGCGGATGCAGAGTTCGGAAAGGTTCACGTCGCCCCCCCGGTGGTCTGCGTCCGGGTGCCGGCGGTCTCCTCAACGGCGGAGCCCTGCCGCCGGCCGCCTTCGGCCGTCTCACCGGAGGGGGGTGCGGCCGGCTTGCCGGCGCGTTCGCTGATCTTGGCGCCGGGGAACAGGCGCGACTGGCCGTCGACCACCACCCGCTCCCCGGCCTGCAGGCCGGAGGCGACGACGCTGAGGCCGCCATGGCTGCGCTCGACGGTGACCGGGCGGACCTCCACCGTCTCGTCGGGCTTGACGACATAGACGAAGCGGCCCTTCTGGCCGGTCTGCACCGCCAGATCGGGGATGGTCAGCGCGTTCTGCTCGACCCGCAGGGTTAGGACGGTGTCGACGAACTGGCCCGGCCACAGCCGGGTGTCGGCGTTCGGAAACTCGCCCTTCACCAGGATGGTGCCGGTCTGCTGGTCGACCTGGCTGTCGACGAAGGACAGCTTGCCCTGCGCCGTCTCGCCGTGACTGCCGGCGATGCTGGCAGTCACGGCAAGCGAGCCGGCGGCCATCGCGGCGCGGATCGCCGGGAGGTGCTTTTCCGGAACGTTGAAGGCGACGTTGATCGGACGAAGCTGGGTCAGGGTGACCAGCGGGTTGGCGTCGGCGGCGCGCACCATGGTGCCGACCTTGGCGGTGATGGTGCCGGTACGGCCGTCCATCGGCGCGGTGATGCGGGTGAAGCTGAGCGCCACCTTCGCCGCCTCGATCGCCGCGAGGTCGGCCTTCACCGTGCCTTCCAGCGCATCGGCGGTGGCGACGGCGGCGTCATAGGTGGTGCGGGAAATGGCGCTGGTGCGCACCAGCTCCCCATAGCGCTTCACGTCGCCCTTGGCCTTGTCCAGATTGGCGCGGTCGCGTTCCAGATTGGCCTGGGCCTGACGCAGCTGAGCGTCGAGCGAGCGGCTGTCGAGCGTGAACAGAATGTCGCCGGCCTTCACCTCCTGCCCCTCGGTGAAGGCAACGGTCTCCACGACGCTGTCGACGCGGGCCTTGATGGCGATGGCGGCGATGGGCTGGACGCTGCCGATGGTGACGATCTGCTCCGGCACCGCCTGCACCGCCACCTTCTGGGTCACCACCGGCACGGTGCGGGCGGATGCCTGCGCCTGGGTCTTCGCCCCATTCGCCGCCCCACCCGCCGTGGTCCCGCTGCCCGCCCCGCCAGTGTGGGACGCATACCAATAGTACCCGCCGCCGCCGATCAGTGCGGCAACAAGCAGGACCAGGAAAAACCGTCTCATAGGCGAGGACTCCAGACGCCGGAGCCGGGGTCCGGCAGCGCTTATATGAAGGGGGGCAGGTTGGTGATGCCGGACATCAGAAGATCGATGACGGAGCGCTCCAGCGCCTCGCGCGGGCGGTCGCCCACCTGCATGATCCCGCCACGGACCATTCCGATGATCAGCAACGGAACGATCTCCAGATCGATCTTGCGGAATTCACCCGACTGCATGCCCTCCGCCAGGACCTGTTGCAGGGCCGTCGCGCTGCGCTGGCTGCGGCGGCGCAGGATGCGGCGGCTGCGGTCGGCCAGATCGGATTGGTCGCCGCCCAGCAGCTTCAACGTCTGCAACTGCTCGCTCAGCGTGCCGACCAGGGCGGAGACCATCGCCGACAGGCGGACGGAGGCGGGAACCTGCTGCGGCGCCAGTTCGGCGTTCAGCTTGTGCTCCAGCCCGCCCAGCGCCCGTTCGAGCGATTCCAGATACAGCTCTTCCTTGGAGGGGAAGTAGCGGTAGAGCGTGGCCTTGCCCACGCCAGCCCGCTTCGCCACCTCCTCCACCTGGACGGAGGCGTAATCGCGGCCGGCAAACAGCTCCGCCGCGGCGTTGAGGATCACCTCGCGCCGGCGAGCGCGCCAGTCAGGTATCTCTTCCGCATCAAGAGGCATGAATGGAACTCACGGGTTTCAAAACTGACGATAGTCGAGATCCTTAGAGTGTCAAGGAACCAGTCTCCAAGAAAAATGAATTCCGCGTCATCTGCGGAAAACCCTTGCCCGGCAAGGGACTGACGGCGTGACGACGGCAGGCGCCGTTCCGTCGCGAAAAAGGCGCGAAGCCCGACCTGCCCAGGCGGAGATGTCTGGGAGGCCGGGCTTCGCGCCCTTGTATCGGAAGGCGATGCCTGCCGGTCAGCTTCGGGTGCTGGGAGAGCGGCCGGTGCCGGTGGAGCCGGTCACGCCCGTGGTGGAGCCGGCCATCGACCCGGTGCCTGCGGAGGCTCCGGCCGGGCCGCCACTGGTGCCGGCGCCGGTCCCCGTGCTGGTCGGCGAGGCCGAGCCGGTGTTGGCGCCGGTCCCCATGCCGAGCCCGGCGGCGCTGCCGGCGGTGGTGGTGTCGGAGCCCTGATGGCCGCCGGTGGTCCCGGACATCGACGTGGAGGTGGTGCCGCCGCCCGCGGTCGCCATGGCGGAGGCCCCGGCGCCGGTGGAACTGCCCCAGCCCGTGGCGCTCTGGTTGCCGGTCTGGCTGCGGACGCGCAGGTTGTTCTGCACGTGCGACACGCCGGACACCGATTCGGCGACATCCTCGGCCCGGCGCTTGGTGTGGCGGTCGGGCACCATGCCGGTCAGCGTCACCTCGCCGCCGCTGACCGTCACCTCGATGTCGGAGGCGTCGATGTAGGCGTCGTCGGTCAGGCGGTCGCTGACATCCTCGCGCACGCGCTCGTCGGAACGGCTGTAGCCACGCGGGCCACGGCCGCGATGCTGGGAGGCACGGCGTTCGTCCTCGCGGCGGCGGCGTTCGGCATCGTCGTCGCCGAACCAGGAGGCGATTTCGTCACCGGCCTGTTCCCAGAAGCCGCGATCACGGTTCCGGCCACGGTCGTCGCCCCGGCGCTCGTACCGGTCGTCGGCATAGCCCCCGCCATAGTCGCTACGGCTTTGCCCGCCGCGGAGCATGCTGCCGCGATCCTCGACCCAGGAGCGGTTGCGGTCGTCACGCTCGTAGCCGCCGCCCCCTTGGCCGCCGCCGTAGCTGGTGGAGGAGCTGCCGCCGAAATCGCGCCGGCTCCAGTCGCCACGCTCCCAATCGCCACGGTCGCGGCCGGCTTCGTAGCCGCCGCCATAGCCGCTGCTCTGGGTGCCGCCCTGGGAACCATAGCCGCGCGAGCCGTAATCGCGGTCACGTTCGCCATACTCGCGCCCGCCATAGCCGAGCGTGCCGCGGCCACGCACGCCACGGTCGCCCTCGCCATACGGGCGCACGCCGTAATCGCGGTCGCGGTAATCGGCGTTGCCGACGTCGCGGTTGGTGTAATTGCCCTCGGTCCCGGCATTGCCGGCGCCGGCATAGCCGCCATAACCGCTGGACCCGGACCGCCCGCCATAGCCGGCGCCGTAGCCGCCGCGGCTCATGTCACGGCCACCGCCGAAGCTGCGGTCATATACGCGCTCCATCTCGCGGGAGGTATCGCCGCGGCGGTCGTCGCTGTCGGAATAGGACTCGCGGCCGTAGCCGCCGGATTCGTTGCCGACGCGCCCGCCATAGCCGGCGTCGCGGTAGCTGCGGCCCTGGTCGTCCTGGTGGCGGTGGGCCTGCGTGCGATACATGCTTTCGTGACGGCGGTCGTCGTCTTGGCCATAGACGCCGGTGCGCTGCGGCCCTTCGCCCCAGTCGCGATGCCGGTTCGGCTCCCGGTCGTCGTCGCGCCAGTCGCGGCCTTCGCCCCGCCACCGATTCTCGTACTGCGCCATCGTGGTCGGCTCCCTCTTTTCCGGATTCTTGGAGTGCGGGCTTCGCGCCACGAAAGGCGTGGGCGCGCCCGTCCTTCCCCGAACAACAGGAGCGGTCAAACGGCGTTCCGGATTTTCAGCGGCCGCCCCCCGGCGATATCGAGAGTTCTGGCACGGCGCTTGCGTGGTGCAGAGCGGTTGGTTCCACGCATCACTTGCGGCTTCGGCGCTTCATGCACCGAAGCCGTTTTCTTTTGCGCCCCATTATTGGGCAGACGTGTCGATCTGCTTAATTTGGCAGCGGCCGGTCGAGCAGACGGGCAACCGCGGCCCCCAACTCTTCATTGAGGAAGGGCTTGTAGATGATCTCGTCCGCATTGAACATGCGCGTCATCTTCAGCAGATAGCCGGCCGGCATGTTGGGCGCACCGCCGGACATGGCCAGGATCTTCACGTCGGGCTGAGCGCTGCGGGCAGCCTTGATGAGTTCGATCCCGTCGACCTCCGGCATCAGCACGTCGGTGACGATCAGGTCGAAGCTGCGGCGGTCGAGCGCGCGGATGGCCGCGCGTCCGTTCTCCGCCTCGGTCACCTCGAAACCGCGCCCTTCCAGATAGCCGGCGACGGACAGGCGAACGGCCGGAGAATCCTCCACGACCAGGATGTTGGGCCGAATGGCACTTCCCATCATACACCCGGTTCCTTTTGGGAACCGCCTTATCGAAAAGCCGGCAACGGCCGGCGGAAGCCCGCCCCTTATCCCCTCACCCGCCGAGAGCCGCGACCGCCGCAGCCGCGTCGGCATGGATCTCGAACAGGGACGAGAAGCCGCTGACGTCGAACACCTCGCGGATGTGCGGCGCCATGGCTGAAAGGGCGATCGAGCCGCGCTTCGTCCGTGCCGCCTTGGCGGCGACCAGCAGGCAACGAAGCCCGGCAGAACTGATGTAGGAAAGCTGGGCCATATCGACAACAAGCCGCGTGCCTTCGGCGCCGATGGCCGACAGCAGAGCCGATTCGAATTCGCCGGCATTGCCGCTGTCGATCCGCCCCTCCGCCCGCAGAACGGTGACGCCGTTGACCGACTGTTCGGTGATGTTCATACCCTGCCCTCGCCTCGAATTACCACGTTGGTGCTTATACCATGTCGGCTGGCGCCCGACGATGCATTCGCGGTGCAGCGGATGCTTCCTCCCGGCCGCCGCCGTCAGGCGACCGGATCGGACAGCGCCGCCAGGGCGGAGACCGGAGCGTCCGCCGCCCCGCGCCAGCGCAAGACGAGACAGGTGATGTCGTCGGACTGCGGCGCCCCGGCGGTGAAGCGGGCCACATCGGTCAGCACCCCGTCCAGCCCGTCGCGGGCGGACGCGCTGGACTGGCCGGCGACCGCGGCGGCAAGGCGGGGGTCACCGTACATCACCTCCTCGCCGTTGAACGCCTCGGTAACGCCGTCGGTGAACAGGAAGACCATGTCGCCGGTGTCGAGCATGACGCTCTTCTCGCCGAAGGGCATGTCGGGCATGGCGGCCAGCGCGATGCCGGGGGTGCGCTCCAGCTCCTTCACCGCGCCGGACGCGGTCATGCGCAGCGGCGGGTTGTGGCCGCCGTTGGAATAGGCCAGCACGCCGGTGCGCAGGTCCAGCTCGCCATAGAAGACGGTGACGAACATCATCTGTTCGTTCTCCGCCGCCAGCAGGTTGTTGACCCGGCGCATCGTCTCCGCCGGGCCGACGCCCGATTCGGCGATGGCGCGAAGCATCGTGCGGGTGATCAGCATGAAGAAGGCGGCCGGGATGCCCTTGCCCGACACGTCGGCGATGACCAGCGCCACCTTGTGCTCGGAGATCGGGAAGAAGTCGTAGAAATCGCCGCCGACCTCCTTGGCCGGGATCATGCGCGCCGCAATGTCCAGCTCGGCCAGATCGGGGAAGACCTGGGGCAGGATGGTCAGCTGCATGGTTCGGGCGATCTCCAGTTCCTGCTGCAGGCTGATGAGGCGGCGCTTGTCCTCCAGGGCCTCGCGCAGGTCGCGCACCATCTGGGTCAACTGCACCTGCTGGGTGCTGACCCGCGTCGCCAGACGGGAGAAGCCCAGCGCCAGCAGGCCAAGCTCGTCGCCCACCCCCTTGGATTGCGAGGACTGGGCGTCGTGGGTCTCGGCCTCGATCTGGCGAAGCTCCTCCAGCAGGGTCTGGCGGGCATCCTCCTCCAGCGTGACGGCCAGCGCCTCCATCTGGCGGCGGATGAAGCGCTGCTGGCGGCGCAGGCGGCGCTCGCGCTGGCCGGCGCTACGCTCGATCTCGCGCATCACGCCGCGGAAGACCTCCACCGCGCCGGCGATGCGGCCGATCTCGTCATTGCCGGCCGGCAGTTCGACATAGCCCATGGACCGGCCGTGGGAGAGGTCCTGAAGAGCCTTCACCGCCCCGTCGAGCGTGGAGAAGTTCCGCCGCAGGAAGCCGTAGAGCAACCCCAGCGCGCCCAGCAGCACCAGCCCGACCGCCGCGACATAGGCGACCGACCACAGCGCCTGCTCCTCCACCGCCTGGGTGACGTCGGAGGCGATCAGCACGGTGGCGACGCGGCCGCCGGCGAGATCGGCCACCGGCAGGCTGGCCAGCGCGTAGCGGCGCCCGCCGTCGGCGACATGGGTGATGCTGCGCTCTGCCGGTCGGACCAGCGGCTTGACCGCCGGCCAGAGCGGATCGGTCTCTCCATCCAGGGCGGCGCCGCTGCGGCTGACGGCGAAGACGCGCCCGCCGGTGGTCCGCCGCAGCACGTCGAGCGCGGCGACGAAGTCCAGGCCGGCCACCGCCGCACCGGTGACGCCGGCCCCGCTGCCCGCGCCGCCTCCGGCCCCGGTCCCGGCATAGATCGGCACGCCGGCCACCACCACCAGGCGCTCGCCATCGACCAGACGGACGCCGCGCGCCAGCTTCTGCCCGGACAGGATGGCGTCGAGCGCGCCGCGATTCAGCAATGGCGCCGGATCGAAGGCCGGATCGCTGCTGTAGAGCAGGTCGCCCGACTTCGACAGCAGGTTTACGTCGGTGATGCCGCCGGTGGCGGGGGCGGCGAGAATCCCCAGCGCGGCGACCCGGCGGTCGAGCGCGCCGCGCTCCTCCACCTCGACCGCGCGGGCGATCTCGGCGTCGCCGGCCAGCCGGCCGAGTCCCTGGTCGATGCGGCCGACGGCGCCCGAAACGGCGAGCTGCCAGGAGGTTTCAAGCCGCGCCAGTTCAAGCTCGCGCGCGCGCTCGTCGGCGGCGTCCTCGCGCAGGGCGGCGAACCCGAGAAGCAGGCCGGCCACGATGGTGACGGTGGCGAGCACGAACAGGATGATGCGGGTCTGGAGCAGCATGGGGGTCTCTCAGCTCCGCGGAACAACGATAGGCCGCGCCAGCAGCAAGGCCAACCCGGCGGGAAGCAGGGCCGACGCGGCAAGCAAGCCGCCGTCCCAATCGACCGCCACCGCCCAAAGCAGCGCGGCCAGGACACCGACCGCCAGCGCCCGCAGGATCGATGGAAGGCCACCGTCCCCGGTCTGCCGCCGCACATAGGACAGCGCCAGCCCGGCGGCGAAGCCTCCCGACGCCGCACCGAGCAAGCCGGAGGCCAGAGCGGACGTCGAAAGCGCGGCAATCGCCGCGACTGCCGCCGCCAGCAGAAGCAGCGCGGTCAGCAGGGCGGCAATCCGGCGCAGGCGGGCGGGAACCGCGTAACCGGCGGCCAGACCGGCAAGCGCGACCGCCGGCAGAGCGGCGAGCATGCCGCCGGACAGGTCCGCAGCACCCGCCCCAATGCCCGTCGCCAGCATCGCCGCGGCGGACGCTGCCAGCAGGGCGAAGGAATGGATGTCGTCGGCGCGGGAATCGACCTCGCGCCGGGGAGCGGCCTCAAGACCGGAGCCGAGCGCCTCCAGCGCGGAGCGGCGGGTGCGGTCGACGGCCTCGGCGACCTCCGGGTCGAAGACGGCGGCGCGAACCTCTTCCGCATGGGCGGCGAAGCGTTGGCGGCGCTCGTGCAGGCCAAAGACCACGGCGTTGAAGGAGAAAAGCAGACGGCCGACCTGATCGCGCGGACGGCGGCCCAGCAGCGTGGCGAAACGGCCGGCCGCGGCCTCCTTCATCGCGCGGGCCAGCCGGCGCAGCGGCGCGCGGAAGCTGGCGCGGGCCAGCACGCCGGCCAGTTCGGCCAGCAGCAGCAGGACCGCCAGACCGCCCAGCGCCACGGTCGCCAGCTCGCCGGCGATCTGGCCGCGCACCTGACCGGGCTGTACGCCAACCAGCACATGGCCGGCGGGCGGCTGCCCCACCCCACCGCCGCCGCCTTCCGAGGACAGGCGGCCGATGCGCACCGGCAGGCGCAGGATCAGGAAGCCGTCGCGCTCGATCGGCTGGAGGGTCGCGGCGCGGGTCTCGGGCGTCGGCAGGCTGCGCAGCGAGGCGGCCAGCGTTTCCATCTGCTTGCGGTCGGGAAGGGAGCCGCCGGTGGCCGCCGATTGGAGAAGCGCGCCATCGGCGCCGGTCAGCGCCAGGAAGCCGATGTCAGCGTTGCGGTCGGCGATGCCCTGGAGAAAGGCGCCGACCCCCTCGATGCGCGGAAGCGGGATACCGTAGCCGATGGCGCGTTCCAGATCGTGCTGAACCGCCTCCGCCACCGCGGCGGCCTTGCCGGCGCGCGCCTCGCCCAGCTGGTCCTGCGCCAGCCAGGTGCCGAGAAGCCCGACCCCGGCCATAGCCAGCGCCGCGGCCAGCAGGATGACGGCGGGAATGCCGAGCATGAAGGAGCGGTGGCTGCGCGATGTCATGCGAGTTCGTCCAGGCGGGCGACTTCGCGCTCCGCCTCGTCGAGGATGGTCAGGCGCCGCCGCACCGCATCGGTGAAGGCGGGTGCCGGCAGGCCGAGTGCCTGGGCGGTGGATCGGGCCATGGATTGGGGAGCGGAAGGGGCGGGAAGAGCGGTCGCACCCTCCCCCAGCCCTTCCAGTGCGGCGGCGAGATCCGCCAGAGACCGCCGCGGCCCGGCGGCGATCCCCAGCCCGGCCAGCCAGCCGACCAGGGCCAGCGGCAGCACGATCAGAACCGCGCCGATGGACAGGGTCAGGGCATAGTGGCGCATCGGCTCGGCCATCGCGCCGGACGGCATGCGCACCAGGACGCTGCCGGCCGCGGTATCGAAGCTGGTGGCGAGACCGACGCCATAGACCCGCTCGGCCCCGCGCACCTCCGACCAGAAGCCGCTGACGTCGCCGTCAGGGCCGCCGGGGCTGTCGGACGCCGATGCCGGGCGGGGCGGCAGCGCCTCCCCCACCTCCACCGCGTTGGTGGAGAAGAGAATGGTGCCGGCCTCGTCGAGAACGGCGACGGACTGGATGCCGGGAAGGGCGGCGCGGGCGCGGGCCAGCAGCACATCGACCTGTGGCAGGTCGCCCAGCGCCAGGCCGAGATTCAGCTGGGTCTCGAGCGACGTCTTCGCCTCGCTCAGCACGAAGCCGACCTGGGAGGACACGGCCTCGTCCAGGCGGCGCGCCTGTTCGCGCGTCCACAGCACGACGGCGGACAGGCCGGCGACGAACACCGCCACCGCCACGAACGCCGCCAGCCGCGCCCCGAAACTGCCCGATCCCATCCCGGTCTTCTCCCTCCGGCCGATCCGCAACGGCGCGATCAGCGCCACCCAATCAGTGCGGCCCAATCAGCGCGGATCGCGCTCCCGGCCGCACAGCGCGTACCAGCGTTGCGACGCCCCCTCGCCCGCCGCGACGCGGCCCCAGACATGGCCGCGGTCGAACACGTCCCAGCGGGAGGCCAGTTCCTCCACCGCGACCAGTTCGGCGCTGGCGGTGTCGAAGACCGGGTCGACGGTGAAGTCGCGGTGGACCAGCAGCCGCACCAGATCGCCGCCGACGCGGATCAGCCGCTTCGGATAGATGCCGTGCCGCGCCAGATGACCCCAGCTGCGGTGGTTGCGCGTGCTGACGGTGGTGACGAGATGCCGGCGGCCGAGCGCCTCCGCCACCTCGATCCGCCAGTCGATCAGGCGGTGATGCAGCCCGCGCCCGCGCTCCGACGGATCGACCATCGCCGATGACATGTGCGCGACCCAGGGCAGCTCCGCTTCCGGCAGATCGAGGTCGCGACCCCGGTTGGGATCGGTGGCCGACGGCAGGCCCAGTGCGCCGTAGGCGACCAGCGCGCCCTTGCGGAAGATGCCGGCAGTCAGGCCCCGGTCGCCCAGATGGTCGGTGACGAAGTTCCCGACCTCGCCCGCCATGCGGTAATGGTCGGGGTCCTCCAGCGTCGCCACCACGCGGACGCGGAAGTCGGCGAGCAGATTGGAATCGTCCAGGTCCATCATGCGGACGCTCAGCCCGTCCGGCAGGTCGGCGGCCAGCGCCCGCAGGCGGACGGCGGCGACCGCGCGCGCGGCGTCGCCGCGCAGGGGGATCGCGCCGAACGGCAGGGGGACGGGGGGCAGGACGCTCATAATTCGCCACTCACGATTCGATGATTTCCGCGAAGTTCAGGAGGCCGATGGGCGGGTAATATTCCAGTGCCCGCACCGTGGCCATGTTGATGATGACGGAGAAGCGCTTCAGCGTTTCCACCGGGATTTCCGCCGGCTTGGCGCCGTCGAGCAGGACCTGCGCCGCCTTGAAGGCGGTGAAGCGGCCGATGCCGTAGGCGCTGCTCGCCAGCGCCAGCATCGCCTTGTCGGTGCGCACGATCAGCTCGGTGACGGAGAAGGTCGGCAGATGCAGCCGCAACGCCTCCGCCGCCACGACACTGCGGTTGTGGAAGGCGATGAAGGTGTCGGGGCCAATATACAGCATCTCCGCTCCGCGCTGCGCCGCACGGGCGATGGCGTCTGGAACCGCGGCGGAAATCGGCTCGCCCCGGTCGTTCAAGGGCACCGGCTCCTCGATCAGTTCCAGCCCGCGCAGAGCCGTCTCCGCCCGCAGCCCCTCGATGGTGAGGACGGAGTTGCGCTCCTGCGGGTTGTAGACGACGCCCAGCCGCTTGATCGGGCGATAGGCCTGGATGGTGTTCAGTTGGACCGCGATGGGGGCGATGTGGATGGTGCCGGTGACGTTGCGCCCCGAACGGGCGAGGTCGGGTACGATCTTCGCGTCCACCGGGGCGGCGACGAAGGTGAAGACGACCGGGATGTCGGTGACGTATTTGCGCGGATCGGGCTGGTCGAAGGGACCGATGAGGCCGCGGGTCTGCGGCGTGCCCCAGCTGTAGATCAGATCGGGGCGGGTGTCCTTGATCTCTTCGATGATGCCCGGCAGCTTGGCGGTGTCGCCGCCGGTGTTGCGGATGGTGTAGTCGACCTTCAGGCCGCGGCGCGCCAGATAGTCTTTGAAGCCGTATTCGTTGTCGCTCTCGCCGCGGCCCAGCACCATGGTGATGCGGAAGGTCCTGTCCGGCACAGCGGCGGCGAGCGCCGACCCGATCAGCGCGTTGCCGGCCAGCGGCAGGCCCGGCAGCGCCAGCCCGCCGGCGGCGGCCAGCCGCAGCAGCGAACGGCGGCGGATGCGGAGGAGGTCGTCCTCGTCGAAGAAGTTCGCGCTCATCGCGGTCAAGCCTCCTGCGGCCGGGTCGCTGGGGTGGCCGGCCGGCCGGTGCGGAAGAGAATCCAGAACAGCAGGGCGCTCGCCCCGCACAGAAGGCCGATGCCAAGCATCGCCTCCCGGTAGGAGGTGGCCACCGCCACCGCCATCGCGGTGACGGGGCCGAGCGCGCCGCCGAGCCGCTCGATCAGACGGTACCAGCCGATGGCCGCGGTCTCCTGCAGGCCGCCCTCGCGGGCGATCTGCGAGACCAGCGTCAGCTGCGGCGCGCCGACCAGCGCCTGGGACAGCCCGAACAGGGCGATGGCCAGCGGCGGCCCCCACAACGCCTGGGTGGCGACGATGGGCAGGCAACTGGCCAGCGTGCCGATGCCGCCGGCGGCGATGAAGCCGCGCCGCGCCTGCCAGCGGTCGGACAGGCTGGCGGCCAGCGGTGACACCAGGATGAAGGCGACGAAATACATCATCTGCACCCGGCCGATCTCCGCCTTGGTGGCGCCGTCGGCGGTCAGCAGAAGCGGGACGAGGCAGAAGAGGAAGGCGGTGGAGGCGATCTTGGTCGGGATCGCGCTCAGCACCATCAGGGCGGAGAAGCGGAAATCGCGGAACAGCGGCAGCGCGCTGCCCATCGCCGGACGCGCTGCCGCGCTGGCCGGACGCGCTGCCGAGCGCCCGCGCAGGAGCAGCAGGCTGACCGACAGGCCGGAACCCAGCGCCAGGACCGCGCCCAGCAGGAAGGTGGCGCGGAAGCCCGCCTGATCGGCGATGATACCGCCGCCGACCGGGCCGCAGACGCCGGCAGCCAGCAGGGCGCCGATGAACATCGCCATGCCCGCTGCCCGGTTGCGCGGCGTGGTGTGGTCCACCACGATGCCTTGCGCGGTGATGAGCACCAGCCCATAGCCGAGCGCGGTCAGGCAGCGCCACAGCATCAGTTCGAACAGCGAGCCGGCATAGGCGGTCAGCGCCAGGCTGACGGAGCCCAGCAGCGCCCCGATGGTGAAGGAGCGCGCCCGGCCCCAGCGTTCGGAGAAGCGCGCCCCGCCCGGCTGCGACAGCGCCCAGATCAGCATGAACAGCGTGATCGGCAGGCTGACCACCATGTCCGGCGTCAGCCACGGCACCTCGCCGGCGAAGGATTTGGCATAGGCCGGCAGGAAGGGGCGCGACAGCTCTTCCGACAGGCAGAACAGGAAGACCGGCAGACGCAGGAAGACGAGGTTCAGCGGTGTCGGCGGCGGGGTCGCGGACTGCGGATCGCGGAAGCGGAACCGGCCGGCGAGCGCGGCCAGCCCGGCCTCCGCCCGGTCGACCCGCGGATCGTCGTTGCCCAGCCGCCGCCGCAGCTCCGCCACCCGCGCGGCAAGTCCGGCATGGCGGTCGTTGACGCTGTCGAGCGCGGCCCGCACGCCGCCTTCCAGCGCGCGGTCGTCATTGGCGCCGGCGGCCTGCGTTCCGGCAGGTTCGGCGATCACCGGCAAGGTGGCGCGGAAATCGCCCTCTTCCGACCTGTCCGCCAGCAGCCGCAGGGTCAGCACCCGCCGCATGGCGAGATTCACCACAAGCTGCAGCACTTCGAAGATCAGCAGAACGGAGACGATGACCACCGACAGCACGTCGAGCGCCAGATCGGTGGAGGCCTTCGCCAGGAAGGCGCTGTCGATGCCGACATGCAGCGCGCCGGCCGACGCGCCGGTCCCGCCCAGCGGGTTCTCGACATCGACGAAGCCGCTCACCAGCCGTCCGTCGGCGGGGCCGGACAGCCGGCCGGCCGGCACGGACGACAGCCCGGCGAGCGGCTTGCCCGCCGTCGCCACGATGCGTCCGGCAGGATCGGTGACCGCGATGTAGGCGATGTCGTCGTGGCGATCGACCTCCGCCGCCAGCAGGGCGTCGAGGCCGGCCATGCGGTCCAGCGGGATACGGACGCCGAGGCCGCGGTCGATCTGCGCCGCCAGCAGGCCGCCGACCGTCTGCGCCTTGCGCGCGAGTTCCGGCTGGAACAGCGGGTCGAAGCTGCGCAGAGACAGCCAGGATGCCGCCCCCGCCGCCACGAGCAGGACCGCCACCGTGACGATGGTCAGCCGCAGCACCAGCGCGCTGATCGGGTCGCGCTGCCGGGCCGGCGCGGCCGGCGCGGCGCTGGATTGTCCTTTTCCGGTCACGGCGCGGCCCCTTTCGGCATCGGCGATGCCATGTTCACCGATGGACTGCCGAGGGGAGCCATCGCATCCAGCTCCCGCTCCAGGTCCTCGATGGCGCGGTCGGCGTCGGCGATGCCATGGTTCAGACGGTCGCGCACCACACCCAGGGGTGCCGCGCCGGCGGCCAGTCCGCGGCGACCGCCGCCCTGGCGCACGACGACGAAGACGGCGGCGAAAGTCGCAAGCGCGGCGATCAGCACCAGGACCAGGGTTCCGAAGCGCAGCCCGCCTTCGACCGCCGCGACCCGCGCCTTCAGGCCGGTGAGGGAGGAGCGCAGGATCACCTCGCCCACCGTCTGGCCGAAGCTGTTGCGCACGCCGGTGCCGATGACCAGCACGTCGCCATCGACGCGCTGGCGCAGCGTGCTGCCGGGATCCTCGCTCCAATGGATCGGGCTGGGGTGGCCGACGCTGTTGCGGTCGGATGCGAACAGCACGATGCCGCGGTCGTCCACCACCTCCACCCCGAGGATCTCCTCGCCGGAGGCGGCGCGTTCGGCCTGCGCCTGCAGATCGACCAGTTCGGACAGATCGAGCCCCAGCGTCAGCCCATATTCGACCCGGCGCCTCATCTCGTCCGCCACCACCGTCAGGCGGGACGTCGTGACCTCGCGCAGCTTCTGTTCGAATTTCAGCCCGGACAGGGCGACGGACAGCAGAACGGCCGTCGCCACCGTCGCGGCGATGACGGCGCCCGTGCGTAAGGCCAGCACGCCGCCGAGCCTCATCGCATCCCTACATGACGAATTGGTGATACATCAGCCACGGATCGCCCAAAGCTCCATCGCCACTTGGGGGAAGTCACCCGCTAGATGAACCGCGATTCCGCCCGATGTTGCAAGCTGTTTCCAAATCGGGCTACCGCGTTCGAGTTCGAAATACACGGCCCCGGCATGATAGGGCAGTTGCCGGGGTGCGACGGGCAGCGGTCTTACTCGGATGCCAGGCAACTGGACATTGACCAGTTCGCGGATTTGTTCGACCGGACCGATCTTGACCAGCGCCGGGAAGTTGCGGCGCAGCGCCTCTCCCGGCATGTCCGCCCGCACCGCCAGCACGAAGGTGGCGGTGGTGATGAGCGAGCGGTCGGCGATGGTGCCGACGCGGATGCCGTATTTGCGTTCCAGCAGGTCGATGGGGATGGCGGTCTGTTCCAGCACCGCGCTGAGCGAGCGGCGGATCTCCGCCATCACCGGCTCCATCGTAGCCTGCAGGTCGTCGTGCCGATAGGGCGGGAAGGCAGGTGGCCGCTTGTTGACCGCGGTGAAGGTGGCCAGTTCGCCGGCCAGCGACAGCATCATGCCGTGCAGCCGTTCCGGATGGATGTCGGGCATGCGGGCGATGTTGGCGAACAGCGGTTCGGAGCGGTTGGCGACCTGAAGCATCAGGAAATCGGCCATCTCGCCGGCGCCGCGCCCGTTGGACCCGGCGACGCGGGCGGCCAGCGCCTCCGACCGGCTGTTCAGCAGTCCCTGGATTTCGGTGACGTAGCCGGCCAGCGGGGCCAGCGCCTGGACGTTCAGGGCCGGCGGGATATAGCGCTCGTCCAGCGTGGCCCGGCGGTCCGACCGCACCTCCTGGATGCGGGCGAGGCCGAGGCAGTGGTAGCCGGCACGCTCCTGCCGTTCCAGCCGGTAGCGCAGGCGCAGCCGCCCGGTGCGGATGCGCGACACGCTGGCCGACCCGGCGATGGCGTCGACCGTCTCCGTCTCCTCGCCGACATAGCGGGTGGCGGCGTCGGCGCTCTCGCCGACCTCGAACTCCACGCCGCCGCGCTGGCGCACCGGCAGGGCCAGATAGACGATGCTGTTGGCCAGCGTCTCCGGCAGGTCGAGCGGCGGCGGCGGATCGTCGTCGTCGGGGATGTTGATCGGCGTCCCATCCTCCAGGATGCCCTTGCAGCGCAGCACGGCGAACTTGCCTACGGCCAGAAGCTCGCGGTTGATCGTCAGCTCGCTGATGCCCCAGGCGAATGGGCGCAGGCCGGCCACCCGGCCGCGCACCAGCCGTTCGACGTAACGGTCCTGCTGCTGGAAATGCTGCGCCCGCAGGAACATGCCTTCGGACCAGATGACCTTGTCGTCCCAACTCATGGGCGCTTTCCCTCTTGCAGGCTGGTGGTCGTCGTCATGGGTCGTCTTCCGCCGTCAGCCGCCGAGCGCGTGGCGGTGGATGGGCAGGAGCCGGCGGTAAAGCGCCGCCAGCCGGGCGCCGCCGTCGGCCGTCTCGCCCGTCAGCTCGCGCACCGCCGCCAGCAGGGCCGACTGGTGGGCGGCGCCGTCGGCCGCGGCCGACTGCAGCAGCGCCTCCGCCTCGGCGGGCGGCAGGGCGCGCAGCCGGGCCAGCGCATCGTCGGCATCCGCCGCACGGAGCAGGGGCGAGGCCCCCTGCGCCAGCGTGTCCTCCGGATCGAGGCCGAGCAGCGATTCCAGCGCCGCCTGCCGCCGAACCAGCGACAGCACGACGTCGGCCAGCGCGCGGGCCAAAGGGTCGGAACCGGGGACGGATGCGAAGCCGGAATCAAAGCCGGTGTCAGCGGCCGGCGGCGCGGAGGGCGCCGGGCGTGCACCGAAGGCGGGCGGCACCAGCGGATCGTCCGCCCAATCCTCCGGCGGAAGGCTGTCCGCCTGGGGCTGCGGTGGCGATGCGGGGGGCAAGGCCGGCATTGCCGGCGGCGAGGGCTGGGCCGGCGGCAGATCGACCGGATCGTCCAGCCAGTCGTCGGGGATGGACAGTCCGCCGCTGCCGCCGCCGCTTCCCTGGTCGAAGGCCGGCTGTTCGGGCGCCACGCGGATGGTGCCGAGGCTGTCCGGCGAGAAATCGCGCTGGGCCGCGCCGGCCCAGTCGGCATCGCGGCCGTAGGCGTCGGGCTGCGCCGCTGCAGCCGTCGGCTGCCAACCGCCGGACGGCTTGTCGCTCCATCGGTCGTCGGCGCGCGGCAGGTCGCCGAACAGATCCTCGTCTTCCGGGATCGGCATCACCGGCACCGCGCCGCTGTTGAAGGCCGGCACGGCGAAGGGGTCTTCCTCCGCCGCCTGCGCCGTCTGCGTCGGGGTGTCGGAGCCGCGCAACACCGCCAGGAAGGGATCGTTGGCGGCCGGCGCCTCTTCCGCGGCGAAGCCGGCGCGCATGACGAAGCCGCCCAGCCGCAGCCGGTCGCCCTCTCCCACCACGGCGGAGTTGCCGCGGCCGATCGGGGCCGGCGCGTCGTTGAGGAAGACGCCGTTGGTCGAGCTGTCGATGACGATGTAGACGCCGCCCTTGAACTCCACCATGCAGTGGATCTTGGACAGTGTCCGTTCCGGGTCGTTCAGTATCCAGTCGCAATCGGGACCGCGGCCGATCACCAGCCGGCCGGTGCCGAGGTCGCGAGCGATGTCGGCGCCTTGCGACGGCGGGCATTGGATCAGGGTCAGGCGAAGCTTCATCGGATCACGCCCCCACCTTGCCGCTGCCGCCATTGGCTATGTCCAGCGCCTGGGCCAGTGACGCGCGATGGCGGGCCTTGATCTCCTTCGGCACCGCGGCGGCGGCGAGCAGCACCGCGGCGGCGGCGGCGGTGCCGGTCAACCCGTCACCCGGCGGCACCACCACCGCCGCATCGGGCGGAGCGAGGCTGCCGCCGGACCAGAAGGCGGCCATGGCGGCATTGGCGCAGGCCGTCTCGAAATTCATCGCTTCTGCGGGGGCGAAACAGGCGCGGCGGTTCTCCTCCGTCGGACGGAAGACCCAGGCCTCCGCCGCCTCCAGCGCGGCCCCGTCGGCAGGCGCCGGTTCAGGAGGAAGCGCGCCGCGGGCGGCCAGACAGCCCCACCACACCGCCTCGCGCCGCGGCAGCGCCATGCCCAGCAGACGGATGGCGTCCGCATACAGCTCGGCATCGATCAGCGCCTTCAGGTAGGCGGATGTCGGGGCGTTCGGCGCGAACAGCGCCTTCGCCTCCGCCGACAGGTCCAGCCCCGCGACCGCTTCGGCCGCGCGGGCGAAGCGCAACTTCGGCAACAACCCGATGTCCACCGTCCCAAACCCCGCTTGTGAAGACCGCCCCACTCTGGGCGGTGTTTCGTCAATTGATGGTTACCACGCCGCCCTTGACCTGGACCATCGCGTCACCGTTCACCTGGGTCATCGCACCCTTGATCTGCACCTGGCTGTCGCCGGTGACCTTGACCATCAGGCCTTTGACGGTGACGCCGGTCTGGTCGATCTTGACGCTGTTGCCGCCGACCTTCAGTTCGATGGAGGTCGTGGCCTCCATGGTGATCTTGCCGGTGCTGGCCTTCACCGACACGTCGCCCAGCCCGAGCTTCAGCGCATAGTCGCCCTGCTTCACGTCGATCGCCATGTTGCCCTGGCCGACGGTGAGGCTGTCGTTGCCCTGCCCGACCTCCACCGTCCGGTTGCCCTGGCTGACCGTGTGGGTGTCGTTGCCCTTGCTGACGGTGACGGTCCGGTTGCCTTCCCCCACCGTCAGGGACTGGTTGCCGGTCGACACCTCGTGGCTGTCGTTGCCTTCCGACACGGTGACGCTGCGGTTGCCCTTGGCGATGGTGACCGACTCGTTGCCTTCCGACACCGTCTCGGTGCGGTTGTTCTTGATGGTGATGGTCTGGTCGTGATCGACGGTCAGCGTGTCGTCGTTCTCCACCATCCGGGTGAAGTCCTTCTGGGCGTGGAAGTAGATCTCCTCCGCGTCCTTCTTGTCCTCGAATCGCAGTTCGTTGAAGGTGGCCGTATCGCCGCCCTTGCTGGAGCGCGTCTTGATGCCGCTCTGCGTCTTGTTGTCGGGCAGCGTGTAGGGCGGCATGTTCTCCGCGTTGTAGACGCAGCCGACGATCAGGGGACGGTCGGGATCGCCGCCGATGTAATCGACCAGCACCTCCATGCCGACGCGCGGGGTGAAGATGGTGCCCCAGTTCTTGCCGGCCATGGTCTGGGCAACGCGCAGCCAGACGAAGCTCTTCTCGTCGTTGGTGCCCTTGCGGTCCCAATGGAACTGCACCCGCACCCGGCCGTATTTGTCGCAATAGATCTCCTCGCCGCTGGGGCCGACCACGGTCGCGGTGTCCGGCCCATGGGTACGCGGGCGCGGCACCGGCGGCGGACGGAACACGGTGGCGTCGGGGATCGCGGCGAAGCGGCAGGAGAAGGACGGCGGAACGCCACCGTTGCCCAGATGGCTCTGGTCCTGTGCGCTCAACGCCAGTTCTGTGAGGACATAGCCCTTGCCGACCTCGGCCGTCACCGCATGGCCGGTCATCGAGATCTTGCCGCCGGCGAACAGGCCGCGGTAGGTGGCGCTGCCCTCCACCCGCTCGTATCCGGTCTCCGTCTCCTCCATGCGCAGGCGCGACAGGGTGGTGCCGTCGGCCTTCACCATGTGGCCGCCGGGATAGCCGAACATCTCGTGCGACTTGAAGGCGGGAACGCTGAGCACCGTCGTGGTGCTGGCGGTCAGGTCGGTGCTGGGCGTTTCGAAATTATAGTCCTTCAGCGTCCATTTGCCGGACACGTAGGATTGCGAATGCGCCCAGCCGTCGATGGCCAGCGTGTTGCCCTGCACCGAGGTGGCGTGGATGACATCCTTGTCCAGGCAGTCGGTGTAGCCGGAGGCGCTGTCGCTCAGCACCAGCGTGTGCTTGCCGGCCTCGTGCTGGAAATAGAAATAGATGCCCTCGTCCTGCAACAGGCGGGCGATGAAGTCGAAATGCGTCTCGCGGTACTGGACACAGACCGGCCGGGCGTTGTGCGTGCCGGACAGTCCCTGCTTCTTCACCTCGGTCACGCCGCAGTCGGACAGCATGGCGTCGACGATCTGCACGACGCTCTTCTCCTGGAAGACCTGGCAGTCGGAGCGCAGCGTGGCCAGCCACAGGGTCGGCACGATCTCGGCGGTGTATTGGCGATAGCCGCGCAGGGCCAGCGGCCCGGCGGAAAAGCTGCAGACGATGCCGTTGACGATGCGGGGATCGCCGCCCTTGCGCGCGATGGACAGCGTCAGCGACTTCCCCAGGATGTCGGCCGGCGCGATCGTCATCCGCGGAGAGATCATCGTGATGGTGTAGCGGAACAGGCGCGACAGCCCTTCCTCCCCCTCGACGGCCACCGGGATCAGCACGTCCGCGCCCAACGGCGAGGTCAGCGACAGAAGCCGGCCGGTCTGCGAGATGGTGGGCGCATCCGACATGCGGGCTTGGTCCTTGAAGTAGAGAGAGTATCAATGACGGCAGGTGCCTTACCCCCACCCTAACCCTCCCCCGCTGGGCGGGGAGGGAATACCCCCCTCCCCTGCGAAGCGGGGGAGGGTCGGGGTGGGGGCAAGCGCAGCCGAACTTAGGCGCTCTTGGTCGTCGACAGGTCGTAGGAGACCGAGATCGGCGTGCCGGCCTTGTTCTTGTCGTCGTAGGGGATGAACTTGTACTCCATCTTGGTGAAGCTGATGGAGATCGACTCCGACGGACGGTCGCCGCCCGACGACATCGAGTAGGCCGAGACCAGGGCGTTGGTCAGCGTGTACTCGGCATAGGTGTTGCCCGGGCTGCCGGTGGTGACGAGGTGGATCTGCACCTTCTTGCCGATGGCGCCGGTGCAGGATTCGACGAAGAACTTCGGCGAGGAGCTGTCCATCAGCTTGGTGATGGTCACTTCCGACACCGACGGCTCCGACGCCTCGCGGTTGGTGGTCGAGCCCGACGGGGTGCTGATGGCGCGGCCGACGCCCCACTGCAGCGAACCGACGTCCAGCCACTTCTTGTGGGTCTCGTGCGTGGCCTCGCCGTCGATGCCTTCGTACTTGATGTAGATCGCCATGTTGGTCTCCTCGCTCTCTCTTGAAGGTCGGTCTTAACGGGTAAGCTTGGTCTGTGCAGTATGGTTACGAAAGAATTGAGGCGGGTGCTGTGACGGGCGTCACCGCCCGCCTGTTTTTCTCGCCCCCGCCCCGGCTCTCCCGCTTCCGGATGGGTCAGGCGATGTCGTAGACGAAGCGGTCTTCGCCATCGACCGAGACGTGGACGCGGGTGATCGGTTCGCCGTCGCCCATGCGGGCGAGGATGCGGGACGAGATTTCCGGCAGCAGCGTGCGGCTCAGGATGGTCTCGATGTTGCGGGCACCGCTGGAAACCTCCTGGCAGCGGCTGACGATGCTCTGGACCAGATCGTCGGAGTAGGAGAAGGCGGCCTTGTAGTTCTGCACCACCCGCTTGGCGATGCGGTTCAACTGCAGGACCACGATCTTCGCCAGATTCTCGTCGGACAGCTGGAAATACGGGATGACCGTGCAGCGGCCGAGGAAGGCCGGCTTGAAGCTCTTCTGCAGTTCCGGATGCAGCGCCTCCAGCAGCCCGTCGGCGTCCGGCGCGGTCTCCGGATCGGCGCACAGCTTGTGGATCAGGTCGGTGCCGGCGTTCGACGTCATGATGATGACGGTGTTCTTGAAGTCGATGTCGCGGCCTTCGCCGTCCTTGATCGTGCCCTTGTCGAACACCTGGAAGAAGATGTCCTGCACGCCGGGATGGGCCTTCTCCAGCTCGTCCAGCAGCACGACGCTGTAGGGCCGGCGGCGCACCGCCTCGGTCAGGACGCCGCCCTCGCCGAAGCCGACATAGCCGGGAGGCGACCCGAGCAGCAGGGAGACCTTATGCTCCTCCTTGTACTCGGTCATGTTGATGGTGGTGACGTTCTGCTCGCCGCCATAGATCAGGTCGGCCAGGGTCAGCGCCGTCTCGGTCTTGCCGACGCCCGACGTGCCGACCATCAGGAAGACGCCGATCGGCTTGCGCGGGTCGGTCAGCTTGGCCCGGCTGGTCCACATCGCCTGGGCGATAGCGTCCAGCGCATGGTCCTGGCCGATGATCCGCTCCTTCATGCGATCGGCGAGCGACAGGATGGTCTTGATCTCGTTGGAGACCATGCGGCCGACCGGAACGCCGGTCCAGTTGGCGACCACCTCGGCCACCGCCTGCCCGTCCACCGCGACCTTGACCAGCGGATCCTCGCCCTGCAGCGCGGTCAGCTCGGCGGTCAGCGCGCTCAGTTTGGCGTTCAGCGCCTCGGCGTCGAGCGGCTCCGCGGGAGCTGCACCCTCCGCGGCCGGGGCCTTGGACTGCTCGTGCGCGGCGACCAGCTGGTCACGCGTCTCGTTGATCGCCTTGACCAGCTCCAGTTCCTTGGTCCAGCGCGCCTCCAGCGTCGCCAGATCGGCCTGGGTGGCGGCGATCTTGTCCTTCAGCGCGGCGAGCAGTTCGGCATGGTCGATGCCGATGGCCTCCTCGCGCTCCAGGATCGCGACCTCGGTCTCGGTCAGCTGGATGGTGCGGCGGCGGTCCTCGATGGCGGGCGGCGTCGCAGTCTGGCTCATCGCCACGCGGGCGCAGGCGGTGTCGAGCAAGCTGACCGCCTTGTCGGGCAGCTGGCGCGCCGGGATGTAGCGGCTGGACAGGCGGACCGATTCGATCAGCCCTTCGGTGACGATGCGGACCTTGTGGTGCTTCTCCAGCGTGGCGGTCAGGCCGCGCATCATGTCGACGGCGACCGGCTCCGCCGGCTCCTCCACCTTCACGACCTGGAAGCGGCGGGTCAGCGCCGGGTCCTTTTCGAAATACTTCTTGTATTCGGCCCAGGTGGTGGCGGCGATCGTGCGCATCTCGCCGCGCGCCAGGGCGGGCTTCAGCAGGTTGGCGGCGTCGTTCTGGCCGGCCTGCCCACCGGCGCCGATCAGGGTGTGCGCCTCGTCGATGAACATGATGATGGGCTGGCTGGAGCCCTTCACCTCGTCGATGACCCCCTTCAGCCGGTTTTCGAACTCGCCCTTCATGCCGGCGCCGGCCTGCAGCAGGCCGAGGTCGAGCGACAGCAGGCGCACGTTGCGCAGGTCCGGCGGCACGTCGCCGGCGGCGATGCGCAGCGCGAAGCCCTCCACCACCGCCGTCTTGCCGACACCGGCCTCGCCGGTCAGGATCGGGTTGTTCTGGCGGCGGCGGGTCAGCACGTCGATGATCTGGCGGATCTCGGCGTCGCGGCCCAGAACCGGATCGATCTTGCCGTTCTTGGCGCGGTCGGTCAGGTCGATGGTGTACTGGTCGAGGTTGGGGGTCGCCCCGCCCGCCTTCGGCGCACCACCGGCCGACGCGGCGGCGGCACCGCCACCGGCAGCCGCGACCGGGGCGCTGGTCCGCGCCTCCGCAGTGTCGGCGACGATCTTGGGCAGGTCGCGGCGCAGAGCCTCGGCGGTGATCTTCGCGAACTGGCCGGACATGTCGCGCGCCTGGACCGACAGCGATTCGTCGGACAGCAGAGCCGTCAGCAGATGGCCGGAGCGCACCGCCCCCTCGCCATATTGCAGGGAGGCCAGCACCCACGCCTCGCGCATCAGCTGGACGAGGTTGGGCGACAGCGCAGGGGCGCGGCTGTTGCCGGTCTTCAGCTTGTCCAGCACCCGCGTCAGGTCGGCCGACAGCCGGCCGGCGTCGATCTCATAGACGCGCAGGATGGCGGAGATGTCGCCGTCCGCGGCACCGATCAGCTGGAGAAGCCAGTGCTCGATCTCGCAATTGTAATGCGTGCGCGACAGCGTCTGACCGGCCGCCGCCTCCAGCGCCCGCCGGCACAGAGGATTCAGCCGGGAAATCATGCTCTGCAGATCGACCGCCACCATGGCTCCACCCCCTTCTCGTGCTTTCGTATCTTCAACCCATGCGGGCAGAACGCCCTTGGCGTCCGCTCCATCTCAACCGGCCGGCCGGTTCGTCCTGTGGCTGTACCGCGAACTCTGGCCAAGCTATTTCGAAAAATCCACAGCAATGCTTCTCAAGCCGAATGAAACTTTCCAGCATCTTTCTCGGAACATGCGCGCAACATCGTCAAATTCGTTATATATTGCATAAATGCGCGGTCATGCATACGCACTGTCCAAGGAACATCGACCGGCTCTCCTTGAGCGTGCAGCCTCCCGACCGATTGCGGATCGGCCCCCGGCGTCAGAAGCCGGGCCAGCACCGCTTCGCAGCGGCCGGCATCGTCGCCGCGCTGGGAATGGCCGCCGAGCCAGGCCTCCACCGGCGTCGCTTGGGTTGACCAATCGAAGGGCGTCGCCAGAATCGCGCCGCCACCGTCCGCCACTGCCCCGTCGATGGCGTGCAGAAGCGCCGGCGGCGAAGCCACGCAATCGAGCACGTTCATCGCCGCAACCAAGGCAAATCGCTGCGGGGCGAAAGGAGGGAACAGCGCGTCGCCGATCCAGAAATCGACCCGCTCCGCCCCGGCGAACCGGGCCTCGATCCGCCGGCGGTCATAGGCGATGCCGGAGCGGCGCAGCGGAAAGACCGCCTCCCCCCGCTCCATCACCCGCCGCGCCAGCATCAGCAGCGGCCAGTGCAGGTCGAGCCCGACCACGAGGCCACCGGTCCGGTCCGCCAGTTCGAAGCTGGTCCGTCCGGCGCCGCAGCCGAGGTCCAGCACCGGCCCGGCCGGCAGCGCGCCCAGGCGCTCCAGCCCGGCGTCAAGACAGCGCACCACCGACCCAGCCCCGCCCGGCGGCGTCGCGGGGTCGAGGTCGCCGTAATGGTCCCAGCCATAGCTGGACAGGTGCTGGCGCGTGGCGTTGAAGGCGCTGTCGGGGCCGAAGCCATCGCCCAGCACACCCTCCATCGCCGCCGGCAGGTCGGTGCGCGTGGTCAGCAGATGGCCGTTGGCCGCCATCCAGCCGCGCAGGTCGGGAACCAGGATCGGAACGCCGTCGACAATGGGATATTCCATGGCGCAGGCGTCGTCGCCGCACACCAGAGTGCCCCAGCGCACATCCTCCGCCGTCGCCTGCTCCACCATGCCCAGCGCCAACGGCACCGCGGCTCCGCGGGTGGCGAGGCAGCGCGGGCAGATCGGGCGCAGACTCTCGAAATGGCCGAGGCGCATGCGGTCAGCCGCCGATGATGACGGTGGGGCAGCCGGGCGGCAGCACCTTGCCGACCGGTGCGGGGATCGGGGCGACGCAACTGGTGTGTGCGGTCATGTCGTTGATCCGGGCAGCCGGCAGGCTGTTGATGAGAACGGTGCCCGACCCTTGCGAAATCATGCCGGGACCGGCGGGAATGCAGCCGGGCAGCACGCAGGGGGCGGAGATGTCGGTCAGCCGCGCCGCCGGCATCTTTCCGATCAGCACCGTTGGACTGCCCAGGATGATCGCCAGCGGCAGGCCCGGATGGGGTGCCGGCGCCGGCACCGGGGCCGGCGGGTGGATCGGTGCGTGGCAGTGCGGCGTGTCCTGCTTGATCAGGTCGCCGAGGCGGGCAGCGGGCGGCATCCTGGTGACTCCGGCCGGTCAGAACGGCGATTCGCCGGCAGCCACCGGGCAGCCGGACAGGAAGGGCGACGGGACGCCCGGCGATTGCGGCAGAAGCGGGCGGCCGGCGCGGAACATCATCCGCGACACCACCGTCTCGCCATCCTCCGCGAAGAAGAGGCACGGTCCCTCCAGCACCCCCGCGGCGATGCCGACCCGCGCCAGCAGCCGGCCGGAGGGGTCGCGCTTTTCCACCAGCACAGGCATGCCGGTCTCCTCGGGCACGGCCACATCGGCCGGCAGGCCGATGGCGATGTCTTGCGGGTTGTACGGATTGGCGCCAGGAGTCATCGCAAAAGGCATCCCGAGGAGCTTCGTTCCGATGTCAGACCGGCAGCATTCATCCGCAATTGCGTTTCGTCAAGCTTGTCGGGCTAGCCCACCGGCTAATTTGTTACGCAATTGCAATATTTCGTTCGTCCAGGGCTGCCATGACGAATAGCCTTGTCGAAACGTTGTAAGTAACGCTATCAATTTTGCGGCTTGAACGCTTACTCCCAAACTGGCGGGAGCGCCGGCGGGCGGCTATTGCTTCTTTCATATGAATGCGGAAAGGGTGTTCTCCTTAACATGGCGTCACCGCAAATTTTCGACATTGAAGAGCTTCTGCAGCCGATCGAAGGTGAATCCGAGTCCGGAATCGACCTGCGCGAGAATGCCTCGGCCGACTACTACACGGTAAAGGATGCGCGCAGCGCCGCCCGCGCCGCGGAACGCTCCATGGATGTGGAGGACGATGCCGGCGGGCTGCTGCCGGAATGGCGCACCATCCTGGAGGTCAGCCCCAGAATCCTGCGCACCCAGGCCAAGGACCTGGAGGTCACCGCCTGGTACATCGAGGCGCTGCTGCGGGCGGAGGGCTATACCGGCCTGCGTGACGGCTTCGCGCTGGCCCGCGGCCTGGTGGAGCGGTTCTGGGACGGGCTGTATCCCGCCCCGGACGAGGACGGCATCGCCACCCGCGTGGGCCCGCTGACCGGACTGAACGGTGAATCGGCCGACGGCACGCTGATCCAGCCGATCCGCAAGGTGCCGCTGACGATGGGGGACATCCCCTATTCGCTCTGGCAGTACGAGCAGGCGGTGGAGCTGGCGAAGATCACCGACGAAGCGCGCCGGCAGGCGCGAATCGACAACGGTGCCGTCACCTGGGAACAGTTCGAGCAGAGCGTGCGCGAGACGCCGGCGTCGGAATTCAAGACGCTCGTCGAGGACATCCAGGGCGCCATCGACGAGTTCGAGGCGCTGGGCAAGATCCTCTACGACAAGGCCGGCTACGATTCGCCGCCCGCCGGCAACATCCGCAACGTGCTGGCGGCGGCGCTGGACGCGGTGAACTACGCCGCGCGCGACCGTCTGGCGACCCTGTCCGGCGACGAGCCGGAGGCAACGGCCGACAGCCCCTCGGGATCGACCGAGCTGGTGGCGGCCGGCGGCGGGGCCGTGGCCGCGACGGCGAAGGTCCAGGCCAGCGGGGCCGTTGCAACGCGCGAGGAGGCCTTCAAGGTCCTCTTGCAGGTCGCCGATTTCTTCCGCAAGACAGAACCCCATTCCCCCATCTCCTACACGCTTGAGGAGGTGGTCCGCCGCGGCCGCATGTCGTTGCAGGAACTCCTGCTGGAGCTCATCACCGACGAGGAAACGCGGCGGCAGTTCTTCATCGCGTCCGGCGCCAAGGCGCCGCCGCCGGCAGAACAATCCGGGTATTGACGATCATCGCCTATCCTACGGCGTGAGCAGGGAGGTCCGATCACATGGCGAGTATCCACCAGAAGCTGGATCGCGTGCGCAAGCCCCGCGTCCACATCACCTACGACGTCGAGACCGAAGGCGCGACCGTCGTCAAGGAGCTGCCCTTCGTCGTGGGCGTCCTCGGCGACTTCTCGGGCGATCCGACCGAGCCGCTGAAGCCGCTGAAGGACCGCAAGTTCATTCAGATCGACCGCGACAACTTCAACGACGTCATGGCCCGCATGACGCCCGGCCTGAAGATGAAGGTCGACAACACCCTGGCCGACGATGGCACCCAGCTGTCGGTCGATCTCGCCTTCAAGTCGATGGAGGATTTCGAGCCGGGCCGCGTCGTCCAGCAGGTCGAGCCGCTGCGCAAGCTGCTGGAGACCCGCAACCAGCTGCGCGACCTGCTGAGCAAGGCCGACCGCTCGGAAGAGCTGGAAGGTCTGCTGGAGCGCGTGTTGCAGAACACCGACGAGCTGAAGGCGCTGAGCGGCGAGCTCGGCACCGAGACGAAGGAGGGCTGATCCCATGAGCGACGCTCAGACCCAGGGCGCTGCCGCCGCCGGCGCGGTCGCCGAAGGTACCGGCCTCTCGATCCTCGACCAGGCCATCGCCGCCACCAAGCAGACCGAGCCGGATCGTGCGCAGGAGCTGCTGCGCACCCTGACCCAGGAAGCGCTGGCCGGTACGGTCACCTTCAACAAGAACCTGGGCCAGACGATCAACAAGGCGATCGCTGCGATCGACGCCAAGATCAGCAAGCAGCTCAACGCCATCATGCACCACGAGAAGTTCCAGAAGCTGGAAGGATCGTGGCGCGGCCTGAACTATCTGGTCATGAACTCGGAGACGGGCTCGACGCTCAAGATCCGCGTCATGAACTGCCCGAAGAAGGACCTGTACAAGGACATCTCCAAGGCGGTCGAATTCGACCAGAGCAACCTGTTCAAGAAGATCTACGAGAACGAGTTCGGCATCGCCGGCGGCGAGCCCTACGGCGCCCTGATCGGCGACTACGAGTTCACCAACCACCCCGACGACATGGAGCTGCTGACCGGCGTCTCCAACGTCGCGGCGGCAGCCTTCGCGCCGTTCATCTCCGCCGCCAGCCCGAAGCTGTTCGGCTTCGAGGACATGACCGAGCTGTCGAAGCCGCGCGACCTGGAGAAGATCTTCGACAGCGTCGAGTACACCAAGTGGCGCAGCTTCCGTGAGAGCGACGACAGCCGCTTCGTCACGCTGACCATGCCGCGCGTGCTGGCCCGCATGCCCTACGGCGCCAACACCAAGCCGGTCGAGGAGTTCGAGTACGAGGAGGCCCCGTACGAAGGCGGCATCGCCCGGCCGATGGCCCACAACGACTATTGCTGGATGAACGCCTCCTACGCGATGGGCCAGCGCCTGACCAACGCCTTCTCGCAGTATGGCTGGTGCACGGCCATCCGCGGCGCCGAGGGCGGCGGCAAGGTCGAGAACCTGCCCTTCCACACCTTCACTTCCGACGACGGCGACAGCGACGCCAAGTGCCCGACCGAGATCGGCATCACCGACCGTCGCGAGGCCGAGCTGTCGAAGCTGGGCTTCCTGCCGCTCTGCCACTACAAGAACCAGGACTACGCAGTCTTCTTCGGCGCCCAGACCACGCAGAAGCCCAAGAAGTACGACCGGCCGGAGGCGACCGCGAACGCCGCGATCTCCGCCCGCCTGCCCTACATCATGGCGACCTCGCGTTTCGCCCATTACCTGAAGATCATGGCGCGCGACAAGATCGGCTCCTTCATGGAGGCGAGCGACTGCGAGGCGTGGCTGAACCGCTGGATCCTGAACTACGTCAACGGCAACGAAGCCGCGGGCCAGGAGATGAAGGCGAAGTACCCGCTGGCCGAAGCCAAGGTGCAGGTGAAGGAGATCCCGGGCAAGCCCGGCTCCTACAACGCCGTCGCCTGGATGCGCCCGTGGCTGCAGATGGAGGAACTGACCACCTCCATGCGCATGGTCGCCCGCATCCCGCAGGCCGGCTGATAGCCGCATGAGCGAGGCAGCGGCCGACTTTCATGCCGACGACGCGGAGGCGACGGTCCTTGAACGGCCGTTGCGTCTGCGGGCGGTCGACATGGCGATCGGCCGCGACGACCCCGGCCTGCTCGACGCCTTCCTGGCGGCGGATGGGCCGGGCGAGGCGCTTCGCCTGTGGTTCGGGATCACCCTTCCCGTCTATGACAGCCTGGACACGCTGCGCGCCGCGCTCGACCGCGACATCGCGGCCATCGACGCGCTGCTGACCGAGCAGGTCAACGCCATCCTGCACCACAAGCGCTTCCAATCGCTGGAGGCGTCGTGGCGCGGGGTGCGCACGCTGGTGAAGCAGGCGCAGACCGCCGAGACGGTGGTGCTGCGGCTGCTGAACCTGACCTGGGCCGAACTGTGCCGCGACCAGGAGCGCGCCATCGAGTTCGACCAGAGCCAGCTGTTCAACAAGGTCTACAGCGACGAATTCGGCATGCCCGGCGGCCGTCCGTTCGGCGTGCTGCTGTGCGACTACGCGGTGCAGCATCGCCCGACCAAGGAGCGGCCGACCGACGACGTGTCCGGCCTGAAAGGGCTGGCGCAGGTCGCCGCGGCGGCTTTCGCCCCCGCCATCGTCGGGGCTGCGCCGGAGCTGTTCGGGCTGGAGACCTTCCACGAGCTTGGCCTGCCGCTGGACCTGAAATCGGTGCTGCGGCAGACGGAATACCAGCGCTGGCACCGCTTCCAGGAGACCGAGGATTCGCGCTTCATCGGCGTCGCGCTTCCGCGCGTGCTGATGCGCGAACCCTATGGCGACGATCCGCAGGCCCGCCACGGCTTCCGCTACCGCGAGGAGTCCCTTGGCGGTGAGGGTGGCATGCGGCTGGAGGACCATTGCTGGGGCAACGCAGTCTATGCCTTCGGCACCGTGCTGATCCGCTCGTTCCTGCATCACGGCTGGTTCGCCGACATCCGCGGCGCCCAGCGCGACGTGGTCGGCGGCGGGCTGGTGACCGAACTGGTGGTGCCCGACTTCGCCACCGACGCCACGAAGGTGGCACAGAAATTCTCGGTCGAGGTCTCGATCTCCGACCAGTTGGAGCGGGACCTGGACGATCTCGGCTTCATCCCGATCAGCCGCTGCAAGGACACGCCCTATCTGGTCTTCTACGGCAACCAGTCGGTCCAGCGCGTCGGGCAGTACACCAACATGACGGCGACCGCCAACGCCCGGCTGTCGGCCATGATGCGCTACATGTTCTGCGTGGCGCGCTTCGCCCATTTCCTGAAGGTGATGGTGCGCGACCGCGTCGGCGCCTTCGTCACGCCGGAGGAATGCGAGCGCGACCTGCAGAGCTGGCTGCACGGCTATTGCCTGGGCAACGACGACGCCAGCCTGGACCAGAAGGCGCGCTATCCCTTGCGCGAGGGCAGCATCCAGGTCCGCGCGATTCCGGGCAAGCCCGGCAACTATCAATGCGTCATCCATCTACGGCCGCACTTCCAGCTCGATCAGGTCTTCTCGACCTTCAAGCTGGTGACGGAGCTGGCCCAAACCGGCGGAGCGGCGTGACCCGGCGATAACGGCGAGGTCAGGCGTTCCATCCAGGGGAGAAACCGATCATGAGCGAAACCGCAGCCCAGCTCTTCCAGGCGGGCCGCCTCGACGAGGCGATCACCGCGCTGAACGGCGAGATCAAGAAGAAGCCCACCGACCTCGACCGCCGCGTCTTCCTGGCCGAACTGCTGAGCTTCGCCGGCAACCTGGAGCGCGCCGACCTGCAGCTCGACACCATCGGCACGCAGGAGCCGCAGGTCGCCGTCACCATGGCGCTGTTCCGCCAGCTGGTGCGCGCCGAGCAGGCTCGGGGCCAGCTGTTCGCCGACGGCCGGGTGCCCGAGTTCATCGACCAGCCCGCCGACCATCTGCGCCTGCATCTGGAGGCGCTGGTGGCGCTCCGCGCCGGCGACACCGCCGACGCGGTGATGAAGCTGGCCCAGGCGGAGGAGTTGCGCCCGCCGGTGTCCGGCAGCCATGACGGCACGCCGTTCGAGGATTTCCGCGACCTGGACGACCTGACCGGCGGCTTCTTCGAGGTCTTCACCAGCACCGGCAAGTATTTCTGGATCGCCACCGAGACGGTGGAGCTGGTCGAGTTCCGCGCGCCGGAAAGACCGCGCGACCTGCTGTGGCGCCCGGCCCACATGACGGTGCGCGGCGGCCCGGACGGCGAGGTCTATCTGCCGGCGCTGTATGGCGGCGCCCCCGCCGATGCCGACGCCGCGGTGAAGCTGGGCCGCGTGACGGAATGGTCGGAGGACGCACCGGTGCGCGGGCAAGGCCAGCGCTGCTTCCTGGTGGGGGAAGAGGCGGTGCCGATGATGCAGCTGGGCACGCTGGAGTTCTCTGGGGCGGTGTGAGGCTCCTGATGCCGGTGCCCCCACCTAACCTCCCCCGCTGGGCGGGGGAGGGACTGCCGCTGCCCTTCCAAACAAGCACTCATTCCCTCCCCCGCCCAGCGGGGGAGGGTTAGGGTGGGGGCAAGCGAGAACGCACCTTCCGAAGGTCACCATGGATCGCAACCAATCCATCACCCTGTCCGTCCTGGACCGTCTGCTCGACGACACGCCGGAGCACATGGCGCCGCGGCCGCACACCGTGGCGGATCTGCGGGCGGCGATCCGGCGCGACCTGGAGAACCTGCTGAACACCCGGCGTCGGGTGCTTGGCTGGCCGGGCGATCTGACGGAGCTGGCGGACTCGATCCTCGGTTATGGCTGCCACGACCTGCTGGTCGAGAATGTCGGCACCGAATCCCGCCGGCGCGAGGTGGTGGCGCAGATCGAGGCCGCGATCCGGCGGTGGGAGCCGCGCTTCGCCCAGTTGGCGGTGAGCATGGTCGAGAACAGCGACCCGGCCGACCGCACGCTGCGCTTCCGGATCGAGGCGCTGATCCATGCCGATCCGGCGCCGGAGCCGATGGTGTTCGATTCGGTGGTCGATCCCACCTCCAACATGGTCACCGTGACGAGCAAGGCCCGTGGCTGACGAACTCCTCCCATATTACAACCGCGAGCTGACTTATCTGCGCCGCATGGCGGCGGAGTTCTCGGAGGCGCATCCGAAGATCGCCGGCCGGCTGCGGCTGAGCGCCGACGCGGTGGAGGACCCGCATGTGGCCCGGCTGCTGGAGGGCGTCGCCTTCCTCAACGCCCGCATCAGCCGCAAGCTGGACGACGAATATCCGGAGCTGGTCGACACGCTGCTCGACGTGCTCTACCCGCATTATCTGGCGCCGATCCCGTCGATGGCGGTGGTGCAGATGCGGAGCAGCGCGGACCTGACCGGCGCCCACACCGTGCCGAAGGGGACGGAGCTGGAGACCGAGGCGCTGCGGGGCGAGACCTGCCGCTTCCGCACCGTCTATCCGGCGACGCTGTGGCCGGTCGATCTGGATCAGGCGGTGCTGAGCGGTCGACCGCTGGTGGCGCCGCCCAATCCGCGGGCGGGCGATGCGGTGGCGGCGTTGCGGCTGACCCTGCGCTGCCGCGTGCCGGAGATGACCTTCACCGAACTGGGTCCGGAAACCCTGCGCTTCTTCCTGCGCGGCCAGCCGCAGCAGGTCTATGCCCTGCACGAACTGATCTTCAACAACGCCGTCTCGGTGGCGCTGGCCGACGATCCGCACGACCCGAACGCGGTGATCCTCGGCCCCGATGCCATCCGCCCGGTCGGCTTCGGCGACGATGAGGGCATGCTGCCCTACCCCGCCCGCTCCCATGGCGGTTACCGGCTGCTGACCGAATACTTCGCCTTTCCCGAGAAGTTCCTGTTCTTCGACCTGAACATCTCGCCGAAGGTGCTGCGCCGCGCCGGCAACACGCTGGAAATCTTCATCTATCTGAACAGCACCGACGGCGACCTGGAACGCGCGGTGTCGAAGGACAATTTTGCGCTCGGCTGCACCCCGGTGGTCAACCTGTTCCGCCAGCGGGCCGAACCGGTGGCGCTGACCCAGACCCAGCACGAGCACCGGGTGGTCCCCGATGCCCGCCGCCCCGGCGCGCTGGAGGTCTATTCGGTCGACAGCGTGCTGGCCACCGACCCCGACGGCAAGCAGCGGCGCTTCCTGCCCTTCTACGGCCTGCGCCATGGCGGCGTGGAGGCAGTCAGCCGCACCTACTACACCGCCAGCCGCCGCCCGGCCGGCGGGCGCGATCCGGGAACGGAGGTGCATCTGGCGTTGGTCGACCTCGATTTCGACCCGTCCAGCCCGGCGGAATCGGTGCTGTCGGTCGAGACGACGTGCCTGAACCGCGACCTGCCGTCGCAACTGCCCTATGGCGGCGGCCACCCGCACCTGAAGCTGATGGAGGGGATGGCCGCGGTGGCCGGTGTCGCCTGCCTGACGCCGCCGACGCCGACCCTGCGCATCGCCGAGCGCAAGGGCCACCGCTGGCGCCTCGTCTCCCACCTGCTGCTCAACCACCTGTCGATCTCCGGCGGGGCGGAGGGGACGGAGGCGCTGCGCGAGATCCTGCGGCTCTACGACTTCCGCGATTCGGCCGAGACGCGCGGCATCGCCGACGGGCTCATCAAGGTGACGACCAAGCGCGGCACCGCGCGGGCGCCGTCGCGGCCGGGCGATGTCGCCTGGGGCGACGCCATCTGCCGCGGTATCGATGTCGGCATCGAATTCGACCCGCAGCGCTTCAGCGGCAGCGGCATGTTCCTGCTGGCGATGATCCTCGACCATTTCCTGGGGCTGTACTGCTCGATCAATTCCTTCACGCGGCTGACCGCTACGGTCAAGGGCCGCACCGGAGTGCTCCGCACATGGCCCGCCCGCGCCGGCAATCGCCCGCTTCTGTGATCGACCGGCTGTTCCGCACCCCCCACCGCTTCGACTTCTTCCAGGCGGTTCGGGTGCTGGAATGGCAGGCCCGGCGCGATGCGCGCGACCCGCGCAACGCCCGCCGCCACGCCGTGGGCCACGACCATGACCCGCGCGAGGAGGTGGTGCGTCTGCGCGCCGAAACCTCGCTGACCTTCCCCGGCAATCAGGTGGCGGGGGCGGAGCCGGGCCAGGACGGCCGGCCGCCGACGGTGATCGGTGCCTTCATGGGGCTGGTTGGGCCGTTGGGCGTGCTGCCGCAGCACTACACCGAGATCATGATCCGCTCCTTGCGCGAGCGGAACCGGTCTCTGCGCGACTTCTTCGACGTCTTCCATCACCGAAGCTTCTCACTGTTCTACCGCGCCTGGGCCAAATACCGGCTGCCGGTGTCCTTCGAGCGTGGGCAAGGCTCGCGCGAGCCCGATCCGGTCAGCACCACGCTGTCCAGCTTCGTCGGCATCGGCCAGCCGTCGCTGACCAAGCGGCTGGTGGTGGAGGACGAGACACTCCTGCATTATTCCGGGCTGCTGTCGCGCGGGACCCGTTCGGCCGTCGATCTGCAGGAGATGCTGTCGGATTTCCTCGGCCGGCCGGTGACGGTGGAGAGCTTCGTCGGCGGCTGGCTGCCGATCGCCGCCGACGGGCAGACGCGTTTGCCGACGCTGGCCGAACCCGAGGGTCGGCATTGCCGGCTGGGCATCGACGCGCTGGCCGGCGACCGCGCCTGGGACGTCCAGGGCAAGTTCCGCCTGCGCATCGGTCCGCTGAACCATGACCAGTTCCGCGACTTCATGCCGGAAGGCCGCGAGTTCCGGAAGCTGCAGGATCTGGTCCGCATGTATGTCGGGCCGGAGTTGGATTTCGAGCTTCAGGTGACGTTGCAGGCGCCGGAGGTGCCGGGCGCCCGGCTGGCCGCCGGGGACGACGACCGCGATGCCACGCGGCTGGGCTGGAACGGCTGGGTGCTGCACGCGCCGAGCCCGGTCGAGCGCAAGGACGCGGTGTTTCCGATGCAGGATTTGTGAGTGGTTGCCCGCTTGCCCCCACCCTCCCGCTTCGCGGGTCCCTCCCTCCCCCGCTTCGCAAGGGAGGGACAGCTTGCCCCCTCCCCGTGTCGGACGGACCTACGGTCCGCCGAGAGCGCGGGAGGGTCGGGGTGGGGGTATCGACCTGAGCTGAAACGAGGACCCAATGAGCGACTGGAGCGCCGGCTATGTGTCGGACATCGAATATCTGCCGGGCTTCTACCGTGAACAGGGGCCGGCGCATCTGACGCTGAGCTGCCTGATCAACGGCATCGCCCCGCCGTCCACGGCGAACGGGTTCGAGTATTGCGAACTCGGCTGCGGCCATGGCACGACGGTGGCGCTGTTCGCGGCGGCCAACCCGCAGGGGCGGTTCCATGCGGTGGACTTCCACCCCGCCCACATCGCCCGCGCCCGCGATGCCGCCGAGGCGGCCGGCCTGACCAACATCAGCTTCCATGAGGCGAGCTTCGCCGAAATGGCAGAGGGCGAGGGGCCGGAGCTGCCGGAGTTCGACTTCGTCACGCTGCACGGCGTCTACAGCTGGGTCAGCCCGATGAACCGCGGCGCCATCGCGCGCTTCCTGGCGAAGAAGCTGAAGCCGGGCGGGCTGGTCTATGTCAGCTACAACGCCATGCCGGGCTGGGCGCCGATGATGCCGCTGCAGCGGCTGCTCTACGAATATTCCGGACTGGTCCACGAGCGCAGCGACCGGCAGGTCAAGGCCGGGCTCGACTTCGCCGAACAGCTCTACAAGGCCGGCGCCAAGATCCTGGGCGACGAGGCGATGTTCGGCAAGCTGCGCGGCGAGACCAAGACGCAGAGCGCCACCGACCAGTCGGTCTATCTGGCACACGAGTATCTGAACGGCAGCTGGCAGCCGCTTTATCATGTGGATGTCGCGCGCGAGCTGGGCGAGGCGAAGCTGACCTATGCCGGCTCGGCCACCCTGTTCGAGAATTACCCGGACCTCGCCCTGACGCCCGACCAGCGCAAGGCGCTCGACAGCATCGGCGTGCCCAGCCTGCGCGAGACCTTCAAGGATTACTGCGTCGGCCGCCCCTTCCGCCGCGACGTCTTCGTGCGCGGCGCCCGGCGCATCAGCGTGGCCAAGCGTGACGCGATGCTGATGGACATGGCGATGGCGCTGACAATCCCGCGCGCCGACGCCCGCACCACCATCCAGGTGCCGCTGGGCGAGGCGACGCTGGAAGCCAAGCATTACGAACCGATCTTCGACGCGCTGGCCGACGGGCCGCGCCGCATCGGCGAGCTGATCGACCTGCCGGAGGTGCGGCGGGCAGGCGGCAATCTGTCGGCGGTGGAGATCGCCGGCATGCTGACCGGCTCCAACCAGGCGATCCCGGTGCCGAACCCACCAGAGCGGGTGACGCCGCTGCCGGGCGTGCTGGCCCACAACCGCGCTGCCGCCAACGAACTCGCCACCAGCGAGGGGCGCAAGAGCAGCGCCTTCGCCGCTTCCATCGGCGGGGCCGGCCTGCATGTCAGCACGATGGAGGCGCTGCTCTATGACGGTCTGTGCGAAGGCGTGCCGGAAACGCTGGACGCGCTGGTCGGCCACGCGATGCGCCGTCTGGCCGCCCCGGAAAATGCCGACGACGCCAGCCGCAAGGCCATTGCCGACAGCATGGACTGGTGCCTGCGCAACAGCCTGCCGGTCTGGCGCAAGCTGGGCGTGATCGGATGACAGGGGCCGGTTGGGGCGGGCGTCAGCCCGGCGGCATCGCTCCGGCACGGGCGTCCTGCATGGGACGCTGTTCCGCCTGATGCCGCCACGCCATCGCCTCGTCCTCATCCTCCGCGCCACCGGCCCAGGCCGGGACGACGGTCTGGCGCAGCTCGGCCAACGCGACCAGCGCTTCGCGGTCGCCGGCCGCGGCGGCGGCCTGCAGCCAGAGCGCGGCTTCGGCGGCATCGCGCTCCAAGCCGACGCCCTCGCGCAGGCAGAGGCCCAGGCGGTACTGGGCGGCGGGGTGGCCCTGTTCGGCGGCGGCGCGCAGCCAGCGCACCGCCTCGACCTCGTCGCGGTCGACGCCGCGGCCGTCGAGCAGGAGAAGGGCGAGGTTCACCTGGGCGGGGGCCGAATGCTGCAGAGCGGCCAGCCGGTACCACAACGCCGCCTTGGCCGGGTCGCACGGCACGCCGGCGCCATGTTCATGCATGAAGCCCAGGTTGTTCTGCGCCCCGACATCGCCCTTGGCGGCGGCACGGCGGTACCAGGACACCGCCCGGCGCGGGTCGGGCGGCACGCCGATGCCGTTGGCGAGCAGGAAGGCCAGCATGGTCTGCGCCGCGACATGGCCCTGACGGGCCGCGCGCCGGTACCAGGGCACGGAAGCGACGACATCGGACGTTCGCAGCATCTCCGCCAGCCGGTACTGCGCGTCGCTGTCGCCCAGTTCTGCTCTCATCCGGGTCCAAAGCGTGGGCATGGCAAGCGTGGACATGGCGCCGTTACCTTCGTCAATTGTCCCCCGGGATCCGCAACACGAACAGCGCGCGAACCGGCTTTATTCCATTCGCCGCTTCGTTGTGGACCGTCCCGTCGCCCCGAGTCTGTCCCGCTGGCGGTCCCGGTTCAACCTCTCCAGCCGGCGGTCGAGGAATTGTCACGCCGGCGCCTTTGGTTAGGGATGACCATCCGTTCGTGCCCTGCTATACCCGAACGTATAAGGGGAAAGGTGTGGTGATGCAGAGGATTGCCGGCTGGATGCGGATCCGGAAGACGACATGGTCCGCTGCCGCCCTGGCCGCAGCGCTGGCGCTGGCCGCCTGCTCCTCCGCCCCGAAGCCGCCGCCGCCGACCACCATCCGGCTGACGGTGGTGGGGGCGAAGGCGCTGAACCCCGATCCCAGCGGCCGGCCGTCGCCCGTGATGCTGCGGCTCTACCAGCTCGGCCCCAGCGACGCCTTCGCCAACGCCGATTTCTTCCAGGTCATGGACCAGGACAAGGCGACGCTCGGCCCCACCCTGCTTGACCGGCAGGAACTTGCGGTGCAGCCCGACGGCCGGCAGACCGTGACGATCCAGCCCAAGCCGGACGTCAAGACGCTGGCCATTGCTGCCGCCTTCCGCGCCTATGAGGAAGCCGGCTGGCGCGCCCTGCAGCCGGTGGAGCCGAACAAGGCGAACAATTTCGTCCTGACCGCCAAGGGCAGCACCATCACGCTGGTCCGGCAGGATGGCGAGGACGGCGACGCCACAGCCGCCGACGGCGAGGACAAGGGCGACAAACCCGACGCGGAGAAGCCAGCTGCGGACAAGCCCGCCGCTGAAAAGCCGGATGCCGAAAAGCCGAAGGCGGAAAAGCCCAGCGCCGAAAAGGCTGAACCCGCGCCGAAGATCTCCACCGACCAGCCGCCCGTTGCCAAGCACAACCTGATCGTGAAGGGGCCGTCATGAGCGTCCGGCCGCCGCCCGACAAGAACCCGTTCGACGAACCGGACGACATCGACGCCACGGTGATGCAGCCGATGGCGTTCCAGCGCCCGTCCGCACCAGCCGGGGGTGCCGCCGCTGCCGCTCCGGCGGCCGGATTGGTACCGCCCGCCTTCGGCCAGGGTGCTGCGTCCTACGCCCCGTCCCCCTCGCCGACAGCCTTCTCGCCGCCCGCCTTCGCGTCGGCCAAACCATCCACTCCAGCGGCTTCCGCCCCTGCCGCCTCCGGCTTTGCTCCATTCTCTCCCGGTTTCCGGCCGCTCGACGATGCGACGCTGGCGGCGCTGACCGCGGTCAGCGACAACCCGCTGGTCACCGCCGCCGCCCCCATCCTGGCGACGGTGGTGCGGCTGCGCGACCTGCCCCAGCACCGCGACGTGGAGTCCCTGCGCGAGCGGGTGATCGCGGAGATGCAGCGGTTCGAGGCGGCGACGGTGCGCGCCGGGCTGCCCGCCGCCCAGATCCGCAGCGCCGGCTATGCGCTGTGCGCGACGGTGGACGACGTGGTGCTGGCGACCTCCTGGGGCAACCAGAGCCTGTGGGCGCACAAGAGCATGGTCTCCACCATCCAGAAGGAGACCTGGGGCGGCGAGCGCTTCTTCGACCTGCTCGACCAGATGGCAGAGGCGCCCGACCGCCACCTGATGGAGCTGGAACTTTACTACCTCTGCGTTTCGCTGGGGTTCGAGGGCAAGTACCGCGTTCTGCCGCGCGGCTATAGCGATCTGGCGAAGCTGCGCGACCGGCTGTACCGCGTCATCCGCAAGCAGCGCGGCGAGGCGGAGCGCGACCTGTCGCCCCACTGGCGCGGGCAGGCCGACGGCTTCCGTCCGCTGGCGGCCACCATCCCGCTATGGGTTCCGGCGGTGGTGATCGTGGCGCTGCTGGCGGCGCTCTATGCCTGGTTCGTCTTCGCGCTCGCCGACCAGTCCGATGCCGCCTACCGCCGCTTGGCCGGGCTGATCCCGGACAAACCGGTGCAGGTCGTGCGGATCGAGGCGCCGGCCACCCTGCCCGCCCCGCCGCCCAGCCGGACCGTGGCCGACCGCGTCGCCGCGGCGCTGGCCGCCGACATCAAGGCGGGGCTGGTCGAGGTCAGCGGCGGCACCGATGGCCGCGTTCTGGTCCGCACCCGCCTGAACGTCTTCGCATCGGGCAGCGACCGCATCGAACCGCGCTATGTCGAGCTGTTCAAGCATGTTGCCGAGGCGCTGCGCTCCGAAAAGGGCCGCATCGCCGTGATCGGCAATACCGACAGCGTCGCCATCCGTTCGCTGCGCTTCCCGTCCAACCAGGAATTGTCGGAAGCGCGGGCCGACAAGGTGCAGCGGCTGATGACCGAGATTCTGGGCGCCGACGCCGCGAAGGACGGTGGAAGCCGCCTGAGCGCCGAAGGGCGCGGCGACACCGACCCGATCGCCCCCAACACGACGGCGGAGGGCCGGCAAGCCAACCGGCGCGTCGACATCGTGCTGGCGCCCTGACCGATGGCGAAACACCGATGCTGAAATCCATCCTCTCCGCCCTGACCTCCCGCTGGTTCCTGACGCTGGCCGCGGCGCTGTGCCTGGGCGCCATCGTCTGGTTCCTCGGACCGCTCGTCGCCGTGTCCGGCACCTTCCCGCTGGAGGATGCGACCATCCGGCTGGCGGTGGTGTTCGGCATCCTGCTGGTGTGGGCGCTGGCGATGCAATGGTCGCTGTACCGCCACCGCAGCGCCAACGACCGCATGGTACAGGCGCTGACCAAGGCGACGCCGGCCGCCAAGGGCGATCCCGATTCCGAAGCGGTCGGCCAGGAGACCGACCTGCTGCGCGGCCGGCTGCGCGAGGCGCTGGACCAGCTGCGCAAGGCGCGCTTCGGCGGCAAATGGGGGCAGCGCTATCTCTACCAACTGCCTTGGTATCTGCTGATCGGCGCGCCGGGGGCGGGCAAGACGACGGCACTCGCCAACTCCGGCCTGCGCTTCCCGCTGGCCGCGGAGATGGGGCGGGCGGCGCTGCGCGACGTCGGCGGCACCCGCAATTGCGACTGGTGGTTCACCGACGAGGCGGTGCTGATCGACACCGCCGGCCGCTACATCACCCAGGACAGCCAGCCGGCCATCGACGGCAAGGTGTGGAAGAACTTCATCGCCCTGCTGAAGCGCCACCGCCCGCGCCAGCCGGTCAACGGCATCCTGCTGGCCGTCAGCCTCGCCGAGCTTGCCGCCTGGAGCGAGCCGGAGCGCAAGGGTCATGCCGAACAGCTGAAGCTGCGGCTGAAGGAGCTGCGCGGACAGGTCGGATCGCGCGTGCCGGTCTATGTGCTGCTGACCAAGGCCGACCTGATCGCCGGCTTCGCCGAGTTCTTCGACGACCTCAGCCGCGAGGAGCGCGAACAGGTCTGGGGCGTCACCTTCCCGCTGGACGACGGCAGGAAGGGCGACGACGCCCCGGTCTACCGCTTCGGCGAGGAGTTCGACGCGCTGACCGGCCGTATCGCCCGCCGTGTGCTGGATCGCGTCCATGGCGAATCCGACATCCAGCGCCGGTCGCTCGACACCCTGTTCCCGGCGCAGATCGCCGCGCTGAAGCCGGCCATCGCCGACCTGCTGATGGTGATCTTCGAGCCCAACCGCTACGAGGAGCGGGCGCTGCTGCGCGGTGTCTATCTGACCAGCGGCACCCAGGACGGCGCGCCGGTGGACCGGTTGTCGGAGATGGTGGCAGGGTCCTTCGGGCTGGAGCGGCCGGTGCTGCCGGCGGCCAGCGGCGGGCGCAGCTTCTTCCTGACGCGCACTTTGCGCGAGGTGGTGTTCGCCGAGGCCGGGCTGGTCGGCGCCGACAGCGGGCTGGAGCGGCGGCGGCGCCTGCTGCGCAGCGGGGCGATGGCGGCGATGCTGCTGGCCGGGCTGGCGGTCGCCGCCTTCTGGGCGAACAGCTTCGTCGGAAACACCGCGCTGGTCGCCGGGGTGGATGCCGCCGCCGCCAAGGCGCAGGCCGAGCTGGAGCCGCTCGCCGTCGCGCCGCGGTCGCTGACCAAGGTGGACGACACTGATTTCATCACCATCGTGCCGCCGCTGAACACGCTGCGCGCCATCCCCGCCGGCTGGACCGAACCGCCGCCGGTGGAGATGACCGGCGGCCTCTATCAAGGCGACCGGCTGGGCCGGCAGAGCGGGACGGTCTATGGCCGGGCGCTGAACGCCGTGCTGCTGCCGCGCGTCTTCCTGCGGGTGGAAGGGCAGCTGCGCCACGAGCGCGGCCGGCCCGAATACCTGTTCCAGGCGCTGAAGGTCTATCTGATGCTGGCCGGCAAGGGGCCGATGGACAAGGCACTGGTGTCGGAATGGATGGCGCTCGACTGGATGGCGTCTCTGCCCGGCCCCGCCTATGACGGCATCCGGCGCGACCTGCGCACCCATCTCGACGCCATGCTGGCCGCCCCGTTGCCCGCCATGTCGCCGGACGAGGCGCTGGTCGAGGAGGCGCGGCAGAGCCTGACCAGTTATCCGCTGGCAGAACGCGGCTTCGCCATCCTGCGCGACCGTCCGGAGATCCAGGCGCTGGCCGACTGGCGGCTGGTCGACAATGCCGGGCCGCTGGCCGGGCGGGTGCTGATCCGCCCGTCGGGCAAGCCGCTGTCGGACGGCGTCCCCGGCCTCTACACCTATGACGGCTTCCACAAGGCGGTGCTGCCGGCGCTTCCCAAGGTCGCCAAGGCGCTGGTGGCCGAGAACTGGGTGCTGGGCCAGCCGAGCAGCGGACCGCAGGCCCTCGCCAGCGCGCAGCGGCTGGAACAGGGCATCCTCGCCGTCTATCTGGACCGCTACGCCCGCCAGTGGGACGAGATGCTGGGCGACGTGGTGATCGTGCCGCTGCGCAGCCTCAACCAGGCCGCCGACGTGCTGAACACGCTGTCCGGCCCGCAATCGCCGCTGAAGCTGTGGCTGACCGCCATGGTTCGGCAGACCACGCTGGCGCCCGGCCCGGCCGACAAGCTCAATGGCGACAAACCGGCGGACGGCAAGGGGCCGGTGGCCGGCGGGCCGTTGGCTGGAGTGGCGCAGCAGGCGCAGGTGGCGGAGAAGGCGGTGGACTCCACCGGCACCAACGCCGCCTATCTGGCGCGGCTGGCCGGCGTCTCGCTCCAGCCGGAGGGTCCACCGCCGGGCCAGCCGATCAACGACCATTTCAAGGCTCTGCGCGAACTGGTGCAGGGCGAAGGCGGCGCACCGCCGAAGCTGGACGAGTCACTGAAGTTGCTGGGCGAGCTGTATCAGCAGATCGCGCGGGCCGCCAACGCGCCCGACCAGAACGGCGCGCTGCTGGCCGGTCTGGCCGGTGGTGGCGACAAGGGTGCGGTGGCGGCCCAGCTGCGCACTCTCGCCCGCGACCTGCCCGACCCGGTCGGCGGCATGGTCGCCACCGTGGCGCAGAGCGCGGCGACGGTCAGCGCCGGCGGTGCGCGGACGCAGATCAACAGGGCGTGGCAGTCAACCGTCCTGCCCTTCTGCCGGGCGGCGCTCGACAACCGCTTCCCCATGGTGCCGAACAGCCCGGTCGACGTGACCTCGGCCGATTTCGCCAAGCTGTTCGCACCGGGCGGCATGATCGACCAGTTCTTCAACACCAACCTGCGCCCCTTCGTCGACATGACGGTCAGCCCCTGGGCGTGGCAGAAGGTGGATCAGGTCGATCTGGGCATCCCGCCCGCCGTGCTCGACCAGTTCGAGCGGGCGGCGCGCATCCGCGACAGCCTGTTCCCGGCTGGGGCCACCGCCGCCAAGGTGGTGTTCGAGATCACGCCGGTGGAACTGGACGCCAAGGCGACCCAGGTGGCGATGGACATCGACGGCCAGACGCTGATCTATCAGCACGGCCCGCCCCGCCCGCAGGTGATGAAATGGCCGGGGGCGGAGGGCACCAGCAGCGTGCGCCTCGGCTTCGGCCCGCCGCTGCCGGGCGAACCGGCCGGCATCTCGCGTCAGGGTCCCTGGGCCTTGTTCCATTTCCTCGCCGACGGCAAGCTGGAGTCCACGCCGCAGCCCGACCGCTTCACCTTCTCGGTGACGGTGGGCACCCGCAAGGCGGTCTTCGCCCTGCGGGCCGACAGCGTGAACAACCCCTTCGGCAAGAACCTGCTGGAGAGTTTCCGATGCCCGACGGCGCTGTAGGCGGCGTGCTTCCCGGCCCCATCGGCCCCTATCGGGTCGAGGGGGTGCTGGGCCAGGGTGCGATGAGCGTGGTCTATCGCGCCACCGACGGGCGATCCGGACAGCCGGTCGCGCTGAAACTTCTGCGCGCCGAGCTGCTGGCGGCGGCGGAACGCAACGCCGTCCTCGCCCGCTTCGGGCGGGAGGCGCAGATCGGCCTGAAGCTGGACCACCCCAACATCGTCCGGGTCCATGACTACGGCACCTTGGACGCCGCCCAGGGCGACGCGCCCTACCTCGCCATGGAGCTGATCCAGGGGCGGGAGCTGAAGCAGTATCTGGAGGCCGACACCCCGCTGTCGGTGCAGCAGGGCGGCGCGCTGATGGCGGCGGTGCTGGACGCGCTGGCCTTCGCGCATGCCCGCAACGTCATCCACCGCGACATCAAGCCGGCCAACATCGTGGTGCAGGAGGATTTGACGCCGAAGCTGGCCGATTTCGGCATCGCGCAAATCTCCTCCTCCGACTTGACCCAGGCCGGCGACCTGCTGGGCACCCCCGCCTACATGGCACCGGAGGTGCTGCGCGGGGAGAAGGCCGACGCGCGCAGTGACCTGTTCTCCGCCGGGGTGGTGCTCTATTACCTGCTGGCGCAGCGGCGGCCCTTCTCCGGCTCCGTCGCCACGGTGATGCAGCAGATCCTGTTCGTCGAGCCGCCGCCGCCGTCGCACGGCAATCCGGAACTGCCGCCGCCCTTCGACACGGTGATCCTGAAGGCGCTGGCCAAGGCACCGGCCGATCGCTACGCCAGCGCCGCGGAGTTCGCCGAGGCGCTGCGCCACGCGCTGGCGGTTGCCGGCACCATGCGGGTGGCGGTGCCGACGGCCGAGCTGACGCTGTTCAATGCGGAGGTTCCGACCGTCGCCCCCTTGCGCGACCGGGATGCGCTGGCGGCGGCGCTGGAAGCCGCCCTCCGCGCCATCCCCGGCCGGCCGCTGGATGCCCGCAAGCTGACCGAGCTGCTGGACATGCTGGCGGACTGGCAGGCGGGCAGCGGCGGCGACGTTCAGCGCTGGCAGTCGGTGCTGCTCGGCGCCGGGATCGAGCCGCTGACCGAGTTGATCGTCGCCTCGACCCCAGCCCCGCGCGCCGCCCCGGCCAGCCAGCGGCGCGACTGGATGCCGATGGTCCGGCTGTTCGCGGCGATGACGCGCGCGCTGGCCGGCACGCCGGCGGCGGATCGGGCGAAGATGGCGGCGGCCCGCATCGCCTTCGACCTGTCCGGCCGCTTCTTCCTCTATTCCGGCGAACTCAACCGCGTGCTGATGGACGGCGACAACCCGGACATCCAGATGCTGTCGCTCGACTTCCTGCGGCTGGAAATCCTGCAGCACGCGCTGGAGGAGCTGGGCGCCGAGGCCGAACTGGCGCAGAGCCGCAGCGCCATGCTGATGTTCGCCGTGCAGGTCATCCGCAAGGTGACGCAGATCCTGCGCGCCTGCACCGACGGCAATGACGGGCTGGCCCGCTTCGGCGTCGCCATCATCCTCGCCAACATCGAGGAGCTGATCGTCATGGCGCAGCGCCTTTTCGAGACCGGCGGCCAAGCGACCGGCGGCCTGCCTCAGGACGCGGTGGCCGAGTTCATCGCCGCCGCCGGCCGCTTCGCCAGCCTGTCGGTTGAAGAGCTGCGCGGCGAGGTCGCGACCGGAGCCGGCACGGCGGAGAGCTTCGCCGCCCGGCTGCGCGGCGTCGGCCAGCTCTATCTGTTCGCCACCCGGCTGACGGCGCCCGATTGCGCGGCGCTGATGCACAGCCTGTCGACCATGCTGTATGGCCTCGTCGCCGGGCTGACCGCCGATCTGGGCAATGCGCCGGTCGGCGACACCGGCGCACGAAGCCGTCTGGTGGCGCTGGCGGAGATGGCGAGCGGGCTCGGCTGGAGCGAGGTGGAGCGGATCGCCCTGACGGCCCTGCGCCGCTGGGCAGTGGCCGGCGTGGCGGCATAACGGGCGGAATGGAGGCAGAGGAGCGGATGGACGATACCCTGACGAACCGCCTGGAGATGGTCCTGCGCAACGACCTGTCCGAACTGGAACGGCTGGCCGCCGCGGTGGACGAGTTCATCGAGCGCAACGACCTGCCCCCCGCCCTCGCCTTCAAGTTCAACCTCTGCTTCGACGAACTCATCACCAACACCGTGTCCTACGGCTATGGCGATGCCGGCCCGCACGAGATTCTGGTGCGGATGGAAGCGGACGGCACCGAGCTGAGGGCGGAGGTGGAGGACGATGCCGACGCCTTCGACCCCTTCGCCGAAGCCCCACCCCCGGACCTGACCAGCGAGGTCGGCGACCGCCGTGTCGGCGGCCTTGGCGTGTTCCTGGTCCAGAAGACGATGGACCACGCCAGCTACCGGCGCGAGGGCGACCGGAACCTGATCCTGCTGTCCAAGAGCATCGGCTGAGGGCCGCGGGGCTGAAGGCTTGCGGAAAGACGCAACCGGAAGCGGCAGCGCACTCTGCAAAACTCACTTCAAAAAATCGTCATCCATGCCTTGTCGACCTTACGGTTCGACCCAAAAGCCGGCGGTCCGGACAAGTCCCCATCATCGATAAGGTCATATTGATGGCCTTGCGGACTTCCCGCGGTTTTCATCGAATGTCGGCAAATTGCCTTCCATGACAATCCAGCAAAGCAGAGCGTTTCGCTCTGCAACAACCCGACACATGACAAGCCGGGCAAATTCTTGCAATATTGGGGATAGCCCCAGGTTGCGGGCGGGATCGGCCATTCGGGCTTCTCGCGGCGGGCTCGGGGCAATGCCATGGAAGGCAAACGCTAACGTGTGGAGTCGACGCATCATGACCGGGTCGCAGTGCCAAGAGGCACGCCTGCGTCTTGGCTGGTCGACACGGATGCTGGCGAACAAGGCCGGCGTTCCGTGGTACGCCGTGATGAATCTCGATTACGGAACGGGCGAGGTCGACCCGGCCATCGTCGATGCCCTCGCCCGCGCCTTCAAACAGGCCGGCTTGGAGTTGCGCTGAGCCCAATGCCTCTCTCCCGCCCCGGGAGATAGCTTCCCCTTCATTTCGTTTTTCCGGCAGTCTTTCCAGCTTTGCCCTTTTCCGCCGGGCGGTCGATGTGTTTGGCCGATTCGGTATCGGGGGTGATCGGTTTGCCGGTATCCGACACCGCCTTGGCCGCGTCGAGCGGATCGGCGATGTCGCGGTCGGGTTCGTTGGACAGCACATTGCTGCTGGCGGGTTTCTGGTCTGCCATGGGATGGCTCCTTCGATAGGGTCTCGCACACCACAACAGCCCGGCGCGACGGAAGTCCCCTAGTCGCCGATCCCCTTCTGCGCCAGCACCAGGAAGACCTTCTCCTCCAACTGGTCGGGCGTGAAGGGCTTGGCGATGTAACCGCTGACCTGATGGGCGAGCGCCTTCTTCACCGCCTCCAGCGTCGCCAGCGCGGTGACCATCAGGAACGGCAGGTCGCTGCGGGACTCGCGGACCTGCTTCAGCAGGTCGAGACCGCTCAGACGCGGCATCATCCAATCGCAGATGATCAGGTCGTAGGCCGTTCCATCAGTCTGGAAACGCTCCAGCGCCTCCTGCCCGTCGGCGGCGCTGTCGACATGGCCGATGCCGAGGTCCTGCAGGACGGAGGCGACCAGGGCGCGCGGCCCGGCCTCGTCATCCACCACCAGCACGCGCTGCGCGGCGAGGTCGATGAAGGGCACGCCCACCATCGCCAGCGATTGCCGAAGCCAGTTCGCCCGCGCCGCCCGTTCCTTCGCCCCCGGCGCGTTCAGCAGCACATGGCGGACGAAGCGCGGGCGGTGGCAGTGGCGGTAGAGCACACGGGCCACCGCCAGCCGGCTCTTGCCGCTGCAGATCGCCCCCTCCCCCGCCAGCCGGACGATGTCGAGCACGCTGTCCACCGGCGGATCGTCCTTGGCTTGGATCAGCGGGGCCAGCACGCGCTGGGTGCGCAGAAAGGCGTTCTGGATGTCGTCGAGCTGGCTGCCGAGATACTCCCGCTCCTCCTCCGGGAAGGCGCTGGACAGCACCATGCGCTGCACCTCAGCCAGCCCCTTCAGCTTCTCGTTCCGGTCCTTCCAGCAGTCCAGCAGGCGGCCGGCGAAGTCGCGGCTGTCGAAGAAGCTCTTCAGATAATCGGTCACCGCCTTGGCCGCGGAGGGCGACAGCGGCATCTTCTGAAGCACGAACAGGATGCGCAGCTTCTGCATGAAGTTGCGGCCGCGGGTGATCTCCGGGACCGTATCCTCGTTGACCAGCAGGGCGGTGCGGCGCTGAAGGGCCGCCTCGGTGCGAGCGCCGCCGACATAGGCGCCCTCGCGGTCGCGCAGGCGGGCGGACAGGTCGCTCAGCGCCAGGATCTCGCGCTGCACAGCCTCGATGCCGAACATGTCGCCGGCGCTGGCGATCGTGAAGCAGGCGGGCTTGGCCATCTCGCGGCGGAAGGCGGCGGCCAGCGCGTCACGCAGCCCCGGCATCGGCACCCGGCGCATCAGCGCGTCAAGCCGCCGGAACACCGGCGGGGCTTCGTCCGGCATCGGCCGGTCGGCGGCGATCAGCGTCACGATCAGGTCGATCAGCGTGACGAAGGGCGCATCGCGCGCACAGGACGCGGTGCCGGCGTCGCTCAGCAGGATTTCGCCCAACAGCCGCTCCAGCGGCGCCAGCGCGTCGGGATGCTCGGTGGTCTCCGCCAGCTCCAGCAGCGAGTCCGCCTTCTCGGCGAAGCTGCGGCAGGTGGCGATGTGCTGGGTGACGGCGGCGTCGAGCAGGAAGCGGCCGAGGAAGCCGCCGACCGACAGCAGTTCCGCCGCCGTGCCGGGATAGGCATCGGGCAGGAAATCGGGCGGCGGGTTTTCCTTCAGCCGCTCGCGCGACAGCCGGGCGATCTCGTTGACCAGCGGGGTCATCCCGCCCTTGCGGTCCATCGCCCGCTCGGCCTGGGTCAGGATGGCGACGAAGGTGGCGGTGTTGGACAGCGCCGTCTGGTGGCGCGGGTGGTGCAGCAGTTCCGTCGCGGTCAGCGCGTTCTCGTCGAGGAAGCGGCGGCAGAAGCGGCCGACGCCGTCGCGGCCGGCGGGCGTGTAGAAGTCGGCAGGCTCGCGGCAGGCGGCGGGAGGCGTCCCCTCCGCCTCGTCCGGCGCCGGCTCCGCTGCCGGCCCCTTTACCGAAGTGTCGTGACGGGGCGCCTCCATCCCCGTCCTCACAAGGCCAGAAGATCGCGGAGCGCGGCCAGCAGCCGTTCCGGCGTCACCGGCTTCATCACGATCTGCCGCCCCTCCTGCGCCGTCAGCCCGGCCGCCGTCTCGCGCGAGGCATAGCCGGTCAGGAACAGGATGGGCAGAAGCTGGTTGCGGGTCTCCAGCGCACGGGCCAGTTCCAGGCCGTTCATCCGCGGCATCGACACGTCGCTGACCACCGCGTCGAACAGGCCGCCGGCCTCGTCGTAACGGGTCAGCGCCTCTTGCCCGTCCGACGCCTCCACCACCGTGCAGCCGGCCTCCTCCAGCACGAGGCGCAGGTAGCGGCGGACCGAGTCCTCGTCATCGACCAGCAGGATGACCGCCCCCTCCCCCTCGGCGACGTGCAGGGGGTCGAGCCCGGCCGGCTCGGCGGGCGTATCGACGGCCGGCAGGTAGAGCGCGAAGGTGGCGCCGTGCCCGGCCTCCCCTGCCATGTCCTCCAGCTCGACGGCACCGCCGGATTGCTGCGCCGTGCCGTAGACCATCCATAGGCCGAGCCCGGTGCCCTTCCCCGGCTCCTTGGTGGTGAAGAAGGGCTCCCAGATGCGGTCACGGATCTCCGCCGGGATGCCCGTGCCCTGGTCCGTCACGCGGATCACCACGTAACGGCCGGGCTTCAGACTGCGATGGCGGGCGAAGAAGGCATCGTCGGGCGTCTCCACCGCCAGGGCGATGGTCAGGGTGCCGCCGTGGGGCATGGCGTCGCGCCCGTTCAGCGCCAGGTTCAGCAGCGCCTGATTCAGCGTGACCGGGTTGACCAGCACATGCGCGCCCTCATCCTCCGCCAGGATCGCCACATCAATGCCGGCGCTGAGCAGCGGTTTCAGGAAGACGCGCAGGTCGCGCACCAGCGGCGCGACGGCCACCACCTCGCGTTCATCGGTGACGCGGCGGTGGGAGAAATCCAGAAGCTGGCCGGTCAGCGCCGCCGCCCGTTCGGATGCCTTGGCGATCTCCTGCACGCAGGTCAGCACGCGGTCGGGATCGGCGGGGTTGCGTTCCGCCAGCCGGGCGAAGCCGCCGATGGCGGTCAGCATGTTGTTGAACTCATGGGCGATGCCGCCGGCCATCCGGCCCACCGCCTCCATCTTCTGGGCGCGCTGCAGCTCGCCCTCGACCCGGCGACGGTCGGTGATGTCGTTCAACACCAGCAGCACCGCCGGCCCGCCGGAATAGACGGCCTGGCTGGCAGCGACCTCCAGCCGGCGGCGCTCGCCGTCGGGGCGCAGGGCGTCGCATTCCAGCCGCTGCTCCTCGCCGTCGGCCGCACCGGAGAGCATCGCCGCCAGCGCGTCGCCATCCTCCAGGAAGCCGGCGAGCGGCAGGCCTTCCAACGCCTCGGCTGCCATGCCCAGGATCGCGGCGGCGGCGCCGTTGGCGAAGCGGATGGCGGCGCAGTCCCAGATGACGATGCCGTAGGGCGCCAGTTCCACCAGCTGGCGGTAGCGCAACTCGCTTTCGCGCAGGGCGGCGACGGTCCGTTCGAGGCGGGCGGTCTGGTCGGCAAGCTCCTGCTCACGCGTCTTCAGCTCGGTGATGTCCATCAGGATCTTCACCACGCCGCCGGTACCGGTGGCATGTTCGCTGATGCGGTACCAGCGCCCGTCGGACAGCCGGCCGTCGACCGGGGCGGAATGCTGCAGGTGGCGGGTCAGCCGCTGCTCCACCCAGGCGCCGATGTCGTCCGCACCCTCCAAACCGCCACGCTCGGCCGCCGCGCGCAGGATCTCGGCAAAGCTGCGGCCGGGGGTCAGCATGTCGGCGATGGTGGGATAGGCGCGGCGGTACTGCTCGTTGCAGATCAGCAGCCGGCCGTCGGCGCTGAACAGGACGAAGCCTTCGGACACGCTGTCGATGGCATCATGCACCACCGCCTGCATGAAGCGCGCCTCCACCAGCGCCAGCGTTTCGACGGTGGCATCGACGCCGCAGCCGCGATAGCCGCGGAAGCGCCCGTCGGCACTGCGCACCGGATCGGCGCTGAGCCGCAGCACGAGGTCGCGGCCGTCCACCCCCTCGAAGCTGACCTCCAGGTCGCGGAAGGGCCGGCCGGCCTCGATGTCGGCATGGTATTCGGCCCAGGTCGCCTCGTCGGCGACCAAGGTACCCAGGTCGAACAGCGAATCGCCGAACACCGTCCGCGGATCGCAGCCGAGCAGAGCCGTCAGCCCGCCCGACAGCGACAGATAACGGTGGTCCGACCCGGTTTCCCAGAACCAGCCGGGGGAGACGGCGGCAAAGTCGCGGGAACGGGCGCGCAGCCCCTCCAACTCGTCCCGCGCCTGGAGCAGGGCGGCGTCGGAGCGGGCCAGGGCCGAGGCGGCGGACCCGGCACGAACCGCGCTCCACAGCGCCAGCCCGCCGGCGACCGCCAGCGCGGCGGCGGCCGGCAGATCGATCCGGCCGGATACGGACAACGCCAGAAGCGTGCCGATGCCGGTCAGCCCGGCCAGGGCGCCGGGAAGCGAGGCGGAAAGACGGGACGGCCCGGTCACCGGTTCAGCGGCACCCGCAGTGCGGAGCGGTCGGTCGGTGTCTGCAACGTCCACAAAGCCTCCGTCGGTCCGGAAGATCGTCCGGCAGCAATGCCGCCGAACTGTCCCGTCTTAGAAGGTCAGGCGTTAACAGCAGGTTTAGCACCCCAGCTTTGGCACGGATGCGACAGCCTGAAGCAGTTCCGGCGACCGGCGGGAGATCCGGGATGCGACGGTGCCCGTATCAACGGGTTGACGTTGAAAAGCCGGTGAGTTTCGCAAGGAAGGACCCCACCATGCCCCCCGCCACTCCCCCCGCTACTCCCACTGGCGCCCCGAAGGCCGACGTGATCACCTGGAGCAACCTGCCGGCCCAGACGGCGGACGGCGTGGAGCGGCGCAGCTTTCCCGGCACCGGTGCGTCGCTGAAGCACATCGTCATCAAGGCCGGGACCGCCGCCCCGCGCCACGCCCATGCGCACGAACAGTTCGTCATCGTCGTGGAAGGCCGCGCCCTGCTGACCTGCGAAGCCGGCCCGGTGGACTTGCGGCCTGGGATGGTCATCCGCTTCGACCCCGAGGCCTGGCACAGCGCTGACTTCATCGAGGACACGGTGCTGATCGAGGTGAACCTGAACCCGGCGGGGTGAAGCCGCCGGGATGCTGGAGGCGACCGCTCAGACGTCGATGTCGATGTCGATCTCGCCGTCGTCTTCCGGGGCGCGGCCGAGCAGCAGGTCGGCGGCGTCGAGAGTCAGCGCCTCCACCTCCTCGTTGCGCTCCTCGTCGGGAAGGCGCAGCGCGTGCATCACCTGGGTCGCCAGATGGATCAGCATGGCGCGGACGCAGTCGTCCTCCGGATATTCCAGCGCCACCACATCCTTCAGGAAGGCGCCCAACTGTTCCGGCGTGTTCCACGGATGGGTGATGACGGATTCGAAGCCGCTGGTGCCGAGGAAGACGGAGTTGAGCGCGATGGCCTGACGGTTGATGCCGTCCACCGCCTCGTCCTGGTCGAGCTTGCCCTGGAGAACCTGATTGAAGGCGTCCAGGCTGAGGTCGATGAACTGGCGGACCAGCAGCCGCACCACGGATTCGTCGGACAGGTCGTTGCGGGCCTGCGGCTGGGTCAGCACCGGCAGCGGTTGCAGCAGCGCCGCGATGATCGGCTTTGCGGATTGGGATTCCATCGCGGGCAACTCCTGTCGGGATCGGCCCCGGCGTCTGCGGGGCAACATGTTCATGGCCCCCGATACTGCCAGAGCTTGACGCAAAACGCAAAAAGGGCCGCCCCCTCTCGGGAGCGGCCCTTTCGGCAAGCCTGACGAAGGTCAAGCGCGCAGGATCAGCCGACCAGCTCGATGCCGGCGAAGAAGAAGGCGATCTCCTGGGCGGCGGTCTCCGGGGCGTCCGAACCGTGGACCGAGTTGGCCTCGATCGACTCGGCGAACTCCTTACGGATGGTGCCCTCGGCGGCGTTGGCCGGGTTGGTGGCGCCCATGATCTCGCGGTTGCGGGCGATGGCGTTCTCGCCTTCCAGAACCTGCAGCACCACCGGACCGGAGATCATGAAGGAGACCAGATCGCCGAAGAACGGACGCTCGCGATGCACGCCGTAGAACTGCTCGGCCTGGGCCTTCGACAGCTGGACGCGCTTCTGGGCGATGATGCGCAGGCCGCCGTCTTCGAACTTGGCGTTGATCTTGCCGGTCAGGTTGCGGCGGGTGGCATCGGGCTTGATGATCGAGAGGGTCCGTTCGACGGCCATGGTGGTGACTCCTGCGGGAATGGGGCTTTTCGCCGATTTAAAAACACGCAGGCGCCGCCGGAAGACCGGGGCGCCGGATGGGCCGCTTTATAGAGGCGCTTTCGCGGCGCGGCAAGGCGTTCGTTGGGGGGCGGGCGTCGCCTGCCTCCCGAAAAAAAGCGGCCGCGCCGGCATCCCGTCGCGGCCGGAGTCGAGGAGGCATTGCGGAAACACGGAGTCAGGTCAGGATTTCAGCGCGCCCAGCTTGGCCTGTGCAGCGGCCAGACCGTCCTTTCCGTCCAGCGTGGTGACGCCGGACAGCCAGGTCTTCAGGATGGCGGGATTCTTCTTCAGCCAATCGGCGGCCACCGCTTCCGGCTTGCGGCCGCCGTTCATGATGCCGTCCATCACCGAATTCTCCATGTCCAGGGTGAAGACCAGATTGGACAGGAACTTGCCGACATTCGGGCATTCGGCGGCATAGCCCTTGCGCACGTTGGTGCTGACGGTGGCGCCGCCGAAATTCGGGCCGAACCAGTCGTCGCCGTCGGCCAGATAGGTGATGTCCATCGTCTTGTTCATCGGGTGCGGCGCCCAGCCCAGGAAGACGATCCACTTCTTGGACCGGACCGCCCGCTTCACCTCGGCCAGCATGCCGGCCTCGCTGGATTCCACCATCTTGAAGTCCTTCAGCCCGAAGGCGTCGGCCTTCAGCATCTTGTCGATGACGAGGTTGCCGTCATTGCCGGCCTCGATGCCGTAGATCTTGCCGTCCAGCTTGTCCTTGTACTTCGCCAGATCCTTGAAGCTCTTCAGCCCGGCCTCGGCGGCATAGGTCGGCACGGCCAGCGTGTATTTGGCGCCTTCCAGGTTGACGCGCGTCACCTCGACGGAGCCGTCCTCCAGCACCGGTTTGATGAAGGTCTCCATGGTGGGCATCCAGTTGCCGAGGAACACGTCCAGCGACTTGGTCTTCAGCCCGAGATAGACGACCGGCACCGACGAGATGCTGGTGGTCGGCTGGTAGCCCAGCGCCTCCAGCGTGACCGACGCGAGCGCCGTCGTCGCCGCGATGTCGGTCCATCCCACGTCGCCGAAACGCACCGCCTTGCAGGATGCCGGATCGGCGGCGACCGCCGGCAGGGCGGCAGTCCCGGTTGCCAGCATCAGGCCGACGGCCAGACCGCAGAGTTTACCGAATGTATTGCCCATATCCCTGTTCTCCTTGCTTGTGGTTGTCGTTGTCGGCTTGCGGGGTCAGGCCCGCAGTCGTTGTTCCCTCTGGCTCTCCTTCCGGGTCTCCTTTTCGTTGATGGCGGCCTCGGCGACGTAATAGGGGACGTCGGCGCGCGGCAGCGGCGGACGGCCGCGCACCGCGTCGGCGAGCTTCTCCGCCATCATGATGGTGGGCGCGTTCAGGTTGCCGGTAACGATGCGCGGCATGATCGAGGCGTCGATGACGCGCAGGCCCTCCAGCCCATGCACCCGGCCCTGACCATCCACCACCGCGCCGTCGTCGGTCCCCATCCGGCAGGTGCCGCAGGGGTGATAGGCCGTCTCGGCGTGATGGCGGACGAAGGCGTCGAGGTCGGCGTCGGTGACGCAATGGACGCCGGGGCTGATCTCCTCCCCACGATAGGGAGCCAGGGCGCGCTGCCGCATGATGTCGCGGGTGATGCGGATGCCGGCGCGGAACTCCCGCCAGTCCTGCGGATCGGCCATGTAGTTGAACAGGATGCTCGGCGCCTGCCCCGGATCGCGCGACCGGGCATGGACCCGCCCCTTGCTGGGCGAGCGCATCGAGCCGACATGAGCCTGGAAGCCGTGCGCCTCCACCGCGTTGGTGCCGTTGTAGCTGATGGCGACGGGGAGGAAATGGTACTGGATGTTGGGCCAGGGCACGTCGTCGCCGGTGCGGATGAAGCCGCCGGCCTCGAACTGGTTGCTGGCGCCGATGCCGGTGCCCAGGAACAGCCATTCGGCGCCGATGGCCGGCTGGTTCCACCATTTCAGCGCGGGATAGAGCGACACCGGCTGGCGGCATTCATACTGGATGTACATCTCCAGATGGTCCTGGAGATCGCCGCCGACTCCCGGCAGGTCGATCACCGCCGGCACACCCAGCTCGCGCAGCAGTGGCGACGGCCCCACGCCTGAGCGTTGCAGGATCGCCGGAGAGGCGATGGCACCAGCGCACAGCAGCACCTCCCGCCGCGCCCGCGCCGTCACCGGCGTGCCGTTGCGCAGATAGGCGACGCCGACGGCGCGGCGTCCGTCGAACAGGATGCGGTCGGTCATCGCGTGGGTGACGATGGTCAGCCCCGGCCGCCCCCGTGCCCGGTCGAGATAGCCGCGGGCCGTGCTGCAGCGCCGGCCCTGCGCGGTCACGGTGCGGTCCATCGGGCCGAAACCCTCCTGGCGGTAGCCGTTCAGATCGTCGGTGCGGCCATAGCCGGCCTGCGCCCCCGCCTCCACCATCGCCTCGTAAAGCGGATTGACGCCCGGCTTGGCGGTGGTGACGAACAGCGGTCCGTCGCCGCCGTGATAGGCATTGGGGCCGATGTCGCGCGTCTCCGCCTTGCGGAAATAGGGCAGGCAGTCGAGATAGCTCCAGTCCTCCAGCCCCGGCAGCTCGGCCCAGCCGTCATAGTCCAACGCATTGCCGCGAATGTAGCACATGCCGTTGATCAGCGACGAACCGCCCAGCCCCTTGCCGCGCCCGCACTCCATCCGGCGGTTCTCCATGTGCGGTTCGGGTTCGGTCTCATAGGCCCAGTTGTAGCGGCGGCCCTGCAGCGGAAAGGCCAGCGCCGCCGGCATCTGGGTGCGGTAATCCAGCCGGTGGTCGGGTCCACCCGCCTCCAGCAGCAGGACGCTGACGCCGGCATCCTCCGTCAGACGGCAGGCGAGGACGTTGCCCGCCGACCCGGCGCCGACGATGATGTAGTCATACTCGCGCGCCGCAGGGGCTATCGTGGACATGGCGGCGGGCACAGCGGTGCCGTTCTCCGGCGCAGCGGCCCCGGAGGTCGGTGAATTCGACATCGAACACCCCTTTTTCGAAAGGTGGCCTTTTCTGAAAGACGGCTCAGAACACTGAGGAGTAGGCTCCCAACTCGACCTGGACCGACTTCACGCGGGTGTAGTGGTCCAGCGTCTCGACCCCGTTCTCGCGGCCGATGCCCGACTGCTTGTAGCCGCCGACCGGCATCTCCGGCGGCGATTCACCCCAGCTGTTGATCCAGCAGATGCCGGCCTCCAGCCGGTGGATCACCCGGTGGGCGCAGGCCAGATCGGTGGTGACCAGTCCGGCGGCAAGGCCGTAGCTGGTGGCGTTGGCCCGCGTGATGACCTCCTCCTCGTCGTCGAAGGTCAGGATCGACAGGACGGGGCCGAAGATCTCCTCGCGCACGATGGTCATGCCGTCGTGGCAGTCGGTGAAGACCGTGGGCGCCACATAGGCACCGCGCGCGAAGGCGGCCCCCTCCGGAACGCCGCCGCCGGCCAGGAGCCGCGCGCCCTCCGCCTTGCCGGCCTCGATGTAGCGCAGCACCTTGTCGCGGTGGGAGAAGCTGGCGAGCGGACCGAAATTGGTGTCGGGGTCCAGCGGATCGCCCATGCGGATGCGGCGCACGCGGGCCATCAGCCGGTCCTCGAACGCAGCCGCGATGCTGCGGTGGACAAAGACGCGGGTGCCGTTGGTGCAGACCTGACCGGAGCTGTAGAAGTTCGCCATCATGGCGATGTCGGCAGCGCGGTCGAGGTCGGCGTCGGCGAAGACGATCAGCGGCGATTTCCCGCCAAGTTCCATCGTCACTTCCTTCAGGGTCGATCCGCCCGCCGCGGCCATCACCCGCTTGCCGGTCTCCACCCCGCCGGTGAAGGACAGCTTCTCGATGCCGGGATGGGCCGCCAGCAGGGCGCCGACCCGGCCGTCACCCTGCAGGACGTTGAACACGCCGTCGGGCAGCCCGGCCTCGCTGTAGATCGCCGCAAGATGCAGGGCGGTCAGCGGCGTCACCTCGCTCGGCTTGAAGATCATGGCGTTGCCGGCGGCCAGCGCCGGAGCCGATTTCCACAGCGCGATCTGGATCGGGTAGTTCCAGGCGCCGATGCCGGCCACCACCCCCAGCGGCTCGCGGCGGGTGTAGACGAAGGAGGTCGGGCGCAGCGGGATCTGGCGGCCTTCCAGCGCCGGGGCGAGGCCGGCGTAATATTCCAGCACGTCGGCACCGGTGACGATGTCGACCGCCCGCGTCTCGCTCAGCGGCTTGCCGGTGTCCAGCGTTTCGATTTCCGCAAGCGCGTCGTTGCGCTCGCGCAGCAGGGCGACGGCCCGGCGCAGCATCCGCGCCCGCTCCATCGCCGTCATCGCCGCCCACACCGCCTGCCCGGCGCAGGCGCTGTCGACGGCGCGGTCCACATCGGCGGATGTCGCCTGCGCCACCTCGGCCAGAGTTTCCCCGGTCGCCGGATTGACGGTGGCGAAACGCTCCTCACCCTCGCCTTCAACAGGACGGCCGTGGATGTAATGGGCCTGCCGTCCGAATCCCATCATGTCCCGTCTCCCTGGTTCCGGGTCTCAAAGGTGCATTGGATCGCAGCACGATCATTCCAGGGGACAGACTGATTTTTATTGATTGAACGTTCAATTAAAAAAGACCGGGTGGCGATTCCGTTCTCCGGAATAGTCGTGTTCAAACAAATTCGTTGCCCCGCGACCGGCCGCAGGCCCGGCATTCGGGCCGTCCCGCGCGGGACAAAGCCGTGCCATTCGCCGGCCCCCGCTTCAAATCCGCGGCCCCTCGTGCTACATCCTCGCGCGCTATGCTGCACATCAATGACCTGACCTTCCGCTTCGGCGGCCGAGTGTTGTTCGACCACGCGACGGCGGTGGTGTCCAAAGGGCACCGCGTGGCGCTGGTCGGGCGCAACGGCACCGGGAAATCGACCCTGCTGAAGCTGATCTCGGGCCAGCTGCAGACGGATGCCGGCGCCGTCACCCTGCCGGCCGGCATGCGGATGGGCATGGTGGCGCAGGAGGCCCCCAGCGGCCCGACCTTGCTGATCGACGCCGTGCTGGCCGCCGACACCGAACGCACCGCCCTGCTGGCGGAGGCTGAAACGGCGACCGACCCGATGCGCATCGGCGAAATCCATGCCCGGCTCGCCGACATCGAGGCGCATTCCGCCCCGTCGCGCGCCGCGCAGGTGCTGTCCGGACTGGGCTTCGACGCCGAGGCTCAACAGCGGCCCTGCTCCGACTTCTCCGGCGGCTGGCGGATGCGCGTGGCGCTGGCCGGCGTGCTGTTCTCCCGCCCCGACCTGCTGCTGCTGGACGAGCCGACCAACCACCTCGACCTCGAAGCGACCATCTGGCTAGAGGGCTATCTGAAGAACTACCCGCACACCATCCTGCTGGTCAGCCATGACCGCGAGCTGCTGAATGCGGTGCCGACCACGACGATCCACATCGACCAGGGCAAGCTCGTCACCTACAGCGGCAATTACGACCAGTTCCTGGCTCAGCGCCGCGCCAACCAGGAGCGCATCGCCTCCATGGCCGCCAAGCAGGAGGCGCGGCGCAAGCACATGATGTCCTATGTCGACCGCTTCCGCTTCAAGGCCAGCAAGGCCCGTCAGGCGCAGAGCCGCCTGAAGCTGCTGGAGAAGATGGAGTCGATCACGCTGATGGAGGACGATCCCGAGGTCGTCTTCAACTTCCCGCCGCCCGACGAGCTGGCGCCGCCGCTGATCGCGCTGGAGGGGGTGAGCATCGGCTATGGCGACAAGGTGATCCTGCGACGGGTCAACCTGCGCATCGACATGGAGGACCGCATCGGCCTCTTGGGCGCCAACGGCAACGGCAAGTCGACGCTGGTCAAGCTGCTGGCCAACCGGCTGCAGCCGATGGCCGGCGAGATGCGGCGGTCGTCCAAGCTGCGCATCGGCTATTTCGCCCAGCATCAGGCCGAGGAACTGGACCTGTCGCTGACGCCGATCCAGCAGACCCAGCGCATCATGCCGCTGGCGCTGGAGGAGAAGGTGCGCGCCCATCTGGGCCGCTTCGGCTTCCCCCAGGCGAAGGCGGAGACCAAGATCGCCAATCTGTCGGGCGGCGAGAAGGCCCGGCTTCTGCTGGCGCTGATGAGCCGGGAAGTCCCGCACATCCTGATGCTGGACGAACCGACCAACCATCTGGACATCGACAGCCGCGAAGCGCTGATCGAGGCGATCAACGACTTCCCCGGCGCCGTCATCATCATCAGCCACGACCCGCACCTGATCGAGATGACGGTGGACCGGCTGCTGCTGGTCGCCGACGGCACGGTGCAGGCCTATGACGGCGACCTGGACGACTACCGCCGCTATCTGCTCGACCGCGCCAAGGCGGAGCGGGCGGTGGCGAAGGGTGGTGTCGAGCGCGACGCCGGACCGAACAAGAAGGACCAGCGCCGCGCCGCCGCCGAGGCGCGCACGGCGCTCGCGCCCTTGAAACGCAAGGCCACCGACGCCGAGGCGCTGGTGACCAAGCTGAGCGAGGAGAAGCGCAAGATCGAGGCGAAAATGGCCGACCCCGCACTCTACAGCGGCCCGTCGGACAAGCTGACCAAGCTGCAGATCGACCTGGGCACGGTGGAGAAGAAGCTGGCGACCGCGGAAGAAACCTGGCTGGAGGCGCTCGAACTCTACGAGAGCGCCGCGGCGGAGGCCGGCGTTTGAACGCCGATCACCACATCGACCACCCGCTCGCCGATGAGGTCGGCGAGGCGCAGAGCGACGGCGCCATCGCCCTGCCCGCCCTGTGCGGAACGGCGGAGGAGGAGCGCACGTCGGACGTGCTGGCCCGCTTCCGCGCCAACCTGCCGGCCGGGCGGGTCACGCTGGGCGACCTGATCCGGGCGCTGGGCGACCGCTCGCTCGGCACCATCCTGCTGGCGCTGTCGCTGCCCACCATCGCGCCGGTGCCGCTGGGCGTGTCCTGCCTGTTCGACCTGCCCATCGTGCTCTACACCGCCCAGCTCGCCTTCGGCCGGCGCGGGGCGGGGCTGCCGGACTGGCTGCTGCGCCGCTCCATCGGCACCGGGCTGGCGGCGCGCACGCTGGATGCCGCCATGCCGCGTCTGACGGGGATCGAGCGGATGCTGAAGCCGCGGCTCCACCGCCTCGCCCGCATCGATCAGGAGCGCTGGTTCGGGCTTCTGCTGTTCATCCTGACGCTGACCTGCATCGTGCCGCTGCCGCTGACCGGCTGGCTGCCGGGCTTCGCGCTGGTGCTGATCTCGCTGGGGCTGATCGAGCGCGACGGCGGCGCCATCGGCATTGGGCTGGGGCTGACCGTGGCGGCGCTGGTGTTTTTGACGCTGGTGGCGAGCGGGCTGTCATACGCAGGTCACCAACTTCTGGCAGCAACTCCGCTGTAGGGCAGCCGCCGGGCTGTCCCGATTGAGGGAGGCTCAGAGATGACCCAGACGGCGCCCGCGTCGCTTTCCGAATCCTGGCTGTTCTTCCGCCGCTGGCTGGCCGATCCCTGGGCGATGGGGTCGGTCGCCCCGTCCTCACCGGCGCTGCGCCGCCGGATCACCCGCGAGATCCGCTGTGAGCCGGGCGAAGCGGTGGTGGAGTTCGGCGGCGGCACCGGCCCGATCACCGCCGCGATCCTGGAGTCCGGCATCCCCGCCGACCGGCTCTACAGCTTCGAGATCGACCGCGACCTCGCCCGCCATCTGCGCGCCCGCTGCCCCGCCGTCACCGTCATCGCCGACGATTGCCGCAAGGCACCGGAGTTGCTGGGCAAGGCGCTGTGCGGCAAGGTCGGCACGGTGGTGATCGGCATCCCGATGATCACCTTCCCGCTGGAGTTCCAGCGCGAGGTGCTGGACGCCACCTTCCGCATCCTGCGGCCGGGCGGACGCTTCCTGCTCTACAGCTTCATGCCGCATTCGCCGCTGAACCGCGGGGCGCTGGGGCTGAAGGGGGAGCGGTTGGGCTTCACGCTGCGGAACCTGCCGCCGGCATCGGTGTGGGGGTACTGGCGCGACCGGGCGTGATAGAGTGCTCCACCAGGCATTCCAACCTTTGCGAGAAGTCCAATGAAATTCGGCTACACCATTCTCTACGTTCCCGATGTCGCCGCATCGCTGGCCTTCTTCGAAAAGGCTTTCGGGCTGAACCGCCGCTTCCTCGCCGAAACGGGCGACTATGGCGAGTTGGACACCGGCACCACCACCCTGTCCTTCGCCAGCCAGGAACTGGCAATCTCGCATCACTCCGCCGGCTATGTCTTCGCCAGCGGCAGCGACAAGCCGTTGGGCGTCGAGATCGCCCTGGTCACCGACGATGTGGAAGCGGCACACGCCACCGCACTGACCGCCGGCGCCACCGAACTGGCACCGCCGAAGGCCATGCCGTGGGGGCAGACCGTCTCCTTCATCCGATGCCCCGACGGCACCCTCGTGGAGCTGTGCACGCCGGTTGGAGGCTGACGGCACTGAAAGCGACCGCGGTTGCCCCATCCCAACCGCCCCGCTTATGCTTCGCCCCCTCCACGTCCACCATCGTGAGCGCGCCGGTGCTGTCCTTTATTCTGTCGAAGCTGCTGTGGGGCGTCTTCGCGCCCGGCAATGCGCTGGTGCTGGCGGTGGCGCTGGGGGTGGTGCTGTTGCGGACGCGGCGCTGGCAGCGCGCGGGGCGGCGGCTGGTGACGCTGGCGGCGGTGCTGCTCCTGCTGGTCATGTATACCGGGCTGGGCGCGCTGGTCGCCCTGCCGCTGGAGAACCGCTTCCCGCGGGTGGAGCCGGAGGGGTGGATCGACGGCATCATCATGCTGGGTGGCGCGGTCAACCCGCCGATCACCGCCGACCGCGGCGATCCCTCCGTCAATGAGGCGGCGGAGCGGGTGCTGGGATTCGCCGACCTCGTCCGCCGCCATCCGGAGGCCAAGGCCGTCTTCACCGGTGGGTCCGGCCGGCTGCTGGGGCAGGAGTACAAGGAGGACGTCACCGCCCGTGCCGCTCTAGCCCAGGCCGGCATCCCCGCCGACCGCGTGATCTATGAGGCGGACTCCCGCAACACCTGGGAGAACGCGGTCTTCAGCAAGGAGATGGTCAAGCCGGCGCCGGGGGAGCGCTGGATCCTCGTCACGTCGGCCATGCACATGCCGCGGTCGGTCGGCATCTTCCGGCAGATCGGGTGGGAGGTGATCCCCTACCCCGTCGATTACCGCACCCGCCACGATGCCAAGCCGTACCTGCGGTTCGAGTTCGGACAGAATCTGGTGATCCTCGACGACGCGGTGCGGGAATGGATCGGGCTGACCGCCTATTGGCTGATGGGCCGCACCGATAGCCTGTTCCCCGGCCCCTGAGGGTCCTGCCCGCGTGCGGGCTGTGTCATCGTGTTTCTGCCGCGTTCGAGGCATTGGCGCGGCGATGCCACTCCGCTAGAGTGCCGCCGCCCCGGTGGTGGGGCCGGGTCGGGAAAGAAGGAAATTGGCGGATGCGTCGCTGGCGCGGGGTGAGCAGGGTCTTCGTGCTGGTCGGCGTGGCAGCGCTCGCCGCCTGTGCGCAGAAGCCCGCCGGCACCGGCTCGGGCCTTCCGACCAGCGGCGTCTACAAGGTGGGCAAGCCCTATCAGATCAACGGCGTCTGGTACTATCCCAAGGAAGATTACAGCTACGACGAGACCGGCATCGCCTCGTGGTACGGTCCCGGCTTCCATGAGAAGAATACCGCCAACGGCGAGATCTACGATCAGAACGAGCTGACAGCCGCGCACAAGACGCTGCCGATGCCCAGTCTGGTGCGGGTGACCAATCTGGACAATGGCCGGGCCATCGTGGTGCGCGTCAACGACCGCGGCCCCTATGCCAACGGCCGCATCATCGACATGTCTCGCCGCGGCGCCCAGCTGCTGGGCTTCGACGGTCCCGGCACCGCCAAGGTGCGCGTGCAGATCCTGGCGGAGGAAAGCCGCGCCATCGCCGCCGCCGCGCGCCAGGGCACGCCCGCCCCGATGCTGGCCGAACTCGACGGTCCGCCGCCGAAGGCCGCCCCGCGCGGCCGGATCGAGGTGACGGGACCGGCCGGACCGGTGACGACGCTGGCGGCCGCCCGCCCGGCGGTGGTCGGCGCCCCAATTCCCCCGCCCGCCACCGTCGCCGGCAGCATGTCGGAAGGACGCTTCGTGCCGGCCCCGGTGGTGGCGCAATTGCCGGTGAGGGCGCACGAGGCCATCTATGTGCAGGTCGGCGCGTTCGGCAGCGAGGAAAATGTCGCGAAGGCTCGTGCCCGGCTGTCCGCCATCGGCCAGCGCGCCAGCGTCAGCCAGACGCGGTCGGCCGGCATGACCCTGCACCGCGTCCGCGTCGGCCCGCTGGACACTGTGGACCGTGCCGACAGCCTGCTGAACCAGATCATCCAGGCCGGCCTTACGGAGGCCAAAATCGTGGTGGATTGATCCGTCCACCCGACCTCATTCCCGGCTGCTCTTCCGGAGCGCCAATGACCCAATGCCTGTACCGAGTGCCCTTGGAGGATTGTTGCCATGAACGCTGTTGTCGTCCGCCTGTGCGCCGTTTTCGGCCGTTCCGTCGCCGTTGCGGCCGGAATTGCGATGGCCGGGGCCACGATTGGCGCCGGCTTCACCACTGTCTCGGTCCAGGCCGCGACCATCGACACCATCGCCAAGCAGGCGATCCTGGTCGATCTGACCTCGGACACCGTACTGTTCGAGAAGAATGCCGACGAGCGCATGGCCCCCTCGTCGATGAGCAAGATCATGACCGCCTACATGGTCTTCGAGGCGATCAAGGCCGGCCGCCTGACGCTGGAGAGCACACTGCCGGTGAGCGAGCGGGCCTGGCGGATGCAGGGCTCCAAGATGTTCGTGGAGCTTCACAACAACATCAAGGTCGACGACCTGCTGAAGGGCATGATCGTCCAGTCCGGCAACGACGCCTGCATCGTGCTGGCCGAAGGGCTGGCCGGGTCGGAAGGGGCGTTCGCCGAACAGGCGAACAAGAGGGCGCGCGAGCTGGGGCTGAAGAACAGCAACTTCGTCAACGCCACCGGCTGGCCCGACCCGAACCACTATATGACCGCCCGCGATCTGGCGCTCCTCTCCGAACGCCTGATCAAGGATTTCCCGGAGTTCTACAAGTACGATTCGATCCGGGAGTTCAAGTATCACGGCATTACCCAGGGCAACCGCAACCCGCTGCTCTACCGCAACATGAATGTGGACGGGCTGAAGACCGGCCACACCGATGCCGGCGGCTATGGCCTGACCGCGTCGGGCGAGCGCGAGGGGCGCCGGTTGCTGCTGGTGGTCAACGGCCTGCCCAGCATGCAGGCGCGCGCCGACGAATCGGCCCGGCTGATCGAGTGGGGCTTCCGTGAGTTCGCCTCCTACACCCTCTACAAGGGCGGCGAGACGATCGAGCAGGTGCCGGTCTGGCTGGGTGAGCAGGATATGGTGCCGGTCACCGTGCCGCAGAACCTGAGCGTGACCATGGCCCGCGCCGACCGCCCCGGCATGAAGGTGTCGCTGGTCAGCAGCGCGCCGGTTGCCGCCCCGATCAAGAAGGGCGACACTGTCGGCAAGCTGGTCATCTCCGCCCCCGGCTTCCCGGGCAAGGAGGTGCCGGTGGTCGCGGCGCAGGACGTGCCGAAGGCCGGCTTCGTCGGCCGCGCCTTCGCCGCCGCCAAATATCTCGTCTTCGGCAACAGCCTGTAATCGTGACGACCATGCCGACCTCCTTCACCGCCTCCGCCAACCGTGGCCGCTTCATCACGCTGGAAGGCGGCGAAGGAGCCGGCAAGTCGACACAGCTGCGCCGTCTGGCCGACGGTCTGCGCGCCCGCGGCATCGACGTCGTGACGACGCGCGAGCCGGGCGGATCGCCGGGAGCGGAGGAAATTCGCGGCCTGCTGGTGACCGGCGAGACCGGCCGCTGGAGCCCGATGACGGAGGCGCTGCTGCACACCGCCGCCCGCCGCGACCATCTGGAACGGACGGTATGGCCGGCGCTGGAGGCCGGGCGGTGGGTGCTGTGCGACCGCTTCTTCGACAGCACCATGGCCTATCAGGGCTATGGGCTGGGGCTGGGGCGCGAATTGGTGGAGACCCTACAGCGGGCGGCATTGGGCGAGTTCCGCCCCGACCTGACGCTGATCCTGGACATCGGCGTCGAGACGGGTCTGCGCCGCGCCGCGTCGCGCCATGGCGGCGAGGACCGCTATGAGCGGATGGACATCGGCTTTCACCAGCGGCTGCGCGACGGCTTCCTCGACATCGCCCGGCGGGAGCCGGAGCGCTGCGCTGTCGTGGATGCCGACGCCGACCTGGACGGGGTGCAGGCCCGCGTCTGGGATGCCGTCGCCGGCCGGCTGGAGCTGCAATCGTGAGCAAGGCGCGCACATCCACCCCTGCCGCCGCACCGGCTGCGGAGGAGGCGCTCGCCCCCCGGCGCAACCCGGACCTCGTCGGGCACGAGGAGGCGGAACGGCTGCTGCTGGAGGCCTGGAATTCCGGCCGGCTGCCGCATGCCTGGCTGATCGGCGGCACGCCGGGGATCGGCAAGGCGACGTTGGCCTTCCGCTTCGCCCGCTTCGTCCTGGCGCAAGACCCGCCGGGCGACAGCCTGTTCGGCAATAGTCTATTGGGCGGAGCCGCGCCGGTCACCTCGCTGCACATCGGCCCCGACCATCCGGTGTTCCGCCGGGTGGCGTCGGGCGGCCATGCCGATCTGCTGACCATCGAACGCCAGCGCGACGAGAAGAAGGGCCGGTTGAAGCGCGACATTGCGGTGGACGACGTGCGCAAGATCGGTCCGTTCCTGCGCCGCACCTCGGCGGAAGGCGGCTGGCGCGTCGCGGTGATCGACGGCGCCGACCGCATGAACCTGAGCGGCCTGAACGCCATCCTGAAAATCCTGGAAGAGCCGCCGCCCGGCGCCCTGCTGCTGCTGGTCAGCGACAATCCCGGCGGCATGCTGCCGACCATCCGCTCGCGCTGCCGCAAGCTGACGCTGAAGCCGCTGGATGAGGAGACGGTGATCGACCTGCTGGGGCAGCATCGGCCGGACATCGCCGCCGACGACCGCCCGGCGCTGGCCCGACTGTCGGAGGGCAGCGTCGGCCGCGCCATCGATCTGGCAGATGCCGGTGGATTGGCGCTGTACCGCGAGATGGTCGGGCTGCTGTCCGACCTGCCGCGTATCGACATTGTCGCCGCTCACGCCTTCGGCGACAAGCTGACCCGCAAACAGGACGACGGGATGTTCGAGACGGCGACGGAGTTGCTGGTCTGGTGGCTGGCCCGCTTCGCCCGGTCGCTCGCCCGCGGGTCCTGGCCAGCGGAGGTGGTGCCGGGCGAGGCCGCCCTGATGACCCGGCTGGCCAATGCTCGCGGTCTTGAACGTTGGGTGGAGGTGTGGGAAAAGGTTCAGCGTCTTTTCGCGCGCGCGGAATCCGCAAACCTGGACCGCAAGCAGGTGGTCCTGAACGCACTGGCAGCGCTGGAAACGGCCGCCGCCTAGCGTTGTTTCTTGAACCTGCCGGTTGAACCTGACTTGAAAGAAAGTGCCGCAAATGGCCGGGCCGAAGACCTTCTATCTGACGACGCCGATCTATTACGTGAACGACGTGCCGCACATCGGCCACGCCTACACGACGCTTGCCTGCGACGTCCTCGCCCGGTTCATGCGCCTCGACGGCTATGACGTGAAGTTCCTGACCGGCACCGACGAGCATGGCCAGAAGGTGGAGAAGTCGGCGGAGAAGGCCGGCATCGCGCCGCAGGAGTTCACCGACCGGGTGTCGCAGAACTTCCGCGATCTCGTGTCGCTGATGAACTATTCCAACGACGACTTCATCCGCACCACCGAGCCGCGCCACGTCAAGTCGGTGCAGGCGCTGTGGACGGTGCTGAAGGATCGCGGCGAGATCTATCTGGGGTCCTACGCCGGCTGGTATTCGGTTCGCGACGAGGCCTTCTATGGCGAAGACGAGCTGACCACCAACGCCGACGGCAAGAAGATCGCCCCGACCGGCGCCGAATGCGAATGGGTGGAGGAGCCGTCTTACTTCTTCAAGCTCTCGGCCTGGCAGGACCGGCTGATCGAGTTCTATGAACAGAACCCGGATTTCATCGCGCCGGCCGGCAAGCGCAACGAGGTGATGTCCTTCGTCAAGTCGGGCCTGAAGGACCTGTCGGTCAGCCGCACCACCTTCAAGTGGGGCATCCCGGTGCCGGGCGATGATGCCCACATCATGTATGTCTGGCTCGACGCGCTGGCGAACTACATCACCGCCGTCGGCTATCCCGACACCACTGGCGAGTATGCCAAATACTGGCCGGCCGACCTGCACATGGTCGGCAAGGACATCCTGCGCTTCCACGCCGTCTATTGGCCGGCCTTCCTGATGGCCGCCGGCCTGCAGCCGCCCCGCCGTGTCTTCGCCCATGGCTGGTGGACGATCGAAGGCCAGAAGATGTCGAAGTCTCTCGGCAACGTCATCGCGCCGGAAACGCTGGTCAACACCTACGGCCTCGACCAGACCCGCTATTTCCTGCTGCGCGAGGTGCCGTTCGGCAATGACGGCGACTTCTCGCACAAGCAGATGGTCAACCGGATCAACGGCAACCTCGCCAACGATTACGGCAATCTGGTGCAGCGCGTCCTGTCGATGATCGGCAAGAACTGCGGCGCCACCGTGCCGACGCCGGGCGCGTTCACCGAGGCTGACAACACGCTGCTCGGCTCCGCCTATGGCATGCTGGACATCGTCCGGGCGGAGTTCAAGGCGCAGGCCTTCCACAAGGCGCTGGACGCCATCTGGGCCGTGGTCGGCGACGCCAACCGTTATGTCGACGAACAGGCTCCGTGGGCGCTGAAGAAGACCGACCCGGCCCGCATGGCGACCGTGCTCTATGTGCTGGCCGAGACGATCCGCCATCTGGCGATCCTGACCCAGCCGGTGATGCCGGACGCCTCCGCCAAGATCCTGGACCTGCTGGCTCTGGGTCCGGACGCGCGCGGCTTCGGCACGCTGGGTCCGTCGGGAGCGCTGGCCGCCGGCACGCCGCTGCCCACGCCGCAGGGCGTCTTCCCGCGTTACGTCGAAGAACCGAAGGCCTGAGTTCCCTGATGCTCGTCGACAGCCATTGCCATCTCGACTTTCCCGATTTCGCCGAAGAGCTGGATGCGGTCGTCGACCGCGCCCGGCAGGCCGGCATCGGGCGGATGGTCACCATCTGCACCTACATCAGCCGGTTCGACCGCATCCTGGCGGTGGCGGAGCGCTATGACGACATCCTCTGCTCGGTGGGGGTCCATCCCCATCAGGCGCAGGAGGAGTTCGCCATCACCACGACCGAAACGTTGGTGGAGCTGTCGCGCCATCCCAAGGTGATCGGGCTCGGCGAAACCGGGCTCGATTATTTCTACGACAAGAGCCCGCGCGACCAGCAGCAGGAGTGCTTCCGCCGGCACATCCGCGCCAGCCTGGAGACCGGCCTGCCGCTGATCATCCACACCCGCGACGCCGACGACGACACCATGCGCATCGTCAAGGAGGAAGCGGCCGGCCAGCCGGTGAAGGGGCTGCTGCATTGCTTCAGCTCCGGCCGGGCGCTGGCGGAAGAGGCGGTGGAGTACGGCTTCAGCCTGTCGCTGTCCGGGATCGTCACCTTCAAGAAGTCGGAAGACCTGCGCGCCATCGTGAAGGACGTGCCGCTCGACCGCATCCTGGTGGAGACGGATGCGCCTTACCTCGCGCCGATCCCCTTCCGCGGCAAGCGCAACGAGCCGGCTTACGTCGCCCACACCGCGGCCTGCGTGGCGGAGGTGAAGGGCGTGTCGGCGGAGGAGCTGGCGCGGGTCACCACCGACAATTTCTTCCGCCTGTTCGATAAGGCGTCCAAAGTTAAGGCGGCTGCATGACAGTGGACGGCGCATCAACCGGTGCGATGCGCGTGACCGTCCTTGGCTGTGGCGGGTCGCGCGGCGTGCCGGTGATCGCCGGCATACCCGGCGGCCAGTGGGGCCGCTGCGATCCCGCCAACCCGAAGAACCGCCGCATGCGCCCATCGGTGCTGGTGGAGAGCGGCGAGGTGTCGGTGCTGGTCGACACCTCGCCCGACCTGCGGCAGCAGCTGCTGGACAGCGGCTGTGCGCGGCTGGATGCCGTGCTGTGGACGCACCAGCATGCCGACCATTGCCACGGCATCGACGAGCTGCGCGAAATTTGCCGGCACATGCATGCGCCGATCGACGCCTATGGCTGGGACGAGCATCTGCGCGACATCGAGATCCGCTTCCCCTACTGCTTCGATCCGCTGCCGGAGGGCTATCCCTTCTACCGGCCGGTGCTGAACACGCATCGGATTGCCGGGCCCTTCAGCGTGAAGGGGCTGGAGGTGACGCCGTTCGAGCAGGACCACGGCTATATGCGGACGGTCGGCTACCGGTTCGGGCGCTTCGCATATTCGACCGACGTGGTGCGGCTGGACGACCATGCGTTCGAGGCGCTGGCGGGGGTGGACATCTGGATGGTGGATTGCGGCCGGATCGAGCCTCCCCATCCCGTGCACGCCCATCTGGCGCTGACGCTGGAGTGGATCGAGCGGGTGAAGCCGCGGCGGGCCTATTTGACCCACATGGACAACAGCATGGACTACGACAGCCTGCTGCGGATCCTGCCGCCGGGGGTCGAGCCGGCTTACGATGGGCTGGTGATCGAGGTTTAGGAGTCGGCTTCGATGCCCCCACCTAACCTCCCCCGCTTCGCAGGGGAGGGACTGCCGCCACTCTCCCGCATCAGCACCTGTCCCCTCCCCCGCCCAGCGGGGGAGGGTTAGGGTGGGGGCAATACTTCCCCTTACTTCTTCTTCTCAAGCGGCGGGGCCGCGTAGACGAAGCGGTCGAAGCTGTATTCGGCGACGCGGAACCACAGATACTCTTCCTCGCGGAACTTCTTCCACGCCTCGTAGATCTTGCGGAACTTCTCGTTCTTCGCCGCCTCTTCCTCATACACTTCGATGGAGGCCTGATAGCAGGCCTGCATCACCTCGTTCGGGAAGGGACGCAGCTGGGTGCCGGCGGCGACCAGACGCTTCAGCGCGGTCATGTTCTGGACGTCGTACTTGCCCAGCATGTCGAGCGTGGCGTCGGAGCAGGCGGCCTGCAGCGCCGCCTTGTAGGCCGGCGGCAACGACTCGAACTTGTCCTTGCCGAACAGCATGGACACCTGCGGCCCGCCTTCCCACCAGCCGGGATAGTAGTAGTACTTGGCAACCTTGTTGAAGCCGAGCTTCTCGTCGTCATAGGGGCCGACGAACTCGGCGCCGTCGATGGTGCCCTTTTCCAGCGCCGGGTAGATGTCGCCGCCGCCGATCTGCTGCGGCACGACGCCCAGCTTCGCCATGATGGTGCCGGCATAGCCGCCGATGCGGAACTTCAGGCCCTTCAGGTCCTCGACCGACTTGATTTCCTTGCGGAACCAGCCGCCCATCTGCGTGCCGGTGTTGCCGGCGCCGATGGCGACCAGATTGTGGCCGGCGAAGAACTCCGCCATCAGCTCCTTGCCGCCGCCGTGGGTCATCCAGGCGTTCTGCTGGCGGGCGTTCAGGCCGAACGGCATCGCCGCGTCGAAGGCGAAGGTCGGATCCTTGCCGACGTAGTAATAGGAGACGGTGTGGCCGCACTCGATCGTGCCGTCCTTGACCGCGTCCAGAACCTGCAGAGCCGGAACGATCTCGCCAGCCGCGAAGACGCGGATCTGGAACTTGCCGTCCGTCAGTTCGGCCACGCGCTTCGCCACGAACTCCGCACCGCCATAGATGGTGTCGAGGCTCTTCGGGAAGCTGGAGGCGCAGCGCCACTTGATCTCGGGCGTGGACTGGGCGATGGCGGGGGCGGCAAGCGTGCTGGCGGCGACGCCCACACCGGCGGAGGTCAGAAATGCACGACGTTTCATGCAGAAGCTCCCTTGTTCATTCTCTGTTATGCGTTCTTATTGCCGGACCGGCGGACACCCTGCCAAGGCGTGTCGGTCCGCACCCGGGCATGGCAGGACCCTCACGGGACCGGGCGATGCCGGATGAGCAGGGAAAGCGGGAATGAATGGGATGCACGCTCGACCGACCCGGATGGCGCACCCTCGGGACCCATGGAACCGGTGGGCACCGGCGCGTTGCGCCATCCGCCCGGTTCCATGGCGTGCCGACGTTGGTGTGCGTTTCCTCCCGTCCATCCGGGCTTGCCGCCGGCCTTCCGGCCGATCCGCCCCAACTTTCTTTTGCCAATCGGATTATGCAGGAAGCAAACGGTCGGGATCAAGCGCGATCGGGAATTGAAGCCTGTATTTCAGAGGTTTAACGCTGCGACGCGAAGCCGCGGGTTTCATTCAATCATAGGCCCGCTGGTGTTCCGCATCCATTCGACGCTAAACGTCTCGACTCCGGCGGCGGCACCCCCATCTTTTGCAATGCGTGCCCCGGGAACCCGGCCGGGCTGGAATGTTGAAGAGGGCGGAACAGGCACTTGCGGGTTGAACGGCCATGAAAGACGCGGCCATGAAGAAGGCGACTGCGGCGGAGAGCGGGAACGAGACGGACGCACGCGACCTGCGGCTGGACTTCTTCCGCGGTCTGGCCCTGTGGTTCATTTTCGTGAATCACATCCCGGCCAATCAGATCTCGTGGGCCACGCCGCGCAATTTCGGACTGAGCGACGCCACCGAGATCTTCGTCTTCATCTCCGGCTACACCGCCGCGCTGGTCTATGGCCGGACGCTGGACCGGCAGGGAATGCCGATGGCGGCGGCGCAGGTGCTGCACCGCTGCTGGACGCTGTACGCCACCTATATCATCCTGTTCTTCGCCTACACCGCGCAGATCGCCTACACCGCCCGCGCCTTCGACAGTCCGCTGTTCGTGGAGGAGATGGGCATCGCAGGCTATTTCCAGGATCCCGTCACCGCCCTGACCCAGGCCATCCTGCTGAAATTCCGACCGGCCAACCTGGACGTGCTGCCACTCTACATCGTGCTTCTGCTGGGCTTTCCGCTGCTGCTGCCGGCTCTGCGCCGCCGGCCGCTGGGGGTGCTGGCGGGGTCCGGCGCGCTGTATCTGGCGGCGAGGCAATGGGGGTGGAACCTGCCGACCTATCCCGACGGCGGCGTCTGGTACTTCAACCCCTTCACCTGGCAGTTCCTGTTCGTGCTGGGCGCGTCACTGCAGTTCCAACCGGACCTGCGGGCCGTGCTGACCCGCTTCCGCCGGCCGGTGGGCGTCGCGGCGGCGGTGATCCTGCTGGCCAGCCTGTTCCTGACCTTGTCCTGGAAATTCGCCCCGCTGCACGCGCTGATCCCGGTGTGGCTGACGGAGATCCTCTATCCCATCAGCAAGACCGACCTCGCCCCGCTGCGCCTGCTGCATTTCTTCGCGTTGGCCTATCTGGTGCTGTGGCTGGTGCCGGCGGGGGCGTCCTGGCTGCGTGGATCCCTGGCCGCCCCGGTGCTCGCCTGCGGGAAGCAGTCGCTGCACGTGTTCTGCCTGGGCGTGCTGCTGTCCTTCGCCGGGCAGACCGTGCTTGTGCATGTCAGCGGCTCGCTTTCCGCCCAGTTCCTTGTTACCGTGGTCGGCATCGCCGCGATGGTGCTGATGGCGCGCTTCATGAACTGGTACCAGTCGGCGGAGCGGGCACGGCGCCATCGGGTTGCTGCCACCACGAAAATGGGCACATGACGGGTTCATGGGGCAAGGACGGCGAGGGCGGAAGCGACAGATGCTGACGGTCACGGCAATCCTGCTGGCGGCCGCGCTGTTCGCTTCGCCGGATCGCATCCTTGCCGGCCAACCGGCGGCCCCATCCGTCGATTCCGCCTGTGTCGTGCCGGAATCCGTGCTTGCCCCCGGCAGCGGATTGCCGCGGGTTTCGGCGCAGCTCGCCGCCGGGCGCCCGCTGTCGGTGCTGGTCGTTCATTCCGCCAAATCGGCACCCAAGCCCGGCATCGTCAGCTATCCCGCCCGGCTGGAAAACGAACTGAAGCGCCGCCTGCCCGGCCGCGAGGTCAGCACCGCCGTGCTGAGCCTGCCCGGCGAGGCAGCGCCCGCCATGGTCGGCCCGCTGACCCAGGCGGTGGAGGACCAGCGGCCCGCGCTGGTCGTCTGGCAGACCGGCACGGTCGACGCCATGCGCAGCCTGGACCTGGAGAGTTTCGGTTCGGCCCTTCAGTCGGGCATCGCCGAGGTTCAGCGCCGCGGCGCCGACATCGTCATCATGGACATGCAGTACAGCATGCACACGGCGCAGCTGATCGACTTCGCGCCCTACGTGTCCTACATGTCCTGGCTGGCCCAGAGTTCGGACGTCTTCCACTTTCCCCGCTACGACATCATGCGCTACTGGGTGGAGGATGGCCGCGTCGATTTCACCGACGAATCGGACGGGGGGAAACAGCGTGCTTATGATTTCGTTCACCAATGCATCGGACAATTGCTGGCGCAAAGCGTCGCGACGATGATCGACCCCCTGTCGATCGGCCGGCGCACCGGAGCGAGCAATTGAGCCCTGTTCTGCCGTCCGCCATCCGAATCCTGTCGCTGATCGCTGCCCTCGCCGTTTCCGTCCCGGCCTTCACCGCGGAATCTGCGGCGTCCGCAAGCTGCCAGCTGCCGCGCGGCGCCTCGGCCCTGTCGGTGCCATTGCCGCAACTGTCACAACGCATCGCGGCCGGCGCGCCGATCCGGATCGTCGCCATCGGTTCCTCCTCCACCGCCGGAGCGGGGGCGAGTTCGCAGAACAAAGCCTATCCGGCCCGGCTCGACCATTACCTGAGCGAGCGGTTCCGCAATGCCGACATCGCGGTGCTGAACCGCGGAATCAACGGCGAGACCGACGACCAGACCGAAAAGCGGATCGAGGCCGATGCGCTGAGCGCCAAGCCCGATCTGGTGATCTGGCAGGTCGGCGCCAACACGGTGTTGCGCGACGGAGACCAAGGATTGAGCGAACGGTCCATCCGCCAAGGCGTGGCGCGGCTGCGCGCCGCCGGGGTCGATGTGGTGCTGATGGACCTGCAATACGCCCCGAAGATGCTGGAAAAGACCGGGGTCGCCCCAATGCTGTCCCGCATCGCCGGGATCGCCACCGACCAGCATATCGGCCTGTTCCACCGCTTCGACGTCATGCGGACGCTGGTGGAGAGCCGCGGGATGACCATGGCCGACCTGATCGGACCCGACGGCGTCCACCAGAACGACGTCGGATACGACTGCGTCGCCCGCATACTGGCGGCCGGCATCGAGGACGCCGTGAACGTCCACAACAGCGGGCTTCAGCGGTAACAGAAGCGGGGCGGACCTCCGCCCCGTTCCCTCAGCGCTGCATCATCGCGCTTTCCTTGCCGCAGAGGAAGAACACCTTGGAATAGACCTTCAGCAGCGCGTCGGTCAGCGCCTGCACCTCGGGACTGCCCATGGCACGCGGCTTGGCGGGATCGACATGCAGGACGCAGCTGTCCTTGACGTCGTTGAAGGCGGCCAACGCGTGGATGCGGTCGGGGCGGAACTCGTCGGGGAAATTCTCGTCCATCAGCCAGAAGCACTGGAAGTTCCGGCAGGATTGCGGCCGCTCCTCGTAGATCGAGCAGCCCTTGCCCTGGTCGCAGGACGCGCACCATTTGGCGGCGGGCTTCTTCAACTCGGGCACGCCCATCAGCTTGCAGCAGAGGGTGCATTCACCGCAGGTGCGGTCGGACATCACGGAAACTCCAAATAACAACGGCTCGCAGCGGCTTTACGCCGGTGCTGGCAGGGCGATGTGCTCGTCCTCGGCGGCCAGCAGCCGCTCGACCGCCTCCGGCAGGGCCGGACGGGCGAAGTGGTAGCCCTGGGCGTATTGGCACAGACCGCGCAGATACACCGCTTCGTCCGCCGTTTCCACCCCTTCCGCCACGCAATCCAGCCGCAAAATGGTGGCAAGGCCGGCGATGACCTGGACGATGGCGGCGTTGCCCTCCCCCGTCGACACCGCACGGACGAAGCTGCGGTCGATCTTCAGCACGTCGACCGGCAGCTTGTGCAGATAGGCCAGCGAGGAATAGCCGGTGCCGAAATCGTCGATCGACAGGCGGACATCCATGTCGCGCAGGCTCTGCATCAGCATCCGGCATTCGTCGGGATCCTGGACCAGCAGACTTTCGGTCAGTTCCAGTTTCAGGCTGGACGGCGGGATCGGCACCTCGTCCAGCAGGTCGCGCACGGCACCGACGATGTCGTCGTCGCGGAACTGGCGGGTGGAGACGTTGACGCTCATGAACAGCGGCACGGGCCGCGGGAAACGCGCCTGCCACGCCGCAAGCTGCCGAACCGCTTCGCCCAGCGCCCAGCGCCCCATCGGCGCGATCAGGCCGGTTTCCTCGGCCAGCGGGATGAACTCGGCGGGAGAGACCAGACCGCGGTCGGGGTGGTTCCAACGCATCAGCGCCTCGAAGCCGGCGATGGCGCCGGTCTCCAGCAGTACGATCGGCTGGTAATGCAGGCAAAGCTGACCCTGCTCCAAGGCCGCGCGCAGGTCGGCCTCCATCTGCATCGCGGCCATCGCCTGCCGGCGCAGGTTGGCATCGAACACGTCGATGCGCGCGCGCCCGCCGCTCTTGGCCCGGTACATGGCGAGGCTGGCGTCGCGCAGCATGTCCTCCGCCCGGTCATAGCCGGTCTGGCTCAGCGCCACGCCGATGGAGGCGGTCAGCACGATGTCGCGCCCCTCCTCCAGCGTGACCGGCCGCGAGATGGATCGGGCCATCCGCTCCGCCGCCTCCAGCGCGTCGCCGGCATCGTCCAGTTCGTCCACCAGAACGGCGAACTCGTCTGCCGACAGCCGGGCCAGCGTGTCGCCGACGCGGCGGCTGGCGTCGAGACGTCTGGCGATGATGCGCAGCACGCGGTCGCCGGCGCTGGTGCCGAGCGCGTCGTTGATCGCCTTGAAGCGGTCCAGGTCGATGATGATGGTGGCGAAGGGCCGGGCGCCGGCGCGCCGGTTGCGGTCCAGCGCCTGCCCGATGCGGTCCAACAGAAGCGTGCGGTTGGGCAGTCCGGTCATGCTGTCATGGACGGCGTTGAACAGGATCTGCTGTTCGGCCTTCTTGCGCGCGGTGATGTCGGTCATCGAGCCGGCCATGCGGACGGCACAGCCCTTCTCGTTCCGGACGGCCAATCCGCGCACCAGCATCCACAACTCCAGCCCGGCCTTGTCGCGGATGCGGAATTCATGCTGGAGATGAGGGCGTTCGCCGGTCAGATGCAGGTTGAGCGCGGTGCGCAGCCCGTCCAGGTCGCCGGGCGTGACCCGCTGGAACCATTCGTCGATGGAGCCGGCGATCTCCGCCTCCTCGAAGCCCAGCATCGCCTTCCAGCGCGGCGAGTAATAGACCTCGCCGCTGTCGATGTGCCAGTCCCACAGCCCGTCGGCGGCCCCGGCGGCGGCAAGGGCATAGCGCTCCTCGCTCTGGCGCAAGCGCTGTTCGGCGGTCTTGCGGTCGGTCACGTCGGCCTGGCTGCCGACCAGCCGGGTCGGCCTGCCGTCGGCGTCCAGCACGGCGATGCCGCGGCAGGCCATCCAGCGGATGGCTCCGGCGGCGTTGCGCATGCGGTATTCGACCTGGAAGGCCGCTTCCGATTCGGCCCCTACCTCTACACCTGCCGCTGCCCCGCCGAGTGCCGCCATCGCGTCGGTCAGGATCGCCCGGTCGGCCGGAAGGATGCGGCCCAGCCATTCCTGCGGGTTGTCGGTCAGCTCGCCCGGCGACAGCCCCAGCAGCGACGCCCAGCGCGGCGAGAAATAGACGCGGTCGGTGACCAGATCCCAGTCATAGAGCCCGTCGTTGCTGGCCGCGGCGGCGAGCGCATAGCGTTCCTCGCTGCGACGCAGTTCCTTTTCGGCATGCTTGCGGTCGGTGATGTCGGCAACCGATCCCACCAGCCGGATCGGCTCCCCCGAATCGTCCATCACCGCCATGCCGCGACAGACCAGCCAGCGCCAATGCGGCTTCGCGGCGGTGGAGTCGACACGGCGGACGCGGTGTTCGATCTGGAAAGGAACGGACAGACCGACCATCTGCGCCTCGAAGGACGCATGCAGCCAGTCGACGTCCTCCGGGTGGACCAGCGACAGCCAGTCGTTCGGCCGGTTGGAGCCGCGGCTTGAATCGCCCGGCGGCAGCCCGAGAAACTCCTTGAAGCGGGGGGAGAGGTACAGCGTGTCGCTGCGCAGGTCCCAATCCCAGACGCCCTCGGTTCCGGCCTTTTCCGCCAGCAGATATCGGTCGATGTTGGTGTTCAAGACCCCTCGTCGGACCAGTCGGCGGTCAGCGATTGGTGGGGCCTCCCACCGTTGAGCCTCCGATGCTAGGGGCATTTTGGTGAAGAAACCATAAATGCATGCGATGGGCCGGCCAACTTGGTTGCCAAGGGTTCCATCTGCGAAATCTTTTCCTATATTAGGATAGCTCGCCACCTCATCCGGGACCGGCACCGATGGATTGGTCCGATCAGGGAATCGTTCTGTCCGCCCGCCCCCAGGGGGAAGGGTCCGCCGTCGCGACTCTGCTGACGCGCGAGCACGGCCGCCATGCCGGCATGGTGATGGGCGGCCGGTCGGCGCGCCAGCGCGGCACGCTGGAGCCGGGGACGCTGGTCCACGCCCGCTGGCGCGGCCGACTGCCAGAGCATCTCGGCCATTTCACGCTGGAGCCGGTGAAGGGCTATGCCGCCAACTTCTTCGACGACGCGCAGGCTCTGGCCGCGCTGATCAGCGCCTGCGCGCTGGTCGAGGCCGCCCTGCCGGAGCGGGAGGCGCACCCTGCCCTGTTCGACGGGCTGCTCGCCCTGTTCGACCTGCTCGACAACCCGGCCTGGGCCGAGAGCTATGTGCGGTGGGAGATCGGGTTGCTGACGGAGCTTGGATTCGGCCTCGACCTCGACCGTTGCGCGGTGTCGGGGGCCAACGACTATCTTGCCTATGTCAGCCCGCGCACCGGCCGCGCGGTGACCGCGTCGGTGGGCGAGCCCTATCGCGACCGGCTGCTTCCCCTGCCGGATTTCCTTGCCGGGCGCGGCGGCGGCGGACCGGTGGCCGTGGCCGACGGGCTGCGGCTGACCGCCCATTTCCTGGAACGCCACGTGCTGAACGGGCCGCTGCCGCCCGCGCGTGAGCGCTTGAGAGAACGTTACGCGAACGCGGTAGCGCGTTCCGCCTGAAACTGCTAGACCCCATCATCATGAAGCCGCAAAACCCCGCCTCCGAGATTCTGGAAAAGCCGCTGGCCGACGCGCTCGGCGAGCGGTATCTCAGCTACGCGCTGTCCACCATCATGTCCCGCTCGCTGCCCGACGTGCGCGACGGGCTGAAGCCGGTGCACAGGCGGCTGCTGTTCGCCATGAGCCAGCTCCGGCTGGAACCGACGACGCCGCCGAAGAAGTCGGCCCGCGTCGTCGGCGATGTGATCGGTAAGTTCCATCCGCACGGCGACACCTCCGTCTATGACGCGCTGGTGCGTCTGGCACAGGACTTCTCCGTCCGTTATCCGCTGGTCGACGGCCAGGGCAATTTCGGCAACATCGACGGCGATAACGCCGCGGCGATGCGGTACACCGAAGCCCGCCTGACCGAGGTCGCCAAGGCCCTGCTGGAGGGCATCGACGAGGACGCGGTCGATTTCCGCCCGACCTATGACGGCGACGGCGAGGAGCCGGCGGTTCTGCCCGCCAACTTCCCCAACCTGTTGGCCAACGGGTCGAGCGGCATCGCCGTCGGCATGGCCACCAACATCCCGCCGCACAATGTCGGCGAGATCTGCGACGCGCTGCGCCACCTCATCAAGCACCGCGACGCCTCGATCGAGACGCTGGTCAACTTCATGCCCGGCCCCGATTTCCCCACCGGCGGCGTGCTGGTCGAGTCGCGGCAGAATGTGATCGAAGCCTACCGCACCGGCCGCGGCGCCTTCCGCCTGCGCGCCCGCTGGGAGGTGGAGAAGCTGGGCCAGGGCACCTGGCAGATCGTCGTCACCGAGGTGCCCTATCAGGTACAGAAGGCCCGGCTGGTCGAGAAGATCGCCGAACTTCTGCTGGCCAAGAAGCTGATCCTGCTGGAGGACGTCCGCGACGAATCGGCGGAGGACGTCCGCCTCGTCCTGGTGCCGAAGAGCCGGAACGTGGATCCCGAGGTCCTGATGGCCTCGCTGTTCCAGGCGACCGACCTGGAAATCCGCTTCTCGATGAACATGAACGTGCTGGGTGCGGATCATGTGCCGCGGGTGATGAACCTGCGCGAGGTGCTGCAGGCCTTCCTCGACCACCGGCACGAGGTGCTGGTCCGCCGGTCCAACCACCGGCTGAGGCAGATCGACCACCGGCTGGAGGTTCTCGGCGGCTATCTCGCCGCGTATCTGAACCTGGACGAGGTCATCCGCATCATCCGCGAGGAGGACGAGCCCAAGCAGGAGCTGATCCGCGCCTTCACCCTGACCGACATCCAGGCCGACGCCATCCTCAACATGCGTTTGCGCAATTTGCGCAAGCTGGAGGAGATGGAGATCCGGCGCGAGCATGACGCCCTGACCAAGGAAAAGAACGGCCTGCTGGAGCTGCTGGGCGACGAAGCCCTGCGGTGGAAGCGGATCGCCGAGGGTGTCGCCGAGATCAAGAAGAAGTTCGGCACGGGCGCGCTCGGCAAGCGGCGCACCGACGTGGCCGATGCACCCGCCGTGATCGAGGTGCCGCTGGACGCGCTGGTGGAGCGCGAGCCGGTGACCGTCATCTGCTCCGCCAAGGGCTGGATCCGCACGGTGCGCGGCCATCTGACCGACGCCGAAGCGGAGGATGTGAAGTACAAGGACGGTGATTCGCGCGGCTTCATCGAACGGTGCGAGACGACCGACAAGCTTCTGGTCTTCGCCAGCAACGGCAAGTTCTTCACCATCGGCGTCGACAAGCTGCCGCGTGGCCGCGGCTTCGGCGAGCCGGTTCGGCTGATGATCGACCTCGGCAACGACGTCGACATCGTCGACCTTTTCCGCCACCAGCCCGGCCGCACCCTGATGGTGGTGTCGGAGGATGGCCGCGGCTTCCGCGTCGAGGAGGCGGAGGTGCTGGCCCAGACCCGCGCCGGCAAACAGGTGCTGAACCTGGAGGACGGCAAGTCGGCCCGCATCTGCCATCCGGTGACCGGCGACACCGTCGCCATCATCGGCAACAACCGCAAGATGCTGGTCTTCCCGCTGGAACAGGTGCCGGTGATGACCCGCGGCAAGGGCGTCCAGCTTCAGAAGTACAAGGACGCCAGCGTCGCCGACGTGAAGACCTTCACGCTGGCCGAGGGCCTGAGCTGGAAGAACGGCGAGCGCAACTTCAACGTCACCGACCTGACCGGCTGGATCGGCGACCGCGCCGGCCAGGGCAAGATGCCGCCGAACGGCTTCCCGAAGAACAACCGGTTCATGTGAGGTCGGGTGGTTGATGGGTGGGGAGGTTAGACCCCCACCTAACCTCCCCCGCTGGGCGGGGGAGGGACTGCCGCCACTCTCCCGCATCAGCACTTGTCCCCTCCCCCGCCCAGCGGGGGAGGGTTGGGGTGGGGGCAATTACTTCGCCGGCGCCGTGACCGTCGCCGACAGCGGCACGCGGCGTTCGACCAGGGCCGAGGTTACCTCCTTGGCCTTCACCGGCTCCATGGCGGCCAGGATCGGGGCGGTCTTCTGTTCCTTCATCTTCTGGATGACGCCCAGCAGCACCGGCATGTCGAGTTCCTCGAAGATGCGGGCCGCTTCCTTCGGCTTCATCGTCTCGTAGATCTTCACCAGGCTTTCCAGCTGGGCCGACTGCTTTTCGTCGCCCTGGGCCATCAGCTTCTGGATGTCGGCCTTGGTCTTCTCCATCTCCGCCACCTTCTGCTCGATCCGCTTCTCGGCGGCGGCCAGCAGAGCTTCGCGCTGTTCCATCTCCTTGGTGCGACGCTCGATCTCGGCGCGGCGCTCGGCGAAATGCTGCAGCAGCTCCTGGTTGTCGATGGGGCCGAGCGGCGCCAGCGGCGCGTTGGCGACCGGAGCATTGGCCGGGCCGCTCGCCCCGCCGGGCGCCGGCGGCGCGTCCTTGCCGGCCGGCTTCGTCGTGGCAGAGGGCATCTGAGTGGGCGGCGTCGCCGGGGTCGAGCTTTGCGGCCCCTGGGCGAGGGTGACCGGGAAGTCCGGCAGGCGGGCGTCGTGGGTGGCGAGGCGCCACAGGTCGCCGACGCGCACACCCAGCATCATCACCGCGACGAAGATGGTCAGCGGCAGCAGGCGGAAACGGAAATTGCGCGCTCTGGCGCGCAGCCGCTCGGTCAGCGGAACGCGGGGCGTCGCCGGCTTGCGCGCCTTGGCCTTCGCCTTGCCCTTCTTCGCCGAAGCCTTGGCCGGGACCTTGCCGGTTGCGGGACGCACCGCCGGCAGTTGCGCCTGCTGGGCGGCCAGCGTGGGCGAGGTGCGGACGCCCGTCGGGGCAGCTCCGGCCGGGCGGATCACGACCTTGGGTTCGCCGCCCGCCGACGCGGGCTTGCCGTCACTGGTGCGCATGGTCATCCAAGCCCCTTGCCGGCATTCTCGATCGCCTGCAGCAGTTCACGTTCGGCCCTGGACAGGCTCTCGCCATCCCGGGTGATGGGGTCGCGCGCCTCGGCCGGCGGTTCGGCACGCGCGGCGGCGCGGCGCGGCGGCGCATCCAGCCGGGCCGGCGGCGGGGCGTGGTCGTCATGGTCGTGGTCGTGGTCGTCCTCGACCGGCAGGCTGCGCAGGGCCGGACGCGGCGCCACCAGCGGCGCCTTGGCAGGAGCGCGCGACGCCAGCGCCGGGGCCACCGCGGTGGAGCGGCCACCATCACGCCCGCTGTCGCGCCGGCCGACATCGCGGCCACCATCGCGGTCACCGACATTGCCCAGCCGGTTGGCCAGCGCGTCGGCCGCCTCGATCATGAACTCCAACTCGTCGCGCAGGGTCTGCGCCTTGTTCACCGTGCGCTGAAGGTCCTCGCCGGTGTCGCTGGCCGCCTTCTTCAGCGTGCGCACACCGGTCTCCGCCCGCGCCATCGCGTCGTTCAGGCCCTGGATCAGTTCGGCCATCTCGCCGCGGCTCTCGCGCAGCGCGATGATCTGCCGGTTCAGGATGATCGCGTAGGCGATGGTCGCGGCCAGCAGGCCGACCATCACGACGTCGATGATGATGGAGACCAGCGGACTCATAGCCTCATGACCTCCTGCTTGGGCAGTTCCTTTTCCAGGCGGACGGCGATGTGCCCGCCCTTGCGCCCCATCCGCCCCTGGAACATCGACACGTCGCCACAGCGCAACTCGATCGCTCCGTCTGGGGTGGCGTTCAGCAGGATGCGGGTGCCGACGCGCCAGTTCAGCACGTCGTGCAGGGTCATCGTCACCTCGTCGAGCACGGCCGACAGATCGACGTCCGTCACCATCAGTTCCGAGGCCAAGTGGGTTTCCCAGATCGAGTCACGGCCGAACTTCTCGCCCATGAACATCTGGAGCAGCAGCTCACGCACCGGCTCCAGCGTCGCGTAGGGGATCATCAGCTCCAGCCGGCCGCCGCGATCCTCCATGTCGATGCGCAGCTTGACCAGCACCGCCGCGTTGGCCGGCCGCGCGATGGTGGCGAAGCGCGGGTTGGTCTCCAACCGATCGAAGCGGAAGGTGACGGGCGACAGCGGATCGAACGCGGCGGACAGGTCGGACAGCACAACATGGACCATGCGTTCCACGAGGTTGCGTTCGATGGTGGTGTAGGGACGGCCTTCGATGCGCATCGCCGCCGTGCCGCGCCGGCCGCCCAGCAGCACGTCGACGATGGAATAGATCAGGGCGGAATCGACGACCATCAGGCCGTAATTGTCCCACTCCTCCGCCTTGAACACCGACAACATCGCCGGCAGCGGGATGGAGTTCAGGTAATCGCCAAAACGGACCGAGGAAATCTGGTCGAGGCTGACCTCGACGTTGTCGGAGGTGAAGTTGCGCAGGCTGGTGGACATCATGCGGACGAGGCGGTCGAAGACCACCTCCAGCATGGGCAGGCGTTCGTAGTTGACCAGCGCCGAGTTGACCAGCGCCATGATGCCGGAGTTGTCGCCGTCGCCGGCGCCACCCTGGTCGAAGCCCAGCAGGCTGTCGATCTCGTCCTGGTTCAGGACGCGCGTCGAACCGCCGCCGCCCATGTCGCCGACATCGCCGCTGTCCTCGGCCAATGCCGCCCATTCCGCGGCAAGCCGTTCCTCTTCGCTCAGTTCACCGGTGTCGCTCATCGGCCCTTATCCCCAGCTGACCGGGCCCTCACTGGACCAGCATTTCCTTGAACAGCACGTCCTTCACCTTCACCGGGTACGCGGCGGCGGTGATGCGCAGAAGCAGTTCCTGGCGCAGCCGGTACATGCCGGCCGATCCGCGCAAGTCTTCCAACCGCAGTTCGCGCAGGTAGACCTGGAAATTGTCGATGATGCGCGGCAGCACATGCTCCACCGCACCGACATCCTCCGGCTTCGACAGCTGGATGGAGATCTTGATCTTCAGGAAGGCCGGACGCTTGTTGCCGGTGTTCAGGTTCACCAGCATGTCCGGCAGATCGTAGAAAATCGGTGCCGCATGCGGGTCGGCCTTGCCGGGCTCCGCCCCATGCTCGCCCTCCGCGGCGGCGGCATGCTCCCCCTCCTCCGCCGGCTTTTCCTTCCCCAGCAGCCCGTCGAGCAGACCGGAGAAATAGACGCCGGCACCGGCGCCGATCAGCAGGACCAGGGGAAGAACGACGAACAGGACCAGCTTCTTGCCGCTGAATTTCTTCCGCGGCAGGCCGTCGGTCGAAAGTTCGCCGGCGTCGGTTTCGGCAGCCATGACATCCTGGGATCGTTCGAGGTGCGCAACGGCTCAGGCTTTCAACGCCTGACTAGGTCAAAGCTACTTTTGGGATAGTTAATAACTCCTTTCGAGTGGGGAATGGACCGCCCCGGACGGGCAGGTTTCCCCCCTCTGTCACCATTTCGGCACGGTTCTTGATTGGGTCTGCCCGGCACTCCGCGTCCGGAGTCCGACCGCGACCGCCCGCAATCCCCTTGGGACCGGCAGGGCCGTGGTCAATCGCCCTGCCGCACACCTTGTGTGGCGGGAACGGGAGAGTCTTGCCCGGTCCAACCCGGCAAGGAACGCCCCTACCCCGGCAGATTCTGCCCGGCACCCCCTGCCCCGTGCGGCGGGAACGCCCCCGCCTTGCCCGGACTCTGCGGATTTACAGCGCTTCCCGAAGTTGGCACGCCGCCTGCAATACCCCTTTCGCCGGTCGGACGCTGTCGCCCGATCCGTTCGCAAGGTGAAGAGGCCGCAAGATGGAAAATTCGATCTACGTCGCCCTGTCGCGCCAGATGGCGCTGCAACGCCAGCTGGACGTGACGTCGAACAACATCGCGAACATGAACACGACCGGCTACAAGAACCAGCGGATGATGTTCACCGAATTCCTGGAAAAGCCCGGCCTGCACGAGAAGGTCAGCTTCGTCCAGGACCGCGCGGTGGTGCGTGATCTCGCCAACGGCGCCATGACCCAGACCGGCAACCCGCTGGATCTGGCGCTGACCGGCCAGGGATACTTCACCGTCGATACCGCCAGCGGCCCGCGCTACACCCGCGCCGGCAATTTCCGCCTGAACGATCAGCGCCAGCTGGTGGATGCCGGCGGCCTGCCCGTCCTGGCCAACAACGGCCAGCCCATCACCATCCCGGCCGGCACCGGCGACGTGAAGGTCAGCGGCGACGGCACCGTCGCCACCGAGTTGGGCCCGGTCGGCAAGCTGAACATCGTCACCTTCAAGAACGAGCAACTGATGACCGAGGTCGGCAACGGCCTGTATGTCAGCGACGAGCAGCCGGAGCCGGCCCCGGCCGAGACGAAAGTGGCACAGGGTTTGCTTGAAGGTTCGAACGTGAAGCCCGTGGTCGAGATGACGCAGATGATCGAAATCCAGCGTCAGTACATGTCCGCCCAGCGGGTGATCGAGAACGAACACGAACGTATCCGCACGATGATCCAGCGTCTGGGCCGGACGGCCTGAACCAGACCGACGACGAGAGGAGAAGACCACAATGCGCAGCCTCGCCATCGGCGCCACCGGCATGATCGCCCAGCAACTCAACGTCGAGACGATCTCCAACAACATCGCCAACTCGACCACCACCGGCTACAAGAAGCAGCGGGCCGAGTTCCAGGACCTGCTGTACCAGAATTTCCGCCGCATCGGCTCGACCTCGTCGGATGCCGGCACCGTGGTGCCGACCGGCGTGCAGGTGGGTGCCGGCGTGCGCGTCGCCGCGGTGGCCCGCGTGCTGGAACAGGGCAACCTGAACATCACCGACAACAAGCTGGATGTCGCGATCAACGGGTCGGGCTACTTCCAGGTGACGCTGCCCAGCGGCGACACCGCCTATACCCGTGCCGGCAACTTCAAGCTGTCGCCGGAAGGCATGATCGTCACCGCCGACGGCTATCCGGTCCAGCCGAACATCACCATCCCGACCGACGCCGTCGACATCTCGATCAACTCGTCGGGCGAGGTGCTTGTGAAGCTGGACGGCCAGACCGCCACCCAGAATGTCGGCCAGCTCCAGCTCGCCACCTTCGCCAACGCGGCCGGCCTCGAAGCCACCGGCGACAACCTGTTCCTGGAGTCCGGCGCGTCGGGCCAGTCGGTGACCGGCAACCCCGGCGCCCCCGGCTTCGGCCGCGTCACCCAGGGCGCGCTGGAGACCTCCAACGTCAATGTGGTGCAGGAGATTACGACCCTGATCACCGCCCAGCGCGCCTACGAGATGAATTCCAAGGTCATCAAGACCACCGACGAAATGATGCAGCAGGCCAGCCAGATGAAGTAACGGCGCCACCGCCGCTTCGCTTCAGCCTTCACATCGGGAACCACCGCCATGATCCGCCAGCTCGCCAACCGTCGCCTCCCCGCCCTGATCCTCGGCGCCGCCCTGCTGACCCTTCCGGTCGTGGCGCAGGCCGCCACGGTCGCTGCGGTTCCGGCTGCGGGCATGGCGGCACCGGCGCCGGATGTGGTCTATGGCATGCCGCATGTCGAGGCGGTTCTGTCCGACGCGCTGTCGCGGGTCATCACCGCCGGCCGGCTGCAGATGGAGCTGGACAACCGCGCGGTCGAACTGCGCGCGCCCCAGGGCGCCGGCGGGCTGGCGGTGGAGAACCTCTATTACAGCCCGGTCCAGGGCCGCTTCGCCGCCGAGATCGTGGTGACCGGCAGCCAGGTGCGCCTGCCGGTTTCGGGCCGCGCCTTCGGCGTGGTGCAGATCCCGGTGCTGTCGCGCCGCGTCCTGCCCGGCGACATCATCGGCCCGGGCGACGTCGACTGGCAGGACATGCGCGCCGACCAGACCACCAGCGACACCGCCGCCACCGACGCCCAGCTGATCGGCATGACCCCGAAGCGCGGCGTGTCCACCAACCAGCCCGTCCGCCTGCGCGACCTGCAATCGCCGCGCATGGTCGACAAGGGCGCCATGGTCACCATCACCCTGCAGACGCCGTCCATGACGCTGACCACCCAGGGCAAAGCCCTGCAGGACGGCGGGAAGGGCGAGGTCATCCGCGTCGTGAACACCCAATCCAACCGCATCGTCGAAGCGACGGTCGCAGGTCCCAACGTCGTCGCCGTGGCAAAGCCCGGCACCATCGCGCAGTAAGGAGAAAGCTCCAATGTCCGCCACCATGACCGCCCGTCTGATCCGCCTCGCGATGGTCGCCGCCGCCGCCACCTCCCTGACCGCCTGCGGCGCCGCCTCGCGCATCGCCGACATCGGCAAGGCCCCGGAAATGTCCAGCATCCAGGATCCGCAGGCCAAGCCCGGCTATCAGCCGATCAGCCTGCCGATGCCGACCCCGCTGCCGACGGAGCGCAACCCGAACTCGCTGTGGCGGACCGGCGCGAAGGCCTTCTTCAAGGACCAGCGCGCGGCCAAGGTGGGCGACATCCTGACGATCAACATCTCCATCGCCGATCAGGCCAAGCTGTCGAATGAGAGCAAGCGGTCGCGCGCCAACACCGAGAAGGCCGGCATGCCGAGCCTGTTCGGCCTGGAAGGCGCCACGCTGAGCCGCGTCCTGCCGGCCGGCGCCTCGGCCTCCAGCCTGGTGGACCTGTCGAGCGACACGTCGAACGACGGCAAGGGATCGGTCAACCGCAACGAGCAGATCGACCTGAAGGTGGCGGCGCTGGTGGTCCAGTCCCTGCCCAACGGCAATCTGGTCATCCAGGGCCGCCAGGAAGTCCGCGTCAATTACGAGCTGCGCGACCTGCAGATCCACGGCGTGATCCGTCCGGAAGACATCACCGCCCAGAACACCATCAGCTACGAGAAGATCGCCGAGGCCCGCATCTCCTACGGCGGCCGTGGCCAGATCACCGACGTCCAGCAGCCGCGCTATGGCCAGCAGCTGTACGACATCATCATGCCGTTTTGAGGACGGCGGGTTTAACGGTTGAGGGACGGGGCCATGGGGGAGTAGTTCCCCTGTGGCCCGACCGCGTTGCGGGGGGTTACGAACTCCGGCATTGGCACCGATATCGGAAGCTCCCGCGATGCGGGCGGGTCGGCAATTGCTGCCGCCCGGTGGGTCGTGCCGGGGCGATGTTGCCGGGCCGTCAATCCCGATGAGGGTGAAGCGCGGCTGCGGTTCAGCCTTCCAGCGACTGCTGAGATACCGCCGTGAACCCATCCATCACGCCAACCGCCATGTTGCCGCCGATGCGCCCCAAGGCCGGCCCGATAAGTTCGGTCGCGCGACGGTAAGCCTCACGCTGGGCAACGCAGTCGATCAGATCAGCCGCGTTGGTGATGCTCTGGGACAAGGTGAGGTCGCTCGTCATTGTTCATCTCCTCGGACAAGCCATGATCGGCAGGACGAGGATGACCATACGCACCGCAGTCTCCATCCGCTGTTGCGTGCTTCACGTTCTTGGCCCGCGACCAATCCACTTACAGAACGGATGCCGGCCCCACACCACCCAGAAAGAAACGGCCCCGCCACCCCCGGGGGGAGCCGGGCCGTCTTGCTTTGGGATGGTTGCCGCCTACTGGTAGCCGCCTTCGCGGGCGCGGTCCTTGGCGGCCTCCTCCTGGGCTTTCTCGGTGCGACTGTCGATCTTGCCGCCGGCCTTGTCGGTGTCGGCAGGCTTCTGCGGCGATTCGCTGCGGCCGGCATCGGCCGGATTCCGGTTGGGCTGGTCGGCCATCTTGCTGCTCCTCGGTCGTTTTTCCGACTGGCGATGAATCGGGAACAGCGGCGGCCGGAGATCGTCGCGGGAGAAGGCCGGCGGCCTCAACCGGCCGGCCGGCCGGTGTCGGTATCGACTTCACCGTCGTCACGGTCCAGGGCGGCGTTGATCTGGTCCAGCGTGCGGCCGCAGCCGGTGCAGACGTCGCCGTCGATGGCACACATGCCCAGACAATCGGGATCGTCGCTCATGGCAGTGGGCGTTCCTTACGGTTGGCGGTGCGGATCCATCCCTATCGGAAAGCAAATTCCATCTCAAGCGTCTGGGTCGGAGGCATAGGCGGAATGGATTGCGGTCGGGATGCTGAGGGTATAAAGCACTTGCTTCATCCACACGCTGCGAAGGTATGCATGCCAACGGCACTGCTGGTGTCCTGCGCGATGTATCGGCACGGCACCGCCAGAATGCCCGCCGCGCTGAAAGCGGCAGGATTTCGCGTCTTTGCCATCTGCCCCCGGCATTCCCTGCTCGAGTTCAGCGACCATGTCGACGGGCGGCACTCTTTCTCCCCGGGACTGTCGGTCGACGATCTGACGGTCACCGCCGCGCGTGCGGCGACGCAACTGGGTGCGAACATCGTCATCGGTTGCGAGGAAAGCGCGGTCAAGGTGCTCGGCTTGGCCGGCCGCCTTCTTGCGCAGGTGGCCGAGGACAGCGCCGACGCACACAAGCTGCGCTTCCTCCAGGGTTGGTACGGCGGCGTCTGCTGGGAAGAGACGCGCTCGCGTTGTGTCGAATTGGCGGCGGAAGCCGGCATTCGGACGCCACGTCAGGTCGTGGTCGATCCGCGGCGCACCGGTCCAAACGACCTGTCCGCTCTCGGCGCGCCGCTTCTGCTGAAATACGACGGCAGTACCGCCGGCCGCGGGGTTTTTCTCGCGTCCGACGCCCGGCATGCGTCCGAACTGCTGGCGGGGTTGGAGCAGATGAGCGCCTTTCCGGCCGACCGGCGGGTCGTCGCGCAGGAGTTCGTGCGCGGACGGGCGGCTTCGGTGTCGTTCTGCGCGCTCGGCGGGCGGATGCTGGAGGGCTTCGCCTATATCACCCTGCAGCATCAGCGGGAACCCTTCGGCCCGGCCTCGGTGATCGAACTGGCGGACCTGCCGCAGTTGATGGACATGGCCCGCCGCATGGTGGAACTGACGCGCTACTCCGGCTTCGGCGGCATCGACGCCATCCTGCCGGAGGATGGCGGCCCGCCCGTCTTCCTGGAGTTCAACGGCCGTCCGACCCAGACCACCCATCTCGGAAGTCTGGCGGGCAGCGACCTGTGCCGGGCGATGGCCTGCGCGCTGGACGGCCGGCCTCATGAAGGCGTGTTCGGACGGACCTCCGGCAAGACGGTCGCCCTGTTCCCGGCGGAATGGGCCCGCGATGCCAACAGCCGCTATCTGACCGCAGCCCACCATGATGTACCTTGGAGCGAGCGGCGGATGACCGCGGCGATCCTGAACATCACGCCGCAGCTGAATTCCACCTGACCGGTCATTGCGGCGGCTGGTCCAGCGACAGTTCGCCGGTGACCTCGTGCGTCAGGTCGATGCCGTCGACCGTCAGCACCATGCGGACCGGCAGTGACTTCATCCCGTCCAGCCGTCCTTCCGCCAGCGCGCGGCCGACGGCCAGTTCGATCTCCCGCTGGGAGGTAACACCGACCTGCTTGAGGAATTTGCGCAGGTCGAGGTTGAAGGTCTCGTTGTCCATATCCGGCCTCCGGGTTGGGAATCGCTGTTTCGCCTGCCGTTCCGAACCCCCGGGGAGCGGCGTTGGTTCCGTGGCCGGCCCCGCCCTTATTCGGGCAACACCCCGTCGGGATACAGCACGCCCGGCCCCCCGTCCTCCCGCGCAACCAGCCGCAGGCCGGCGGCGGTGAAGGCCGCGGTCAGCAGGGTCTCCGTACTCCGGTGCAAGGCGTGACGGCCCTTTTCGAAGTCGCGGATGGTCCCGCGGGAGACCGTCGCCCGATCCGCCAGTTCCTCCTGCGTCCAGTCGAGAAAGCCGCGGGCCGCTCGGCACTGACCCGGAGTCAAAACACCCTTCGTAAGCATATTTTTCTCCGAGAAAGCTTGGCCAGAAACGTTGAAGTTGACCATTTCCACCACAATATTGGCATCACTACCCCGGAATCCAAGTTCCATCCGCGCCCTTCCCCTGCCGCCGGAGACGCCGCCGCATGCCCCATCACGTTCCCCTGATCGCCACCATGGTGGCCGCCATCGTTCTGGCCTTCGTCTTCGGCGCCTTGGCCCACCGGCTGCGCCTGTCGCCGCTGGTGGGGTATCTGCTGGCCGGGGTCGCCATCGGTCCCTTCACGCCAGGCTTCGTCGGCGACATGCAGTTGGCCTCCCAGTTGGCGGAGATCGGGGTGATCCTGCTGATGTTCGGCGTGGGGCTGCATTTCTCGCTGAACGACCTGATGAAGGTGCGGTCGATCGCCATTCCGGGTGCGGTGGTGCAGATCGCCATCGCCACGGCGATGGGATGGGGGCTGGCCCGCTTTCTCGGCTGGAATTTGGCGGCGGGGCTGGTATTCGGCCTGGCGCTGTCGGTGGCGAGCACGGTGGTGCTGCTGCGCGCGCTGGAGCAGCTGGACCTGTTCCGCACCGAACGGGGACGGATCGCCATCGGCTGGCTGATCGTCGAGGATCTGGCGATGGTGCTGGCGCTGGTGCTGTTGCCGCCGGTGGCCCGCATGCTGGAAAGCGGCGGCGGGATGGACGGCGAGGTGCTGTTGTCGCTGGCGTGGACGCTGGGAAAGGTGGCGCTGTTCGTCGCCCTGATGCTGGTCGGCGGCCGGCGGATCGTGCCCTGGGTGCTGGAGCGCATCGCCCGCACCGGTTCGCGCGAGTTGTTCACCCTCTGCGTCCTGGCGCTGGCGCTCGGCATCGCCTATGGCTCCGCCACGCTGTTCAGCGTGTCCTTCGCGCTGGGCGCCTTCTTCGCCGGGATGGTGCTGAACGAATCCGATCTCAGCCACCGGGCGGCGGAACAGACCCTGCCCTTGCAGGACGCATTCGCCGTGCTGTTCTTCGTGTCGGTCGGCATGCTGTTCGACCCCGCGGTGCTGACCCGGTCGCCATGGGCGGTGCTGGCGACCTTGGCGATCATCCTGCTGGGCAAGTCGGCGGCGGCCTTCGGTCTCGTCCTGCTGTTCCGCTATCCGTTGCGCACGGCGGTGACGGTGGCTGTCAGTCTGGCGCAGATCGGCGAGTTCTCCTTCATTCTGGTCGCGCTTGGCATGCAACTCCGCATCCTGCCGGAAGAGGGCCAGGGGCTGATCCTGGCTGGCGCCCTGCTGTCGATCACCGCCAACCCGCTGCTGTTCGCCGTGGTCCAGCGCCTGTTCCCGGACGAGGCGGAACCGCTGCCGCCGGCCGACACCGCGCCGGAATTGCGCGATTACCAGGCCTTGAGCGGCCATGTCATCGTCGTCGGCCATGGGCGGGTCGGCCGCTTCGTCACGCAGGCCCTTCAGGAGGTGCCCGCGGAGGAAGAGCGGCCGGTGGTGGTGATCGACCTGCAGCGCGAACGGGTGAAGGCCCTGCAGGCGGCAGGCGTGCGTGCGGTCTACGGCAATGCGGCGGCGGCTGGAATTCTGGAGCGCGCCGGGGTGCAGGGCGCCTCGCTGCTGCTGGTCACCGTTCCCGATGCGCTGGAAGGTGGCGGCGTGGTGCAGCAGGCCCGGACACTGAATCCGACGATCGCCATCGCCGCCCGTGCCCACAGCGACGAGGCGGTGGCCCATCTCGACCGCACCGGCGCCGATGTCGTCTTCATGGGCGAACGCGAAATCGCGCGGCGGATGTTCGAATATGCCGGCCGCACCGATGCGGACGAGGCAAATGGAGCCGGACTGCTGGCAGCGACCTGAACACGGCGAAAACGCCGGTCGGGGACCGGCGCTTTCAAATCCGTCGATGCAACTTCCGGCGAAGCACACGGCCCCTCCCCCGGCGACCGGCGCCGGGAAGGCCATGACCTGCCGGAAGACGGCGCGGCGTCAGTCGTCGCGCTGGGTCCGTTCCATCCTCTCGTGACGCTCCTGGGCCTCCAGGCTCAGCGTCGCGATCGGGCGGGCGTCCAGCCGGCGAACGGAGATGGGGTCGCCCGTCTCCTCGCAATAGCCGTAGCTGCCGTCGACCAGCCGCTCCAGCGCGGCGTCGATCTTGGAGATCAGCTTGCGTTCGCGGTCACGGGTGCGCAGTTCCAGCGCGCGGTCGGTCTCCGCCGAGGCGCGGTCGGCGATATCCGGTTCCTGGATACCGCCTTCCTGGAGGCTGTTCAGCGTGCCGGTTGATTCCGCCAGAAGCTCCGCGCCAGCAGGCGAAGCTTTTATGAACATTCTACAAAGATCTGTCTGAGAACCTGCCTGATCTGGCTGTCTTGGGCAGAAGGTGACAGCCCTGAAAGATCTGAAGTAGTATGGTATCCATATGTGAGGAGAGGATGCTATTGCTGGGACTGGTAACTCATTATCGTTCTGAAACATTCCAAATGCCTTGGAAACAAAAGACTGAATGAGCAGGCATACTACTGTGCTGCTTCTGCCACCTGGACAAGGGACTGTAGGAATGGTCATGCCTACCTGCCTGAGATTTGCTGTTTCAATGCACACAAATGGCCCAGTCTGCCTGGAGGCCCCAGAGATGGGAGGGGCTGAGCCATACTGACTCACAGCCCATGACTGATCTCATCCAATTTAAGAGATTTGTTCATTGACCTGCGTGGTGGTGCCTGCATCATCTTCTGCCAGACTGATTGTTTTACTCATTAATGCAATGGACAGTGAAATGCTGGATTTATTTGACAGATATTCCCTTCCACAGATTTGTTGCAAACACGCACGGTGGGTGGGGCGCCTGTCATCAGAGCCTGATCCCTGCAAGTCACAGATACCTGAAACTTTATAGAGAAAGTTACAGAGCTGTGGGCTGAACGGTGCTTCTACCTAATTGCTTTGAGAATGCAGTGCCAGATGAAGCTTGGATTCTGCCAGGAAAACGAATCACATTGCCGTGCGCTACTGAGCTGATCTTCCATATCCAGGGAAACTGTTTGCAGTAAGATGTAAACGTGTACTGTAGATGGACTCATCCCACATCCATCAAGGCCAGCTGCACTGGCAAAACTGCTTGCCTGCTGCACCCAGCGCCATCGGACGGCTGAGATGCATGACAGTGCTGCTTCGATTGCCTGGAAGTGAGAAGCTGGGGAGAGATGGCATGAGTTCAGAGTGTTCAGGCCACGTCTCTGTCACCTGTCCAGCAGCAAACGAATTTCTTGAGAAGACTGCTCAGCAGAAATGGAAACGGGGTCAGACCAGGTCATTTGACTGTTTATCAGGAGACTGGATGCTGAGGGTGCAAAAAATAGACATGCTGAGCCCACAGGCCTCCAATGGTTGAATGAGCACATTGGTTTCTGAATGAATTTCAAACTTTTTCATTGAGTGAGAGCTTCACGGCATGTTGAATGAGAAGGAAGAGACGCAGGAGACGAACTTGTACTTGCATTCAGTGAGCATATATATTTAAGATGTTAAGTTTATAAACAGTAGGTGATGCGCATCGATGTCACTGCGTCTGGCGATAAGGATCAAGATGATCATCAAGGTGGGACCTGCTGGTCACCCCGATGATGGGCGCCGACGGCGAGGTCTATGCCGTGGCGCAGGGGCCGATCGCGGTCTCGGGCTTCACCGCCCAGGGCCAGGGCGCCAGCGTGACCCGCGGCGTGCCGACCTCCGGCCGCATCTCTTCCGGCGCCATCGTGGAGCGGGAAATCCAGTTCTCGCTGGCCGAGTTGCCCGTGCTGCGACTGTCCTTGCGCAACCCGGACTTCACCACCGCCCAGCGGGTGGCGACCGCCATCAACATCCAGCTGCGCGGCAACCGCGCCCAGGCGACCGACCCGGCCTCCGTCCTGATCAACGTGCCGGAGACGCGCCGCGGCGACGTGGTGGGGCTGGTGACGGAGATCGAACAGCTGCGCATCACCCCCGATCAGGTCGCCCGCGTGGTGGTCGACGAGAAATCGGGCGTCATCGTGATGGGCGAGAACGTCCGCATCTCCACCGTCGCCATCGCCCAGGGCAACCTGACCATCCGCATCACCGAAACCCCGCAGGTCAGCCAGCCCGGCCCCTTCAGCCAGGGCCAGACCGCGGTGGTGCCGCGCACCGACATCCAGGTCGACGAACAGTCCAACAACCGCCTCGCCGTTATGAATTCCGGGGTGACCCTGCAGGAGTTGGTACAGTCCTTGAATGCGCTTGGGGTGGGTCCGCGGGACATGATCGCCATTCTCCAGTCGATCAAGGCCGCCGGAGCCCTGCAAGCCGAGATCGAGGTGATCTGATGTCCATGAGCCCCGCCCTTTCCGCCGCTTCGGCCCCGCGCAGCTCTTCATTGGTGGAGCGCGCCCAGGCGTCAGGGTTCGGCGTACGGACCCTGGCAAAGATTTCCGATCTGGAGGCCAAGACCGACCCGGCAAAGCTTGCCCAGCTGCGCAAATCCGCCAACGAGTTCGAGAGCCAGTTCGTATCGCAGATGCTGAGCCCGATGTTCGAGGGGATCCAGACCGACGAGACCTTCGGCGGCGGGCGCGGCGAGGAAATGTTCCGGCCGATGCTGGTCGAGCAGTTCGGCAAGCAGATCACCCAGCGTGGCGGCTTCGGCATCGCCAAGCAGGTTTACGCAGAGCTTCTTCGCGCCCAGGAGGCCAGCCATGGATAAGGTCGACGTCCGTTTCCCCCAGCCGGCCAAGCCGGCCGCCAACCTGCCGAAGAATGCCCAGGAACGCGCGGTGGCGCTGGTCGAGCTGATGGGCCGCCTGACCGCCCTGCTGGAGCGCGAGGCCGCCGCCGTCCGTGCCCGCCGCCCGGCCAAGGAACTGACCCAGATCGTCAAGGACAAGCAGCCGATGACGCTGGTCTATGAAGAGATCAGCCGCATGCTGCGCGTCGACCGCGAAGGACTGATGGGTTTGCCGCAGGAGATGAAGGCCGCGCTGAAGGATGCGACCGGCAAGCTCTATGCCGCCACCGCCGACAATGCGGAGGCCCTGCGCATCGGCGGCGAGGCGCAGAAGGTGATGGTCGACACCGTCGTCACCGTCATCACCCGCCAGCAGAAGGCGCCGACCACCGCCTATGCCGCCCACATGGGCGGTGGCCGCGGCTATTCCCCGCCGCCCAGCGGGCCGCGCACCTCGGCGGCGCTGAACACCCGTCTTTGATCCCAACCGCCTTCATCCGTGACTGCCGAGACGTTTCGGACGGCCGCCTCTCTCCACAGGGGCGGCCTTTTTCTTTGCGGGCCTTTCTCCTTGGGGCCAGGTTCCTTGGGGCCCGGTTCCTCGGGATTGGGCCGCTGCGGCAAGAAAGACCCCGCACCCGGCGGAAATTGCCGGTCCGGCCTGCATCATGCGGCGGGAACTGCCACCCCGCACCGCATGAATGGCCCAATGGCGCGGAGTCCCAACTGGCCCGCCTGTTGCATTGGTCTCTCCGCATCGCTGTCGGTGCGTTCCGCCGTCCCTGAGAGGCCGTTCCATGGAAGTCCAATCGAACAACATCGCCGCGTCCTTGTTCGACGGTCTCAGCCAGTCCCAGCAGACGCAGGGGACGGGGGCGAAGAACGACCTGTTTTCCAAGATGATGGACCGCATGCTGACCGACGCCGCCGCGCGCAAGCGCGAACAGGCCGATGCGGCGGCACGCAACTCCGCCAAGGACGCCGCAAAGGACGCGGCCAAGGAGGCCAGCGACGCCCGTAAGGCGGAGGCCCAGCGCAAGCAACCGGTGCGCGCCGAACCGAAGCCGGACCTGACCCGCGAGCGCACGGCCCAGGCCGCCCGTCCGGCCACCGATGCCGCCGACACGGCCCGCGCTCCGGAACCGAAGACCGCCGAGACCGACGACGACCGCAAGGTTCAAGCCGGACAGGACGACCGCCGGCCGGCCAAAGCTGAAAAGCCGACGAAGGATGCGAAGGCGGAGGCGGCGAAAGCCGATCCCTCCAAGACGTCCGCGGCGAAGACGGACGACACCAAGACCGTGGCCGCCGACGAAGCCGCCGCGACTGACGACGCCGCCGCTTCGACTGAGGATGCCGGGCAGACGGAAACCGCGTCGGCCGACGCCCCAGGCGACGGTGACCCGACCGCCACAGCCGACGAACAGGCCCAGCCCGGCGACCAGTCCACCACAGAACAGCCTCCGGCCGCTCAGCCGGTGCCGCCGCAACCGGTGCCGCAGGCCAGCGATCTGATCCTCGCCGGACTGATGCCGGCCGGACAGGCCGCGGCGAAGGATGCCACCGAAGAGGCGGGCGCCGGCACCGACGACGCCGCGACGGTCGGGGCCGCGGGGACCGGCACGGCCGGCACCCTCGATCCCGCTGCCCAGCTGGTCCAGGCGCAGGCCGCCGCTGCCGCCGCTGCCGGCGCGACGGCGGGCGGACAGGCCGCCGCCGGTGCCGATACGGCCGCGAAGGCTGCCGGCAAGGGTGGCGCCGTGGATGGCGACGCCGCGAAGACCACGGACGCCTCCCAGGCCGACGCCGGCGCCGAAGCCCTGCCGAGCGACGAGGACGTCGCCCTGCCCGACCGCTTCGCCGACCTGCTGGCCGCAGCCAAGGCCAAGACGGGTGAAGCCAGGCAGAACGGCAAGCATGCCGGCAGCGAGGGCAGCGGCCGGAACGACGCCCAGCCCCAAACTCAGGCGATGCCGCAGCAGCCGGTTCCGCCGGCTCCGCCTGCCGTCCCGGTGGCGGAAGCCGTCACGGCCGCTGCGACGGGTACGGCCGCTACGACGCTGGAGGGCATCGACGCCTCCGGCGCGGCCGGCGGAGCATCCGGCGCCGCCACCGCCAGCCCGCACACCCACCCGGCCCTTGCCGCGATGGAAGGCGTCCACGGCGGCATTCCCGGCCTCGACCAGCCGCAGGCGACCGCGACGCTCCGCCCGTCGCGCGGCGCCGGCATGCCGATGGGCGTGCACGACCAGATCGCCGTCCATATCAAGAAGAATGTCGGCGACGAGGTCGACCAGTTCACCATCAACCTGCATCCGGCCGAGCTTGGCCGGATCGACATCAAGCTGGACATCGGCGCCGATGGCCGGGTCAACGCGATGGTCGCGGTGGAAAAGGCGCAGACCCTCGAACTTCTGCAGCGTGACAGCCGCAGCCTGGAACGCGCCTTGCAGGACGCCGGACTGCAGACGGACTCGAACAGCTTGAACTTCAGCCTGCGCGGCGAAGGCAACCCCTTCGCCGGTGACGGCCGGGGCGACGGCAAGAACGGTGGATCGGGTCGGCGCGGCCGCGGCTTCGGCGGGGGTGGCGACGATGACGGGACCGACAGCGCCGTCTACACGGCAACGCTCGGCAACGGGCGCGTCGACATCCGCGCCTGACGGCGACGCCCGCGGCCATCCCGCCGCAGCCCACCGTCACATGAGAGATATCGGCCGCAAGGCCAACGAAGGACGACCGCGATGACCACGACGACCAACACCACCAGCCCGACCCTGAACCAGTACGGCACCTATTCGGGAGGCAAGTCCACCGGGTCGAAGACGGCGTCCGAAACCGCCAAGACCCCGCAGACCGATGCCGACAAGACCGCGTCGGCGACCAAGGGCCTCGGCGACAATTTCCAGACGTTCCTCACCATGCTGACCACGCAGATGAAGAACCAGGACCCGCTGAAGCCGCTCGACACCAACGACATGACCAAGCAGCTGGTCGATTTCGCCAACGTCGAGCAGAACATCGGCACCAACAGCCGCCTGGACAAGCTGGTTCAGTTGCAGTCGGCCGGCACCGCGTCGACCAACCTCGCCTATCTCGGCCGCACCGTCGCCTTCGAGGGCGACAGCTTCCAGTACAACCAGGGCATGGCCCAGGCGCCGCTGGGCTACGAGCTGGAAACATCGGCCAAGTCGGTGCGCGTCGACATCCTGGATGGCAACGGCAACATCATCCGCTCGATGCCGGGCGAGACCACCGCCGGCACCAAGCATGCGGTCAGCTGGGACTTCAAGGACAACAACGGCCGCGCGGTGCAGCCGGGCACCTACCGCATGAACGTCGCGCCGGTGGCGGAGAACAAGAACGACACCATCAAGACCACCACCTACACCTTCGGCACCGTCGCCGGTATCGGCAGCAACAAGGACGGCGAAACCGTGCTGAACATCGGCACCAGCGAAGTCCCGCTGTCGAAGCTGACCACTGTCTATTGATCGGGACCCGTTGCGCACACGGATTGTCGGCACGCTTACCGGACAGGGCGCCGCGACCGCCCTGTCCGTTCGGATGACCGACTACCACCCGATAAAAAGTTAACCCTTTCGTTTAGGCATTTGTTAAGTGCCGGCGCCTACAGTACCCCGAAATCGTGGAATCCACAGTTTGGGTTGGAGCGTCCGCGCATGGCACTCATCGAACTCGACATCGGCGACGACTCTGCAGCCGGTGCATCGGTCATTGGTCCTGAGGGGCGTCCCATGACCGAAAACGACCTTCCCCCGCCCGACACCAAGCGTTGGGTGATGCGCCGCAAGGCGGAAGTGGTCGCCGGCGTCCGTTCGGGCCTGATCAGCCTGGAAGAGGCGTGCCGCCGCTACACCTTGTCGGTGGAGGAATTCCTATCCTGGCAGCGGCTGATCGACAGCCACGGCATGCGCGGCCTGCGCGCCACCCGCCTGCAGGACTACCGCCCCGGCCAGCCCGTCCGCGACCGCATCGGCGCGGACTGAGGCAGCGCACACAGAGTCGACGAAGCGCCGCAGGGCTGACCTGCGGCGCTTCGTTGCGTTCGGGGCGATTGAGGCCGGGGGCAACCGTCGCCTATGGCCGCGCCTGCGCACATGCCGCGTCGACCAGCATCGCAGCCGCACTTGCCACCGCGTCGTTGGCCGGTCCCAAGTCCAGCGCCCGCCCGGCTGCATAGGCGCCTTCCATCAGCAGCTGCAATTGGCCGCACAGCCGGTCCGGATCGTCGGCACCGGCCGCCACCGCCAACCTGTGCAGGCGGTCGCGGACCATCCGCTTGTGGGCCAAAGCCAGCGCACGGGCGGGGTTGGCGGGGTCGCGCAGTTCGGCGGCGGCACTGGTGAAGGGGCAGCCCTGGAATTTCGGATGATCGATCCAGTGGGCCAGCGCCACGAAAAGCGCCTTCATCTGGGCGCGCGGATCGCCGGGATGGCGGGCCACCACCCGGTCCCACCACGCGCCATGCTGGGCGATGCTGCGCTCCAGATAAGCGCAGACCAGATCGTCCTTGGACTCGAAGTTCCGGTACAGGCTCATCTTCGCGACACCGGATTTGGCGATGATTGTGTCGATGCCGACCGCGCGGATGCCCTCGCGATAGAACAGCTCCGCCGCCGTATCGAGAATCCGCTCCCGCGCCGGCTTCCTTGCGCCTTCAGCCTCTGCCATTCCCACCCCATCCGCTCCGAACGGCCGGGTTCAAGCCCGCCGTTGACAATGATACAGACCTGTCTCTACCATCGCAACGAAGAGACAGGTCTGTATCATCGCCGGGCGATCCGGACCTGACCACCACAATGAACGGAGTTCCGGGGGATGCGCTATTTCGAGGATGTCACGGTGGGCGACCGCTTCACCGGCGGGCCGCTGACGGTCGAGGCGGCGGAGATCGTCGCCTATGCCGAGAAGTTCGACCCGCAGCCCTTCCATCTGGACCCCGACGCGGCGAAGGACACGCTGTTCCGCGGGCTGGCGGCCAGTGGCTGGCACACCGCCGGATTGACCATGCGGATGATCGTCGGCAGCGACGCCGAACTGGCGGGCGGCTATATCGGCATGGGTGTCGATTCCATCGGCTGGCCCCGCCCGACCCGGCCCGGCGACGTGCTGCGCATCGAGATGGAGGTGATGGAGGCCCGCCGTTCCGCCAAGCGTCCCGACCAGGGCGTGCTGCGGGTGAAGACCACCACCTTCAACCAGAATGACGAGGTGGTGCAGACCATGATCGCCAACCTGCTGGCACCCGGCCGCCCCACCTGAAAAAGAAAGCCCCCGCATCCGGGAGTGGATGCGGGGGCGGCAGTTTTTGCTCTCTCAGTTGCGGGCTTCTGCCGTCAGCGCTTCAGGCCGGCGGTGAAGGCGAAGTTGTCGAAGGAGTTCTCGGCCACCCGGAACCACAGATACTCGTCGTCGCGGAACTTCTTCCAAGGCTCGTAGATCTTGGCGAACTTCGGGTTGGTCTTGGCCGTTTCGTCATACAGCTCGGTGGCGGCCTTGTAGCAGGCTTCCATCACGTCGCGCGGGAAGGGACGCAGCTGGGCGCCGCCACCGACCAGACGCTTCAGCGCCGCCGGGTTTTCGGCGTCGTACTTGGCGGCCATGGTCACGTTGGCCTCGAAGCAGGCGGCCTCCAGGACGGCCTTGTACTGCTTGGGCAGCTGTTCCCACTGCTGCTTGTTGACCAGCAGCGAGACGGTCAGACCGCCTTCCCACCAGCCCGGATAGTAGTAGTACTTGGCGACCTTGTTGAAGCCGAGCTTCTCGTCGTCGTACGGGCCGATCCACTCGGCGGCGTCGATGGTGCCCTTTTCCAGCGACGGATAGATGTCGCCGCCGGCGATCTGCTGCGGCACGACGCCCAGCTTGGCCAGGACCTGGCCCGCGAAGCCGCCGATGCGGAACTTCAGGCCCTTGAGATCCTCGACGGTCTTGATCTCCTTGCGGAACCAGCCGCCCATCTGCACGCCGGTGTTGCCGGCCGGGAAGTTCACGACGCCGTAGCCGTCGAAGAACTCGCGCAGCAGCGGCATGCCGCCGCCATTGTAGATCCACGCGTTTTGCTGGCGGGCGTTCAGGCCGAAGGGCACCGTCGCGTCGAAGGTGAAGGTCGGGTCCTTGCCGACATAGTAATAGCTGGCGGTGTGGCCGCATTCGACCGTGCCGTTCTGCACCGCGTCCAGCACCTGCAGGCCGGGGACGATCTCGCCGGCGGCGAAGGGACGGATCTGGAACTTGCCGTCGGTGGCCGCGGCGACGCGGGCGGCGATGGTGTCGGCGGCGCCGTAGATGGTGTCCAGGCTCTTGGGGAAGCTGGACGCCAGACGCCAATGGATTTCCGGCTGAGTCTGCGCGATGGCGGGGGCCGCGAGGGTGCTGGCGGCGACGCCGACACCGGCGGAGGTCAGGAAGGAGCGACGCTTCATGAACGTTTCCTCATCGTTATGGCCATGGCTTCGGTTGAATGATGACGCCATTTGCCGAACAGAAGACACTATGGTGCCTGAACAATCTTAGAAATCGCAAAGGCTGTTGGACAATTCGTCAAAACGCATGGCTTCCATTCCCGCCCTATTCCATTGCATGGAAAATACAGCGCGCAGGCGCGACTGAAAAAGCGACGAACGCTCGTCGCTTTCTGGGGGATTTTCAAAGCAATGCATCGCGGGCAGAAACGATGACTGGCGTCCGCTCGGAGGAGCATCCATCAGCCTCATCGATCAACCGCGGAACCGTCTTGCCATCGCCTGAATGGTTACATGTACCGATGATATATGCGACGCGCGGAATGGTACCCACCCCTACTTTCGTTCATCCGCGGCGCCCCCGGAGACACGCCGCCGGCCGCGCCACCTGCAAACGTTTCGTATGCACATAAAGGCGAACACATGCCATCGCATGCAACTTGCGACTTCCAACGGGATGGGATGATTGGCATGTTTGCCGCGCGGTCGGGGCGGTGGAACGGCCACCGCCCGCGCCGCACCAACGGAGGGCAAGAGGATGGACAAAATCCTCACTCTCCTGATCCTGCTGTTGCAGGTGGTCAAGCTGGTGCTTGAGTACCTGAACCGCTGATCGGGTCGGCGCGCCGGGGGTGATAGCCCCGGTGCGCCTTCCCCGAAAATAGTGCTTTTTCACGCCGACGGCAACGCCTCACCCAAGCATCGGCACAGGTTCAATTCGGCGGCGGGGGAGAATCGCGACCGCTCAAGGAACGCCAACCGGCCGGCTGTGCTTGGGGCGCAGGCACAGCAGCACGCCGCCCAACAGCAACCCGGCCGCCAGCCCGCCCGCATGCGCCGCCCAGCCGACCTCGGCAAGTGGGGAGCCGGCATCCAGCGGCACCAGCGTCATCGCCGCGTTCAACAGCGCGAAAACCAGGATCGCCCCCTGCACCAGCCGCCGGGGCAAGCGTCGCGACAGCAGCCCGGAGCGCGGCCGCATCCACAGGAAGGCGCCCATCAGCGCGCAGATCGCCCCGCTCGCCCCGATCAGCGGCGCCATCCGGTCGACGGCGAGCAGCCCCTCCGTCAGCGCCGCCGTCACCGTGCCGGTGAGGAACAGCGACAGATAGCGGAGATGCCCGGCCTCCCGCTCCACCACGTCGCCCAACAGCCACAGCACGGCCATGTTGGAGACCAGATGCGTCAGGTCGCCATGGATCAGCACATGCCCGAACAGCCCGCGCCACAGCGCACCGGTGGGCAGCGGCCCGGCCAGTTCGACCGTCCCAAAGAAATAGGCGGGAACGAAGGCGAAGGATTCCGGCGGCAGCCGCAGGACGAAGGCCAGCACGCAGACAAGGATGACGGTGCGGTTCGCATAGGGCGGGATGGGTACGACGGCGACTGGCCCGGTTCCTCCGCTCCGGCCACGCCGGTCAAGCGCCAGCGCCATCCCCTGCCCCCGCTGTTCGGTGCCGCCGCTTCGCGCGGCGATAAGTCTCACCCCAATGTAAGAAGGGGTATTGGCGAAAAACAGCCGTTTTCTACGCTGCTCAGGGTCCTCCTATACCGGTCGGACGGATTGGAGCGCCGGCCACCGGCTGGCACAGTGGCTCTACCACCCGGCGAGAGTCCCTTCGCCGGGCAAAGACAACCGGGGAAGAAACGACCATGAACGAACGTCAGGATACCGGCAGCATGACGGTGGACCGCCAGGGGCGCGTCATGGTGCTGACCATGAGCGACGCCGGCACCCGCAACGCGCTGGGCTTGAAGATGATGGCTGCCGGTCGCGACGCGCTGGACGAGGCGACGCACGACCCCGAAATCGGCGCCATCGTGCTGACCGGCGCAGACGGCGCCTTCAGCAGCGGCGGGCACCTGAACAACCTCTATCACCACGGCAGCCGCTCGCGGTCGGAGAATCGGGACGGGATCGAACGTTTCCACGGCTGGGTCCGGGCGATGCGCGAATGCCCCAAGCCGATCATCGCCGCGGTGGAGGGGCCGGCCGCTGGCGCCGGCTTCTCGCTGGCGCTGGCCTGCGACCTGATCGTCGCGGCGGAGGATGCGCAGTTCCTGACCGCCTACATCAAGGTCGGGCTGACCGCCGACGGCGGTGCCTCCGCCTCGCTCGCCCGCGCGCTGCCGCCGCAGCTTTATGCCGAACTGATGCTGACCGGTGGCCCGGTCGATGCGGCGCGCCTGCATGCCGCCGGCGTCGTCAACCGCGTCACCGCGCCGGGCCGGGCGCTGGACGAGGCGACCGCCTGGGCGCAGACCATCGCCGAAGGGCCGGCCGGCGCCATGGGCCGGGCGAAGAAGTTGATGGAGCTGGCTTATGGCAGCTTCGCCACCCAGCTCGCCCGCGAAAGCGACCTGTTCGTCGAGGCCTTGCACCATGGCGAGGCGAAGGAGGGCATCACCGCCTTCTTCGAGAAACGCCGGCCGGTTTTCCACAAGCGCTGAGGGATGTGAAGGGCCGGGCGGCATGCTTCCGAACGGCGTCCGAAAGGAGGTGACGCGAGCGAAGAAGTTCTTGAGGTGGCTCGACCGCTTCTGGTTCAAGTTGAAGATCGAGTTCCAAGCCAGATTCAACAAGGATCAGGGCAGGTAAGGGCCAAGGGGCAGGGCCGGGAAACCGGCTCCGCCTTCAGGACGAGGACTCGCGTCACCTCCTGACCGCTGAGGGTACCATCGCCGCCGAGGAGTTCAAGGCGGCGAGCTGCCCGCCGCCCGGCGATCAAACGTCGGGAAAGTTGCATTTCGGCAAGGAGACTTCAGCCGCGAGGCTGCCCGGCGCGACAAATTTTCCCGATGTCGATCGTCATTCCAGTTCCACACGATTGCATGTTGAACGCGGCGGCGAACCGGTTGTAGAAACTATCCGCATGACACAACTGCGCCGCCCCTTGACCGACGCCGAACGGCTCGATTGGATCCGCCTCATTCGCACCGAGAATGTGGGTCCGATCACCTTTCACCGCCTGATGGAACAGTATGGCAGCGCCGCCAAGGCACTCGAAATGCTGCCGGAACTGGCACGGCGCGGCGGGCGGCCGAAGCCGCTGCGCATCACCTCCAAGGCCGAGGCGGAGCGGGAGATGCAGGCGAACCGGCGTTTCGGCGCTCAACTGCTCTGCGCCTGCGAACCCGATTATCCGGAGCCGCTGGCCGCGGTGGATGATGCGCCGCCGGTGATTTCGGTCGCCGGACACGCCCATCTGCTGCGGCGGCGCGCGGTGGCCATTGTCGGGGCGCGCAACGCCTCGCTGAACGGCAAGAAGTTCGCCGAATCGCTGGCGCGCGAACTCGGGACGGCCGGGCTGCTGGTCGTGTCCGGCCTGGCCCGCGGCATCGACACCGCCGCCCATGCCGGCTCTCTCGCCAGCGGCACCGCCGCCGTTCTGGCCGGCGGCATCGACGTGGTCTATCCGCCGGAGAATGAGGACCTCTACCGCGACATCGTGGCGCAGGGCGTGGTGGTGGCGGAAAGCGCCATCGGCACCCAACCGCAGGCCCGCCATTTTCCCCGCCGCAACCGCCTGATCTCCGGCCTGTCGCTGGGCGTGCTGGTGGTGGAGGCGGCGTTGCGCTCCGGCTCCCTCATCACGGCGCGGATGGCCCTGGAACAGGGGCGGGAGGTGATGGCGGTGCCGGGTTCCCCGCTCGACCCCCGCTGCCATGGCACCAACAATCTGCTGCGCCAAGGCGCCACGCTGGTGGAACGGGCCGACGACGTGCTGCGCGCCATCGAAAACCTGCGGCCTCCGATGCTGGCGGAACGGCAGCGCGACCTGTTCAGCGCCCCCCTCCATACCCCCGCCCCTGCGGCGGAACCGGACGAATCCGACCTCGCCAAGGCACGCGCCCTGGTGCTGGAAAACCTGGGCCACTCGCCCGTCACCATTGACGAACTCGTTCGCGGGTGCCAATTGTCCGCTCCGGTGGTGCTGACCGTGGTTCTGGAACTTGAGCTTGCCGGCCGAGTCCAGCGTCTTCCCGGTCATCAGGTCTCTCTCGCCTGATCGGCATCGCCGTGGTTTGGGTGGGCATACGCGAAGGGCTGGTTTCTTGCCGGGCAGCAACGTCGTCATCGTCGAATCGCCGGCCAAGGCGAAGACCATCAACAAGTATCTGGGCGACGACTATACCGTCATCGCCAGCTTCGGCCATGTCCGCGACCTTCCGGCGCGGGACGGTTCGGTGCGCCCGGATGAAGACTTCGCGATGGAATGGGAGCTGGGCGACCGCTCCAAACGCCACATCGACGAGATCGCCAAGGCGGTGAAGTCGGCCAACCGCGTCTATCTCGCAACCGACCCGGATCGCGAGGGAGAGGCCATCGCCTGGCACCTGTCGGAGCTGCTGCGCGAAAAGCACCTGACCGACAATCGCGACGTCCAGCGCATCACCTTCAACGAGATCACCAAGAGCGCGGTGCAGGCCGCCATCGCCAACCCGCGCGACGTGTCGCGTGAACTGGTCGACGCCTATCTGGCGCGCCGGGCGCTGGACTATCTGGTCGGCTTCACCCTGTCGCCGGTGCTGTGGCGCAAGCTGCCCGGCTCCAAGTCGGCCGGCCGCGTGCAGTCGGTGGCGCTGCGCCTGATCTGTGAGCGCGAGTCGGAGATCGAGGTCTTCAAGCCGCAGGAATACTGGTCGATTGCGGTGGGCTTCACCACGCCGGCGGGGTCCTCCTTCACCGCGTCGCTGACCCAGCTGGACGGCAAGAAGCTCGACAAGTTCGGCCTGCCCAACCGCGAGGCGGCAGAGGCCGCGGTGGCGAAGATCCGCCCGCAGACCTTCGCCGTGTCGCAGGTTGAGCGCAAGCAGAGCCGCCGCAACCCGTCGCCGCCCTTCACCACCTCCACCCTGCAGCAGGAGGCCTCGCGCAAGCTGGGCTTCGGCGCCACCCGCACCATGCGCACGGCGCAGAAGCTGTATGAGGGCGTCGACATCGGCGGCGAGACGGTCGGCCTCATCACCTATATGCGAACCGACGGCGTCAGCCTGTCGCAGGAGGCCATCGACGGTGCCCGCAGCCTGATCGGCTCGCATTATGGCGAGCGTTACGTCCCGGCCCAGCCGCGTGTCTACAAGACCGCCGCCAAGAACGCCCAGGAAGCCCACGAGGCCATCCGCCCCACCGACCTGCACCGCCGCCCCGAATCGGTGTCCGGCTATCTGGAAAGCGACGAGCTGCGGCTCTATGAACTGATCTGGAAGCGCACGCTCGCCAGCCAGATGGAAAGCGCCGTGCTGGATCAGGTGGCGGTGGACATCGCCAGCCCGTCGAAGGACGTGGTGCTGCGCGCCACCGGCTCCATCGTCGTGTTCGATGGCTTCCTGAAGGTCTATCAGGAGGACCGCGACGACGCGGCCGAGGACGACCAGCAGGAACGCCGCTTGCCGGCCATGGACCAGGGCGACGCTCTGGACCGCGGCGACATCGTCCCGGACCAGCATTTCACCCAGCCGCCGCCGCGCTATTCCGAAGCCAGCCTCGTCAAGAAGCTGGAGGAGTTGGGGATCGGCCGCCCGTCCACCTATGCCTCGATCTTGCAGGTTCTGCAGGACCGCAATTATGTCCGGCTGGACAAGCGGCGCTTCATCCCGGAAGACCGTGGCCGGCTGGTGACCGCCTTCCTGGAGAACTTCTTCCACCGCTACGTGGAGTACAACTTCACGGCGGAGCTGGAGAACCAGCTGGACGAGATCTCCGACGGCAAGATCGATTGGAAGACCGTCCTGCGCGACTTCTGGACCGCCTTCGATGTGGCGGTGAACGGCACCAAGGATCTGACGATCACCCAGGTGCTGACCACGCTCGACAATGAACTCGGCGCCCATTTCTTCCCCGCCGCCACCGAGGACGGCCACGACCCACGCGTCTGCCCGGTCTGCCGCGAGGGGCGGCTCGGACTGAAGCTTGGCAAGATGGGCGCCTTCATCGGCTGCTCGCGTTATCCGGAGTGCCGCTACACCCGGCCGCTGGCCGTCGCCAACGACGAGAACGGCGAGGCGCAGGAAGGTCCGCGCGAGCTGGGCAACGATCCGGAGACCGGTCTGCCGGTGACGGTGCGCCGCGGCCCCTACGGCGCCTACATCCAACTCGGCCCGGCGCCCACCGCGGCGGTCGCGCCGCCGGAGGAGCCTGCGGCGGAAGAGCCTGCCGCCGACGGCAAGAAGCCGAAGGCGAAGAAAAAGAAGAAGGACGACACGCCCAAGCCCAAGCGGGTGTCGCTGCCCAAGGGCATGGCCGCGGCGGACGTCGATCTCGACACCGCGCTGAAGCTGCTGGCCCTGCCCCGCGTCATCGGCAACCACCCGGAAACCGGCGAGGAAATCAGCGCCGGCATCGGCCGCTTCGGCCCCTATCTGAAGCATGGCAGCGTCTACAAGTCGCTGACGCCCGATGACGACGTGCTGACCATCGGCATCAACCGCGCCGTCGACCTGCTGGCCGGTGCCGCCAAGAAGGCGTCGGCCCCGGCCAAGACGCTGGGCGATCACCCGAAGACCGGCAAGCCGATCACCATGGGCTCCGGCCGCTTCGGTCCCTATGTGAAGCACGCCAGCGTCTATGCCTCGATCCCGAAGGGGACCGAGCCGGACAGCGTCACGCTGGAACAGGCGCTGGAGCTGATCGACGCCAAGGTCGCCAAGGACGCCGCCAAGAAGGGCAAGGCCCCGAAGGAGGCCGAACCGGCCAAGGCCGAGGGCGCGGAGGCTGAGAAGCCCGCCAAGGCGAAAGCCGCGGCGAAGAAGCCCGCCGCCAAGAAGGCGACCAAGGCCAAGACCGCCAAGGACGCTCCGGCGGAAGCCGCCGCGCCGAAGAAGAAGACCGCCAAGGCATCGTAACCGAAGTTCCCCCTCCCACCCCGGGAGAGGGATTTTCGCAGGTGATTTTCCTACTAAAATAAAAGACATTAAAGCAGTTCAGACAAAATTCTCTGTTGAAATCCCCGTCAGCCTGTCGTCTCATTGTCCCTGCCCTGCAGGTTCCCCGTGTCACCCGCAGGCCCGGCGCGTTAAGCTGCCGGCGGTGCGCAACCAAAGGAATACGGGAGGACAACGACCATGAGCGCCGCGGTTTCAACACAGGATTCCCATCCCCCGCAGGATACCCCGCTGGTCCTGCGCGAGGATCGCGATGGGGTCGCCGCGCTGACACTGAACCGGCCGAAGGCGCGCAATGCCCTGTCGGTGGGGCTGATGGCGGCGTTGCAGGACGCGCTGGACGCCATTGACGAGGATCGTTCCGTGCGCGCCGTGGTGCTGGCCGGGGCCGGCGGCGCCTTCTGCGCCGGGCATGACCTCAAGGAAATGCGCGCCGCCCCGTCGCGCGAGCTGTACGAGGCACTGTTCACCCAGTGCTCCCGCCTGATGCTGACGATCAACCGCGTCCGCCAGCCGGTGATCGCCAAGGTGCGCGGCGTGGCGACCGCCGCCGGCTGTCAGTTGGTGGCGACCTGCGACCTTGCCTATTGCGAGGAGGACGCGCGCTTCGCGACGCCGGGGGTAAACATCGGGCTGTTCTGCTCGACGCCCATGGTGGCGCTGACCCGCGCGGTCGGGCGCAAGGCGGCAATGGAAATGCTGCTGCTGGGCGACCTGATCGACGCGGAAGAGGCGGAGCGCATCGGCCTCATCAACCGCGCGGTGCCGGCCGACCAGCTGGACGAGGTGGTGGACAGCGTCGCCGCCAAGATCGCGTCCAAGTCGCCGCTGACGCTCGCCACCGGCAAGGAGGCGTTCTATCGCCAGATCGACCTGGACGTGGAAGGCGCCTATGCCTACGCCGCCAAGGTGATGACCGAGAACATGATGGCGCAGGATGCCGCCGAGGGAATCGACGCCTTCCTGGGCAAGCGCACGCCGGTCTGGTGCGGCCGATGACCGACCTGAAAATCACCGAGCCGGCCGACTACACCGACGCCTTCCTGCGCGGTGTGCTGGACAGCGTGAAGAGCGTCGCCGTGGTGGGGGCCAGCGCCGACCCGGTGAAGGCCAGCTTCTTCGTGATGAAGTACCTGCGCGACAAGGGATATCAGGTCATCCCGGTCAACCCGAAGATGGCGGGCCAGACCATTCTCGGCCTGCCGGTCTACGCCAGCCTCAAGGACCTTCCGGAGCCGCCGGACATGGTCGACATCTTCCGCAACTCCACCGCCGCCGGCGGGGTGACGGACGAGGCGATCGCCGCCGGGGCCAAGGTGGTGTGGATGCAGTTGGGCGTCCGCAACGACGAGGCGGCGGCACGGGCCCAGGCGGCCGGCCTGACCGTGGTGATGGACCGCTGCCCGAAGATGGAAATCCAACGGCTCTATGGCGAGATCGGCCGGATCGGGGTCAATTCCAACGTACTGGTGACGCGCCGCATGGCGCCGACGAAATCGTTCAAAAAGCTGATCTGAAAAATTGGGGGAATCACGCAGATGACTGAGCAGAAGAGCTTCGGCTTCGAGACCCGCGCCATCCATGCCGGTGCCGCACCCGACCCGGCGACGGGCGCGCGGCAGACGCCGATCTACCAGACCACCAGCTTCGTCTTCGACGATGTCGACGACGCCGCCTCTCTGTTCAACCTGCAGAAGGTCGGCTTCATCTACTCCCGCCTGACCAACCCGACGGTGGCGGTGCTGGAGGAGCGTCTGGCCAATCTGGAAGGCGGCGCCGGCGCCACCGCGACCTCGTCCGGCCATGCCGCGCAGCTGCTGGCACTGTTCCCGCTGATGGCGCCGGGGGACCACATCGTCGCGTCGAAGAAGCTCTATGGCGGCTCGCTGAACCAGCTCGGCATCAGCTTCCCGCGCGCCTTCGGCTGGCAGCCGAGCTTCGTCGACACCGACACCGTAGACAACGTCAAGGCGGCGCTGACCGAGAAGACCAAGGCCATCTTCGTGGAAAGCCTCGCTAACCCCGGCGGCGTGGTGACCGACATCGAGGCCATCGCCAAGATCGCCGACGAGGCCGGCATCCCGCTGATCGTCGACAACACGCTGGCCACCCCCTACCTGATCAACCCGATCCAGTGGGGCGCCACGCTGGTGGTGCATTCCACCACCAAGTTCCTGTCCGGCAACGGCACCTCGGTCGGCGGCGTGGTGATCGACAGCGGCAAGTTCGACTGGAGCAAGTCCGGCAAGTTCCCGGCGCTGAGCGAGCCGGATCCCGGCTATCACGGCCTGCGCTTCCACGAGACCTTCGGCCATCTCGCCTTCACCATCCACGGCCATGCCGTGGGCCTGCGCGACCTGGGACCGAGCCAGGCGCCGATGAACGCCTTCCTGACGCTGAACGGCATCGAAACACTGCCGCTGCGCATGCAGCGCCACGCCGACAGCGCGCTGAAGGTGGCGCAGTTCCTGGAAAGCCATCCGGCGGTCGGCTGGGTCAGCTATGCCGGGCTGGAATCGTCCAAGTACCGTGATCTCGCGAAGAAGTACCTGCCGCGCGGTGCCGGTGCGGTTCTGACCTTCGGCGTCAAGGGCGGCTTCGAGGCCGGCGTGAAGGTGGTGGAGAGCGTGGAGCTGTTCAGCCACCTCGCCAACATCGGTGACGCCCGGTCGCTGATCATCCACCCGTCCTCGACCACCCACCGCCAGCTGTCGGCGGAAGCCCAGGCCTCGGCCGGCGCCGGTCCCGACGTGATCCGCCTGTCGATCGGGCTGGAAACGCCGGAGGACATCATCGCCGACCTGGATCAGGCGCTGAACAAGACATTGGCGTAAGAGGAACCACCGGTGCACGGAGCAGGCAGCAGGATCGCGCTTGCCCCCGTGCACCGGCACCGGACCGGTCAGACCGCCGGCTTGTAAGCGATCGCATTGATGCTGAAACGCATTCCGTCGATGGTCCGGCAGATGGAACCGTCCTGGCGGCGTGGATCGACCTTCCCCATGCTTGCGTCGGTAAACAGATTGAAGTGATCGACGCGGGAAATGTTGCAGAAACCGACTTCCTGCAGGAAAAGTTGCAGAATATCGTAGCTGAATCCGATCTTGTGCAGATCGTATTCGTTGCGCTGGCCGCCAAATGCGAGCCTCGACAGCTTGAACCGGTCGCCGGTCGTCAGATCATCGGCACAAAATGCGCGGGCGATTTCATAAAAATCGGGAACGGATATGCGGATCCGACCACCGGGCTTCAGCACCCGCAGGAATTCCCGCAGAGCACATTCCAGTTCCCCATTATGGCTCAGGTGTTCGAGGACGTGGCTGGCATAGATTTCCTCGACCGATCCGGCAGGAAACTGGCTCATGTCCGTGCAGGTTCCAACGAAGTCGGTAATATCGCTGGGCGCAATATCGAAGATCTTCCAATCCGGGTGTTTCTGATGCCCGCCGACGTGCAACTTCATACTTAGCCTCATCATCCCGGAAAATTATCATCCGGAGTTCGATAAACGAAAAACCAGTCCGCTGCCATAATCGGCAAGAGCGATCCTGTATAATGGGACGTACCGGCCAATGGTATAGGGTTTAAAATCGGAGCCTGCCGAACCCGATGCTCCGACCCGCCATGCCCTGCCGTCACTCTGCCGCCGGCAGGGGTTCCGCCACCGGTTCGGCCTTGCGGCGGTCGTCGGGCAGCAGCAGGGCGGCGGCGAAGGCCAAGGCGGCCAGCGCCGACAGCGTCAGGTAGAGCATGGTGAACTCTCCCGTGCGCTCATAGACCCAGGCGACCAGCTGCACCGCCAGCGGGCCGGCGCCGAAGGACAGGATGTATTTGGCGCCGAAGGCCAGCCCGCGGTGCTTGTCCGGAGTATAGCGGGCCAGCAGCATGTTCTCCGCCGGGATCTGCGTCTGCGAGGCGATGACCACGAAGGCGGCGGCGGCCACCAGCGGCACGTCGGCCAGGACGGCGACCGCCGCCATCAGCGGGATCTGGGCCAGCAGGCAGAGCATATAGACCCGCTTCAGCGAATGGCGGTCGGCCAGCACGCCGCCGACCATCTGCGGCAGTGCGGAAATCAGATAGACCGCCGTCACCAGCCCGCCGACCCCCAGCGTGCCGGTGCCGAGCCAGCCCCCCAGCCGCGCCTCGAACAGCTTGGGCAGCACCACCTGCATGGCGTTGAAGATCAGACCGGCGCAGACCATGGTCAGCGACAGCACGAAGAAGGCGCGCACCACGTCGCCGCGCGACGGCTTGGGCTGCGGCTTCACGTCGGCATGGCGGTCCTGAACGACGCCGGTCATCATCAGCATGGCCAGAACGACGCCCAGCACAATGCAGAGCGCACCCGGGATGATGAAGGCCATGCGCCAGTTCAGCCATTGCGTCAGGCTGCCGGCGACCACCGCGGCGGTGGCGACGCCGAAGGTACCGAACAGGCCGAGCCAGCCCATTGCCTTGCCGCGATTCTCGGCGTTCGCCATCATCCAGGCCATGCCGACGGGGTGGTAGATCGACGCCCCCAGCCCCAGCAGGGCCAGCGACCACATCAGCATCTCCGGCCCGTCCGACAGTCCGGCCAGAACCGCGCCGCCACCGGTCAACAGATAGAAGACGGCGATCATGCCGGCCGAACTCCAGCGGTCGCCCAGCCAGCCGGCCAACGGCGCCCCCAGCCCGATCATGAAGGCGCCCAGCGTCCACAGCCGGATCAGCTCGTCATAGGAGAGCTTCCATTCCGTTTCCAGCGCCAGCACGATGGTGAGGAACAGCGCCGACACGATGTGCATCAGCGAGTGCCCGACCCAGGCGAACCCGACGGACAGCCGCGCCGAGGTCGGCGACGGCAGGGCGGCGGAAGGGTGGCTCATGGACCGTCTCCGACCCCGGACCTGTCCGGACCGGGGAATGTTTCACAGGCAAGCGAAACGCAAGGCTGGCACGGGTCGGTTGAACCGTCCAATGCGCCTGCCTCATGGCGGGCATGCCGGAGAGGACTCGGAGTCAGTCGTGAACGCTCCCGCGCATCTTCTTCACCTCCGACCGCTTGGCCTTGCCCTCCAGTCGCCGTTCCTTGGATCCCTTCGTCGGCTTGGTCGGGCGGCGGGGCGGCGGCGGCGGGGCGGCGGCTTCGCGGATCAGGTCGATCAGGCGCTCGCGGGCGTCTTCGCGGTTGCGAATCTGCGAGCGGTAGCGGTCGGCCACCAGGATCAGCACGCCATCCTGGGTCAGGCGGGACCCGGCCAGCCGCTCCAGCCGGTAGCGCACCGGGTCGGGCAGGTTCGGCGAACGCCGCACGTCGAAGCGCAATTGGACCGCGGTCTCCGTCTTGTTGACGTGCTGGCCGCCGGGGCCGGAGGCGCGGATGAACTCCTCCTGCAACTCGCTCTCGTCCAGGCTGATGCGGGGATTGACCCGGATCATGTCGACTCCCCCGTTGGCGGCTCCAACGGATGGCGGGCGCGGAAGGCGCGGGCCAGGGCGGCGAAGCCGGCGACGTCGACCTCCTCGGCGCGGGCGGTCGGGGCGATGCCGGTTTCCTCCAGCAGGGCCTCGGCATTGCCCAGCGACTTCAGGCTCTGGCGCAGCATTTTGCGGCGCTGGCCGAAGGCGGCGGCGGTGACCTGTTCCAGCGCGCGCCAATCCGCCGGTTCGGGGTTCACCCGCGGGGTCAGGTGGACGACCGTCGATTCGACCTTCGGCGGCGGGGTGAAGGCGCGCGGCGGCAGGTTGAACAGCACGCGGGCGTCGGAGCGCCACTGGGTGATGACAGACAGCCGGCCATAGGCCTTGCTGCCCGGTTTCGCCACCAGCCGGTCGGCGACCTCCTTCTGGAACATCAGGGTCAGACTGACATAGGCCTCGATCCGCGCCAGCCAGCCGAGCAGAAGCGGGGTCGCGATATTGTAGGGCAGGTTCGCGACGATGGCGCGCGGCGCGGGGGCGAGGTCTTCCGGGTCCACCGTCAGGGCGTCGGCCTCGACGATGCTCAGGCGGCCCTGCGATGCCTCGATCACGTCCTGCAGCGCTTCGATGAAGCGGCGGTCGCGTTCGATGGCGATGACCTTTACCGCATTGGTCGCCAGCAGCGCGCGGGTCAGGCCGCCGGGACCGGGACCGACCTCGATGGCGGTGGTGCCGGCCGGCAGGTTGGCCGAGCGCGCGATCCGCCCCGTCAGGTTCAGGTCGAGCAGAAAGTTCTGCCCCAGCGACTTGCGCGCCTCCAACCCGAAACGCGCGATCACGTCGCGCAGCGGCGGCAGGGCGTGCGGGTCGAAAGCAGCCGGGTTGGATGCGGGCGCGGACGGGGCGGAGATCGGATCGGTCATTCCCGACTTATAGGCATCCCCCGCCCGCTTCACCAGACGGCAGTTTGCAACAATGATTACAGCAGGCGGCGCAGCATCACGACGGCGACCACGCCGGCCATCACGGCGACCACCATCGGCACGCGCCGGGCGATCAGGCAGACGAAGGCGGCGGCCAACGCGTCGGACGGACGCGACAGGGCGGCAGGCGCGACCAGAGCGACCAAGACGGCGCCCGGCGTGGCTTCCAGCGCGGCACTCGCCGCCCGGCCGGGCCGGATCCGCGCGATCAGCCACGGCCCACCGATCCGCGTCATCCAGGTAACCAGCGCCCCGCCCAGCACGATGGCGAAGACGCTCCAGTCCAGGTGCAGCGACTCAAGCATCTTGCGCCCTCCCCTGCCCCTGTCCCGGCCCCTTCGCTTGCATTGCGGCGACCGCTCCGCCGGCCAGCGCGCCGGCCAGGATGTGCCACGTCCCTCCGGAGGACAGCGCATGCACGACCAGCGCGGCGGCGGCACTCGCCAGCCAGGGCGGCAGCGAACCGACTCCGCGCCAGAACCCGGCCAGCAGGCACAGGAAGACGGCGATGAAGGTGAAATCCAGCCCCCAGGCGGCCGGGTCGGCGATCAGCGTCCCGGCCAGCGTTCCGGCCACCGTGCTGGTCAGCCAAGCCAGATACAGCGTCGCCGCCACCCCGTACCAATAGGCCAGCGTCAGCTCCGGCCCACGGCGCAAAGCCAACGCCCATTGCTCGTCGGTCATGAAGAACAGCGCCAGCCCGGCCCGTGCGCGCGGAACGCCGCGAAAGCGCGGCTCCAGCGTCGCGCCCATCAGCAGGTGACGCAGGTTCACCAGCAGGATGGCGCCGACGACGGCCAACCCTGCACTGCCCTTGTCCAGCAGTTCGACCGCAACGAACTGGGAACTGCCGGCGAAGACCAGTGCGCTCATCAACCCCATGTCCAGCGCCGACAGCCCGGCCTTGGCGGCGAGACTGCCCAGCAGGAAGCCGAAGGGAACCGCACCGGCCACGATGGGCAGGCAATGGACGACGCCCGCCGCGAACTCCTGCCGCGGGGATGCCGGTAAGGTGTAGCTACCCATGCTCATGTGCTTGCTCATGGCTGCGAAACTAGGCGGCCGCGGCGGGTGCGTCTTGGACGGGATTGCTGCCGCGCCGGTATTGGCCGGGGGAGACGCCAACCCGCCCCTTGAACACCCGGTTGAAATGCGCCTGATCGCAGAAGCCGCAGGTCAGCGCCACGTCGGCAAGCGGCAACGGACCGGCGAGCAGCCGCTTGGCCTGGGCGACGCGGCGGTCGGTCAAATAGCCGTGCGGTGTGGTGCCCACCGCCGCGCGGAAGACGCGCAGCAGATGGAAGCGGCTGAGCCCCGCCGCCTCGGCCAGATCGGCCAGTTCCACCGGGCTGTCGAGATGGGCGTCCAGATACTCCCGCGCGCGGCGGACCGCCGCCGGCTCCTGCCCCGCATCTTGCGGGCGGGCGGTCAGGTCGCCATGGCGCAGGGCCAGCGCAGTGAAGGCACGCAGCGCGTCGGTGTCGGTGCGCAGCGGCTCGCGGTACGGCCCCTCCAGCCCATGGTGCAGGCCGCGCAGGGCCTGAAACAACTCCGGGTCGTCCAGTTCGGTGGCGGCGAAATGCGGGGTGACGGGCCGGCCCAGCGCATCGGCCATCGCCTGTTCGAACAGCGCCACCGACGGATAGAACATGCGGTAGGCATAGCCGTCCTCGGCTGGGCGGCCGTCATGCAGAACCTCCGGATCCAGAACCACGACCTGTCCGGCCCGCGCCACCCGCTCGGTGCCGCGGCAGCGGTACAGCTCGGTCCCGGCGGTGATGACGCCGACCACATAGGTCTCGTGCGTGTGCGGGGCATAGCTGTGGCGCTGGAATCGGGCGTTCAGGCATTCCATGCCATCGAAGCGCGCCTCCCGCCACAAACGGGCGAAATCGCCGCCGCCGGCCGGAGTCTGGCTTAGTGCTGATTGCTGGTCCATGCCGCAGTCTAACAGGAGGGCGTGACGGTCGTCTTGGACAGGATTGCGGGCGGAGCGGCCGATAGCACGCCGGCCGGCGCGTTACACACTGTTACACAGCCGCACCCCGCCGGATATTGTCCAGTTACAGTCGCGCGCGATCATGGCCGCCAACAAGAAATGACACCGGATCAAGGGCGACTGCCATGACCATCTCCAAGACCATGACCCGCGACGTGGTCACCCCCGTCACCATCGTCACCTTCGTCGTGTCCACGGTGACCGGCGTGATGCTGCTCCTGCACTGGAATACCGGGCTGGTGCGCTTTTCCCACGAATGGCTGAGCATGGCGTTCTCCGCCATCGCGCTCTGGCATCTGGTGAAGAACTGGCGGGCTTTCCTGGGCTATCTGAAGCGGTACGCCGCGAAGGCCGCCTTCGTCGCCACCATCGTCGTATCGGTGGTCTTCACCGGCATGACCGGCACCACCGGCGGCGGCAGCGTCAATCCGGGTGCGGTGTTCGGCGCGCTGTCGGGGGCTACGCTCGAAGCCGCCGCCCCGGCGCTGGGCCTCACGCCCGACAAGGCGGTGGAGGTGCTGAAGACCGCGAACATCGACGCCACGCCGGGCGAGACCCTGACCGCCATCGGCGAGCGCGCCGGCAAGAATGGCGCGGCGGTCGCCAGCCTGCTGGCGGCGAAGCGGGCGCACTGAGGCCAGAGCGCCTACTCCTCCCCGTCTTCCTCGCCGTCACCGAGGAGATAGTCGATGTCACCGCCGTCGAGAGCACTGACCAGCCCCTTGCCCTCGATGGTGGCGGCGGACAGGCTGCCCTTGCGGCGCTGGAGGTCGAGAATGCGTTCCTCCACCGTGTTGGCGGCGATCAGCTTGTAGACGAAGACCGGCTTGTCCTGGCCGATGCGATAGGCCCGGTCGGTCGCCTGATCCTCAGCGGCCGGATTCCACCAGGGATCGTAATGGATCACCGTGTCGGCGGCGGTCAGGTTCAGGCCGCGCCCGCCGGCCTTCAGGCTGATGAGGAAGACCGGAACCTCGCGGTTCTGGAAGCGGTTCACCGGCTCGGCGCGGTCCAGCGTGCGGCCGGTCAGCTCGACATAGGGGATGTGCGCCTTCTCCAACTCCAGCTTGATGAGGTCGAGCATGGTGGTGAACTGCGAGAAGATCAGGATGCGCCGGCCTTCCGGCACCATCTCCTTCACCATTTCGGTCAGGGCGTGCAGCTTGGCGCTCGGCCGTGCCTTGCCGCCCAGCGCGGCGATGGATTTCAGCAGGCGCGGATCGCAGCAGACCTGCCGCAGCTTCAACAGCGCGTCGATCACCGCGATGGCGTTCTGGCCCAGCCCCTTGCCGCTGGCGGCCAGCGCCGCGCGCACCGTCTCGTTCACCGACAGGCGGATGGTCTCGTAGAGGTCGCGCTGGTCGCGTTCCAGGTCGATGCGCACCACCACCTCGGTCTTCGGCGGCAGTTCCTTCGCCACCGCCTCCTTGGTGCGGCGGAGCAGGAAGGGGCGGATGCGGCGCATCAGCAGGTTGGCGCGGGTGTTGTCGCCGCGCTTCTCGATGGGAACGCGGTAACGCTTGCCGAAATCCTTGCGGTCGCCCAGCAGGCCCGGCATCAGGAAGGCGAACTGGCTCCACAGCTCGCCCAGATTGTTCTCCACCGGCGTGCCGGACAGGCAGAGCCGATGCCGCGCCGGAAGCGCCGCCACCGCGCGGGTCGCCTTGCCGTCGGGGTTCTTGATCGCCTGCGCCTCGTCCAGCACGATCATGTGCCAGGTCAGGCGCTTCAGCAGATCGACGTCGCGCGCCACCACGCCATAGGTGGTGACGACGATGTGGGCGCGGTCGATCTCCGACAGCTTGCCGTGGCGGTCGACTCCATGCAGCACAACGACGCGCAGATGCGGGGTGAAGCGCTCCGACTCCGCGACCCAGTTGGGCACGAGGCTGGTCGGGACGACCACAAGGCAGGGCTCGGTCAACCGGCCCTCATGCTCCTCCATGGCGATGTGGGCCAGCGTCTGGGCGGTCTTACCCAGACCCATGTCGTCGGCCAGGATGCCGGCGACGTTGTTGGCGCGCAGGCTCTGCATCCAGGCCAGACCGCCGCGTTGGTAATCGCGCAGTTCGCCCTTGAAACCCGGCGGCGGGGTCATGTCGCCCGGCATCTCGTCGGCGCGCAGGCGCTGGAGATAGCCGTCGATCTGTGCCGTCTCGTCGCCGCGCCGGGCGATCAAATCATCGATGTCCAGCAGCGAGTCGGCCTCGGCCAGCGGCACCTTCAGCCGGTCGCCGCTGCTGCGCCCGCTGTCCAGCATCGCTTCGAGAACGCTGAGCAGCCGCTCGATCCGCTCGGCCGGCAGGGCCAGAACATTGCCGTCGTCCAGCACGATGTGGGCGCGGCCGTCGATGACACGGGTGGTCGACAGGCCGCCCTTTTCCACCAACCGGGCGAGGATCGGCAGAAGCGGCTGGCGCTCGCCATCGATCTCCACGCCGACATCCAGATCGAACCAGCCGTCGCCGGCATCGCGGACGGCAACCTCGACCTCCGCACCCGGTTCGATGACCTTGGTGCCGAAATCGGCGCCGACCTCCATGATCCAGCCGGCCTTGGTCAGGGCGGGGACCTCGTTGGTCAGGAAATGCTGCCAACGCTCCTCCACGTCCCGGCCGGTCAGCCAATGGACGCGGGAGCCGCGGGCGTTCAGCGCGCCCTTCGGCGGCTCGATCCGCGCCTGGGCGAAGCCTAGGCCGGACAGCCGATCCAGCGCCGCCTGCTCGTCGGCCTTGTCGCGGCGGACGAAGGTGACATCGCCGAAGTCGTCCTCATAGCGGGCGAACTGGCGCTGGTCGTCGGGCTCGATCTCCACCGCGCGGCCGGGCTCGCCATAGTCGAAGGAGAGGCGCAGCACGTCGACCAGCCCGTCGGCCGGCGTCACCACGCGGCCGAGGCGGGCGATGATGCGGGGGGAGCGCTCGACGATGGCCGCCGCATCGGCCGCCCCGCTGCGCACGCCGGGGATGGCGTTGTCGCGGAAGCTGGATGTCGCGATGGAGGGCGGCGGTGGGGTGATGCGCGGCATCGACGCCACACCACTGCGCGACGGACCGAACAGGCGGGACGGGGTCGATTTGGACGGGGGCGATTTGGACGGAACCGGCGGCGGTGGCGGAGCGGCCGGTACCGGCTTGGCCTTCGGCACCTCCACCACCTGGAGGTCGACCGGGAAGACGGTGCCGGAGGCACTGTCCACGCACCAATAGGACTGACCCTTCACCAGCACGCTGCGTTCGGGCAGGCCGGTCGGGCGCAGCTTGCGGGTGGCGGGGTCGCGGAAGGCGCGGACGGTGCGGCCCGGCCCCTCGGCCAGCGGGGTGCCGTCGCGCCAGCGCAGGCGGCCGGTGGACAGCAGGCGGCGCAGCAGGCGGTCCACCGCCTCTCCCCGGCTCTTGGCAACGGGGGTGCGTTCGGTCCCGCCGCCGCCGAGCAGCCGGGCGATGGCACGGTCGGCGTCCCCGTCGACAGAGCGCGGCGCCTTGGCCAGCACGTCGCGCGGAGTGGCAGGGCTGGCGTCGGCCGCCCCCTCCGCCACGAATTCCACCAGGATGTAGCAGGCGACGTCGCCCTGCCCCGGCTCCAGCGTCCAGCGCAGGCTGCGCACCGGCTCCGGCTTGGGCGCCGGAGGTGGAGGCGGCGCCACGCTGCGGATCGGCGGCGGGACCGGCGGGCGGACCAGGGTAAGCGGGGCCTTGGGAGCGGGCGGTGCCAAAGGGGCCGCTGCGGCAGGCGTGGGCGCGACGGGTACAGGCGGCGGAGGCGGAGGCGGTGCCAGCGGCGCCTTCACGTCGGCGACATCGAACAGGGAGGCGCGGCGCCATTCCGGCCGGCTTTCCAGCGCCAGCATCGCCGCCGCGGCCATATGGGCGCAGGCGTTGCGGCCACAGGAACAACTGCGGTCGAGCACGATGCTGCGCTTGCCCTGCACCGGCGTCACCGTCACCGACAGCCGCCGTCCGAGGTCGCTGACCTCCGCCTCGATCCGGTCGCCGCCGGGAGGACCCAGCGTCACCGCACCGGTCATCATCAGCGTGCGGCCCCGCTGCAGCGTCTTGGCATCGAAGACGCGCGTCAGGTCCTCCTGACCGAAGGGGACGGCGGCGCCACCCGACGAAGGGCCACGCGGCAGGGCATCGAAAAGCGACATGCGGTGCGAGGTGACCAGGCGAAAGCTGATGGAATGGGGCGGAACGGAACGGAAACGGGGCGTCGGTATAGGATCTTGCGCGGCGTGGCGCAAGCCTTAGGCGCAAGCATTGACGCGAACGGTGCCGCAACGGCGGAACCGAGTGCGGCCGTCCGTCATAGCACAGGACGACAGCGGCTTCACCCCGGTTGGTGATTTACCCGCGATTGCCGGGGAATACCCGGCTGGCCAGTTCGCACAGGCCGCCCTCGCTGTCCAACTGATGGGCGGCCCAGCGGATCGTTCCCTCGACGAAGGACGGATCGCCGGCATGGACCAGAAGGGCCAGCCCCAGCGCCATCGCCCCCGCCAGCCAGGGGGAGGGACGCAGGCGCGGGACGGCGTCCTTGCGGCTGCTCCACAGGAACAGCAGGGCAGACAGCCCGCCGATCATCAGCCCGGCCACCACCTCCGCCCCCGAATGGGCGGAGACGGCGACACGCGAGGCGCCGATGGCCAGCACCAGCGCCACCGCCGCCAGCGGCAGCGCGATGCGGAGCCAGCGCGATCGGGCACTGCGCGCCGCCAGCGCCGACACCGACCCGTAGAAGACGGCGGAGAAGGCGGCATGACCGCTGGGGCTGACGAAACGGTCGCCGGAGAACAGAGACGGGAACAGCGGGAAGTCCGGCAGACCACAGCCATGCCCCACCAGCTTCAGCACCACCATGGCGCCCAGGCACAGCGACAGGGCGAGCAGCCAGCGCAGCGCCAGCGGCGCCGAATGGTGCCGCCACAGCGCGGTCGCATAGAGGGCGGAAAGCGGTACGAGAAGGCTGCTGCTGCCCAGATGGGTGATGGCGCCGCTGGCGATGGCGAGCATCGGTCCCCCATGGATGCCGGTGATAACGAACGGCTTTGCCAGATGGTGCGGCGCAGCAGGATCGGCAAGAGGACGAGTCGAAAGCCCCGCCCCTACCCCTCCAACTGGTCGGCGCGGGCGTCGGCGATGACGCAGTTCCGGCCCGACCGCTTGGCTTCGTACAGCGCTTCGTCGGCCCGGCGGACCAGTCCTTCGGCGGTATCGCCCAGCCGTCCGCCGATCGAGATGCCGACGGACACCGTCACGTTGATCTCGCCGTGGCCGGTCGACACGGCGAAGGGCGTGTCGGCGATGCGCGAACGCAAGCGTTCGGCGACGATCAGCGCGGCTTCCCCGTCGGTGTCCGGCAGGATGACGATGAACTCCTCGCCACCCAACCGGGCGACGAGGTCGAAGGTGCGCAGGTTGCGGCTGGCGCGGGCGGATACCTCGCGCAGCACCTCGTCGCCGATGGCATGGCCGTAGGTGTCGTTGACCACCTTGAAATGGTCGATGTCGAACATCAGCACCGACACCGGCTTGTGGCTGTCGATGGCGCGTTCCAGCAGCCGCGGCAGATGGGCGTTGACGTAACGGCGGTTGAAGACGCCGGTCAGGCTGTCGGTCAGCGCCATCGACAGGCTCTGCTCGTAATTGGAGCGCAGCCGTTCCTGATAGCGCTTGCGCCGGATCTGGGTGCGGGCGCGGGCCAGCAGTTCATTCCGGTCGACCGGCTTGACGACGTAATCGTTGGCGCCGAGTTCCAGCCCCTTCGCCACCTGCCCCAGGTCGCCGTCGTCCACCATCAGCAGGATCGGCACCTGCCGCGTGCGCTCGTGCGAGCGCAACTGCGAGCAGAGGCGCAGCCCGTCCTCGTTCAGCAGGGTCAGGCTGACCACCACCAGATCGAGCGGCGTGCCCAGCGCGCGTTCCAGCGCCTTGGCGCCGGTGTCGGCGGAGAACACCATGTTGTGGTCGCGCTGAAGCGTCTCCGTCACCTTTTCCAGGTCGAGGGCGGAGTCCTCCAGCACCAGCACATTGGCGCGCTCGAAGGATTCGCTCAGCATGGTGCCGCTGCGCTCGATGACGCCGAACTGGCCGGACGTGCTTTCACGCAGGCGCCATTCGTCCATCATCATCTTCAGCCGAACCAGCGAGCGGACGCGCGCGAACAGCGCGATGTCGTTCACCGGCTTGGTCAGGAAATCGTCGGCCCCGGCCTCCAGGCCGCGGACGCGGTCGGCGATGTCCGACAGCGCCGTGACCATCACCACGGGGATGTGCATGGTGGCGGGATCGGAGCGGATCTTCTCGCACACCTCGAACCCGTCCATGCCCGGCATCATCACGTCCAGCAGGACGATGTCCGGCGATTCCTTCCGCACCATCTCAAGCGCGTCGGGTCCGTTGAAGGCCGTCAGAACATTGAAGTACTCGCGCGTCAGCTTCGCCGCGAGCAGCTTCACATTCGGCAGTACATCGTCGACGACAAGGACACGCGCGGACATCGGAAGGAAATTCCTGCAGAATTGCTACAGAGAAAACAGACTTAGCCGAGAAACTTCTTGACTGTTTCGAGGAACTTCACAACCGAAATGGGCTTTGCGACATAATCCTCGCAACCGCCCTGACGGATTTTCTCTTCGTCACCTTTCATGGCGAAGGCGGTGACGGCCACGACCGGAATGCTCCTCAGATCCGGATCGTCCTTGATCCAGCGGGTCACCTCCAGCCCGGAAACCTCCGGCAGCTGGATGTCCATCAGGATCAGGTCGGGGCGGTGCTGACGGGCCAGCCGCATCGCCTCCATGCCTTCGCGGGTCTGCAGCGTGCCATAGCCGTGCGCTTCGAGCAGGTCATGAAAGAGCTTCATGTTCAGCTCGTTGTCCTCGACGATGAGGACGGTCTTCGTCGGCCCACCACCGGTCGCCAATGGACCGCAAGGCTCCGCTGACATGCATCCTCCCTGGGTGTGACCCCCGCGTTCACGCTGTCCATTGCCGGATTGCGTACCGCAGTTGCGGGGTCGCAAGACCGGTATATCCCCTTTCTGATTAGGTCGCGACGGTTAAATAGTCGTTACCGGACCGCTGGATGACAGCCCTGATGACCGCGGACCACCCTGCATTCAAACGAAAACCGCCCGCGGCGGACGCGGACGGCGATCGGTTATCGACAACGGCAATATACCGGGATGGAGCGGGGCGACGGCTCAGGCAGCCCGCCTGGTTTTGCGCTTGGCATCGCGGCGGCGGGCCCCCTTGGCGCCGTACATCATGGCGTCGGCGCGGCGCATCACCTCGTCCTCGCTGTCGTCGGCGCCGTAGGGCTGGGTGCCGACGGAGAAACGGACCGGCAGCGACTGCCCACCCCACTCCACATGGGTGGCGTCGGCGATGGCGGCCAACTGGCGGGCGCGGGCGAGGCCGCTGGCGGTGTCGGTGTTGGTCAGCAGCACGGCGAACTCGTCGCCGCCCAGCCGGGCGACCACGTCCTCCTGCCGGACATTGCCGACGATCATCCGCGCCACCTGCCGCAGATAGGCGTCGCCGGCGATATGGCCGTGGGTGTCGTTGATGGCCTTGAAGCCGTCCAGGTCGATCATGACCAGCAGGCCGCCGGCGGACCCGTTGCGGCGGGCAGAGGCCAACTCGCGCCGGAAGTGGCTGTAGAAGCCGCGCCGGTTCAACAGGCCGGTCAGCTCGTCCGTCATCGTCAGGCTTTCCAGGTAGGCGATGCGCTCATGCAACTCGGCGATCGTCTCCTTGGCTTCGGCGAGCAGCGCGATCGTCTCGTCCAGCGTCTGGCGCTCGGTCCCCCGCAGAAGCCCGACACGCGAAGCCAAAGCGACCGGCGACCATCCGGCCGGCACGTCGAAACGGTCGGAGGTGTGGTGCTTCAGGTCCAGGGCGGCGACGATGGCGTTCATGGGGTCGGCTCCTCTGATGAAGGTCGGAACACTTCGCCTCTACCCAAGCAACCGCTGTGCCAACCCGCCGCACCCCGCAGATACCAAGCATTTTATGCATTTCCGGCGGATTGCGCCGCCGGATCATCGGCAAGGGATGGAGCCTCTTTCCTACCGGACCGGCATCTTCTGCCCACCCCAACCGTTCGGGGCAGGAAATCCCTGCCGGTAAGGGGCGGCCGAAACGCAGGCCCGGTAAAAGGCTCCACCCACCCGTCACGCCACGCGATCCGGCGCCGGCCGGCCGGCCATCACCGCATCGATGTTGTCCAGCGCCTTGAATCCCATGGCATTCCGCGTTTCCACCGTGGCGCTGCCAAGATGCGGCAGCAGGAAGGCGTTGGGCAGATCGCGGTAGCCGGGATGCAGGTTCGGCTCGTTCTCGAACACGTCGAGCCCGGCGGATGCCAACCGCCCGGTCTTCAGCGCGGCGATCACGGCCTCATCGTCCACCACGCTGCCGCGCGCCGTGTTGATGAGGATGGCCCCCGGCGGCAGCCGCCCGATCCGTTCGGCGTTCAGCCAATGTCGGGTTTCCGCCGTGGCGGGGAAGTGAAGCGACAGGACATCGCACTCCGGCAGCATCGCCTCCGGGTCGGCGTGGTAGATGGCGCCCAATTCGAGGTCCGGGGTCAGGCGCCGGCGGTTGCTGTAGTGGATGGTCATGCCGAAGGCGCGGGCGCGGGCCGCCACCGCCTGTCCGATGCGGCCCATGCCGACGATGCCCAGCCGCTTGCCGCCGACATGGGTGCCCATCAGCTGGGTCGGGGTCCAGCCGGTCCATGCGTTGGCGCGTATCATCCGCTCGCCCTCCGAGGCGCGGCGCGCGGCACCCAGCAGAAGAAGCAGCGCGATGTCGGCGGTGGCGTCGGTCAGCACGTCGGGCGTGTTGGTGACGGTCAGGCCGCGGGCGCGCGCCGCCTCCAGGTCGATGTGGTCGGTGCCGACGGAGAAGGTCGCCAGCACCCGCACCCGCTGCGGCAGGGCCGCGATGGCGGCGGAGTCCAGCCGATCACCGGCACAGCAGAGCACGGCGTCGGCCCCAACCTCCGCCGCACGGGCGGCGATCTCCGCCCCGCTGAAGGCGCGGTCTTCTGGATTGAACACGGCCCGGTAATCGCGCGAGGCCCGCGCCTCCACCGCTTCCGGAAGGCGGCGGGTCAGCAGCAGCACCGGGCGGGCAGAGGGCTGGGCATCGGGACTGTCCGACTGCGCCGCAAACGGCAACTCGGCAGGGCTTGTCATTCCGGCGGTTCCCTTCCATTGATAAGACATTCGGGTGGCGGGCCTTTCGGACCGCGGCAAAAACACCCATACTTCACCAAGAGCCGTCAATCACCTGTGGATCCCGTCTTGCTCGACCGTCTTTCCGCCTTTCCGGCAACCGTCGGCGCGGTCCTCGCGGCCGCCGTTTCCACCGGTGCGCTCCTCGCGGCCTCCCCTGCCCTGGCTCAGCCGGCCGCGACCTCCATGGCGGCGGTGGCGGCCAGGATCCAGCCGCACCGGGCGATCTACACCATGTCGCTCGCCTCGGCGCGCAACGGATCGAAGGTCAGTGACGTCCGCGGCCGCATGATGTTCGAATGGGCCGACGCCTGCGACGGCTGGACGACGGAGCAGCGCTTCCAGCTGCGCTTCGTCTACAGCGAAGGCGACGACATGGCGATGAACACCAACTACACGACCTGGGAATCGAAGGACGGCCTGCGCTACCGCTTCAACGTCCGCAAGCTGGTCAACGGCGAGGTGGACGAGGAGGTGCGCGGCGAGGCGAACCTGAACCGCGACGGCGCCGGCACCGCCCAGTTCACCAAGCCCGAACCGCAGGAGATGGAGCTGCCGGCCGGCACCATGTTCCCGACCGCCCACACGCTGGCGATCCTGGACCATGCCGAACGGAAGGACCCCTTCTTCACCCGCACGATCTTCGACGGGTCCGACGCGGAAGGACCGACCGAGGTGTCGACCGTCGTCGGCAAGCCCGGCGCGCCGACGGACGCCGGCAAGGACCCGCTGCTGAAGGTGGGCAAGGCCTGGCCGGTCCGCATGGCGTTTTTCCCGACGCAGAGCGATTCGGCCCAGCCGGAGTATGAGATGAGCCTGCATCTGCTGGAAAACGGCATCGCCGAGTCCATGCAGATCGACTATGGCGATTTCACCGTCAACGCGGTGCTGGACAAGATCGAGGCGCTGCCGAAGTCGGGATGTTGACGGCGGCGCAACGCGCCCGTGACAATTCACATCGGGTTTGCCGATCCAGGGGACATCCGATGGTTTCCCTGTTGATCGCGACTCGCCGCTGCGCTTAACTGCGGGTTGGGGTTTTGCGCAACAGGCCGGATTTAGCCCATGGGCAACCGGCCGTCCGAGGGTTTATCCGTCATGAGCAAGAAGCATGTCCAGATCGGGCAGGTTTTCCAACCGGTCGGCAGCGCCGGCGGCCGCGGTTGGCGGGTGACGGCAACGGTCAACCTGCTGGGCATCCCGCACGCCCGCGTCGTCAGCACCGAAGACGAGGGCGTGTCGAAGACCCTCAGCTGCTCGGTCCTCGCCGACACCAGCCACTATCGCCTGATCGCCTCGGCGCCGGCCGATGGGATGGCCGCGTAAAGGGCGCGGTTCAGCGGACGTTATTCAACGTCGTCATTCCGACACCGGCATGACGTCCGCCCCTTACTCCTCCCCCCGCCGCTCGCGCAGTCGCGCCCAATAGTCCAGCCGCTTGCGCAGGTCGCGTTCGAACCCACGCTCCACCGGCTGGTAGAACTCGCGCCGCGCCATCCCTTCGGGGAAGTAGTTCTGCCCGGAGAAGCCCTCCGCCGTGTCGTGGTCGTACTCGTATCCCTTGCCGTAGCCGATGGTCTTCATCAGCTTGGTCGGCGCGTTCAGGATATGCTTGGGCGGCATCAGCGAACCGGTTTCCTTCGCCGCGCGCACCGCCGACTTGTAGGCCGTATAGCCGGCATTCGACTTCGGCGCCGTCCCCAGATAGATCACCAGCTGCGCCAGGGCCAGTTCGCCCTCAGGGCTGCCCAGCCGCTCATAGGCTTCCCAGGCGGCGATGGCCTGGGTCAGGGCATTGGGATCGGCCAGCCCGACATCCTCCACCGCGAAACGGGTCAGGCGCCGCGCGATGTAACGCGGGTCTTCCCCGCCATCCAGCATGCGGCTGTACCAGTAGAGCGCCGCGTCGGTGTCCGATCCGCGCAGCGACTTGTGCAGGGCGCTGATGAGGTTGTAATGCCCCTCCTGCGCCTTGTCGTAGAGCGGGGCGCGGCGCTGGATGGTGGCGGCGAGCGCGTTGGTGTCCAGCACCGTCTCGCCCGGCAGCGCGAACAGCTCCTCGCACAGGTTCAGGCAGAAACGGCCGTCGCCGTCGGCCATCGCCTTCACCGCGGCGCGCGCGTCGGCGTCCAGCGGCAGCGGCCGGCCCATCTCCGCCTCCGCCCGCGACAGCAGCTTTTCCAGCGCCGCATCGTCCAGGCGGTTGAGCACGAACACCTGCGCCCGTGACAGCAAGGCGGCGTTGAGTTCGAAGGACGGATTCTCGGTCGTGGCGCCCACCAGCGTGACCGTGCCGTCCTCGACGAAAGGCAGGAAACCGTCCTGCTGGGAGCGGTTGAAGCGATGGATCTCGTCGATGAACAGCAGCGTGCCCTGCCCCGCCACCCGCCGGGCCCGTGCGGCATCGAACACCTTGCGCAGATCGGCGACGCCGGAGAAGACCGCCGACAGCGGTTCGAAATGCAGGTCGGTGCTGTGGGCCAGCAGACGGGCGATGGTGGTCTTGCCGCAACCAGGCGGCCCCCACAGGATCATGGAGGCCAGCCGCCGCGCCGCGACCATGCGACCCAGCGGCCCGTCGGGCTTCAGCAGGTGATCCTGCCCGACCACCTCGTCCAGCGTGCGCGGGCGCAGCCGGTCGGCGAGCGGGCGGGGAGCCGCCGACTCGAATAGCCCGGCATCCCCGCCCGACTCGCCGCGTTTCGCCATGATGGGTGCCTCAGCGCGCCGCGCCGCAGCGCTGATAGCACTGCTTCAGCTGATAGCTGCAGTTGTCGGTCGGGCTGAACGGGGTCGAATCGGCGCGGTCGATGCCGCCCTGGTTGCGCGCGGCGACCGAATCCATGCACACATTGTGGCTCCGCTCGCACTGGGCCTGACAGGAGGCGCCGGCACCGGTGCCGCCATCGATCCGCAACGACTGGTCGTCGGCACCGCCGCGCGGGGTGGACGGACCAGGGACCACGGTGACGGTGGGCGCCGGACCGGAGGCGGCAGGGCGCGACGCCGGGTGATCGGCGCAGGCCGACAGGCCGAGAAGGGCCACGGCCATGAGCGGGGCGATGAGACGGACCGGACGGAACTTAGCCACGACGGCTCCTATTCTTCTTGTTGTGAGGACGGCCATGGACATGACGGAATGCCACACCCCTCTGGACCATCCCCCGTTCGGCCCCCACTATGCCGATATCAGCTGTAAGAAGGGAATGACTGAAATGACTCCGAAATCGGACGGCAGACCGCCGCGCAACCGGTCCCTGCGACTGCTGCTGGCGCTGCTTGTCCTTGGCCTCGTCATGCTGGCCTCGCGCGCGCCGGCGCTGCCCAATGTCGGCATGGCCGAGATGATCATCCCGCTGCTGGGCGGGCTGTTCGTGGCGGTCGCCATCGTCATGATCGTGCGCCGTGACCGTGCCGACCGTGACGCCCTGCCCCCGTCCCGGCGTGACCGCCAGGACCAGGGCATGCCGGACTGAGTCGCTCAGACGAACTTGAAGCTGAGCAGGCCGCCGACCACGACGACCAGAAGGACGGTGGCCACCAGCATCAGCCGCTTCTCGATGATGTGCTGAACCTGCGGTCCGTAGAAATGCAGCAGGATGGCGATCATGTAGAATCGGGAGAAGCGCGCGACGATCGAACAGAGGATGAAGACCGTCAGATCAAGATGGGCGAATCCGGCGGTGATCGTCAGCAGCTTGTAGGGGATCGGCGTCACCCCCTTCAGGATCAGGAACCAGGGGCCGAACTCGGTGAACATCTCCTGGAAATGATGGAACGACTCCTGCGCATTGTAGAAGTCGATGATCATCCGCCCGACGCTTTCGAACAGATAAAAGCCCAGCGCGTAGCCCAGCAGGCCGCCCAGAAGCGACGCGAAGGCGCAGATGTTGGTGTAGAACCAGAGTCGCTTCGGCTTCTCCAGGCACATCGGCACCAGCATCACGTCCGGCGGCAATGGGAAGAAGGAGCTTTCGGCGAAGGAGATCGCCGACATCCACCAGACGGCATCGTCGCGGGCGGACAGGCGCTGGAGGCGCGTGTAAAGGGAACGCAACATTCGACCGGCCACAAAAGAGAAAACCCTTCCTCCGGGGGGCCCGAAGGAAGGGTCTAACATATCACCGATATCGGCGGTTCCGTCCTGCACGACACGGGGCCCTGAGGCCCGATGCCGCACGGTCAGGATAACCGGCGCGATGCCCGGTCATATCACTCGGCGGTCCCGGCTTCGGCCTCGACGGCATCCTGCGTCGGGCCCGAATCCTGACCCTTGGCGGAGACGTCGCGGTCGACCAGCTCGAACACGGCCATGTCGGCGGCGTCGCCATAGCGGAAGCCGGCCTTCAGGACGCGGCTGTAGCCACCCTGGCGATCCTTGTAGCGGTCGGCCAGCACCGTGAACAGCTTGGTGACCGTGTCGTTGTCGCGCAGCTGCGCGAAGGCCAGACGACGGTTGGCCAGGCCACCCTTCTTGCCGAGCGTGATCAGCTTGTCGACGATCGGACGCAGGTCCTTCGCCTTCGGCAGGGTGGTGGTGATCTGCTCGTGCTTGATCACCGCGTTCGCCATGTTCGAGAACATGGCCTTGCGGTGGCTGCTGGTCTTGCTGAACTTACGTCCCGAAACGCCGTGACGCATGGCGGTCCTCCTTCATGGCATGGCCCCCCTCGGGGAGCCGATCGTGAACCCCGCCGCCCAGTCGTAACGCTGGTACGGCCATGGGGTCGGGCCGCTTCGGCCCTGGGAAATGCGCCCTCCCCGCCCAAGGGCGGAAAGGGCGCGGAAACAAGCGAGATGCTTAGTACGGCTCTTCCAGGCGCTTGGCCAGCTCTTCGATGTTCTCCGGCGGCCAGTTCGGGATTTCCATACCGAGGTGCAGGCCCATCTGGGACAGCACTTCCTTGATCTCGTTCAGCGACTTGCGGCCGAAGTTCGGGGTGCGGAGCATCTCCGCTTCCGTCTTCTGCACCAGATCGCCGATGTAGACGATGTTGTCGTTCTTGAGGCAGTTGGCCGAACGGACCGACAGTTCCAGCTCGTCCACCTTGCGGAGCAGGTTCTTGTTGAACGGAACCTCCTCGTGCTTCTCCTCGGAGACGGCGTGAGTCGGCTCCTCGAAGTTGATGAACAGCTGCAGCTGGTCCTGCAGGATGCGGGCGGCCAGGGCCACCGCGTCGTCCGGCTTGACCGAACCGTTGGTCTCCACCGTCATCGACAGGCGGTCATAGTCGGTGACCTGCCCGACGCGGGCATTGTCAACCTTGTAGGACACCTTGCGGACCGGGGAGAACAGGGCGTCGATCGGAATCAGGCCGATGGGCGCGTCTTCCGGACGGTTCTGGCTGGCCGGGACATAGCCCTTGCCGGTCTCGACCGTCAGTTCCATGTTCAGCCGCGCGCCGTTGTCCAGCGTGCAGATGACCAGTTCCGGATCCATGACCTGGATGTCGGGACCGGTCTCGATCATGCCGGCCTTGACCTCGCCCGGGCCTTCGGCGCGCAGGCGCATGCGCTTCGGGCCGTCGCCGCCCATGCGCAGACCCATCGTCTTGATGTTCAGGACGATGTCGGTCACGTCCTCGCGGACGCCGGGGATGGACGAGAACTCATGCAGCACGCCGTCGATGTGGATCGACGTGACGGCCGCACCCTGCAGCGAGGAGAGCAGGATGCGGCGCAGGGCGTTGCCCAGGGTCAGACCGAAGCCGCGTTCCAGCGGTTCGGCGACCACCGTCGCGAAACGGTCGGCGTCGTCACCGGGCTGGATGTCCAGCTTGCTCGGCTTAATCAGTTCCTGCCAGTTCTTCTGAAGCACGGATCGACCTCAAGATGCCATCGGGTGAACACGAACCCGCGGGGCCCGAACCATTCCCATGCTGAGGGGACCGCGATGGCTGCGGCCCCCTGTCCCGGAATGGCTGGTCCCCGCGGGTGCGGAAACAATGCTGAATCAGACGCGACGCTTCTTCGGCGGGCGAACGCCGTTGTGCGGGATCGGCGTGACGTCGCGGATCGACGTGATCTGGAAGCCGATCGACTGCAGGGCGCGCAGGGCGGACTCACGCCCCGAACCCGGACCCTTCACTTCGACTTCCAGGGTCTTCATGCCGTGTTCCTGGGCCTTGCGGCCGGCGTCCTCGGCAGCGACCTGGGCGGCGTAGGGCGTCGACTTGCGCGAACCCTTGAAGCCCATGGTGCCCGACGACGACCAGGCAATGGTGTTGCCCTGCGCGTCGGTGATGGTGATCATCGTGTTGTTGAACGAGGCGTTCACGTGAGCGACGCCGGCGGTGATGTTCTTGCGCTCGCGGCGACGCAGGCGCTGAGAAGCAGCGGAGGGCTTGGCCATTTTGCGTTCGTCCTCTTACTTCTTCTTGCCGGCGATCGGCTTGGCCGGACCCTTGCGGGTGCGGGCGTTCGTGTGGGTGCGCTGGCCGCGGACCGGCAGGCCCTTGCGGTGACGCAGGCCACGGTAGCAGCCCAGGTCCATCAGACGCTTGATGTTCATGGCGACTTCACGACGAAGATCGCCCTCGACGCGGTAGTCGGCGTCGATGGTCTCGCGGATCTTCAGGACTTCGTCGTCCGTCAGCTCGTTCACGCGACGCTCGGCCGGGATTTCCAGCTTCGCGCAGATTTCCTTGGCCTTGAAGGGGCCGATGCCATGGATGTAGGTCAACCCGATCTCCACGCGCTTCTGCGCGGGGATGTTGACGCCAGCGATACGCGCCACGCTGCTCTCCTCAGTCTCGATATCTCAACGGCAGCCCGTCGGGCCGCCTACACACCGAGCAAATCCCGCCCGGCACAACGCCGGGACCAGGAACGCACAATGTTACCCGCCACCCTAGCAGGACGGCGAGAGGGTGCGACTATAGGAAAACTCCAGAACTTGTCAAGGTGAATTGCCGGCCGCTATTCGGCCGGAACCGGCTGCCGGATCGGTGTCGCGCCAGTGGCTGCCTGTGCAAGGCCGGAACTGGAGTTGTCATCCTCCATGTCCTCGACCGCAACCGGCCGCAGCGGCATCCTACCGGCTTTCAGCAGCGCACGGTCACGCAGGACCTGCGGCAGGTCCAGGCCAAGCTTCAATTCGATGTTGCGCCAGATCTGGCGCAGACGTTGGACATGCAGATCCTCGCCGATCGCCTGCACAACCGACTCGAGATTCTCCAGCGTGATGCCGCGGTCGGCCAGCAGCACCGCGCCCTTGCCGTCGGTCTTCGGGCAATTCAGCGCCTGCATCAGCCGTGGCCGCGACTCCGGCCGGCTCATGAAGCGTTCGATGTCGAAGATGGTACGGACATTGATGACCCGGAGCGCCTCGATCTGGTCGAGGTCGAGCGCCAGGATCAACTGCGCCTGCGCCACCCAATCCATCGTCTCGTAGATGCCGTAGGGCGTTTCAACGAACAGCAGGATCGGGTTTGCCGTGGCCAGATTCTGCACGTCCTCGATCTCGAACTCGGCAAGTCGGAATTTGATGGCCGAATCGATGCCGAGAATCATGTCGATCGGATATTCGCGGATGAAGCTCTGGGCCCGGGGATCGATCCGCCGGACCTGCAATTGCGGCACCCGGCTCAGCAGCGTTTGCAGACCGAGTTTGGGGAAGAAGCCGGTCAGGAACGCCACCAGCAATTCCGGCACGCCGTCACCGACCGCCCCCTCCGGCGCAATCTTCGCAATGTCCATATAGGCGTGATGCAGCGTGACCGCGGTGATGCAGGCCAGGATGATGTGGCCGGTCACCCGCAGGAAAGAGATCGGCGACAGATCGTAGTTGGAAATGCGGCGGATCAGGTAGTCGATCGACCACACATAAGCGCCGAAGAAGGCGAAGGACAGCACCGCCACGGTCTGAAGCTGGTAATGCACCAGATCCATGGGCGTGACCCCGTCAACTCCGTACAGCGTCATTCCGCTGAACAGCGGCTGGAAATGGTCCAACCGATCCTTGCCCAGCAGCATGCCGCTGGAGGTCAGAAAGCCGCTGAAGGACACCATGATGAAGACCAGGACCGGAAAGAAATAGGCGCGCCATTCCGACGGCTGCGTGTTGTCCGGTCCCTGCGGCAGCGCTCGGTACTTATAGGCCGCGAATTCGAAGGAGGGGATCAGCTGGTCGTGATCCTGCCCTTCGATGCGGAAGACCGATTCCAGGTCCGCGATGATCTTCTGCCGCACATTCTTGATGTTGCTGCGGCCGATGAAGATCGTCAGCGGAAGGATGAAGGACAGGCCGAGCAGGCCGAGTGCGCTCAGCACCCGCAATTCACCGACCACACGGATCACTTCGTCGAACATCACGCCCCCGGCATGCGACACCGACACGCCGCTTTCCTGACGTGCAGCCACGACAATGCAACCACGTTACGGTCGCACAGCCGAAGGATATACTCCCATTGAGTGATTTTCAGTGAAAATTTGCGCGTGACAATCCGCGACGCAAGCCCGTCCGCCTAGAGGTCGGTGCCCGCGATCCGATGACGGATCGCGTCGGCCTGGATTCGGACGCGGCTGAGATGCGGGTTGATCTTAAGCGCCGCATCGAACGCCCGCAGCGCCGGCTTTTCGTCGCCCAGCGCCAGATAGACGAGGCCCAACTCGACCAGCGCCCCAAAATGACGGGGTTCGAGCGACAGGGCATGGCGGAGGTCCAGCATGGCGGCGCGATAGTCGCCCAGCATGTAATGGGCGGCGGCGCGCTTGTTCCATCCTTCGGCATAGGACGGGTCGCGGGCGATCACCGCGTCGAAGGCGTGCAGCGCCGACTCGTAGTCGTCGCCGTTCAGGCTGAGCACCCCGGCGCGCATGTCGCGCACCATCACCGGGTCGGGATGTTCCAGCCAGAAGTCCCAGATATGCTCCTCCACCGATTCGGCATAGGCGGCGTCGGTGGCGCTGTGCAAGGCCTGGAAAAGACTGTCGAGACGCATGTTTCCCTGCCCCGCGCCAGCCGGCACCCCGAGGGTCAGCAGCAAAAGCACTGTCAAGGAAAAGAAGCGTCGAATCATCATGCTCCAAATTTGGGCACGGATTCGGCGAGCTGCCAACTATTTTTTGGTTGCAAAGCGCTAAAGAATTGGTCAGAGGCGCTGCCCTTGGGCTTTAGAGCCGCAGGCCTATGCCCCCTATACCATTGGTACAGGCCGAAGAATGGTCGGAAACGGCGAACGGCCGGCGGATCGCTCCGCCGGCCGTCTGCTTTAACGATGTGTCCCGATCGTCCGGAAGACGATCAGGCGGCCTTGTTGCGGCCGGCCACGATTTCGTCGGTGACGTTGCGCGGCACCGGCTCGTAGTGGCTGAACTCCATCGTGTAGGACGCACGGCCCGAGGTCATGCCGCGCAGCTGGCCGATGTAGCCGAACATTTCGTTCAGCGGGACATTGGCCTCGACGGCGATGTTCGAACCACGCTCCAGCTGGCCCAGGACGGTGCCGCGACGACGGTTCACGTCGCCGATGACGTCGCCCAGGTAATCCTCCGGCGTGACGATCTCGACCTTCATCACCGGCTCCAGCAGGATCGGACCGGCCTTCGGCAGAGCCTCACGGAAGCAAGCCTTGGCGGCGATTTCGAACGTCAGGGCGTTCGAGTCGACGTCGTGGTACTTGCCGTCCACCAGGCGAGCGCTGAAGTCCACAGTCGGGTAGCCGGCGAGGACGCCGTCTTCCTTCTGCATCTCCAGACCCTTGCCGACCGACGGAACGTATTCGCGCGGAACCGAACCGCCGACCGTCTCGTCCTTGAAGCTGAAGCCGGCGCCACGCTCCTGCGGCTCGAAGATGATCTTCACTTCGGCGAACTGGCCCGAACCACCGGTCTGCTTCTTGTGGGTATAGGTGTATTCGACCGGCTTGGTGATCGTCTCGCGGTAGGCGACCTGGGGCTTGCCCATGTTGCCTTCCACGCCGAACTCCGTGCGCATGCGGTCCAGCGTCACTTCCAGGTGCAGCTCGCCCATGCCGCGCAGGATGGTCTGGCCGGTTTCACGGTCGGTCTCCAGGCGGAGCGACGGATCGGCGCGGACCATCTTGCCGAGAGCGATCGAGAACTTCTCCTGCTCGCCCTTGGTCTTCGGCTCGACCGAGACGCTGATGACGGGGTCGGGGAAGCGCATACGCTCCAGGATGACCGGGTGGGCGGCGTCGCACAGCGTATCACCGGTCTCGGTCTCCTGCAGGGAGACGAGCGCGATGATGTCGCCGGCGCGGGCTTCCTCGATCGGATTGGCTTCCTTCGCGAACATCTCGACCATGCGGCCGATCTTCTCGCGCTTGCCGCGGGTCGAGTTCAGGATCGACATGCCCTTCGTCAGCACGCCCGAATAGACGCGGATGAAGGTCATCGAGCCGTAGGTGTCGTTCAGCACCTTGAAGGCCAGCGCCGAGAAGGGCGCTTCGTCGGAGCTGAGACGCTCGCCGTTCGGGTTGCCGTCCTCGTCCACCGTCTTGATCGCCTCGACGTCGGTCGGGGCCGGCAGCAGATCGACGACCGCGTCCAGAACCTGGCAGACGCCCTTGTTCTTGTAGGACGAGCCGCAGAGGACCGGGGTGAAGGCGCTGGTGATGGTGCCCTTGCGCAGGCAGGCGCGCAGCACCTCGGCCGACGGCTCCTCACCCGACTCCAGGTAGGCTTCCATCGCCGCGTCGTCCTGCTCCAGGGCAGTGTCGACGAGTTCGGCGCGCAGAGCCGGAATGCTGGCGACGTTGTCCAGGTCTTCCTTGACGGTCAGGTTGAGCTTGGCCGCGAGATCGTCGGTGATCTCCCAGGTCTCCCACTTGGCGTCCTTGTCGTCCGAGAACCAGACATAGGCCTTCATCTCGACGAGGTCGACCATGCCGCGGAAGTTGTCTTCCGAGCCGAGCGGAACCTGGATGCAGACCGGACGGGCGTTCAGGCGCTGACGGATCATGCTGACGCAGCGCTGGAAGTTGGCGCCCGAGCGATCCATCTTGTTGACGTAGCAGATGCGCGGAACGTTGTAGTTGTCCGCCAGACGCCAGTTGGTCTCCGACTGCGGCTCCACGCCGGCAACGCCGTCGAACACCACGACCGCACCGTCGAGGACACGCAGCGAACGGTTCACCTCGATGGTGAAGTCGACGTGGCCGGGGGTGTCGATGACGTTGATCTTCTTGTCGCGCCAGAAGGCCGAAACCGCGGCGGACTGAATGGTGATGCCGCGCTTCTGCTCCTGCTCCATATAGTCGGTCGTGGTCGACGTCTTCAGATCCTTCGTCTCGTGGACGTCGATGATCGTGTGCTTGCGACCGGTGTAGTACAGAATACGTTCGGTGGTCGTCGTCTTGCCCGCGTCGACGTGGGCGATGATGCCGATGTTCCGAATGTCAGACAGTGGCGTTTGGCGCGGCATGTTGCGGTTCCATTGCAGTAACGCGACAACCGAAGCGCGACCGTCAGGGTCGTCCGCTTCGGCGGCAGAGGTTGGTCGGGGTTTTACGGGCGATCTGTTAAGGCGTCATTAACATTCCGTAAACCGACAAGCAATTTGTCGGAATATTGAAGCGCGCGGCCCTCACAGCGTTCGGGCCACGCCGGCACACCCCAACCGAGGCTGCCGGGTCGCCCCGTTTCCGCCGCCTTATTTAGCAGCGGTGACCTGAATTTCAACGAGATACTCAGGAGCGGCCAGCTTGGCTTCCACCGTGGCGCGGGCCGGCGGATTGGCCGGATCGACCCAGGCCTCCCAAGCCTTGTTCATCGCGCCGAAGCTGGCGATGTCCACCAGATAGATCGTGGCCGACAGCAGCTTGCTCTTGTCGCTGCCCGCTTCCGCCAGCAAGGCGTCGATCTGGGCCAGGATCTGGGCAGTCTGACGCTCGACGTCGGGCGTCGGCTCGTCGGCGACCTGACCGGCGAGATAGACCGTGTCCTTGTGGACGACCATCTGGCTCATGCGCGGTCCGGTGTGGAAGCGCTGGATCGACATTGCGGAAAGACTCCGGGTTCCGGGGGGCTCGAAAAAGACGGGGGTACGTCTATGCCATTCGGGGCCGCGCGCGAAGCGAAAAATGCGTTTCAGCCGCTCAGGGCTGACCCGCAGCGCCATCCTTCGCCAAAAGTGCGGCGAAACGCGCGGACGGGACTGCAAAATTGCGCACGGCCGGGCCGACCCCGGCGGCAACGCCGACTCCGGCGACCGACCAACCCTCCCCGTTCGCCCTGGGTGTCCGCACCAGCAGCGGCCCGCCGCTGGTTCCGCGCGTGGCGTCGCAATCGTGCACCAGCAGGCCGGCGCTTTCCCCCAGAAGATGACAATCGCTGTCGGCCATCAGGATCTGCGCCCGGTCCTGGCTGTATCCGCCGAGCATCACCGGCGTTCCCGGCGGCAGTTGTCCGGCGCTGAGGGGCAGCGGAGGAACCGACTCCGGCGCGTGCTGAGACAGGGTCAGCACCGCCCAGTCGGCGGCGACCTTGGGAGTCGCTGATGCGGGATCATAGGCCGGGTCGGTCGCGACGCGCGCCACCGTGACATGGCGGGTGAACTCCCCCCGGTCATAACCGAACAGGACATGCAGGGAGGACGCCTGCAGGAAGCGCCGCGTGCGCGGGTTGAACAGGCAATGGCCGGCGGTCACCACCGTGTGCCGGCCGACCAGCGCCCCGGTGCAGCGGCCAGCCAGATTGGTCTGCACCCGGACGATACTGTTCCAAGGCTCCGCGGTCGCATCCACCGGCGCCCGCCGGTCCCCAGGCCCGACACCGGGCAGCAGCGGCCGTTCCGCATGGGCGCCAGAGGCGACGGCCGACACCACGAGAGCAAGCGCGGCTGCGACCATAAGGCCAAGACCAGGGCTGCGCCGAGCCCACGCATGTTCTTGCTCCGTTTCCCTCAATCCCGTATCCTCCGACGCATGGCGACGCTGATCATCACCGAAAAATCCAGTCAGGCGAAGGACCTGCGCGCGGCCCTGGGCGACCGCTACGGCCGCATCCTGCCGGCCGAGGGCCATTTGCTGCGGCTTGCCGAGCCGGATGAGGTCGACCCCGCCTGGAAGCGCTGGTCGCCGACGCTGCTGAAACCCGATGGGCTCTTTCCCACCCGGCCCGACCAGGGCGGCAACAAGGCCGCGAAGCTGCAGGCGATCACCGCCGCGCTGCGCGCCTGCGACGAGGTGATCCTCGCCACCGACTGCGACCGCGAGGGCCAGCTGATCGGCCAGGAGATCCTGGAGCATGTCGGCTATCGCGGCAAGGTGCGGCGCGCGCTTTTCACAGCGCAGGACCCGAAGACCCTGCGCGATGCCTTCGCCGCGCTGAAGCCCAACGACTCCATGCGACCGCTCTACGAGGCGGCAGTGGCGCGCCAGCAGGCCGACCAGATCTACAACCTGTCGCTGACCCGCACCGCGACCAAGACCCTGCTGGCACCCGGCACCCGCGGCGTCATCGGCATCGGCCGGGTCAAGACGCCGACACTGGCCATCGTGTGCCTGCGCGAGCTTGAGATCCGCAACTTCAAGCCCGAGGATTATTTCGAGGTCGTGGCGACTGCCACCGTGGCGGAGGGCAGCTTCCTGATGCGCCACGCCCCGGCGCCGAACGACCGCATCAAGGACCGCGCCGCCGCCGAGGCCATCGCCCGCGCCGCCGACAACCACCGCGGCCCGCTGACCGTCACGGTGGAGGAGAAGCGGCAGGCACCACCCAAGCTGTACGACCTGCCCTCGCTGCAGAAGACCTGCGGCCAGCGCTGGGGTTGGACCGCCGACCGTACGCTGGCGGTGGCGCAGGAACTGTATGACGGTGAGGGCAAGAAGCTCATCACCTATCCGCGCGCCGAGGCGCGCTACCTGTCGGAGAACCAGATCGCCGACGCGCCGGCCATCGTCGGGGCGCTGACCAGGCTGCGCGGCTTCGCCCATCTCGACATCGCCCGGCCGGTGATCCGCAAGGGCAAGTCCGGCCATTTTTGCGACAAGGCGTTGGAAGGCGTGTCGCACCATGCGGTGATCCCCAACGTCAATGTGCTGGACGATCTGGAGTCGCGGCTGGTCCGGCTGACCGACGACGAGAAGCGGCTGTTCGCGCTGATATGCCGCTCCTATCTGGCCGCGGTGATGCCGGATTACGAGTATCGCCAGACCAGCGTGACCATGCCGGTTCCGGTGCCATCGGCTGGAGGTGGCAAACCGGTCACCTTCCGCGCCGTCGGCCGCATCCCGCTGAAGCTGGGCTGGAAGGCCGCCTTCGGCTCCGCCGAGAGCGACGACCGCTCCGGCGGCAAGGCGGAAGAAGAGGCCGAGCAGACCCTGCCGCCGCTGACCGACGGCGAATTGGCGACCCTGAGCGATCCCAAGGTGGAGGCCAAGCGCACACAGGCGCCGCCACGCTACAACGAAGGCACGCTGGTCGACGCCATGCAGAACGCTTGGCGGTTCGTCGAGGATCCGGCTCTGCGCGACCGGCTGAAGGAGGCCAAGGGAATCGGCACCCCGGCCACCCGCGCCGAGGTGATAAAGGGTCTGCGCAAGCAGAACCTGTTGGGGGCGGACGGCAAATGGTTGGTGCCGACCCCCGCCGGCCTCCATCTGTTCGAAACACTGCGCGCCGCCGCCCCCACCCTGGTCGATCCCGGCACCACCGCGCTGTGGGAGATGAAGCTCGACGAGGTGGTGACCGGCCGCGCCGATTTCCGCCATGTGATCGACGCCATCGCCAGCGAGGCCGACCGGCTGATCGGCGCATTGATCGGACAACGCGGTGCCACGCTGGATCTCGGCTTGCCCGCCGTCAAGGTCCGATTCGCCCGGCGCGGCGCCGCGGGACGAAGCACGACGACGCGGGGCGGCGCCGCTGTGTCGGGCGATGTGGCGAAACCTGCGCGACGGCGGACCCGCAAGATTGCGGCTCCCGCCGAGGGGGACGCGGCGGCGCCAAAGCCGCGACGCACCCGCAAGACCAAGGGAGCCAGCAGCGCCCCGCCTGCCGCCGCAGCGGCTGAGAGCGCGCCGGCAGAGGCTTCGCCCATTCCGGAGTCGCGGCGCCGTCGTGAGCCGACTGAGCGTATGGTTGCCTTCGCCCGCAGCTTGGCAGAACGCAAGGGCATCGCCCTGCCCGACCCGTGCCTGCGCGATTTCGATCAATGCCGCAGTTTTCTGGATCAGCACGCACGCTGACCACAGCCCAACCACCGGGCTACCGGTTGCGTACCAGCGGAGATTTGCGCGATTTTGGCTATATTGATTGCTGGACGAGACCTGCTTGGTCGGTAACTCTCATGGCGGTCTCAATCAATGCTGAGCGCTTCCCATGAGATTTTCCAGCCCGACCTCGCGGACCGTCATCGCGGCCGCGCTGACCCTGGTGGCGATAGCCCCTGCGCTGGCCCAGAGCCAACCGAACTACGGCGGCACCAGCGTGACGCAATGTATCCCGTTCGCGAATTTCCAATCGGTGTCCTTCACCGATCCGCCGAAGCTGAATTTCAGCATTGCCGGCGACAGCACCATCCACACGGTGACGATGGACACCGGATCGGTCGGCGTCGCCATGTCCGCCACCAACATCCCCAACTATGAGACGCTGAAAACGGCACCGGGCGCCAAGCCGGGCACGCAGTTCCTGTCGAGCAGCAAGGTTCTGTGGGTCGGCACCTGGGTGCCGATGACGGTCACGCTCTATGACCGCGGCAACAAGCCGGTCGCGACCTCCGAGGTCTTGATCCTGGGCGTGGAGCAATCAGGCCGATGCGACAGTTACCAGACCGACCAGAAAATTTGTCCCAACCTGCCCGCGCCGGAGAAGCCGGTGCTGTATATGGGCGTCGGTTTCGGCCAGGAGGCCGATTTCCAGCCGCAAGGCACGCCCGACAAGAATGTCCTGCTGAACCTGCGCAGTGTGAACGGCCAGCCCATCGCCGATGGCACGCTGAACAAGGGTTACATCATCGGCCGCCAGGGCATCGAGGTCGGCCTGACCGCCGCCAACACATCCGGCTTCCGCTTCGCCCAGTTGGCCCCCTACCCGCAATATCCCGGCGACAGGATGATGCCGCAGGGCTGCATCACGGTGAATCCGGAGGTGAACCGCAATGCCGACGGTCCGGTCTGCACGACGGCCAACATCCTGGTGGATACCGGGATCCCGCAGAGCTACATGACGCTGCCGCCTGCGATCCAATTCGACAAGGTGGAGCAGGCCGATCTGAGCGAGCCGACAAAGATGGTGTGGGTACTGGCGCCCAACACGTCGGTGGCTGTCCAGATTCCGAATGCCGGCGATCCGATTGCGACCGACGCCTTCATCGTCGGGGCCGGCGCACCGAACGAACCGGCACAGGTCATCCCCTCCAGCACCGAGCCGCCCCCGCCCGCTCCCAAGAAGGCGCCGTTCATCAACACCGGCCGCCATTTTCTGCGCCAATACCAATTCCTGTATGACGCCAAGCAGGGGTATGTCGGCATGAAGGACCAGCCCAATCCTTGCGGCGAGCAGTAACCGGCAAAGGGGCGCCCGTCCAGCGCCCCACACCATGCGGACATGAAAAAAGCCCCGGAACGGGGCCTGACTACATGGACAGCAATGGGGATGATGGTGGGCGATGAGGGGATCGAACCCCCGACATTCTCGGTGTAAACGAGACGCTCTACCGCTGAGCTAATCGCCCGTACCTGAAAAATCATGCACTGAAATGCAAGCCGGCCGGGTGGTTGCCCGGCCGGCCGCACTATGCCCTGAGCGGGCCGGAAACTTCAAGCTTGCTGAACCTCACGCTCAGTTCAGAGCGTCCTTGAGGGTCTTGCCCGCCTTGAACTTCGGCTGCTTGGATGCCGGGATGTCGATTTTCTCGCCGGTACGCGGGTTGCGGCCCTCGGTCGCGGGGCGCTCAGCCACCGCGAAGGTGCCGAAGCCGACAAGACGGACTTCATCGCCGTTCTTCAAGGATTCGGCGATGCTGTCGAACACGGCGTCGACGGCCTTCGTGGCGTCGGTCTTGGACAGACCGGACGCTTCGGCAACATGCGCCACGAGATCGTTCTTGTTCACGCAATCCCCCTTCGAAATTCAGCAAATACTGAAAGACAAAAGCCGCCCCAGGACTTTTCGTCCACGACTTTTTGGAAGCAAAGGATAAGCACAGCGTTTGCCGCCCGTCAATTCCCGACGGGCGACAAAGCTCCTATTGTCCCAAAAGTCGACTGCCCCGCGACGGCTATGATCGGATCATGGCCGTTCTGGCCCCGGATCAGTGACGCAGGACCTCGCCGTCGGCACCCTTCTCCTGGGCCTTCGCCGCGGCCGGATCGACCTCCGGCTCGGTCCACTCGATGGGCTCCAGCGGACGGACCAGCGCGTTGCGCAGCACCTCGTCCACCGTGCCGACGGGCATGATCTCCAGCCCGCGCTTCACGTTGTCCGGGATGTCCGCCAGGTCCTTCTCGTTGTCCTTCGGGATCAGCACATGCTTGATGCCGCCACGCAGAGCGGCCAGCAGCTTCTCCTTCAGTCCACCGATGGGCAGGACCCGGCCACGCAGCGTGATCTCACCGGTCATCGCCACATCCTTGCGGACCGGAATGCCGGTCAGCACCGAGACGATGGAGGTGGCCATGGCGACACCGGCTGACGGGCCATCCTTCGGCGTGGCGCCTTCGGGAACGTGGACGTGGATGTCCTTCTTCTCGAACAGCGTCGGCTTGATGCCGAAGGCGACGGCGCGCGACTTGACGTAGCTCTCGGCCGCCTGGACCGATTCCTTCATCACGTCGCCCAACTTGCCGGTGGTGGTGACGCGGCCCTTGCCGGGCAGACCGACGGCCTCGATCGACAGCAGTTCGCCGCCAACCTCGGTCCAGGCCAGACCGGTGGTGACGCCCACCAGATCCTCCAGCTCCGCCTCGCCGTAATGGAAGCGGCGGACGCCGGCATACTTGTCCAGGTTACGGCGGGTAACCGAAACCTTGGCGTTGCCGCCCTTCAGCAGGATCTCCTTCACCGCCTTGCGGCAGAGGTTGGCGATCTCGCGCTCCAGCGAACGGACGCCGGCTTCCCGCGTGTAGTAGCGGATCAGGTCGCGCAACGCGTCGTCGGAGATGGCGAACTCGCCCTTCTTCAGGCCGTTCGCCTCCACCTGCTTCTCGATCAAATGACGCTTGGAGATTTCGACCTTCTCGTCCTCGGTGTAACCGGCGACGCGGATGATCTCCATGCGGTCCAGCAGCGGCTGCGGCATGCGCATCGTGTTGGCGGTGCAGACGAACATCACGTCGGACAGGTCGTAGTCGACCTCCAGGTAATGATCGTTGAAGGTACCGTTCTGCTCCGGATCCAGAACCTCCAGCAGGGCGGAAGACGGGTCGCCGCGCCAGTCGGCGCCGAGCTTGTCGATCTCGTCCAGCAGGAAAAGCGGGTTGGAGGACTTGGCCTTCTTCATGCCCTGGATGACCTTGCCGGGCATCGAGCCGATGTAGGTGCGGCGGTGACCGCGCACCTCGGCCTCGTCACGGACGCCGCCGAGCGACATGCGGACGAAGTTGCGGCCGGTCGCCTTGCCGATCGACTTGCCGAGCGAGGTCTTGCCGACGCCGGGCGGGCCGACGAGGCAGAGGATCGGCCCCTTGACCTTGTTCATGCGGTTCTGGACGGCGAGATACTCAAGGATGCGTTCCTTGACCTTCTCCAGACCATAATGATCGTCGTCCAGCACCTTCTGGGCCAGCTTCAGGTCGCGCTTCACCTTGGTGCGCTTCTTCCACGGAATGGACAGCATCCAATCCAGGTAGTTGCGGACCACAGTGGCTTCCGCGGACATCGGGCTCATCGACCGCAGCTTCTTCAGCTCGGCCAGAGCCTTCTCGCGGGCTTCCTTGGAGAAGCGGGTCTTGTTGATCTTCTCTTCCAGCTCCGCCGATTCGTCGCGGCCGTCCTCGGTCTCGCCGAGTTCCTTCTGGATCGCCTTCAGCTGCTCGTTCAGATAGTACTCGCGCTGGGTCTTCTCCATCTGCCGCTTGACGCGGTTGCGGATGCGCTTTTCCACCTGCAGCACGCCGATCTCGCCTTCCATGAAGGCATAGACCCGCTCCAGGCGCTCCGACACGGTGGCGCATTCCAGCAGCTGCTGCTTTTCCGGAATCTTCAGCGCCAAATGCGAGGCGACGGTATCGGCCAGCTTGCCGGCTTCCTCGATCTGGTTGATCGAGACCAGCACCTCCGGCGGGATCTTCTTGTTCAGCTTGATGTACTGCTCGAACTGGGAGACGACGGCGCGGCTCAGGGCTTCGAGCTCCTGGTTCTCGCCGGTCTTTTCCTCGACCAGTTCGGCCTGGGCCTGGAAGAACTCCTCATTGTCGGCGAACTTGGTGATGGCGGCGCGCTGGCCACCTTCCACCAGCACCTTGACGGTCCCGTCCGGCAGCTTGAGCAACTGCAACACGGTGCCGACGGTGCCGACGCTGTAGATGTCGGCCGGAGTCGGATCGTCCTGCGCTGCGTTCTTCTGGGTGACGAGCAGGATCTGCTTGTCATCCTTCATCACGTCTTCCAGCGCGCGCACGGACTTCTCGCGCCCGACGAACAGCGGCACGATCATGTGGGGGAAGACCACGATGTCGCGCAGCGGCAGGACCGGGTAGAGGGCACCACGGGAGAGTTCGATCATGGGCAGGGCCTCAATGAATGGATCGCCGCCAGCCCGGAATGGGCCTGACACAGCCCCCGCCTCGGGTTGAGCGCGGGGATCGCCTACGGCACCGGACTAACGTGGCACACGGCCATGCGCCCTTCAAGGGGCTGCGACTGTCTTCCCGCCGTTTCCGCAAGGTGAAACGGCCGTTTGGCTGGCCAAGACCGCCTTTGCTCCCCTTTCGGACGACATAACAGACGGTTCGGGCCGGTTTTACGCCACTTCGACCACCCAAACGGAAGCTTTGCGGCGTCATTCACCCTGTCAGCCGCAGACGATCCGCTCCAAAGACACTGAAGGAGCGACGATTCGGAATGACCAGTCCGGGTGCCATGCGCCGACCGCATTTGAAATGGGCCGAAAAAGAAAAAGGGGCGCCGAAGCGCCCCTCTCGTCGTCCCGTCACAAAGAGTGCGACGGCCTGTCGTCCGATCACGCGCCCGGCGCTTCGCTGCGCCGTTCGGCATGGACGTAGAGCGGCTTGGCGCGCCCTTCGACCACTTCCTTGTTGACCAGGATGCTTTCGATGCCGGTGAGGCCCGGCAGGTCGAACATCGGGTCGAGCAGGATGGCTTCCATGATCGACCGCAGACCGCGGGCACCGGTCTTGCGGGCGATGGCCTTGTGGGCGATGGCGCGCATGGCGTCCTCGGAGAACTCCAGATGGACGTCCTCCATCTCGAACAGACGCTGGTACTGCTTGACCAGGGCGTTCTTCGGCTTGCTCAGGATCTCGACCAGCGCCGCCTCGTCCAGGTCGGACAGGGTGGCGAGCACCGGCAGGCGGCCGATGAACTCGGGGATCAGGCCGAACTTCAGCAGATCCTCGGGCTCGACCTCGTGCAGGATCTCGCCGGTGGCGCGCTCGTCGGCGGAACGGACATCGGCGCCGAAGCCGATGCTGGTGCCCTTGCCGCGCTGGGCGATGATCTTGTCCAGGCCAGCGAAGGCGCCGCCGCAGATGAACAGGATGTTGCTGGTGTCGACCTGCAGGAATTCCTGCTGGGGATGCTTGCGCCCGCCCTGCGGCGGCACGGAGGCGACGGTGCCCTCCATGATCTTCAGCAGGGCCTGCTGCACGCCCTCGCCCGACACGTCGCGGGTGATCGACGGGTTGTCGGACTTGCGGCTGATCTTGTCGACCTCGTCGATGTAGACGATGCCGCGCTGCGCCCGCTCGACATTGTAGTCGGCGGCCTGCAGCAGCTTGAGGATGATGTTCTCGACATCCTCGCCGACATAACCGGCTTCGGTCAGCGTCGTGGCGTCGGCCATGGTGAAGGGAACGTCGATGATGCGGGCCAGCGTCTGGGCCAGCAGCGTCTTGCCGCAGCCGGTCGGGCCGATCAGCAGGATGTTCGACTTCGCCAGTTCGACGTCGTTGTGCTTCGTCCCGTGGGCGAGGCGCTTGTAATGATTGTGGACCGCCACCGACAGCACGCGCTTGGCGTAAGACTGTCCGATGACGTAATCGTCGAGCACCGCATGAATGTCGCGCGGAGTCGGGACCCCGTCGCGGGACTTCACGAGGGTCGTCTTGTTCTCCTCGCGAATGATGTCCATGCACAGTTCGACGCATTCATCGCAGATGAACACCGTCGGACCGGCAATCAGCTTGCGGACCTCGTGCTGGCTCTTGCCGCAGAAGGAGCAGTAGAGCGTATTCTTCGAATCGCCGCTGCTGGACTTGCTCATCGGTACTCCGTCATCTCGCGGGAGGCGTGGACCCCTAGGACCATGCCCGTTCGCGGCGCCCCCCGACGCCGGTCCTACTCAGGTTATCGCGGACGACGTCCGCGACAAGGTCACGCGCCGTTTTGCCGACGCATCACAATCCGCATACCGGACATGCCACAAGGGGCTTCCCCTATGACCCGCCCCTATGACCGGATCGTGTCACTGCCATTCAACAACAGCGTCACGACCCGATCAACCCTTTGTTGGGAGGGCTTGGAAACCGCGGCTTACGAATGGTGATCGACGCCGGGGCGCTTCTCCACCACTTCGTCGATCAGACCGAAGGCCTTCGCCTCTTCCGGCGACATGAACTTGTCACGCTCCATGGCGGTCTCGATGGTGTCGAGGTCCTGCCCGGTGTGCTTGACGTAGATGTCGTTCAGGCGCGAGCGCAGCTTCAGGATTTCCTGGGCCTGGATTTCGATGTCCGAGGCCTGGCCCTGGGCGCCGCCCGACGGCTGATGGATCATGATGCGGCTGTTGGGCAGCGAGAAACGCTTGCCCGGCGCACCGGCGGCCAGCAGCAGCGAGCCCATCGAGGCCGCCTGCCCCATGCACACCGTCGACACCTGCGGACGGATGTACTGCATGGTGTCGTAGATGGCGAGACCGGCCGAGACGTAGCCGCCCGGCGAATTGATGTAGAGCGCGATATCCTTGTTCGGGTTCTCCGACTCAAGGAACAGCAGCTGCGAGCAGATCAGGCTGGCGACGGCGTCGTTCACTCCGCCGATCAGGAAGATGATCCGCTCCTTCAGCAGGCGCGAATAGATGTCGTACGCGCGCTCACCCCGGTTGGTCTGTTCGATGACCATCGGGACCAGAGCATTCATCTTCGGCTCGAAGTCGTACATGTGTTCTTCCCTGCCCCCGCAGTTGGCTGAACCGGTGATCGTTGCCGGCACGGAACCACATATAGGAACCTTTGGGGGCGGATGGTAGTCCGCCCCCACTCCTTTCGGGGAGTTAGGCTGCCTCGGACTCGTCTTCGTCCTTGCTCAGCTCTTCGACGCTGACGGTCTTCTCGGTCACCTTGGCCTGATCCAGGATGTGGTCGACGACCTTGTCCTCGAAGATCGGGGCGCGGAGGTTCTCGAGCGCCTGCTGGTTCTGCTTGAAGAACTCGAACACCTGACGCTCCTGACCGGGGAAGCGGCGGGCTTCGTTGATCAGGGCGCGGTTCACCTCGTCCTGGGTGACCTGGATGTTGTTGCGGCGGCCGACTTCCGACAGCAGCAGACCCAGGCGGACGCGGCGCTCGGCGATCGAGCGGTACTCGGCCTTCAGGTCGTCCTCGGACTTGTTGGCGTCCTCGCCGGCCGTGCCGTTCTTCAGCTCTTCCTGCAGGCGGGCCCAGATGCCCTCGAACTCGATGTCGACCATGCCGGCCGGCACCTCGAAGGAATGGGCCTCGGCCAGCTTGTCGAGCAGCTGGCGCTTCACGCGCAGGCGCGACAGGCCGTCATACTCGCCCTTGATGCGGTCGCGGATGGCTTCGCGCATCTTCTCCAGGCTCTCCATGCCGAACTCCTTGGCGAGTTCGTCATTGACCTCGGCCGGGACGTTCTTGCGCAGCTCCTTCACGTCGACCTCGAAGACCGTCGCGGCGCCCTTCAGGCGCTCATGCGGGTAGTCTTCCGGGAAGGTGACGTTGACGGTGCGGTGCTCGCCGACCTTGGCGCCGACCAGCTGCTCCTCGAAGCCCGGCACGAAGCGGCCGGCACCCAGCTCCAGCGGGTAGTCCTTACCGTCCATGCCCGGCAGGGCCTCGCCATCGACGCTGCCCGCGAAATCGATCACGGCGATGTCGCCGGTCTCGGCGGCGCGGTCCTCGGTGACCGGGGCCTGGGTCGAGTGGGCCGAGGCCAGACGGGTCAGCGCCTCTTCCACCGACTCGTCGGTGACCTCGGCAACCGGCTTCTCCAGCTCGATGCCCGAGAAGTCGCCCGGCTCGACGTCCGGCAGCAGCTCGACCGCCATCTTGTAGGTCAGGTCGCCGCCGTCCTCGTACTTCTCGACTTCGATCTTCGGCTGCAGGGCGACGCGCAGGCCGCGCTCGCTCAGCGCCTGGCGCGAGCTGTCGGAGATGGCGTCCTCCAGCACCTCGGACAGCACGCCGCCGAAATAGCGCTGCTTGATCACGGTGACCGGCACCTTGCCCGGACGGAAGCCCGGCAGCTGGACCGTGCGGCGCAGCTCTTCCAGCTTGCCGTTCACCTTCTCTTCGATGTCCTTGGCGGAAATGACGACCTGAAATTCGCGCTTGAGGCCGTCGGTGCTGGTCTCGGTGATGTTCATCGGAACGAAAGCCTATCTCGTTGTTCCGGCCCGGCGGCGCCCGTCCGGGCGGCCCGAATCCGTGTTGTCCATGCGGTCCAAGGTGTTGCCATGGTGCGGGCGAAGGGACTTGAACCCATACGACCGAAGTCACTGGAACCTAAATCCAGCGCGTCTACCAATTCCGCCACGCCCGCGTTCATGGCAAAGGCAGCCGCGACGGGTGCCGAAACACCCGCCGGACCGCCGGCGAAGTCCGGTCTATAGCACAGCGCGCCGGAAGCAAACAGGCAAAATGGCCCCACGCAAGAGAGTGAGGCCCGCTCTGTTCGCGTCAGCCGCCGGCCTTCCCTGCCGCCTTGCTCCCCGCCTTGTCCAGGGACCGCACCGCGGACGAGGTGATGATGCGTCCCTCGCCGGTGTAGGCCTCGTGATTGGCGTCGATCTCGCCCAGCCGGTAGCGATAGTTGATCATCATTCCCAACGACTGCTTCAGCCCCTTGGCCGAGCGGTCCGCCAGCCAGTTCAGCCGCTCCATCCGGGCGCCGTTGGTCAGGTGGAAATGCGCCACCGGGTCGAGCGCGCGGGGGCGGCCATTGCCCTTCGCCTCCTGCACGCTGGACAGGTAATGGACGCACATCCGCATCAGCGGGCCGCGCAGGTGCTTCTGCAGCTCTTCATCCTCCGCCCAGCCGGGACGGGAAAGAGCGCGGGCGAGCAGCGGCGATTCGTCGGTGCCGACGCCGCCTTCGGTGGTCGCCTCGCCGTCGTCGGCCTGCTCCAACTCGGCCAGTCGTTCGGCGATCCGCTCGGCCTCCGTGTTGGTCAGCAGGGCATCGCCGTCGCGGTCCAGCGACCGGTCGAACCAGCGGCGGAAACCGGGGATCGGCGACAGGGTGGCGTAGCACTTGATGTTGGGGAACTCGGTCGCCAGCCCATCGACCACCCGCTTGATCAGGAAATTGCCGAAGCTGATGCCGGCCAGCCCGACCTGCGCGTTGGAGATCGAATAGAAGATGGCGCTGTCGGCGCTCTTGGGATCGCAGACCGGGGCGGTGGGGTCGAGCAGAGCCTGCACATTGTCCGACATGCCTTGGACCAGCGCGACCTCGACGAAGATCAGCGGCTCGTGCGGCATGCGCGGGTGGAAGAAGGCGAAGCAGCGGCGATCCGAATCGAGCCGGTCCTTCAGGTCCTGCCAGCCGCTGATCTCGTGCACCGCCTCGTACTTAATCAGCTTTTCCAGAAGCGAGGCCGGACTGTCCCAGGTGATGCGGTGCATCTCCAGGAAACCGACGTCGAACCACGCCCGCAGCAGGTTCTTCAGATCGTCTTCCAGCGCCTGCAGCAGCGGTTCGCCGCGCGCCATCTCCATCAGCTCTGCGCGCAGGTCGACCAGGAACTTGACGCCTTCCGGCAGCGCGTTGAACTGGGTGAGCAGCCGCAGGCGCGGCGGTTCCAGCGCCCGGCGCAGCGCCCGTTCGGCATGGCCGCGGGCCACCGGGTCGGCGGCGGCCTGGAAGGTCGCCATCGCGTCCATCACCGCATCGCGGTCGACGTCGAAGTCGCGCGCGAGCATTAGTAGGAAGTTGCGCCGACCCTGGGGATCCAGCGCCAGATAGGTGCGACCGAGTTGGGCAGCGCGGGCGCGGGCCGAGACCTCGCCGCCCCGCGATTCCAGGCAGGCCTCGATCTGCTCCTTGAGGCGCTCGGCGTCCTCCTTCGGCAGATGGGTGCGCGGCGGCGCGCCGACGGCGCCGCGAGCCGATGCCGCGATCTCGCGCCAGCGGGTGCGCAGGTTGTCCAGCGCGCGGTCGAAGAAATTGGGCTGCGCGGCCGGAGATGGCGGCACAGGCTCCAGAGTGGTGGTGTCGGGTGCGTCGCTCATGCCCCGGAGTCTGGCCCGACCGGAGCGCCGCCGCAAGAGGGCGCGCGAACGCCGTCGTCAGGGGTACCGCGGACGTCGACTTATGGGCCGGTCCCGGCAGACCTCAACCCTGCGCCTTCAGCGCCTTCAGCACACCGGGCAGCGCCCCCGCCAGATCGTCGGAGATCAGGCCGGGGCCGAGCGCGCGCCCCGCCTCGCCATGCAGCCAGACGGCGGTGCAGGCGGCCTCGAACCCGTCCATTCCCTGCGCCAGCAGGCCGAGAACGATGCCGGCCAGCACGTCGCCGGTGCCGGCGGTCGCCAGATCGGGCGGCGCGTTGACATTGACGACGGCACGCCCGTCGGGCGCCGCGACCACGGTGTCCGCCCCCTTGAGGACGACGACCGCGCCGGACCGCGCGGCGGCGGCCCGCACCCGCGACAGCTTGTCGCCGTCCATGCCGACCGAATCACCGAACAGCCGGGTGAACTCCCCCTCATGCGGGGTGAGGACGCAACGCTTGTCGAGCCGGTCGAGCAGTTCGTCGGCCGACTCGGTGAAGCTGGTCAGCGCGTCGGCATCCAGGACGCAGGCCCGCCCGGCGTCCAGTGCCGCCATCACGGCAGCGCGGGTCTGCGCGCCCCTGCCCGCCCCCGGCCCGATCAGCACGGCGTTCTTGCGCGGGTCCTGCAGCAGCCTGGCGAAGGCGCCGGCATCCTCCAACGGATCGACGATCACGCTGGCGCAGCCGGCGGCATAGATGGGGAACGCTTCCGGCGGGCAGGCGATGGTGACCAGTCCGGCCCCGGCCCGCAGCGCCGCGACCGAGGCCAGGCGCGCCGCGCCGGTCATCCGCGCGCCGCCCAGCACCACGGCATGGCCGCGCGCATATTTGTGGCCGTCCAGCGCCGGCCAAGGGAAACGGTGGTTCCAAAGCGACGGCTCGTTCACCGCGGTCTGCGGGGCGATGCTGTCCAGAACCCGCTCCGGGATGCCGATGTCGGCGACCACCACCTCGCCGCACAGGGTGCGGCCGGGCAGCAGCACATGGCCGGGCTTGCGGCGGAAGAAGGTGACGGTCAGCGCCGCTTGCGGAGCGGCTCCCAGCACCCGGCCGCTGTCGCCGTGAAGGCCGCTCGGTACGTCCACGGCGACGACGGTGCGCCCCTCCATCGCCTCGACGATGGCGCGAGCAAGCCCGTCGAGCGGCCGGGACAGGCCAGCGCCGAACAGCGCATCGATGACCAGCGGGTTGCCCTTGAGGATGTAGGGATCGGCCGCCTCGATCGGGCCGGGCCAGCGCTCCGCCGCCACCGCCGCATCGCCGGTCAGCGCCGAGCGCGTGCCGAGCAGCGCCAGCCGCACCGGCCAGCCGGCCTCCAGCAGAAGCCGGGCGATGACGAAGCCGTCGCCGCCATTGTTGCCGGGGCCGCAGAGCACGGCGGTCGGGTGCGGCGCCCAGCGCTCGCACACGGCGCGGACCACGGCGGCGCCGGCGGCCTCCATCAGGGCCGGGCCGGGCACCCCGGCGGCGATGGCCAGCTGGTCGGCCCGATACATCTCCGCGACGGATAGAAGCTCATCCATCCCCCACTCCCCCCGACCCTGGCTTGCCTTGCCGTTCCTTGGGCGGGCGAAGATGCGTACGCCCGCTCTACCCGTAGGCAGTGTCTTCACCCGGAACAAATGATGCGGACAAGCATAAACGTCCGCAAAACGGCGGGCCAGCCGTGCGGACGTTTATAAAACCGAAATTTTCCAAGACGCGAAGAAGAAGATGGGGCGATGGATGGGACTCGAACCCACGACCGCTCGGACCACAACCGAGAGCTCTACCAACTGAGCTACCACCGCCGCCGTCAGCGTTTCCGCCGTCGGGAGCCGCGTTATGCTCCACCGCGGCTGGCCGGTCAAGCGCCTTTTTCACGAAAAGTGAAAAAACTTCTTTCGGGGCGGAACGGCACCCCTTTCGCCCGGCCAAAAAGGCCGTGACACGCCCAGCGCCGCGGAGCGCTTGCACCAGTTGCACAAATATTGTTCACTCCGCTGAATCCTTTGGCAGCACCCTGCCCCATTGGACGGCACCCGTCCGTCTTATGACCAGCGTCGATGCCGCCGGATCGGACCGGCCGAATGTGGCACGCTCCATGCTTATCGTCGTCGCTGTCGGCAGTGCCGTGGACGGTGCCTGCCGGCGTTGGCACCTCGTACACGAGAGACCCATGAAGAAGATCGAAGCCATCATCAAGCCGTTCAAGCTCGACGAGGTGAAGGAAGCCCTTCACGAAGTCGGGATCAAGGGGATCACCGTCACCGAAGCCAAGGGCTTCGGCCGCCAAAAGGGCCACACGGAGCTTTACCGCGGCGCGGAATACGTCGTGGACTTCCTGCCGAAGGTGAAGATCGAGGTGGTGATGGAGGATTCCCTGGTGGAACGGGCGATCGAGGCGATCCAGCAGGCCGCCCATACCGGCCGCATCGGCGACGGCAAGATCTTCGTCACGCCCGTGGAGGAGGTGGTCCGCATCCGCACCGGGGAGAAGGGCGCCGACGCGATCTGATCGCGCCCGGATAGCATCGTCCACCGGCTCCTCCCTTCCGACCGGCACCCTCCCGACCAGCATCCGCCAACATGCGCCACTTTCCCCATCACCTCCTGCCGGCCCCGGCCGCACACCTCGCCGAACGGCCGATGGCCGCCTATGGCGAACGTGCGACTTTTTGGGTTGGCGCGTTGTGCGGGGAAGAAAGGCGTGAGATAACGTCCGCCGCGAGCGCCGCCCTCCGCCGCCAAGACCCCGACGGGGCTTGGGCAGCGGCTTGACGCAGCGGGATCCAACCCTCTTAAAGCGTGGAAAAAGAGACATGTCCGACATCAGCAAGGTCTTCGACCTGATCAAGGAACACGACGTCAAGTACGTGGACCTGCGCTTCACTGACCCGCGCGGCAAGCTGCACCACACGGCCCAGCACGTTTCGACCATCGACGAGGACGTGTTCGAAGACGGCATCATGTTCGACGGTTCCTCGATCGCCGGCTGGAAGGGCATCGAAGAGTCGGACATGATCCTGAAGCTGGACCCGACGACGGCCATCATGGACCCGTTCGCCGCCCAGCCGACGCTGAACATCCTCTGCGACGTCTATGATCCGGGCACCGGCGGCTCCTACGCCCGCTGCCCGCGCGGCATCGCCAAGGCCGCCGAGAAGTACACCGCTTCGGCCGGCATCGGCGACACCGTCTTCTTCGGTCCGGAAGCCGAGTTCTTCATCTTCGACAACGTGAAGTACACGGTCGAGATGAACAAGGTCTCCTACCAGTTCGATTCGGACGAGGGCACCTACTCGTCCGACAAGGACTATGAGGACGGCAACCTGGGCCACCGTCCGGGCACCAAGGGCGGCTACTTCCCGGTCGCCCCGATCGACAGCTGCAACGACCTGCGCGCCGAGATGCTGAGCGTCCTGGCCGAGATGGGCGTTCCGGTCGAGAAGCACCACCACGAGGTGGCCGCCGCCCAGCACGAGCTGGGCATCAAGTTCGACACGCTGGTCCGCACCGGCGACAACATGCAGTACTACAAGTACGTGGTGCACAACGTCGCCCACGCCTACGGCAAGACGGCGACCTTCATGCCGAAGCCGGTCTTCGGCGACAACGGTTCGGGCATGCACTGCCACCAGTCGATCTGGAAGGACGGCCAGCCGCTGTTCGCCGGCAACCAGTATGCCGACCTGTCGGAACTGGCTCTGTACTATATCGGCGGCATCATCAAGCACGCCAAGGCGCTGAACGCCTTCACCAACCCGTCGACCAACAGCTACAAGCGTCTGGTCCCGGGCTATGAGGCTCCGGTGCTGCTGGCCTACTCGGCCCGCAACCGTTCGGCCTCCTGCCGCATCCCGTACGTCGCCTCGCCGAAGGGCAAGCGCGTCGAGGTCCGCTTCCCGGATCCGTCGGCCAACCCGTACCTGGCCTTCGCCGCCATGCTGATGGCCGGCCTGGACGGCATCCAGAACAAGATCCATCCTGGCGACGCGATGGACAAGAACCTGTACGACCTGCCGCCGGAAGAGCTGGCCAAGGTCCCGACCGTCTGCGGCTCGCTGCGCGAAGCCCTGAACTCTCTGCGCGAGGACAACGAGTTCCTGCGCAAGGGCGATGTCTTCTCGCAGGACATGATCGACGGCTACATCGACCTCCGCACGGAAGAGATGATGGCCTTCGAGACCATGCCGCACCCGATCGAGTACAAGATGTATTACTCGGTCTGATGTTGCCTCGCGGCGTCCGGAAGCGGGCGCCGCGGCCGGCATTGCATCAATCGAAAGCCGTTCCCGGTTCGCGCCGGGGGCGGTTTTCTTTTTTGGCCTGTTCGATCCAGACGCCGACATCAGGCGGCGCACCGCCCGCCCGCTCCGCGCAATCCGCCTTTGCGCAATTGCAGGCCGGGAACAGGCAGCCGTCGCCGTTCAGATCGGTCGCCCGCACCGCGAGGTCATAGCGCACGCCACGCATGATGGCGGGGCCGGCGGTGCTGTGGCGCTCGTAATGCTCGACGACATGGCGGACGCGGGTGAGCAGTTCGCGCCGTTGATCGTGTCCCGGGTCCATGCCTTCGCCCCCAATCGCCAGTGATTGCAGCCATGAACAGGGACGCCGGAGAGCCGCGTCCTGTTCCAGCATCCATGCGCAGTACGGCGCATGGGGAACTCAACGCACAGGAATGATGCGGCGGCCCGGCTGTTGGCACAGCAGTGATCAAGATGGGTGACCAAGACGGGAGGGCAAGATGGATCGCGACAGGCTGCACCGCGTCGCCAAGGCGCTGGGCGATGTCCGCCTTTACGAGAAGCACCACACCGGGGAGTTCATCACCATGCGCCTGCGCGATTCGCTGGCCGACACCCCCGGCTATGATGAGGCAGAGGTGGACAAGAAGTTGTTGGAACTGGCCCGTGTGGCGCTGGAAGCCGCCGAATAGTGGGCGCGCAGGGTGACGAAGCGGCGGAGGGCCTGTTGGGTGGAGGTGAACCAAGCCAACAGAGGGAGAATGCCGCCATGGCCGAAGACAAGAGGTCCGATCTGCCGCAGAACGACCGGTCCGGCACTGATCGTCCGGCGACCAAGCCGATCCCGGTGAAGCCGGCGGTCGAGCCAATGAGCGACAAGGACGAGGCACCGCCGGGGACGCCGGGGACGGGCGAGAACATCGATCCGAAGACCGGCGAAAGCTATGTGCAGGGGATCGGCGGGGCGTGATGAGCAGGCGTCGGCCAACGACACTCCAAACGAAAAGGGCCGGCTCCTGCGAGCCGGCCCTTTCGCTGTCACATCCCCCGCGTCACGCCACAAAGGGCGGAAGCGCGGTGAAGTTGGCGGCCTTTTCGACGACGTGGCCGACGCGCAGCAGCGTCTCCTCGTCGAAGGGTCGGCCGATCAGCTGCAGGCCAAGCGGCAGGCCGTCGGCGCCCAGACCGGCCGGGACCGACATGGCCGGCAGGCCGGCAAGGTTGATCGGAACGGTGAAGACGTCGTTCAGGTACATCTGCACCGGATCGTCCATCTTCTCGCCGATGGCGAAGGGCGTGCTGGGCGCGGTCGGCGTCAGGATGACGTCGCAGCTCTTGAACGCCTCGTCGAAGTCCCACTTGATGCGCGTGCGCACCTGACGGGCCTTGTTGTAGTAGGCGTCGTAATAGCCGGCCGACAGCACATAGGTGCCGATCAGGATGCGGCGCTGCACTTCCTTCCCGAAGCCGGCGCCGCGGGTGTTCTCGTACATTTCCTTGAGGTTGCCGCCCTCGACCCGCAGGCCGTAGCGCACGCCGTCATAGCGCGCGAGGTTGGACGACGCCTCGGCCGGGGCGATGATGTAGTAGGCGGCCAGCGCGTATTTGGTGTGCGGCAGGCTGACCTCGACCGGCTCGGCGCCGGCCTCCTTCAGCCAGGCGATGCCCTGGTCCCACAGCGCGGCGATCTCGGCCGACAGGCCCTCGACCCGGTATTCCTTCGGAATGCCGACGCGCAGGCCGCGGATGTCGCCGGTCAGCGCGGCGCGGAAATCCGGAACCGGCATATCGACCGAGGTGGAGTCCTTCGGATCGAAACCGCACATGGAGCGCAGCATGATCGCCGCATCCTCGACCGTGCGGGTCATCGGCCCGGCCTGATCCAGCGAGGAGGCGTAGGCGACGATGCCCCAGCGCGAGCAGCGGCCGTAGGTCGGCTTGATGCCGACGGTGCCGGTGTAGCCGGCCGGCTGGCGGATCGAACCGCCGGTGTCCGTGCCGGTGGCGCCCAGCGCCGCGCGCGCGGCGATGACCGCGGCCGAACCGCCCGACGAACCGCCGGCGACGATCTTCTTCTCCCAGGCATCCGGCGCGCCGGGGCTCCACGGGCTGACCGTCTCGCCCTGATAGGCGGTGATGGTGGCGGAGCCCATGGCGAATTCGTCCAGGTTCACCTTGCCCAGCATGACGGCGCCGTCGCGCCAAAGCTGGGAGGTCACCGTGGACTCATATTCCGGCTTGAAGCCGTCCAGGATATGGCTGCCGGCGGTCGTCGACACGCCCTTGGTGCAGAACAGGTCCTTCACCGCGATGGGCAGGCCGTCCATCGGCCCGGCCGAGCCCTTCGCGCGGCGCTCGTCGCTGGCCTTGGCCATCGACAGGGCGGCGTCGGGGGTCTCGGTGATGAAGATGTTGAAGGGTCGCACGGCCTCGACCGCGCGCACGTGCGCCTCGGTCAGTTCGACCGCGGTGAACTCCTTCTTGGCGAGGCCATCCAGGGCCCCGGCCATCGTCAGATGCGTGAGCGCCGTCATCACTCGACCACCTTGGGCACGACGTAGAAGCCTTCGGCCGTTTCCGGACCGTTCGACAGGACCTGCGCGGCGTAGCCGCCGTCGGTGACCTCGTCCTTGCGGCGGCGCAGCTTCTGCGCGGCGACGCTGGTCATCGGCGGCACGTCCTTCGTGTCGACCTCGTTGAGCTGTTCCACGAAGGTCAGAATCTGGCTCAGTTCCCCAGCCAGGGATTCCAGTTCCTCGTCCGGCACCTTGATGCGGGCCAGATGCGCGATCTTGGCCACCGTGGCCTTGTCGAGCGACATGCCTCTACTCTCTTCCAAAACATTGGAAATCGGCCGCGAAGCTATCACCCGCGCACGCGCACCGCAACGATTGCGGCCATTCCGCCGCTCAGAAGGCGCCGGATCATGCGGCGATGCGGGTCGCCGACTGCCAATTGGCGCGTTCCATGCGCAGTTTGAACAGCGCGATCGGCTCGCCCCAGGGCGTCACCCGCGTCTCCAGCGCGATCGGCGTCATGCCGAGCTTGGCATAGAGCAGCAGGCCCGGCGTGTTGGTGTTGAAGCAATAGAGCGTCAGCTCAGGCAGGTGATGGTGATCGAAAGCGCGATCGATCATCGTCCGCACCAGATATTCGGCGATACCGCGGCGGCGCAGGGTCGGGTCGACGCTGACATTGCCGATGCTGGCGGTGCAGCCATCCTCGAAGGTGGCATAGTTGGCATAGCCGACCACGCGCTCCCGCCCATCCTCGGTCAATGTGACCACGGTCGGATCGCGGCGGAGCCCCAGCGTCGCCCGGACCTGATCCGGGGTCAGCGGCCAGACGGCGCGCGGGAACAGGAAATACAGCTCCTCCGCGTTGCGTGGGAACCCGCAGATGGTGGGGATGTCGGCGTCGGCGAGCGGCCGGTGCGACAAGGCGGTAAGGGATAGTGCGCTGCTCATACTTAGAAGAATAAGTATCTTTTACAACAACTCAAGCGATCTTGCAGTGACAAGGCTGCGGCCTTATGGTCGGATCATGATCCATACCCTCTCCGAACTCGCGGCCCGGCTGGGCAAAAACCAACGTTTGCTTGGCCTTGACGTCGGCACCAAGACCGTCGGGCTGGCGGTGGCCGATCCGGGACTGATCGTCGCATCTCCCATCGGAACGCTGAAGCGCACCAAATTCACCCAGGATGCGCGCGAGCTGGGCAAGACAATCCGCGATTACGGCATCGGCGGGCTGGTGGTCGGGCTGCCGCTGAACATGGACGGAACGGAGGGGCCGCGTGCCGAGTCGGTGCGCGCCTTCGCCAAGAACCTGTTGGAACGTCCCGACCTGCTGGGCTGGGAGGCCGAAATCGCCTTTTGGGACGAGCGGCTGTCCACCTCGGCCGTCGAGCGCTTCATGATCGGCGAGGCCGACATGACCCGCAAGCGCCGGGACGAGGTGGTGGACAAGATGGCCGCCGCCTACATCCTGCAGGGTGCGCTCGACATGCTGGCCAACCAGCGCCGCCTCGCCGCGGAAGCAGATGAAGACGAAGGCGAGGAAGAGCGGGATGACGATTACGACCGCGATTGAAGCGGTCGCCGACAAAGGCTGACCTCAGTCGAAGTTCAGGGCGAAGGACGCCCGTCCCTGCCCCGCCGCGGCGCGCTGCCACATGGCGCCGAAGGCCGCCTCCAACGCGCGGGTAAAGCGCACGCCATCCAGCGCCGGCGAGGCGGCGAGCCGGTCGCGCAGGCGGCTGCGGATGCTCGCCAGCCCGTCCGGATCGGACACCAGCGCGGCGGCCATGGCGATGTAGGCTTCCTCCCCCTCGACCGCCAGCGCCGGAAGCCCGGCGGAGGTGAGGTGGGTCACCGTGTGGCGGGCGCAGAAGCGGTCGCCGCCCAGCGTCACCACCGGCACCCCCATCCACAGCGCCTCCAGCGTCGTCAGCCCGCCCGAATAGGGGAAGGGGTCGAGCGCGACATCGATCTCGCCATAGGTCGCCAGGAATTCGGCATGCGGGGCCGCGCCGTGCAGCTCGATGCGGGCCGCGTCGGCGCCGGCGGCCGTGAACAACGCCAGCGTCCGTGCCCGCAAATCCGCATCATCCAGGCCGGGCGTGCGCAGAAGCAGCCGCGACCCAGGCACCGCCGCCAGAAGGCGGGTCCACAAGGAGGCGACCTGCGCGTTCAGCTTGGGCAGGGCATTCAGCGACCCGAAGGTCGGAGCGCCGCGCGCGATCATCGGCAGCGGCGCCACGGCGGGTGCGGCGGCCGGCGGCGACCAGGGGACATAGGCGTCGGGCATGCGGACGATGCCCTCGATGGCCCAACCGTCGGCGCCCTCCGGGCTCTGCCGCGGGTCGGAGATCAGGTAATCCATCGCCGGCAGGCCGGTGGTGCCGACATAGCCGGCCCAGGTGACCTGCACCGGCGCCGCCCGCCGGGCGAAGACGCCCAACCGGTTGCCCAGCGTGTGGCCGGCCAGATCGACCAGGATATGGATGCCGTCGGCGCGGATGCGCTCCAGCAGGGCCGCGTCATCCATCGCCACGCTGTCGACCCAGCCCTCGGCCAGACCGCGCAGCCGCGCCGTCACGGCGTCCGGGTTGGCGGTGTTGGAATAGCAGATCGCCTCGACGACAGCACGGTCATGGGCGGCCAGCACCGGTTCAAGGAATGCGCCGACCGGATGGGCACGGAAATCGGCGGAGACGTAACCGACGCGCAGCCTCGGCGCCGGCGCCGCCACCGCGGCGGCCGGCCGGTCGGGATAGCGGACACCCCAATCGGCATGGGCCTGGGCGATCTGCGGCATCGTCCGCGCCGGATCGTACTGCATCAGGAACAGCCGGGCGCTGTGCAGCGAATCAGCGCCGGGTGCCAGCCGCAGCGCACGGTCGAGCGCGGTCAAGGCCTCGCCGATGCGGGCCTGAGGGGCGAGCGACCGGCTGGCACGGTTGGCCCACAGCTCCACCCGCGACGGCTCCAGGCACAGCCCGGCGCGATAGGCGCGGTCGGCCTCGCCAAGCCGGTTCATCTCGGCCAGCGCGTTGCCGATGTTGTAGGGCGGGATCCAGTTGTCGGGTTCGAGGATCGCGGCGCGGCGGTGCAGCGCCGCCGACTCGGCCCTGCGCGCCTGCGCCCGCAGCAGATTGCCGGCATTCACCAGCGCGGCCAGCGTGGCAGGGCTGAGCGCGGTGGCGCGGCGGTAGCAGCCTTCCGCCAGATCGGCGCGCCCGGCGCCGGCCAGCGTCTCCGCCATCACCAGCAAGCCGTCCATCGCCATGGCGAGACCGCCGTCGAGGTTCAGCGCCCCGGCATAGGCCTGCGCCGCTCCCGGAATGTCGCCCTGACTTTCCAGCACCAGCCCGTAATTGGCCCACCAGACGGCGACGCCCGGCCGGGCGGTGATGGCCTGGGCGAGAAGGTCCTGAGCCTCGGCCCAGCGGCCGGCCTGCGCGGCGATCAGGCCCTGGCGGTAGATGCTTTCGGCCTGATCCGGCGTCATCGTCTTCGGTTCCGTCTTAAGCTTCGGTCCGGCCCAGTTGGTCCATCAGCTCGCGCCATTCGCGCTTGGACAGGCCACTGGCCTCCTGCGTCACCGGCTCCCCGGCCAGCAGGCGCTTCACCACGTCAAGGCCGGTGCGCGACAGGTGGGCGCCGCCCATGCGGTATTCGGTGAAGGACTCGTAGACCGCCGGAACCCAGCGCTTCACCACGTCCAGCATCGCGTCGGCATAGACGCGGATCTCATACTGGGCGTGGGCATCGGCGCGCAGCGACAGGAAATGCAGAAGGTTGTGGAGATCGACCTTCCAGTACCACTGCGTGTAGTAGTTCAAGGACAGGTTCATCCGCGCCAGTTCGCGCGCCAGACCCTGGCGGGTCGGATCGATGACGCTGCCGTCCTCACGGTGATTCAGCATCTCTTCGTAGTGGCTGTAGGCGCGTTCGGAATCCTCGCGCAGCAGCCGCATGACGTTGGCCGCCTCCTCGCCTTCCAGGACGTCGCCGCGGCCCTGGCGGTTCACCACGGCCTGGGCGCCCAGCTGTTCCGGCGCCGGCACGTAGAATTCGCGGTCGAGGATGGAGTAACGCGCCGAGTACTCGTTCACGTTCGCGGTGCGGTGGCGAATCCACTGGCGGGCGACGAAGATCGGCAGCTTCACATGGAACTTGATCTCGCACATCTCGAACGGGGTCGAGTGGCGGTGGCGCATCAGATACTTGATGAGGCCGGAATCCTCGCTGACCTTCTTGGTGCCCTTGCCATAGGACACGCGCGCCGCCTGCACGACCGCCGAATCGTCGCCCATATAGTCGATGACGCGGACGAAGCCGTGGTCCAGAACCTCCAGCGGCTGATAGAGGACCTCTTCCAACGCCGGGACGGTGGCGCGGCGGGTGGTGGCGGTGACGGCGCGCAGGCGATCGATTTCGTCGCGCTGCTCGGGCGTGATCGGCATGGTGACTCCGGGGTTACGGTGCCGGCTGTCTTACCAGACCGCGTGGCTGTCGGGAACGGTGAACGAACGAAGTGCCCCGCGTCAACGCAACGCATTCGGCGATCATGCACACACCCCCTTCCCTTGCCGAACGGGAGTGCCTATATTCGCCTCGTCGGTTCGCCGACTATGGCGATAAACGCCTTGTGGAATAAGCGTTGTGGACCCGGGGGCGGTACCCGGCGCCTCCACCAACCATACACCGGACTCGTTGACCGGGGTCGTTGGGGGCGAAATAGGATCGACACGCGTGGTAAAGGCATGGTTTTCGCTCGGCATGGTTCCGCCGTTATCGGGCCGTTGCAATAGTTGCCAACGACAACGTTGCTCAGGCTCGCCTCGCTGCCTAACGGCGGCTGGTAGCCTAAACCTAATCCCCGAGGGTTAGCGCCTAAGGGTGGGGCCGTGGGCCGCCTAGCAACAGAAGGCCCACACCTCTTCTTTCCAGCGTTTCGTGCCGGCCCTCGGCCAAGGCGGGACGCCGGACCGATCGCGTTATCAGGGACCCGCCCAAGCATGCCGAAAGAGCAGCTCCGCTATGACCGCATGGTCGAGACCGCGTTGCGCGGCGTTGTCCGCGACGCGCTGACCGAGGTTGCCGAGCGCGGCTTGCCGGGCAATCACCATTTCTACCTGACCTTCCGCACCGGCTTCCCCGGCGTGGAGATCCCGGATTACCTGGCCTCCCAGTATCCGAACGAGATGACCATCGTCCTGCAGTTCCAGTATTACGGGCTGGACGTGACGGACGATCATTTCGAGGTCACGCTGAGCTTCAACAACGTGCATGAGCGGCTGGTGATCCCGTTCGCCGCCATCACCACCTTCGCCGACCCGTCGGTGAATTTCGCGCTGCAGTTCCAGCCGCTGGCCGCCGCCGAATCGGCGGAGGTCTCGACCATGCCGCCCCGCCCCGCCGCCGAGCGTGTCGAGGAAAAGGCTGAGGAAAGCGCCCCGGCCGAGGAGCCGAAGCGCGGCGAGGTCGTGGCCCTGGACGCTTTCCGCAAGAAGTAACCGCTTCCCACACATGCCGTCCCAGCCGCCCAGCGAGTATGTCGTCACGCTCTGCGAGATGATGGCGCCGCTGGGCGATGTGCGGGCGCGCCGCATGTTCGGCGGCTATGGCCTGTCCATCGACGGGCTGACCTTCGCGCTGGTCGCGGACGAAACCCTGTATTTCAAGGCGGACGACGTGAACCGCGCGGCGTTCACGGAGTTGGGGCTAGAGCCTTTCCGGCCGATGCCGGACAAACCGACCACCCTGTCCTACTACCCGCCTCCCGACTCGGCTCTGGACGACCGCGATGAACTGCTGCCCTGGGCCCGGTCGGGGTTCGAGGCGGCCTTGCGGGCGGCGGCAAAGAAGGCGGCGAAGGTGAAGCGGAAGAAACCTGCCATAGCGGAATAGGCCCTCCCCCCCGGAGAGGGAAGGGACCCGCGCCGTCAGGCGTGGGAAGGGTGGAGGGGTGATCCAAGAATCAAGAACCGCATGGTTCCCTGTACTACCCTTCACCCTTCCCACGCGCCCCCTCAAATATTCTCCGCCATGTGGATCGTCGCGTTGCTCGCCTGGGCACCGGCGGTGCGTTGGCGCATCTGGCGGGCGAAGCGCAGCGGGTTGGGCAGGAAGTTCAGCATCGAGCCGAGCTTGCCGACCGACGAGGTCGCCTTGCCCACCGCCATCACGTCGGCCAGCCGCCGGTCGATGAAGGCGCGGGTCTCCGCATGGTCCTCCGACTTGTCGTCCAGCCAATAGAAGGTGGAGGAGCTGACCACCGCCGCCAGCAGCGCCCGCTTGGTGTAGTGGTTGTAGTCGGTGGAGGTGTCGCCGGCGGCGAACCACATGGCGTCCACCGTGCGGTAGAGCAACCGCAGGCCGAGCGTCACGTTCTGTGGCATCGCCAGGTAGGAAAGCTGCCGGCGCTTGGCTTCGCGATAGGGCTCCAGAACCTCGAAATAGGTGCGGACGGCGAGAGAGATGCGCTCGCGCACCTTCATCTCGGCCATCGGCTGGGCTTCCAGCCGGTCCAGCATCTGGCGGTCGGCCCAGTCGGCGAAATGCTCCACCGCGTCGGTGACGCCGCCGGGAAAGGCGCGAAGCAGCGCCGACGGCTCGTGCCCCGCCATCTCGGTGCCGTCGCGCAGAGCCTGCAGGCTCCAGCCGTCGAAGACGACGTTGGGCAGGCTGGCCACCAGGATCTCGTCGCGAAGCGTGTCGATGCTCATCGCCAAATCTCCCTGCGCTCGCCCTCAGGCCGGGGTCGGCGCGTCCGTGGCCGCGCCCGGCGCGGCCGTGATATGAGTCGCCGCGGCCAGCGCGGCGTTGAGGTGATGCATCTCCTCGGTGCAGACGAGGAGCCGCAGATCGTCCATGCGATCAAGATAGAGCACGCCATCCAGGTGGTCGACCTCGTGCTGGACCACACGGGCATGGAATCCCGACGCTTCCCGATCGATCCGGGCGCCGTCCAGGCCATAACCGCGGTAGCGGATGCGGGCATAGCGCGGCACCAGCCCGCGCAGGCCGGGAATCGACAGGCAGCCTTCCCAGCCCATGACCATGTCGTCGGTCAGCGGCTCGATCACCGGATTGACCAGGACGGTGTTCGCCACCTCCTCCCCCTCGCCGCGGTCGGCGGGGATGCGGAAGACGATGATCCGGCGCGACTCCGCGATCTGCGGCGCGGCCAGCCCGACTCCGGGAGCATCGAGCATGGTGGCGATCATGTCGGCCGCCAGCCGGGCGACGGCCGGATCGGTCGGGTCGGCGATGGGCTCCGCGATCTTGCGGAGTACGGGATTGCCCATCCGGGCGATTGGAAGCACTGGCATGCCGCTATATCTGGAGTGTGAATGCGGCCGGAGCAACCGATTCCTGTGGTTATGCCACAGCGGTTCTGGCCGGGCTTATGCTTGCGGGCCGAAGACTCCCCTTCACAAAGGCGGTGGAGCATGCTACACACTGCGCCCACACAAGGGGTGCGCCCGCCGCGCATACCTATCTGTTGCCTTTGCGCAACACGGCACACTTGGAAGGGTGACGGTAAACGTGCAAGTTCTGGTCCGAGATAACAACGTCGATCAGGCCCTCCGCGCGCTGAAGAAGAAGATGCAGCGCGAGGGCATTTTCCGTGAAATGAAGCTGCGTCGCAACTACGAGAAGCCCTCGGAGAAGCGTGCGCGTGAGAAGGCTGAAGCGGTGCGTCGCACCCGCAAGCTGCTCCGTAAGCGGATGGAACGCGAGGGCTATTAATCGTCGGTCGCACGTAGCGACTGCGAAGGGCGCGTGTGATGCGCGCCCAAGACCCCTTGTGTCTTGCACCCGACCGTCCCGCGATCCTCGCGTGGGCGGTTTTGGTGTATCTGCGCCATTTCGCTTGGCCTGATTGTGCGTCGGTCAAGCGTATTGAACGGTCAGCGAGCCAAAACGTCGCAGCCCGTACCGGAAAGGCCCGATCATGAGCGCTTCCAACCTCACCGCCCGCCACTCGGTCCCGGCGTTGCGCGCCCGCAAGGGGGGCGAGCCGATCGTCTGCCTGACCGCCTACACCGCCCCGGTGGCCCGGCTGCTCGACCCGCATGTCGATATCCTGCTGGTCGGCGATTCGCTGGGCATGGTGGTCTATGGGCTGGACAGCACGCTGCCGGTGACGCTGGACATGATGATCGCCCATGGCGCCGCGGTGGTGCGCGCGTCGGAACGGGCCTGCGTCGTCGTCGATCTGCCCTTCGGCAGCTATCAGGAGAGCAAGGAGGCCGCTTTCCGCGCCTCCGCACGCGTGATGGCGGAAACTGGTGCCCAGGCGGTCAAGCTGGAAGGTGGGCTGGAGATGGCGGAGACGGTGGCCTTCCTGACCGCCCGCGGCATTCCGGTGATGGGCCATGTCGGGCTGACGCCGCAGTCCGTCAACACGCTCGGCGGCTACAAGGCGGTCGGTCGCGATGCCGAGGCGGCCGAGCGGATCGCCGCCGACGCCCGTGCCATCACCGAGGCCGGCGCCTTCACCCTGGTGATCGAAGGCACGATGGAGCAACTCGCCCGCCGCATCACCGAAGAGGTGGCGATCCCCACCATCGGCATCGGCGGCTCACCAGCCTGCGACGGTCAGGTGCTGGTCACCGACGACATGCTTGGCCTGTTCGGCGCCTTCCAGCCGAAATTCGTCAAGCGCTACGCCAACCTCGGCGAAACGGTCGGCGAGGCCGCCGCGACCTACGCCGCCGAGGTGCGCAGCCGCGCCTTTCCGGGGCCGGAGCATTGCTTCGGGATGAAGAAGGCGGCGGCGGTGTAAGGCTCTGTCCCGCACATCGTTCTTCCTCCGTTCCAGGCGATCCGCTACAGTCCGATCGCCATGGATGCACCCTCCCCTGCCCTGATCCCGCCCAATGTTGCCGCGTGGTTCCGGTCGCGCGGCTGGGCGCCGCACCCGCATCAGGTCGCCATGGTGGAGGCGGCGGAGCGGGGTGAAAGCGCCCTGCTGATCGCGCCCACCGGCGGCGGCAAGACGCTGGCCGGCTTCCTGCCCTCGCTGATCGAACTGGCGGAACGGCCGCGCGAGGGGCTGCATACCCTCTACATCTCGCCGCTGAAGGCGCTGGCGGTCGATATCCAGCGCAATCTCGAACAGCCCATCGCCGAGATGCGGCTGCCGATCCGCGCGGAGACCCGCACCGGCGACACGCCGGAAGCCAAGCGCAGGCGACAGCGCACCCATCCGCCGCACATGCTGATGACGACGCCGGAAAGCCTGGCGCTGCTGCTGTCCTACACCGACGCCGACCGGCTGTTCCGCAATCTCCGCTGCGTCATCATCGACGAGTTGCATGCGCTGGCCGGAACCAAGCGCGGCGACCTGCTGGCGCTCGGTCTTGCCCGCCTGTCGCGGCTCGCCCCCGCGGCCCGCCGCGTCGGGCTGTCGGCCACGGTGGCGGAACCGGAGCGGCTGCTGGCCTGGCTGTCCCGCCGCGGCCGGCATGACGGAAGCGACTCCGACGACGTGCGACTTGTGCTGGGCCGCAGCGGCGCCCAGGCTGAGGTGGAGATCCTGACCTCGCAGGAGCGGGTGCCCTGGGCCGGCCACATGGCGATGCACGCCATGAAGGAAATCTACGAGCGCATCAACCGCCAGCGCACCACCCTGCTGTTCGTCAACACCCGCGCCCAGGCCGAGTTGGTGTTCCAGGCACTGTGGCGGGTCAACGACGACAATCTGCCGATCGCGCTCCACCACGGCTCGCTGGCGGTGGAGCAGCGCCGCAAGGTCGAGGGCGCCATGGCGCGCGGCGAGTTGCGGGCGGTGGTCGCCACCTCCTCGCTGGACCTCGGCATCGACTGGGCGGCCGTCGACCTCGTGGTGCAGATCGGCGCGCCGAAGGGATCGAGCCGGCTGGTCCAGCGCATCGGCCGTGCCAACCACCGCCTGGACGAGCCCAGCCGCGCCCTGCTGGTCCCCGCCAATCGCTTCGAGGTGCTGGAATGCCGCGCCGCGCTGGAGGCGGTGCACGACCACACGCTGGACGGCGAGGCGCCGCGGCCGGGTGGGCTGGACGTGCTGGCCCAGCATCTGCTTGGCATGGCCTGCGCCGCCCCCTTCTTGGCCGATGAACTGTATGAGGAGGTGGTCTCCGCCGCCCCCTATGCCGCGATGACGCGCGACGAGTTCGACGACGTGCTGGATTTCGTCGCCACCGGCGGCTACGCGCTCGGGGCCTATGAACGCTTCCAGCGCCTGAAGCTGCGCGAGGACGGGCGGGTGGCGGTGGCCGGCCCGGCGGTGGCGCGGCAGTACCGCATGAATGTCGGCACCATCACGCAGGAGGCGCTGCTGCGCGTCCGGCTGAACCGCGGCCCGGTGCTGGGCGAGGTGGAGGAGTATTTCATCCAGGGCCTGACCCCAGGCGACACCTTCCTGTTCGCCGGCCAGCTGCTGAAGTTCCTCGGCGTCCGCGAGATGGAGGCGCAGGTCGCCAAGGGCGGCAGCGGCGACCCGAAGGTCCCCGCCTATGCCGGCGGGCGATTGCCGTTGACCACCCATCTGGCAGAGCGCGTGCGTGCCATGCTGGCCGATCCGCGCCAGTGGGACGGGCTGCCGGAAGACGTGCAGGAATGGCTGCGGCTGCAACGCTACCGCTCGGTCCTGCCGAACCGCGACGGGTTGCTGGTCGAGACCTTTCCCAAGGCGGGCAAGCAGTTCCTCGTCGCCTACGCCTTCGAAGGGCGGAATGCGCACCAGACGCTGGGCATGCTGCTGACCCGGCGGATGGAGCGCTTCGGGCTGGGACCGCTGGGCTTCGTCGCCACTGATTACGTGCTGGCGATCTGGTCGCTGCGCTCGCCCACCGACATGGATGCGCTGTTCGACCAAGACATGCTGGGTGACGATCTGGAAGCCTGGATGGACGAATCGTCGATGCTGCGGCGGACCTTCCGCAATGTGGCGCTGATCGCCGGGGTGATCGACCGCCGCCATCCGGGGCAGGAGAAGACCGGGCGGCAGGTCACCTTCTCCTCCGACCTGATCTATGACGTGCTGCGCAAGCACGACCCCGGCCATGTGCTGCTGCGGGCGACGCGGGCCGACGCGGCGGGCGGGCTGACCGACATCCGCCGCCTGTCCGATTTCCTGGCGCGGGTGCGTGGCCGCATCACCCACAAGGACCTCGACCGCATCTCCCCCTTGGCGGTACCGGTGATCCTGGAGATCGGGCGCGAGCGGGTGGACGGCAGCGCCACCGATGAACTGCTCGCCGCCGCCGAGGCAGAGCTGCTGGCGGAGGCGATGCCGGAACTGGCTGCGCCCAAGCGTGCCAAACCGGAACAGGGCCGGTTGATCCTGTGATGAGCCTCACCGAGAGCACCAGCCGCGCGGCGCTGAGGCTGTGCGGCGCCGATCTGCTGGCCGATCCGTCGGGCGCCCTGCTGTGGCCGGAGGAAGGCATCCTCGCCGTCGCCGACCTGCATCTGGAGAAGGGATCGGCCTTCGCCGCGCGCGGCCGGATGCTGCCGCCCTATGACACGCGCGCGACACTGGGCCGGCTGGCGGAGATCATCGCGATGGCGCGGCCGGCGCGCGTGCTGTGCCTGGGCGACAGCTTCCACGACCGCCGCGCGGCGGAGCGGATGGACCCGGCCGACGTGGAGCGGCTGCGCGGCCTGACCGCCGCCGTCGCCGACTGGGTGTGGATCACCGGCAACCACGACCCCGAACCGCCGCAGGGCCTCGGCGGCCGGGTGGCGGCGGAGCTGTCCATCGGCCCCCTGACCTTCCGGCACGAGGCGCAGCCGGGCGCGGTCGGCGAGTTGTCGGGCCACCTGCACCCGGCCGCCACGGTGGCGCTGGCCGGGCGGCGGGTGCGCGAACGCTGCTTCGCCCATGACGGTGCCAAGCTGATCCTGCCGGCCTTCGGCAGTTTCACCGGCGGGCTGAACGTGCTGGATGCCGCCTTCGACGGGCTGCTGGCGCCGGGCTTCGAGGTGCTGATGACGGCGCGCGGCCGGGTCTACCGCTTCCCCTGCGCCCGTTTGTCGCCGGACCGCGCGCGCTGACGCTCTGGCCGAAGCGTGAGCGCGGCCTATATCGGTGGATCCGGATGAGACCAATCGAGCACCGCGCATGCCCGCCCCCATCATCGTCTGGTTCCGCAACGATCTGCGCCTTGCCGACAATCCGGCGCTGACCGCCGCCGCCCAGGCCTCCGCCGAACGCGGCGCCCCGGTCATCCCGCTCTACATCCTGGAGGAGGAAACCGGGGATCCCCCCTTGGATCCATGGACGCTCGGCGGGGCGCAGCGCTGGTGGCTGCACGGCAGCCTGGAACGGCTCGCCACCTGCTGCGCCCGCCATGGCTCGCCGCTGGTGCTGCGCCGGGGCGAGCCGGGGGCGGTGCTCGACGCGCTGATCGCGGAGACGGGGGCGGAGTGCGTTCTGTGGAACCGCCGCTATACCCCCGCCAAGACCGCCCGCGATTCGGCGATCAAGGAGCGTCTGAAGGCGCGCGGCATCGACACACGCAGCTTCAATGCCGGCCTGCTTGCCGAACCCTGGACCGTCCGCAACAAGAGCGGTGGTCCCTTCAAGGTCTTCACCCCCTTCTGGCGCCATCTGTCGGCCACGCTGAACCCACCGCTGCCGACCCGCGCCCCATCCGAACTGATGGCGCCGGGCACCGCACCGGCCAGTGACGATCTCGACGGTTGGGGCCTGCTGCCGACAAAGCCCGACTGGGCGGCGGGCCTGCGCAAGCGCTGGGTGCCGGGGGAGACGGCGGCGCTGTCCCACCTTGCCGATTTCCTCGACGGGCCGGTCGGGGTCTATGCGACGGAGCGTGACCGGCCGGACCGCCCCGGCACTTCCGTCCTGTCGCCCTATCTGGCCTTCGGGGAGATCGGGCCGCGGCAGATCTGGCATGCCGCCCGCCATGCCGCCGAGGCCCGGCCGGAACTGGCGCCCGGCATCGACGCCTTCCTGCGCGAGATCGGCTGGCGCGAGTTCCAATACCACCTGCTGCACCATGCGCCGGAACTGCCCGACCGGCCGCTCGATCCCCGCTTCGCCGACTTCCCCTGGCGCGAGGATGCCGCCGGCCTGCGGGCTTGGCAGCGCGGGCGCACCGGCTATCCCATCGTCGATGCCGGTATGCGCCAGCTGTGGGAGACCGGCTGGATGCACAACAGGGTGCGGATGATCGTCGCCTCCTTCCTGATCAAGGATCTGCTGCTGCCATGGCAGGAGGGGGAGCGCTGGTTCTGGGACACGCTGGTCGATGCCGATCTGGCCCAGAATGCCGGCAACTGGCAGTGGGTGGCCGGCTGCGGCGCCGATGCTGCCCCCTTCTTCCGCGTCTTCAACCCGGTCCTGCAGGGCGAGAAGTTCGACCCCCAGGGCGATTACGTCCGCCGTTACGTCCCGGAACTGGACCGGCTGCCGCCGCGTTGGATCCACCAGCCCTGGGCCGCGCCGACCGAGGTGCTGCGGCAGGCCGGCGTCCGGCTGGGCGACGATTACCCGCGCCCGATCATCGACCATGCCGTCGCCCGCGACCGCACGCTGGCCCTCTACAACGAGCACAAGGGCAAGGTGGAAGCCGAGTCCTGAGTGTCGATCTTCATCGAAGAGTCATGGCGTCGCCCGCAATCGGTCACGCGCATTCGCTATCGTGTGTTCAGCGGCCCGGTGCGGTCGCGCCATCCCAAAAAGAAAGAACGACCGCCACCTGACAAGGCGGCCCCTCCCCCGGGGCCGCCTTTTCCCTTGTCGCGTTGCATCAGCCGACAGAGTGTTATAAAGTAACACCCATGTCCGCGCTTCACGACCATACCCACTGCATCGCCGATGCCCTGACCCGTGCCGACGCGCTGTGCGCCGAACGGGGCGCGCGGCTGACCGCATTGCGCCGCCGCGTGCTGGAGCTGGTGTGGTCCAGCCACCGGCCGCGCGGCGCCTATGCGATCCTGGAGGATCTCAGCCAGCAGGACGGCAAGGCGGCGGCACCGCTGACCGTCTATCGCGCGCTGGAGTTCCTGGTCGAACAGGGGCTGGTCCACCGCATCGAATCGCTGAACGCCTATGTCGGCTGTGCCGCGCCGGGGGATGTCCATTCCGGGCAGTTCCTGGTGTGCGAGGCCTGCGGCGACGCCGCCGAGATCGACGATCCGGGCGTCGGCGCCGCCATCATCGCCGCGGCGGCCGAGCGCGGCTTCCGCGTCCAGCGCCCCACCGTCGAGGTGCGCGGCCTGTGCAAATCCTGTCAGGAGAATCCCCGTTGAGCGCTCCCGCCGCCTCTCCCGCCCGTCTTCCCGTCTCGGTGCTGACCGGCTTCCTCGGCAGCGGCAAGACCACGCTGCTGCAGGCACTGCTGCGCAATCCGGCGATGGCTCGCACCGCCATCGTCATCAACGAGTTCGGCGAGGTCGGGCTCGACCATCTGCTGGTCGCCAAGGCGTCGGAGAACATGGTGCTGATGGACAGCGGCTGCCTGTGCTGCACCATCCGCGGCGATCTGGTCGACACGCTGCGCGACCTGTTCCTGAAGCGGGTGAAGGGCGAGATCCCCGAATTCGACCGGGTGGTGGTGGAAACGACCGGGCTGGCCGATCCCGCCCCGATCATCCACACCCTGATGTCCGATCCGTTGCTGGCCGCCCGCTTCCGCCTGGACGGCGTCATCGCCACGGTGGACGCGGCGCACGGCTCGCTCCAGCTCGACCGCCAGCCGGAAAGCGTGAAGCAGGCCGCCGTCGCCGACCGCATCGTCCTGACCAAGACCGACGTCGCCACCCCGGCGGCGACCACCGCCTTGATGCAGCGCCTCGCCGCCATCAACCCGGCCGCCCCGATCATCCCCGCCGCCCATGGCGAGGTCGATCCGAACAAACTGTTCGACGCCGGTCTGTACAACCCGGAGACCAAGAGCCCCGACGTTGCCCGCTGGCTGCGCGAGGAGGCCTATCGCGACGAGCTGGCCAAGGCGCAGGGGCATGGGCATGGGCATGGGCATCATGACCATGATCACCATGGACATGATCACGACCATGACCACGACCACGGCGACCATTGCGGTCCCGATTGCGGCCATGACCATCATCACGACGCCAACCGCCATGACGACCACATCCGAGCCTTCTGCATGGTGATCGACCGGCCGATTCCCTGGAACGGATTCGTCGATTTCATGGAAGCGCTGATCGCCCAGGCCGGCGAGAACCTGCTGCGGGTGAAGGGCCTGCTGAACGTCCAGGAAAGCGAGCTGCCCGTGGTCGTCCACGGCGTACAGCACATGTTCCATCCGCCCGTCCGCCTGGAGGACTGGCCCAGCGACGACCACCGCACCAAGCTGGTCTTCATCACCCGCGACCTCGGCCAGCCGGTGATCGAGCCGCTGTTCAACGGGCTGGTCTGGGGTGAGGGGAAAGAGGGGTAAGTGCGGGCTATGGGGTGCCCCCTCACCACATTGGTTGCCCCCTCCCCATCCCTCCCCCGCTTCGCGGGAGAGGGGGCAGGACCTTTGCAGAGGTTAGCAAAGAACGGCGGCAGTCCCCTCTCCCGCGAAGCTCTCGCACAAAGCTTTGCTTTGTGCTGACGCGACAGGCGGACCATAGGTCCGCTGAGAGCGGGGGAGGGTTAGGGAGGGGGCACTCGAAGCCGACACCGCCCCACCACCCTCACTTCCCCACCACCCGCCGCAACGGGCTGTCGCCGACCGCCCAAACCCCGCGGTCCGTCGCCTTCGCGCCCTCAAACACCAGCCAGCTCTGCCGCCCGTAATGCGGCAGCGGCCGGAGCAGCGCCTTCAGCGCCTCGGCATCGGCGCCCGACACCACCAGCGCCGTCCGCCCATCCGCCGCACGTGACACCCACACCCGTGCGCTGCCGCGCCCGGCCAACTCCGCCGGCACCGGCGGCAGCCTGCGCGCCTCCAACGTCCGCGCCACCGCCGCGTCGGTGCCGACCAGCAGCAGCGGCGCCGCTCCACCGCCACTCTCCCTGCCGCCACTCTCCCGACCGGAAGCGTCGATCAGCCGGCCGGCCAGCGTCCCTGCCGCCTCCGCCGCCTCGCCATCCATAGGGCCATCAACGGCGATCACCCGCTCCGCACCCGGACGCAGGGTCACGTCGCGCAGGATCGGCGGCGCCTCCCCCGGAGCCAGACGGCGGAACAGGTCGAAGTCGGGGTCGACCGCCACCGCCCGGACCTCCGCTTTCGATGGAATGCGCAACGTCGCCTGCCGGCTGTCGAATTGGACGCTATGCTCCTCCACCCCGGCCGCCGTCTCCAGCCGCACCGGTAGGGTCAGGGCATAGGGCGCGTCGGCCTCCTGCCGCAGGGTCAGCTGTACACCGTCGCCCACGGCACGGGCATCGACCAGGGTCAGCATCGGTGCGCCCCGCCGCCCCACCCATTGACTGAACAGCCCGCTTAGGTCACGGCCGGACGCCGCCTCGAAGGATTGGCGGAGGTCGGACCAGCCGGCATTGCGAAAGGCAAACCCACTCCAGAATTTCCGGATGCCGGCGTCGAAAACGTCGTGCCCGATCTCCGCTTCCAGCATGTGGAACAGCATCGCCGCCTTGCCGTAGCCGACGATCTGCGAGGCATCGTGCGTCTTGGACAGGAACTCCGTCAGCGGGCGGTCGCGCTCGGCCGGCAGGGCGGCATAGTCGCGCAGCCAGTCCAGCCGCATCGCCCGCGCCGCGTCGGCGCCGAGTTCGCGGGCGGCGGCATAATCGGCCATGTAGGTGGTCAGCCCCTCCGCCCAATTGCCGCCCTCACCGACCCGCACGCCGTTGCCCCACCAGTTGTGCATGATCTCGTGGGTCAGCGACTGGCTGCGGATGAAGGGCAGCGGCAGCACCGCACGGCCGATGGCGGTCAGGCCGGGGAAACCCAGCCCCACCGGCGGTGGAACCGATACAACGCTGAAGCCGTCGAAGGGATATGCGCCGATGCGGGCGGACCCGGCGGCGATCGCCTGCTCCGACAGTCCGAGATAGCCGTCGGCCAGCCCCGCCTGATCCGAATGGCGGTAGAGCCGCAGGCGCAGGTTCCCCGCCATCCGCTCCTCCACCGTCCAGGGACCGGCGAAGACGGAGGGTTCTTCCACGCTGCGGCTTTCCTCGAACACCGCGCGGTAGCCGGCGGCGTCGCGCCCCTCCTCCACCAGCCGGCCGGTGGCGACCGCGACATAGGGCGCCGGCACCCGCACCGACAGCCGCCAAGTCGGTGGTTCTTCCGATGCCGAGGCCGGATCGGGCAGCCAGCCGCCGAGTCCCGGCAGGAAGGCGCCCTCTCCATCCAGCGCAAGGCCGGTGCCGGCGGTGAAGCCCGGCAGCCGGCCGCCATAGCGGATGGTCACCGGCCCGCCTCCCTCCGGCACCACCAGCCGCAGCCGGTCGCCACGCCGATCCACCGGGACGGGCTTGTCGCCGGCCCGCGCCTCCTCCAGCGTCAGGGCCGGGTCCAACCGCAAGGACTGAGTCCCGGCCGGCAGTGTCAGCCGATCTACCGCCTCTATCCGTCCGGCGGCGGGATCGAGCGTCAGGTCGATGTCGTGGTGAAGCGGTGCGGCACCGGCCGGGGCGACCACGCCCAGGACCAGTGCCACTCCCACCAGGGTCCCCAGGGCAGGGAACCGGATGCGCAGGATCGTCGTCATGGCCCTGAAGATGGTCGCCGGACCGGCAAGGCGCCAGCGCGGCGTCATGCCGCGCGGATGCTCTCCAGGAAGCCGTCCACCTCGCGGCGCAGCCGGTCCGCGACGCCGGTCAGGAGCCCGGATTCATCCAGCATCTCGTTGGCCTTGGCACCGGCATCGGTGGTCGCCTCGCTGGCGCCGGCGACATTGACCGAGACCGCCTGCGCACCCTGGGCCGCCTGATGGACGTTGGCGGAAATGTCCCGCGTCGCAGCCCCCTGCTGTTCCACCGCCGCGGCGATGGCGCTGGAGATGCTGGTCATCTCGCCAATGACATGGCCGATGTCGCGGATCGCCACCACCGCCACGTTGGTCGCCTGCTGGATTTCGGCGATCTTCTTCTGGATGTCGTCGGTGGCACGGGCGGTCTGGTTGGCCAGTCCCTTCACCTCCGACGCGACGACGGCGAAGCCCTTGCCGTGCTCGCCGGCACGCGCGGCCTCGATGGTGGCGTTCAGAGCCAGCAGGTTGGTCTGCCCGGCGATCGAGTTGATGAGGCTCACCACCTCGCCCACCTCGTTGGCGGCGCGGACGAGGCCATTCATCACCTCGTTGGTCTTGGCCGCTTCGGTCACCGCCTGGTTCGCCACGTCGTTGGAGGCGCTGACCTGCCGGCCGATCTCGCCGATGGAACTGGACAGCTCCTCCGTGGCACCGGCGACGGTGTTGACGCTCACTGCCGCCTCTTCCGCGGCCTGGGCGGCGGCGCTGCTGCGGCTGGTGGCTGTGCCGGTGCTGACGGTCAGCGACTGGGCGGTCTGGCGCATGGTGCCGGCCGAGGCCGTCACCTGCCGCACCACCTCGCCGATGGACCGTTCGAAGCCGTCGGCCAGCCTGGACAGCAGGGCCACCCGCTCGGCCTCCGCCTTGACGTGCATCTCCTCCTGCTGGGCGCGCAGGCGGCGGTTTTCCAGCCCTCGTTCCTTGAACACGCCGACCGTCGCGGCGATCTGCCCGATCTCGTCCCGGCGGTCGGTGTCGGTGACCTCGACATCCAGGTCGTCATTGGCCAGCCGCCGCATCGCCGCGGTCAGCCGCGACAGCGGATGAGTGATGGAGCGCGCAATCCACAACGACAGCAACAGCGCCGCGATGCCCAAACCACCGCCGAGCAATCCGGCCTGCAGCGCATGGCGGCGGAACTCGGCCTCGATGTCGTCGACATAGACACCGGTGGCGACGATCCACTTCCAGCCCGGCGTCATCTGCGAATAGGCGATCTTGGGGCTTGGCTGGGCCCCCGCCACCTTCGGCCAGGAATAGGAGACGTACCCGCCACCCTTGCGCCCCTCTTCGACCAGAAGCTGTGCGAAGGGAATGCCATTCGGGTCCTTGGAGTCGCCGAGATTTCGTCCTTCGATTTGCGGCTGTCCACCGTGGACTTCAACCAAGCCATCGGCATCTGTGGCGAACAGATATTCGTTCCCGGCGTAACGCATCGAACGTATGGCGTTGCGGGCCGCGGTACGGGCCGCGTCCAAGGGCATCTCACCCTTTGCAGCACGGGTTTCAAAATCTTTGACGACACCGATGGCAGCCTCGACGATCGAACGAACCTTTGCCTCGCTGGCCTCCTGTTGAGTGGTGTGAAGAGAAGAGAGAAGGATGGCGGCCACACCTATGATTGCGCAGAGCATAACTGCGGAAATGGTGAGGAATTTTTTTCCTATGCTGACGTTCTGCATTCACACGACCTCCCGGATAGAATATTAGAATTCTATGGATTCGGTCGGTCAGTGTCAAAACGGAATAGTGAAGACACAATTGAACGTCAAATGCGTCAGAAGATTACAGGCTGCTAAGAGATTGATAGCAAATCATCACAATTGATCGGAAAGACTCCAAAAACAGATCCCAAGCCTAGGTCAACCCGCATAGGCGCGCACCCGATCATACAACTTTGACAACCGGACATCGCAGATCTCTAGCTCTTTCAAGTGATCAACTGTGTTGGCCAAGTAATCGATGTTGGGCCCGCGTTGGCCGCAGCAGCCGGCGATGCGACAAACGACCGCAGCCTCGTCCAGGCCTCGGCAGTATTGCGGGTGGTTGCGGTCGACGACGAAGCAGCAGGCGCTGACCGACTCCAGCCCTTCCGCCGAGCGGCCGTCACGCAGGCGCACGCGCAGCAGCCTCGGCCGGTAGACCCGGCTGTCCATCTCGCGCTCCCACAGATAGTCGAGGGTCGAGGGCACCTCCGCCGCGGCCACCCGGAAGACGATGCCCCGACAGGAGCCGCCGCGGTCCAGCCCCAGCACCAGCCCCGGCCGCTCCGGTGTTCCGCGATAGCGATAGGAGGCGACGCAGAAGCTGCGGTGATATCCCGCCAGGGTCGCCGCATGCCGCTCCGCAAACAGGAAGCCGGGGTTCCACATCAGCGAGCCATAGCCGAACACCCACAGGTCGGCGCCGGGTTCGACGGCGATGTCGCCGGTCCAGGCGGGAGTCGGAATCGGTGAATCGGGAGCCATGGCAGATCGCAGAAGGAAAGATCGCTTGGGACTGGTTGGAACCGAATCGGCGGCCACCGAGCCTAGCATGCGGGTTCCGGGGTCGCTATAACGGTACGGAGATGGAACGGACATGCCACCGATGCGACCCAACGCCACCTCTTCCGTCCCGCGCCGCCTGCTGACCGGGCGCCGGATCGCGACCATCCTGGTTCTGATGGTCCTGCTGCTGCCTGCCCTTCTTTATTCATTGTGGTGGTGGCAGGCGGCCCGTTCCGTGCGGGAAGGGCTGGAGACCTGGGTCGCGGACCAGCGTGCCAACGGGGCGGTCGTCGAACATGGCGGGCTGACCGTAGGCGGTTTCCCCTTCACCCTGCGGGCCGAGCTGGAAAAGCTCCATCTGGCGACCCGTGGCGCCGACTGGCAGGGAGCGGGCCTGGTGGCGGAGGCAGCCCCTTGGAATCCGACGCGCATCGCCCTGACCTTTCCCGGCGAGCAGCGCCTCTCCATCGTCCAGCCCGGTCAGCCGCCCGTCGACATCCTGGCACCGCAGGGCGGCAGCGGCGACGTGACGATGCGGATGTCGGGCACGCTGGAGCGGCTCGCCCTGCACTTCACCGGTCTGACCGCGCAGGTCGCCGGACAGCCGGTGCCGGTCGCCGCGTTCGACGTCAGCGCCGCCCAGCCGGACCAGCCGCCGGCCGAACGCGGCACCGCCGGCCTGACCGTGACGCTGTCCGCCGACGGGCTAACCCTGCCCGACGGCATGCCGCCGACGCTGGGCCGCGAGGTGAAACGGACGGAACTGACCCTGCGCGTCATGGGCATACCGCCACGACCGGAACCGGCGAGCCTGTCGGCCTGGAGCCGCGACGGCGGCACGGTGGAACTGGACCGGCTGGCGCTGGATTGGGGACCGCTGGGAGCGGTGCTGTCCGGCACGCTGGCGCTGGATGCCCAGTTGCAGCCGCAGGCGGCGCTGACCGCGGAGATCCGCGGCGCGCCGGCCATCCTGGACGCGGTGAAGCCGATGATGCGCCCGAACGAGGCCGCCATCGCCAAAACCGTGCTGGCCATGCTGGCGCGTCCGACCGGCCCGAACGGCGAACCGGTGGTCACCGCCCCGGTGACGGTGCAGGACCGCGCCCTGTATGTCGGGCCGCTGCGCGTCGCAGCGTTGCCCAAGCTGGTCTGGTGACAAGTATCGGGCGGTGCTGTCGATAACCGGCGGAAATGCAACAGGTGTCGGCGGGCATGACGCTTCCATGACTCCGCCCCCTTGTTTCACACGGCGCGTCAGGTCAAATTGACGCAGTCCCTGTCGCGGCTGCCATGGTGCGTCGGTCGATGTGTCGGTTTCTTGCCTATTGCGGCGAACCCGTGTTCCTGGAAACGCTGGTCTGCACGCCCTGTCATTCCCTGATCGAACAGTCGATGCACGCCGCGGAGGCGAAGACCGAAACCAACGGGGACGGCTTCGGCGTCGGCTGGTACAGCGAGCGGACCGAGCCCGGCCGCTATTGCGAGATCCGCCCGGCCTGGTCGGACGAGAATCTGCAATCGATCTGCAGCCATGTCCGCTCCCACCTGTTCTTCGCCCATGTGCGGGCGGCCACCGGCACCGCGGTCAGCCGGGCCAACTGCCATCCCTTCAAGGCCGGGCGTTTCCTGTTCATGCACAACGGGCAGGTCGGCGACTGGCCCCGCCTGCGCCGCCGGGTGGAGGCGATGATCCCGGACGAGCTGTACAGCTCCCGCACCGGCACCACCGACAGCGAGGCGATCTTCCTCGCCGCGATCGGCCAGGGGCTGGAGCAGGATTCGGTCGGCGCCTTCCAGCGCGTGCTGCATGCCATCCGCGACGAGATGCAGGCGCTGGACATCACCGCACCGCTTCGCTTCACCGCGACCTGGACCGACGGCGAGCGGGTGTGGGCGGTGCGCTGGGCATCCGACGACAAGCCGCCCAGCCTGTACTGGCGCCGGGGCGAGAACGGCCTGATCGTGGTGTCGGAACCGGTCGACGCCCAGCGCGACCAGTGGCGGCAAGTGCCCCCCAGCGGCGGACTGGTGGCGCGCATCGGTGCCGCGCCGGAGATGTTCACGTTTCATTGAGCGAGGATTGAGCGAGGGGCCATCACCCCTCCAGCAACCGCTCCTTCGGCAGCAGGATGGTCACCGCCGTCCCACGCTCCGGTGCGCTGTCGATCTCAACGCCGCCGCCATGCAGCTCGGCGAAGCGGCGCACGATGGGCAACCCCAGCCCGACCCCCTCATGCTGGCGGACCAGCGAGCGTTCGGCCTGGGTGAAGGGGTTGAAGATGCGCCCCATCAGCTCGGCTGGAATTCCCGGCCCGTTGTCGCGCACGGTCAGCCCGACGAAGTTGCCGCGGTCCTCCACCGCCACGGCGACATGGCCGCCGGTGGGCGTGAACTTGACCGCGTTGTCCAGCAGGTTCAGCACCATCTCGCGCAACCGGCGGCGGTCGATGCGCATACGGAAGGCGGGACAGGGATGGACGGCCACCGTCAGCCGCTTGCCCGCCGCCTTCGGCGCCAGCATGTCGGCGCAGCCGGTCAGCAGTTGGGGGATGTTGACGTCGCTTTCCTGGATCTCGATGGAGCCGGTGGAGCCGCGCGTATAGTCCAGGATGTTGTTGACCATGGTCAGCAGCGACCGGCCGCTTTCCTCGATCAGCTTCACATATTCCAGGTAATCGGGATGGCCCAGCTTGCCCATCCCCTCCCCGGCCAGCACGTCGGCGAAGCCGATGATGGAGTTCAGCGGGGTGCGCAGCTCGTGGCTCATCACCGCAAGGAAGTCCAGCTTGGCGCGATCGGCCTTGCGTGCCGCCTCCAGCGCGTCCGACAGCTCGGCGGTGCGCTCCGACACACGGTGTTCAAGCTCGCGGTTCTGTTCGGCGGCGCGGCGGTAGAGCTTGCGGATCTCCACCATGTTGCGGACGCGGTGCAGAAGCTCCCAGGCGATGAAGGGCTTGGTCAGGAAATCGTTGGCGCCCAGTTCCAGCGATTTGCGCCGGGTCTCCTGGTCGGTCTGGGCGGTGAGCACCAGGATCGGCACGTAATCGTCGCCGAAGATCGGCTTCAGCCGCTCCATCAGGTCGAAGCCGCTCATGTGCGGCATGCGGATGTCGATCAGCAACAGGTCGAACGGCTCCGCCGCGCAGAGGTCCGGCACCTTGCGCGGGTCGGTCTCGCCGCGCACACGGCGATAACCGTCATGGCTCAGGATTTCCCGCAACAGGTCGACGTTGGACGGGTTGTCGTCCACGATCAGGATGCTCGCGTCCTTGACCTGCTGGGCGAGCGCCGGGTCGATCTGGCTCCTGTTCATCGGGAGCGTGCACCTTTGAACCGTCCGCGTGGGCAATTAGATTTGCCTCTGAACGGATCGAATGCAATCCAAAATGAGCAGCCGGGCGAAATGAACGACCGGATACCCGGTCCGGTGGCGCTCAGGCCCGCTTTTCCCAGCCGCCGCGGTCGGTCTGCTGCCAATAGGTCAGGCTGTGGCCGGCCGCTTTGCAGGCTTTCCAGCGCTGGCGGGCGGCCAGCACCGCCTCGTCGTCGTTGCCGTCGAACAGGTCGCAGACCAACTCGAAGCCGTCCATCCGGTCGCTGACGCAGCCGTCCACCGTAACCAGCACGGTGGCGCCGTTGGGGTTCTCGTCGGCATCGGTCAGCCACACCGGCTGCTTGTCGGCGAAGCCGTCGCGCGCCGCACCGTGCGGCAGGAAGGAGCCGGGATCGTAGGTCCACAGATGCTGGTTCAGCATGTCCACCCGCTCCGGCGAACCGGCCAGCACGACGGCGCGCCAGTTCCGCTCAAGAACCTTCTCCAGGATCTTGGGCAGCGCCTGCTCCATCGTGCGCCGTTGCAGGTGGTAGAAGCGGACTTCGGTCATGGCTCCTTCACACAACTCAGGTCATCAGCCTTCGTGGTATTCCGCCACGAAGCGGTCGAGCAACCGCACGCCGAAGGCGGAGGCGCCCTTCGGAACCGTGGGTCCGTCCTTCTTCGCCCAGGCGACACCGGCGATGTCGATGTGCGCCCAGGGCAGGTCGTTGACGAAGCGCTTCAGGAACTGCGCGCCGACGATGCTGCCGGCGCCGCCGCCCGACCCGGTGTTCTTCATGTCGGCGGCCGGCGAGTCGATTTCCTTGTCATAGCCGTCGCCCAGCGGCATGCGCCACACCGGCTGGCCCACCTTCAGGCCGGCGGCCGTCAGGTTCATGGCAAGGTCGTCGTCGTTGGCGAACAGGCCGGCATGCTCGTGGCCCAACGCGACGATGACGGCGCCGGTCAGGGTGGCGAGATCGATCATCAGCTTGGGCTTGTAGACGTCCTGCGCGTACCACAGGCAATCGGCCAACACCAGACGGCCTTCGGCGTCGGTGTTGATGACCTCGATGGTCTGGCCGGACAGCGAGGTGACGATGTCGCCCGGACGCTGCGCCGTGCCCGACGGCATGTTCTCCACCAGACCGACGATGCCGACGGCGTTGACCTTCGCCTTGCGGGCGGCCAGCGCGTACATGGTGCCGATCACGGTGGCGGAGCCGCCCATGTCCCACTTCATGTCTTCCATGCCGGCCGCACCCTTGATCGAGATGCCGCCGCTGTCGAAGGTCACGCCCTTGCCGATGAAGGCGACCGGGCGCTTGTCGGCGGCATCCGGGTTGCCGTTCCAGCGCATCACGACCACGCGCGGCTCGAAGGCGCTGCCCTGGGCGACGCCGAGCAGGGCGCCCATGCCGATCTTCCTCAGCTTCTTCTGGTCGAGGATCTCGACCTCGACGCCGAACTGCTCCAGCTCCTTCGTCTTCTCGGCGAGGCTTTCCGGATAGATGACGTTGGCCGGTTCGGACACCAGATCGCGGGTGAAGCGGATGGCGTCGGCCAGCGTGTCCAGCTTTTTGAAGGCGGCCTTGGCGGCGCCGTCATCCTCGACCAGCAGCGTCACCTTGCGCAGGCTGGGCTTCGGCTCCTTCTTGTCGGACTTGCGGTCGTTGGTCCGGTACTTGTCGAACTTGTAGCTGCGCAGCTGCGCGCCGAAGGCGATCTCCGCCGCGGCGGCGGCCGGGGAAAGCTTGGCCCCCTCCGGCAGTTCGACCAGCAGCGCCGCCTCGTCGGCAGCCTTGTCGAGCTGGACGGCGATGGCGCCGCCGGCAGCCTGGAGGACCAGATCGGTCAGGTCGGCGCCCTTGCCGATGCCGACCAGCAGGATGCGGTCAAGCTCGGTCCCGGCCGGGGCGAGCAGCGTCAGCGTCTCGTCCTTCTTGCCGGTGAAGCGGGCGGCGGCCATGGCGCGGGCCAGCGCCCCGCCGGTCTTCTGATCCAGCTCGCGCCCGATCAGGCCGAGGCTACGGTCGGCGGCGACGGTCACGGCGAGCACGCCGGAGGACGGCAGGGACGGCTTGGCGAAGGAGAACTTCATCTGGTCCTCTTGAGGGGGATTGGGCGAATACGCCCGGATGGCATCGGCGGCGGAAAGCCTACCCCACCGATAAGGAGCGCGCCACCCCGGCTGTCAAGGGTGGGGTTCTTCGGCTTTCGTGCGAAGTCAGACCCCCACCTAACCTCCCCCGCTGGGCGGGGGAGGGACTGCCGCCACTCTCCCGCATAAGCACTTGCCCCCTCCCCCGCCCAGCGGGGGAGGGTTGGGGTGGGGACATTCAGCAGGCGCTACTCACGCATCGATCGCCTTGCCCAGTTCGACAGGATCGACCTCGCCCTGCTCCATCCCGACGTCGGACACGCTTTCCTCCGACACCGTCTCCTCTACACGGCGTTCCAGCACGGCGGCGAAGAAGCCGTCGGTATCGTGCTTGGCCGGGGTCAGGCGCAGGTACGGACCCTCGACCGGCGGCGCGCCGGCCTCCTCCTCCGCCCACACCTCGGCGACGGGCTTCACGATGAAGTCGTGGTGGGTCTGCAGGAAGGCCTCGACCTGCGCCTCGTTCTCGTCATGCAGCATGGAGCAGGTGGCGTAGATCAGCCGCCCGCCCGGCTTCACCAGACGCGCCGCGCTGTCCAGGATGTTGGCTTGCAGCGGCAGCAGCTGCTCCAGCCCCGGACCGAGCTGGCGCCAGCGGGCGTCGGGGTTGCGGCGCCAGGTGCCGGTGCCGGAGCAAGGCGCGTCGACCAGCACGCGGTCGAACTTGCGCTTGTGGCGCTTCACCCACGGGTCACGCTCGCTGGTCAGCGGGTGGGCCTCGATGTTGTGCAGGCCGGCGCGGCGGAAGCGCTCGGCGGCGCGCTTCAGGCGCTTGTCCAGCACGTCGCAGGCCACGACGCGGCCCTTGTTCTTCATCAGCGCCGCGACGGCCAGCGTCTTGCCGCCGGCGCCGGCGCAGAAATCGACCACCTGATGGCCGGGCTTCGGCGCCACCGCCAGCGCGACCAGCTGCGAGCCCTCGTCCTGGATCTCGACCAGACCGTCCTTGAAGGCATCGACGCTGCCCAGCGGCGGCCGGCCCTTCACCCGCAGGCCCAGCGGCGACCAGCGCGTGGTCTCCGCCGTGATCTGCGCCTTGGCCAGCGCCTTGATGGCGCTCTGCTGGTTCGCCTTCAGCGGATTGATGCGCAGGTCGAGCGGCGCCGCCTCCAGCAGCTTTTCCATTTCCACCCCGAAGCGGTCGCCCAGCGAGGCGCGCATCGCCGCTTCCGCCCACTCCGGGCATTCCACCCGCACCGTCTCCGGCATGTCGGGATGGTCCATCGTGTGGCTTTCCAGCTTGCCGACCAGCGCCAGTTCGTCATCGGTCAGGCGGGCCGGGGCGAACTTGCCACCGCTGAACATCTCCAGAACCACGCCGGCGTTGCGGTTCTCTTCCAACAGCAGATAGGCCAGGACGCGGGCGCGCGGGGTGGCGCGCTCGTAGCCGCCGCGCTCGATCCACCAAGTGAGCCGGGCATGGCGGCGCAGGATCGCGTAGGCCATCTGGGCGACGGCGGTGCGGTCCTTCGACCCGATGTAGCGGCGATTGCGGAAATAGGCGCTCATCACCGCGTCGGCGGGGCGAGGGGTCTCGTCGATCTCGGTCAGCAGATCGATGACCGCCTGGAGGCGGGCGGCGGGTGTCATGGCGTCTGGTCCCTTGGGGTGTCACATGGCGGCGAACAGGACCGGCCGCCCGCATGTTCCCCCGCATCGGATCGGGGACGGGATGCACAGTTGCGGACGGTCCTTCACGTATGGGCTGTCGATACCGCGTTTGCCGCGTCCTGTCACGCCTTGCCGCCGCGCGGCTGCCCCGCTTGCCGCCGGAAAGGCGCGGCCGGCGCCCACCCGTGACAACCGGCCGCGACCTACCCGAAAGTGCAGGTTGGGGATTGACGACTCGGGGTAACCACCGGCACAAACGATCGGGTGATGTGACCTTATCGTGACCGGACCGCCAGAGCGGCCGGACGATCCGGGTCTTCGAATGGACAGATCGATTGCTGGTGGCGGAGTGCGCGATGGCGGCTGCGGCTGGGGTGGCGTGTGCGCGTGAAATGAAGCGGCCCAAAGTGCGGCAGCTCCTGCGGCTTTCCCTGCTCGGCGGCCTACTGGCGACGCTGGCGGCCTGTGCCGGCACCGCGCCGACGGTGGACGGGCAGCGGACCACGGCCCAGCGTCCGACCTGGGATCAGGTGTCGCCCGACTTCCGCCATCTCGCCGGCTGGATCGACGACGACCATGCCCAGGCGGTTCCGGCGGTGCAGCGCACTTGCGGCTGGGTGAAGAACCAGCCGCCGGGCAAGGCGCTGGGGCAGTTGCGCGCCGCCGGCACCACCGACGACTGGCGCGCCATCTGCGCCGCCGCCCGCGACCTGCCCGCCGGTGACAGCGAGGCGGCCCGCCGCTTCTTCGAGACCTTCTTCACCCCGCGCGACGTCAGCAACGGCGAGAACGGCCTGTTCACCGGTTACTACGAGATCGAGCTGCACGGCAGTTGGACGCGGACCGAACGCTACAACGTCCCGCTCTACCGCATGCCGGCGCGCGGCAAGCGCGGACTGCCGACCCGCGCCCGGATCGAGTCCGGCGCGCTGAAAGGCAAGGGGTTGGAACTGATGTGGGTGGACGACCCGGTCGACGCCTTCTTCCTGGAAATCCAGGGCTCCGGCCGGGCGGTCATGGCCGACGGCTCGGTGGTCGGCATCCATTACGCCGGCCAGAACGGTCACAGCTATTACCCGATCGGCCGCCATATCATCGACATCGGTGACGCCACGCCGGAACAGATGTCCTTGCAGACGATCCGCCGCTGGCTGAAGGACCATCCGGCCGAGGCCCAGCGGGTGATGAACCTCAATCCCTCCTACGTCTTCTTCAAGGTCAAGCCCGAGGTTGGCGCCCGCGGCGCCCGCAACATGGAGCTGACCCCCGGCCGCAGCCTCGCCGTCGATGTCGAGCATATCCCGCTGGGCGTCCCGCTCTGGCTGGAGGTGCGCGACGCCCCGGTGCCGGGCGGCGCCATCAACCGGCTGGTGGTGGCGCAGGACACCGGCGGCGCCATCAAGGGTCCCGTGCGCGGCGACCTGTTCTGGGGCCACGGCCAGCAGGCGGAGGAAGGGGCCGGCGTGATGAAGGCGCGCGGTCACTACACCATGCTGGCACCGCGCAGCCTGTCGGTCCAGACCGCACAGCGGAAGTGATGACGGAGGGCGGAGATATCCGGCTGGAGCGCCTGACCGCCCTGCCGGACCGCGCGGCGGCGCTGTCTGCCCTGGAGGACATCTTCTTCGCCTCCACCACCCGGACGGAGTTCGCGTCCCCTGCCGACCGCGCCGCCTTCCTCTCCACCTGGACCGGCTGGTTCGTGGCGGAGGTGCCGCGGGACATCTGGATGGCAGTGGCGGCCGACGGGCTGGTGGTCGGCTATCTCACCGGCTGCAAGGACAGCGCTGGCTCGGCTGAGCTGGCGCGGCGCATCCCGAAATACGAGGTCTTCGCCGACCATTTCACCGCCTACCCCGCCCATTTCCATGTGAATGTCCGGCCGGGCTGGCGGCAGCATGGGCTGGGACGCCGGCTGGTCGACCGCTTCGCCGAGGATTGCCGGGCCGACGGTCTGCCCGGCGTGCATCTGGTCACCGCCGTCTTCGCCCGCAATGTCGAGTTCTACCAGCGCGCCGGCTTCACCGACGCCTGCCAGCGCGGTCCCCTGCTGTTCCTCGGCCGCCGTCTGAACCCCTGACTTTGGGGACGCCGCTGTGCTAGGCAGGGGTATCCCCTTGCTGGAAAGCCCGTTGCCATGACCCGCCCGCCCCTGTTGATCGAAAGCCCGCAGAACCCGCAGTTCAAGCTGTGGGAATCGGCGCTGGAAAGCCGTGGGCTGAAGAAGAACGGCAAGTTCCTGCTGGCCGGCCTGAAGACCGTGCCGGAGGCGCTGCGTCAGCATCCCGACCGGTTCGAGCGGCTGCTGTTCACCGACCCGGCGCAGATATCCTCCTGGCGCCTGCCGCCGGGGGTGGAGCCGGTGCAGTTGGCCCCTGCCCTGTTCCGGACGCTCGACGTGTCGGGTACCGGTTTCCCGCTGCTGGTCGGCGCGGTGCCGAAGATGCCAGCCATCGACCTGTCGCAGCCGCCGCAGGGGCTGGAACTGCTCTGTGCGCTGGGCGATCCCAGCAATTTGGGTGCTTTGCTGCGCAGCGCGGCGGCGTTTGGGGTGTCGCGGATCGTGCTGCTGGAGGGGGCTGCGCATCCCTTTCATCCAAAATGCCTGCGAGCAGCATCGAATGCGCAGTTCGCGCTGACTCTGCTGCGCGGGCCGCGATGGTCGGCGGTGAACGACGCGGCCGGGCCGCTCTATGCGCTGGACGGTGGGGGCGAGGATCTGACGCGCTTCGACTGGCCGGCCGACATGCGGCTGATCCTGGGCGAGGAAGGCCAGGGCGTGCCGGCCGACTGCCCGGCGACGCGGCTGTCGGTGCCGACGACCGGCGCGGTGGAGTCGCTGAACGCCACGGTGGCGGTCAGCGTGGCGCTGTTCGCGCGGTACGCGGCGGTGAGGGGCGGTTAAGGGATGGGCTTCGATTTGCCCCCACCTATCCTCCCCCGCTGGGCGGGGGAGGATAGGTGGGGGTCTAATTCAGCAAGTAACCTACCTACCCCATCACCGACGCCAGCACCTGCACCACCTGATCCGACCCGTAAGGCTTCTTCAGCACCGGCACGTCCGCAAACCGCTCCGGCACCGCGGCGCTCTCGCCATAGCCTGTCGCGAAGACGAAGGGGATCCCCAGTTCCCGCAGCCGTTCGGCGACCGCGAGCGAGGTCTCGTTGCCCAGGTTGATGTCCAGCACGCCGACCACCGGCGGGTCCTCGTCGATCAGGCGCAGGGCGTGGCGGACGCCGGCGGCGGTGTTGACGCGGCTGGCGCTGAAGCTCAGCAACACGTCCTCCGTCGCCATGGCGATGATCATGTTGTCTTCCAGCAGCAGCACCGGACCATCGATTGAGAAATCGGCCGCAGGCACCGGCAGGCTGCGCCGGCCGCCCCCCGGCAGGCTGGCGGCGACGGTCACATACTGGGCCGGGATCATGAAACGCGCCCGCAAGCCCGACAGGGCATAGGTCACCTCGGCCTCACCCTGCAGATCGTGGGGGACGGAGCGCTCGATCACCGTGGTGCCGAAGCCGACGCGCGAGGGCGCCCGCACCGGCGGACCGCCATTCTCCTGCCAGTCGATCTGCAGCCGTCCGCCCTCGTCGATCGACCAGGCGGCCTCCACCCAGCCGCCGCTGTCGCTGAGCGCACCGTATTTGGCCGAATTGGTGGTCAGTTCATGCACCACCAGCGCGAAGACGGAGAAGGCCTGCGGCGCCAGCAGCACCTCCGGCCCGGTCAGCCGCACCCGCTCGCTTTTGGCCGACAGATAGGCGCCGATCTCCGCCGCGATCAGGGCGCGCAACGAGGCCGGTCCCCAATTGTCGGCGGTGATCTGGTCATGGGCGCGGGCCAGCGCCTCGATGCGGCCGGCGACGATGGCGGCGAACTGCTGCACCGTCTCCGCCCCGGTTTCGCTCTGCCGCACCAGGGCGCGGACGAGGCTGAGGATGTTGCGGACGCGGTGGTTCAGTTCGGCGATCAGCAGCTCCTGCCGCTCGGTCGCCTCCTTGCGGGTGCGGCCGGCGATGTCGGCCAGCCGCAACACCACCTCCAGCAGCGTCACCCGCAGGGATTCGGCGTTGCGCTCGTCCAGCTCGGCCCAGGGCTTGGACCGGCCGCGCACGGTTTCCTTCCAGGCCTCGAAGCTCTTGCGCGGGGTCAGGCGCGGACCGTTGGGCCCATATTGCGCCGGCTTGGTCGGGTCGCCGCCCCAAGTGACGGTGCGGATCAGCTCCTTGCGGAAGAAGACCAGATAGTCGCGCGGCATGCGCGAGACCGGGATGGCCAGCAATCCGCAGGCCCGTTCGGTGAAGTCGCGGGCCGGCGGGTGGACGGCCCCCAATTCGTCGGTCAGATAGACCTTGCTGGGCGGCGTCCGGTGGAGGAAGCGCATGATGCCCTGCGTCTCCTCCCGCGTTGGCGTCTCGCCCTCCATATGCAATTGGCCGTCGATACAGCAGGCGAAGCCGTCGCACTCGATCAGCGTCCGCAGCTCCGCCGCGAAGGTGAGCAGGTTTTCCAGCGGCGATTCGCTGTCGGCCAGCATCGACATGATGCGGACATGGGCGCGGCGGGCCTGCGCCTCGTGCTGGCTTTCCTGTTCGCGCTCGCGTCCCTCCAGCAGAAGCGAGACCATTTGGCCGAACAGTTCAGCGGTGGTGCGCCGTTCGAAGGAAAGCGAGCGGGCATGGCGATGGTGGCAGGCGAACAGACCCCACAGCTTGCCATGCCGCAGGATCGACACCGACAGCGAGGCGTTGACACCCATGTTGCGCAGATATTCGACATGGATCAGCGAGACGCTGCGCAGCAGGCTGAGCGACAGGTCCAGCGGCTGCCCCGTGGGATCGAGCGTCGGCACCACCGGCACCGGCGGCGCATTCACGTCGGCGATGCAGCGCAGCCAATTGCGTTCGTACAGGCGCCGGGCCTGCTGCGGGATGTCGGAGGCCGGATAGCGCTGGCCAAGGAAGCTGCCGATGCCGTGCACCGCCGATTCGGCGATCACCTCCCCCGCCCCGTCGGGGCCGAAGCGATAGACCATCACCCGGTCGAAGCCGGTCAGCGCCCGCATCTGGCGCGCCGCCTCGCGGCAGAAGGCATCGAAGCCGCGGGTGTTCTGGACCCGCGCGATCATCGAGCGCAGGAGCGACCCGGAGTCCTGCGGCCCCTCCCCCTCGCTCGGCTCCGCTTCGATCACGATAGCGGAGCCGGACAGGTGAACGGCGACGTCGCAGATTGGAGCGAGTTCGGACAGATGGACGCCGAAGGCGCGCTCGACGCTGCCGTTGATGTGGGCGACCTGCAACCGGCCGCGGATGGTGTGCAGCGCCTCACCGGTGATCACGCGGGACAGCGGAAGCCCCAGCAGGTCTTCGGGTTCCCCCCCCAGCCAGCGGCCGATATTGGCCGAGACATGCAGGACGATCCAATCGGCCGTAACGGCGATCAGGAATCCGGTGGGCTGGATAAGACCAAGCTGGTGAATGGGCTCCCGGTCACAATCGGTGAGGTCTACATACCCCGAAGGAACCGGGCCGCTCATCGAACAAAGACTTCGGACAAACGCGACCTCAAGCGGAAGCTGGACCGGCGGCGTTTGTCACGCACTGCCAAGGGATTTCGTCAACAATTTAGGCAGGTGGATGGAAGGCCGCAACGCTCCAAAATGGCTATACCTTTGCTCTCATTAAGGCTTGTTAACTTAACATAGGATAAGCACCTGAGCGTTCTGCGCGTGATTTGAACCGCCAAGCTTTGGCATTGCGCGAGATCGTCAGAACTTGGCGCCGGCTTTCTACAACCAGGAATACGTGGCACGAGAACCGGACGCGCGACCCGCAAATTTCCGCAGTGGGACCTTTCATCCCTGACGGGCTGCTCGAAAGCCGACGGCGGCGCAGGATGCCGGCCTTTCCAACCGCCACAGGATTCCCGCAATGACGACGCTGGCCGCAGGTCAGGACGACCGCATCCGCATCCGTGAGGTCACGCTGCTGTCCGACGACTGGTATGTGCTGAAGAAGACCATTTTCGATTACCGCCGCCGCGATGGCCGTTGGCAGACCCTCAGCCGGGAGACCTATGACCGTGGCAACGGGGCCGCCCTGCTGCTGTACGATCCGACCCGCGGCACCGTCCTGCTGACCCGGCAGTTCCGCTTTCCCGCCTACGTCAACGGCCACGCCGAGCCTCTGCTTGAGGTGTGCGCCGGCCTGCTCGACGACCGCAGTCCGGAAGAGGCGATCCGGGCCGAGGCCGCGGAGGAGCTGGGCGTGACCGTCCAGGCGCCGCGCCGGGTGTTCGATGCCTTCATGAGCCCCGGTTCGGTGACGGAGCGTTTGGCCTTCTTCGTCGCCGAATACCGCGCTGCCGACCGCAGTGAGGGTGGCGGGGTTGCCGAAGAAGGCGAGGACATCGAGGTGGTCGAGTTGACCTTCGCCGATGCCCTTGCCATGGTCGGCAGCGGGGCGATCCTGGATGGCAAGACCATCATGCTGCTGCAGCACGCCGCCCTTCATGGCCTGCTGCCACGGTGACGACATCCGCCCGCCCCGCCGGCCCAGGCAATTCGGATGGGGCGATTCGGATGGGGACTGGATGATCGACGATGCGGATCTCGACTGGGAAGATATCCGCGCCTTCCTGGCCACGGCGCACAGCGGCAGCCTGACCGCAGCGGCACAGCGCCTGCGGCTGAGCCCGCCGACCCTGGGCCGCCGGCTGAAGCGGTTGGAAGAGACGGTGGGCGGTCCATTGTTCGACCGGCTGCCCAACCGGCTGGAACTGACGGCGCTCGGCCGCACCGTGCTGGACAGTGCTGCGGCCATGGGCGATGCCGCCGCGGCCTTCGCCCGCAATGCCGACCGGCTGGTCGCAACGGCCCGGCCGGTGCGGGTGACGGCAACCACGTCCGTCTCCGCCTTCCTCACGCTGCATCTGTCCGATCTGCTGGCGGATACCGGCGCCGACCTGACCATCCTCAGCACCCGCAACCCCTTGAACCTCGCCCAGCGCGAGGCCGACATCGCGCTGCGCATGGACCGGGTGCCGGCCGAGGGCGATCTGGTCACCCGCCGGCTGGGACACTTCGGCTTCACCCTCTATGCAAAGCGGGAACTTCGCGACGATTGGTCCGGCCGCTGGGATGGCGTTCCGGTGGTCGGCCTGCCGGAAACCCGGCGGCGGCCGTCACAATCGGGATGGGTGGACGATACGATCCGGGATCGCGGCGCCCGAATCGTGGCGCGGCTCAGCGAATTGCCGATGCGGCTCGACGCCGCCCGGCGCGGAATGGGGATGACGCTGCTGCCCTGCGTGCTGGGCGATGCCGAACCGGCGCTGGTCCGCGTCGTCGATCCGCCGGCCGCGCTCGGCGAGGATGTTCATCTGCTGGTCCACCGCGACCGGCGCGAGGCGCCGGCCGTGGCAGCGGTGGTGGATGCTCTGGTCCGTCTGTTCCGCCGCCATGCCAAGGCGCTGGCGGGGAAGTGATGCTCCTTTTCAGAGCATCCGCTCTGGGCGTCAGCCGCGGCCGGCGATCAGGCTGTCGGCGGCCGCGCGGGCCTCTGCCGTGACGGTGGCGCCGGACAGCATGCGGGCGATCTCCTCGCGCCGCTCGTCGCCGTCCAGTTCGGCGACGCCGGTGGTGACCTGCTCGCCCTTCTGCGACTTCTGCACCTTCAGGTGAACGGCGCCGCGCGCCGCGACCTGCGGGCTGTGGGTGACGACCAGCACCTGCAGGCCATGGCCCAGCGTTTCCAGACGCTCGCCCACCGCCGCGGCGACGGCGCCGCCGATGCCGGTATCGACCTCGTCGAACACCAGCGTGCCGACGGTGGAGGTCTGGGCCAGCACCACCTTCAGCGCCAGCATGAAGCGCGCCAGTTCGCCGCCCGACGCGATCTTGTTCAAGGCACCCGGCGGGGACCCGGGGTTGGTGGCGACCTGGAAGGCGACGCGGTCGATGCCGGCCGCATTCCATTCCGACTCGTCGAGCGGCTCGACCAGCGTGCGGAACTTGGCCTTTTCCATCTTCAGCGGCGCCAGTTCGCCGGCGACCGCAACATCCAGACGGCCGGCGGCCTCGCGACGGGCGGCGCCCAGCGCCTCGGCGGCCTTGTGGAAGGCGGCGCGGGCCTGTTCGGCCTCCTTCGCCAGCTTGGCAAGCAGGTCGCCCTGATCCTCGATCAGCAGCAGGCGTCCGGCCATCTCCTCGCGCAGAGCGGCCAGCGCATCGACATCGACGCCATGCTTGCGGGCGGCGGCGCGCAGCGCAAACAGCCGCTCCTCCAGCTTCTCCAGCGCCCGCGGGTCCATGTCGACACTGCTGGAGGCGGCCTGCAGCGCGGCGATGGCCTCCCCCGCCTCGGTGGCAGCGCGGTCGAGGGCGGCGATCACCGGGTCCAGCGTGCCGCCGGCCTTGTCGGCGATGCGGGACAGGGTGCGGATGGCCGAGGACAGCGCGCGTTCGACACCGCGGTCGCCCGACAGTTCCGCATAGGCGGCGTTCATGCCGTCGACCAGCTTCTCGCGATGCATCAGCACCGCGCGGGTCTCCGACAGTTCCTCCTCCTCGCCGGCCTTGGGGGCGAGCGCATCCAGCTCGGCCACGGCGTGGCGGAGATATTCCTCTTCGGAGCGGGCGCGGGCGATGTCGGCGGCGGCGGAATGGCGCGCATCCTCGACCTGACGCCAAGCCCGATGCGCGGCGGCGACCTGCGCCGCTTGCGCGGACAGCCCGGCATAGGCGTCGAGCACGCCGCGGTGGGTCTGCGGGTTCAGCAGGCCGTGGGTGTCGAACTGCCCATGCACCTCGACCAGCTCGGCGCCCAGCGTCTTCAGCAGGCCAACGCCGACCGGCTGGTCGTTCACCCAGGCGCGGCTGCGCCCATCGGTGTTGACGGTGCGGCGGATTACCAGTGTTTGGTAACCGGCCGCGCCGTCGCCCGAATCGGCGTCCAGCCCCTGTTCCTTCAGGATGGCGAAGGCCGGGTGGTCGCCGGACAGCTCGAACTCCGCGGTGACGGAGGCCTGATCGGCACCATGGCGCACCAGCCCGGAATCCGCACGCGCGCCAAGGGCCAGCCCCAGCGCGTCGAGCAGGATGGACTTGCCGGCACCGGTCTCGCCGGTGAGGGCGCACAGGCCCTTGCGGAAGGACAGGCTCAGCCGCTCGATCAGGACGACGTCCCGGATCGTCAGCGACACGAGCATGGAGCGTCCTAGAACAGGGAGTTCCAGGCTCGATTGAGCCACGACTTCTCGTTTCGCTCGGGACGCAGATTGGCGTCCACCAGCAGTGCGTAGCTGTCCGTGTACCATTCGCTGCCGGGGAAGTTGTGGCCGAGCACGGCCGCGGCGGCCTTCGCCTCGTCGGTCACGCCCAGCGCCAGATAGCACTCCACCAGGCGGTGCAGCGCCTCAGGCACATGGGACGTGGTCTGGTAATTTTCAACGACGGCGCGGAACCGGTTGATCGCGGCGGTATACTGATGCTGACGCAGGTAGAAGCGCCCGACCTCCATCTCCTTGCCGGCGAGGTGGTCGTTGGTCAGGTCGATCTTCAGCTTCGCGTCGCGGGCGTATTTGCTTTCGGGGAAGCGGCGAACCACTTCCTGCAGGGCGTCGAGCGCCTGACGCGTCATCTTCTGATCGCGGCGCACGTCGGTGATCTGCTCGTAATAGCACAGCGCCCGCATGTAATAGGCGTAGTCGACATCCGGGCTGCCCGGATGAAGCTGGATGAAGCGGTCGAGCGCCAGGATGGCGTCGTCGTACTTCAGGTCCTGATAGTGGGCATAGGCGGCAAGAAGCTGCGCCTTGCTGGCCGAATCCGAATAGGGATGCTGGCGCTCCACCTCGTCGTAGAGCTTCGCGGCCTTCTTGAAGGCGTCCTCGCGCATCGCCGCGTCGGCTTCCGACAGAAGCTGGTCGGCCGGGCGTTCGACATACGCGTCCTCCTTGGTGGAGGAACAGGCGGACAGGGCGGCGGACAGGAGGATGGCCGTCAGCGGCAGGCGGTACGGGCGAGGAAGCATCGTCGTCTTGGGCGCTTTCGAAGTTGCCCCTGTATAGCACGCCGGGGTGAGGGCGCCGCAAGCGGTAACGCGGGGGCGGGCGATATGCCCCTCCCCGCCCCTGGCGGAAAATCTGCGGATAAGCGCCTTAGCCGAACAGCGCGTCGATGTCGGCCTGGCTGATGTTGCCGCTTTCGGGCGTGGCTTCGGCCGGACCGTGCAGGTCCAGATCCTCGTCCTTCTTGGTGACGGACGGCGGCAGCGGCATCGCCTCGAACTCGCGCTTGTTCCACAGGCCCATCATCGCGTCGACGCGCTCTTCGATGAAGGACATGGCGCGGACGACCTTGGTGATGCGCTGGCCGGTCAGATCCTGGAAGTTACAGGCTTCGTAGATGCGGACGATGACGTCGACCATGTCGTTGACGCGGTCGTTGTGATAGCCCTCCGGCAGGGACGACTTCAGTTCCGACACCACCTCTTCCAGCTCTTCGGCGCAGGCCATGATGGTGTTGGTCGCGGCCTCCGTCGCGGCGACGACGGCGCTCAGCTCCTGGCTGGCCTGCTGGAACTTGTCGTCGCCGGCCAGCGGGTGGCGGATGGCCGCCATTTCCACCTTGGTCGCCTTGATGCGGCCGGAGATGTCGGCGATCTCCACCTGAATTTGGTCGATCTGCGCCGCGTCCATCGTCAGGAAGCGGTCCAGCTTGGCGCCGAGATCGCCGATGGCGCGCAGCACTTCGGTGTTGTCGGCCTGGACAACCGGAGCCGGCACAGGAAGGGTCGGGGCCGCTGCGCCGTCCTCGATCAGGGACTGGAAGGGATGCCCGGATTTGCGGGCTTTCTGAAGCTCGGCCATGAAGGGCTTGGTCATCTGCTTCATTCTCGGTCCCGCCTCTCGGAAACGGCCGCCAGTGGCCTGTATGTGGTGGATGTCTGGTCGCGTGCGTCGGTTCTGCGTTTGGATCGGCTGACCGCACGCCATCCAGCCATCGGCGGGCGGAGGCGGTCAATCGGGAGAGAGCCTGAATGCCCGGGTCGGAATGCCCTTATCTGAATGCCTGCGCCGGAGTCGGACCGCCCCCTATCCGAACAGGGCGTCGATGGCCGCCTGATCCAGCGGTGCCGGCGGCTCTGCCGCGGCGGGCGGCGGAGGCGGGGCGGCGGGCTTGGGAGCGGCCTTGGCCTTCGGTGCGGCGCCCGGCGGCTTCGGCACCGGCTTCTTTGCCGGAGCGGGTGCGGGCGTGTCGAACATGCTGTCGATGTCCGACTGGCTCGCCACCACCGGAGCCGCGGCGGGTGCGGGCGAATCGAACAGGCTGTCGATATCCGCCTGGCTCGACTGGACCGGAGCCGCAGCGGGCGCCGGCGCAGGAACGGGAGCCGGACTGTCGAACATGCTGTCGATGTCGGCCTGGCTCGACTGGACCGGGGCGGGCGGCGGCGGAGGCGACGGGGCCGCGACCGGTGCCGGCGCCGGTGCCGGGCTGTCGAACATGCTGTCCACGTCGGCCTGGCTGACGCCATGGCCATCCAACTGCGGGCCGTTCAGCAGATGGGCGTCGGGACGGCTGTCCGTCTGCTCTTCCTTGACGATGATGCCGGCCAGCCCATCCTCGCCCCAGATGCTGATCATGGCCATGACGCGCTGCTCGATGTAGCGGAGCGCGTTGACGACCTTGCTGGTGCGCTGGCCGGTCAGATCCTGGAAGGAGCAGGCGGTGAAGATGTCGTTCACCTGGGTGTCGATCTCGCCGCACATCGCGGGATCGGCACCGCTGGACCGCAGTTTGCCCGCCAGATCCATCAGTCGTTCCGCGGCGTTCAGGATCTCGAAGGACGCGCGTTCGGTCGAGATGACGATGGCGTCCAGCTCGTTGGTGGCGGACAGGATCTTGTCGCCCGACCCGTCCGGGGGCCGCAGCGCCGCCACTTCCCGCCTCGCCTGCTCGATCGAGGCGGCCATTTCCATCAGCTCGCGGCGCAGGACGCCGACATGCTTGCCGGCCTCCACCGCCTCGTTCTGGCGATTCCAGGAGTCGCGGAACTCCTGGAGCATGGCGCGCACTTCCTCCGTCGCGGCCCCAAGGGACCGCCGGTGGAGCCGCCGCAGGAACGCCCTGCCCTTCGCCGATCGGGCGATGGCGTCCTCGATCTGCTCGAACTCCTCATCGGACAGCTGCGGAAGCTGCTCCAAACCGGTCCACTCCCCAAACTGGATTCGCCAGCCGCCCTATGGACCGGGCACCGAACGGCAGATGCCGTCGTCCGCCCGGACCGAACAGTCAGTCGCGATCACGAAAACCGAGGATCAGCCGCCGATGACGGCCTGGATCTTCTGCTTCAGCGTGTCGGCGTTGAAGGGCTTGACGATATAGTTGTTCACGCCGGCCTGCTTGGCGGCGATCACGTTCTCGGTCTTGCTCTCGGCGGTGACCATGATGAAGGGCGTCGCCGCCAGCTTCGCGTCCGCGCGGATTTCCTTCAGCAGCTGCAGACCGGTCATCGGCTCCATGTTCCAGTCGGAGATGATGAGGCCGAACTTGCTCTCACGCAGCTTCGCCAGCGCCGACACGCCGTCGCCGGCCTCGTCGATGTCGGTGTAGCCGATCTGGGTCAACAGGTTCCGCACGATGCGCCGCATGGTGGCGTAATCATCGACGACGAGGATCTTCATCTAGACGTCTCCGCAATAATCCGTTGCCGGTGTCTGACCGGCCGTTACGCCCACCCGGCGCGGGGGCTGCGCCGTAATCCGGGAAGTGATGCCGACTGTAGTGCCCTAACTGCCGCCAAAAGTCATCCCCTTGGGTCACACTGCAGCAGGCTGGTAAAGAACGTGTTACCACGGACGGCAACATCCTGCGGAATCAGGGCCGCCCCCAGCAATGGGCCATGATTTGATACAGCCGTCCGCTCCCGTTACAGGGGGGCGGTCGCCTGCTCCAGCCAGCGGCGGGCCGCCTCGTCCAGCAGCGGCGACAGCGACTCGCGCACCCGCGCATGATAGGCGTCGACCCAGGCGGCCTCCGCGTCGTTCAGCAGCGCCCGCTCGATCACCGACCGGTCGATCGGCACCAGGGTCAGCGGCTCGAACTCCAGAAGCGGACGCTCGGCCCCAGCCAATTCGCCTGCCAGTTCGCCTTCCGGCTCCACCGGCCGGACGACGATCAGGTTCTCGATGCGGATGCCATAGGCGCCGGTCTTGTAATAGCCGGGCTCGTTGGACAGGATCATGCCCGGCTGCAGGGCGACGGTGTTGCCGACCTTCGACACCCGCTGCGGCCCCTCATGCACCGACAGGAAGCTGCCGACGCCGTGGCCGGTGCCATGGTCGTAGTCCAGCCCTGCCTGCCATAGCGGCAGACGCGCCAGCACGTCCAACTGCGAGCCCGTCGTGCCCTGCGGGAAGCGGACGGTGGACAGCGCGATGTGGCCCTTCAGCACGCGGGTGAAGCGGTCGCGCATCTCCGCCGCCAGCGCCGGGTCCAACTCGCCGACCGCCAGCGTGCGGGTCACGTCGGTGGTGCCGTCCAGATACTGCGCACCGCTGTCCAGCAGGAATAGGCTCCCCGGCTCCAGCCGGCGGTCAGTCTCCGGCGTGACGCGGTAATGGACGATGGCGCCGTTGGGACCGGCCCCGGCGATGGTGTCGAAGCTGACGCCGCGGAAGCGCTCATTCTCCCGGCGGCAGGCCAGCAGGCGCTCCACCACCGCCAACTCGGTCAGCATGCCCTTCGGCGCCTCTTCCGAGAACCAGTGCAGGAAGCGGACGAGCGCGGCGCCGTCACGGACATGGGCGGCGCGGGTGCCGGCCAGCTCCGCCGCGTTCTTGCAGGCCTTGGGCAGGGCGCAGGGATCGCCGTCCCGCTCCACCTTCGCACCGGCCAGATGCAGCCGGTCGACGATCCAGGCGGATGTGCAACTCGGGTCGGCCAGCACGCGGGCGGAGCCGCGGGCGACGGCGTCGAGCGCCGGGCCGAACTCCTCCACCGGCCGCACCCGCACCTGATTGCCGAGGTGGGTGCGGGTCTGCGGCGCCAGCTTGCGCGGATCGAGGAACAGCTCCACCGACGCATCGGCGGACAGGATGGCGAAGGACAGCGGCAGCGGCGTGCAGGGCACGTCGGCACCACGGATGTTCAACAGCCAGGCGATGCTGTCCGGCTGGGTCAGCACGGCGGCGGCGATGCCCTTCTGCCCCAACTCGTCGGCCAGGCGCGCCCGCTTGTCGGCGGAGCTTTCGCCGGCGAAGGCATCGTCCTGCGGCACCACGGGGGTCAGCGGAGCCGGCGGCTGGCCCTGCCACACCGAATCGAGCGGATTGTCCTCGCAGGCCACCAGCAGGATGCCGGCGCGTTCCAGCGCGGCGCGGGTCTTTTCCACCCAGCCGATGGTGTGCAGCCAGGGATCGAAGCCGAAGCGTCCGCCGTCCGGCAGCGCGGCGACGATCCAGTCGGTCAGCGGATCCTCGACCAGATGCTTGTACTCGTACAGATCGCCCGGCACCTCGCTGCGGACCTGGAGGGTGTAGCGGCCATCGACGAAGATCGCCGCGCGGTCGGCGGCGACCACCGCGTTGCCGGCCGATCCGGTAAAGCCGGTCAGCCAGCCCAGCCGCTGGGCGCGCGGCGGCACATACTCGCCCTGATGTTCGTCACCGCGCGGGATGATGAAGCCGTCGAGATCGCGGCGCTTCAGCGCGGCGCGCAAAGCGGCCAGACGCTGGGCCGGGCCGGGCTTGTCCGCCGGCGCCTCGGCAGCCATCAGGGTTTTCAGCGCCTGGAGCTGTTCGGTCAGGGCCGGCGGGAGGTTCTCGCCCACCAGCACCGTCCAGGCGGCGGGTTCCTCCCCCTCCGGCGCCGCCAGCACGCCGGCGAGCAGCGCACGGACATCGGCGGGAGACCGGCCGGTCACGGCCTCGGTCAACAGGGTCGCAAGGGCGTCGTCGCCACGATAGGCAGCGGAGGGAATCGCGCTGGGCACGGAACCTGTTCCTCGGAAGAGTGAATCCTGTCGCCACAGGCTAGGCACCCCGCAGGCACTGCGCAAGCGGCGGGGCGGCGGCTATGCCGGTTGGGAGGGGGGGCACAGGCCGCCGCACTCCCTTCAAACCGGCAACCCCGCATCGTCCGGCAGTCCCAGCCGCGCCAGAACGCGCTTGCGGGCCTCGCCGCGCTCCACGTCGGAGATGTGCAGCAACCCGCCGATCCGCCGCAGCAGGCTCGACTCCAGGTCGTTCAGCACACCGTCGGCGTAGGCGACTTCCCACAGCATCTCGATGATCCAGATGCGCTGGCCGGGCGGGCAGCGGTCCATGATGATGCTGATATAGCGATGGTAGGGCGATACGTCCTCGGTGTCGAAGACGGCGGCGGACAGCAGGTCCTGCGCCTCTTCCTCGCTCAGATTGAAGTGGCGGCGGGCGACCGACATGATGCGGTCGCGCTCGGCTTCGGAGATGGTGTCGTCGGTACGCGCGGCCTCGACCATCAGGGCGGCGGCGGCGGCCTGCAGGGCGTCCTCGCCCGGCTCGACGCCGTCGTCGCCTGCGAACAAGGACCGGATGCGGTTCAGCATGGTGGCTCCCCAGAAACGTGTCGGAACATCGTCCCTAGGGGAAGTCGCATCACGGCCCTTTGGTTTCAACGGCCCCTGGATTAACGCTTGACCACAAGAGTGGTCCATTCCCCGACCGGGATGCGAGCGACCAGACGCAGACCTTGGTTGCGGTGGGCCTGGATGACGTGGCGTTCCTGCCGGTTCAACAGGCCGGCCAGCACGGCATAACCACCCTTCTTCAGGTGGCGGCGCAGCTGCGGCGCCATGCGCGACAGCGGGCGGGCCAGGATGTTGGCGGTGATAAGCGTGTAGGGCTTGTGCCGCCCGACGATCGGGGTGTGATAACCGTCGCCGCCCTGGGCGCGGATCATGTGCTTCTGCCCGTTCAGCGCCGCGTTGATGAGGGTGACGCGCACGGCCTCCGGATCGATGTCGACGGCGGTGACCGGGACGCGCCAGCGCTTGGCCACCGCCAGCGCCAGGATGCCGGAGCCGCAGCCCATGTCGAGCGCGCCGCGCCGGCCGCCGCGCGGCAGCTTCAAATGGCGGGACAGCCGGTCGAGCGCCTGCAGGCAGCCGTTGGTCGAGCCATGCTCCCCCGTGCCGAAGGCGGTGGCGGCGTCGACCAGCAGAGGAATGCTGCCGGCCGGCACGATGCCCTCATGGTGGGAGCCGTGGACGAAGAAGCGCCCGGCGCGAATCGGCGGGAAGCCCTGGTAGCTGTGCGACACCCAGTCGATCGGCGGCAGGTTCTCGACCGCCAGCTTCGGCTCCTCGATGCCCAGCGCCTTGGCCAGCACGGCGACGCGGGATTGCAGCCGCGCCTCGTCCGGGGCGCCGTACAGAGTCGCCTCCACCAGCCAGTTGCCGCCCTCCTCCAGTTCGAAGGTCGACACCGCATCGGCATGGTCCCCCACCGCCTCGGCGAAGGCCGGCGCATGGGCTTCGGGAACGACCAGCGCGATGCGCCAGAGCGGAGTTTGCGACATGACAGGGGCTTTCCGACGACGACGCGAGAACAGAAGCGGCGTTTTTAGCATCAAGCCGGAAAGAGACCAAGGTTTCAGGTAATCGGGAGAATCCTTAATCGTTCGACCGCCCGTTACCGCCCCGACAACCGATCGGCGATGTCATGCATGCCCTGGGCGCGCAGGACCGACTGGCGGTGGCGCAGCAGCCGGCGCTCCAGCGCCTTCTCCATCGCCGCCCCGCCGAGCAGCGCACCGTCCGCCCCCTTCATCCGGTCGGCAAGGTCGTGGGTCAGCATCCCATCCGCCTTGGCGTCGCGACGGTCGAGCGGCTGGTCGCCGGCGATGCTCTGGCGCAGGCGCTCCAGCAGGACGGTCCGGCTCTGCGGCGCACGGCCCTGCAGGGCAAGGCGGCAGACCCGGCGCAACGAGCCGGCCATCGGCGCCAGCGCCGGATCGGGATCGCGGTCGAACAGCCCGTCGGCCAGCACGCAAAGCCCGGCATGCAGGCTGGGCTGCGCGCCGAGCAGCTCCTTCACCGTGTCGGCGGACCCCATGATGTCGGCGACCACCCCGTCCAGCAGGCCGAGATGGCGCGGTTCGGCATCCTCGCCCATCATCGCCAGCAGCAGGTCCAGCTTCCCCGCCAGCGGTCCGCCGGCCTCCAGATGCTGGCACAGCAGGATCAGGAACAGCGCATCGTGGCCGGCCGGTTCCACCGCTTCCTCGATGCGGCGGCTGGTGCCGGGCAGGTCGGCGGTATCGAAACGCGGCAGCCGGCGCCGTTCGGCCAGCGCATCGCGGGCGGCGCCGATGACCACCTCCACCAACTGGCGCAGTTCGCGGGCGCGGGCGGTGTGGGAAACGCCGTGAATGTCGGCATGATGACGGGCGACGGCGTGGATGGCGGCGCCCAGCAGCGCCCCCTGCTCCTCGAACCGGCGGAACAGCGGCCAGGAATGCAGCAGTTCGGTCGGGGTGATGCGCTGGGCGTCCAGATAGGGGCGCAGCAGCCGGCCGATCACCACCCGGCTCTCGAAGCCGCGCAGATCGTCGGGCGTGCGGCAGAGCGGCGCCCCCTCCGCCGTACCGCCCAGGGTCAGGCCCTTGCGCGGGGCCTGCGGGACGGTCTTGTGCAGGATCACGGTTTCCAGCGACAGGCCGGCGATGGTGCGGAACTTCACCACCTTCGCCTCCTCCACCCCGGAAGCGGCCAGCTGCGAGCGGGCGGCCGACATCGCCGACTCCTGGTCGGTATAGGCCCCCTCGATGCGCCAGCGGCCCTCGCGGCGGCTCTGCACCTCGTAACTGACGCTGCCCGTTCCGAACACGGCGGATGGCCTCCGGCTCTGTTGCACCGCTGCAATCTTGAGCCGCACCGGCAGCCGCGGCTGTGACGGCCGTCACACTGCGGCAACCCGTCCAGTACGGATCAGCCCGCCTTCTCGACGGGCACGACGAAGCTGTCCATCACCTTCTTGCTGCCGGAATGATCGAAGTCGATCTCCAGCTTGTCCTCCGACACGGCGACGACGGTGCCGTAGCCGAATTTCTGGTGGAAGACCCGCGCCCCCTTGGCGAAGGGCGCATCGGGCCGCGCGCGCGCCGCCACCGCATAGGCACCCTGGTCCAGCGTGATGGTCTTCGGCGCCGGCGCCTGCCGGGTGGAGCCGCGGAACTGGAATCCACCGGCCCCGCCATACCCCCCTGCCCCGCCGCCGAAACCGCCGCCGAAACTTCCACGGCCGCCGCTGCCGGCGAACAGGCCGTTGGCGGCCTCGGCCTCCACATTGTCCTGCGGGATTTCCTCGACGAAGCGCGACGGCACGGCGCTGACCCAGTTGCCGTAGAGCCGGCGGTTGGCGGCATGGCTGACATAGGCGCGGCGACGGGCGCGGGTCAGGCCGACATAAGCCAGCCGCCGTTCCTCCTCCAGCCCGGCGATGCCGGTCTCGTCCAGCGCGCGCTGGTTGGGGAACACGCCCTCCTCCCAGCCCGGCAGGAAGACATGGTCGAACTCCAGCCCCTTGGCGCCGTGCAGGGTCATCACCGTCACCTGCTCGATCCCGGCGGCCTCGGCATTCTCCATCACCAGCGCCACATGCTCCAGGAAGCCCGGCAGGTTCTCGAACTCCGCCATGGCGGTGATGAGTTCCTTCAGGTTCTCCAGCCGTCCGGGCGCCTCGGGCGTCTTGTCCTCCTGCCACATGCGGGTGTAGCCGGATTCGTCCAGGATGGTGCGGGCAAGCTCGGTGTGCGGAACCGTCGCCATCAGCGTCCGCCAGCGGAAGAAGTCCTGCAGCAACCCGCGCAGGGTGGCGCGCAGCTTCGGCTTCAGCTCGTCCGTCTCGGTCAGCGCCCAGCCGGCCTCGGTCAGCGGGATGCCCTGCGCCCGCGCCGCGGTGTAGAGGCACTGCATCGCCGCCGGGCCGACGCCGCGCTTGGGCAGGTTGACGATGCGTTCGAAGGCGAGGTCGTCGTCGCCGGAATTGACCACGCGGAAATAGGCCAGCGCGTCGCGGATTTCCTGCCGCTCGTAGAAGCGCGGGCCGCCCAGCACCTTGTAAGGCAGGCCGAGCGTGATGAAGCGTTCTTCGAACTCGCGGGTCTGGAAGCCGGCGCGGACCAGCACGGCGATCTGCGCCAGGGAGGTGCCCTTGCGCTGGAGCGTCTCGATCTCCTCGCCGACCCAGCGCGCCTCCTCCTCGCCGTCCCACACCGCCTTGACCTTGACCGGTTCACCGCCGTCGGCCTCGGTCCACAGCGTCTTGCCCAGCCGCCCCTGGTTGTTGGCGATCAAGCCGGAGGCTGCGGCCAGGATATGGCCTGTGGAGCGGTAGTTCTGTTCAAGCTTGATGATGGTGGCGCCGGGGAAGTCGGTCTCGAAACGCAGGATGTTGCCGATCTCGGCACCGCGCCAGGCGTAGATGGAATTATGGGTGAAGATGCCATCGGCGGAAAAATTATGCGTCGACTCGATATCCAGATCGTGAACCGTGCCTTCGTAGAATTCCCGCTCCACCGAAGCGACGATGTCGTAACTGCCATCCTCAGCGAACATCGCCATGCCCGGAAGGACCGAAGCGGCAGGCGTGAACGGAAGGGAGTTCGCCTCCGTCACGTCGCCCAAATTGGTCCCCAGCCGCGCCACGCGGATCAGGTTCGCCGAACCGAAAGCGTTGCGGACCCGCTCCGCCTCGCCCATCAACTGGTCATAATCCTTGTTCGCAGTTTCCACGCGCCAGCTGTCGGATCCGGCTTTGGCAGCCCGTACGCTGAAGCCAAGCTCCTTCAGCGCGGAACTTCCCGGCTCGTCGTTGCCGACGATGGAAATGCGGTGCATCGGAGTGGGGCCGCGCCGGTCACCGCACAGCGTCACCACGACGTTTCGCCGGCTGGCATTGCGTGAGCGAGGGCGGTGATGCGGATGGTCCGCCGGCAGACCCCGGTCGGCCAGAAGACGTGCGGCGCTCTCGTCGGTGTTGAAGGCCGTGAAGACCTTCGACAGATAGGCGGCATCCTGAACCAGCCCATTCTCCGACCTGCCCTTGCGCGGCACAAACGGGAGGGTTGGAATCTGATAGCGCAGGGACGTGATGTATTCGTCGGCCCGCGCGTCGTTTTCGCTGGCGTGGGTTCCGACGATCCAAAGCGCGTCGGCCCGTTCCTGCAGCAGGCGCTGCATGAACCCGACCATCGGCTTGACTTGCCCCGCGGTATAGACCTGCGACGTGCCGAGCCGCCAGCCGATCCCTTCCTTGTGCATCAGGTAGGTGAAGTAGGTCTGGGGCGTCAGCCCGAGGCGATAGCCGGCGAAGTGGACATGCTCCGGCGTACTGACGATGCGGCGGCCGGCGCTGGTCCGGATGACCACGACCTCGCCACGATACTGTTTGACATGGGTCCGCGCGACGATGGCCGGCCGCAGGTCGCCGCTTCCATAGTTGGACAGGATGGCGTCGCCGGCCTGGATTTCTTCGATGGCCCGCCGGCTACCATCGGCCATGGTCACCGGCGTGCCGGCGATCAGGCACTGATCCTCGTCCCCGACGCAGCAGATGTTCTTGTGCGCCTGGGAGAGTATCCGCAGCCACAGATACTGTGCGACGTTCGTATCTTGGTACTCATCCACCAGAACATATTTGAACTTGCGGTGGTATTCCGCCAGCACGTCCGGATTGTTCTGGAAGATCGTGATGTTGTGCAGCAGCAGGTCGCCGAAGTCGCAGGCGTTCAGGGTGCGCAGGCGCTCCTGATAGGCGCGGTAGATCGCCACCACCCTGCCGCCGGCCACATCGCCGCCGTCGGCGTCGCCGAGACGGTCGGGGGTCAGGCCGCGGTCCTTCCAGCGCTCGATGGCGCCCAACACCTGACGGGGCGGCCACTTCTTGGAATCGATGTTCGCGGCTTCCAGCAACTGCTTGATCAGGCGGACCTGATCGTCGGTGTCGAGGATGGTGAAGTTCGACTTCAGCCCGACCAGTTCGGCATGACGGCGCAGGATGCGGGCGGCCAGCGCGTGGAAGGTGCCGAGCCACCAGCCCTCCGGCTCGATCCCCACCAGATGGGCGACACGCTCGCGCATCTCGCGGGCGGCCTTGTTGGTGAAGGTCACCGCCAGGATCTGGAAGGCGGCGGCGCGCCGCGTCATCAGCAGATGGGCCAGCCGCGTGGTCAGCACCCGCGTCTTGCCGGTGCCGGCACCCGCCAGCACCAGGACCGGACCGTCCAGAGCCTCCACCGCCGCCCGCTGGGTCGGGTTCAGCCCGTCCAGATAGGCGAAGCGCTGCGCAGCAGCGGGAACGGCTGCGGCAGGAGCGGCGTGGCTCAGCGGATCATCATCAAAAGCGTCTGACATGGCGTCCCGGTCCGGGGATGAACGAAATTCCGCTCAAGCATGCGAATGCTGTCTTGCGGTCAGAACGTATACAGCACAGAGCCGGCCGGCACGACCCCCCGTGAGAAGCCCCTCACCCCTTCGGGAACCGCGTGCCTCGGCGCCCACGCTTATGCCGAACGGCGAGCTGTTGAGATGTAGGACTCCAACCAACGGGCGATGACATAGTCCTGATCCACCGGATCCATTCGCTATGACAGTCCATCGCCGCTGTAGTTCAGTGTCCCGACGAAGTCACAGGGGTCAGGTTAACGATTTCCCCTTTTCTGTCACAGACAGTTATTCCACCTGACCAATGCGAGCTGATTTATGTCCGCATCTTGTCTTATGCAGGCTTACGGCATATGCCCATTGCTCGACGCGAAATTTACCTAAGCGAAATTTTGCGCGGCGCAAATCGGGGGTATCTATGGATCACAACGAGGCACCCCCGAACCCTGAGGGTGAGTGGGCCGGACGCAGGAGCGGAAGGTCGGGGATGCCTCCGAAGCGCCAATCGGCGCCACATCGATCCGAACGGAACAAAAGGCGGGCTGAGACCATGGATCCCATCAACGTTTTCCTCATCGACGCCAACAAGCTTTTCCGTGAAGGCATGAAGCGCCTGTTCGAAGGCACGCCCTTCAACGTCGTCGGCGAGGCCGGCAGCCTGCGCGAGGGCCTGTCGGCGCTCGGCACCGGCACCAATCCCGACCTGATCCTGATCGACCTGCCGAGCGGCGCCGACGAGGAAGTCGATGCGATGCGCACGCTGCGTGAGAACCACCCGTCGATCAAGGTCGTCATCCTGACCAATGATCTGGAAACCCGCCGGCTGTCGGCGGCCTTGAGCGCCGGCGCCGGCGGCTATCTGCTGAAGGACATCGCCTGCGAGGCGCTGATGCAGTCGCTGAAGCTGGTGATGATGGGCGAGAAGGTGTTCCCGACCCATCTGGCCGAGCTGCTGGTCAATGGCCGCACCGAGGACATGGGCGCCGAGTTGCCGACCCGCCGCAAGGGGCTGTCGCAGCGCGAGGTTCAGATCCTGCGCTGCCTGCTGAACGGCAACAGCAACAAGATGATCGCCAACCACCTGAACATCACGGAAGCCACCGTGAAGGTTCACCTGAAGAGCCTACTGCGCAAGATCAACGCCTCCAACCGCACCCAGGCCGCCATCTGGGCGTTGAACAACGGCATCGGTGACCAGACTGCCGAGGCCGGCGTCGCCGCCACCGTCTGATCCATTCGACCGCTCTGCCAAAAGGTCTCGCCCGCCTTCCGTCCTGGCCGCCCGCCCCATCCATCCGGGGCAGGCGGTCGGCGGAGCGGAGCGTTGCCTTTTGCAGTGCTTTTCCGTCTCCGGAGCACTGAATTTGAGGTGCGACCCTGCCCCTCGGCCAGGAAAGTGCGACGGGCATAGAGGAAGCGGTCTAAGACCAAAAGCGAACTACAGCGTCAGAACGGGCGTTCCTATGTGAACGTCCGGGCCGATGACGCCATCCCGGTGTCGGATCGCCGCAACCTTCTGGAAATGCCCGCGATGAACGTGCTGATCGCCGACGATCACCTGCTGTTCCGAGACGGTCTGCGCCGGCTGCTGGCGCAATTCGACGCCGACATGACGTTTTTCGAAGCCAGCACCTATGACGAGGTGCGGGCGCTGTGCGATGGCACCAGACCCTTCGACCTGATCCTGCTCGATCTCGGGATGCCGGGCTGGACCGGCTTCTCGGCGCTGGGCGACATCCATGCCAGCCTGCCGAAGGCGCTTCTGGTGGTGGTGTCGGGATCGGAGAAGCGCTCCGACCTGCTGGCGGCCCTCGAGAACGGCGCCGCCGGCTATATCCCGAAATCCTCCAGCGCCAAGGTTCTGCTGGGTGCGCTGCAGTTGGTGCTTGCCGGCGGCATCTATCTTCCCGAACAGGCGATCCGCGGCGGCGATCGTGTCGAGCAGATGCATGGCGGCCACGGCGGGAGCGGCTCCGGCGACACGATGGACGAGTCCACGGCGCTGGGGAACGGCAACGGCGACCAGCTGACGCCACGCCAGCGCGACGTTCTGGCCCGCCTGCGCGACGGCAAATCCAACAAGCAGATCGCCCATGAGCTGGGGCTGACGGAAGGCACGGTGAAGGTCCACGTCACCGCGATCCTGCGGCATCTCGGCGTCCGCAACCGCACCCAGGCCGCTCTTACCGCCCAGAGTTTGTGACGCCAGGGTTTGTGATCGGGAGGACCTGCACCGCGCAGGTCCGCTACCGCCTCTTTTCTCCTACCGCCCTCTTACCGTTGGGCGCGCTCCACTGCGGAGACCAGCGCCAGCAGCGCGCCGCGCAGTTCGGCCGCATGGGTCCGCGGGCGGACGGCGGTGGCGTCGGGCACCGCGACGACCGTCAAGGTCCGGCAGCCGGTCAGCCCGTCCTCCAGCCGCGCGAAGAGGCCGGCCGGGTCGCTGCCCTGCATCAGGGTCACCGGCACCCGCACCGCCGGCAATTCGGAAACAAGCTCTCCCAGATCGCCGGACAGCACCGCCGGCAGCGCCCAACCGAAACGGGTGGCCAGCGCATTCCAACGGCGTCGCATCGGCGATTCGGCCCCGACATCGTCGACGATCATCACGCCACCGACCCGCTCCGGGTAATCGAGCGCCGCGGCGATTGCGAGCGGCGCCGTCACCGCCCCCGCCACCAGCACCGGCCGGCGCCCGCCACGCTCAACCAGCAGGGGAGACAGGATCGCCGCCCCGGCCGACGCCGGCACGGTCAGCCATTCCTGGCCCTTCGGCACATGGTCCAACAGGCGCCACCACGCCCCCTTGCCGGGATGAAGGAAGATCACCCGCCGTCCGGATGGATCGCCGGCACGGTCGGCCGTGCGGTCGCCCACCCCCTTCAAGGCCCCGTCCACGGTCCCATCCACGGCCAAGCCGGTCACCGGAAAGCGGGCGGCATCTGCCCGTCCGGCGCGGACGGTGGAAGGCTGGGTGTGAAAGAACACGGTCGCGGTCCCCGGTGCTGGCGTTCCGCGATGGGACTGCCCCATCGCCGAAGCCAACCCTAACGAAGCGGAACCCAAATCGTCCCGTACGATAAATCGGGCAGAAACCTTAACACGGCCCGAAAAGCCGCCCTGCCCGCAAAAGGTTTCAGCCGCCGCCGAAACACGACAAAAGCAAAGCAAATTCCAAGACTTGCCGACATGTCCGGACCACAGGCCGCCGGCCGGCAAGGCGATCGGTCAATGCAGGGTCACCTCCTCCCCCTCGCCATCCGGTGCCACCGCCAGCGGGCGGCGCAGCTCGCCGGACAGGCTGCGCCATTCCGGCGCTCCACCCAACTGTTGCAGCAACTGTGCGGTGAAGGCGAAGACCGCATGTTCCAGAGGCCCGTTGTCCTCGGCATGTGCATTCACGGTCAGGCAGGATTCCGCGGCGCTTTCGAAGATGGCGGCCGCGGCGCTGGCACCCGGTCCGGGGTCCGGCAATGGGATGGCCTGTGGCTTCTCCCCGCTGACACGCAGACGCGACAGGTTGTCGGCCAGCAGGCGGGTGCGGATGGCGTTGTCGACCGCGGCGGCCATGGTGTAGCCGGCCTCCTCCTCGACGGTGGCGCGCAGGATGCGCAGGCCGGCGATCAGCCCGCGGACCACATCGCCGTTGCCGCCGCGCTTGGCCGCCGCCGCGACGGCGGTGCCGAGGATGGCAGCGACCACCGGCGAGAGCGATTCGCCGTCGCCCGGGACGTTCGGCGCATCGGCGCCGGAGTCGGTGTTCAAAGCCTCGTTCATGCGGCCTCCGATCCGTGTGAACCGGAAACGGGCGGCCCGCCGGCGATGCTGCCGACGAAGGACCCGTCCGGATGCGTCGTCATGATGCCTGTACCGGATCTGTGGACCGAACGGATACGGTTCAAGGCATGGATGGCATACACCACCCCCTCTTTCGCGCCGCCGGACGGGGTGCTCCATCTTTGGAGTGTCCAAAGTCCGAAAGGCCACGGTTCGAAAGGCCCGCCTCTAGGCGCGCGGTGCGACCGTCCCCACATCTGCGGCGAAAGGGAGGGTTTCGTGTCATGTCTCTGCTCAGTCTTCTCCTCAACCTGCTGTGGCTGGTCACGGGCGGCATCTGGATGGCGCTGGGCTGGCTGTTGGCCGCGGTTCTGATGGCTCTGTCCATCGTCGGCCTGCCCTGGGCCCGGTCCGCCCTGACCATCGCCCATTACACCCTGCTCCCCTTTGGGCAAACCGCCGTACGCCGGGATGAGTTCCGCGGGCGCGAAGACATGGGCACAGGCGCCTTGGGCTTCGTCGGCAATGTCGTTTGGTTCGTGCTGGCCGGCTGGTGGCTGGCGCTTGGCCATCTGATCTCGGCGGTCGGTCTTGCCATCACCATCATTGGCCTGCCCTTCGCCTGGGCGCATCTGAAGCTTGCGCTGCTGGCTCTCTGGCCGATCGGAACCGAGATCGTGCCGTCGGACGATACCGGCCGGCGCGTGGCCGGACGGTTCTGATCTCGGTCCTGCGGCACTTTCCGCCAATTCAGTTCGGGGCGGCGGTTTCCATCCCCTTCGCCGCCCCGCCTTCCTGCCCAGCCTTTTCCCGCGCCTTCATCGCCTTCAGCATGACCGAGGCGCGCCAGAAACCCAGCCCGGCGCCGTCGACGAAATGCACATGGCGGTCGGCCGTCACATCGCCGACCAGACAGGTGACGGTGGTGGCATCGGCCCGTGCGGTGCCGTAGCGGATCGAGCCGGCCTGGGCCGCCTGGGCCAGCAGCCTTTCGATCGCGTCCGCCTCCCCCTCCGTCACGTCCAGCACCAGCCGCGGCCCGCCGGCCGATTTGCGGAAATCGGTACGCTCCGCCATGTGGCGGCGGTAGCGCTGCGGATCGAAGCCGCCAAGCGTCAGCCCCAGTTTCAGCAGCAGGACCAGCAGCCCCGACCCGGCCAGAGCCTTGCCCACCCGCCGGATGCGCGTGCCCAAACCGGCGCCGTCCCGACCGCCGCGCGCCTCCATCAGCAGGGCGCGCCAGTCCGGCGGCCAGCGCGCCTCCAGCCGCTCCCCCACCCCCAGCGGAGCGGCGCCGGCGGTGGGCACGATCGCCTCGATGGCGCGCTGGACGCGGGCCAGTTCCAGCAGCCCGGCCGCACCGGAATCGACCGCATCGACGATGACGCACAGCACGGTTCCGCGCCTCGGCGGCACCGGGTTCCAGCGGCAGGACACCGACTCCAGCCCGGGCAGCGGCCCTTTCCGCGGCGGCAGGCGCCAGCGCGCATCCTCCTTCACCCAGGCGTCGGCGGCCACCACCCCGGCGCCCAGGAACAGCCCGAAACTGTTGCCATTGCCGACATCGTGCAGGGCGGCCATCACCTCAAGCCCGTGGTCGAGCAGCGCCCGCACCGGCACCAGCCCGACGCGCAACGGCACGTCCATCACCTCCGCCGACCAGTGGGCAAGCGCCGAGAGCGCAGCCCGTGCCGCGTCCTCCCGCCCCGGCGGCACCGCGGCGATGGCGCCGTCGCCACCGAACTGGCAGGCCACCTGCTCCTGCCCGACCCGTACAGCGTCGGACAGCACCGCGACCACCCCGGCGGCGACGAAATTCACGTCACGGTGACGGCCCTGCCCGGCCAGTTGCGTGCTGCCGGTGACGTCGGCCACCGCCAGCGACCATCCGCCGTCCAGCGCCGCATAGCGGCGTGGGTCCGAGGCCTCGGCGGCGAAATCGCGGATCACCGGCAACAGCGGCATGGCGGACCCTCCCCAACGGGCAGCGGCAAGGCGAGGGTCGACCGTAGCACGCCCCCGGCCATGACGGCAGGGTGGTGGAACCCTGAAAGTCGAGCGACATCACCGTCGAAGCGGATCCTGAATACGGAAATTTCCATGCCGTAACCGATGCTTACGTCATTAACCGTTGTTAAAGGATATGGCGCCGAAACTGTCGGAATATGTCGGCACGGTTTCAGGTCTTCGAAACGAGGGGACGTCGCTCTTCATGTCTTGGCTGTCGAGATTTTCCGGAGGCAACAAGGAACCGGGTGGCACGAAGGCCGCCGCGGAACCGCGCAAGGAGCGCCCGTCCTCCCTGCCCAAGATCGTGATCGACCACCACGAATATGTGCCGGAGGAGTTCGTCCTCGGTTCCTTCCGCATCCGTCCCTATGACGGCGACCTGATCGCCAAGCAGAAGTTCGACTTCCGCCTGCAGTTCGACATCGGCGGCGATCCGGTCGACGTGTCCTGCATGGGTATCGTGGTGAAGCTGACCGCAGAGGCCGGCCTCGTCGCCCGCTACCAGTCGCCGCAGCCCTTCTACGAACGCAAGCTGGTCGACTACATGAAGGCCTTGAAGGGCCTGTAAGCGCGCAAACATGGCCGAAGATGGTGGTGCCGCGCGCCGGCTGCCACTATATCTATGGGCATGCCGATCCGACTGCTTCCCGAAACACTGGTCAACCGCATCGCCGCCGGTGAGGTGGTCGAGCGTCCCGCCGCAGCCGTCAAGGAGCTGGTGGAGAACGCCATCGATGCCGGCGCCACCCGCATCGACGTTGTGGCGCGCGACGGCGGCAAATCGCTGATCGCCGTCACCGACGACGGCTGCGGCATGACCGCGGACGAGCTGGTGCTGGCGGTCGAACGCCATGCCACCTCCAAGCTGCCGGGCGACGATCTTCTCGACATCCGCTCGCTCGGCTTCCGGGGGGAGGCGCTGCCCTCCATCGGCGCCGTCAGCTGCCTGACCATCACCAGCCGCGCCCGCGGCGCCGACAGCGCCTGGAGCCTGACGGTGGATGCCGGCGCCAAGGGATCGCCGCAGCCGGCGGCGCTGGCCCAGGGCACACGGATCGAGGTGCGCGACCTGTTCGCCGCCGTGCCGGCCCGGCTGAAATTCCTGAAGGCGTCGCGCACCGAATACGACCACATCGCCGATTGCCTGGAGCGGCTGGCGATGGCCCATCCCGGCGTCGCCTTCACCCTCAGCGACGGCGGGCGCGGCGGCCTGCGGCTGAGCGCGGCGCAGGGCGAATTGCTGGACGCCCGGCTGACCCGGCTGGGCGCCCTGATGGGCCGCGATTTCCAGGAGAACGCCGTGCCGGTGATGGCGCAGCGCGAGGGCGTGTCGCTGGCCGGCTGGATTGGCCTGCCCACCCTGCACCGCCCGACCGCCAAGCACCAGCACCTGTTCGTCAACGGCCGCCCGGTGCGCGACAAGCTGATGGTCGGTGCCGTGCGCGCCGCCTATGCCGATTTCCTGCCGCGCGACCGCCACCCGATGCTGGCGCTGTTCCTCGACATCGACCCGCAGGAGGTCGACGTGAACGTCCACCCGGCCAAGGCCGAAGTGCGCTTCCGCGACCAGGGTCTGGTGCGCGGCCTGATCGTCGGATCGCTGAAACACGCGCTGGCCGAGGCCGGCCACCGCGCCTCCACCACCGTCGGCCTCGCCACGCTGGGCGCCCTTCGGCCAGAACAGTCCGGCGAGAGCGACAGCGGCTTCACCCCCTCCCCCCTCCCCTACGGACGTTCCGGCGGCGGGTCGGGTGGGAGTTGGGGTGGCTCCTATACGCCGACCGCCGTGCCGCGCGGTCTGGCGGAGCGCTCCGCCGCCTTCCAGGCACCGACCCAGACTGGCCTGCCGCCCTTGCAAGGCCGTCTCAGCGGCTTCGGCAACGGCTTCGCCCCTGGCGCCCGCCCGCCGGAATACCGCACCCCCGACCCGTCGGCGCAGAAGCCCGAGCCGCCGCCCGACAGCCACCCGCTGGGCGCGGCACGGGCGCAGGTCCACACCACCTACATCGTGGCCCAGACCCGCGAGGGCATCGTCATCGTCGACCAGCACGCCGCCCATGAACGGCTGGTCTATGAACGGATGAAGGCCGCCCTGCTTGACGGTGGAGTGAAGCGTCAGGCCCTGCTGATCCCCGAACTGATCGAGCTGGACGAACCCTCCGCCAACCGCCTGCTGGCTCGCAGCGCCGAACTGGCCGAGCTTGGTCTGGTGATCGAGGGCTTCGGCCACGGCTGCGTCATGGTGCGCGAAGTGCCGGCCCTGCTCGGCCAGTCCGACGTGAAGAACCTGATCCGCGACCTTGCCGAAGAACTGTCCGAACTGGGCGACGCCCTGTCGCTGAAGGAGCGCCTGGAGGAGGTCTGCGCGACGATGGCCTGCCACGGCAGCGTCCGCGCCGGCCGCACGCTGAGCGTCGACGAGATGAACGCCCTGCTGCGGCAGATGGAAGCGACGCCGCACAGCGGACAGTGCAACCACGGGCGGCCGACATATGTGGAGCTGAAGTTGGCGGATATTGAGAGGCTGTTTGGGCGGAGGTAGGGGTTGCTCCCACCACGGGAGCACATGTAAGCTCCCTCCATGAGGATCATTTCACGCCGAACTCTGCGGGAGCATTGGGAAATGCCCGGTCGGGGTGACAGCGAGGCGCCGTTGACGGATTGGTTCAACGTGGTTCGCAACGTCGACTGGCCGGATACGGCAGCCGTCAAGGCTCAGTTCCGCTCAGCGTCTTTCGTGGGTGACCAGGTGGTCTTCAACATCGCCGGCAACAAATACCGGCTCGTTGCCGGGATCGATTACCGGTACCGCACGGTTTATGTGAAATGGGTCGGTACGCATCGGGAATACGACTCCATCGACGTGAGGACGGTGTAATCATGGATATTCGCCCGATCCGGTCCGATCAGGATCACGCCGCCGCCCTGGAGGAAATCGACCGCCTGTGGGGCGCCGATCCCGACACCGCCGACGGTGCGCGGCTCGAAATCCTGATGATGCTGGTGGAGGCCTATGAAGAGGCGAACCACCCGATCCCGCCGAGCGATCCGATCAGCGCCATCGAGTTCATGATGGAACAGCGCGGGCTGACCCGGCACGATCTGGAACCGATGATCGGCAGCCGCGCCCGGGTCGCCGAGATCCTGAATCGCAAGCGTGCCTTGACCCTGCCGATGATCCGACGACTGGCGGAAGGCCTGCATATCCCCGTCGATATCCTGGTGCGCGACTATCCCGTCCAGCGGGCAGCCTGACTCGACTTCCTCAACACAACGGGCGGCGCCCTTTTCGAACGCCGCCCGCCTACCCTCAGTACCCCACCGTGAACCGCTTGCGCTCTTGCTTCGGCGTTTCGATTTCGTCGACCAGCGCCACGGCGAAGTCCTCGTAGCTGATCCAGCTGCGCCCAGCGCCGTCCACCAGCAGCGCGTCGTCGCCAAGGCGGAACTTGCCGGAGCGCTCGCCCAGCACGAACTCGGCGGAAGGCGACAGGAAGGTCCAGTTCAGGTCTGGCTCGGCCTTCAGACGGTCGAGGAACTCGGCGCCCTTGCTGGCTTCGGCCTTGTAGAGGTCCGGGAAATCCGGGGTGTCGATCAGGCGGACGCCGGGGGCGACCTCCAGGCTGCCGGCACCGCCGACCACCAGATAGCGCGGCACGCCCGATGCCTTCACCGCGCCGATCAGGCTGTCGGCATCGCTCATCAGGAACATCACGGCGCTGACCACCGCGTCATGGCCGGCCAGCAGCGGGGCAAGCGTCCCGGCATCGTTGCCGTCGCCGGCCTTCACCGTCAGGCCGGGGGCGGCGGCGACCTTGGTGGGGTCACGGACGATGGCGGTCACGCTATGGCCGCGGCGGAGCAGTTCGGCCTGGATACGGCTGCCGGCGCGGCCGGCGGCACCGATGATGGCGATCTTCATGGCGGGTGTCCTTTCACCAGGTTTCCAATGGTGACTTGATGGCCGGTTGGAAATCTGGTGTAAAGAAGGCACCTTTTCGTTACATGGTCACCCGTGCGTAACCGCGGGCAGCCGGCGGCCGGGGGATTTGTCATGCACCAGTGCGGAACCGATCAGGATGGAAACGCCTATGCCTCCGCTTGTCCGACGCGGCAAGCGCTGGACCGGATCGCCGACAAATGGACGGTGCTGATCCTCGGTCTGCTGGAAAGCGGGCCGATGCGCTTCAACCAGCTGCGCCGCGAGATCGAGGGCATCTCGCAGAAAATGCTGTCGCAGACCCTGAAAAGCCTGGAGCGCGACGGGCTGGTCAGCCGCAAGGTCTTCGCCACCGTGCCGGTCACCGTCGAATATTCGATCACGCCGCTGGGCGCGACGCTGGCCGAAACGCTGGTGCCCCTGCGCGTGTGGGCCGAGACCCACATCGCTCAGATGCTGGAAGCCCGGTCCGCCTATGACCGCAGCGACGAGGATGGACCGGCCCGGCTGGACGTCGCTTAGACCGACTTGCCCGGTTTCACGTCCGCCTCCGTCCGGCGCAGCAGGTAATCCAGCCCGCCGACCCGGAACCAGCGATAGCCATAGGCCTCCATCACCAGACGGTGGCGGCCCTCGGCGTCGGGTTCGCTGTGGTCCTCCGACAGCAGGTTGACCAGCCGGCAGGCCTCGCCGTGCCCGTCCACGTCCAGCACGATCTCGCAGGGCTTGTCCGACAGGTTGTGCAGAACCACCACGCCGTTGTTGCGCCAGTCATAACGCAGGGCCAGCACCTCCGGCCGGCCGGTCTTCAGGATGCGGAAGTCGCCCCAGCCGATTTCCGGGCACTCCTTGCGCATGCGGATGATGCGCTCGGTCCAGTTCAGCAGCGATTCGGGATCGCGGCGCTGGATCGCGGCGTTGATCCGCTCGAACCCGAAGACGCCGCCGCTGATGACCGGGCTTTCCGGTTCGTCGGACTTGGTGAAGCCGCCATGCGGCTCGTCCGACCATTGCATCGGCGTGCGGGCGCACTCGCGTTCGGGCAGCGACAGGTCGTCGCCCATGCCGATCTCATCGCCATAACGGATAACCGGCGTCCCCGGCAGGGTGAACATCAGGCTGTAGGCCAGCTCGATCCGCCGCCGGTCGTCGTGCAGCATCGGCGCCAGCCGCCGCCGGATGCCGCGGTCATAGAGCTGCATGGATTTTTCGGGCCCGAAGGCGGCGAAGACTGCCTGGCGCTGCTCGTCGGTCAGCCGGCCGAGGTCGAGCTCGTCATGGTTGCGCAGGAAGCAGCCCCATTGCGCGGTGGCCGGGCGCGGCTTGGTGATCTCCAACGCCTTGGCCAGCGGCCCGGTGTCGGCGGTGGCCAGCGCATAGAACAGGTGCTGGTTGACCTGGAAATTGAACATCATGTGGCAGCGGTCGCCGTCCTCGCCGAAATATTCCAGGTCGTCCTCCGGCAGGATGTTGGCCTCCGCCAGCAGCACGGCGTCACCGCGCCGCCACTGCACGAATTCGCGGAAGCTGCGCAGCATGCCGAACTGCTCCTTCGGCTTGGCGATGTCCGCTCCCTTCTCCGCGATGATGAAGGGAACGGCATCCATGCGGAACCCGGCGACGCCCAGCTGGATCCAGAAGCCCATGATCTTCAGCAGTTCGGCATGCACCTCCGGGTGCGAGGTGTTCAGGTCGGGCTGGAACTTGTAGAAGCGGTGGAAATACCAAGCCTTCGCTTCGCGGTCATAGGTCCAGGTCGATTTCTGCACGCCGGGAAAGACCATGCCCTTGTCGGCATTCTCCGGCTTCTTGTCGGACCAGACATACCAGTCGCGATACTTGCTGTCGGGATCGCTGCGGGCGTCCTTGAACCAGGGATGTTCGTCGGAGGTGTGGTTGATGACCAGATCGATGATGACGCGGATGCCGCGCTGTTCGCAGGCATGGGTGAACTCCACGAAGTCGCCCAACGTGCCGTAGCGGGGATCGACGCTGTAGTAATCGGCGACGTCATAGCCGCCGTCCTTCATCGGCGAGGTCTGGAACGGCCCCAGCCACAGGCAGGTCACCCCCAGCCCCTGCAGATAGTCCAATCGGCGCAAAAGCCCCTGGAAATCGCCGATGCCGTCGGCGTTGGCGTCCATGAAGGTCGATAGCGACAGATTGTAGATGACCGCGTTCTTGTACCAAAGGTCCCGGATCATGGCCGCTCCATCCCTTTTGCCGATCCCCGGCCCAAAGCGGGGCCGACAGGCGGGGAACAGCGGCAGGGCCGGTTTGGTTGCGCCGGAGGATCGGTCTTTGGCGGTATGAGGCCCTGCGGCAAAGTTGCAGGTCAGGCATCCGGCATCTGGCATGCAAAACTTTTTGCGGTGGCATGCCAGTTTGCTTATGTTGCAGCACAGCATGACTTGGCCGTCACCGTGGGCGATCGCCGTCCGCGGGGGATGCCGTTTGCGGACATGCGCTGTTGTTCCTGTCGACGCCCTCCCCTCCCCGATAAGGACGTTTTCCTCATGATCGAGACCCAGGCCCTTCTGTTCCTCGCGCTGACCGGCATGATCGGCCACGCCGTCTATATGGCCAGCGGCCGCGGCGGCTTCACCGTGATCGAGCCCGAGAAGGACGAGACGGAGGAAGAGCCGGGCATCCTGTTCTCCTCCGACCGCTTCCAGCAGGCGGCCCAGAATGAGGCGAAGTCCGACAAGGCCAAGGACCGCCCTTTCTGGATCGAATGAATGATGCGGCCGACGAAATGGGCCGGGGTGCTTTGCGCATCCCCGGCCCGCTTTCATCAGCCAGTTCCCTGAACCAGCCCCCCAACCGTCCCCTTACCCGTTGGCGGTGCTGGCGGCGGCCCCGACCGGGACGGAATGTCCGGTTTCACCCTGCTCGGCACGGCGCGCCAGTTCGGCGTTGCGGGCATGGTGTCGGGCCAGCATCGGCTTCAGAACCAGCAGCGCACAGGCCGCCGCGGTCAGGTCCATGGTGGCCGTGACGTACAGCACGGTCGCCCAGGTGCCGGTGGCTTCCATCAGCAGGTTGCCCATCGGCACCAGCAGCGCCGCGACACCCTTGGCGCAGTAGAGGACGCCGTAGATCTTGCCGGCATGCTTGGTGCCGAAGGTGTCGGCCGAGGTGGCGCTGAACAGGCTGTAGACTTCGCCCCAGGCCAGGAAGACCATGCCACTGAGGATCAGGAACATCATCGGGTCGTGGCCGAAGCGGCTCAGCATGATGATGCCGACGCCTTCCAGCGTGAAGGCGACGAACATGGTCGCCTCACGGCCGATGTGATCCGAAATGAAGCCGAACAGCGGGCGCGAGATGCCGTTCATCACGCGGTCCAGCATCAGGGCGAAGGGCAGAGCCGCCATGGTCAGGCCGAAGACGCTGACCGGGGCTTCCTTCACGCCCAGATCGTGGGCGATGACGCCCAGCTGGGCCACCGCCATCAGGCCGCCGGTGACGGTGCCGATGAACATCGCCCACATCACCCAGAACACTGGCGTGCGGACCGCTTCGCCCAGCGTGTAGTCGCGGCGGGTCTGCGCGACCTTCGTGGAGGCCTTGACCTGCTCCTTCTGCGGCATGCGCAGGAACAGCGCAGCGCAGATGATGATGGCGCCCTGCACCAGACCGAACCAGAAGAAGGCCGACTGATAGCCGCTGCTGTGGATCATCGCCGAGATCGGCAGGATGGTGAGCGCCGAACCGGCGCCATAGCCGCCCGCCGTCAGGCCGACCGCCAGACCGCGCTTTTCCGGGAACCACTTCAGCGCGTTGTTGACGCAGGTGGCGTAGACGCACCCGACGCCGATGCCGCCGATGGCCGAGCCGACATACAGCATGCTGAGCGTGCCGGCATAGCTGTCGATGATCCAGGACAGGCCGGTGAAGAAGCCGCCGGCGGCGACGATCACGCGGGGGCCGTATTTGTCGATGAAATAGCCCTCGATCGGCGTCAGCCACGTCTGCACGACGACGAAGATGGTGAAGGCGGTCTGGATCGATGCGCGCGTCCAGCCATGGGTTGCCTGGATTTCTGGGACGAACAGCGTCCAGGCATACTGGATGTTGGCCGCCGCCACCATGCAGACGATGCCGACGACGATCTGCGTCCAGCGGACCGCATCGGTCACCGGCGGCGCCGATGCCGCCGGTTGTGAATTCATATGAGCCATCGTGCCTCCCGTTTAACTTGCCTGAGCCGGCGGCGCGGCCCCTCTCCCGGGGACCGGCACGCCAATCACGATTGCGGAATGACCCGGACGGACCGCTCTTGCTGACGGTTCCTTTCCGGAACTCGGCGCGGATGCCGACAATCGCTCGGAGTTCGATTGTCCCGATTTAGGAATGCCAGATATGTAATCTGGTATGCCAAAACCGGGGACAAAAAGACACCGACGGACGGATCGACGCCGTATGCATACAGTCAGACAAAGTAAAAGCTACAATTCGCGTCGCGCCGGATGCCCGGTCCACACCGGTTCTTGTGTCGGTTCACCCGCTTTGACGTAGGTTCTGCAAAAAGAAGCCGTGCCGGTACCTGCACGGCCCCCTCGAACGAGGGTGTGCAGTCTTAGGAGATAGATAGATGCCGCCGTTTCCATAAGGAACCGCATCGGCGACACATGATTTTTTGCTCGGATTGTTTTGGAACTCAACAGTCCGTTTCGTCTTTCCGCATGATGGAAAAACACGGATGTCCGTCTTGGAACGCAAGGGATGCGTCACCACCGGCCTTTGGGCATGGTCGGCAAAAAATGAAACTCGGGGGATTGAAACAGCGGACCGGCGACCCCGGGGAGGGGGCCGCGGTATTCGTCCCTGCGGTCAGGCCGGGCGGCGGACCGTCAGGAAGGCGACGCGGGTGTCGCCATAGCGGCGTTCATCGACCGCCGTGAAACCGTCGGGAAGAGGCAAGGGGTCGCGATCGGCAACCTCAACCACCGCGAGAGCGCCGTCGGCCAGCCAGCCGGCGCGCAGCAACCCCTCCAGCGCGCGCGGCGCCAGCCCCTGGCCATAGGGCGGGTCGAGGAAGGCCAGCGTGCAGGCGTGGGACGCCGGGGGTGGCTTGGTCGCGTCGGCGCGCAGGATTTGAGCGTTCGCCGCTTCGCGCAACGCCTCTACATTGGCGCGCACGGCGTCCAGCGCCGGCCGGCCCATGTCGAGGAAGCCGCACCAGGACGCCCCGCGCGACAGGGCTTCCAGCCCCAGCGCGCCGGTGCCGCAGAAGGCGTCGACAACCGCGGCGCCCTCGAACTCGGGCGCCCAGTCGGCATGGGCCAGGATGTTGAAGATGGCTTGCCGGGTGCGGTCGGTGGTGGGGCGGGTGTCGCGCCCGCCCGGCGCCACCAGACTGCGGCCGCGATGCTTACCGCCGACGATCCGCACGCGGGCGCTCCGTCCGTCCGCCGGCACCGCCACCGGACCTGTCGCCGCCACCCTTCGGCCCGCCCCGCGGCGCCGGGCCGGCACCCTTCGGGCCGTTCCCCTTCGGGCCGGCGGATTTGGGACCCGCAGTTTTGGGTCCTGCCGCCTTGGACTCGGCCGCCTTGAAGCCCGGAGCCTTGCCGTCTCTCGGCTTAGCCTCCCGGGGCTTGGCATCCCGCGAACGGGCGCCTTCGGAGCGCGGGGACTCGGACCGGCCTGCGTCGGGCCGCCGGGTGTCGGACCGCGCGCCCTCCGGCTTGCCGGGACGACCCGGCTTGGCCGCCGCACCACCGCCCAGCGACAGGGTGCCACGGGTCGATGCGCCGCGCCGGGCCGGCTTGGCCTCTTCGGTGCGGGCGGCTTCGGCCTCGTGCCGCTTGGTGGCGGAGCGCGGCGCGCGCTTCGGAGCGGTTTTGGCGTCCGCCTTCGCATCCGTCTTGCCGGTCGGACGGCCGCCGGAAGCCGCCTTCGCCGGAGCGGCCTTCACCGCCGCATCGGCGCGTGCCTTCGCGCGTTGCTTGGTCCCGGATTCGGCAGGCTCCGCCCCTTCGGGCGTGCCGAAGAAGGGGGCGATCTGTTCACGGACGACGCGCTTCGGCACCTCCTCGACGGCGCCCTCCTCCAGCTTGCCGAGTTGGAAGGGGCCATAGGCGACGCGGATCAGCCGGTTCACCTGGAGCCCAAGCGACTCCATGACCTTGCGGATCTCGCGGTTCTTGCCTTCCTTCAGGCTGACGGTCAGCCAGGCATTGCGGCCCTGGATGCGGTCCAGCGCGGCCTCGATCGGGCCGTACTTGACGCCTTCGATGGTCGGCCCCTTCTCCAGCGCCGCCAGTTGCCGCTCGTCCACCTCGCCGAAGACGCGCACGCGGTAGCGGCGGGTCCAGCCGGTGGCCGGCAGTTCCAGGAAGCGTGCCAGTTCGCCATCGTTGGTCAGCAGCAGCAGCCCCTCGGTCGTCAGGTCGAGACGGCCGATGGAGACCACGCGCGGCAACTCGGGCGGCAGGCGGTCGAAGACGGTTTCGCGCCCCTTCTCGTCACGGGCGGTGGTAACCAGCCCCGACGGCTTGTGATAGCGCCACAGGCGGGCCGGCTCCGGCTCCGGAATGACCTTGCCGTCGACCTGCACGATATCGCCGGGGCGCACCACGCAGGCGGGGCTGTCGAGCACGCGGCTGTTGACCGCGACGCGGCCCTCGGCGATCCAGCGTTCGGCGTCGCGGCGCGAGCAGAGCCCGGCGCGCGCCAGTCGCTTGGCGATGCGTTCGCCGCCGTCGGCGGCGGGGCCGGCGGCAGGGGTGGCGGCGGATTTGGATTTCTTGGCGGTATCGGAGCGGTCCATGGCCGGACCATAGGGCCTGGACGCGCCGCCCGCAACACGAGTCCAGTGCCCGGACGCCGGAATCCGGTTGACGCGCTCCCGGCGGGGTTGGCACCTTGCCCGGCCATGCCGTCTCCCCGCTATATGGACCTTGCCTTCGCCGCCGCCGAGGCCGCCGCCGCGCGTGGCGAGGTGCCGGTTGGCGCCGTCGTCGTCGACCCCGCGACGGGCACCGTCCTCGCCACCGCCGGCAACCGCACCGAGGAGCTGTGCGACCCCTCCGCCCATGCCGAGTTGCTGGCGATCCGCGAGGCCTGCGCCGCCCGCGGCCAGCCCCGCCTGCCCGGCTGCGACCTGTATGTGACTCTGGAACCCTGCGCACTGTGCGCCGCGGCGATCAGTTTCGCCCGCATCCGGCGGGTCTATTACGGTGCCTATGATCCCAAGGGGGGCGCGGTGGACCACGGTCCGCGCTTTTTCACTCAGCCCACCTGCCACCACGTGCCGGAGGTCTACAGCGGCATCGGGGAAACACGGGCGGGCGCGCTGCTGCGGGGATTCTTCAGGGAGCGGCGGTGAGCGCCCCGCGGGTCTCAGCCGGTTCCGCGACGCAATGTTATTGCCGGCGCCGTGCAATTGAATTGCGCAACGGTCAGGCTTATGCCCCGCAACTCATGCCATAGCAAAGACAGGTGAAAATCCCCCTTCCGGAACAACCGACGCATATAGTTCGTGTAAATACGGTTCACTCTGTTAAGTGTTTGTTTAGCGAATATATGCTCATGATGCGCTGACCGCCTTCAGCCATCAGGAGTTACGAAATGTTGTCGTTCCGCAAGCCGCAGGACAATCAGGCCGCCGAAGAGCTGGCCCTGCTGGGGCGCCATGCGGGTGTCGGGCTTTGGGATGCGGTGATCCACGACGGCGATCCGATGCACGCGCAAAGCCGTTGGCACTGGTCGCCGGAGTTCCGCCGACTCGCCGGCTTCGACCGCGACGACAAGGCAGGCTTTCCGGACAAGGTCGGTTCCTGGGCCGACCGGCTGCATCCGGACGATGCCAAGCCGACCTTCGACGCCTTCATGGCCTGCCTGAACGACCGCAGCGGCCGTACCGGCTACGATGTGAATTACCGGCTGAAGGTGAAGGACGGCAGCTATCGCTGGTTCCGCGCCATCGGCGGTGTCGCTCGCGACAGCAGCGGTCTGGCGCTGCGTGCCTGCGGTTCCCTGATCGACATCGATGCCGAGCGCAATGAACTGGAGCGGGCAAAGCTGCTCGACCGCCACGCTGGTGTCGGGTTGTGGGATGCGGTCTTCCACAATGGCGATCCGATGCATGCGCAGAGCCGTTGGCATTGGTCGCCGGAATTCCGCCGTCTCGCCGGCTTCGACCGCGACGACAAGGCAGGCTTTCCGGACAAGGTCGGTTCCTGGGCCGACCGGCTGCATCCGGACGATGCCAAGCCGACCTTCGACGCATTCATGGCCTGCCTGAACGACCGCAGCGGCCGTACCGGCTATGATGTCGATTACCGGCTGAAGGTTAAGGACGGCAGCTATCGCTGGTTCCGCGCCATCGGCGGCGTCGCCCGCGACAACAACGGCGTGGCGTTGCGCGCCTGCGGATCGCTGATCGACATCGATGCGGAGAAGCTGTCCGAACTGCGACAGGTGGAGATGGACGGCGAGCGCCGCCGCACCGTTTCCGGGCTTGCCGAATCGCTGGACCGCGAGGTGGGCACCGCCGCCGACCGCGCCACCGCCAACGCCCAGACCGTCGCCGCCGCGACGGAGGAGCTGTCGGCCTCGATCTCCGACATCAGCAGCCGCGCCAACGAGGCATCGGGCGCCTCGCTGAAGGCGTCCGAGGAGGCGTCGCGCACCAACGCCGCGGTGGAAGCCCTGGTCACTTCGGCGGAGCGCATCGGCGCCATCACCAAGCTGATCAACAGCATTGCGTCGCAGACCAACCTGCTGGCGCTCAACGCGACCATCGAGGCCGCCCGCGCCGGAGAGGCCGGCCGCGGCTTCGCCGTCGTGGCGAATGAGGTAAAGTCGCTGGCCCAGCAGAGCGGCAGTGCCGCCGACGACATCGCCGCGCAGATCGCCTCGGTCCAGCAGGAAGCGCTGCACGCCGTCGACGCCATCCGCCGCATCGGCGCCATCGTCACCGACGTCCAGCAGATCTCCACCACCATCGCCGCCGCCGTATCGCAGCAGGAATCGGCGACCAAGGAGATCGCCCACAGCGTCACCCGCGTGGTCCGCGACATCGAGGTGGTGTCGCAGAACATCGCAACCGCGTCGGAACGGCTGCGGGCGTGATGCTGACATGAAAAGGGGGCGCAGCGATGCGCCCCCCTATTCCATGGAAAATATGCGCCGGGGGATTTTTCAGGAAGCGGCGGTCAGCAGAGAGCGGACGTCACCGAGGAAATGTTCGGCGTTGGCGAGATGCTTGGCCGCACGCTCGCGCGTCACGTCCGCCGCGGGTTCCTCGTAATCGGTCAGCAGGCGGTCGCGCAATGCCGCCGCAAGCGCCTGGGCATGCTCCATCGGCATCAGACCGGGCTTCGCGACATGTTCGAAGAAAAGAGCCTGTACGCCCCGATGCGACTTCGAGCCGAATCCGTAACGGGTCAGGATCGCCAATGCCGCCAATTCCATCGCCAGATGCGCACGATTGACGCAGTCACGCGGAAATCCACCCGAATAAAGGAGCTTTGCGGCGTTCAGAGCTTCTTCGGCCCGGCCCAATCGTGCCAGAGGATCAATGGTTCCGGTCACACCGGCACTCCCTGCTCCCGAACCGTCTTGATCAGCGGATGTTGGGACGTGCGCAACGTCCGTACCGACCAGACGAAAGGCTGGACGATCCGGCCCGCGTCCATGGTCGGCACGAAAGCGATGTCCATGACCCGATCCGCCTCCTCCAGCGGATCGGCCGGCTCATCCTTCAGGATCACGGCCAGATCGAGATCGGACTCGTCGGTATAGTCGTCGCGCGACCGTGAGCCGAACAACAGAATCGAATCCAGACGGGAGCCGAAGACGGCTTCGGCCCCCTGGCGGAATGCGGCGATGGCCGCGCGGGTCTGGGGAGCGGTGTCCATACCGGGGCAAACGGCTTCAGTTGGGACCAAGTTCAAAATAGTCCCTTCGAGACTGCTTTTGTAGGTTCTTCCCTTACCCTTACCGCCCCACCGCCCGCCAGCCGATGTCGCGGCGGCAGAAGCCGTCCGGCCAGTCCAGCGCGTCCACCGCCTTGTAGGCCGCCGCCTGCGCCTCCGCCACCGTCGGGGCCAGCGCGGTGACGCCCAGCACCCGGCCGCCGACCGACAACACCCGGCCGTCCTCGGCCCGCTTGGTGCCGGCGTGGAAGACGGTCACATTCTCCACCGCGCCGGCCTTGTCCAGCCCGCGAATCTCGGTGTTCTTGGCATAGTCCCCCGGATAGCCGTTGGCCGCCATAACCACGCAAAGCGCGGTCTGGTCGTGCCAGCGCAGGTCGATGCTGTCCAGCACCCCGTCGGCCGCCGCCACCAGCGCCGCCAGCGCGTCGGACTTCAGCCGCATCATCAGCGTCTGGCATTCCGGGTCGCCGAAGCGGACGTTGAACTCCAGCGTCTTCGGCACCGGGCCGTCCGGCGTCTGCATGATCATCAGGCCGGCAAACAGAACGCCCTTGAACGGCTTGCCTTCCGCCGCCATGCCCTTGACCGTCGGCAGGATGATCTCGCGCATCACGCGATCCTGCAGGTCGGGGGTCAGCACCGGCGCGGGGGAATAGGCGCCCATCCCGCCGGTGTTGGGACCGGTGTCGCCGTCGCCCACCGCCTTGTGGTCCTGGGCGGATGCCAGCGGCAGCGCGTTCTCACCGTCGCACAGCGCGAAGAAGCTGACCTCCTCGCCGTCCAGGAACTCCTCCACCACCACCTCGGCACCGGCGGCGCCGAAACGGCCGCCGACTAGCGCGTCGTCGATGGCCTCGAAGGCTTCCTGCTCGGTGCGGGCGACGGTGACGCCCTTGCCGGCGGCGAGCCCGTCGGCCTTCACCACGATGGGCGCGCCATGCTTGCGGACATAGGCCTTGGCGGCCTCCGGGTCCTTGAAACGCTCGTAGAAGGCGGTGGGCACCCCGTATTTCGCCAGGATGTCCTTCATGAAGCCCTTGGAGCCTTCAAGCTCCGCCGCCGCGGCGCTGGGGCCGAAGGCCTTGACGCCCAGCGCGGTCAGCTTATCCACCAGCCCCAGCACCAGCGGGCCTTCCGGACCGACGACGACGAAGTCGATGGCATTGTCCTGGACGAAGCGCACCAACCCATCAACGTCTTCCGACCCGATGGGAACCAGCGTGGCGACATCGGCGATGCCGGCGTTGCCCGGCGCGCAATAGAGCGCGTCACACAGCGGCGAGTTGGCAATGGCCCAGCAGAGCGCGTGCTCACGACCGCCCGATCCGACGACGAGGACTTTCATGGGGTGGCGCTCCTTCCGCCTTGTTGCGATCTGCGCGCCTTGTATCATGGCGGCGCCCCAACTCAAGAGCGCCATGACGTCCGAAAACGCACCCCTCATCGCCCCCGAACCGCGCCCCGGCTCCAACCTGCCGGAATTCACCGTCGGCGACCTCGCCCGCCGGCTGAAGCGCAGCATCGAGGAGGAATTCGGCTTCGTCCGCGTCCGCGGCGAGATCAGCCAACCGAAGAAGCACAGCTCCGGCCATTGCTACATGCGGCTCAAGGACGACACCGCGGTGATCGAGGCGGTGTGCTGGCGCGGCACCATGGCGAAGCTGGCGGTCCGGCCGGAGGAAGGGCTGGAGGTCATCGTCACCGGCCGCATGACCACCTACCCCGGCCGCTCGCAATACCAGCTGATCGTCGAGTCGATGGAGCTGGCCGGCGAAGGCGCCCTGCTGAAGATGCTGGAGGAGCGCAAGCGCCGGCTGGCGGCGGAGGGGCTGTTCGACCCCGCCCGCAAGAAGCGGATCCCCTTCCTGCCCGACGTGATCGGCGTAGTCACCTCCCCCACCGGCGCGGTCATCCGCGACATCCTGCACCGGCTGAACGACCGCTTCCCCCGCCATGTCCTGCTGTGGCCGGTCGCCGTCCAGGGCGAGCGCGCGGCGGCCGAGGTGACGGCGGCCATCGAGGGCTTCAACCGCATCCAACCTGGTGGCCGCATCCCCCGACCGGATCTGATCATCGTGGCGCGCGGCGGCGGCTCGCTGGAGGACCTGATGGCCTTCAACGAGGAGAATGTGGTGCGCGCCGCGGCGGCCAGCGCCATCCCGCTGATCTCCGCCGTCGGGCACGAGACCGACACCACCCTGATCGACTTCGCGTCCGACCTGCGCGCGCCCACCCCGACCGCCGCCGCCGAGATGGCGGTGCCGGTGCGCGGCGAGCTGCTCGCCCAGATCCTGGACGATGAGCGCCGGCTGCTCGCCAGCGCATCGCGCGCGGTGGAGGATCGCCGAAACCGGGTGGAGGGGTTGGCCCGAGGCCTCGGCGATCCCCGCGCCCTCCTGGAAGGCCATGCCCAGCGGCTGGACGATCGTGCCGAACGGTTGAACCTTGCCGCCTCCGCGCTGCTGGAGCGGCGACGCACCCGCGTCGGCGAGCTGGCCGCCAAGCTACGCCACCCGCGCGAGAAGCTGGCCCAGGCCGAACAGAGATTGTCGTCGGAGAGCCGGGCGCTCGACTCGGCGCTGCGCCATGCAGTGACCACCGCCGGCGGACGCTTCGACCGCGTGGCCGGCCGGCTGTCGCTGACCCCGGCGCGGGTGAAGCTGACGGATGGCGAGCGCCGCGTAGCCGACCTGACGCCGCGGCTCGACCGCAGCTATGCCAAGGGTGTCGCCGACAAGGCGGCCAAGCTGGCGTCGCTCGGCCAATTGCTGGAAAGTTACAGCTACAAGGGCGTGCTGGCCCGCGGCTTCGCCCTGGTCGAGGACCGGGACGGCCGCCCGGTGACCCGCGCCGATCAGGCGACGCCGGGGCTAGCCGTCAACATCGTCTTCGCCGACGACGCCAAAGTTGCAGCAACCATCGACGGCGGCGCCCCGAAGGCGGAGGTCAAGACCGAGGCGCCGGCGGAGGCCAAGCCGGAGAAGAAGGCGGCTCCGCGCAAGCCGCGGGTGGTGCCGGTGCAGGGGACACTTTTCTGAGGTCGGATGCCGCGCCCGCATCGGAGGGGCGCGGCATCCGAACCGGTCACACCGCGCCCGCGAAGCTCCAGCGCAGGGTCTCGCCACTGCGGAAGGGCAGGACGGCGTCGCCTTCGCTGACCAGGATCAGGTCGGGGGTAACCGATGGGCGGCGTTCCAGCGCCACGTGCTCCTCGCTGACCGGCAGGTTGTAGAAACGCGGGCCGTTCAGGCTGGCGAAGGCTTCCAGCTTGTCGAGCGCACCGGCCTCGTCGAAGGCCTCGGCGTAGAGTTCCAGCGCGTTGGCGGCGGTGAAGCAGCCGGCGCATCCGCAGGCCGACTCCTTGGCCGTGACCGTGTGCGGAGCAGTGTCGGTGCCCAGGAAGAACGGCCCCTCGCCGGAAATCGCCGCCTCGACCAGAGCCACCCGGTGGATTTCGCGCTTGGCGATCGGCAGGCAGTAGAGGTGCGGGCGGATGCCGCCCTGGAAAATGTGGCTGCGGTTGATCAGCAGGTGATGCGCGGTGATGGTGGCGCCGATCCGGCCGCTGGCGGCATGCGCCCGCACGAACTGCACGGCGTCGGCCGTGGTCACATGCTCCAGCACCACGCGCAGGGTCTGGTGACGCTCCAACAGCGGGGCCAGGATGGTGTCGATGAACACCGCCTCGCGGTCGAAGATATCGACCGACTGGTCGGTCACCTCTCCATGGATCAGCAGCGGCATGCCGATCTCCGCCATCCGCTCCAGCACCGGGGCGATGCGGGCGATGTCGGTGACGCCATGGGCGCTGTTGGTGGTGGCGTTGGCGGGATAGAGCTTGGCGGCGGCGAACACCCCGTCCTTGAAGCCCTGGGCCAGATCATCGGCGTCGGTGCCGTCGGTCAGATAGGCGGTCATCAACGGGGTGAAGTCCACGCCGTCCGGCAGGGCCGCCAGGATGCGCTCGCGATAGGCTACGGCATCAGCGGCCGTCGCCACCGGAGGCTTCAGGTTCGGCATGACGATGGCGCGGCCGAACTGGCGGGCGGTGAAGGGCAGAACCGCCTTCAGCATGGCGCCGTCGCGCAGATGGACATGCCAGTCGTCGGGACGGCGGATGACAAGACGGTCGTTCGGCATGGATCGGGTCCCGGCGCTGGTGTCGAGGAAGGTGGCGAGCTTGGACGACGTTCTATCGCCATCGCCGCCGCATCTCAACAGAACCGGGACGCCGCATCCTCGTGCCGGAGCGCCTCCCCACCCGCCGGCCGGCGTTGGCGGGTGGGCAGGCGCAGCCGGAATGCAGCTTTACTGAATGGTGGTCGAGGTCTTCACCCCCAGTATGTTGTCGATCTTCGCGGCCTGCTCCGCCGTCACCGGCTTGCCGCCAATGGTGGCGAGCTGCTGCCGGGCCTCAGCCATGGCCTTGTCGCGGGCTGCGCTGTCCTTCAGCGCATGCGCGGCCAGCATCTGCTCGTGATACTTGCCGAGCTGGACCGTCAGCTGCTCGGTCGGCTTGGCGCCCAGTTCCTTGGCGACGGCATCGGCCTGGGTCTTGGTCACCTCGGCCTTCGGCGTGGCCGCGACCTGCTCATGCTTGGTCTTGCCGGCATCGGCCTTGGTCGCGTCGGCCTTCGGCGCCTCGTGCTTCGTGGCTTCGGTCTTGGTGGTCTCGCTCTTGGTGACGGCCTTATGGTCGGTCTTCTGCTCGACCTTCGGCGCAGTCGTGGTGGAGTCGGTCGTCGCGGCGGGGGCGGACGCGGCCGGCGCGGCCGGAACGACCGTTGCGGCACCCGCGCTCAGCACGGGGGCTGCCGCCATCAGGGCGGCAAACGCAAGGGTCGAAACGGACGAGCGGATACGCGACCCAAAGATGGTGCCGGACATTTGGTTTCTCCATTTCGGTGAACGATCCGCGCTGCGGGATCGTGCTTAGATGAACGCCGCCCCGCCGCCGTTCATTCCACGCCCTTCCAAAAAATTTCGCGGCCACTGAAAAATTTTCCGGCGCAGGTGACGGGGCCGGCGAAAGGGGCTAGAAAACGCACGCTTTTCCTATCCAAGCGCGGACCCTCTCCGATGAGCCTGATCACGCCCCGCACCCCGCCCGGAACGATGGAGCTGCTGCCGCGCCAGCAGGTGGCCTTCCAGCGCATGCTGGACACCATCCGCCGCGGCTACGAGCGGTTCGGCTTCGTCCCCGTCGAAACCCCGGTGTTCGAGACGGTGGACACGCTGCTGACCAAGTCGGGCGGCGAGACGGAGAAGCAGGTCTATTTCGTCCAGTCCACCGGAGCGATCCAGCAGGGCAACAAGCCGGAACTGGCGCTGCGCTTCGACCTGACCGTGCCGCTCGCCCGCTATGTGGCGGAGCATGAGCGCGATCTCGCCTTTCCCTTCCGCCGCTATCAGATCCAGCGGGTCTACCGCGGCGAGCGGGCGCAGCGCGGGCGCTTCCGCGAATTCTACCAGTGCGACATCGACGTGATCGGCAAGGACAGCCTGTCCGCCCATTACGACGCCGAGATCCCGGCGGTGATCCACCATGTCTTCACCGAGCTGAACTTCGGCGGCTTCACCATCAACGTGAACAACCGCAAGATCCTGCTGGGCCTGCTCGACGGTCTGGGCGTTGCCGACGCCGACACCCGCGTCCTGGTTCTGCGCGAGATCGACAAGCTGGACAAGATCGGCCGCGACAAGGTGCGCGCGAGCCTCCTGGGCCTCGGCGTGACCGAGCATGCCGCCGACACCATCCTGTCGCTGATCGACATGAAGGGCACGAACGCCGAAACGCTGGCCGCACTCGGCGCGCTCGACATCGAGAACGCCATCTTCCGCGAAGGCGTCGGCGAACTGACCACCGTCATCGAGGGGCTGAAGGCCTTCCAGGTGCCGGAGGGGACGGTGCGCATCAACCTCGCCATCGCGCGCGGCCTCGATTACTACACCGGCACCGTCTACGAGACCTTCCTGAACGACCATCCCGGCATCGGTTCGGTCTGCTCGGGCGGGCGCTACGAGAATCTCGCCAGCCACTACACCAAGTCGAAGCTGCCCGGCGTCGGCATCTCCATCGGCGCCACCCGCCTGTTCTACCAGCTGATGGAGGCCGGCATCATCAAGGACGCCGCCCCCACCGCGCAGGTGCTGGTGACGCAGATGGACCCGGCTCTGTCCGCCAACTATTTCCGCATGGCAAGCGAGCTGCGCGCCGCCGGCATCAACACGGAAATCCAGCTGGACGGCGGCAAGATCGCCAAGCAGATGAAGTATGCCGACCGCGCCGGCATCCCCGTCGTCCTGCTGATGGGCTCCGACGAGAAGGCCCGCGGCACCGCGACCCTGAAGCATCTGGTCAAGGGCGAGCAGGTCGAGGTTCCGCTGGGTGAACTGGCGGTGCGGACGAAGGCATTGCTGGAGGGGTGAGGGGTACCGCCTTAAACTCCCCGTTAACCATAAATCCCCTATCGTTCCGGCCTACACCGACCGTGTGAGTCGGGCGGCAGGGGGTTCGCTTCCGATATGGCCAAGGGGTGGATGCAGGTTGGGCGTTGGGCTCGGCGGGCGGCGATCGGCGTGACGCTGGCGACCACCATGGCCGCCGCCGGCTATGCCGGCTGGCGGGAGATGGAGACCTCGCGTCTCCAGGCCCGGCTGCTCTCCGGCGTCGCCCAGTCGATGACCGTGTCCTTGCGCGAAGGCCCCAACCCGCAGGCACGCTATCCCAAGCATGGGCCCTACAACGAGCGGCTCGGCTACACCGCCCTGCCCGGCTATCTCGACGCGCTGACCCATGACCTCTATGCGGTCGAACGGCAGGCGGTGCTGTCGCCGGTGCTCGATCGCTTCATGGCAGGCGGCGGCTTTCCGATCTATCGCGAGAAGACGCAGGCCGGGCTGACCCTGCTCGACCGCAACGGCGCCGTCATGTATTCGGCGCGCTATCCCGAACGGGTGTTCGACGGCTTCGATGATGTGCCGAAGCTGGTCGCCGACACGCTGCTGTTCATCGAGAATCGCGAGCTGCTGGACGCCGACCAGCCGCGCCGCAATCCGGCGGTGGAATGGGACCGCTTCGGTGCGGCGGTGGCGATGCTGCCCTTGCAGATGGTCCGGCCGGGTCAGCGTTCCCCCGGCGGCTCGACGCTCGCCACCCAGATCGAGAAGTACCGCCATTCGCCCGACGGACAGACCACCGGCAGTGTGGAGAAGCTGCGCCAGATGGCGTCGGCCAGCGTCCGCGCCTACAGCGACGGCGAGGACACCACGCAGGCCCGCCGCCGCATCCTGGTCGATTACCTGAATTCCACCCCGCTGACCGCGCGGGCCGGCTTCGGCGAGGTGAACGGGCTGGGCGACGGGCTGTGGGCCTGGTTCGGCACCGACCTGTCGATCGCCAAGCGCGTGCTGGTCGAGCCGGCACCGGACCTTCGCACCCTGAAGCTGAAGGCGCTGGCCTACAAGCAGGTGCTCGGCCTGCTGCTGGCGCAGCGGCGGCCCTCCCATTACCTGATCCAAGACCGCGCCGCGCTCGACCGGCTGGCCGATGCCCACCTGCGGGCGCTGGCGCAGGCCGGGGTGATCGATCCGGCGCTGCGCGACGCGGCGCTGGCCACGCCGCTGGCCTTCCGCGAGGAGGCGCCGACCGCCCCCGCCACCTCCTTCGTCGAGCAGAAGGCGACCAACGCCATCCGCGCCCGGTTGCTGGGCATGCTCGGCGTTTCCAACCTCTATGCGCTCGACCGGATCGACCTAACCGCGCAATCCACCCTGGATGCGGAGACGCAGGCCCGCGTGGTGGAGGTGCTGGGCAAGCTGAACGAACCCGATAATGCCCGCTCGCTGGGGCTGACCGGCGAACGGCTGCTCGACGCCCGCAACAACGACCTGTCCAAGCTGGTCTACTCGATCACGCTGTACGAGCGCGGACCCGAGGCCAATTACCTGCGCGTCCAGGCCGACAACCTCGACCAGCCGCTGGACATCAACGACGGCGCGAAGCTGGACCTGGGATCCACCGCAAAGCTGCGCACGCTGGCAACCTATCTGGAGATCATCGCCGAACTGCACAGCCGCTACGCTCATCTGGCGAAGGATTTGCTGGCCGATGTGGAGGACGAGGCGTCGGACAACCTGACGCGCTGGGCGACCTCATGGCTGGCGTCGGCCCCCGACCGCCGGTTGCCGGCCATGCTGGACGCGGCGATGCAGCGGCGCTATTCCGCCAGCCCCGGCGAGGTGTTCTTCACCGGCGGCGGCCAGCATACCTTCGTGAACTTCAACAAGGACGACAACGGCCGCATCCTGACCGTGCAGGAGGCGTTGCGGAACAGCGTCAACCTGCCCTTCATCCGGCTGATGCGCGACGTCGTCCAGTTCTATATGGATGAGGGGGCCGACGACGGCGCCCACATCCTGCGCTCGCCCGACCACCCGGCCCGGCAGGCCTATCTCGCCCGCTTCGCCGACCGCGAGGGCTCGGACTTCCTCAACCGCTTCTACAACGACTACCGCAAGCGTACACCGGACGAGGCGCTGGCCCGGCTGGCGACCCGCTCGCGCCCGGTGCCGCACCGGCTGGCGGTGATCTTCCGCACCGTGCGGCCCAAGGCCGGGCTGGCCGAGTTCTCCGCCTTCCTGCGCGCCCAGCTGCCGAAGTTGGCGTTGTCCGACGGGCAGCTTTCGGCGCTCTACGCCAAATACGGGCCGGACCGCTTCCCGCTGAACGATTTGGGCTATCTCGCCCGCGTCCATCCGCTGGAACTGTGGCTCGTCGCCTATCTCCAGCAGCATCCCGGCGCCACGCGATCCGAGGTGCTGGCCGCCAGCGCCGACGAACGCCAGGAAAGCTACCGCTGGCTGTTCAAGAAGGGCATGGCCGCCCAGAACACCCGCATCCGCATCGGGCTGGAGGAGGAGGCGTTTCAGCGCATCACCGCCCAGTGGCGCAGCGTCGGCTACCCGTTCGAAACGCTGGTGCCGTCGCTGGCGACCGCCATCGGCAGCTCGGCCGACCGCCCGGCGGCGCTGGCGGAGCTGATGGGGCTGATCCTGAACGACGGGGTGCGCCAGCCGACGGTGAAGATCCGCTCGCTGCATTTCGCCGCCGGCACGCCTTATGAGGCGAAGCTGGGGCTGGGACCACTGAAGGGCGAGCGCGTGCTGCGGCCGGAGGTCTGCGCCACCCTGCGCCGCGCGCTGATGGATGTGGCGCAGAACGGCACCGCCAAGCGCGTCTGGGGCTCCTTCAAGGACCCGTCCGGCGCGCCGATCCCGATGGGCGGCAAGACCGGCACCGGCGACCATCGGCTGGACCGCTGGGGGCCGGGCGGCGTGCTGATCGAATCGAAGGCGGTCAACCGCACCGCGACCTTTGTCTTCTACATCGGCGACCGCTTCTTCGGGACGATGACCGCCTTCGTCCATGGGCCGGAGGCCGACAACTACCGCTTCACCAGCGCCCTGCCCGCCCAGCTTCTGAAAAGCCTCGCCCCGGCGCTGCAGCCGCTGATCGACCAGGGTGCCACCCGCACCGCCGACACGCGCGCGACACCCACCGGCCTGTAAGGCGGAATGACCGGCTTCTTGCAGCCGGGCCTATTGCAACCTGGTGGCGGCGATCTTGGCGGTGTCGACCGGGGTGGCTGTGCAGCCGCCCAGCGTCGGGCCGACCGGAAGCTCGCCGAAGGCGGCAAGCGCGCCTTCCGCCTTCAGCCGGCCGACGAAACCGGGCTCCACCCCGCGGGCGACCCAGGCGAACCCCAGCCAGGTGGAGCGGACCGGCTCGCCGCCCGCCCGCACCATCGCCGTCATCGCCTCGGCATCGCTGGTGCCGGGGGAAAAGACCGCCAGCATCATTCCGTCGGTTGCATCCGGCAGCGCGGCGCGCTGCAGCGACAGCCCCATCAGCCCGGCCCAGACCAGCAGGATGCCGCCCAGCAGCGCCGCGGCGAGGCCGTGGCCGATGGGAAGTCCGGAAGAGGGTTGGGCGGGGCTGTCGCTCATGGTGGTCTACCTTACGCCTTCGCCTCGGCCGCCGCCAGCGACGGAGCCGGCTTCTCGGCGATCGGCCAGTGGACGATGGTCGCGAACATGGCCAGCGCCACGCCCAGCCACCAGACGACGTCGTAGGATCCCGTGCGCTCGTACAGCACGCCGCCGAGCCAGACGCCCAGGAAGCCGCCGACCTGATGGCTGAAGAAGGCGAAACCGTAGAGCGTGCCCATGTAGCGGGTGCCGAACATCAGCGCGACGAGCCCGGAGGTCGGCGGCACGGTGGACAGCCACAGCAGGCCCATCACCGCGGCATAGGCGATGACGGTGACCGGCGAGATCGGCACAAGGATGAAGATGGCTGTCGCGATGCCGCGCGAGAAATAGTTGGCGCACAGCAGGTAGCGCTTGCTGACCTTGCCCGCCAGCACGCCGGACGCGTAGGAGCCGATGACGTTGAACAGGCCGATCAGCGCCAGCGCCCAGGCGGCGAGCGACGCGCTGATGCCGGCCTCGGTCAGGTAGGGCGGCAGATGGGTGGTGATGAAGGCCAGCTGGAAGCCGCAGACGAAGAAGCCGGCGACCAGCAGCACATAGCTGCGGTGCTGGAAGGCCTGCCGCACCGCGGCGATGTAGCCGATGTTGGCGCCGGTCACCGCCGGGGTGCCGCTCGCCGTCATGCCCTTCGGTCCGGGGAAGACGCCGGCCAGCAACGGCACCGCGATCATCGAGGCCGCCAGCAGCAGCAGGGCGGTCTGCCAGCCGAAGCCGGCGATGAAGGCCTGCCCCATCGGGGCGAACAGGAACTGGCCCATCGATCCGGCGGCGGTGGCGATGCCGACCGACCAGCTGCGCTGTTCCGGCGGCAACAGCCGGGTGAAGCCGGCGATGATGATGCCGAAGGACGCGCCGGAAAGGCCGAGCCCGATCAGCACACCGGCGGTCAGGTACAACTCCACACTGGTGGTGGCGTAGGGCATCAGCGCCAGACCGGCCGCATAGAGAATGCCGCCGCCGGCCAGCACCGGGGCCGGGCCGTAGCGGTCGGTCAGCGCCCCGGCGAAGGGGCCGCCGGCGCCCCACAGGATGTTCTGGATCGCCATCGCCAGTGCGAAGACGTCGCGGCCCCAGCCGCGGGTTTCCGAAAGCGGGCCGATGAACAGGCCCATGCTGGACCGCGGTCCGAAGGCCAGCATCGAGATCAGGCAACCGCAAACGACGACGAGTGCGGGCGTCCTCCAGGAGGGCGCCGGTGCGGGGGTGGCGGTGGTCAAGGCGTCCTCCCGGAAGGGTCCGGCATTGCGCGCCGGTGTTGTGGAACTGCTATGCCCCGACGATAGGCGGGCACCAACAGTTCGGCAAATTCATAATCGGCAACCGGGTCATTCCGCGGCGGAATGCAGGATGGGAGGTGGCGCGGTCCGGCGATCGGGCCGATGCGAGGCTGACAACTCATGCCGCAGCGACTGCTCCAGCCTGTCGAACACCGGGGCGATGCGACCGGTCGTCCGCGACTGGATCAGCCAGATCGTCACCGCCATCCGGAAATCGGGCAATTCGAGTGGCCGGACGGCGACCGCACCGGGAATCGGCGCGATCAGCCCCATCGGCGCCAGACCGAAGCCGACTCCGCGTGCCACCAGCGACACCAGCAGGCTCTGGTCATAGGCCTCCACCGTCACGTTCGGCTGCAGGCCGAGCGGCGCCAGCGCCTGATGAAGCGCCTCGCGATAGCGGCAGCCGTTCGGCTGCAACACCCAGCCGCGCCGGTTCATGGCGGCCAGATCGGCGGAGCCGTCGCCGGGAGAGGCGATGATGCTGACCGGTTCGGTCCCGATCCGGCGGACCGGCAGATCGTCGGGCGGCGGCTGATCCTCGCACAGCAGGATCACCGCACCGTCCAGGCTGCCGGCGCGAACCTGCTCGATCAGCGGGTTGCTCCAGTCGGCATGCAGCCGCAGGGTCAGGCCGGGGAAGCCGGCGCGCAACTCGTCCAGAGGCCGGCCGGCGGCCAGCGCGGTCAGCACATGCGCCGTGCCCAGCCGCAGCAGCCCGCGCGGCTCGACCGACCCGGCGAAGGCGTCGGCGAAGTCGCTGGTCGCCGCCAGGATGCGCCTTGCATGGGCCAGCGCCAGTTCGCCGTCGCGGGTCAGGGCCAACGGCTTGGTCTGCCGGTCGAACAGCACGACGCCCAATTCCGCCTCCAGCCGCTGGATCAGCCGCGACACGGCCGACTGCGTCAGCCCCAGCCGGTTGCCGGCCTCCTGCACCGACTGCGCATCGGCCACGGCGATGAAGGTGCGGATCTCGTTGAGCTTCATGGGGCAGCCACAAGGTCGGGTGGGTTGCGCCGACAGGACGCGGCGATGCGTCTTCGCGTCTGGCATCCCAGTGTCGGACCGCGCTACCCTCGGGTCAAGCCATCGATAGGGAGCCATTCATGCCCGCCACCCCGCCCGACCGTTCCAGCCGCGAATATCCCGACCGTCCCTGGGTCGGTGTCGGGGCCGTCGTCTGGCGCGGCGACAAGGTTCTGCTGATCCGCCGGGGCAAGGCGCCGCGGATGGGCCAGTGGAGCCTGCCCGGCGGAGCGCAGTCGGTCGGCGAAACGGTGTTCGAGACCGCCGTGCGCGAAGTGCGCGAGGAGACCGGGTTGGAGGTGGTGCCGACCGGGATCGTCACCGTGGTCGACGCCATCACCCCCGATGCCGAAGGCCGCGTCCACTATCACTACACTCTGGTGGAAGTGGCGGCGGAGAGTGCCGAGGGCGACGCGGTCTGCGCCGACGATGCGCTGGAAGCCTGCTGGGCCACCGCCGAGGAGGCGGGCGAACTGACGGAATGGGACGAGACCCGGCGGGTCATCCTGATGTCTGCGGCCCAGCGGAGGAACCCGACCCCATAGGACGCAGGGTGCCGATAAGGCTCCGTTCGGCCAGGAACTCGCTCACCCCGTCTGCGCTCATCGGGCGCGACAGCCAATAGCCTTGCAGAACGTCGCAGCGGTAAGCCTGGAGGTAGAGCCGCTGTTCCGGCGTCTCCACCCCTTCCGCCACCACGCCCAAATCCAGCGCATGGGCCAGCGCCACCACCGCCTGGACGATGGCGGCGGCGTCACGGTCCTCCACCATCGCCTGGACGAACTGCTTGTCGATCTTCAGCGCTTCCACCGGCACCCGGCGCAGGGTCGCCAGCGACGACCAGCCGGTGCCGAAATCGTCCAACACCAGCCGGATTCCGGCGCCGCGCAACTGCAGCAAGGCCTCGCGCGCGTCGGCGCCTTGGCTGAACATGCTGGTTTCGGTCAGCTCCAGCTTCAGGTTGGCGGCAGGCAGGCCGGTCTCCGCCAGGATCGCCAGCACCTTCAGCACCAGCCCCGGATCGTCGAGCTGCCGCGCCGACAGGTTCACCGACACCGGAATGTCGGGATAGCCGGAACGCAGCCAGCCGGCGGCCACCCTGCAGGCGGTCCGCAGGGTCCATTCGCCCAGCAGATGGATCGCTTCCCCCTGCTCCGCCATCGGCACGAAGACGTCGGGCGGCAGCATGGTGCCGTCGGACAGGCGCCAGCGCGACAGCGCCTCGAACCCGGTCAGGCGGTTGGTGACGACGTCCGCCTGCGGCTGGAAGACAAGGGAGAGTTCCTGACGGTCGATGGCGTCGCGCACCCGCTCGGCGAATCCGGCGTCGGATATCCCCTGCGCTTCGGGTCCGTTCGACGTCGCGTGCGTGTTCGCCACCGTCCGCTCCCTCTCGACAACCATTCCCGGGTTCGACACCGGCCCGCTGGGCCTCATTGCCATAACAACCACAGGAACGATTTGTTAACCATGTCGCGAAAGAGCTTGACGAATTTTATATGGTTACGAAAGTGTTAACGTGGCTGGGCTGGTGACAAGAAAAGGTCGAAGCGGAAGCCATGCCGCACCCCCATTGGGAGCGGACGGTCACGCCCGTGCTTCCCCTCGTTTGAGGCGGCTGGGCAGAAGCTCCCCCGATTGATCGAGCACCGGATAGGCGGCGGCAACCAGATGGGCGTTGATCCGGCGCAGGTCGCGCAGAATGTCCAGATGGAGGGCACTGGTCTCCACGCTTTCCTTGCGGCCGGCGCGCAGGCGGGCGAAATGCGCCTCGGTGGCGCTGGTCTCCAGATCGCGGATTACCTCCTTCTCGTGGATCAGCGCGCGGGCGGACCGGACATCGCCCGACACGAAGACGGCGGCGGCCAGACGCTGGGTTTCGCTCAGCCGTTCCAGCATGCCGGCGATCTCGGCCGCCCCCTCGGTGGAAAAGCGCAGCCTGCGCCGGATCTTCTTGGAGGCCGCCTCCATCAGGTTGCGGTCGACGATGTCGCCGACATGCTCCAGATTTATGGTGAAGGTCAGCACGTCGGACACCCGGCGGGCGTCGCGTTCGTCCAGATCCTCGACATTGATCTGGGTAAGATAGCGCTTGATGGCGTCGTGCAGCCGGTCCAGCACATCGTCCATTCGCCGGATCTCCTGCACCCGCTTGCGGTCGTCGGTCTGGATGACGTCCAGCGCGCCGCGCAGCATGCTGTCCACCGTGTCGGCCATGCGCAACGCCTCGCGCGACGCGTTGGCGATGGCGAGATGGGGGACGCGCAGAGCGCTGCGGTCGAGATAGAGCGGCATCGCCGGGTCGGCGACCGCAACCCGTTCCGGGAACATCCGGGTCAGGACCCGCGCGAACCAGGGAAGCGGCCCGATGAACAGCCCGGCCATCGCCAGATTGAAGGCGAGGTGGAAGTTGGCCGCCAGCCGCGCGGCATCCGGCGACACCGCCTGCAAGCCGGCTGTGATCGGCCCCAGCAGCGGCACGACGATGAGGCAGCCGACGAGCCGGTTGATGAGATTGCCCACCGGCAGCCGCCTTGCCGCCGGGTTGCGGCCGTCGCCGCCCGGTCCCTCCACCACCGGATTGACGGCGCTGCCCAGATTGGCGCCGGCGACCATGGCGACCGCCGCCTCCGGCCCGATCACCCCGCCGCCGGCCAGCGAGGCGATCAGCAGGATGGCGGCGACGCTGGAATGGGCGGCCCAGGACAGCAGCGCCGCCAGCATCACAGCCACCAACGGATCGGCGGTCAGCATCGCCAGCATCCGCCGCAGCATCGGCGCGTTCTCCGCCGGGGCGATGGTCGCCAGCAGCAGGTGCAGCGACAGCAGCATCAGGCCCAGCCCGATGGCGACCCGGCCCAGGTCGCGGCTGCGCGTCCGCGCCCCGCGGCGGAAAGCGATGAAGCCGCCCAGCAGAAGGACCGGCGCCACATGCGCAACGTCGAAGGCGAGAATCTGGACGATCAAAGTGGAGCCGACATTGGCCCCCAGCATCACCGCCAGCGCCGGCATCAGCGACACCAGCCCGGTGGCGGTGAAGCCGGTCGCCATCAGACCGGTGGCGGTGCTGCTCTGCAGCAGCATGGTGATGCCCATGCCGGACAGGAAGGCGGTCCAGCGGTTGCGCAGCCCGGCCCCCAGGATGCGGCGCAGGTCGCCGCCAAGCGCGCGGGTCAGCCCGCTTTGCACCATGTGCAGCCCCCACAGGAGCAGCACGACATTCCCGGCCAGTTCCAGCAGCACCCGCGTCGCCTGCATCGCACCCCCTCTGTCGGGTCGGGGATGCGATCAAGCGGCACCCCTAACTGAAGTGTGGGGTGCGCCGATTGTTACGACAATATGACAGTTGGGTGACGGCGGAGGTGGAAAGGGAGACGATGATGCCGCCGCCTCCCCGATGCCCGCTTACTCAGACGTTGAAGCGGAAGTGGAAGATATCGCCGTCCTGGACGACATATTCCTTGCCTTCCTGGCGCATCTTGCCGGCGTCCTTCGCCCCCTGCTCGCCACCCAGCGTGACGAAACTGTTGTAGTCGATGGTCTCGGCGCGGATGAAGCCGCGTTCGAAGTCGGTGTGGATGACGCCGGCCGCCTCGGGAGCCTTGGCGTTGCGGCGCACGGTCCAGGCCCGCGTCTCCTTCGGGCCGACGGTGAAGAAGGTGATCAGGTCCAGCAGCTTGAAGCCGGCGCGGATCAGCTTGTTCAGCCCGGTTTCCTCCAGCCCCATCGACTCCAGGAATTCGGCCTTCTCGGCCGGGTCGGAGAGCTGGGCGACCTCGGATTCGATGGCGGCGGAGATGACGACGACCTCGGCATTCTCGGCCTTGGCCTTCTCGGCGACCTTGGCGGAGAAGGCGTTGCCGGTCGCGGCCGACGCCTCTTCCACGTTGCAGACATAGAGCACCGGCTTGTCGGTCAGCAGCATGAACTGCTTGAACACCGGCTTTTCTTCGTCGGACAGCTCGACCACGCGGGCGGGCTTGCCGTCCTGGAGCACCTTGAGGGCGCGCTCCATCAGGTCGGCCTTGATCTTGCTGTCCTTGTCGCCGCCCTTGGCCTTCTTCTGAAGGCTGGTCAGCTGGCGTTCCAGGCTTTCCATATCGGCGAGCATCAGCTCGGTCTCGACCACCTCGGCGTCGCGCAGCGGATCGACGTTGCCTTCGACATGGGTGATGTCGTCGTCTTCGAAGCAGCGCAGCACATGGACGATGGCGTCGACCTCGCGGATGTTGGCGAGGAACTGGTTGCCCAGCCCTTCACCCTTCGACGCGCCGCGGATCAGGCCGGCGATATCCACGAACTCCAACTGGGTCGGGACGACCTTCTGCGACTTGGCGATTTCCGCCAGCTTGTCCTGCCGCGGGTCGGGCACGCCGACGCGGCCGACGTTCGGCTCCTTGGTGCAGAAGGGGAAATTCGCCGCCTCCGCCGCCTGGGTGGCGGTCAGCGCGTTGAAAAGGGTCGACTTGCCGACGTTCGGCAGGCCGACGATGCCGCAATTGAAGCCCATGGGTGGGTGCTCGCCGTCGGAAATTCTGGAATTGAGGCGCTTTATCCTACGATGGGGGCCAAAGCGCAAACGCGAAGTGGGGGAAGGTCCGGCAGGCCGCGGCTTATCGCGCCTGCGTCGCCACTGTCACCTTGTTCATGAACAACTCCGGCTGGCCTTCCACCATCAGCGGCAGGTTGTCGGACACGGCATCCAGCAGCGGGTCGATCCAGCTCTGGTCGGCCTTGGCGAAGTCGTGCAGGACGTAGCCGCTGACCAGATCCTTGTTGCCGGGATGGCCGATGCCCAGGCGGATGCGCCAGTATTCCTTGCCGATATGCGCGTCGATCGAGCGCAGGCCGTTGTGGCCGCCATGGCCGCCGCCCTTCTTCACCCGGATCTTGCCGGGGGGCAAGTCAAGCTCGTCATGGATGACGACGACGTTCTCGGGCTTCAGCTTGTAGAACTGCAGGGCCGCCACCACCGACTGGCCGGACAGGTTCATGAAGGTGGCGGGCTCCAGCGCCAGAACCTTGTCGCCGGCGACGGTGCCCTCGGAGGTCTGGCCCTGGAAACGCTTCTTCCACGGGGTGAAGCGATGGCGCTGGGCGATGGTCTCCACCGCCATGAAGCCGATGTTGTGGCGGTTGCGGGCATACTCGTTGCCGGGGTTGCCCAGTCCGACCAGAAGCAGCATGTCCCTCACCCTTTGGAAACCACTCTCCACAAACGAAGCGGGGGGCCGAAGCCCCCCACCGTAACCATCTTCAAAGGTCGAACGCTCCTTATCAGGAAGCGGCGCCCTCTTCCGACTTCAGGCCCGACGGCGCAACGATGGTCGCGATGGTGAAATCGCGGTCGGTGATCGTCGAGGTCACACCCTCCGGCAGCTTGACCGAGGAGATGTGGATCGAATCGCCGACGTCGAAGCCTTCGCACGAGATGGTGATGTGCTCGGGGATGCTGTCGGCCGGGCAGCTCAGCTCCAGCTCGTGACGGACGATGTTCAGCACACCGCCGCGCTTCAGGCCGGCCGACTTGTCCTGGTCGACGAACTCGACCGGAACCTGCACGTTGGTGCGGGTGTCGCCGGACACGCGCAGGAAGTCGACATGCAGCGGGAAATCAGTCACCGGGTGGAACTGCACGTCGCGCGGCAGGACGCGGTGGGCGGTGCCGTCGACGGTCACTTCGAACAGGTGCGTGAAGAAGCCCGGCTGATGCAGGACGCGGGTGAACTCGAACTTCTCGAGCGAAATGGTCAGGGGAGCCTGCTTGCCACCATAGATGACGGCCGGAATACGGCCATCACGGCGGGTCTGGCGGGCGGTCCCCTTGCCGGCCCGTTCGCGCGTCTCAGCGCCGAGCGGAATGATCTTGGTCATGACGATGCTCCAAAACGAAAGGGCGCCGGCCTCCAGGGGTGCCGGCGCATGCGCGGGGTGCATACGGCAATCGGCCGGGCGCGTCAAGGAAAACGGGGCGTTCTCGCGGAGCGACCGCCGCCGGGGCGCTTCCGCTCCCAAAGGAGCCGAAAGCCGGCAAATTGGGCCTCACCAACGGTGGACGCGCGGCACTTGCGGTGTCATAGTGCGGCCCGCATTCGACCAGCCCCGTGTCCACGGGGCCAGACTCCGGAATTCGTGAGCGACGATGAGCGAGCCGATCTCCCTGTTCACCAAACTGGCGAACATCCACATCCGTTACGTCACGTGGCGTCGGGGCGCCAAGGTCGGCAGCGACCGCTTCGGCAACGTCTATTACCGCAACAAGGACGCCCAGCCCGGCACGCGCGAGCGCCGCTGGGTCCTGTATGCCGGTGAGCCCGATGCCTCCAAGATCCCGCCGGAATGGCATGGGTGGCTGCACCACACCACCAAGGAGCCGCTGCCCGAGGGGTCTAGCGCCTTCCACAAGCCGTGGCAGAAGGAACATCTGCCCAACATGTCGGGCTCGGTCCAGGCCTACCGTCCGCCCGGCCATGTGCTGGCCGGCGGGCAGCGCGTGCCGGCCACCGGCGATTACGAGCCCTGGACGCCGAGCTGATCCCTGCCGGGACTGACCATCACGTCGGAACGGAAAGCCCGGCCCCTTTCGGGCCGGGTTTCGATTCGGGAACTCGCAGCAGGATAGCTCTATGCGCCGGAATGTGATCGAAACCGTGCTGGGCGGCGTCGTGCTCGCCGTGGCCGCCGTGTTCCTTGCCTTCGCCTACAAAAGCGCCGACCTGCGCAAGGTGCAGGGCTATGACGTCACCGCCAACTTCAACAGCATCACCGGCCTGCAGAGCGGCGCCGATGTGCGCATCAGCGGCGTGAAGGTCGGCACGGTCACCGGACTGACGCTCGACCCCACCAGCTATCAGGCGGTCGTCCATCTTTCGGTCGACAATTCGGTGAAGCTGCCCAAGGACACCGCAGCGGTCATCGCATCGGAAAGCCTGCTGGGCGGCAAGTTCCTGTCGCTGGAGCCGGGCGGCGACCCCGACATGATCAAGCCGAACGGCAAGATCGAGTTCACGCAGAGCACCCCGGGCCTGGAACAGCTGCTGGGTCAGGTCATCTTCTCGCTGCAGAGCATGAGCAAGTCCGGCGATCAGGCCAATGGCCAGTCTTCCGGTGGCCAGCAGGGTCAGGCTCCCGGCCAGGCGCCGGCCCAGCCGCCCAAGCTGTAATTCCCTCAACCCTGGGCGTGGCCGGAACCGACGGACACGCTCAAGCGTTCCTCCTGCCATCCGGACGGCAATGCTCCCGGATCACGAGGCAGGAGGAAATGCGATGCGTCTGTCCCATTTGGCCGTGCTCGGCCTTGCCCTGGCGACCGCCGCCTGCGGCGCCGACATGGAAGAGAAATCGGCCACCGGCGGGCTTGGCGGCGCCGCGGCCGGCGCGGTGGTCGGCGGACCGGTGGGTGCCGTGGTCGGAGCCGCCGCGGGCGCGGGCGCCGGTGCGGCGACCCAGAAGATCGAAGACCGGAACGAGCCCCAGAGCGGGTCCGGCGCCACCTACAGCGCCCCCGCCTCGCGCAGCACCGTCACGCGCTGAAACACCCGATCCGCACAACGCACCCCGCACAACACACCCCAGCGTCCCCCGCCACTGGACGCTGACCCCGCTTCCGGGATAGAAGGCGGAGCGCCCCGGCGGAGGTCCCCTGATTGGCTGGATCCTGCCGCGGAGCGCCGTCCGCAATTACGGAAGCGATCCGACGTGACGAGACTTCTCCGACTTCTCCCGCTGGCGACCGCCCTGCTGGCAACCGTGTCCGTTCAGGCCGCTCCGGTCCCAAGCCAGATGATCGAACGGCCGGCGGCCAAGCTGCAATGGCTGGACAAGGTGACCGCCCGCACCTCCACCTTCACCATGAAGGTCGGAGAGACCAAGGCGATGAGCAGCCTGCGCATCACGCTACGCGCCTGCCGCGAGAACCCGCCGATTGAAACGCCGGAATCGGCCGCTTTTCTGGAAGTGACGGAAATCAAGCCCGGCGAACAGGCGGAATCGGTCTTCAGCGGCTGGATGTTCGCCTCCAGCCCCGCCCTGTCGGCGATGGAGAACCCGATCTATGACGTGTGGGTTCTGGGCTGCGAGCAACAATAGGCACGGCGAGCCCCCATCCAACCGCCCACGCTCTCGTGGGGACGGTTGGATGGGGATGGATTTACTTACTCCGCCACCGCCGCGATGGGATTGCCCAGCGCCTTGTCCAGATAGTCGTCCACCTGGATCGCCAGATCGTCGGTGCGGTTGACGAAGAAGTGACTGGCGCCGGGGACGACGCGGTGGTCGATGCGGATGTCCTTCTGGTGCGACAGCTTGGTCACCAGCTTGGTCACCGCGGCCTGGGGCACCACCTCGTCCTTGTCGCCATGGATGATCAGGCCCGAGGACGGGCACGGCGCCAGGAAGGAGAAGTCGAACAGGTTGGCCGGCGGCGAGACCGAGACGAAGCCGTCGATCTCCGGTCGGCGCATCAGCAACTGCATGCCGATCCAGGCGCCGAAGGAAACGCCGCCGATCCAGCAGAGCGGCGCATTGGGGTTGTAGGTCTGCAGCCAGTCGAGCGCCGCCGCCGCATCGGCCAGTTCGCCCTCCCCCTTGTCGTAGGTGCCCTGGCTGCGCCCGACGCCGCGGAAGTTGAAGCGGAGAGCCGAATAGCCGCGCTTGGTGAAGGACTGGAACAGGGTGAAGACCACCTTGTTGTTCATCGTCCCATTGTGCTGCGGGTGCGGGTGCAACAGCAGCGCAACCGGGGCGTTCGGCTGCTTGCCGTGGGTGTAACGGCCTTCCAGGCGACCGGCGGGACCGTTGAAGAGCACTTCAGGCATGGGAACGACGTTCCTGACGCGGACAAAGGGTTGTTGGGACCGCCATGGCGACCGACCGGACCTTCATCCGACCAACCGCCCCGGCGCACGGGCCTTTCGGGCCCGTCACGGATTTTCCCGTCTTGGAGTGGGGTTTTCCGCACACAATTCTTGACCGTTTTGCTTGGTCATCATATATGCGTCGTAACGTCCTCCGGGACAACCCGCCTGACCCGCCCGATCGGCCCCAGCGCTTGCGGGACCGATCGATAAGTCCGGGTCCCTGCCGGCCGGAACCCGAATGGGTCCGAACCGGAAAGGTCCTGAACCGCGAGGGTCCGACAGGCCGAAGCCGGGCGCGGGCGGCCGATGAGAGCGGCGGACTATACCACGGCGGGTGATGGCGTGTTCAAGCATCTTCGCGAAGAGATCGATGGGATCATGGCGCGGGACCCCGCCGCCCGCTCCCGGCTGGAGGTGGCGCTCTGCTACCCCGGCTTGCATGCCATCGTGCTCCACCGCATCGCCCGGCGCGCCCGTGACGCCGGCTGGCACACCACTGCCCGGCTGATCTCCCAGATCGCCCGCTCGCTGACCGGCATCGAAATCCATCCCGGCGCCACCATTGGTCGCCGCTTCTTCATCGACCATGGCATGGGCGTGGTGATCGGCGAGACGGCGGAGATCGGCGACGACGTCATGCTCTATCATGGGGTGACGCTGGGCGGCACCTCGCTGAACCCCGGCAAGCGCCACCCGACGCTGGGCGATGGCGTGATCGTCGGGGCCGGCGCCAAGATCCTGGGCGCCATCACCATTGGCCGCGGCGCGCGCATCGGCGCCAACGCGGTGGTGGTGGCGGACGTGCCCGCCGACACCGCGGTGGTCGGCATCCCGGCCAAGCCGGTCATTCCGCGCGACCGCGCGGAAACCCGGAAATTCATGCCCTACGGCACCCCCTGCGGCGAGATCCCCGACCCGGTCGCCCGCGCGCTGACCGGCCTGCTCGATCAGGTGACGGCGCTGCAGGCCCGTGTCGGAGAGCTGGAAGCGGACCGCCCGTCCGCCGCCCTCCCCCGATCAACACCCACACCGCTAGAGACGGTGGCGTCCCACAATGGCGGGATGCACGAAGCGCAAGGAGAATCGCGATGAGACTCAGCACCAAGGGACGCTATGCCGTGATGGCGATGGTCGATCTGGCCGCCACCAGCCAGGGCAGCCCGGTCGCGCTGGCGGACATCGCGGAGCGGCAGGAAATCTCGCTGTCCTATCTGGAACAGCTGTTCGCCAAGCTGCGCAAGGGCGGTCTGGTCAAGAGCGTGCGCGGCCCCGGCGGCGGCTATCTGCTCGCCCATCCGGCCGACGCCACCCGCGTCTCCGACATCATCCTGGCGGTGGACGAGCCGATCCGCACCACCCGCTGCGCCAACGGCACGCCGCAGGGCTGCCGCACCAACCGCTCGCGCTGCCTGACCCACGATCTGTGGGAGGAGCTGGGCAACCAGATCCATATGTATCTCAGCTCGGTCACCGTCGCCGACGTGGTGGAGCGGCGGATCATCGGCACCAGCGGCCTGAACCTGCTGCGCCCGGCCCCGGCCGCCGACAGCACCGCCGTCGCCGCCGCAGAGTGACGCCGCCGGATGAGATTGGCCTTCGCAGCTGAACGTGCCTGAAAAGTGACCACCCCGTTCGTCGCCCCCTTTCGTCGGACCGGTGTCTATCTCGACCACAACGCCACCGCTCCGCTGAAACCGGAGGTCAAGGCGGCGATGGGTCAGGCGATGGATCTGGTCGGCAACCCGTCCTCCGTTCACGCCTTCGGCCGCAGCGCCCGCCGGGCGGTGGAGGAGGCGCGCGCCGCCGTCGCGGCACTGGCCGGCGTGAAGCCGGCGCAGGTGCTGTTCACCGGCAGCGGGACGGAGGCGAACAACTTCGCGCTGCGCGGCTTCCCCGGCCGCCGGCTGCTGACCTCCGCCATCGAGCATGAGTCGGTGCTGGCCGCTTGGCCCGATGCGGAGCGCTTCGGCGTAACCCGCGACGGCGTCGCCGACCTCAAGGACCTGGAACGCCGGCTGCCCGCTGCGGACGGTCCGGCGCTGGTCTCGCTGATGCTGGTCAACAACGAGACCGGGGTGATCCAGCCGGTGGCCGAGGCCGCCCGCATCGCCCATGCCCGTGGCGCGCTGATCCATTGCGACGCGGTGCAGGCCGCCGGGCGGCTGCCGCTGTCGCTGCCCGACCTCGGCGTCGACCTGATGACGCTGTCGGCCCACAAGCTGGGCGGTCCGACCGGCGTCGGCGCGCTGGTCCTGGCCGAAGGGCTGGAGCCCGACGCGCTGATCCGCGGCGGCGGGCAGGAACGGCGCAAGCGGGCCGGCACCGAGAACCTGCTGGGCATCGTCGGCTTCGGCGCCGCCGCAAGGCTGGCGCGGGAGGGGCTGGCGGAGGCCGCTGACCTCGCGGCCCTGCGCGACCGGCTGGAGCGCGAGGCGCTGGCCGCCATTCCGCGCGCCCGGGTGATGGGGGCCGGTGCGGCGCGGGTCGCCAACACCAGCTGCCTGATGCTCCCCGGCCTGCCCGGCGAGACCCAGGTGATGACGCTCGATCTTGCCGGGGTGGCGGTGAGCGCCGGATCGGCCTGTTCCAGCGGCAAGGTGAAGCCGTCCCATGTGTTGGCGGCGATGGGCGAGGACGACCGGTCCGCCGCCAGCGCCATCCGTGTCAGCCTGGGCTGGACCAGCGACGACGAGGCGGTCGACCGTTTTCTGACGGCCTGGACCGCGATGGCGCGGCGAAGCGCGTCCGCGGATGGCTGAGTTCCGCTGTCGCCCGCCTGCCGCCCGCCATGCCTGCGCGACCATCTGTCCCCCGCCCGGAAAGTCCGCATTCGCGCATTGCGCCGGCTGCGGCTTATGGGTATGACCCCGCGGAAGGCCCGCCGGCTTGCAGTGGCGGCCTGATGTCGGGGTATCGATCCTATCGGCCGATCCTTTCGGCGTTTTGACGGACTGTGCGCATGACCCGTTCCAAATCCGGCCCGCCCGGCAACAGCAGCGGCGGAATTTCCGGCGCCATCGCCGGCGATCTGGAGCCCTGCGGCACCTGCGGCCGCTCGGTGGCGCCGCGCGCCCTGTTCTGCCACGCCTGCGGTGCGGCCCAACCGCCGCGGCCGCTCGACCCCTTCACCCGGTTAGGGCTGGAACGCCGCTTCGACATTGATCTGGAGCAGTTGTCGAAGCAGCATGCCGGCTTCACCCGCGCCATGGACCCGGAGCGCTTCGCGGCCCGCGGCCCGCGCCAGCAGGCCAACGCCAAGGCCCAGATCAACGCCCTGCGCGACGCCTATGAGGTGCTGCGCGATCCCATCCGCCGCGCCCATGCGCTGCTGGCCCTGATGGGCTGCACGCCGGCCGTCGGCGACGAGGACGGCAATGGGGATGAAGAAATCGCCGACCTCTCAACGCGGCTGTCCCGCGCCGACGATGCGCTGGAACTGGACCGCATAGGGCTGGACCTCAGCCAGCGGGTCGAGGCCTGCATCAAGTATCTCACCCCGGCCTTCCGCAAGGCGCAGACGGCCGCCGGCCCCGACAGCCCGCCGGCCTCCGACGGCGCCGCCCGCATCCTGGCCCGGCTGGAACGGCTGGAGGCGCTGGCCGCCGAGGTCCGCGACCGCCGCGCCGCCCTGACACCGCCGCGGCCCTGATCCGCTTTTACCCTACAATCACCCCCTAAATCGCCCCCCTAAACCGCTAGGCAACCTTAAAGGAACGAGGACCCCATGCCCAAGATGACCTTCATCGAGCCCGATGGCACCCGCCGCGAGGTGGACGCCCCGCTCGGCCTGTCCGTGCTGGAGATCGCGCACAAGAACAGCCTGGACCTGGAAGGCGCCTGCGAGGGCTCGCTGGCCTGCTCCACCTGCCATGTCGTGATCGAGCCGGAATGGTTCGACGTCCTGCCGGAAGCGCAGGAGGACGAGGAGGACATGCTGGACCTCGCCTTCGGCCTGACCAAGACCTCGCGCCTGGGCTGCCAGATCATCATGACGGAAGAGCTGGACGGTCTGATCGTCCGCCTGCCGGGCGGCAGCAACAACGCGATGAAGTGACGGTCCAGGGGAACCCTGTTCCGGCCGCCGGGGCCCGTGTCGCGCGATGCGGCGCCCGGCGGCCTTCTTTCCCTGCCGTTCCCCTGTCCCCGCCCTGCTTTCCTACCTTTTCCGGGCGCCTGCCCGCCCCATATAGGGCGCCATGAACTCCCTCGGTCTTTCCAAGCGCCCCCAGGACACCCGCGTCGTCGTCGCGATGTCCGGCGGGGTGGATTCCTCCGTCACCGCCGCCGTGCTGCGGGAGGAGGGCTATGATGTCGTCGGCATCACGCTGCAGCTTTACGACCACGGCCTCGCGTTGCAGAAGCCGGGCGCCTGCTGCGCCGGCCAGGACATCTACGACGCCCGTCAGGTCGCCGACCGCATCGGCATCCCGCATTACGTCCTGGATTACGAGGGCCGCTTCAGCCAGGACGTGATGGATGATTTCGCCGACAGCTATCTGCGCGGCGAGACGCCGATCCCCTGCGTGCGCTGCAACCAGCGCGTCAAGTTCCGCGATCTGCTGAACACCGCCCGCGATTTGGGCGCCGACGCGCTTGCCACCGGCCACTACGTCCGCCGCATCGCCGGCCCGCAGGGTGCCGAGTTGCACCGCGCCGTCGACCCCGCCAAGGACCAGAGCTATTTCCTGTTCGCCACCACGCGCGAGCAGTTGGAGTTCCTGCGTTTCCCGCTCGGCGGCCTGACCAAGCCGGAGACCCGCGCGCTGGCCGAGCGCCACGGGCTGGAAGTGGCGGCCAAGCCCGACAGCCAGGACATTTGCTTCGTCCCCAACGGCAACTATGCCGAGGTGGTGGCGAAGCTGCGTCCCGGCTCCGTCGAGCCCGGCGACATCGTCCATGTCGATGGCCGTGTGCTGGGCCGCCACAAGGGCGTCGTCCACTACACGGTCGGCCAGCGCAAGGGGCTGGGCATCGGCGGCATCCGCGGCCAGGAGGAGGAGGCGCTCTACGTCGTCCGCCTGGAGCCCGCCCGCCGCCGCGTCGTCGTCGGCCCGCGCCGCGACCTCGCCCGCTCGCTGGTGATGGTGCGCGACGTGAACTGGCTGGGTCCCGATCTGGCCGACGGTGCCGGGATCGAGGTGTCGGTAAAGCTGCGCTCCGCCCAGCCCGCCGCCCCTGCCCTGTGGCGCGCCGGCCCCGACGGCACCGCGCGGGTCGAACTGCTGGAGCCCCAGCACGGCATCGCTCCCGGTCAGGCCTGCGTCGTCTATCAGGGCGACCGCGTGCTGGGCGGCGGCTGGATTTCCGGCACGGCGGGAGGTGTGGCCGAGGGTGTGGAGGTCGGGGAAACGGTAGCCTGAATCAGGGGGTTATGCGGGTTTTTGCCGACCGGCCGAAAAAAATCGCACCCCCTGAAAATTCCGCGTTGACAGGCCAAGTCGCCCTATCCTATATAGCGGCTCCCGGCGGCAACGACGGGACACGATGGTAGCCAACGGCGGCGGAAACGCCAACAACGGCGCTCACGATGGCAGCGTAGCTCAGTGGTAGAGCAGGGGAATCATAATCCCTTGGTCGGGGGTTCAAATCCCTCCGCTGCTACCATCAAAGACAAAGGGCTGGCTCAGCAATGAGCCGGCCCTTTGGTCATTTTGGGTTTTCTAAGAACCAATCCTGGGCAACAGAAGCTGTCTGAAGGACAGCGCCGATGGTATTTCCGGCACGACGAGGAGCTTGGCCCGTCGGCACTCAGATTGCGCGTCCAGGCCGCTTTGCGTTAGTTTCCAATGGCTCCAAGCCCGTCCAACGGCCTCAAGGTTCCTTCAGTCGTCCGGTTCGACAAGCTGGTGACGCTGGACAGGCGGTTGGTGGTGGGTGAGTTGGGGAATGCAGAATCCGACTGGCTGACAGCCGCTCGATCGGCCTTCCATGGCGTGTTCGGGTTCGAGCCGCCTCAGTCGTAATCCCGCATCCGGACAAAGCCCGCCGAGGTCATCCGCAGCACGCCCGCCCCTACCCCTGTATCGACTTCGGCAGCGCGATCTGCGGTTCGACCTCCACGCGGTTGCGGCCGGCATTCTTGGCGCGGTAGAGCGCGGCGTCGGCACGGGCCAGCAGCGGTTCGATGCCGGTGTCGGGGCCGGTCAGCCAGCTCAGGCCAAGGCTGACGGTCAGGTACAGCTCGCCGCCGTCCTCCAGCTTCACCGGTTGGGCGGCGATCGCCTGGCGGAGGCGCTGGGCGGCGGCGAAGGCGTTTACCGGCGGGGTTTCCGGCATCACCACGGCGAACTCCTCGCCACCCAGGCGGCCGATGATATCGCAAGCGCGCAGAGTGTCCTTGCAGGCGCGTACCGTGCTGCGGATCGCCTCGTCGCCGGTGGCGTGGCCGTGGGTGTCGTTGACCCGCTTGAAGTGGTCGATATCCAGCATCACCACCGACAGCGGACGCTCGTATCGTCGCGAGCGGGTAAACTCTTCAGCCCCCCTTTCCAGGAAGCGGCGGCGGTTCATGGCGCCGGTCAGGGCGTCGGTGGTCGCCAGCCGTTCCAGGTCGCGCTGCATCGCCACGACGCGCGAGGCCGCCAGCAGGCGCGCCGCGGTCCATTTCCAGTCGAGCGGCTTGCGCAGGAACTCATCGGCGCCGGCCTCCACCAGTTCGTGGAACTGGTCGGTCATGCTGCCGGGGATCATTAGAATCAAGTAGAGGTGGCGAAGCCCCTGGGCGGTGCGCAGGTGCCAGCACAGCTCGATGCCGGTCATGTCGGCCAAACGGATGTCGGCCATCACCACGTCGAACCGCTCATTCGCCACCGCTTCGATGGCGGCGGCCCCGCTGTGGACCACGCTGGTGGCGTAGCCGAGCTTGTTCAGCTCATACACCATCATGGTCAGGTGGCGCGGTGAATCGTCGACGATCAGAATCCGCAACTCGAAAGCTCCCGGCGATCCTTGCCCGTTTATGGAGCATGAGGCCCAGGTTGTGCAAATGTCCTTAACGTCATGTCGCAGAACAATAACGAAAAGCCGGGGTCATACGCCGGTATGCCCCAGGCATGGCAGCGGCCGTGGCTGGGGTCGGACGGCGGCGCGGTCTGATGCTTTTGCACATGTTGCCTATCGGGCCGGCCGGTTGGTACTGTTCCTTGTAATTATGTTCGCGGGACAAGCGGACGACGACTGCGGGAGGCACGACCATGGACAGCGCGCGCGCGGCCCACATCGATGAACTCGTCCGTGTCTCCACTGGCCGTGTCTCCGCCGGCTTGCGGTCCGCCCGCGACCCGATCATAGAAAGCTCTTGGCGCCGCTGCGTCGCCGACCACAAGCTGGACCCCACCGTCGGGCGCGAGCCGCACATCCTGCCGCAGGAACGGCTGCGCGAGCATCGCGACGCCATGGACGAGTTCCTGCGCATGGCCCGCTTCGGGCTGGAGGCGCTGTACCGGCAGGTCGCCGGCATGGGTTATGTCCTGCTGCTGACCGACAGCAACGGCGTCACGGTGGACTTCATCGGCGACCCGACCTTCGACAACCATCTGCGCCGAGCCGGGCTGTATCTGGGGGCTGACTGGAACGAGGGGCATGCCGGCACCTGCGCCGTCGGCACCTGCATCGCCACCGCCCAGGCGCTGACCGTCCACCAGACCGACCATTTCGACTCCACCCACATCCCGCTGACCTGCACCGCGGCGCCCGTCTTCGACAGCGGCGGCGAACTGGCTGCCGTGCTGGACATCTCCGCCCTGCATTCGCCGGAACCGAAGATCAGCCAATATCTGGCGCTGCAGATGGTCCGCGCCTATGTCCATAAGATCGAAACGGCCAATCTCTACAACAACTTCCGCCGCGACTGGGTGGTGAAGCTGTCCGCGTCGCAGGAGTTCGCGGAGGTCGATCCCGACTTCGTCCTGGCGCTGGACGGCGGCGGGCGGGTGGTCGGCTTCAACCACAAGGCCCGCGACCTGCTGGTGGAGGATGGGAGGTCGCCGCTCGGCCGCTCCTTCGCCGAGCTGTTCGACTGCGAAGTGGACGATCTGGTCCATTTCGTCCGCTCGCTGCCGACCGAACAGCGCACGCTGCGCCTGCGCCGCACCGGCCTGCCGCTGTTCGCCCAGGCGATGCCGCCGCCTGCCGTGTCATTGCCGCGCAGCCATGTGCCGGACCATGGCGGCGACACGCTGCCGGAGCCGTTGCGCGTGGTGTCCGGCGGCGATCCGGCGCTGAAGGCGGTGCTGACGCGGGCGGCCAAGCTGGTCAACACCCGCATGAGCCTGCTGATCCATGGCGAGACCGGCACCGGCAAGGAGCATCTGGCCAAGGCGCTGCACAAGGCCAGCATCCGCCGCAACAAGCCCTTCGTCGCCATCAACTGCGCCGCACTGCCGGAAAACCTGATCGAGAGCGAACTGTTCGGTTACGAGCCGGGCTCCTTCACCGGGGCGACGGCGCGCGGCAAGAAGGGGCTGATCCTGGAGGCCGACGGCGGCACCCTGTTCCTGGACGAGATCGGCGACATGCCGCTGTCGTCGCAGACCCGCCTGTTGCGCGTGCTGGCCGAGCGGGAGGTGACGCCGATCGGCCGGACCAAGGCGGTTTCGGTGGATGTTCGCGTCATCGGCGCCACCCACCGCGATCTGGTGGAACTGGTCAAAGCCGGCAAATTCCGCGACGATTTGTACTTTCGTCTCAACGGCGCGGTGTTCACCGTGCCGCCCTTGCGCCAGCGCGGTGACTTGGAGTGGCTGATCGAGCGGCTGCTGGCCGAGCGGACGGAACGTGACGGCATCGGCTACCGGTTGACCCCGGCGGCGCTGGCGGCTCTGCGCGGACACGGCTGGCCGGGCAATGTGCGGGAACTGGTGAATGCGCTGGACTATGCCTGCGCGGTCAGCGACGGCGGGCTGATCGACCTCGACGACATTCCGGAGCCGGTGCAGCACAGCGGCCTGTTCCAGGCTTGGCCGGCGGAGGTGGCGGCAAAGCCCGAGGCGGAGGAGGACCCGGCCACCCGGCTACGCGAGACTTTGCGGCGGCACCACTGGAACGTGTCGGCGACGGCGCGGGCGATGGGGGTCGACCGTTCGACCATCCACCGGCAGATGCACCGCTTCGGCATCGTGGCGCCGCATCGGGCGGAGTGAGGGTGCGGCTCCGTTTGCCCCCACCGCAGGGGAGGGAACTCCGCCGCCTTCCCCAACAAGCACTTACCCCCTCCCCCGCCCAGCGGGGGAGGGGAGGGGTGGGGGCATAACGCCCCTCCCCTTACCCCACCGCCCCGAACCCGCCGCCGCCCGGCGTCTCAACCACCAGGGCGTCGCCCGGCCGCATCGCCGTGCTGTCCTGGGACGCCAGTTCCTGCACGCTGCCGTCGCTGCGCTGGACCCAGGTCCGGCCGACCGCACCGTCGGCACCGCCCTTCAGGCCGAAGGGAGCGATCTTGCGGTGGTTGGCGAGGATGGCGGCGGTCATCGGTTCCAGGAAACGCAGGCGGCGGATCACGCCGTCACCGCCGCGCCAGCGCCCTGCCCCGCCGGAGCCGCGGCGGATGCGGAAGCTCTCCACCAGCACCGGGAAGCGCCATTCCAGCACCTCCGGATCGGTCAGGCGCGAGTTGGTCATGTGGGTCTGCACCGCGTCGGTGCCGTCGAAGCCGTTGCCGGCGCCGGAGCCGCCGCAGACCGTCTCGTAATACTGGTGCCACTCGTTGCCGAATGTGGTGTTGTTCATCGTCCCCTGGGCCGATGCCATCACCCCCAGCGCGCCGAACAGCGCGTCGACGATGCACTGGCTGGTCTCCACATTGCCGGCAACCACCGCGGCCGGCGGGTTGGGCGACAACATGGAGCCGGGCGGGATGACGATCTCGATGGGGCGCAGGCAGCCCTCGTTCATCGGGATCTCGTCGTCCACCAAACAGCGGAAGACATACAGCACCGCCGCCCGGCAGACCGCCGACGGGGCGTTGAAATTGTTGGTCAGCTGCGTGCTGGTCCCGGAAAAATCGACGATCGCCGAGCGGGCGGCATGGTCGATCGACACCCGCAGCTTGATGACCGCCCCATTGTCCAGAGTCACCGCGAAGTCGCCGTCGCTCAGCACACCGATGGCGCGGCGGACCTGCTCCTCGGCATTGTCCTGGACGTGGCGCATATAGGCGATGACGGTGGACAGACCATGCAGGCGGACGACGCGGTGCAGTTCGCGGGTGCCCTGCTCGTTGGCGGCGACCTGCGCCTTCAGATCGCCGATGTTCTGCGCCGGGTTGCGCGCCGGATGCGGGCCGGAGCGCAGAAGCTCGACCATGGCCTCCTCGCGGAACTGGCCGTTCTCCACCAGCGGCACGCAATCCAGCAGCACGCCCTCGTCGGCGATGGTCTTGCTGTCCGGCGGCATGGAGCCGGGGGTGATGCCGCCGACATCGGCGTGATGGCCACGCGAGGCGACGAAGAACAGCAGGTCCTTGCCGGCCTCGTCGAACACCGGCGAGACGACGGTGATATCCGGCAGATGGGTGCCGCCATGGTAGGGATCGTTCAGCGCAAAGCTCTCGCCCGCGGTGAAGCTGCCGCCGCGCCGCTCGATGACCGCGCGCACGCTCTCGCCCATCGATCCCAGATGAACCGGCATGTGCGGGGCGTTGGCGATCAGCCCGCCGTCGCGGTCGAACAGGGCGCAGGAGAAGTCCAGCCGCTCCTTGATGTTCACCGAGCGGGCGGTCTTCTCCAATGTCACGCCCATCCGCTCGGCGATGGACATGAACAGGTTGTTGAAGACCTCCAGCGTCACCGGATCGACCTTCGCCCCGCCCTTGACCCCGCCCTTCACCCCGATGGCCTGACGCTGGGTCGCCGGCTCCAGCCGGGTCAGCACCAGATGGTTCTTGCGGGTAACCTCCGCCATCCAGCCGGGCTCGACCACGGTGGTGGAGACGGCTTCGGCCAGGATCGCCGGGCCGACGACGCGGTTGCCGGGCTGAAGCTGGCGGCGGTCGTAGAGCGGCGCCTCGCGGCGCTGGCCGCCGATATGCATCGCGACGGTGGCGAGCCGGCGCGGCAGCACCGCGGTGGTCGCGGGAAGCTCCGGATCCTCCAGCACGTCGGTCAGGCCGACGGCCTCCAGCGTCACCGACTCAACCTCCAGCGCGGTGCCGGGGGTGAGGAAGCCGTAACGGCGGCGGTGCGCCTCCTCGAAGGACTTGGTCATCGCCACCTTCGAGCCGAAGGCGACGGTCAGCGTGGTGTCGGAGCCGGCGGCCTTCAGATGGACGCGGCGGTTGATCGCCTGCCGGTCGGCGGCGACGCCCTGGCGGGTCAGCTCCGCCCGCCCCTCGGTCTCCAGGTCGGTGAACAGCATGGTCAGCCGGTCGACCACGGCGTCGCTCAACGGGCCTTCCACCGCTCGCTCGCGGATGGCGACGGTGTCGGCCAGCCCGATGCCGTAGGCCGACAGCACGCCGGCCTGCGGGTGCAGGAACACCCGCGTCATGCCCAGCGCGTCGGCGACGGCGCAGACATGCTGGCCCGCCGCTCCTCCGAAACCGTTCAGCGTGTAGCCGGTGACGTCATAGCCGCGCTCGACCGAGATCTTCTTGATGGCGTTGGCCATGTTGTCGACGGCGATGCGCAGGAAGCCTTCGGCGACCTCCTGCGGCGTCATCGTCGTGCCGAGCTTGGCGTTGACGGTGGCGGCCAGTTCGGTGAAGCGGGCCTTCACCACCTCGGCGTCCAGCGGCTGGTCGCCGTTGGGGCCGAAGACATGCGGGAAGAAGCGCGGCTGGATCTTGCCGACCATGACGTTGCAGTCGGTGACCGTCAGCGGCCCGCCGCGGCGGTAGCAGGCAGGCCCCGGATTGGCGCCGGCGCTGTCCGGCCCCACACGGAAGCGGGTGCCGTCGAAGACGCAGAGCGAACCTCCGCCGGCCGCCACGGTGTGGATGTGCATCATCGGCGCGCGCACCCGAACGCCGGCCACCACCGCGTCGAAGGCGCGCTCATACTCCCCGGCATAATGCGACACGTCGGTGGAGGTGCCGCCCATGTCGAAGCCGATGACCCGGTCGAAGCCGGCCATCCCGGCGGTGCGCACCGCACCCACCACGCCGCCGGCCGGACCCGAGAGGATAGCGTCCTTGCCCTGGAAGCGGCGGGCGTCGGTCAGGCCGCCGTTGGACTGCATGAACATCAGCGGCACCGGCATGCCGTCGACGCTGAGATCGTTGGCGACCCGGTCGACATAGCGGCGCAGCACGGGGGAGAGATAGGCATCGGCCACCGTGGTGTCGCCGCGGCCGACCAGCTTCATCAGCGGGCTCACCAGATGGCTGACCGAGACCTGGGTGAAGCCGACCGCGCGGGCCAGCGACGCGACCTGCCGTTCATGCTCCGGATAGCGGTAGCCGTGCATCAGCGCGATGGCGGCGGCGCGGAAGCCCTGGCGGTAGGCCTCCTCCAGCCCGCGGCGGACGGCGTGCAGGTCGACCGGCTTCAGCACCCGGCCGTCGGCCATCACCCGCTCCGGGACCTCCACCACATGGGAATAGAGCTGGTCGGGCAGATGGATGTGGCGCGCGAAGATCTTCGGCCGGGCCTGATGGCCGATGCGCAGCTGGTCGCCCAGCCCTTCGGTGATCAACAGGACGGTCGGCTCGCCCTTGCGTTCCAGCAGGGCGTTGGTGGCGACGGTGGTGCCCATCTTCACCACCTCCACCGTGTCCGGCGGGATCGGCTGGCCCGGCTTCAGGCCCAGCAGGTCGCGGATGCCCTGGACGGCGGCGTCGGCATAGCGCTCCGGATTTTCCGACAGCAGCTTGTGGGTCACGACCGACCCGTCCGGCCGGCGGCCGACGATGTCGGTGAAGGTGCCGCCGCGATCCACCCAGAACTGCCACCGGGCCGGCCTGGTCTCCGCCGCTCCGGCCACTGCCCCTCCGGCCACCGCCGCGTTCTCCGTCTCACCCATCGTCGCACCCGCCGAATTCCGTGCGCGGCAACCGCACCGCGCGTGGGCCGGAGTTTCGCGATCCGGCAGCGAATTTCAACCGCTTGAGTGGCCCGTCCCCATCAGGAGGTTGGGAAGCGGCGGAAAGAACACAGGATCACCGATGAAGGGCCCCGCCGCTCAGGCGGCCAGTCGCTCCGGCGACGGGGTGGGCAGGCGGCCAAGGATGGCGTTGCCGGACAGAATGCTGTTGAAGGCGCCGGTGCCGTCCTCCAGCGCCTCCAGGGCGAGGGAGAACTGGTTGGGCGGCGGCAGCTCGAAGCGGGAGGTGATCTCGCCGCTGTCCAGGGCCAGCCGGCCACCGAAACGGCGGGCCAGCGCACGCATGCGGACATTCTCCGACAGGCACATCATGTGGACATGGCGGATGCCGCGGTTGCGGGCGACGGTCAGGATGCGGCGGACCAACGTGCTGCCGACGCCCTTGCCCTGCAGCACCGATTCGACGCTGACGCCGAACTCCGCCTGTTGCGGCCAGAGGATGCGGTCGCCGCACAGTTCGACAGCCCCGCGCAGCACGCCATCCTCGAACGCGCCAAGAATGACCGTCCGGCCCCAATCGATGGCCGCGCAATGCCGCTCCACCGCCTCGTCCGACAGGGTGCCGGTAAAGCGGGCATAGCGGTCCGTCCGGTCAAGGCGGAGAAGATGCGCCCGGTACTGGGGCAGTTCGGTCGGCAGGATCTTGCGGATGATAGGCATGGCTCTGCTCACGGTTCTCGAAAATCCGAAAACGCATTCGCGCAGAACGTTTTTCCCCAGGCTCCGGCGCCGCCACCGGCGGACACCGCTTTTGTCACGGCCGGCGCTCTCTGCGGCGCCCTTTGTTGCATTGCAACATGGCGTGGCCGATGGGAATCGCAAGCGCTTATTAGAACTTCGCGATGCGAACAATGCTGGCCTGTTGCCCGTGCGCCACAGTTGGCCCGCCCGGTTCCGGCCGCTATGCTGCCCCCGGTTGGGGAGCCTGCGGACATAAGGGCGTAGCATGAGCATTTGGGGCAAGATCCTGGGCGGCGCGGCCGGCCTGTTCACCGGCGGGCCGATTGGTGCCCTGCTGGGCGGTCTGGCTGGGCATGCGGTCGACCTGTGGTCGCCCTGCGGCCCGGACGACCAGCAGCGCCGGGGCATGAGCGACGCCGATGCCGAAGCGGCCAAGCAGACCGTCGCCTTCACCATCGGCGTGATCGCGCTGGCCGCCAAGATGGCGCGGGCCGACGGCGTGGTGAAGCGGGTGGAGGTCGACACCTTCAAGCGGCTGTTCCGCGTCCCGCCGGAGGAGTTGGGCAATGTCGGCCGCGTCTTCGACCTCGCCCGCCGCGACACCCGCGGGTTCGAGGAGTATGCCCGCCAGATCGCCAAGCTGTTCGAGGACAAGCACGCGGTGCTGGAGGAGTTGCTCGATAGCCTGCTGATGATCGCCGAAGCCGACGATGAGCTGCACGAGACGGAAGTGGAGTATCTGCGCGCGGTCGCCGTGATCTTCGGCTTTGACGAGGCCGACTTCCGCCGCATCGTCGCCGGTCACCATCTGGCCGGTACCCCGATGGAGACCGACCCCTACGCCGTGCTGGGCGTGTCGCGCCACGCGGATGACGACGCGGTGAAAACCGCCCACCGGGCGCTGGTGCGCGAACACCACCCGGACCGGCTGATCGCCCAGGGCATGCCGCAGGAGTTCATCGACCTCGCCACCCAGAAACTCGCGCTGATCAATGCCGCCTACGACCGTATTCGCCGACAACGGGAGGGAGCCGCGGCCCTGTCCTGAGATGTCGCGATTCGTCACAGCTTTTGATGATCTGAAATTGCTTTGTCATAGGCTTTATCCCGTTTCCTGACATATCGTTCCCGGTGGGGCGGGCGATCGGTTGCCCGCGCGCTTTGGGGGCGACATGACGATGCGACGCACGATCATCCGGACGATCTTCGCCGCGGTTTTGGGAACGACGATGGCGGCGGGCGGCGCCGCGCAGGCGCAGATGCCGACGGCAGCCGCCGACACCACGGTGGTGCTGGGACAGCCGCTGACACTGAACCTGGGGGTGCCGCCGGCCGGCACCGACTGCGCCATCCAGGCCGCGACGCTGAACGCGCAAGCCCTGGTCCTGGTGGCCAACGGCCAGACCATCCCCGGCGCCCGCGCCAGCTTCGGTTGCTCGGCCAAGGGCGAGCTGGTGGGCACAGCCTCCACCTCCATCTCCGGCAACGGCGACGACGCGGCCCAACGGCGGGCGGCGTGGCAGACCGCCTTCAGCGGCTTCTTCAGCCTCGCCGGCGCCAAGACCCTGCCGGTCGCCTTCGGCCCGGCCACCGGCGGCATCACCACCGCGCCGAAGATGGTCTCCATCCAGGGCGCCAGCGACCGCGACCTGGGGCTGGCCGCGATCTGGTTCGCGCTGGTGGCGGCGCTGTTCCTGTTCGCCTTCTTCCGCCACTTCGGCCGCACCGACGCCATCACGCCGATCGCCGGCGTGCCGATGCCGGCCAACTACCGGGCGCCCTACAGCCTCGCCCGCTTCCAGCTCCTGTGGTGGAGCGGGATCGTCACCGCCTCCTACGTCGCCATCCTGACCATCATCGGGTCGATGGACACCATCACCACCGGCACCATGGCGCTGATGGGGATCGTCGGCGGCACCTCCGTCCTGGCCGCCTTCCAGGATCGCCGGCCGAGTGACGACGACACCCGGCGCCACCAGCATGCCGCCGCCTACCTCGCCGCCGCCGCGGCCACCCCGCCCGACCAGACCGCGATGGCCGCCAGCCTGGCCGAGGTCTATCCGCCGTCCCAAGGGTTGCTGCCCGACCTGCTGAGCGACGCCGCCGGCTACAACATCCATCGCCTGCAACTTCTGGCCTGGACCGGTGTGCTCGGCATCACCTTCCTCTATGAGGTCACCCGCACGCTGGGCATGCCGGAGCTGTCGGCCAACCTGCTGGCGCTGACCGGCATCAGCAACGGCACCTATTTCGGCTTCAAGATGCAGGAACAGCAGGTGCCGACGCCGACCGGGACCGCGTAACCGGCCGGCAATCGCAGGGGACGCAACCCGCCCAACCGTTTTTCCGGGTCGCGGCGGAGGGGGATGGCACGCTATAACCCATCCTCTCCTCTCGATTTTCCGGCGCACGAACGGTCCATGGCTCCTCCCGCACCCATCACGGCGCTCCAGGGCGTCACCGTCACCTTCGGCGGCCGGCCGCTGTTCGACGGCATCGACCTGTCCATCGGCCGCGGCGACCGCGCCTGTCTGGTCGGTCGCAACGGGTCGGGCAAGTCGACGCTGATGAAGGTGCTGGCCGGGATGATCCACCCCGACGGCGGCACCGTCTTCGTGCAGCCGGGCGCCCGCTTGGCCTACCTGCCGCAGGAGCCGGACTTCACCGGCTGCGCCACCGTCCACGACTATGTCGTGCAGGGCCTGCCCGCCGACGAGCAGGACGAGGCGCACCGCGTCGACGCCGTGCTCGACCGGCTCCAGGTGGACGGCAATCGCGATCCCCGCACCCTGTCGGGCGGCGAATCGCGCCGGACGGCGCTGGCCCGCACGCTGGTCGGCAATCCCGACGTCATGCTGCTGGACGAGCCGACCAACCACCTCGACCTCCCCACCATCGAGTGGCTGGAGGAGGAGTTGCTGGCCTTCCGCGGCGGGCTGCTGCTGATCAGCCACGACCGCGCCTTCCTGAACCGGCTGGCCAAGCGGACGCTGTGGCTCGACCGCGGCACGGTGCGCGCCACCGATCGCGGCTTCGCCGAGTTCGAGACCTGGCAGGCCGAGGTGTTCGAGGCGGAGGAGGCCGCGGCCCACAAGCTGGACCGCAAGATCGAAAGCGAGATGAAGTGGCTGCGCGAGGGCATCTCCGCCCGGCGCACCCGCAACATGGGTCGAGTCCGCAACCTGCTGGACCTGCGCGCCGGGCGCGCGGAGCAGATCAAGGGCGGCCAGCAGGCCAAGCTCGCCATCGCCGAGGCCGAGCGCGGCGGCCGGCTGGTGATCGAGGCGACCGGCATCTCCAAGGGCTTCGACACGCCCGAGGGCCGCAAGACCATCGTGAAGAACTTCTCCACCCGCATCCTGCGCGGCGACCGGGTGGGGCTGATCGGGCCGAACGGCGCCGGCAAATCGACCCTGCTGAAGATGCTGACCGGCCAGCTCGAGCCCGACGAGGGCACGGTGAAGCTGGGCACCAGCCTCGACACCGCCTATTTCGACCAGCGACGCGAGGGGCTGGACCCGGAGGACACCATCCGCAAGGTGCTGTGTCCCTTCGGCGGCGACGCGGTGATGGTCAACGGCGTGTCGCGTCATGTCGCCGGCTATATCAAGGACTTCCTGTTCGACACCCGGCAGCTGGACAGCCCGGTCAAGGCGTTGTCCGGCGGCGAGCGCAACCGGCTGCTGCTGGCCCGGCTGTTCGCCAAGCCCAGCAACATGATGATCCTCGACGAGCCGACCAACGACCTCGACATGGACACGCTGGACCTGCTGGAGGACGTGCTGGGCGACTATCAGGGTACGCTGCTGCTGGTCAGCCACGACCGTGACTTCCTCGACCGGCTGGTGACTGCCACCATCGCGCTGGAGGGCGACGGCACCGCCACCGAATATGCCGGCGGCTATTCCGACTATCTGGTGCAGCGCCCGGCCAAGGCGGCGCCCGCCGCTGCCGCCAAGCCCAAGCCGGCGGCCGTGGCCCCGGCCGCAGCAGCCAAGCCGCGCGGCAAGCTGAGCTACAAGGATCAGCGCGAACTGGACGAACTGCCCGCCCGCATGGACGGGCTGGGCACCGAGATCGCCAAGCTGGAGAAGGCGCTGACCGACCCTGACCTGTTCAGCCGCGACCCCGCCAAGTTCCAGAAGACCAGCGAACAACTGCACGCCAAGCAGGCGGCGCTCGCCGCCGCGGAGGAGCGCTGGCTGGAGTTGGAGGCGATGCGCGAGGAACTGGAAGGTGGGCGGGCATGACATTCGCCCACACGCTCCAGGCGCTGGTGGTGATGGCGCTTTGGGGGCTGAACTTCGTCGTGGCGAAATGGGCGCTGGCCGAATTTCCGCCGCTGTTCGTGATGTTCCTGCGCTTCGCCCTGGTGGCGGTGCTGATCATCCCCTTCTTCCGCGTGCCGCGTGACAAGCTGTGGAAGATCGCACTGTTGTCGGTGACGTTGGGCAGCATCCATTTCCCGATGATGTTCAGCGGGCTCAACGGGATCGACGCCGCCACCGCGTCGCTGGCGGCACAGGTGCAGGTGCCCTTCTCCTCCCTGCTGGCGGCGCTGGTGTTCAAGGACAAGCTGGGCTGGCGCCGCGGCATCGGCATGGCCGCCGCCTTCGCCGGCGTGGCGGTGATCGCGGGCGAGCCACGGCTGGGCGAATCGCTCTATTCGCTGCTGCTGATCCTGGCGGCAAGCTTCGCCTTCGCGGTGGCGAGCGTGCAGATGAAGCTGATCGGGTCGGTGAACGGCTTCGCCGTCAACGGCTGGATGGCGCTATTCGCCATGCCACAATTGCTGGTCCTGTCGCTGCTGATGGAGCATGGACAGATGGCGGCACTGGCGAACTCGACCTGGGTCGGCTGGGCATCCATCGCTTATATGGCCGTCGCCGTCACCATCATCGCCTATGGGCTGTGGTATCCCTTGCTGGGACGCTATTCCGTCAACCAGACCATGCCCTATCTGCTGACCGTGCCGGTCTTCGGCGTCGCCAGTGGCGTGCTGCTGATGGGCGACCCGGTGACGATCAACCTCGCCATCGGCGGGCTGCTGACCATCGGCGGAGTCGCGGTGATCGTTCGGCGCGGGCCGAAGGCGGTCAACCAGACGGTCACCAATCCAACCTGATCCGGCCCGACCTGATTAAGGTGCCGACATGAGCAGCTTCCGCCGGATCGACCGCCCCTCCCCCAACCACGGCCCGCGGGCCGATGGTTCACGGGTGGAGTTGCTGATCCTGCACTATACCGGCATGCCCACCGCCGCCCATGCGCTGGAGCGGCTGTGCGACCCGGCGGCCCAGGTCAGCGCCCATTACACGGTGGACGAGGACGGCACCATCTACACCCACGTTCCGGAGGACCGGCGCGCCTGGCATGCCGGCCGGTCGGGCTGGCGCGGCGCCGGGGACGTCAACAGCCGCTCCATCGGCGTCGAGATCGTCAATCCGGGCCACGAGTTCGGCTATCGCCCCTTTCCGCCGGCGCAGATGGCGGCGGTGGCCGAGCTATGCCAGGGCATCGTGAAGCGCCACGGGATCGCCCCCGCCGACGTGCTGGGCCACAGCGACGTGGCGCCCGCCCGCAAGGAGGATCCGGGCGAGCTGTTCGACTGGCCGGGCCTCGCCACCCAGGGAATCGGGATTTGGCCCACGCCGTCCCAGGCCGACGACGGCCCCTTCACCGATGCGGAGGTCGCCGCCCTGCTGGGACGCTATGGGTACGACCCGGCCGAACCGCGGGCTCTGCTGGCCTTCCAGCGCCATTTCCATCCCGAATGCCTGACCGGCGTCCCCGATCCCGAATCGGTGCGGCGCCTGCGCGCGCTGCTGCGGCTGACCGGACGGTGATGGCGTCTCGCCGAAGCGGGGCCGATCCCTTATATTAGGCACTCCGACCCAGTTGAGCGGGAGAGCGGCATGTCGTCCCTGGCGTACAAACGGATGAGCCTCGACGAGTTCCTGTCGTGGGACGATGGAACGCAGACCCGCTACGAACTGATCGACGGCGTGCCGGTGGCGATGGCGCCCAGCTATGGCGCCCACCAGATCGTTGCCGGGAACATCGCCCTGGAGATCGGCAGCGTTCTGCGCAAGCGCCCGCCCTGCCATGTCCGGTCCGAGGCCGGCATCCTAAAGCCCAACAGCTTCCGCAATTTCTTCCAGGCGGACCTTGCGGTCACCTGCACGCCACACCGGCACGGGCAGTACCACACGCCCGACCCGCTGGTGATCGTGGAGATCCTGTCGCGTTCAACCGAGGACCACGACCGCAGGGTGAAGCTGCCGGTCTACCGCTCCATCCCGTCGGTTCAGGAAATCCTGCTGGTGCAGAGCGAGTTCCTGTTCGTCGAGGTGCATCGCCGGTTGGACGGCAGCCGCTGGCAATGCGACCTGCTGGTGGAATCCGACGACGTGCTGCGGCTGGACAGCGTCGGCGTCGAGGTGCCGGTATCCGCGCTCTACGCCAATGTGGAATTGGGTCCGGAACCGTCGGACGTCGAACAGGCTCCCTGATCGAGCTTCCCTGATCCCCGGCTGCCATTTGGGATTTGCCCCCACGGCCGCTTCCCTATATGAACGACCGCGCCAGATGGCCGGATGGCCGCCTTCGGTTTCGACCGGGGGAGGAAAGTCCGGGCTCCACGGAAACACGGTGCCGGCTAACGGCCGGCGGGGGCGACCCTAGGGAAAGTGCCACAGAAAGCAAACCGCCGGCGTTTCGACGCAGGTAAGGGTGAAAGGGTGCGGTAAGAGCGCACCGCGGACCCGGCAACGGGGACGGCACGGTAAACCCCACCGGGAGCAAGACCGAATAGGAGCGGCCCGACCACCGTCCCCGCAACGGGATGGGCGTGGGTCAAGCGCGTTTCCGCGCCGCCGCTCGGGTTGGTCGCGCGAGGCGTCCGGGCAACCGGCGTCCCAGACGAATGGCCATCGCCTGCCCCTCGGGGCGGGACACAGAACCCGGCTTACAGGCCATCTGGCGCTTTTCCCATACCCTTTGCCCATTCCATCCCATTCCGGTGTCGCCGGTTGGGCGCATGATCCCATGGCGCCCCATGGTGGCACCCGTTTGCCCCCGCCCCGCCCGTTCGGATGGTCCGGCCTGGGACGGCATGGGCGGCCGTCCGCGTCATCCACAGGGCGGACGCCCCTTCTCCCCACGCTCCCCTCGCGGTTCGCCGGGCTTTTCCGCGGCCATCCCCAGGATGTGCACGGCCCCATCCACATTTTCCCCAGACTAATCCACAGCCGGTGGATAACTGTGGGGCGAATTCCCATGCCATCCCATGCCGGACCCGCCTTTCCCACCCAAGGTCCTATGCCGTCCGAGGGGGTCGATTCGGCCGGATGACAAACCATGGATTGATCACATTTTCTTAAAACTTTGGAACGTTCGACGAACGCGTGTGGATAACTTTATCCACATCGTGGGAGTCCAGCGAAATACTGCGAAGATTCTGAAAATTCGTACACCAACTTGCCTGGAAGCCACAGCCTGACCCAAAAGTCTTGACACCCCCGTCTGAATACTCGGGGGGCCGTTGACGCCCATGCCGTCCCATGCTATCCCAAGAATGCCCATTTAAGGGGGGCTCCTACCCATTTTGGTTAACACCGGGGGCGGGGGCTGAATGGGCCAAGCGGGGCTAGCGCGGGGCACCCGACCGCGCATGGGGGATAGCAGGGGGGACCACCGGGCCTATGGCCGTTTTCCTGTCCACATACGTCAACAAAGTTGACAGGAAAGGGCGTGTGTCCATCCCGGCACAGTTCAGGCAGTCGCTTGCCAAGACGTCGGCTCCCAGCACCGTCTACCTCTGGCCTTCGCTGAACCACCAAGCGCTGGAAGGCGCCGACCAGGACTATCTCGACGTCCTCTCCGAGAGCCTCGAATCCCCTGACCTCGATGCCGACGAGCGCGACATGATCGAGACCTTCATCTTCGGAAAGCTGATCCCCGTCTCCTCCGACGCCGAAGGCCGCATCGTCCTGCCCAAGGAGCTGGCGGAGTTCGCCGGCATCACCGAGGAGGCCGCCTTCATCGGCCGCCGCAAGACCTTCCAGATCTGGGAACCCGACGCGCTGAAGGCCCACGAGGCCGCGCTTCGCGAGCAGGTCGTGCGCAAGGACATCTCGCTCAGCCAGATCGTCGCCAAGGCCTCCCGCGGCGCCGCCAGCCGGAGCGGGGAGGGCGCATGATGACCGACACCCGCATCCATATTCCCGTCCTGCTGGACGAGGTGATCGCCGCGCTGTCCCCGCGCGACGGCGGCCTCTATGTCGACGGCACCTTCGGCGCCGGCGGCTACAGCCGCGCCCTGCTGCGGTCGGCCTCCTGCCGCGTGATCGGCATCGACCGCGACCCCGCGGCGATCGAGCGCGGCCGTGCCCTGGCCCAGGAATTTCCCGGCCGGCTCGAGGTGATCGAGGGCCGCTTCGGCGACATGGACACGCTGCTGGCGGACCATGGCGTCGACAAGGTCGACGGCGTGGCGCTCGACGTCGGCGTCTCCTCCCCCCAGATCGACGAGCCGGAGCGCGGGTTCTCCTTCCGCTTCGACGGCCCGCTCGACATGCGGATGGGACGGGATGGGCCGACCGCCGCCGACGTGGTCAACAGCGCCGACGAGGCGGAGCTGGCCGACATCATCTATCACCTGGGTGAGGAACGGATGGCGCGCCGCGTCGCCCGCGCCATCGTCGCCGCCCGCCGCGAGGCGCCGATCGAGCGCACGGCGCGGCTGGCCGACATCATCCGCTCGGTGGTGCCGAAGGGGAAGGGCGACGGGATCGACCCGGCGACCCGGACCTTCCAGGCGCTGCGCATCCATGTGAACGACGAATTGGGCGAGTTGCGGCGCGGCCTGTCCGCCGCCGAGTCGCTGCTGGCGCCCGGCGGGCGACTGGCCGTCGTCTCCTTCCATTCGCTGGAGGACCGCGAGGTCAAGGCGTTCCTGCGGGAACGCTCCTCGCCGCCGCCCTCCCCGTCCCGCCATACGCCCGTGACCGCGGTCGCGGCGCATCATCCATCCTTCCGCCTGCTCTCCCGGAAACCCGTGGACCCGAGCGAGGCCGAAGCCCGCAACAACCCCCGCGCCCGGTCCGCCCGGCTGCGCGCGGCTGAACGTACCGAGGCGCCCGCGTTCCCGGCGCCCGGCAAGGAGGCAGCATGAAAGGCAAGACCTGGCTGTTCTGGGGCGGCCTGATCGCGGCCGCCGGTGGCGTGCTGTTCCAGACCAGCTACGACGTCCAGGATCTTGAGGAGAAGCTCGCCGGGCTGAACCGCAAGATCATTCAGGAACAGGAGTCCATCCAGGTCCTGAAGGCCGAGTGGAGCTACCTGAACGACCCGACCAAGCTGGAACAGATGGCGCAGGCCTATCTGGCGCTGCAGCCCAGCGAGCCGCGCCAGTACATGGCGATGGACATGATCCCCATGCGCCCGGGTGACGCTGTCCAGCCGCCTGCCCAGACGAACCCTGCCCCGCTGCCGCCGATGGTGCGCGCGCCCGGCACCGGCGCCCCGCAGGTCGCCGCCGCCCGCATCCCCGCCGCTCCCAACAACAATGCCGCCGCCGGAATTGTTCCGGTCAGCCTGCCGGCCGGTGCGGCCCTGGCGAAGCCGCTGCCGATGGACAAGGCGCTGGAACGCGCGCCGGTCGTCGTGCCCGCCTCCCTGCCCTCCGCCGGCGGTCTGGCCGACCCGTCGCGCGGCGCGCGGATCAAGCCCGCCGCCCTGGTGCCCGGCTCCGCCCGCGCGCCGGCGGAGAAGGCGCCCGACCGCGCCGCCGGCAAGCTTGCGCCCAACGCGCCGACCGCGCGCCCGACCGAACTGGCGGCCCGCCCGACTCCGCCGGCACCGGCACCGGCTGTGGCGCCTAAGGCTGCCGCTGCTGCGGCCCAGCAGCCCTACCAGCCCAAGCCGACCGACAGCCTCGGGCTGCTCGTTGCGCGCCTGGGGGCCAATCGATGAACGGTCACGACCACGGCGGCCCGGCCGGCTACGGCCAGCCCGGCGCCAGCACTGGCAGCACCTATGTGCCGCCGCCGGCGCCCTCGCCCTTTCCCCCGTCGCCCCAGCAGCAGTCCGCCAAGCCGCGGACCTCGCTGGCGGTTGCGCTGGAACAGAGCCGTTACCGCCTGATGGTGACGGCTGCCGTGGTCACGACCGTCTTCACCGCGATCAGCGTCAAGCTGGCGATGGCCACCCTGTTCGCGGGCGGCGGCGAACCGCGCCAGCATGTGGCGCTGGAACTGGACAACACCACCACCAACCGCGCCGACATCCTCGACCGCAACGGCAACCTGCTGGCGACCTCGCTGGTCACCCAGTCGCTCTACGCCGACCCCAAGCTGGTGTCGCGCCCGGAAGAGGCCGCGCAGAAGCTGGTCAGCGTCCTGCCAGAGCTTGATTACAAGGATGTCCTGGGCAAGCTGGTCGGCGACCGCCGATTCGTCTGGCTGAAGCGCAACCTGACGCCGAAGCAGCAGGCCGCCGTCCATCGGCTGGGCATTCCCGGCATCGCGTTCGAGCGGGAGGAGCGCCGCTTCTACCCCGCCGGCCCGCTGACCTCCCACGTCGTCGGCTTCACCGGCATCGACAACAACGGCCTTGCCGGCATGGAGCAGGGCTTCAACAAGCGGCTGACCGAGGATCCGGGAACGCCACTGCAGCTCTCCATCGACCTTCGGTTGCAGCATGTCCTGAAGAAGGAACTGGCCGCCACGGTGCAGGAGTTCAGCGCCATCGGTGCCGCCGGCATCGTCTTCGACGTGCGCAACGGCGAAGTGCTGGCGATGGTGTCGCTGCCCGATTTCGACCCGCAGGACCCGACCGGCCTGAACCCCGACACGCTGTTCAACCGGGCGACGCTCGGCGTGTACGAGATGGGCTCGACCTTCAAGATTTTCAACTCCGCGTTGGCCTTCGACAGCGGCAAGATCCGGGTGTCGGACATGTTCGACGCAGCCCACCCGATCAAGATCGGCCGCTTTACCATCAACGACTACCACAACCTGCACCGCGCCCTGACGGTGGCGGAAGTGTTCCAGCACTCCTCCAACCTCGGCTCCGTGCGCATGGTGCAGCAGGTGGGCGTGGCGGCGCAGAAGGCCTTCATGACCAAGATGGGCTTCACCAAGCCCACCGGTCTGGAGCTACCGGAAAGCGGCTGGCCGCTGGTGCCGAATCCGTGGCGCGAGGTCAACAGCTACACCATCTCCTTCGGCCATGGCATCTCGGTCAGCCCGATGCACACGGTGGCCGCCGCCGCGTCCGTCATCAACGGTGGTCTCTTTCACAAGCCGACGCTGCTGAAGCGCAAGGCGGCCGACGAGATCCCGACCGAACAGGTGGTGTCGCGTCAGACCTCCGACATGATGCGACGCATGTTCCGCTTCGTGGTCACCGAGGGCACCGGCAAGTCGGCGGAAGTCAAGGGCTATGTCGTCGGTGGAAAAACCGGCACCGCCGACAAGCAGAAGGGGCGGCATTACCAGAAGAACTCGCGCATGTCGTCGTTCCTGGGCGCCTTCCCGATGAACGATCCGCGCTACATCGTCTATGTGCTGGTGGACGAACCCAAGGCCACGGCCAAGACCTACGGCTACGCCACCGGCGGCTGGGTCGCCGCCCCGGCGGTGGGCCGCATCGTAAAGCAGATCGGCCCGTTGCTGAACACGCCGATGGTGGACGAGAACGCGCCGGAAATCCTGAACTCCACCTACCTGAACGCCGCCGGTTCCACCAACTGGCAGCAGACCATGCCCTCCGTCACCGCCCCACCCCCGTCGAAGGGAAGCACCGTTGCGTCTTTCCCAACTCAGACCAAACCGCGCTGACGCCACCGCCGGCGCTGCCGACCCCGACATCGCCGGGCTGACCGCCGACAGCCGCGCGGTCAGGCCCGGCTTTGTCTTTGCCGCCCTGCCCGGCGTGAAGGCCGACGGGCGCACCTTCATCGCCGATGCGCTCGCAAAGGGCGCCGCCGCCGTGCTGGCGCCCGAGGGCACCGAACTGCCCGCCGGCTCCACCGCCGTCCTGCTGACCGATCCGCAACCGCGCCTTGCCTTCGCGCGCATGGCCGCCGCCTTCCATGGCGGGCGCCAGCCGGAGACGGTGGTGGCGGTGACCGGCACCAACGGCAAGACCTCCACCGTTCAGTTCGCCGCCCAGATCTGGACCCGGCTCGGCCTGCCCGCCGGCAGCCTGGGCACGCTGGGCCTGCTCGGCCCCGGCCTGCATGGCTATGGCGGGATGACGACTCCGGACCCGGTGTCGCTGCACCGCGACCTCGCCGCCGCCAAGGACGCCGGCATCGACCATCTGGCGATGGAGGCGTCGAGCCACGGGCTGGAGCAGTTCCGGTTGGACGGCGTGGCGATCAAGGCCGCCGGCTTCACCAACCTGACGCTGGACCATCTGGACTATCACGGCACGATGGAGGCGTACCGCGACGCCAAGGCGATGCTGTTCGACCGGGTCCTGCCGCCGGGCGCCGTCGCGGTGCTGAACGCCGACTCTCCGGAATTTCAACATTTTGCCACCATTTGTAACCACCGTGGTCACCGCGTCCTGTCCTATGGTCTGGCCGGCATCGAGCTTCGGGTGACCGGGGTGGAGCCGCTGGCCCATGGCCAGCGCCTCGCCCTATCCGTGCTCGGCCGCGACGTGACGGTGGACCTGCCGCTGGCGGGTCGCTTCCAGGCCTGGAACGTGCTCTGCGCGCTGGGCCTGGTCATCGGTTCCGGCTGTGAGGCCGGGCGGGCGCTGGCCACGCTTTCCTCCCTGGAAGGCGTGCCGGGCCGGTTGCAGCATGTCGCGACCCACCCCAATGGGGCGACGGTCTACGTCGATTACGCCCACACGCCCGACGCGCTGGAAACGGTGCTGCGGGCGCTGAAGCCGCATGCCGCGCGCCATCTGGTGACGGTGTTCGGCTGCGGCGGCGACCGTGACCGCAGCAAGCGGCCGGTGATGGGAGCGCTGGCGGCCAGACTGGCCGACCGTGCCATCGTCACCGACGACAACCCGCGCACCGAGGATCCCGCCTTCGTGCGGAGCGAGGTGCTGGCCGGGGCCACCGGGGAACTGGCCGGCCGGCTGGAGGAGATCGGCGACCGGGCCGAGGCGATCCGCACCGCGGTGCGGCAGCTTCAGCCCGGCGACGTGCTGGTCATCGCCGGCAAGGGCCATGAACAGGGACAAACGATCGGCACCGAGGTGCGTCCGTTCGACGATGCGGACGAGGCCCGGAAAGCCGTAGCGGAGGTTGGAGCATGAGTGCGGAGAAGACGGTCCTCTGGACTGCGGCGGACGCGGCGGACGCCACCGGCGGGCGTCTGGCCGGCCCGTCCGCCTGGACCGCCACCGGCGTCACCATCGACAGCCGCAAGGTGGCGCCGGGCGACCTGTTCGTCGCCATCCGCGGACCGAATTTCGACGGGCACGCCTTCGTCGGCGCCGCGCTGGCCGCCGGGGCCGCCGCGGCGCTGGTCGACCATCTGCCTGATGGTTTGCCCGATGACGCTCCGCTGTTGATCGTCCCGGTCGACACACTGGAAGCGATGGCGGCGCTGGGCAAGGTCGCGCGGGCACGCTGCGGCGCGCGCTTCGTCGGCGTCACCGGCTCGGTCGGCAAGACCGGCACCAAGGAGACGCTGCGCCACGTCCTGTCGGCGCAAGGGTCGACCTATGCCACCGAAGGCAGCCTGAACAACCATTGGGGCGTGCCGCTGTCGCTCGCCCGCCTGCCCGCCGATTGCGCCTATGGCGTGTTCGAGCTGGGGATGAACCACGCCGGCGAACTCGGCCCCCTGTCCCAACAGGTCAAGCCGCATGTCGCCATCATCACCACGGTCGAGGCGGCGCATCTGGAATTCTTCTCCGGCGTCGAGGCCATCGCCGACGCCAAGGCCGAGATCTTCGAAGGGCTGGACGCGGACGGCGTCGCCGTGCTGAACCGCGACAACGGGCAATATGCCCGGCTGGCCGCCGCCGCGCGCCGCCGTGGCCTGACCGACATCTGGAGCTTCGGCACCCATGAGGAGGCCGACGCCCGGCTGGTCGACTGTTCGCTGCACGCCACCTGCAGCGCGGTGACCGCGGTCATCCGCGGCGAGCGGCTGCAATATTGCCTGTCGCTGCCGGGCAAGCACTGGGTGATGAACAGCCTCGCGGTGCTGCTGGCGGTGAAGGCGCTGGGCGCCGACGTTGCCGCCGCCGCCCGGTCGCTGTCCAGCCTGCAGCCGGTCAAGGGCCGCGGCACCCGCAAGCGCATCCAGCTGCCGCAGGGCGCCTTCACCCTGATCGACGAAAGCTACAACGCCAGCCCGGCCGCCATGACGGCGACGCTGGAGGTGCTGGGCAAGATCGACCCCGGCGCCGGCGGCCGGCGCATCGCCGTGCTGGGCGACATGCGCGAGCTGGGCGACCGCGCCGACACGCTGCACATCGCGCTGGCCGAGCCGCTGCGCGCCGCGCAGGTGGACGCCGTCTATGCCTGCGGGCCGCACATGAAGGCGCTGTTCGACCGCCTGCCGGCGGCGATGCGCGGCGCTTGGACCGAGACCAGCGTGGAGCTGGCCCCCATCGTGACCGGGACCGTAAAAGGCGGCGACGTTATCATGGTCAAGGGGTCCCTGGGCAGTCGTACAGGTCTGATCGTCGATGCGCTCGCGGCACTCGACAGCGGGCGCGAAAGCGAGGACAAAGCCGCCTCCCGAACCACCAACCAGCCACAGGCGGCGGCGCAGTCCGCGCAGGCGCCGCGAGGCTGACGGACCCAAATGCTCTACAACCTCCTCTTCGGTCTGGCCGACGTCTTCACGCCGTTCAACCTGTTCCGGTATCTCACCTTCCGGACCGGCGGCGCCGTGCTGACGTCGCTGGTCATGAGCTTCGTGTTCTTCCCGCGCCTGATCGCCTGGCTGAAGCGCAAGCAGGGTGAAGGCCAGCCCATCCGCGCCGACGGCCCGGAGACCCATTTCAAGAAGAAGGGCACGCCCACCATGGGCGGCCTGATGATCCTGATCGCGATGACGGTCAGCACCCTGCTGTGGGCCGACCTGACCAACGCCTACATCTGGATCGTCCTGCTGGTGACCATCGGCTATGGCCTGATCGGCTTCGGCGACGATTACCTGAAGCTGACCAAGCGCAACACCAAGGGCCTGTCCGGCCGCTTCCGCCTGGGCTGGGAGATCACCATCGGGCTGGTCGCTTCGGCGCTGATCATGTGGGTATCGGCCCCGCCGCTTTCGGGCGGCGTCGCGGTTCCCTTCGTCAAGGATTTCCTGATCCAGCTGTCCTGGTTCTTCGTGCCCTTCGGCGCCTTCATCATGGTCGGCGCCTCGAACTCGGTGAACCTGACCGATGGGCTGGACGGTCTGGCCATCGTGCCGACGATGATCGCGGCCGGCTGCTTCGCCCTGATCTCCTACCTCTCCGGCAACGCGATCTTCGCCAACTACCTGCAGATCCATCATGTGCCGGGTTCCGGCGAGCTGACGATCTTCTGCGGGGCGCTGATCGGCGCCGGCATCGGCTTCCTCTGGTACAACGCCCCGCCGGCGATGGTCTTCATGGGCGACACCGGGTCGCTGTCGCTGGGCGGTGCGCTGGGTGCGGTCAGCGTGGTGACCAAGCACGAGATCGTGCTCGCCATCATCGGCGGCCTGTTCGTGCTGGAGACGGTGTCGGTGATCGTGCAGGTCGCTTCTTTCAAGCTGACCGGCAAGCGAGTCTTCCGCATGGCCCCGCTGCACCATCACTTCGAGAAAAAAGGCTGGGCCGAACCGACGGTGGTGATCCGCTTCTGGATCATCGCCTCGATCCTGGCGCTGGTCGGCCTGTCCACGCTGAAGCTGCGCTGAGGGGGGACCGGCGATGATCGACCTGTTCTACATGCAGGAGCTGCCCGTCGCGGTGATGGGGCTGGGCAAGTCCGGTCTCGCCACCGCCCGCGCGTTGCGCGACAGCGGCGCCGAGGTGCGGGTGTGGGACGACAACCCCGCCTCCCGCGCCGCCGCGGAGGCGGAGGGCTTCGCCGTCGTCGATCTCGCCACCGCCGATCTATCGGACCTGACCACCATCGTCTGGTCGCCCGGCATCCCCCACACTTTCCCCAAGCCGCATCCGGTGGCGGAGCGTGCCCGCGCGCTGGGGATCGAGCTGATCTGCGACATCGAACTGCTGGGCCGGGCGGAGCGCGACTGCGCCTTCATCGGCATCACCGGCACCAACGGCAAATCGACCACCACCACGCTGGTCGGCCACATCCTGGCCGCCGCCGGGCGCAAGGCCGCCGTCGGCGGCAACCTCGGCACGCCGGTGCTGACCTTCGACCCCATCGGGTCTGGCAACACCTGCGTGCTGGAGATGTCGAGCTACCAGCTGGAGCTGACCCACTCCATCACCTTCGACATCGCGGTCCTGCTGAACATCACGCCCGACCATCTCGCTCGCCATGGCGGGATGGAGGGCTATGTCGCCGCGAAGAAGCTGATCTTCCATCGCCAGACCTGGCCGCGCACCGCGGTGATCGGGGTGGACGACGAGCATTGCCGGAAAATCCACGCCGACCTCGCCGCCGCCGGCGACCAGCGCGTGTGGCCGATCTCGGCCCGGGGGCCGGTGGCGGGCGGCGTCTATGCCACCGACGGCTGGCTGGTCGACGACACCGACGGCGAGGCGGTGCGCGTGGCGGAGTTGTCGGCGCTGCCGACCCTGCTGGGCGCCCACAACTGGCAGAATGCCGCCGCCGCCTTCGCCACCTGCAAGGCCGCCGGCCTGCCGGTGGCGGCCATCGTCGCGGCGATGGCGACCTTCCCCGGCCTCGCCCACCGGCAGCAGCTGGTCGGCACGCTGGAGGGTGTGCGCTTCGTCAACGACAGCAAGGCGACCAACGCCGACGCCACGGAAAAGGCGCTGGCGACCTTCGATCCGATCTATTGGATCCTCGGCGGACAGGCCAAGGACACCGGCCTTAACGGGCTTGAGGGCTATATGGGCCGCGTGCGCCACGCCTTCCTGATCGGCGAGGCGCAGGAACAATTCGCCGCATGGCTCGATGCGCAGGGCGTTGCCTATACACGCTGCGGAACGCTGGATGTCGCGACCGCGAAGGCGGCCGGGATGGCGCTGGCGGAGCGGCTGGAGGGCGCCTGCGTGCTGCTGTCGCCGGCCTGCGCGTCGTGGGACCAGTTCGCCAATTTCGAGAAGCGCGGCGACGCCTTCGCGGCCTATGTCGCGAACATCGTTTCCGCGCATGAGAACACCGGGACCGGTACCAGCGGAGGCGTTGCATGATCACCTTCGACCGCACCGACCAATCGATCTTCGGCCGCTGGTGGTGGACCGTCGACCGCTGGCAGCTGGGCGCCGTCGCCCTGCTGATGTTCCTCGGGACCGTCCTGATCACTGCGGCCAGCCCGCCGGTAGCCGAGCGCATCGGTATCCAGGACACCTTCTATTTCGTCGAACGCCACGTGATGATGCTGATCCCGGCGATCATCATCATGGTCGGCGTCTCGCTGCTCAGCCCTCGCGGCGTGCGGCGGGTGGCGCTGGGGGTGTTCCTGATCTCGGTGGTGCTGGTCTACGCCACGCTGGTCGTGGGCGTGGAGATCAAGGGCGCCCGCCGCTGGATCCATGTCCCCGGCCTGTCGATCCAGCCGTCGGAGTTCGTGAAGCCGGCCTTCGCCGTGGTCGCGGCCTGGCTGTTCTCGCTGTCGCGCACCAATCCGGGCTTCCCTGGCGCGCTGGTGTCGATGGTGCTGTACGGCGTCACCATGGTCGGCCTGATCCTGCAGCCCGATTTGGGCATGACCTTCGTCGTCTCCGCCGTCTGGTTCACCCAGTTCTTCCTGGCCGGGCTGAACCTCGTGCTGGTGATGGGGCTGGGCGGCTTGGGTATCGTCGGACTGGTCGGCGCCTATTACACGCTGCCGCACGTCACCAGCCGCATTGACCGCTTCCTCGACCCGCATGCCGGCGACAATTACCAGGTCAATCGTTCGCTGGAGGCCTTCGCCAACGGCGGCCTGATGGGAACCGGCCCCGGTCAGGGCACGGTGAAGTTCTATCTGCCTGACAGCCACGCCGACTTCATCTTCGCGGTCGCCGGCGAAGAACTGGGGCTGATTTTCTGCTTGGGATTGGTGGTGCTGTTCGCCTTTGTCGTGCTGCGTGGATTCGCCCGCATCTTCAACGACAACAACTACTTCGTCCTGCTGGCCGCCGCCGGTCTTCTGATCCAGTTCGGGCTTCAGGCGGCGATCAACATGGGTTCGTCCTTGCATCTTATGCCGACCAAGGGCATGACCCTGCCGTTCATCTCTTACGGCGGCTCCTCGCTGCTCGCTCTCGGGTTCGGCATGGGCATGGTTCTGGCTTTGACACGCAAACGCTTCGGCCCCCTGGAATGAGGAGGCCGACGGACTTGAGCGCGACGACCCTCGACGCGAACGCCAACAAAGTGATCGTGCTGGCCGCCGGCGGCACCGGCGGACACATGTTTCCGGCCGAAGCGCTGGCGCGCGAGCTGCTGTCCCGCGGCCGCGCGGTGACGCTGGTCACCGACAAGCGCGGCCACGCCTTTGGTGAAAATCTGCCGGAGGTGCCGGTCCACCGCATCCGCGCCGCCTCCCCCGGTGCCGGCATCGTCGGCAAGCTGAAGGCAGCCCTGCAGATGGGTCTCGGCCTGCTGGAGGCGCGGGCGCTGATGCGCCGGCTCGATCCCGCCGCGGTCGTCGGTTTCGGCGGCTACCCGTCCGTGCCCACCGTCTATGCCGCCATCCAGTCCAAAGTGCCGGCCCTGCTGCACGAACAGAATGCCGTGCTGGGCCGCGCCAACCGGATGCTGATCGCCGGGGCCAGCCGCATCGCCGTCGCCTTCCCCGGCATCGAGAAGCTGGGCGAGGCGCAGCGCGCCAAGATCGTCCGCACCGGCAACCCGGTACGCCCGGCGGTCGCCGCCCGCCGCCTCTCCCCGTACGAGGCGCCCGGCGCCGCCGGCCCGATCCGCCTGCTGGTGATGGGCGGCAGCCAGGGTGCCCGCGTCTTTTCCGAGGTGATCCCCGCAGCGCTCGCCCTGCTGCCGGAGGAGATGCGCGCCCGCATCCATCTGGCGCAGCAGTGCCGTCCGGAAGACCTGGAAGCCGCCCGCGACGCGCTGGAGCCGCTGGGCCTCGCCCGGCTGGAGTTGCAGACCTTCTTCCGCGACGTGCCGGAGCGGCTGGCCGCCTGCCACCTAGCCGTGACCCGCGCCGGCGCCTCCACCATCGCCGAGCTGACCTGCGTCGGCCGTCCGGCGATCCTGGTGCCCTACCCGCACGCCACCGACGACCACCAGACCGCCAACGCCCGCCATCTCGCCGAGGCCGGCGCCGCCTGGCTCGTGCCGCAGCCCTCCTTCACCGCCCAGGCCCTGGCCGAGCGGCTGTCCTCCCTGCTGGCCGACCCGCAGGCGCTCGCAGCATCGGCGCGGGCCGCCCACGAGTGGGGCACCGCCGACGCAGCCACTGCGCTGGCCGACGCCGTGCTGGCGATGCTGGACGGCGGGCGAGCCGCCCGCACCGACCACACCGATCCCGTCAAGACCGATCCGAAGCAGACCGATCCAAGCCTGACCGACCACGACCAATCCCACAACGCCCGGCGGTCCGCCGCCGGCGCCAGCGCCAAGGGGGCCGCGGAATGATCAAAGCCAGGACTCTGACCAGACCGACGCCCCGTCCGCTGCAGGACTGGCCGGCGGACATGACTCGGACCGAGGGCGGCTGGTACAACCGTCCGGGCTGTCCGCTGGTGCCGCGCTTCCTCGCCGAAGGCGGCTTCCTGCGTGACCGCCTGTCGATGATCCACGGATCGCAGCCCCTCCCCGACGACCTGTCCGATGCGGCGGTCGACGCCACCCTTCGCCTGATGCTTCGCCGCGGAAAGTAAGCCTGACATGCGCGCCCTCCCCCTCTCGATCGGCACCATCCACTTCGTCGGCATCGGCGGCATCGGCATGAGCGGCATCGCCGAGGTGCTGCGGAACCTGGGCTATACCGTCCAGGGTTCCGACCTCGCCGAGAACGCCAACGTCAAGCGCCTGCGCGAACTGGGCATCAAGGTGTTCGTCGGCCATCGCGGCGAGAACATCGCCGGCGCCGCCGTGGTCGTCGTCTCCTCCGCCGTCAAGCGCGACAATCCGGAGGTGGTGGCCGCCCGCGCCGCCCTGGTGCCGGTGGTCCGCCGCGCCGAGATGCTGGGCGAGCTGATGCGCCTGAAATGGGCCATCGCCATCGGCGGCACCCATGGCAAGACCACGACCACCTCGATGGTCGGCCACATGCTGGAGCATGCCAACCTCGACCCCACCGTCATCAACGGCGGCATCATCAACGCCTACGGCTCCAACACCCGGCTCGGCACCGGCGACTGGATGGTGGTGGAGGCGGACGAGAGCGACGGCACCTTCGTGAAGCTGCCGGCCTGCATCGCCGTCGTCACCAACATGGATCCGGAGCATCTGGACTTCTACGGCACCTTCGACAACGCGCGCGCCGCCTTCGACAGCTTCGTCCAGAACATTCCCTTCTACGGCTTCGCCGCGCTGTGCATCGACCATCCCGAGGTGCAGGCGATGATCCCCCGCGTGTCGGACCGCCGCATCGTCACCTACGGCTTCTCGCCGCAGGCCGACATCCGCGCGGTCAACGTGGAACTGGGTCCCGACGGCGCCAAGTACGACGTGCTGATCTACGACCGCCACACCGGCGAGAGCCGCGCCATCGCCGGCGTGCGCCTGCCGATGTACGGGCCGCACAATGTCCAGAACTCGCTGGCCTGCTTCGCCGTCGGCAACGAGATGGGCCTGCCCGACGTGGTGATGCGCGACAGCATGGCCAAGTTCCAGGGCGTGAAGCGCCGCTTCACCAAGACCGGCGAGGCCAACGGCATCACCGTCATCGACGATTACGGCCACCACCCGGTGGAAATCGCCGCGGTGCTGAAGGCCGCGCGCACCGCCGGCACCGGCCGCACCATCGCCGTGGTCCAGCCGCACCGCTACTCCCGCCTCGCCGCCCTGTTCGAGGAGTTCTGCACCTGCTTCAACGACGCCGACGCCGTGATCGTCGCCGACGTCTATGCCGCCGGTGAGACGCCGATCGAGGGCGTCAGCCGCGACAGCCTGGTGGAGGGCCTGCGCATGCACGGCCACCGCCATGTCGTGGCCCTGCAGAACCAGCAGGAACTGGCGCAGGTCGTGCGCGAGATGGCGCGGCCCGGCGACTTCGTCGTCTGCCTGGGCGCCGGCAACATCACCCAGTGGGCGAACGCCCTGCCGGGCGAGCTGACCGCCCTCTATGGCGCCACGCGATGACGGCAGCGCCCCGCATGAGCCCGGCAGACGGCCACCTGCCCAACGGCCATCTGATGACACGGATGCCCGCCGTGCGCGGCCGGCTGACCGCCGACGCTGCGCTGGCGCCGGTGACGTGGTTCCGCGTCGGCGGCCCGGCCGAGGTGATGTTCCGCCCGGCCGACGCCGACGACCTCGCCGACTTCCTGGCCGCCCTGCCGGCCGAGGTGCCGGTGACGGTGATCGGCGTCGCCTCCAACCTGCTGGTGCGGGACGGCGGCGTGCCGGGCGTCACCATCCGGCTCGGCCGCGGCTTCACCGACATCGCCGCAGACGGGATGAGTTTGACGGCGGGGGCCGCGGCACTCGACCTGAATGTCGCCATGGTCGCCCGCGACGCCGGGATCGCCGGGCTGGAGTTCCTCTCCGGCATCCCCGGCACCATTGGCGGTGCGCTGCGCATGAACGGCGGCGCCTATGGCCGCGAGCTGGCCGATGTGCTGGTCTCCGCCACCGCGGTGGCGCGCGACGGCCGGCGGCTGGAGTTCAGCCATGCCAGCATGGGCTTCACCTACCGCCACAGCGCGGCGCCGGAAGACTGCATCTTCACCGGCGCCGTCCTGCGCGGCGAGCCCGGCAACCCGCTGGAGATCGCGCGCCGCATGGCCGAGATCTCCGACAAGCGCGCCGACAGCCAGCCGGTCCGCTCCCGCACCGGCGGTTCGACCTTCAAGAATCCGGAAGGCCACAAGGCCTGGGAGTTGATCGACAAGGCCGGCTGCCGCGGCCTGTCCATCGGCGACGCCCAGGTGTCGGAAAAGCACTGCAACTTCCTGATCAACAACGGCACGGCCACCGCCGCCCAGCTGGAAGCGCTGGGCGAGGAGGTCCGCCGCCGCGTGTTCGAGACCAGCGGCGTCACGCTGGAGTGGGAAATCAAGCGCATCGGCGTTCCCGCCGCCGAAGGAGCCGCCCAATGACCGAAGCCCTGCTCCACGCCCACAAGAAGCATGTCGCCGTCCTGATGGGCGGCTGGTCGGCCGAGCGCGAGGTGTCGCTGGTCAGCGGGGCCGGCGTCGCCAAGGCGCTGGAGGAGGAAGGCTACCGCGTCACCGCCGTCGACGTGCAGCGCGACCTGGGCGGGCTGATGAACGCCCTGAGTAACCCGCGCCCCGACGTGGTGTTCAACGCCCTGCACGGCCGCGGCGGCGAGGACGGGACCATCCAGGGCGTGCTGGAGTTCCTCGGCCTGCCCTACACCCATTCGGGCGTCCAGGCCGCGGCCATCGCCATGGACAAGGCGATGACCAAGCGGGTGCTGGACACCGTCGGCATCCGCTCCCCCAAAGGCATGGTGCTGTCCCGCGGGGAAATCACCGGCGGTACCCACCCCATGCCGGCGCCCTATATCGTCAAGCCTGTGGACGAAGGCTCGACCGTTGGCGTAACCCTGGTCCGCGAGGGGCAGAACAGCCCGGTCGGCGATGCGTGGACCTTTGGCGAGCGCGCGCTGATCGAGGAGTTCATCCCCGGTCGCGAGCTGACCGTGGGCGTCATGGGTGACCGCGCTTTGGCGGTGACCGAGATCGTCTTTCAGGCTCAGGTCTACGACTACACCGCGAAATACAGCGCCGGCCACGCCGTCCACACCATCCCCGCCGCGGTTCCCGAGGCGGTGGCGGAAGAAGCGAAGCGGCTGGCGGTGCTTGCGCACCACACCCTGGGCTGCCGGGGCGTGTCGCGCAGCGACTTCCGCTGGGATGACAGCCGGCCGGGAACGGACGGTCTGTACTTCCTGGAGATCAACAACCAGCCGGGCATGACGCCCCTGTCGCTGGTGCCCGAACAGGCCGCGCATGTGGGGATCACCTACGGCGCGCTGGTCGGCTGGCTCGTGGAGAACGCCGCATGTCAGCTCGCCTGATGGCCGACCCGGATTTTCGCGCCGCCGCCGCCGGTGCGCGCGCCCGGGACGAGATGCCGACCCCGCCGCGCGCCATGGCCGCGTCGGCGCAGAAAGGCAAGCGGCGCCGCGCCTGGCCGCGCTGGACCCGCTCCGCCGTCAAGGCGGCGCTGCTGCTGGTGCCGGTGCTGGGGCTGACCGCCGCCGCCGGCTCCGCCTGGAAGCGCGGCACCCTGGCCGACACGCTGGAGGCGGCGCAGGACAGCGTCATCCGGCTGACCGGTGACCTGGGCTTCCGCCTGTCGGAGATCCTGGTGGTCGGCCGCAGCGAGACGGAGCGCGACGCCGTGCTCGACGCGCTGGGCGTGCGCCGGGGCGAGCCGATCCTGTCGATCGATCTGGCCGACGCCAAGCAGCGGCTGGAGGAGCTGCCCTGGGTGTCGTCGGCCTCCATCGAGCGGCGGCTGCCCGGCTTCCTCTATATCCAGCTTTCCGAACGCCAGCCGATGGCGATCTGGCAGCATGACCGTCAGTTCACCGTCATCGACCGCGCCGGCCGCCCGCTGGCCGACGCGGCGGAACTGGCGCGCCGCGGCAACCAGCGGATCGAGACTCTGCCGCAGGTGATCGGCGCCAATGCTCCGCAGCAGGTCCACACCCTGCTGTCGGCGCTGGATGGTGCGCCGACCATCGCACCGATGCTGTCCTCGGCCAGCTGGATCAGCGACCGCCGCTGGAACCTGCAACTCAGCAACGGCGTGACGGTGAAGCTGCCGGAAGGCACCGCCGACATGCGCCGCGCCCTGCGCCAGCTGGAGCAGATGCAGACGGCCAGCCGGGTGCTGGACCGCGACATCGTCGCCATCGACATGCGCCTGCAGGACCGCGCCGCGATCCAGACGTCGTCCACCGCCCAGCTTCCGGGCTGGGACGACGATACGAAGAAGAAGAACGGCAAGAAATCATAAGGCCGGTCGGCGGCAGGCTCTTGTGGGGAAGCGCTTATCGCCGGCAGACAAGAGTTGAAGGGAAGTCTTGGGGGGCATGTTCGGGATGGGATTCAACGGTGCCAAGAAGCCGAAGCGGCCGGCCCGTGGCGGGATCGTCACGGCGCTGGACGTCGGCTCGACGAAGGTGTGCTGCGTCATCGCGCGGATGGAGGAACCCGGCTCCCTCCGCGTGATCGGCGTCGGCCACCAGATCGCCACGGGCATCCGCGCCGGGACCATCATCGACATGGAGGCGGCGGAGACCTCGATCGGCGCCGCCGTGCATGCCGCCGAGCAGATGGCCGGCGAGACTGTGCACGACGTCGTCATCAACCTGTCGATGGGCAACCCCCGCTCCCACGCCTTCACCGCCACCGTCCCGGTTTCCGGCCAGGAGGTGACGGAGGGCGACATCCGCCGCGCCATGGCCCATGCCCGCACCCTGCAGGCCGGCCCCGATCAGGCGCTGATCCACACCATCCCGCTGAGCTTCACCCTGGACGGCATCCGCGGCATCCGTGATCCCAAGGGGATGAGCGGCCATACGCTGGGCACCCAGCTGCATGTGGTCACGGCGGCCAAGGGCGCCATTCTCACGCTGGGCGCCTGCGTCGGGCGCTGCCATCTGCATGTCGAATCCGTCGTGGTCAGCCCCTTCGCCTCCGGCCTCGCCTGTCTGGTGGAGGACGAGATGGAGATGGGCGCCGCCTGCGTCGACATCGGCGGCGGCGGCACCACAATCTCGATCTTCGCCGAGGGCAATCTGGTGTGGACCGGCTTCGTGCCGCTCGGCGGACGCCACGTCACCAACGACATCGCCCACGGCCTGACCACGCCGCTGTCCCATGCCGAACGGCTGAAAGTCCTCTACGGCAGCGCCCGGGTGAACCCGGCCGACGAGCGCGAGATGATCGAGGTGCCGCAGATCGGCGAGGACGAGCGCAGCGGCAGCGGCACCGCCAGCCACCCGCGCTCCTTCCTGGTCAGCATCATCCAGGCGCGGATGGAAGAGATTTTCGAAGAGGTGCGCAGCGCCATCGAGCAGTCGGGCCATTCCAAGCTGGTCGGCCGTCGCGTCGTGCTGACCGGCGGCGCCAGCCAGCTGCCCAACACGCGCGACATGGCCGCCCCCATCCTGGACAAGCAGGTCCGCATCGCCCGTCCCACCCGGATCGCCGGCCTCAACGAGGCGCATGGCGGACCGGCCTTCTCGACGGTGGCGGGCCTTCTCCTACATGCCGTCCGCAATCCGACGGAGCTGATGGTGACCGGCCAAGAGGCGGTCGCGTCAACCGGGCTCCTCGGCCGCGTCGGCCTGTGGCTGCGGGAGAATCTGTAGATGACTCTCCCCGCCGCCGCCATTCACCGATTCCCGATCGGACAGACACCGGACACAACCGGGCGCCGGTCGCGGCATATCAAACATCAAACCCAACGAAAACAGGTTGTGGAGGCCTGAATAGAATGATCAACGTGACCATCCCCCAGATCGAGCCCGAGTTGAAGCCGCGCATCACCGTGTTCGGCGTCGGCGGCGCCGGCGGCAATGCCGTCAACAACATGATCAAGTCGAACCTGGAAGGCGTTGACTTCGTCGTCGGCAACACCGACGCGCAGGCGCTGAAGGGTTCCTTGTGCGAAAAGCGCATCCAGCTCGGCACGGGCACCACCCGCGGCCTGGGCGCCGGCTCCAAGCCGGATGTCGGCCGCGCGTCGGCCGAGGAGCAGATCGACGAGATCGTCCAGTATCTCGAAGGCTCCAACATGGTGTTCATCACCGCCGGCATGGGCGGCGGCACCGGCACCGGTGCGGCACCGGTCATCGCGCGCGCGGCCCGCGAGCGCGGCATCCTGACCGTCGGCGTCGTCACCAAGCCCTTCCATTTCGAGGGCGGCCATCGCATGCGGCTGGCGGAAGGCGGCATCGCCGAACTGCAGCAGTATGTCGACACCCTCATCATCATCCCGAACCAGAACCTGTTCCGCATCGCCAACGAGAAGACGACCTTCGCGGATGCCTTCAAGATGGCCGACGACGTTCTGCATTCGGGCGTGCGCGGCGTCACCGACCTGATGGTAATGCCCGGCCTGATCAACCTGGATTTCGCCGACATCCGGTCCGTCATGACCGAGATGGGCAAGGCGATGATGGGCACCGGCGAGGCCGGCGGCGAGCGCCGCGCCATCGAGGCCGCCGAGGCCGCCATCTCCAACCCGCTGCTGGACGACGTGTCGATGAAGGGTGCCCGCGGCGTCCTCATCAACATCACCGGCGGCTACGACATGACCCTGTTCGAGGTCGACGAGGCGGCCAACCGCGTCCGTGACGAGGTCGATCCCGACGCCAACATCATCTTCGGCTCGACCTTCGACAGCTCGCTGGACGGCGTGATGCGCGTGTCGGTCGTCGCCACCGGCATCGACGCCGCGGCGATGAGCAACCCGCGCACCCTGCATCCGGTCAACCTGTCGCTGGTCCCCGGCGACCGCGCCAAGAAGCCGGCCGCTCCCGGCAACCTGACCGGCGCCCCGGCTCCGGCCGCCGCCCAGGCCTCGGCCATCCCCAGCGCCGCAGCCGGTCTGCGCACGCCGCAGCCGGTCACCGCCGGTGCCGCCGCCATCCAGCACGACCCGGCCCAGCAGCAGCCGGCCCACCCGCAGGCCGCCCAGCAGCATGCGGAGGCGCCGAAGCCGGCGGCCGGTCCGCTGCATGGCGAGAACCAGGGCGGCCACTTCTTCGCGCCCAAGCCGGCCGATGCCCCGCGCCAGCCGATGACCGTCGGTGCCGCGCCGCTGTCGACCCCGCAGCAGCCGGCTCCCCAGCAGCACGCCCCCCAGGCGCCGCAGATGCAGGGCCATCAACAGCCGCATCAGCATCAGCCGCAGCAGCCCGCTCCGATGGCCGCTCCGCAGCACCACCATGCCCCGCAGGGTCATCAGCAGCACCCCGGCGGCCTGTCCGTCGGTCCGGCCCCGGCCCCCGCGCCGGAACCGGCGCCGGCCCGCAAGGGCAACTTCCTGTTCGGTCTGGTGACCGGCCTCGGCCGCAAGTCCGAACCGGCGCACCCGCCGGCGCCCCAGCCCGTGCATCAGCCGGCCCCCCAGGCCTACCAGCCGCAGCAGGCTCCGCAGGCCTATCAGCCCGCGCCCCAGAGCTATCCGCAGCAGCAGCCGACCTATCCGCAGCAGCCGCAGGCTCCCCACCAGGGCTACCCGGCGGGCCAGTATCCCGCGGCCCCGCAGCAGCCGCCGGTCTACCCGCCGCAGCAGAGCGCTCCGCAGCAGGCTCCGGGCTATCCGGCCGCTCCGCAGCCGCAGGCTCCGGCCCCGCGGGTGGATGCCAAGCCGGGTGAGCAGGAGGAACTGGACATCCCGGCCTTCCTGCGCCGTCAGGCCAACTGAGCGGACGGACCGACCCGGACGTGAACCGACCTTGGCCGCCGGACCTTTTCCGGCGGCCGGCCGATCCCGGCGAAAGCCGGAGATAACCGCCGTCGCCGCAGCCTCCTAATCGCGGCGCCGGCGGCTCCACAACCTGACCGAACCTTTCGGACCCCGGTGGCGCCCTCGTGCGTCTCCGGGGATTTTTTGTTGCCTTTTTCATGCGGGGCTAAGCTGATTGCTTGTATTGCGCACCACTTTTGCCCTGCAACAAACGGTAACAATGAGTGATTTGCCGATTTCCAACCTCGGGTGTTACCTATCAGCATGGTCGAAAGCGAACGCCGCCGACGTGATGATCTTCCAAGATCTTGCGGCGCGGCATTGCTGGGAACCTCTCCTTCACGACCAAGATGGAAAAGACATCGTGGCCAACAATCGCAGCAACGCGGACGGAATGTTCCAGCAGACCCTGAAGAAGTCGGTGACCATCGCCGGCGTCGGGCTGCATTCGGGCGTCATCGTCACGCTGACGATTTCGCCGGCCGATGCGAATTCCGGGATCACCTTCCTGCGCACCGATCTTCGTGGGGCCGCCGCCGTCATTCCGGCGCGCTGGGACACGGTGGTCGACACCCGCCTGTGCACCGTGATCGGCAACGAGCATGGCACCACCGTCGGCACGATCGAGCATCTGATGTCCGCGCTGGCCGGCTGCGGCATCGACAACGCCATCGTGTCGCTGGACGGCATCGAGGTGCCGATCATGGACGGCAGCGCCGCCCCCTTCGTCGCCGCCATCGAGCAGGCCGGCATCGCCGTGCAGAAGTCGCCCCGCCGCATCATCCGCATCCTGAAGCCGGTCGTCATCGGCGACGGCGTCAAGAGCGCGTCCTTCACGCCCGACGACGCCACCAGCTACAGCTTCGAGATCGACTTCGACAGCGCCGCCATCTCCCGTCAGGCCCGCGCGCTGGAGATCGACCCGGACAGCTTCAAGGACGAGATCAGCCGCGCCCGCACCTTCGGCTTCCTGCATGAGGTCGAGGGGCTGCGCAAGATGGGCCTCGCCCGCGGCGGCTCGCTGGACAACGCGGTGGTCATCTCCGGTGACACGGTGATGAACGCCGAGGGCCTGCGCTTCAAGGACGAGTTCGTCCGCCACAAGATCCTGGACGCCGTCGGCGACCTGTATCTGGCCGGCGCGCCGATCGTCGGTCATTTCCACGGCGTGCGCTCCGGCCACGCGCTGAACAACCAGCTGCTGCGCGCTCTGTTCGCCGACCGCAGCGCCTGGCGTTACGAGACGGCGGTGTCGCTGCCGGTCGCGCGCTGCGGCCTGGAGCAACTGGCGGTCGCCTGATCGCCACCGTCTTTCCTGAATGTCTGCCCCTGCCCTCCCCCACCGGGGAGGGCTTTTTCTTTGCGCGCAACTCCCCTCCCCTGCCGACATGGTGAGTCACGCAAAAGAAAAGCGCCCTCCCCTCTCGGAGCGGGCGCCGCGCGCAAATTCGGATAGCTTGCAGGTTTGTGAGTTGTTTCAGTATTTTAGGTAATTTTCTTTATGCGAAACTTTAGGCGGGTGGGAGACGGACCAGCCTCCCCTATTCCGCCACCGCCATCTCCGCCTCATTGCCGGCATACTCACCGAAGCGGGTGTCTTCCTTCAGGATGTGCTTGCCCAGCCAGTCGGAGCAGAACAGGAACACCTCCTCGCCACTGATCCGGCCGCCATCGGCGCGGAAATCGTCGCGGTAGCTTTCGACCTGCCGGGTCAGCCGGTCGTGCAGGGCCTTGTGCGCGGCGAAGGTCGGATAGTTCAGCCGCTCCATCTGCGCCTCCTCCTCCGCGAAATGATGGCGGGTGTAGGCGATCAGCTCGTTGAGGATGGCTTCGATGAGAGCGGGGTCCTGGCGGTTGGCCTCATCATACAGCTTGTTGACGATGGCGATCAGGACGCGGTGATCCTCGTCCAGCGCGTCGTTGCCCACGCTCATCCAGCGCGACCACTGAATTGGCTCCATGGCGTTTCCTTCGTCCCCCGTTTGCTCGGCACCGGGTGGGCGGGTGCGGGCGTTGACCGCCCGTCGGCACCGCCCTCCGCTGGAGGAGCGGGCCACCTGCCCGGCATGGTTTCGCTTTTCCTATAAGCGTTGTCTGATTTCACTCCCCCCATCCCCGTCCGTCAATCCGACCGAACGGGGATGCGACATTTTGGCGAACGCGGGATTCGGGATCAGGTCAGCCGCCGATCCTGGCCAGCCATTCGTCCTCGGTCAGGATCTCGACGCCCAGTTCCTTGGCCTTGGCCGCCTTGCTGCCCGCATCGGCTCCGGCGACCAGATAGTCGGTCTTGCCGGAGACGGAGCCCGCCACCTTGGCGCCCAGCGACTCGGCGCGCGCCTTCGCCTCCGACCGGGTCATCCGCTCCAGCGTCCCGGTGAAGACCACCGTCTTGCCGGCGATGGGGGAGTTGCTGGCCTTCGGCACCTCGGCCTCCAGCACGGTCAGCCTCTCCATCAGTCCGTGGACGATGGCGAGGTTGCGCTCTTCGGCGAAGAAGCCGGCCAGTTCCTCCGCCGCGACCTCCCCCACATCGGGGGTGGCGACCAGATCGAGCCAGGGCTGACCCGGCGCCTGCCCGGCCGCGCGCTCCATCGCCGCCCGCCACTCGGCCAGCGTGCCGTAGCGTTCAGCGAGCGCCTGTGCCGCCGGCTTCTTGACGCCCTTGATCCCCAGCGAGGCGATGATGGTCTCCAGCCGAAGCGCATCGTTGCCGGCCCCATCTTTGCCAGCATAGAAATCCAGCTTCGCCCCACACTCCGGATCGGCGAACCAGCCGATGATGGCGTCGGCGGTGGCACGGCCGACACCCTTCAGCTCGTGCAGGTCGCGCCAGTCCTGGCCGGGCATCGCCCGTTCCGCCGCCAGCATGCCGTCGACCCAGCCCTGCATGGTCTTGTACTGGCGGGCCAGCGACTTGGCCGTCACCTCGCCGACATGGCGGATGCCGAGCGCGTAGATCACCCGGTGCAGGTCGATGCCGCTGCGGCGCTGCTCGATCGCCTTGAACAGGTTCTGGACCGACTTCTCCTTCCAGCCCGGCCGGCCGATCAGTTCGACACGGCCCTCCAGGGTGAAGATGTCAACCGGGGACTTGATGAAGCCCTCGTCCCAGAACTCCTCGATGATCTTCTCGCCCAGCCCTTCGATGTCGAAGGCGTCGCGCGAGACGAAATGGCGGAGTCGCTCCTTCGCCTGGGCCGCACAGATCAGGCCGCCGGTGCAGCGCCGCACCACCTCGCCGGCCTCGCGGATGGCGAGGCTGCCGCAGACCGGGCAGGTTTCCGGTGCAACATAGGGGATGGAGTCGGCGGGGCGCTGGGACAGCACCACCTCCACCACCTGCGGAATGACGTCGCCGGCGCGTTGGACCACCACGAGGTCGCCGACGCGGATGTCCTTGCGGGCGATCTCGTCCTCGTTGTGCAGGGTGGCGCGGCTGACGACGACGCCGCCGACGGTGATGTCCTCCAGTTCCGCCACCGGGGTCAGCGCACCGGTGCGGCCGACCTGGATGGTAATCGCCTTCAGCCGGGTCTGAGCCTGCTCGGCCGGGAACTTGTGGGCGATGGCCCAGCGCGGCGCCCGGCTGACGAAGCCAAGCCGCTGCTGGAGTTCCAGGCTGTCGACCTTGTAGACGACGCCGTCGATGTCGAAGGGCAAGCCAGCACGACGCCGGCCGATGCCCTCGTAATAGGCCAGCAGCTTGTCCTTGCCGTCGCACAGCTCCGCCGGCCGGTTCAGTTGGAAGCCCCAGCCCTTCAGCCGCTCGCGGATACCCCATTGCGTCTCTGCGATCGGTTCCGACACCTCGCCCAGCGCATAGCCGAAGAAGCAGAGCGGCCGGGCGGCTGTGATGGAGGGATCGAGCTGGCGCAGGCTGCCGGCCGCCGCATTGCGCGGGTTGGCGAACAGCTGCTCGCCCTTCTCCGCACGGGCGGCGTTCATCGCCAGGAAGTCGTCGCGGTTCATATAGACCTCGCCGCGGACCTCCAGGACTTCCGGAAAGGGAGCCGGCAGGCGGTGCGGCACGTCACGGATGGTGCGGACGTTGGCGGTGACGTTCTCGCCCTCCGCCCCGTCGCCGCGGGTGGCGGCCAGAACCAGTTCGCCCCTCTCGTAGCGCAGCGAGCAGGACAGTCCGTCGATCTTCGGTTCCGCGACAAAGGTCAGCGGCGCATCGTCGGACAGACCGAGGAAGCGGCGGACGCGGGCATCGAACTCTGCCACATCCTCCGGCGCGAAGGCGTTTCCCAGCGATAGCATCGGGACGGCGTGACGGACCTTGCCGAAGCCGGCGGCCGGAGCGGCGCCAACCCGCAGGCTGGGCGAATCGGCACGCCGCAAGTCTGGAAAACGCGCTTCAACGGCGAGGTTGCGGCGGACCAGCGCGTCATAGTCGGCGTCGGAGATCTCCGGCTGGTCCTGCTGGTGGTAGAGCCGGTCATGATGGGCGATCTCGGCGGCCAGCGCCGCCAGCTCCGCCGCGGCCTGGTCCGGCGTCAGGGCATCGACGGCGATGCTGCGGGGATCGGGCGGCGTGTCGAACAGGTCCTGCATGGCGCGTCTCATGACGAATCGGGAGCTTCCGAAGAAGGGCCGCGCAGGATAGCGCATCGGGCGACTGCGAGGGCAAGTCCCTATATACTGGCTGACACACCCTTCGGAGTCCGCTGGCCTGATGAGCAAAGCCTATCTGCCGGACCTGCGCATCGACGACCGCATGATCGTCGCCGCCGCGCTGGACCGCATCCTCTACGACGATCCCGACCATTTCGCGGCCGAAGACGCGCGCACCGTGCGCCGGCTGATCCCGCACAGCCGCTCCGCCTGGCTGCGGCTGGGCTTCCGCGCCGAGCGGCAGGGACCGTCAATGAAGGGCGAGGCCGCCGGGATCGGCGATGTGCGGATGGAGGGCGACAAGAAGGTGGTGGAGGGCAGCGTCGGCGAATCGGCGACTTGGCGCTGCGGCCAGTACAAGATCACCAACCACGGCAGCGACCTGGAAATCTGGCAGGTGATGAGCGACGAATACGCGCCCGAGCCCAAGGGCGCCCGGCTGGAGTTCGACGAGAAGGGCGAGCCGGAACGGCTGACCTTCTTCCAGCCGCGGGATATCGAACTGCGGATACCCTTCACCAGCCTCGCCGTCGGCGTGCGGCTGGGCGGCTGGCAGCCTTGGAAGCTGGTGGCAAGCTAGCCCCCCACCTATCCTCCCCCGCTGGGCGGGGGAGGGACTGCCGCTATCTTCCTAAACAAGCACTTGTCTCCTCCCCCGCCCAGCGGGGGAGGATTAAGGTGGGGGCAATCGAAGACGACTATTCACGAACGCCCCCAACCTCACGTCACCCCTGCCGGTAGTTCGGCGACTCGTTGGTGATGGTGATGTCGTGGACGTGGCTCTCGCGCAGGCCCGCGTTGGTGATGCGGACGAACTGGCACTTCTCGCGCATCTCGGCGATGGAGGCGCTGCCGGTGTAGCCCATGGCCGCGCGCAGGCCGCCGACCAGCTGGTGGATGACCGCCGACACCGGACCCTTGTAGGGAACGCGGCCTTCGACGCCTTCCGGCACCAGCTTCATGGTCGAAACCTCCTGCTGGAAGTACCGGTCCGCCGAGCCGCGCGCCATGGCGCCGACCGAGCCCATGCCGCGATAGCTCTTGTAGGAGCGGCCCTGGAACAGGATGACCTCGCCCGGGCTCTCGTCGGTGCCGGCGAACAGGCTGCCCAGCATGGCGACGCTGGCGCCGCCGGCAATGGCCTTGGCCAGATCGCCCGAATACTTGATGCCGCCGTCGGCGATCACCGGGATGCCGTGCTTCTCGCACTCGTCCACCACATCCATGACCGCGGTCAGCTGCGGCACGCCGACACCGGCGATGATGCGGGTGGTGCAGATGGAGCCCGGACCGATGCCGACCTTGACGGCGTCCACACCGGCGTCGATCAGCGCCTTGGCCGCTTCCGCGGTGGCGACGTTGCCGGCGATGACCTGGGTGTAGCTGGACATGGCGCGGGCGGCGCGGACCTGCTCCAGCACCTTGGCGGAGTGGCCGTGCGCGGTGTCGACCACCAGCACGTCGACGCCGGCGTCGAACAGGGCCTCCGCACGGGCCAAACCGTCATTGCCGGTCCCGGTGGCGGCGGCGACGCGCAGGCGGCCCTTGCCGTCCTTGCAGGCGTTCGGATAGGCCTGCGCCTTCTCGATGTCCTTCACGGTGACGAGGCCGATGCAGCGGTAATCCTCGTCGACGACCAGCAGCTTCTCGATGCGGTGCTGGTGGAGCAGGCGCTTGCCTTCCTCCTGGCTGACGCCCTCGCGGACGGTCACCAGCTCCTTGGTCATCAGCTCACTGACCGGCTGCTTGGGATCGGTGGCGAAGCGGACGTCACGGTTGGTCAGCATGCCGACCAGCTTGCCGCTGCCGAGCTGATCGCGGCTTTCCACCACCGGGATGCCGGAAATGCGGTAATCGGCCATCAGCTGCAGCGCGTCGGCGAGCGTGGCGTTCGGCGTGATGGTGATCGGGTTGACGACCATGCCCGACTCGAACCGCTTGACCTTGCGGACCTCTTCGGCCTGCTGCTCGATGCTCAGGTTGCGGTGGACGACGCCGATGCCGCCGGCCTGGGCCATGGCGATGGCGAGGCGGCTCTCGGTCACCGTGTCCATCGCCGAGGACATCAGCGGGATGCCCAGCTCGATGGTCTTCGTCAATCTTGTCCGGGTGTCCACGTCGTTCGGCAGGACCGAGCTTTCGGCCGGAACCAGCAGCACGTCGTCGAAGGTCAGGGCTTCGCGGATTTTGGTGTCGCGCGCCATGTGTGAATCTCCCGGAAGATAAACGTGGCGCACTTATACACAAGACCATGGGCTTGTGAACCCGTGCGCACACAGCATCTGTCATGCAAGTGCGAAAAGAGGTCCCCTCCCGCTTCGGGAGGGTGAAATGGTTCAGTCCTCGGCCTTGCCGCCGCGGAAGCCGGTGGCGACGACATAGGTCTCGGACGACTCCGCGCGGCTGGCCGGCGGCTTGGCATGCTTGACCACGGCGAAGTCGCGCCGCAGCCGGTCGAGCAGCGAGCGCTCCGCCCCGCCCTGGAACAGCTTGGCGACGAAGGCGCCGCCGGGGGCCAGCACCTCCTCGGCGAAATCGTAAGCCGCCTCGGCCAGACCCATGATGCGCAGATGGTCGGTCTGCTGGTGCCCGGTGGTGGGGGCGGCCATGTCGCTCAACACCAGATCGGCCGGGCCGCCCAGCGCCTCCTTCAACGCCTCGGCGGCGCCTTCCTCCAGGAAGTCGGCCTGCATGGTGGTGGCGCCGGGGACCGGGTCCATCGGCAGGATGTCCAGCCCGACGACCTTCCAGCCGTCCTTGGCGGTCTGCACCTTCTCCACCGCGATCTGCGTCCAGCCGCCGGGGGCGGCGCCGAGATCGACCACACGCTTGCCGGGGCCGAGCAGGCGGAACTTCTCGTCCAGTTGCAGCAGCTTGAAGGCCGCGCGCGAGCGGTAGCCGCGCTTGGTCGCCTCGGCCACATAGGGGTCGTTCAGGTGGCGCTCCAGCCAGCGCTTGGAGGATTCCGTGCGCTTGCCGGCGGTCTTCACACGGACCGTGGCACGGCGCCCGCCCGGGCGCGTCGACGGAGTCTTTTCGGTCATGATCGCTGCAGTTCCTCGGTCATCCGGCGCAGGCGGGGAGCCTTTCCCCTCCTGTCCAATCATCTATCCGGTCGCATCGACCGGTTTATTCGCCGGCGGCCCCGATCAGGTCCACCAGAATTCCTTCGCGTAAGCCGCGGTCGGCGATGCGCAGACGCTCCACCGGCCAGACGTCGCACAGCGCGTCCAGAACGGCGCAGCCGGCGACCACCAGATCGGCGCGGTCCTGGCCGATGCAGGGATGGCGGGCGCGGCCGTCGAAATCCTGGGCGACCAGATGGTCGATCACCGCGCGGGCATGGTCCACCCGCAGATAGCTGCCGTCCACCGCCCGCCGGTCATAACGGCAGAGCCCCAGATGCACGCCGGCCAGCGTCGTCACCGTGCCGGAGGTGCCGAGCATCTGCACCTTGCCGGCGGCGATGCGGCTCTGGATACGGTTGCGCGCCTCGAACGGGGCGATGGCGTCGGCCACCGCCTCCACCATTTGGGTGTAGTTGACGCGGGTGACATCGGGGCCGCCATATTCCTCGGTCAGCCCGATGACGCCGCAGCGGATCGAGGTCTGGTCGAGCAGGCGCGGCGCCCTGCCCTTCTCCACCTGCAGCCACATCAGCTCGGTGGAGCCGCCGCCGATGTCGAAGACGATGGCATAGGGATGGGTCGGCTCCAGCAGCGCGGCGCAGCCGGCCAGCGCCAGCCGCCCTTCCTCCTGGCTGGAGATGATTTCGAGCGGGATGCCGGTCTCGCGCTCCACCGCCTCGACGAAGGCGGCGCCGTTGGCGGCGCGGCGGCAGGCCTCGGTCCCGACCGCGCGCACGGCGGTCACGCCCCGGCGCTCGATCTTTGAGCCGCAGACGCGAAGCGCCGCGATGGTGCGTTCCATCGCCGGCTCCGACAAGTGGTCGTTGCGGCTCAGCCCCTCGCCCAATCGGACGATGCGCGAAAAGGCGTCGATGACGCGGAAGCCGCCCGGCGCCGATTTGGCGATCAGCAGACGGCAATTGTTGGTGCCGAGGTCCAGCGCGGCGAAGACCGGGCGCACCAGCGCCGACGAACGCAACCGTCCGGTGTCGTTCTGCCGTTCGCTTTGCACCTGTAGATCCACGTACCGTCCCCGCCGTGCCTAAAGAGCGGAGTGTAACCCGGATCGCTGTCCGGCGGGAACCCTTCTCGACTCGGTTTCCGCCGGCGGCGACCCGCAGGTCACATCTGCGCCAATCACTTGGCTTTCACAAATCTCACTTGGCCTTCACGAAGGGGCAGGTGCTGGACTCGATCGGCAGGAAGGCCTCCGATGCCGGGATGCTGCGGACCTGCTTGTAATAGTCCCACGGCGCCTTGCTCTCCGCCGGGGCCTTCACCTGATACAACTCCAGATCGTACAGCACGCGACCGTCCTTACGGATGCTGCCGGGGGTGCCGAAATAATCGGTCGGCATCGCCTTCATCGCAGCGGTGACCGCCTCGGCATCGGTGGTGCCCGCCGCCTTGACGCCCTTCAGCCAATGCAGGGTGGCGAGGTAGGTATTGGCCTGCTCCTTGGTCGGCATCTTGCCGTGACGCTCGAAGAAGCGCTTCGCCCAGGCCCGGGTCTGGTCGTTCTTGTCCCAATAGAAGCCGCTGGTGACGTACAGCCCCTTGGCGAGGTCGAGACCCAGCGAGTGGATGTCGGTGATGAAGACGATGTAGCCGACCAGCCGCTGGCCGGACTGGGTCAGCCCGAACTCGCCCGCCTGCTTGATGGTGCCGATGGTCTCCGCGCCAACATTGGCGAGCGCCACCACCTTGGCGCCGCTGCCCTGGGCGCTGAGCAGGTAGGAGCCGAAATCGCTGGTGCCCATCGGGTGACGCACGCCGCCGACCACGGTGCCGCCGGCCTGTTTGATCGCCTCGGTTGCCGCCTTCTCCATGGCGGAGCCGAAGGCGAAATCGGCGGTGATGAAGTACCAGCTGGTGCCGCCCGACTGCACCACCGCCTTGGTGGTGCCGACCGCCAGCGACGCGGTATCGTCGGCCCAATGGATGCTGTAGGGCGAGCACTGGGCGTTGGTCAGCTCGGTCGTCGTCGCGGCGCTGATCATCAGCACCTTCTTTTTCTCGCGCGCGACCGCCTGCACCGCCAGCGCGACCGAGGAGACCGGGATGTCGGTCACCATGTCGACGCCTTCGCGGTCGAACCAGCTGCGCACGATGTTGGACGCCACGTCCGGCTTGTTCTGCATGTCGGCGGACAGCACCTCCACCGGCCGGCCGAGCACGTTGCCGCCGAAATCCTCCACCGCCATCCGGGTGGCGAGCACCGCGCCCGTCCCGCCGATGTCAGACGCGAAGCCCGCCTCATCCGCCAGCACGCCGATGCGCACCGGCTGGGTGGTCTGCGCCTGTGCGGAATGTGCCGCCGCTGACAACGCCGTCGTGGCAAGCAAGGCCGCCAGTGTGAAAGGCCTTAGAAAACGCCCCATGCGATCCTCCCCATCCCCGATTTTGCGTAACGGGTGCGTGCGCCGGGCTGCGACGTCCTGCCGCACCGTTCCTGTCCGTGGATAGCGGGATTTGGTTTCAGGCGCAAACAGTATCGTTTGCAACGTATTCCCCGGCGCCTTGCGAACCTCGCATCGGAAGAGTCCACGCAAAACAAAAGCCCTCGCTCCGAACTGGGGCGAGGGCTTTCGCATCGGGCATCAACGGCCCAAATGGTGTCGCCAATCAGGCGAGATAAAACTGAGCTATATCGGCCGAACAGTTCGGCAATATCACGTAAGCGCCGGTGGAGTCATGATCTTACTCACCCTCCCTGGTATCGGTCTCTACTGTTCCGCCCAAGCCATCTGCTTGAACGGTAAGGCGTTTCCGATGCTCGCTCACTTCACCTCAGTGTCGATTACTGTAAGACGAAGCCTGCTCCCCTTTCACAGAGCTGTCAAGAAAATCGCATGCTGCGGCGCAGTATCATTTTGGGAGGTTCGATCGCCCGTCCAATCGGGGGAGGGCTGGCCTTTTGCCGGGGCCGAACCCACCTTGTGGGGCATGCCGGAACACGATGAGAACACATGGGGCGGGCGGGTCGCGCGATATGCGCGGGTCGGCACCGCCGTTGGCGGGCTGGCCGCGCGGCTGGCGGGCGAGCGCGTGCTGGGAATCCGCGTGGAGCGGGAACGCCACGCGGCGGAACTGCGGGCGGCGCTCGGCGGGCTGAAAGGACCGCTGATGAAGGTGGCACAGATCCTGTCCACCATCCCCGACGCCCTGCCGAAGGAATACACCCAGGAACTGGCCCAGCTACAGGCCGACGCGCCGTCGATGGGCTGGCCCTTCGTCAAGCGGCGGATGGCGAGCGAGCTTGGTCCCAACTGGCAGTCGCGGTTCCGCAGCTTCGAGCACACGGCCGCCGCCGCCGCCTCGCTGGGGCAGGTCCACAAGGCCATCGGACCGGACGGGCGGGAGCTGGCCTGCAAGCTGCAATATCCCGACATGGCCTCGGCGGTGGAGGCCGACCTGCGGCAGTTGGGCCTGATCTTCGCGATCTTCGAGCGGACCGACAGCGCCATCTCCACCCGCCAAATCCAGAAGGAGATCGGCGCCCGCCTGCGCGAGGAGCTGGATTACGAACGCGAGGCCAAACACGCCCGACTTTATCAGTCGATGCTGGCCGGCACACAGGGCGTCCATGTGCCGGACGTGGTGCCGGAGCTGTCGAGCAAACGGCTGCTGACCATGGGCTGGGTGCATGGCCGCAAGATCCTGGAGTTCGTCGCCGAGCATCCGGAGGCCCGCGACGAGTTGGCGATGAACATGTTCCGCGCCTGGTACGTGCCCTTCTACAATTACGGCGTCATCCACGGCGACCCGCACCTGGGCAACTACACGGTCCGGCCCGACCGCTCGATCAATCTGCTGGATTTCGGCTGTATCCGCGTCTTCAAGCCCAGCTTCGTCAAGGGCGTGATCGACCTCTACAACGCCCTGCGCACCGAAAACCGCGAGCAGGCTGTGGAGGCCTACCGCACCTGGGGCTTCGTCAACCCGTCGAACGAGCTGGTCGACGTGCTGAACATCTGGGCGCGCTTTGTCTATGCCCCGATCATGGAGGATCGCCAGCGCAAGATAGAGGAGACCAACGGCGGCCATTACGGGCGAGAGACCGCCGGCAAGGTTCACGCCGAGCTGCGCCGCGTCGGCGGCGTCGAGATCCCACGCGAGTTCGTCTTCATGGACCGCGCCGCGGTGGGGCTGGGTTCAGTCTTCCTGCATCTGAAGGCGGAGTTGAACTGGTACCAGATGTTCCAGGGTCTGATCCGCGACTTCGACGTGAACGAACTGGCGGCGCGGCAGAGCGCGGCACTGGCGGCGCAGGGGTTGCCGCAGGCGGAGTGAGGGGGTGCCAATCCTTTGCCCCCTCCCCATCCCTCCCCCGCCGTTGGCGGGAGAGGGGGCAGGAGCTTTGGCGAGATACGGCGGCAGTTCCCTCTCCCGCGGAACGCGGGGGAGGGTTAGGGAGGGGGCATAGGATTGGCACAGCCCAGACCCTTCCCATCCGCCCACCGTTCAGTCTATAGCTTGCCCCTCCCATGAAGACCGCCGATTTCGACTTCGACCTGCCGCCCGACCGGATCGCCGAGCATCCCGTCCGGCCGCGTGACGCCGCCCGCCTGCTGGAGGTGGGCCAGACCTTGCGCGACCTCATCGTGCGGGACCTGCCGACGCTGCTGCAGCCGGGCGACCTGATGGTCGTCAACGACACCCGCGTGATTCCCGCCCGGCTCGACGGCCGGCGGGGCGAGGTGGCGGTGGAGATCACGCTGCACAAACGGTTGGGCGAGCGGGAATGGGCGACCTTCTCCAAGCCCGGCAAGCGGCTGAAGCCCGGCGACACCATCGTGATTGCCGAGGACTTCAGCGCCGAGGTGATCGCAAAGGACGGGATGGAGGTGCGGCTGCGCTTCTCCGCCGGCGGGGCGGAGCTGATGGAGGCGCTGCACCGCCATGGCCGGATGCCGCTGCCGCCCTACATCCGCCGCAAGGCCGACGAGGGCGACAACGCCGACTACCAGACCGTCTTCGCCGCCCGCGAGGGCGCCGTCGCCGCTCCCACCGCCGGGTTGCACTTCACGCCGGAACTGCTGGCGGCGCTGGATGCGCGCGGCGTGCGGCGGGTACCGGTGACGCTGCATGTCGGCGCCGGCACCTTCCTGCCGGTGAAGGTCGACGACATCGCCGACCACAAGATGCACAGCGAGTGGGGCGAAATCTCTCATGAAACCGCCGCGGCGGTGAACGAGACGCGCAAGGCCGGCGGCCGGATCGTCTCGGTCGGCACCACGGCACTGCGCATCCTGGAGACGGCGGGGCGGGAGGACGGGACGCTGGTTCCCTTCAGCGGCGACACCGACATCTTCATCACCCCCGGCTACCGTTTCCGCATCGTCGATCTCTTGTGGACCAACTTCCACCTGCCGAAATCGACCCTGTTCATGCTGGTCTGCGCCTTCGCCGGCTATGACCGCATGCGGGCGGCTTATCAGCACGCCATCGACACCAACTATCGCTTTTTCAGCTACGGCGACGCCTCGCTGCTGCACAGGACGGACCCATCATGACCGGCATCGGCTTTGACCTTCTGGCGACCGACGGGCGGGCGCGGCGTGGCCGCGTGACCACCGCCCACGGCACCATCGAGACGCCGGCCTTCATGCCGGTCGGCACCGCGGCAACGGTGAAGGCGATGACCACCGACGCGGTGGCCTCGACCGGCGCGGAAATCCTGCTGGGCAACACCTATCACCTGATGCTGCGCCCGACGGCGGAGCGGGTGGCGCAGCTGGGCGGACTGCACCGCTTCATGAACTGGGACAAGCCGATCCTGACCGACAGCGGCGGCTTCCAGGTGATGAGCCTGTCCGACCTGCGCACCATGTCGGAGGAAGGCGTCACCTTCAAATCGCACCTGGACGGCAGCCGCCACCACCTGACGCCGGAACGCTCGATCCAGATCCAGCACATGCTGGACAGCAACATCACCATGTGCCTGGACGAGTGCACGCCCTTCCCGGCGACCGAGGCTCAAGCCGAATCGTCCATGCGCCTGTCGATGCGCTGGGCGCGCCGCAGCAAGGACGCCTTTGTCGAGCGGCCCGGCTACGGCCTGTTCGGCATCGTCCAGGGCAGCGTCTATCCGGAGTTGCGGGCGGAGAGTGTCGCCGCCCTGAGCGACATCGGCTTCGACGGCTACGCCATCGGCGGCCTGGCGGTCGGCGAGGGTCAGGAGACGATGTTCCGCGTGCTGGACTTCACCGAACCGCTGATGGTCAAGGACCGCCCGCGCTACCTGATGGGCGTCGGCCGGCCGAGCGACCTGATCGGCGCCGTGCGGCGCGGTGTCGACATGTTCGACTGCGTGATGCCGACCCGCTCGGGCCGCACCGGACAGGCCTTCGTCCGCCGCGGCACCATCAACATCCGCAACGCCCGCCATGCCCATGACGAGCGCCCGCTCGACGCCGACTGCACCTGCCCCGCTTGCCGCAGCTACAGCCGGGGCTATCTGCATCATCTGTTCAAGGCGGACGAGATGCTGGGGCCGATGCTGCTGACCTGGCACAACCTGCATTACTACCAGGACGTGATGCGGACGATGCGGCAGGCCATCGAGGACGGCAATTTCGAAGAGGTCGCCAGCGCGATGGAAGCCCGCATGAACGAAGGCGACATCGAGGCGACCGTCGACCCCATCGCCAAGCCCGGCAAGCCGCCGAAGCAAGGCCGCCCGCCGAAGGCGGGCAAAGACAGCGATCCGCCGAAGGCAGAGCGGGTGGCGGAGGAAAAGACCGATGACTGAGAACATCTATGCCGGCCTGACCCAGCTCGGCGGCTCTACCGTCCAGCCCAAGACCCCGGAGGAGGCGGTGCTGGAGCGGGTGCCGAACCCGAATCCCGGCACCCCCTACTGCGTGCGCTTCACCGCGCCGGAGTTCACCTCGCTCTGCCCGATCACCGGCCAGCCCGATTTCGCCCATCTGGTCATCGACTATGTGCCCGGTGACTGGCTGGTGGAATCGAAGTCGCTGAAGCTGTTCCTGACCAGCTTCCGCAACCACGGCGCCTTCCACGAGGCCTGCACCGTCGGCATCGGCAAGCGGCTGGTGGACGAGTTGTCGCCGGTGTGGCTGCGCATCGGCGGCTACTGGTATCCGCGCGGCGGCATCCCCATCGACGTCTTCTTCCAGACCGGCGAACCGCCGAAGGGCGTCTGGATCCCTTCGCAGGACGTCCAGACCTATCGTGGCCGCGGCTAAGCCCGCTCCGCTGGCGTCCGCCGACCCGGCGCGGCTGCGCGACGCCATCCGCGACCGTGCGCTGGCGGTGGGATTCGACGCGGTGGGATTCGCCCCCGCCGCGCTGGGACCGGAGGCGCGCGAGCGGCTCGCCCGCTTCGTCGCCGCGGGCCGGCATGGCGACATGGGCTGGATGGCAGAGCGCAGCGACCAGCGCAGCCATCCGCAATCCCTGTGGGACGAGGCGCGCACCGTTATCGCGCTCGGCACCAGCTACGCCCCGCACGACGACCCGCGCCGGCTGGCGGAGCATCCCGACCGCGGCGTCGTCTCCGTCTATGCCCGCAACCGGGACTATCACGACTTGGTCAAGGGGCGGCTGAAGACGCTGGCCCAATGGCTTGCCCACCAGACCAAGGCGGGGGTGAAGGTGTTTGTCGACACCGCCCCGGTGATGGAAAAGCCGCTGGCGGCGCAGGCCGGGCTCGGTTGGCAGGGCAAGCACACCAATCTGGTGTCGCGCGACCATGGCTCCTGGCTGTTCCTGGGCGAGATCTACACGACGCTGGAGTTGCCGCCGGACCCGCCGGCCCGCGACCGCTGCGGCTCCTGCGACCGTTGCCAGACCGCCTGCCCGACCGCCGCCTTCCCGGCTCCCTACCAGATCGACGCTCGGCGCTGCATCAGCTATCTGACCATCGAGCATAAGGGGCCGATCCCCGACGAGCTCAAGCCGCTGATGGGAAACCGCATCTATGGCTGTGACGATTGCCTCGCCGCCTGCCCCTGGAACAAGTTCGCCCGCGCGACAAGCGAACCCGCCTTCCTGCCGCGGGCCGAATTGACCGCGCCGCGGCTGGCCGATCTGGCGCAACTGGACGATGCCGGTTTCCGGCAGGTGTTCAGCGGCTCCCCCATCAAGCGCATCGGCCGCGACCGCTTCGTCCGCAACGTGCTGGTCGCCATCGGCAACAGCGGCGATCCGGCGTTGCGACCGGTGGCCGAGGCCCTGCGGGAGGACGGCAGCGACGTGGTGCGCGAGGCGGCCGGATGGGCAGCGGAAAGGTTGAGCAGCGCGACAAATGCACACGCTTGAGTGAGATTTCTTCAAACTGACGGCACTCCCCGCCTACCTTGTCGGCGCCCGCGCTGTTGCGCTATCATCCTTGCGGAGGCGTACATGTCGAACAATGCCGAAATTCTGAACGCGATCCTGGATCTGAAGACCCACTTCGACGGGAAGTTCGAGCGGGTGGAACAGCGGCTTGACCGTGTAGAACAGCGTCTCGACAGCGTGGAACAGCGCCTCGACCGGGTGGAGCAGCGGCTTGATGGCGTCGACCAGCGCCTTGACGGCATAGACCACCGCCTCAAAGACCTGCAGGTCACCGTCCACAATCAGGGCGAACGCATCAGCCGGATGGAAGGCCGCCTGGATGAACAGTCGCGCATCCTTGCCGCTCTGATCCCGACCCGCGTCGCCGCGGTCCCGCCCGCCGCAGAATGAGCGGAGGACGGCCGTCTCCCTCCCCGCTCCACATCACGGGTATGGCCCGGCCCATCCGGACGAACTGAGCGACGTCGCTCACCTCGCGCGGCTCGGCTTCGGGCTGTCGCGCGATCTGTTCGACCGCTATGCCGGGCTGTTCGGCATCGACAGCATCCGCGTCTTGAGAGTTCCACGACCCACGGGCACCGTATTGGCCGCCTGTGCCGCGCACTGGATGATGGAGCAGTGGTTCGGCGGACGCCCGGTTCCGGTGCAGGCCATCGCCATGGTGGCGGTCGACCCGGCCCTGCGCGGCGCCGGTCATGGCAGCGCATTGATGCGGGCCCTGATGATGGAAGGGCGGAATGCCGGGGCGGCGCTTTCGGTCCTCTGCCCGGCAACCCTACCCTTTTACCAGCGACTCGGCTTCGGCCGCGGCGGTGTCACCTGTCGCTGGAGCGCCCCGCCGATGGCCTTCGCACAAGCCGGGGCGACGGCAGCCTCCCTCCTGCCCGCGGATCCGCTCGATGCCGCGCCGCTGGCGATGCTCCGCCGGCCGATGCTTGCGGAACAGAACGGCCTGCCGGAACGGACAGAGGCGCTGTGGACGCTCGCCCTCTGCCCCGATGGCGAACCGGCCGACCTCTATCGCAACGACGACGGCTATATCGCGGTGACGCCGCCGCAGGACCGGCGGCTTGCCGTCGCTGATGCCTGCCTGCCCTCGCCGCGGGCGCTGGAGCCCGCCATGGCCCTGTTGGCCGGTTTCCGTGCCCAGGTCGACCGGGTGACTTGGCGCGGCGGCCCCGACGACACGCTGGCGCTGATGGCCGGAGACGGCGTGACGCTGGAGATGCGCGAGGAGTGGCTGATCCGCCCGCTCGATATAGCGCTGTCGCTGGAGGCGCGCGGTTATCCGGCCGGCCTGTCGGAATCTGCCACTTTTGAGATAAAAGATCATTTAATCCCCGGTAACTGCAGGAAGTATCACCTTGAGGTTGTTCAATCCAGGGGAAACATCTCCGAAATGGAGCAAGTCATTGAACCACCGATCCGCCTGGGCGTGGCCGCCTTCGCCAGTCTGTTCACGGGGCATGCAAGCGCTCGTTCATTGTGGAGAACCGGTTTGCTTCATGGTGAAGAAAAGATGATCGACCGGTTGCACCGCATATTTTGCGGCGCACCGTCGTGGATGCCCGACCGCTTCTGAAATAAGTGGGTTTCCTGACCTGAATCAAACCGGACGTTAACCGAGCTGTGGTTCAATCGTCCCAATGATCGGGAGAAAAGGGTCGCCGCACAGGCGATGCCATCGGGGAGTCCAAAATCCATGACGATCGGAACGCGGATCGCGCTTGGCTTCGCCGCCGTGCTGCTGCTGACCGTGGGCGTGGCGTTCGTCGGCTGGAACAGCCTGAGCACCTATGCCGAGCGGGTCGATTTGGCGTCACACACCGCCGACCTCGACACCCGGCTGAAGTCGGTCCGGCTGGAGGAGGCGCGCTTCGTCACCGAACGCGATGCCAAGGCCGCGGCCAATGTTCCGGGAATGCTGGACGCCCTGCAGAGCGAAGCGCAGGAAACCCGCGCCGCCCTGACCGAGGGCGAGGGCCGGCGTCTGCTGGACGAGGTTCTGTCCGGCATCGACGGCTACCGTGGCGCCTTCGCCAATTTCGTCGCACAGGACGGCGAGGCGCACGCCCGCACCGCCAGCATGGAAACGCGCGCCCGCGCGCTGCGTGAGATCGCCGAAAAGATCGGCAAGCAGCAGTCCGAACGCTATGATTTGAACATGGCCAGCAAGCGCGGCGCCGATACCGAGCTGCGCCACAGCATGGATACGGCCGAGCGCGCGAACCGTGTGATCGAACGGGTTCTGGAAGTCCGGCGTCAGCAGAGCGAACTCCGCCGCAACACGGACGAGGCGCTGGCCGACCGCATCGTGGCGGCGCTGGACGAGCTGGTGGAGACCACCGACACCGTTGCCAAGGACCTCGTCGGCACCAATGACGAGGAACTCGCCGCCCGGATCGCCGGCGATGCCCGCGCCTATCACGATACCGTCAAGGCCCTGCGCAGCAAGGGCATCGCGGCGCTCACCGAGGCGGGGGTGGCCACCGGACTCGACGAGGCCGCGCGCGGCGTGCAGGAGCGCGCGGTGGAGTTGCAACAGAATCAGGCAATGGTGACCGAGGCCCTGAGCGAAGCCTCCAAATACGCCCAGAGCGAGGTGAACGAGGCGGTGATGCTGCGCGGTCTGGCAATGCGGCTGGTGCAGGGCGCCCAATCCGCGATGCTGGGCCAGCGCGATTTTCTGCTGACCGGCACGGCCGACGCCAAGGCCATGGTCGACACCGCGGTGAAGGAGATCCTGGGGCTTGCCGAACAGGCCGGCGCCGTTCTGGTCGACCAGGAAGGGCGCGCGCTGATCGCCGCCATCACCGAAGCCGCGCGGGCCTTCGACTCGGAATTCGCCTCGCTGTCGTCCGCCGTCGCCAAGCAGCACGAGGCATCGGCGGCGATGGCCAAGGCGTCCGCGACGGTCAGCGGGCAGGTCGGCCGGCTGGTCAGCCTGCAGCGCGACGACCGCGAAGCCGGGCGCGCCAGCGCCGGGATGGTGATCGCCGTGGGGGCCGCCGTTGCGCTGATCCTCGGCATGCTGATGGCCTGGATCATCGACCGTGCCATCACCCACCCGTTGCACGCCATGACCGGCGCCATGGGCCGGCTGGCCGAAGGAGACCTGACTGTCGACGTCCCCGGCAGCGACCGCAAGGACGAACTGCGCAACATGGCCGCCGCCATGACCATCTTCAAGGACAACGCCCTGGAGATGCGGCGGATGGAGCGCGAGCGGGAGGAGATGCGCATCCAGATCGACGCCGACCGTCGCCGCACGATGAACGAGTTCGCCAACGGCTTCGAACAGGCGGTGTCGGGCGTGGTCATGTCGCTGACCGAATCGGCTAACTCGCTGGGCCGGGATGCGCAGGAGATGTCGTCGGACGCGGCGCTGACCACCGCGAAGTCCACCGCCGTCGCCACCGCCTCGCAGCAGGCGACCGCCAACGTGCAGACGGTCGCGGCGGCGGCGGAGGAGTTGTCGGCTTCCATCGCCGAGATCTCCCGCCAGCTCAACGCCAGTTCCGCCACCGCCTCCGGTGCCGCCGATAAGGCGGTGCAGACCAACAGCATCGTCGAAGGGCTGTCGCTCGCCGCCGAGCGGATCGGCCAGGTCGTCGGCCTGATCGGCGAGATCGCCGAGCAGACCAACCTGCTGGCGCTCAACGCGACCATCGAAGCCGCCCGCGCCGGTGAAGCCGGCAAGGGTTTCGCCGTGGTGGCGACCGAGGTGAAGAACCTCGCCGGCCAGACCGCCAAGGCGACCGAGGAGATCTCCGCCCAGGTCGCGGAGATGCAGACCGCCACCACCAGCGCGGTGGACGCCATCCGCACCATCTCCGAAGCCGTGACCGCCATCAGCGGAACCGTCACCGACATCGCCCATGAGATGGAGCAGCAGGGCAGCGCAACCCGCGAAATCGCCCAGAATGTCCAGCAGGCGGCCGAAGGCACCCAGCAGGTGATGCGCAACATCGCCGAGGTGACCACCGCCGCCACCAAGACCGGCGGCGCCGCCGATGCGGTCCTGACCGCCAGCCGCACGCTCGCCACCCAGGCCGACCGCCTGCGCGGCGAGGTCCAGGGCTTCCTGAACAAGGTGCGGACAGCCTGATTTTTCGAGCCTGCTTTTTAGGAGGCGTGCGGCAGCGGAGCCGCACGCCCGACCTCCGCGCCGTCAGGCCGCGGCGGCCGACCAGCGCCGGATCGGCGCGCGGGACAGGGCGGAGTTGCCGTAGGCGCGCAGGGTGGTGACCTCCGCACCGATCCAGTCCGGCAGCGGCACCATCTGGTCGGGAGAGTCCAACTCGACTTCCGCGATGACCAGCCCGGCATTTTCGCCGTGGAAGACGTCGATCTCCCAGCACAGCCCATCCTGACGGTGGCGATAGCGCGTCTTTTCGATCACCCGCCCTTCGCAGCCATGGAGCAGAAGTTGGCAGGCGAAATCCAGTGCCAGCGGGTGTTCCACCTCGTCCCGGCAAGCGCCCCGCTTCAGCGATTTTATCGTCAATGTGGCGCAGTCCTCCGCAATGCGGACGCGGACCGTGCTGGCGCCGTCAGACGGCAGGTATCCCTGGAGGATTCGGATGCCATCCCGGCAGAGATGCCGGACATCCTTGCGGACCAGAAAGCGCCGCTCGATTTCCAGTGCCATGGCTAGGCCCTTCGGACGATCTCGCCGACGACCCTAGCGGAAAGTCCCTGCCGGCTTCAACCTCGTCGCTCTGTGCGGAGCGCAACCGAGACTGCATGCGCCCGGACTATGATGTGACGATCGGTCGCTACAGGTCTGGGAATGATGCTATCGTCGGTCGATGAACGCCGATCTCTCCGCCTGGATTCCTGGGGCCCTGTTTCCCTGGCTGGTCCTATTCGTCCTCTATGGGCTGCCGCTTCTGCATGTGGCGCTGTCGCGCCGTGGCGGCGGCTGGCGCCCGCCGGCCGGATCGCGCTGCCCGTTCGGGCCACGCGCCGGCTGGTTGGTGATGGTGCTGATGCTGGGGCCGGTCGGATGGCTGATGTTCGCGCTCCGCCGGCCCCGCCGCGCATCTGGCAGATAGCATCAGACAGACAGGCTGGGGATCAGATCCGGCCCATCAGCAGCAGAACGATCAGGACGATCAGCAGCACGCCGAGGATGCCGCTGGGACCGTAGCCCCAGCCACGGCTGTGCGGCCAGGCCGGAACGGCACCGAGAAGCAACAGAATCAGGATGATGAGCAGAATAGTGCCGAGCATGGCCTTCTCCCTTCTGGTGGAGCATTTGTGACGGACAAGCGGAAACTGAACGGCATCCCCTGGACTTTGTTCCTGTCCGGCTCGAACGTGACCGCTTGCCACCACCAAGGGGGAAGGGCGCTCCTCCGGCGCTCCCCAAACGCGACGCGCCCAACCGTTCGGCGAGTTCACCCCTGTTGACTGTCGGCGACAGGCCGCTTAGGCTCCTCTCCATGATCGTGCATCGCTTCGACGGCATTCTGCGAATTAGCGGCCCGGTTCTCCTTTGAGAGCCGGGGATTTCGCTCGTCCATTCCGCAGAACCGTCTGAAGGCCCGATCACGCCATGTCCAAGACCATGAACACCGCTGCCGCATCCGCTTCGGATGCCCGTGTTACCGCGCCCGGTCGCCGCGTCGCCTTTTCCCTGGTCGCCGACGCCGATCCCGGCACCCTGCCCCGCATCCTCGAATATCTCGCCAAGCGCGGGCTGGTCCCGCTGGCCCTGCACAGCCGGCTGACCGACGATACGCTCGCCATCTCCATGGAGGTCGGCGACCTGCCGCAGGCGGAGACCGACCATATCGGCCGCTGCCTGGGACAGATCCCGATGGTGGCGCGGGTCACCGTCGCCGAACTGGCCGCCACCGGGTCTGCAGCCGAACTGGTGGCGGAACTGGCTGCGGCGGAATGAGAAGACGGGAAGCCGGTCAGACCGGCTTCCTTGGCTCACCCCCGGGGGTCGTGGCTTCGGTGGCCTGCGACTCCGGCGGCTCGGGATACTGCGACTCGGGAACCGGCTCCTCGATCTCCGTTCGCATCAGTTCTGCGGCACGCTGCAGCTTGCGGAACTGGGCGATGGAGAATGGCAGGCTGACCATATAGACGGTGCCGACGATGGACAGCGTCCACCAGGGCTGGCTGACCATCATCGCGGCCAGCAGGCCGACACCGGCCAGCGCCGGTACCACCCAATGGGCCGGAACCCGCGCGCCTTTGAAGGAGAAGGTCGGCAGGGTGCTGACCATCAACCCGCCGATCAGCAGCGTCCACGGCACGATGACCGCCGGATGTCCGGGATATTGCGGCCCGATCTCGAACCCCAGGATCATCGGCAGCAGCACGAGGCCGGCACCGGCCGGCGCTGGTACGCCGGTGAAATAGTTGTAGGCCCAGGGCGGCAGATCGACCACGCCGAGACGCGAGTTGAAGCGCGCCAGACGCAGCGCACAGCACACGGCATAGGCCATGGCGGCGATCCAGCCCAGGCTGCCCGCCCCGTTCAGCCCCCACAGATACATCATGAAGGCCGGCGCGACGCCGAAGCTGATGGCGTCGGACAGGCTGTCCAACTCCGCCCCGAACTTGCTCTGTCCGTTCAGCAGACGGGCGATTCGGCCGTCCAGCGCGTCCAGGATGGCGGCGATGACGATGGCGATGACCGCCGGCTCCCACCGCCCCTGCATGGCGAATCGGATCGCCGTCAGGCCGGAGCAGAGCGCCAGCACCGTCAGGACGTTCGGCAACAGGTGGTTGATCGACAGCCCTTTCAGCCGTGGATGCGGCCGGCCGGGACGGCGGGCCCGGTGCGGGCGGAAGATTTGCTGGCGGAAGACGGGCGGTCGTTTCATCGCCGCACGTCCCCTTGCCGTTGCGGTTCGGTGCCGTTCAGGTCGGCCAGGATCGTCTCGCCGCCGATGGCGGTCTGGCCGACGCAGACCAGCGGAGACACGCCGTCCGGCAGATAGATGTCGGTGCGGCTGCCGAAGCGGATCAGGCCGAAGCGTTCGCCCGCTTTCACCTGCTGCCCGGCCTTCACCCACCACAGGATGCGGCGCGCCACCAGCCCGGCGATCTGGACATAGGCGATCTCGCGCCCGTCCGGCAGGCGATGGCGGAAGGCCATCCGTTCATTCTCGTCGCTCGCCTTGTCCAGCGCGGCGTTGACGAAGGTGCCCTTGTGGTATTCCGCCGCCACGATGGTGCCGTCGGCCGGCACACGGTTGACGTGGACGTTGAAGACGTTGAGGAAGACGCTGATCCGGGTCAGCGCCTTGTCGCCCATGCCCAATTCCTTCGGCGGCACGGCCTGGACGATCATGGTGACGCGCCCGTCCGCCGGACTGACCAGCAGGCCGGGCCGCGTCGGCGTCACCCGGTCGGGATCGCGGAAGAAATAGGCGCACCACAGGGTGAGCACCAGGCCGATCCAGCCGAGCGGCGCCCAGACGGCGAGACCGAGGATCAGGGAAACCACGGCGAATCCGGCGATGAAGGGCCAGCCGGCACGGTGGATGGGGACGACGACGGTATCGATGGCGGACATCGCCTGCTTTCTTCGTATTTTCAGACCACAGCGAACAGCCATTCTAGCTGTGCGTTCCGAGCCTTTACAGAATTTTAGCGGCCAGCGCCCATGCTGTCGTTTCCGTCGACCCAGAAGCCGAGCGTGCCGCCTTGTCCGTTCCCGATCTGAAGACCATTCAATCGCTGGCCGAAGTGCCGGACGGCGCCCTGCCGATCAATCCCGGTTCGATCGAGGTGACGCCGGAAGGCGTGCTGGGCATCGCCAAGCCACCCCGCCCCTGCAAGCTGACCTTCATGGCCGACGGCCTGCCCTTCAACGTCGCCGTCCGGCACGAGGGGCCGGAGGAAGGCGGCGGGTCGATCTGCCAGATTTGGGCCGATGTCGGCCATGTTCCCTACACCGCCCAGGCCCCGGAGCGCCGCCGCGCCCTGCTCGCGGTCCTGCGCGGGATCGAAGGGCTGCCGCATGTCCGCTTCATCGTCCAGGGCGGGCAGAAGATCATCCTGTTCTCGGAAATCCGCCTGGAACATCACGCCTCGCCCGAGGACCTGTTCCACCAGACCACCCTGGTCCTGCAGGAAGCCCGTCCGTTCCTGCGGCTGCTGGGCGAGTATCTGTAGCGCGAGAAGGCGTCAGGAGGCGCCGCTCAGGCGTCCGGCCAGAACGACTCGTCCATCATCTCGGCGAAGCTCCACGGGCACTCCGAGGGAAAAACTCGACGCGAAATGCCGGTTTCGCGTTCGGCCGCAATCAATGAAAGCCGGTATGCATCCTCTACGGACTCCCCAAGCGATGACTTGAGGCTCAGGTTGTCACGCAAATGGGCGGCCAGCCGATAGCGCTGCTCCTCAATGCTGAGGCGCCAGCTGTTGCCACGCAGCGGCGCCTGATAGCGCCATTTCAGCAAATGAAGGAGCAGAACGACCAAGCGGTTGACCAGTTCACGCTTCTCGCTGCGCCCCATGCTCTCGATCTCCTCGGCGATGTGCTCGATGTCCGCCGCGTCGAGCTTGCCGGCCCGCAGAAGGGCCGCCTGTTCATTCGCCCAGGCGTAGAAATCGCGGTCGTAGAGGCTGCTTCCATCCATCGCCCCCCCCCCCACATCGCCGATCCGCACGGGCGGACCGGAGGCACACTCCCCCGGTCCGCCGCGCGGAATCGCAGTGCTTACTTCGGAACCTTGCCCTGCACGCCTTCGACGTACCAGTCCATCTTCAGGATCTGCTCGTCGGTGGCATGCTTGCCTTCCGGAATGACGACCTTGCCGGACTGGTCCTTGACCGGCCCCTGGAAGGAGTGGCGCTTGCCCGACACGATGTCGGCCTTGATCTGGTCGGCCAGCGTCACGACGTCGGCCGGGATGGCCGGGTTGTAGGGAGCAAGTTCGACCATGCCGGACTTGATGCCGCCCCAGGTGTCGATCGGCTTCCAGGTGCCGTCCAGCACCGCCTTGACGCGGTCGACATAGTAGCCGTTCCAGTCCTCGACGATCGCGGTCAGGTGCGACTTCGGACCGAAGCGGGTCATGTCCGACGACTGGCCGACCGACCACAGCCCGCGCTCCTGCGCGGTCTGGATCGGGGCCGGGCTGTCGGTGTGCTGGACGATGATGTCGGCGCCCTGGTCGGCCAGAGCCTTGGCGGCCTCGGCTTCCTTGCCGGGGTCGTACCAGCTGTTGACCCAGACCACGCGGACCTCGGCCTTCGGGTTCTGCTCGCGCAGCGCGATAGTGAAGGCGTTGATGCCGCTGACCACCTCGGGAATCGGGTAGGAGCCGATATAGCCGATGATGTTCGACTTGGTCATCTTGCCGGCGATCGCGCCGACCACCGTGCGGGCCTCGTAGAAGCGGCCTGAATAGGTGGCGACGTTCTCGGCGCGCTTATAGCCGGTGGCATGCTCGAACTTCACGTCGGGGTGGCGCTTGGCCACCTTCAGCGTCGGGTTCATGAAGCCGAAGGACGTGGTAAAGATCAGCTTGTGGCCGCTGGAGGCCAGTTGCTCGATCACGCGCTCCGCGTCGGCGCCTTCCGGCACATTCTCGACGAAGGTGGTGGTGACCTTGTCGCCCAGCGCCTTCTCCACGGCCAGACGGCCCTGGTCGTGCTGGTAGCTGTAGCCGTGGTCGCTGACCGGGCCGACATAGACGAACCCGACCTTCAGCTTCTCCTGCGCGAAGGCGGACCCCATGCCCACGCTCAGCGCGACCGCGGCACCGGCCAAGCCAAGCACCGCCTTGCCCATCGTCCTTCTGTTCACGTCGACGCTCCTTGTTCTTCAGGTCTTTTAGAGTTCTGCTGATCTTTAGATATGGGCTTTGTTTCGATTTCAAAACGACGCGTCAAGCATCGGGATGAAACAGTTTTCCCAGACAGGCCGGCGCGTTCAGGCGGATGCGGGCGACGTCCCGCGAAATCAGCACCAGAACCAGAACGGTAGCCAGATACGGCAGCATCGACAAGAGCTGCGACGGCACGTCGATGCCCAGCCCCTGGACGTGCAGCTGCAGGATGGTGACGCCACCGAACAGCCAAGCGCCCAGCATGGCGCGCGCCGGTTTCCAGGTGGCGAAGACCACCAGCGCCAGCGCAATCCAGCCGCGGCCCGACGTCATGTTCTCCGCCCACATCGGCGTGTAGTCCATCGACAGGAAGGCGCCGCCCAGCCCGGCCATGGCCCCGCCGAACAGCACCGCCAGAAAGCGGATGCGCAGCACCTTGTAGCCAAGCGCATGGGCTGCCGTGTGGTTCTCCCCCACCGCGCGCAGCACCAGACCGGCGCGGGTGCGGTAGAGGAACAGATGCACCAGCGGCACGGCGGCCACCGCCAGATAGACCATCACGTCCTGCCCGAACACCGCCTGCCCCACCACCGGGAGGTCGGTCAGGACCGGGATGTACAGCTTCGGCAGCCCGTCCAGCGGGATGCCGACGAAGCCCTGGCCGATCAGCGCCGACAGGCCGACGCCGAACAGGGTGAGCGCCAGCCCGGTCGCCACCTGATTGGCCAGCAGGAACAGCGTCAGCACGGCGAACAGCGAGGCGGTGGCGGCACCGGCCAGCGCGGCGACGAGGAAGCCGGCGGTGGCGCTGCCGGTCTGCACCGTCACGGCAAAGCCGCAAACGGCGCCGACCAGCATCATCCCCTCCACACCGAGGTTGAGGACGCCCGACTTCTCGACCACCAGCTCGCCGAGGGCGGCGAGCAGCAGCGGCGTCGCGGCGGCGAACATTGCGGCCAGGATCGGGCCGATCAGGGCGAGGTCGTTCATGCCACGGCCCTCCGCGCACCGAAGCGGAACCGGTAGCGGATCAGCACATCGCTCGCCAGCAGGAAGAACAGAAGCATGCCCTGGAACACTCCGGTGATGGCCTTGGGCAGGCCCATGGCGATCTGCGCCGCCTCGCCGCCGATGAAGGACAGCGCCATCAGCAGCGCCGCCAGCAGGATGCCGACCGGATGCAGCCGGCCCAGGAAGGCGACGATGATGGCGGTATAGCCGTAGCCGGGCGAGATGCTGGCGGTGATCTGGCCGATCGGGCCGGCGATCTCGCCCATGCCGGCGACGCCGGCGAGCGCGCCGGACAGCAGCAGCGTCAGCCAGACGATGCGCTTCTGGTCGAAACCGGCATAGCCGGCAGCGGCCGGGGTCAGGCCGATCACCTTGATCTGGAAGCCGATGAAGGTGCGCGCGATCAGCAGCCAGCCGCCGGCCACGGCCAGCAGCGCGAAGAGCGCCCCCAGATGGACACGCGTCCCCGCCCACAGGATGGGCAGCGTGGCATCGGCCTCGAACAGCCGCGATTCGGGGAAGGCGAAGCCGTCCGGGTCGCGGAAGGGGCCATGGACCAGATAGTTCAGCAGCAGCAGAGCCACATAGTTCAGCATCAGGCTGGTCAGGATCTCGCTGGCGTTGAAGCGCAGCCGCAGATAGGCCGGCACCGCAGCCCACACCGCCCCGCCGATTGCCCCGCCGATCACCATCAGCGGCAGCAGCCACCAGCCGCCCTCGCCATAGAAGGCCAACGCCAGCCCGCCGCCGGTGATGGCGCCCAGCGTCAATTGCCCTTCGGCGCCGATGTTCCAGACATTGGCGCGGAAGCCGATGGCGAGCCCGACGGCGCAGAGCACCAGCGGCGTCGCCTTCACCACCAGCTCGCCCAGCCCACGCACCGAGGTCAGCGGCGCGATGAAGAAGGAATAGAGCGCCTTCAGCGGGTCGAAGCCCATCGCCATGAACAGGATGAAGCCGCTGAGCAGGGTCAGCGCCACCGCCAGCAGCGGCGTGGCATAGACCATGGTCTTCGACGCCTGCCCGCGCGGTTCCAGACGGATGAAGCTCATGCGGCGTCTCCGGCGTTCAAATAACCATCAGACCGCACGCGTGATCTCCCCGTCTTCGTCCGGCGGCGTGCCGAACAGGCCGCCCATCAGCAGGCCGATGCGTTCCACCGTCGTCTCGTGCGTCGGCCGGCTGTCGGACAGGCGGCCGTGGAACAGCACGGAAATGCGGTCGCTCAGCACGAACAGCTCGTCCAGGTCCTGGCTGATGACCAGCACCGCCGCACCCGAGCGCGCCAGCTCGATCAGCGCCTTGTGAATGGCGGCCGCGGCACCGGCGTCGACGCCCCAGGTCGGCTGGCCGACGACCAGAAGCTTGGGCTTTTGCAGGATTTCGCGGCCGATGATGAATTTCTGCAGATTGCCGCCGGACAGCGACCGCGCCTCCGCCCGATGGCCATGGGCGACAACGTTGAAGCCGCGGATGATGGTCTCGGCATAGGCGCGGGCGCGGGCGAAATGGACCATGCCGCCGCGCACCAGCGGTTCGCGGGCATAGCCGGACAGCAGCGCGTTCTCCGACAGGCTCAGTTCCGGCACGGCGCCGCGGCCCAGCCGCTCCTCCGGCACGAAGGCGAGGCCGAGTTCGCGGCGGGCCCGCGGTCCCAGATGACCGGCCGACGAGCCCTCGATCACCACGGCGTCGGCGTCGGCCAGCAGCACCTCGCCGCTCAGCGCCGCCATCAGTTCCGCCTGACCGTTGCCGGCGACACCAGCGATGCCCAGGATCTCGCCCGCCCGCACTTCGAAGCTGACATCCTTCAGGTTGGTGGCGAAGGGATTGTCGGAGGTCGTCGACAGATGGCGCACCGTCAGACGGGCAGTCCCGGCGGCGCCCTGCGGCGGCCGTTCCGGGGTGGACAGTTCCGCCCCCATCATCATCTCGGCGAGGCTGCGTGCGGTCTCCTGCCGCGGATCGGCGTCGCCCACCACCTTGCCGGCGCGCAGCACCGTCGCGCGGCTGCACAGGGCGCGGATTTCCTCCAGCTTGTGCGAGATGTAGAGGATCGTGCAGCCTTCGGCGGCCAGGACGCGCAGCGTCTCGAACAGCTTGGCGGCCTCCTGCGGCGTCAGGACCGAGGTCGGCTCATCCATGATCAGCAGCTTCGGGTCCTGCAACAGGCAGCGCACGATCTCCACCCGCTGCCGCTCGCCCACCGACAGGTGGAAGACATGGCGGCCGGGGTCGAGCGCCAGCCCATAGCGTTCGGAAACGGTGCGGATGCGGTCGGCGAGCTGGTCCATTGGCCCGGCATTGTCGAGGCCGAGCGCAATGTTCTCCGTCACCGTCAGCGTGTCGAACAGCGAGAAATGCTGGAACACCATGCCGATGCCGAGCCGGCGGGCGCCGGCCGGATCGGGCACCGTCGTCTCCACTCCCTGCCACAGCATCGTGCCGGAATCGGGGTGCAGCACCCCGTAGATCATCTTGACCAGGGTGGATTTGCCGGCCCCGTTCTCGCCCAGCAGCGCATGGATCTCGCCCGGCTGCAGCACGAGGTCGACATGGTCGTTGGCCAGGCAGCCGGGGAATCGCTTGGTGATGCCGCGCAGCTCCAAACGGGGCGGCGGAGCGTCCGGGGGTGAGGTCTCGGCGTGCGAAGGCAAGGGGGAGCAATCCGCGAAAAGGTCAAACCTGCATGGCATTGCCAAAGCCATGCCACCGCTACCAACAGAGTAATCCGGCGGCACCACCGGCCGTCAACAACCGATCCTCTGCCCAACGGTGATGCATCTGCCGCTTTGGTCATCATGCCACAGTCGGCTGCCGCAACCCAGCCTTCCGCAACGCGGCAGACTCTTGCCAGCGGGCCCGTTCGGCCCAACACTTCAGGCTATCGAGTGATGGGGAGGCTAGGATGTCGGCGGGTTACGCAGTGCTGGACCAGCGGAGCGTGGTGGCGGTTTCGGGCGAGGACCGCAAGGCCTTCCTGCAGGGGCTGGTGTCCAACGACGTGCTGCGGGTCACGCCCGACCATGCCGCCTATGCCCTGTTCCTGACCCCGCAGGGCAAGTTCCTGCATGATTTCAGCATCGTCGAGTCGGACGGCGGCGAGGACGCCGTCCTGCTGCTGGATCCGGAAACGGATCGGCGCGCCGACCTGCTGCGGCGGCTGAAGATGTACAAGCTGCGGTCGAAGATCGCCCTGGAAGACCGGGCCGACCGGCTGCGCGTGGCCGTCGCCTTCGGGGACGGCGCGCTGGAGGCGCTCGGGCTGCCTGCCGAACCGGGGGCGGCCCGGCCCTTCGCCGGCGGCGTCGCCTTCACCGATCCGCGGCTGCCGGCCTTGGGCGCCCGCCTGTTCCTGCCGGCCGATGGGGTCGTCGCACTGGCGTCGGCCGGATTGGCGCAGCGTGAGGTTGCGGGCTACGACCGGCTGCGCCTGTCGCTCGGCGTGCCCGACGGCACGCTGGACCTGATCCCGGAAAAGTCGATCCCGCTGGAAAGCCGGATGGACGCGCTGAACGCCATCTCCTGGGACAAGGGCTGCTACATGGGGCAGGAACTGACCGCCCGCACCAAATACCGCGCCCTCATCAAGAAGAAGCTGTTCCCCGTCACCTTCGACGGCGCGGCGCCGGAAGCGGGGACTCCGGTGACGCTGGACGGCAAGGATGCCGGCGAGATCCGCAGCGCCCGCGATGGCGCCGCACTCGCCCTGCTGCGGCTGGAGGATGTGCAGCGTGCGGCCGAAAATCGGCTGACCTTCCAGGCCGGTCCGGTGACGCTGAGTCCGCACGAACCGGACTGGGACCACACCTCAAAGGGGTAGTCACTCACCAAAAGAATTCCCGGAAGGTGAAATAAAACGGGCTCCGTCGCTGTTGTTCCGATGTCTCTCGACACACGAACCTCGTGTCCTCGACACAACGACAAAGGAGCCACCCCCATGCGTCGCATCCTGATCGCTACCGCCGCTTCGCTGGCTCTCATGACCGGAGCCGCCGTCGCACAGACCACTTCGCCGACCGTGGGCAACCCGTCTTCCTCCACCTCCAGCATGTCCAACACCGCGGCCCCGGACGGCACCAAGACCGGCACGACGAAGTCGGATACGATGAAGTCGGACGCCACCAAGTCTGACAGCATGACGTCCGGCAGCGCCGCCACGTCCGGCGGCCTGGGCGGCCAGCTGGCCAGTGCCGACGAGCTGATCGGCAAGAACGTCTACGGCCGGGACAACAACAAGATCGGCGAAATCGAGGACGTCATCCTCGACGCCAACGGCAAGGCCAAGCAGCTGGTCATCAGCTCGGGCGGCTTCCTCGGCATCGGCGAGAAGCAGGTCGCCGTCGATTACAGCGCCGCCAACTGGGATTCGCAGAACAACCGCCTGAACCTGGCCGGCATGAGCCGCGACGACGTGAAGTCGATGCCGGAGTTCAAGTACGACGACACCATGACGTCGCTGAACAAGAGCCGCAAGCCGGCCGAGACTGAGAAGGTCGCACCGGGCGCCGCCCCGACCGCCGGTTCGACCGGCACCACCACCACGAAGTAAGGGGTTTCTGACGGTGTGGGGGTCTGCCCCCCACACCTCACCCCCGCAGCAAATCCACGAACCGTCTGCAGGCCACGATCTCCGCGCGCACGTTCGCGCGGCGCTTCGTGGCCTCGGCGTCTTCGCCCCATTGCTCGATCTGATAGGTTTCGTCCAGCTGCGAGACCTCGAACGCCTCTTCGGCGCTGAGGCGGCCTTCCAGCAAGGCCAGCGCCACGACGATCGACCCGCAGACGCCGGTCGCGGTCTGCAGCGCCGACAGATACCAGTCGTCGGTCCGCTCCACCACCCGGCGCAGGGCGGCCAGCGCCTCCTCCGGCTGCGGCTTCGGCATCAGCCCGGCGCAGACATGCAGCGGCGCGTCATATGTCAGCGCCGCCCAATCCAGCAGCGGCTGCCAGAGCTGCGCCTGCCGTTCCACCAGCGGCTGGGGATGTTCGGCGCGGTAGCACAACAGGTCGGTGCCGGCATAGGCGCTGATGGCCTGGACGATGTCCGGCCGCTTGGCCGGGATCAGGTCAACGGCGGTGCTCGATAGCTGCATCAGCGGCATGGAATGAGCGTCGATCTGGTCGCCCTGCGCGGCCCATTCGTCAGCCACGCCCTGGGCCAGCGGCCGGCTGGAGAAGACCAGCGGCGCCTTGGCGGGGCTGCGCACCGGACGGCCGTCCAACTCGACCTGAAAGCCGCGCTCGGTCTCGCCGACGCCCGCCGCCTTGTAGAAACGCTTCATCGCTTACCCTTCCAAAAGCTCCAGCACCGCGGTGGCGACGTCACGCCCGCGGTGGACGATGCGGTCGGCCCCGGCCCGCTCCAGCTCCGGCACCGCATGGTACCCCCAGGAGACGCCGACCGACCGCACCCGCGCGTTGCGGGCCATCTGAATGTCGTAGGTCGTGTCGCCGATCACAACCGTCGCCGCCTCGTCCGCACCGGTCTCCGCCAGCGCACGCTGCACCATGTGCGGGTTCGGTTTGCCGGGACCGACATCGGCGGTCTGCAGCGTCACGAAACGACCGGTCAGCCCGTGCCCCTTCAGCACCGCGTCCAACCCGCGACGCGACTTGCCGGTGGCGACGCCCAGCAGCACACCCGCTTCCTCCAGAACCGCCAGCGTGTCGACGATCCCGGGAAAGAGCGGCTCGTCCACCTCACCGCGGCTGCGGGCGGATGAGAAGGCGCGCTTGTAACTCTCCGCCACCGCGACATGGGTCTCGGCCTCCCGCTGCGGCAGCAGAAGGGCCACCGCCTCCACCAGCGACAGGCCGACCATGCGGCGAACATCGGCCGGGTCGGGTTCCCCCAGCCCATGCTCGGCCCAGGCCTGGGTCATGGCGTCGATGATGGCGAACTGGCTGTCGACCAGGGTGCCGTCGCAATCGAACAGCGCGAGACGCAGCGGCGCTTTCCCCGCGGAGGCCATCACTCGAAATCCTCGAACGGGTCGTCGCGCAGGTTGGGGCTGAAACCGAAATACTTCCAGGTCGCCTGCATATGGTCGGGCAGCGGCGCCGTCACGTCGATGGTCTTGCCGCCGCGCGGGTGCGGCAGGATCAGCCGGCGGGCATGCAGGTGCAGCTTCTTCGCCACCTCCGCCCCGGCCAGGAAGGCGCCCTGCCCGGCATATTTGCCGTCGCCCAGGATCGGCGTGCCGACGGCGGCCATATGGACGCGCAGCTGGTGGGTGCGGCCGGTCAGCGGCCACATGGCGACGAAGGCCGCCTGCTTGCCGACATTCTCCTGCACAGAATAGACGGTGACGGCGCGCTTGCCCTCTTCCTTGTTCTCCGCCACCCGCTCGCCATGCGGGCCGCCTTCCTTGGCCAGCGCGAGGTCGATCTTGCCCTGGTAGGGCGTCGGCACACCGACGGTGACGGCCCAGTAGATCTTGCGCACGGCGCTGCCGCGGAACAGCTCGGTCAGCTTGCTGGCGGCGAAGGTGGTGCGGGCCAGCAGCAGCACGCCCGAGGTGTCCTTGTCCAGCCGGTGGACCAGCTTCGGCCGCTCGTTGCCATCGAAGCGCAGGGCGTCCAGCATGGCGTCGAGGTGCTTGGAGGTGCCGGTGCCGCCCTGCACCGCCAGACCGGCCGGCTTGTTGATGGCGATGACATCGGCGTCGCGATAGAGCACCAGCGCCTGCAGCTCGGCGATCTGCTTGTCCGACATGCCCTTGGGCTTGCTGGCCCCCTGACTCGGCCCCCTGACCGGCGCGGCCCAGGCGGCCAGCGGCGGGATGCGAATGCCCTGCCCGGCCGCCAGCCGCGACGACGTCTCCGCCCGCTTGCCGTCGATGCGGACTTGGCCCGTACGCAGCAGCTTCTGCAGATAGCTGTGGTTCACGTCGGGGAAATGCCGCTTGAACCAGCGGTCGAGCCGCATGTCGGCCTCGTCGGCCGTGACGATGCGGGTTTCGACCTTGCTGTCGCTTTTGGCTTCAGTCGACGTGGTATCAGCGTGATCGGGAGAGTCAGTCATCAGATGGACACCGAAACAAGAGAACGCACGGCCCACAGGCCGGCAAAGAAGCCCACCACGCTGAACAGCGTCGAGGCGAGGAAGTATCCCGCCGCCGCGGCGATCTCGTCACGGGCGACGAGGACGCCGATGTCCAGCGTGAAGGAGGAGAAGGTGGTGAAGCCGCCGAGCACGCCGACCAGCAGCAGGGCGCGGATTTCCGGCGATGGCGACCATGTCAGGCTCGCCAGTTCCGACAGCACCCCCATCACCGTACAGCCGATCAGGTTGACGATGATCGTCCCCATCGGAAAACGGGTGCCGACCCACTGCGCGATCAGCAGCAGCGTCAGATAACGCGCCACCGATCCGGCGGCACCTCCGACGGCGACGGCGAGCAATGACAGGGGGGATGCGAGCACGGCGCCTCCGGACGAGCGCTTGAAACGGGAAACGAGGGTCGAGCGCCGGATTAGAGCCAGAAACCGGCGGACTTGTCACGCGATGGACTATCGCGGCAGGATCGTCGGCATGGAAACCCTCCCCGCTCCCCTGCCCACCAACACCGCTTTGCTGCTCGTCGACCTGCAAAAGGCCATCGACGACCCGCGCTGGAGCCACGTCGGCCCGCGCAACAACCCCGATGCGGAGGCCAACGTCGCGGCCTTGCTGGCGGTCTGGCGGCGGGAGGGGCTGCCCATCGTCCATATCCGCCACGATTCGACGGAGCCCGACTCCACCTACCGCCCCGGTGGCCCCGGCCACGCCTTCAAGGACGAGGCGATGCCGCTGCCGGGAGAGACGGTGATCGGCAAGCGGGTGAACAGCGCCTTCATCGGCACCGGCCTGGACGACTGGCTGCGCGCCCGCGGCATCGGCGCGCTGGTGGTGGCCGGCGTCATCACCAACAACAGCGTCGAGGCGACGGTGCGGATGGCCGGCAACCTCGGCTACGATGTGCGACTGGCGGCCGACGCCTGCTTCACCTTCGCCCGGAAAGACCGGTCGGGGAGGCTGCGCACGGCCGACGAAGTCCACGACCTGTCGCTCGCCAACATGGATGGGGAGTATGCGACGGTGGTGGACACGGCGGAGGTGTTGGGAGAGGTTTCGCGCTGATTGCCCCCACCCCAACCCTCCCCGCTCTCAGCGGACCTACGGTCCGCTGAGAGCGGGGGAGGATAGGTGGGGGTCTAACTCCACCCCCTACGCCAGCTTCGCCTTCAAAAACTCCACCGTCCGCTTCCAGGCCAGATCGGCGGCGTCCTTGTTGTAGCGCTCGGCCGAGGTGTCGTTGTGGAAGGCGTGGTTGACGCCCTCGTACACGTAAATCTGATGCTCGACGCCGGCCTTCTTCAGCGCCTCGTCATAGGCGGGGATGCCGGCGTTCACGCGCTGGTCCAGCCCGGCATAGTGCAGCAGCAGCGGCGACTTCACCGTACCGACCAGCGCCGGGTCGGGGGTCGGGCCGTAGAAGGCGACGCCGGCCTTCAGGTCGGGCGCCTTGATCGCCAGCCGGTTGATCATGCCGCCACCCCAGCAGAAGCCGACCGCACCGACCTTGGCCGAGGAATAGCGGTAGGCCATCAGGTAACTCATGGCCGCGACGAGGTTGTTGACCGTCTTGTCGGTGTCGAGCTGACCGATCATGTCGCGGGCCTTGTCTGCATCCTGCGGCGTGCCGCCCAGCGGCGACAGCAGGTCCGGCGCCATCGCCACGAAGCCTTCGGTGGCAAGGCGGCGGGTGACATCCTCGACATAGGCGTTCAGGCCGCGATTTTCGTGGATGACCAGCACCGCCGGAGCCTTGTCGATCAGCTTCGGCCGAGCGAGATAGCCGGACACGTTGCCGGTCGCCCCCTGGAAGCTGATCTTTTCCGCAGCCAGACGGGTGTCGTCCTCACCGACGATGGCGGCGCGGGCATAGTTCGGCTCAATCGCCGCCAGGATCGCGGGGATCGCCGCCGCACCGCCAGCCATTGCTGCCAGCCGTTCCAGGAAGACCCGGCGTGGCAACGGCGCGTGGGTGTATTCGTCGTAGAGGTCGATGATCCGCTGGTCCATCCCCGATGCCCCTGTTTTGTCGGTGCCGCAGCTCAGCCGGTGCGGTCGCGCATGAGAGTGGGGGCGCCGCGCCGGCTTGGCAACCAGGGGGAGGTTCCGCTTTCGGTCTATGACGCTTCTTATGATGCTTCCGGCGCGACCTCGCTCAGCGGCACCAGTTCCGACGGCTGATACTCCACCAGATGCCCGTCGCGCATCTCCAGAACCCGGTCCATGCGACGGGCGAGGTCGAGGTTGTGGGTCGCCACCAGGGCGCCGACCTTGGCCTGCCGGACGATGGCCGACAGCATGGCGAAGACATGCTCCGCCGTGTGGGGGTCGAGGTTGCCGGTCGGCTCGTCGGCAATCAGCAGCGACGGGGCGTTGGCCAGCGCGCGGGCGATGGCGACGCGCTGCTGCTCGCCGCCCGACAGGCGGGCCGGACGGTGGGTGCCGCGCTGCTCCAGCCCGACCATGCGCAGAAGCTCGTCCGCGCGCTGCCGGGCGACCGACTTCGACACGCCGGCGATCATCTGCGGCAGGACGATGTTCTCCCGCGCCGAAAACTCCGGCAGCAGGTGGTGGAACTGGTAGACGAAGCCGATGGAGCGGCGCCGCACTTCGGTCCGCTTGCCGTCGTCCAGGTTGGACACGTCGGTTCCGGCGATGCGCACCGTGCCGGCGGTCGGCCGCTCCAGCAGGCCGGCGATGTGCAGCAGCGTCGATTTACCGGCCCCCGACGGGCCGACCAGCGCCACCAGTTCCCCGGCGCCGACGGTCAGATCGACCCCCCGCAGCACCTCCAGCGTCTCGCCCGCCTGTTCGAAGCGGCGGATGATGCCCTTCAGTTCCAGCATCGGCTGCATGACGGCGTCACTCATAGCGCAGGGCCTCCACGGGATCGAGCCGGGCGGCGCGCCACGACGGATAGATGGTCGCGGCGAAGGACAGACCCAGCGCCATCAGCGTCACCTGGATCACCTCGCTCCAGTCGATCTTGGCAGGCAGGTGGGACAGGAAATAGATCTCGGCATTGAACAGGTTGGTGCCGGTCAGCCCCTGGATGACCTGCCGGATGCTCTCAATGTTCAGCGCGAAGGAAACGCCGAGCGCGAGACCCAGCAAGGTCCCCGTCACTCCGACGCTGGCGCCGGACAGGAAGAAGATGCGCATGATCATGCCGCGCGTCGCCCCCATGGTGCGCAGGATCGCGATGTCGCGCCCCTTGTCCTTCACCAGCATGATCAGGCTGGAGATGATGTTGAAGGCGGCGACCATGATGATCAGCGACAGGATCAAGAACATCACGTTGCGTTCGACCTGAAGCGCCGTGAAGAAGCTGGCGTTGGACTGCTGCCAGTCGACCACCCGGCCCTCCCCGGCCACCGTCGACTGAACGGCGGCGCGGGCGGACGCGATCTGCATCGGGTCGCTCACGAAGACCTCCAGCGAGGTCACGGCGTCGCCGGTGCGGAAGAAGGCCTGCGCCTCCTCCAGCGGCAGGAAAATGAAGCTGTTGTCGTATTCGAACATGCCGACGTCAAAGATCGCGCCGATGGGGTAGCTGCGCATCCGCGGCACGGTGCCGAAGGCGGTGACGTTGCCCTGCGGCGCGATCAACGTGATCTGGTCGCCGATGCTCAGTCCCAGCCGCTGGGCCATGCGCACGCCAATGGCGACGCGGTCCTCGCCGAACTCATCCACCGAACCGCGGATGATGTTGTTGGCGAGCGTCGGCCGAACCTTGAAATCTTCCGCCCGCACGCCGCGGATGACGGCACCGGAGGCGACGCCGCGCACCGACACCAGCGCCTGCCCCTCGACCGTCGGGGTGACGTTGACCACGCCCGGCGTGTTGCGCAGCTTGCCGGCCAGGATATCGAAGTCCGGCAGCGGCCCGCCTCGTGAACTGTAGACGTTGAGATGCCCGTTCAGACCGAGCACCCGGCCCAGCAGCTCCGCCCGGAAGCCGTTCATCACCGCCATCACGATGATGAGCGTCGCCACGCCGAGCGCGATGCCCAGCAACGAGAACCCCGCGATGACCGAGATGAACCCTTCCTGGCGGCGCGCCCGAAGGTAACGCATCGCGACCATGCGTTCGAAGGCGTTGAAGATCATGCGGCTGGGATCCTGTGGGGGAGGCCCTGTGGGCGGGCGGAAACGATGCCCTAGATAAGAACGTGAGCGTGGCGGGAAAAGGGCAAAGCCCGGATCGCCGACTTGGGCGATCCGGGCTTCCTCTTCGAGCTAAGCCGATCAGCCCAGCAGCTTCGCCAGCGCCGCCTCGACCGGCAGCTCTTCCTTCTCGCCGGAGGCGCGGCGCTTCAGTTCGACGACGCCGTTCTTCAGGCCGCGCGGGCCGACGACCAGCTGCCAGGGAACGCCGATCAGGTCCATGTCGGCGAACTTGGCGCCGGGACGCTCGTCGCGGTCGTCATAGGCGACCTCCAGGCCGGCCGATTCCAGCTTCGCATACAGCTCGGCGCAGACGCGGTCGGTCTCGGCATCGCCGGACTTCAGGTTGATGAGGCCGACATTGAAGGGCGCGACGGCGTCCGGCCAAATGATGCCGTTGTCGTCGTGGCTGGCCTCGATGATGGCGCCCATCAGGCGCGACACACCGATGCCGTAGCTGCCCATCTCCACCGGGATCGACTCGCCGTTCGGGCCGGCGACCACGGCGTTCATCGGCTTGGAATACTTGGTGCCGAAGTTGAAGATGTGGCCGACCTCGATGCCGCGGGCCGACACCAGATCCGACTCCGGCACCGGGCTGTTGGCCGGGTCGTGCTTCTCGTCGGTCGCCGCGTAGATGCCGGTGACGCGGTCGAAGAAGGGCTGCAGGTCGTCCTCGATGCCGGGGGCGTCCTTCAGCACGTCCAGGGTCATCCAGTCCTTGTGGCAGAAGACGCCGCTCTCGCCGGTCTCGGCCAGGATGATGAACTCGTGGCTCAGGTCGCCGCCGATCGGTCCGGTGTCGGCCCGCATCGGAATCGCCTTCAGCCCGATGCGGGCGAAGGTGCGCAGATAGGCCAGGAACATCTTCTGGTAGGAACGGCGCGCGCTGTCCGCATCGATGTCGAAGGAATAGGCGTCCTTCATCAGGAACTCGCGGCCGCGCATCACGCCGAAGCGCGGGCGGATCTCGTCACGGAACTTCCACTGGATGTGGTAGAGGTTCAGCGGCAACTGGCGGTAGCTCTTGACGAAGGAGCGGAAGATGTCGGTGATCATCTCCTCGTTCGTCGGGCCGAACAGCATCTCCCGGTCGTGACGGTCGGTGATGCGCAGCATCTCCTTGCCGTAATCGTCGTAACGACCGCTCTCGCGCCACAGATCGGCCGACTGGATGGTCGGCATCAGCAGTTCCTGCGCGCCGGCAGCGTCCTGCTCCTCGCGGACGATCTGCTCGATCTTGCGCAGAACCCGATAGCCCAGCGGCAGCCAGGCATAGATGCCGGCGCTGGTCTGGCGGATCATCCCGGCCCGCAGCATCAGGCGGTGCGAGACGATCTGCGCCTCGGTCGGGGTCTCCTTGAGGGTCGGCATGAAGAAGCTGGACAGCCGCATGGCTCTGCTCTCGTGTGCGAGGTGTTCGACAAGGCCGCGCACGCATGGCTCCTGCGGACAGGAACGGACACGGCGGCGGCGGGTGAGCGACTTTAGGAAGGTCGCCCGCACTTGTCCACTGTAAGCCCCCCGCCTGGCCGCCGGCTACCGGGAGCGGCAATAGACGTAGAGGCGTTCCTCGGCACCCGGATAAATCGGCTGGCCGTTGAGATAGAGTTGGTTCCCGACGACGGTCAGCCACACCGCGGTGACGTCGTCGGGCAGAAACGGCACCGACGGCAGGGCGATTCCCATCCGCCGGGCGAGATCGACCGACAGCGGCAGGTCGATGGGGATCGGCGGCTGCGCGCCTGCACTGCCGGCCAAGTCGGCGGGGGCGACCGCGCGGCCATGCACATCCACGCCCGGCCGGTATTCCACGTCGGCGGCCGGCACATGGCGGGTCAGCCGTTGGCACAAGGACAGATCCACCACCGGCCGGTCGCGGGCGGCATCGGGGGTCAGCGGGACCGGGCCGGGACGCGGCGGCTGGGTTTGCGCCGATGCCGGTGCGGTCGCCAGGGACAACGCCGCCGCCGTCAGACCGGCGTACAAGATGCCGCGCGGGCTCACAGCGTGTGCCGCTCGGCCACCGGGGCCGGGTTGCGCATGGATTTCCAGTAGATCGACAGGTAGGGCATTCCTTTTTCCGCCTCCTCCTGGGTCCGCGCCGACTGGCGGATGTATTTGCCGATGAAGGGCTTGTTCACATGCTCCAGGTCCACCGCGGCCTTCAGCACCAGGAACTCGCCGATCTTGTCCGGCAGATTGTAATGCCATTTCTGCAGACACTCGGAGGTCACACCCGGCTTCGCCTGTTCGGGTTCGGGCAGGTAGAATTCCTGGTGGTGGTACTGCGAGATCTCCTTCCACGCCTGCGCCACCCGGCCGGGCTTCAGGCGCGGCAACGCCTTCAGGATGCGGACATCGTCATGGAACAGCGGCAGGAAACCCCGCTTTTCCCCCAATTCGGTCAGCATCGTATGCAGGCCGGCCATGACACCGCCCTCGCCGCCCTCGCCTCCGCCCTCGCCGCCGCCGTCCGCCTTCTGCTCGCGCTTGCGGCCGAACAGAGCGCTGAAGAAGCCCTTCTTCGGCTTGGCCTGGCTTCCGCCACCGCTATCCTGCCCGACCTTGCGCTCGTCCCACAGCGAGTCCCAGGCATATTCCCAGGCGGTGAAGACGGCATTGGAGCGGTCGTCGAGGACCGTCAGCAGATATTCGCGCCCCTCCCGCGCCCAATCGACGTCACCGACAATCGCGCGCACCGGACGGCGGCTGAGCACCACCGGCAGGATGCCGACGCGCACCAACTCCTGATAGAACTCTACGAAGGACGGTGTCTGGATGAAGGGCAGGATCGAGCATGGCTGAAGCTCCGGCGCCAGCAGCTCCATGCTTTTCTTTGTCCGCTCCAACAGTTCAATCGACAGAACCGCGGCGAACTGATCGAACCGTTCGTTTTCATTCGCGGCCATCGGCGCCTCGACTGTCGTCCTTCTTCCTGCCACCCGCCGAAGCGGGCAAAGGCTCAACCTGTAAGCGGGCAAAGCGGAATCGCCCCGGCGGACTGGCCCCGGTGGTGATGGTTCAGCCCGGCTGATAGCCCTGATTGGGGAAAACCCGATGCGAGCTAATCCAAGCAACGCTACCAAGTAAACCGTTAACGTTTTCTGGAGCAGCGCGGAAATTTTCTGTCCGCGACCCTGCCCTGTCTCCTCCCATCCGCCGGAAAAAGAAAGGCCGCGCGGCAAAAGCGGCGCGGCCTGTCGAGTTTAGGGAGGAATCGCCACCAGGCGTCGGAAAGGGAGGAATATCCTCCCTCATCACTCCAAAAGAGTGAACCCGAGCCACGGCGATGGCAAGCCCAAAACGGAGGCACAAGCGCTTCATGCACAAAGTTTTTGCAATTCTGCCCAGCTCTTCGGCGATTGCCGCCGTTCTGAGCGGACGTTTGCCTATTCCATGGGCGCGTACCCGCGATACCCGGCCTCCACCGCAGCCTTCCAAGGCGGACTCTGGGCAAGCACGACAGCTTGGACCGGACAGTCGGGCTGATGAGCGCCCGGCAGATAGCCCAGGCTCATCAGGAACTCCCCGACAATCTCGCCACCGGTGAAACGGAAGGTCCGGCCGAACAGCTTCACCCATTCCGGCTTGGTCAGCGGATGATGGGCGCGCAGCCAGCCGTCGAAGGAGCCGTGGGTTTCCCGCAATGCGACGATGCGGCGGGCGTTCTCGATCACCGCGTCCACCTTCAGGCGGTTGCGGATGATGCCAGCGTCGGCCAGCAGCCGCGCCCGCTCCGCCTCTCCATAGGCGGCGACCCGGTCGATGTCGAACCCGTCGAAGGCGGCGCGGAAGGCGTCACGCTTTTTCAGGATGGTCAGCCAGGACAGGCCGGCCTGATTGATCTCCAGCACCAGACGCTCGAACAGCACCCGGTCATCGCTGCTGGGAAAACCGTACTCGCCATCATGGTAGGGTCCGTGATGGGGATGGCCGGGTGCGGCCGCGCAGTAGGTCAGGCTCACCCGCCTCGCTCCTCTCGATGGTCAGAGCAATCCGGCGTCAGAACATGTCCCGCGCCATGTCCCGGAAGGAGATGATGCCGGACCGCTCGATGCCGAAGATCACCAGCCACACCAGCAGGGCGACCAGCGACGTGATCATGAATTTCCGCAGGATGCGCGGCTCGACCGGCGCGGAGGAGGCCATGCCCGGTTCAGGGTTCTCCTGGGTCCGAACGCCCCAGGGCAGCACCGCGAACAGCACCACCCACCAGACGACGACGTAAACGAAGGCTCCAGTCACCCAGTTGTTCATCGTCCCCTCCGCGTGTCAGCCGTCTCAGGCCTGCTCCAGTTCCACCAGCGTCCCGCAGAAATCCTTCGGGTGCAGGAACAGGACCGGCTTGTCATGGGCGCCGATCTTCGGTTCACCGTCGCCCAGCACGCGGGCGCCCTGCTCCTTCAACCGGTCGCGAGCGGCCAGAATGTCTTCGACCTCATAGCAGATATGGTGGATGCCACCCGACGGGTTCTTCTCCAGGAAGCCGGCGATCGGCGACTTCTCGCCGAACGGATGCAGCAGTTCGATCTTGGTGTTTGGCAGGGTGACGAAGACCACGGTGACGCCGTGCGGCGGCAAGTCCACCGGCTGCGACACTGCGGCGCCCAGCGTGTCCCGATAGAGTGCGGTCGCCGCCGGTAGGTCCGGAACGACGATGGCGACGTGGTTGAGCTTCCCGATCATGCGTGTCCTCTCGCTGGCTGTTCTTGGCCCGTTAGCGGGCTCTGATAAGCCTGTTATACATCAAATCCGTTCTTGGGTTCGGTCAGACGCGGACCAGATGGACCTCCGTCACCGGCTTCTTGCCGTGGGTCGCGTTGAAGCAGCGGCGCACGGCGATCCGCGCCGCCTCCTTCACCTGGGCATCGTCGGCCCGCGCCGATTTGGGCAGCATCGCCACCGACTCGCGCACTGCATCCACCACGTCCAACAGCAGGTCGCGGTCGGTCGCCTCGTCGATCAGCCCCATCACCGCCAGCTGCGGAGCGGTCAGCAACTCGCCCGTTCCGGTCATCACCAGCGTCACCACGGCGGCACCGTTGTTCACCATGCGGTTGCGGGCGCGCATCATGCCGGTGTCGAGCGGCACCAGACGCTTGCCGTCCACCGCCATGCGTCCGGCGCGCACGTTGGCCACCACCCGCGCGCCCTCCGGCCCGTCGAGCCGAAGGACTTCGCCGTTGGCCGGAACGATGCTGTGGGCGACTTGACACTCCTCCGCCAAGGCGGCATGGGCCTGCTGGTGGCGCTGCTCGCCATGGACCGGGACGGCGATGCGTGGACGCACCCATTGATACATGCGCACCAGCTCGTCCCGCGCCGGGTGGCCGGAGACATGGACCGGCGCCTCGTCCGCCGTCACCAGTTCGACTCCCTGGGCGACCAGCTGATTCTGCATGCGGCCGATGGCGCGCTCGTTGCCGGGAATCTCGCGGGAGGAGAAGATCACCACGTCGCCGCGCGACAGCGTGATCTGCGGATGATCGTTGGCGGCGATACGGGCAAGCGCCGACCGCGGCTCGCCCTGACTGCCGGTGCAGATCAGCACCAGCTTTTCGCGCGGCAGATAGCTGGCGTCATGCTCCGACAGGAACTTCGGCACGTCGGCGAGATAGCCGGTGGCCCGTGCCGCCTCGTTGATGCGCCACAGCGAGCGGCCGACCAACGCCACATGGCGGTCATGGGCGGCGGCGGCGGCGGCGATGCTCTCCAGTCGCGCCACATTGGTGGCGAAGCAGCTGACGGCGATGCGGCGGTCGCGGTAACGGCCGAACAACTCCATCAGGGCATCGCGGACGGTCGCCTCCGACCCGGCGGCGCCGGGCACCAGCGCGTTGGTGCTGTCGCCGACCAGCGCCAGCACCCCTTCATCGCCAATGGTGCGCAGCCGTTCCTCATCGGCCGTCTCGCCGACCAGCGGATCGGGGTCCAGCTTCCAGTCGCCGGTGTGCAGGATGGTCCCGGCCGAGGTGCGGATGGCGAGCGCGTTCGGTTCCGGGATCGAATGCGTCATGGTGACGTATTCGACGGAGAAGGGACCGGCCTCCACCGTGCCGCCCAGCGGGATTTCGTGGATCGGCACCGTGCTGCTCAGGCCCTTCTCATGCAGCTTGGCGCGCAGGAAGGCCGCGGTGAAGGGTGTGCAATAGACGGGACAGCGCAGCTCCGGCCACAGATACTGCACCGCGCCCAGATGGTCCTCATGCGCATGGGTCAGCACCAGACCGACCAGATCGTCGCGACGCTCGGCGATGAAGGTCGGGTCCGGCATGATCACGTCCAGCCCGGGCATGGTGTCGTCGGCAAACGAGATGCCGAGATCCACCATCAACCACTTGCCCTGATGGCCGTAGAGATTGAGGTTCATCCCAATCTCGCCGGAACCGCCGAGCGGGACGAAATACAGTGCGCCATCCTCCGGAACGAAGGTGTCCGCCGGGGCTTCGGACGTTCCGGCGGCTGTCTTGGAGGATTGTGTCATTGGACCGTGTTGCGCTTGTGGATCAGGAGGAGACCGCGGAGCGTCAGCTCGTTGTCGGTGTGTTCGATCACATGGGTAGCCTTGGCGAAAAGAACAGCCAATCCGCCAGTGGCGACCACCCGCATCGGTTCGCCGTACTCCGCCCGGATGCGGGAGACCAGCCCTTCGATCAGCCCGACATACCCCCAGAAGATGCCGGACTGCATGCAGGCGATGGTGTTCTTGCCGATCACCTCGGACGGCGGCTGAATCTCGACCCGCGGCAGCTTGGACGCGGCCCTCTGCAGTGCCTCCAGCGACAGGTTCAGCCCCGGCGCGATCACGCCGCCGCAATAGTTGCCCTCGGCATCCACCACGTCGAAGGTGGTGGCCGTACCGAAATCGATGACGATCAGCGGCGTCTTGTAGGTCGCCGCGGCAGCCACCGTGTTGACCAGACGATCGGCACCCACCTCCTCCGGCCGGTCGACCAGGGCCTTGGCACCGAGATCGACTCCGGGCTGACCGACGATCACCGGCTCGCAGCCGAAATGATCCTTGCACAGCCGCTTCAGATTGAAGGTGGCGCCGGGCACCACGCTGGCGATGATCGCGCCATGGATGTCCACCGGCTTCAGCCCCTTCAACGCCATCAGGTGGGTCAGCCACACCATGTATTCGTCGGAGGTGCGTTTAGGATCGGTCGCCGTGCGCCAGATGCCGCGCTGGCGGTCGCCGTCATAGATGGCGAACACCACATTCGTGTTTCCGGCGTCGATGGCAAGCAGCATGGCAAGGTCCTGAAGGCGGTGGGCGTTTGAACTCGGCTGGCGAACTCAGCTTGCTGGGGGCGGCGCGAAGAACACGTCGCCTGCGGCGATCCGCTGCCGCGGCCCGCCGTCCGTTGGATCAAGCAACAGAACGCCGTCGCTGTCCAGATCGGCGAAAGTGCCGGGGATCGTCCGATCGGCCAGCCTGACCAGGATCGGCCCGCCAAGCCCCTTGGCCCGCGCCAGCCACGCCTCGCGCACGGGCGCGAAACCATGGGCGCGCCAGCGGCGGTACCAGGTCGCCAGATGCTCCGCATAGACCTCGAGAAGCGCGCCCGGCCCCATCGGCGGAGCGCCCTCGGCAATCAAGGAGGTGGCGCCATAATCGGCGGTCGCGGGAAAATGCCGCAGGTTGATGCCGACCCCCAGCACCACCCAGGCGACCTTGCCGTCGGCTGCCGGCTCCGACTCGAGCAGGATGCCCGACACCTTGCGGTCATGCACCAGAACGTCATTGGGCCATTTGCAGCGAACGCCGCTCGGATCAGGCAGGACCGACTCGGCAGTTTCCGCGATGGCGAGCGCCGCGACGAAGGAGATCTGCGCGGCTTCCGCCGGTGGCAGGCCGGGCCGCAGGATGGTCGTGCTGTATAGATTTCCTTCGGGGGAGGTCCAGGCCCGGCCGCGGCGGCCACGGCCGCTGTCCTGGCGGCGCGCCCAGACGATGGTGCCTTCGGGCGCCCCGGAACGCGACAAGGCCTTCGCTTCGTCGTTCGTACTGCCGACGGAGTCGAAGGCCTTGATCTGGAAGCCCGGAGGCAGGCGCAGACGCGCCGCCTCCGCTTCGAGCGATACCGTCATCGGTCGGATGTCACCCGGCGAACAGGGCCGCCGCGGCAGCCGCCGCACCGTTCAGGATCGGCGCCGGAGCGACGAAGAACAGCAGGGTGAACAGGCTGGTCAGCACCAGGACGCCGGTCATGCTGTCGTCGTCGACCTTGTCGACCACCACTGCGGGCTCATCGAAATACATGATCTTGATGATGCGCAGATAATAGAAGGCACCCACGACGCTGGTCAGCACACCGACGACGGCCAGCGTGTATTCCTGCGCGGCGACGGCGGCCAGGAAGACATAGAGCTTGCCGAAGAAGCCCGCCATCGGCGGGATGCCGGCCATGGAGAACATGAAGATCGCCATGGTCGCGGCCAGCATCGGATTGGTCTTGGACAGGCCGGAGAAGTCCTTGATCTCCTCCAGCATCTGGCCCTTGGCCTTCATGCTGAGGATGACCGCGAAGGCGCCGATATTCATGGCGATGTAGAGCGCCATGTAGATCAGCACGCCGCGCACGCCGTCCTGCGTACCGGTCGTCAGGCCCACCAGCGCGTAACCGACATGGCCGATGGAGCTGTAGGCCATCAGGCGCTTGATGTTGGTCTGCATGATGGCGACGAAGGAACCGATCACCATCGACAGGATGGCGGTCGCCACCAGAACCTGATGCCACTGGGCGGCGAGGTGGCCGAACGGCTCCATCACCACGCGGGTCAGCAGGGCGATGGCCGCCACCTTCGGCGCCGCCGCGAAGAAGGCGGTCACCGGGGTCGGCGCACCCTCATAGACGTCCGGCGTCCACATGTGGAACGGAGCGGCCGAGATCTTGAAGGCCAGACCGGCCATCACGAACACCAGACCGATCACCAGACCCGGCGACACATGGGCGCCGCCGGCGAACAGCGCCGCCACCTTGTCGAACGAAGTCGTGCCGGCGAAACCATAAACCAGCGAAGCACCGTACAGCAGCATGCCCGAGGAGAGCGAGCCGAGGACGAAATACTTCAGGCCGGCTTCCGACGACTTCCCGCTGTCGCGGCGGAAGGCCGCGATGACATAGAGCGCCAGGCTCTGGGTCTCCAGGCCGACATACAGCGAGATGAAATCGTTGGCCGAGATCATCATCAGCATGCCGAGCGTGGCGAAGACCATCAGCACCGGGAACTCGAAGCGGGCCATCTGCTCCCGCTCGTTGAAGCCGAGCGAGAGAACGACCGCAAAGGCCGCGGAGACCAGCACCAGCACCTTCATGAAGACGCCGAAGGCATCCATCACGAACATGCCGTTGAAGGTGACGACGCGGCCGCTGCCGTAGCCCATCGCCAGGATGGCGGCGAGCAGCATGCAGACGATCGCCAGGTAGGAGACGGGACGGGTGAAGCCGTCGCCGCGGAACACGCCCAGCATCAGCAGGGCGACGCCCGAGAGCGCCAGGAAGATCTCCGGCAGGGCCGGCCAGATGTCGGGAAACACTGCGGTCATGTCGAAGAACCCCTTACCGAGCGGCGACCGAGACACCGGACGCGGCGTGCGACGCGGCCAGCTTGGTCTGGTAGGTCTGGATCAGCTGCTCGACCGATGCCGAGGTGACGTTCAGGAAGCTGCTGGGATAGACGCCCATCCACAGGACGACAACGATCAGCGGCACGAACACCGCGATTTCGCGCGGAGTTATGTCGAACATCGCCTTGACGTCCGGCTTGGTCAGCTTGCCGTAGACAACGCGGCGGTACAGCCACAGCGCGTAGGCGGCGCCAAGAACCATACCGGTGGCGGCCAGGGCGGCGACCCAGGTGTTGTCGCGGAAGACGCCCATCAGCACCAGGAACTCGCCGACGAAACCGGCAGTGCCCGGCAGACCGACCGAGGCCATGGTCATGAACAGGAAGACCACCGCGTATTTCGGCATGTTCTTCACGAGGCCGCCGTAACGGGCGATCTCGCGGGTGTGCAGCCGGTCATAGACAACGCCGACGCACAGGAACAGCGCACCCGACACGACGCCGTGCGACAGCATCTGAAACACCGAACCCTCGATGCCCTGCTGGTTCAGCGCGAACATGCCGATGGTGACGAAGCCCATGTGGGCAACCGACGAGTAGGCGATCAGCTTCTTCATGTCCTCCTGGGCGAGAGCGACCAGCGAGGTGTAGATCACGGCGACGACCGACAGGGTGTAGATCAGCGGCGCGAAATACTCGGTCGCTTCCGGCAGGATCGGAATGTTGAAGCGCAGGAAGCCGTACCCGCCCATCTTCAGCAGCACACCGGCCAGGATCACCGAACCGGCGGTCGGCGCCTCGACGTGGGCATCCGGCAGCCAGGTGTGGACCGGCCACATCGGCACCTTCACCGCGAAGGAGGCGAAGAAGGCCAGCCACAGCCACAGCTGCATGTTGCGCGGGAACTGGGTGGCGGTGATGGTCGGGATGTCGGTGGTGCCCGCCACGTAATACATGGCCAGGATCGCCAACAGCATCAGGACCGAGCCGAGCAGCGTGTAGAGGAAGAACTTGAAGGCGGCATAGACGCGGCGCGGGCCGCCCCAGACACCGATGATGAGGAACATCGGGATCAGGACGCCTTCGAAGAACATGTAGAACAGGATGAAGTCCAGCGCGCAGAACATCCCGATCATCAGGGTTTCCAGCACGAGGAACGCGATCATGTATTCCTTCAGGCGGACCTGCACCGACTCCCAGCTCGCTAGGATGCACAGCGGCATCAGGAAGCCGGACAGGACGACGAACAGCACCGAAATGCCGTCGACGCCCATGTGGTAGTTGATGCCGAACTCGGGGATCCAGCCCGCCTTCTCGACCATCTGGTAGCCGGGATTGCGGGGATCGAAGTTGGCCCAGACCAGAAGGGTCAGGACGAAGGTGACGAGGGTCGTCCACAGCGAGATGTACCGCACGTTCCGCAGCACGTCCGGGGAATTGCCCCGGCAGAACAGCAGGATCAGCGCGACGCCCACGAGCGGCAGGAAGGTCGCGAACGACAGGATCGGCCAGCTAGCCATTGTTGTTGTTCTCCTTCGAAACCGCTCAGCCGAAGACCGACAGCCAGGCGACGAGCAGGACGACCCCGATCACCATGGCAAAGGCGTAGTGATAGACGTACCCCGACTGCAGCCGGCTGGCGCGTGCCGCGACGTCGCGGGTGGCGGCGGCGATGCCGTCCGGACCCACGCCGTCGATCACCGCCCCGTCGCCAGACTTCCACAGGCCGTAGCCGATGGCCTTGGCCGGACGGGTGAACAGCGCGTCGTACAGCTCGTCGAAGTACCACTTGTTGTAGAGGAACTGGTGGATGCCGCGGAAGGTGGAGGCGATCCGGCCCGGCAGGCGCGGCATCATCACATAGCCGATGTAGGCCATGGCGATACCGATCAGGCCGACCACCAGCGGGGCGATAGCGACCCAGCCCGGGGTGTGGTGGTGCGCGGCCTCGATGGCGTCATGCTCGTGCAGGGTCATGATGGCCTTGCCCCAGAACTCCATCCGGTCGTGGCCGATGAACCACTGGTGGAAACCGAAGCCGGCGAACAGCGCGCCAAGCGTCAGGACCGCCAGCGGGATCAGCATGACGACCGGCGATTCGTGAGCGTGGTCGTAGACTTCCTTGTCCATCCGCGGCGTGCCGTGGAAGGTCATGAACAGCAGGCGCCAGGAGTAGAAGGCGGTCAGCAGAGCAGCCGCGATGCCCAGGGCGAAGGCGAAGCGCCCCACCCCGCTGCCCGAGGCGAAGGCCGCCTCCAGGATCATGTCCTTGGAATAGTAGCCGGCGAAGAAGGGCAGGCCGGCGAGCGCCAGATTGCCGATCCACATCACCGCATAGGTGAAGGGAATCTTGCGCCAGACACCGCCCATCTTCCGCATGTCCTGCTCATGGTGCAGGGCATGGATGACCGAGCCGGCGCCGAGGAACAGCAGAGCCTTGAAGAAGGCGTGCGTGAACAGGTGGAACATGGCCGCGCCGTAGGCCGAGACGCCGGCGGCGAAGAACATGTAGCCGAGCTGCGACATCGTCGAATAGGCGATGACGCGCTTGATGTCGAACTGGGTGAAGCCGATGGTCGCCGCGACGAAGGCGGTCAGGCCGCCGACCACCGTCACCACCTCGAGCGCCGTCGGGGCGTATTCGAAGACGGGCGACAGGCGGCAGACCATGAAGACGCCGGCGGTGACCATGGTGGCCGCGTGGATGAGCGCCGACACCGGGGTCGGGCCTTCCATCGCGTCCGGCAGCCAGGTGTGCAGACCAAGCTGCGCCGACTTACCCATCGCGCCCATGAACAGCAGCAGGCAGGCGATGGTCAGGCCGTTGAAGTCCCAGCTGAGGAAATGCAGCGTCTCGCCGGTCAGCGTCGGGGCCTTGGCGAAGATCGTGTCGAACTGGACCGAACCGGTCAGCACGAAGATCGCGAAGATGCCGAGCGCGAAGCCGAAGTCGCCGACGCGGTTGACCAGGAAGGCCTTCATGGCGGCGGCGTTCGCAGAGGGCTTCTCGTACCAGAAGTTGATCAGCAGGTAGGAGGCCAGACCGACGCCCTCCCAGCCGAAGAACAGCTGGACCAGGTTGTCCGCCGTCACCAGCATCAGCATGGCGAAGGTGAACAGCGACAGGTAGCCCATGAAGCGCGGCTTCTGCGGATCCTCGGCCATGTAGCCGATGGAGTAGACGTGCACGCAGGCCGAGACGGTGTTGACGACGATCAGCATCACCGCGGTGAGCTGGTCGACGCGCAGCGCCCACTTCACGTCCAGCGTGCCGCTCTGGATCCAGGTCATCAGCTCGATCGTGCGCGGGTTGCCGTGCACGGCGACGTCGAAGAACAGGATCCAGGACAGGATCGCCGAGACGATGACTGCGCCCGCAGTCACGAACTGCGAGACGCGGTCGCCCACGGTCGGCGGCCCGGCGACGACATGGTGGTCGTCGTGGGCGTCGTCGTGCGCGTGGTCCAGCTCGTCATGCGAGATGTGATGGGAATGATCGTCATGGGCATGGGCGATCTGGGCGTGCCCGTGATCGTCATGGCCATGACCGTGGCTTCCGTGACCCGCGGCGGCCGGCTCGGCCTTCGGCCCGCCGAACAGCGCGATCGATCCGGCGACGAGGAACGCCAGGAGCGGAAGGAATACGACTAGCACTTCCATGGCGCCGCCTCAGCCCTTCATCATGTTGATGTCTTCGACTCGGATCGAGCCGCGATTGCGGAAGTAGACCACCAGGATGGCGAGGCCGATGGCCGCCTCAGCGGCGGCGACGGTCAGGATGATCATGGCGAAGATCTGGCCGACCAGATCGTGCAGGAAGGTCGAGAAGGCGACGAGGTTCAGGTTCACCGCCAGCAGCATCATCTCGATCGACATCAGGATGATGATGACGTTCTTCCGGTTCAGGAAGATGCCCAGCACACCCAGCGTGAAGATGATGGCCGAGACCGTCAGGTAATGTCCGAGACCGATCTCCATGATCACACGCCCTCCCCGGTCGTAACCTTGCGAATGACGACCACGTCTTCCCGGCGACGGGAAATCTGGGCGCCGACATTCTGTTTGCGCACGCCCGGACGGTGCCGCAGCGTCAGCACGATCGCGCCGATCATGGCGATCAGCAGGACGATGCCCGACGCCTGGAACAGATAGACGTACTGCGTGTACATCAGCCGGCCCAGCGCATGGGTGTTCGTGACCTGATCGAGCGCCGGGGTCGGCGCGCCGGCGATGGCGGCGACGTTGGGAGCCACGATCCAGCCGCCGAGCACGGCGGCCAGTTCGGCCAGCAGGATCAGCCCGACCAGCGCGCCCAGCGGCAGCGCTTCCATCGCACCCTTGCGCAGTTCGCGGAAGTTGATGTCGAGCATCATGACCACGAACAGGAACAGCACGGCGACGGCACCGACATAGACGATGACGAGGATCATCGCGATGAACTCGGCGCCCATCAGGACGCAGAGACCGGCCGCCTGGAAAAAGGCGAGGATCAGGAAAAGGACAGAATGAACGGGGTTCCGCGCCGAGATGACCATCACACCGGAGGCCACCAGCAGCGCGGCGAACACGTAGAAGGCGATGCCTTGGAGTATCATCGTTTTTCTCGCTTCCGCTTACCGGTAAGGAGCCTCGGCCGCGAGGTTCTGGGCGATTTCCGCCTCCCAGCGGTCGCCGTTCGCCAGCAGCTTCTGCTTGTTGTAGAAGAGCTCTTCACGGGATTCGGTGGAGAACTCGAAGTTCGGCCCCATGACCACCGCATCGACCGGGCAGGCTTCCTGGCACAGGCCGCAGTAGATGCACTTGGTCATGTCGATGTCGTAACGCGTGGTGCGGCGGCTGCCGTCGTCGCGCGGTTCGGCCTCGATGGTGATGGCGAGAGCCGGGCACACCGCTTCGCACAGCTTGCACGCGATGCAGCGCTCCTCGCCGTTCGCATAACGGCGGAGCACATGCTCGCCGCGGAAGCGGGAGCTGATGGGGCCCTTCTCATAGGGGTAGTTGATCGTGACCTTGGGCTTGAACATGTAGCGCAAGGTCAGCGCCATGCCGCCCAGCAGCTCGGTCAGGAACAGGCTGCGCGCCGCGCGGTCGAGGAACGCCATGGCCTCTTCGTCTCCTTCCTCGCCGGCAGCCGCCCTTTGGTCGGGCGGCTCGCCGGCACTCAAATCGACATGTCGATGGTGGGTTCGGTGCAGGCTTTCGCCGTTGCTTACTTCGGCAACCAGCCGAAGGTCACCAGGACGCCGGCGGTCAGCACGACCCAGAACAGTGACAGGGGCAGGAAGACCTTCCAACCCAGCCGCATCAGCTGGTCGTAGCGGTAGCGCGGCACGGTGGCGCGAACCCAGACATAGGTGAACAGGCAGAACGCGATCTTCAGGGCGAACCACACGATGCCCGGCACCCAGGTGAAGGGCGCGAAGGGCAGCGGGGGCAGCCAGCCGCCGAGGAACAGGATGCTCGTCATCGCGCTCATCAGGATCATGTTGGCGTATTCGCCAAGGAAGAAGAGCGCGAAGGGAGCCGAGCTGTACTCGACCATGAAGCCGGCGACCAGCTCCGACTCGCCTTCCGGCAGGTCGAAGGGAGCGCGGTTGGTTTCCGCGAGCGCCGAGATGAAGAACATCACGAACATCGGCAGCAGCGGAATGCAGAACCAGACCGTCTCCTGGGCCCGCACGATGTCGGTCAGGTTCAGCGAACCGACGCAGAGCAGCACGGTGATGATGATGAGGCCCATCGAGACCTCGTAGGACACCATCTGCGCCGCGGAACGGAGCGCACCGAGGAAGGCGTAGCGCGAGTTCGAGGCCCAGCCGGCCATCACGATGCCGTAGACGCCCAGCGAGGAGATCGCGAACAGGTACAGCACGCCGACGTTGATGTTGGACAGCACCACCCCGTAGTCGAACGGGATGACCGCCCAGGCGATCAGCGCCAGGAAGAAGGTCAGCATCGGCGCGACGTAGAACACGACGCGGTTGGCGCCTTCCGGCAGGATCTGCTCCTTCGCGAACAGCTTCAGACCGTCGGCGAAGGGCTGCATCAGGCCGAAGGGACCGACGATCGCCGGTCCCTGGCGCAGCTGCATCGCGCCCATGATCTTGCGCTCGGCATAGGTCATGAAGGCGACGGCCACCAGCAGCGGCACGGTGATCGCCAGGATCTCCAGAACCATAATGATCAGCGGCAGGAGGAAGCCGCTCCAGAACTCAGCCATGGGTGCCAGTCCTCTCCTGAGCAGGGCCCACCAGCGCTTCCGTGCAGTTGGCCATCGTCACCGAGGCCCGGCTGATCGGGTCGGTCATGTAGAAGTTGGTGATCGGCGTCACGAAGGGGGCGGCATCGACCGGGCCCTGCGCGCCGAACGGCGCCCAGTTGGCCGGGGTCATCTCGCCGACCGCACCGAAGATCGGGTTCGCCGCCATCAGCCGCTGGCGCAGCTGACCGTGGGTGTCGAAGGGCAGCGTGGTGCCCAGGACTTCCGACAGGGCGCGGACGATCTTCCAATCCTCGCGCGCTTCGCCCGGCGGGAAGACCGCGAGGCGGGCGAGCTGAGGACGGCCTTCGGTGTTGACGTAGACCGCGTTCTTCTCGGTGTAGGCGGCGCCCGGCAGGATGACGTCGGCGCGGTGGGCGCCGGCATCGCCATGGTGGCCCTGGTAGACGACGAAGGCGTTGCCAAGCTTGGCCATGTCGATCTCGTCGGCGCCCAGCAGGTAGACGAAGTCGATCTCGCCCTTCGACGCGCCGTCGAGGATGCCGTGGGTGTCACGGCCACCCTCGCCCGGCAGGAAGCCGGCCTCGATGCCGCCGACACGCGCCGCGGCGGTGTGCAGGACGTTGAAGCCGTTCCAGTCGTCGCGGAACATGCCGTAGGCCTCACCGACCAGACGGGCGGCGGCCTGGACCGCGAGACCGTCGGCGCGCTGGAAGGCGCCCATGCCGACGATGATCATCGGGTTCTTGGCGGCGCGCAGCGTCTCGGCGAACGGATGGCTGCCGTCGACCAACTGCTGCAGCGTGTCCGGACCGGAGCCGATCACGCTGTAGGGATAGGTCAGGTCACGCTGTTCGCCGATGGAGGCGATGGTGACGCCGCCGGCCAGATAGCGCTTACGGATGCGGGCGTTGACCAGCGTGCCTTCCCAGCGCGGGTTGGTGCCGACCAGCAGGATCACGTCGGCCTTCTCGATGCCGGCGATGCCCGAATTGAACAGGTAGCCGGCGCGAACCGAGGTGTCGAACCGCGCGCCGTCCTGACGACAGTCGAGGTTCGTGGAACCCAGACGCGACAGCAGCTCCTTCAGCGCGAACTGCGCCTCGACATCGACCAGATCGCCGGAGATGGCGGCGATGCGGTTGCCGGACAGGCCCTTCAGGCGCGCCGCGACGGCGGTGAAGGCCTCGGCCCAGCTGGCCGGGACCAGCTTGCCGTTCTGGCGGATGTAGGGGCGGTCGAGGCGCTGGCGCTTCAGGCCATCGTAGGAGTAGCGGCTCTTGTCGTTCAGCCACTCCTCGTTGATGTCGTCGTTGACGCGCGGCAGGACGCGCATCACCTCGGCGCCACGGGCGTCGACGCGGATGTTCGAGCCGACGGCGTCGAGGACGTCGATGGTCTCGGTCTTGCGCAGCTCCCACGGACGGGCCGTGAAGGCGTAGGGCTTGTGGGTCAGCGCGCCGACCGGGCAGACGTCGGCGAGGTTGCCCGACAGCTCCGAGCCGATCGCCTTCTCGACGAAGGTGGTGATCTCCATGTGCTCGCCGCGGTAAACGGCGCCGACATCGGGAACACCGGCCACTTCGTTGATGAAGCGGATGCAGCGGGTGCAGTGAATGCAACGGGTCATGATGGTCTTGATGACCGGACCCATATACTTGTCCTTGACCGCCCGCTTGTTCTCGCCGTAGCGGCCGCGGTCGAAGCCATAGGCCATGGCCTGGTCCTGCAGATCGCACTCGCCGCCCTGATCGCAGATCGGGCAATCCAGCGGGTGGTTGATCAGCAGGAATTCCATGACGCCCTTGCGGGCCTTCAGGACGGTCTCGCTGTTGGTGCGGACGACCATTCCGTCGCCGCAGGGCATGGCGCAGGACGCGACCGGCTTGGGCGCGCGCTCCATCTCCACGAGGCACATGCGGCAGTTGGCCGGCACGCTGAGGCGCTCATGGTAGCAGAAGCGCGGAATCTCGATCCCCAGTTGCTCGCAAGCCTGGAGGATCGAGGTGCCCGGCTCGACCTCGATCTCGATCCCGTCGATGGTCAGTTTCGGCATGGGAACGGGAACTCCTTACTCGGCCGCCAGCGGGGCGCTGTTGCGGTAGGCCTGGATGCGCCGCTCCACTTCCGGGCGGAAGTGGCGGAACAGGCCCTGGATCGGCCAGGCGGCAGCGTCGCCGAGCGCGCAGATGGTGTGGCCTTCGACCTGCTTGGTGACCTGCAGCAGCATGTCGATCTCTTCCAGGCGGGCGTTGCCGGTGACCATGCGCTGCATGACGCGGTTCATCCAGCCGGTGCCTTCGCGGCACGGCGTGCACTGGCCGCAGGACTCATGCGCATAGAACTGCGACAGGCGGGCGATGGCCTTCACGATGTCGGTGGATTTGTCCATCACGATCACCGCGGCGGTGCCGAGGCCCGACTGCACTTCACGCAGGCTGTCGAAATCCATCAGAACAGTGTCGCAGATCGACTTCGGCAGGACCGGAACCGACGAGCCGCCGGGGATGATGCCCAGCAGGTTGTCCCAGCCGCCGCGCACGCCGCCGGCATGCTTCTCGATCAGCTCCTTCAGCGGGATGCCCATCTCCTCTTCCACGTTGCACGGTTTGTTGACGTGCCCGGAGATGCAGAAGAGCTTGGTGCCCGAGTTCTTCGGACGGCCGAGGCCGGCGAACCAGGAGGCGCCGCGACGCAGGATGGTGGGAACAACCGCGATCGATTCGACGTTGTTCACCGTGGTCGGGCAGGAATAGAGACCGGCCTGGGCAGGGAACGGCGGCTTGTTGCGCGGCTGCCCCTTCTTGCCCTCGATCGACTCGATGAGCGCGGTTTCCTCGCCACAGATGTACGCGCCCGCACCGCGGTGGATGTAGACGTCGTAGCTGTAGCCGGTGCCGCAGGCGTTCTTGCCGATCAGCCCCGCCGCATACGCCTCGTCGATGGCGCGCTGGACGTTGGAGCCCTCGTTGTAGAACTCGCCGCGGATGTAGATGTAGCAGGCGCTGGCACCGATGGCGAAACCGGCGATCAGGCAGCCTTCGATCAGCTTGTGCGGATCGTGGCGCAGAATGTCGCGGTCCTTGCAGGTGCCGGGCTCGCCCTCGTCGGCGTTGATGACGAGGTAGACGGGCTTGTCGGTCACGTTCTTCGGCATGAAGGACCACTTCATGCCGGTCGAGAAGCCGGCGCCGCCGCGGCCGCGCAGCCCCGATTCCTTCACCTGATCGATGATCCAGTCCCGGCCATTGGCCAGGAAGGACGCCGTGTTGTCCCAGTCACCGCGCTTGCGGGCCGCCTCGAGACCGAAGTCCTGGTAGCCGTAGAGGTTGGTGAAGATGCGGTCCTCATCGCGAAGCATCGCTGTCCCCTCCCCCTCAATCGTCCGCTTGCGCGGTGGTGAAAGCCTTCAGCGTCGTCGGGCCGCCGACCGGCTCCGAGGACTGACGGCCGATCTGCGAACCGGGCTTCGGCGTCTCGCCGCGCGCCAGCGCGTCGAGGATGCGCTCCATATGCTCCGGCGCCACGTCTTCGTAGTAATCGTCGCCGATCTGCACAACCGGCGCGTTGACGCAGGCGCCCGAGCACTCGACCTCGCCCAGCGTGAACTGGCCGTCGGCCGTGGTCTCGCCCACGTCGATGCCGAGCTTGCTCTTGCAGGTGTGGACGATCTCGTCCGACCCGCGCAGCCAGCAGGGGGTGGTGGTGCAGACCTGGATGTGGTGCTTACCGACCGGGTTCTTGTTGTACATCGTGTAGAAGGTCGCGACCTCGTACACGCGGATGCGCGGCATGCCGAGCAGGTCGGCCACGGCATCCATGGCGACGCGCGGCAGCCAGCCGCCGTTCTGCCGCTGGGCAACGTCCAGCAGCGGCATGCAGGCGCTGGCCTGCTTGCCCTGCGGGTACTTGGCGATGATGCGCTTCGCCAGCTCCAGGTTTTCCGGAGTGAAGGTGAAGCTGGTCGGCTCGGCGTGGCCGTGATCGGAAGCGGGCGCGCTCATCGATCGATTTCTCCGAAAACGATGTCCATCGAGGCGATGTTGGCGACGGCGTCGGCCAGCATGTGACCCTTCGACATGAAGTCCAGGCCCTGAAGGTGGGCGAAGCCCGGCGCGCGGATCTTGCAGCGGTAGGGCTTGTTGGTGCCGTCGGACACCAGATACACGCCGAACTCGCCCTTGGGCGCCTCGATGGCGGTGTAGGTCTCGCCGGCGGGAACGTGGAAGCCCTCGGTGAAGAGCTTGAAGTGGTGGATCAGCGCTTCCATCGAGCGCTTCATCTCGCCGCGCGGCGGCGGGGACACCTTGCGGTCCTGGATCTTGTAGGGACCGGCCGGCATCTCCTTGCAGCACTGGCGAATGATGCGCAGCGACTGCTTCATCTCCTCCATGCGCACGAGATAGCGCGCCCAGCAGTCGCCGGTCAGGCCGACCGGGACGTCGAACTCCATGCGGTCATAGACTTCGTAGGGCTGCGACTTGCGCAGGTCCCAGGCGACGCCGGAGCCGCGCAGCATCGGGCCGGTGAAGGCCCAGTCGAGCGCCTGCTCCTTCGTGACGATGCCGATGTCGACCGTGCGCTGCTTGAAGATGCGGTTCTCGGTCAGCAGGCTTTCGAGGTCGTCCATGAACTTCGGAAAACGCTCGGTGAAGGCCCAGATGTCGTCCAGCAGCCCGTCCGGGATGTCCCAGGCGACGCCGCCCGGCCGGAAATAGTTGGCGTGCAGGCGGGCACCCGATACGCGCTCGTAGAACTCCATGAGGATTTCGCGTTCCTCGAAGCCCCAAAGCGCCGGGGTGATCGCGCCGACGTCCAGCGCACCGGTCGTGATCGACAGGATGTGGTTCAGGATGCGCGTGATTTCCGAGAACAGCACGCGGATGTACTGGGCACGCAGCGGCGCCTTGATCTGCAGCAGGTTCTCGATGCCGAGCACATAGGCGTGCTCCATGCACATCGGGCTGACGTAATCCAGGCGGTCGAAATACGGCACGGCCTGGACGTAGGTCTTGTACTCGATCAGCTTTTCGGTGCCGCGGTGCAGCAGGCCGATGTGCGGATCGCAACGCTCCACCACCTCGCCGTTCAGCTCCATCACCAGACGGAGCACGCCGTGGGCGGCCGGGTGCTGCGGCCCGAAATTCATCGTGTAGGGCTTGATCTGCGTCTTGGTCTCCGGACCGGAGGCGCTGATCGCCCCGTTCGGACCAGTCGAGACGACGCCGGTCGCCGATTCGGTCGAAACGGTCATGCTCACGGCTTCTTGCTCCCGTCCTGGAGGGCCGCCTTCTCATCGCCGGGCAGCATGACGTTGGTCATGCCCTCCCACGGGCTGAGGAAGTCGAAGGCGCGGAAATCCTGGGTCAGACGGACCGGCTCGTAGATCACGCGCTTCTGGTCTTCGTCGTAGCGGGCTTCGACGTAGCCGGTCAGCGGGAAGTCCTTGCGGAACGGGTGCCCCTCGAACCCGTAGTCGGTGAGGATGCGGCGCAGGTCCGGATGGTTCTCGAAGAAGATGCCGAACAGGTCCCACACCTCGCGCTCGAACCAGTTCGCGGCGCTGAAGACGGCGACGGCCGACGGGACGGGCGTGTCCTCATCGGTGGCCAGCTTCACGCGCATGCGCCGGTTGTGGGTGTAGCTGAGCAGCTGGTAGACGACCTCGAACCGCTCCGCGCGGTCCGGGTAATCGACCGCGGTGATGTCGGTCAGCTGCTCGAACCGGGTGGCCGGATCGTCGCGCAGCGCGGTCAGCACCGCCAGGATGGCCGGCCGTTTGACCGTCACCATCAGTTCGCCGAGCCTCACCTCGACCTTCAGGACGTCGCCGCCGATCTTGGCGGCGATGACGTCCCCGAGTTCCTTCAACGCCTGTTCGGACATGGGTGGGACCCTGCCTTCCTACTTGTCTTCAGCGCGCTTCTCTTCCGGCCGCGGGACCGGAGCCTTGTCGGCCCCGGCCGGTCCGGTCCGCTGGGATCAGCGGGCGATGCGGTTGCCGCGCTTGATCTTCTTCTGGAGCTGGAGGATGCCGTAAATCAGCGCCTCCGCCGTCGGCGGGCAGCCGGGCACATAGATGTCCACCGGCACGATCCGGTCGCAGCCACGCACCACCGCGTAGGAATAGTGGTAGTAGCCGCCGCCGTTGGCGCAGGAACCCATCGAAATGACCCAGCGCGGCTCCGGCATCTGGTCGTAGACCTTGCGGAGCGCCGGGGCCATCTTGTTGGTCAGGGTGCCGGCGACGATCATGCAGTCGGACTGGCGCGGGCTGGGACGCGGAATCACGCCGAAACGGTCCAGGTCATACCGGCTCATATAGGCGTGGATCATCTCCACCGCGCAGCAGGCCAGACCGAAGGTCATCGGCCACAGCGAGCCGGTCCGGGCCCAGGCCAGCAGGTCCTCGTACTTCGCCAGCACGAAGCCCTTGTCCTGGATCTCGTCCGAGACCGCGCGGATGTAGGCGTCCTGTTCCGGTCCGGGCGGAATCGGCGCCAGCGGCTTGGCGACCTCTACTCCCATTCCAGAGCTCCTTTCTTCCACTCATAAATGAAGCCGATGGTCAGGATGCCCAGGAACAGCATCATCGACCAGAAGCCGAACAGCCCGATGTCACCCAGGGCGACCGCCCACGGGAACAGGAAGGCGACTTCAAGGTCGAAGATGATGAACAGGATCGAGACCAGGTAGAACCGCACGTCGAACTTGGTGCGCGCGTCCTCGAACGGCTCGAAGCCGCATTCGTAGGGGGAGACCTTCTCGGCGTCCGGGTTCTTCGGGCTGATGACGTAGGATGCCCCCACCATCACCGCGGCCAGCGCGATGCCGATCAGCAGAAACACCAGGATCGGAAGATACTCAATGATCAGCGGAGTCGACACCGCGTTCCTCCCATAAGCCCACGACCACGGGCGCCGTTCCGGCCGGGAAATCGGCGGAAGCGCAAAGCCGTGGCAGCCATGCCTTGGATTAGCCCATCAGACGGGCCGGAATATATGCCGAGACCGTGGGCAAGGAAAGCGCTTTGAATCGCTTTTCACCACGCGGAAGGACAAGCCGGTCCCCGCGCGAGAGCTTGGTAATACCACGTTTTTAAAACGGGGAAAAGAAAAGACAATACGCATGCGAAAAAGGACCCGCGGTTTGCGAGTCCTTTGCACATACTGGCGCGTTACGCGCAATTTGAAAAAGGAAGTGGCGCGAGTGACGGGACTTGAACCCGCGGCCTCCGGCGTGACAGGCCGGCGCTCTAACCAACTGAGCTACACCCGCGCAGAGCGACTTGTTTCAAAACACCGCACCGTCACAGAGCCAAAGGCTTGAACCGCTTGGTGTTTTTAACTGGAACCGTTGAAGGCCCCCGTCGTTCGGTGGGCGGTTTGTAGTCGCCCCGGCCGCCGCCTGTCAATCACCAAATTGCAAAAAAATCACCGGAGCTGACGCCTGCGGCATGGTGGTGCCCCGCCCGCCCGCTCAGGGCAGACGGTGGGCATCGCGACGCAGGGCCTCCAGCCGGTCGAAAGCCTGCAGCATGCCCGCCGACAGTTCGCGGTGGTCGACCGCATCCGGTCCGCCGAAGCGGGTCAGCGTCTCTTCCAGCGCGCGGGCCAGATGTTCGGCAACGTCGAGATGCTTCTGTTCCAGGGCCAGCTCCAGCGCGGCAAGGATGCGGTCGCCGAGCCGCCGTTCATTCAAGGTCATGCGTTTCCCCACCCATATCCGGCAACGGGCGGCGATGCGCCGTCCCGTTTGCGTTTCCGGCCGAGAATAGCAGCTTCGCCATTCGTGCGCGGTGGGATTCGCATCGCTGCGACATTTCGGAGGCAGCCCTTCCGGAACCGCCCTACCCCGTGCGATAGTGCGGCCATGACGTTCCGCGACTCGCCCCTCTTCCGTCTCATCGCCGTTCTTCCGGCCCTCGCCGTTTTCGCGGCGGCGGGCCCCGCCATGGCGGCCGCCAACGTATCGGCCGCCCAGGCCGAGGCGAAGGAGATCGCGAAGTCGATGGGCAACTGCACGCCGGCGAAGGTCGAGGTGCTGCGCTACACCGTCGGACGGGAAGGGTCGACGACCTTCAAGGTCGGCTGCACCGAGGACAAGGACGCCTTCGTCGTCGTGCAATGCCGGGCACGCATCTGCTCCCTGCTTCGTTGAGGCACGCCCCACCGGCGAATTCACCGCTCGTTAACCGGGGTCACGCGCAATGTGCAGGGTTGGGTGGCCCATGTTTGGCAAGAGCGCTTGGCGAGAGGAATTGCAGGATGATGGGCGCAGGTATGGACGCGGCGCGAATGGGGTCCAGGCGCGGTCGGCTTGTCCTGTCGCTGGCGATTTCGGCGTGGGCGCTGACCGGCTGCACCTCCCCGCTCGGGCTGGCGGCGGCTGGTGCCGATGTCGTGACGCTGAATGCGACCAAGAAAACGATCGGCGATCATATCGTGTCGGCGGCCACCGGGCGCGATTGCTCGATCCTCAGCTTCGAGAAGGACGGCGATTATTGCCCTGACAAGGTCGAGGTCGACCGGTCGCGGCTCTATTGCTACCGCACGCTTGCCGACGTCGAGTGCCACCACATCCCGGATCCCTACCGCAACGGCAACACCGCGCTGGCCAGTCCGCCGCCGGACGTCCGGACGCTGCCGCGCAAGCGGGGCTGGTTCGACGACGCCACGCCCTATACGCCCAACAACGGGTCGTAAGGCGTCAACGCACCTTCTTGGCGACGAAGGCCTTGGCGATCGCCATCATCGCCTTCTCATGATTCGGCCCGCCGGCCGGTGCATTGTGAATGGTGGCACCCTTCCCCGCCGGCGCGGACTTGCCGGCAGGCGTCGCGCGCTGCGGAGCCGGCTGCTCGTCCGGCTCGCGGCCCAGCTGGTTCAGCAGGTTCTCAAGCGCATCGCGGCTGAGGCCGGAGGCCGACGGACGCCCGCCCCCCGCCCCGCCGGCGGCGGCCGGACGCGCGGCCGGCCTGCTGCTCGCCGGACGGCCGGCGCGTTCGATGGCGGCGGCGGCGATGGCCTTCAGGAAGGGCTGGGCGATGCCGCGCAGCAGGTCGGGATCCTCGACAGCCCAAGCCATCAGGATCTTCTGCGCATTCATCCGGCTGCCCTTGGCCGCCAGGATCGCTTCGCGCACCTTGCCGTCGACGTAGGAATTGCTCATCGGGAATCGCCCACCGGGATGTGTCCGCCGGCTTTACAAATATCGGCGGTACTGTTCAGGACTGTTGGGCCAACTCGGTTAACAAACGGTTGCGGGCCCTTTCCGGCCCGCGGGATGAGACGGAAGAAGCGGTTGCTCCGTGGGGAGGAGGCGCGGATAGTGGCGGCATGCTGATCGAAACCTTCGCCGACCTGATCTGCCCCTGGTGCTACATCGGCAAGCGCAGGCTTGACCGGGCACTGATGCAGCGGCCGAACCTGCGCCCGGAAATCCGCTGGCAGCCGTTCCAGCTGAACCCGGACATGCCACGCGGCGGGATGTCGCGCGACGACTATCTCGCCGCCAAGTTCGGCGGGGCGGAGCGGGCGCGGCAGATTCACCGGGTGGTGGAGGATACCGCGGCGCGCGACGGATTGCCGCTGGCGCTCGACCGCATCCAGCGCACGCCCAACAGTTTCGACGCGCACCGTCTGGTCCGCATCGCCGGCCGCCTGGGGCTGGGCAATGCCATGGCCGACGCGCTGTTCGCCGCCTATTTCGTCGAAGGTGTGGACATCGGCGACCCGGACGCGCTGGCCAGCGTCGCCGCCGGACTGGGGATGGACTTCGTCGAGACACGGCATCAGCTCTCCACAGATGCCGAATCGGCGTCAGTCCTTGCCGCCGATGCGCTGGCCCGCCAGATGGGGCTGCAGGCGGTGCCCTGCTATATCTTCAATCGCCGCTACGCGCTCTCCGGCGCGCAGGAGCCCGCGAGTTTCCTGCCGCTGCTCGACCTCGGCAGCGAGGAACCGGAGAACCTGTCGGTCGTCTCATGCTGATCCCGGCCCCAAAATGAAGAAGGGCGGCCCGAAGGCCGCCCTCTCCCGGTTTTGGCGTGTCAGGCTGGCGTATTGCTGACTTTGGCGTAGCCCAAGGTCTTCAGCGCGTCGGCGATCTCCGGCAGGATGCCCGGATCGTCGATGGTCGCCGGCATCTTGTAGTCCTGGCTGTCGGCGATCTTCTGCATGGTGCCGCGCAGGATCTTGCCGGAGCGGGTCTTCGGCAGACGATCGACCACCAGGGCGCGCTTGAAGTCGGCGACCGGGCCGATCTGCTCGCGCACAAGCTGGACCACCTCCTTGACGATCTCCTCATGCGGGCGGGTGACGCCGGCCTTCAGGCAGACGAAGCCCAGCGGCACCTGCCCCTTCAGATCGTCGGCCACGCCGATCACCGCGCATTCGGCGACGTCCTTGTGGCTCGACAGCACCTCTTCCATGGCGCCGGTGGACAGGCGGTGGCCGGCGACGTTGATGATGTCGTCGGTGCGGGCCATGACATAGACATAGCCGTCATCGTCGACGAAGCCGGCATCGCCGGTCTGGTAGTAGCCGGGATAATCGGCGAGATAGGACTTCTTGAAGCGCTCGTCGGCGTTCCACAGCGTCGGCAGCGTGCCCGGAGGCAGCGGCAGCTTGACGCAGATGGCGCCGATGTCGCCGCGCGGAACCTCCTTCAGCTCGGCATTCAGCACGCGTACGTCCCAGCCCGGCATCGGACGGGTGGCCGAACCGTACTTGATCGGGAACAGGTGGACGCCCAGCGGGTTGCCGGAGATCGCCCAGCCGGTCTCGGTCTGCCACCAGTGGTCGATCACCGGGACGTTCAGATTGTCCTCGGCCCAATGCAGCGTGTCGGGGTCCGAGCGCTCGCCGGCCAGGAACAGGGCGCGGAAGTGCGACAGGTCGTACTTCTTCAGGTAATTGGCGTCCGGATCCTCGCGCTTGATGGCGCGGAAGGCGGTGGGGGCGGTGAACAGCGTGCCGACCTTGTGCTGCTCGATCACGCGCCAGAAGGTGCCCGGATCGGGGGTGCCGACCGGCTTGCCCTCGAACACCACGGTGGTGCAGCCGGTCAGCAGCGGCGCATAGACGATGTAGGAATGGCCGACGACCCAACCCACGTCCGACGCCGCCCAATATACCTCGCCCGGCTTGACGTTGTAGATGTTGGTCATGGTCCAGCGCAGGGCCACCGCATGGCCGCCATTGTCGCGAACCACGCCCTTGGGCTGGCCGGTCGTGCCGGAGGTGTAGAGGATATAGAGCGGATCGGTCGCCTTGACGGGCACGCACTCCGCCGGCTCGGCCTTCGCCACCGCCTCGGCCCAGTCGACGTCGCGGCCGGCGATCAGCGTCGCCGTCTCCTGCGGGCGCTGCCAGACGATGACGCTGCCCGGCTTGTGGGCCGACTGCTCGATGGCGGCATCCAGCATCGGCTTGTACTTGACGATGCGGTTCGGCTCGATGCCGCAGGAGGCCGAAACGATGGCCTTCGGCTTGGCATCGTCGATGCGGGTCGCCAGCTCGTGCGGGGCGAAGCCGCCGAAGACCACCGAATGCACCGCACCCAGACGGGCGCAGGCCAGCATGGCGACCAGCGACTGCGGGATCATCGGCATATAGAGGAGGACGCGGTCGCCCTTCTCCACCCCCTGGGCGCGCAGCGCGCCGGCGAAGCGGGCGACCTGGTCCTGCAACTCCGCATAGGTGATGGTCTGGACGGTCTGGGTGACCGGGCTGTCATAGATGATCGCAGCCTGAGCGCCGCGCCCGCCTTCCACATGACGGTCCACCGCGTTGTAGCAGGTGTTCAGCTCCCCGCCGGTGAACCAGCGGTAGAAGGGCGCGTTGCTGTCGTCCAGCACCTTGTCCCACGGCTTGAACCAGGAGATGTCCTTCGCCGCCTCGCCCCAGAACCCGGCGGGGTCCGACAGGGAGCGGGCATGCATCTGGTCGAAAAGCTCTGCAGTCGTGGTGCTGGCGGTCGGGCTCATGGCAGGGCGTCCCTCGTTCTATTTTGGTACTATTCGGTGCGCATTTCCTCTCGGCCGCGAAACGATCCGTTACGCAGCCTCCACAATCTGCGACAAAAGCATAAGTGCAGGCAAATGTCAGAAGGTCGGGGGTGCGGCGAGCTGTCGCATTCCCCATTCGTGAAACGATGTTCCGGGAATTGGAATAGCCCCGCTGTTTCAGAAGGAGACGCACACCGGCCGAATGGCCAGCCCGACCGACTGCTGGTGGAAACGGTCCTTGTACAGATCGACGATTTCGTGGATCAGCCGCAGCGTCGCCGGGTCGCCATCGGCCAACAGAGTGAGGATTTTGCTGGGTTCCCGCACCAGATGGCCGGTCTGGATGTCGCGCCAGTGGCCGGAGGCGTCGACGACGGTCAGCCCGTTGGGAAAGCGCGGCGTCACCTCCCGGTCCAGGAAGTCGGTCCATTCGCGATCGCTGACGCCAAGCTCGTTGCCGATGTTGCGGCCAAAGAACAATTGCGCCTCGATCATCGCGCCGGCCGCATAAGCCTCGCACACCGTTGGTGACACCGCCGGCGCGGGTGCCAGCTGGGCCGCGGCGGGGCCGGTCAGCAGAAGGAGCGAAAGGACGGCGGACGACAGGCCGGGACCATGGCGCAGGACGGGGCGGTTGAAGAGACGCATGGGCGATTCTCCGTTCGGGCGGGAGAGGAAGCGTCGGCGGCGCGATCAGCGACGCTCTGGTCAGGACGCCCCTGGACCGTTATGCATGGATCATGGCCGTCGATCCACCCATCACCGGGATTCGCCCGATCCTGACCGTCGTTCACGGCAACGGCGAGCGCCTGATCGTGGCCCGTCTCACCAACCTGGGCGGCGGCAGCCAGTCCAACCGCTTCGTCCTGCGCCGCGCCGATTTCCGCGCGCCGTGGGAGCAGCCGGACAAGGGCTATTTCGGCTATGCCGAGGTTGCCCGCGCTCTGGACGCCAACGGCTGGCGCGGCTGCATCATCGAGGCGATGGCGACCACCGACCTGGAGGAGCGCCGCGCCCGCCAGCTCGCCCGCAAGAAGCTGCACCTGCAATGCGTGGAGGCGGCAATCCGGCGGGCGCAGGAAGGGGAGACGCCCAAAGCGGGCTAGGTTCCGCGCTCAGCACTTCCCCAGTGCCCTCATACGCCGATCGAAATCGGCTGCGAGATCGGCGAGCGTCACTTGGCCGAGATGGCGGACAAGCACCGCCTCCGCCTCACGCAATGCCCCGTCGAGGGCGGCATTGACGGCCTGCTCCACCAGGCAACTCGGTTCGTCCGCCGTTGGACCGATGGCGAAGACCCCCGGTTCCCCCAATGCGCGGTGAATGTCCAGCAGGGTGATCCCGTCGAGCGGCCGTGCCAGCCGCCAGCCGCCGCCATGGCCCTTTTCCGACCGCACATGGCCGGCCTCGCGCAGCCCCGCCATGGTCCGGCGGATGACCACCGGATTCGTGTTCAGCATCTCAGCGATCGCTTCCGACGTCAGCGCACCGTCATGCCGGTCCATGTGGATCAGCACATGCAGCATGCGGGAAAGGCGGCTGTCCTGCCTCATCGGTGATCGGTCCTTTCGGGGGTGACGCAGGCGGCCGGTCAACTCAGGCCACTTCATAAGTTACATGGCACATTGACCGCGCCCTTTCATGTAACTTATCATGTGTCGTGATCGGACGCGGACTGCGCGCCGGTAATTCCGTGGAAAGGCACAGGCATGAACGGAAACGACACGACGACCTATGACGCCATCATCGTCGGCGGCAGCTATGCCGGCATGGCCGCCGCGCTGCAGTTGGCTCGTGCCCGGCGCCGGGTTCTGGTGGTGGATGAGGGACTGCGGCGCAACCGCTTCGCCAGCCACTCGCATGGTTTCCTCGGTCAGGATGGTCGTCCACCGGGAGAAATCACCGCCGAGGCCCGCAACCAGTTGATGAACTATCCGACCGTCACCTGGATGACCGGTCGGGCGGAACAGGCCGCGAGGACACCCGAGGGATTCCGAATCACCAGCTCCGACGGCATCGGCTACCGAGGGCGTCGGCTGTTGATCGCCGTTGGTGTGGTCGACGAACTGCCGGCGATCCCCGGTCTGGTGGAACGTTGGGGACGCTCCGTGTTCCATTGTCCCTACTGCCACGGCTATGAGCTGATGCAAGGTCGTATCGGTGTCGTCGCCGTATCCGGGCAATCCATGCACCACGCGCTGATGCTGCCGGATTGGGGACCGACGACACTGCTCCTGAATGGAGCGTTCGAGCCCGACGCCGACCAGTCGGCCCATCTGGCGCGGCGCGGGGTGGCCGTCGAGACTGCCCTCATCAGCGGGATCGACGGCGATTCGCCGGAGGTCTCGCTCGCCGACGGACGCAGATTGCCTTTCGCCGGACTGTTCGTGCTGCCGCGAAGCCGCGTTGCAAGCCCGCTGGCCGCACAGCTCGGGTGCGTGACCGAAGACGGACCGCTCGGCACCCATATTCGCGTCGACGCGATGCAGGAAACCAGCATCCCCGGCGTCTTCGCCTGTGGCGATGCGGCACGAGCCGCGGGATCGGTGGCGCTGGCCGTCGGCGCCGGCACGATCGCCGGGACGGCGCTGCACCGGTCGCTGCTGTTCTGCGACGACGACGCCTTGTTCGTCCGCTCCTAACCGATCAGCAGGCCCGCCGCGATGGTCCACATCACCAGGGCGATGACACCGTCCATCACCCGCCACGCGGTGGGCCGGGCGAACAGCGGGCGCAGCAGCCGGGCGCCGTAGCCAAGCGCGAAGAAGAACAGGAAGGACGCCGTCATCGCCCCCAGGGCGAAGGCGCCCCTGGCCTCGGCGAAGCGGGCGGAGACCGAGCCGACCAGCACCACCGTGTCCAGATAGACATGCGGGTTCAGCCAGGTCAGCGCGAGGCAGGTCAGCAGTGCCGGCAACAGCCCGCCCGGTTCACGATCGGCCGGGTTCAGCCCACTGCCGCCGGCCCACGCCGACCGGGCGCTCCGCAATCCATAGACCAGCAGGAAGGCAGCGCCGGCATAGCGCATCAGCGGTTCCAGCCAGGGCCAGCGCGCCGCGACGGTGGCGAATCCGCTCACCCCCGCCAGGATCAGCACGGCGTCGGACAGCGCACAGGTGGCGCAGATCACCAGCACATGCTCGTTGCGCAGGCCCTGACGCAGCACGAAGGCGTTCTGCGCCCCGATGGCGACGATCAGGCTGAACCCGAGGAACAGCCCCGGCAGGAAGGCAGGCATCAGGGCGGCGGGAGAAAGGTCGGTCATCGCGGCGGCTCCGGAGGCGGCGGATGTCATTCCGCTACCACCTCGCGCTCCTTTGCCGTACTTAATCCTTCTTGCTGTGATTAAGCAGAGCTAAACCATGCTGGACTATCCGCTGCTGATGGCTCTGGCCGCCGTGATCCGCACCGGCAGCTTCGAGCGAGCCGCCCGGCAGCTGCATGTCACCCCGTCGGCGGTGTCGCAGCGGGTGAAGCTGCTGGAGGAGCGGCTGGGCACCGTCCTTGTGGTCCGTGGCCAGCCCTGCACCGGCACCGCCGCCGGCCTGCGCCTGTGTCAGCACGTGGAGCAGGTGGCGCTGCTGGAAAGCGAACTGCGCGGCACCCTGCCCGGGCTCAACCCGGCCGATGGTCCGGTCACCTTGCGGATCGCGGTGAATGCCGACAGCCTCGCCACATGGTTCGTCGCGGCGATGGCCGAGTTGCCGGGCTGCCTGTTCGATCTGGTGCTGGACGACCAGGACCACAGCGCCGAATGGCTGCGCAAGGGCGAGGTGCTGGCCGCCGTCACCGCCAGCGCGGCACCGGTTCCCGGCTGCAACAGCCATCCGCTTGGCGCACTCCGCTACCGCGCCACCGCCAGCCCGGATTACCTGCGCCGCCATTTCGCCGACGGGGTGACGGCGGACGCCTTGGCGAACGCGCCTTGCCTGACCTTCAACCGCAAGGATCAGTTGCAGGCGCAGTGGCTGCGCATGGTGCTGAGCGACTGCGATCCGGCACAGGCGCCCACTCCGCCGACTCACTGGCTGCCCTCCACCCATGCCTTCGTCGATGGGGCGCTGGCCGGGCTGGGATGGGGAATGAACCCCGACCCGCTGGTTGCCGACCATCTGGCGACGGGGCGTCTGGTGGAGTTGGTGCCCGGCCGGCCGCTGGACGTGCCACTCCATTGGCAGCAGAGCCGGATCGCCGGAACCGCGCTGGCCGACCTGTCGCGCGCGGTCCTGCGCGCCGGACGGCGAGCCCTCCATCCCACCGGCGAAGAGGCAGGAAGCCCGCCCGCCCGATGAAGGCTTTGCCCGCGCCGAGTGCGCGCTTATATGGATTCAACCAATCTCTGGAGGGACTCGATGACCAGCAGCGCCGCCACGGCCGCAAACGACACCCCCGATCTGGGTGCGCTTCCCACCTGGGACCTGAGCGACCTCTATCCCGGCACCGAGTCGCCGGAGCTGAAGGCCGACCTCGACCGGATGGAGCGGGAGTGCAAGGCCTTCCGCGAGCGCTATGCCGGCAAGCTGGCGGCGCTGAACGGCGACGATCTGGCCGCGGCGATCCGCAGCTATGAGGACATCGACGAGACGCTGTCGCGCGTCATGTCCTATGCCGGGCTGGTCTACAACGGCAACATGATCGACCCGGCCATCGCCAAATTCTATCAGTCGGCGCAGGAGCGGGTGAACGACATCTCCGCCCACCTGATCTTCTTCACGCTGGAGATCAACCGGCTGGACGAAAAGGACCTGGCGGCCAAGCAGAAGGCTTCGGCGGCCCTGCGCCATTACGAGCCGTGGCTGCGCGACGTCCGCCTCTACCGCGACCACCAGCTGTCCGACGAGATCGAGCGGCTGCTGCATGAAAAGCACGTGGTCGGCCGCGCCGCCTGGAATCGCCTGTTCGACGAGACCATCGCCAGCCTGCGCTTCCCCATGGGCGGGAAGGACCTGACCTGTGCGGAGGCGCTGAACCGCCTGTCCGACCGCAATCCCGCCATCCGCCGCGAGGCCGGCGAGGTGGTGGGCAAGGTGCTGGGCGAGAATGCGCGGCTGTTCTCGCTGGTCACCAACACGCTGGCCAAGGACAAGGAGATCGAGGACGACTGGCGCAACTATCCGACGCCGACCTCCGCCCGCAACCTGTCCAACCGGGTCGAGGATGAAGTCGTCGACGCGCTGGTCTCCGCCGTCAAGGGCGCCTATCCGGAGCTGTCCCACCGCTATTACGCGATGAAGGCCAAATGGTTCGGCCAGGACCATCTGGATTACTGGGACCGCAACGCTCCCCTGCCGGAGGATGCCGACCGCAGCATTCCCTGGGACGAGGCGCGCGACATCGTGCTGGGCGCCTATGGCCGCTTCTCCCCCCACCTCGCCAGTCTGGGCAAGCGCTTCTTTGACAACCCCTGGATCGACGCGCCGGTCCGCCCCGGCAAGGCGCCGGGCGCCTTCGCCCACCCGACCGTGCCCAGCGTTCACCCCTATCTGCTGGTCAACTACCAGGGCAAGACGCGCGACGTGATGACGCTGGCCCATGAGCTGGGGCATGGCGTCCACCAGATCCTGGCCGGCAAGCAGGGTCACTTCCTGTCCGACACCCCGCTGACGCTGGCGGAAACCGCCTCCGTGTTCGGCGAGATGCTGACCTTCCGCGCCCTGCTGGCGGCGGAGACCGACCCCAAGCGCCGCCGCATCATGCTGGCCGGCAAGGTCGAGGACATGCTGAACACGGTGGTCCGCCAGATCGCCTTCTTCGATTTCGAACGCCGCGTCCACACCGAACGGCGCGAGGGCGAACTGACCTCTGACCGCATCGGTGAAATCTGGATGGCGGTGCAGATCGAAAGCCTGGGGCCGGCGCTGCGCTTCGACGAGGGATACCGGCATTACTGGTCCTACATCCCCCACTTCATCCACTCGCCTTTCTATGTCTACGCCTATGCCTTCGGCGACTGCCTGGTGAACTCGCTCTATGCGGTCTATCAGGATGCCGAACAGGGCTTTGCCGAGAAATATCTGGCAATGCTGACGGCCGGCGGCACGCTGCGCCACAAGGAGCTGCTGGCCCCCTTCGGCCTCGACGCCTCCGACCCCGCCTTCTGGCAGAAGGGGCTCGGCGTCATCCGCGGCTTCATCGACGAGCTTGAGGCCGGCGAGGCGAAAACCTGACGATTCTGGTGTCTTGACCACCGTCAAGAGACCCTGACCGGCGTGCGGGTATGGTGGCCTTCGGAGCGTCGTCTCCGAAGGCCATCTTTTTTGGAAGCGAACATCATGCTTGCGACCACCACGCCCTCCGCCCCATCCGCTGACGTCCCCCTCCTTGGCTACGAGGCCATGGACCGCGACCACGCCGATTCCCTGGCGCTTTGGCAAGTTGCCCACGACGCCCCCGCCGGCCAACTCCGGGCGCCCTTCGCCGCTTTCGCCAAGCATCTGCGCGAGCATTTCGCCCGCGAGAACGCGCTGATGACCCAGTACGGCTTTTTCGCCCTGCATTGCCACAAGGACGAGCACACCCGCGTCCTGAAGGTGGTCGCGACCATGGAAGCCGAACTGGAGGAGGGTAACGAGGCCCGCGCGCGCCTGTATGTGACCGAGCATTTCCCCGACTGGTTCCACACCCATCTGGCGACGATGGATCGGGTGACCGCGGATTTCCTGGCGCAGGCAGAGGGGTGAAGGACAGCGCCGATTGAGCGGCTCTCCTGCCTGTTCCGTGAAGCGCTCAGCCTTCGATCGCATCCGGAGGAACGGCATCCGGTCGAGGCGGATCGCTTCTCAGGAATTGGTAAGGAGCATCGCGACGCTGGGCGCGGTGCGATAGAGATCGGGACCGGCCGGAGCCGTATTCAGAAAATAGGACTTCGGAAATTTGGACCGCAGCAGTGGAAGGCTGTCGAAGACGCTGTAGCTGTAGGCGATTCCATCCCCTTCCGATTGAACATAGCCTTTCCCATTGGTCTTTATGAAATCCGCCAGCGGCCAAAGCCCGATCCGGTGAATGGCCTGTTTGACGCGACGGGCCAATGGCCCCCCATGGCCGAAATTGTTGGAATCCGAAATGAACACGGCGTTACCTGCCACTCGCGCCATCTCGCGCACGGCACGCATGTCATCCTGGACATGATGCAGAACACCGAATTCGCAGACCAGATCGAAGCTGTTGTCGGGATAGGGAATGTCGAGAGTGCTGCCTTCGACAAGCCGGTCGGGCCGATGACCCTTGCGAATTGCCTCGGCAATCATCTCGGGAACAGGTTCCAACCCGAAGACCTCGACATCCGGCGCATGCTGGGCCAGCCACAGCCCGACGCGACCGGTCCCACACCCGACGTCAAGCACACGTCGGAACCCATAAAACCGAATGAGTCCGGTCAACCACTGCAAAGCGAATGTATGTTCATCGGCCTGAGAGACATGCATCCGATCATAAAGTTGCGCGGTCTTCCTGTAATAGGCGCGCTGAGATTCCGACATGTCCGGATCCAATCGAACCAATGATTCTTGCATGGCGGCTTACCAACATGGCCCCGCTCACGCGAACTCAATCATCAAACAGGACAAGGCGCGATGGTACAAAGCGAAAAGGCCCGGCTCAAGGCCAGGCATCGAAGCTACACGACTTTTTTAGAGAACGGATGGTGGGCGCACAAGGACTCGAACCTTGGACCCGCTGATTAAGAGTCAGCTGCTCTACCAACTGAGCTATGCGCCCATCCGTAGGATATGTTCAAGAGATGGTGGGCGCACAAGGACTCGAACCTTGGACCCGCTGATTAAGAGTCAGCTGCTCTACCAACTGAGCTATGCGCCCATCTCTTGCTGCGGTGAACCTGGCTGAAATCCTTGCTGAAATCAGCCGACTGTTCATCGCGCCGGCCAAGCCGTTGTCCCGGCCGGTGTGGCGCGGTTTATAGCGAAGGGCTTTTGGCCTGTCGATAGCAAAAACGCACCCCATGTGAATTTTTTGGCGCGTGCTTTTCGGTGGCCGGACTCCTGCCCCGGCGGCTACACCGGCGCTGTCGGAACGGGACATCGGAACGGGAGATCGGGGATGGGCGGCTGGACCGAAGGCTATGTCGGCGGCATCGACTATATCCGCGCCATCTATCGCGACTGGTCGCCGGCCCTGCTCTGCTTCGCCCTGACGCTGAGCGGCTGGCGTCCGCCCGAGGCGCTGCGCCGCGGCAGCTTCACCATGGCGGAGCCCGGCTGCGGCCATGGGCTGACCAGCGCGCTCCTGGCCGGCGCCCATCCGGCGGCGCGGTTCGAGGCGATGGACTTCAACCCCTCCCACATCGCCGGCGTCCGCCGGCTGGCCGTCGACGCCGGGCTGGCCAATGCCGAGTTCCTGGAGGAAAGCTTCGCCGAGTACGCCCGCCGCGACGGCCCCATGCTGGACGTGGTCGCCCTGCACGGCGTCTGGTCCTGGGTGAGCGGGGAGAACCGCGCGATCCTGCTGGACACGCTGCGCCGCCGGTTGGCGCCCGGCGGTGTCGTCTTCGTCAGCTACAATGCCCTGCCCGGCACGCTCGCCCATATGCCGCTGCGCCGCCTGCTGGTGGAGCGCTGCGCCGAGGGCGACGGCCCCCTGCCCGACCGCATCGCCCGCGCGGTGGAGTTCGCCGCGCGGATGGCGGCGCAGGGCGGCGGCTGGTTCGCCAACACAGAGGGCGTGGTGGAGCGGATCGAGCAGCTTCGCCACAAATCGCCCAACTACATCGCCCACGAATATCTGAACGGCGACTGGACCGCCTTCTACCATGCCGACGTGGCGCGCGAGCTGGCCGGCGCGAAGCTGGAATTCGCCGGCGCCGCCGTGCCGATGGAACAGTTGCACGACCTCACCCTCTCCCCCGCCCAGCAGGCGCTGGCAGATGAGGCGCGCGAGCCCTCCCAAGCGGAGACCCTGCGCGACGTGATGACCAACCGCAGCTTCCGCCGCGACCTGTTCGTGAAGGGCGGCGAACGGCTGGGTCGGGCCGAGCGCCGCGCGTTGCTGGGCGAGACCCGTTATGCGCTTCTGGTGGCCGCCGACGACCTGCCAGAGGTCGCGTCCACGCCCATCGGCCGCCTGCCCTTCCCGCAGGCGCTCTACCAGCCGCTGGCCGACGCCCTGGCAGAAGGGCCACAGAGCTTGGACGCGCTGCTCGCCCGGCCGGCCCTGGCGGCGCAGGGGGAAGAGGCGGTGCTGCGCGCGCTGGTGCTGCTGACCAGCCTGTCGCTGGCGGCACCGGTGATGCCGGACGAGGGCTATGCCGAACGGGAGACTTCGAGCGACCGCTTCAATGCCGCCGTGCTGGAACGCCATCGCTTCGGCGACACGCCGGGGCAGCTCGCCTCGCCCCTTCTGGGCGCCGGCGTGCCGGTGTCGCGGATCGAGGCTCTGTTCCTCCTGGCCGCCCGCCTTGGCGAGGAGCCGGCCGCCTTCGCCTGGAACCACCTGTCGGCCGACGGCATCGTGCTGGGGCGCGATGGCGAGCGTTGCGTTGGGGATGATGCCAACCGCGCGGAACTGGCGCGCCGTCATGCGGCCTTCGTGCAGCGGCGATTGCCGTTGCTGCAGGGATTCGGGGTGGCTTGAGGGCTGGAGTGCCGGCGTCAGCGCTCCGCCGCCGTCTTTGGCAGCTTTTCGGCAATGCCGTAAAGCGCCTCGCGACGGCGGATTTCGGCGAAGACGTCGTCGGGATGGATGTTCAGCGTCGCCCACAGGACAGACAGGTTGTAGAGCAGGTCGGCGCTTTCGTTGATGACGCCCTGGCGATCCTCGTTCATGGCGTCCAGCGCCACCTCGACCGCCTCCTCGCCCACCTTCTTGGCGATCTTCTTCGGGCCGGCGGCGATCAGCCGCGCGGTCTTGGAGTGCGCCGGATCCATCTGCTGGCGATCGAGGATGGCGGCATAGAGGCGGATCAGGTCGTCGGTCATCAGGTGGGATTTGTCTCGTGTGCGGGCGACGGAAGCATCGTTTCGATAACGTGATCGCTCCGCGACGGAATTACCATCCCCCATAGGCGCGGTGAGGCGCCGCACGATGGCCTTATGCCTTGCGGCGCAGCGCCGTTTCAGCTCACCGGGTCATAGGAATGGTCGGCCTTCGGACGCTCGTCCAGCAGGGCTTCGCCGGTGCTGACGAAATAGACGACCTCGGCGATGTTGGTGGCGTGGTCGCCGATGCGCTCCAGGTTTTTGGCGATCATCATCAGGTGCATGTGCGCCGTGAACTGGTCCGGCGCCGCCAATGCTGACCGTTCCACCTCCGCAACGAGGCTGGTGTAGAGGGCATCCACCTCGTCGTCGGTGCGCCAGATGCGCAGGGCCGCCTCGCCGTCATTGTCGACATAGGCGTCGATCACGGCGCTGAGGCGCTCGCGCACCAGCCGGCCGAGCTGCGGAAGCCCCGCCATCGATCCGGCGTCGGGCAGGCTGAAGATGGCAACAGCCCGCTTGGCGGTGTTGGCGGCATGATCGCCGATCCGTTCCAGATTGCCGGCGATCTTCAGCGCCGCGATCACCTCGCGCAGATCGTCGGCAACCGGTTGACGCAGAGCCAGCAGGCGCATGCAGTGGGCTTCGATGTCATGCTCGAAGGAGTCGAGTCGCGCATCCGATTCCACGATTTCCCGCGCAAGCTCGGGATTGCGCTGGGCCAGGCAGGTCAGCGCCTGGTCGATCTGCGTCTCCGCAGCGCCGGCCATCTGAACGATGGCGGATTTCAGCCGCTTCAGCGCGTCCTCGAACGCGGACACGATGTGCGGAGCGGAGGTCTTCATGGTCGCCAAACCCTTCCCGGCGGTCTTCTGCAAAGCCCTCACCATAGCGCCCGGACGTTACGGTACGATGACAGTCCTTATGACCAAAGGCGGTTCCCGCTCCCCCCTCGCCCACCCCGGAAACTGCCTGATTGATTTTGCGGCGCAGCATTGCGACACATGTGTGGAGTCCGCGCTTTCTCCCCCACTCAACGACGTGCCGAACCCGCCATGATCGAACGCCGCTTTGAACAGATCATTTTTGCCAGCCGTTGGCTGCTCGCCCCCTTCTATCTCGGGCTGGTCGTCTCGCTGGGTGCCTTGCTGGTGAAGTTCATGCAGGAAATCCTGCATATCGTCCCGCACGTGCTGGAAATGAGCGAGAAGGACGTGCTGCTGGCCGTTCTGACGCTGATCGACATGTCCTTCGCCGGCAATCTTCTGCTGATGGTGATCTTCGCCGGCTACGAGAACTTCGTCTCCAAGATCGACGTGGCCGATCACGAGGACCGGCCGGACTGGATGGGCAAGGTCGATTTCGGCGGATTGAAGCTGAAACTGATCGCCTCGATCGTCGCCATTTCGGGCATTCACCTGTTGAAGGCCTTCATGAACTTGTCGCAGACCTCCCACGAAGAGTTGATGTGGCTGGTCATCATCCACATGACCTTCGTGATCTCCGGTGTTCTGCTCGCCTGTATGGACAGGCTGGAGGGGCACCACGCCCCTGCCGCGAAGTCCGGACCCAAATCTGCAACGGATCAACACTGAACCGGAAAGACGGGCCGGCAAAAGGCCATTGCGGCGCATCATCGACAGGGATAGACACTCTACGGTCACGCCGGCTTGCCGGGCCGTCGGCGGATCGGAACGGGCTTGACCGCAGGGCTTCTGCCCGTTGACGGAATATTAACCCTAACACGCCAATGTCCCGATCACCAGACGCCGCGCCGCAGCGGTCACCGGTCCTCCGGAGGCTGTCATTGCGGCAGGTATCAGGGCTGCCGGGCGCACTCTCCGCTTGAGCGTGCGGGCGCATTCGACTATGGAACCGTTGGCGGGCATGCTATGCCAGTCCGCCGGCTCGGCCGTCTCAACCGCTTTGATAGAGTTCGTCAGCTCCATGCTCTCCAAACTGCTCGGCGTTCTGTCCGCCGACATGGCGATCGATCTGGGGACGGCCAACACCCTGGTCTATGTCAAGGGCCGCGGCATCGTCCTGAACGAACCGTCCGTCGTCGCCATCGCCAATGTGCGCGGCAAAAAGCAGGTCCTCGCCGTCGGTGACGAGGCGAAGATGATGCTTGGCCGCACGCCCGGAAACATCCAGGCCATCCGGCCGCTTCGCGACGGCGTCATCGCCGATTTCGAAGTTGCGGAGGAAATGATCAAGCATTTCATCCGCAAGGTTCACAACCGCCGCAGCTTCGCCAGTCCGCAGGTCATCATCTGCGTGCCGTCGGGCTCGACCGCGGTGGAACGCCGGGCGATCCAGGAATCGGCGGAGGCCGCAGGCGCCCGCCGCGTCTTCCTGATCGAGGAACCGATGGCCGCCGCGATCGGCGCCGGCCTGCCGGTGACGGAGCCGACGGGCTCGATGGTCGTCGACATCGGCGGCGGCACCACCGAGGTGGCCGTGCTGTCGCTGGGCGGCATCGTCTACTCCCGCTCGGTCCGCGTCGGCGGCGACAAGATGGACGAGGCCATCATCGGCTACATCCGCCGCAGCCACAATCTGCTGGTCGGCGAAGGCTCCGCCGAGCGGATCAAGAAGGAAATCGGCTCCGCCTGTCCGCCCGAGGACGGTGAAGGCCGCATCCTGGAGATCAAGGGCCGCGACCTGATGAACGGCGTGCCCAAGGAGCTGATCATCTCCGAACGTCAGATCGCCGAGTCGCTGGCCGAGCCCGTTTCGGCCATCGTCGAGGCGGTGAAGGTGGCGCTGGAGCACACCGCTCCGGAACTGGCCGCCGACATCGTCGACAAGGGCATCGTCCTGACCGGCGGCGGCGCGCTTCTGGGCAACCTGGACTTCGTCCTGCGCCACGCCACCGGCCTGCCGGTGTCGATCGCGGACGATCCGCTCTCCTGCGTGGCGCTCGGCACCGGCCGCGCGCTGGAGGAGATGAAGACGCTGCGAAACGTCTTGGTCAGCGCCTACTGATTGGTGTATCCCTGGTTGGAAGGCCTCCGGTCCCACGCTCTCTGAGAGCGGCTGAGGACCGGAGACGGACCGCGTATCTGGACGGGAATTTCCTGTGAAGCCACGCTCATCCGGCTCCGTCATCCGCCTTGCCGCCCCTTTGCGGGCTCTCGCGCAGCGTTTCTCCTTCCTTCTGCTGGTTCTGGCCTCCGTCGCGCTGATGATGGTGGGCAAGATCGAGTCCGTTTCGGTGGACAGCGCCCGCGCACGCGTGACCGATGCCTTCGCCCCCATCCTGGACGCCATCTCCCGCCCCGCCGCGACGGCGGCGCGCGTGGTCGAGTCCGCGGTGGAGCTTGAGAACGCCTTCGACGAAAACCAGCGGCTGAAGGCCGAGAACGCCCGGCTGCTGCAATGGAGGCAGGCGGCGTTGCGGCTGGAGGCGGAGAACAACAGCCTGCGCAGCCTGCTGCGCGTCCGCCCGGAGCCGGCCGTCAACTACATCGCCGCCCGCGTCATCGCCACGCCCGGCAGTTCCTTCGTCCGCACGCTGGTGGTCACCGCCGGCCGACGCGACGGGGTGCGCAAGGGACAGGCGGCTCTGGCCGGCGCCGGTCTGGTCGGCCGGGTGATCGAGGTCGGCGAATGGTCGTCCCGCGTCCTGCTGCTGACCGACATCAACGCCCGCACTCCGGTGATCCTGTCGAACACGCGCCAGCGCTCGATCCTGGCCGGCGACAATTCCGATCAGGCCAAGCTTCTGTACCTGCCGCCCGACTCGCCGATCCAGGTGGGAGAGCGGGTGGTGACCTCGGGCGACGGCGGTCTTTTTCCGCCCGGCTTGCCGGTCGGCGTGGTGACCGCGGTCAGCGAACGCGGCATTCGCGTCCTGCCCAGCGCCGATCTGTCGCGCGTCGAATATCTGCGTCTGGTGGATTTCGGCCTGCCGAGCACCGATCTGGACCCGTCGCCGGATTCCAAGTGAACCGGATGTGGAAGTGAGCTGGATGTGGACGTGAGCCGGACGGACGGTCCGCCGACCGGGGGATTGCCGATATGACGGCGACTTTCTGGCAGAAGGTGGACAAGACCGGGCGCAATCTGGCGCCCTTCGCCGTCACGGTGATGATGGTGCTGGTCGGCATGATTCCGGTGCCGGTGCCCGGCTACGCCCCGGTGGCCCCGAACCTGACGCTGGTTTCGGTCTATTACTGGACGATCCACAGGCCTGACCTGATGCGTCCGGGGGTGGCCTTTCTGATCGGGTTGCTGCAGGATTTCCTGGTCGGCGGACCGCTGGGCGTGAATGCGCTGCTGCTGGTCGTCGCTCAATGGGCGGTGCTGAACCAGCGCCGGGTGTTCCTGGCCAGCACCTTCGCCCTGCTGTGGTTCGGCTTCACGCTGGTGATGGCGGGTGCCGTGCTGCTGCAATGGCTGGCCTTCACGGTGCTGGACGCTGCCGCGCTGTCGATCCTGCCGGCGCTGTTCCAGGGCCTGCTGACGGTGGCTGTGTTTCCTGCGGTGGGTTGGCTGCTGATCCGCGTCCACCGCGCGTTCCTGAACGGGTAAAGGGCCCCGACGGATCTCATGAGTTCAATCGATCGCGACACCGACCGCTCCCGCCTGCTGGCGCGCCGCGCCCTGGTGCTGGGCGGCATCAAGCTGGCCGGCCTGTCCGCGTTGGTCGGTCGCCTGTATTACCTGCAGGTCGTCGAGTCGGCCCGCTACACCATGCTGGCGGAGGAGAACCGCATCAGCCTGCGGCTGATCGCGCCCTCGCGCGGCAACATCGTCGACCGTTTCGGCGTGCCGCTGGCGGTCAACGAGCAGAACTATCGCGTCGTCGTGGTGTCGGAACGCACCCACAACATCCAGGAGACGCTCGACAAGATCTCCCGCATCGTGCCGCTGACCGACGGCGACCGCCGCCGGGTGCTGCGCGAGTTGCATCGCAAGCGCCGATTCGTGCCCGTCACCGTGCGCGAGAACCTGACCTGGGAGCAGGTGGCGACGCTGGAGACCAACACCCCCGACCTGCCCGGCGTGGCGATCGAGGTGGGCGAGCTGCGGCATTACCCGCAGGCGGACGCGACCGCCCACATCCTGGGCTATGTCGGCGCCGTATCGGAAGCGGAGCTGAGCGGCAACAGCGATCCGGTGCTGTCCCTGCCCGGTTTCCGCATCGGCAAGGCCGGCATCGAGAAGTTTCACGAGAAGGTGCTGCGCGGCACCGCCGGCACCAGCCAGCTGGAAGTCAATGCGGTCGGCCGCGTCATCCGCGAACTCTCCCGCGACGAGGGGCAGTCGGGCCGGGAAATCCAGCTGACCATCGACATGGCCCTGCAGCGCTTCGTGCAGGAAAGGCTGTCGCAGGAGGTCAGCGCCTCGGCGGTGGTGATGGACGTGCACACCGGCGGCATCTACGCCCTGTGCTCGCACCCCAGCTACGATCCCAACCAGTTCACCATGGGCATCAGCGCCGAGCTGTGGGAGGAGTTGCTGTCCAACCCGGCGACTCCGCTGAACAACAAGGCGGTGGTCGGCCAATACCCGCCGGGCTCCACCTTCAAGATGATGGCGGCTCTGGCGGCGCTGGAATCGGGGGTGGTCAGCAACCGCCATACGGTGTTCTGCCCCGGCTACCTCGAACTGGGCGACCACCGCTTCCACTGCTGGAAGCGCGGCGGCCACGGCACCGTCGATTTCGTCGGCGCGCTGCGCCATTCCTGCGACGTGTTCTTCTACGACGTGTCGCGCCGGATCGGCATCGACCGCATCGCCGAGATGTCCAACCGCTTCGGCCTGGGCCACCGCACCGACATCGACCTGCCGCACGAGCGCGCCGGCCTGATCCCCTCGATCGCCTGGAAGAAGGCGACGCTGGGCAAGGGCTGGGACATGGGCGAGACGCTGGTCGCCTCTATCGGCCAGGGCTATGTGCTGACGACGCCGCTGCAGCTGGCGGTGATGGTCTGCCGGCTGGCCAATGGCGGCTATGCGGTCAAGCCGCACCTGACCAAGCAGATCAAGACCGTCAGCGGCGAACAGACCGCATGGCCCGGCATCGGCGTGAAGAAGGAGAATCTCGACATCGTGCTGCGCGGCATGACCGAGGTGGTGAACGCCCCGAACGGCACCGCCTTCAAGTCGCGCATCACCGAGGTCGGGTACGAGATGGCCGGCAAGACCGGGTCCGCCCAGGTCCGCCGCATCACCATGGCCGAGCGCAACAGCGGCGTGAAGAAGAACGAAGACCTGCCCTGGCGCGAGCGCGACCACGCCCTGTTCGTCGCCTTCGCGCCGATTCAGGCGCCGCGCTATGCCTGCGCCGTCTTCGTCGAGCATGGCGGCGGCGGGTCGACCGCGGCGGCGCCGATCGCCCGCGACATCCTGCTGGAAACCCAGAAGCGCGACCCCGGCCGTGCCGCCGTCGCCGAAACCCCGCCGCCGAGCGGCATGCCGGAACCCCGGGGCTGAGGTTTCCTGATCGGAACGATGCTTCCAACGAGGGACTGCGCGGGCACCCTCCTCCCTCAGACCACCTGCAGCCCGAACACCGCGGCGCCGAGAAGACGGGCATCGCTGTTGCGAGGATCGACCGTCACTGGGCGGACGGCATCGGGCGCGTCGATCCAGAGGGTCAGAAGATCGTCCTGCCTGTCCTCGCGCCGGGGGATCGGCACGGCCACCGACGTGGTTTGACCGAAAGCCATCCTGACCTCGACCGGTGCTGCAAAGTTCAGGGAGAGGAAGACCGACTGCCGCTCGTGATAGGGTAGGCCTGCCAGCGTGATGAGCAGCGACTGGCACGCTGTCTCCGGAATGCGCAGGACGACGACCGCCTGCCTGCTGGTCCAGATCCAATTCTCTTCGTGGTGATGGAAGCCGCTCCAGCCGGACAGAACGGAGCCGATCCCACGCGCCACCGGATATTCCCGTCCACGCAGCAGGGTAGCGATCGGCGGGATTGCCGGGATGTGGCGCCGGCTCCCATCATTGACACCCGCGGCCCGAGGAGCCGATGCGGCATGCGTTCCGGTGAGGCGGTTGCGGGATCGCATCCAATGGTCGGTTTGTGCCAGGAAATCGGCGTTCCAGCGCGCCTCGGTCGCAGCCGCCCGCACCGGGTCGAGTTTTCCGTTGGTGCGCAGCCAAGCAAGATCACGCAGGCGCTGCGCACAGACCATGAGCTTCAAGGCCGCAGAATGCTCCTGGGTGGCGAGGTCGGAACCCTGCCATCCGCTGACCCGGTGACTGTTGCTGGCATGCTGCCGCCACCCGACCAAAGGACGCGACCGGTAATGATGGCTTCCGAGCAGCGTTGCCCTGAAGCCGGTGAGGAGATCGAGGCCATATGGACAGAGTTCGGGGTCGAGCGGCGGAAATGCCTCGATCACGGAACGATGATAGGCCGACGAGGCGCCCAGCCAGCAGGGTTCCATCTGGCGGTCGAGCAGTGTGACGGGGTCGTCGAAGACCGTGTCCGGCATTTCCGCACCGCTCAGGGAGATCGGGATGCCGCCCTCGCTCAGCAGGAGCGCATTGGACGTGAACAGCCGGCAACCAGGGTTGGCGGCGAAATGGTTGATGATCGTGTCAAGTCGGCCCGGGAGCGTGATGTCGTCGCTGTCCGCCTGGATAAGCAGCGGCGCCCGCGAGAGGGCGACGAGGCTGGGCAGCATGCCATGACCGATCGCCTGGCTATTCCGCATCACCGTCGCGGCCACGTCCGGCCGGCCGCTCAGCCGCTCCAGGGCCACGGAAAGGCTGCCATCATCGGACCCGTCGTCGATCAGAACGAGTTCGGTGTCCGATCGCCATTGGGAAAACAGACTGTCCAGCTGTTGGCCGATCCAGCCGGCATGGTTGCGCAACGGGATGAAGACCGTCGCCGCAAAGCTCTGATGCGGAGCGGCCGGCGGCTGGACGGGGGCATCCTCGGCCCAGCGCTCGATGGCGCCGGCGATCTCGTCGGCAGCATAATAGCTGCTGACGTCCGGATGAGCGTAGATCGCCTCCAATGCCGGACGAGGCAGGCGAAAACAGCTCTTCAGAGCGCGATAGATCTCGCTCGTCGGTTTGGTCGTGCCGTCGTTCGAATGCGGCAGGCGGAACTCCATCCCCGGAAAGAGTTCGGCCAGTCCGTTCTGGATTGCCGTCGGTGCGTTCTCGTGGCGGAACAGCAGAAGGCGGACATTCCCCCTGGTCAGGATCGAGTAGCCGCGTTGCCGATCGAAAGCATGCGCCCGCAGATCGAAACCGAAGGGCGTCTCGATCTCTTCCCGAAACCAGATCAGGGGGGCGCGGATCATCCGCTCAAGATAAAGGCGATTGGGATCGCCATCGGGCGTATCGCGGAGCCACAGATCGCCGACGCGCGCGGCGAGAGCCTCCGCCGTCGCCTCCGCCGTGGCGCCAAGGCAATCCGCGAAGTCGGCGTCAAGGTTCTGCATGGCGACGGAGATCGAGCGGACGATAGGGTCGCGGACACCGCTGACGATGGTTACGGACTCGCCTTTGGCCATGGCCTCGGCCAGGCGGCGGGCAATCCCCGGCGCTTCTGTGTGGAACGGCGGCATGTCCTGCTGGGCCGTCGCCCGCAAGGCGAGAGCATGTGCCAAAGGTTCGTGCAGCCAGGACCCGAGCCCATGACTGTTGAAGACCTCACCAGGAAAGCGCGCAGCCAGCAACTCGGTTATGGAGGTTGTGCAGACCTTGGCATAGGTAAGGACGAGGATCATGGTCTAGCTCATGTGGCAGCGGCAGACAGGGTGATTGGGCGGCCGTCTGGCTGCAGGTCACGTCCCCCGTGGATTACCCGCCGCTGCGTGCCGTTCTTGCAAAGGTAAGACGGTTCCGGATGGATGTCGGACGATTGCAAATGGCAATGGACCCATCCGGCATGTCGTTTCGGATGACGGCATTGACGCCGATCCGGCAATCATCGCCGATGCTGACTCCAGCATGGATGCGTGCGCCCATTCCGATCATGCACCGCTTGCCGATCCGCACGTCGCTCGCCACGGTCGCATGGGGCAGAACGACGCTGAAATCGCCGACCGCGACCCGCGCACCCAGGACATTGTGCGCAAAGAGATGAACATGCCTGCCAAGATCAACATCGGTGACGAGTGCGAAGGGGCCGACGTAGCACCCTTCCCCCATCTGGGCGTGGGATGAAACCACCGAGGATGGATGGATGATTCGCGGCCAGCGGCAGCCGCGCAGGGCCGGACGCTCGCGGATCGCTTGAGCGTGATCGGGATCGGCAACGGTCAGGAGTGCATCCACCGTCGCGCCATCCACATCATCTATAAAACCAACCTCATGCCCGAGAACCGATCCGGCAGGCCGGTCATCCACAACCCTGCCGACAGTAATTCCCGCGGTCTCCAGAATGCAAATAAGATTACGAGCATTTCTCCCCCCGCCAACCAGCAGCAAGCCCTCAGCTACAGGAGAAACAGAAGCACTCATTCCCATCGCAATTCTTATCTTTCGCGCGTTCTTCATCAGCTAATCAAACTGTATCAGTTCGCATTCCTCCGGACAATATGTTGACGCTGAAGCGGTACACAGAGCCTGTTTTCAATGTTGGACACTTGGTTCCATTGCGCAAATTTCTTTTTCGCGCTGTGGTTGGGCAGGAGCGGAAAATGGCTTCGCAAAAGGCGTGAGGCCAAAAGAAAAGCGCGCCCCCGAAGGGACGCGCTTTTCAACAGACCGATGCGGCTTTCGCCAGATCAGTTCTTCGACTTGTCGACCAGACGGCGCTCGGCGATCCACGGCATCATGGCGCGCAGCTTCTCGCCGACCTTCTCGATCTCGTGCTCGGCGTTGCGGCGGCGGATCGCCTTGAAGGACGGCTGGCCGGCCTTGCACTCCAGCATCCAGTCGCGGACGAAGCGGCCTTCCTGGATGTCGGTCAGGACGCGCTTCATCTCGGCCTTGGTCTCGGGCGTGATGATGCGCGGGCCGGTGCGGTAGTCGCCGTATTCGGCCGTGTTGGAGATCGAGTAGCGCATGTTGGCCATGCCGCCCTCGTACATCAGGTCGACGATCAGCTTCACTTCGTGCAGGCACTCGAAGTAGGCCATCTCGGGGGCATAGCCCGCTTCGACCAGCGTCTCGTAGCCGGCGCGGATCAGCTCGGTCAGGCCGCCGCAGAGCACGGCCTGCTCGCCGAACAGATCGGTCTCGCACTCTTCCTTGAAGGTCGTCTCGATGATGCCGGCGCGGCCGCCGCCATTGGCCGAGGCGTAGGACAGGGCGATGTCCAGCGCGTTGCCCGAGGCGTTCTGGTGCACGGCGACCAGCGACGGCACGCCGCCGCCACGCTGGTATTCGCTGCGCACGGTGTGGCCGGGGCCCTTCGGCGCGATCATGAACACGTCGAGGTCGGCGCGCGGCTCGATCAGGTTGAAGTGGACGTTCAGGCCGTGCGCGAAGGCCAGGGCGGCGCCCTGCTTCATGTTCGGGGCCAGATCGTCACGGTACAGGTCGGCCTGCAGCTCGTCCGGGGTCAGAACCATCACGACGTCGGCCCAGGCGGCGGCTTCGGCCGGGGTCATCACGGTGAAGCCGGCGGTCTCGGCCTTCTTGATGGTGGCCGAACCCGGGCGGAGCGCGATCCGCACGTCCTTCACGCCGCTGTCACGCAGGTTGTGGGCGTGGGCATGGCCCTGGCTGCCGTAGCCGACGATGACGACCTTCTTGCCCTTGATCAGGTTGACGTCGGCATCACGATCGTAATAGACGCGCATTGAGATGGTTCCTTGAATTCGCAACGAACGAAGACTGAGTGCGTTTCCTGCGGCGGATTACTCCATTGAGCAAAGCCGTCCGTCAAGGGAAACAATCGCTCGATGGAGCGGCGAAGCGCAAAGCTTCCTTGCGTTTTTGCCGCCCCAATCTTTCGCAGAATGCTATTCCGCGGGTAACGGCGCCTCAGAACGCCGCCGGTCCCTTCGACATGGCGACCACGCCGGTGCGGCTGGCTTCCACGAGGCCGAGCTGGCTCATCAGGCCGACGAAGTCGTCGACCTGCTCGGTGGTGCCGGTCAGCTCAAAGATGAAGCTGGTCAGGGTGGCGTCGACCACCTTGGCCTGGAAGATGTCGGCGAGGCGAAGCGCCTCGATCCGGCGGTCGCCGGTGCCGGCCACCTTGACCAGCGCCAGTTCGCGTTCCACCGACGGCCCCTCGTCGGTCAGGTCGTGGACGCGGTGGACCGGAACCAGCCGGCCGAGCTGCGCCTTGATCTGCTCGATGATCATCCGGGTGCCGGAGGTGACCAGCGTGATGCGCGACAGGTGCTCGGCGTTGTTCACCTCCGCCACCGTCAGGCTTTCGATGTTGTAGCCGCGGCCGGAGAACAGCCCGATGACACGGGCAAGCACGCCCGGCTCATTGTCCACCAGCACGGCGATGGTGTGCTTTTCGATCGCGTTTTCCATGAGACCCATTCCCCCGTTCGTTCGTCGTCAGCCGATCAGACCAGCACCATGCCGTCTTCCGGCGTGGCATCGGACGGGCTGTCGTCCGGACCGAACAGGATCTCGTTGTGGGCCTTGCCGCCCGGGATCATCGGGAAGCAGTTTTCCTTCGGATCGACGGCGATATCGATGATGCAGGGGCGGTCGGTGACCGTCAGCATCTTCTCGATCACCTGATCGACCTCGGCCACCGTGGTGGCGCGCAGGCCGACGCAGCCCCAGGATTCCGCCAGCTTCACGAAGTCCGGCAGGGCTTCCGAGTAGCTCTGGGAATAGCGCGAGCCGTGCAGCAGTTCCTGCCACTGGCGCACCATGCCCATATACTGGTTGTTCAGGATGAAGATCTTGACCGGCGCGCGGTACTGCACGGCGGTGCCGATCTCCTGCATGTTCATCAGGAAAGACGCCTCGCCAGACACGTCCACCACGATGGCGTCGGGGTGGGCCAGCTGGGCGCCGATGGCGGCCGGCAGGCCGTAGCCCATGGTGCCGAGCCCGCCCGAGGTCATCCAGCGGTTCGGCTGGTCGAAGGGCAGGAACTGGGCGGCCCACATCTGGTGCTGGCCGACTTCCGTCGTGATGTAATGATCCTTGCCGCGCAGAGCCTCGCGCAGGCGCTCCAGCGCGTACTGCGGCTTGATGACCGATTCGGTGCGGTTGTAGTTCAGGCAGTTGCGGGCGCGCCAGCCCTCGATCTTGCCCCACCACTCCTTCAGCGCGGCCTTGTCCGGCGACTTGGCGCGCGCCTTCCAGATGCGCAGCATGTCTTCCAGCACGGCGCCGCAGTCACCGACGATCGGAATGTCGACCGCGACGTTCTTGTTGATCGAGCTGGGGTCGATGTCGACGTGGATCTTCTTCGAACCCGGCGAGAAGGCCGACAGCTTGCCGGTCACGCGGTCGTCGAAGCGGGCACCGATGTTGATCATGACGTCGCATTCGTACATGGCGAGGTTCGCCTCGTACGTGCCGTGCATGCCCAGCATACCCAGCCACTGGTTCTCGGACGCCGGGAAGGCGCCCAAGCCCATCAGGGTGGAGGTGATCGGGAACCCGGTGGTCTTGACGAACTGGGTCAGCAGCTTGGCCGCGAAGGGGCCGGCATTGATCACGCCGCCGCCGGTGTAGAAGACCGGGCGCTTGGCGTTGGCGATCAGTTCCACCGCCTCTTCGATGCGGGCGATCTCCGGCTTCACCTGCGGCCGGTAGGTCTTGTGCTTGACCTCCGCCGGCGGGACATAGGTGCCGTCGGCGAACTGCACGTCCTTCGGGATGTCGACCAGCACCGGGCCGGGACGCCCGCTGCGCGCGACATAGAAGGCCTCGTGCAGGGTGCGGGCCAGGCTGTCGACGTCCTTCACCAGGTAATTGTGCTTGGTGCAGGGGCGGGTGATGCCGGTGGTGTCGGCTTCCTGGAAGGCGTCGTTGCCGATCAGGTGGGTCGGCACCTGGCCCGACAGGCAGACCAGCGGAATGCTGTCGCACAGGGCGTCCAGCAGGCCTGTCACCGCGTTGGTGGCGCCGGGGCCGGAGGTCACCAGCACGCAGCCGACCTTGCCGGTCGAGCGCGCATAGCCCTCCGCCGCGTGAACCGCGGCCTGCTCGTGGCGTACAAGGACATGCTTCAGGTCGTTCTGCTGGAACAGCGCGTCGTAGATGGGAAGTACGGCGCCGCCGGGATAGCCGAAGATGATGTCAACGCCCTGATCCTTCAGGGCTTTGATGACGATCTGGGCGCCGGTCAGCTTCTGTTCGGACATCGGTCACGACCTTCTCATGTGGGCGCCTCCTCTAGGGCGCCCGGTTCCTTGGGAACACCAACCCCGCCTGGAGGGGATGCCGTTCATAACAACGGCTTAGCTCCGATGGCGTGTGCTGGGATGGGCAAATTAGTCAAATCATCCGTCATAGGTCAACCCTATTCGCGAATGTTTGCAAAGTTTTTTTGCCGCAGTTTTTCCAATTGTTGCGCGCCCATTGGAGGTGGTCGTCCCGTTCCACCCCCTGCCGCGCCAGCGCTTGCCGCAAACGGAAACGGCGGCCGCACCGAAGCGCGGCCGCCGTTCCAAAAAGGCGACTGAGTTTGCGCAGCCCGTCAGGCGGCGGTCTTCAGCAGTCCGCAGAGCCGGCGGATGCCCTCGCGGATCTGGGCCGGCTTGGTGACGGAGAAGGCCAGACGCAGCGTGTTCTTGCCCGACCGGTCGGCATGGAAGGCCGAGCCGGGGACGAAGGCGACGTTGGCCTCCTTGATCGCGCGGGCGAGCAGCTCGGTGCCGTCGACGCCTTCCGGCGCCTCGATCCAGACGAACAGGCCGCCCTCCGGCTTGGTCCAGGTGACGCCCGGCGGGGCGAACTCGTCCAGTGCCGCCAGCATGGCGTCGCGGCGCTCCTTGTACTGGGTGCGCAACAGCTTGATGTGGCTGTCGAAGATCTGCGAGACGACGTCGTGCATGACGATCTGGTTGATCGTGCTGGCATGCAGGTCGGCAGCCTGCTTCATCAGCACCAGCCGGTTCACCACCTCCGGCGCCGCATTGACCCAGCCGATGCGCATCGCCGGAACCATCGTCTTGGAGAAGGTGCCGCCGAAGATCACGTTGGTCAGCTTGCCGCCGTTGCGCTCGCAATCCAGCGCCGCCATCAGCGGCAGATGCTCGCCGTCATAGCGCAGCTCGCAATAGGCGGTGTCCTCGATCACCGGCACGCCGGCGGCCTCGCAGGCGTCCAGGATGGCGTGGCGGCGGGCCAGCGTCACCGTGGTGCCGTTCGGGTTCTGGAAGTCGGGGACGAGGTAGAAGAACTTCGGCTTCTGCGCCAGCGCTTCGTTGAGCGCCGCCATCTCCGGCCCTTCCTCGTCCATCGGGATGGAGAGGTAGGTGGGCTCGTAGGGCGAGAAGGCCTGCAGCGCGCCGAGATAGGTCGGGCGGGTCACCACGATCTTGTCGCCGGGGCCGATCAGCAGCTTGCCGACGAACTCCAGCACCTGCTGCGAGCCGTTGGTGATGAGAACGCCGTCCAGCCCGACATTGACACCCTTGCCGCCCATGTAGTCGCAGATCCATTCCCGCAGCGGCGTGTAGCCTTCGGTTATGGAGTATTGCAGGGCGGCGCCGGCCCCGGCGTTGGACTGGAAGATCTTCTCGTAGGACCGCGCGATGGCGGAGCTGGGGAACAGGTCCGGGTCAGGAATGCCGCCGGCGAAGGAGATGATCTCCGGACGGTCGATCAGCTTCAGCAGTTCCCGGATTTCGGACGCCGTCATGCCGCCCACGCGGCCCGCGAACACATGACCCCAATCAACCGACACGGTGCTTCTCCTTCGGATCAGTAATTTAGTATCGTTCTCAGGCGGTCGAGCATTGCATTTCGTACCGCGGGCGAACAAGGCAGATCGATGGTATGGCAGCTATGCTGTCCTGTATCACTTACCAGCATATCAGAGAATTTGCCAACAATCTGACGCCGAAACCAAGTGACCTGCCGTTTGGCATAGCGGCGGGTCGATTGCTGGGCCAGCGCGACGGCCTCGTCCAGCGGGATCTCGCCATGCAGGACGCGGCGCAACTCCGGCACGCCCAAAGCCTTCAGCACCGGCAGGTCGGGGGCGAGCGCCTGCTCTCGCGCCAGCGCGTCCAACTGCCGCACCTCCTCCAGCGCGCCCTGCTCCATCATCAGATGGAAGCGCTTGTCGCATTGGGCGTAGAGGTCGGCCCGCGGCGGGTCGAGCACGAGGATGGTGAAGCGCAAATCCTCCGGCGCGCCCTGGGCCGTTTGGCTCTGCCAGTGGGACAGCGGATGGCCGGTGGCCTCCAACACCTCCCAGGCGCGCGTCAGGCGGGTGGTGTCGCCGGGGTTCAGCTTGGCCGACGCGGGGTCGCGGGCGACCAGTTCGGCGCGGAACTCCTCGCCGCCGATGGTTGCCAGCCGGGCATGGGCGGCGGCGCGCACCTCGTCGGGGATGGGGGGCACTTCGCTCAAGCCCTGCATGAGGGCCCGCAGGTAGAGACCGGTGCCGCCGACCACCACCGGCAGCCGGCCCTCGGCCTTGGCGGCGGCGATCTCCGCCAGAGCCATGTCGCGCCAGCGCGCCGCCGATCCGCGTTCCGCCGCCGTCAGCACGCCATAAAGACGATGGGGCGCCCGCGCCAGATCCTCGGACGGCGGCCGGGCGGTCAGCACGTCCAGATCGGCATAGAGCTGCATGCTGTCGGCATTGATGACGGTGCCGCCGAACGCCTCGGCAATCGCCAGCGCCAGCCCCGACTTGCCCGATGCGGTCGGGCCGCCGATGACGATGACATCGGTGAGCGTGTTCATCGCCCTTCCATGGGGCCACGGCGTTTCCTTTGCAACACCCATCCGCATGCCCCAACCGCATGCCGACGCCGAAGCTTCGTTGGACCGGACCCCTCGCCTGTGGTAGGCAGCGCGCAAAGGCCCTCTTTTTTGCTCGGGACACCCGCCGATGAACGCCATCGTCACGCTGATCGCCCCCCGTACCGCCACGCTCGACGAGGCCGTCGTCCAGACCGCCAAGGCGGCGCTGGTGGGCTTGGGCGCCGATGCCGGCGCGCCGGACTGGCTGGCTCCCGGCACCGCCTGCGACCTGCCCTTCGGCAATCTGGCGCCGGAGCAGGCGGAAGCGGCGATCCGCCATGCCCTGAACGGCGCCACGCTGGACATCGTCGCCCAGCCGGCGGCGACCCGGCGCAAGCGGCTGCTGGTCGCCGACATGGAATCGACGATCATCGAGCAGGAGATGCTGGACGAGCTGGGCGACTATGTCGGGCTGAAGGACCACATCGCCGCCATCACCGCCCGTGCCATGAACGGCGAGATCGACTTCAAGGATGCGGTGCGCGAGCGGGTCGCCCTGCTGAAGGGCCTGAAGGAGACGGTGATCGACGAGGTGTGGCAGCGCGCCACCCTGATGCCGGGTGCGGCCCAGCTGGTCGGCACCATGCGCGCCAACGGCGCCGCCTGCGTCCTGGTGTCGGGCGGCTTCCGCTGCTTCACCGGCCGGGTGCGCAGCTGGATCGGCTTCGACGACGACCGCGGCAACGAGTTGGAGGTGGTCGACGGCGTGATGACCGGCAAGGTGATCGAGCCGATCCTGGACAAGGACAGCAAGCTGCAGGCGCTGATGGCCTATGCCGGCGAGCACCGCGTGCCGATGGCGGAGACCATGGCCGTCGGCGACGGTGCCAACGATTTGCCGATGCTGCTGGCCGCCGGTCTGGGCGTCGCGTTCCATGCCAAGGCGGTGGTCGCCGCCGAAGCCCGCGCCCGTGTCGACCACGGCGACCTGACCGCCCTGCTCTACGCCCAGGGCTACCGGGCGGCGGAGTTCGTGGGATAAGGAAGGGTTCGCCTTTGCCCCTCACGCCCACACGCCGCGGACATAGGGTGTCAGCTGCGTGTCCGTCAGGATGATGTGGCGGACCAGCCAGTCGGCGGTGAATTTATAGAGCTTCTCGGCGTTCTCGTGGGTGGGTTCGTTGGAGAACTGGTTCGACAGCTCGCTGACCTTCTGGACAGCGGCGCGGTGCATGGCGACATGCTCGTCGAACTTCGGGTAATGCACGATCTGCATGATCCGCTCTTCGCGGGCGAAATGCTCCTTGGTGTATTCCAGAAGTTTGATCAGGATCTTGGCAACGCGAACCGGCTGGAACCGCGGGGCGGCCAGCGCGGCGTCGAGTTCGTTCAGATACTCGATCAGGTGTTTGTGATCGTCGTCGATGGCCGGCTGCCCGACGCTCAACTGCCGTCGCCATGTGATGGCGCCCATGACCTTGCGGCCTCCCCCCTTAACCGGCACCCCGTTGGGGAGGATTATGAATGGTGTTACCACCGCACCCAAACAGCCGCCGGCGTCACACGGCAATTTGACGCACCCGCATGACGCGAACCGGAACGGAGCGGGGCGGATGCGTCGCCGCACCCGCCCCGTTCTACAGACTTACGTTGATAAATCTCAGCCGACGATCGAATACCCGCAATCGACATAGGTGGTGTCGCCGGTGATGCCCTTGGCGCCGTCGGTGGCGAGGAAGGCGGTGGTGTAGCCGACCTCCTCGATGGTCACCAGACGGCCTTCGGGGGCGCGCTCGGCGGCCTTGTTCATCAGCTCGTCGAAATGGGCGATGCCGGAGGCGGCGCGGGTCTTGATCGGGCCGGGCGAGATGGCGTGGACGCGGATGCCCTTCGGACCGAGTTCCGCCGCCAGATAGCGCACGCTGGCCTCCAGCGCCGCCTTGACGGGGCCCATGACGCCGTAATTGTCGATGACGCGGTTGGCGCCGAAATAGGACATGGTGAACAGCGACCCGCCGTCCTTCATCAGCGGCTCAGCATAGCGGGCCATGCGGATGAAGGAGTGGCAGGAGACGTCCATCGCCTGCTGGAAGCCCTCGCGCGAGCAATCGACGACACGGCCGTGCAGGTCCTCCTTCGGCGCGAAGGCGATGCTGTGCAGCGCGAAGTCGAGCTTGCCCCACTTCTCGCCGATCTTGTCGAACAGGGCCTTCAGCTGGCCTTCGCCGGTGACGTCCACCGGTTCGAAGATCTCGGCCTCCAACTGCTGGGCCAGCGGCTCGACGAACTTCTTGGCCTTGTCGTTCAGATAGCTGACCGCAAGGTCGGCACCCATGGCGCGAAAGGCGCGGGCGCAGCCCCAGGCGATCGACTGGTCGTTGGCAATGCCAAGGACGAGCCCCTTCTTGCCTTCGAGCGTGGCGGCGGCGGGAATGATCGTGGTCATGCGGACTGTCCTGCGGTCGATGGGACGGGAGGAGCGGCCGCAACCCCGGCCGCCTTTCGCCAGGTGAGATCACGCGGCGCTCCTTGTGCAGTGCACCATAAACCAACCGCCGGAGGTCCGCAATGTGCAATGGGCGCGCTCCGCACATGCGCCTCAATCATTGCGCAGCATTGCTCGGAAAGCGTTCAGTAAAAACTGAATTGTTGCCGTTTCAGTCTTTCATTGATCCATATCAAAACGGCCTGCCAGTATGGGACTGGCAGGCCGTTTCTTGATGACATTTCCGTTATGGCGTCACGCCGCTTGTGCGGTCCGCCTCCTTAGCGGGCAACACCCGGCGTAAAAGACGGCGGATCGCTGGCCGGGAAGGATTCCTGCGAGGCCTCGTCGACGATCTCCTCCTCACACGCCTCCTCATAGATGTCGCCGGGATGGCGGGAGTAGCGATTGACGCCCTGGTTCACATCCTGTGCCGGAATCGCCGCCCGGTCGTTGTGCGACCAGTCGGCCAGCATCGCCTTGCCGGGGCAATAGCCGGTCAGACCGCGCGCCACGAGAGCGCCGCCGGCAAGCGCCATCGCGGCGCCGGTCCAGTTGGGCCGGCGCAGGCCCAGGACCGCCAGCAGCACGCCGCCGGCCAGCGACGCCAGCCGCTCGGTATGCCCGACATTGATGCTGTAACCGCCGCTGGGTCCGTGAATGCGGTCGTTGAGGCCGCGCAGGTTGCGCTGGGCCGTTTCGGTGATGAAAGAGAGTTCCATGTCGGTCCTCCTGAATGCGGGTCCCGGTCGGGGATCGTCCGCCATCGGATCGTTATCGCGTCACTGTTGGGAAACCGGCGGCTGGGGGGTGCCGTTCCCGGACGTCGTCCCGGAAGCAGACCCCGGCGCCGATTGCGAAGTGCCGCCCTGACTGCTTCCCTCCTGGCCGCTGGAACCGGCGGCGCCGCGCGCCTGCTGCAGTTCACGGTTCAGCCGCGCCACCTCCTGCGACAGGCGCTGCACCTCCTGGCGCAGCGGCGCAGCCGAGGCATCGCCGCCGCCCGCCGAGCCGGCGATGGCGGCCAGCGTCGCCGAATCCCGCATCCAGTAGGGCGCCACGCCGTAATAGGTGTGGACCGCCATCGCCCATTGGCGGTCGTTCATGTTCGGCCGGTTCTTCTCGTCGAAGCGCGGGGCGTTGGTCAGCTTGTCCTTCGGCACGTTCAGGACATAGCCGTCGCCGGACGGGGAGAACAGCGCCCAAGGCACCGGGAAGTGGCTGTCGCCGATGCCGAGGAAGCCGCCCAGCTCGACCACCGCATAGGCGACCCGGCCGCTGGCGGGATCGATGATCAGTTCGGACACGCTGCCGAGATCCTTGCCGTCCGGGCTGCGCAGCTTGGCGTCCTCAAGCTCGTCGGCGGCGATCGCGCGCGGATGGGCGATGGAGTCCTGCAGGGCCGCCGCCTCGCCCAGGATGGCCTGGCAGGCGGGCGCGTTGCCCTTCTGCGCGGCGGCCTGTGCCGCCTGCTGCAGGGCGCGGAGCTGTGCGGTTTCCTGCTGGGTCACCGGAGCGGGGGTACCGGGGCCGGCAGCCTCAAGAGCCGCCGCCTGCTGTCCCAGCCGGTCGAGCCCGGCCGCGCAGTCGTCGGCCGCCAGCGCGGGCGCGGCGAAAGACAGGGTTCCCAGCGCGGCCAGCAGCAGGGCCGTTGCAGGGGTGGGGCGCGTCATTAGGGCATCCTCCGGCTTGAATCGTCTCATGCTGCATGAACAGCATGGTCAAGCCGGAGGTTCCATCAGCCAGAGATTCCCTGGCGCCGATCTTCCCCCAGTTGTGAAAGGTCAACCCGGAAGGGGCAATCCGCCGCGCTGGATGATGAAGGACTGGATGGCGTCCAGACCCTCGCCCGCCTTGACGTTGGTGAAGACGAAGGGGCGATCACCACGCATCTTGCGGGCGTCGCGGTCCATCACCTCCAGGCTGGCGCCGACCATCGGGGCGAGATCGGTCTTGTTGATGACCAGCAGATCCGAGCGGGTGATGCCCGGCCCGCCCTTGCGCGGGATCTTGTCGCCGGCCGACACGTCGATGACGTAGATGGTGATGTCCGCCAACTCCGGCGAGAAGGTCGCCGCGAGGTTGTCGCCGCCCGATTCGATGAAGATCAGGTCCAGGTCGGGGAACTTCGCGTTCATCTGGTCGACGGCGGCGAGGTTGATCGAGGCATCCTCGCGGATCGCGGTGTGCGGGCAGCCGCCGGTCTCCACCCCCATGATCCGTTCCGGCTTCAGCGCGCCGGAGCGGGTGAGGAATTCCGCATCCTCCTTGGTGTAGATGTCGTTGGTGATCGCCGCCACCTCCCAATCGTCGCGCATGCGCTTGCACAGCGCGTCGGTCAGCGCGGTCTTGCCGGAGCCGACGGGACCGCCGATGCCGACGCGAAGCGGACCGGCGTGGCTCTTTTCGATAGCGGGGAGAGCGCTCATGAGCGGAACAGCCTCGTATATTGGGTTTCGTGGATCATTGAGGTCCAGTCGACAGCCATCGCCCGGCCGCCGAGATCGTCCAACGGGGCGGCCAGCGCCGCCTCCGCCGCGCCATGCGTGATGGGGTCGAGGGCGGCCAGCGCGCGCTGTCCGTCGGTCTGGCCCAGCGGCACCAAGCGAACGCCGGCCGACACCAGATTGGCGGCGAAGGCGTGCAGGTAGGCGGTCAGCGCCGGCCCCTCCGCCACGCCGATCAGCGCCGACACCAGCGCCACCGCCACCGCATAAGCGACCGGCCGGCCGGTGGCGGCGATCACCGAATCCCAGCGCGGCAGGTTATCGAGCGGCCATGCGGCGCGGATCGCCAGCAGGAAAGCCTGCCCCTGCGCCCGCGATTCGAGCGCGGTCTCGGCGGACGCGCGGAGGATGTCGGCCCGCTCCACCGCCCAGGCGAAGCCGGTCTCGTCCCCCACCAGCACGGCACGGTGGGCGGCGGCGAACAGCATGCCGTCGGTGCGCCCGGCGCCGTGGCGCAGGATGCCGTCGAGCCAGACGATCATCGTCGCCCGGTCCCGCACCAGCCCCTGCTCCACCGCCGCCTCGATCCCATGGCTGTAGGAGAAGCCGCCGACGGGAAAGCTGGGCGACAGCCACGCCAGCAGGCGCGTCAGGGCGTGGGTGGAGACGCTGTGATCGACCTCAGTGCGAATGCCCATGCCCGCCGCCATGCGAATGCCCGCCATAGGCGCCGCCTTCCGGCATGAAGGGGGCGATCACATCGCGCACCTCCGCCCCCAGCCCGCGCAGCATGTCCTCGATCACATGATCGCGGCGCAGGCGGATGGTGTCGCCGACGATCTGCACCGGCAGGTGACGGTTGCCGAGATGCCAAGCGACCCGCGCGAAAGCCTCGACCGGGCCGGGCACGCGGACTTCCATCAGCTCCTCAGAGGCGGCGACCACGCGCAGGAAGCTGCCGTCGATCAACTCCAGCCCGTCGCCGTCGTCCAGCGCCACCGCCCGCGGCAGGTCGAGCAGGAAGGCGCCGCCGGCATCGTCGGTCATCGCCATGCGGCGGCGGAAACGGTCATCGAAGGCGAGCGTCACGGTGCCGGCCGCCTGCTCGACCGGCCAATGGCCGCGGGCGTGGACTCGGGTGGCGCGGCGGGTGGGATCGGTCATCAGCGAAGCCGTTCAAAGGGGGTCGGGTGGCCGAAGAAGCGGCCGGCCAGATCGCTGACCAGCGCCGCGTCCCCGGTGGTGAAGAAGCGCAGGCCCCGTTCGGCAGGATACGGCCGGTATTCGGGGTGACGGTCGAGATACTGCTCCAGCGAGCGGGCGGTCAGCGTCGGCTGGCACAGCACCTCCACCCCCGGCGGCAGCGCACGGGCGAACAGGTGGCGCACCAGCGGGTAATGGGTGCAGCCCAGCACCACCGTGTCCAGCGGCTGGCTGCCCATCTTGTCCAGCAGCACGCGGACATAGCCGGCGACCGCCGGTTCGATCTCGTCATCCGACGCGCCGCGCTCGATCAACGGCACGAGGTCGGGACAGGCCTGCTGCACGACGCGGACCGAAGGCGCCCGCTTGCCGATCTCCCGCGGGAAGGACCCGGAATTGACCGTGGCCGCGGTGGCGAAAATGCCGACACTGCGCGGTTCGGCGAGATGGTCGGGCGGAACGGTGTCGATCATCCACGGCACGCGGGTGATCGCCTCCACCATCGGCACCAGCACGCCCAGCACGTTGCGGCCGGGATGGGCCGACGGCAGCCATTCCTGCTGCAAACGGCGCAGCGCCACCGCGGCTGCGGTGTTGCAGGCGATGACGACCAGCCGGCAGCCCTGGGCGAACAGCCGATCCATCCCGGCGATGGTCAGCCGATAGATGTCGTCCTCGCTGCGCGGGCCGTAGGGAGCGGCGGCATGGTCGCCGAGATAGACGAATGGCCGGTCGGGTGCCGCATCCACCAGGGCGCGCAGCACCGTCAATCCGCCATGTCCTGAGTCGAATACACCGATCAACTGTTTGAGCCTTCGCAACCATTACCCTCTCCCGCCCCGGGAGAGGGAGGGACCCGCCGAAGGCGGGAGGGTGAGGGGGGTTCCGGACATGGATCTAATCCTTGGAATACCCCTCACCCTTCCCAAGCTTCGCTTGGGCCCCTTCCCTCTCCCGGGGCGGGAGAGGGAGCGTACCATCAGAACAGGAAATACCGCTGCGCCATCGGCAGGACGTCCGCCGGTTCGCAGGTCAGCAGTTGCCCGTCCGCCCGTACCTCGTAGGTTTCCGGGTCCACCTCGATGTACGGCGTGGCGTCGTTGTGGATCATGTCCTTCTTGCCGACGGTGCGGGTGCCCTGGACGGCGATCAGTTCGCGGTGCAGGCCAAGCTGGCGGCCGACCTCCAGCTCCATCGCCTTGGCACTGACGAAGGTCACGCTGCTGGCCTGGAGCGAGCGGCCGAAGGCGCCGAACATCGGGCGGTAATGCACCGGCTGCGGCGTCGGGATGGAGGCGTTCGGATCGCCCATCAGCGCGGCGGCGATGGTGCCGCACTTGATCACCATGTCCGGCTTCACCCCGAAAAAGGCCGGCGACCACACCACCAGATCGGCGAGCTTGCCGACCTCGACCGAGCCGACGACATGACCGATGCCGTGCGACAGCGCCGGGTTGATGGTGTATTTGGCGATGTAGCGCTTGACCCGGAAATTGTCGTTGTCGCCGGTCTCCTGCGGCAGCCGGCCACGCTGGAGCTTCATCTTGTGGGCGGTCTGCCAGGTGCGGATCACCACCTCGCCCAGCCGGCCCATCGCCTGGCTGTCCGACGAGATCATGGAGAAGACGCCCAGATCGTGCAGGATGTCCTCCGCCGCGATGGTCTCGCGCCGGATGCGGCTCTCGGCGAAGGCGACGTCTTCCGGGATGCGCGGGCTGAGGTGGTGGCACACCATCAGCATGTCGAGATGCTCGTCCACCGTGTTGATGGTGAAGGGCCGCGTCGGGTTGGTCGAGCTGGGCAGCACGTTGCCGAGGCTGGCCACCCGGATGATGTCCGGCGCATGGCCACCGCCCGCCCCTTCGGTGTGGAAGGTGTGGATGGTGCGGCCCTTGAACGCCGCGATGGTGTCCTCGACGAAGCCCGATTCGTTCAGCGTGTCGGTGTGGATCGCCACCTGGACGTCGAGCTGGTCGGCAACCGTCAGGCAGGTGTCGATGGCGTCCGGCGTGGTGCCCCAATCCTCGTGCAGCTTCAGGCCGCAGGCGCCGGCGGCGATCTGCTCCAGCAGCGCGTCAGGGCGGCTGGTGTTGCCCTTGCCGAAAAAGCCCAGATTGATCGGCAAGCCTTCGGCGGCCTGGAGCATCCGCTCCATATGCCACGGCCCCGGCGTGCAGGTGGTGGCGGAGGTGCCAGCGGCCGGGCCGGTGCCGCCACCCAGCATGGTGGTGACGCCGCTGTTCAGCGCCTCGTCGACCTGCTGCGGGCAGATGAAATGGATGTGGGCGTCGATGCCGCCGGCGGTGACGATCTTGCCCTCGCCCGCGATCACCTCGGTGCCCGGACCGATGATGATGTCGACGCCGGGCTGGATGTCGGGGTTGCCGGCCTTGCCGATGGCGGCGATGCGCCCGCCGGTGATGCCGATGTCGGCCTTGACGATGCCCCAATGGTCGATGATCAGGGCGTTGGTGATCACGGTGTCGACGGCCCCCTGGTGGCGTGAGCGCTGGCTTTGTCCCATGCCGTCGCGGATCACCTTGCCGCCGCCGAACTTCACCTCCTCGCCATAGACGGTGTGGTCGCGTTCGACCTCGACGATCAGGTCGGTGTCGGCCAGCCGGATACGGTCGCCGGTGGTCGGGCCGTAGAGGGCCGCATATTCGGCCCGGTCGATGCGATGCGCCATTGTCGTTCGCCCTTCCCTGTCGGCCCGTCAGAGGGCGCCGTTGACCATGCGGTTGAAGCCGATCACCACCCGGTCGCCGCCATAGGCGACCAGAGTCACGCGCCGGGTCTGGCCGGGTTCGAAGCGAACCGCCGTCCCGGCCGGAATGTCGAGCCGGAAGCCGCGCGCCTTCTCGCGGTCGAAGGTCAACGCGCTGTTGGTCTCGTAAAAGTGGAAGTGCGAGCCGACCTGGATCGGCCGGTCGCCGGCGTTGGCGACGTCGAGTTCGACGGTGGCGCGGCCATCGTTCAGCACGATCTCGCCGGCCGCCGGGAAGATTTCACCGGGTTTCATGGGCAGTCCCCCTCAACGGATCGGCTGGTGGACGGTGACGAGCTTGGTCCCGTCGGGGAAGGTTGCTTCAACCTGGATGTCGTGGATCATGTCGGCCACGCCGTCCATCACCTGATCCCGGGTCAGCACGGTGGCGCCGTCACGCATCAGTTCGGCGACCGTGCGGCCATCCCGCGCGCCTTCCACCACATAGTCGGTGATAAGGGCGACCGCCTCCGGATGGTTCAGCTTGACCCCGCGTTCCAGCCGCCGCCGCGCCACCATCGCGGCCATCGCGACAAGCAGCTTGTCCTTCTCGCGCCCTGTCAGGTTCATCGGGGGATTGCCCTTTCGCCACCCTGTTCGTTACCGGCGATTATGCCACGCCGAAGCGGTGCGCCAAGTGCGTCGTATGACGTAGAGGGTTGAACCAGTTGACGCGGAAGCCTGGGCTCGGCCGTCACACCTCCCACAGCCGCGGCAGGCGGGTGGGCAGGCCGGCGGCCTCGGCGCGCAGGCCGGACCACAGCGTCGCGTAGGCGCGCCGCACCGCACGGGCATCGCCGCCGAGAATGCGCACGATCAGCAGGCCGTCCAGCGCGGTGGCGCCGATGCGGGCCCCCTCCAGCGGCTCGGCCAGCGCGCGGACGGCGTCGAGATGGGTGCCGGCATCGGGAGCGGCGTGCAGCAGAGTGGCGCAGGCCGCTGCTCCGCCGAAGCCGGCGGGGTGGGCCAGCGCCTCGGCGATGTCGTCGTCCAGATGCAGGGAGTCGGCCCAGATCAGACGGCCGTCGCGGGCGACCTCCCAGGCGTCACGGATCAGGCCACGGGTGACGGTCTCGCCGAAGGCGGCGCGGCCGAAGACCAGCATTTCGCCGGCGATGACGCGGCCGTCACCCGCCAGATCGATCCGGGTCAGGCGGCGAAGACGGGAGCCTTCGAAAACGATCGCCTCCTGCGGCATCCATTCCAGCCAGCCATCGTCCTCCACCGACAAGGCGGTGTCGATGCGGCAGTCGGCGCCGGTTGAGCGGTAGACCTTCTCGGCCGCCTGGGTGGTGACCAGCGCCCTGGCACCCGGCCCGATCGACAGGGCGATGTCCATGCGGTCACCGCCGACCATTCCGCCGGATGTTGTGGCAAGCACCGCGATGGGAAGGTCATCGCGGCGCGGCGTCGGCATCAGCACCCGCAGCGGGTCATGATGGTAGAGAGTCGCCAGTCGGGTCTCGCCGTGGCGATGCTCGAACCGGACGGTCGCCGCGCCATGGACGGCGACCTTCTTTTCCTCACGCGCCGAGCCTTCCGGCCTGTCGGCCACCGCCACCTGAACCAAGCGCCCGCTCCCCGACTGCCAACTGGACTCTGCGGGCGCCAGTCTGCCGGAAGCGAAGCCGTTCAGGCAATGCGGACAAACACCCCGCCCCGCTCAGCCCTCGCCGTTGAAGCAGCCGTTGCGGGCGGCGACCACCGCGACCTGGGTGCGGTTGCGCACGCCCAGCTTCTGCATGATGGCGCGCACATGCACCTTCACCGTGCCCTCCAGCACGCCCAGGCCGCGGGCGATCTCCTTGTTGGAGTGGCCGGCCAGCAGCAGTTCGAAGACGTCGCGCTGGCGGTCGGTCAGGCGGTCGAGGATGTCGTCGTTGCCGCGCGGCCCCTCGGCCAGCGCCCCGTTCAGCACCGCGCGCGGCAGCGGCAGGAAGATGTCGCCGCTGAGCGCCAGCGAGATGGCATGCTCCAGCACCTCCGGCGGGCTGGTCTTCAGCACGTAGCCGCGGGCGCCCATGCGGACGCTGTCGACGATGTCGGCAACCTCGTCGGAGTTGGTGAGGATCAGGACCGGCACGTCGCCCAGCGTCTCCTTCAGCCGTCGCAGCCCGGCGATGGTGCTGCCGCCCGTGTCATCCTCTTCCCCGCGCGGCGGGCCTGGATCGTAGAGAACCAGAGCCAGCTCGGGAGTCTGGCGGCCAATGTTCAGCGCTTCATCCAACGACCCGGCCTCCAGCACGCGCGTCCCAGGGCAGATTTCGCCGATGGACAGCGCGAAGCCATGGCGCACCATCGGCTGCTCGTCGACCACCAGAAATATCCGCGTGGGATTGCCCGCGCTACGCGAACCATCGCGCGCTTGAAGCTCGAACTCCATTGTGTCCCCTTATTCTCAGCGGACCGCTCCTCAGTAGGGCCAAGAACACCAAAAAGCCCCAACGGAAAAGCGGTTCATTCGCGCCGCTCTTTGGCGCAGCTACCCCTAAATATCGAATGAACGGATCTGCGTTCAATTTCCGGCCAAATCTGATCTATTGCCTGTGACTTTCCTGTTCTCACCTTGCGCCGTTGGTTAATGAACCGTATAAATCATCCCGGCATGAAGCGTAAAGCCCGCTGTTCCGAACAATATTGTTCTAATTTTCTATGTTCGGAGTCTGCGTGGGCCGGATCAACCGGTCCGGTCCTTGGCCTGATCCTTCAGGCGCGGACAAAAAGGGGGGATCGCCGCCGCCCGGTGATAAGGGCGGCCCAGCGGAGGATGAACAATGACGACATGGAATGTGATGCTGGTCGACCATGACCGGCTGTTTTCGGCGGCCTTGGCAACGTTGATCGGCGGCGGCCCCTTCCGGGTCAGCGCCCACGCGGCCAGCGCCGACGACGCGCTCGACCTCATTGCCGATGGCGAGGAGCCCGACCTGATCGTGCTGGCGCTCCAGGACGGCATGCCTGAGGAAATCGCCGGCATCCGGCGCCTGCGCGACGGCACATCGGCCCGGATCGCGGTGCTGGCCGACACCATCGCCGACCGCAGCCTGTCCCAGTCGCTGAAGGCGGGCGCCGACGCCTATCTGAACAAGAGCATGTCGAGCGAGAGCCTGCTGCGCTCGCTGCGGCTGGTGATGCTGGGCGAGGTGGTCTATCCGACCCATGTCGCCGGCCTGCTGATGGCCGCCGCCAACGAACGCCCGCAGCACAGCCCGACCCCGATCGCCATGCCGCCCAGCGGTGACCTGTCGAAGCGCGAGGTGCAGATCCTGCGCTGCCTACTGGCCGGCCAATCGAACAAGGCCATCGCGCGCAACCTGCACATCACGGAATCGACCGTGAAGATGCATTTCAAGAACGTGATGCGGAAGATCAACGCGCAGAACCGCACGCAGGCGGCGGTGTGGGCGATCCAGAACGGGCTGTCGCCGCTGGTGACGGCGTAGGGATAAGCTGGTGTCGGCGTAGGGATAATTTGTGTAGGTGCGGGCTTCGATTGCCCCCACCTTAATCCTCCCCCGCTGGGCGGGGGAGGAGACTAAGTGCTGTATTGGCAGAGTGGCGGCAGTCCCTCCCCCGCCCAGCTCTCGCACAAAGCTATGCTTTGTGCTGACGCGGCAGGCGGACCGTAGGTCCGCTGAGAGCGGGGGAGGTTAGGTGGGGGTCTAACTCCGCCAGAATCCCGCCGCCCCCTATTCCGCCGCGTGGCGATGGCCGGCGTGGCGGCCTTCGCCGAATTCCTCGATCATCTTGCGGCAGAAGGCCGGAATGTCGTCGGGCTTGCGCGAGGTGACCAGACCATGGTCGGTCACCACCTGCTCGTCGACCCAGGTCGCGCCCGCGTTGCGCAGGTCGGTCTGCAGCGACGGCCAGGATGTCATCCGCTTGCCACGCACGCCGCCGGCGTCGATCAGCGTCCAGGGGCCGTGACAAATTGCGGCGATGGGACGATCCGAATTCACGAAGCTCTTCACGAACTCGATCGCCTTCGGTTCCAACCGCAGGCTGTCCGGATTCATCACGCCGCCCGGCAGCATCAGCGCGTCGTAGCGGCCGGCATCGGCTTGGTCGAGCGTCACGTCGACATCGACCTTGTCGCCGCGGTCATGGTGGTTCCAGCCCTGGATTTGCCCGCTTTTCGGAGCGACCACATGCACGGTGGCACCGGCGTCGCGCAGGGCCTTCACCGGCTCGGTCAGTTCCACCTGTTCGAAGCCGTCGGTGGCGAGAACGGCCACGGTCTTTCCATTGAGGTTCTGGGCCATGGAGGGGCCTCCTTCGCTGTTGGTCATGCCGCAGCAACCGGATTACCCCTGCATCGTTCCCTGGGAACTGTCCCGCAATTCCCATGTTGATTGTGACATACGAGACACACATCAGCGAAGGGAGCCCGAATCATGAGGTTCCAGACCCTGTTGGCCGGCCTTGCGCTGGCAGCGACCCTGCCATTCGCCCACATCGAGTCGGTCCAGGCGGCCGATCCGCGTGCCGGCGACGATCTTGTCGGGCTCGAAGTGACCGGTCTGCTCGGCGAAGAATTGGGCCAGATCGTTTCCGTTTCGCCCAGCGCCGACGGCAAGGACACCAGCATCCTGGTCGAGGCCAGCGGCATGCTGGATGTCGGTCACCGCTTCTTCACCGTCCGCCGCTCGCAACTGTCGCCGGGCGAGGACGTGGACACCGTCACCTATAAGAAGACCGCGGAGGACGTGATCCGTCGCATCCACAACGACACCCAGGTCGCGGCGCGCTGAACCGGCGCCCCGCGTGCCGTCCGGCCGCTCAGGCCGGTTCGTCAGGGTGGCAGGGTTTGCAGCCGGTGGGCCAGGGCTCGCCCAGATCCTCCACCACCATGCGCCAGGATGCTCCGTCCAGGCGGACGCAGCCGCCGCCGGCGAAATGCAGGGCGATCCCGCCCTCCATCGTCTCCATCGACAGCAACTCCAGGATCCGGCCGCGATCCTTCAGATCGAAGCCGCGCAGCTTGGCGCCGGTCACCCCGTCCACCCGCACGCCGCAATGGACCCGCTCGTAGGGGGCCAGATCGTCATCGTCGGCGGCGGGGCCGGGACGCGGGCGGTCGGCGGCCTCCCAGCGGAAGCGGTTGACGACCATGACGAACCGCTTGTCGTCGGGCTGGAAGCACATGTCGCCGACCGGAAGGATGGCGTCCTGCAGGCAGGCGGAGACGACCTTCAGGTCCTCCTCGTCTTCGGCGCGCAGGCGGATCGGGGTCATGGCTGAGGCCGTCATGGTCGTGGGCACCTCTCGGGAATGGCCAACCTTATCGGGATGGCGGAGGGGCGCCCCCGCCGCTTACTCGTCGCCGCCGTGGATGCGTTCGATCTCCGCACCGCAGGCAGCCAGCTTCTCCTCCACCCGCTCATAACCGCGGTCGAGGTGGTAGACGCGGTTGACCATCGTCTCCCCCTCCGCCGCCAGCCCGGCAAGCACCAGCGACACCGAAGCGCGCAGGTCCGTCGCCATCACGGGCGCACCGGTCAGCCTCTCCACACCGCGCACCAGGGCCGACGAGCCGTGGACCGTGATCCGCGCGCCCATGCGGGTCAGCTCCGGCGCGTGCATGAAGCGGTTCTCGAAGATCGTTTCCGTGATCATCGCCGCGCCCTTCGCCGTGCACATCAGGGCCATCATCTGGGCCTGAAGGTCGGTGGGGAAGCCCGGGAACGGCTCGGTCATCACATCGACGCCGTGCAGTTCGCCGTTCGCGCGCGACACGCGGATCCCGTTCTCGATCTCCTCGAAGGCGACGCCGGCCGGAGCCAGCGCCTTGACCGCCGCTTTGATCAAATCGAGACGGGTGTTCATGATGTCAAGACGGCCGCCGGTGATCGCCGCGGCCATGGCGTAGGTGCCGGTCTCGATGCGGTCGGCCACCACCATGTGGCGGGCGGCATGCAGCCGGTCGACACCCTCGATCACCAGCCGGTCGGTGCCGATGCCGGTGATCTTCGCCCCCATCTTGACCAGGCATTCGGCGAGGTCGGTCACTTCCGGCTCGCGCGCGGCATTGACCAGGATGGTGGTGCCCTTGGCCAGCGTGGCGGCCATCAGCAGGTTCTCGGTCGCACCCACCGACACCTTGGGGAAGACGTATTCCGCACCGCGCAGGCCGCCGGCCGGAGCCTTGGCGACGATATAGCCCGCCTCGATCCGGATGTCGGCGCCCATCGCCTCCAGACCCTTGATGTGCAGGTCCACCGGACGCGCGCCGATGGCGCAGCCGCCGGGCAGCGACACCTTGGCCTCGCCGCAGCGAGCCAGCAACGGCCCCAGCACCAGCACGCTGGCGCGCATCTTGCGCACCAGATCATAGGGAGCGGTGGTGTTGGTGATGTCGCGCGCGGTGAAGTCCACGGCGCGTCCGGCGCAATCGCCGCCGGCACCGGCCATGTGGATCGCCACGCCATGCTGCAACAGCAGATTGCACAACGTGTTGATGTCGGCCAGGATCGGCAGGTTGGTCAGCGTCAGCGTCTCGTCGGTGAGAAGCGACGCCGTCATCAGCGGCAGGGCGGCGTTCTTGGCGCCACCAACTGTGATGGAGCCGTTCAGCGGGCGGCCGCCGCGGATGCGGATCTTGTCCATGGACCTGTTTCTTTCGCGGATACGCTTTTGAGGAGCGATCAGATAGGAGTGCTCAGAGCCGGGGCAGCGTGACGCCCTTCTGCCCCATATATTTGCCGGACTTGTCGGCGTAGGACACCTCGCACACGCTGTCGCCCTTCAGGAACAGGAACTGGCACAGCCCCTCGTTCGCGTAGACCTTGGCGGGCAGCGGGGTGGTGTTGGAGATCTCCAAAGTGACGTGGCCTTCCCACTCCGGCTCCAGCGGGGTGACGTTCACAATCAGGCCGCAGCGGGCATAGGTGCTCTTGCCCAGGCAGATGACCAGAACGTCGCGCGGGATGCGGAAATACTCGACCGTGCGGGCCAGCGCGAAGCTGTTCGGCGGAATGATGCAGACGTCGGTCTTGCGGTCGACGAAGCTCGAATCGTCGAAGCGCTTCGGATCGACGATGGCGTTGTCGACGTTGGTGAAGATCTTGAACTCGTCGGCGACCCGGGCGTCGTAGCCGTAGGACGACACGCCGTAGGAAATCACGCCTTCGCGCTTCTGGGTCTCGACGAAGGGCTCGATCATGCCCTTGGTCTCGGCCATCTCGCGGATCCAGCTGTCCGGCATGATGCCCATCGCGGGGGTACTCCTTGGCGTATCGATTGGGTGGAGGGGTGGTGAGGCTGGTTTGTAGCCGAGCGCGCGGCGAGGCTCAAGAAAAGCCGGGCCGCTTGTGGTGCATGGACGGTTCTTTATCACGGCGCTGGTCTTCCGCGCGGTCGCGGCTAAGCTTCGCCGCATGACACAGAGCTTCATCCTGTCCGTGACGGACACCCCCGCCCCGGCCGATCTGGCCGGCGTCTTCGACGGCCTGCGCGCCTATAACGAGGCGTCGCTCGGCCGCGCCTATGACCGACGCGATCTTGTGGTCGTCGCCCGCGATGCCGACGGCACGCTGAAGGGTGGGCTGGTCGGCTACACCAACTGGGACTGGCTGTATGTCGACCTGTTGTGGGTGGACGACTCCACGCGCGGCAGCGGCCTCGGCGGCCGGTTGCTGGCAGCGGCGGAGGCGGAGGCCAAGGCGCGGGGCTGCCGCTGGTCGCGGCTCTACACCTACGATTTCCAGGCGCCGGGCTTCTACCCGAAGCAGGGCTATCAGGTGTGGGCGGAGATGGAGGGCTATCCGCCGGGGCACAAGCAGATCTGGTTCAGGAAGGATTTGGCTTAGGGGGCGGCGCCCCTCGACCGCTCGCCCCCTCCCCGACCCTCCCCCGCTCCGCGGGAGAGGGAGCCATATGCGAAGCGGCGGCAGTCCCCTCTCCCTCGAAGAGGGGGAGGGTTAGGGAGGGGGCACAGACGCCTAACTTCCCACTCACTCTCCCCGCTGCCGCGCCTGCTCCTTGCGCTTGCGCAGATTCTCTCGCAGGCGGGCGGCGAGGCGTTCATCACGGTCTTTCACCGCCGGCTTCGGCTTCACCGGTGCCGGCGGAGTGTTCAGCGTCTCGGCAGTGTCGTCCATCGGCGCGGCTCCGCGCAGGCTGTCAGTGGTCGGAATGATGCAGGATCTGATCGCGCAGGCCGGTCTCGTAACCGACGCCGGTCGCGGTCAGGATCGCGGCGCCGGGGGTGCGCTTCACGATGCCCTTGCGCTCCAGAATGGTCCAGACCGCATCGTTCTGCAGTCCGGTGGCATCCTTGGCGGCGACCACGGCATGGCCGAGGTGGAAGTGGTTGCCGTGAGCATGCGGCAGGGAGGTGATCTGGAAGCCCCCCTCCTCATCCTCGGCCGGAGCGTTCTCCAGACGGGCGATCTCCTGCAGAAGGGTCAGGGTGCGCAGCTGCAGCGGGTTCAGGTTCAGCGGATTCTTCTTCGGGGGCATCGATGGTCCCATCGGTCCTGGTGTGTCGCGGTCGCGCAGTAGACCGGCAGGGCGGATCGGCTGTCAAGCGTGCGAACCGGTCACGGAAAGGTCGTGGAAGGAGGCTGGCGCCCCGGCCGCCGCTCGGGCATAAGACCGTCGGACCATCGTCATAAGGGTGTCGGACCATGACTATCCTCGTCACCGGGGCCGCCGGCTTCATCGGATCGCATGTCGCGGCGGCTCTGCTGGACCGCGGGGAGAGCGTGCTCGGCCTCGACAACCTGAACGACTATTACGCGGTGGCGCTGAAGGAGGCGCGGCTGGCCCGGCTGACCGGCCGGCCCGGCTTTCGCTTCATCAGGGCCGACATCTCCGACCGCGCGACGGTGGAGGGGCTATGGCCGCAGTTCGCCGATGTGACCGGCGTTGTCCATCTGGCGGCGCAGCCGGGCGTGCGCTATTCGATCGAGAATCCCTATGCCTATGTCGACGCCAACGTCACCGGTCAGGTGACGCTGCTGGAGGCGGCGCGGCGCATGCCGGGGCTGAAGCATTTCGTCTACGCCTCGACTTCTTCGGTCTACGGCGCCAACCGCAAGATGCCCTTCTCGGTGGAGGATCGGGTGGACAGCCCGGTGTCGGTCTATGCCGCCACCAAGAAGGCGGCGGAGATGCTGGCCTTCACCTACAGCCATCTCTACCAGATGCCGGCGACCGGCCTGCGCTTCTTCACCGTCTATGGTCCGTGGAGCCGCCCGGACATGGCGACTTGGCTGTTCGCCGACGCCATCACCGCCGGCCGGCCGATCCGCGTTTTCAACGGCGGCAAAATGAAGCGCGACTTCACCTATATCGACGACATCGTCGCCGGGGTGCTGGCCGCCCTCGACCGCCCGGCCCCGGTGGATGCGGAGACCGGCGCCCCGCACCGCGTCTTCAACCTCGGCAACAACCGGTGCGAGGAGCTGATGCGCTTCATCACCGTGCTGGAGCAGGCTTTCGGCCGCGAGGCGGTCAAGGTGATGGAGCCGATGCAGGCCGGCGACGTGCAGGAGACCGCCGCCGACATCGAACTGAGCCGCCAAGTTCTGGGCTTCGAACCGAAAACCCCGATCGAGATCGGCCTGCCCCGCTTCGTGGAGTGGTACAAGGGCTATCACAAGCTCTGAGCCGTCCCCTCTCCCCCACCGTCCGAGCCACCATGACCTCCACCGCCTATTCGTCCGCGCTGATCGGCGTCTTCCTGCTGTGTCTGGCCGTCGGCTGGTACCTGTCGACGCGGGTTCTGCGTTATCTGCTCGCCAGCAGCATCATGGACATCCCGAACGAGCGGTCGAGCCATCAGGCCCCCACCCCGCGCGGCGGCGGCTGGGCGGTGATGCTGACGGTGGTGCCGGTCTTCGCCATTGCCGGGATCGTTTTCGGCCGGCCGCTGGAGACCGGGGCGGTGCTGCTGGGCACGCTGGCGCTGATGGGAGTGTCGTGGATGGACGACCGGCGCACCCTGTCGCCGCTGCTGCGGCTGGCGGTGCAGGCGCTGGCGGTGGCGTTCGGGCTGCTGGCGCTGCCGTCCGACCAGCTTGTGTGGCAAGGCTGGCTGCCCTGGGGGCTGGACCGGGCGGCGACGGCCTTCCTGTGGCTGTGGTTCGTCAACCTCTACAATTTCATGGACGGGATCGACGGGCTGGCCGGCAGCGAAACCATCCTGATCGGCGGCGGCGTGGCGCTGGTGTCGCTGGTGATGGGCGATTTCGGGCTGACAGGGGTCGCCGGGGCGGCGCTGGCCGGGGCGGCGGCGGGGTTCCTGACCCACAATTGGCGGCCGGCCCGCATGTTCATGGGCGATGTCGGCAGCATCCCGCTCGGCCACATCCTGGCCTTCCTGCTGGCCTCGCTGGCGGCGCGCGGCGATTGGGCGGCGGCGCTGATCCTGCCCGCCTATTACCTGACCGACGCCACCATCACCCTGCTGCGCCGGCTGCTGCGCGGCGAGAAGATCTGGCAGGCCCACCGCGAGCATTTCTATCAGAAGGCCGCCAAGGGTGCCGGCCGGCATGACCGGGTGGTGCTGACCATCATCGGCTACAGCCTCGTCCTCGTCGCGGCTGCGCTGGCTGCCGGGACCTACGGTGCCTGGACGCTGGCGCCGGGCGCGGTCACCGTCGCGCTGCTGCTGGCGACGCTGACGCGCATGTCGAAGGCCTGATCGCGATGACCACCGATTTCCTCGACCTCTCCGTCGTCCTCTACCACCCCGACCCGGACCTGTTGGCCCGCTCGCTCGACACCATCGCCGCCGCCGCCGACCGGCTGGCCGAGGGAGCCGGGGTGCGGACCCGGCTGTGGATCATCGACAATGGCGCACCGGAGGGCAGCGACCCGGCGACAAACCCGTTCCAGCCGCTGTTGGACCGCTATGCCGAGGCCGGTCGTCCGCCGGTGACGCTGATCGCCGGGCATGGCAACGTCGGCTACGGCGCCGGGCACAATCTGGCGATCCGGCAGGGCAATGCGCCCTATCACCTGATCCTGAATTACGACATCCTGCTGGAACCGGACGCGCTGCTGGCCGGCTGGCGCTATATGGAGGCGCACCCGCGCACCGTGCTGCTGACACCAAAGGTGTTTGGTCCGTCAGGCGAGCAGGAGTTCCTGTGCAAGCGGCGGCCGACCGTGTTTGATCTGGGCCTTCGCGCCTTCGCCCCCGCTTCGATCAAGCGGATGTTCGCAAAGCGGCTGAACCGCTACGAAATGCGCGACATCACCGGCGACAGCGTCGTCACCGGGCTGGAGCAGGTCAGCGGCGCATTCATGCTGTTCCGACGCGACGCGCTGACCCGGCTGGGCGGGTTCGACGACGGCTATTTCCTCTATTTCGAAGATTTCGACTTGTCGCGCCGGGCGATGGCGCTGGGCGAGATCGCCTATGTGCCGGACGTGCGCATGGTGCATTTCGGCGGCAAGGCGGCCCGCAAGGGCAGCGCGCACATCCGCATGTTCGCCCGGTCCGCCCTACGCTTTTTCAACACCCACGGATGGCGGCTGGTCTGAGCTGTGCGACTTCCGCAGCCCCGGCCGGCCGCGGGTCTTCAGCAGCAGCGGGTTCCAGGCGATCATGCGGGCGACCTGCCCCAGCGTCGCCTTGCGGTCGCGCTGGATGACGCGGCGCTTGGCGATCATGCCCGGCAGCCCGCACAGCGCGTCGCGGATGCCGCGGCCGATGGCGCCGGTGCGCTCGCTGCCCAGGCTGCGGACCACCAGATAGACCACCAGCAGCGCATGGCCCGCCAAGGCCAGCGGCAGCAGCGGCAGCGGCATGTTCTTCACCATCGTCCACACCAGATTGCGGACGCCGTGATACTGGGCGAAGGTGCCGTACTGCTTGGACACGCCGCTGCTGACATGCTCCACCACCGCGTCGCCGACCTGCACGGCCGGACCGCCGCCGAGCCGGATGCGGAAGCCGAGGTCGACATCCTCGCAATAGCAGAAGAAATCCTCGTCAAAGCCGCCGACGGCCTCGAAATAATCGCGCCGGTACATGGCGGCGGCGGCGCAGGGCGAGAAGACTTCGCCACTGTAATAGGGCGGCTTCAGCATGCGGCGGTAATTGACCCGCCAGGCGAAGCCGAAGATGGAATACTGGTCACCCTCGCCATCGATCATGCGGGGGTCGTGCGAGAAGAGTTGGGTCGAGCCGAACATCGCCACGTCGGGCTGCGCATGGGCGGCGGCCTGCAGCCGCTCCATCCAGTCGCGGCGCGGGAAGGCGTCGGGGTTCAGCGTAACGATCCAGGGAACGGTGGCACCGGCAGCGCCGATGTTGTTGGCCTTGGCGAAGCCGACATTGCTGTCCAGCCGGATCATGCGGAATCGCGGGTCGGCGGGCAAGGCGATCCCGTCGACGTCCTTCGACGCATTGTCGACGATCACCACCTCAAAGGCGGGATCGGTCTGGTCGAGCAGACAGCCAATGACGCGATTGACGAAGTCGGCGCAGTTAAAGCTGACGATGATGATCCGGCTGTGCCGATCATTTGCACCGTCCACAATGTGTGACATGTCTTGGTAGCGTCCTTATTCACGCGTCCCTATTCAGCTTATAGCCATTCCCACCACCAACCGAAAGCCGGAAAAGGGTTCTGGGACTTTGCGCCGTGGCGCCACCCGGCCAAACCGGATACTAAGTCACGGTTCAGTCCATCATACGACACCAGCCCGGATCGTTCTGCCAATGCGCGTTCTTCTGACCGGCGCCACCGGCTTCGTCGGCCGCCACACCGTCCCGCTGCTGGTTGCCCGCGGACACCATGTGCGCGCCGCCCTGCGCAGCGCCAAGGAAGGGCCGTGGGAGCCGGCCGTCGTCGGCGACATCGGCCCCGACACCGACTGGACCGCGGCGCTGGAGGGTGTCGATGCGGTGATCCACATGGCGGCCCGCGTCCATGTGATGCGCGACAAGGCCGCCGACCCGCTGGCCGAATTCCGCCGCGTCAACACCGCCGGCACCGTCCGGCTGGCGGAGCAGGCGGCGGCAGCCGGCGTGAAGCGCTTCGTCTTCCTCAGCAGCATCAAGGCGATGGTGGACGAAAGCCGCCCCACCCCGCTGGACGCCGCGACGCCGCCCGACCCGCACAGCCCCTACGGCATCTCGAAGCTGGAGGCCGAACGGGCGCTGGCCGCGATCTCCGCCCGCACCGGCATGGAAGTGGCGGTGATCCGTCCGCCGCTGGTCTATGGACCCGGCGCCGCCGGCAACATGCGGGCTCTGGTGAAGCTGGTGGCGACCGGCCTGCCGCTGCCGCTCGGCGGCATCCACAACCGGCGGAGCCTGATCTATGTCGGCAACCTCGCCGACGCGGTGGTGACGGTGCTTGAGCATGCCCACGCCGCCGGCGGGACCTTCCTGGTCCAGGATGGCGAGCCGGTTTCGACCGCCGATCTGGTGCGCGCCATCGCCGCGGCGCTGGGCCGGCCGGCGCGGCTGGTCCCGGTGCCGCGCGGCCTGATGGCGCTGGGGGCGGCGCTGACCGGCACGCGCGCGGTGTTCGACCGGCTGGCCGGCACGCTGACGGTGGATGACGGTCCCATCCGTGAAAGGCTCGGCTGGCGCCCGCCCCATGACCTTGCGTCCGGGTTGCGCGCCACCGCGGAATGGTTCAAAGCTTCCCGCGGCTGATTACCCGGCCGAATCGGCGATGGCCGGCTTCGGCCCCCGGTTCTCAAGGCCGAACGAATGAACAAGGTTTAGCGGCATGCGTATCCCGTCCGCACGGGCATCCCTGGTTTTCCTGCATGATCTGGTGATGACCGGGGTGGCCCTGGTCGTCGCCCTGTACCTGCGGGTGGGCGGCTCCGCCTTCGGCCTGTATTTCGATGCGCTGGTCATCGCGCTGCCGACGCTGGTCGGCATTTCGGCAGCCGTTTTCGTGCTGTTCGGCCTGTACCGCGGCATCTGGCGCTACGCCTCCATTCCCGACCTGATGCAGGTGGTGCGCGCCGTCACCGTGGCGGTGCTGTGCTTCGTCCTGGCGATGTTCCTGCTGACACGCGCCGAGCTGCTGCCGCGCTCCCTGCCGCCGATCCTGTGGCTGGTGCAGATGCTGCTGCTCGGCGGGCCGCGCTTCGCCTACCGCTTCATGAAGGACCGCCGCTTCAGCTGGGCCGAGGCGGTGGAGGGCGTGCCGCGCATCCCCGTCCTGCTGCTGGGGGTCGGCGACGCGACGGAACTGTTCATCCGCTCGCTCGACCAGCCCGGGCAGTCGGCCTACCGCGTCGTCGGCATCCTGGACGACAAGGGCCGTCGCATCGGCCATGCCGTGCGCGGCGTGCCGGTCCTGGGCGGCCCCGACGATCTTGAGCAGGTCGTCCACACGCTGGAGCGCAAGGGTGAACGGCCGCAGCGGCTGATCGTCACCAAGGGCAATGCCGAGTTGAAGGGATCGACCCTGCGCAGCCTGCTCGACCGGGCGGAGGCGCTGGGTCTGGTGCTGTCGCGCCTGCCCAGCCTGACCGAGTTCAAGTCGGCTCTCGGCGAAGGCAAGGGCGTGGAGGTGCGGCCGATCGCGCTGGAGGACCTGCTGGGCCGGCCGCAGGCGGTGCTGGATCGCGGCGCCATTTCCGGGCTGATCGGTGGGCGGCGGGTGATCGTCACCGGCGCCGGCGGCACCATCGGCAGCGAGCTGGTCCGCCAGATCGCCACGCTGGGGCCGGAGCGGCTGATCCTGCTCGATGCCGGGGAGTTCAACCTCTACAGCATCGAGATGGAGGTGCGGGAGAAGTTCCCCGGCCTCGACACCCGCGCGGTGATCGCCGACGTCCGTGACCGCGACCGGGTCATGCGCCTGTTCCAGGACGAGCGCCCGGCCCTGGTCTTCCACGCCGCGGCGCTGAAGCATGTGCCGCTGGTGGAGGCCAACCCGTGCGAGGGCGTGCTGACCAACGTCATCGGCACCCGCAACGTGGCGGACGCCGCGCGCGCCGCCGGCTGCCTCGCCATGGTGCTGATTTCCACCGACAAGGCGATCCGCCCGACAAGCGTCATGGGAGCGGCCAAGCGCTTCGCCGAGACCTACTGCCAGGCGCTGGACGTCCTGCCGCCGCGTGACGCGACGGAACAGGCCACCCGCTACATGACCGTGCGCTTCGGCAATGTGCTGGGCTCCTCCGGCTCTGTCGTGCCGCTGTTCACCCGCCAGTTGGCGCAGGGCGGGCCGCTGACCGTCACCCACCCCGACATGCGCCGCTATTTCATGACGGTGCGCGAGGCGGTGGAACTGGTTCTGCAGGCCTCCGCCCACGGCGCCACCCGCGCGGAGGACCGCGGCAAGATCCTGGTGCTGGACATGGGCGAGCCGGTGAAGATCGCCGACCTCGCCCGCCAGATGATTCGGCTGGCCGGCTACCGGCCCGGCGTCGACATCGAGATCGCCTATACCGGCCTGCGTCCCGGCGAGAAGCTGTTCGAGGAAATCTTGACCGCGGCGGAGGCGCCGAGCCGCACCGAGGCCGACGGCGTCTTCCTCGCCTCCCCCCGGCTGATCGACTATGCGCTGATCAACCGCGCGGTGGGTGAGCTGGAGGCGGCGGCGCGCGCGGGCGACGGCGAGCGGGTTCTGTCGATCCTGGGCACCGTCGTGCCCGATTTCCGCGCCGAGGCGGTGCTTCCGTCCGCAGCGACGCAGGCGTGATTCGGGCACTTATTCGGGGCGGGAAAAAAAGTGGGTCGCAGGGTGATTTTAAGCGCTTGCATCCCCCAAAGGCCTGTGGCATAACCCGCGCCACTTCGGGGGGCGGCCAAGCCTGGACGCCTCACCCGGACGCATCGCCCCGGCGATGATCGGTTATCGGGGCTGCCGTAGCTCAGTGGTAGAGCACTCCCTTGGTAAGGGAGAGGTCGAGAGTTCAATCCTCTCTGGCAGCACCATTCCTCCGATCCTGTGACCAGGCGTTCGTATCCGGCGCTGCCGTAGCTCAGTGGTAGAGCACTCCCTTGGTAAGGGAGAGGTCGAGAGTTCAATCCTCTCTGGCAGCACCATCCTCCTTTAAAAAACTCCCTTAAAAAATCAGCGCATCGCTTCCTTGACCTTGCCGCCGAAAGGCCGCAAGAAACGCGCGCAACCGCTTTGCGGTCGCGGGTTCGTTTCGGGAGGATGTCACCATGGCCGGCAACAGCTTCGGCACGCTTTTCCGCTTCACCACCTGGGGCGAGAGCCACGGACCGGCCATCGGCGTCGTCGTGGACGGCTGCCCGTCGCTGATCGACCTCGTGGCGGAAACCGACATCCAGCCCTGGATGGACAAGCGCCGGCCCGGCCAGTCGCGCTACACCACCCAGCGCCAGGAACCCGATCAGGTGAAGATCCTGTCCGGCGTGTTCGAAGGCAAGACGACCGGCACGCCGATCTCGCTGCTGATCGAGAACACCGACCAGCGATCCAAGGACTACAGCGACATCGCCGGGAAATTCCGCCCCGGCCATGCCGACTACACCTACTGGCAGAAATACGGCATCCGCGATTACCGTGGTGGCGGACGCTCCTCGGCGCGGGAAACCGCCTGCCGGGTCGCCGCCGGCGCGGTGGCGCGCAAGGTGCTGGGGTCCGCCATCCAGGTGCGCGGCGCCCTGGTGCAGATCGGCCCGCACAAGATCGACCGCAGCCGCTGGGACTGGGCGGAGATCGACAACAATCCCTTTTTCTGCCCCGATCCGGTCGCGGCCACCCAGTGGGCCGAGTATCTTGACGGCATCCGCAAGAGCGGCTCCTCCGTCGGCGCGGTGGTGGAGTTGGTGGCGTCCGGCGTGCCGGTGGGGCTGGGCGACCCGCTCTATGACAAGCTGGACAGCGACCTCGCCTGCGCGATGATGACCATCAACGCGGTGAAGGGTGTGGAGATCGGCAACGGCTTCGCCGCCGCGGAACTGACCGGCGAGTTGAACGCCGACGAGATGCGCATGGGTTCGGACGGACAGCCGCAGTTCCTGTCCAACAATGCCGGCGGCATCCTGGGTGGCATCTCCACCGGGCAGGACATCGTCGTGCGCTTCGCGGTGAAGCCGACCAGCTCGATCCTGACGCCGCGCCAGACGGTCGACACCGCCGGCAACGACACCGACATCCTGACCAAGGGCCGCCACGACCCCTGCGTCGGCATCCGCGCCGTCCCCGTGGGCGAGGCGATGATGGCCTGCGTGCTGGCCGACCACCTGCTGCGGCGCCGGGCGGAACGGCGGGAGTGATCGTTCCATGCCCGTTCGCCGCCACGGACAGCGCCTGATCCTCGCCCTGGCGACGCTGATCGCCGCCGTACCAGCGGCTTTGGCAGCCGACAAGCCCTTTCAGGAGTTCGACGAGACCTTCAAGTCCTGGAAGCTCTACTGTCAGCTCTGGACCGGCACGCGGCAGGTGGAGTGCGAGTTGACCGCCCGCGGCACCAACGACCGCACCGCCCGGCTGGTCTGGCTGCGCTCGACCGACAAATGGCGCGAGGGGCTGCGCTTTCGCGTGAATGCCGAAGCGCTGGACCTCGACAAGCTGGTGCGGGTCTGGGCCGACCGGGCGGTGTTCAAGCCCGACTCCCCCTGCAAGCCCTACCGGTTCGAGACGAACACCTGCGCCGTGACCGATCCCGACATCAACCGCCGCATGGTGGAGAAGATGGCTCCGGCGCCGGAGGTCTCCATCGTCGGTCAGTCGCCGGCCGGCGAGAAAACGGAGGTGCGCTTCCCGCTCGCCGGCTTCCGCGAGGCGCTGGAGCGCAGCGACGCCATCCGTGCGATGGCTGGCAGACCGTGGGCGACGAGCCCTGATGCTGATTGATCCCTATATAGCCATACCAGCGACAAGAACCGACGGACTGCCCGCCCAGTGACCGACAGCCATTTCCCCAGCAAGGACGCCATCCTCGCCTTCATCCGGTCCAGCACCACCCCGGTCGGCAAGCGCGAGATCGCCCGCGCCTTCAAGCTGTCCGGATCAGCCGACCGCGAGACGTTGAAGGACCTGCTGCGCGAACTGGAGGCGGACGGCGCGGTGGAACGTGGACGCAACAAGCGGATGGCCCCGCCGCAGGCGCTGCCTGCCGTCGCCGTGCTGCTGGTCACCGGCGCCGATGCGGAGGGCGAGTTGTCGGCCCGCCCGCTGACCTGGACCGGCGAGGGCGACCCGCCGCGCATCTTCCTGCTGCCGGAAAAGAAGTCGCGGGGGGAGGACAAGCCGCTGGCGGTCGGCGACACGCTGCTGGCGAAGCTCGCCCGCATCAACGACCGCCTGTACGAAGCCCGCGTCATCCGCCGCATTGACGGCGAGCGCGAGGGCCGCATCCTCGGCGTCTACCGGCCGAGCGCCGATGGCGGCCGCATCCACCCGACCGACCGCCGCCACAAGACCGAGTTCCTGGTGCTGCCGCCCAACCGTGGCGAGGCCGAAGCGGGCGATCTCGTCTTCGCCGACATCCTGCCGGCCGGGCGCGCCGGCCAGCCGCAGGCCCGCGTGGTGGAGCGTCTCGGCTCCACCGACGAGCCGCGCGCCTTCAGCCTGATCGCCATCCACGCCCACGGCATCCCCACCGCCTTCCCGCATGCCGCCTTGCGCGAGGCGGAACTGGCGGCGGTGCCGGCGCTGATGCAGCGGGAGGATCTGCGCAACATCCCGCTGGTGACCATCGACGGCGCCGACGCCCGCGACTTCGACGATGCCGTGTGGGCGGAGCCGGACAGCGACCCCGAGAACCCGGAAGGCTGGCACCTGATCGTCGCCATCGCCGACGTGTCCTATTACGTACGCCCCGGATCGGCGCTCGACTGGACAGCGTACGAGCGCGGCAACTCGGTGTACTTCCCTGACCGCGTCGTGCCGATGCTGCCGGAGGCGCTGTCGAACGGCCTGTGTTCGCTCCGGCCGGGGGAGGATCGCGCCTGCTTGGCCTTCCACCTGTGGATCGACCGCAACGGTGTGCTGATCCGGCATCGGCTGGTCCGCGGACTCATGCGGTCGGCGGCGCGGCTGACCTATGAACAGGTGCAGGATTGCCACGACGGCCGGCCGGACGAGGAAACGGCGCCGCTGGCCGACGGCGTGATCGCCCCGCTGTTCGGCGCGTACGCCCGACTGGCCGCCGCCCGCGCCAAACGCGGCACGCTGGAGTTGGACCTGCCCGAACGCCGGGTGCTGATCGACGAGCGCGGCCGGGTCGCCGAGATCGCCCGGCGCGAACGGCGCGACAGCCACCGGCTGATCGAGGAGTTCATGATCGCCGCCAACGTCGCCGCGGCGGAGGTGCTGGAACGGCGCACCATGCCCGGCCTGTACCGCATCCACGACCGTCCCTCCATGGACAAGATGGAGGCGCTGCGCGGCTTCCTGGCGGAGATCGGACATCCGCTGGCAAAGAGCGCCGACCTGACGCCCAGCCACTTCACCCGCATCCTGCGCAAGGTGGAGGGCACCTCGCACGCGCCGCTGGTCAGCGAGGTGATCCTGCGCGCCCAGGCCCAGGCCGCCTACAGCCCGGACAACATCGGCCATTTCGGGCTGGCACTGCACCGCTACGCCCATTTCACCTCGCCGATCCGCCGCTATGCCGACCTGATCGTCCACCGGGCGCTGATCCGCACGCTGGGGCTGGGCGTCGGCGGGCTGGACGACGAGACGCTGGGCCGACTGGCGGAGATCGGCGAGCATCTGTCCGGCACCGAACGCCGTGCCGCGGTGGCCGAGCGCGACGCGGTGGACCGCTACACCGCCGCCTTCCTGGCCGACCGGGTGGGGGAACGCTTCAGTGGCCGCATCTCCGGCGTCAGCCGCTTCGGGCTGTTCGTCCGGCTGGACGAAAGCGGCGCCGACGGCCTGATCCCGGCCAGCAGCCTGCCCGACGACAGGTACGATCATGACGAGGCCGCACACGCGCTGGTCGGGCAGCGTACGGGGCGGACGTACCGCCTCAGCAGCCCGGTCAAGGTGGTGCTGGTGGAGGCCGATCCGGTCAGCGGCAGCACGCTCTTCCGGCTGGCCGACTCAGGCTGACGACTCGGAAGCCGTCGGCACCGTTGCACAACGGCAACGCTTGAGCAATGTGGCCGAATCGTGGCGCGGCCAAGCTTTGGCCACATCGCCACCATACCAGCGTGACCTTGGCGACACAGAATCGGACAATCCGCGACATTGTGGTGCGGCCCGTAATTTTGTCCCGCCCGGCCTCCTGAACGAAGGTGTATCTATCACCCATCCGGGATCGGCAACATCCTCGTCCGGTCCGGCTGCAGGAAAGGGAGGCCGCGGTTCGCCCCATGGCCCAGTTCGATCACAACCTGTGCGATCACGGCGTGTGCGATCCGAATGCACCGCCCCGAGTGCCGCCTTTTAACTTGCCGTCTTTCCGGATCCCCGCGATGTCGAACTTGGCGCGCCGCCTGAGCCGTTCGCTCCGACATCTGGCGCTCCAGCTTCCCACCGCCGCCCTGTTCGCCACCACCGCCTTCGCCGGGCCGCCGCAGGTCGCGATCGTCGCGCCGCCGCCCCCGGTGACGGAACAGGTCTTCACCGTCGGCTTCAACAAGATCGCCGAGGTCTATCTGGACCCGGTTTCCTTCGACCGTCTGGGGATGGACGGGATGAAGGGCCTGAGCACCATCGATCCGTCGGTGACGGTGGAGCAGACCGGCAACACCGTACGCCTGTACGTATCTGGCGCGCTGGCGGCGGAGTATGGCGCCGCGGCGGACCGCGATGCCGCCGGCTGGGCGGTTCTGACCACCCGCATCATCGACCGCGCCCGCAGCCAGTCGCCGATCCTGGCGAAGGCGACGCCGGAACGGCTGTATCAGGTCGTCTTCGACGGCGTCACCGCCGACCTCGACGGCTATTCCCGCTATACCGGCGTCCAGCGCGCCAGCAACGAGCGCGCCCAGCGCGAAGGCTACGGAGGCGTCGGAATTTCGCTGGACAGCGCCACCAACGGCCGCGTCACCGTGCACGACGTCATGCCGCACAGCCCGGCCGAGCGCGCCGGCATCGTCGGCGGCGACCTGCTGCTGGCGATCGACGGCGACCTGACGACGCGGATGACCGCGGCGGACATGCGCGAGCGTCTGCGCGGCCCCACCGGAACCCTGCTCACCCTCACCGTCGCCCGCGACGGCGGCGCTCCCCGCCGGCTGCCCCTGCGCCGCGAACGGGTGGTGCCGAACACCGTCACCTATTCGCTGTCCGGCGACGTCGGCATCGTCAAGCTCGACCGCTTCAACGCCACCACGGCCTCCAGCCTGCGGTCGGCGGTGACCTCCATCCGGCAGGCGGCCGGCCCGACGCTGCAGGGCATGGTTCTGGACCTGCGCGGCAATCCGGGCGGGCTGCTGGACCAGGCGGTCGCGGTCGCCGACCTGTTCATCCGCCGCGGCCGGATCATCTCCACCGAAGGACGCAATCCCGAAAGCCGCCAGCGCTTCGACGCCAACCCCGACGACCTGCTCGACGGGCTGCCGCTGGTGGTTCTGGTCGATGGCCGGTCCGCCTCGTCGGCCGAGGTTGTGGCGTCCGCACTGCAGGACTCCGGCCGCGCGGTGGTGGTGGGGGCCTCCAGCTACGGCAAGGGCAGCGTCCAGACGGTCAACCGCCTTCCCAACGACGGCGAGCTGTTCCTGACCTGGAGCCGCATCTACACGCCGGCCGGCTACACCCTGCATCGCCAGGGCGTGCAGCCCACCGTCTGCACCAGCCGGGCCGGCCAGACCGATCCGGAGGCGCTGTTGTCCGACCTGCGCGAAGGGCGTCTGCGCCCGGCCCAGATCGCCAGCTGGCGGTCCAAGGCGGCCGACGACGAACATGCGCTGAACGCCCTGCGCGAAGCCTGCCCGTGGAAGGAGCATGAGCCGGAACTGGACCTGCAGGTCGCCATGCGGCTGTTGGCGGAGCCGGCGCTGTACCAGCGGGCGGTCGCCTCCGCGGTTGTCAACACCGTGGCGGAGCGCTGAGCGGATCGGAGGGCGGCGGCGCTGTGGCAATTGCCGTCGGACGCCGATTTCCCCGCCCATAACGCTTGACATTGCGGCGTCAGACGGTATTTTCCGCCGCTACGACGCCGCCCCCGCCGGGCCGGCGGGGCACGGATTTTTTGTCGGGATCGAGATCATGGCCAAGCAGAACACCGTCCTCATCAAGCTGGTGAGCACGGCAGACACCGGTTTCTTCTACGTCAAGAAGAAGAACCCGAAGAAGACCACCGAGAAGCTGTCGTTCCGCAAGTACGACCCGGTGGCGCGCAAGCACGTCGAGTTCAAGGAAGCCAAGATCAAGTAAGGCTTGTCCGACACTGAGCTGTGCTTCGAATGAACAAGGCCGCCTTTCTGGCGGCCTTTTCGTTTTTGGCACACCCTTCCAGCATCTTCCGCGCCCTTGCCGGTGCGGCATCCGGTCGCAGCCACTATTTGCGGTGACGGCGACACCACGGATGCATGCATTCCAAAAGGGGCGCTCCGGGCGGACACTCTCCGAAAAGCTCTGGATTTCGGAGGGACCGCCCGTGCCCGACACCCATGCCAGCCCGATCGCCGAGCCACCCACCGCACCGTCAGCCGGATTGTCCGCCGCTGAGCGCCGGCAAACGCTCGCCACCCGCTTCCAGAAGGCGCGCGCCCGCACCGCCGAGCTGGTCGCCACCCTGTCGCCGGAAGACCTGATGGTGCAGACGGTGGCGGACGGCGCGCCGGCGAAATGGCACCTCGCCCACACCAGCTGGCTGTTCGAGGTCGCGGTGCTGATCCCCTTCAGCCCCGGCTACCGGCCGGCCGACCCGGCCTTCCTCGACCTGTTCGCCGCCCGCACCGACGGCGGCCCCGCGCCTCCCCGCGTGCTGTCGCGTCCGACGGCGGCCGAGATCATGCGCCACCGCGACCAGATCAACGGTGCGGTGCTGCATTTGATCGACGCGCTGGACGGGTCGCTTTGGGAGGCCGCCGAATCGGCGCTGATGATGGCCATCGCCCATGAACGGCGCCACCAGGAGCGGATGCTGCTGCACATCAAGCACGCCCTGTGGTGCAACCCGCTGCGTCCGGCCTATGAAGAGGCGCCGGACCACCCGCATCTCGGCGCCCCGCCCGATGGCTGGCTGGCGCAGCCCGGCAGCCTCGTCGAGGTCGGCAGGCCGGCGCCGCTGCCCGGTTTCGACCATGAAAGCCCGCGCCACCGCGTCTGGCTGGAACCCTACCGGCTGGCCGCCCGCCCGGTCACCTGCGGCGAGTTCCTGGCCTTCATCGACGCCGGCGGCTACAGCGACCGCTCGCTCTGGCTCACCGACGGCTGGGAGACCGCGCACGCCGAAGGCTGGAGCGCCCCGCTCTATTGGGAGCGCGGCGGCTTCGGGTCCGGCGCCCGCTGGCAGGTCTTCACCCTGTACGGCATGCAACCGCTCGACCCCGACGAGCCGGTTTGCCATGTCAGCTGGTACGAGGCCGACGCCTACGCCCGCTGGGCCGGCAAGCGCCTGCCGCGGGAGGCGGAGTGGGAGGCGGTCGCCGCCGGCTGCGACAGCATGGGCAATCTGCTGGGCTCCGGCCACCGTCATCCCCGCGCCGGGACCTGCCACGGCACCGGCCCCTGGCAGATGTGCGGCGATGTGTGGGAATGGACCGGCGACGCCTTCCTGACGTACCCCGGCTACCGCCGGCCCCACGGCGCGGAAAAGGCCGTTCCGGACGAGGCGGTCAACGGCCGGCTTGCCGCCAACCGCATGGTCCTGCGCGGGGGCAGTTGTCTGACTCCCTTCGACCATGCCGGCCCCTGGACGCGACACTATCTGCGGCCGGAGACCCGGCTGTCGGTGAGCGGGTTCCGGCTGGCGGAAGATGCTTAAGGAGAGACTTGCGGGGAGATTTGTCCGCCCGCGCCGGCGGTCAGCGCCCGCGCCTGCCCCTGGGTGAGGATCCCGCGCTCCGTCAGGCGGGACAGCAGCGCCACGGCCAGTTCGGCCTGGAACAGCGCCTCCCCCTGCGGACCATTGCGCGGGTGGCGGGGCACGCCGAAGGCCTCGGCCAACCGGTCGGGCGACGCGCCGGCCAAAGCTGGATCCAACGCCGCCGCCAATGCCCCGAGGTCGAGCGACGGCGGCAGCGTCGGATCGGCGATACCCGCCTGGGCGGCCGACCGCGCGAGGGCGGAGAGGCTCGAGTCGATGCCGATGCCGACGGCGATGCAGTTGTGCAGCGCGTCCTGGATCGCCGGCCACACCGCGGCGAACGGGCGCTCGCCCGCCACCATGACGGTGCCGATGCCGTGACGGGCGGTCGCTTCGGCCGGGACGGGGTCGATGGGGTCGATCAGCAGGGCGAGCGACACGGTGGGGAAGATGCGCGATCCCACCAGCCGCACGGTGCCGATCGCGATCACAGGACCGCTGTCCGGCTCCATCCCCGCCGTCGCCACCCAGAGCGCGACGAAGGGCAAGGCCGCCAGCGGCTCCTCATCACCGAGCGGGCCGGCGGCATGGGCCACTCGCAGGCTGAGCGTGCGCTTGCCGCTGAGCCCGGCGGCATGGGCCATGCCACGGGCGGGGAAGGACAGGATCGCACCGGCGCTCAGACCCAGATCGGCGATCCGTGCCGACAGCTCGCCCTCTTCGATCCGGCGCAGCACGGCGGTGACGGGAGCGCCGCCACCGCGCGCCCGCTCCATCGCACGGGCCAGATCGTCGCGAAGCAGGGACTTGCCGATGTCGGCCCCCTCCTCCACCGCCAGCAGCCTTGCGGCGGCGGGGTTCAGCTGTTCCACATGCCCGAGTTCGTCGAGGACCAGCAGGGGATCGTCGGCCAAGGCCAGCACCGCCCGCAACGCCCGGTCCGCGCGTCCGCCCCCAAGCGGTCCGACCCCCAGAGGGCCGTCGCCAAGCCCGCGCTCACCGCCACGGGCGAGGCTCGCCGCTTCGGCAAGACGCGCCAGCTCGCCGCCCGGTCCGCCGGAGATCGGCTCCAGATCCACCCGGCTACGGGCACCGGACAGGCGGTCCGACAGACGGTCGAGGTCGCGGAAATGGCGCGACAGGCGGGAGAAGACGAACCAGACCGCCAGCAGGCCCAGTCCGCAGATCGCCAGCCCGCGGGTGAAGGCGGTGCGGTTATCGGCCGCCAGTTGCGTGATTTCCACGCCAAGAAAGACCAGCGCGGCCGCGGCCACCGCCAGTCCAAGCATCACCACGCGCCAAACGCCGCCCTTCATCGGGCCGTCTCCCCGTCATTTCATGCCGAGTCTAGCCGGCAGAACGGAAACGGAGAAGCCGCGTGCGTGTTCAGCGCGCCATGACCGCCGCCCGTGCCCCCTCCACCTGCGTCATGAGGCCGGCCAGCGCGCCGCGCACCTCCCCCGACAGCCCGAACAGCAGCAGCGCCACCAGCGCAACCGCCAGCGCATGATCCAGCAGCGGCCGGCCCGGCCGGCGCGCCCCTGAACGGTGGCGGAAAGGAATTTGGAAGAACGGCATCGCTGGCGGCTCCGGCATGGATCAAGGCGTCAGGATGCCAGCCTACCGGCGGAGAGGACGAACGAACCCTTAACAGCGCTCGATCGACGGCCGATTGCCCCGCTTTTGTCTCGGCTCTATTTCGGTTCGGAGGCGTTTTCAAAGTCGAGACTGCGCTTTCCCCCTGCTGTGGAGGGCTCTACCCTTTGCGGGCAGCATCGCAAATTCGAGTTACCGCCTTTGCGTAAAATACATAGCAATTTGCGACGCGATTTTTGCTGTGCTTTTGCTGCATTTCCTGGTTTGCCTGCTTGTCGGATGATGCTAAGAGTAATGCATCCAACGAAAACACTCCTTTCTGCATAGGCAATTGCTTAGGAGGCCGGCAATGACTTTGGTCTATCGTCCCCTGCCCTATGGCGGGCACGAAGACCGGCGGACGGGCCGCCACCTGCTTCTGGTGGTCGCGCTGATCCTCGCCATTCCGACCGCTTTGGGCGCCGGCTGCACCGTCGATGCTCTGCGCAGCTATGCCGTGGAGGCGCGGCTGTCGCAAGCCGTCGATGCCGCCGCATTGGCCGGCGGTCGGGTGATGTTCGATTCGCAACGCGACGGCCACATCCGCAGTTTCTTCGACAAGGCCTTCCCCAACGGCTTTCTGGGATCGAACCTGTCGCCGCTGACGATCGCCGAGGATGCGGCGGCCGGCACGCTGACGGTCAGCGCCCACGCCACCGTCAACGCCATCTTCCTGCGCCTGTTCGGGAAGAAGGAAGTGACGGTGGAGGCCCAATCCGTCGTCCGCCGCGGTCTGCACGCCCGCACCAAGCTGCAATAACTCCCTTTCCGCATTCCAGCCAGCTTCATCGCCGATTCGCGAGGCTCGCATTCGCGGAATGCAGCCCGGCGCCTTCGCAACTGCGGTAGAAGGGACGCACAGCGCCCCTTCCATCGGAGTCCGCGATGCTCGGAACCCTGACGCTCCTGCTGCTCTGCCAACTGGCCGGCGAGTTGGCCGCCCGCCTGCTGCACCTGCCGATCCCCGGCCCGGTGCTGGGCATGCTGCTGCTGTTCGCCGGCCTGCTGCTGCGCGGCGGCGTGCCGGCCGCGATCCAGGACACCGCCGGCGGGCTTCTGCGTCACCTGTCCCTGCTGTTCGTGCCGGCCGGCGTCGGCGTGATGGTGCATGTCACCCGCCTGGAGACGGAGGCGCTGCCGATCATCGTCGCCCTGTTCGGCAGCACCCTGTTCGGCATTGCGGTGACCGCCAAGGTGATGGCCTTCCTGTTGAGCCGCAGCGATCCGCGGCTGGAGGACGTACAGCCGGCCGGGAATTCGGCGAAGGGAGACCGGACATGAGCGCCGATCTCCACCAGATCTGGGTCTATCTGTCTGCCAGCCCGCTGGCCGGGCTGACGCTGACCCTGGTCGCCTACCAGATCGGCCTGTGGGTGTTCGAGAAGCTGGGCCGCCGCCCGGTGCTGAACCCGGTGCTGATCGCCGTCGTCCTGATCGCCGGCACGCTGAGCCTGTCGGGCATCGATTACCGCACCTACTTCGACGGCGCGCAGTTCGTCCATTTCCTCCTCGGCCCGGCCACGGTGGCGCTGGCCGTCCCGCTCTACAACCAGTTCCAGGAGGTGCGGCGCTCGGCCCTGGCAATGATGGTGGCGCTGCTGGTCGGGTCGGCCGCCTCGGCACTCAGCGCGGTGGTGCTGGTCTGGATCTGCGGTGGCACGAAGGTGACGATCCTGTCGATGGCGCCAAAATCCGTCACCTCCCCGATCGCCATGGGCGTGTCGGAGCAGATCGGCGGACTGCCATCGCTGACCGCGGTGTTCGTCATCATCACCGGCATCGTCGCCGCCAGCCTCGGCACCTGGGTGTTGAACCTTGTCCGGGTGAAGGACTGGCGCGCCCGCGGATTCGGGATGGGGGTGGCGGCGCACGGCATCGGCACCGCCCGCGCGCTTCAGGTCAACGAGGTGGCGGGTGCCTTCGCCGGGCTGGGCATGGGCCTGAACGGGCTGGCGACGGCGCTGCTGCTGCCGACGCTGTACCACTTGATCTGGGGCTGAGGGCGGCAATGGTTGGTGCATCCCGCAGTCCGATTTTCGCCAATCCAGGCTTGACAGCCATGCCGCACCTGCGCACAGTGCGCCCCATGAACACCATCGACCGCAAGAACGCTCTTCTTCGACTTCTCGGCCCGGCGCTTTAAGCGTCCGGGTTTGTCGCGTTCGCATACCATTTCCATCGGTCGAAGTGTCTGTTCCATGAGCGATGTTTGCAAAGGCGCCGGCATCGGCGTCGCCCGGCAGGGGCCGGGACTGCGACTTACCGACGGTCGCTGAGCCACTTCCGGCGGCTCCGCGGCCGTACCCCTCGCCGGTCCCTCCGCCTTTCAAAATCCGATCCGCCGCCTCCTGCCCGCACTGAAAACCGGGGCCCGAGGCCGCCAGTGGAGCCGAACGACGCCATGAGCACCGCCACCAATATCCCGACCCTGCCGAAGTCCCCGTCCAAATACGCCCCCTTCCCCCAGGTGAAGCTGACCGACCGCCAGTGGCCGTCGCGCACCCTGGACAAGGCGCCGATGTGGTGCTCGGTCGACCTGCGCGACGGCAACCAGGCGCTGATCGAGCCGATGGGGCCGGACCGCAAGCGCGCGATGTTCGACCTGCTGCTGCGCATGGGCTTCAAGGAGATCGAGGTCGGCTTCCCAGCCGCCTCGCAGACCGATTTCGACTTCTGCCGCGAGATCATCGAGCAGGGCAAGATCCCCGACGGCGTCACCATCCAGGTGCTGACCCAGTCGCGTGAGGAACTGATCCGCCGCACCTTCGACGGCATCAAGGGCGCCAAGCGGGCCATCGTCCACCTGTACAACTCCACGTCCGAGCTGCAGCGCCGCGTGGTGTTCGGGCTGGATCGCCAGGGCATCGTCGACATTGCCATCGCCGGCACCAAGCTGATCAAGCAACTGGCCGCCGAAACGCCGGAAACCGAGATCGTCCTGCAGTACTCGCCGGAAAGCTTCACCGGCACCGAGTTGGACTTCGCGGTCGAGATCTGCGAGGCGGTGATGGAGACCTGGGGGGCCTCGCCCACCAACAAGGTCATCCTGAACCTGCCGGCCACGGTCGAGATGTCGATGCCGAACGTGCATGCCGACCAGATCGAGTGGTTCTGCCGCACCCTGAAGAACCGCGAATCGGCGATCATCTCGCTGCACCCGCACAACGATCGCGGCACCGGCGTCGCCGCGGCTGAGATGGGGCTGCTGGCCGGTGCCGACCGCGTCGAAGGCACCCTGTTCGGCAACGGCGAGCGCACCGGCAACGTCGACGTCGTCACGCTGGCGCTGAACATGTTCACCCAGGGCGTCGATCCGGAACTGAACATCGACGACATCAACGAGATCGTCCGCGTGTCGGAATACTGCACGCAGCTGCCGGTCCACCCGCGCCATCCCTATGCCGGCGAGCTGGTGTTCACCGCTTTCTCGGGCTCGCACCAGGACGCCATCAACAAGGGCCTGAAGGCGCTGACCAAGTCCAACACCGGCAAGTGGGAGGTCCCGTACCTGCCCATCGACCCGCAGGATCTGGGCCGCAGCTATGAGGCGGTGATCCGCATCAACAGCCAGTCCGGCAAGGGCGGCATCGCCTATGTGCTGGAGAAGGACTACGGCCTGCAGATCCCGCGCCGCCTGCAGATCGAGTTCTCCAAGGTCGTGCAGCGCGTCGCCGACGAGACCGGCAAGGAGCTGTCGCCTGCCGACATCCACGCCGCCTTCAAGGCGGAGTATCTGGACGCCGACAGCCCGCTGGAACTGGTCGAGCATTCGACCGAGCCGCGCGGCCCGAACTCCGGCGCCCGCGCCATGAGCGTGGTGATGCGCCGGAACGGCGAGATCATCACCACCAAGGGCAAGGGCAACGGCCCGATCGACGCCTTCCTGGACGCCCTGCGCCAGGGCTGCGGCACCGACCTGCACGTCGTCGATTACCGCGAGCACGCCATCGGCTCCGGCGAGGACGCCCAGGCCTGCGCCTATGTCGAGGTGAAAACCGGCGACAGGACCCTGTTCGGCGTGGGCATCGACGCCGACATCGTGACCGCCTCCCTGCGGGCGCTGGTGAGCGCGGCCAATCGGGCGACGCGGTAAGGTTCTGGCTTCGATACCCCCACCTAGCCTCCCCCGCTCTCAGCGGACCTGCGGTCCGCCTGCCGCGTCAGCACAAAGTGAAGCTTTGTGCGAGAGCTGGGCGGGGGAGGGACTGCCGCCACTCTCCCGTTTCAGCACTTGCCTCCTCCCCCGCCCAGCGGGGGAGGATTGAGGTGGGGGCATCGCCAGCCCGCACGCCCCCAACCTTGCCCCGCCCGCCCCGCCCGCCTATAAGTCCCCACGAAACGCGTCGAGCAACAGCGGACAGCGCTATGATCGTGGTCACCGGCGGGGCCGGCTTCATCGGGTCCAACCTTGTCGCGGCATTGGCTGCGCGCGGCATCACCGACGTGGCGGTCATCGACCGCTTCCGTGACGGCGAGAAGTGGCAGAACCTCGCCAAGCGCGAGGTCGCGGCCCTGGTGCCGCCGGAGCAGACGCTGGCCTTCCTCGACCAGCATGCGGCGGAGATCGACACCGTCTTCCATCTCGGCGCCATCTCCGCCACCACCGAGCGGGACGTCGACAAGATCGTCGCCAACAACGTCGCGCTGACGCTGGACCTGTGGCGCTGGTGTTCCTGGCGCGGCTGCCGGCTGATCTACGCCTCCTCCGCCGCGACCTATGGCGACGGTTCCGCCGGTTTCGACGATGACGGTTCCTGCGAGGGACTGGCGCGGCTGCGGCCGCTGAACGCCTATGGCTGGTCCAAGCATCTGGTCGACCGCCGCATCGCCCGCGCCGTCGCCGGCGGCGACCTCGTGCCGCCGCAATGGGCCGGGCTGAAGTTCTTCAACGTCTACGGCCCCAACGAAGCCCACAAGGGCGACATGATGAGCGTGGTCGCCAAGCTGTATCCGCAGCTGACGGCCGGCAATCCGGCGCGCCTGTTCAAGTCGCACAAGGACGGCTTCGAGGATGGAGGCCAGCTGCGCGACTTCATCCATGTCGACGACTGCGTCGCGGTGATGCTGTGGCTGTACGACCATCCGGAGGTCAGCGGCCTGTTCAATGTCGGCACCGGCAAGTCGCGCAGCTTCAAGGACCTCGCGCTGGCGACCTTCGCCGCTCTGGGGCTGCCTCCCCGGATTGAGTACTTCGACATGCCTGAGCATCTGCGCGGCAAATACCAATATTTCACGCAGGCGACGACGGATCGCCTGCGCGCCGCCGGGTTCGACCAGCCCTTCACCGAGCTGGAGGAGGGTGTCCGGCGCTATGTGCAGGATTTCCTGTCGCAGCCCGACCCGTACCGCTGACCGGAGTTCCTATGTTCGCCACCCTGCCAGTCGTCGCCTTTCCCACCATCGATCCGGTCGCCATCGCCGTCGGCCCAGTCGTCGTCCGCTGGTACGCGCTGGCCTATCTGGCCGGGTTCGTGCTGGGCTGGCGCTATTGCATGGGGCTGGCGCGGCTCGACCCCGATCTGCGGCCCAAACCCGAGGAGTTTGACGACTTCCTGACCTGGGCGGTGATCGGCACCATCCTGGGCGGGCGGATCGGCTATGTGCTGTTCTACAACCTGCCCTACTACATGGAAAATCCGCTGGACGCCCTTCAGGTCTGGCATGGAGGCATGTCCTTCCATGGCGGCATGGTCGGCGTGCTGACGGCCATCGGGCTGTTCTGCTGGCGCCGCGGCATCTCGCCCTTCGTCTTCGGCGACATCATCGCCGCCTGCGCGCCGATCGGGCTGTTCTTCGGCCGCATCGCCAACTTCATCAATGGCGAGCTGTATGGCCGGCCGGCCCCCGACTTCGCCTATGCCATGGTGTTCCCGCGCGATCCGTTGCAGGTGCCGCGCCATCCCAGCCAGCTTTACGAGGCGGCGCTGGAAGGCGTGGTGCTGTTCATCCTGCTGGCGATCGCCATCCGCACCCCGGCGCTGCGCCACCGGCCGGGCACGGTCGGCGGGCTGTTCCTGATCGGCTACGGCCTGTCGCGCATCACCGTGGAGTTCTTCCGCGAACCCGACCCGCAGTTGGGCTTCCTGTTCGCCGGCGCGACGATGGGACAGCTGCTGTCGCTGCCGATGCTGGCCATCGGGTTGTGGCTGGTCGTGCGCGGCCGGCGCCACGCTCTGCCGGCCTGACGCCATGGCGGGGGATGAGAGCGCCGCTCCGGACAGTCTGGCCCGCCTGCTGGCCCGCCGCATCGTGATGGACGGGCCGATCAGCGTCGGCGCCTTCATGGCGGAGGCGCTGGGCCATCCGCGTTTCGGCTACTACATGCGGCGCGACCCGTTCGGCAAGGGCGGCGATTTCACCACCGCGCCGGAAATCAGCCAGATGTTCGGGGAGCTGGTCGGGCTCTGGTGCGTCGATACATGGGCGCGGCTGGGCGGCCCCGGCCCCTTCCATCTGGTGGAGCTGGGTCCCGGCCGCGGCACGCTGATGGCCGACGTGCTGCGGGCGGCGGCGGTGCTGCCGCTGTTCCGCGACAACGCCATCATCCATCTGGTGGAAACCAGTCCGCACCTGCGCGAACGGCAGCGCCAGACGCTGCAGCCGATCCTGGGCGACTCCGTCCAATGGCACGACCGGCTGGAGGACGTTCCGGACGGCCCGACCATCCTGATCGCCAACGAGTTCTTCGACGCCCTGCCGATCCGTCAGGTGCAGAAGACCAACCATGGCTGGTTCGAGCGGCTGGTCGACATCGACCCCGACAGCACGGAAGGCGAGCCGCGCTTCCGCTTCGTGCTGGAGGCGTTCGGCAGCTCCGGCAGCCGGCTGGTGCCGGACGCACTCCGCGATGCGCCCGACGGCAGCGTGGTCGAGGTCTCCCCCGCATCGCAGGCGGTGGCGCGGCTGATCGGCGCCCGGCTGGCCGCGGCACCCGGCGCGGCACTGGTGATCGACTATGGCTATGCCCAGGGTCCGGCGGTCGGCGACACGCTGCAGGCGATGCGCCGCCATGCCTATGCCCCCGTGCTGGAGGCGCCGGGCGAGGCCGACCTGACCGCCCATGTCGATTTCGCCGGCATCGCCGCCGCGGCGCGGGAGGGCGGCGCCCAGTCCTTCGGCCCGGTGGAGCAGGGGGAATGGCTGACCCGGCTGGGCATCCGCCAGCGGGCCGCCGCCCTGTCGGCCAAGGCCAGCCCGGCCCAGGCGCAGGACATCCGCAGCGCGCTGGACCGCTTGATCGATCCGGCGCAAATGGGCAGGCTGTTCAAGCTGGTCGCGCTTGCCACGCCCGGAGCCTTCGCCGACGCCACCCCGCCGGCGGGCTTCTGACCAATAAGTGCCGAAACCGGTTAGAGACACCGCACCGTAACCGCCACCGGAACAATCCGGGCGGACGGTGCATCGCGGCCCCCTGCCCTGTTGGGCATGAGAGAGGCCACAGAACAGGGAAGGACGGCGTTCGTGATCACACTCGGCGCGCTGAACGACATCACACATATCCGCCACGCCTTTTTCACCCGCACCGGCGGAGTATCCACCGGGCTCTACGCCTCGCTGAACTGCGGGCTGGGCTCCAACGACTCGAGCGCCGCCGTGCATGAGAACCGCGCCCGCGCCGCGGCACGCATGGAGGTGGAGCCCGGCAATCTCGTCACCTGCCATCAGGTCCACAGCCCAACCTGCGTGGTGGTGGAGGAACCGTGGACGCCTGAGACGGCGCCGAAGGCCGACGCCATGGCGACCCGGCAGTCGGGGATCGCGCTGGGCATCCTGACCGCCGACTGCGCGCCCGTGCTGTTCGCCGACAGCAAGGCGCGGGTGATCGGCGCCGCCCATGCCGGCTGGAAGGGCGCCAAGGCCGGCGTCATCGAGGCGACCGTCGCCCGGATGGTGGAGTTGGGAGCCAAGCCGAACCGGATCGTCGCCTGCATCGGTCCCTGCATCGCCCAGCGCTCCTATGAGGTCGGCCCGGAGTTCCCCGCCCCGTTCGAAGAGGAGGACCCGCGCAACCGCGATTATTTCGCCCCGGCCCGCAAGCCCGGCCATTTCCTGTTCGATCTGGCCGCCTACGTCACGCGCCGGCTGGGCGACTCCGGCGTCACGGTGATCCAGCGCTGCCCCAACGACACGGTGGCGGAGGAAGACCGCTTCTTCAGCTATCGCCGCTCCTGCCTTCGGGGCGAATCGGATTACGGCCGCGGCCTTTCGGCCATCGTCCTGCAGACCTGAAGCAGCCCGAACGGGCAACGGTGTGGGCCACGGTCATGCCGCCCGCGCAGGGCGGCATTCCCCAATGGGGAAAGGCCACACCGTCATGGAACGTTTACATGCGCCCGGCCCTTTGTTATGGTCCGCCCCGTTTTCAAGGGGCGACGGCGTGCAAGCGTCCAACGTGCCTTGAGCCGTATCCCTGCAAAGAGAGCCGACCCCGATGAAGGTGCTTGCCGGCAACAGCAACCGTCCGCTGGCCGAGGCGATCTCCACCTGTCTCGGCGTGCCGCTGACGAAAGCGAGCGTACGCCGTTTCTCCGACATGGAGGTTTTCGTCGAGATCCTGGAGAACGTGCGCGGCGAGGACGTGTTCGTCGTCCAGTCGACCTCGGCTCCGGCCAACGACAACCTGATGGAACTGCTGGTGACGATCGATGCGCTTCGGCGCGGGTCGGCCCGGCGCATCACGGCGGTCATCCCCTACTACGGCTACGCCCGGCAGGATCGCAAGACCGGCCCGCGCACGCCGATCTCGGCCAAGCTGGTCGCCAACCTGATCACCCAGGCCGGCGCCAACCGCGTGCTGACGATGGACCTGCACGCCGGTCAGATCCAGGGCTTCTTCGACATCCCCACCGACAACCTGATGGCCGCCCCGGTCTTCGAAAAGGACATTCGCCAGTCCTTCGAGAACATCGGCGAAGTCACCATCGTGTCGCCGGACGTCGGCGGCGTGGTGCGCGCCCGCGCGCTGGCCAAGCGCCTGGACGCCGATCTGGCCATCATCGACAAGCGGCGCGAGCGCGCCGGCGTGTCGGAGGTGATGAACATCATCGGTGACGCCAACGGGCGCCGCTGCATCCTGATCGACGACATCGTCGACTCGGGCGGCACGCTGTGCAACGCCGCGGTCGCGCTGATGGAAGCCGGCGCCAAGTCGGTCCACGCCTTCTGCACCCACGGCGTCCTGTCCGGCGGTGCGGTCGCCCGCGTCGCCGTGTCGCCGCTGGAGCAGCTGGTCACCACCGACAGCATCCAGGCGACCGAAGCGGTGCGCGTGTCGCGCAACATCCGCCAGTTGACCATCGCCCCCCTGCTCGCCGAAGCGATCATGCGCATCAGCGAAGAGCGGTCGGTGTCGAGCCTGTTCTCCTAAGAGCGACAGCTTCACAAAAAAGGCCCTTTCCCATCGGGAGAGGGCCTTTTTTGTTGCGCGCGTCTTGCACCCTCCCTAACCCTCCCCCAGCCCATGGAAATCGTTCGCCGTCACCTGCCCGCCGGTGGCCGCGGCGATGCGGGCCATCACGGCGGGACGGGGGACGCGGCGGCCATGGCGGTAGCGGTTGACCGTGGCCTGGCTCGTCCCGATCAGGGCGGCAAAGGCCTCTTCCTTGGTTCCGGTCCGGGTGAGCCAGTCGTCGAGCGTCATGCCGCTATGGTTTAAACCAAGCCGAGTTCTACGCGCAACTGGCTTTATGCCGCAGTTATGGACTTTTCAAAGCCAATTTGGTATGAACGGCCCATGACCACGATGCGTGAACTGCGGCAGGCCGCCGGGTTGAGCCAGGAGAAGCTGGCCGAACTGGCGGGCACCTCCCAGCCCCAGATCAACAAGCTGGAGACCGGCCAGCGCAAGATGACCGTCGATTGGGCGGTCAAGCTCGCCCGCCCCCTGGGCGTGGAGCCGGCGCTCCTGCTCGGCCTCGATGTGCCGGCGCCCCCCGGCAGCGCCCCGCCCCGCCCGCCCGGCGCTCGCGCCGCTGCTCCGCACGGCACCGGTTCCGCAGGCGCAGGCGGCCGCCTCGATGCCGGTGCGGGCGGCGGCGCGTGGCGGGGTGGATCAGGAGATGTTCCTGGAGGACGGCCCCATCGACTGGATCGCCCGGCCCGACTACCTGAAGAACGCCCGCGATCCCTATGCCATGTATGTGGTCGGCGACTCGATGATGCCGCGCTTCCGCCCGGCCCAGCTTCTGCACGTCAACCCGCACAAGCCGCCGGCGCCGGGGTCCGGCGTGGTGGTGGTCAAGCGCAACAAGGCGGTGCTGGTGAAGGAGTTCGTGCGCCGCGGCGCCGACGCGGTGATCCTGCGCGAATACCGTCCGGCCGACCGCGAGTTCGCCGTGGCGCTGGAGGACCTCGACACCCTGCACACCGTGGTCGGCCTGCAGGAGCCCTGACGCCTATACCGCTTCGGTATCGTCTTTCGTTAGGCTGAATAGTCCATTTTGGACTATTCCTTGTTCAGCGGATCGCCGGACAGTCCGGCGCATCGAATCCGAGCAAGGAGACACGGCCATGCCCCAGCCCCATCCCCGCTTCCACCCCGGCCCGTCGGCCGGTCGCCTCGACAGCTTCAGCGAGCGCGGCGCCCGCGAACTGGCCCGCCGCATCCGCACCGCCTGGGCCAACATCGGCTGGGACGTGGAGGTGCGGGTGGAGCGCATCGCCAGCGAGGAGCTGGGCGACGGCCGCAGCATCGCTCATTTCATCGTCCGCAGCGACCTGATCAACGGCCTGCCGCAACGACGTCTGGATGGGGCGGCGGCACGGGCGCTGCCGCGCGCCGCCTGACGCCGATCACTTCAGCCGCTCGTCCAGCTCCACCTGATAGCCGACGGCAAGGCGGTTGGTCTCGTTGGCCATGCCCACCACCGCCATCAGCTCGCCGAACTGCGCGTCGGTCATGCCCAGCCGGCGCGCCGCCGCCTCGTGCGAGCGGATGCAGTATTGGCAGTTATTGGTGACGCTGACCGCGACGAAGATCATTTCCTTCACCAGCGGATCCAGCGCGCCGGGGGCCATCACCTCCTTCAGGCTGTCCCAGGTCCGCGCCAGGGTCGGCGGGTGGTGGGCGATCATCTTCCAGAAATTGTTGACGTCCGGAACGTTGCGCGTCGCCTTGATGTCGTCGTAGACGGCGCGGACTTCCGGTGCGGCATCGGCCTGTTCGATGAGGGGGAGCGGCATGGCGGCGGAAACTCCTGTGTGGGACGGGTGACTTGCGATAAGGCCGGACATCGTGTCGCAAGGCAACCGCCGGTCTATGCCCTTCCCCGATCCATCGGCCACATTGACCAATGCTTGCCCCCCTGGTAGTAGAGACTTGCAACAGATCGCGCAAACGTTCGGACGATGATCCGGCCGCAAGCGGCGGCGCAGCAAGACTTCCATAAGACACGAAAACCATTCGTGCAGCGTTCCCATGCGGCCCGGTCCCGGCATTCGCCCGATCCGGCCCGACTGCCGGGAGGAACAGCGTGGAGAGCACGGCTCTAGAAGCCCTGTCACCGCTCCGCCAGGGCGGGGTCCCCGTCACGAACCGCACCGGTTCCGGCGGCCTGGATCCGGGCGCCACCGCCGAGGGGCTGCGCCTTCTCGCCCATCTGCATGCCGAAGAGCCGACCCCCGCCCTGCTGGAGGCGCTGCGCAACGCCCCGGTCGCCCGCGGTCCCCTGGCGCTCGACCGCGATGACGCCCTGCAGGCCGCCGCCCTGGTCGACGAGGTGGTAAGCGACCTGCCGGAGCGGATCACCCGCCGCAGCCTCACCCCGCTGTCTGCCGATTTCGCCGCCATCCACCGGAGCGGCGAGCTGCGCGCCTGCCCGACCGAAGGCTCCTGGCTGGACGAGGAGTTGCGGGCCGATGCCGCCGCCTCCCTGTCCCGCTGGCGGAGCGGCCTGGAGACGGAGTTGCGGCGCTCGCCGCTCGACCGGCTGCCGGACGACCATGTCGCCGCGGAACTGGCGTTGCTGGCGGCACTGCTCGACGGCGGCCGCATGATCGATGCGGTCCGCTTTCTCGACCGTCATCCGCTGCGCTGGGTTCCCGATTTCTGCAGCCGGGTCGCCACCCGCTGCCGGGAGCCATTCTTCGCCGGCATCGCCATTCTGACCAATGCGCTGCTCGACGATCTGCGCGACCGGCTCGGCGAGGCCTGCGGACTGCCGCGGCCGGCCGAGGATGGAACCGATGTCCGCCGCCGACGCCGCTGGACCGAAGGCCGCTTTCCCCGCGCCTGCACCTGCGACCCATGACGCATCCGGCGGCGCCCTGCCGTAAAGTCGGAGTTGCCCCGCCTTAAATGCTTGGGCCATGGTGACCGGGGCGGGCTTCGCTCTGCCGGCGTGGGTCGGCACGGTCCATTTCCTTGGCAATGGTTGGTGATGCCCTTTCGCAGCTTCGACAGTCGGACCGACCGCAGGGGATCCTTGCGCCTCCTGCGCCTCCTCCTGGCGGTGTCGGTCGCCCTGCCGCTGGTGCTGTTCGTCGGCATCGGCTGGCGCGAGCGGTGGGAGGCCCAGGAAGAAGCCGAACGGAATAGCCGCAAGAACGCACTGATCCTGCACGAGCATGTGCTGAAGGTATTCGACACCATGGCCCAGGTGCTGGACCGGGTGGACGAGCGAGTCCACGGACGCAGTTGGCGCGAGATCGCCGAGTCGGAATCGCTGCACCAATATCTGCGGACGCTGAAAGGCGAACTGGACCAGATCGGCGCCATCGGGCTGACCGATCCGGATGGGATCGTGCGCAACTCCAGCCTCGTCTTCCCCTCGCGCAAGACCTATGTCGGCAATCGTGCGGATTTCCGGGAGCAGCGGGAACAAGACTCCGGTCTGCTCATCGCCGGTCCGGTTGCCGATCCCGCCACCGGCAAGCCCAGCTTCGGCATCAGCCGGCGCCGCAGCGGTCCCGGCGGCCCGGACGGCAGTTTCGACGGGATGATCGCCGCCATCGTCAATCCCGATTACTTCGCCAGCTTCTACCGGCAGGTCATCGGCGACGAGGGAGAGTCCATTTCGCTGATCCGCGAGGACGGCGCGATCCTGATGCGTTACCCCACCCTGGACCCGTCACGACCAACGGCGGCGCTGCCCACCCTGCCCGCCGACCGCGGCCTGCGCGCCGAGATCGGCAGGCATCCGGACGAGGGGATCTTCCGCACCGGGCGCAGCCATGTGCAGGGACTGTCGCGCGTGTTCGCCTACAAGCGCGTCGGCGATTTCCCGGTCTATGTCGTCTATGGGCTGGACCAGACGCAGATCGCCCGCTCCTGGTGGCGGAACATGGCGCTGGACGCCGCCTTCGTCGCCCCGGCGACACTTGCGCTGGCGCTGATCGCCTGGCTGGCCTACAGCCGCGCCGCCTCCGAAAATGCCGCCGTCCGGCGCTGGGCGGACGAGGTGCGCAACCGCGAACGGCTGGAGGAGGCACTTCGCCAAAGCCAGAAGATGGAAGCGCTGGGCCAATTGACCGGCGGCGTGGCGCACGACTTCAACAACCTGCTGACCGCCGCGCTCGCCAACCTGCATCTGATGGCCCGCCATCTGCCGGCCGAGGGCCAGCGTTTCCTGGCCGGGACGCGGACCGCGCTGGATCGGGCGGAGAAGCTGACCCGGCAACTGCTGTCCTTCTCGCGCCAGGACGCCGTCAACCTGACGGTGATCGATCTGGGCGAAAGCCTGCGCCGGATGGCCGATCTGCTGGAGCGGTCGGTTCGCGCCGACATCGCCCTGGACTGGGACATTGCCGCGCTGCCGATGCCGGTCGCCGTCGATCCGGTGCAGCTGGAAATGGCGATCCTGAACCTCGTGCTGAACGCCCGCGACGCCATGCCCGGCGGCGGACGCATCCGCGTCGCAGCATCCCCCGGGCCGGAGCCTCGCACCGCCCGCATCGCGGTTTCCGACACCGGGGCCGGCATGCCGCCGGAGGTGATGGCCCGCGCCTTCGATCCCTTCTTCACCACCAAGGGCGTCGGCAAGGGGACGGGGCTCGGGCTGTCGATGGTCTACGGCTTCGCCCGACAGTCGGGCGGCATCGCCGCCATCGACAGCCGGCCCGGCGACGGCACCTGCGTCCGCATCGACCTGCCGCTGACCGACCTGCGGCCGGCCGAACCGCCCCCAGCCCCGGCCGCTGCGGCGGCGGACCTGCGCCAGTTGCGCATCCTGGTGGTGGAGGACAATCCGCTGGTGCTGATGGCGACGGTGGAGGGGCTGACCCAGGAAGGCTTCACGGTGGAGACCGCGGAAGACGGGGTGTCGGCCTTGACCCTGCTGGAGACCGACCAGAATTTCGATCTGGTGGTGTCGGACGTCGTGATGCCGGGCGGCGTCTCCGGCATCGACCTTGCCCGCCAAATCCGCGAGCGCTGGCCGCAGTTGCGCGTGCTGCTTGCGTCCGGCTACAGCCCGGAGTCGCTGGCCACCATGGGCGCCGACACCGCGTCCGTTCTGGCGAAGCCCTTCAGCCCCGACCAGCTGGCGGCCCGCATCCGATCGCTGGTGCAGGCGGGAGCGGGATCGGCGCGGCCCGCGGGAATCACGCCAGAGGGGATTACGCCAGAGGGGATTACGTAAGGGCGCTGACGAACATCGGCGTCCACATCGCCATGCACCAGACGAGACCAAGGCACAGGCCGCGGGTCAGATCGTCGAAGGTCGGCTGCTCCAGACGGTTCAGCCTCCACATCGCATTCAGTTCCCCCGGCGTCGGCGCCTGACCGGAAGAATCGGCATCGGGACCGGCGGCGCGGCGATCGGTCGGTTCACGGCTTGCGGCTGCGCGCCGTTCAGGGTCGCGTGACAGCATGGCTGGGCCTCGCATCGATAGCGGAATGCCCAACAAGTTTGTGGCCATCGCCGCTGCCGGCCACCCTTTCTTCCGTCAGCCATTGAATTTTGTCGACATACGAAAAAAGGCCGCCATCCGCTGGACGGATGGGGCCTTTTCGCCAAGCTACCGGCCTGTTCGGCCGGAAGCGGTCACTTGCCGGGGCGGATCACCGGGGTGAGCTGGTCGCCCCAGTTGCCGGCCTCGTTGTGATAACGGGCGGTGCGCATCAGCTCCACCGTCACGCCGGCCTCGACCGCCTTGACGACGGCGTCGTTCAGGCGATGCAGGTTGTTGGCGACGATGCGGATGGCGCTTTCCTGCTCCGGAGTCAGCTCCGAGCGGTCGTCCGGCGGCGCGTCCTTGAATCCCGACATGCGTTGTTCCTTCCCCTGGATTGGGACCGCCCCGGCGGGACCGGCTGCGGTCCAGAACTTGGTCATGATCCTGCCCGGCTTCGGATGCCGGTTTCCATCATGTACCACATTGTGTGCGCCGCGACAAAGTTCCCGACGCGCCAAACGCTTGCGACCATTGGCCTCTTGCAACCGGCGAACCGCCCCCATCGCGGTTCGCCGGGGCGTTTCGCGGCAAGGCACCCGCCGGCGGTCTTTTCTTTCGAACCAAAGAAATAATGCTTCAGGGTCATGACAAAAATTCGGATTAACTCCACTGTTGACGAATCTCGATTTCAATGCCCAAATTTCGACACGAACGTAATTTCCCCACACGGAGCTTATCTTGAAGAACGTCGCCGCCAAGGCCCTGCTGGTTGCGTCCACTCTGTTCCTGCTGAATGGTGCGGCGTTCGCCGGACAGCAGGACTTCACGATCGTCAACAAGACCGGCTATCCGCTGAAGCACATCTACGTTTCTGAGAACAACAACAACAGCTGGGACGAGGACATCCTCGGCCGCGACGTCCTGGACGATGGCGAATATTTCGAAGTCGCCTTCGCCAAGGCCGAGAAGACCTGCAAGTGGGACATGAAGGTCGTCTATGACGACGGCGAGTCGGCGGTGTGGCAGGGCCTGAACCTTTGCCAGATCGCCAAGCTGACGCTCAAGTGGAACAAGAACACCGGCGTCACCTCCGCCCAGACCGAGTAAGCGTCTCAGCGGAAATTGTCGGTGCTGCGGTTCATCAGGTGGATGAAGACGTCTTCCAGCGTCGGTTCCGTCGCGGTGATCCGCAGCGCCGGCTGTCCGGTCCCCGGCTGTGCAGTCCAGGGGGCGAGCGCCCGGTCCAGTGCCGCGGCGTCGATGCCGCTGACATGCAGGCGGCTGCCGAAGACCGCGACCATCTCCACCCCCGGCTGCCCTTCCAGCGCCGCGGCAATGCGGTGCAGGCCGCTGCCGGCGACCAGACGGGTGTGCAGGCCCGATTCGGCGATGACCTGATCGACCGTGCCGGAGGTCATCAGCGTCCCATAGGCGATGTAGGCGATGCGATGGCAGCGCTCCGCCTCGTCCATGTAATGGGTGCTGACCAGCACCGTCAGCCCTTCCCCGGCCAACCGGTGGATCTCGTCCCAGAATTCCCGCCGCGCCTTGGGATCGACGCCCGCCGTCGGCTCGTCCAGCAGCAGAAGCTTCGGTTCGTGCAGGATGCAGGCGGCCAGCGCCAGGCGCTGCTTCCAGCCGCCCGACAGTTCCCCGGCCAACTGCGTGCGGCGGTTGGACAGCCCCAGCCGATCCAGCGCTTCCACCACCCGGCGGCGCCGGTCGGGCAGACCGTACATCCGGGCGACGAAATCCAGATTCTCGGCGATGCTCAGATCCTCCCAGAAGCTGAACTTCTGGGTCATGTAGCCGACCTGCCGCTTGATCGCCGCACTCTGCCGCCGGATGTCGAGGCCCAGGCAGGTGCCCTCCCCCGCGTCAGGAGTCAGCAGGCCGCACAGCAGGCGGATCGTCGTGGTCTTCCCCGATCCGTTGGGGCCGAGGAAGCCGTAGATCTCCCCGGTTTCGACCCGGATCGACACATCGTCGACCACAGTCTTGCTGCCGAAGCGCTTGACCAGCCCGCGCACGTCGATGACGGGAGTGCCGGCGGCGGGTGCGCCTTCCTCTCTCATGGCGTCGTCCCCGCCGCCCAGACATCGACCGGCAACCCCGGATTCAGTGGCCGGTCCGGCACCGCCTCCACCCGGAAGACCAGCTTCTCGCGGCTGCCGACGCTGTAGATCACCGGCGGCGTGTATTCGGCCTGGGAGGCGACCCGCGTCACCCGCGCCGACAGGCCGGGCGGGCAGCCGTCGCAGCGCACCGACAGGGTTCCCCCCGGCGCCACGCCCGCCATGGCGGTTTCCGGCACGAACAGCACCAGCCTCACCCGCTCCGGCGGCAGCAGCGACACAACCGGGGAGCCGGCCGGCACCCATTCGCCTGGATTGTAGAGCGTATCCTCCACCAGCGCCGCCGCCGGGGCGACGGGCGCCAGATCGGCGAGCCGGCGCTCCGCCTGGGCCAAAGCCGCCTCCGCCTGGGTCACCGCCTCGTCGGCCGCCCGCAGCTGGTCCGGACGGGCGGGCAGCGCCGCGACCGCCAGTTGCGCCTCCGCCTCCGCCAACTGGCCGCGGTCGCGGTCATAGGCGGCAAGGGCCTGATCAAGCTTGTCGGGGGAGGAGACCTTGCGGGCGACCAGTTCCCGCTGGCGGGCCAGTTCGGCGGTGGACAAGCGCAGAGCCGCTTCCGCCCGCGCCTTCTGTGCAGCCAGCACCGCCACCTCCTGCGGTCGCTTGCCGGTGGCGAGGTCGGCGCGTTGTGCCCGCGCCTGGGCCAGCGCCGCGGCCAGCCGGTCGCGCTCTGCCGTTGCGGTGGCACGGTCGATGGCAAACAGCGGCGCCCCGGCCGCCACCTGCGCGCCGCGGGTGACCGACAGGCTCTCCAGCATACCGGCGCTCGGGGCGGCGATGCGCAGATACTCCCCCTCCACATAGCCATGGGCGAGCGGCGGCGGCCCGCCGACCGCGAACGGCAGACCGACCGCCAGCGCGAGAGCGGCCAGCCCGTCGAGGATGGTCCCGAGAAAGCCGCTCACGGCGCACCCTCCCCTGCCCCGTCTCCCGTATCGCGCAGCAGCACCCGGCGCAGATTGTCGATGTGGATTTCCATCAGCGCCGTCACGTCCAGCGGCGGCTCGCCATCGACGCCGTCGAAGGAGGTCCGCCACACGGCGCTCATCAGCAGCGGCGCCACAATCAGGCGCACCGTGGGATCGACCTCCACGGGGCGGAATTCGCCGCTGTCGATGCCCCGCCGCAGCAGGGCGGCCAGCACACCGAAGCCGCGGCGGATCACCTCCCGGTGGTAGAAGGCGGCAAGCTCCGGGAAATTGCCGGCCTCGGCGATCACCAGCCGCGGGATGACGGCCATGCGGGTCGTCGCTATCAGCCGCGCCACCATGCGCAGAAGCCGCTCCAGCACCGGAAAGCACGGTCCGCCGGCCGCGGCGACCAACGCCTCGGCCTGTTGCAGGTTGGGCAGGATGGCGGCGCGGATCACCGCCTTGAACAGCTCGTCCTTGCTGGGAAAGTAGAGATAGAGCGTGCCCTTGCTGACGCCGGCGCGGGACGCTACCTCCTCCAGCCTCGCGGCGGCGAAACCGCGTTCGGCGAAGACATCCATCGCGGCGGCGACGATCTCCTGCGGGCGGGCCTCCTTGCGGCGGCGCCAGCGTGGCGGGTCGCCGAAGGGGACAGGACCGGAGTCGGGATCGGAGTTGGGACCGGATTGGCGGGAGGGCATGGCTCGCCCCTTTTTATAACTGACCAGTCAGTAATTAACACGACTTGGTCCTTCCACCAATGGCTAAGGTCATTGTGCGGCGCAACAGAATCTATGCAAAAGGTCTTGCCTTTCCGCGAACAGTCACGGACACTTTCCACCGGCTGGCCGCGTACGAACAGAGTCGCGGCCATCCCCGGCCCGGACGGCGGGCTCCAAAACAGGGCATGAACGGCGTGGCCGGACCAACGGTCGCCGCGGTTTTCGGGAGGTACGGATCAAGGCGCCGACGCCGGGACCCGATGCATTGCGATGCCTGGACGACATTGTCCGGCATATGCCCGGGCCCCCTGCCGAGCAAGGGGATCGATCATGCCGAGTGCTGCCCAGTCCGCGTCATCCTCCAGCCTGGAGCTGCTGACGATCTACGAGGTCAGCAAGATCCTCGGGTCGTCGCTCGATCTGGAACAGACCCTGCGCGAGGTGCTGCGCGCGCTGTCCTATCAGCTGCAGATGCACCGCGGCCGGGTCTATCTCCAGGGCGAGGACGGGGCTCTGCGGCTCGTCGCCGCGCAGGGGCTGCCGAAGGACTCGCCGGCGCAGGAGATCGACTACAACCAGGGCGAAGGCATCAGCGGCCGCATCCTGAAGACCGGTATGCCGGCCGTCGTTCCCAACCTGGCGGAAGAGCCGCTGTTCAACAACCGCTCCGGCGGGCGCGACGATCTGGACGAACAGGTTGCCTCGCTGGTCGGCGTGCCGATCAAGGCCGCCGGCACAGTCATCGGCGTGCTGACCATCGACCGCATTTCCGACGATGGCCCCAGCGGCCATTTCGGCTCCGATGTCCGTTTCCTGACCATGGTCGCCAACCTGATCGGCCAGACCGTGCGCCTGCACCGGACGGTGGCCGAGGAGCGGCGCTTCATGATGCGCGAGACCTTCCGCGTCCAGAAGGAGCTGCGGCCGGTGGTGGCCCCCGTCAACGACGTGGTCTGCACCAGCCCGAACATGGTCGACGTGCTGGCCCAGGTGCACCGGGTGGCGCCCTTCAAGTCGACCGTGCTGATCCGTGGCGAGAGCGGCACCGGCAAGGAGCTGATCGCGCGGGCCATCCACAACCTGTCGCCGCGCAAGGACGCCCCCTTCATCCGCGTCAACTGCGCAGCATTGCCCGAATCGCTTCTGGAGTCGGAACTGTTCGGCCACGAGAAGGGGTCCTTCACCGGCGCGCAGAAGGACCACAAGGGCCGGTTCGAGCTGGCGTCGGGCGGCACCCTGTTCCTGGACGAGATCGGCGACATCTCCTCCAACTTCCAGGCCAAGCTGCTGCGCGTGCTGCAGGAGCAGGAGTTCGAGCGGGTCGGCGGGTCGAAGACGATCAAGACCGACGTGCGGCTGATCTGCGCCACCAACCTGAATCTGGAGGAGGCGGTCGGCCACGGCAAGTTCCGCGCCGATTTGTATTTCCGCATCAACGTGGTGACGATCCACCTGCCGCCGCTGCGCGAACGGCGCGGCGACATCGCCACGCTGGCCAAGCATTTCGTCGCCAAGTTCGGCCGTGACAACGGCCTGAACCTGGACATCGCCGCCGAAGCGCTGGAGGTGCTGAACCGCTGCACCTGGCCCGGCAACGTGCGCGAGCTGGAGAACTGCATCGAGCGCGCGGCGACCCAGTGCCGCAACGGCACCATCCGCGTGCCCGACCTGTCCTGCAGCATGAATCTCTGCAACTCGTCCGTGCTGTTCCAGTACCGCACCATGGGCGCCGCCGTCGGCGGGCTGGCACCGTCGATGAGCGGGACCGCCACCAATCCGGCTGCCGGCAATCCGGGAGTGGGCAATCCGGCGCAGGGGCGGGCTCAGCCGGCCCCCATGAACGGCGCCGCAATGCCGCCGGCCGTGCCGGCCCCCGTCAACGGCGGCCCCAACGGTGCGCAGTGGCCGGCCTGCGCGTCCGGCTGCGGGGCCGGGCCGATGCCGGTCTGCGGCGCCTCCAAGCCGCTGCCGCCCTCGGCCATCATTCCCCTGCCCGCACCACAACCGGCGGCATCCACCCCCGCCACCCCGTCCGCACCGGCTCCGCAGCCGGCAGCCGCCGGCCCCGACCTGCCGTTGGACGAGCCCGAGTCAGGTCCGTTGCGCGACCGCCTGATCTGGGCGATGGAACGGACGGGCTGGGTCCAAGCCAAGGCCGCCCGCCTGCTGGGCATGACGACGCGGCAGGTGAGCTACGCGCTGCGCAAGTACAACATCGAGATCAAGAGGTTCTAAGAATCGGGCGAAGCGCCCTCACCGTCACACTTCGCTGCGATTTCGTGCTACCCTGGCGGGCCTTCGGTTCGATGGCGCGTTCCCCGTTCGAACGGATTTCCGTCTTGCCTTCGCTTGAGAAGCCCCTTGCCCTGCTGTTCGTCGACATCGCCGACAGCACGATGTTGTACGAGCGAATCGGCAATGCCACCGCCGCGGCGCTGACGCAGCGGGTGCTGGCCCATCTGCGCCGGCTGGTGGAGGAGCAACGCGGCGGCGTCATCAAGAGCCTGGGCGACGGGCTGCTCGCCGCCTTTCCGGTATGCGACGACAGCGCCCGCGCCGCCTGCGCGATGATGGACATCCAGGACCAGCACGGGATGCGGCTGCGCATCGGCATCCATTTCGGCGCGGTGATCGAAGGGGTGGGCGACCTGTACGGCGACGCCTGCAACGTGGCCGCAAGGGTGCAGCAGATCGCCCGGCCGGGCGAGATCCTGGCGACCCAGGCGCTGGTCGACGGCCTGTCGCCGGACCAACGGAGCCGGACCAAACCGCTGAGCAACGTCGCGATGAAGGGAAAGGCCGCGCCGATCCGCGTCCACCAGATCCGCACCGCCGACGAGGCCGACGACGCCATCGAAAGCACGACGCTGGGCTTTTCCCTGGTGCCGGAGGCCAGCCGCAGCATGGTGACGCTGCACCTCTCCTACCGTGGGCAGGACATCACGATGAGCCGGGGGCTGCCCCGCGTCACCATCGGCCGCGAGGACAGCAGCGGCCTGCGCATCGCCTCGCGCCAGACCTCGCGCCAGCATGCGGTGATCGACTTCACCCGCGAGAGTTTCCTGCTGACCGACCATTCCACCAACGGCACCTACATCCGCAGCGGCGGGTCGCCACCGGTGGTGCTGCGCCGCGATTCGACCAAGCTGGTCGGCAGCGGCCTGATCGGCTTCGGAGCGGAGGCACTGGACGAGAGCCAGGACCATGTCGTCGCCTTCCGCGGCGAACTGGCCTGACCGGTTTGTCGGCACCCCGACAAAGCCCCTTGCCACACCCGCCATTGTCGCAATGACGACAGCGTCCGCGACCCCGACAAATCCAGGCAAGCCATTGTAATTCCTGTATTCTGCACTCTGGCCCCGAACTTGCTTTTCTCCACTTCGTCCAACGGTGTCGTCCGGCACGGCAGGGAAGGAGTGGATGATGAGCAACGTGGTTTCGCTCGACAGCATCTTCGGGCTGGGGGAACTGGCCCCGCCCGCGACGATGCCGGCAGCACCCGAGGCGGCGTCCGGCTGTTCGTCGTCGTCCTGCGGATCCTCCGACGGGCCGGCCGACATGGACCCGGCGGTGTGGGAGAAGGTGAAGAACCACCCCTGCTACTCGGAAGAGGCGCATCACTATTTCGCCCGCATGCATGTCGCGGTCGCCCCGGCCTGCAACATCCAGTGCAACTACTGCAACCGCAAATACGATTGCTCGAACGAGAGCCGGCCGGGCGTGGTCTCCGAAAAGCTGACCCCCGATCAGGCGATCAAGAAGATCCTCGCCGTTGCCCAGGAAATCCCACAACTGTCGGTGATCGGCATCGCCGGCCCCGGCGACAGTCTGGCGGCGAATGGCAGGAACACCTTCGCCACCTTCGAAATGCTGCAGAAGAAGGCGCCGGACCTGAAGCTGTGCCTGTCCACCAACGGTCTGGCCCTGCCCGACCATGTCGACACCATCGCGCAATACAACATCGACCACGTCACCATCACCATCAACATGGTCGATCCGGAGGTCGGCGCGCAGATCTATCCGTGGATCTTCTACAAGCACAAGCGCTGGACCGGGCTGGACGCCGCCAAGATCCTGCACGAACAGCAGATGCTGGGGCTGGAGATGCTGACCTCGCGCGGCATCCTGGTGAAGGTGAACTCGGTGATGATCCCCGGGGTCAACGACGAACACCTGCTGGAGGTGAACAAGGCGGTGAAGAGCCGCGGCGCCTTCCTGCACAACATCATGCCGCTGATCTCCGACCCCGCCCACGGCACCTATTTCGGCCTGAACGGCCAGCGCGGGCCGACCGCGCAGGAACTGAAGGTGGTGCAGGACGCCTGCGAGGGCGGCGCCAAGCTGATGCGACACTGCCGCCAGTGCCGCGCCGACGCCGTCGGCCTGCTGGGCGAGGACCGTGGTGAGGAGTTCACCGCCGAGAAAATCGAGGCGATGGGCGCCATCGACTATGACGACGAGGCCCGCCGCAGCTACCGCGACCATGTCGAGGCCGAACGCGCCGGTCGCCATGCCTCCAAGGCGGCGGCCCAGGCCGATGTACGGGAGAGCATCGGCTTCACCGTCGACCCGATCCTGATCGCCGTCGCCACCAAGGGCGGCGAGCGCATCAACGAGCATTTCGGCCACGCCAAGGAATTCCAAATCTACGAGGTCGGCCCGAACGGCGCCAAGTTCGTCGGCCACCGCCGCGTCGACCAGTATTGCGAGGGCGGCTCCGGCGACGTCGACACGCTGGACGGCGTGCTGGCGGCGATCAACGACTGCACCGCGGTGTTCGTCGCCAAGATCGGCGGCTGCCCGTCCAAGTCGCTGGCCGAGGCCGGGATCGAGCCGGTCGACCGCTTCGCCTTCGACTACATCGAGGAATCGGCGCTGGCCTACTTCAAGGACTACGCCGAGCGGCTCGGCCAGGGCGCCGTCCGGTCCCGCGCCGGCCAGGACGCGGTGATCCGCACCGGAGCGCTGACCGCGCGCCGCGCCTGACACCTTCGTTTTCCCCCCCTTCCACAGCCATCCCATCACCGAAGGAGAGAGCCATGGCCTACAAGATCAAGTCCGCCGAATGCACCGTCTGCGGCGCCTGCGAGGCCGAGTGCCCGAACGTCGCCATCAGCCTGAAAAAGGGCACCTACGTCATCGACCCGGCCAAATGCACCGAGTGCCAGGGCCAATTCGACAGCCCGCAATGCGCCGCCGTCTGCCCGGCCGATTGCTGCGTCCCGGCGTGATGTGAAATCCCCTCCCTCCTGGTGGGGAGGGGGAACCCCAGGAGCACCGCGCCATGCTGGACGAGGTGGATGAGGACTGGCTCGCCCGCCGCTACTACGGCGGGGATCTTCCGTCCGAAGCGGAACGCTGCCTGCATCTGGCCGCCGCCAGCTATGCCGACAGCGGGGCGGCGCTCGCCCATCTCGCCTGCGCGGCGGAGATTGCTCCCGGCCATCGCCTCGTCGATCTCGGTCATTACAAATTCCACTTCTACAAGGCGAACCTGGATCAGGCGCTGGTCTATGGCGAGCGCATGATCGGCCACGCCATGGCCGCGCTCGGCGTCAATCATACGGATTGGCGCACCATCACCCCCGCGACCGCCGATTTCCGGGGGCTGGAGCCGGCGCCGCGCCTGTTTCTGTTCGCCCTGGTCGCCATCGGTTACCTGCTGCTGCGCACCGGCCGGCTCGACGCCGGGCGGGAGGCGCTGACCAAGGTCTGCCAACTCGACCCCGACGACCGCTTCGGCGCCGCCCGCTTGATCGCCGTCGCCGACCGACATGAGCTTGAGGAGGCCGACGCATGAGCGACGACATCCTCGAATCGCTGGACTGGCGCGGCGAACCGGTGGACTGCGCCGCCTGCGCCCACCGCGACCGCCGGCTTGATCCGGAGACCGCCGCCCTGCCGGCCGGCGGAAAAATGCCCGGCCGCTGTCTGCCACGGAAGGCCTGCGTGCAGGACCGCTATGCCAAGCGTATCCAGCGCTTCTTCGAATGGAACCCGGACCTCGCCGCCGGCCATCTCGACCATCCCTATTTCGAAGTGCGGGCGAATGCCGCGCGCTTCGCCCCGATCTTCCTACTTCCCCGACTGATGAACGACCCGGACGAGACGGTGCGCTCCGTCCTGGCCCGCCGGCTGCCGCGCCGGCTGTTGCTGAAGCTGCGCGACGACCCGGACCGCGAAGTGCGGATCGCCGTCGCCAGCCGGTTGGAGGATGCCGACCTTGCCCCGCTGATGCGCGACCCTGACTGTTCGGTGCGGCTGCGCGTGGTGCGGCGGATCTCCGACGGCATGCTGCCGGCGATGATGCATGACGAGGATCCGGAGGTGCGGGTGGAGGTCGCCCGCCGCCTTGCCATGGACTGGCTGCCCAGCCTCGCCTGGGACGACAGCCCGCGGGTACGGCTGGTGGTGGCGCAACGGCTGCCGACGTCGAAGCTGCACGTCCTACTGCCTGACGCCGACTGGATGGTCCGCCTCGCGGTTGCCGGGCGGATCGACGCCGGACAGCTCGGCCCCCTGCTCGACGACCCGGAGGAGGAGGTGCGCGCCATCGCCCGCCAGCGCGCCGCCGGCCTCGCAATCGCCAACGATCTTCCGCCCCTGTAGCGGCCCCTCAACCCACGGAGCGCAGCCCGATGACAGAGACAGCCGCCCAAACCACCGCCCCTGGCCGCCGCGAACGCGCCCGCAACGCCGAGGATGCCAACGAGCTGGTCGGTCCGCCGGTGCTGGAACAGGGCTTCAAGGTCAAGGCGCTGCGCGACGTGCGCAATGACGGCACCTATCCCGGCCGTCCGGTCGGCGACTTCCTGATCCGCGAGGGCGATGTCGGCTACGTCATCTCCACCGGGACCTATCTGCAGATGTATTACATCTATGCCGTTGATTTTTATGAAAAACGGGTCGTCGTCGGCATGCGCGCGCGCGAGCTGGAGGTGATCGACGCCCACTGCAACGACCCCCAATGACCCCGTCCAAGACCCCGGTCCCCAGCTGATAAGGAGCCTCGCGATGTCCGACGTCGAAGCCGCTGCCAAGCCCGGTTTCATCCCGCCGCGCGAACCGCTGTACGACTGGGGCCTGCGGGTCACGGTGCAGGAGGACCTGTTCAACGACGGCAGCCATCCGCAGGTGCCGGACGGCGCGCTGCTGGCGCCGAAGGGCACGCCGGGCGTGATCGTCCGCGTCGGTCGCACCGAGGAAGGCAGCCTGCCGGTCTATCTGGTGGAGTTCCCCGGCGGCACCGTCGTCGGCTGCCTGGAGGAGGAGATCGTCCCGGCCGACGGGTCGCGGCGCGGTGTTCCGGGTGTGATGTGATGGGGGGTGATGTGATGACGATCTACCTCGACAACAACTCCACCACCGCCCTGGCTGCGGAAGTGCGCGAAGCAATGCTGCCGCACCTGTTCGGCGAGTTCGCCAACCCGTCCAGCCCGCATTCCGCCGGCATGGCCGCCCGCCGCGCGGTCAGCGAGGCCAAGGCACAGGTCGCCGCCCTGATCGGCGCCAGGCCGGCCGACCTCGTTATGACCGGCAGCGCCACCGAGGCGACGCACGCCGCCATCCTGGGCGCGCTCCGCGTCATCGAGGAGACCGACCATCGCCGCGACCACATCGTCACCACCGCGGTGGAGCACCCGGCGACGCTGGCCCTGTTCGACGACCTGCGCCAACGCGGCTGGCGCGTCACCATCCTGCCGGTGAACCGCGACGGCCTGCCCTCGCTGGTCGATCTCGCCGCCGTGGTGACGGAGGCGACGGCGCTGGTCTCCATGATGTGGGCCAACAACGAGACCGGCGTGCTGATGCCGGTGGAGGGCGCCTCCGCGATCGCCCACGCCCATGGCGCGCTGTTCCACAGCGACGCGGTGCAGGCGGCCGGTCGGGTGCAGGTCGACTGCGGCATCGCCGATTACCTGACGCTGTCCGCCCACAAGATGCACGGGCCGAAGGGCGTCGGTGCGCTCTATGTCCGCAAGGGCGCCCCCTTCCACGCGCTGATCCACGGCCATCAGGAACGCCGCCGCCGCGGCGGGACGGAGAATGTGCCGGGCATCGTCGGCTTCGGCGCCGCCGCCTCGCTGGCATCTCTCTGGCTGGACGAGGCAGACCTGATCGCCTTCCTGCGCGACCGTCTGGAACAGGGCATCCTCGCCCGCTGGCCGGGTGCGGTGGTGAACGGCGCCAGCGTCGCCCGGCTGCCCAACACCAGCAACATCCGCTTCGCCGACGGCCATGGCCATCCGATGGATGGGGAAGAGTTGCTGATGCGGCTCGACCGCGCCGGCATCGCCGTGTCGATGGGGGCGGCCTGCTCCTTCGGCAGCAACGAGCCGAGCCATGTGCTGACCGCCATGGGGCTGAACGACGCCGAGGCCGCCGCCAGCCTGCGCTTCTCGCTCAGCCGCTACACCACCGCGGCGGAGGTGGACGCCGTCCTGTCGGAACTGCCGGCGCTGCACGCCCGGCTGATCGCCGCCTGAGGCAAAAGACAATCAGAACAACAGGATGGAGTGTCCGCGATGAAGGTGATGATCCGCAAGGCGTCCGAGCAATACACGATCTACGTCGCCAAGAAGGACCTGGAGGAACCCATCGTCGAGATGGAGAAGCCGGGCCTGTGGGGCGGATGGATCAAGGTCGCCAACGGCTGGACGCTCGACCTGCCGGAGATGCCGGACGACACCCGCCTGCCGATCACCGTCGAAGCCAAGAAACGCGGAACGGAGTGACGCCCATGGCCCTGTCTCCCGAGCGCATCGACAGCATCGCCACGCTGGCCGGCCGGCTGTTCGCCGGGGGCGACAAGCTCGACGCCGTGGTCCGCGGCGTGCGCGAGGCCAACCCGGACCTGAAGACCGTCACCGGCGCCATGGCGGCGGTGATGGCCGAGGATCCGTTCCGGGAAGAGGCGGGCTTCGACCTGCATCTGGTGGACGGCAACAACCACTGCTGGCTCATCACCGACAAGCCGGAACTTGCCACCGGCGTCGTGATCGCCCAACGGGACGAGGACGAGTGAATGAGCGATGCCGCCGCGGTTCTGCACCAGCCCTCCCCCGCCGATGAAGACGTCACCGACGATCTTGAGTTTGACGACTACATCCCGCTGACCGACCCCGACATCTCGGGAGCGGAGGTCGAAATGCTCGCTCGCCTGCTGTCGTCCGGGGCCTTGAGCGACGGGCGGATGGTGCGGGCGTTCGAGGACGCCTTCGCCGCCTATGTCGGCCGCGACCATGCGGTGGCGGTATCCAGCGGGACGATGGCGACGCTGCTGATGCTGAAGGGCTATGGCATCGGTGAGGGCGACGAGGTGCTGTGCAGCCCCTTCGGCTGGCATCAGGTCCAGCATGCGGTCGCGCTGTCCGGCGCCACGCCGGTGCTGGTCGACATCGATTACTGGCAGCACACCATCAACCCGGAGAAGGCGGCGGCTCTGATCACGCCGAAGACCAGGGCGATCCTGGCCGGCAACGTCAACGGCCACCCCGCCCATTGGGACGAGCTGCGCGCGCTGGCCGATGCCAAAAACCTGATCCTGCTGGAGGATTCGACCGAAGCCATAGGCTCCACCTACAAGGGCCGGATGGTCGGCACCTTCGGCGACGCCTCGGTCTTCGACTTTTCAGAGCCCGGCATCCTGCTGGCCGGCGAGGGCGGCATGATCGTCACCGACGACCGCGACCTTGCCCACCGGCTGCGCTACATGCGCCGGCGCGAGACGGAGCACCGCAACACCGTTGTCATCACCCGCACCCTGCCCTGGCAGGCGGGGATGAGCGACCTGAACGCGGCGCTCGCCCTGGTGCAGTTGAAGCGGCTGCCGGAAGTCCTGACCCGCCGCAATCTGGTCATCGCCTATTACGACGCGGCGATGGCGAGCTTCGAGGGGATCAAGCCGCCCTATCGCGGACCGGGTGCGGAGGTGGTCAACCCGATGGTGTATTGCGTCCATCTCGGCACCCGCTTCACCGCGTCGGGGCGCCGGTCGATCATCGAAGACCTGGACACCCACGACATCGACGCCAGCGACTACGGTCAGCCGCTGCACACCCAGCAATACTACATCGAAGCGCTCGGCGAGAGCCGCGCCGGCCGCGGTGCCTGCCCGGTCTGCACCAAGACGGCCGACCGCGTGCTGGCCCTGCCACTGCACCGCAAGATCACCCGCGATCAGGTCGCCTTCATCGTGGAAACGCTGAAGGACGCCAGCGTCAACACCGGCGCCGGCGCCGCGATCTATCTGTGAAGCCCCGAAGGGAAGAGGCACCCATGACCGTCACCACGCTTGCAACCGATCCTGAGTCCGTCACGGTTCCGGACGCCGCGGCGGCGCTGGCCGACATCGCCGCGGCGCTGGCGGCACGGCAGGTGGTGCCCTATCTCGGCCCCGGCGCCTTCGCCCTGCTGCCGCCCGACCAATGCCCGATCCCGCGCAATTCGGCGGAGCTGGTGCAACGTCTGAACGCCAAGGTCGCCGCCCCCGGCCGCATCCGCTCCAACCTGACCGCGGTCGCCCAGTTCATCGAAACGCGCAAGCACCGCAAGACGCTGGAGACCATCCTCAACGAAATCTTCCGCCAGACCGTGCCGGCGACCCCGGTCCACGCCTTGCTGGCGACGATCCCGGCACCGCCGCTGCTGGTCGACGTCTGGTACGACACTGTGCTGGACAGCCTGCTGAGTGCGGCGGCCGACCGGACCTGGGGGCAGATTCAGGGGGTGTCGCACCCGCAATCGACCGGCGAATGGGTGCGCTACTACGCCCCCGACGGCACTGAGTCGACGGCAGAGGCGGCGGCCGGCTGGGACACCGTGCTGTACAAGCCGTCGGGCGCGGTGGCGCCGGCCGGCAACTACCTGATCTCCGACAGCGACTATGTCGAGATCCTGACGGAGATCGACATCCAGACCCCGATCCCCGCCATCGTGAAGGATCGCCGCGCCGGCCGGCACTTCCTGTTCCTCGGCTGCCGCTTCGACCACGAGATCCAGCGCACCTTCGCCCGCCAGATCGCCAAGCGCTCCGCCGACAGCCACTGGGCGGTTATCCCCGGCGAACTGTCGAAGAACGAGGCGCGCTTCCTGGCGCTGCACGGGATCAAGCGGATCGATGTGACGCTGGAGGAGGCGGTGGAGGGATTGCAGGCAAGGGTTTGAATTGTTGGGGTGTCGGCTTCGGATGCTCCCACCTAGCCTCCCCCGCTGGGCGGGGGAGGGACTGCCGCTGCCTTTTTGAACAAGTACTTATCCCCTCCCCCGCCCAGCGGGGGAGGGTTAGGGTGGGGGCAATCGAAGCCGACACCCTACCCCCAAAGAAGCCGCACCGCAGCGCAACACACTCCACCTCCGTCCGTTACAGTGCGAAACGGATGGAGCGTGCCGGAATGGTGACGAACAGCGGCCCCGCTTTGGCCGCGGCATTTGCGACCCTGCTGCTGACGGCATCGGCGGCCATATCGGCGGCGAACGCGCAGGAAACCACTCCTCCCCCCGGCGATGAGCCGGCGACCTCCGGCCCGGCCATCGGCTTCTGGATCGACAACGACCTGTTCGGCGGCGGGACCGACCGCTATTACACGAATGGATTCCAGTTCTATTACTTCTCGGGCGCACGGCCGACCTACGGCAACATCGACTGGCTGGCCAATCTGGTGCCGTGGATCGAGCCTGGCGGGGTGCGGCGCTATGGCTTCGCCTTCGGCCAGAACATGTATACGCCCAGCAATCTGAGTGCCCGCAACCCGGACCCCAAGGACCGGCCCTATGCCGGCTGGCTCTATGGCCGGCTGTCGGTGCTGAACGAGGCGCCGACGGCGGTGGACCGCTTCGACCTAGACCTCGGCATGGTCGGCCCGGCTTCGCTGGCGGAGCAGACGCAGAAGACGGTCCACAAGATCGTCGACGGCGCCACCTATCCGGAGGGCTGGAATTATCAGCTGCGTGACGAGCCGGGCGTGGTGCTGAGCTACGAGCATGTCTGGCGCGACGAGAAGCCGAACAGCCTCGGCCCGGTGGAGTGGGACTTCAGCCCCCATGTCGCCGGCAGCCTGGGCAATGTCCTGACCTTCGCCGCGGCCGGGGCCACCGTCCGGCTGGGCGGCAACATGCCGCCGCCGGTGGGCGCGCTGGTGAATCGCCCAACCTCCAGCATCCCCTACCAGGACAATCCCTATTCGGAGCGGCCGGGGCGCTTTTCCTGGTACGTCTACGCCAGCGCCGAAGGGCGGGCGGTGGTGCGCAACATCTTCCTGGACGGCAACACGTTCCGCGAAAGCCGGTCGGTCGCCAAGCACCCCTTCGTCGGCAGCATGCAGGCCGGCCTGACCCTGCGTTACGGCCGCTATGGCCTGACCTATGCCCAGACCCTGCAGACGCCGGAGTTCCGCGGCCAGAAATCGCTGACCAACTACGGTTCACTGCGTCTGTCGGTCCAGTTTTGAGGGGTCAAAGGAAGGGCAGCGGCAGGATCAGGGTGAAGCCGTCCGCCGCCATCAGCACCCCCGCCGCAGCCAGCGCGCGGCTGGTCCACAGGATGAAGCCCTTGTTGGTGATGGCGAAGACCGACGCCAGCACGATGGCGAGCTGCAGCATGCCCTCGGCGAAGTCAAAATAGGGGTCCTGGGCTGCGGCATGGTCGCGCCGCAACTCCGCCGCCTTCGCCTTGCCCAGCAGGTCCTTGCGGCTGTTCTTGCCCTCGTCCGCCTCCATCCGTTCGGCCGACTGGCGGTATTCGGCGGAGCGCTGCAGCGCCTTGGCCTGCGCGTCGGCCGGCATGCCGGCGGACAGCAACTCGATCTCGTCGGCGGCAAGCCGCAGGCTGATCTGGCGCTGGGTCTTGGCCTGATAGTAGGCGAAGCTGTCCGACGCCTCGATGGCGCTGGCCATCAGTTCCTTGCCGGCGTTGGAACCGGCGACGCTGACGATGGCGAGCACCGCCGCCAGGACCGAGATGTAGATGGCGGTGGAGGTCTTCACCCCATGCCCGCCCTCTTCCCTGTCTTCCGAATGGTGCCGTCCGGCGGCACGGCGCTGGGCCTCCTCCCGCTCATGCGCTTCGTCGATCAGGTCCTTCACTTCGGCTGCTTCCATCGTCTCTCTGCCCTTCGTCGGAGACCCGCCGATCGGCGGATGACGAAAGAGGTAGCGAAACACGCGACGCGAGAAAAGCCCCGCTTGCGCTCCTGCGGGCCGAACCGCGCGATGTCACCGCCGTACGCACCCTTTCGGTGAGCGGAGTAGCGCACCCGAACGTCCCGCCCTCCAACATTCGCCCCTTTCATGGGCGGCCGGTTCAGGCTATGTCAGGGGCATGAACCAGTTCGCACGTCTGGCGATCGAGGCCGGCCCGCTCGCCGCCTTCTTCGTTGCCAATTCGCAGGCCGGCATCATGACCGGCACCGCGGTCTTCATGGTCGCCATCACCATCGCGGTGGCGGTGTCCTGGCGGCTGGAACGCCGCATCCCGATCATGCCGGTGGTCGGCGCCGGATTCGTGCTGCTGTTCGGCGGCCTGACGCTGTGGCTGCAGGACGACCTGTTCATCAAGATCAAGCCGACCCTGGTCAATCTGCTGTTCGCCATCGTCCTGTTCGTTGCCCATGCGATGCGGCGCAATGTGATGAAGCGCCTGCTCGGTACGGTGCTGAGTCTGTCGGACGACGGCTGGCGCACGCTGGGCATCCGCTGGGCCTGGTTCTTCCTGCTGCTGGCGGTGCTGAACGAGGTGGTGTGGCGCAACTTCACCACCGACATGTGGGTCAACTTCAAGGTGTTCGGCATCATGCCGCTGACCTTGCTGTTCAGCGCCTTCCAGGCGCCGCTGATCATGCGCCACCAACTGCCGGAGGAACCGGCGGAAAGCGGCCCGGCGGCCTGAGGGGCGCCCTTTATCACGGCGCTCCCGACAGCCGCCTCTTGTGCGGCGCGGAAGGGGCACTCACATTGGTGGCGACCGCGACGACGTCCGCTCCGACCGAATTTCAGAGGTATTGATCGATGGGCAGTTTCAGCATCTGGCACTGGTTGATCGTTCTGGTCATCGTGCTTCTCCTGTTCGGCGCCGGCAAGCTGCCCAACGTGATGGGCGACATCGCCAAGGGCGTGAAGGCCTTCAAGGCCGGCCTGAAGGACGAGGACGAGGCCAATCCGCCCGCGGCGACCACCGCCCAGGCCCCTCCCGCCGCGATCAACCCGGCCCCCGCCCAGCCGACCCAGTCCGCGGCCGCCCAGCCTGTCGCGCCCCAGCCGGCCCCCACGCAGCCGGTCCAGACTCAGCCCGCCGACCCGGCCAAGCCGCACCAGGGCTGACGTCCCTTCTTTCGTGCCGCCCACCCGCCGGGCGCGACCGCATGGCGGTTTGATGGAGCGGCAAAATACGATAAAGAGAAGGGGCTTTCCGCAGCCGGGCCGTGTCACCGCGGCCCCGGCGATCGGAAGGCCCCTTTTTCTGCATTCAGCCGGCCCGCATGACGGGCAAGCGCAGGTCAACCGTGACGCTCCAGCCACCGCCCCGGCGGGCTCCCACCCTGACGACACCGACTTCCAAGGACGAGATGAAGGCCAACGGCAAACCTTCCGAGACTCCGCCGCCGGAGAACGAGGACATCGCCAAGCTGCTTCGCGCCTTGAACGAGGATCTGCGGGCCGACCCGCAGGACGAGGACGTGGAGTATGAGGAGGAGGAACCGGCGGGGCGCAGCCTGCCGCTGGGCAAGATCGCGCTCGCCCTGCTGGCGGCCGGCGGCATCGCCGTCGGCGTGGTCTATTTCGGCTCGGGCGATCCGGCACCGGTGACGACGGCCACCAACAGTTCGGCGCCGATGGTGCCGGCGCCGGCCATCACCCGCGCGCCCTCCTCCCCGGCCCCCGCACCGACCGCCGCACCGACCGCCACGGCCCCGACGACCGAAAGCCTGCCGGCTCCCGTCCAAACGGCACCGGTCCAGTCGGCACCGGTCCAGGCCGCGCCATCCGCCGCGCCGCCGCCTCCGGTCGCCGCCCTGCCCGCCAGCCCGCCGCCGGTCCTGAAGGTGCCGGAGCCGCCGGCGGTGCCAGCCACCGCCCCTGCCTCCTCGCCGAAACCGCGGGCCGCCGCCCCGACCGAGACCGCTCCTGCCGCGCCGGCCGCACAAAAGCCGGAGCCGGCGAAGCCCGACCCGGCCAAGCCGGAACAGCCCGCCGCCGCGCCGAACGATTCCGGCTCCCTGCAGGCGATGCTGGCGCCGCCCAAGGATGCCGCGAAGCGCCCGCCTGCGGCATCGGCCGGCAATGGCGAGGCGAAGCCGAACGCCAAGGCCCTAGGCCCGTCGGCAGCCCCGTCCGCAGCCCCATCAGCCACACCGCCGGCCGGGCGCTATACCGTGCAGGTCGGCACCTTCTCGGTGACGGCCAACGCCGATTCGCTGGCGCAGCGGCTGCAAGGCGGCGGCTTCCAGGCCTATACGGTGGACTGGACCGACAGTTCGAACCGGTCCTGGCGCGCCGTGCGCGTCGGCGGCTTCCCCGATCCGGCCGCGGCCAAGCGCGAGGCGGAGCAGTTGAAATCGAAGATGGGGCTCAACCCGGTCGTCGTGACCACGCGCTGATCCCGGTCCGGGCCGGAGGCGATTCGCTGCCGGTTCTTGCCCCTGCGACACTGTGTCATCCAAACGAAAGCCCGGCGGCGACATTTGGTCGCGGCCGGGCTTTTTCTTGGGCTTAGTACCCCCGTTCTTTGGTCGGGGGAGCCGGGAGTGCCGCTTGATCCGTGCTTCTCTTTGCTCGTACCATGGACATTCCAGGGCACGAATGCATTGCCCCGGCCACAAATTGGGAAGCCGGCAAAAGACCGGCGTACCGGAGGACGCCCCGCCATGAAGCCGACCATCCTGGTTGTCGACGACGAGCCCAGCATCGTCCTGTCGCTCCAGGTTCTCATGCAGCGCGCCGGGTTCGACGTGCGCATCGCCCGCGATGGGGACGAGGCGCTGCGCTCGGTGGAGAATTTCACCCCCGACCTGATCCTGCTCGACGCGATGATGCCGAAGCGCGACGGCTTCGACGTCTGCCAGACCCTGCGGACCAATCCGGCCTGGAAATCGCTGCCCATCATCATGCTGACCGCGCGCAGCCGCGACGTCGAACGGCAGAAAGGCATGGCACTGGGCGCCACCGACTACATCACCAAGCCCTTCTCCACCCGCGACCTGCTGACCACCGTCCGCCGCCATCTGGGCCTGACCGCCGCGACCGGTGGCGGGGAGCCGTCGCCATGACCGCCCCCGCGCCCTCAGCCAATCCCCTGCCCCGCCGCATGATCCCGCTGGCCTTCCGCGCCGCCGGCCTCGGTCTGGTGGCGCTGGCGGTCGGGCTGGCGGCGGCGGTGCGCGGGTCGGACGCATCGGATCCGCTGCTGACCTATGCCGTGGTGATGACGGCGGCCTGCGCCACGGCGGTGTGGGGGCTCTGGCTGGCGGTCGACCGCTTTCTGCTGCGCGCCGCCGAGACCCTGAGCCGCGAGGCCGGGCTGATCGCCCATGGCAATGCGGAGGGGGCCGTCGGCGGCCGGGTGCCGCTCACCCGCTATGGCGACCTGCTGCCCATCGCCCGCGCGGTGAACGAGCTGTCGGACAAGCTGGCCCAGGTCCGCCGCGACATCGCCCGCACCGTCGCCGACCACACCGCCAAGGCGGAGGAGCAAAAGACCCAACTCGCCGCCGTCCTGCGCGACCTGCACGAAGGCGTTCTGGTCTGCAACACCAAGCACCAGATCCTGCTCTACAACCAGACCGCCCTCGACATCCTCCACCTTGCCGGTGACCTCGGGCTGGGCCGCTCGCTTCTGCATTTCGTGGTGGCGGAGCCGGTGACCCACACGCTGGAACGGCTGACCCTGCGCGTCCGCGAAGGCCGGCACCTCAACCACGAGCACGGCACCACCGCCCAGTTCGTCGGCGCCACCACCGACGGCCGCATCCTGCTGGAAGGCCGGATGAGCGCCATTCTGCAGGATCCCGACCCGGGGTCCGACGAGCCGCCGACCATCACCGGCTATGTGCTGACCCTGTCCGACGCCACCAGCGAGCTGGCCGCGCTTGGCCAGCGCGACGCCCTGCTGCGCGAGGCGACAGAGGGATTCCGCGCCCCCATCGCCAACCTGCGGGCGGCGGTGGAGACTCTGTACGACGCCCCCGACCTCGGCCCCGGAGACCGCGCCGCATTCGAAAGCGCGATGCTGGAATCCTGCGACAGCCTGTCGCAAAGGTTGGAGCGGGTGACGACCGCCTACCGCAACGTCGTCACCGGCAGCTGGCCGATGAGCGACATCCACTCCAACAACCTGATCAACCTCGTGGCCCACCGGGTTGGGGCGGAGACCGCCACCACGGTCACGCTGACCGGCCTGCCGCAATGGGTGCATGGCGACAGCCACAGCCTCGTCCTGCTGTTCGCCTATCTGATCGGGCGGGTCCAGGCGCTGACCGGCGCCAACGCCTTCGACCTGGAAGCCGCCGGGCCGCAGGATGGTGACCGCTGGGTCTATCTCGACCTCGTGTGGGAAGGGCCGGCGGTGCCCAGCGCCACGCTGGACGGCTGGCTGGACCAGACGCTGCCCGGCGGCCTCGGCGGCCTCAGCGCCGGCGACGTGCTGCAGCACCACCGCAGCACCGCCTGGAGCGAGCCGCTGCCGAACGACCTGCCCGGCAGTGCCGGCCGCGCCCGGCTGCGCGTGCCGCTGCCGCCGGCACAGTCGCCACGCACCGCCCAGCCGCGCGCACGGGCCGGCGCCCGCCCGGAGTTCTTCGATTTCGGGCTGCTGCACCAGCCTCTGGCGACCAGCGAGCTTGGCCGCACGCCGCTGGACCGCCTGCATTACGTGGTGTTCGACACCGAGACCACCGGCCTCTCGCCCAGCACCGGCGACGAGATCATCCAGATCGCCGCGGTCCGCGTCGTCGGCGGGCGCATCCTGACCGGCGAGACCTTCAACACGCTGGTCGATCCCCGGCGGCCGATCCCGCCGGAGTCGGTCCCCTTCCACGGCATCACCGACGGCATGGTGGCGGGCAAGCCGACCATCGACGCCGTGCTGCCGCAGTTCCGCAGCTTCGTCTCCGGCGCGGTGATGGTGGCGCACAACGCCGCCTTCGACCTGAAATTCCTGAAGATGAAGGAACGGGCGGCGGGGGTGTCCTTCGACTGCCCGGTGCTGGACACCATGCTGCTGTCCCGCATGCTGCTGGGCAATGACGGCGACCACACGCTGGACGGCATCGCCGAACGGCTGGGCATCGCGGTGGTCGACCGTCACACCGCGCTGGGCGACAGTCTGGTCACCGCCGCGATCTTCCTGCGGATGGTCGAGATGCTGCGCGAGCGCGACGTGCGGACGCTGGACGACGCCATCCGCGGCGCCAACATCCTGGTCGAACTCGCTGCCCGGGAACGCGCCTTTTGAGCGCGCCTGACGGTGAAGCGGGCCGGGACCCGGGCCGGGAATCTGGCCACGACACGGTCTCCGGCCGCCACCGCGACCGGATGATCGGCTTGTTCCTGCTGGCGGCGGCGCTGTTCAACCCGCCGCTGCTCGGCCTGTTCGGGGTGGAGGGGAGAGTCCTGGGGGTACCGGCGCTCTATGTCTGGGTGTTCGGCCTGTGGGCGGCGGTGATCGCGCTGGCCGCGCTGGCCGGCCGGAAACGATAGGGGCGCGGCATGGAGGTCGGACTGGATTGGACCGCCGTCCTGATCGCCGCCCTCGCCTACCTTTCCGCCCTGTTCGCCATCGCCCATTGGGCCGACCGGCGGGAGGTGGCGGGGCGAAGCGTCATTGCCTCGCCCACCGTCTTCGCGCTGTCGCTGGGCGTCTACTGCACGACCTGGACCTTCTACGGATCGGTCGGGCGGGCGGCGACGCTGGGCATCGGTTTCCTGCCGGTCTATCTGGGCCCCACCCTGCTGATGCTGCTGGCACCGCTGGTTCTGCGCAAGATCCTGCGGATCGCCAAGACGCAGCGCATCACCTCCATCGCCGATTTCCTCGCCAGCCGCTATGGCCACAGCCCGCTGCTGGGCGGGCTGGTGGCATTGACCGCGACCGTGGGCGTGACCCCCTACATCGCCCTGCAATTGAAGGCGGTGGCCGTCAGCTTCGACGCGCTGACCGGCGGCGGCGGGCTGGGTCCGGCGGAGGGTCCGTTTCTCGACCATGGCTTCCTGATCGCGGCGGTGATGGCGCTGTTCGCCATCGTCTTCGGCGCCCGCCAGATCGACGCGGCGGAGCACCATCCCGGCATGGTCGCCGCCATCGCTCTGGAATCCCTGGTCAAGCTGGTGGCTTTCCTGGCGGTCGGGCTGTTCGTCGTCTGGGGTCTGCAAGACGGTCTGGGGAGCCTGTTCGATGCCGCCGCCGCCCGTCCCGACCTCGCCCGCCTGATGGGCAGCGATCCGGCACTCGGCCATACGCCGGCGGGAAACGGGACAGTGGGAAACGGGCCAGTGGGAAACGGGCCGTGGGGCGCCTGGGTCACCACCACCATCCTGTCGGCCGCGGCGATGCTGTGCCTGCCGCGCCAGTTCCAGGTGATGGTGATCGAATCGGTGGACGAGCGCCATCTGGACCGGGCGGTCTGGCTGTTCCCGCTCTATCTCCTGCTCATCAACCTGTTCGTGCTGCCGGTTGCCCTGTCGGGGCTGCTGAGCTTCGGTGGACGGCTCGATCCGGACCTGTTCATGGTCGCCCTGCCGCTGAGCGGCGGAGCGGACTGGCTGGCGCTGCTGGCCTTCCTGGGCGGGTTGTCGGCGGCGGCCGGGATGATCGTCGTGGAGTCGGTGGCGCTGTCCACCATGCTGTGCAACGATCTGGTGATGCCGATCCTGCTGCGCACCCGGTCGCGGGCGCTGGCGCGCTCCGCCGATCTGGCGCCGCTGCTGCTGTCGGTCCGGCGCATCGCCATCGTCGCGATCCTGCTGTTCGGCTACGCCTATTTCCGGCTGGCGGGATCGGCCTACGCACTGGTGTCGATCGGGCTGATCTCCTTCACCGCGGTGGCGCAGTTCGCCCCGGCCCTGATCGGCGGCCTTTACTGGCGCGGAGCGACCCGGCGCGGCGCCATCGGCGGGGTGACGGCCGGGACGCTGGTCTGGGCCTACACCCTGCTGCTGCCCAGCTTCGCGCGGTCGGGCTGGCTGCCGGCCAGCTTCATCGCCGACGGGCCATGGGGCATCGCCGCCCTGCGGCCCTATGCGCTGTTCGGGCTGGAGGGTTGGGATTCGCTGGCGCATTCCCTGTTCTGGACCGCGCTCGCCAACATCGGTGCTTATGTCGGCCTGTCGCTGTTCGACCGGCCCGGCGCTGCGGAGCGGGCGCAGGCCGCCGCCTTCGTCGATGTCTTCCAGTCGGCGCCGAACGGTGCCGTGCCGCTGCGGGAAGCACCACCGGACTGGCGCAGCGCCGCCAGCGTCGGCGACCTCACCCGCGTGGTCGCCCGTTTCCTCGGGCCCCAGCGCGCCGAGCGCGCCTTTGCCGGCGCCGATCCGGACGAGCCGGCCGGGCCGGAACGGCTGCGGCTGGCCGAGCGGCTGCTGGCTGGCGCGATCGGCGGGGCGTCCGCCCGCGTCGCCCTCGCCTCCTCCGTCTCCGCCGGGGCGGTGGAGGCGGCGGAGCTTCTGCGCATGCTGGACGAGACCAGCGACGTCATCGCCCACAGCCGCGAGCTGGAACGCAAGACCGCGGAGCTGGAGCGCGCCACCGACGCACTGCGCGCCGCCAATGAACGGCTGACCGAGTTGGACCGGCTGAAGGACGATTTCCTGTCCACCGTCACCCACGAACTGCGCACGCCGCTGACCTCGATCCGGGCGCTGAGCGAGATCCTGCACGACGACCCCGACCTCGAGTCCGACCAGCGGCAGGAGTTCCTGGCCGTCATCATCAAGGAGAGCGAGCGGCTGACCCGCCTGATCAATCAGGTGCTGGACATGGCGAAGATCGAGGCCGGGGCGATCGACTGGCGGATCGAGACCATCGACGCCGGACCGGCGCTGGCCGAGGCGGTCGCCGCGACGGAGGCGCTGTTCCTGGAGCGCGGCATCACCCTGTCGGTGGACATTCCGGGCCACCTGCCGCCGGTGCGCGGCGACGTCGACCGGGTGATCCAGGTGGTCGTCAACCTGCTGTCCAACGCCGCCAAATTCACGCCGCTCGGCGGCCGGACCCGGCTGGAGACCCGGTTGGAAACTGGCTTCCTGCGGGTGACCGTGAGCGACAGCGGACCCGGCGTTCCGGCGAAGGACCGCGAACTGGTGTTCGACCGCTTCCGCCAGTCCGGCGACACGCTGACCGGCAAGCCGGCCGGCACCGGCCTGGGGCTGGCCATCGCCAAGCGAATCGTCGAGCATCTCGGCGGCCGGATCGGGGTGGCGGACGCGCCGGCCGGGCCGGACCCCGAGTCGGGCAAGGGCGCCGCATTCTGGTTCACCCTGCCGCTCGCCGGGAGCGCGGCCGATGTCCCGGAGCTTGGAGAGCGGCGGGAGTGATCGGGCACCGATCCGCTACAATGGTCTGGCGGGGCCGCAATCCCGTGTTATCCTGCAGGATATCCGCGCCCCACATCAAAACCCCACATTGAAAAAGGATTTCCGCTTGCGGTCCGGCCCAAGCTCTCGCCCCGAGCGGCATACAACCGATGGGGTGCCATACGCCACAGCCCTTCCCGTTCGGACGATGCGCGCTTATGGTAGGCTGCGCGGAACCGGGCGCGCCGCGGGGCGCCATGCGGGTCCGGCGGAGCGGCCCGCCTGTCGGGCGGGTTGGCGGTAGGAAGGCGGGATGGGCAAGATACTGGTTGTCGACGACGAGCGGGACGTCCAGACGCTGATCATGCAGCGTTTCCGCCGCGCCGTACGTGCCGGCGAACTGGAATTCCTGTTCGCCCATGACGGCAAGGAGGCGCTGGAGACCCTGCGCTCCCGTCCCGACATCGACATGGTTCTGAGCGACATCAACATGCCGGGCATGGATGGGCTGACCTTGTTGGACCATCTGCCGCAGGTGAATGCCGACATCCGGGCGGTGATGGTGTCGGCCTACGGCGATCTCGGCAATGTCCGCGCGGCGATGAACCGCGGCGCCTTCGACTTCATCATCAAACCCATCGACTTCGCCGATCTGGAAGCCACCATCCACAAGACGCTGGAGGCCTGCCGTTCCGTGCGCCGGCTGCGCGACGCGCTGCAGGAAACCCGGACGGCGGAGGCGGCGTCGCGCGCCCAGGCCGCCCGCCTGCGCCGGGTCCTGGACGGCAGCCCGATCGGCGTGACGATCATCACGGAAAGCGGCGAGCTGCTTTACTGCAACCAGCGCTGCACGGACCTGTTCGGCGTGCCGGCGGAGACGCTGCAGCTTCACTGCGCCCCCACCCTGTTCCGCCATGTCCAGGACCGGCTGACGGCGCGGCCATCGGAAACCGAGGCTCTGTCGGCTTCGGAAGAGATCCATTACGTGCGCGAGGACGGGCGCACGGTGTGGATGGCGATGTCCGTCGACCGCACCAACTATGAAAGCAAACCGGTCTTCATCGTCTGGCTCTATGACATCACCGAACGCAAGGTGCAGGCGGAAGCGTTGCGCCGTGCCAAGGATTCGGCCGAACAGGCGCTGGCCGATCTGGAACGCATGCAATCCGACCTGATCCGGGCGGAGAAGATGGCGGTGATCGGACAGCTGATCGCCGCGGTCGCACACGAGATCAACACGCCCGTCGGCATCGCGCTGACCGCCGCCACCCATCTGCAGACCGCGTCGGAAGCGATCATCCTGACCTTCAACGGCGGCCAGCTGCGCAAAAGCGATTTCCAGGAGTATATCGGCACGGCCAGCGAGGTTTCGACGCTTCTGGTCGCGAACATCGAACGCGCCGCCGCCCTGATCCAGAGCCTGAAGCTGGTGACGGAGGGCAAGGCCAACTCCCCGCGCAGCCGCTTCGACCTGCGCGACTATCTGGCCGACATTGTGCTGGCGGTGCAGGTGCAGCCGGCCGCGTCCAGGCACCAGCTTGTGCTGGACTGTCCCGACGGCATTGCCCTCGACACCTACCCCGGCGCGCTGACCGAGGTGCTTCTGGCCCTGCTGACCAATGCCTTCGCCCACGCCTTCGAGACGGAACCGGCCGCGGCGGCCGTCGTGGAAGGCGTCGGTGCGATGGCCGCCGGCGGAACCGATGGCCTGGAAGAGGGGCCGGATGGCAGCCGGAACCGCCGGGGCCGGGTCACGGTTTCGGTCCGGCTGCTCGACAACGATCGGATCGAACTTGGCGTCTCCGACAACGGCCGCGGCATCCCGGTCGACATCCAGCCGCGGCTGTTCCAGCCCTTCGCCACCACCCGGCGCGGATCGGGCAGCATGGGGCTGGGGCTTTATGCGGCGTTCAACCTCGTTACCGGCAAGCTGGGCGGCGAGATCGACATCGACAGCGTGGTCGGCCGTGGAACGACCGTGATCCTGCGCCTGCCGCTGGATGCCCCCTGACACGGCTTGGATGACCACCTCGCAAGACCGATACGGGCGACGGGAAACAGGCGACGGGAAACGGACACGGACATGGACGATTTCACCAACCGTAAGGTTTTGCCGCCCCGATCCGTGCAGGAAGCCCTGGACCTTGGGCGCGTCTATCACGACCAGCTCGTCGCCGCGATGCCCGGTCTGCTCGTGCACTGCAACGACACCATTCTGCATTGCAGCGCTACCCTCGCCCGCCTGCTCGGATATGAGTCGGCCGAAAGCATCCAGGCACTGCCCGGCGCCATGACGCTGGTCCCCGAAGACGACCGGCACACGGAACAGGATGTCTACACGCGCTGCCTGAAGGGATTGATCCGGTCGCAGGTGCGCCGGATCAAGCGTCAGCGCGCGGACGGCAGCGTCCAATGGTTCGACCAGCTCATGGAGTCGGTGGACTGGGGCGGCCGGCCGGCGGTGATGGAGATGCTGACCCTGATGCGCCCGCTGGCCGCCAATGCCGAGCTGCCGCACCAGGAGCAGTTGTTGCAGGCGGCGATCGACGCGATGCCGAACGGTGTCCTGATGTTGGATCGCGACCTGAATGTCGAAGGCGCCAACAGCGAATTCTATCGGCTGTGGGATTATCCCATCGGCATGTTCCCCCCCGGAACGGCCGTTGCCTTGATTTTGACCTACAACCACGCACGCGGCGATTATGGCGACGTTCCCTGTGAAGAGACCGTCGCGGAATTGTGCTCCCGTTATCTGGTCAAGGGGGTCTTCAACTCCGAGCGCCGCGTCCCGAACGGCCGCACCCTCGATATTCGCACCGCGCCACGTGCCGATGGCGGCTATGTCATCACCCACCATGACATTACCGACCGCAAACGCATCGAAGATGAACTTCGGCAAGCCAAGGAGCGTGCCGAAGCGATCCTGAAGGAACTGCGTGAAACCCAGCGGCAGTTGATCGTGCAGGAAAAGATGGCCGCACTGGGCCAACTGACCGCCGGAATTGCCCATGAATTGAAGAACCCACTGAACTTCGTCAACAATTTCGCTGAGCTTTCGGGAGAATTGCTGGACGAGTTGCTGGAGCTGCTGGAGCCGCTGAACGGCCATCTGGATGATGCCACACGTATCGATGTCAACGACCTGGCCGGCAGCCTGCAAGGCAATTTGCGCAAGATCGCCGACCATGGCCGGCGCGCCGACGGCATCGTCAAAAGCATGCTGGCCCATTCGCGTGGCGGCGGTGGCGAGTGGCAGGCGACGGATCTGAATGCGCTGGTCGACGAGGCGTTGACCCTGTCCTACCATGCCTTCCGCGCCCAGGATCGTGCCTTCAACGCCATATTGGAAAAGCACTTCGACCTTGTGGTCGGCGAGGTGAAGCTGGTGCCGCAGGACGTGTCGCGTGTCCTGGTCAACCTGTTCACCAACAGCTTCTACGCCATCCGGAAACGCCAACTGATCTGCGGCGACCCGAATTTCGCGCCAAGGGTCGACGTTACAACCTCTGCAAGCGCCGCCGACGTGTCGATCCGAATCCGGGACAATGGCATCGGCATGTCGCCGGCCGTCCTCGACAAGCTGTTCACACCCTTTTTCACCACCAAGCCGACCGGGGAGGGGACCGGGTTAGGCCTTTCGCTGAGCTATGACATCGTGGTACATCAGCACAGGGGGCGATTCGACGTGTCCAGCGTCGAGAACGACCACGCCGAATTCACAATCACGCTGCCACGTGCAGCGACCGCGGTGTCGTTAGGGGAGCGCCGAAAGACATGACCCTGGGAATTCTTGTCGTCGACGACGAACCCGACATCGAGGATCTGTTCCGCCAGCGCTTTCGTGCCGAGCTCCGCCGGGGTGAATTGGTCTTTCATTTCGCCGCTTCGGCCGAGGAAGCGTTGCAGAGTCTGAACTCCGGACTGCAACCGGAGGCGGTGCTCGTTCTTAGCGACATCAACATGCCGGGCATGAGCGGGCTGGACCTGCTGGAGCGCCTGCGGGTCGACTCGCCGGACGTGCCGGTCATCATGGTCACCGCCTATGGCGACAACGAGAACCGCCGCCGGGCGCTCGACATTGGTGCCGCGGATCTGGTGACCAAGCCCGTCGATTTCGTCGCGCTGAAAAAGCTGGTCCACAGCGTCATCGAGCAGAAAAGCGCCGCCTGACGGGGCATCCCGGTCCATTCCGTTCATGCCCCGCACACGGCGGTGATGTCGGTCAGTTCGGATGATGCGCCGGTCGCGCAGGACGGGCAGTGCGGGTCGACCGGAACCGCGATCTCGCTGAACTCGCCCCGCAGGCCATCATAGAGCAGGAGGCGGCCGGCCATCGGCTCTCCCAGCCCCAGCAGAAGCTTGATCGTCTCGGCCGCCATGATGGTGCCGATCACGCCGGGCAGCACGCCCAGCACGCCGGCCTCGGCGCAGGACGGCGCGTATTCGGCCGGCGGCGGTTCCGGGAACAGGCACCGGTAGCACGGGCGCACGCCCGGCGCGGCGCGGCCGAACACGGAGACCTGGCCTTCGAACCGGAAGATGGCGCCGTAGACATTCGGCACGCCAAGCCGCAGGCAGGCATCGTTGACGAGATAGCGCGTCGGCAGATTGTCGGATCCGTCGACCACGACGTCATGGCCGGCGAGCAAATCCAGCACGTTGGCGGCTTCCAGCCGGGCTTCGTGGGCCACCACCTCGATGGTCGGGTTCAGGTCGAGCAGCGCGGTGCGTCCGCTCTCCACCTTGCGCTGCCCCAGCCGGCTTTCGGCATGCAGAATCTGCCGTTGCAGGTTGCTGCGCTCCACCCGGTCATCGTCGATCAAGGTCAGCCGGCCGACGCCGGCGGCAGCCAGATACAGCGCGATCGGCGACCCCAGGCCGCCGGCGCCGATCAGGGCGACGCGGCTGCGCAGCAGCTTGTGCTGTCCGGCCTCGCCAACCTCGGGCATGGTCAGGTGACGGCGGTAGCGCTCGCGCTGGGCGGCGTCGAGCCGCGGCGGCACCTCCACCGGCAGGCCCGCGGCCTTCCAGGCGGAGAAACCGCCGGCGACCGAACGCACATCCCCATAGCCCAGCCGCAGCAGATCCTCGGCCGCGAACAGCGACCGGGTGCCGCCGGCGCACATCAGCAGGATCGGGCGCGCCGGATCGGGCGCCGCGTCTTCGATGCGCAATTCCAGGAAACCGCGCGGCAGGCGCAACGCCCCGGCCGGCGTGCCGGTCGCCGTCTCCTCGTCCTCGCGGACGTCGACGAGCAGGGCGCCTTCGGCCTGGAGGGACTGTGCCTCGGCGGCGGCGACCTCCGGAATACGGGCGCGCAGGTCAGACAGGCGCCGGTCCTTCAAGCTCATGACTGCTCCTCAACCACCCGCCAAGGCGACCATCAGCGTCAGGGTGGCGCCGGCCGGCACTGCCGCCTCCAAGCCACCCAGACGCCGCACGTCGTCGCGACCGAGATAGACGTTCACGAAGCGGCGCAATTCGCCCTCCGCGGTGAACAGCCGGTCACGGAACGCCTCCTGCCCGGCGGTCAGCGCCGCCAGCGCCTCGCGCACGGTGGCCCCCGGAACCGCCACCTGATCCTTCCCGCCGACGAAGCCACGCAGCGGGGTCGGTATGCGAATCGTCACCTCGGTCACGCCTGCATCTCCTCTTCGGGCAGGGCCTCCGCGGCCTTGCCAAGCGCCGCCTCCGCCTCGGCGGCCAACCGGCGGAACAGATCGCGCACCTGCTTGGCCCGCATCAGGTCGATGCGCAGGTCGAGCACGTCCTTGAAGCCGTTCTCGTTGGCCCAGACGTCGGCCGGCGCATCCATGCGGCAGTTGGTATGGGCGAGATGGTCGGCGATCAGCTCATCGATCGAGTCGGTCGGCTGCTGGCTGTTGTCGCCGAAATGGAGCGCCATCACCTGTTCGATCAGCGCCGCCTCCTCCGCCGTCGCCTCGTACAGCCCGCGCAGGCGCAGTTCGTTCAGCACCGGCTTGGTCGTGCGCGCCAGCATGCGGCGGGGGATCAGCCAGCGGATCATCGCCCGCTCGACCGCCAGTTCATGGATCAGTTCGGCGAATTCGGCGTCGGTCAGGTCGTTGCGGCGACACCAATCGGCCAGCGCCTCCGGGCTGCCGAGCTTCCTTGCGCTGCAAAAACGCCAGACCTCGGCATCGACCGCCGCCTGATCGACGGTCACGCCGACCACCTCCGCCAGTTGAATGATCAACAGCCGGCCGAGCGCCGCCTTGTTGATCTGGGCGAAGTCCGGACGGTGCAGCGCCGCATGGCTGGCAATTTCCGACAGCGGCACGCTGTACCCGCCATGGGCGACGCGCCGGTCACGCTCATACAGAACATTGAACGCATGCGAGGCGTTGAAGGTGAAGGGGGCCGGACGCGGCGGCATGATCAGGCTGGCGAGATGGCTCAGCAGCGCCTCGGCGTCGCGGCGCTTCTGGTCGACCGCACCGACCGCCAGGAAGGCTTCGATCCGCTCCGCCTCCGCGTCGGTCAGCCCGGCATCCGCCCAGATGCGGTCGCGCTTGCGGTCGGTGAAGTAGAGCCGCTTCGCCGCAGCAATCACCCGATCGTGCAGATCGGCATCGACCACCCCTGCCGCCCGCGCGGCCGCCATGCTGGCGCGCAGATTCACCAGTGGCTCCGACAATGGGAAATAGCCGTCCTCCGGTCCGGCATGGGCAAGCGCGACCTCGTCGTCGCCGGTCAGGCGGCCGTCGATGAACTGCCGCGCCACCTCGCCCACCGGCACCATGCCGAAGGGATGGCACTCCGCAGCCCGCAATGCCCCCATGCTGGAGGCGCCATAGACGGCGACCCCCTGATGCAGGGCGAACAGGATCTCCTTGTGCCAGACCGATAGCGACTGGCCGAACACGCCGTCGATCAGGGCGATCACGTCCGGGCGATGAATGGTCATCGCGCTGAGGACGTCCGCCTGCGCCGCCGGCGGCAGATAGATCGCGTCGGGCAGCAGCGCCCGGGCGTCGTCCAACGGCATCGTCGGGCCGAGGAACACGCAGATCTTCATGCGCCCCTTCCTGTTCATGCGACCGCTCCCAGCAGACCGGCCTGCGCCTGCAGTGCCTTGGCAAAGGCCAGGGGGCGTGCGCCCGGGGTGTAGAAATCGAAAAGATAACCTTCCAGACCGGGCACCACCACCCGCACGACCGGAATGCCGATCTCCGGCTGGGTCAGGTCGAAGACCAGGGCCTGTTCGATGCCGGACCGGCGCAGAACCTCCAGCAGCAGCGCAATATCGCCCTCGAAGGTCGGCGCCGAAAGATTCGCGTGACGCCGGCCGTCCACGTTGCACGGCGTGCTTTCCAGCGCCGCGATTTCCGCCGTGCCGTCGGCGTTCTGGTTGCGGATCAGGTCGCGGCGGAAGAAGTCGTCCCGCGATCCCGCGATCAGCACGAGGCGCGACTGCACCGCTTCGGTCAGGGCACGGCACATGGCGACCGCCGGCTCCAGATGGCTGCCGTAGCCGCGATGCATGCCCGTCTTGCGGACATCCCGGTCATAGACCATCGCCATATAGCTCGGCACCCCCATGTCGGTGGTGACGTCGAACAGCAACGGACAGATGCCGGCTTCATCGAAACGGCGCAGCAGATCGAGGACGGAGGGCGCATCGATGGTCGACAGGTCCACCCGCGGCATCGGAATGCGCAGCGCGTCGCTGGCATAGCGCCAGCACGCCACCGAGTCGCGCTCGATCACCTCGTAGAGGCCGGCGGCGATCGCCTCAAGGATGTGGTTGCCGCTGGCCAGTCCGTTGGTCCCCATCGCATAGAAGCTGCGCAGGCCGGGCCGGGCGACCGGATTGCTGTAGAGGCCGACGGAGGTCCACGGCGCGGCGACCGGGCGTCCGTTCATCAGATCCCAGCCCCAGGTCCAGAATTCCGGATTGTCGGGACGGAAAGCTCCGCCCTTGGTGCCGGGGATCCGGTCGAGCGGAATGCGCCCGTCGGCGGGCAGCTGGTTCCAGCTGACCTCCAGATAAGGAAGCTGCAACGTCTCGGCGTGGTAGAACTCGATCGCCTCCATCGCAGCCGACACGGTGGCGGCGGCAAGGCTGAAGCCCTTGCCGGCACTGCCCGACAAGGTGGGGCTGTTGGGCCGGTGACCCAGCACCGTGTGGATGCCCAACCGGTCGAGCCCGGTGACGTCGGCCAGCCGGGTGATCCCGCAGCGCGCGAAATGGGGGGAGATACGCACCAGCGTCTCTTCAGGCGTCGCCGTGCGATGGGTGCCCAGGAAGAAGCGCTTGGCCGCATTGTGGACGGTATCGCCCAGCCGGATACCGAACGGCGCCGCTCCATTCGGAGCGGGAGTGACACCGGGCTGCAGTGCGGCCGGAGGCGGCGATGCCGGGCGGCTTTGATCGAACGAAGCGTTGACTGGCATGGGTGCGGTCTGGGCCCTCGGCTGCGGCCGGTTCGGAAAGGGACGTCAGCATTCATCGTCCCACCGCGATCGGCAAGAGCCAACTCGGCGGAACCACTCAGCGGAACTAGCGTGACGCGGGGGCCGGACGCCGCGAGGACGCCGGCCCCCTCGACGTCACGACTTGACCGGCGTGTCGTCGTCGGTCGCCGGCGGATTGGCCGTGCCCGCAGCGCCGGCCGCAGGAGACGGTGCGCCAGCCGCAGCGAAGCCGGCCATGCCAGCGGCGCTGGCCGCAGGAGACGGTGCGCCAGCCGCAGCGAACCCGGCCATGCCCGCACCGCTGAAAGCAGGCGACGGAGCACCCGCCGCAGCGAACCCGGCCATGCCCGCAGCACTGGCCGCAGGAGACGGTGCGCCAGCCGCAGCGAACCCGGCCATGCCAGCAGCGCTGGCCGCAGGAGACGGTGCGCCAGCCGCAGCGAACCCGGCCATGCCCGCACCGCTGAAAGCAGGCGACGGAGCACCCGCCGCAGCGAACCCGGCCATGCCCGCAGCACTGGCCGCAGGAGACGGTGCGCCAGCCGCAGCGAACCCGGCCATGCCGGCAGCACTGGCCGCAGGAGACGGTGCGCCAGCCGCAGCGAACCCGGCCATGCCAGCAGCGCTGGCCGCAGGAGACGGTGCGCCAGCCGCAGCGAACCCGGCCATGCCCGCACCGCTGAAAGCAGGCGACGGAGCGCCAGCCGCGGCGAAGCCGGCCATACCCGCAGCGCTGGCCGCAGGCGACGGAGCACCCGCCGCAGCGAACCCGGCCGTACCCGCAGCGCTGGCCGCAGGCGACGGAGAACCCGCCGCAGCGAACCCGGCCATACCCGCAGCGCTGGCCGCAGGAGATGGAGCGCCAGCCGCAGCGAACCCGGCGGTGCCTGCAGCACCCGCCGCAGCAAACCCAGCCATACCCGCACCGCTGAAAGCAGGCGACGGAGCGCCAGCCGCGGCGAACCCGGCCATACCCGCAGCGCTGGCCGCCGGCGACGGTGCACCTGCGGCGGCGTGCCCGGCCATGCCTGCGCCGGCAAAGGAGGGAAGCGCGACGCCGGCCAGCGAAACAGCCGATGCCGCATTGGCAATCGATTCAGCGACCGTTGCGACACCGGTCTCGTTTGACAGGTTACCGAATGCCTCCGCCGCGGCAGAGCGTACATCCTCGGCCGTTATTCCGGCGAAACCGCTCTGCGCGAGAAGCGCTTGCTTGCCGGCAATATCCGACGTGTTCAACTGATCTCTAAATCCGCCATCGGTGGCGAGACGCTTTATAAGGTCAAGAGCCTGTTCGCTGGCCATTTGGCCCCTCCTGCAACGGGACTGCCAATTCGATTGTTACTATCGTTGAGCAACAGCTAAACCAATAGCATAGGCAATCGAGTTGGTTTCTACCAAATTCCGGCGGATTCCGATGAATCGCGCATAAATTTAATGTTGGGCCGCTGACCAGTCAGGCGACGGAAACCGCACCGATCCGCAAAGAAAACGCCGCGCATTGATCCAATGCACCAAATGTTAAGAACGACACGCAGAGACAAAAACGGTCGCCGCGATAAACTAGTGTCAAAAACGGCAGGCCGACTGGAGCGACTCGGCATTGCTCCAGTCAGCCCGCACATTACCGTTCCTGAACTCAGGCGGCCTTCTGATAAGCAGAGGCGGAGGCACCGCTGAAATTAGCGGTAAACGACGCCATCACATGGACATCGACCGTTTCAATCGCCGACGCGCTGGCAGCGACATGCCGCGGAGCGAGCGCGCGACCGTCGGCGGTCTCGATCGCCGACGCGCTCATCGCAACATGCCGCGGAGCCAGCGCACGACCATCAGCCGTCTCGATCGCGGACGCGCTCATCGCAACATGCCGCGGAGCAAGCGCGCAACCATCAGCCGTCTCGATCGCAGACGCGCTCATCGCAACGTGCCGCGGAGCGAGCGCGCGACCATCAGCCGTCTCGATCGCAGACGCGCTCATCGCAACGTGCCGCGGAGCGAGCGCGCGACCGTCGGCGGTCTCGATCGCAGACGCGCTCATCGCAACGTGCCGCGGAGCGAGCGCGCGACCATCAGCCGTCTCGATCGCAGACGCGCTCATCGCAACGTGCCGCGGAGCGAGCGCGCGACCATCAGCCGTCTCGATCGCAGACGCGCTCATCGCGACATGCAGCGGAGCAAGCGCACGGCCGTCGGCCGTCTCGATCGCGGACGCGCTGGCGGCAACCTCGGTCACCATGCCTGCGCTCGGAGCGAGGTTGGAAGCAACGGCTGGAACAGCTTCAGCTTGCGTGCCGAAGACGTTTGCAGCAGCCGTGCGCATGTCGGACGCCGTCAGCGTTCCGAAGCCGCAACGCTGGAGAAGATCGCGCTTCCCCTGTGCGTCGAGCGATTGCAACTGGCTGCGAAAGCCATGGTCGGTAGCGAGGGACTTCAAGAGATCGAGAGCCGTCGAGTCGGCCATGTTCATCGCCTCCACAATTCATGCCGGCCAGTTCCAGCGGACACGACGACGGTACTGTGAAGCCTCAGCCTCGAACAAGCTAAAAAAGTTGCACAATGCGGGAATATTGCTACCGTCAGGCCATCGAATCATTAAGCCCGACTCTGCAGCGACCGGACTGCTTGAGCGCGACCGCAGCCGAACCACTCCTCCCGGGTCTGGCGCCAGAAATCAGCCTCCGCCGGGACCATCGGTTCGGGCAGAAGACCCGACCCGCGGATCCGGGAACCAAGCCGGCGCGCCACGGCCTGCGAAGCCGCATTGTCCGGGTGGATCGAATGGACGACCTCGGTCCAGCCGAGATGGTCGAACACCCAGTCGATGGCCGCGACGGCACTCTCCATCGCATAGCCGCGCCCCCAGCACTCGCGTGGAAGAACCCAGCCAACCTCCGTCACCGGCCAGCCTTCCGGCACCCATGGGCCGACCCGCCCCACCCACCGGCCGCTGTCCTTCTCGATCACCGAAAACATGCCGAAGCCCTGGATCGCCCAGGCACCGGCCATGCCGACGAACCCCCGCCATGCCACGGATCGCGATTGCAGGCCGCCGATGAAGACGGTCGCCTGGGGATCGGTCATCATCGCAGCCCAGGCGTCGAAGTCCTCCGCTTGCGTGGGCCGAAGGATCAGACGCGCGGTTTCCAGAACCGGTTCACCCATGGATGCCACCATCGCCAATCAGAAAGCACCGCGAAGACGGAAAACCCAAGCCGGGAATATCCTTTGCAAGGAGCTGCGGCCTCGCGCGCAGATCAAGGATAATCGACAACCGAAAACACATGGCGGCACCGTGTCAGACAACGCATGGACGAATCATCATTCACAGGCATCAGCCGTCCGTCCAGAGCGAACTGTCGGTACTACCCCTTCATCTAAGCGGAACACCCTAGGCGTTCTGGGCTAGGGTGGCGGCGCGTCCGGCATCCCATATAGTAGCGCGCCTCCCGGTCCCGCGACCGTGGGGGGACAAGAAGAACGGACACAAGAACGGAGTACGATGATGTCGCGGTTTCGGATGGCGGTTCTGGCCCTGACGGCAATGAGCGGCGCAACCCTGGCCCTCACCGGCTTCAGCGGCGCCGCCGCAGCCCAGTCCAAGCTGGATTCCTCGGGCCAGCCCGTGTGGGACGAAAGCCATAACCAGCGTCCGACCGCGCCCAGCGACCGCGCGCTGGCGGCCGGGGTGGTGACCCTGCGCACGGCGACCTCCGCCCCCGGCCTGCTCGGCGTCTACGCCCGCAACGGCCTGCCCTTCGACATCGTGCTGAGCCGGGTCGACGCCACCCAGTGCGTCAACATCGTGCCGGAGGATTGCGGCCTGCTCGGCACCGACATCCGCGTCGCGACCGGCGCGGAGGTGCTGGTGCGCAGCGTGCGGCAGGCCGACATGACCCGCACCTACGGTGTCGTCCCGGTCTACAGCTGGCGCCCGGCGGTCGCCGCCAAGTAAAGTGGCCAGACGGGACCGCCGCCACCCGTGCGGCGGTCCCGCCCTTTCCATCTCCACCCTATTCTCTTGACTTCCCGTCGCCTGCGGGCTGAATGCCCGGGAGATCAGACGGGTTGCCGGCGATGATGTCCTTGTCCAAGATTATTCTCCTTGCGCTGGTGATCGGCGCGGTGTGGTTCGGCTGGCGCTGGGTCAACCGCGTGCAGGAAATCGGCCGCGCCCGCACCGCCGCCCGCCGCCAGGACGGCCCCAACCAATCCGGACGGCGCGATGCCGCATCCGGCGCCTCGACGCGCGACGCCGGCACCTACGCCGTGGAGGCGGAGGACATGGAGAAATGTCCGGAATGCGGCGCCTATGTCGCCCCCCGCTCCGCCGTGTCCTGCGGCCGCCCCGCCTGCCCCTACGGCCGCTGACGGCGGGAGCGGTCTGCCGCGCTGCGGCTTGATTTGACGGTCCCACCCGCCTATCGTGCGGCGCGTTTTCAACATTTCTATTGTGGACCGTCCATGGCCTCCCAGATCGGGACTTCCGACGGCGGAAACTCCGCCGACCGCCGCGGCCTGTCGTTCCAGGCCCTGATCCTCAAGCTCCACCAGTTCTGGTCGGAGCAGGGTTGCGTCATCCTGCAGCCCTACGACATGGAGGTCGGCGCCGGCACCTTCCACCCCGCGACCACGCTGCGCGCGCTGGGTCCCGATGCCTGGAAGGCGGCCTATGTCCAGCCGTCGCGCCGGCCGAAGGACGGCCGCTATGGCGAGAACCCGAACCGCCTGCAGCACTATTACCAGTACCAGGTCATCATGAAGCCCTCGCCGGCCAACGCGCAGGAGCTTTACCTGGACAGCCTGCGCGCCATCGGCATCGACCCGGCGCTGCACGACATCCGCTTCGTCGAGGACGACTGGGAAAGCCCGACTCTGGGCGCCTGGGGCCTGGGCTGGGAAGTGTGGTGCGACGGCATGGAAGTGACGCAGTACACCTATTTCCAGCAGGTCGGCGGCATCGAATGCGATCCGGTCGCGGTCGAGCTGACCTATGGCCTGGAGCGCCTCGCCATGTATGTGCAGGGCGTGGAGAATGTCTACGACCTGGACTTCAACGGCCAGGGCGTGAAGTACGGCGACGTCTTCAAGCGCGCCGAGATCGAATACTCGAAGCATAACTTCGAGTTCGCCAACACCGACATGCTGCTCCAGCATTTCAAGGACGCCGAGGCCGAGTGTCAGGCCCTGGTGGCGCAGAACCTCGCGCTGCCCGCCTATGACCAGTGCATCAAGGCGTCGCATCTGTTCAACCTGCTGGACGCCCGCGGCGTGATCAGCGTTGTCGAGCGCGCCGCCTATATCGGCCGCGTGCGCACGCTGGCCAAGGCCTGCTGTGAAGCCTGGACGGGGGCGAAGTAATCCCATGACCGAACTCCTGATCGAATTCTTCTCCGAAGAAATCCCCGCCCGCATGCAGGCGCGGGCCGCCGACGACCTGAAGCGCCTCGTCACCGACAAGCTGGCGGCGAACGGCCTGACCTTTGCCAAGGCCGAAGCGCATTCCACCCCGCGCCGTCTGGCCCTGGTGGTCGACGGGCTGCCGGAGCGCACCGCCGACGTGCGCGAGGAAAAGAAGGGTCCGCGCGTCGGCTCGCCGGAGCAGGCGGTCGCCGGCTTCCTGAAGTCGGCCGGCCTCGACAGCCTCGACCAGTGCGAGCAGCGCGACACCGGCAAGGGCGTCTTCTATTTCGCGGTGACCGAGAAGAAGGGCCGCGAGACTGCCGAGGTGCTGGCAGAGATCATCCCTGCCGCCATGGCCGAGCTGCCCTGGCCGAAGTCGATGCGCTGGGGCACCGGCACCGTACGCTGGGTCCGTCCGCTGCACTCGATCATCGCCCTGTTCGGCGGGCGCGTGCTCGACGGCGGCTATGACATCGGCGGCACTCAGGGCCGTATCGCCTTCGGCAACGGCACCCGCGGCCACCGCTTCCTGGCGCCCGACGCCTTCACGGTGGAGAGCTTCGCCGACTACAAGGAGAAGCTGCGCGCTGCCAAGGTCGTGCTCGACCGCGAGGAGCGCAAGGCCAAGATCAAGGCCGACGCCGAGGCGCTGGCCAAGGCCCAGGGCCTGACCCTGTCGCCCGACGACGCGCTGCTGGAGGAGGTCGCCGGCCTCGTCGAATGGCCGGTCGTGCTGATGGGCAGCATCGACGAGAGCTTCATGGACGTGCCGTCGGAGGTTCTCATCACCTCCATGCGCACCCATCAGAAGTATTTCGCCGTGCTGGACGCCGAGGGCCGGATGGCCCCGCGCTTCATCGTCGTGGCCAACACCGAGACGCTGGACGGCGGCAAGGCCGTGGTCGCCGGCAACGAGCGCGTGCTGCGCGCCCGCCTGTCCGACGCCAAGTTCTTCTGGGACCAGGACCGCAAGACCAAGCTGGAAGCCCGCGTTCCGGCGCTGGAGAAGATCACCTTCCACGCCAAGCTGGGCACGGTGGCCGAGAAGGTCACCCGCGTGCAGTTGCTGGCCGCCGAGATCGCCCGCGCCATCGGCGCCGACAGCGACGCCGCCAGCCGCGCCGCCCTGCTCTGCAAGGCCGATCTGGTGACCGAGGTGGTCGGCGAATTCCCCGAGGTCCAGGGGATCATGGGCCGCTACTACGCGCTGGGCCAGGGCGAGAGCGCCGACGTCGCCAACGCGATCGCCGATCATTACAAGCCGCTCGGTCCGTCGGACAGCTGCCCGACCGCGCCGGTTTCGGTTTCGGTGGCACTGGCCGACAAGATCGACACGCTGGTCGGCTTCTTCGCCATCGACGAGAAGCCGACGGGCTCGAAGGACCCCTATGCACTTCGCCGTGCCGCGCTGGGCGTGATCCGGCTGGTGCTGGAGAACGGGCTGCGGGTGACGCTGTCGGAGATTTTCGCTGCGGCCCATGGCGCCTACACGGTCAGCGGCTTCGCCTCGGCCGGCAGTGTCGGCGGCGACCTGATGTCCTTCTTCGCCGACCGCCTGAAGGTGGTGCTGCGCGAGCAGGGCGTCCGTCACGATCTGGTCGATGCCGTGTTCGCGCTCGGCGGCGAGGACGATCTGGTGCGGCTGCTGGCGCGGGTGAAGGCCCTGCAGGCTTTCGTCGGGTCCGACGAGGGCGCCAACTTGGCAGCGGCCTATAAGCGCGCGTCCAACATCGTGCGCATCGAGGAGAAGAAGGATGGCGCGAGCTTCGACCAGCCGGTCGATGCCGCCCGTCTGGCCCAGGACGAGGAAAAGGCGCTGTTCGCCGCGCTGAATGAAGCCTCGGCGACCGCCAAGCCGCTGCTGGACGCGGAGGACTTCACTGGCACCATGGCGGCGCTGGCGAAGCTGCGCGGCCCGGTGGATGCCTTCTTCGACAAGGTGACGGTGAACGCGGAGGACAAGGAACTGCGCGCCAACCGCCTGCGCCTGCTGACGCAGATCCGCACGACGCTGAACGCGGTGGCCGACTTCTCGAAGATCGAGGGGTGAGGCTTTCGGGGGTGGGGCGTTAGACCCCCACCCTGACCCTCCCCCGCTGGGCGGGGGAGGGGATAAGGGCTTGTTCGGAAAAGCAGCGGCAGTCCCTCCCCCGCCCAGCGGGGGAGGATAGGTGGGGGTCTAACCCCGCACCCTCACAACCCCGCCAAAGCCCGCCGGATCGCTTCGCGGAAGGCATCGAGCGAGGCGATGTCCAGCAGGAACAGCGCGTGACCGCTGGCATCACCGGCAGCCAGCGCCATGTCGATGCGCACGAACAGCACCGGGTCGGTGGCGGACCCAATGACCGCCGCCGGCGCGCCGGTGCCATAGCCCGGAACCGCGCCCAACAATTCGCCGCCGATCAGGTTGGATAGGCTGGCGAGGCAGCCGTTCAGGATGATGTTGCCGATCTCGGTCAGCGCATCCTGTTCCATCTCTCCCGGCGCCTCGGCGGCGGGGTCGACGGGGACGAGGCGGCCGACCAGGGCCAACGTGCCGCGTTCGGGGAAGATCAGCATCGCTTCGCCGGTGAAGGGGCCGGTGAAGGCGCCGCGCACGGCACAGACCGGCTGGTCGCCCTCCAACTCGCCACCCACCTCGCTGGTGATGCGGGCGCGGGTCGACACCGCGAAGGACGGCACCGACAGATGCACCTCCTCCCCCAGCATGCAACTGAGCGCGGCGGCCGGTTCGCCCATGCCGATGTTGAACAGCTCGGCGATGGCGTCGGCCTCATCGGCGTCGAGGCGGAGCGGGTCTTCCGATGCCGGGCCGGCGGATGTGGAGTCGGCCATCGGCGTCACTGCCCGGCCGCGGCGAGGAAGTCGCGGATCTTGTCCGACGTGATCGGCTTGGCGATGAAACGGACGCCCAGCGCCTCCGCCTTGCGCTTCAGCGTGTCCTGCACGTTGGCGGTCAGCAGGCCGATGGGCAGGCCGACGAAGCGCTCCTTCAGCCGCTCGGCCAGGGCCAGCCCGTCCATGCCCGGCATGTTGTAATCGACGATGGCGGCGACCGGCGGCACATCGCCGACGATCTCCAGCCCCTCTTCGCCGCTGGCCGCGGTGACGATGGTCCAGTCGGGCCGCAGAGAGGCGATGACGCTGGAGACCATGTTGCGCGCCAGTCGGCTGTCGTCGACGACGAGGATGCTGGTCATGCCGATACTTCCGTCCTAAAGGTTCCGTTCACACCTTGCGGGGTTCTTACCGCAAAGCGCCCCTGCCCACAACAGACGCTTCGCATCGGCCCCGACAACTTCAACCGCGATGGTCCTGCAATATATCAATGCTCAGCCGTGACTCCGCCGCTCTCGACGCGGTTCGCCCTTCGGCTCCGATACCGGTCCGGGCCGTGCTCGACACCAACATCCTGGTTGCCTATGCGCTGCTGGGCGATGCCGCGGCACGCCGGCACGACGCGATCCGCCGCTGCGTGGAACGGGTGCGCGCCGACCATGGCCTCGTCGGCAGCGCCGAAACGCTGGCGGAGTTGGACGAGGTGCTGATGCGGCCGACCTTCGACCGCTACGCCGCTGCGGCAGATCGCCGCGCCTTCCTCGTGCTCATCAGGAATGAGACGACACTGGTCGCCCCCGCCGCCGTCGGGCGCCTGTGCCGCGATCCGGAAGACGACATGTTTCTCGCCGCAGCGGTCGGCGGATCGGTACCCTGGCTGGTGACCGTCGACCGCCAGCTTCTGTCGGTGCGCCGGGCCGGCGAAACGCGGGTGCTGCGGCCGGAACGCTTCCTCGAAGCGATGGCTCTTCAACATGGTCCCCAAGAATAGCCGCCAAAAATAGCCCGTGGGCATAGCCGTCAGAATCCGCTCGACAAACCGGGCGCGCTTTCTAGAATGAAAAGAGAACACACCGCAAACCGCGGGTGAACAGGGAATGGCCGGTGCGGAAAGCGCCGGCGGTATTGGCGGAGCGCAGGGGGCAACCGCAGCGATGAGCGTCCAACGGCTTCTGTTCGACGATCTGCCGGAGACCGAACCGGCGCGCAAGCCGCGCCGGGCGCGGGCTGCCGCGGGCGCCACAGCTTCGACGATGGCCGCCCAGGTCGCGGTCGATGTGGTGCGGGAGGCCGCCCCCCTGCCCAGGGCGGCGGTGATGGCGGCGACTGTCGCGACCCTGCCGCTCGCTCCGCCGGCTCCGCCACCACCGCCCCCGGCCTTCGATCCGGCCGCCCTGTCCAACCCCGAACTTCGGGCGCTGGTGCAGGCGCTGCCCGACCAACGGCTGGCCCATCTGCTGATCGAGGCGGCACGCGAACTGAAACGCCGCGCCGCCCCCGACCGCGGCGATGCCGACGGTGAGGATGGCGATGTCCCGATGGAACCCAATCCAGCCCTTTTGCGCGCCGCCCGGCAGGCTGTCGGCGAATTGTCCGGGGATGACTTCTGAGCCACGTCTCACCGTTGGGGCGGCCCCTTAGTCAATAAAGTTTCCGAGACAAACCGCGCGGCTTTATGTCATGATCTGTCCCAGCCCACGCTCTACATGCCGCATCGCACAATATAGCGGTTACAAAGCGCCACCGGGCCCGCCGAACCTACAAGCGACGTCTCCCGGAGGGGTCTTTGGACTGGATCACTTGGTTGCAGGAATGGGGGAACGCCTTTTACCCGATGGCCTTTCTCTGGGCCTTTTTTGAAGGTGAAACATTTGTAATCTTCGGCGGGATGGGCGCCAAACTTGGCATCGTCAATCTGTATTGGCTGGTCGGTTCGGTGTGGATCGGCAGCTTCCTGGGCGATCAGGTCTGGTTCTGGCTGGGGCGCCGTTGGGGCAAAAAGGCCCTGGCCCGCTTTCCGTCCGCCGATGCCCATGCCTGCCGGGTCCTGAGCTGGCTGGAGAGATACGGCGTCGCCTTCATCCTGGTCTTCCGCTTCCTCTATGGCGTGCGCAACATCGCGTCGGTCGCCATCGGCACCTCCGGCATGCGGTGGTCCCGCTTCCTGTTCTGGAACTTCATCGCCGCCGGCATCTGGGCCTGGACCTTCGCCGGGGCCGGTTACCTGTTCGGTGAAGCCGCCGCCGCGATCGGCGAGGACGGGCCGAAGATCCTGTTGCTGAGCGGCCTTGCCATCGGCGGTCTGTGGATCGGGGTCAAGAGCTTCCGCTGGGTCCGCCGCCGTGCGCTTGCCGCGACCAACCCGGCGGAGTGATCCGCCGGCTTCTCGGACCGCGCCGGTCTCAGACCGCAAGAGTCTCCTGATCCTTCAGCCGCTCCCAGATCGCATTGAATTCCGCATGGCGGCCGGCAAACAGCGAGAGCAGGCGCGGGTCGAAATGCACCCTCGGATCCAGGCGGTCGTCACCGTTCAGCAGGATGTCGACCGCCTTCTCGTGGCTGAATGACGGCTTGTAGGGACGGGCGCTGCGCAGGGCGTCGTAGCAGTCGGCGATGGCGACGATGCGGGCGGCCAGCGGGATTTCCTCCCCCTTCAAGCCACGGGGATAGCCGGTGCCGGCCCACTGCTCGTGGTGGTACAGCGCGATCTCGGCAGCCATCTTCAGCCGGTCCGACGCGATCAGAATGTCGTGGCCGTAGACCGGATGGCGCCGCATCTCCGCCAGCTCACGGTCGTCGAGCCGGCCCTTCTTGTGCAGCACCGCCTGATCGACGCTCATCTTGCCGACATCGTGCAGGGCGGCGGAAAAGCGGATCTCGTTGCAGAAGGCGCGGCTGCAGCCGGCCCAGGTCGCCAGCGCGTGGGAGTATTCGTTGACGCGCAGGATGTGGTTGCCGGTGTCCTCGTCATGCACCTCTGCGGCGCGGGCCAGCAGGTTCACCGACACCATGAAGGCGCGCTCCGTCTCCGCCTGCAGTTCGGCGACGCGGCGGCGCTCCCGGGTCAGGGCGCGGTTCCGCTCGGTCAGACGCTCCAGCGTCGCGGCGCGCTCCAGCGCCCGGCCGACGATGTGGTTGACCGGAGCGATCATCTGCTCATGTTCTGGCAGAAAGGAAGGCGGTCCCTCCACCGGGCGGCGGTTGATCAGCTGCACCACCCCGATCGGCCGGTCACGGAAGCCTTTCAGCGCGAAGGCCATGATGGAGCGGGTGCGGAAACCGGTGCGCTGGTCGAAGGCGGGGTTGAAGCTGTAAGGGCGATCCTCCGCGATTGCGTAGGCATCCTCCAGCAGCAGAGTCTCGCCGGTCGCCGCGACATAGCCGACAATGGAGGCTTGGCTCACCGGCACCGAGAACAGCGTCGGTTTCGCGCGGATCACGTCGTTCTGGGCGCTGACCGCCTCCAGATGCCGGTGTCGCCCCTGCCCGCGCAGCATGAAGATCGTGCCCGCCTCGGCCCCGGTCAGGTCGCGGCATTTGCGCAGCACCCGATCGCTGAGCGATCGCAGCGACTGGTTCGGCGCACTTTCGATAAATTCAAGGAATTGGCCGACCAGACCCACAGCGCTCCCCCACCCCGGCGCACATACATCGGTGCACGAACAGAGTACCCCAATTGTCGCGCCCGGAAGAAGGGGCTTGCAGTTCTGAAAGTCACCAGCTGATCACAGGTCACAGACGACCGTCACAGCCCCATCCAGCCGCCGGCCCACAGCCAGACCGCCGCCAGCGCCATCGACAGCAGCGCCATCGGCACACCGCAGCGGGCGTGCTCGACAAAGCCCAGCCGGACACCGGCCGCCGCCGCCCGCTCCGCCACGATGATGTTGGCGAGGCTGCCCGGCAGCAGCAGGTTGCCGGCCAACGTCGACAGCAGCGCCAGACCATAGAGCGCCCCCTCCGGCGGCGACGGCCAGGCGGCCAGCAGCAGGATCACCGCCGGCACATTGCCGATGCTGTTGCTGCCCGCCAGCGCCAGCGGCAGCATCACCGCCAGCCGGTCGGGAAGCCATCCCGCCGCCTGCAGGTCGCCGACCAGGGCCGCCGGGATGCCGGTCAGCCCCAGCGCGTGATTGATGGCGAAGAGCGCCGCGAACAGGACCAGCAGATGCCAGTCGACCATCCCCAGCATGTCGCGGCTGGCCATGCGCCGGCTGATCATCATCACGCCGGCCACCAGCAGCACCGAATGCTCCTGCGGGATGTCGCGGGTGAACAGAACCAGCAGAACCAGCGTCGCCGCCACCGCCTTGCCCAACTGCCAGCGGTCGAGCGCCACCGGCGCCACCTGTCCCCCGCCCTCCTGCGGCATGCCGAAGCGCCCGCGCCAGACGAGCCAGACGGTGCCGTAGACGATGGCCATGGCGGCCAGTGCCGGCCCGCCGCAGACCGCCAGGAAGCGCCAGAAATCGAGATGCCCGACCTGACCGATCAGGATGTTCTGCGGGTTGCCGATCAGCGTGGCCGCCGACCCGGCATTGGCCGCCCCGGCGAGCGCGATCAGGTAGGGCCGCGGGTCGAGCTTGCGCGCCTGCAGGCCCAGGCACAGCATCGGCGTCATCGCGAAGACGACCACGTCGTTCGCCAGCACAGCGGACAAGCCGCCGGCGACCAGCACGATCACCGCCAGCAGCCGCGCCGGCGAGCGCGCCGCCTGCGCAACCTTCAGCGCGCACCAGTCGTAGAAACCACTGCCGGCATATTGCGCGGACAGGATCATCAGCCCCAGCAGGATGAAGATCGTCGGGAAATCGACCGCCGCGACCAATTGCGTGGTGTCGAGCGCACCGGCCGCCAGCAGCAGGATCGCCGCGACCAGCGCGATGCCGGTGCGGTCGATGCTGAGACCGGGAAAACGCCCCAGAGCCATGCCCAGATAGGTGGCGGTGAACAGAATCAGGATGGTGGCGGTCATAATGCCCGATGCGCAGGGAAAGTCAGTCGAGGGAGATGGTGGTTCCCTCGCGCGCGGCAAAGCAGTTCGGGAACTCCGCCTTCGCCGCCGCCTCGATCCGCTCCATGGTGGCGTCGTCGTGGTCGGGATCGTGATGGAACAGGCCCAGCGTCTTCACATGGGCCGCGCGGGCGATCCGCACCGCCTCCATCCAGGTCGAATGGCCCCAACCGACGCGCTGCGCCCATTCCTCGTCCGTGTAGGTCGAGTCGTAGAGCAGCAGGTCGACGCCATCGACAAGGTTCAGAATGTTGCGGTCGGGCTGGTCCGGCACATGTTCGGTGTCGGTGACATAAGCCACCGACCGGCCCTGATACTCGATCCGGTAACCGGTGGCGCCGTCGGGGTGGTTCAGCGCCGCGGTGTGGATTCGCACCCCGCCCTCCAACTTGAAGCTGTGGCCGGGCGGCACCTCAAGGAAGCTCAGGTTGCCGCCCATGGTGCGCAGCGGCACCGGGAACAGCGGCCGTTCCATCTGGCGCGCCATCACCGATTCGATGTCGGGACTGCCGGCCAGATGGCCGGAGACCACCCGCAGATCGAAACCCTTGGTGTAGGCCGGCGCGAAGAAGGGAAAGCCGCTGATGTGGTCGAGATGGGTATGGCTCAGCAGCAGTGTCGCGCTGGTCACCCCCTCGGCCAGCAGCTTGCGGCCCAGCATCCGCAGTCCGGTGCCGGCGTCGATGATGATCCGCTGCTTTCCCGCCTGCACTTCAACGCAAGCAGTGTTGCCGCCGAATCCCAGATGCGAGGCCATCGGGCAGGGAATCGTGCCGCGCACGCCCCAGAAGGTGACTGAAAACCCCATTCCCCCGCCTCCAGGCGCGTTGATACGCCGATCCAACCCCTTTTGGATGGCGAGTTTAGCGCGATCCTTCGGTATGTACACGATGGCGGACGTTCGGCAAGGAATGATCGCCGAAAAACGGACGGGGCCGCTTCACAGGAAGCGACCCCGCCAATCATCCTACTGCTCGGCCGTCTTACAGTTCGGCCGCCATGTAGGTCGGCAGCCAGCCTTCGTTGGCCTCGCGCAGGCGCTTCAGCGAGACGATGTCGCCGCCACGGCCCGACAGCGACGTGCCGCGGGTCTCACCCAGCACACTGACCGGAACGCCGGCCGCCTTGGCCTTCTCCTGCACCGTCGCGGCAATGTCCGGACGGACGGCCAGGACGTAGCGGCCCTGGTCCTCGCCGAACAGCACGCGCGGACCGGCGCCGTCGAAGCCGGTCAGGTAGGCGCCGATGCCGCCGGCCAGCGCCATTTCGGCGATGGTGACGATCAGGCCACCGTCGGCCACGTCGTGGCTCGACACCACCAGACCCTCGCGGATCAGGCCGCGGACGAAGTCGCCGTTGCGACGCTCCACCGCCAGATCGACCGGCGGGGGAGCCCCCTCCTCGCGGCCGAGGATCTCGCGCAGGAAGATCGACTGGCCGATGTGGCCTTTCGTCTCGCCCACCGCAAGGATCACGTCGCCCTCACCCCGGAAGGCGATGCCGACGGCGATCATCGCGTCCGGCATGATGCCGACGCCGCCGATGGCCGGGGTCGGCAGGATCGCCTCGCCGTTGGTCTCGTTGTAGAGCGAGACGTTGCCCGACACGACCGGGAAGTCCAGCGCCTTGCAGGCCTCGCCGATGCCCTGAACGGCGCCGACGAACTGGCCCATGATCCGCGGCTTCTCGGGGTTGCCGAAGTTCATGTTGTCGGTGATGGCGAGCGGCAGGGCGCCCACCGCCGACAGGTTGCGCCACGCCTCGGCCACAGCCTGCTTGCCGCCCTCGACCGGGTCGGCCAGGCAGTAGCGCGGGGTGCAGTCGGTGGTGATGGCGACCGCCTTGGTCTGGCCCGGCACGCGCACGACCGCGGCATCGGCCTGACCCGACATGAAGCGGGTGTCGCCGCCGACGAGGCTGTCATACTGCTCCCAGATCCAGCGCTTGGAGGCCAGATCGGGGCAGCCGAACAGCTTGGTCAGCGTGTCGCCCAGGTCGCCGGAATAGCCGGCGAGCACGCTGTCGTCGACATCCGAAGCCTTCGGCGTCGGCTCCCACGGGCGGTTGTATTCCGGCGCGGCGTTGGAGACCGGGGCGATCGGCATGTCGCACCAGGTCTCGCCATACATCTTGATGACGAGGTTGCCGGTGTCGGTCAGGTGGCCGATGACGGCGAAGTCCAGCTCCCACTTGTCGAAGATGGCCTTCGCCACCTCCTCGCGGCCGGGCTTCAGGATGATCAGCATGCGCTCCTGGCTTTCGGAGAGCATGATCTCATAGGGCGTCATCGCCTGTTCGCGCATCGGCAGGGTGTCGAGCGTCAGCTCGATGCCCAGACCACCCTTGCCCGCCATCTCGACCGAGGAGGAGGTCAGGCCGGCCGCGCCCATGTCCTGGATGGCGACGATGGCGTCCGTCTCCATCAGCTCCAGGCAGGCTTCGATCAGCAGCTTTTCGGTGAAGGGGTCGCCGACCTGCACGGTCGGGCGCTTCTCCTCCGAGTCCTCGGTGAATTCGGCGGACGCCATGGTGGCGCCGTGGATACCGTCGCGGCCGGTCTTGGAGCCGACATAGACGACCGGGTTGCCGATGCCGGCGGCGGCCGAATAGAAGATCTTGTCGGTCTTGGCGACACCCACGGTCATGGCGTTGACCAGGATGTTGCCGTTGTAGGCCGGGTGGAAGTTGGTCTCGCCGCCCACGGTCGGCACGCCGACGCAGTTGCCGTAGCCGCCGATGCCGGCGACCACGCCCGACACCAGATGGCGGGTCTTGGGATGGTCGGGCGAGCCGAAGCGCAGCGCGTTCATGTTGGCGATGGGGCGCGCGCCCATGGTGAACACGTCGCGCAGGATGCCGCCCACGCCCGTCGCCGCGCCCTGGTAGGGCTCGATGTAGGACGGGTGGTTGTGGCTCTCCATCTTGAAGATGACAGCGTCGCCGTCGCCGATGTCGACCACGCCGGCATTCTCGCCGGGGCCGCAGATCACCTGCGGGCCGGTGGTCGGCAGCGTCTTCAGCCACACCTTGGACGACTTGTAGGAGCAGTGCTCCGACCACATGACCGAGATGATGCCCAGCTCGGTGAAGGTCGGGGTGCGGCCCAGGATGTCCAGGGCGTTCTGGTATTCCTCGGCGGACAGGCCGAACTCCTTGGCGAGTTCGGCGGAGACCGGACGCTCCTGCGCCTTGGTAGCTTCAGCGCTCACGACAGGGCCTCCACCAGACCTTCGAACATGGGCTTGCCGTCGGTGTTGCCGTGCAGGGCCTCCACCGCGTCCTCGGGGTGCGGCATCAGGCCCAGCACGGTGCGCTTGGCGTTGAAGATGCCGGCGATGTCGGACACCGAGCCGTTCGGGTTGCCGCGCGGGTCGCTACGCGCCTCGTCACCGACATAGCGGAAGGCGACCTGGCCTTCGCCGTCCAGCCGCTTCACCGTCTCCGCGTCGGTCCAGTAGTTGCCGTCGCCGTGGGCCACGGGGAACCGGACGATCTGGCCCTTCGCGTATTTCTTGGTGAAGGGGCTGTCGGTGTTCTCCACCCGCAGATGCTGGACGCGGCAGACGAACTTCAGCGCACCGTTGCGCATCAGCGCGCCGGGCAGCAGCCCGGCCTCGGTGATGATCTGGAAGCCGTTGCAGACGCCGAGGACGCGCACGCCCTGATCGGCCCGCACCTTCACCTCGCGCATGATCGGCGAATGCGCCGCCATGGCGCCGGAGCGCAGGTAATCGCCATAGGAGAAGCCGCCGGGCACGACGATCAGGTCGACCTTGGGCAGTTCGGTGTCGCGGTGCCAGACCAGATGCGGCTTGGTCCCGCTGACGGCCTCCAGCGCGGCGACGGCGTCGCGTTCGCGGTTGGAGCCGGGGAAAACGACGATGGCGGCCTTCATGGGGCGGTCAAAATCCGGCGTCGTGAGGGGGAGGAGTTCGCGCCGGACACTAAAGCCGCCGCCCCGGCAAAGCAAGGGGTGGCCAAGGGACGGCGGACTTGTGTGCGGCGCATTACATGCCCGGCGCGTCCTCTTCCGGGTATGCGGTGATGTGGTGCAACGACAGGTCGGCGCCCTTGTACTCCTGTTCAGGGTCCAGGCGGATGCCGACGGTGACGCGCAGCAGGCCGTAGACCGCCAGACCGGCGGCGAATCCGAAGCCGGCGCCGCCCAGCGTACCGACGATCTGGCTGAGGATCGACACGCCGCCCAGGCCGCCCAGCGCCTCCTGCCCGAAGACGCCGGCCAGCAGGCCGCCGGTCAGGCCGCACAGCCCGTGCAGCGGCCAGACGCCCAGCACGTCGTCGATCTTCCAGTTGATCTGGCACTTGTTGAAGGCCCAGACGAACAGCAGCCCGGCGATGCCGCCGGTGAGCAGCGCGCCCAGCGGATGCATCACGTCGGACCCGGCGCAGACCGCCACCAGACCGGCCAGCGCGCCGTTGTGGACGAAGCCGGGGTCGGTACGGCTGATGACCAGCGAGGTCACGATGCCGCCGACCATCGCCATCAGCGAGTTCAGCGCGACCAGACCGGTCACGCCGTCCAGCACCTGGGCGCTCATCACGTTGAAGCCGAACCAGCCCACGCACAGCACCCAGGCGCCCAGCGCCAGGAAGGGGATGTTCGACGGCGGGATGGCGATCAGCGAGCCGTTGGGGCGGTAGCGGCCGCGGCGGTTGCCAAGGTTCAGCACGGCGCCCAGCGCCACCCAGCCGCCGAAGGCATGCACCACCACCGATCCGGCGAAGTCGTGGAAAGGCTGGCCGAAGGTCGCGGCCATCCAGCTTTGCAGGCCGAAGCGGGTGCCCCACACCGTGCCTTCCAGCAGCGGGTAGAACAGCGCGATCAGCGCCAACGTGGCGCCGGCCTGCGGCCAGAACTTGGCGCGCTCGGCGATGCCGCCCGACACGATGGCCGGCACCGCTGCGGCGAAGGTCGCCAGGAAGAAGAACTTCACGAGGTCGTAGCCGTAGGCCGCGAAGCCGCCGGCGCCCTTGCCGACCAGCGTGTGGGCGTCGGCGAAGAAATCGACGCCATAGGCCACCGCATAGCCGACGAAGAAATAGGCGATGGTCGACATGGCGAAATCCGACAGGATCTTCACCAGCGCGTTGACCTGATTCTTGCGCCGGACCGTCCCGACCTCCAGCAGGGCGAAGCCGCAATGCATCGCCAGCACCATCACCGCGCCCATCAGCACGAAAAGGACGTCGCCACCCGTCTTTGCCGCATCCATTTGCACAAACCTTCAGCATTTCGCCTAAAAAAGCGGCAGATTGCTAACAGATCAGGCAGATATGCGCAAGGGCCTAGCTGACGTTTGGTCAGGCGGAGTGGCGGAAATGCAGCACAAAAAGCGGGCGAACCCGCTTTGGGTTGCCCGCTGTCTGCGCAAGAACGATGCCAAGTGATGAAGAGACGGGCGGAGTGCCTCCGCCACGTGCGGCCTTATGCCGCCGACTTACATGCCCGCGATGGTCATGCCGTCGATGCGCACGGTCGGCGCATCCATGCCGAAGCGCAGTTCCAGGTCGTCGGCGGCCTCCATGTTCAGGAACATGTCCTTGAGGTTGCCGGCGATGGTGATCTCGTTGACCGGATAGGCGAGCTGGCCGTTCTCGATCCAGAATCCGCCGGCACCACGGCTATAGTCGCCGGTGACGCCGTTGACGCCCATGCCCATCAGGTCGGTGACGTAGAAGCCGTCCTTGACCTCCGCCAGCATGTCGGCGCGGCTGCGCTTGCCGGCAGCCATATAGACGTTGGCCGGAGCCGGGCCGGGAGGACCGGAGGTGCCGCGGGCGGCGTGGCCGGTGGTCTGGAGGCCGAGTTGACGGGCGGAGCGCAGGTCGAGCAGCCACGTCGTCAGCACGCCGTCCTCGATGATCGTACGGCGCGACACTTCGACGCCCTCCGCATCAAAGGGGCGGGAACGCAGGCCGCGCTTCACATGCGGGTCGTCGACGATGGTGACGGAGGGCGCGAAGATCCGCTGCCCCATCTTGTCCTTCAGGAAGCTGGTGCCGCGGGCGATGCTGGGTCCGCTGATGGCGCCGGTCAGGTGGCCGAGCAGGCCGCGCGACACCCGGGGATCGAACACCACCGGCACCTTGCAGCTCTTGACCCGGCGCGGGTTCAGGCGGCGGACGGCCCGTTCGCCGGCCTCGCGGCCGATCTCGGCGGGATCGCGCAGGTCGGCGCCATAGACCTTGCTGTCATAGTCGTAGTCGCGCTCCATCCCCGTGCCGGTGCCGGCCAGGACGGAGGCGGACAGCGACTGGCGCGACACGCCATAGCTGCCGGCGAAGCCGTTGGACGCGGCGATCGCGATGGTCGAGCGGCTCCAACCGGCATCGCCGCCTTCGGAGTTGGTGACGCCTTGGACCGCCAGCGCCGCCTCTTCGGCGATTCGCGCCCGCTCGATCAGCGTTTCCGACGACGGTTCCTCACTGTCGCAGATGTCGAGGTCGGGCCAACTGCGGGCCAGTTGCTCCGGATCGGCGATGCCGGCGAAGCCGTCCTCCGGCACCACGCGGGCCATGGCGATGGCGCGTTCGACCAGCTCGTCCAGCGCCTTGGTGCTGCGGTCGGTCGAGGAGACGATAGCCTGCCGCTTGCCGACGAACACCCGCAGGCCGAGATCGCCGGATTCGGAGCGCTCCAGCTTTTCGGTCTTGCCCAGCCGATGGGAAAGGGACACGGACGCGCTGTCGAACAGCACGGCATCGGCGGCATCCGCACCGGCGGCGCGCGCCTTGGCGATCAGGTCGTCCAGCAGATTCAGGACCCCGGACGAATCCGTCTTGTGCTGGTCGTTCGGCGAAACGGTCATCAGGCTCTCCGGTTGGTCTCCGTCCTGTCTACCAAATGGGACGGCGACGCGGAACGGGGAAGAGGCAAATTGCCCCCTCCCCGCTCCGCGTCGCCATGGAATGCGGTTTCCGGTTGCTGATCAGGCCAGTTCACGACGGGCAGCATGGGCGTTCAGCGCCGGAACCTTCAGGGCGAAGGCGCCCTCGCCCAGCAGTGACTGCACCACCAGCAGGACCGTCCAGAAGGCCGGGAACTCCCAACCGCCGCCCTGCGAATTGAACACCCAGCCATTGCCGACATGCTGCAGCGTGGCGCCGATCATGATCGGCAGCAGGGCCAGCGCGATCCAGCGGGTGTAGACACCGGCGATCAGCAGCAGCCCGCCACCGATCTCGCCCAGGATCACGAGATAGGCGAAGAAGCCGGGATAGCCGATGCTCTCGAAATAACCGACGGTGCCGGGAATGGTGAAGGTCAGCACCTTCAGCACAAGGCCATGGGCCAGGAACAGCAGGCCGAGGCCGACGCGCAGCAGGAAGGCGGCATAGGGGGCGGTGCGATTGTCGATCATGGTCAGGGTCTCCTCGATCAGGGTGGCCGGTGAGGGCCGCGTTTTGTCTGAAGAGGAGATTAGCCGAGTCGAGATGCGGGATAATCAGCGAAGTTGATGAAGGTTTGTTGCGGACGGAGGGACAATAAGGAGAAAGCACACTCTCCCGGCTCGGTAACCCTCTCCCCCCCAGGGAGAGGGCTGGGTGAGGGGGAGGCGCGGCGAGGAGTCTTGGGAAGGCACGCGGTGCATCCCCCTCACCCTAACCCTCTCCCCGGGGGGAGAGGGGACTTTCGCTAACTCACCCCCGCTTCCAGGTCGTGCCCTGCGGACCGTCTTCCAGGACGATGCCTTTGTCGGCCAGTTCCTTGCGGATGCGGTCGGCCTCGGCGAAGTTCTTCCCCGCGCGGGCGGCCTTGCGGTCGGCGATCAGCTGCTCGACGTCGGCGTCGCTCAGCCCTTCGGCACCGCCGCCGGCCGGCGCCCAGCGGAACCACGCCTCCGGGTCCTGCTGCAACAGGCCAAGTTGCTGTCCGGCCGCCAGCAGGGCACCCTTGGCCGCAGCCTTCTCGGCATCGCTCTTCGCCTTGTTCACCGCGGTCGCCAGCTCGTGCAGATGTGCGATGGCGAGCGGGCTGTTCAGGTCGTCCTCCAGTGCCGCCAGCACGTCGAAGGGCAGCTCCGCCGCCGCCGGCACCGGATCGCCGCGCAGGGCCTGATACCAGCGGTCGAGTGCACCCTTGGCCTGCCGGATGCCCTCGCGGGTGAAGTCCAGCGGCTGGCGGTAGTGGGCGCTCAGAAGCGTCAAACGGGTCGCCTCGCCGGGGAACTCGTCCAGCAGGTCGTGAACGGTGAAGAAGTTGCCGAGCGACTTCGACATCTTCTCGCCTTCGACCGTCACGAAGCCGTTGTGGACCCAGGTGCGGGCCAGCCGGTCGGTGCCGTTGGCGCAGCAGCTCTGCGCGATTTCGTTCTCATGGTGCGGGAAGATCAGGTCCAGCCCGCCGCCATGGATGTCGAAGGTGACGCCCAGATGCTCCTTCGCCATGGCGGAGCACTCGATATGCCAGCCCGGACGGCCGCGGCCCCACGGGCTGTCCCAACCGGGCTGGTCGGGGCTGCTGGGCTTCCACAGCACGAAGTCGGAGGCATCGCGCTTGTAGGGAGCCACCTCCACCCGCGCGCCGGCGATCATGTCATCCAGCGAGCGGCGCGACAGCTGGCCATAGCTGGGCATCGACGGCACGGAGAACAGCACATGCCCCTCCGCCGCATAGGCGTTGCCGCGTTCGATCAGCGTGGCGATCAGCGCGATCATCTGGCCGATATGCTGGGTCGCCCGCGGCTCGATGGTCGGGCGCAGCGCGTTCAGCGCATCCATGTCGGCATGGAACAGGTCGGTGGTGCGCGCGGTCAGCGCGTCGATCGGCTCGCCGCTGTCCCGCGCCCGGTCGATGATCTTGTCGTCCACATCGGTGATGTTGCGGACATAGGTCACCGCCGGATAGAGCCGCGACAGCAGCCGGAACAGCAGGTCGAACACCACCACCGGCCGGGCGTTGCCGATATGGGCGGTGTCGTAGACGGTCGGACCACAGACATACATGCCGACATGGTCCGGGCGAAGCGGCTCGAAGCGCTCCTTACGGCGGGTCAGCGTGTTGTAGAGGTCCAACGGCACGGTCCGAACTCCTGAATGAATATGGGTGTCAGGCGGTTTCGCCGGCCAGTCGCCGGAGGCTGCGCGCCCGTCCGATCAGGGGTAGCAGGTTCTTCAATTCCGGTCCATGGTCGCGCCCGGTCAGCGCCCGGCGCAGAGGAAGGAAGAGATCCTTGCCCTTTCGCCCCGAAGCATTCTTCACCGCATTGGTCCAAGCGCCCCAAGTGCCGAGGTCCCACGGCTCGTCGGGCAGCAGCGCCGCCGCCTGGGCCAGGAAAGCGGCATCCTCCACCACCGGCGTCACCGGCGCATGGGTCACCGCCCACCAGTCGCGTGCGTCGCTCAGCCGCGCCAGATTGGGCCGCACCGCCTCCCAGAAGGCGGCATCGGCGCCGGTCAGGCCGAGATCTTCCAGCCGCGATGCCACCGCCTCGAAGGGCGTCAGGTGGAGGATACGGGCGTTCAGCCGGCCCAGTTCGTCCGGATCGAACTTCGGCGTGCCGCGGGCGATCTTCGACAGGTCGAACTCCGCCACCAGCTCGTCCAGCGTCAGCCGCGCCTCGATCGGGTCGGAGGTGCCGAGCTTCGCCAGCAGGCTGTTCACCGCCATCGGCTCGATGCCGTCCTCGTCGCGCAGGCTGCCGACCGACAGGCTGCCCAGCCGCTTCGACAGACCCTGCCCGCCGGCATCGGTCAGCAGCGGCAGATGGGCAAAGGACGGCACGGCGGCACCCAGCGCCTCGAAGATCTGGATCTGCACGGCGGTGTTGGCGACATGGTCCTCGCCGCGGATGATGTGGGTGATGGCGAAGTCGGCGTCGTCGACCACGCTGGTCAGGGTGTAGAGCGGCCGGCCATCCTCGCGGATCAGCACAGGGTCGCTCAGCGCCGTGCCTTCGAACCGCACCGGCCCGCGGACCAGATCGGTCCATTCCACCGGAGTCGGGTTCAGCTTGAAGCGCCAATGGGGCTTGCGCCCCTCCCCTTCCAGCCGCGCGCGGTCCTCGTCGGTCAGGCGCAGCGCGGCGCGGTCGTAGATCGGGGGGCGGCCCTGCGACACCAGACTGGCGCGCTTGAGGTTCAGCTCCTCCGGCGTCTCGTAGCAGGGATAGAGCCTGCCGGCGGCCTTCAGCGCCGCAGCCGCCTCGTCATACCGTGGATAGCGGTCGCTTTCGCGGGCGAAACGATCCCAGCTCAAGCCAAGCCACGTCAGATCGGCGGCGATGGCGTCGGCGAACTCCTGGGTGGAGCGTTCCTCGTCGGTGTCGTCCAGCCGGAACATGAAGCTGCCGCCGGTCTTGCGCGCGAACAGCCAATTGACGAGCGCGAGGCGCACATTGCCGACATGGATGCGGCCGGTCGGGCTGGGGGCGAAACGGACGGCGGTGGACATGGCAGGACTCGGGTTGGAGACGGGACAGGCGGGCAGTCCTAGCACGGCCGGCGCGCCTTCCGAAAGCGGTCCGCACTCCCGGATGCAGCCTCAGGGGCGCTCCCCGGCGTCCAGCGCGGCAGGGTCGGCCGACGCCGACTCGTCCCAATCGCCCAGCGCCCGGAGCAGCGACCGCACCTGCCGGTTCAGCGAACCGATCTGCGCCAGATCCATCCCCGACCGCTCGACCAGCGTCCGGCTCAGGCAGGTGCTTTCATCCACCATCGCACGGCCGGCATCGGTCAGCCAGACCTGAACCTGCCGTTCATCCATCCGGCTGCGCCGTCGTTCGACCAACCCCGCCTGCTCCAGCCGCTTCACCGGCGGCGTGACCGTGCTGGATTCCAGCGCCAGCCTTTCGGCGATCGCGCCGACGGTCGCGCCATCCGCCTCCCCCAGCACACTCAGGATGAGGTACTGCGGATAGGTGATTCCCATGGCGTCCAGCATCGGCTTGTAGGTGCGGGTGATGGCCATGCTGGTCATATAGAGGGCGAAGCAGAGCTGGTCGTCCAACGGAACGCGGTACGGGACCGGGGGGCGATTTTCGGACGGTGCGGACATGGGGCGTCCTCCTGGCTGATCGGGTCCGGCATTTTTATCACCGGAATAGATATCGCGATAACGATTTGTCTGGACAAGCCCCAGCCTAAGGCGTAGGGATTTGTTTATCGCGATAAACGATATCGCAAAATCATTCCTCGGGAGATCGACATGACCTCGTTGAAGACCGGCGCCTCGCGGCGCGGCATGCTGACTGCTGGCCTGGGCCTTTCCGCCACCGCCGCCGCCCTGCCCTTCGTCCAGACCGCCCAGGCGGCCCAATCAACCACGGCGGCCGCATCGGGCGCGAAGAGGATGGGCAGCGGCACGGTCACGGCAAAGGACGGCACGCAGATTTTCTACAAGGACTGGGGATCGGGTCAGCCGATCGTCTTCCATCATGGCTGGCCGCTGTCGTCGGACGACTGGGATGCCCAGATGCTGTATTTCCTGTCGCAGGGCTTCCGGGTCATCGCCCATGACCGGCGTGGTCATGGCCGGTCGACGCAGACCGCCACCGGCAACGACATGGACACCTACGCCGACGATGTCGCCAGCCTGGCCGCCCATCTCGGCCTGAAGAACGCCATCCACATCGGTCATTCGACCGGCGGCGGCGAAGTGGCCCGCTATGTCGCGCGGCATGGCGGCAATGGGCGGGTGGCGAAAGCCGTGCTGATCGGAGCGGTGACGCCGATCATGCTGAAGACCGCGGCCAATCCCGGCGGCCTGCCGCTGGAGGTGTTCGACGGCTTCCGCGCCGCACTGGCCGCCAACCGCGCGCAGTTCTTCCGCGACATCCCCTCCGGCCCCTTCTATGGCTTCAACCGTGACGGCGCGAAGGTTTCGCAAGGTTTGATCGACAATTGGTGGCGGCAGGGCATGATGGGCGGAGCCAAGGCTCACTATGATTGCATCAAGGCATTCTCCGAAACCGACTTCACCGAGGATCTGAAGAAGATCGACATTCCGGTCCTGGTGATGCACGGCGACGATGACCAGATCGTGCCCGTCGCCGATTCCGCCCTGCTGGCGGTCAAGCTGCTGCGGAAAGGGACATTGAAGGTCTATCCGGGCCTCCCGCACGGCATGGCCTCCACCCACGCCGACATCATCAACCGGGATCTGCTGGCGTTCATCAAGGGCTGATACCGTCCCGCGAAAGCTCCGGACAGCGTTCGGAGCTTTCGCAGGCTCCTGGCTCCGGCTCCTGGCCCCGGCTGCCCGAAGGGAGCGTTAGGCGAAGGCAAGACTCCTGGGGTAGCGTGGCGGCAAAGCCAACCCCCGGAGAGTTTCCATGGCAGAGAAAAGCTTGCGCATCGGCGTCGTGCTGTCGGGCTGCGGCGTGTATGACGGTGCGGAAATCCACGAGGCGGTCTGCACCCTGCTGGCCATCGCCAAAATGGGCGCGGTTGCGGTGTGCTACGCCCCCGACATTCCGCAGGCCCATGTCGTCAACCACCTGACCGGCCAGGAGACCGGTGAGAGCCGCAATGTGCTGGTCGAATCGGCTCGTATCGCCCGCGGCAAGATCACCGCGCTCAGCGAGTTCTCGGCCGGCGACGTCGATGCGCTGATCTTCCCCGGCGGTTTCGGCGCCGCCAAGAATCTCAGCGACTTCGCCTTCAAGGGCGCCGACTGCTCGGTCAACCCGCAGGTGGTGGCCGCGGTCGCCGCCATGCGCGCGGCCGGCAAGCCGATCGGCGCGCTGTGCATCGCGCCGGCCATCCTCGCCAAGATCCTGGGCCAGCAGAGCGTCGAACTGACCATCGGCAGCGATCCCGGCACCGCCGCCGCGCTGGAGTCGATGGGCGCCGTCCACCGCACCACCAGCCATGGCGAGGTCGTGGTCGACCGCGGCCTGAAGGTCGTCACCTCGCCCTGCTACATGCTGGACGCCAATCTTGCCCAGATCGCCGAGGGCGCCGAGAATACTGTCAAGGCTCTGGTCGATCTGGTGAAGTGACCAAGTGAAAATGGCGGACGAAGGGGGTAGCGATACCTCCTTTGTCACCAGCAATGTCACAAAGCTGAGCAATAATTCATTAACCGCCTTCCCACACCCTTTGCCTCAGCTTCTTTTCTGTCAGGCGAGGGTTGGCGATGACCTGCATTGTGGGATTGGTGGACGGCGACCGGGTGTGGATGGGCGGCGACAGCGCCGGAGTGAACGGCCTGGACATCACGGTGCGTGCCGACACCAAGGTGTTCCGCAATGGCGACAGCCTGATCGGCTTCACCAGTTCCTTCCGCATGGGCCAGCTGCTGCATTACCGGCTGGAGGTTCCGCCGCGTGAGCACGACGCCGACCTGTTCCGCTATATGGTCGTGGACTTTGTCGATGCCGTCCGCAACTGCCTGAAGGATGGCGGTTACGCCCACCGTTCCAACGATGTGGAGACCGGCGGCACATTCATGGTCGGGCTGGAAGGCCGGCTGTTCACCGTGCAGTCCGACTATCAGGTCGGCGAGGCGGTGCGCGGCTACCACGCCATCGGCTGCGGGTCGGACTATGCGCTGGGTTCGCTGGCGTCCACCATCGGCCAGCCGCCGGAAGAGCGTGTGCTGAAGGCCCTGGAATGCGCCGAGCTGTTCAACGGCGGCGTCCGTGCGCCCTTCACCATCCAGTCCAGCCTGCGCCGTCCGCAGCTGGCGCTGACCGAAGCGGCGTGAACTCCCGTGGCTTTCGCCCCCAAACCTTCGACCAAAGTCGAAAGCAGCGGCTAAGGCTGCGCTCTGGTCATCCAAAGCATCGTGGCGTATGAACCCGTGTCCTGCTGCAGTGCGGGACAGGGAATAACCACAAAAAACTTGGGTGATAGAGATGACGGACCAAGCGGTCACCGCCGATGCTTATCTCGGTGAAGACGAGAACCCGGCCGGGTTGCTGAGCAACTGGGGAAATTCGCCCCTTTTCGTCTTTCCGGCCATGCTGCTGATTTTCATCATGCCGCTGGCAATCATCTTCCACCCGACCTGGGTGGTGCTGCCGGCCGTGCTGTGGACCTTCGGCATGATCGCCACGATCATCAAGCTGACGCGCGGCTGAGGCCGGCGCGGACGCGAAGGGGGGAAGGGGGACCGCTCCCCCTCCCCGCCCGCACTACATCAAGTCGATGAAGCCGCCGGCAATCGGAAAGCGACGCAGTCGCGCGACCGACCGGCGGGAAATCCGCGGCCCCGGCGGAGCCCTGCGGCGGCCCGCTTCCGCCTGCACCACCAGCCGCCAGACCGTCTCCACCGTCTCGGCCGCATGGCCACGCCCGGCAAGGTCGGCCGGCGACAGCCCACCATCGAGCAGGCCGGCCAGCAGATCGTCCAGCGCCTCCACCGGCGGCAGTCCGGCCGGAGTCTCCGCCTTCAACCGGCGTGCCAGCACCCGTTCCGGAACCACCCGCCCCGCCGGCCCGCGCGATCCCGCCGGCTGGTTGGCATTGCGCCAGCGCGCCAGTTCCAGAACCGCGATCTTCGGCATGTCGGACAGCACTGCATAGCCGCAGCCCGCCTCATCCATCGCAAGGCCGAGCAGCCGGTCGGTCCGGTCCGCCGTGGACAGCAGCAGGGCGCCCATCCGCTCCGCCAACACCGCCAGGGTCGCGCCCCGCAGGCGGGCATGCAGCCGGTCGGCCGCCGCGGCCGACTCGCGCCCGGCAAAGGCCGGGGCCAGCAGCGAGTCGGCGGCCTTGAGCACCGGCGCCAGCGCGACATTGTCCAGGCGGCAGCCCAGCAACTCGACGACCTCCGCCGTATCGGCCAAGCTATCGGCTAGGCCATCGGACGAGGCCCCTGCCTCGCCGGCCGGCAGCGGAGCCCGCACGGCGAGCACCCGCTCCGGCCCCAGCGCGTCGACCGCCAGCGCCGCGACCAGCGCCGAGTCCAGCCCGCCGGTCAGCCCGACCACCACGCCCGGCGCGCCGCTTTTCGTTACGGCATCGTGCAGGCCCAGCATCAGCGCCATGTAAAGCGCCTCCGTCCCCTCGGCCGGAGCAATCGTTTCGGCCTCGGAACTGTCCCAGCTGTCGTCGGCTCCGCGTTCCCACCGGGTCAGCAGCAGATGCTCGGCGAACAGCGGAGCCTGGGCGACCAGCCGGCCACTTGGGGCGAGCGCGAAGCTGCCGCCATCGAACACCCGCTCCTCCTGCCCGCCGACGAGGTTCACCGCAACCAGCGGCAATCCGCCTTCCACCACCCGCGCGACGGCGGCCTGCACCCGCTCATCGGCCCGGCCGGGGGCGAAGGGGCCGGCCAGCATCGCGACCAGAAGTTCGGCCCCACTCTCCGCCAGCGTCTCCGCCACGTCGCCGGTCGCCAGATCATCGCCGATCAGCAGGCCGATCCGCACCCCGCGGACATTGACCGGGCCAGGCATCGGACCGTTATCGAAACGGTCATCCTCCGGCGCACCGATCTCGCCCGCATCCGTTACGGCCTGGAAACGAACGGCGGCGAGCTTGCCGCCGTCCAGCAGCAAAGCTGCATTGTGACGCCCCTTGCCCTCCCGCCAGGGGGCGCCGACCAGCAGGGCGGGGCCGCCATCGGCGGTGACTTCCGCCAGCACCCGCACCGTCTCCTCCACCGCGTCGAGGAAGGCGGGAAGTGCCGCCAAGTCGAGAAGCGGGGCGCCGGACAACGCGCCGGCGGGACAGATGACGAGGTCGGCGCCGCGGGCCTCGGCCTGCGCCCGCGCGGCACGGATCAGGCCGGCATTCGCAGTGAGGTCGCCCGCGGTCGGGTTGATCTGGGCGAGCGCAATGGACAGGCGATCGGTCATGATGGTCGGCTTCCTTCTGGCGGGTCCTTTTCCGGCAAGGGTAGCAGCGCCTCACCTGCGGCGAAAGCCGCCGCTCGTCGCAGGTCATCACGCAGGCGGAACAAGTGGCGGCAAGACATGGGATGAAGTTCCACAGTCGCGATCAATTAGTAAGGTAACGAATTTATTTCAATTATTGAAAGAAAATCGCGAAATTAAGAAATGGTAAAGGTTGCCGGCGCCATGCTTCCTCTTGCGCACAAACAACGCGATGCGGGGGCATCCATGTACTACGCGGAGCTCAGCGGCCCGAACGGCAAACCGTCGGTGCTGTCCACGGCTGTGCAGAACGGTTCGTCAAAGACGGCCGGCACGGCGAAGGACGGGCTGGCCAAATCGGACGCGAAACCGGTGGACGGCGACAAGAAGACACAGTCGCCGGCCTACACCATCAGCCAATCGATGGAATCGCTGCTGGACAGCATGACCGGCAAGGGCGGCGCCCAGGCTGCGGGCGGCGGCGGGCTGGCCTCCGCCAACAGCGGCGTGGACCGCGCCAAGCAGGCGCAGTCGCTGATGCAGTCGGCGCTGGACCACGGCAAGGGTCTGGCCGACATGTTCGGCAAGGGCATCGACGCGCTGAAGCAGGGGCTGGGCGATACGCTGAGCGCACTGGGCGTTCCGCAGAACCGCATCGACGATGCCGTGAAGGGGTTCGGCGACGGTCTGAAGTCCAAGCTCGACGGCATGAACCTCAGCGATGTGTCGGTGGACATGCAGGCCACCCAGTCGCAATGGTCGATCGAGTCGCATGGGATCGACCTGGAAATCCAGGACGGCGACCGCAGCGTCAAGATTTCCTTCGCGAAATCGACCCTGGACTTCCGCCGCGACGACCAACGTCTGCAGGCGTCGCTGGGCAAGGGCGGCGACATGGCGCTGAGCGCCACCGGCATGACCACCACCGCCACCGGCAAGTCCACCGGCATGATCGTCCGCTCCGAAGGTTTCAGCGAGGATGAGATCAAGGACATCCTCGGCAAGCTGAACGACATGGCCGCCAAGAGCGGCGGCGGCGATGGGATGAAGGGGCTGGCGGTGCTGAAACCGACCACGTCGAAGGACGGCGTCACCCACCTGACGCTCGACCTGTCCACACCGATCGCAGGGCTGTCGACCGGGAAGGCCGCTGCGGCGGCGGACGGTGCGGCGACCGCTGCGACGGCCGGCACGTCCGCGAAGCCGCAGGGCGTCAACCTGACCGCCTGATCCGGTTTCCAGCGTTTATTGTCACAGCACCGGCCCGGATCCGTCCGGACCGGCGCTTGCCCATGCGGGATGGCTTCTTTACAAGCGGTCGCGGTGGCGGCCCCAGGGCCGTGCACTGTCCGTCCTCCCGGAACCATCGCCCGGATGAACGCCATGACCGACCGCGACACACTGCTGGCCCTGAACCAAGCCTTCTACCGGGCCTTCACCAATCGCGACTCCGCCGCGATGGAAGCCCTGTGGGCGGAAACGCTGCCCGTCTCCTGCATCCATCCCGGCTGGACCGCCTTGTTCGGGCGCGACGCCGTGCTGACCAGCTGGCGGGACGTGCTGCGCGCGCCCAGCGGCATCGTCGTCGAGGCGCGGAACGAGCGTGTGACCCTGCATGGCGACACCGCCCTGGTGGTCTGCGAGGAAACGCTGGGCGACGCCGTGCTGGCCGCCACCAACCTGTTCGCCCGCGAAAAGGGCAGCTGGCGCCTCGCCCATCATCAGGCCGGCCCCATTGCCCACGCCCGCGCCGACGTCGAGATTCCGGCCAAGCCGCCGCGCCGCCTGCACTGATCGATTTCGGCCCTCAGGGCAGGCTCGCCACCTCCGGCCGCGCTTCCAGGCGGCGGACGAGGTCGATGACCACGTGGTCGGCGGTGACCTGATCGGGGTCGCTGTTGGTCAGCGCCACGACGCCCCAGCGGTGCGCCTTCGAGAAGGCGATATAGGCGTTGAAGCCGCCGGTGGAGCCGGAATGCCAATGGATCGGCGTGCCGTCCGTGGCCCAGGCGACGAACCAGCCGAGCGCCATCGCCCCGCTTCCCAGACTTCCCGGCTCGGCCAGCGACCGCCCGTCCACCTGCACCGCCTGCGCCAGCGCCAGGGTGGCCGCCACCGGCGGGGCGCAGCCATGGCCCTCCGGCCCGGCAGCCGCACCCGCCGGGCAGTCACCGAGATTGGCTGAAAGCCAGCGCAGCAGATCGTCGGCCGAGGAGTAGAGGCCGAAGGCGGGCAGCATCGCCGGCGCCTCCCAATCCGGAACGATCCGGCCGCGGGCATGGCCGGCCGCCTTGCGCGCCCGCTGCTCGGCGGTCGGATGCAGGGTGGTGTCGCGCATCCCGAAACGGTCGGTCACCACCCGCTTCAGCAGAGTCTCGTAAGGCTGGCCGGCCGCCGCCGACAGCGCCTCCCCCAGAACCGACATGCCGGCATTGGAATAGCTGAAGCGCACACCCGGCGGCACCGGCAGGTGATAGCCGGACAGCCACAGCGCCAGTTCGCCGCGCGACAGCGGCTTGTAGGGGTTGCGGGGGTCCTCCAGCCGGCTCCACGAGAAACGCGGAGTCTCCGGCACGTTGGGCAGACCGGCCGTGTGAGTGGCGAGGTCGCGCAGCCGGATCGGCCGGCCCTCATACTCCGGCACATGGGCGACAGGCACCGGGCCGACACGGCGCAGATGACGCTGCAGAGGGTCGGCGGGATCGACCCGGCCCTCCCGCATCAGCTCCGCCATGATGGTGCCGGTGAAGGGCTTGGTCAGCGAGGCGATCTGGAACAGGGTGCGCCCATCGGGCGGCCCGCCGTCCGGGCGGCCGGCATCGCCGCGCCCGATCACCAGCGTCCGGCCGTCGCGGATCACGCCGACCACCAGACTGCCGGCACCGGCCGGCGGCCGCCGGTCCTCCACCGCGCGGGTCAGGTCGTCCACCAACCGGTCGGAAATCCGGTCCAGGCCGATGGCCCCGGTCGGGCCGAACGGAACGCTCCACAGCAGCAGACACAAAACGCCCCAGAGCAGCCTGCGCCGCATCCCCACCTCCGCCCGGCCTCAATCGAGAGTACGGAGAGAGTGGGCGGACGTACGGCAGGCGGACAGGGCCGCGAAGGGCGATGCGGCGAAAGACGGGGCGGGAGCCGCCGGGGTACTCCCCAACCACCCCGCCACCGCCCGACCGGTCAGGCTTGGCAGGTTTGCGGGGGCTATTCGGTGGGAATGTCGGCCCTGGGCGGGCGGCGGTCCTTGACGATGGACAGCGGAACGTCGTCGGCCGCGATCTCCAGGATCGGATGGCCGTCCAGCAGTGACGGGCAGCGCTTCACCTGGGTGAAAGCCAGGAAGAAATCGGCCTTGCGCCAGTCCGGCTCGATCCCGTTCACCAAACGCAGCCAGGGCGGCAGTTCGAACCGCACCGCCAGCGTGTTGCCGCAGACGGTCAGCGTGTACTGGCGCGGCGGGGCATGGCCGTCATTCTCGCGCTCGACATACTCGACCAGCTCCTGCAACGCCTCGTGCAGCGAGTTGCCCCAGTAATCCAGCTCGAACTTGCCGTCGGCACCCCGTACGCCTCCGACGAACTGGTTGTAGTACACGTACTGGTTCGGGTGCATGGCGCCCAGCTGCCACGCGTACACCACGCCGACCACGGTCATCGCCGCGGCGAAGGTCTGCCCCAGCGCCCGGCCGCCGCGCTGGCACAGGCTCCACAGCCGGTCGGCGGCGATGGCGGCCATCACCACCATGGGCGGGGCCAGGAACAGGAAATGGCGGATGCCGTTGTAGACCGACGGCCGCATCAGAACGAACAGCAGGATCGGCAGGAAGCCCGCCAGAACCAGCGGCGTGTAGCGGACGACCGTGAAGGCGCCGGTCCGCCGCCAGCCCCCGCGCGCCAGCCAGACCGCCGCCATCACCACCGCCACCCCGACGCCGATCACCACCGCCTCCGGCAGCTTCACCGCCAGATAGACCGGCAGGTACAGCGCGGGCGGCGTGTTGGAATGGACCAGCTCGCCCATGAACAGCGTCTGGATGTCGATGGGGAAATGGGAGACGACCCGCAGGGCCTCCAGCGGGTTGCGGAACGGCCGCTGCACCACCCAGGGCCAGAACACTGCCATGATGACATAGGCGACGGGAACCGCCGGCCACAGCGAAAGGAAGGCGCGCCGCGCATCGACCAGCGCCCAGCGCCGGCCCTCCTGCTGCGTCACCAGCGCGAAATGCATCGCCATGGCGACCGCCAGATAGAAGCCGGCCAGCACCGCGCCAACGCGGATCGCCAGCGTCAGACCCAGCACCAGCCCGAACTTCAGCACCGCGCTGCGGCTCGGCCGCGGCATCTGCTTCAGGATGCGGGTGGCGAAATAGAGCGTCCACACCATGCCGGCCGCGAAGGGCACGTCCTTGGTGTTGTTGAACATGGCGCCGTAATAGACACCGCTCAGCGACAGCAGAGCCGCCGCGATGAAGCCGGCACGCGGACCGGCCAGCAGCCGGGTGTAGCGCCATGTCCCGGCGATGCCCAGCACGCCGACCAGCGCGCAGAGCAGGTGCCGCGTCTCATACTCCTCGAAGGGAGAGAAGGGCACGATCACGGCGGTGACGAGGTCGAACAGCCCGCCGTAATAGGCCAGATCCTTGAAATGGAAGGCCGACCGGTCCTGGAAGCCGCTGAGATAGTAGGACAGCAGCTTCTTGCCGTAGATGTGCTGCACCTCCTCGTCCGTGCTGATGCCGTAGCTGAGGAAGGTCAGGGCCGCGAGGATCAGCAGGCCGAGCAGAAGCGCGCGCGACAGCCCGTCCCACAGGGCCGCCTCTCCGCGCGGCAGCGCGATGCCGGCGGCGCTGGCGGTCGACGGCGCGGCCGTCGCGACGCCGGGGCGGCGGGTGGAAGTGGAGGCGCCGCCGACGGCATCCCCGTCGCCGCGCAGGCCGGTCTCGATACTCATCGACGCGGCTCCCGCCCCACCGTTCCGCCGACGGAATCGAACTCTTGCTCATCCCGGCCATCCGCCGGGCCGAAGCCGTGGGCCGATCGCACGATGAACAACGGCCGCCCCTTCACCTCGGCGAAGACGCGGCCCAGATAGTCGCCGATGATGCCCAGCGTGATCAGCTGGATGCCGCCCAAAAACAGCACCGCGACCAGCAGCGATTCATAGCCCGGCACATCGATGCCGTGGACCAGCGTGCGGACCAGGCGGATCAGGATATAGACGAAGGCGACGCCCGACACCGCCATCCCGACCAGGCTCCACACCCGCAGGGGGAAGGTGGAGAAGGCGGTCAGCCCGTCGAAGGACAGGCGCAGCAGCTTGACGAAGCCCCATTTGGTGTCGCCGCCGGCGCGCTCCCCCTGTTCGTAGGGGATCGCAGCCTGACGGAAGCCGACCCAGGCGAAGATGCCCTTCATGAAGCGCGTGCGCTCCGGCATCCGGTTGATGACCTCGACGACACGGCGGTCCATCAGGCGGAAATCGCCGACCTCGCGCGGCAGCTTGATCTCCGACAGATGGTCGAAGACCCAGTAGAACAGGCGGGCGAACAGCCGGTGCTTCAGGCTCTGCCCGACGCGGGCATGGCGCACCGCCACCACCACGTCGAACCCCTCGCGCCACTTGGCGATGAAGGATGGCAGCAGTTCCGGCGGATGCTGCAGGTCGGCGTCCATCGGCACCACGGCATCGCCGGTGGTGTGGCTCAGGCCGGCGGACAGCGCCAGTTCCTTGCCGAAATTGCGCGACAGATCGACCACCTTCACCCGCGCTTCACGGTCATGGACGTCCAGCAGCCGGTCGATGGTGTCGTCGCGGCTGCCGTCGTTGACGCAGACCACCTCCCAATCCATGTCCAGCCCGTCCAGCACCGGGACCAGCCGGGCGAACAGGGCCTCGATGTTCGGCCCCTCGTTGTAGAAGGGAATGACGACCGACAGGCAGCCGCGTCGCGGGCGACCCGACCTGTTCGCGGGAGGCCGGTTCGCCGATGGAACGACCTCGCCCTCAGGGCGGACGGGAGCGGTGCGGACCTCCGGGGAGGCCGCGGAAAGGGGCGCGTCGGGAATGGACATGGCCAGCCGTCGGGTCAAAGCGTCAGGGACCGGGAGATGAAGGGATCGGCGACGACCCCGGTCGGCCGCTGCGCCCTTCGGCATATATCACGATACGGGGGGATGTTCAAAATGCCTCTCCTGTGACCGCCACGGCACAAAAAATGGCCTGTCCGCCCGTGAAAGCGTCCGGGTGCCAGCCAGCCGCGGTCCGACGAAACAGGCAAACATCCCCCGTTGCCGTTTATTCCATTGCAGCGGAACGACCGCATTCCCCTACGTCATCCACAGGTCTCTCCGGTTGCCGGCACACGCAACCGCACCATACCGGGGCATGTGGCACGCTTTCTGAAAACAGGTCGTGATGCCTGACCTTTTCGGATCGCCCCCGAACGAAGGTTGGGCAACGTCCCTGTGCCGATGGAGGCCTCGACCATGAGCCTTTTCAATCGCTTTTCCGTAGGAAGCAAGATCACGGCGGCCAGCGCCGGCATCCTGGTGTTCCTGGTGCTGATCGGCGGTATCGGCATTGCTGCCCTGTCGGAGGCCGGCGGCGCCGTGGACACCTACCGGCGGCTCGGCCAGCAGACCAACGAGCTGGGACGCATCCAGGCCCTGATGCTGGAGATGCGCCAGCAGGCCACCCGTTTCCTGCTGACCGGCGATGCGGAGGTCGGCGCCACCGTCCGCCGCACCGCGGAGGACGCGGCACAGACAATCGACAAGGCCCGCGCCCTGTTCTCCGACCCCGCCCTGCTGCAGACCGCCGACCACATGGCGCAGGAGATCGCCCAGTACCGGGAGGCCTTCGCTGCCATGATGGATTTCCAGGACCAGCGCAGCAAGGCCATCGCGGATCTGGACGAGATCGGGCCGCGGCTGGAGACCGCACTGGATGGCATCATGGACAGCGCCGGCGCAGCGGGCGACACCGACGCCGCCTATCTGGCGGGCATGGCGCTGCGCCACATGCTGTCGGCCCGCATCTCGGCAACCCGCTACAATGTGGACGGCTCCCCGGCGCTGGCCGCCCAGACCCGGTCTCAGTTCACCGACGCCGCCGGCCGCGGCGGCGCGATGATGGCGAAGCTGACCGACATGGACCGCCGCAAGATGGCGATGTCCTACACCGCCATGCTGCGCGTCTACATCAGCGGCTTCAATGCCGTGGTCAAGGCCACCACCGAGCGTGACCGGCTGGTCAACGAGGTGCTGATCCCCGTCGGCGATTCCATCGCCAGGGAGGCGGAGCAGCTGACGGAGGCCAGCGTCGGCGCCCAGAAGAGCCTGGGCATGGCGACCGGCGCCTTCCTCGACAAGGCGCGCGGCGGGATGGTGCTTGCCTCGCTGATTGCCGTGGTCCTGGGTCTGGCGACGGCGCTGCTGATCGGCCGTGGCCTGTCGTGGCCGGTGGTGGCGATGACCGACCGCATGACCCGGCTGGCCGGCGGCGACCGCAGCGTCGACATCCCCGGCCTGGACCGCGCCGACGAGATCGGCGGCATGGCGAAGGCCCTGCAGGTGTTCAAGGACAGCCTGATCGAGAGCGACCGGCTGGCCGAAGCCCAGCGCGCCGACCATGCGGCGCAGCGTGGCCGCGGCGAACGCATCGACCGGTTGACCCAGGAGTTCGACCGGCTGGTGCTGGACGCGCTGGGCCGGGTGTCGGCGGCGGCGACCCAGCTTCAGGCGACCGCCCAGACCATGTCGGCCACCGCGGAGCAGACCACCCGGCAGGCCGATGCGGTCGCCAACGCTTCCCATGAGGCGACCGGCAATGTGGAGACGGTGGCCGCCGCGACGGAAGAACTGACCGCCTCCATCGCCGAGATCGGCCGGCAGGTGGCGGAGAGCACCCGCATCGCCGGACAGGCGGTCGCCACCGCGGAGAAGACCGACGGCACCGTCCGCGGTCTGGTCGACGCCGCCCAGCGCATCGGCGAGGTGGTGCAGCTGATCACCGACATCGCCAGCCAGACCAACCTTCTCGCACTGAACGCCACCATCGAGGCGGCGCGCGCCGGCGAGGCGGGCAAGGGCTTCGCCGTGGTGGCGTCGGAGGTCAAGAACCTCGCCAGCCAGACCGCAAAGGCGACGGAGGAGATCGGCAGCCAGATCGCCGGCATCCAGGAGATCAGTCGGCAAGCCGCCGGCGCCATCGCCGAGATCGGCCGCGTGATCGCCGAGATAAACCACATCTCCACCACCATCGCCGCCGCGGTGGAGGAGCAGGGCGCCGCCACCAAGGAGATCAGCCGCAACGTCCAGCAGGCGGCGCGCGGCACGCAGCAGGTGTCCGGCAACATCGCCGGCGTGTCTGAGGCCGCGGCCTCCACCGGCGATGCCTCGCGTGAGGTGCTGACCGCCGCGGACGGGCTGAACCACGAGGCAACCGACCTGCGCGGCTTCGTGTCGCGCTTCCTGGCCGAAATGCGCGCCGCGTAAGAAACGGTAGCGATCTTCAGCGCTGCGGTAACAGTTATGGCGCCGGCAGGGCCCGAATGGACCGGGGCTTGCCAGCGCCCTTCTTCTGGCGGGCAGCCCTGCTCCTTTGTCCGGTTACTTTCCCCTTGCGCCATGCCGCCCCCTTGGGCACATAGGCGCGATGATCCTGACCCCCATCGCCATCGACGACATGCCGAAGGCCATCGCCGCCTTCGACGCCCATCTGGACGGCCATGCCCAAGCGCGGGCCGCCTTCCGCCGCATCGCCTCCACCTGGCCCGTGCGGCCGGCGGACGAGCCGGGCGGCGGTGTCGATACGCCGGCCCACCGGGCGGACGCGGTGCGGCTGGCCCATGCCCACGGCATCGACACGCTGGACGAACCGCCCAGCCGCTCCTTCATGTGGGACGGCAAGGTGATCCGCACCGATGTCGAGGCGACGGTGATCGTGCATGAGGTGGCGCACTGGCTGTGCGCGACGCCGGAGCGGCGGACCCTGATCGATTACGGCCTCGGTCCCGGTCCGGAGACCACCGCCCGCCGGGAAGCACGTGCCGACAAGCGCCTGTGCTTCGAGGACTGCATGCATGAGGAGCAGCAGACCTCCCTGCTCGGCGTGCTGTGGGAGGTCGAACTGGGCCAGCCGGGGATCCTGGCCTTCCTGGAGCAGAACTGGATGGAGCATTGGGAGCGGCCGAGCACCGCCGCCTTCTTCATCCGCCACGCCGAGGAGTTGTTCACCCGGGGACTGATCGACGCCGACGGCCGCCCGACGACCGCGCGCGACTGGGCGGATGCGCGGCAGGGCGCCCGGGTGCTTTCCCCGCAGCTTTAGAAATCCATGCAGTGACAGCGTGCCGTCCGACGGGGCCCTGGCTCACGGACGGCCCCTTCGCGCCCGGGATGAGGTGCAGTCCGAAGAGCGGACTGTCAAAGCGCACTCTGTCACTGAGCAGAAATGCGTCACGGAGCCAAAATGCGAAAGGCCGGCACCCGAAGGTCCGGCCTTTTGAGATCGCATGCTCCGGTGCAAAGACCGGAGAAAAATGGAGCGGGCGAAGGGATTCGAACCCTCGACCCCAACCTTGGCAAGGTTGTGCTCTACCCCTGAGCTACGCCCGCGCTCCGTACCGTCGTTCAGCGCTTTGTCAGTGCCGTCCGGCGGTGTGCGGCGGACTATACTCATCGGCCGACGCAATGCAAGGGCCTTGTTTCAGATTTTTTCACCGGCTGGACGATTTTCCGAACAGCCGGTAAAAGGGCTGTCATGGACACCGCATCGCTCCCCCTTCCGGGCGCCTCCCTGCCAGATGGCGACGCGCCTCTGCCGACCTCTCCGGACCAGTTGCTGGCGCGGCTCGACGCGCTGGGCATCCAGGCGACCACGCACAGCCACCCGCCGCTGCACACGGTGGAGGAGAGCAAGGCCCTGCGCGGCGCCCTGCCCGGCGGCCACTGCAAGAACCTGTTCCTGAAGGACAAGAAGGACCAGCATTGGCTGGTGGTGGCGCTGGAGGATGCGCCGATCGACCTGAACCGGCTGGACAAGGTCATCGGGTCGGCGCGGCTGTCCTTCGCCTCGGCGGAGCGGCTTTGGCGCTTCCTCGGCATCCGGCCGGGGTCGGTCACGCCCTTCGCCCTGGTCAACGACACCGAGCGCAAGGTCCGCGTGGTCCTGCAGCAGGCGATGATGGAGCATGACCTGCTGAACTATCATCCGCTGTTGAACGACCGCACCACGGCGATCCGGCGCGACGACCTGCTGCGCTTCATCCGCGCCTGCGGTCACGAACCAGCGATCGTCGAGTTCGGCCGCATCGAGGTCGACAGGGCGGAGTGAGGGACCGGCGGTTCCGCGCAACGCCCGCCCATGCAATGCCTGCCCACGCAATGCTTGCTTGAGCCGACTTGCGCGCTCACATATGTCGGCAACGATTAGGGTCCGGGCCGCCAGCGGCCGGATCGGCAACTCCATGGCCCACCGGGATGTCCTAATGGGCCAGGCATCACCAACGGGACCGAAACACGCCATGTTCTCCATGCCCCCCGCCAACGGGTCCAAGCCCGCCGCTCCCGGTGCCGCCCCCGGTGCCGCCGACATCGTCAAGGACAGCACCGACCGCGCCTTCATGGCGGACGTGATCGAGGCCTCGGCCGACGTCCCGGTGATCGTCGATTTCTGGGCACCCTGGTGCGGCCCCTGCAAGCAGCTGGGTCCGATCATCGAAAAGGTGGTGCGCGCCGCCAAGGGCGCGGTGCGCCTGGTGAAGATCGACACCGACGCCAACCCGATGATCGCCTCGCAGCTGCGCGTGCAGTCGATCCCGGCGGTCTACGCCTTCTTCCAGGGCCGCCCGGTCGACGGCTTCATGGGCGCCCTGCCCGAATCGCAGGTGAAGGCCTTCGTCGACAAGCTGGTGGCGCTGGCCAAGCAGGCCGGTGCAGGCGGCGGTGCCGGCGAGATGCTGGAGGAAGCCTTCGCCCAGGCGAAGGAGATGATGGAGGCCGGCGACCTGCAGGGCGCGCTCGACCTCTACAGCCAGATCATGCAGGCCGAGCCGGAGAACGCCCAGGCCTATGCCGGCATCATCCGCTGCCTGATCGCCGCCGGCGACCTGGAGAACGCCAAGCAGATGCTGGCCCAGGCCCCGGAAGCCATCGCCAAGGACAAGGAGCTGGCCAACGTCCGCGCCGCTCTCGACGTGGCGGAGCAGGCTGCCAACGCCGGCCCGATCCCGGAGCTGATGGAGAAGGTCGCCCACGACCCGAACGACCATGCCGCGCGCTTCGACCTCGCCATGGCGCTGTTCGCCGCCGGCAAGCGTGAAGCGGCGGTGGACGAGCTTCTGGAGATCTTCAAGCGCGACCGGACCTGGAACGACGACGGCGCCCGCAAGCAGCTGGTGAAGTTCTTCGAGGCGTTCGGCCAGACCGATCCGCTGACGGTGAAGACCCGCCGCCGTCTGTCGACCATGATGTTCAGCTGACGCTTTTCCGAAAGCAGGACGGCTGTTCCATCGGCGAAGGGGTTCTATCTGATTGGCATGACCAGAAACCCCTTCGACGCCGAATTCGGCCAGTTGCCGGCGATGCTGCCGATCTTCCCACTGGCCGGCGTTCTGCTGCTGCCGCGGGCGCGGCTGCCGCTGAACATCTTCGAGCCCCGTTACCTCGCCATGGTCGAGGACGCGCTGGGCAGCGGCCGCATGATCGGCATGGTCCAGCCGCTCGACCCGGCCGGATGGGAGCGCGAGCCGGCCGTCTATCCCTGCGGCTGCGCCGGCCGCATCACCAGCTTCGCCGAGACCGACGACGGCCGCCTCCTGATCACCCTGACCGGAGTCGCCCGGTTCGAGATCGGACGCGAGGTGGAGGGAGCGCGCGGATATCGGCGGGTCGTTCCCGATTGGCGCCCCTTCCAAGCCGACCTGGAGCCCGAGTCCTGCGGCGACATCGACCGCAACCGGCTGCTCGGCGCGCTGAGAAGCTATTTCCGCGTCCAGGGCCTGTCGGTCGACTGGAAGTCCATCGAATCGACGCTGGACGAGCGGCTGGTCAACTCTCTGGCGATGATCTGCCCCTTCACGCCCGGCGAAAAACAGGCGCTGCTGGAGGCGCCGACCCTGGCCGAACGCGGGAAGCTCTTGATCGGACTGGTCGAGATGGCCATTCTCGACAGTCATGACGGGGACGGTCCGCCGCCCAAGCATTGACCTTCTTCCAATCACCGCCCTTCTTCCAATCATTACGAGACACGAGATGGCGACGCCCGAGGACAAGAGCAGCGAAGCGAAAACCAACGCCCGCGTCGACCCGAAGCTGCTGGAGATCCTGGTCTGCCCGCTGACCAAGGGTCCGCTGCGCTATGACGCCGAGCGCGCCGAGCTGGTCAGCGAGCGTGCCGGTCTGGCCTATCCGATTCGCGACGGCATCCCGATCATGCTGATCGACGAGGCCCGCAGCCTGGACAAGGCGGGGTCGCAGCGATGAGTGAAGATGGCTTCGGCACGGTTCACTGGCCGACCGAAATCCGCCTGAAGAAGGAGGAGAAGCGGCTGGAGGTCGATTTCGACGACGGCCGGACCTTCTCCTACCCGGCGGAGTTCCTGCGCGTGGTCAGCCCGTCCGCCGAGGTGCAGGGCCACAACCCCAGCCAGAAGCAGACGGTGGCCGGCCGCCGCCATGTCGGCATCATGCGGCTGGAGCCGGTCGGCAACTACGCCATCCGCATCGTCTTCGACGACCTGCACGACAGCGGCATCTACAGCTGGAAATACCTCTACGAGATCGGCACCGAACAGGAGACCCTGTGGGCCGAATATCTCGAAGAGTTGCAGGCCAAGGGCCTGAGCCGCGACCCGCGTCGGTGATTATTGCGAGCAATCCCTCTCCCGGCGCGGGAGAGGGCGCTCACTTTCACCTCACTTCCAGATCGGCTTGCCGCTGCCGGGCAGGCCGTACAGGTCCCATTTGCGGCTGACCTTCTCCACGACCTCGTCGGTCATGTGGAGCTTCTCGCCCCACTCGCGCTTGGTCTCCGGCGGCCATTTGTTGGTGGCGTCCAGACCGACCTTGCCGCCAAGCCCCGACTCCGGACTGGCGAAGTCGAGATAGTCGATCGGCGTGCCCTCGATCACCGTGATGTCGCGGGCCGGGTCCATGCGGGTGGAGATCGCCCACATCACGTCCTTCCAGTTCCGCGCGTCGATGTCGTCGTCCACGACGATCACCCACTTCGTGTACATGAACTGGCGCAGGAAGGACCAGACGCCCATCATCACCCGCTTGGCATGGCCGGGATAAGCCTTCTTCATGCTGACCACCGCAATGCGGTAGGAGCAGCCTTCCGGCGGCAGCCAGAAATCGACGATCTCCGGGAATTGCTGGACCAGCAGCGGGATGAACACCTCGTTCAGCGCCTCGCCCAGCACCGACGGCTCGTCGGGCGGGCGGCCGGTGAAGGTGGACAGGTAGATCGGCTTGCGCCGCATCGTCATGGCGGTGACCGTGAAGACCGGGAAGGGCTCGACCGAGTTGTAATAGCCGGTGTGGTCGCCGTAGGGCCCCTCGTCGGCATACTCGTCCAGGCTGACATGACCCTCCAGAACGATTTCCGCCTGGGCCGGCACCTTCAGCGGCACCGTCTTGCACTCCACCAGTTCCACCTTCTTGCCGCGCAGCAGGCCGGCGAACTGGTATTCGGACAGGGTGTCGGGCACCGGCGTCACCGCGGCCAGGATGGTGCCGGGATCGGCCCCCAGCACGACGGCGCAGGGCAGTGGCTCGCGCTTTCCACTCGCGGCCCAGCGGTGATGGTGCTGGGCGCCGCCGCGGTGCTTCAGCCAGCGCATGATGGTCTTGTTCTTGCCCAGCACCTGCATGCGGTAGATGCCGAGGTTGAAGTCGTCCTCGCGCTTCCCCGTCGGCCCCTTGGTCACCACCAGCGGCCAGGTGATGAGCGGCGCCGGCTCGCCCGGCCAGCAGCTCTGCACCGGCAGGCGGCCGAGGTCGATGTCGTCGCCGGTCAGCACCACCTCCTGGCACGGCGCCGAGCCGACGGTCTTCGGCTTCATCGACAGCACGGTCTTGGCGAGCGGGATCAGTTCCAGCGCCTCGCGGAAGCCGCCCGGCGGTTCCGGCTGCTTCAGGAAGGCCAGCGTCTCGCCGACGGCGCGCAGCTGGTGCGGCTCGCGGTCCATGCCCCAGGCGACCCGCTCCACCGTGCCGAACAGGTTGACCAGCACCGGCATCTCGGAGCGCGTGCCGTCGGCCTTGACGACGTTCTCGAACAGCACCGCCGGGCCGTTCTCGGCCAGCAGGCGGGTCTGGATCTCGGTCATCTCCAGCACGGTGGACACCGGTTCCTTCACCACCACCAGCCGCCCCGCCTTCTCCAGCCGGTCGATGAAGTCACGCAACGAGGTGTAGGGCATCGCAGGGTGTCCAATGTGGTGGTGCGTCCGAAACGGACGATAACCTTCAACTCGGCGGCCGGTCCGTCAAGTGCGGTGCACATCAATCCGATCAAGAAAATCAGGCACTATCGATGCCGAAGGCGATCGACAATCTGCCGCCTGTGATCCATGCCTCCGAAGAAAACGGCGACGACCAGAACCTCGGCGCGCTCTTCATGGACGCGGAAGTAGATAACGAATTTGTTTTTGGTCACCGTGCGAAGTCCGGGACGAATCCCTGGATGCTCGGTGCCGCGATATGGAAGAGCCGCTAATTCCTGCAAGTAGTCTGCGGCTTCGTCGACTCGGGCAGCAGCCCGGTCCGCCGCCCGCTCCTCATCGTCGCCCAAAGCTTGATACGCCTCGATAAGGTGAGCTTCGATAAGGTTGAAGTCACGGGCAACAGGAGCCGCGAGACGCACTTTATAAGGATGTGCCGGCATTTCTCTTGCGTCCCCTCAGCACACGGATCTCGGCTATCCCCTCTTCAAGATCGACAGATGGACCGGCAAGGCGCTGGTCGATCAGCAGCCGGAGAGCTTCAAGCTCCAAGTCACGGGCTTCCGTCTCGTGGCGCAGCACCTCAAGGCCCCGCTGAATGACGGCGCTGAGGCTTGGATAATGCCCGGCTTCGACAAGGCTGCGCGCGTAGGCTTCCTGCTCATCGGTCAGGGAAATCGAGGTTTTAACGGTCATAGGTCACCTCCCGTTCCAAATGGTACTACTAGGTAGCACCAACGGCAAGACCCAAGCCCCACCCAAAACAAAACCCCTCCCCCACCCCCGGCGGACCAAGGGTCCGGCCGGAAGCGGGAAAGGGGCTTCGTCACAGCTCATGAACCGGGGTGCGAGACCCGGCCAGGGATCAGGGCCCGGGATCAGTACATGTGCTGGCCGCCGTTGACCGACAGGGTCGAGCCGGTCATGAAGCCGTTGTCGTCGTCGACGAGGTACAGCACGGCCTTGGCGATCTCCGAGGCGCGGCCGAGACGGCCGACCGGGATGCGGGCGACGATCTTCTCCAACACATTGGCCGGCACCGCGCGCACCATGTCGGTGTCGATGTAGCCCGGCGCGATGGCGTTGACGGTGATGCCCTTGGCCGCGCTCTCCTGCGCCAGCGCCTTGGTGAAGCCGTGAATGCCGGACTTCGCCGCGGCGTAGTTGACCTGACCGTACTGGCCGGCCTGGCCGTTGACCGAGCCGATGTTGACGATGCGGCCGAAACCACGCTCGCGCATGCCGTCGATGACGTTGCGGCACATGTTGAAGCAGGAGGAGAGGTTGGTGTGGATCACCTTCTCCCACTGATCGTAGGTCATGCGGTGCATCACGCCGTCACGGGTGATGCCGGCGTTGTTGATGAGCACGTCGACCGGACCCAGGTCGGACTCGATCGCGGCGATCCCCTTCTTGCAGGCGTCGAAGTCCGCGACGTCGAACTTGTAGGTCGGGATGCCGGTGCGGGCGGTGAACTCCTCGGCCGCCTGATCGTTGCCGGCATAGTTGGCGGCGACCTTGTAACCGGCATTCTTCAGGGCGACGGCAACCGCCTCGCCGATGCCGCGGGTGCCACCAGTGACGACTGCAACACGAGCCATAGTTCTTCTCCCCAGATTTAGTGATGGTTGGTTGGTTTCTTTGACTTTTTATTTTTGGGCGCGAGACTCCCTCCGCAGGTCCGGCGGATGTCCCAAGCCTAAAGCGAAGCGGGCCGCTTCCAGAGTTGGAAAGCGGCCCGTCCGGTCATCAGTCGCGCTGGACGCAGAGGGCGATGCCCATGCCGCCGCCGATGCACAGGGTGGCGAGGCCCTTCTTCGCGTCACGCTTCTGCATTTCGAACAGCAGCGTGGTCAGCACGCGGGCGCCCGAAGCGCCGACCGGGTGGCCGAGCGCGATGGCGCCGCCATTGACGTTGACCTTGCTGGTGTCCCAGCCCAGGTCCTTGTTGACGGCCAGCGCCTGGGCGGCGAAGGCCTCGTTCGCCTCGATCAGGTCGAGGTCGTCGACGGTCCAGCCGGCCTTTTCCAGCGCCTTGCGCGACGCCGGGATCGGGCCGGTGCCCATGATCGACGGATCGACGCCGGCGGTCGCCCAGGAGACGATGCGGGCCAGCGGGGTGACGCCGCGCTTGGCCGCGTTCTCCGCCGTCATCAGCACCAGGGCGGCGGCGCCGTCATTGATGCCCGAGGCGTTGCCGGCGGTCACCGTGCCGTCCTTCGAAAAGGCCGGGCGCAGCTTGGCCAGCGATTCCGCCGTGGTGCCGTGCTTCGGATACTCGTCCTCCGACACGACGACGTCGCCCTTGCGGCCCTTGATGGTGACCGGAACGATCTCGTCCTTGAAGCGGCCGGCCTTCTGGGCGGCCTCGGCCTTCTGCTGGCTGGCGGCGGCGAAGGCGTCCTGCTCCTGGCGGGTCAGCTGCCACTTCTGGGCGACGTTTTCCGCGGTGTTGCCCATGTGATAGCCATGGAAGGCGTCGGTCAGGCCGTCGCGCAGCATGGTATCGAGCATCTCGGCGGTGCCCATCTTGGTGCCGTTGCGCAGGTGCATGACGTGCGGCGCCATGCTCATGCTCTCCTGGCCGCCGACGACCAGGATATCGGCGTCGCCGTTCTTGATCGCCTGATAGCCGAGCGCGACGGTGCGCAGGCCCGAACCGCAGAGCTGGTTGACGCCGATGGCGGTCGCCTCCACCGGGATGCCGGCGTTGACGGCGGCCTGGCGGGCCGGGTTCTGGCCCTGGCCGGCGGTCAGGATCTGGCCAAAGATGACCTCGTTCACTTCCGCCGCGTCGGTCTTGGCGCGGGCCAGCGCTTCGCGGATCGCGACCTCGCCCAGGACGTGGGCGGGAACGGAGCTGAGAGCACCGTTGAAGCTGCCGATGGGCGTACGGGCGGCACCGGCGATGACGACTTCGGTCATTGAACGCTCCTCGAAATAGGACAGTTTTATTATAGCGCTGGTGGGACGCTCGGAGTGATTGTTACCTTAAGTCGGGCAACATGACAGGTGCAAGCTGGCCGAAGGTCGCGGCGCTAACCTGTCGCAGCAAGCCATTCGGCCAGCGGATTCCACACTCCGGTCTCGGCGCCTGCACTCACAACCATTCCGATATGGCCAAGCGGGGGACGCAGAATCCGGGCGCCGGGGATCGCGGCGCCCAGCGCCAGGGCGGAGGCCGGCGGGACGATGCGGTCGCGCTCCGGGATCAGGGCCAGGGTGGGCACGCGGATGGCGCCGGGATCCACCGGCAGCCCCGCGACCATCCAGGTGCCGGCCATGGTGTCGTTGCGCCCGTACCAGCCGGCCAGCGCGTCGCGCGCCACCCCGGCCACCAGCGGCACCCCGTCGTTCAGCCAATCCTCCAGCGCGACGAAGGCCGCCGCGGCGCGGGAGTCCGGCGCCATGCGGGCGAAGCTGGTGAATTTCTTCAGCGCCAGCAGCGGGTCGAGCTGGGCGAACAGCGCCTGCAGCGCGTCGGTCGGCAACTCGCCCCAGCGGTCCAGAACCGGCCCCCAGGGCTGGATGAAGGTCGCGACCCGGCGTGCGGTGGCGGCGTCCTCCGCATGGAAATCCCAGGGCGTGGCCATCAGCACCAGCCCGGCGACCTCACGCGGCCGGCGCTGCGCCAGCACTGCCGTCAGCAGCCCGCCCATGCAATAGCCGGCCACCGGCACCGGCGCCCCCACCGCCTCGACGACGAAGCCCAGTGCCCGCTCCAGCCGGCCGGCGATGTAGTCGGTCAGGGTGAAGCGGCGCTCCAGCGGCCCCGGCCTGCCCCAGTCCAGCAGGAGCGGCCGGAAGCCGCGCGCCGCCAGCCAGCGCATCAGGCTCTTGTCCCGCGACAGGTCCAGGATATAGCCGCGGTTGACCAGCGACGGCACGAACAGCACCGGCCGGCCGCCTGCCTTCTCGCCATAATCCAGCAGGCGCGATCCGCCCTCCGTCCAGACCACCGGCGGGTCGGGCAGGTCGCGGCGGTAGGGGTGGCGGCGGTACCGCTCGATCCCGGTCAGGACGGCGTCGATGCGGCGGCGGATCTCGCGGTCGACTTCACCGGTCAGACGGTCGGCGTCGCCCGCCCCGCCGTCCCGATGCGGCCGGCCCCGGGTCATCCGGTCGGCCTGCGACATTTCGTCCCTGAGCGCCGCCGCCCGGTCCCGCAGGGCCGGACTCCAGGGAAGCAAGCCGTTCCTCAAGAGCGGCAATGCGGCCGAGGAGCTGAGCAAGCTGCCCAGAGCCGCCGTCAGATGCAGGGCCAGCGGGCGCGGCCCCTGCCGCATCCCCGGCCTTGTCCCTGGGCCGGGCGGAGTCCTCCCCGCCTGCCTGTCGTCCGCCAGACGATCGCTCATCGGAAGGCTGTCCGTGTTGGGGGGAGCCGGTGTTCGGGAATGGCCACGGGCGGGGATCCCAGCCGGTGCCGGCCATGGAGCCGGCGCCAAACCCGCCCATTCCGAGACCGCCCATTCCGAAACCAAAAGCCCCGGCGCCCTGCCCCATCATCTGGAACAGGCGGGTCATCATGTCCGCCATTTCCGGATCGGCGGCGCTGGCCGTCCATTGGTCCTGCCACAGGTCCAGATAGCGGCGCGCCAGCGATTCGTAGGAAGGAGGATCGCCGGACGATTGATCGGAAGGTCGGTCTGGGTTCGACGGGTCGGCCATGGCCGGATTATAGGGGCGGCGGGGCCGGATTGACCAGTCCGGCATGGCGGGTCACCTGACCTTTCGGGTATCGGCGGGAGTGGCCCGGGCGCGTTCCATGTCTCCGTCTGCACCGGCCGGACCAACGCAACCGCGGCGCTATGCCGCGGCGCAACGCTGGACAAATTGCTATCCCTTCGAGTAGTCCTAATGACGGAACATTTTCCGCCGCCTGTCCCGCGTGTTCCGGAACACCTGCCCTGGAACACGTCCCTTCTTGAAAGAGTCCGCGATGGCCGACAAGGAAGACCAGAAGTCCGCTCCGATCACGATCAAGAAGTACGCCAACCGGCGGCTCTACAATACCGCCACCAGCAGCTACGTCACGCTGGACCATCTGTGCCAGATGGTGAAGGACGGCTTGGATTTCGTGGTCTATGACGCGAAGACCGGTGAAGACATCACCCGGTCCGTCCTGACCCAGATCATCGTGGAAGAGGAAAGCAAGGGGCAGAACCTGCTGCCCATCAGCTTCCTGCGCCAGCTGATCGGCTTCTACGGCGACAACATGCAGTCGGTGGTGCCGCGCTATCTGGAATATTCGATGCAGGCCTTCTCCCGCAATCAGGAGCAGATGCGCGACTATTTCCAGAACACGCTGGGCGGCATCTTCCCGTTCGGCCGGCTGGACGAGGTCAGCAAGCAGAACATGGCGATGTTCGAGCGCGCCATGCGCATGTTCACGCCCTTCGGCGCTGCCGGCGCCCCGGACGAGACGCCCGGCGGCCAGCGCCCGGCCGGCCAGCCCGGCTCGGCGTCCACCAATCCGCCCGCCGGACCCGGCGGCGTGACGTTCGACGAACTGCAGAAGCAGATCGACGAACTGCAAAAGCAGATCGCCAGCATCGCCAGCCCGGGCAGCAAGTCGGACACAAAGTAACGGGACGGTCGGACGAATCCGGCGGAAGGTTTTTCCGACAAACTGGCGGCACAGAAGGCGGGGTCATACCCCGCCTTTTTCATTGCGCCGACCGGGACGGACGCGCAGGCTTGGATCTGTGCATAGGGGGCACCTTCTCGTCCACGGTGCCGGTCCGGCGGAATTGCCGGAATTGCCGGCCCGTCCAACCGTCAGGAGGGAACCGACCGTGACCACCGAACTGACCGTTTCGATCACCATGACCAGCGACGACCCGCGCGAGGTCACGCGTTTTGAAAACCTGTTGCGCGACTGGCTCAGCCATCAGCCGGGCGTGGCCGGCATGGCGATCGCCGACCGCGGCAACGACGTGGCGGCCGAGAATATCTGGCGCGCCGCCCGCAAGGCGACCTTTGGCCCGGCGCTCAAGAACCCCTTCGCCCCCTGACGGCGCTGTAGCTTTATGTTTGGCGATCGGATTCACGCTCCAAATCGATTCCGATTTTACGCGATCCGATCTAACCGGGGCGATCAGCCCCTGAACAGGTGCGGGATCATCGCCGAATCCGGGCCGACGCCGGAGCCCAGGCGCGGATCGGCCGATTCCCGCACCCCCATGCCCAGGCATTTGTCGCCGACGATCCAGGCGTGCAGGACGGCGCGCGTGTCCTCCTCGCGGAAGCAGGGCGGAGTTTCAAGCCAGATCGCGCCATGGACCGCGACATCCTCGCCGATGTCCGGACCGTCGTCGGCGATCACCGCCCCCTGTTCCAGGATGCGGCTCGACGCGCCGTCCAGCCCATGCAGGGCGCGCACGGTCACCATGTCGGCTCCGGCCACGCCGCTGGGGTCCAGCGCCGCACGGCACAGGTTCGGGTGGCGTGGATAGAGATAGGACAGCACCGCCAGCAGCCCGTGGTTCGACCACAGCCAGCACCACAGCGGCGACAGCACGCTCATGCCGCTGCTGCGCAGCCGCTGAAGGAACCCGTCGTCGGCCAGCCCGTCCCAGGGGTAGAGCTTCGCCAGCCAGGAGATCGGCTGCCCCTCGTCATCCACGAAGCGGCGGCCGTCCCAGGCGATGGACTGCAGCGGCAGCAGGCGGGTGTCGATGCCGGCCTCCGCCGCGGTGGCGGCGAGATAGACCAGTTCGCCCTCGCGCACCGGATCGGGGGTGGCGCAGGTCGCGTGCATGCGACCGCGACCGGGCACGCCCGTCGCCAATTCCTCCCACCGCTCCACCAGCGCCTCGTGCAGGCCGTTGAACTGGTTGGCGTCGGGAGCCATCGCCTCGCGCCAGTTGCGCTGGATCATCGAGGCGGCGAACAGCCCCTCGCAGGTGTCGTAATTGCAGCCCAGCAGCTTGACGCTGTCGCGCCCGTCATAGGCCAGCGTCAATCGCCCGGCGAGCCCGCCCGCCCGTTCGTTGCGCCTCCCACCGGCCCAGTAATCGAGCCAGGACGCTTCCAGCATGCGCGCGAGGTCGCCGCGGATGCCGAGCGAGGCGAACAGCTTGTGCTCCATCACATGACGCACGGCGACCGCGATCATGCTGTGCAGTTCGTCAGCCACGCTTTCGATCAGGTCGATCTGCGAAGCGGTGAACTCGTAGACGGTGTCCTCCCGCCAGGCGGCTCCAGCCGACATGGCGCGCACACCATAGGGATATTTGCGGAGACCCGGGCGCCAATCGGCCCGCGGCTTTATCGTCGTCCTGCGCATGCCCGTTCCGATCCCCGGAGGTCAGCGCCGGCGAGCCGGACGGCGCGCGATGGCGACGAGTCGGCGCGTGGAAAGGGAGACGGGCAGCAAGCTGGTCAACGGTCCACTGGTCAACGGTCAACTCCGGGGGAGGCCAATCCGACGCAGGCGCGGATGCTCGCGATGCAATCGCTGCGACGCAAGCACAGCCTTGCGTATGTAACCCGTCCCGCTGCAGCGCACCAGCGCGCATCCGCGATAGCTCACCCTCGCCGGAGAGCCTCGGAACCGTGCGGAATGGGGCCGCCCCCAATTGACTGGCCCCAATCAACCGAAGTGGCGACGGGCCCTGCGGCGAAAGGCGGCAGCGGCCCGTTCCGGAATGCGGCGCGCGTCAGATCAGCGGCACCGAGGGATGCCGGGCAAGCGACCGCATCGCCCACAGCGCCAGACGGCCGCGACGCGGCTTCATCGCCTCGGCCGTCCGATGCGCCGGCGGGATCGCCGCCAGGCCGGGGACGAGCAGCGGCCGGTCGTCGCGCGTGCCGCCGAGCCGCTGGAGCCGGCGTGCCGACAGCACGAGGCGCAACACCTCCTCCTCGGACACCGCACGACGGGCCGTGCCGGAGGCGAGGCTTGCCGCCTCGTACAATGCCGCCCGTTCGGCCAACAGCCCGGTCAGGCCCTTGGCAGCCGCCGTCAATGCAGCTTCATCGTAAAGGGCGAGGACAAGCGTCCTCAACCCGTGTTCCATCCGTGTGGACATGGCGGGGGCTCCGGAAAAATCGGAATGGCGTGCGGTTCTGGTGCGTGTGAATCGAAGCGAGCAGGCAAAAGCTCGCGGTTCGACAGGCGCAATTATCCGTGCGCGGCACCCGTTCGGCCATGCGCCCCAAGGTGGTAACACCCTGTCTGCGTCCTGCTGATGCAGGATAGCCACAGTGGCTGTACCGATAAATATCTGGGTTGGCCGGGAATTGTCCGCCCCGACAGGCGGGAAGAAATGGTGGAGCCAAGGAGGATCGAACTCCTGACCTCTACAATGCCATTGTAGCGCTCTCCCAGCTGAGCTATGGCCCCACTATATTTCTTCTACTCTTCACCAACACATGAGGTGTTGGTGCGCTTGGAGGGAGTCGAACCCCCACGGCCTTTCAGCCACTAGGACCTGAACCTAGCGCGTCTACCAGTTCCGCCACAAGCGCATCCGCGTTACTTGGGGTCACGCGGGGCGCTCTATGTACCCAGACCGGGCGCCGCGCTCAAGGAGAAAATGCGACCGCGCAAAAGTTTTTTGGGGCGGGGCCGTAACGCCTCCCCCTACTCCGCCGGCTTGATCGCGTAGAAGCGGTACACCCGCACGCCGGCCTCGATGGCGGCGACGCGGCGGGCCCACAACTCGACCTCCTCCATCACCGCCAGCTTGGTGGGGGTGTCGAGCTGGAATTTTTCCAGATGCTCGACCAGCCCCTGGATGGCGGACAGGATCAGGCTGCGGTGGGTGTCGGAGATGTCCTCGGCGATGCGGAGGTCGAGGTTGCGCTGGGCGAACGCGTTCGCCATGCGGTCCTTCGGCCACAGGTTCGGCGTCAACGGCTCCTTGTCGCACCAGTTCTGGATCGCCTTGGCGCCCATCACATCCGCTTCGGCGATATAGTCGGTGATCAGCAGGTGGCCGCGCGGCTTCAGCGCCAGTTCCATGCCGTCGAACATCTGTTCCTTGTCGCGGACGAAGAACAGGCCTTCCTTGTAGACGATGGCGTCGACGCGCTTGGGATAGCCGAAATGCTCGGGATTGAAGGTTTCGATCGGCGCCTTCTTCTCCAGCCCCAGCTTGAAGGAGCGGACCATGCCCTCCTTCGCCAGCAGTTCCGACGCCTCCAGACCGGTGACCCAGCAGCCGTATTTGCCGGCCATGGTGCGGCTGGTGCCGCCCAGCCCGGCGGCGAGGTCGAGCACGCTCATCGCCGGGTTCAGGCCCAGCGGCTTGACCAGATAGGGAATGTGATCGGCGCCGCCGGGGGTGTTGAAGCCCTCGCCCCACATCTTCTCCGCCACCTCGATGCGGGTTGCGGTCCACAGCGGCTTGCCCCAGCGGTTCATGCCGGGACCGGGTGCGGCAGGCTGCGGCTGTTCGGGCTGGCGCGGCTGCTCCTCGCCCTTCTTCGCCTTCAGACCGGAGAGGTCATAGCCTTCCCACCACGCATAGAGGCGAGTCTTCAGGCTCGGTCCATGCCCGGACGATCCGTCCTTGTCCGTCATCGCCCTTTGTCCGTCATCGCCGTGGCACCCCATCCGCCGATCGACCTGCCGCCGCCGAATTCCCCATCCGGCGCCGGACGGCGCAGCATTCTTCCGGTTGTTCGGCCGAGCCCAACCACACCGCCCGCAAGAATCCGTCCAGCTTCAGGTTAGACGGACGCTAATTGCATGCAAGTGGAAAAATTTCTCCGCGGAAACACATCCGTCAGCGCGCGGTTTTGGCAGGGGCAGCGCCCGATTCGGGCAGGGAGGCCATGCGCGTGCCCGCCGCGTTCAGCACCGGGGCGCAGGCCGCCGGCATCTTGCGGACCACCCGCGGCTCCGGCTTGTAACCCGGCGGATGCTCGATCGCGGGGGACGCGCTGTCCAGCCAGGACATCAGTTCGTCGCCGCAGCCGTCGCCGTCGGGCTGCTCCGCCTGCTGTTCGCACAGCGGGCTGCCGGCCGGGCAGTTCAACCGGATGTGCATGTGGCCGTCATGGCCGTGCCAGGGCCGCAGCTTGTTCAGGAACCCGCGGTCGGACCAACTGCGCTGGCACATCGCCAGCTTGATCGCCGGATTGACGAAGATGCGGGCGACGCGGGGGTCGCTGGCGGCGATCTGGATCATCCGGGCCTGCCGGTCCGACCAGTCGGCGGTGACGCGCATGCGGTCGTAATCGACATACTTGACCTCGTCCAGCCGCTCGCGCCCGGCACGGCCCATCGGCGGCAGGTCCAGCCGCAGCCAGACATCGGCATCCAGCCCGATCTGGTGGCTGGCATGGCCCGACGGCATCGGTCCGCCGCGCGCCTGCCCCATGTCGCCGACCAGCGCCGTGCCCAGCCCGGCATGCGCCACCCGCTGGCCGAAGTCACGGAGCATGTCGACCAGCACCGGATGGCCGTAGTTGCGCTGGCGCGACAGGCGGATCACCTGATAGCCGACGCCTTCCGGCGGCAGGGCGCGGGCACCGGCGATGCAGCCGGCCGCATAACCGCCGATGGATCTCGACGCCCCCAGCGAGGGGCCGGCCACCGCCCCCCAAGCGACGCTGGTGGCATAGGCCGGGATCGGAACCGGCTTATTCTTCTTCCGTGACTTGGCGTCGGCGTCGCCGGCCGCCAGCAGAGCGGCCACCAGTCCGACGCACGCAATCGCCTTGAAGGCACGCCCCCCGAAAGCACGAATCCCCGCAAGATTCCCCATGTCCGTCCCCCCGCCGTCTCCGGCACCGCGGTCGATACCGCTATAGCGGACCCGTGGTTAAGGAATGATGGAGGATGCATCCGGACCGCACAACCGGACCGTCAGGCACCGGCCGGGTCCATCCGGGCAGTCCATCCGGGGTGCGTCCGACGGTCCCGGTCGAGCCTCATAGCCGTACGGAAGCACTCCACCCTGGCTGACCGGACTAGCCGCTGCGAATATTGACAGCCCGTTATTAGCAATGGAAACGTCGAAGTATCATCAACAAGGAATTCGATAGAATGCCACCGACAATGAGCTACCGTATTGGCGACATCGTCAGTGTCCGCGGTTGCTTGACCCGGCTGATCGATATTATCAACCGTGATCCTATTCATTTGGAGGACCTGATCGGGTTCCACCGTGGGCGTCTCAGCCGCGGCTATTACCTGCTGCTGCTGAAGGAACCGATGGCTGCCGGGGAGTTCCAGTTCCTGGGCTACACCCACCTGTCCGGCGGCAAATACGGCCTGCCCAGCAACGACCCCGCGGCGGAGGCGGCACGGCCGACGGTGCAGGGGTCGCTGGAGCAGAAATTCGGGGTCGCTGGGGTGAACGGCCTTGCCCGCAAGATCGCCGGCGACATCCCGGCCACGGGGGAGCGCCGCCTTGCCAAGATCGTCCCGGTGATCGGCCACGATCAGGCGATGGGGCCGGCCGACCAGTATCCGGCATCCAAACACGGCATCGCGCAGTTCAACCTGACGGTGCCGAAGAAATTCCTGGTTTCCGCCTTCGTCGATCCCAACCGGCGCTTCCAGGGCGGCGGCCTCGACCTCGTCATGGACAAGGGAACGGCTTATGACAGCCGGCGGGCGGTGTTCCAGTATCTGTCGGCCGCCTGAGGGCCATCAGTGCAGGACGCTCAGTCAAGCGTCTGGCGGTAGCGCTTCAACGCCACCACCGTGACCACCGTCAGGAACAGGGCGAGCGCCAGCACCTCCGCCGCGATCTCGGCGAACCCGTTTCCTTTCAGCAGGATGCCGCGGACGATGCGCAGGAAGTGGGTCAACGGCAGGATCTCGCCCACCGCCTGCGCCCAGTCCGGCATGCCGCGGAACGGGAACATGAATCCCGACAGCAGCATCGACGGCAGGAAGAAGAAGAACGACATCTGCATCGCCTGCAGCTGGTTGCGCGCCAGCGTGGAGAAGGTGAAGCCGACGGCCAGATTGGCGGCGATGAACAGGATCAGCACGGCGGACAGCAGCCCCAGGCTGCCGATGATCGGCACGTCGAACAGCAGCCGCGCCGCCACCACGATCAGCAGCACCTGGACATAGCCGACGACGACGAAGGGCACGATCTTGCCCAGCATCACCTCGAACGGCCGGACCGGCATGGCCAGCAGGTTTTCCATCGTCCCGCGCTCGCGCTCGCGGGTAACGGCCAGCGCCGTCATCATCACCATGGTCATGGTCAGCACCACGCCCATCAGCCCCGGCACGACATTGTATTGGGTGATGCCCTCCGGGTTGTAGCGGCGGTGGACGCGCAGTTCCACCGGGTCCGGCCCGGCGCGCAAGGCCGTCAGCGGCCCGGTCAGGTCGGGGTTCAGCGCCTGCCGGGCGATGGTGGACAGCGCCGACAGGGCGTTGCTGGTCGCCGCCGGGTCGGTGGCGTCGGCCTCCACCAGCAGGACCGGACGGGTGCCGCGCTGGAGATCACGGGCGAAGCCGGTGGGGATGGTGACGGCGAACTGCACCTCCCCCTCCGCCAGCAGCCGGTCGATTTCGGCCTCCGACGCCGCGGTGCGGGTGATGGCGAAATAGCGGGAATTCTCCATCGCCGCGACCAGCGTGCGGGCGAAGGGGCTGGAATCGGCGACCAGCACCGCCGTCGGCAGCGCCTTGGGATCGGAGTTGATGGCGAAGCCGAACAGGATCAGCTGCAGGATCGGCACCCCCACCATCATGGCGAAGGTCAGCCGGTCGCGCCGCATCTGGATGAATTCCTTCACCATCACCGCCATCAGGCGGCCCGCCGATATCCGCGCCATCGCACTGCCTCACAGGGCTGGGGTGCGAGGAGGGTAGCGCGGATAGGCTTGGGCGTCGATGCCCCCTCCTACGCGACTCCGTCCGCCCGGTCGAACTGCAGCGCCGCCAGCCTCGCATAGAGGCCGCCCTGCGCCACCAGTTCGCCATGGGTGCCGGTCTCGACCACGCGGCCCTGGTCCATCACCACGATGCGGTCGGCGTTCAGCACCGTCGCCAGCCGGTGGGCGACGATCAGCGTCGTACGGCCATGCATCAGTCGGTCGAGCGCGTCCTGCACCATCCGCTCGCTCTCGGCGTCGAGCGCGCTGGTCGCCTCGTCCAGCAGCAGCACCGGCGGGTCGCGCAGGATGGCGCGGGCGATGGCAAGGCGCTGGCGCTGACCGCCCGACAGCCGCACGCCCTTCTCGCCCAGGAAGGTGTCGAACCCCTCAGGCAGCGCATCTAGGAAGTCCAGGGCGTGGGCGGCCTCGGCGGCGGCGCGCACCTCGGCGTCCGAGGCATCGGGCCGGCCGTAGCGGATGTTCTCCCAAGCGTTGGCGGAGAAGACCACCGGATCCTGCGCCACGAGGCCCAGACGGCGGCGCACCTCCACCGGGTCCGCGTCGCGCAGTTCGACCCCGTCGAGCCGCACCGAACCGGCCTGCGGGTCGTAATAGCGCAGCAGAAGCTGGAACACCGTCGATTTCCCGGCGCCCGACGGACCGACCAGCGCCACCCGCTCGCCCGGCTTCACATCCAGCGAGAAACCCTCCAGCGCCGCCCAATCGGGCCGCGACGGGTAATGGAAGCGGACGGCATCGAAGGACAGCGCCCCCGCCGCCGGAAGCGGCAGCGGCTTCGGCACGGCGGGAGCGCGGATCTCCGACTCGACGGACAGCAGGCTGAACAGCCGCTCGGTCGCGCCGGCGGCGCGCTGCAGGTCGCCGATCACCTCGCTGATGGCGCCGACCGATCCGGCGACCACGACGGAATAGATGACGAAGGCCGACAACTCGCCCGGCGTGAGCCGCCCGGCCACCACGTCATGGCCGCCGATCCACAGGATGATGCCGACGGCGCCGAACACCAGAACGATGACGATCACCGTCATCACCGCCCGCACCCGCACGCGGCGGATGGCGACGTCGAACGCCTCCTCCACCCGCTTGCCGAACAGCGCCCGGTCGATGGCCTCATGGGTGAAGGCCTGGACCGTGCGGATGGCGGCCAGCGTCTCCTCCACGAAGGATCCGATGTCGGCGATGCGATCCTGGCTGTCGCGCGACAGCTTTCGCACCCGCCGGCCGAAGAAAATGATCGGCGCCACCACCAGCGGAACCACCAGCGCCACCAGCCCGGTCAGCTTCGGCGAGGTGATCAGCAGCATGCCGGTGCCGCCCAGGAACAGCAGCGCGTTGCGCAGCGCGATGGAGGCCGACGAGCCGACCACCACCTGCAGCAGGGTGGTGTCGGTGGTCAGGCGCGACAGGATCTCGCCGGTCTTGGTCGTCTCGAAGAATCCCGGCGACAGGGTCAGCACATGGTCGTAGACGGCGCGCCGGATGTCGGCGACCACCCGCTCGCCGATCCAGCTGACCAGATAGAAGCGGCCATAGGTGGAGGCCGCCATCAGCGCGATCACCCCCAGCAGCACCAGCAGCGCACGGTCGAGCAGCGAGGTGTCGCCGCCGGCGAAGCCCTGGTCGATCAGCACCCGCATCCCCTGCCCCAGCCCCAGAACGGTGCCGGCGGCCACGGTCAACGCCACCATGGCGCCCAGGATGCGCCATTTGTAAGGAAGCAGGAACGGCACCAGACGGCGCAGCGGTCCAAGGTCGCGGCGGCGGGTATCCGCCTCGCCACGGGCGGAGGCGGCGATCATGTCGGGGGAGGGTTGGCGAGCCACGCGGTTCCCGCTTGTCTGTTGGGGGTATTGATGCGGATCGCTGGCATATAGCGCGGTAAAGGAATGCCAACAAGGCGACGAACAGGCGAAACCGCCCCGAAAATGGCCACGGAGCCCGTCGCGGACATCCTGAACGAGGCGAGATTCCGGGGTTGCGCCGGGGAGGGGGTTTTGGTATAGACGCCGCTCGCTTTGCAGGAACCCCGGCCATGAAGACTGACATCCATCCCGACTATCACGAGATCACCGTGGTCATGACCGACGGCAGCTCGTTCACGACCCGCTCCACCATGGGCAAGCCGGGCGACACGCTGCGCCTCGACATCGACCCGAAGTCGCACCCGGCCTGGACCGGTGTGCAGAAGCTGTTGGACACCGGCGGGCAGATCGCCAAGTTCAACAAGCGCTTCGCGAACTTCGGCCTCAAGAAGTAAGCGTTACCGCGCTTCTATCCTGCCGATGCGAAAAGGGCGTCCGACCGGTTCGGACGCCCTTTTCGTTTGCGCATGATCCGCAGTGAAACCGTTACCCCACCGCCGCCGCAGCCTCGCGCTCCACATCGGCGCGGACCATGGCGTCGAGCCGGTGGACGCGCATGTACAGGCTGTGGCTGCGCTCCAGCAGGCTGCGCAGGCCGGACGGCAAATCCTCGTTGTCGGGGCCGCTGGGGTCGGAACAGATCTCGCCGCCGGACAGCGCGAAATCCTCGCTCGCCGCCTGCTCCTTCGTCATCTCGCCGGCATGCACGGCCTTCTGCGCCAGCAGCCACGCCATCACCTGGGTCAGGCGGCTGGTCACCCGCATGGATTCGTAGGAGATCTGAAGACGCACCTGCGGCGGCAGCTTCCGGTGTTCGGCCGCATCATGATAGGCGATGTAATTCCGCGCCTCGATCAAGAGGGCCATCGTCTCGTCGTAGGGACCGTTGAAGAAGAAGGTGTGCGAAGTCATGGTCGTCGGCCCCCTCCTGCGGACTTACGGCCCTAGCGTGAGCCTTGCCGCAACTGATTAACAATTGGTGACCGGGCGGCACCCGGCAACCCCAGGCGGGGATTGACCGGTCTTGGTGGGTCCGCCCTCTTGAACAGGGAAAAGTGTCGATTATCTCTCGCTCGTCCGGCGGATGCCCATACGGGGTCCGCCATCAAACCGGCCCTTGGGCCAGCCCTCAGAGGACCGACCGATGCCGTGGTCCTCGACGGCCGTATCGCTCTTTCGGAGGATATGTCATGCGTAGCTACGACCTTTCGCCGCTGTTCCGTTCCACCGTCGGTTTCGACCGCCTGTCGCGTCTGCTGGAGACCGCGACCACCGGTGACGAGGCGGCATCCTACCCGCCCTACAACATCGAAAAGCTGAGCGAGGATTCGTACCGGATCACCATGGCCGTCGCCGGCTTTGGACTGGACGACCTCAACATCGTCGCTCACCAGAACTCGTTGACCGTCACGGGTAAAGCTAAGAAGGACGAGCCGACCGGCCAATTCCTCTACCGGGGTATCGCCGGCCGCGCGTTCGAGCGCCGCTTTCAGCTGGCCGATTTCATCAAGGTGACCAACGCGTCTCTTCAGAATGGCCTTCTGCACATCGAGTTGGCGCGCGAGGTACCCGAAGCGATGAAGCCGCGGAGCATTCCGATCGTCACCGCCGCCGGCAGCGACGCGGTGGAGGTCGAGACTCCCGCGCTGACCCAGCAGGCGGCCTGACGCCTGACACGGTCCGTCCGCCCCTGACGCGGACATGAGAACGGCGCCCCGGACCATCCGGGGCGCCGTTTCCTTTGCCGATCAATTGGTGTTCGTAGCGCCTATTGCCCCAGCTTCGCAGTATCCAGCACGATCATCGCGACGCCGATCTTCTGCTTTCCGGCGGGATCGAGGACCGGAACGCTGGCTTCGGACAGCATGGCGCCGCTTTTGTCGTCCTTCTCCGGATCGGTCATGTAGAGATCGGCATTGCCGGTGAAGACCTTCTGCCATTTCGGCTCGTCACCCTGCCAGTAGTCGGAGGTTCCGTCGGTCTGGCCGACATTCAGGCCGTGATCGTCCATCAGCAGGATTTCGACGATCCGGCCGTTGCTGCCCGCCACGACCTGCTTCAGCTGCTTGGACACGGCATTCGACGAGACCGCATCGAAGGCCGGGTTGGCGCCGCCGGCCTTGGCCGCCGCCTTCCACTGGTTGTCCATCTCGTCGATCTTGGACTGGGCGATACCGGCATGCTTCGCATTCTGCGTTTTCACCGCCCCGACCACCGCCGGATCGGACAGCCAGCTCTGGGCCTGCGGACTGACCGCCTTGCGCACCGCTCCTTCCAAAGCCGGGTCGGCGGCGGACGCCATGGACAGCGTGCCCACGCACAGCAGGGAAATCGCACAGCCGGCAATCCAGTATCGAGTCTGCGTCATGTGATGTCCTCCCAGTCGTTTGACCCGTTCGTGGGCGGGGCGATGGTCGGACGAGCGGAACCGATGCCACAGCATCGGGCGTTGTTTTTCCGTCAAACGGAAGATCAGCAATGCTGATAAAATGCTTTTTACCGACCTGCCGGCCGGAGCGGCATCACCGCCGTGGAAAGCTGTCCGGGGGCGCCAGCACCCACTCCGCATACCCAGCGCGCATCAGTTCATAGGCGGCGACCAGCCCGGCCGCGCCGGCATAGGCGGTGACCAGCACCTGCTCCGGCGACACCTGCGCCCCGAATCCGATCAGCAATGCCCCCAGGAACGGCCCGCCGAGCAGAAATGCCGCCAGCCACAGCGGTTCGGCCGACAGCCAGGCGCCGAGCACCGCGCGGGTTCTTTGCGACAGGCGCAGCAGCCCGCCGGCCTTGGCGTCGAGCGCTTCCAGGCTGCCGGCGCGCAGTTCCGCCAACCGCCGGCCGTCGGCGTCGATGAAGACAACCTCCACCTTCATGCCGTGACGGCGAACCGAGGCCCGCACCGAGTCGCCGAGCCTCGTTTCCAGCAGGATCGCATTGCCGCCCAGCGCCGGCAGAGCATCGCGCACCTCCTCCGGCGGCTCGCCCCACTCGCGCAAAGCTTCCAGGATGACCCGGGGATCGTCGCAGGGGATCGCATCCATATGAATGACCCGTCCCTGCGGCGCCGTCACTTTCAGGATCAGCACCTGCTCCGCCGGATCGTGCGTCCCTTCGACGCGCAGGCCGCCCTCCACGACATAGGAGAATCGCAGGCATCCATCACGGCGGCTGAGCGTGTTCATGGCGGCACCCCTCCGGTCGCACCCCTGGCGGATCGCACCAAAGGGATTTTGAGCGTTGGTTATCTGGGCGTTGGCGTTGACATGACCAACAAACCAGCCGGGGGAACGGCCATCGCGACGGACCGGCTAAAATGGGGAAACCCGACCGGCCGAGGCGGCATCCGGGCATGAAAAAAGCGCCTAGCCGGTCCGGCTGGCGCTTTCCGCTATCTTCTCTCTCTCAGAAGAGAGAGAATGGCGGATGGGGGGAGATTCGAACTCCCGATACCCGTGAGGGTATGCCGCATTTCGAGTGCGGTGCATTCAACCGCTCTGCCACCCATCCGCTGCCCCGTTTGGCGGGGTGGGCGGAACCTATATAAACGCCTTCGGGCGTGCAAGCCTTTTTTGCAGAAAAATGCGAAGGCGTTGGCCCGCAACCCTGTTGACTCTCAGCCCCTCCTGAGTATAGATCGTCGCTCCCATGAACGGGCTTGCGCATCGAACGGTGGGCGAGAAGCCCGCCGTTTGTTTTGACATAGGCAGTGACGACAATGTTTGCAGTGATCCGCACCGGCGGCAAGCAGTACAAGGTCGCCAATGGCGACGTGATCCGTGTTGAGAAGCTCGAGGCCGATGCTGGCGCCTCCATCACGCTCGATGACGTGCTGATGGTCGGCGACGCAGGCAACACCACCATCGGCACCCCGACCGTGGCCGGCGCCTCGGTCGTCGCCGAGGTCGTCGCCCAGGACCGCGGCCCGAAGATCATCGTCTTCAAGAAGAAGCGCCGCCAGAACTACCGCCGCAAGAACGGCCACCGCCAGGACCTGACCGTCCTGCGCATCACCGGCATCAACGGCGCGGCCTGATCCGGGTTCTCCGGTCGGGCTTCCAGGCGCATCTTCAGTTTAGGAGCAACACCCCATGGCACACAAAAAGGCAGGCGGCTCGTCCCGCAACGGCCGTGACTCCGCCGGTCGCCGTCTCGGCGTGAAGCGTTTCGGTGGCGAGAACGTCATCTCCGGCAACATCATCGTCCGTCAGCGTGGCACCAAGTTCCACCCGGGCGAGAACGTCGGCATCGGCCGCGACCACACCCTGTTCGCGATGGCCAATGGCCAGGTTTACTTCAAGCACAGCTCGAACGGCCGCACCTTCGTGAACGTCGTTCCGGCCAACGACCAGGAAGTTCCGGCCGTCGCTGCCGAGTAGCCTCTAAGGTCGTTGCGCGGCCTGTGTCGCAGGCCTGCACGCTTGTGGGATAAAATCGGGGGACCGGGCGACCGGCTCCCCGATTTTCGTTTTCAGTCCGGTGCCGTCCCGCCGCCGGTTTCCCTTCCGTTTACGGGCAGGTTCCCCGATGAAGTTTCTCGATCAGGCCAAGGTGTTCTTGAAGAGCGGTGACGGCGGCCCCGGTGCCGTCGCGTTCCGGCGCGAGAAGTTCATCGAGTTCGGCGGCCCGGACGGCGGAGACGGAGGTCGCGGCGGCGACGTGATCATCGAGGCGGCGGACGGCCTGAACACGCTGATCGACTACCGCTACAAGCAGCACTTCAAGGCGCAGCGCGGCCATCACGGCATGGGCAGCAACCGCAACGGCGCGCGCGGCGAAGATGTCGTCCTGCGCGTGCCGGTCGGAACCCAGATTCTCGACGAGAACCAGGAAACCGTGCTGTGCGACCTGACCGAGGCCGGTCAACGCCGCGTTTTCCTGCGCGGCGGCGACGGCGGGCACGGCAACGCGCACTTCAAGACGCCGACCAATCGGGCGCCCCGCAAGTTCCACCCCGGCTGGCCGGGGCAGGAGCAGTGGGTGTGGCTGCGGCTGAAGCTGATCGCCGACGCCGGCCTGCTGGGCCTGCCCAACGCCGGCAAGTCGACCTTCCTGGCCGCCACCACGGCGGCCAAGCCGAAGATCGCCGACTACCCCTTCACCACGCTCGCTCCCAACCTGGGTGTCGTCCGCGCCGGTGACGAAGAGTTCGTCATCGCCGACATCCCCGGCCTGATCGAGGGAGCGCACGAGGGCCACGGGCTGGGCGACCGTTTCCTTGGCCATGTCGAGCGCTCGCGCATCCTGCTGCACCTGATCGACGGCACGGCCGACGACGTCGTCGCCTCCTACCGCACGATCCGGAACGAGCTGGAGGCCTATGGCGGCAACCTCGCTGACAAGCCGGAGGTCATCGGGCTGAACAAGGCCGACGCCCTGCTGGACGAGGAGATCGAGGAGAAGAAGAAGGCATTGGAGGAGGCGTCGGGCGCCGAGGTCATGGTGCTGTCCGGTGCCACTGGCCAGGGCGTGAAGCAGGTGCTCTACCGGCTGCTGACGGTCATCAAGGAGTCCAAGTCGGAAGAACCCGAGGTCATCCACGCCCCCGCGACCCGGTCCATCCCGCGCCCGCCGGTCGGTCAGAAGCTGCCCGACGACAGCGAGATGCAGTGGGACGATGAAACCGGCGAATGGGTCGGCGGCGAAGACGAAGAGTTCGAGGAGGACGACCTCGAAGAGGGCGAACTCGAAGAGGGTGAGGAGCTGGAGGACGGCGACTCGGACGAAGCCCTTGACGGAGAGGAGCCGGAGGGCGAAGAGGACGGCTCGGACGACGATACGGACGGAACCTCCCGCCATGGCGCTTGACGCCCCTACCCTTCTCGAATCCCGCCGGCTGGTCGTAAAGATCGGCTCGGCCCTTCTGGTCGATGGGGAGACCCGGCAAATCCGCCGGGACTGGCTCGACGCGCTGGCCGACGACGTCGCCGCCTGCCGCAAGCGCGGGCAGGAGGTGGTGATCGTCACCTCCGGCGCCGTTGCCTGCGGGCGGGAGCATCTCGGCCTCGTCGGCCGGGCGCTGAAGCTGGAAGAGAAGCAGGCCGCGGCCGCCACCGGCCAGATCCGCCTTGCCCACGCCTATCAGGAAACGCTGGCCCGCCACGACGTCACCGTCGCCCAGGTCCTGGTGACGCTGGAGGACACGGAGGAGCGGCGGCGCCACCTGAATGCCCGCAACACCATCGACACGCTGCTGAAACTGGGCGCCGTTCCGGTCATCAACGAGAACGACACGGTCGCCACCGCCGAAATCCGCTTCGGTGACAACGACCGGCTGGCCGCCCGCGTGGCGCAGATGGTCAGCGCCGACACGCTGGTGCTGCTGTCGGACATCGACGGCCTCTATACCGCCGACCCGCGCAAGGACCCGAACGCCCGCCATATCCCCACCGTGCGCGAGTTGACGCCGGAGATTGAGGGCATGGCCGGCGAGCCGCCCCCCGGCTACAGCAGCGGCGGCATGGTGACCAAGATCGCGGCGGCGCGAGTCGCCCTGTCGGCCGGCTGCCGCATGGTCATCGCCAAGGGCAAGCGCATGAACCCACTGGCGGCGCTGGAACGGCGGCCGGAGGATGGCGGCGCGCTCTGCACCTGGTTCCTGCCATCCGCCGAACCGACCAGCGCCCGCAAGGCCTGGATCGCCGGCCATGTGAACGCCACCGGCGTGCTGGTGGTGGATGACGGCGCCACGCGCGCCCTGTCCCACGGCGCCAGCCTGCTGCCCGCCGGCGTCAGTGCCGTGCAGGGCGACTTTGACCGCGGCGACGTGGTGATCGTCCGCACCCAGGAGGGGCGGGAAGTCGCCCGCGGCCTCGTCGCCTACAGCGCCGACGACGCCCGCAAGATCCTGCGCCACAAGAGCACCGAAATCCCGGAGATCCTGGGGTACCAAGGGCGTGACGAGATGATCCACCGCGACGATCTGGTGGTGCGGTGACCGTGATGTCGCGCACCCCGATCCGCGCCATCCTGTGGGACATCGACGGCACGCTGATGGACAGCGAGCCCTGGCACCAGCAGATCACCGTCGACGTCTGCCGCGGCTACGGCCATGAGCTGAGCGACGAGGATTGCCGGTCGATGCATGGCGTGGCGTTCCGCGAGATCTACGCCGCGCTGCACGCCCGCCGTCCCTTCCCCATCGACCTGCACGCCTGGGCCGACGAGATCAACGCCCAGTATGTCGCCCGCGTTGATCAGGTTCGTCCGCGCGACGGCGCCTTCGCCCTGGTTGAGGCCTTCGCCGCCCGCGGGCTGGCGCAGGCCTGCGTGTCGAACGGCGGGCGCATGATCGTCGACGCCAACATGCGCGCGATGTCGATCCCGCATTTCCGCTTCAGCATCGCCCGCGAGGACGTCGCCAACGGCAAGCCCCATCCGGAGCCCTACCTGCTGGCCGCGAAGATGCTGGGGTTGGCACCGGAAGCCTGCGCGGTGATCGAGGACAGCCCCACCGGCGCCCGCAGCGCCAAGGCCGCCGGCATGCTGACCATCGCCTGGCCCCAGCACCCCGCCGTGGTCTTCGACGCCGTCGACCATCTGGTGGAGGATCCCGGGTCGCTGGATTGGGATGCACTTTGCGGGTGAGGGATTTCCGCAGGTTTCCCCCTCAATCCAACGTCCACTTTGCCATCTGCGGAAACGGCGCCAGCCCGTTGTCCCCCATATAGGCGAACATTCCCGCATAGCCGGTGAAGCCGGCCTGCGCCAGATTGATCAGGCCGAAATGGGTCCCCTGCTCGATCCAAGCCTGCATCGGGTGTGTGCCCTGATAGTCGTGGTATTGGTAGGATCCGGGGAAGAACAGGCATTCCTGCGGCAGGCCCAGATTCTGGACCACGGCATAGGACCAGGCCTGCGACATGAACTCGCCCTGGCGGGCGGCACGGGTCAGGATGGGATCGGGGGTGCCGTCGCGCGCGGTCTGGTCGGCGAGGATGGCGTCGATGTCCGTCTGCACGTCGCGGTTCAGCAACGGCCAATACCGGCGCGGCATGACCATGATGTGGCCGGCCTCGTGCAGCAGGTCGCCCGGTCCCTTCAGGGTCTCCGGATCGACATGGAGCGCGCCGGCTTGGATGATCACGCCGGGCAGGAAGCCGTCGCGCCCGCCCTCGCCATATTCCACCTGCATGCCGATCCCGCGCAGGAAGGCGACGATGGGTTCCAGCGCTTCGGGGTGATACATCCGCCCTCTCCACCAATTCGAAATTCGGTCGAGATATTCGCGCAACGGACGTAATCAGGCAAGCCGCACACGGAAAGTCGCCCGATGCGCGTTGTCGCATCGGGCGGTTCCGTCGCAACCTCTATTTCTGGGGCCGCTATTTCTGGATGTTGACCACCGCCGACGCCGGGGCCAGCGCGATGCCGCGGTCGGCCAGCGAGGTCAGCCACAGATTGAGGCGCTCGATCGTCGTCGGATAGGGAGAGGCGAAACCGACGGCGGCGCCGTTGGTCTTGGCCAGCTCCTCCAGTTCGCGCAGCTGGTCGTCGATGGCGCCGCGCGACAGGTCGCGGTCGATGACGCGGTCGCCCAACGCCCGCGGCACGCCGGCCAGATTGGCGAGCGGCCCGGCCACGCTCTTCGGATTGACCCGCGAATCGACCAGCAGCAGGCCACGCGCCTTCAGCACGTCGATCACCGGCTGCATCGCCGCCGGGTTGGCGGTGAATTTGCTGCCGGTGGTGCTGGTGATCCCGACATAGCCGACCGCCTTGCCCAGCGACCATTCCAGCCGTTCGATATTGCGGTCGGGTCCGAGCATGGTCAGCAGCGCGTTCGGACCGGGATCGTCGCGCGGGTAGTTCAGCGGCTCCATCGGCACCGACAGCATCACCTCGTGCCCCTTGGTGCGCGCCCGCTCGACCCAATCGTCCAGCCGCTCGGCATAGGGCAGGAAGGCCAGCGTGATGCCGGGCGGCAGCTTCGCCAGCGCATTGCCGGTGGTGACGCCGCTGAGCCCAAGATCGGACATGACGATGGCGATGCGAGGCCGCTTGTCGGTCGCCGGGAAGGGCCGGGCATAGACCTGCCAGGGCTTGCGCCCATCCTGGGCGATGCGCGGCAGCGGACCGTTGCGGCTGTCCTCCACCAGACCCGGCACCGGCGCCGGGACCAGCGTCACCGCCGCCGCCGGAACGCCCGGCAGGGGCAGCGGGGCGGCGTCGGTGGGCAAAGGCGCCGCCGGCGCGGCGGCCTTGGGTTCCGGCACCGGTGGCGGCGGCAGCGGAGCGACCGCCACCGTCGCTGCCGGAATCGATGCCTGCCAGGCCTCCCGCGTCGCCTCGCCGTTCAAGGCCAGCCAGCCGGCCAGCCCGCTACCGGCGACCGCCACCAGTGCGACGGCAGCCAGCAACGGCTTGGACAGCGGTTTGCGCGGCCGTCCCGCCGAATCGCCTCCATTGCGGCGGAAACGGCGCAGCCAGCCGAGTCCGGGGCGCAGACCCCGGACATCGAACCGCAAACGACCCAGCAGGGCGGGAGCCTTCACCGTCGATTGCTCCGGTCAGCGCGCCGCGGCGCGCTGCTGGAACAGGGCGACGCCACGCAGCAGATCCAGCGCGCGGGCGAGCTGGAAGTCGAAGGGCGGCTCCGCCCCCTCCGCCGCCGCACCCTCTGCCGGAGCAGGCGCGGCACCCGGAGCGGCACCCGGTGCAGCCGGAGCAGCACCGGCGCCCGGCCCCGGAGCGGGCGCTGCCGGGTTCGGGGCCGCCGGCGTGCCGGGAGCGGCCGGGTTGGTGGTGGCCGGACGCGGCGCCTTGCTGGCGTCGGGGTTGACCAGCGCACCCTTCAGGTCGGCTTCGCGGCGGCGGACGACGTTCTTGTCCAGGTCCTCCACCTTGGCGACATGCACCTCGATGTCCGGGGTGATGCCCAGCTGCTGGATCGAGCGGCCCGACGGCGTGTAGTAGCGCGCGGTGGTCAGGCGCATGGCGCCATGGCCGGGCAGCGGGATGATGGTCTGCACCGATCCCTTGCCGAAGCTCTGGGTGCCCATGATGATCGCGCGCTTGTGGTCCTGCAGGGCGCCGGCGACGATTTCGGAAGCCGAAGCCGACCCGCCGTTGACCAGCACCACCATCGGCAGGCCCTTGATCAGGTCACCCGGCTTGGCGTTGAAACGGGTGCCCTCCTCCGCCCGCCGGCCGCGGGTCGACACGATCTCGCCCTTCTCCAGGAAGGTATCGGACACCGACACCGCCTGATCGAGCAGGCCGCCCGGATTGTTGCGCAGGTCGAGCACGAAGCCCTTCAGCTTGTCGCCCAACTGCTGCTGGATGGAGGAGATCGCCTTCTCCAGCCCGCTCTGCGTCTGCTCGTTGAAGCTGGTGATGCGGATGTAGCCGATGTCGCCTTCGGTGCGGTAGCGGACCGACTGCACCTTGATGACGGCGCGCGTCAGCGACACGGTGAAGGGCTCGCCCGCCTCGCCGCGGCGGACGGTGACCTTCAGCTCGCTGCCCACGGGGCCGCGCATCTTCTCCACCGCCTCGTTCAGGCTGAGGCCCATCACCGCCTCGCCGTTCAACTGGACGATCAGGTCGCCCGGCTGCAGGCCGGCGCGGAAGGCCGGGGTGTCGTCGATCGGGGACACGACCTTCACCAGGCCGTTCTCCATCGTCACCTCGATGCCCAGCCCGCCGAACTCGCCACGGGTCTGGACCTGCATGTCCTGGAAGCTTTTCTTGTTCAGATAGCTGGAATGCGGGTCGAGCGAGGTCAGCATCCCGTTGATCGCCGATTCGATCAGCTGTTCGTCGGTGACCGGCTCGACATATTCGGCGCGGACGCGCTCGAAGACGTCGCCGAACAGGTTCAGCTGCCGGTAGGTGTCCGACGAATTGCTGGACTGCGCGGTGACGGTGGCGACGCCGGCGCCCAGAAACACCAGAGCAGCCGCCGTGGCGGCGCGCTTGATCATCCTCATCTACCCTTGTCCTTTCCCCTCCGGGGCGCCGAACCCGCGTTGCGGGTTGATCGGCTGGCCGTTTCGTCGCAGCTCGAAATAGAGATCCGGATTGCCGTCCGGCGGCATGACCGCCAGCGGTTCCCCGCTGGCCACCTTACGCCCGACAGCCGTGTCGATCCGGCCCAAACCCGCAATCAAACTATGATATCCGTTGCCGTGTTCCACGATCAAGATGAGGCCATAGCCCTTGAACGGACCGGCGAACACGATCGTGCCGCCGCGCGGCGCCACCACGGCCGCACCAGGGCGGGTCTGCACCGTCACGCCGCGGCTGGTGGCACCGAAGCGGTCGGCCTCGCCGAAGCGGGTGGTCAGCTTGCCGGCGGCGGGCAGCACCATGCCGGCGACCGCCGGCGGGCCGTCCGGGGACTTCGCGGCCAGTTCGCGCTCGCGCGCCGCTTCCCTGGCGGCTTCGTCCTTCGCCCGCTTTTCCTCGGCGGCCTTCTCTTCCGCGACCTTCTGCTCCGCGGCGCGCAGTTCGGCCAGCTTGCGTTCGGCCGCCTTGCGCTCCGCTTCCTTCTGGGCGGCAAGGCGACGTTCGGCCTCGCGCTTTTCCGCCTCCCTGCGGGCGGCTTCCTTGCGTTCCGCTTCGCGCCGTTCGGCCTCGCGGCGGGCGGCGGCCTCGATGGCGGCGCGGCGTTCGGCCTCGATCCGCTCCATCAACTGGCGCAGGTCGGTGGCCTGACCGGACAGGTCCGCCATGCGCTGGCCGACCTGGACGCGCTCCTCCTCCGTCTGACGCGACAGCTCCTCGCGCCGGGCGATCAGGCGGTTCATCTCGTCCTGCTTTTCCGACAGCGACACCCGCGCCGCCAGCGCCTTCGCCCGCTGGTCCACCAGTTTGCCGCGGGTGTCGGCCAGCGCGGTCAGCGCCTGGGCCAGCGCATCGGCCCGCGCCTTCAGCGCCGGGACCGCATCGCGCAGCAGCAGGGCGGAGCGCAGCGTGTCGACCGGGCTTTCCGGCCGGGCCAGCGCCGCTTCCGGCGGGATGCGCGCCAGCCGCTGCAGGGCGGCCAGCAGGGTGGCGATCTGCTGCCGCTCGGCGTCGAGACCGGCGGAACGTTCCCGCTCCTCCGCCTCCAGCGCGGCCAGCGAGTCTTCCAACTGGTCGAGCGACTGCTCCTGCCCGCGCGCCTGGTCGGCCAGCGCGATGAGCCGGCCGCGCAGGTCGTCGAGTTCGGTCTGAAGCGCCTGCGACTGGCGTTCCAGCTGCTGCTGGCGCTGCTTGCCGGTCTGAAGCTGCTGCTCGACGCGCTTGAGCGTGTCCTTGGGCGCTTCGGATTGAGCATTCGCCGGCAGGGCGAGGATCAGGCCGGCGATGACGACGAAGCCTGCGAGGAAACCCTCTCCCGTCCCGGATACCCTCTCCCCAGCGGATACCCTCTCCCCCCTGGGGAGAGGGCTGGGTGAGGGGGATGCGCTGCGGGATGTAAGTCGAAGCGCAGGAATTCCCGCGACTCCACGCCACGCGCCCCCCTCACCCCGACCCTCTCCCCGGGGGGGAGAGGGGGACTCGAGCGCAAAGGGAACGCCCCGCGCCATCCGTTACTCCGCCGCCGCGCGGGCGGCGGTGCGGACCAGCAGGTTGCGGCCGGTCATCTCGACCGGCTTCGGCAGGCCCAGCAGGTCGAGCAGAGTCGGCGCGATGTCGGCCAGACGGCCGCTCTCGATGCGCGCACCGGCCGGGCCGTTGATCAGGATCAGCGGCACCTTGTCCAGCGTATGGGCGGTGTGCGGGCCGCCGGTCTCCGGATCCTTCATCAGCTCGCAATTGCCGTGATCGGCGGTGACCAGCATGGTGCCGCCGGCGCGGCGCACCGCGGCCTCCACCTGCCCCAGGCTGCCGTCGACCGCCTGCACCGCCTTGATGGCGGCGTCGAGCATGCCGCTGTGGCCGACCATGTCGGGGTTGGCGAAGTTGACGACGATCAGGTCGTACTTGCCCGAATCGATGGCGCCGACCAGCTTGCCGGTCACTTCGGCGGCGGACATCTCCGGTTGCAGGTCATAGGTGGCGACCTTCGGCGACGGCACCAGGATGCGGTCCTCGCCCTCATAGACCCGCTCCTCGCCGCCGTTGAAGAAGAAGGTGACGTGCGGATACTTCTCCGTCTCGGCGATGCGCAGCTGCTTCATTCCGGCCTCGGAAACCACCTCGCCCAGCACCTTGGTGAGAGATTTCGGCGGAAAGATGGTGGTCATCAGCTTCGCCAGCGCCGACGAATATTCGACCATGCCGACGGCGGCGGCCAGCTTCGGCGCACCATCCACCGGGAAGCCGTCGAAAGCCGGATCGACATTGGCGGCCAGGATCTCGCGGGCGCGGTCGGCGCGGAAATTCGCCATCAGGATGGCGTCGCCGTCCTTCATGCCGGCATAGTCGCCGATCACCGTCGGCAGGATGAACTCGTCATGCTTGTCGGCAGCGTAGCTCTGCTCGATCGCCTGGATCGGATCGGCGGCGCGCTCGCCCTCCGCCTTGGTCATCGCGGCATAGGCCTTGGCGACACGGTCCCAGCGCTTGTCGCGGTCCATGGCGTAATAGCGGCCGATGACGGTCGCGACCTCGACGCCCGGCAGCTCGAAGACGTCGGCCATGAACTCGGCGACCTGATCCTTGGCGCTCTGCGGCGGCACGTCGCGGCCGTCGGTGAAGGCATGGACCGCCACCGGCACGCCCTCGCGCGACAGCACGCCGGCCAGCGCCGCGATGTGGTCCTGGTGCGAGTGGACGCCGCCCGGCGACAGCAGACCCATCAGATGGACGCGCCCGCCGGTCTTGTGCATCGCCTTGACCAGATCGTTCAGCGCGGCGTTGCGCTCAAGCTCGCCCTCGACGATGGCGTGGTCGATCATCACGAGGTCCTGCATGACGACCCGGCCGGCGCCGAGATTCATGTGACCGACCTCGGAGTTGCCCATCTGACCCTTGGGCAGGCCGACCTCCTCCTCGCTGGCGTCGAGGAAGGCCGTCGGCTCGGCCGACCACAGGCGGTCCCAGTTCGGGGTGTCGCCCAGCGCAATCGCGTTGTCGGACCGCTCCTCGCGATAGCCCCAGCCGTCCAGGATGCAGAGGACGACGGGGCGGGGTCGGGTGGTCTCGGTCATCGCGCTTACCTTTCTCGAAAGGTTGTGGTCTCGGAGTTTTGTGTTTTTCGGCTCCGGCGCTTTTCCGCGCGCCGGATGCGACGCAGGGAATCAGGATCTGTGATAGGGGTGACCGGCAAGAATTTGTTGGGCGCGATAGAGTTGCTCCGCAAGCATGCCGCGCACCAGCATGTGGGGCCAGGTCATCGGCCCGAAGGCGAGCAGGAAGTCGGCCCGCGCGCGCACCGCGTCGCCATGGCCGTCGGCACCGCCGATCAGGAAGGCGAGATCGCCGGCGCCGCGGTCGCGCCAGTCGCCGATCTTGGCGGCGAAGGCTTCGCTGGGCAGCGCCTTGCCGCGTTCATCCAGCGCCACGACTATGGCCCCAGCCGGCACGGCGGCGAGCAGCAGCTCCGCCTCCTGCCGTTTCAATTCGTCGGAGGAGAGGCGTTTTTTCACCTCGACCTCCTTCAGGGTAAAGGGCCACCCGAGCCGTCCGACATACTCGTCGAACAGGTCGCGGGTCGGTCCGCCCCGCGACCGCCCGACGGCGGCGAGCCACAGACGCATGATGCGGCCCTCCGCCCTCGTTTCGCTCTCGTTTCCGCCCTTGGCCCGTCAGGCGCTCAGCCGCGCCGTGCCCGACGGCGTCGGCAGCTCCAGACCCCACATCTTCTCGATGTTGTAGAAGGTCCGGACTTCCGGCTTGAACAGGTGGACGATCACGTCGCCGGCATCGACCAGGACCCAGTCGCACTGGGCCATGCCTTCCATCTCGACGCCGCGGACGCCGGCCTGCTTCAGCTTTTCGGCCAGCTTCATCGCCATGGCGGCGATGTGCCGCGTGTTGCGGCCCGACGCCACGATCATGTAATCGGCGAAGGTGGTTTTCCCGGCGAGATCGATGACGGTGACGTCATCCGCCTGATCGGCGTCGAGCGACGCCTGAATGAGCGCCTTCAGGTCCTGCGGTTCCAGGATCTGGGGAACGGCGGCTGGCCGCGGAGCGGTCGCGGCCGTTTCGGTGTGCGTGGTGATGGCTCCAACCTCTTGCAACGGTTTCACGACCCGGCGGCCCGTGCCTGCCGGATCGCCGTCGCCGAGGCCGGGTGCAAGGGGTTGCGTAAGAACGCCCAGGCCGGCCGCCTGCGGCGCGCCAGCCCTTTGACCCCCGACACCGACACCCGTCGACGGGTGTAGCGTTGGGCGGCCTTGCCGCTCAACGCACTAAGAGAATAGGTGGGGCGGGCGAAAACCGCAACGGCCACCGAGTCGAAGATTCGATTCCAATGCTTCCAGCGCGGAATTTGTCGCAAATTGTCCGCCCCCATCAACCAAACGAAGCGGGTTTTCGGGAAGCGGCGCTGAAGCTTGGCCAACGTATCGGCGGTGAAGCGGGTGCCGAGCGCGGTCTCGATCGCCGTCACCTCGATCCGCGGATGGGCGGCGACCGCCCGCGCCTCCGCCATCCGGTCGGACAGCGAAGCCATGCCGGACGCCGACTTCAGCGGGTTCTGCGGGCTGACCATCCACCAGACGCGGTCGAGCCCCAACGCCTTCAGCGCGAACAGGCTGATGTGCCGATGCCCGGCATGGGCCGGATTGAACGACCCGCCGAGAATGCCGACGGTGAGCCCGGCATAGAGCGGGCCGGAATAGAGGTGGGGTGCTTTTTCCTTACGGTCGCGTCTGGCCATCGCCGCGCACGACATACTTGTAGCTGGTCAACTGCTCGGCACCCACTGGGCCGCGGGCGTGGAACTTGTCGGTGGAGATGCCGATCTCCGCCCCCATGCCGAACTCGCCGCCGTCGGCGAACTGGGTCGAGGCGTTCCACAGCACGATGCCGCTGTCGACGCGGGACAGGAACCGCTCCGCCGCCGCCGGATTCTCGGTGAGGATGGATTCGGTGTGGTGGGAGCTGTGGGCGTTGATGTGGTCGATTGCCGCATCCACCCCGTCCACCACGCCGCAGGCGATGATGGCGTCGAGATACTCGGTGTCCCAATCCTCCGGCGTCACCGCCGTCACCCGCGGGTCGACCGCCTGGGCTGCCGCATCGCCGCGCACGGCGCAGCCGGCGTCCAGCAGATCCTTCACCAGCAGCGGCAGAGCCTTGTCGGCGATGGCGCGGTCGACCAGCAGAGTCTCGGCGGCACCGCAGATCGAGGTGCGGCGCATCTTGGCGTTCAGCACCACCTTGCGCGCCTTTTCCAGGTCGGCACCGGCATCGACATAGACGTGGCAGTTGCCGTCCAGATGCTTGATGACCGGCACCCGGCTTTCGTCGGCGATGCGCTGGATCAGCGACTTGCCGCCGCGCGGGATGATGACGTCGATATAGTCGCGCATCGTCAGCATATGGCCGACGGCGGCGCGGTCGGTGGTCGGCACCAGCTGGATCGCCGCCTCCGGCAGGCCCGCTTCGCGCAGGCCCTGGACCAGACAGTCGGCAATGGCGCGGGACGAGCGGATGCTCTCCGACCCGCCGCGCAGGATGGCGGCGTTGCCCGACTTCAGGCAGATGCCGCCGGCGTCGGCCGTCACGTTGGGCCGGCTTTCATAGATGATGCCGACGACGCCCAGCGGCACGCGGACGCGCTGGATGCGCAGGCCGTTGGGCCGCGTCCATTCCGCCAGCACGCCGCCGATGGGATCGGGGAAGTCGGCGATGTCCTCCAGCCCCTTGGCCATTGCCTCGATGCGCTTGTCGTCCAGCATCAGCCGTTCGCGCATGGGGCCGGACAGGTCGCGGGCGTTCGCCATGTCATCGGCGTTGGCGGCCTTGATCTCGGCCGCGCGGGCGCGGATGGCCGCCGCCGCCGCCCTCAGCGCCCGGTCCTTCGACGGTCCTGGCACGGTCGCCAGCGCGGCCGCGGCGGCGCGCGCGGCGCGGCCGAGGGTCAGCATCTGGTCGTGCAGGGCGTCGGTGGTGTCGAGCAGGGCGGACATGGAGGTCTCCAGACACTCTATCCGTTGAAGGGACGACGACCTTAACGAATTGTTCGGGGTTGCGAAAGCCGCGCGGTTGTGGGACTTCGGCGTTGCGGTATGGGCGGGCGTGTGCAAAACGCAACGCGGCATCCGCAGTGCCGGGCCAGGTTTCGGGTAGGGTGACATGCTGACGCTGCTGCTGATCGTCTCCGCTTTCTTCGCCGGCGTGCTGAACGCCGTGGCCGGGGGCGGCAGCTTCCTGACCTTTCCGGCGCTGATCCTCGCCGGGGTTCCGCCGCTGAACGCCAACGCCACCAGCACCGTCGCGGTGTCGCCCGGCGCGCTGGCCAGCGCCTTCGGCTATCGGCGGGAACTGGGCCGCATCCGCGACATCCACCTGCCCTCCTTCCTCGGCATCAGCCTCGTCGGCGGGCTGCTGGGCGCCCTGCTGCTGCTGTGGACGCCGCAGAAGACCTTCGAGATCATCGTGCCGTGGCTTCTGCTGTTCGCCACGCTGCTGTTCGCCATCGGCCCGACCGCGTCGGCCTGGGTGCGGCGCAACGTCACCATCGGTCACGGCACGGTGCTGGCGGTGCAGTTCCTGATCGCCGTCTATGGCGGCTATTTCGGTGGCGGCATCGGCATTCTGATCCTGGCGACGCTCGGCGTCTTCGGTCTGACCGACCTGCACGCCATGAACGGGCTGAAGTCGCTGGTCTCCGGCTGCCTGAACGCCGTCGCGGTGGCGGCCTTCGTCGCCGGCGGGGCGGTCTATTGGCCGGAAGCGCTGATCATGCTGGTCGCCGCCATGGCCGGCGGCTATGCCGGCGCGTCGGTCGCCCGCCACATCCCGCCGCCGGTCCTGCGCAAGATGGTGATCCTGGTGGGAGCCGGCATGACCGTCTATTTCTTCATCACCAAGACCTGACCCCAACGGAGCCCCCCGGCATGACCGCCCCCATCGACCGTGACGCGCTGCCCTACCGCCCCTGCGTCGGCATCATGCTGCTGAACGACCGCGGCGAGGTGTTCGTCGCCAGGCGCTCCGGGTCGGAGGCCGACTGGCAGATGCCGCAGGGCGGCGTCGACGACGGCGAGGATGCCCGTACCGCCGCCTTCCGCGAGTTGGAAGAGGAGATCGGCACCGCCAAGGCGGAGTTCATCGCCATGACCGCATCCCCCCACCGTTACGACCTGCCCGACGACCTGCTGGGGAAGGTGTGGAAGGGCCGCTGGCGCGGGCAGGAGCAGATGTGGATGCTGGCCCGTTTCACGGGAACCGAGGCCGACATCCGGCTCGACACCGATCATCCGGAATTCGACGCCTGGAAATGGATCGACGCGGAAGAATTGCCGGGTCTGATCGTCGCCTTCAAACGGCCGGTCTACGAATCGGTGCTGGCGGAATTCCGTCCGCTGATCGCACGGGCAAAGGGCTGATCCACATACCTCTGTACTGGCCCCTGCACCGATCCCGGCGGCATGTCCCAATTTTGACTGCGGTTATCCCCAACTTCCCAACGATGCCCGGTCCATCCACCACGTCCGCTTAACGAATCCTTGAGACGCCTTCTGGCAACGTCGCTCCTGCAACCGGAGTGCGCAGGAGCGGGCCGGCATTGGACGGAGGGGTGGCGTGTCGCTGATCAAGTGGACGGAGGAGGATGACGGGCGCATTCGCCTGGGCCTGCCGAGCGACCTCGATTTGCCCATGGCGCAACCTCTGCTCGACAGCCTGCGCGCCGCCTTCAAGGCGTCGGTGGACATCAGCGTCCAGGCGGACGCGGTGGAACGCATCAGCGTCGCCTGCGTCCAGGCGCTGGTCGTCGCCGCCCGCGATGCGGCGGAACAGGGAAATTCCTTCGCCATTCTGCGCCCGTCGGAGGTCCTCGCCGATGCCTGCGAGGATCTGGGGCTGGCCGGCTGGCTGAAGCAGTGGAGGCGTGCGTGAAGAAGAAAGTGATGACGGTGGACGACTCGCGGACCATGCGCGACATGGTGTCCTTCACCCTGCGCGGCGCCGGTTATGAGGTGGTGGAGGCCGCCGACGGCCAGCAGGCGATGAGTGCCATCGCCGCCACCAAGGTCGATCTGGTCATCACCGACCTGAACATGCCGGTGATGGACGGGCTGACCCTGATCCGCAAGCTGCGCGCCATCCCGGCCCACCGCACCCTGCCGATCCTGATGCTGACCACCGAAGCGGACGAGAGCAAGAAGGCCGAGGGCCGCGCCGCCGGCGCCACCGGCTGGATCGTGAAGCCCTTCAACCCCGACAAGCTGGTGTCGGTGGTGCAGAAGGTCTGCGGCTGACCGCGAGCCGTCAGCGAAGGAAGGGGTACAGCCGTGGACGATCTCAGCCGCTTCAAGCAGACCTACTTCGACGAAAGCGCCGAATTGCTGGCCGTCGCCGAGGCCGGGCTGCTGCGCCTCGCCCCCGGCGAGGTCGACATGGACGAGGTGAACGCGATCTTCCGCGCCGTCCATTCGATCAAGGGCGGCGGCGGCGCCTTCGGATTCAACGATCTCGTCGCCTTCGCCCATGAATTCGAAACGGTGATGGACGGCGTGCGCAACGCCGAGATCCCCGTCACCACCGAACTGGTCGACACACTGATCCGCGCCAACGACCTGCTGGCGCGCCTGCTGTCCCATGCCTCCGACGAGACGGAGGCGCCGGCCGGCACCACCGACGACACCGTCGCCGCCCTGCGCCGCTTCCTGGGCAAGGCCGACGCGCCTGCGGAGAAGGCGCCCGCAGCGCCGCCACCCGCCACGGTCTATCCCGACGACGAGGATGACGAGGCCGGCATCTTCGGCGACGCGCTGGCCGCCATCCAGGCCGCCCGCGACGATCACCCGGCCCCCTCCGGCCCGGTCCCGGAGGGCAAGGTCCGCTGGACCATCGTCTTCCGCCCGAAGGCCGAACTGCTGCTGTCGGGCAACGAGCCGACCTACATGCTGCGCGCCCTGCGCCGGCTGGGCGAGGCGGAGGTGGTCTGCCATCTGGACCAGCTGCCGTCTCTGCGCGACCTCGACGCCGAGTTGCTGCACCTGTCCTGGACGGTGACGCTGCTGGCCGACCCGCAGGTCGACCGCGCCCAGATCGACGACGTGTTCGAATTCGTTGCCGACGATTGCGACATCCGCATCAGCGCAGAAGCGCCGCCGCCCGCGATCATCGCGCCGGCGGAACCCGCCCCGGTCCCTCAAGCGGCTCCCGTCCCGGCCGCCGCCAACCTGCCGGAACCGGCCGCCCCAACGGCTCCGCCGACCACCCCGGCCGCCACCACCTCCGGTTCGGCGAAACCCGGCGACGGCGCCAAGCGCCCCAATGGCGGTGCTGGCGGCACGGGCGGCGGCGACCATACCGGGCCGACCACCCACACCATCCGCGTCGACCTCGACAAGATCGACCGGCTGGTCAACATGGTCGGCGAGATGGTCATCACCCAGGCGATGATCGCGGAGCATCTACGCGACCTGCCGCCGGGCCAGTTCCAGGAGCTGCTGGAAGGGCTGGAAGGCCTCGCCCAGCACACCCGCGAACTGCGCGAAAGCGTGATGTCGATCCGCGCCCAGCCGGTCTCCAGCGTCTTCTCGCGCATGCCGCGGCTGGTGCGCGAATGCGCCGCCATGACCGGCAAGGAGGTGATGCTGGTCACCTCGGGCGAGACGACGGAGGTCGACAAGACGGTGGTGGAGAACCTCGTCGATCCGCTGACCCACATGATCCGCAACTCCATCGACCATGGGCTGGAAGGCCCGGAGGAGCGGGAGCGCGTCGGCAAGCCGCGCGCCGGCACCGTGCATCTGTCGGCCGCCCACCGGTCCGGCCGCATCGTGATCGAGGTGACCGACGACGGCCGCGGCATCAACCGCGCCAAGGTGCTGTCCAAGGCCATCGAGAAGGGGCTGGTCCAGCCCGGAGCCAGCCTGTCCGACGAGGAGATCGACCACCTGATCTTCCTGCCCGGCTTCTCCACCGCCGACCAGGTGTCCAACCTGTCGGGCCGCGGCGTCGGCATGGACGTGGTGCGGCGGAACATCTCCAGCCTGGGCGGGCGCATCGGCGTCTATTCGACGCCGGGCGAGGGCTCGCGCTTCGTCCTGTCGCTGCCGCTGACGCTGGCGGTGCTGGACGGCATGGTGATCTCGGTGGGGGAGGAGCGCTTCGTCCTGCCGCTGACCAACATCGTGGAAAGCCTGCGGCCGAAGCCTGCCGACCTGCATGGGCTGGTCAACAAATGCGACGTCATGATGGCGCGCGGCGAATATGTCCGGCTGGTCCACCTGCACCGGCTGTTCGGCATCCCCAAGGCCATCGACGACGCCACCAAGGGGCTGGTCGTTCTGGTGGAGACGGAGGACGGCTCCCGCCTCGGCCTGGTGGTGGACGAGGTGCTGGGCCAGCAGCAGGTCGTCATCAAGAGCCTGGAAGCCAACTTCCGCCGGCTGGACGGCGTCGCCGCCGCGACCATCCTGGGCGACGGCCGGGTCGCCCTGATCCTGGACGTGGCGGGCCTGCGCGAAATGAGCCGCCACGGCACCGGCGGAGAGGCCGCCGGCATGGCGGGCGGCACCTCGAACCAGTCCAATCCCCCGTCCCTGCCCGCCCCGGCGGACAGGTCCGATCAGCGTCAACGCCAAACGGTTTGAGGCCCAGCGATGAGCAGTTCCACCGCAATCGCCCCCGTCAGCTCCCGCACCGATCTCCAGTCCGCCGGCGCCGCGAACGGGATCGAGGAGCAATACGTCACCTTCACGGTCGGCAGCGAGGAATATGGCGTCAACATCCTGGCCGTGCGTGAAATCCGCGGCTGGACACCGGAAAGCCGCCTGCCGAACCTGCCCGACTATGTCCGCGGCGTCATCAACCTGCGCGGCATCATCATCCCCATCTTCGACCTGCGCGCCCGCTTCGGCGGCGGCCTGACCCAGGTGACGAAGCGCCATGTCGTGGTGGTGATGCAGGTGGGCGAGCGCACGCGCGGCATCCTGGTCGATGCGATTTCCGACATCCTGGCCATCGGGCATGACGCGATCAAGCCGCCGCCCGACGTCGACAGCGGCCTGATCGACGCCGAATATCTCAGCGGCCTCTACACCGCCGAGAACCGCATGGTGACCCTGCTGAACGTGGGCAAGCTGTTCGCGGGCGAGCATGTCGACCAGGACGCCATCCCCCGCGCAGCTCTGGAAACGACCTGACCGCTGCAGGCTGCCGCGCCCCCGGCAGGCAAGCCGCAACGAAAAGCAATAAAATGAGGGAACGTCACCGATGGCCACCGACGGTACGATCGCCAAAGCCGGCACCTTCCTCAGCAACATGCGCATCGCCAAGCGGCTGTGGCTGGCCTTCGGCCTGCTGCTGGTGCTGATCGCCGCCCAGTCCGGCACCGGCATCTACGGGCTCGACGGGCTGAACCGCCGCGTCGACGGCGTCATCGCGTCGGGCGACCTCGCCGTCTTCGCCAAGGATCTGGAAAGCCGTCTGGCCGCCGAACGGCTGCAGACCCGCGAGTACATCAACATCGGCTCGACCGAGGCGCTGGACCGGCTGCGCGTCCTGCGCGGCGAGTTCGACCAAGCGATGGCGGCCCGGCAGGCCAAGTTGAAGGCCTCGCCCCAGGCCGCCGCCTTCGCCGAACTGAGCAGCCTGCACACCGGCTACCATCAGCGGTTCGAGGCTGTGCGCGCCGTGCGCGAACGCGCCGACCGCCTGCTGCACGAGCGCATGGACCCGCTGGGCGCCCAGGTGACCAAGCGGCTGGAGGACATGGTGTCCGCCTCCGAGACGTCGGGCGACAAGGACTTCGCCTTCGGCGCGCAGGAGGTGGAGAACCGTTGGCTGATGACCCGCTTCCAGGCCAACCGCGCCATCGGCCTGCGTGACGCCGCCGCGGCGGCGCAGGTCGAGGCGGTGGGCAAGGCGATGAGCGAAAGCATCGCCCGGCTGTCGTCGGTGGTCCGCAGCAATGGCGACCTGCTGGCGGCCCTGCGCGAGATCGACGCCCGCGCCGGCGATTACCGTGCCGCCTTCCGCGACGCGATGGCCGCCAACGACGAGGCGAAGCGGCTGACCGACGACCTCGCCGCCGCCGCCACCGCGATCAACCGCGCCATCGACGGCATCGTCGCCTCCATCGCCGCCAGCGCCAAGGTGACGGAGGCCGAGGCCGAGACCGAGGCCACCTTCACCATCCGCCTGACGCTGGGTCTTGGCCTGCTGTCGCTGGTGATCGGCATTGTCGCCGCCAACCGCATCGCCGCCTCGATCATCGGGCCGGTCACCGGCATCCGCCGGGTGATGGCAGACCTGACCGAAGGCAAGCTGTCGGTCAGCGTCCCCCACACCGGCCAGCAGGACGAGCTGGGCGACATGGCCCGCGCCGTCGCCGCCTTCAAGGACGAGGCGGTGGAGGCCCTGCGCTCCCGCATCGCGCTGGAACGGGTATCGGCCAACATCATGATGGCGGACGTCGATGGCCGCATCCTCTATGCCAACGATTCGATCATGGCCATGTTCCGCCATGCCGAGGCGGACCTGCGCGTGTCCCTGCCCGGCTTCGACGCCAACACGCTGGTCGGCCGCAACTTCGACGTCTTCCACCGCGATCCCGGCCACCAGCGCCGTCTGCTGGCCGACCTGACCCAGACCCACCGCGGCTGGGCCAAGACCGGCGGCCGCAGCTTCCAGGTCATCGCCAACCCGGTGGTCAGCCGCCAGGGCGAGCGGCTGGGCACCGTCGTCGAATGGCGCGACCTGACCGAGGAGCTGGCGATCGAGGCGGAGATCGGCGCGATGGTGGAGAATGCCGTGCGTGGCGATTTCACCCACCGCATCGAGCTTGACGGCAAGACCGGCTTCTTCCGGCTGGTCAGCGAGGGCATCAACCGGCTGTCGGAGAACATCGCCGGCGTCACCGAGGAGCTGGCTTCGGTGCTGGAGGCGCTGTCGCAGGGCGATCTGACCCGCCGCATCGACAAGCAGTATGAAGGCGTGTTCCAGCGGCTGAAGGACGATTTCAACGGCACGGTCGGCCGTCTGTCGGAGATCGTTCAGCGCATCGATCAGGCCGCCGGCTCCATCGCCGTCGCCAGCCGCGAGGTGGCGGAAGGCAGCCTGGACCTGTCGGAACGGACCGAGCAGCAGGCCTCCTCGCTGGAGGAGACCGCGGCCAGCATGGAACAGCTCGCCGCCACCGTGCGCTCCAACGCCGACAACGCCCAGCAGGTCAACGGCTATGCCACCGAGGCGCGCGGCGCGGCCTCGCGCGGCGGCGAGGTGGCGACCAGCGCGGTGGAGGCGATGCGGCGGATCGAGCAGTCGTCGCAGAAGATCTCCGACATCATCGGGGTGATCGACGAGATCGCCTTCCAGACCAACCTGCTGGCCTTGAACGCGGCGGTGGAGGCGGCGCGGGCCGGCGACGCCGGGCGCGGCTTCGCCGTGGTGGCGCAGGAGGTGCGGCAGCTCGCCCAGCGCTCCGCCCAGGCGTCGAAGGAGATCAAGGCGCTGATCATGGACAGCGGCGGGCAGGTGCGCGACGGCGTCGATCTCGTGCGCTCCGCCGGCAGTTCCCTGACCGAGATCGTGTCGGGCATCGGCCGGGTCGCCGATCTGGTGTCGGAGATCGCGCGGGCGACCGCCGAGCAGGCGTCCGGCCTGGACGAGGTCAACATCGCCATCGCCCAGATGGACGAGATGACCCAGAAGAACGCCGCCCTGGTGGAGGAAAGCACCGCCGCCGCCCGCTCGCTGGAGGAACAGGCCGACCAGTTGCGCCACCAGATGACCTTCTTCACCCTGGACCGCCAGTCCGCCTCCCGCCAGTCTGCCTGAGGACGCCACCGGTGCCGCGATGACCGACCGCTCGCCCGCCTTATCGACCGAACCCGCGACGCCGCGGCGCTCACCCGCCGCCCCTCCGGCCGCCCCACCGGCCGCGGTGTTCGGCGGTGCGCGCGAGTTCCGGTTCGAGCGGCACCATTTCGACCTGATCGCCGGGCTGCTCTATCAGCTGGCCGGCATCGCGCTGGCCCCGCACAAGGCCGAGATGGTCTATGCCCGGCTGGCGCGGCGCCTGCGCGAGTTGCGCCTGCCCGACTTCGACGCCTATTGCGCCCTGCTGCAGAGCGAGGACGTGGCGGACGAGATCGGCTTCCTGGTCAATGCGCTGACCACCAACCTGACCAGCTTCTACCGCGAATCGCACCATTTCGACTTCCTCGCCTCCACCGTCCTGCCGGAGGTGCGGGAGCTGAACGCCCACCAGTCGAAACCGCGCCTGCGGCTGTGGTCGGCCGGCTGTTCGTCGGGGCCGGAGCCCTACACCATGGCGATGGTTCTGGTCTCGACCATGGGCGCCGATCTGCGCCGCTGGGACGCCCGCATCCTCGCCACTGACATCGACACCCACATGGTGGACACCGCCCGGCGCGGCATCTATCCGCTGTCGGGCGCCACCGGCATCCCGCCACAGGTCCGCCAGCGCTTCACCCAGGACGTGAAGCTGGACGGCGAGCCGGCGGTGGCGATGGGCGAGGAGCTGAAACGCCTCGTTACCGTCAAGCCGCTGAACCTGCTGGAACATTGGCCGATGTCCGGCCCCTTCGACGCGATCTTTTGCCGCAACGTGCTGATCTATTTCGACCGCCGCGGCCGGATGCAGGTGATAGAAAACTTCGCCCGGATGCTCCGCCCCGGCGGGTATCTGTTCCTCGGCCATTCGGAGAGCCTGTATGGCGTGTCGAACCTGTTCCGCCAGGCCGGTCCGACGATCTACCGGAGGGACTGAGCGATGAACGCCGTCCCCCTTCCCCGATCCGGATCCAACCGGTCCGCGACGCACCGGCGCCTCGGCAGCGGGCGCTACTTCAACCAGGAATTCAAGGTCGACACCGTCAAGATCGCGCTGGGCCAGCAGGCGGTCAGCGACCGGCCCGACCTGATGATCGCGACGACGCTGGGGTCCTGCGTGGCGGCCTGCATTCACGACCCGGTGCGCCGCATCGGCGGCATGAACCATTTCATGCTGCCCGACCTGCCGGAGATCGAGCTGGAGGGGGCCGGCGTCGCCGCGCGCTACGGCTCGGTGGCGATGGAGCGGCTGATCAACGCGCTGCTGGCGGCGGGCGCCGAACGCCGGCGCCTGCAGGTCAAGCTGTTCGGCGGTGGCCGGGTCATCGAGTCGAGCTACGACATCGGCGGGCTGAACAGCCGTTTCGCCCTGGATTACGTGCGGGCGGAGGGGCTGACGCTGGCAGGCCAGGACCTGGGCGGCGGCTCCGCCCGGCGGCTGCATTACTTCCCCCACAGCGGCCGGGCGCTGCGGCGCCTGCTGCGGCCGGAGGCGGCGGCCGACACCGTCACCCGCGAACGGCGCTTCATCACCCACCTGAGCCAGAGCCCCGAGGAAGGCGAGGTCGAACTGTTCGCGCCCGCCGATCCGGGAGGGAGCTGACCGATGCCCAGACCGATCCGTGTCGTCATCGTCGACGACAGCGCCCTGATGCGCGAAATGCTGAAGGATATCCTGAGCCGGGAGGCGGGGATGGAGGTCGCCGGCGTCGCCCGCGACCCCTTCGAAGCGCGCGAGGTCATCAAGGCCACCAACCCCGACGTCATCACCCTGGACGTCGAGATGCCGAAGATGGACGGCCTGTCCTTCCTGGAGAAGATCATGACCCTGCGGCCGACGCCGGTCATCATGGTCTCCTCCCTGACCCGCGAAGGCTCCGACGCCGCCATCCGCGCGCTGGAGCTGGGGGCGGTGGACTGCGTCGCCAAGCCCGGCGGCTCCGACGGGCACGGGTTCGAGGCGACGGCGATGGAGCTGGTCTCCAAGATCCGTGTCGCCGCCACCGCGCGCCTGACCATGCGCCGCCCGGCCGCCGTGCATGGCGTGCTGCCGACGCCGCGCCGCGCCGGGTCGGGGAAACGGCTGATCGCCATCGGCGCCTCGACCGGCGGGGTGGAGCGCATCCGCGACGTGCTGGCCGCCATGCCGGCCGATTGCCCGCCCATCGTCATCACCCAGCATATGGGGCCGAGCTACGTGCCCAGCTTCGCGGCCCGGCTCGACCGGCTGTCGGCGCCCACCGTCCGGGTGGCCGTCCATGGCGACCGGCCGGCCCAGGGGCTGGTCCTGATCGCCCCCGGCGACCGCCATCTCGCCATCGTCCGCGACGCCACCGGCTTCGTCTGCCACATCCAGGACACGCCTGCGGTCAGCGGCCACCGCCCGTCGGTCGACGTGCTGTTCGCCTCGGTCGCCAAGGCGGCCGGCGGCAATGCGGTCGGCGTCATCCTGTCCGGCATGGGCCGCGACGGCGCCATCGGCATGAAGGCGATGCATGAGGCCGGCGCCTTCACCATCGGCGAGCAGGAATCGAGCTGCGTCGTCTATGGCATGCCGCGGGCGGCCAAGGAGGCCGGCGCGGTCGCCGTCGAACTGCCGCTTACCCAAATTCCCGCCGAAATGCTGCGCGCCTTCGACGCCGTCGGCGAGCGCCCCCGTACCGCCTGATCCGACCGGGCATCCGGGCAGAGTATTCCCGGGCAGAGTTTCTAAGGAGCACCAGTATGTTTACCCCCGCTTCCCCCGATGCCGTGCCCGCGACGCCGGACAATTTCCAGGACGGAGCCCAAGGCGGAAACGCCAAGGTCGCGGTCACTGCGGAGCTGCTGTCGACATGGCTCGGTTTCGCCGATGTGCAGCGCCGCACGCTGGACGTCGTGCAGGGCGAGCTGACGCGGACCTCGAACCATGTGGAGACCTCCACCCTCGACCTGTCGGACCGCTTCCGCGAGCTGGCCCAGAAGGCGCTGGAACAGTCGGAACGGGTGGCCCAGATCGTCGCCATGGCCGGGTCGGTCGACATCGACGGCGAACGGGTGCCGCTCGACACGCTGGTCGTCGGCATGCAGGACGTCATCACCGACATGGTGACCAACATCGTCACCCTGTCGCGTCACGCCATGAGCATGGTCTATCTGCTGGACGACGTGCAGAAGGACGTGGCCGAGCTGGAGAAGTCGATCGGCGACATCGACGGCATCAACCGCCAGACCAACTTCCTGGCGCTGAACGCCACCATCGAGGCCAGCCGCGCCGGCGAGGCCGGGCGCACCTTCGCCGTGGTGGCGCAGGAGGTGCGCCACCTCTCCCGCTCCACCGGCGAGCTGGCCGAGCGCATGCGCAGCAAGGTCACCGCCGTGGTAAAGGGCGTCCGCAACGGCCACGACATCCTGCGCCAGATCGCCAACACCGACATGTCGCCGCAGATGCTGGCCAAGGAGCGCGTCGACAAGACGATGGACAGCCTGGTGGCGCAGACCAACCATTTCCAGTCGGTGCTGGAAACCGCTGCCTCGGTGTCGTCCGACATGTCCGCCACCATCGCCCATGTCATCACCGGCATGCAGTTCCAGGACCTGACCAAGCAGCGGATCGAGGCGATCAACGACAGCCTCGCCATCATGGGCGCCGGGCTGGGAGAGCTGGAAACCCAAATCCGCGCCCAGGTGCCCGCCGGCATCGGCGCGCGGGAGCCGGAGGAATGGCTGAACCAGCTGATGGGTCGATTCACGCTGAGCGAGATGCGCGAGCGCTTCGTCCGCAAGCTGCTGCTGGAAGGCACCGCGCTGGACGAAAACGGCGTGCTCGACCTCAATGCCGCAGGGGGAAGCGGCTCGGGCGGTGATATTGAACTCTTCTAGCGCGGTGCGCCCGCCGCCTGTACAGTGAACCACTTTTCCGGAAAGACGGGCCTATGGATTACGGCATAGAAGTGCGCGACCAGGAGGCGGTCGTCCGCCTGCGCGGCCGGCTGACCTTCAACGATCATGCAAAGTTGCGGACCCTGATCGGCGAAATGGGGCAGAACAAGCTCAAGCGCCAGGTGCTCGACCTGTCGTCGCTCGAGTTCGTCGATTCCGCCGGCATCGGCATGCTGCTGATCGCGCGGGAGGAAATGGACCGCGCCGCCAAGCAATTCGTCCTGCGGGGCGCCGCCGGCCAAGTGAAGCGGGTGCTGACCGTGGCGCAGATCGCCAAGATCGTTGCGATGGAGGACTGATCCCGGTGAGCGACGGGACGGCCCAGAGCATGGCCCAGAGCGCGGCCGACAGCGCGGCCCGGGGCGCGACCGGGACGGTCGGATGCCGCACCCGCTTCGCCGGCCTCGCGGCTCCGGGGATGCCGGCCGAACGGCTTGGGCGGCTGGCTCAGGGTCTGGGTCTGGCCCCGGTTGCGGAGCCCGCCGGGCCGGCGGCGCTGGCTGTCCTGCTGACCGGAGCGGACCCCGGCGCCGACGAGCTGTGGCTTCCCCCGGTCGCCGCCTGGATCGAACCGCCGGACGGCAGCGATGCCGCGGGGCTGGTCCCGCTGCTCGCCGAAGCGGCGGGCAACGACCTCTACCTCAACCTGACCACCGCGACCGCCCATGACATCCAACTCGGCGGGCGGCTGCTGGCCGCGCTGAACGCGCGCCATCGGCTGGACGGGGACCGCCGCGACGATCTGGAGCTGGCCCTGCACGAGGCGGTCAGCAACGCGCTGGTCCATGGCAACCTGGGCGTCGCCGGCATGAAGGAGCTGAGCGCGCAGGAACTGGAACGCTTTTCCCGCGACCTGGGCGATCGTCTGGCCGACCCGACCCTGGCCGCCCGCCGCATCGTCATCGCGTTGCGGATCGATCCTGCGGAAGATGGGCTGGCAGAAGATGACCGCGCGCTGGCGACGGTGGAGGTCACCGACGAAGGCGAAGGCTTCACCCCCGGCCCGCGCACCAGTTCCGGCGCCTCCGGCCGCGGTCTGGACCTGATCGGCAACATCGCCGAAGAGCTGGAGATCGCAAATGGCGGCCGCAGCATCCGCCTGAGGTTCCGGCTGTGACCGCGGTGGGATGGCATAGCCCCGGCTGCACGGCCGTGTCGGCGCCGCCGGACGGGCTTGCCAATCCGCAGCGACCGGACGGCCGCGCCTGCGAATACCAGGACCCCGACTGCACCATCCTCGATTGCCCGATCCTGGTGGTGGACGACACCGCCTTCAACCGCACCCTGATCGGCGCCTTCCTCGCCGAGGCCGGCTTCCGCAGGGTCTCCTTCGCCGCAAGCGGGCTGGAGGCCCTGGCGATGATCGAGGCCGCCCTCCCCGACCTGCTGATCCTCGACATCATGATGCCGGGAATGGACGGGTTCGAGGTCTGCCGCCGCCTGCGCGCCATGCCGGAGACCGCCGACCTGCCGATCCTGGTGCAGACCGCGCTGTCGTCCGGCGAGGACCGCAACCGCGCCTTCGCTGCCGGCACCACCGATCTGGTGTCGAAGCCGCTGGAGCGCACCGAGTTGCTGGCCCGCGTGCGCATCCATCTGGAAGACCGGGTGCTGATCCGCCGTCTGCAGGCCTATCGGGCGCGGGTGGAGGCGGAACTGGCCATCGCCCGGTCGATGCACGAGCACCTGCTGCCGACCCCGGCGCAATGCGACGCGGTGGCCGCCGCCGCCGGCTGTCGCCTGCGGGCCCACAGCGCGATCTCCCCCCATCTCGGCGGCGACCTGTGGGGGCTCCTGCCGCTCGGCGGAGGGCGCTTCGGCGTCTATCTGCTGAATGTCGCCGGCCGCGGGGTTTCGGCGGCGCTGAACGCCTTCCGCCTGCATACCCTTCTGCAGGAGCTTGGACCCGTTCACGGCCAGGATGCCTCCGGCCTGCTGACCGCGCTGAACGACCGCGCCGCCGGGCTTCTGGCAGCGGGGGAAAAGGCGACCATGACCTATGGGGTGGTGGACGGCAAGGCCGGCCGCTTCATCCACGCCTCGGCCGACGGCGCCCCGCCGATGATCCTGGATGGTGACGGCGGGCCGCATTTCGGCCTGGCCACCGGCCTGCCGATCGGCATCGCCCCCGGCACCCGCTATCGCAGCGAAATGATGGAACTGCCGCGCGGCGGCGTGCTGGCGCTCTACTCCGTCGCTGTGCTGGAAGCGCTGGACGCCGGCGGGACCGGAATCGGGCTTGGCTGGATGATCGCCCGCGCGGTGGCGGAAGGCGAGGGTTTCGACGCGGTGGTCCGTTCGCTGGGCTTTGCCCTGGGCCGGGCCAGCGGCGACGACCACACCTTGCTGTGGATCGAGCGGGAGTCGGCGCCATGACCGGTTCGCCGCCACCCGGCCTGCTGCCGGTCGAGACGCGCGATGCCTTCGACGGGCTGGCCGGCGCCCGTGTGCTGGTCGTCGACGACAACCGCATCAACCGCCATCTGCTGCTGGCATTACTGGAGCGCGGCGGCATCACCCTGATCGAACAGGCGGAGGACGGGCACGACGCCCTGGTCCGGATCGAGCGGTTCAAGCCCGACCTCGTGCTGCTCGACCTGATGATGCCGCAGATGGACGGGTTCGAGATGTGCCGGCGCCTGCGCGCCGATCCGCGCTGGAAATCGCTGCCGGTCCTGGTGCAGTCCAGCCTGAACCGGGCGGAGGATCGCGCCCGCGCCTTCGCCGCCGGGGCGACCGACTATGTTACCAAGCCGATCAACGCGGTGGAACTGCTGGCCCGCGTCCGCATTCATCTGCGCAAGCGCACCATGCTGCGCGACCTGCAGCAGTATCACGGCCGCACGGAAGCCGAGCTGGAGCTGGCCCGTGCCATGCAGGCCCGGATGCTGCCCGGCCCCGACCGCCTGGCGGAGCTGGAGGCGGCGACCGGCATCGCCATCCACACCCATTTCGCCCCCTCGTCCGAGCTGGGCGGCGATTTCTGGGGAATCAATCGGCTGCCGGACGGCCGGGTGGCCATCTATCTGGTCGACTTCTCCGGCCATGGCGTCGGGGCGGCGCTGAACACCTTCCGGCTGGACGCCATCTGTCGCCAGATCGGCAGCACGGAACTGAGCCCGGCGGAGTTCCTGGCCGCCGTCAACCGCCGGCTGTGCGGGCTGCTGCCCTGCGGCCAGTTCGCGACGATGCTGACCGGCGTGATCGACCCGGCGGCCGGCCTGTTCCACTATGCCTCGGCCGGATCGACGGCGCCGATGATGTGGCATCCGGGCGATGAGGCGCCGCGGCTGGGCGACGGTAGCGGCCTGCCGCTCGGCCTGCTGGCGTCGGCCAGCTACGACAGCCGCCTGATGCCGATGCCGCCCGGCGCCCGCCTCTTCCTCTATTCCGACGCCGCCATCGAGATCCCGATCGGCGGCGAGGACAGCCACGAGGTTCTGGACGAATACGGTCTCGCCACCCTCTTCGCCCGCCGTCTGCAGGAGCCGGACGACGCCGCCCTGCTGTCCGGCTTGCTCGGCGACCTGAAGGCGACCGGCCCCATCGACGACGACCTGACGGCGCTGCTGCTGACGCGGCGGAAATAACACCGCATGCGGGAGGGACCGCATTGGCAAGCGACCAGCTGAAAAGCAAAAAGGCCGCTCCCGAGGGAGCGGCCTTTCGCGTTCGGCGGGAGCCGACCGATCAGCGCGAGTAGAACTCGATGACCAGGTTCGGTTCCATCTGGACCGGGTACGGAACGTCGGCCAGCAGCGGGGCGCGGACGAAGCGGCCCTTCAGCGCGCTGCTGTCGACTTCCAGGTAATCGGGGATGTCACGCTCGCCGGAAGCGGAGGCTTCCAGGATCAGCGCCATCTGCTTGGACTTGGCGCGCACCTCGACGGTGTCGTTGTCCTTGATGCGGGCCGACGCGATGTTCAGGCGGCGGCCGTTGACCAGGATGTGGCCGTGGTTGATCAGCTGGCGCGCGGCGAACGGGGTCGGCGCGAACTTCATGCGGTAGACCACCGCGTCCAGACGACGCTCCAGCAGACCGACCAGGTTCTCGCCGGTGTCGCCCTTGCGGCGGACGGCCTCGGCATAAATGCGGCGGAACTGCTTCTCGCCGATGTTGCCGTAGTAGCCCTTCAGCTTCTGCTTGGCCATCAGCTGCAGACCGTAGTCCGACGGCTTCTTGCGGCGCTGGCCATGCTGGCCCGGGCCATACTCGCGCTTGTTCAGCGGGCTCTTGGCACGGCCCCACAGGTTGACGCCAAGGCGGCGGTCGATCTTGTACTTGGACTCTTGACGCTTGCTCATAACTCTCAGGCCTCGTTGGACACGAGTTGATGTTGTCCCGGTAGTTCCGTCCGCCTTGTTACAGGCGGCGGACGGGGCGTCAAAGATTGCGCGCGCCCGCTTTCCCAGGAGGTGAAGGCGCGCACAATACCCATTGGCGGGCCGGAGTCAAGCCTGACGGCATATCCGGAACTTCTTGCGCACGCCCCTTCTTTGCGCTCCCCTTCCCGGCACAAGATTCGGCAGGCAGGAATAGGCGCGATGGAACGGGTGGAGTGCGTGGTCGTCGGCGCGGGCGTGGTCGGGCTGGCGGTGGCGCGGCGGCTGGCGCAGGCCGGGCGCGAGGTGATCGTGCTGGAGGAGGCGGACGCCATCGGCACCGGCACCAGCTCCCGCAACTCCGAGGTTATCCATGCCGGCATCTATTATCCGACCGGCAGCCTGCGCGCCCGGCTGTGCGTGCCCGGCCGCGACGCGCTCTATGACTATTGCGCCGCCCATGGCGTCGAGCATCGCCGCGTCGGCAAGCTGATCGTCGCGACGGAGGAGAACCAGTTGCCCAAGCTGGCGGCGATCCGCGCCCAGGCCGCCGCGAACGGCGTCACCGACCTGACCGAGATCGATGCCGCCACCGCGCGGGCGTGGGAGCCCAACCTGCGCACCGTCGGCGCCCTGCTGTCGCCCTCCACCGGCATCATCGACAGCCACGGGCTGATGCTGGCCCTGCTGGGCGACGCGGAAGAGGCCGGGGCGATGCTGGCGCTGCTGAGCCCGCTGACGCGCTCGCACCGAACCGCCACCGGCTTCGAACTGGAGGTCGGTGGGGCGGAGCCGATGCGCATCGCCTGCTCCACCCTGGTCAATGCCGCCGGATTGGGCGCCTGGGGCGTGGCGCGCGGGCTGGAGGGGCTGGATGCCGCCCATGTGCCGCCGCGCGTGCTGGCAAAGGGCAATTACTATGCGCTGGCCGCCGGCCGCTCGCCCTTCTCGCGGCTGGTCTATCCGGTGCCGGTGGAGGGCGGTCTGGGCGTGCACCTGACGCTGGACCTCGCCGGACAGGCACGATTCGGTCCCGACGTGGAGTGGCTGGGCGATGTGGAGGGCAGCGTTGATTACGCCGTCGATCCCGCCCGCGCCGACTCCTTCTATGGCGCGGTGCGCGCCTATTGGCCGGGGCTGCCGGACGGCGCGCTGGTGCCGGCCTATTCCGGCGTGCGGCCGAAGCTGAGCGGGCCGGGGCAACCGCAGGCCGACTTCCTGATCCAGGGTCCGGACACCCACGGGGTGGACGGTCTGGTCAATCTGTTCGGCATCGAATCGCCGGGCCTGACCTCCTGTCTGGCCATCGCCGACGCGGTGGCGGTGGCACTCGGCGAGGCGCCTGAGATTCTTAACCATTCCTGAGGCTCACAGGGTTCTTGACCGCGACCTCGGCTCTCCCAATCTATAGGCATGGCGGCGCCGGCCGATGCTGGGCCGCCGACCCGCCGGGCGCCGGAAACGGGCCCATCTTCCGCAACTCGCTCCCGTCGTGAGGAGGATGCGTCGTGACGACTCGCCTTTCGCTCTTCAACAGCCCGCTGCTGCTTGGCTTCGACCAGTTCGAGCGCACGCTCGACCGGATCGCCAAGAATTCGGCCGAAGGCTATCCCCCCTACAACATCGAGCAGATCGGCGACGACGGCCTGCGCATCACGCTCGCCGTGGCCGGCTTCACCTCCGATGACCTGTCGGTCCAGATAGAGGACAACCAGCTGGTCATCCGCGGCCGCCAGACCGACGACAAGTCGCGCGTCTACCTGCACCGCGGCATCGCCGCGCGGCAGTTCCAGCGCAGCTTCGTCCTGGCCGAGGGGATCGAGGTGGTGGGCTGCTCGCTCGACAACGGGCTGCTCAACATCGACCTGACCCGCCCGATGCCGGAACCGAAGGTCCGCACCATCAAGATCGAGCAGCCGAAGAAGGCCGCCGGCGGCGCCATGCCCCGCACCATCGACGTGTCCGCCGATGGCCGGGACGACTGATCGCCGGAAAGTCTGATCCAGGTCACAGCCTTCACCCCCGTTCTCCGACACTCTACCCCCGACACTCTGCACGCGCGGTCGCCCATGACGGGGAGCCGCCGGGAGATCACTATCATGATGAACGATACCCACACCCAGCTGCGCCAGCTGTCGCCCCAGGATTTCGCCAGCTTCGGCCTGGGCGACGTGGCCTATGTCCGCCCGGTCGAGATGGACGGAACCGCCGCCTTCGCCATCCACGCCGCCGACGGCACGCCGCTGAGCGTGGTGGCCGACCGCGAACTGGCCTTCGCCGCCATCATCCAGAACGATATGGAGCCGGTCAGCGTCCATTGACCGGTTCGGCCGGGGCGCCGCCGCCATCGGCGGGCGCCCCCCGCCGGTTGCGCTGCAATCCGCCACATCTCGATCCTTGTCAGCCCTGACTCCTGTTGTAAGGTGCGCTCTGCGATAATCGCCGAGACAAGACGCGAAGAGGCAGTGGGGGACGGTCGGTTGGACGGCGGGGCAAGCGAAACGGCGGCGGATGCGAAGTCCGCTCCCGATACGGAAAAGCGCAGGGCCTGGGATGACGAGGCGCGCGATTCCCTTCACATCCTGCCCTTGTCGGCGATCCCATTGGAAACGCCCGGCCTCCAGCATGCGCGCCTGATCAAGAATGTCCGGCTGCAGACGGTGGTGGAGATGTTCCGCGATGCCCAGACCGGCAGCGGGCAAGTCTCCCCCCGTCACATCCCCGCCTATTTCGAATCCTACAAGGACGAGGTCGAACGCGATCTGGTGAAGCTGGAGAAGATCGGCGCCGCCTCCAGCTTTGACGTCTATTCCTCACGGATCGAACTGCGCCGGCTGAACATCGACGTCAACAATGTCGAATCGCTGACCCTGTCCGACCGCAAGAAGGCCGAGCTGACCAACTACATGCGGGTCTTCACCCGGCCGCTGATGGAATATGTCTATGGCACGGAGGAGCTGCAGGTCTCCGACGTGACCGACATCATCCAGCTGTTCGCCAATCCCAACCGGGACGAGGCTCTGCGCAACCTGCGCATGATGGCCGACCGGCTGGACATTGGCCTGGGCGAGATCCCGCAATTTCTCGAGGAATACGGCGACGTCTTCCTGTCGCTGGCCTATTTCCGCAAATGCCTGGACGAGATCGTGCCGGAGGTGCAGCGCTTCGTCGGCTGGATGGGCGAAATTCGCAGCTCCGCCGAGGTCAAGCGCGACCCCCGCCAGATCAGGATGCTCGACGACATCGCCCGCGACCTGACCGACATCTCGACCTCCATCACCGGCCGGTTCGAGAGCTTCGACAACCGATCGAAGGACTTCTGGAGCGACATCAACGCCGACACCTTCCGGTCGATCCGCGAACTGATCTCGTCCCACCACGTCACCATCGGCGGGGTGCTGTGCGGTCTGGCGGTGAAGATGAATCTGTGGAAGCACCGCTTCGCCCGCGGCGGCGGCGGCCCCAACCGGCGCATGGAGTTCGTGAAGTCGGAGATCCTGCCCGGCCTGTCGCACATCAAGGCGCTGGAACAGTCGGCGCGGACCGGCCACCTGTAGTCGCCGGCCGCTCTCCGCCCGATCCCCACCAGCCTTCAATCCATCGACAGCATCTTCCCCATGCCGTTGTCCAGCAGGATGGTGGCGAACAGCGTCAGGATCGGGATCAGAAACATCAGCCCGATGACGCATCGCACGATCAGGTCCTTGCGTCGGGCGGAGCGGCACAGCGGGCAGTCGTCGGGACCATGCCCGTAATCGGACCCGCAATAGGGACAGGCTGTGGTGTCGACCATGGCAGACGGGCTTTCAGCATGGGCGGGAGGCCCTGGAACCAAGGCCATTCTGGACCCGCGCCCCCGCCCGTCGTCATGAAATCCCTGTCATACTTAAGGCTTTTCCCGTCCTGTGGCGAGCCAGCCGCTCAGGCCGCATGATCCATCGGCACCAGCCCGCCGACGCTGCGGCCGAACTGCGCCGCGAACCGGTCGCGCTCGGCCCCGGCCAGGGTGAAGGTGACATGCAGACGGCCGGCAGCACCGCGTTCCAGAGCGCGCACGACGGCAGGCACCGGCTCCAGCCCCGGCAGCGCAACGCGCAGCGCGGTGCCTTCCGCCAGTCCGTTCCACGCCTCCTGTGGCAGGCCACTCAGTTGGGCACCGCCTTCCGAGGCGTTGTCGACCGTCACCGGCACATCGCGCCCGGCCACCGTCAGCCGGCCCGGACGGTTCAGCGGATAGCGCGGAGCGGCCCGGCGGTTCACCTCCGGCGTCGCCGTGCGGATCGCCTCGATCAGGACGCGGCGGAGCTGGTCGATGCTGGTGGCGACGCGGGTGGACAGCGCATTGACTTCGCTGGCCCGCTCGCCGGTGGCCGTGGCCTCCTGAGACACGGCGGCGATGCGGGCCGCCACCTCCTGCGCGGCGTTGGAGGTCTGGACGACGTTGCGGGCGATCTCGCCGGTCGCCGCCTCCTGCTCCTCGATGGCGGCGGCGACGGTGGCCGACACCGATTCGACGCCGCGCACCCGCTCGGCGATGGCGCGCACGGCATTCACCGCCTCCGCCGTGGTGGCCTGGATGGCGGCGATCTGGCTTTCGATCTCGTCGGTCGCCCGCGCGGTCTGGCCGGCCAACTGCTTCACCTCGCTCGCGACCACGGCGAAGCCCTTGCCCGCCTCGCCAGCCCGCGCCGCCTCGATGGTGGCGTTGAGCGCCAGCAAATTGGTCTGGCCGGCGACGTCGTTGATGAGGTCGGTCACCTCGCCGATGCGGGTCACCGCCTCGGCCAGACGCTGGATGGTCTCCTCCGCCCGGACCGACGCGCCGACGGCGTCGCCGGTCATCGTGGTGGCGGTGCCGATCTGGGCCGCGATCTCGCGGATGGAGGCGCTGAGCTGCTCCGACGCGGCGGCCACGGTCTGGGCGTTCGACAGCGCCTGGGTCGCGGCGGCGGCGACATTCTGGCTGTTGTCGCTGACCGCACGGGCCGATTCGGCCATGCGGGTGGCATTGCCGGCCATCTGGCTGGTCTGGCTGGCGACCACGTCGACCGCGTTCGACGCCTCGGTCTCCACCGTTTCGGCCATGCGCTGCAGGGCCGCCTGCTTCTCGCGCTCCGACCGCTCGCGCTCCTCGTCGCGCAGACGGCGCAGGCGCTCGGCCTCCTCGGCATTCTGCTTGAAGACGTTGAGCGCCTGGGCCATCGCCCCCACCTCGTCGCCGCGGTCAGCGCCGGGAATGGCGACGGCGAGGTTGCCCTGGGCCAGGGTCCGCATCGCCACCGTCAGTTCACCCACCGGCCGCACCACCCGGCGCCGGATGCCCAACACGCCCAGCACCACGACCACCAGCACCAGGGCCGACACACCCCACACCGCGGTCATGAACAGGCTCTCGCGCCCGGCGGCATAAACCTCCGTCTCGCTGTTGTAGCGGGTGGTGTCCTCGACGATCCGGTCGACGACGGCGCGGTGGGCGGCATAGGCCTCGGCGATGGCGGCGTAGGAGGCGCGCGCCGCCGCCTCGTCCTTGCGGGCCAGCGCCGGCAGGAATCTCGTCTCGATTTCGCTCCAGAAGCGCATCACCGGCGCGTGGGAGGTCCGGGTCAACTGGTCGACCAGCGCCGGCTCGAAGCCCTCCTTCAGCCAATACTCGTGCCGCTCGTCATAATCCTTGCGCAGCTGCGCCAGCCGCGTGCGGCGCTGTCCGACCGACGCCGGGTCGTTCATCGCCAACGTCGCCTCAAGATAGGCTTCGATCACATATTCCGGCGGCGGCAGGATGTCGGCGATCAGGTCCTTGCCCAGGACGATGCGCTGGTAGATCGGCCCCCCCACCTTCAACTCGCGGATCGCCAGTGCGCCGGTGACGACCACCGCCAGGAAACCCAGCGTGACCACCACCCCGAACAGATTGGTAAGCGCGGCAATCCGGAGGTTTTTCAGCATGGTGCAACCCCTGCGCAAAGACGACAGCATAGGGTTGCTTCTCAAAATAAACCTAATGTGACAAGCAAAAAACTTGCTCGATTATCGGGTCTATTGGAAATGATGTTTCGTTAAGCGTTTTGCATACGGATTGTGCAGGGTCTGCGCAAGGGTCGACCAAAGAGCTGGACGCGATCTCAGGTCAAGACCAAGGTGCCGACCCAGCCAACCAGGGCAAGAATCACCAGCATCACCAGCAGAGCCACGATCACGGCATTGGTGCGCCGAATCGAACGGCAGCGCGGGCACCCCTCCTCGGCGGCGGGATAGCGGTGGGCGCAGCGGTCGCAGCGGACGGTCTGGTCGGTTGCGGTCTGGTCCGACATCGGCGGGTTCCATGCGGTCGAAGGGCGGTAACGCCGCATGGATAGCACGCCCGCCGCCGCACCGCAGCGTCGATGAGCGGCGGCCGGGCGCCGTCGCCGGTGGGGCGAAATGCCGCATCAACCGGCCGGACGCCCATCAATCGGCTGCGGTGGTCTCCACCGGCGGCACGGCGCGCAGTTCGGCCGCCTGCAAACGGCGCGGGCTGTGGTCCAGCGGTTCCAGCAGCGGCATCTCCGCCCCTTCCGGCGCGGCGTGCAGATCGCGGAAGCGGCGTGCGCTGACCAGAACGCGCGACTCCAGCGTCCCCACCGCGCTGTTGTAGCAGCCGACGGCCTTGTCCAACTGCCCGCCCAGCTTTTCCATATGGCCGCCCAGGTCGGACAGCCGCTTGTAGAGTTCAGCGCCCAGTGCGCTGATTTCGCGGGCATTGTCGGCCAGCCGCTCCTGCCGCCAGCCGTAGGCGACGGCGCGCAGAAGCGCGATCAGGGTGGTCGGCGTCGCCAGGATGACGCGATGGTCGATGCCGGCCTCGATCAGCGCCGGGTCCTGCTCCAGCGCCGCGGAGAAAAAGTTCTCGCCGGGCAGGAACAGCACGACAAATTCCGGGCTGTCGTCGAACTGGTCCCAATAGCCCTTGGTGCCGAGTTGCTTCATATGCTCGCGCACATGGCGGGCATGGCGGACCAGACCGTCGCGCCGCGCCACCTCCTCCACCGCCTGGATGCCGTCCAGATAGCCTTCCAGCGGCGTCTTGGCGTCGACCACGATGGTCTTGCCGCCGGGCAGCGTAACGATCAGGTCGGGGCGCAGCCGGCCGCTGTCGACCGACACCTGCTCGACGAAATCGCAATGGTCGAGCATGCCGGCCATCTCGCAAACCCGGCGCAACTGGATTTCGCCCCAGCGCCCGCGCGCCGCCGGGGTGCGCAGCGCACGGACGAGGTTGCCGGTCTCCGCCCGCAGTTGGGTCTGGGTTTCGACCAGCGACAGCACCTGCTGCTTCAGCCCCTCATAGGCGCCGGCCCGCGTGCTTTCCAATTCGCGGATCTGGCGGTCCATCGCTTCCAGCGACTGGCGCACCGGGTCGACGATGGCGGCGATGGCGGTCTGCCGCTTATCCAGATCGCCCTTCGCCTGTTCCTGGAAGCCGGTCAGCGTCTCCCGCGCCAGATCGAGGAAGCTGCGGTTGTTCTGGTGCAGCGCCTCCGCCGACAGGGCCTTGAAGCTGTCGGCCAGCGCCGCCTGGGCGCGCTCCAGCAGCGCCATCTTCTCCGCCGCAGCGGTGCGCTCCGCCTCCAGCCGGGTGGACATCTGGGCATGGCGTTCGCGGGCGTCGGCGACCTCGCCATGCAGACGGGCGATCTGGTGGTCGCGCGCCTCGATCTCCTCGCGCAGGTCGTCCTCGGTCCGTTCGGCGAGGTCGAGACGGGTGGCGAACTCCGCATGCAGGGCGGCGGCGGCGGCTTCCGCCCGGCCGGCGGCGGCGCGCATCACCGCCCAGGCGACGGCGGCGCCCAACAGCAGGCCGGCCACCAGCCCGACCGCCAGCGACAGGCCGTCAATCACCATCCCGTTCACCAGGAACTGCGTCACCCCGACCACCCCCACACCACTGGCACCACCGCTGGCCCCACCACCGAAGCCGGCACAGCCTATCGGAACGAATCGCGAATTGGAACAGGCCGCGAACGGACAGAGGGCCGCACCGGCCGAGCCGCCGCTTTCCCCGCTTGCCCAACCAAGGATACGGCGCCATATCGGAAGCCATGCCGAACGACACGCTCCCCGACAAGAATTCCCCCGATTGCGGCCCCGACTGTGGGGGACCGCGCGTCCGCGCCATTCCGCCCGGCGAGGATCGCGAGCGGCTGATGTGCCCGGACTGCGGCTATATCGCCTACCAGAACCCGTTGATCGTGGTCGGGGCGGTGGCGACCTGGGAGGATGGCCGCATCCTGCTCTGCCGCCGCGCCATCGAACCGCGCAAGGGCTTCTGGACCCTGCCCGCCGGCTATATGGAAGAGCGCGAGAGCACCCGCGACGGCGCTGCCCGCGAAGCCTGGGAGGAGGCGCGGGCGCGCATCGACATCGACCATCTGCTGGCGATCTACGACATCCCGCGCATCAGTCAGGTCCAGATGATCTTCCGCGCCCGCCTGCTGTCCCCCGATGTCGAACCCGGCCCGGAAAGCCTGGAGGTCGGCCTGTTCGCCTGGAAGGACATCCCCTGGAGCGAGCTTGCCTTCCCCACCGTCGTCTGGGCCCTGCGCGAGCATCATGAGCGGCTCGGCCGCTCCGACTGCGCGCCGGCGGTCAATCCCACGCCGGACGCGCTCGCGCGGTGGGAGAAGATGCTTTAAGGCGTCCCTGTCTTCTCCGTCGGGAACTTCGCCACCAGTTCCTGCTCCGCCCCGTCGCGTCGGATGGTGAGCGGCAGCCAAGTGCCCGGCGCCTGACGGCGGATCACCGCCACCAGATCGGCCGGCGCGCGCACCGGCGTGCCGGCGGCGATCAGGATGCGGTCGCCGGTGCGCAGGCCGGCTGCAGCGGCGACGCTGCCGTCGCCGACCGCCCCGACCGTGATCCCTTCCGGCCCGGGGTCGAGCTGCACGCCCAGCTTGGGACGTTGCGGTTCGGCATCCTCTCGCGCCGGCCCCAGGCCGAAGACGGCATCGGCGATGCGGCCGTCCAGATCGTCGCAGTCGCGGTCGGCGTCCCAGGGCAGCAGCACGACGGCGTCGCGCATGCCGAGGTCGGCCAACTGGTGCGGCACGCCGTCCCGCCGGGCCACATGCCCCTCCCCCAGGATGCCAACCACGCTGCGGCCGGTGGCGCGGCGGGTCTCGGCGATCTTCTCCGCCATCGCGCGGTCCCAGACGCCTTGCGCCTCGATGAAGCGCTGGGCAGCCTTGTTGGGAGCATCGTCGGGCGCGGCGGCGCGGGCTTCCGAGTGGTCGTGCGCCGCCAGCGTCTCGGTCAGGCGGTTGCGGTAGGCCTCGGTCGGCGGGGCCGGCGTGCCGACACCCTCGCGGTCGGCCTCCGGGATGGCGGCCCAGCCATTGCGGGCGGTGCGGCTGACCAGCGATCGCTCCACATTCAGCGCCACCACCGGCAGCCGGTGCAGACGGGCGAACTGCAGGATCGGCAGATAGAATTGCGGATCGAAGCCCCAGACGCTGCGCCAGTCCGTCTGCTTCAGGAACTCGCCCTCCGTCAGTTCTCCCGCCACCCAGCGGTCGAGCACCGGCTGCAGCCGGCGCGGCAGCATCTCCATCCCGACGGCCAGATCGGGGTTCAGCGCGTGCAGCCCGGCCAGGGTATGGAGCTGCCAGCGGTGATGATCCGGCTTGTCATGCTGCTCCCCCAGCAGGATCACGGGCGCCTCGGCGATCCGGCGCAGCAGCGGCACCGGCTCCACCGCCGTTCCGGTGCCGTCCGCCCACACGCCGGGCGGCACGCAGCCGATGCGCGCGGCGTCCTCGGCCTTGGCCTCCGTGGCCCAAGCGGTGGGAGCGCTCAGGAACAGCGCCGCGACGGTCAGCAGGACGAAGCGGCGGCGCGGAACGGCGGCGGCGGGACGGAAGGGCTGGCGCGGCAAGGGCTGGCTCCGTCGGTGCGGGGATTGCGCCAAGGTTGGCGCTGCCGGGCGCAACGTCAATGGACAAAGCCGGCGATTGCGTCGTTCAGTCGCGCCCAACAGCGGATGGGCGGCCGGCATACTGGCGGATGACAGGCGAAGCGGCGGCGGGTAGGATCGCCGCAGGCGGTGGACCACCGGCGGATACGGGAGCGCCCGGCTCCCGCATCCGTAACCCCGAGGCCGTTCCCAGGGCGTCCGCCTTCCCCGCCGACCGCAATCATTCGTGAAGCGCAGCCCCCCATGCCGCACCGCAAAGTCGTCATTCTCACCGGCGCCAGCCGGGGTATCGGACACGCCACCGTCACCCGGTTCAGCAACGAAGGCTGGCGCGTGATCTCCTGCTCGCGCGAGGAGGTGCCGGACCATTGCCGGCGCGATCCCAACTGGACCCACCACATCCCGGCCGACCTGTCGGACCCGGCCAGCCGCGCCGCCTTCGTGGAGGAGGCGAACAAGGCGCTGGACGGCGCGCCGCTGCACGCCCTGATCAACAATGCCGGCATCTCGCCCAAGACCCCGATCAAGGAGCGGCTCGGCTGCCTGAACGGCTCGATCGAGGGCTGGCACCGGGTGTTCGAGCTGAACTTCTTCGCCGCCCTGGTGCTGGCGCGCGGCTTCGCCGCCCCGCTGTCGCGGGCGAAGGGGGCGATCGTCAACGTCACCTCCATCGCCGGCCATTCGGTGCATCCCTTCGCCGGCTCGGCCTATTCGACCTCGAAGGCGGCATTGTCCGGCCTGACCCGCGAAATGGCGGTGGAATTCGCTGAGATCGGCGTCCGCGTCAACGCCGTCGCTCCCGGCGAGATCGAGACCGCGATGACCGGCCCGGAATACGACGTGCTGATCCCGCGCATCCCGCTGAAGCGCATGGGCACGCCGGAGGATGTCGCCGCGGTGATCTTTTATCTCTGCGGGCCGGACTCCGCCTATGTGACGGGCACGGAGACCTTCATCACCGGCGGGCAGCATCTGTTTTGAGGGATGGACGGGGGCTGCCGCAGCCGCCCCCGTCCAACAGGTCCATTATTTCCCCGCCCGCCAGGCGATCAGCCGCCGCGCCGCCTCGGCGATGGTCTCCTCCGCCCCGGCGAAGCTGAAGCGCAGGAAGCGGCGGCCGCGGGCGGTGTCGAAGTCGATTCCGGGGGTGCAGGCGATGCCCGTCTCCTCCAGGATCTGCTTCGCCAGCGCCTCGCTGTCGTCGGTCATGTCAGACACGTCGGCATAGATGTAGAAGGCGCCGTCCGCCGGAGCCATCTTGGTGAAGCCCGCCTTCGGCAGTTCCTCCAGCAGCAGCGCGCGGTTGCGGGCATAGCGGGCGACGTGACCGTCTAGCTCCTCCGTGCAGTCGAATGCCGCGACCGCCGAGACCTGGCTGAGCGTCGGCGCAGAGATGAACAGGTTCTGCGCCAGACACTCGACCGAGCGCAGCAGGTCGTCCGGCACGATCATCCAGCCGAGACGCCAGCCGGTCATCGAGAAATATTTGGAGAAGCTGTTGACCACCAGTGCCTGATCGTTCACCTCGGCAGCCGTCACCGCGTCGGTGCCATAGGTCAGGCCGTGGTAGATCTCATCCGACACCATGCGCACGCCGTTGGCGCGGCACCAGTCGGAGAGCGCGGTCAGTTCCTCACGGCTCAGCATCGTGCCGGTCGGGTTGGCCGGGCTGGCGACGATCAGGCCCTGCACCGGCTCGTCCAGGGCTTCCAGCAGCTCGACGGTCGGCTGGAAGCGATGCTCCGGCCCGGTCGGCAGTTCCACCGGGACGACGCCTGCCGCGGTCAGGGTGTGGCGGTAGGCCGGGTAGCTGGGTGACGCCATCGCCACCCGGTCACCCGGATCGAAGGCAGCGAGGAAGCCCAGCTGGAAGGCGCCCGACGACCCGGTGGTGACGACCACGCGGCGCTCCGGCACATCGACGCCGTAACGGTCCTTGTACCATTTGGCGATGGCCGCACGCAGCGGCGGGATGCCGAGCGCGCCGGTGTAGCCCAGCGGGTCGGCGCCCACCACCGCGGTGGCCGCCGCCTGCACCACGCCCTTCGGCGCCCCGGTGGAGGGCTGCCCCACCTCCATATGCAGGACCTCCAGACCGGCGGCTTCGCGCTCGGCCGCGGCGTGCATCACTTCCATCACGAAGAAGGGCGGAATCGCGCCCCGCTTGGAAACCTTGGGCTGCTTGCTCATGATCGTCCGTCTCTAACTTTCTTTGGGCGGGCCGTTTTCCGGTTGGATCATTCCCGCTTGCGTTCGCTTTCGACCGTCAGCCCCAGGCTGCCGGCGCGCGGGTCGATTGCCGTCTGGCAATAGCGGACACCATCCTCGATCAAAACCCGGCAACCGACGAAGCTGACCCGTCCGGGGATGGATTGCGGACGGGCCGCCTGGATCTGCGGGGCGGTGGACTTGTCCTCCAGACCGGCTGGAAGGGCGGCCGACAGCAGTGCGGCCGGGCCGGCGGCCGGGCCGTCGTCGCCGTTGGCGGTGCCGACCCCGGCGAACAGGGTGCGGCCGATGATGGAGTTGGCGATCAGCGCCGGCGCGCCGAAGCCGCCGCGGTCGACCCCCTGGGCCACCAGCATGCCGGTGCCGGGGATACCGCGGCCGGTGCCGAAGGGCGCCCCCTGGGTGAAGGCGCAGGCGGCGCCGTTCTCGTCCGGATCGATCACCATCACGCCGGCACCGGCGGCGGTCGCGCCCTTGCCGGTGGTGCCCAGCAGCTGGGCGGCGCGGGTGGCGCGCTCGCCCGGCGGCAGGGCGGCGACCGCCTTCCAGGTCTGGATCAGGGCGGCGCCGGCCTCCGGTTCGTTCAGGTCGGGCACATGCAGGTCGCTGATGTCGAAGGGCACGGTCAGCGTGCCGGCGACGCGCGGCTGATAAGCGCGCAATTGCGCCGGATCGATGCCGGTGCCCTGGGCGACCGTGGCGGCGAGCGGCCCGCTGTAGAAGGCGCCCACCCCCTGCCGGCGCAGGACCGACAGGGTCGCAGCCAGCTCCGGCTGGCCGACCACCGCGCCGACGGCGGGAGTACCTGTACCGAGGAAGCGGCGCCGCGTCTCCGAATCGGAAGCCAACCGCCCGCCGAAAGCGGTCAAATCCTGCACCAGCGCGCGGCTGAGACCGGGGGAGAACTGGGCCAACTGTTCGGCCGGGGAGACGACCTGCTCCCACCGCATCACGCCGGCGGAAGCCTGGACGGCGAACAGGCCGCGCGCCATGGCGGGCATGGCGGCGCCGGCGGCGCCAGCCGGACGCGGCAGGAAATCGATGGTGCGGGCCTTCTTCGAGGCGGCATCGAACAGCACGCAGACGCCGCCGCCGGCCAATCCGACGCGGGACGGCAGGCTGGCGGTCATCGCCAGCGCCATCGCGGCCACGGCGTCACCGGCCTTGCCCCCCTGGGCGATGATGTCGCGCCCCACACCGGCGGCATAGGGTTCGTCGGCGACGACGAAGCTCTGCACCGTGGCGTCGGTCTTGAACTTGGTGTTGACGCAGCCCGCCAGCAGTGATGCAGCTATGGCAACTGCGCCCAACCGTTGCCAGATTTGCAAGCGAGTGTGTCGCGGTCCGGAGTTCCGCCGGTCGCGCGCGGGAATCCGCTGTTCCAAGCCGGAGGTCGTCACGGTGCGCAAGCCCAGCAGGCTGGTTTCGGTCGTCGCCATCATGTCCGTTTGTCTGATGTCGCTGGTGTGGGGAGCGCCACCGGCGAGCGCGCAGCGCCGCTCGGAGATGCAAATCCTCAGCGACGCCGAGACGGACCATATCATCCGCAAGATGGCCCGGCCAATCTTCCAGGCGGCAGGCGTCGACCCGGATTCGGTGCAGATCCTGCTGATCAACGACCCGTCGGTAAACGCCTTCGTCGCCGGCGGGCAGAACATCTTCATCCACACCGGTCTGTTGCTCGACGTCGACAATGCCGACCAGTTGCTGGGCGTGATCGCGCACGAAACCGGCCACATCTCCGGCGGCCATCTGGTGCGCGGGTCGGAGGCGATGGACAACGCGTTCCTCTCCTCGCTGCTCGGCATGGGGCTGGGCGTCATCGGCGGTTTGGCGTCGCGCAATGCCGGGGCAGGTGCCGCCGGCGTCATGCTGGGCCAGCATCTGGCGGAGCGGAACTACCTGTCCTTCTCCCGCACGCAGGAGGCATCGGCCGATCAGGCCGGCCTGTCCTTCCTGGAACAGTCGGGCATCTCCGCCAAGGGAATGGAAACCTTCCTGGAGAAGCTGGGCGTCGGCGATCCACTGATGAACGACCGCGACGCCGGTTACCGCCTGACCCACCCGCTGACGCGCGAACGCATCGACGCGGTGAAGTCCTTCGTCTCCCGCTCCCGCTATGCCAACGCCCATCTGCCGGCGGCGACGGAGGCCGATCTGCGGCGCATCCAGGCCAAGCTGTACGGCTATCTCGATCCGCGCGGCGCCCTGCAGCGCTACAAGGCGAACGATCCCTCGCCCGCCGCCCGCTATGGCCGCGCTTATGCCTATTTCCGCCAGGGCGACATCAAGCAGGCGACGCCGCTGATCGACGGGCTGATCGCCGACGAGCCGAAAAACCCCTACCTGTATGAGATGAAGGGCGACCTGATGCTGCAGACCGGCCGGGCGCCGGATGCCGCGGCCCCGTATCGGAAGGCGGTGGAGCTGGCTGGTTCCGAAGCCGGAACGATCCGCGTCTCCCTCGCCCACGCCCTCTTGGAACAGCATGATCCCCGTCTGGCGGACGAGGCGCTGAAGAACCTGCAGATCGCCTCGAAGGGCAAGGCGCAGTCAGCCTTCCTGTGGCGGCTGACCGCGCAGGCCTGGAGCATGAAGAAGAATGACGGCATGGTCGCCTACGCCACGGCGGAGGAGGCGCTGGCGCGCGGCGACATGCCGATGGCCAAGGCGCAGGCGGAGCGGGCTGAGAAGCTGCTGCCCGCCGGATCGCCGGGCTGGCTGCGCGCCCAGGACATCCGCGGCCAGACCGGTGGCGGCCGACAGTAACGTCAGCAGATCGTAACGCCAGGCTGGGGGTCATATGACGAAAGCGTCCTTCCGGTAACGCAACGGTCACCGAACCGTCCCGGCCACGTCATCGCCGCTTGCTATTCCGCGGACATCGAGCGCGCCCCGCCAGCCGGGCGCGCGGTTCCGTCCACGGAGTACACCGCATGTCGTCCGTCCGTCCCCAGCCCTGGCGCGGCCCCCTGCTCGCCACCGCAGCGCTGCTGTCAGTTAGCCTCGCCGCCCTCCCGGCTCTGGCCCAGGAGCAGCAGGCCAAGCGCTATCCTGCCACGCTCGCCGGACATGCGGTGCTGCCGGCCGACACGCTGGTGCAGCCGCCGGCCGATGCCGGGCCGCTGTTCGCCAGCGCCGGCAAGTTCACCAACGCCGACCGCAAGCGGGTGGACGCCGTGGGCAGCATCCGCGCCACCTCCTTCGCCGCCGATCCCAAGGCGCCGCGCGGGACGGAGATCATGCTGCCGGTCGCCGGTCAGGCGGTACAGGGCTTCTCCGCCATCGTGCCGCAGGGCAACGGCGAGTTCCTGGCGCTGACCGACAACGGCTTCGGCAGCAAGGTGAACTCGGTCGACGCCCTGCTGATGGTCCACCGCGTCAAGCCGGACTGGCAGAGCGGCGCCATGCAGCGGCTGGAGACCATCTTCCTGCGCGATCCCGACCGCAAGGTCCCCTTCGCCATCGTCAACGAGAACAGCACCAGCCGCTACCTGACCGGCGCCGATTTCGACCCCGAATCGCTGGTGGTCCAAGGCGACCGCCTGTTCATCGGCGAGGAGTTCGGCCCCTATATCCTGGAGCTGAGCCGCGACGGCGTGGTCATCGCGGTGCATGAGACGGTGATCGACGGCAAGCCGACCCGCTCGCCCGACCATTACCGCAACAACGGCCTGCCGGCGGTCCCCGGTGCCGTCACCTTCGAGGTCCGCCGTTCCCGCGGTTTCGAGCCGATGGGCGTGTCGCCGGACGGCAAGACGCTGTACCCGTCGCTGGAAGGCCCGCTTTGGAACGCCGCCGCCAACGGCTTCGAAAACAAGGACGGCCACGCGTACACCCGCATCCTCGAGTTCGACGTCGCCAGCCGCACGTACACCGGCCGCTCCTGGAAGTACAGGCTGGAGGACAACGCCAACGTCGTCGCCGACTTGGCGATGATCGACGCCGGCAGCGCCCTGGTGATCGAGCGCGACGACAGCACCGAAGGGGCGAAGACCCAGGCCTGCCAGGGTGAGGCCAAGCCGGACTGCTTCAACGCTCCCGCCGCCTTCAAGCGCATCTACAAGATCGACATCGCCGGGGCCGATGCCGAGGGTTTCGTCCGCAAGGTCGGCTACATCGACCTGACCGACATCGCCGATCCCGACCACAAGGCCCGTGCCGGACAGGCGCCCGAAGGCCGCTTCGTCATGCCCCATTTGGGGCCGGAGGGGGTGAACGTCGTCGACACCGACCACATCGTCGTCGTCAACGACAACAACCTGCCCTATTCCACCGGCCGGACCATCGGCAAGGCGGATGGCGACGAGATGGCGCTGCTGTCGGTGGGCGAGCTGCTGCGCGCCCGCTGATCGCCAATCGCAGATTACCGATCGCTAAAACGTGAGGTCCGGGCAGGCGCTTTGCACTTGTCCGGACCGGATTGTCGGTCCAGTGTGGGCGGCCTTCGGCCCAACTCCCTTCGTGTTTCGGAGACCGCCCTCATGCGCCCCGCCCTGCCGTTCCTGCGTTCCGCCCTGCTCGCCCTGCCCGTCGCGGCGCTGGCGCTGTCCGCCGCCGTCCCGGCCCGTGCGCAATCGGCGAGCTTCGACAGCACCCAGAAGACCGCCATCGAGAAGATCGTCCGCGACTATCTGATGGAGCATCCGGAGGTGATCCTGCAGGCCGTCGACGCCATGCAGGAGCGCCAGAAGACGGCGGAAGCCGAACAGGCCCGCAAGGCCCTGGTGGAGAACAAGCAGGAGCTGACCCGCAACCCGGCCGACCCGGTCGCCGGCAACCCGCAAGGCGACGTCACGGTGGTGGAGTTCTTCGATTACCAGTGCGGCTACTGCAAGGCGGTACAGGCCGACACCCAGTCGCTGATCAAGGGTGATCCCAAGCTGCGCTTCGTCCTGAAGGAATTCCCGATCCTGGGTCCGGCCTCCGTGGTCGCCTCCAAGGCGGCGCTCGCGTCCCGCGCGCAGGGGAAATACATGGAGTTCCACAATGCCCTGATGGCGCAGCGCGGCCAGTTGGACGAGGCCGTCATCATGCGGCTGGCCAAGTCGGTCGGGCTCGACACCGACCGGCTGAAGAAGGACATGGAGTCGCCGGACGTGCTGAAGGTGATCGCCGCCAACCAGGCGCTGGCCGAGAAGCTGAACATCCGCGGCACCCCCGCCTTCATCTTCGGCGACGAGCTGGTGCCCGGCGCCATCCGGCTGGACGACATGAAGCGGCTGACCGAAGCCGCCCGTGCCAAGGGCTGAGGCGGACCGTTCCATGACCGGAATGACTGAGCAAACCAAGCCGTCCGCCGTCATTTTCGACGTCGGGCAGGTGCTGATCGAATGGGACCCGCGGCATCTCTACCGCGAGCTGTTCGACGGTTACGAAGACCTGATGGAGGATTTCCTCGACCGGGTCTGCACCCCCGCCTGGAACCTGGAGCAGGACCGCGGCCGTTCCTGGTCGGACGGGGTCGCCCTGCTGATCGAGGAGCATCCGGACTGCGCCGAACTGATCCGCGCCTATGACGACATGTGGGAACGCATGGTGCCCGGCCCGATTCCCGGCACCCCGGAAATCCTGGCGGAACTGAAGGCCCGCGGCGTTCCCGTCTATGCCATCACCAACTTCTCGGTCGACAAGTTCGAGCTGACGCGCAAGCGTTTCGACTTCCTGAACGGCTTCGACGGGATCATCGTTTCGGGTCAGGAACGACTGGTGAAGCCGGACCCGGCGATCTATCGGCTGCTGATGGATCGTTACGGTCTCGAACCGAAGGACTGCTACTTCATCGACGACAATCCCGACAATGTCGAGACGGCGCGATCGGTGGGAATGTCGGCGCACCTGTTCCTGGGCGCCGAGGCGCTGCGGCGCGATCTGGAGGCGCTGGGGCTGATTTGACGCAGCCCCCTACTCCGCCGCAGCCTCGCGATCCGTCGCGGAATTGAACGCGTAGGTCTTCCAGGTCGGCTCATACCCGTCGTCGGCCTGATTGCCCCAGACCGACCAGTTGGGCCGGGCGCCGCGGGCGAACATCTCCAGATAGGGGCCGGGGCTGCAGGACTCGATCAGTTCATACTGCTCGTCGGGCTTGCGGCTGTGCTCGCGCTTGCGGCTTTCGATCAGGTTGACCTGGGTGCGGCCGGGCGGCAGCGTGCGGGCCTTCTTGCCGCGCACGCCGAACAGGATCAGTTCGGTGACGTTGCGGAAGTAGAAGCCCACCCCGCGCCCGTCCGACCCGCCGTCCTTGCGCACCTTGTGCCAGATCAGGTTGGTCTTGTACTCGAACCCCCAGCTGCGCATCACCTGCAGCCCTTCCGGCAGCAGGGCGTTGGGGACCCAGAGATAGAGGTGCGCGGTCGGGGCGGCGATGTCGGCGACCGGCAGGGCGCAGATGTCCTCCACCGTCATGGTGCCGTAGCGCGACAGGCGGCGATGCTCCGGCGCCATCTTGCCAGTGCGGTTGACGAAGCGCCAGGGCGGGTCCGCCATCACGGTGGCGAAGCGCCGGTCACCGGCGAAGGCCACCAGATCCTGCGCCGGATCCGATGCCGTCGCCACCGTCTTGCTGTCGCCCATCGCTGCCTCGAAATCCTGAACAAATGCGGTACCGGGAGGGGTGCAAACTCGCACCTTGTGACAGCGCCGTCAATCGGGTCTGAACCGCCGCGCCGACGCTGTCACAAGGCGCCGGCCCGGCGGCTTACCGGTCACTCCTCCTCGCCGGCCTCGGCCATGGCGCGCAGGGCGGCACGTTCGGCGACGCTGACGGTCAGCCCTTGGGTTTCCACGCCCACGGGGCGCAGCTTGGCCAGCGCACGCGACAGGGTTTCCGGCTGCATGCCCAGGCGCCGCGCGATCAGCGCCTTGTCGAAGGGAAGCTGGAACTGCGCCGGTCCGTCGCCCGGCGGGCAGACGCGCATCAGGAAGGCAGCGACCCGCTGCGGCGCCGGCTGGACCTGGAGTTGCTCGATCTGCGTCACCAGATGGCGCAGGCGGACCGACAGGGAACCCAGCATGCCGAAAGCGATGCGGTCGTCCTCGCGCAGGCAGCGGGCGAAGCCGTCGGCGGTCAGGGTCAGGACGCGGGCGTCGGTCACCGCCTCGGCGCAGACCGGGAATTTGCCATCGGCGAACATGGCGGCCTCGGCGAAGCTTTCCGCCGGGCCGATGACATGGACCACCGCCTCCGTCCCGTCGCGGGTCAGGCGGTACAGCTTCACCCAGCCGTCGAGCAGGACGAAGAAGCGGTCGGCCGGCTCGTCCTGCAGGAACAGGGTGGTGCCGCGCGACACCGGGCGCACGATGGCGACCCCGCCCAGCAGCGACACCGCCCGGTCGGTCAGCTTGGCGAACAGCGGGATCGCGCGCAGTGCGGCGGCGTCTTCCGCCGACAGATTGGAATGGTTGACGGTCATGACAGCTTCGCCTCCCCGGCCGCCGGCGGCATTGCTGCTGCAGCCGGTGGCGTTGGTGTTGGTGAGGGCAGCGTCAGCCCGGTGCCGCGCAGCAGCATCCAGGCATTGACGGCGATTCCGGTCACGTCCGAGATCATTGCCGGCACCGACCCCACCAGACTGTTGTGCACGAACCAACAGGGCAAAGCCACCAACATGATGCCGCGGAAGGGTGCAACCCGCGTCTGGTAGCGGGCAAGGCTGATCGCCGCCATCCCGGCTGCCGCGAAGACGGACGGCAGCCCGGTCCAGGTGACGGCCATCACCGCGGCGATCACCGGAAGGATTGCCAGATAGACGATTCGGAAGGCGGGCCGTGCGCCGATCGCCAGCGCCGCCACCACCTGCAGCGCCGCAAGCCCGTTCAGCGCCGACGCTGTCGGAGCGCCCATCATGGCGTAATGCACGGCGAAGCACAGGCAGGGCACCAGCTGCACCAGCAGCATGCCGGCCCGGCTGCGGAAGAACGGCCAGAGCATGCCGCCGACGGTGCCGCAGAAACCGATCAGCTGCGCCGTGGACCATCCACCGCCCGCCACCCCGCCCCCACCGGCCAGGACGGCAACCAAGTCGGTCAGCACCTCGCTCATGCCGGATCGGACCTTTGGCAGCAAGGGGGGCAACAGAAGGGAGACGTGGCGCCGGCCGCCCCGGAGGGCGGCGCAGAGGAACAGGCGTCACGAAGAAGGCAGGAACGAAGGAAAGAGCGGAAGACACACGCAAAGAACAGCCGGGCCGAACAGCGCCACGGCCGGATCGCTCACGAGCCAGGACCGCAAAAATAGCAGAACAAAAGACAGGAACGCACGGCGCGCCCCCGAAGGGAGGCACCGTGCGCTGAAAGTCCGGATTTCCACCGGGAGGCCCGGAGCCGGTACGGCTCAGGACCTCAAGAGGCTATTCAGCCAAGCGGAGCCGGCCGGTGTGGCGTGCGTCCGGAGAGGACGAACGCCGCGCGGCCGAGGCCCGGGAGTCCCGGAGCCTTACAGGTACTCGACCTTGCCCGCTTCCGGACCCTTCTGGCCCTGGCGAACGGTGACGCGCACCTGATCGCCTTCCTGAAGGGTCTGCATGCCCGAACGGCGCAGCACGTTGACGTGGACGAAGACGTCCTTGCCACCGGTGCTGGGCGTGATGAAGCCAAAGCCCTTGTCGGCATTGAACCACTTCACGGTGCCGTCGACTTCTTCGCCACCGGTGCCGCCGGCATCGTAGCCGCCGCGGTCAAAGCCGCCACGGTCGAAGCCGCCGGTCCGCGGACGGGCCGAACGCTGAGCGGTCGACGCATCGACCGTGTGGATGGAGGCCACCTGCGGACCCTTCGGCCCACGGGCCAGGTCACAGGTGATGGTGGTGCCTTCGTCCAGCGCGTCGTAGCCGGCGGCCTGAACCGCAGAGACGTGCAGGAAGGCATCGGGCGAACCGTCCTCAGGCGACACGAAGCCGAACCCCTTGGTGGGGTTGAACCACTTCACGGTGGCGGTGACGTTGGACTTGGTGATCTCGGGAGCGCGGAAGCCCTGGCGGGGCGGGCGGTCGAACATGTGTCTTCAAGCTCATAGAGTGTGCCGAATGTCTTTTGTCACAGGGATCGGGTCCCAGGTCAAGCCTTCCAAAGGAAAGATGGCCGAATCGCCGTTAATTGCCCCACCCCTGGCTCACGCTTGACGCGCGCGCCCTCCCCCTTGGGGCCTCGGATGGACGGAAACGGCACTGAAGTGCCGCACCGCCACCCCTTTTCGGCACCCCCTGCTTCCCGGTTCGGCCGCGACTCGGCAATCTTTTGCACGCGAACCGTGCGTCACGGATCAGGCCGCCGACTGGTTCAAGGTCAGATAGTCGGTGTAGCCGTGGCTGTCGCCGCCATAGAAGGTCTTCTGGTCCGGCTCGGCCAGCGGGGCGTCGATGCGCAGCCGTTCCACCAAGTCCGGGTTGGCGATGAAGGGCCGGCCGAAGGCGATCATGTCGGCATGGCCGCTGGCCGTCGCCTGGATCGCCATGGCGCGGTCATAGACGTTGTTGGCCATGTAGCGGCCCTTGTAGAGCCCGCGCAGCTCGGCGAGATCGCCGCCGAATCCGGGATGCGGGCCGCGGGTCACCCCCTCGATCATGTGCAGGTAGGCAAGGCCGTAGTCGTTCAGGCGGCGGATCACCGGGCTGAAGGTGCCGACCGGGTCGCTTTCCTGGGCGTCGTTGGCCGGGCTCAGCGGCGACAGGCGGATGCCGACGCGGTCGGCACCGGCCTCCGCCACCACGGCGTCCAGCACCTCGAACAGGAAGCGGGCGCGATTCTCCACCGAGCCGCCATAGGCGTCGGTGCGCTTGTTGGTGCCGTCGCGCAGGAACTGGTCGATCAGATAGCCGTTGGCGGCATGCACCTCCACCATGTCGAACCCGGCGGCCAGCGCGTTGCGGGTGGCGCGGCGGTAATCCTCGACGATGCCCGGCAACTCGGACAGTTCCAGCGCGCGCGGGGCCGGGATGTCCTTGAAGCCGTCGACGGTGAAGGCCTTCATCTCCGGCTTCACCGCGGAGGGCGCCACCGGCAGGGCGCCTCCCGGCTGCAGGTCGGGGTGGGAGATGCGGCCAACATGCCAGAGCTGCAGGCACATGTGCCCACCCTTCGCATGGACCGCGTCGGTCACCAGCTTCCAGCCCGCCACCTGTTCGGCGCTGTGGATGCCGGGGGTATAGGCATAGCCCTTGCCCTGCGGCGAGATCTGCGTCGCCTCGGCGATGATCAGGCCGGCGCTGGCGCGCTGGGCGTAATATTCGGCGTTCATCGCGGTTGGCACGCCGGTGGCGTTGTCGGTGCGGCTGCGGGTCAGCGGCGCCATGGCGATGCGGTTGGGCAGGGTGTAGCGCCCGACCGTCACCGGCTGGAACAGGGGGGCCGCGTCCTGGCTGTCCGTCATGTCCGATCCATTCTGTATGATTGAAGACTGGCTGCTGGTTGGAAACTGGACAGGAAAGTGTGGCCCGGCCGGCGCCAGCGGCAAGGTGCCGCGTCGCCGCAGCGGCGGAACGGGCAGCATGGCTGCCATACCGTGACCTGCACGGCGGAGGGACCTTTCGGCCCGCCCGGCGGTTATTTCCGGCAGCCTCCTCCACCAGAAAACGGGATCGCCGATGCAACAGCGCTGGCCCGACCGATTGTGGATCGTCCGCCATGGCGAGAGCGCCGGGAACGTCGCGCGCGACGCCGCTCACGCCGCCGGGCATGTCCGCATCGCCATCGACGAACGTGACGTCGACGTGCCGCTCAGCCCGCTGGGCGAGCGGCAGTCGGATGCGCTCGGCCGCTGGTTCGCCGCCATGCCGGCGGTGGAGCGGCCGGACGTGGTGCTGACCTCGCCCTACCGGCGGGCGCTGCGCACGGCGGAACGGCTGCACCAGTCGGGCGGGCTGCCGATCGACCCGGCCGATTTCGTCATCGACGAGCGGCTGCGCGAGAAGGAGTTCGGCGTGCTCGACCGGCTGACCACCGCCGGCATCCGCCAGGAATTCCCGGAACAGGCCGAATTCCGCCGCCTGCTCGGCAAGTTCTATCACCGCCCGCCGGGGGGCGAGAGCTGGTGCGACGTGATCCTGCGGCTGCGCAGCGCGCTCGACACCGTCAGCCTGCATCACGGCGGCCGGCGGGTGCTGATCGTCGGTCATCAGGTGGTGGTGCTGTGCCTGCGCTATCTGCTGGAAAACATGACGGAGGAGGAAATCCTGGCCGTCGACGCAGCCGGCGACGTCGCCAACTGCTCCGTCACCGAATACCGCTTCGATGCCCAGGCCGGGCCACGCGGCGGACTGCAGTTGCACCGCTACAACTTCGTCGCTCCGTTGGAGGCGGCCGGCGCCCCGGTCACCGCCGAGCCGGATGCCGCCGTTGCCGCCCGTTAAATCATCGCCCGCCGAGGGCCGCCCGCCGAGGAGAGCCGATTGGACGCCGAGATCCCCGTCACCGCTGAACTTCTGCGTGGCATGCCCCTGCCCCAGCCGGATGGCGACGGCGACAAGGAAACCCGCGGAAGGGCGCTGGTGGTGGCCGGCAGCGTGCCGGTGCCGGGCGGCGCCCTGCTGGCCGGGATCGGCGTGCTGCGGGCGGGTGCCGGCAAGCTGCAGATTGCCACCGTGGCCAGCGTCGCCCCACATCTGGGCCTCGTCCTGCCCGAGGCCCTGGTCGCCGGCCTGCGTGAGACGCCGGAGGGCGGAATCGCCGCCGAGTCGGCCCAGACGCTGGCCGAGCGCGCCTCGCGTTGCGATACGGTGCTGATCGGCCCCGGCATGATGGACGAGCCGGCAACCGCGGCCTTGACCGCCGACCTGCTGAGGCGGCTGGATTCGAGTGAGGAAGGCCCTCGCTTTGTTTTGGATGCCGGGGCGCTGGCCGGGCTGGGGCAGGACCCGGCGCCGCTGCACCGGCATGAAGGCCGCGTGGTCATCACTCCCCATTCCGGCGAAATGGCTGGACTGCTGGGCTGCCCGCGCGAGCAGGTGGACGCCGACCCGCTCGGCAGCGCCAGGCAGGCGGCGGCCCGGCTGAAGGCGGTGGTGGCGCTGAAGGGGGGCTGCACCCGCATCGTCGCACCGGACGGCCGCAGTTGGGCCTATCGCGAGGGCACGGTCGGGCTGGCGACCTCCGGTTCGGGCGACACGCTTGCCGGGATCGTTACCGGCCTGCTGGCCCGCGGCGCCAGTCCGGAACAGGCCGCCATCTGGGGGGTCTACCTGCATGGCGAGGCCGGCAACCGGCTGAGCCGCCGAATCGGCCCGCTGGGATTCCTCGCCCGCGAACTGCTGGCGGAAATCCCGGCGGTGATGGCGTCGCTGGCGGAGGGGACGGGCGGCTGAGCCTCACTGCGCCGGAACGCTTGCCGGGGCGGGTGCCGGCGGCAGGGCCGGAGCGGCGGGCGGAGTTGCGCTGCGGCGCGGCTGGGCCGCGACCACGTCGGGCGACAGGACGGCGTCGCGGTCGCGGCAGCGGTCGACCACCTTCTGGCCGCAGGCGACGAAGCCCAGATCCTTGTTCAGGCAGACCCGCACCTCCGCCACATCGCGGCGGGAACAGATGACCGCCACCCCCTCCGCCGTCAGGCCGGGATTGGCCTCCAGAAACAGGCGCTCCACCTGCGTCGCCGGCACCGTCGGGCCGGGAACCTTGAGCTGCTCCGGGATCGCCACCTTGGACGCCGCGGCGCGCAGCTTGGCGAAATAGTCGGTGGCGTTCAGACCGGAGCAGGTCCCGTGCTTGCGCCATTCATGCATCATCAGCCCGACGCTGGGCATCACCGGCATGGTCTGGTCCACCACCGCCTTGGGCAGGTTGCGGTCGCGGGTGCAGGTGGCGGGATAGCTGCCGTCATTGTATTGCGGCCACAGGCCATGGACGACGAAACCGTATTTGCGGTCGCCGCACTGGTCGGGATCGGGGCCGTACTTGTCGCGGGCGCAATAGGTCGGCGTCCACGACAGCGACAGCAGGTAATAGTCGAAGTTGCCCGGCTCCGCCCGCCTCTGCGCCCAGGAGGGGCTTGCGGTGAACAGTCCGGCAACCATGACGGACAGAATGGCGGCGACGGCGCTTCGCATGACGGTCTTCCCCATGGATGTGCTTCCCTGCGTTGCATACCATGGAAGGAGATTGCTGTCGCGGGGTCTCGACACCAGTATCACTCAGCCAAACTCCGGCCGAACGTTTGCGCGTTCCGCCCCATCAGCGGGTATAGTGACCGGCATGTTCACCCTGTCCGCACCGATCCTGCTTCGCGCCTACGCCGCCGGCATCTTCCCGATGGCCGAAAGCGCCGAATCGCGGGAGCTTCACTGGTTCGACCCGGAACTCCGCGGCATCCTGCCGCTGGACGGTTTCCATGTGCCGCGCAGCCTGCGCAAGACGCTGCGGCGCTGCCCGTTCGAGCTGCGCTTCGACAGCGCCTTCCGCGCGGTGATCGAGGGCTGCGCCGAATCGACGGAGGACCGGCCGAAGACCTGGATCAACGACGACATCGTCCGCCTCTACGGCGACCTGTTCGATTCCGGCTTCGCCCACAGCGTGGAATGCTGGCGCGACGGCCGGTTGGTCGGCGGCCTGTACGGGGTGTCGATCGGCGGCGCCTACTTCGGCGAGAGCATGTTCAGCCGCGAGACCGGGGCCAGCAAGGTGGCGCTGGTCCATCTGGTCGCCCGGCTGCGCGCCGCCGGCTTCGCCCTGCTCGACACCCAGTTCGTGACCGAGCATCTGAGCCGCTTCGGCGCCGTCGAGATCCCGCGCACCGAGTACCGCCGCCGCCTTGCCGCCGCGATGGAGCGCAAGACCGACTTCGGCGGCGTCGACCAGCAGGCGGCGCTGGCCGATCTGCTGGAGTCGACCGCCACTCAACACCCCTGACCTGCCACCGGGGGTTATGCCGGAAGCGTCACCCGCAGCCCCGCCCCTACCACGCCCGACTCGTTGTGCATTGCAGCGGGGACGGCCATCCTCCGGTCATCCATCGCTATGGCCGGAAGGCGCCCATGCGCTTTTGGAACGCATCCTGGATTTCGCCGGCCCTGACGATCGTTCTGGCCGGCCTGCTGATCGGCGCACCGCTGCTGGTGCTGAACGGCTTCCCGCTGACCTTCGACGACACGCCGGGCTATCTGGAACCGGCTTTCAACATCCTGCACCGCGCCGCCCAGCCAGCCTGGACTCCCCCGCCGGACCAGTCGCCGCACGGTCCCGCCTCGGCCAACATCTTCTTCCTGCGGCCCTTCGGGTACATGCTGTTCCTGCTTCCCTTCGCCAGCGGCTGGGGCGTGTGGCTGATCCCGCTGGCCCAGGGGATCCTGGCGGCGGCGGTCCTGCGAGCGGCTTTGACTGCGGCGGGGGCGCCGGACCGGCCGGGGATATTCCTCGGCATCGCCGCGGTGCTGGGGCTGGCCACCAGCCTGTCGCTGCATGCGGCGACGATCATGCCGGATTTCCTCACCGGGCTGCTGATCCTGCTGGTCTATGTCGTCGTCGTCCGCTGGCAGGCGCTCAGCATGGTGCAGCGATCGCTGACCGTTGCGGCGCTCACCGGCATGATCGTGTCCCATCTCAGCCATCTGGCGATCCTGGGCGGGATGGTCGTCCTGCTCGCGCTTTGGGCGCTGTGGAAGGATCGCGGGATCCTCCGGCCGCTGGCTTTGGGAGTGCTGCTGCCGGTGGCGCTGGCGGCCGGGCTGCTGACCACCTCCAACAAGCTGACGGCCGGGCGGATGGTGCTGTCGGAAAGCTCCCCCGTCTTCCTGCTGGCCCGGCTGATCGGCGATGGTCCGGCCCGCGACTATCTGGCCGAGGCCTGCCGCACCCGCGACTATCTGCTGTGCGGCAGCCTGGACACGCTGGGACGCAGCGCGCCGGGCTACGTCGCCTCCGACTATTTCCTCTGGCATCCCAACGGTGCCCGACGCCGCTTCGGCGACCAACCGTGCTTCGTGGCCGAGGCGGCGGAGATCGCCCACAACACCATCGCCAGCCGCCCGGCCGCGGTTGCCGAGCATGGTCTCGCCAACGCCGTAAGCCAGTTCCTGAAGGTCCAGTCCGACGACACCCTGAACGACCCGGTCAAGCCGCTGACCCGCCGGCTGTTCAGCCGCTTCCCCGCGGCGGTCTATGCCGCCTTCGACCACTCGCTGCAGACGCAGCAGCGCTTCCCCCGCAGCGGGCTGGCGCTGGTCGAGGATCTGTCCCTGTCGCTCGGCGTGCTGGGGCTCGCCACGATGGGGCTGGGCCGCTGGCGGCGGGTCGGCGACCGGGTACGGATGCTGCTTCTGGTCATTGGGCTGGGGCTGGTGCTGAACGCCATCGTCACCGGCGGGCTGTCGGCGGTCCATGACCGCTATCAGAACCGCGTGATCTGGCTGGTGCCTTTCGCCGCCCTGGTACTGCTGGCGACGGCCCGCAGCCGCGACGCACTGCCCGCCGAACGGACGGGACGCACAGGGTCCGGTCAGCCGACCGGGTGGAACACACCGCCCGGCATGGGCACCGGCACGCCGGTGGTGGCCGGCAGGCTGAGCGGCAGCCCCAGCCGGCTACGCACCGCCAGATAGCCGAATGCCTGCGCCTCCAGCGCGTCGCCATCCCAGCCGACGAGATCGGCCGACTCGACGGGCACGCCCAGCCGGTCGGACAGCATCGCCATCAGCGTGGCATTGTGCCGCCCGCCGCCGCAGACCAGCCAGCGCACCGGCGCGGCCGGCAGATGGGGCACGATTCGGGCGACCGATTCGGCGGTGAAGGCGGTCAGGGTGGCGGCGCCGTCCTCCGGCGGCAAAGCCGCCACCGGCGCCGGATCGAAGGCGTCGCGGTCCAGCGACTTGGGCGCCGGACGGCCGAAATAGGGATGGGCCATCAGGGCTGCCAACGCCGCGCCATCCACCCGCCCCGCCGCCGCCAGCGCACCACCGGCATCAAAACGGCCGATCCCGTGGCGCAGCACCCAATCGTCGATCAGGGCGTTGCCCGGCCCGGTGTCGCAGGCGACGACGTCCGCCTCCCCGTCCGCCGATTCGGGGCCGATCCAGCTGACATTGGCGACGCCGCCGATGTTGAGGACGGCGAGCGGACGCGGCAGCCCATGCGCCAGCGCCCGGTGAAACAGTGGGACCAAAGGCGCCCCCTGCCCGCCTGCGGCAACGTCGGCGCTGCGGAAGTCGTTGACCACGGCGATGCCGGTCGCCGCGGCCAGCCGTGCGCCGTCGCCGATCTGACGGGTGATGCGCCGGTCCGGGTCATGGTGGATGGTGTGGCCGTGGAAGCCGATCAGCTCGACCGCCGCCGCCGCGACGCCCGCCTTGTCGAGCAGGCGGCGCACCGCGTCGGCATGGGCGTCGGTCAGGTCGCGCTCCACCGCCGCCACCGTCCCGTCGCTGTCTTTCCGTCCCAGGCAGCCGCGCAGACGGGCACGGAAGCCATCGTCATAGGGGATGGTCAGGAAGTCCAGCGCCTCCACCCGGTCGCGGCCGTCGGTGCGCAGCAAAGCGGCGTCGATGCCGTCCATCGAGGTGCCGCTCATCAGGCCGACGACCGTGCGCAGCCCGTTCTTCGCTTCCATCATCCGTTCCGCATCCCCTGTGACGATGCGGCGCAGTCTAGCTCAGCTGATCCAGAGCTGCAGCATCAGCCGCTCGCGGCTGACCGGCGGGGTGGCGCGGTGGTAGCAGGAGGTGTCCTCGATGAAGCCGGTGCCGGCCGGCCCCTCCACCACCAGGATGCGGTCGCGGGCGAAGCGGGTGAACAGCTCCTCGTCGCGGGCGTTGGCGGAACCCAGCAGCATGCGCAGCGACTTGCCGTGATGGCTGCCGCGGACCAGCGCATGCTCCCCCGCCCCCGGCCCGACATCGGTCAGGTAGAACTGCGCCGAGCAGAAATGGAAGTCGTGGACGTCGTAATGCCAGTCGATGGTCTGGCCCAGCTGGCGCCGCTCGTCGTCGGTGGCGTCGGTGACGAAGCTCCAGAACAGGCGCGGGATGATCTTGGTGGCGGGAAAGCCCAGGAACGCCCCGGCGCATTGCATCAGCAACGGATCACGGCAGACCCGGCGCACCGCCGGGCAGTCCAGCGGATCGGGGACAATGCCCATCACCGCGGGCGATCCATCCTCCAGCCGGCCCTTGCGGACGTTGTGGCGATAGAACACGCGGTCGTCGCGCAGCCGCCGCTGCAGGGGGGAGTGGGTGGCGAACTCCACCATCTCCTCCACCATCGCCCAAGGCAGATCGAAACCGAGCGCGATCGAGTCGCGCCGCAGATCGGCCAGCGCGCGGTCGATGGCCTGGCCGGGAAACAAGCTGACCGAAAGCGGAGGCAGGGATATGGGCGGGCCGGCCGGCGCCCGCTGACGCGACCGGGGAGACAGACGGCGCAGGGCACTGTAGCCGCGCCGCACCGATTCGAACCGGCCCAGCGCATAGTGAAGCTCTCCGGCGACGAGGCGCCGGGCAATGTTCGCAACGTTCATGGCGTGTGCATCCCTGGGGCAGCCGAAGGACCAAAACCGCGGTGGGTTGCGCGGCCTCTGGTGCCGGAATGCACGAAGTGTAGGCTTGTTTGGGGCGATTCTAAAAATACCCTTCGGGCGTAAATCCGCACGCCAGGGGAATAGCCGGGTCGGCAGGGCGCCCTTCCCGTCCGGTCCATACCGGGAGAAAAAGGCGCCCCACCTTCCCGTTGGAGGTTACAGCGCCTGCACGGCCTTCAAGACCGCGGCGACATGGCCGGTGACCTTCACCTTGCGCCAGACGTTGCGCACCACGCCGTCCTTGTCGATCAGGAAGGTGGCGCGGTCGATACCCATGTATTTGCGCCCGTACATGCTCTTTTCAACCCAGGTGCCATAGGCCTCGCACACGGCGCCGTCGGTGTCCGACGCCAGGGTGAAGGTCAGCTCGTGCTTGGCCTTGAACTTGTCGTGGCTGGCGACGCTGTCCTTGGAGACGCCGATCACCACCGCATCCACGGCGGAGAAGTCGGGCAGCTGGTCGCGGAAGCCGCAGGCCTCCGACGTGCAGCCCGACGTGTCGTCCTTCGGGTAGAAATACAGCACCACCGGCTTGCCGCGCAGGGCCGACAGCGTGACGCTGCCCCCGCCATCGGTCGGCATGGTGAAATCCGGGGCGGGCGATCCGACGTCTACGGTCATGGCTGCTCGAATGTCCTTCTTCTTGCCGGCGGCGAAGCGAGTTCTCAGGCCGGAGGCGTGTTGGGTGGGGCCAGACGGCCTGCCGGTTCCTCGACCAGGATCTTGAAATGACCATGGGCGCGGGCGGCGACGGCACGGATTCTGTGGTCCAGTTCCGGGAAGTCAACACCGCCAGGCTCACGCTCGTCAGGAAAGGCGGCGCGGACCAGCCCGGCCAGCAGGCTGGGCGACACCTGGTTGGGGTCGAGCACCCCGGCGGTGGTCAGCCGCAGGAAGCCCTGCACCCGCCGCCACAGCCGCAGCGTCGCCTCCAGATCCTCCGCCACCCCCGGGTCCAGCGCCCCCGTCCGGGCGGCGCATCCCAGCGCCTTGGCGGTGCCGATGTGCAGGATGTCCGGCCGCTCGTGCCCATGGCGCAGTTGCAGGTACTGGGCGATGAACTCGATGTCGATCAGGCCGCCGCGGGCGTATTTGACGTTCCAGACGTTGGTCGTCCCGAATTCCTTCTCGATTCGCCGCCGCATGTCGGCGACATCCCACAGCAGCCGGTCGGCATCGCGCGGGGCGGTCAGCACCGAGCGGATCGCCGCCGACACGCGGTCCGCCAGCGCCGGATCGCCACCAATCACCCGGGCGCGGGTCAGGGCCATATGCTCCCAGGTCCAGGCGTCGGTGGTCTGATACTTGAGGAAGGCGTCCAGCGAGGTGGCGAGCGGCCCGGCATTGCCCGACGGGCGCAGCCGCATGTCCACCTCGTAGAGCCGCCCGTCGCCCATCGGTGCGGTGATGGCGTTGGTCAGGCGCTGGGTCAGCTTGATGTAATATTCGTTGGGCGACAGCGGCTTGGTGCCGTCCGACAGACGCGGCCCTTCTCCGGGCGCCACGTCATAGATGACGATCAAGTCGATGTCCGACGTGATGGTCAGCTGCCGGCTGCCCAGCTTGCCCATCGCCACCACCACCCAGGCGCCGCCGGGAATGTGGCCGTGGCGCTGGGCGAACTCCTCCTCCACCCGGCGGGCGAGGTCGGGGACGACGATGTCGGCCAGATCGGCCAGGAAGGCGCCGCAGCGGTCGCCGTCGGTGATGCCGCGCAGGATATGCACCCCGGCGCGGAAGCGCTGGTCGTTGGTCCAGCGCCGCGACAGGGTAAGCGCATCCTCGAAATCACGAGCCGCCGCCATGACGCGGGCATGGTCGTCGGCCAGCCCGTCCTCCTTGCCCGGCAGCGGGTCGAAGAAGTCCGGCGACAGCACGGCATCCAACAGCGACGGGTTGCGCGACAGCGTCTTCGCCATCTGCGGCGCGATGCCCATGATCTCCGCCACCAGCTCCAAGAGCCAGGGATTGGCGACGAACAGGGAAAACAGCCCGACACCGGCCGGCAGCTTGCCCAGGAAGTCGTCGAAGTTCATCAGCGCCGAATCGGGCGCCGGCGTCTTGGCCAGCGCGCTCAGCAGGGCCGGCGTCAGCTCGGTCAGCAGTTCCCGCGCGCGACCCGACCGGGTGGCGCGGTAGCGGCCACGGTGCCAGGCCGACACCACGCTGATGACGCGCGCCGGATCGGCGAATCCCATGCCCGTCAGCGTCTCCACCGTGCCGGGGTCGGGGTCGGTGCCGGTGAAGACCAGATTCCCGGGACCGGACAGCGACGGCGCCTCCTCGAACAGCTCGGCATAGCGGTCCTCGACCTGCCCCAGCGTCGCCAGCAGCTCCGCCCGGAAGGCGGCGGGGTCGTCATAGCCGAGGAAGGTCGCCAGATGCGCCACCCCGGCATCGTCGGCGGGAATGCGGTGGGTCTGCTGGTCGTCGATCATCTGGATGCGGTGTTCGACACGACGCAGGAAATGATAGGCCCCGGCAAGCTCCTCCACCGTCTGCGGCGGCACCCGGCCGACGTCGCGCAGCGCCTCGTTCGCCATCAGGGTCGGGGCGATGCGCACGCGCGGGTCGCGCCCGCCGAAGATCAGCTGCTGGGTCTGGGCGAAGAATTCGATCTCGCGGATGCCGCCGCGGCCGACCTTGATGTCGTGGCCGTTGACCGTCACCTCGCGGTGGCCCTTGTGGGCGTTGATCTGGCGCTTGATCGAATGGATGTCCTGGATGGCGGCGAAATCCAGGTTGCGGCGCCAGACGAAGGGCTCCAGGAAGCGCAGGAAGGCGGCCCCCGCCTCCGGATCGCCGGCGATGGGGCGCGCCTTGATCATCGCCGCGCGTTCCCAGTTCTGCCCGACGCTGCCGTAATAAATTTCGGCTGCGGAGACGGAAACCGCCAGAGGCGTGGCACCGGGATCCGGCCTAAGCCGAAGGTCGGTGCGGAAGACGTAGCCGTCCTTGGTCCGTTCATCCATAATGCGGACAAGATCGCGTGCGAGCCTGATGAAGGTTCGCGCGAGGTTGTCCGGCTGGGGCGTCTGCACAACAGCGTCGTCGTACAGGACGATCAGGTCGATGTCGCTGGAATAGTTGAGTTCGCGCCCGCCAAGCTTACCCATGCCCAACACGATCAGGCCCGAACCGACCCACGGTCGCTGCGGATCCGGCAGCGTCAGCGTCCCCGCCTCCCCGGCGCGGCGCAGCAGGAAATTCGCGGCCAGCTGGACCCCCGTCTCCGCCAGCTCCGACAGCGCGCCGGTGACGCGGAACAGCGGCCACGCACCGGCGATGTCGGCCAGCGCGATCAGCAGCGCCGCCCGCCGCTTCGCCACCCGCAAGCCCGCCATCAGCCGGTCCATCGACTTTTCCTCGTCATGCTCGGCATGGAGGGCGGCGATCAGCGCGGCGAAGCTGTCGTCGAACCCGTCCTGCACCGTCCGGGCGACGAAGGGCAGCTCCCGCGTCAGGCTGTGGCCGAGATACGGGCTGTTGCCGCACACCGCCTCGATCAGCGCCCGGCCGGTTTCCGAATCGGCGAAGGCCTCCGCCCAGGCACGGGTCTCTGGCTCCGCCGCGGCGGCCTGCTGGCGCCAGCGCTCCATCCCCAGCGACGCCTGCGCGGCGTCGAAGGGCTTCGGCAAGGGGCTTGAGAACGCGATGGGGCTGGGCATGGCAACCGTCTTTCCTGCTCAAATCATGGGCAGAAAGCTGCACGTGTCGGGCGTGAAGGTCAATCGGACCAATTATCCTTCTTTTTCCGACGGTGACCGATGATCCGCCGCACCGCGAAGATCCTCGGCCTGACGCTGACCGGGGTCGGCGCCGTGGCGCTTGCGGCCGGCGGGCTGTTCGCGTGGCGGCTGTCGCAGGGGCCGATCGCGCTCGACCCGTTGATCCCCTATGTCGAGCAGGCGCTGAGCGACCGCGACGGCCGCTTCCACATCGACATCGGCGAACTGGTGCTGTCGCTGGAGGACGAGGACGGGCTTGAGAACACCGGCGGACGGCGTCTCGACCTGCGCGCCCGCCGGGTACAGGCGCTGAATGCCGGGGGGGCGGAGATGGCGGCGGTGCCGGAGATGGGCATCGGCTTCTCCATTCCGGCCCTGTTCCGCGGCACGCTGTCGCCGACGCGCCTGGATCTGGTCCGGCCGCGCCTGACCGTGCTGCGCCGCGCCGACGGCGGCCTCGCCTTCGACGTGCGGGCCGACGCCGAATCCGCCGGCAGATCCGACAATGCCGGCCCCGACCTGATGGACGAGGCGTTGGACAGCCTGCGCCGCCCGCCCGACATCGACCGGCCCCTTGGTCTGCTGCGCCGGCTGTCGGTGGTCGGTGCTGACCTGCGGGTCGAGAACCGCATGCTCGACCTGTCCTGGCACGCCACGCGCGCCGACATCGTGCTGACCCGCGACTCCCAGGGCGCCCAGGGCCGCGCCCGCGTCACGCTGGACCTCGGCAATACCGGCGGAACGGGGACGCCCCAGGCGGTGACCGTCGCCGCCACCGGCCATTACAGCATCGCCGACGCCACCACCGACCTGACCTTGTCCGTCGACGGGCTGGAACCGGCGGCGCTGGCGGAGGTCGGGCCGGCAATGGCGCCGCTGTCGGCGGTGAAGCTGCCGCTGTCCGGCACGGTCACGGCGCGGCTCGACCCGCGCTTCGAACCGATGACGGTCGATCTGAACCTGCGCGGCGGCAGCGGCAGCATCGCCCTTCCCGCCGCCCTGCGGCCGGAGCCGGTCGCGGTGCGGAGCCTGGAGCTGCGCGGCAGCCTGGACGTGCCGGGCCGGCGGCTGCGGATCGACGATCTGTCGCTGGACGCGGCGGATGGCGGCGAAGCGCTGGCCTTGAGCGGCCGGGGCGAGCTGGTGGAGACCGATGAGGGGCGCGACCTGCAGGCCGCCCTGTCGCTGACCGCCGGGGGCCGCACCGCCGGGCTGGAGCTGTCGGGACGGCAGGGGCCGGACAAGGGCGGCCGGGCGACCGCGCGGCTGACCGGTTTCACCCCCGCCGCCGTCGCCGGCCTCGCCCCGCTGCTGGCGCCGCTGAAGGCTGCCGACCTGCCGCTGTCGGGAACGGTGGAGGTCGCCTTCGACTCCTCGCTTCAGCCGACCGGCGGCAAGGCCGACATCGCCGCCGGGCGCGGGCATCTGCTTCGCCCGGACCTGTTCGAGGGGCCGCTGCCGATCGAGTCGGCGCGGCTGCGCCTGCATGGCGACCGCGACCGCGTCGAACTGGACGGGCTGAACGCGGTGCTGGGCGACGCCGGCGGGCCTCAGCCGAAGGTGGAGGCCAGCGGCACCGCGCTCCGCCAGGGCGACCGCATGGCGGTGGAGGCGCAGGCGGCTGCCCGCGGCGTGGCGCTGGACGAGCTGCACCGCTATTGGCCCACCGTCGCCGGCCCCAACGCGCGGGAATGGGTGACCCGGAACCTGTCGCATGGAACGGTGACGGAGGCGCGGGCGGAGGTGGACCTTTCGGTACCGCTCGACGGGTCGGGACCGCCCGAACAGACGCGCTTCCTCGCCACCATGGCCGGGCAGGACATCAGTGTCCGCTATTTCCACGACCTGACGCCGGTCACCGGCGCCGGGCTGGAGGCGACGACCGACGGCAAGACCTTCACCGTCCTGACCAAGGGCGGCCGGATCGCCGACCCGAAATCCGGCGACATCGAGGTCGGCGACGGCAAGGTGGTGATCGGCGGGCTGGACATCGGCAAGGAGACGATGGACATCCGCCTGCCGGTCCAGGGTCCGGTGCGCTCCATCCTGACCCTGATCGACATGCCGCCGCTGGGCTATCCGACCAAGCTGGAGATGGACCCGAAGCGCACCCAGGGCACCGCCGACGCGCAGCTGCATTTCGCCTTCCCCCTGCTGGCCGACCTGAAGGTGGAGCAGCTGGAGCTGGACGTCACCGGCAAGCTGCACAAGGTGGCGGTGGAGAAGGTCGCGGCCGGGCTGAACGCCACCGACGGCGAGCTGTCGCTGGCGCTCGACCTCAAGGCGATGCAGATCAAGGGCGCCACCAGGCTGGACGGCATTCCCGTCACCGTCGATTGGAACGAGTCCTTCGACAGCGCCGCCAAGGGTCCGCGCACCCGCATCGCCGTGAAGGGCGACGCCACCGCCGACGATCTGCGCGCCCACGGCATCGACCTGGAAGACCGGGTGCAGGGTCCCTTCGGCGCCGACATCCTGTTCACGGTGGACCGCAAGCACAAGCTGCTGCTGACCGGCAACCTGAACCTGGAGAAGACCCGGCTGTCGATCGAGGAACTGGGCTGGGCCAAGCCCCCCGGCAAGCCCGGCACCGGCAAGCTGACGCTGGAGTTCGACAAGGACCGCCCCACCCGCATCAGCAACCTGACCATCGACGCCGGCGGCCTGAAGAGCGTCACCAATCTGGAGCTGGCCGACGGCGGCAAGCGGGTGGCGCGGGTGCAGACCCCCAGCTTCAAGCTGGGCCAGACCGATCTGCGCGCTGACCTGACCGTGCTGCCTCCCGCCAAGCCGGGCGGTCCGTCCGGCGGCTATGCCGGCACCATCACCGGCGCCAGCCTGGATGCCCGCGGCCTGACCGGCAAGACGCCGTCCGGCGAGGGCGCCGTCGCGCCCCCGCCCAAGAAGCCGCCCTCCCCCACCGACGACGGCCGCAAGACGCCGCTGGACGTCACCATCAAGTTCGATTCGGTGGTGTTCGGCGAGGGCCGGCGGCTGCGGCAGGTCTCGGGAGCCATGCGGCGGAACGCCACCGCCTGGACCCTGCTGGACCTCACCGGCCGCAGCGAAGGCGGCGGCGTGTCGATGAAATGGCGGCCGGGTCCGCAGGGCATCTACGACCTCGCCATCACTGCCGACGATCTCGGCTCCGCCCTGCAGGCGATGGATCTGAACGACCGCATGCGCGGCGGCCGGCTGACCCTGACCGGCCGGTCGGCGGAGCCGCGGGCCGACGCCGCCATCGTCGGCAAGGCCGAGATCCGCGATTACACGCTGATCGACGTTCCTGCGCTGGCCCGCATCCTGAATGCCATCTCGCCATCAGGATTTGCTGAGCTGCTGGGCGGCGGCAAGGGCATCGCATTCGGCCGCATGGTGGCTGACTTCCGCAAGGAGGGCCGGCTGCTGAATCTTAAGGATCTGCGCACCTCGGGCTCGGCGCTCGGCCTGACGCTGGAGGGTCAGATCGATCTGGAAACGGAAACCGCCAACCTGCAGGGCACCATCGTCCCGGTCTATGGCCTGAACCGCCTGATCGGCCAGATCCCGCTGCTGGGCGACATCCTCAGCGGCGGCGAGGGTCAGGGCATCTTCTCCGCCACCTGGCATGTGCAGGGACCGCTGTCCGATCCCGACGTGTCGGTCAACCCGCTGGCGGTGCTGGCGCCGGGTTTCCTGCGCAACCTGTTCTTCCTGGGCGGCGACGGCACGCCGATGCCGGACACCAAGGCGCCGCCGGAGGCGCATACGCGCTGAGGCGGCAGCCCGCCGCACCAGTACCAAGCGTTGCTTCATGCAAAAGGGGCAGGATCGGGGGGAGAACCCCGAGCCTGCCCCTCCAGCAACTTTACCTTACAGTACAGTCTTACAGAGCGCGGACGTCGGCCAGATGGCCGGTCACCGCCGCCGCCACGGCCATCGCCGGGCTGACGAGGTGGGTGCGGCCGCCGCGGCCCTGACGGCCTTCGAAGTTGCGGTTGGAGGTCGAGGCGCTGCGCTCGCCCGGAGCCAGGCGGTCGGCATTCATCGCCAGGCACATGGAGCAGCCGGGCTCGCGCCACTCGAAGCCGGCCTCGGTGAAGATCTTGTCCAGACCCTCTTCCTCGGCCTGCTCCTTGACCAGACCCGAACCGGGGACCACCAGGGCGCGCACGCCCTCGGCGACCTTGCGGCCCTTGGCGACCTCGGCGGCGGCGCGCAGGTCTTCGATGCGGCCGTTGGTGCAGGAGCCGATGAAGACGGTGTCCACCTTCACCTCGGTCAGCGGCTGGCCGGGAGTCAGGCCCATGTAGGCGAGCGAGCGCTCGACGGCGGCGCGCTTGCCGGCATCGGCGATCTCGGCCGGGTTCGGCACGGTCGCGGTGATCGGCAGCACGTCTTCCGGGCTGGTGCCCCAGGTGACCTGCGGGACGATGTCGGCGGCGTTCAGCACGACGGTGGCGTCATAGACCGCGCCCTCGTCCGACGGCAGCGTCTTCCAGTACTGGACGGCCTGCTCCCAGGCGCCGGCCTTCGGAGCCAGGGCGCGGCCCTGGACGTAGGCGAAGGTCTTCTCGTCCGGGGCGATCAGGCCGGCGCGGGCGCCGCCTTCGATCGCCATGTTGCAGACGGTCATGCGGCCTTCCATCGACAGGTCGCGGATGGCTTCACCCGCGAATTCGATGACGTAGCCGGTGCCGCCGGCGGTGCCGATCTTGCCGATGATGGCCAGCACGATGTCCTTGGCGGTGACGCCCGGGTTCACCTTGCCGTCCACGCGGATCAGCATGTTCTTGGCCGGCTTCTGCAGCAGGGTCTGGGTGGCCAGCACATGCTCCACCTCCGACGTGCCGATGCCGAAGGCCAGCGCACCGAACGCACCGTGGGTGGCGGTGTGGCTGTCGCCGCAGACGATGGTGGCGCCGGGCAGGGTGAAGCCCTGTTCCGGACCGACGATGTGCACGATGCCCTGGCGGACGTCGTCCATCGGGAAATAGCGGACGCCGAAGTCGCGGGCGTTCTTGTCGAGCGTCTCCACCTGGATCCGGCTTTCCTCCTCGGTGATGCCCTTGGAGCGGTCGGTGGTGGGGACATTGTGGTCGGGCACGGCGAGAGTGGCTTCCGGACGCCGCACCTTGCGGCCGGCAACGCGCAGTCCTTCGAACGCCTGCGGGCTGGTCACTTCATGGACCAGATGACGGTCGATATAGAGGATGCAGGTGCCGTCGTCCTGGCGATGCACGACGTGGCTGTCCCAAATCTTGTCGAACAGAGTGCGCGGCTTGGACATCGGAAAAACTCTCTCTCGCGGTACGACAGGCGCAGAACAATCGGAGGCCGCACCATAGCCTTGTGTCGCGCCGGGGACAAGCGCGGCCATACGTCTTTCGCCGCAAGCCTGTCCCCCGCAATATTATGACGCGGGCGGCCGGTGAGGGGGGTGTTCAGGGAAGCATCTTGCCGGGGTTCAGCAGGCCCTTGGGGTCCAGCGTCGCCTTGATGGCGCGCAGCATGTCGAACTCCACCGGACCCTTGATGACCGGCATCTCGTCCTTCTTGAAGCGGCCGACGCCATGTTCGGCGGAGATCGAACCGTCGAGCTTGAAGATCACCTCGTTGACGACGTGGCAGATCTCGTCCCAGCGGTCGAGATAGGCCTTGGTGTCGGCGCCCTCGGGCTGGCTGAGGTTGAAGTGGATGTTGCCGTCGCCGACATGGCCGAAGGGGGTCGGGCGGATGCCGGGGCAGGCCTTCGCCACCGCGGCTTCGGCCAGTTCAATGAACTCGGCGACGCGGGAGACCGGGATCGACACGTCGTTCTTGATCGAGCCGCCTTCGAACTTCTGCGCTTCGACGATGGCCTCGCGGATGAACCACAGCTGCTTGGCCTGGGCGTCCGACTGGGCCAGCGTGGCGTCGGTCGCCAGCTCGGCCTCGAACGCCTCGCCCAGCGCGGTCTCCACCGTCTCCTGGAAGGCGTCGGACTGTGTGCCGGCGGTCAGCTCGGTCAGGACATACCAGGGCGACGGCTCCGACAGCGGGTCGATGGTGCCGGCGACGTGTTTCAGGGCGAAATCCAGGCAGCGGCGCGACATCAGCTCGAAAGCCGACACGGCATCGCCGGAGGCGGCGCGCAGGCGGGCCAGCAGCTCGATGGCGGCGGCGGGGCTCGGCACGGCGACGAAGGCGGTGATCGACTGGCGCGGGCGCGGGAACAGCTTCAGCACCGCGGCGGTGATGATGCCCAGCGTGCCTTCGGCGCCGACGAACAGGTTCTTCAGGTCGTAGCCGGTGTTGTTCTTGCGCAGCCGGCGCATGCCGTCCCAGACGCGGCCGTCGGCCAGAACCACCTCCAGCCCCAACACGAGGTCGCGGGTGTTGCCGTAGCGCAGGACGTTGATGCCGCCGGCGTTGGTGGAGATCAGGCCGCCGATCTGCGCCGTGCCCTCCGCCCCCAGGCTGAGCGGGAACAGGCGGTCGGCGTCGGCCGCGGCCTCCTGGATGCTGGTCAGCACCACGCCGGCCTCCACCGTCATGGTGTAGTTCAGCGTGTCGATGTCGCGGATGCGGTTCATGCGCGACAGGCTCAGCACGATCTCGCGCCCCTCCTCATACGGGATGGAGCCGCCGACGAGGCTGGTGTTGCCGCCCTGCGGGACGATGGGGATGCCGGCCTCGGCGCAGACCTTGACGACCGCCGCGACCTCCTCGGTGCTGGCCGGGCGGACCACCGCCGGGCTGTTGCCCTTGAAGCGCCCGCGCCACTCCGCAAGGTAGGGAGCCATGTCGGCGGCGTCGGTGAGGATGCCGGACGGGCCGACGATGGCGCGGATCTGGTCGAGGGCGGCGGCGATGTTGGTCATGGCGCTTGAGGTCCGGCAGGTGGAGGTGTCGCAATGAAACGCGACACTTCTACAATCTAGCCGCCCCCATTTCCATGCACCTGTTGCGCAGACCAGCCGCCACGGCAGGATTTAGCTGCGCGGGGCGGCGGCACGGCGCAGGCGGTCGTTGATCGCCATCCCGAGACCCACCTCCGGGATCGGCATCACGGCGATGCGCTTGGCGCCGCTCTGGTCCAGGCTGCGCAGGTGCGAGAACAGGTTGGCCGCCGCCTCGTTCAAGTCGCCTTCCAGGCTCAGGTTCAGGCGGGTGGTGCCGCCGAAGACGAAGCGGTCGGGGCCGAAGGTCAGGAAAGCCTCGTCCTCCTCAGCCGACGATGCGTTGAGGCGCACCGCCGCATTCGGGGCGTAGTGGCTTTCCAGCTGGCCGGGCGATTTCGGCGCCGTCGGGTCGCCGGCCGACAGGCGGATCGGGCCGATCAGCCGCTCCATCTCGTCGGGCAGCACGGCGCCGGGGCGCAGCAGCACGGCTTCCGGGCCGGTCAGGTCGATGACGGTGGACTCAAGGCCGACCATGCATTTGCCGCCGGTGACGATGGCGTCGACCCGGTCGCCCAGGCTTTCCAGCACATGATGCGGCGTGGTCGGGCTGACGGCGCCGGAGCGGTTGGCGCTGGGCGCGGCGATCGGCTTGCCGACGGCGCGCAGGATCGCTTGCGCCACCGGGTGGTTGGGCACGCGGATGGCGATGCTGTCCAGCCCGGCGCTGACCAGCAGCGACAGGGCGGAATTGGCCGGGCGCGGCACCACCATGGTCAGCGGGCCGGGCCAGAACTGCGTCGCCAGATCGTGGGCGCGGTCGTCGAACAGGCCCCAGGAGTGGGCGGCGACCAGATCGGGCACATGGACGATCAGCGGATTGAACTGCGGCCGGCCCTTGGCGGCGAATATGGCCGCCACGGCGCGGTCGTCGGTGGCGTCGGCGCCCAGGCCATAGACCGTCTCGGTCGGGAAGGCGACCAGACGGCCGGCGCGCAGCAGCTCGGCCGCGCGATTGATGCCGGCGGGGGTGGCCGGGATCAGCGCCGGGCGCTTCTCACCGGTATCGGGTGCGGAATGGTCGGTCACGGCGTCTTTCTAGCCAGTGCAGCACCGGTGTCAATTCGCGCGGTTGCACCGGTGCCATGCCCAAGGTTATGAGGGGGATGCGCAATCACCGAACACAACATGATGGGTGCGGGCATGACGGGCAAGGTCTTCACCGTGGCGCAGCAGAAAGGCGGCGCCGGCAAGACCACGCTGGCCGCCCACCTCGCCATCGCCTGGACTCAGCTCGGGTACAAGGTCGCCACCGTCGACATCGACCCGCAGGGCAGCCTGACCCGCTGGCACGCCGTGCGGGCCGAGGCGACCGGCGGGCAGCCCGGCTTCACCCATGTGCAGATCACCGGCTGGCGCACCCAGGCGGAGGTGGAGAAGCTGGCGCGCGCCCACGACATCGTGGTCATCGACAGCCCGCCCCATGCCCAGACCGAGGCGCGCATCGCCGTCCGTGCCGCCACGCTGGTGATCGCCCCGGTGCAGCCGAGCCCGATGGATTTGTGGGCGGTCCATCCGACCATCGATCTGGCGGCACAGGAGAAGCGCCGGCTGCTGCTGGTGCTGAACCGCGTGCCGCCACGCGCCCGCATCGCCGACGAACTGATCGCCAAGGTGCATGACCTGGTCGCCCCGCCGGCGGTGGAGCTGGCGGCGGCGCAGGTCGGCAATCGCACCGCCTATGCCGGCACGCTGATGACCGGCCTGTCGGTGACGGAGGCCGCGCGCAAGACGCAAGCGGCTGCGGAGATGCAGGCGCTGGCGGAGGAGATTTTGGGGCGGGTTTGAGGGGGCGCGACTATTGAGGGGAGTTAGACCCCCACCTAACCTCCCCCGCTGGGCGGGGGAGGGACTGCCGCTACTCTCCCGCACAAGCACCAGTCTCCTCCCCCGCCCAGCGGGGGAGGATTAAGGTGGGGGTCTAACGTCGCAAAGCTTCGACGCCCCAAACCCCCTTGTGTCGTGGGAAAGTCCTAAATTGATGCCCAGACGGCCCGCCATTGGCGGGCCGTCTGGGCTGACCGACCCCGCAATCACCTTGGCGGACAGGCCGTGACTGAGCTCGGAGGCGGTCAGCCCTTCCTTGAAGTCCGAACGGTTGCTTGGGCTCGAGCCCGCACCACAAGGAAGGAACAGCAAGGATGTCCACCATCGAGATGGCCGCTGGTATTGACTGCGGCAAGCGCTTTTTGGATGTGGCGGTTTCCGCCACCGGTGACACGATCCAAGTCGCCAACACGCCTTCTGGGCATCAGGAACTGGCGGCGTGGTTGGCTCATCGAGGGATCACGGATGTCGGCATCGAGGCCAGCGGCGGCTACGAGCGGCCGGTCCGTGATGCGTTGCGCGCGGCGAGCTTGTCGGTGCGGGTGTTTGATCCGGCACGCGTGCGTTTTTATGCAAAAGCCATGGGGCGGCGGGCCAAGAACGATACCATCGACGCCGCCCTGATCGCGGCCTTCACCGCCTCCGGGGCTGCGTCGACCGCCACGCCGGTGGATCCGACCCGCGAGGAATTGGCCGGCTTGGTAAAGGCGCGTCGTCTGCTCGTCGACAAGCGAGGCGATCTGCGCCGCGCCTTGATCTCCGCTCCGGCAGCAGCCAAAGCGGCGCTGGAAGAGGCCATTGACGCTTTGACCGAGGCGCTGACCACGCTGGAAGCCGCGATCGAGCGCACGCTCGCCACCGTGCCGGTGATGGCTGAAACCGTGGCTGCGCTCCAGACTGCTCCCGGGGTCGGACCGGTGGTGGCGATCGGCCTCGCCGCTTTGCTCCCGGAACTGGGCCACACGACCGGTCGGAAGGTCGCCGCCCTGGTCGGCGTTGCGCCCTTCGATCATGACAGCGGGCAAGCGCATGGCCGCCGTCGTATCGGTGGCGGCCGCCCCGATGTTCGGCGAATCCTCTACATGGCCGCCGCCGTCGCAGCCCTCCATACCACCGGCGTGATCGCCGACCACTATGCCCAACTGACCAAGCGCGGAAAGCCGCCGAAGTTGGCTCTCGTCGCCTGCATGCACAAGCTGATCGTCCGCCTCAACGCTATGCTCGCAAAGGGACGGACCTGGGAGATCAAAACCGCCTGACGATGCCGGCGGTCGGCGCTCGCCGCCGACCCCATGCCAAACCCAATGAACCGGGTGCGCGGACGGGTCAAGGCCGCAGCCGCCCGAAGGGCGGGCGCGCGTCCGCGCGAGCCTTGACGCGGAGCACATCCGGTTCAAGCACGTTTCGTCATTAAGACGGTTGCTCAGTCCTTGAACTCGCCCATCGCCGACTGGATGTAGTTCGGCAGGCCGATGTCGTCGATCAGGCTCAGCTGGGTTTCCAGATAGTCGATGCGCTCTTCCGACTCCTCCAGCAGTTCGGACAGCTCGTCGCGCGACACGTAGTCGGCCTTTTGCTCGCACACGGCGATGGCGTTGGCGATGCGGTCGCGGGCCTCGCGCTCGGCGGCGAGGTCGCTGGCCAGGATTTCCGGCACGTCCTCGCCGATGCGCAGCTTGCCGAGGTCCTGGAGGTTGGGGATCGCCTCGATGAACAGGATGCGTTCGATGATCTCGTCCGCGCTTTTCATCACCTCGATGGAGGCGTGATACTCCCACTTGCCCAGAGCCTTGACGCCCCAGTTCTTCAGCATGCGGGCGTGCAGGAAATACTGGTTGATCTGCGTCAGCTGGTCCTTCAGGACGATCTGCAGCTGGGCGATGACGTCGCTGTTGCCCTTCATGGTCCGTCCCCCTCTCAGCTCGGGAAGCCGCCCATGGCCGACTGCAGGTAATTCTGCACGCCGAGCATGTCGATCAGGCCAAGCTGCTGCTCCAGCCAGTGGGCATGGTCTTCTTCCGTGTCGACCAGCAGTTCCAGCAGGATGCGGCGGGTGTCGTAATCCTTCACCTGCTCGCAATAGGCGATTGCCTCCTTCAGGGCGGCCACCACCTCATATTCGAGGTTCAGGTCGTTCCGCATCATTTCCGGAACGGTCTTGCCGATGTGAATCGGGTCGCGGCTGGCGACGTCGGGCGTGCCTTCCAGGAACAGGATGCGGCGGATCAGCTTGTCGGCATGCTCAAGCTCCTCTTCCCGCTCGTGCGAGATGCGCTCGGCGAGCGCCTTGAGGCCCATGTCCTCCATGCTGCGCGCGTGGGACAGATACTGGTCGGCCGCGCTCAGCTCGCCGGTGAGCAGCTTGTTCAAACGGTCCAGGACCCCTTGATCGCCTTGCATGGTGGGATGCTCCTGAATGGATAATTTGTCGCACCTTGTCACAGACGAAGGACTCGCACAATAAAAATATCCCGCCGAAACAAAGATGTAGTTGATAGTCACTATCAATTGACGCAGGGGCGAACTGCCTAAAATACAGACAAGGCGGCAGGTCTGTCTTGCGAATCAATGTCAATTGCGACTGACGAGGAAACTTGCGAATTCCCAGGCTTCATTTGTGGGATTTGACTTGCGGCAGCGCAGCGATGCTTGAGCCGGAGAACAGGCCGACAGCGGCACCGGTTCCCCCACAGCGATCCGGCGGCGATCCGGCCGCCGCATTGAGGCAGGGGCCGTTCCGTGGTAACAGACCGCGGGAATTCTCCGACCTCTCCCGGCCGGCGGGCCCGCCCTTCATTTCAACGACAGCCGGATTGCGGCCATGACGACGACCACCCCCTCGGCTCCCTCTTCGGAGTTCCTGCGCACCCTTCAGGAGCGCGGGTTCATCCACCAGTGCACCGACCTCGCCACGCTGGACGAGCGTGCGGCGAAGGGACCGATCGTCGCCTATATCGGCTTCGACTGCACCGCCGACAGCTTGCATGTCGGCAGCCTGCTGCCGATCATGATGCTGCGCTGGCTGCAGAAGACCGGCCACAAGCCGATCGTCCTGATGGGCGGCGGCACCACCAAGATCGGCGATCCGTCGGGCAAGGACGAGGCGCGCCAGTTGCTGACCGACGAGGTCATCGGCAACAACATGGCGGGCATCAAGCGCATCTTCGGCCGTTACCTGACCTTCGCCCCTGAAGGAACAATGGGTGGGCCGACCGACGCGGTGATGGCGAACAACGCCGACTGGCTGGACGAGCTGAAATACATCCCGCTCCTGCGCGACATCGGCCGGCATTTCACCATCAACCGGATGATGACCTTCGAATCGGTCAAGCTGCGACTGGAGCGTGAACAGCCGCTGACCTTCCTGGAATTCAACTACATGATCCTCCAGGCCTACGACTTCGTGGAGCTGAAGCGGCGCTACGGCTGCACGCTGCAGATGGGCGGGTCGGACCAGTGGGGCAACATCGTCAACGGCGTCGAACTCGGCCGCCGCACCGACGGGGCGGAGCTGTTCGGCCTGACCACGCCGCTTCTGACCACCTCCTCCGGCGCCAAGATGGGCAAGACGGCGGCGGGTGCGGTGTGGCTGACCGCCGACAAGCTCAGCAGCTATGATTTCTGGCAGTACTGGCGCAACACCGAGGATGCCGACGTCGGCCGCTTCCTGCGCCTCTACACCGAACTGCCGCTGGACGAGGTTGCCCGGCTGGAAAGCCTGCAGGGCGCCGAGATCAACGAGGCCAAGAAGATCCTCGCCAACGAGGTGACCAAGCTCGCCCATGGCGAGGAGGCCGCGCTGGAGGCCGCCGAGACCGCGCGTCGCGCCTTCGAGGAAGGGGCCGCGGCCGAGGGTCTGCCCAGCATCGAGGTCTCCCGTGCCGATCTGGAAGCCGGGCTGCCGGTGGTCGACCTGCTGGTGTCGGCGGGTCTGGCGGCATCGAAGGGCGAGGCCCGGCGCCTCATCAAGGGCGGCGGAGCCAAGCTGAACGACGGGCCGATCGCCGACGAGGCGGCGAAGGCGACGGCGGCGGACCTGAACGCCGACGGCGTGGTCAAGCTCAGCGCCGGCAAGAAGCGGCATGCGCTGGTGAAGGTGGGGTAAGGACGGTCACGGTGCCGGCCGGGGCCTTGAGCCGCCGGCCGCCACCTCCCGCCTAATCGCCCCTGCCCCGCGCCTGCCCCATCAATCCCTGCGGCCGGTAGATCAGGAACAGCGTCAGCAGCCCGAATGCCACGATGTCCTTGTAGGCGAGCGCGAAATAGGCCGACCAGAAGGTCTCCACCAGCCCCAGCAGGGCGCCGCCCAGCATCGCCCCCGGCACCGAGCCGATGCCGCCGACCACCGCCGCGGCCAGCGCCTTGAAGCCGATCAGATAGCCGGTGAAGAAGTTCACCCCGCCGTAATACAGCGCGATCACCGCCCCCGCAGCCGCGGCCAGGCCGCCGCCGATGGCGAAGGTCGCCGCAATCGTCCGGTTGACGTCCACCCCCACCAACTCCGCCGCCGCGATGTCATCGGTGCAGGCGCGATGCGCCCGGCCGAAGGCGGTGCGCTGCATGATTCCCCACAGCGCCGCATAAAGCCCGCCGGTCAGCACCAGGATCGCCAGCTGCGCCGTCAGCGCGGTGACGGTGAAGGCCCCGTCGCTCAACAGGTCGAAGCGCCCGGTCAGCACCGGCGCCGGCCACCAGTCACGCGCGCCGTGCAGCAGCCGCACCCCCTCCTGATAGGCGATGGACAGCCCCACCGCGACGATCAGCGGCGTGTGGCTGCGCACCCCGCGCAGGCGGCGGAAGACCAGCCGGTCCATCGTCCAGCCCTGCACCGCGGTGAAGCCCATCACCAGCACCAGCACGCCCAGCAGGGCCGGCGGCCATGTCGCCCAGCCGGCCATGCCCAGCCCGGCCGCCGCCATCGCCGTCAGCATGGCGCCGAGCATCGTCAGCTCCCCCATCGCCAGATTGATCTGGCCGAGGATGGCGTAGACCAGCGTGTAGCCCAGCGCCAGCAGCCCATAGACGCAGGCGACGGTGGCGGCGTTGATGATTTGCTGGACCAGGAACAGGACGGGCGTCCAGCGCGTCGGCTGCGCCCGCGGAACCTCCACCACCACGCCAACGGCATCGCGCGGCGGCCTGATGCGCAGCCATTGCTGCAGCATGGCGAATCGGATGCCGGTCAGCCAGCCGTTGCGGTCGGTGGCTACCGCGGCCAGGGTGCGCCGCCCCTCCTCCATCGAGGTGCCGGCGAAGCGGCAGGCGATCCAGTGCGCCTGCCCGCCGCTGCGGTAATCGACGCGCAGCACCCGCTTGTCCTCGGCGTATGAGCGGGTGGACAGGTCGGTGACGGGTCCATCGTCGAAGGCCGGGATCAGCTTCCGGCACAGTGCGTCCTGGTCGGCATCGACGCCGCACCCGGTGAGCAGAAGCAGGACGAGGCACAACAGCGGCAGGATGCGAGGCACGGAACCGCCCGGTCAGGTGGGATGGTTCAGCCTACCGACAATTTGGGAGGGTGGGAAGCATCCGCGGTTTGCCCCCCACCCGTCCCCTCACTCCACCATGTAATCACGCACCAGCAGCTCGGCGATCTGCACGGCGTTCAGCGCCGCGCCCTTGCGCAGGTTGTCGGCGACGCACCAGAAGGACAGGCCGTTCTCCACCGTGAAGTCGTCGCGGATGCGGCTGACGAAGACCGGATTGTCGCCGGCGACCTCGACCGGCGTGACATAACCGTCGCTGGTCTGTTGGTCGACCACCGACACGCCGGGGGCGGCGCGCAGGACGATGCGCGCCTCCTCGGCGCTGATCGGCTCCTCCGTCTCGATGTTGATCGACAGGGCATGGCCGATGAAGGTCGGCACGCGGACGCAGGTGGCGGCGACCTTGATCTTGGGATCGAGGATCTTCTTGGTCTCCACCATCATCTTCCACTCTTCCTTGGTGGAGCCATCCTCCATGAAGGCGTCGATCTGGGGGATGACGTTGAAGGCGATCTGCTTGGGGAAGACGCTCTTGGTAATGGGGTCGTTGACGAAGATGGCGCGGGTCTGGGTGAACAGCTCGTCCATCGCCTCCTTGCCGGCGCCCGACACCGACTGGTAGGTCGACACCACGACGCGGCGGATCTTGTAGCGGTCGTGCAGCGGCTTCAGCGCCACCGCCATCTGGATGGTGGAGCAGTTGGGGTTGGCGATGATGCCGCGCTTGCGATAGCCGACCAGCGCCTCCGGGTTCACCTCCGGCACCACCAGCGGCACGTCGGGGTCCATGCGGAAGTGCGAGGTGTTGTCGATCACCATGGCACCGGCGGCGGCGGCGCGCGGCACATGGACGGCCGACACCTTTGCGCCGGGCGAAGACAGCACTATGTCCACGCCATGGAAGTCGAACTTGTTGAGATCCTGGACCTTGAGGATGTCGTCCTCGCCATAGGACACCTCCTGGCCGATCGACTTTTCCGAGGCTAGAGCGATGACCTTGTCGGCCGGGAACTTCCGCTCGGCCAGCGTTTGCAGGATCTCGCGCCCGACATTGCCGGTGGCGCCGATGACCGCGACGGTATAGCCCATGACGGTGGTTTCCTTCTGCCGAATGTCCGCGAATACAAGAATGGTGCCGGGGGGCGATAGGAGCTAGGCGCTTTCCCCACGAATTGCAACCCGTCCCGGCTGGAAACGGCGGCACGGAATTGGGCGGAACGAAAACGGCCAATCTGCCGGATTGACATACCGGGGAAGGCAGCAGGAAGATTCACACTTCAACAGTGCCCGAACGGGCCTCCAGGGAGACTTCACGGATGACCAGCTTCAAGCGCGGCCTTATTGCCCAGACCGTTCTCGGCGCCGCCGCTCTCGCCCTCGTCAGCCTCGCCGGCCCGGCCATCGCCGCCACGCCCAAGGACTCGCTGGTGATGGCGTGGCAGTTCGACGACATCGTCAGCCTCGACCCCGGTGAGATCTTCGAGCTGTCGGGCGCGGAATACAGCGCCCAGGTCTATGACCGCCTGATCCATTTCGACGTCAACGACGTCAGCAAGATCGAGGGCGAGGTTGCCGAAAGCTGGACCGTGTCGCCGGACGGCAAGACCTTCACCTTCAAGATCCGCGACGGCATCAATTTCCATTCCGGCAACCCGCTGACCGCCAACGACGTGGCATGGTCCTTCGCCCGCGCGGTGAAGATGAACAAGGGTCCGGCCTTCATCCTGACCCAGTTCGGCCTGACGCCGGACAATGTCGACCAGATGGTGCGCGCCACCGATCCGAAGACGCTGGTCTTCACCACCGACAAGGCCTATGCCCCCACCTTCGTGCTCTACTGCCTGACCGCCGATGTCGCGTCGGTCATCGATTCCAAGCTGGTGAAGAGCAAGGAGAAGGACGGCGATTTCGGCGCCGGCTGGCTGAAGACCAACTCAGCCGGCTCCGGTCCCTTCATCCTGAAGCAGTGGAAGCCGAGCGAGCTGCTGACCTTCGACGCTAACACGAAATACTGGCGCGGCGCGCCGAAGCTGAAGCGCGTGCTGATCCGCCACATCGCGGAACCGGCGACCCAGCGCCTGCTGCTGGAGAAGGGCGACGTCGACGTCGCGCGCAACCTGAAGCCGGAGCAGTTCGAACCGCTGAAGTCCGGCGACGCCATCCGTCTGGTCCAGGCGCCGAAGGGCACGCTGTGGTATCTCAGCCTGAACCAGAAGGTCCCCGCCCTGGCCAAGCCCGAGGTGCGTGAGGCCTTCAAGTATCTGGTCGATTACGACGGCATGGCCGGCTCCATCATGAACGGCATCGGCGCCGTCCATCAGGCTTTCCTGCCCAAGGGCTTCCTGGGCGCCGTCAACGACAACCCCTACAAGTACGATCCGGCCAAGGCGAAGGAACTGCTGGCGAAGGCCGGCTATCCCGACGGCTTCACCGTCAGCATGGACGTGCGCAACACCAACCCGACCCAGGACATGGCCCAGGCGATCCAGGCCAGCGCCGCCAAGGCCGGCGTGAAGATCGAGATCATTCCCGGCGACGGCAAGCAGGTGCTGACCAAGTTCCGCGCCCGCAACCATGAACTGATGATCCAGCAGTGGGGCGCGGATTACCAGGATCCGAACTCCAACGCCGACACCTTCGCCTCCAACCCCGACAACAGCGACGACGCCAAGTCGAAGCCGCTGGCCTGGCGCAACGCCTGGGACATTCCGGAACTGACCAAGAAGACCGCCGCCGCGGTCGAGGAACGCGACAGCGCCAAGCGCGCCAAGATGTACGAGGAGCTTCAGCGCTCGGTCCTGGCCGACTCGCCCTTCGTCATCATGTTCCAGCAGACGGAGATGGTTGCGGAGCGCAAGAACGTCACCGGCCTCGTCTGGGGGCCGAGCTTCGACACCAACTACTACTGGAAGGCCGACAAGAAGTAAGAATGCGGCGGGGGCGCCGACCGCGCCCCCGTCTCTCGCTCACCCCCAGGCCCGCGCATCCTCAACCACGGTGGCGAGGCTGTCGGACAGGCCGGTCAACACCCCGCGCTGGATGTCGGCCGCCGGCACCACCCCGCCCTTGCCGTCCGGCAGGTCGCGGGTGGCGGTGGCCGACGCCACGACCGTCACCCGCCAGCCATGATCCACCGCCGACCGCGCGGTGCTGCTGACGCAGTTGTGGGTCATGAAGCCGGCGACGATCATCTCCGTCCGCCCGGTATCGCGCGCCACCGTCTGCAGGTCCGTCCCGGCGAAGGCATTGGCGAGTTTCTTGACGATCACCGGCTCGCCGTCGCGCGGGGCGACCGCCGGGACGATCTCCGCCATCGGCCCGGTCGGGTCGAACACCGGCGCGCCCGCCGCAGTGTGATGGACGATGTGGATCACCGGCACGCCGTTGGCGCGGGCAAGGGCCAGCAACTCCGCCGCCTGCTCCACCGCCGCATCGACGCCCGACAGCCGCAGGGCGCCGTCGGTGTATTCGCGCTGCAGATCGATCAGCACAAGCACGGCCTTGTCGAGCGGGCTGGGCGTGCTCGGCGCGCCGACGATCTGGCGCAGGGTCCGGGCGGGAAGGGTCGTCATCGGGAAATGCTCCGCAATCGTTGAGCGTTGATGGAGACCATGCTGCCCCGTTCACCGATGCGCAGCCATCCGCTATCCTTGCACGATGACTGTTCAAAAATTCACAGGCCCGCTCGATTGGGACGATTTGCGCGTCTTCCTGGAACTGGCCCGCGCCGGCAGCCTGTCGGCGGCGGCACGCGGTCTGCGGCTGAGCCACGCCACGGTCGGGCGCCGGCTGGCTGCGTTGGAAGCGACGCTCGGCCGCAGCCTGATGGAGCGCCGCCCCGACGGCTATGTCCTGACGACGGAGGGTGAGAGCGTCCGCGCCCTGGCCGAGGCGATGGACGAGCGGGCGCAGGCGATCCGCCGCCGCGAGGGCGACGACGGCGGCCTCAGCGGCACCGTCCGGCTGACGATGACCCAGGCGCTGGCCGACGTCTTCCTGATCCCCCGCCTGGGGCCGCTGCGTGCGGCAAACCCGGCGCTGAACCTGGAGATCATCGTCGACAACCGCACCCTCAGCCTCGCCCGGCGGGAGGCCGATCTGGCGATCCGGCTGGCCCGGCCGCAGCGCGGCGATCTGGTCGGGCGGCGGCTGGCGACGCTGGGCTATGGGCTCTACGCCGCACCGGACGCGCCCGACACGCTGATCGCCTATGACGAGTCGATGGCCGAACTGCCGGAGGCGCTGTGGCTGGACCGCCATGGCGGCGGCCGGCGCGTCGCCTTCCGCTCCAACAGCGTGCAGGGGCAGCTTGCAGCAGCAGTCGCCGGCTTCGGCACCGCCTTCCTGCCCTGCATGCTGGCGGAAGGCGTGCCGGGGCTGGAGCGCCGCCCGCTGTCCGGCCCACCATTAACCCGCGAGGCCTGGCTGCTGGTCCACCGCGACCGCCGCGAGGTGCCGCGGGTGCGGGCGGTGATCGAGCATCTGGTGACGGTGTTCACCGCGGAGAAAGAGCGGCTGGCGGGGCGCACCGGCTGTCAGCCGCAGCCACCGGGAGCCCCATGACCCCCATCGGTGCACAGACGGGCGTTACTCCACGACGGACAACATCTCCACGACGGCGTTCCGCAGATCGGTGGCCGCGACCGGCTTGTGGAGCAGCGCATGCCCGCCGGCCCGCACCTCGACCAGGCGTTCAGGCGCGGTATCGCCGGTGATGACCGTTGCGGGCACCGGCACATCCAGGCGTTCGCACACCGCCTTGATCGCATTCAGGCCGGTTTCGCCGCTCCGCAGCCGGTAATCGGCGAGGATGGCGTCCGGCCATTTGCCGCTCTCGACAAGCAGGACGGCATCCTGGATGGAACCGGCGGTCAGCACCCGATAGCCCCAGCTCTCCAGCATCGCCTGCAGTCCCTTCCGCACCAGAGGCTCGTCATCGATCACCAGGATCAGGCTGGGATGCCCATTCACTGGATGCCCATTCACAGGGTGCACATTGTTCGGCTTGCCGGAGCCGGACGAAGGCAGAGCCACCACCGGCACCTCGACGCGGAACATCGAGCCGCCCCCCGGCAACGAGCGGAGTTCGATCCGGTGACCGAGCAGCCGGGCGAGGCGTCGTACCACCGCCAATCCCAGCCCCAGGCCCTTGTTGCGGTCGCGCTCCGGATTGCCGACCTGGAAGAACTCCTCGAAGATCTCCTCATGCTTGTCGGGTTGGATGCCGATGCCGGTATCGATCACGTCGATATGCAGGTTGCCGCCCTGCCGCCGGCATCCGATCAGCACACCGCCACGTTCCGTATAGCGCAATGCGTTCTCGATGAGGTTGCGCAGGATGCGCTCCAGCAATGCCGGGTCGCTGCGGATGGTCGCACCGCTGGGGACAACCCGCAGGCGCAGCCCCTTGGCCGCGGCCTGGGGCTGGTATTCGGCGCCAAGCCGCTCCAGGAGCAGCCCGACCGGCATATCCACCGGCGTCGGCACGATCAGTCCGGCATCGAGCCTGGACACGTCGAGCAGGCTGTCGAGCAGCATCCGCAAGCCTCCCATCGCCTCGCCCAGCGGCTTCAGCAGGCGGGAGGCCGGATGTCCGTCGAGCCGCTCCGCCAACGCGCTCTGGAACAGCATCATGGCCTGGACCGGCTGGCGCAGATCATGGCTGGCGGCGGCGAGGAACTTCGACTTGGCGACATTGGCGCGGTCCGCTTCGGCCTTCGACGCGCGCAGGGCATCCTCGGCAGACTTGCGTTCGGTGATGTCGCGGATGATTCCGCTGAAATAGCGCCGCTTGCCGGAGGTCCATTCGGCGATGGCCAGTTCGATCGGGAATGTCGTGCCGTCCTTGCGCCGCCCCATCAGGTCGCGGCCGGTCCCATGGCCCCGCCACTCGGCCGTCGACAGGCAGGCAACGACGTCGACATCGCCCGCGGAGTGGCACGGTTCCGGCATCAGAATTCTGACGGTCCGCCCGATCGCTTCCTCCGCCTGATAGCCGAAGATGCCCTCCGCCGCCGGGTTGAACGACTGGATGATGCCGGCGTCGTCGACGACCACCATGGCGTCCGCCGCGGTCTGGACCATCGCGCGGTGTCGGGCCTCGCTCTCGGCCAAATCCGCTTCGCGCTGCTGGATCAGGCCCGCCGCATTCCGGATCGCTTTGACGACCGCGTCGATCTCCAGAACGCCTCCGGCGTCGGCAGGCGGCAGACGCCCTGCCGCCAATGCTTCCGCAGCCTCGGCCAGTTGCGCCACCGGGCGCATCAGGCGGCGCCCCAATCCAATGGCGGCGGCGATGCCGATCAGGAAGAGGACGAGCCCGCCACCGACGAACAGCAGCAGCGTCTCACGCGCAGGCGCCGCCAACAGCGATTCGGGAACGCTGGTGGCGACCACCCAGCCGGCCGTCGCGGAGCGGCTGTAGGACTGATAGGTGGACACCCCTTCCAGATTGATCGCGCGATGAATCCCCTCCGGCGCGTCGCGCATCCCGGCCCACATATCCGCCGGCAGCGACTGGCCGACGAATCGTTCGGCCTGATGCGAGCGGGCGATGACGGTTCCGTCCTCGTCGACCACCCCAGCCCGCCAGCCGCCGGGAAGGCGCTCGGGAGCGACGATCGTCTGGAGCCGCTCCTGGGTGATGGTCAGGCTCAACAGAAGGCGGACATCCCCGTCACGGATCACCGGCACCACGACGATCAGCAGCGGTGCACGCGTCACACCGCCCATGATCAGGCCGGACACCTGCGGCTTCCGCGTCGCGATCGCCCGCTGGTCGGCGACCAGGCCGGAGTTCGCGGGCAGGGGCGTTCCCCAGGGCACGCGGCTGTTGACGATCTGCTGGTTTGCCAGGTCGCGCAGGACCACGTTGGTGCCGAGGCGGTCCCTCACTGCGGCGGCGCTCCGGTGGAAGGTGGCAAAATCGCCCACCGCCAGACTTTCGGAGGTGGCAAGGACCTCGGCTGCGGCGACGAGCCGCGCCACCTCCCGGTCAATGTCCTCGGCCAGCAGGCGCGCCCTGTCACGGACCAGCCGCTCGGTTTCCCTGACTTGGGCCGTCACGTTCCGAACGAGCAGGAACCCCGAAAAAAGGACGAGGGGCACGGCCACGGCCGTAACCAGCAGGATGAGCCAGGTCCTCAGCCGCCGTGATCGCGGCGGCTGAGGATGGAGCCTACTTGATGGCGGCTGCATCATCCGATCCAGGTCGGCGATCGGACATCGGCGGGGCAAGCGCTTTGCTTGGCGCCACCCCCCAAATCCTTGAGCTTGCGAACTTCAGGTTTGGCAACCGAAAGCAGCAAGACACTGATCCGAGGGTTGCAAAATGACATTCTTGCAGATCTTCCTTCCACATCCGCCTGCAGATGCCGTCACCCCTGGCAAATCATACTCAATCCAAGCCCTCAATTTTCCGGAAAAGCAAAAGCTAATTCTCGGCTATTTTCAGCAAGGACGCCAAGAGGACGCACCTCAAAATCAAAGCGTTTTCAGAAGGATTTCATATATCAGTCCCTGCTCAGTGGGAACAATTTTGCTGCAAATCCTGCGATAGCTTTTTTCAGTATTTCTAGGTCGTAGTTACTATGTCTTTAGTAACGCGCCGCCATGAAATACAGCCCGTCCGGCGGGCAGGTCGGCCCGGCCTTGGCGCGGTCGCGGGCTTCCAGCGCGCGACGCACGTCGGCGGGGGTCCATTTGCCGGCACCGACCAGTTCCAGCGTGCCCACCATGTTGCGGACCTGATGGTGCAGGAAGGAGCGCGCGGCGGCATGGACGCGGATTTCCTCGCCCTGCCGCTCCACATCCAGGCGGTCGAGCGTCTTCACCGGCGACTTCGCCTGACACAGCGCGGCGCGGAAGCTGGTGAAATCATGCTGACCGACCAGCACTTGCGCCGCCGCGTGCATCGCCTCCGCATCCAGCGGGCGGGTGACGTGCCACGCCCGGCCGGCGTCGAGCGCCAGCGGCGCCCGGCGGTTGACGATGCGATAGATATAGGCGCGGCCGGTCGAGGTCAGCCGGGCGTGGAAGTCCTCAGCAACCGCCTCCACCTCCAGCACCGCAATGGGGGCCGGTTTCAGGTGGAAGTTCAGGGCGTCGCGCAGCTTCAGGCCGGTGAAGGGCTTCTCCAGGTCGAAATGGCAGACCTGTCCCAGCGCATGCACACCGGCGTCGGTGCGGCCGGAGCCATGGACGCGCACCACCTCGCCCGACAGGCGCTGCACCGCCTCCTCCAGGCTCTGCTGGACGGAGGGGCCGTTGTCCTGGCGTTGCCAGCCGACGAAGGGGCGGCCGTCATACTCGACAGTCAGTTTCCAGCGCTGCACGGCGGTCAGTCCGCAACAGCTTCGGCGGAGACCGGCTGCCCGACCGCCAGCGCGAAGCCGCGCAGGAAGGCGGCGCCATCCACCGGCGCCTTGCCCGGCCGCTGCACCTTGACCAGCCGCACCGCCCCGTCGGCGCAGGCGACCGTCAGCCGATCGTCCAGCAAGGTGCCGGGCGTGCCGGTGCCGGTCGCGGGTTCTGCCGCCAGCACCTTGATGCGCTCGCCATTCGCGGCATCGAACCAGCAGCCGGGCCACGGCGTCAGCGCCCGGACCTGCCGCTCGACATAAGCGGCGGACTTGGTCCAGTCGAGCCGGCCATCCTCGCGCGTCAACTTGGCGGCGTAGGTGACGCCCTCTTCCGGCTGCGGCACGGCGGCCAGCGTGCCCGCGGCGAGCCCCTTCAGCGCCGGGACGATCATGCGGGCGCCGAGCGCCGCCAGTTCGTCATGCAGGCTGCTGGCGGTGGTGGCGGGGGTGATCGCCACCGCCTCTTTCGACAACATGGCCCCGGTGTCGAGCCCGATGTCCATCTGCATGATGGTGATCCCGGTCTCGGCATCGCCGGCCAGGATGGAGCGCTGGATCGGCGCCGCCCCGCGCCAGCGCGGCAGCAGCGAGCCATGCACGTTGACGCAGCCCAGCCGCGGCGCGTCCAGGATCGGCTGCGGCAGGATCAGGCCATAGGCGGCGACCACCGCCGCATCGGCCTCAAGGGCCGCAAACTCCGCCTGGGCCTCGGCATTGCGCAGGCTCTTGGGCGTGCGGACGGGGATGCCGTGCTCCTCGGCGAAGCGGTGGACGGGTGACTTCTGCACCTGCTGGCCACGGCCGGCCGGGCGCGGCGGCTGGCTGTAGGCGCAGACGACCTGATGCCCCGCCTCGATCAGCGCGGCAAGGCTGGGCACGGCGAAATCCGGCGTGCCCATGAAGACGAGACGGAGCGGGGTCATCGGATCAAATCGCAGTTCTGTTTTTGGGCCGGTCAGGCCGTCGCCTTCTGCATCTTCTGGACCTTCTTCAGCAGAATGTTCCGCTTCAGCATCGACAGGTAATCGACGAACAGAACGCCGTTCAGATGGTCGATCTCATGCTGGATGCAGGTGGCGAGCATGCCGTCGGCCTCGATCTCCTGCTGCTGGTTCTTTTCGTCCAGATAGCGGACGCGGATGCGCTGGGGACGGGTGACCTCGGCATACTGCTCCGGCACCGACAGGCAGCCTTCCTCGCACACCGACTTCTCGTCGGACGACCAGACGATTTCCGGGTTGGCGAGGCGCATCGGGTTCGCCGGTTCGCCCTTCTCGTGGACGTCGACGACGATGACGCGGTCGAGCACGCCGACCTGCGGAGCGGCCAGACCGATGCCGTTGGCGTCGTACATGGTCTCAACCATGTCGTCCATCAGCTTGACGACGCGCGCATCCACTTCGGCGACGGGTTGCGCCTTGCGCTTCAGGATCGGATGCGGGGCGACGAGGATCGGAAGACGGGCCATGGGTGCTCGATGCTGGTAGGGGGAGTTCAAACGGACAAAGTAGGCGGACCGAGTGTTTTGGTCAAGGAACCGGACCTGTACGAACGGTGCGGAACCACCCGCCGAGCAGGGTTGCGCCGGACGCCGGTTGGGCGTAGTCGATGCCGATCATGCGTGACGCGACCACCGCCCCTCCCCCTCCGCCCAGTTGGACCCAGGACGCCGCCCTGGCGCTGGTGTTCCTGACCCGCCTGCCCTTCCCGCCCCTGGGTCCGCTCAACGGCCCGCTGGCCGAGGGCGCGCCGGCGCGGGCGATGGGGTGGTTTCCGCTGGTCGGCGCGCTGGTCGGGCTGGCCGGCGGAGCGGTGTTCGCCGCTGCCGCTGCGCTGCATCTGCCGCCGCTTGCCGGTGCGCTGCTGGCGCTGGCGGCGACGGTGCGGCTGACCGGCGGGCTGCACGAGGATGGTGCAGCCGACGTCGCCGACGGCTTCGGCGGCGGGCGCGACGTGGCGCGCAAGCTGGAGATCATGCGCGACAGCCGGGTCGGCAGCTATGGTGTGCTGGCGCTCATCTTCTCCATCGGCATCCGTGCGGCGGCGCTGGCCGCCCTGCCGGTGCCGGCGGCGGTAGCAGGGCTGGTGGCGGCCGGCGCCCTGTCGCGCTGCGGGCTGGCGGCGATGGCGCGCGTCCTGTCGCCGGCGCGGCGCGACGGGCTGGCGGCGGCACAGGGCCGGCCGGCGATGGCGACGGTGCTGCTGGCGCTCGCGTCCGGTATCGCGATTGCGGCGGCTGCCCTCGGCGGGCTGGCCTTGCCGGCATTGGCGGCCTCGCTTCTGGCGGTGATCGCGGTGGCGATGCTGGGCCGGCGGCAGATCGGCGGGCACACCGGCGACGTCTTCGGCGCCGCGCAGCAGGTGGCGGAGGCCGCGGTGCTGCTGACCCTGTCGGCGTTTATCGGAGCCGTTGCATGAGCGCGGTGAGCCTCACCCCCCTGACCGTCACCCGCTGGTGGCTGATCCGCCATGCGCCGGTCCACAACCCGCACAACGTGATCTGTGGGGCGAGCGACCGCGAGGCCGACACCGGCAACCGTGCCGCCGCGGCGTCCCTCGCGGCCAGCCTCCCCGCCGACGCCCTGTGGCTGACCAGCCCGCTGCGCCGCAGCCGCCAGACCGCCCAGGCGCTGTGGAGCCGCAACCCACGCCTCGCCGACACCGCCGTCGTCGAGCCGGCGCTGGCCGAGCAGGATTTCGGCGAGTGGGAGGGCATCAGCCACGACACTGCGGCCCTTCGCGACGCCGAGGCGGCGGCCCGCTTCTGGCGCAACCCGGCCCGCCACGCCCCACCCGGCGGCGAGAGCTTCGCCACGGTGATGGAGCGCACGGCGGCGGCATTGCGGCGGCTGACCGATCACCATGCCGGACGCGATTTGGTTGCGGTGATTCACGCCGGCAGCATCCGGGGCGCGCTGGCGCTGGCGCTGGATCTCACGCCGGAGGCGGCATTGCGGCTGCGGATCGACCCCTGGTCGCTGACCCGGATCGACCACTACCACGCCGGGACAGGATCCTGGTCTGTCGGGGGAGTGAATCAGCAGGTCGGAACTTTCTGACCGCGGCGGGCGTTCCCCAGTCTCCGTTGGGCTACCGAACGAGAGGCAGACCATGGTCCATAGCACCACCGCCGGCCACAATCCGGACCAGGGCGAAGTGAAGAAGCTCTGGGAAATGATGAAGGGCGTCCAGGTCGCGATGATGACGACGCTGGACGACAACGGCCGGATGAACTCCCGTCCGATGGCGACGCTGTCCCATGCGGGGTTCGAAGACGGAACCTTATGGTTCTTCACCCGCGCCCATTCCGAAAAGGTGGATGAGATCGACCGCCACTGGCGCGTCAATCTCGCCTACGCCAACCCCGACAAGCAGGATTACGTGTCCGTCTCCGGCGTCGCCGAAGTGGTGCGCGACCGTGACAAGATCCGATTCCTGTGGCGCGACATCATGAGCACCTGGTTCCCCAAGGGTCCGGACGACCCCGAGGTGGCGCTGCTGAAGGTGTCGGTCGATCAGGCCGAATACTGGGACAGCCCGTCGAGCACCATGGTCTACGCCTATGGCTATGTGAAGGCGAAGCTGACCGGCCAGTCGCCCAATCCCGGCGACAACGCGAAGATCGCGTTTCAATAAGGCGCGTGCGATGGGCGCTCCGGCGCCCATCAACCCTCAAATCTTATGATTTTCCAGAGGCTCTTATCAGCCGTGATCCCCGCGAAGGCGGGGATCCAGGCGGCTCCGCGTCCAGGCTTCGGCATCGGCTGGATTCCCACCTTCACGGGAATGACGGTCGAGAAGCGGTCACGATGAATCCGGTGCAAAGCGCTTCAAACTTCAGGCGCCTCTCAGCAGCAATCGCAAATTCTCAGAACTTCACGAACCGGTTGAACCACCGCCCCAACGGCCCCGTCAGCCTCAGCCCGCCGATGGTGGTGGCGAGGCACAGGCAGCCTTCCGGGTCCGACACCGGCCGGTGGACCAGCGACGGGTCGCCGATGGCGAGATCGCCGGGCAGAAACGCGCCGAACTCGTCGGAGAAGCCGCCCTCCAGCACCACGGTCAGCTCGATCCCGCCATGGGTGTGCTGCGGTACGCCGACCCCGCCCTTCATGCGGATCAGCCGTGTCGTCCCGTTCGGACCCGACAGCAAATCCATGCAGCGCATGCCCGGCTGAAGGAAACGCCAGCCACCCTCCCCGATCCGCCCGTCGCGGTCGAGCCGCCCGCGCAGATAGCTGCGCAACGGCTCCGGATAGCGCGACTTCTCAGGCGACGGCTTTACCGCCGGGCGGCAGGGCGCCGGCCGCTCGTGGTCCAGGCGGGCCATCAGCGCTTCCAGGCAGCCGTCGGACAGCGGTTCCGGCTCCAGATCGTCCAGCAGGGCGCCGCCGATCGCCTCCATCTCCGCCACCGCGTGGCGGCAAGCCGGGCAGAAGGCCATATGGGTGGCGACGGCCAGCGAGGCGCCTTCACAAAGGGCGCCGCCGGCATAGTCGATCAGCAGGGTGTCGCCGGGGTGGTGGCTCGGCCGGTTCATCGGAAATGCCTCATCCGACATCCTTCAGCGACCGGCGCAGGCGTTCCATCGCCAGACGCAGGCGCGATTTGACGGTGCCGAGCGGGATGCCGTTCTCCGCGGAAATGACGCTGTGCGGCTTGTCTTCGAAATAAGCCATGCGCAGAAGCTCGGCCTGTTCCGGCGGCAGGTCCTTCAGCGCGGCGCGCAGGCGCCCGCTGCTTTCCTTCGCCTCGATCCGGCGGTCGGCGGCCTCGTCGGGTTCGGGCACCAGGGCGGGATCGTCGGGGTCGATCTCCGGCCGCTGTTCGCGGCGCAACACATCGATTCGCTTGTTGCGGGCGATGGTGAACACCCAGGTGCCGGCCGAGGCGTGACTCGGATCGTAGGTTTCGGCACGACGCCAGACCAACAGCATGACCTCCTGAACAAGCTCTTCCGCCGCACCGGAATCGCATCCCAACCGGCGCAGATACGTCTTCAGCCGCGGCGCGAAGTGGCCGAACAGCACCCCGAACGCCTGTTTGTCCCGCTCGCGCCCGACGGCGACGAGCAGGGCTTCCAGGCTGGGGGCCGTGTCGGCCGCGGGGGTGTGCTGGTCCTGCATGGTCCCATTCAAGGGGAACATCGGCCGCCGCACAAGCCAGGGATGGCATCCATTCCCGGAATTCGCGGCAGCGCCCCCCTTTTTCAAGGCCGCTGCGTCAATCCTGCACTTTGCCCTGCACCCCACCGGCAGTCTCGCCGGGCTTTATGTCGCATCGTGACCTTCGGTACGCAACCGCCCGACCGTTGGATCACGAAAAAACCCGACCTGGGGCATTTTGTTCGGATTTGCCGGACGATCTGATCAGACTCTATCGCATGAACCCCATGGCGCGCAGGGCCTCCGCCACCTCCGGCGTCTCCAGCGCCTCGACGAAACGGCGGACGGCCGGGCGGTCGCGGCGGGCGGCGGGAATGACGAAGTCGTAATGCTCCTCCTGCAGCGGCAGGAAGCCCAGCCCATAGAGGTTCGCCGCGGTTTCGATGGCGACGCCCCAGTCGGCGCGGTTCTGCGCCACCGCGACGGCAACGGCATTGTGCGACTTGGCCTGCGTCCAGTAGCCGGTCGGCCGCGCCGGCCCCAGCAGCCGGTCGGTCAGGATGCGGGTGCCGCTGCCGGCATTGCGGTTGATCAGGATGCAGTCGGCCAGACCGGCGACCGCGGCCACCGCCTCCGCCGCCGTCCTGCCCTCGAACCGCGGGTCGCCGCGGCGGAAGACGATGCCCTGCATGCGGCGGTAGCCGGTGACGAGGTCCAGCCCCGGCGCCAGGAAGGGCGTGTTGTAGGCGCCGGTGGCCGGGTCCATCAGATGGACCGGGGCGATGTCGCACTCCCCCCGCCGCGCCGCCGCAAGCCCGCCCATCGAGCCGACATTCAGCGCCTTGACCGTCATTCCCTCGCCGATCAGCCGGCCGAGCACGGCGTTCAGCCCGATGCACTGGCTGCCGACCACGATCAGGTCGGCGGGAGCCAGCGAGCGGCCGAGCAGTTGGACCGACACCGGCGTGCCGGCCTCCACCGCCTCCGCCTGGGCGTCGATGGCCAGGAAGCCGTCGGCATGGCTGAAGGCGGTGACCGCGCCCGATCCCTTGGACAGCGGATAGGCGACCAGCTCGTCCTCGTTGGCGCCCCCACCGGCCCCATGGACCAGCGAGACCATGACATATTCCGTGCGCCCGCGTTCCGACCCCAGCCGCACCGGCAGGGTGGCCGGCACCTCTTCGGCAAGCGCCGGCGGCAGGCCGGCCATGGCGCGGATCACCGGCGCCACGAAGCTGTGGAAGGTGAACATGGCCGAGGTCGGGAAGCCCGGCAGGATCACCACCGGCTTGCCGCCGGTCACCGCGAGGCACAGCGGCTTGCCCGGCTTCAGCGCCACGCCATGGGCGACGATGCCGGGATCGGACAGCTGCGCGACGATGCGGTGGGAGCGGTCTCCCGCCCCCTTAGACGTGCCGCCCGACAGCAGCAGCGCGTCGCACTCCAGCCCCTGGGCGACCAGCCGTTCCAGCGCCGCGTCCTCGTCCGGGGCGATGCCCAGCGGCACCGGCTCGCCGCCCAGTTCGGAAACCGCGGCGGCCAGGATGGCGCCGTTGCTGTCATAGACCGCCCCGGTGCGGATCGGCTGGCCCGGCGCCACGATCTCGTCGCCGGTCGACAGGATGGCGACGCGCGGCCGGCGCACCACCGGCACCTCGGCCAGTCCGATGGCGGCCAGCACGCCGATCTCGCGCGAGGTGAGCGACTGGCCCCGGCGCAGCACCACCTCGCCCCGGCCGATGTCGGAGCCGGCGGCGGCGACGAAGGCGCCGGGGGTCGCCGGGCGGGTCAGCGTGACGAACAGGCCGTCGGGCCGCTCCACCGCCTCGGTCGTCTCCACCATCACCACGGCGTCGGCGCCCCGCGGCAGCATGCCGCCGGTGGCGATCACGGTGGCGGTGCCGGGCTCCACCGTCAGTTCGGGGGCATGGCCGGCCGCCAGCACCTCGTCGTTCAGGCGCAGGGCGACCGGACGATCCTCCGCCGCGCCCACCGTGTCGGCAGCGCGCACGGCGAAGCCGTCGACCACCGAGCGGTCGAAGCCGGGCACGTCCACCTCCGCCACCACGTCGGCGGACAGCACGCGGCCGAGAGCTGCGGACAGCGGCACCCGCTCCTCCCCCCGCGGCGACAGGTCGAGGTGGCGGTGGAAACGGGCACGCGCCTCCTCCCCGCTGACCACCTCCAGGAACTGGTCCTGGCGGGCGGCCTGGGCGACGAAACGGCGGATGTCCTCACGGCTGCGGTCGGAGCTGTGCACGCGGCAAACCCTTACGGAAGAAGATCAGGGCGGAAGAAGATCAGGCGAAACGATACATAATGACTGCAGCGCCGTCCGGCACGCCTTCGCTGTCCGCCCCGATCAGGACGAAGCCGTCGGCCCGCGCCGCCGCCGCCAGTCCCGGCCAGCCGGGCGAGGCCACCGGCTCCACCCTGCCGTCATCGTCCAGCCGCACCCGGTGCAGGTCGAAGCTGCCGATCTCCGACACCAGCTTGCGCGCAGTCACCGCCTCGACCGTCGCATGGGGCAGAACGGCCGGCAAGCCGGCGGCACGCCGCACCGCGCGTCCGGCCAGCAGCTCATAGGCCGCCAGCGCCGCCATCGGCTCGCCCGGCAGCAGCAGGACCGGGACGCCGCCCCCAAGCCCGCCGCCAAGCCCGAGCCCGGCGCTGCCGCCCGGCCGCATGGCAATGCCGTGCAGGTCGAGGCTGCCGGCCTGCGCCAGGGCGGATGGCGCCACGTCGTCGGGACCGGTGCCTGTGCGTCCGGCCGACAGGATCAGGTCGGCGCCCGGCCGGGCGAAGGCCTCGGCCAGGGCGTCGAGGTCGGCCGGCAGTTCCTCGACCGCCACAACCACACCGCCGTCGCGCCCGACCAGCGCCGCCAGCATCGCGCCGAGCTGCTCCGGGGCGCCGGCCTTGGGTCCGCCGGCAATCAGGATGCGCACTTGCGGCGCCGGCAGGACCGCCACCATTCCATGACCGGCCCCATGGCCGGCCCCATGACCGATGGCGGCGAGCAGGCCGAGATCGCCGGCACGCAGGCGCCGTCCGGCCGGCAGCAGCGGACTTCCGGCCACGGTCCAGGCGCCGCGCCGCTCCACCCCGCTGCCGGGCGCCACCGCGTCGATCGCCTCGATGAAGGGGCCGACGGCCTGCGCCGCCTCGAACGGGATCACCGCGTCGCAGCCCGGCGGCAGCGGATCGCCGGCGCTCACCGCCACTGCAGCCGTCAGCGGCACCGGGTTGTAGGAGCCGGCCCCCAGCGTGTCGGCCGCCGCCACGGCAAAGCCATCCACCGCCGCCCGGTCGGCCGGCGGCCAGTCGCCCGTCGCCGCGACCGCATCGGCCAGCCGCAGCCCGGCACACTCCGCCAGGGGCAGAGTCCTTGCAGGCGGCGGGGCAACCCGGGCATCGACCCAATCCCAGGCGTCCGTCAGCGGCACGCGGCGGGCGAAACCGCGACCGCGGACGTCATGGAAAGGCGATGAAGGAGGCGGGGCGGTCACAGCGCCGGCACCGTGCCGTCCTGCACGCGATTCCGGCCGGTGCGCTTGGCGCGGTAGAGCAGCTGGTCGGCCATCTCCGCCAGCTCTTCAGGGCTGCTCTCGGCGGACGGGATCACGGTGGCGACGCCCAGGCTGATGGTGACGAAGGGGGCGACCGGCGACTGCGCATGCGGGATGCGGCGCTCGGCGACGCCGGCCCGGAATCCCTCGGCCACGCGGGTGGCACCGGGGCCGTCCGTCTCCGGCAGCAGGCAGACGAACTCCTCCCCACCATAGCGGGCGACAAGGTCGCTCGGCCGCCTTGCCCGCTCCGCCAGCACCTCGGCCACGATGCGCAGACATTCGTCGCCGGCCTGATGGCCGTACTGATCGTTGTAGGCCTTGAAATGGTCGACATCGAGGATGACGAGCGACAGCGGCAGGTGCGACCGGGCGCAGCGCCGCCATTCGCGCGCCATCGCCTCGTCGAAGCGGCGGCGGTTGGCGATGCCGGTCAACCCGTCGAGGAAGGACAGGCTGCGCAGCAGGTCGGTCTGCCGTTTCAGCAGCAGGTGGTTGCGCACCCGCGCCTTCACGATGGGCGGGCTGATCGGCTTGGTGATGAAGTCGATGGCGCCAACCTCCAGCCCGCGCGTCTCGTCCTCCACCTCGCTCTTGGCGGAGATGAAGATGACGGGGATATCGTGGGTGGTGGGATCGTCCTTGATGCGGCGGCACACCTCGAACCCGTCCATCCCCGGCATCATGATGTCCAGCAGGACGAGGTCGGGCATCCGCGACTGGACCAGATCCAGCGCCTTTTCGCCGTCGGTGGCGAAATAGATGTCGTAATCATCCTTCAGGATGCGACTGAGCACATGGACGTTGGACGGGATGTCGTCAACCACCAGTATCTTAGGGCGGGGATCGGCCATGGGCGCGTTCAGACCGTCGGTAACGAAAGGCCGAGGTCGCGTGCGATCCGCTGCACAATCCCAAGTGCCTTGGTGAAGTCCAGAGCGTCGATGGCGGCGGACAGCCCCTTCATCGTCGAAGGCTCGACCCAGTCCGTCAGCAACGGCGCCAGCATAGCGAACTCTTCCGCCGCTGCGAAGTTGCTGTCCTGCAACAAAGTTGCGAATTGCGGGAGTTGCCCGGCCAGAAGCCGCCGGCTTTCCGCCGACCGGGCGGGCGTGGCCGGTTCTCCCGTCCCTCCGTCCGCCGCCTCTCCGCCGACGCCCTCCGCCGCGAGGCGGCGTGCGCTGTCCAGCACCAGCGCCAGTTCGGCGCGCAACACCGGCACCTCGGCCGCCACCGCCGCGGCGTCCCCGCGCTGGGCCGCGATCTGCACCGCATCGGCGGACTCCGACAGGCGGCGGGCACCGACGTTGCCGGCGACGCTCTTCAATTCATGCGCGATGGATTTCGCCGCCGACAGGTCGCCGCCCTCAAGCGCCCCGGCGATCCGTTCGACGACATCGCCATAGCTCCCGGCGAACTGGCCGATGAAGCGGCGGAACAGGCCGGCGTCGCCGTCCAGCCGGTTGAGCGCGTCGGCAAGGTCGATGCCCGGCAGCTCATCGGGCAGATTGGTCCCTTGGCCGGCCCCTTGTCCGGTCGGGCGGCCGGCCGGCGCGGGCGACGCGGCGGCGATGCCCGATGCGGAAGCGCCGGCAGCCGTCAGCATGGCTTCCCCCCGGGGCGGGATCGGCCCGGCACCGCAGGGCGTGGAGGGCCGGACCGCCACCAGCGGCGGGCCGATCCAGCGGGCCAGCGTGGCGAACAGCTGCGGCAGGTCGAGCGGCTTCGGCACATGGGCGTCCATTCCATTGTCGAGGCAGCGCTGCCGATCGGCCGGCAGGGCGCTCGCGGTCATGGCGATGATCGGCAGTTGCCGTCCGCCCGGCAGCGCACGAATCGCCGCCGTGGCCGCGAAGCCGTCCATGTCCGGCATCTGCACGTCCAGCAGCACGGCGTCGAAGGGCTGCTCCGCGCTCCGCACGGACTCCACCGCCTGCCGTCCGGTGCCGGCCGTGGTGACGCTCGCCCCGGCGCGTTCGAGGATCTCCCGCGCCACCTGCCGGCTGATGGCGTTGTCGTCGGCCAGCAGCAGGCGGCGGCCATGCAGCGCCCGGCTGGCATCCCAGACCGGCCCCCACAGGCCGCCGCCCGGCGATCCGGCACTCTGTTCCCCGGCAGGCGCCGGGACCGGGACCGGCAGGCGGAGACCGGCGTCGGACTGGCCACTTTGGGCATAGGCGACCGTGACGGCGTCGAGCAGGGTGGAGGCGGTGACCGGCTTCACCAGGAAACCGGAGATTCCGGCCTCCTCGAACCGGCTGCCCAGCCGCTCGCGGCCATAGCCGCTGATGACGATGATCATCGGCGTGCCGGACTCGGCGTCGGCGCGGATGCGGCGCGCCGCCTCGATGCCGTCCATCCCCGGCATCTTCCAGTCCATCAGCACCACGTCATAGGCATGGCCGGCGGCGGCGGCGCGCTCCAGTTCGGCGATGGCGGACTGCCCGTCGCAGCAGGCGCTGACGGTCCAGCCGAAGGCGGTGGCGATCTCGCCCAGCACTTCGCGCGCGGTGGGGTTGTCGTCGACCACCAGCACCGCCAGGTCGCGCGGCACCGGCCGCAACGGCAGGACGGGCCGTCCCGCCGCGCCGCGCTGGAGGCCGAATTCCGCCTGGAAGCGGAAGACGCTGCCCTTGCCGGGTTCGCTCTCCACATCCATGGCGCCGTTCATCAGCCGGACCAGCCGCGCGCAGATCGCCAGCCCCAGACCGGTGCCGCCGAAGCGCCGCGTGGTGGAGCTGTCGCCCTGGCTGAAGGCCTGGAACAGCCGCTCGCGCTGCTCCGGCGCGATGCCGATGCCGGTGTCGCGCACGGCGAAGTCCAGCACGGCGCGCGCGTCGCTCAGCGACCGCACCCGGACCGACACCACCACCTCGCCGGCCTCGGTAAACTTGATGGCGTTGCCGGTCAGGTTGATCAGGATTTGCTGAAGGCGCAGCGGATCGCCGATCAGATCCAGCGGCACGTCCGGCGCCACGGAGAACAGGACGTCGATGTCCTTCTCCTGCGCGGCCGACCCGACGATCACCGCCAGCGTCTGCAAGAGGTCGTCCAGGCGGAAATCGACCCGCTCAAGCTCCAGCTTGCCGGCCTCCACCTTGGAGAAGTCGAGGATGTCGTTCAGGATGCCCAGCAGCGATTGCGCCGAAACCCGCACCTTCTGCACATAGTCCGCCTGCCGGGCGGTCAGCTCCGTCTGCTGCAGCAGGTGGATCAGCCCGAGGATCGCGTTCATCGGCGTGCGGATCTCGTGGCTCATGTTGGCCAGGAACTCGCTCTTGGCGCGGCTCGCCGCCTCCGCCGCCAGACGGGCGCGCTGCATCGCCGCCTCCGCCCGCTTGCGCTCGGCGATCTCGTGGAAGACCACCACGGCACCTTCCACCTTGCCGTCGGCCAGCATGGGCGAGGCGGTGTATTCGACCAGGAACGGCGTGCCGGCCTTGGTCCAATAGGTGTCCTCCAGTCCGCGGCGGCTCTCCCCGCTCAGCAGCACCTCGGTCACCGGGCATTCCAGCGCCGGGAAATGGCTGCCGTCGGCGCGGCGGGAATGGATCAGCGCATGTAGATTGCCGCCCAGCAGCTCCTCGTTGGCATAGCCGGTCAGCGCGGAGGTGGCAGGATTGGCGAAGGTGATCAGCCCGTCGCGGTCGACGCCGCAGATGCTGTCGGACGCCGAATGCAGGATCAGGTTCAGCCGGCGGTTGGCGCTGGCGAAGGCCTCGTTGGCGGTCTCCAGCTCGCGCTTCTTGGCGTCCAGCTCGGCGTTGGTATCGGCCAGTTCCCGGCGGCCGGCGACCTCGCGCTCCAGGCTGCGCAGCGCGGCATAGGCCAGCCCGGCGCAGGCCAGCACCGCCAGCCCGACCAGGATGCTGCCGCGGACCGTCCGCTCCCGCCAGGGCGCCAGCTCCGTCCGCTCCGACAAGGCGACGAAGACGACCAACGGCAGGGTCGGCACCCGCTGGTAGGACAGGATGCGCCGGCCCGCCGGCCCGTCCACCTCGAAGACCTCGGTCGCGGCCTCCGCCGCGTGGCGCAGCACCGTCGGCCCTTCCGGCCCATCCAGCGGTTCGGTGGAGGGGAAACGCAGCACCGGCTTGCCGTCTGTGCGGTAGAGTGCGATCGCCGATCCGTGGCCGAGATCCAGCCCCTCGAACAGCATCCGATAGTAATCGATCTCGATGTTGGCGTGGATGACGCCCAGGAATCGGCCGTCCTGCAGGATGGACCGGCTGACGGTGAAGGACTGGGCACCGGTCAGGCGGCCGGTGATCCGCTCACCGACATGGAAATCGGCACCGTTCCGGTGGGCCTGGAAATAGGTGCGGTTGGACGCGTTGCCGGTCGGCGCCGGGAACTGGCGGCTGGACAGGATGTTGTCGCCGGTCGGGCCATGCACCCACAGCGCCGCGATCTCCGGCAGGTTCTCCACCATGTCGCGGATGGTGATCCAGGCCTCGCGGTTGGTGTCCAGGCCGGCCATGCCGTGGTGATGGATCAGATCCTGCGTACGGCCGATGGCGAGGTCGGCGGTTGCGACCGTTCGCCGCACATGCTCCTGCAGCAGGCGGGCGGTGGATTGGGCCTGCTCCCGGCTGTGGCGCAGGGTCTCTTCCCGGTCGGCCCAGACGACATAGCCCCAGAAGCCGGCGCCCATCAGCGCGATCAGGGCGAAGGCGGCGGCCAGCAGCAGGCGGGTCCGCGTGGGCGATAGCGTCAGAACCGCAGCGTCGATCCCGTGTCTGTCCATCATTGCCGAATCATCGCCGCCCGCCGGCCCTTCCGCCTAGATCGGTCGGAGTATGGTCTTGCGCCGGCTGCGACCGCAAGCAACTTGATGGGTGCAACGATGGCGTTGGCGACACCCGGCGCTTGCGGGGGACCCCTCCGGTACAGCCTCCCTTGCACCGCCTGCCTTTGCGTGCGGTCTGCGGCATCGTCCCCATAGTTACGTCCGACATTTGTCTCATCCCCCGTCCGATCCTTCGTTATCCGATCCTCCGTTTCGCCGTGAAAGCGCCCGTCCGATGGCCGACCGTCCTGCCCCGTCGCTCAAGCCTCTTCTGGTCGGCCTGCTCGCGCTGGCCGCCGGTTCCGCCCTCGCCCAGTCCATGCTGCCGGCCACCGCCCTGGCCCAGGCGGCGATGACCGGCCCGGTGCGCTCCGACCCGATGCAGACGGTCGGCGCCGAGGTGCATGTGCGGATCGAAACGCTGCCGAAGCCCTACGCAACCCCCGCCGTCGCCAACCAGGCGGTGCAGGTGCCGCGTCCCGAGGACCAGCCGCTGCGCGCCCCGCGCGGTTTCACCGTCACCCTGTTCCGCGACCATGTGGAGAATGCCCGCAACCTGCTGGTCCTGCCCAACGGCGACGTGCTGGTGGCGCAGCAGCGGCCGGGCAGCCTGACGCTGCTGCGCGATGCCGACGGCGACGGCCGGGCGGAGATGGCCCAGGTCTGGGCCGATGGCTTCGACCATCCCTTCGGCCTCGCCTTTCATGACGGTGCGGTGCTGGTCGGCGATCTTGCGGGGGTGTGGCGCCTGCCCTGGACCGCCGGGACCGTCCAGGCGGGGGAACGGCGGCGGCTGACGGCCGAGGGCGCCTTCGGCCGGCGCAGCGGCCACAACACGCGCTCCATCGCGGTGGCCCCCGACGGACGGCATTTCTATGTCGGCATCGGATCGGAATCGAACATCGGGGTGGAGGCGGAACCGCGCGCCACCATCCAGGAATTCCGCATGGACGGCAGCGGCCAGCGCACCTACGCCGCGGGCCTGCGCAACCCGGTCGGCCTCGCCTTCAAGCCCGGCACCGGCGACCTCTATGCCGTGGTGAACGAGCGCGACGGGCTGGGCGACCAGCTGGTGCCCGATTTCCTGACGATGGTGAAGCCGGGCGGCTTCTATGGCTGGCCCTATTCCTACATCGGCGACAACCCGCAGCCGGACCTCGCCGAACGGCGGCCCGATCTGGTGAAGGCGGCGCTGGTGCCGGGTCTGCTGTTCCAGGCGCATTCGGCGCCGATCGGGCTGGTCTTCGGCGATGCCACCCATTTCCCGGAGCGCTACCGCATGGGCGCCTTCGTCTCGCTGCACGGGTCCTGGAACCGGTCCCGCCCCACCGGCTATGCCGTCGCCTTCGTGCCCTTCGACACCGCGCCCTTCGACAAGAGCAAGCCGACCGGCACCTATGAGACCTTCGTCACCGGCTTCCGCGTGACCAGCCCCGCCGGCACCGCCACCGGAAGCGCCGCCGAGGGCGACGAGACACCGAAGGTCTGGGGCCGGCCGAGCGGTTTGGCGGTGACCGCCGACGGCGCCCTGCTGATCGCCGAGGACGCCTCCGGCACGGTCTGGCGCGTCGCCTACGCCGCGGCGGACAAGGAAACGGAGAAGGAGCCGGCGGCGGGCCCCAAGCGCTAACTGTTGGGCGCTGACCGCTCAGCAGCCCCCGTCCCTCAGCTCTCGTCTTTCCGCCGGCTGCCCTGGACCAGGGCGGCGACGACGCCGTGGAAGGTGCGCACTTCCTGCTCGGTCATCTCCATCCGCTCGAAGGCGTTGCGGAGCGTGCGGACCATCGAGGGGCGCTTCTCCTCGCTGGTGAAGAAGCCGGTGCGGTCCAGCGCCGCCTCCAGCCGTTCGAAGAAGTTCACCCGCTCCGCCATCGTCGCCGGGCGGGTCTGGCCGGTGTGCAGGAAGCGGTCGGGCGTGCGGTCGCCGGCCTGGAACCACTCGTAGCCGATCAGCAGCACCGCCTGCGCCAGATTGAGCGAGGAGAAGGCCGGGTTCAGCGGAACGGTCACCAGCGTCTGGGCGAAGGTCAGGTCGTCGTTGACCAGCCCGGTGCGCTCCGGCCCGAACATCACGCCGACCTTCTGCCCGGCGGCATAGCGTTCCCGCATCTCGCCCGCCGCGACGCGCGGGGTGACGAAACGCTGGATCATGTCGCGGGTGCGCACCGTGGTGGCGAAGACCGATTCCAGATCGGCGACCGCCTCGGCCGTCGTCTCGAAGATCTTCGCGTTGTCGATGACGAGATCGGCGCCAGAGGCCGCGGCACTGGCCTTCGGGTTCGGCCAGCCATCGCGCGGCTTGACGAGGCGGAGGTCGGTTAGCCCGCAATTCAGCATCGCGCGCGCGCAGGCGCCGATGTTCTCGCCGAGCTGCGGCTGCACCAGGATGACGGCCGGGCCGCCAAGGATGGACTCACGGGTGGGGTTCTGGCCGGAGGTCATGGGAACGATTGTGGTTCGAGTGGCAATCACTTGCCCCCACCCCGACCCTCCCCCGCTCTCGGCGGACCGAAGGTCCGTCCGATGCGGAGGAGGGGGACAGGAGCTTTGTCGGGGTTCGGCGGCAGTCCCCTCCCCCGCCCAGCGGGGGAGGGTTAGGGTGGGGGTCTAACTCCCCCTATTCCTGCTGCTCCGCCTCGACCTTCACCGGGCCGCCGTCGATGGCGGTCAGGCGCTTCTTCAGGTCGGAGACGTCGGCATACAGGCGCTTCAGGCGGGCGAGGCCCTTGTATTGTTCGAAGGCGCGGGCGCGCGGCACGGCCGGATAGCCCATCCACACCGACTTCGGCGGAATGTCCATGCCGACGCCGGAATTGGCGGCCACCACCGCGTCGCTGCCGATCTTCACATGGTCGGCGACGCCGACCTTGCCGGCCAGCACCACGCGGTCGCCGATCACCGTGCTGCCGGCGATGCCGACATGGCCGCACAGCATGCAGTTGGTGCCGACCTGGACGTTGTGGCCGATCTGGACGAGGTTGTCGATCTTGGTGCCGTTGCCGATGCGGGTGGCCGTCACCGTGCCGCGGTCGATGGTGGCGCCGGCGCCGATTTCGACATCGTCGCCGAGGATCACCGTGCCGATGGAGTTCACCCGGCGGATCAGCACGTTGGTGCCGACGACGCGGCCGGTGGTCTTGGCCGATTCGACGCTGCCCGGCTCCGGCGTGACGAAGCTGAAGCCGTCATTGCCGACCGCGGCATTGGGATGGATGATGCAGCGGGCGCCCATCTCCACCCGTTCGCCGATGCGGGCGCCGGGATGCAGCAGGCAGCCCTCGCCGATCACCGCGTCGGCGCCGACGGTGACGTGCGGCAGGATGATGACCCCGGCACCGATGCGGGCGCGCGGACCGACATAGGCGAAGGGGGCGATCGAGGCATCGGGCGCCACCACGGCGTCGGGCGCCACATAGGCCTGCGGCGACACGCCCGGTTCGGCATGGACCGGCTTTTCGAAGATGTCGAGCATCCCGGCCATGGCATAGCGCGGACGCTTCACCACGATGCGGCCCTTGATCGTGTCCGGAACCTCGACCCCTTCGGCGACCACGGCGGCGACCGCCTTGCTGCCGGGCAGCAGGGCCATCAGGTCCTTGTCCATCGCCAGCGCCAGATCCTCCGGCCCCTCCGCTTCCGACGGGTGGACGGCGCGGCGGATGGTGAGGGAGCCGTCGCCTTCGACCACGGCGCCCAGCGCTGCGGCGATCTCGGTGAGGGTACGGGGAGCCTGGGTCATGGAACGCACCGGTGTCAGGGTCTTGCACGGGGGCGGACCCTAACACGGGCGTCCGGCGGATGGCGAGGTGTCAGAACGCGGCCCCGGCCTGCGCATCGGTGGTCCGACCGCCCTTGGCGCCGGGCCGCAGCCAGCCTTTCACCCGCTCCTTCACCCGACGCATCAGCGGCTGGCGCGCCTGCACCGCATAGTATTTGCGCACCGTCTCCAGGATTTCCCAGGTGCCGGTGAAGCCCATCGGCAGCACCAGCGCGTCGCCGGCCTTGTATTCCCGCGGGACCCCGCCCTCCGGCGTGATGATGACCCGGCCCGACAGCAGGACGCAGAACTCGTGGTACGGCCAGTCCTTCATGGCGACGAGGCCCGGCGTGCACTGCCACACCCCCGACCGGAAGCGGCTATAGTCGCCTTCGAAGATGTTGCGGTGAATCTCCAGCGGCTGGCCGGACAGGATGGCGCCGAAGACCGCCGGCTTGCCGACCTCGTCGTCGGCGATGCGGCGGCTGTCGATGGGGATGGGGGTGTGGTCGGGCATCGGCTCTCCCGGTTGGAGGGTGGAGGGTCGGTGCGCACAGGGCCACGGCCCGTCGGCGCCCCTGCGCAACACCTCACACCGCCAAAGGTTCCTTCAGGTGCGAAAAAACGGGGGTAAGAAAAATCAGCCGCCCAGATTGACGATCTCCACCCGCCGGTTGGCCGCCGCTTTCGGCTGATCGGGCAGCAGCAGTTCCCGCGCGCCCATGCCCGATGCCTCCAGCCGGTCGCGGCGGATGTGGTGCTTGGACACCAGATATTCGACCACCGCCGCCGCCCGCTTCTTGGACAGGGCAAGGTTCGCCGCGTCGCTGCCGACGGCGTCGGTGTGGCCGACGATGCGGAAGCGGGTGTTGCCGGCCGCCGCCATCACCGTTGCCACCTTGTCGAGGATCGCCCGTGATTCCGGCCGGATGACGGCGGAGTTGAAATCGAACTCCACCCGGAAGGCGGCGCGCAGTTCCGGCGCCGGCATCGCCGCCGGCCCGGGCAGAGGCGGCACCGTCACCGGCGCCGGCCGCCCGGTCGGAGGTGAAGCCGGGGGAGTGGCCGGCGGCGGGGCGGCGGGACGCTGCATCGCCACCGGCGGGCAATTGGGGCCGGTGGTGCCGAGCAGCGCCGCCTGAATCTCGCACTCGCTGGGATTCGGCCCCATCGGCATCGCCGGGTTCGGCAACCCCTGGGCGACCGCCCCGACCGGCAGGACCAGCCAGACGCAAGCTCCGAACAGCAGGCCGAGCCGCATGGCCGCATTGTTCGGACCGCGGACGGTCGTGTCAAATTGCTCGTGGAACAGTCCTGCGTGCATCTGTACGATCCCGGTCCGTATCTTTCGTATAGGGCGCTTGGGAGGAAACAAGCATGAAATCGCTGAAGGCTCTGCTCGCCGGCATCGCGCTGGCCGCGCTGACGGTTCCGGCCTTGGTTGCCGGTGCGGCGAACGCTGCCGACTACAAGGCGGAGTACAAGCTTTCCACCGTTCTGGGCAAGCCCTTCCCCTGGGGTGTCGGCGGCGACCGCTGGGCCGAACTGGTCAAGGAGAAGACCGGCGGCCGCATCAACATCAAGATGTATCCCGGCACTTCGCTGGTGAACGGCGACCAGACCAAGGAATTCACCGCGCTCCGCCAGGGCACCATCGACATGGCGGTCGGCTCCACCATCAACTGGTCGCCGCAGGTGAAGGAGCTGAACCTCTTCTCCCTGCCCTTCCTGATGCCGGACCACAAGGCGCTGGACGCCCTGACCCAGGGCGAGGTGGGCAAGACGCTGTTCGACCTGCTCGCCACCAAGGACGTGGTGCCGCTGGCCTGGGGCGAGAACGGCTTCCGCGAGATCTCCAACTCCAAGCACCCGATCCGCAAGCCGGCCGACCTGAAGGGGATGAAGATCCGCGTCGTCGGCTCTCCGCTCTATCTCGACACCTTCACCGCGCTGGGCGCCAACCCGACTCAGATGAGCTGGGCCGACGCGCAGCCGGCGCTGTCCACCGGCGCCGTCGATGGGCAGGAGAACCCGCTGGCCATCTTCGTCGCCGCCAAGCTCGCCACGCTGGGGCAGAAGAACCTGACCCTGTGGGGCTATGTCGCCGACCCGCTGATCTTCGTCGTCAACAAGGACGTCTGGGCCAGCTGGTCGAAGGAAGACCAGGAGGCGGTGCGCGCCGCCGCCGTGCAGGCCGCGGCGGAAGAGGTGGCACTCTCCCGCAAGGGCATCACCGCCGAGGACGACAGCCTGCTGAAGGAGATCACCGCCCAGGGCGTCGAGGTGGTGCGCCTGACGCCGGAGGAGCAGAAGGCCTTCCAGACCGCCACCCAGCCGGTCTTCGACAAATGGACCAAGCAGATCGGCCCCGATCTGGTGAAGGCAGCTCAATCCGCCATCGCCGCGCGGAAGTGATCCTCACCTTCGCTGGTGTACGGAATGACGGCGCCCTTCGGGGCGCCGTTTTTCGTGGCCGCGAAGCACTTGCTTGTGATGCGTGTCCGCACGGATTGCGCTACAACTCACTCAACTTGCCGGAAGGTTTGCGGAGCGGGCGCCTATGACGTCGGAGATGCTGCTGGCGCTGTTCTGCATCGGCGCCACTCTGTTGTTCCTGGGCATCCGCCATGCCTTGATCCTGCGGGCCGACCGGCAGATCCGCCGCTGCGGCGCCACCCTGGCCGCCGAACGCGATTCCCTGGAAGGCCAGGCCAACGAGCTTGAAGCCATGCAGGCAGAGATCGGGGCGATGAAGGCGAAGCTGGTCGAGCTGTCGACCGAAAAACTGATCCTCAACCGCCGCGGCGGCAAGCGCGCCGCCACCGAGCGCCGCTTCATCCACGAGATCGGCCGGCCGGAAGCGGGACGCAACCGCTTCGTCTTCCGCCTGGCGATGGCGCCCGGCTTCACCGCACGCCCCGATGCCAAGGCGGTGGTCCATCCCGCCATCTGGCGCTTCGAGAACGAGGCGCAGGTCTGGGCCGGCGATTTCGCCGCCGCCCAGATGCTGACCCGCAACATCTTCCATGACGGGGTGGGCGTGACCGTTTCCAGCGAGGGTGTGGACGAAGAGGCTGCGGCCGGAGCTGTCGCGCCATGACCATCGTCTGGCTGCTGGGGGCGGTCACCAGTCTTGGCGTCGGCATGCTGGGGGAACGGATCCTCGGCATCCGCGCCCGCCGCCAATCGGAGAAACTTGCCGCCCTGAAGGAACGGCTGGACGTCTACGCCAATTACGCCAAGCTCGCCGCCGTCCGCCGGGTGGAGGCGGAGGAAACGCTGGCCGGCCTGCGCCGCGAGGTGGCGGAGGTCGAGGGCGAGATCCTGTCCCTGCAGTCCGCCGTGACCGACGATGCCGCCCTGGCGCCGATGGAGTTCCACTGCGTCGACCGCGTCGCCCGCTCCGGCGGTCCGCTGTGGTATGTCGCGGTGGAAGCGCTCGACGCCACCGCCCCTTGGACGGGCGTGCGAACCTATGCCGTCGCCGCCGAGAGCGCGGAGGACGCACGGAAACGGATCGCCGAACGCCATCCCTCCCCCACCTCCTTCGCCATCTCCCCCGCCGCCCCGCTGTTGCTGCCGGAGGGCTGAGGGGGTTCGCGGTTTGGGGAGTCGTCGGCTGGCGATTGCCCCCTCCCCAACCCTCCCCCGCTAACGCGGGAGAGGGAGTTAAGTGCGAGAGCGGCGGAGTTCCCTCTCCCACCGAAGGTGGGGGAGGGTTAGTGACGGGGCAAAAAGCCAACAACTCCAATAGAAAAAGGGGCGCCCCACCAGAGCGCCCCCCTTCCCATCAACCTACCGCCGATCAACCGTTGTTCATGCGGTTGTCGATCAGGTCGGTCACGACACCCGGATCGGCGAGCGTCGAGGTGTCACCCAGGCTGTCATGCTCGTTCGCGGCGATCTTGCGCAGGATGCGGCGCATGATCTTGCCGGAGCGGGTCTTCGGCAGGCCAGGGGCCCACTGGATCAGGTCGGGCGAGGCGATCGGGCCGATCTCCTTGCGGACCCAGGCGACCAGTTCCTTGCGCAGCTCTTCCGTCGGGGTCTCGCCGGCGTTCAGGGTGACGTAGGCGTAGATGCCCTGGCCCTTCAGGTCGTGCGGATAGCCGACGACCGCGGCCTCGGCGACCTTCGGGTGGGCGACCAGGGCGCTTTCGACCTCGGCGGTGCCCATGCGGTGGCCGGAGACGTTGATGACGTCGTCGACGCGGCCAGTGATCCAGTAATAGCCGTCGGCGTCGCGGCGGCAGCCGTCACCGGTGAAGTACTTGCCCGGGAAGGTCGAGAAGTAGGTCTGGACGAAGCGCTCGTGGTCGCCGTAGACCGTGCGCATCATGCCCGGCCAGGCATCGGCGATGCAGAGGTTGCCCTCGGTCTCGCCTTCCAGGATCTGGCCTTCGTTGTCGACGACGACCGGCTGGACGCCGAAGAACGGCTTGGTCGCCGAACCCGGCTTCTGGCCGATGGCGCCGACCAGCGGGGTGATCAGGATGCCGCCGGTCTCCGTCTGCCACCAGGTGTCGACGATCGGGCAGCGGGCATCGCCGACCACATTGTAATACCACAGCCACGCTTCCGGATTGATCGGCTCGCCGACCGAACCCAGGACGCGGAGCGAGGCGCGCGAGGTCTTCTTCACCGGGCCTTCGCCTTCGCGCATCAGCGAGCGGATGGCGGTCGGCGCGGTGTAGAAGATGTTGACCTTGTGCTTGTCGATGACCTGCCAGAAGCGCGAGACGTCCGGATAGGTCGGCACGCCTTCGAACATCAGCGTGGTCGCGCCGTTGGCGAGCGGGCCATAGACGATGTAGCTGTGGCCGGTGACCCAACCCACGTCGGCCGTGCACCAGTAAACCTCGCCGTCCTTATAGTCGAAGACATACTGGTGGGTCATCGACGCATAGACGAGATAGCCGCCGGTGGTGTGGAGCACGCCCTTCGGCTTGCCGGTCGACCCGGAGGTGTAGAGGATGAACAGCGGATCCTCGGCGCTCATCTCCTCCGGCGGGCAGTCGGCGGAGACGCTGTCCATCTCCTCGTGGTACCAGAGGTCGCGGCCCTCGGTCCAGGCGACGTCGCCGCCGGTGTGCTTGACGACCAGCACATGCTTGACCATCGGCGCGCCGGCCACCGCCTTGTCGGCGTTGGCCTTCAGCGGCACCTTGCGGCCGCCGCGCAGGCCCTCGTCGGAGGTGATGACGAAGTGGCTATCGCAGTCGACGATGCGGTCCTTCAGGCTGTCGGGCGAGAAGCCGCCGAAGACGATGGAGTGGATGGCGCCGATGCGGGTGCAGGCCAGCATCGCATAGGCGGCCTCCGGGATCATCGGCAGGTAGATGGTGACGCGGTCGCCCTTCTTGACGCCGTTCTTCTTCAGAACGTTGGCGAGGCGCGAGACCTTCTCGTGCAGCTCCTTATAGGTGATGGCCTTGGAAACGCCGGGGTCATCGCCTTCGAACAGGATCGCGGTCTGGTCGCCGCGGGTCGCCAGATGACGGTCGATGCAGTTGGCGGAAACGTTCAGCGTGCCGTCGTGGAACCAGCGGATGTGGACGTCGTCGTTGAAGTTGACATCCTTCACCTTGCTGTAGGGCTTGATCCAGTCGAGCCGCTTGCCCTGCTCGCCCCAGAATGCCTCGGGGTCCTTGACCGACTGCTCGTACATGCGGGCATAGGCTTCCGCATTCACGTGGGCGGTCGCCGCGATCTCGGGCTTCACCGGAAAGAAGCTGTTGTCGGTCATGAGTGCGATTCCCCCGTGGTGCTTCCGAATTGGCCGGAAGATGTTGCAGGGCGGCGGGCCGCCGCCCGGAATTGAGCGGCATTATCCACACAAGTTGCGGGACGAACAAGCAAATCGGCCCCCGCAGGCCCCCCGACCAAAGGAGGATTGTGTCGCTGATTTTGCAGCGCGAGACTGTTTCTTCCTCAAGCATACCAAGGCACGCAGGTTTCGGCGCCGTTCGGGTCCGAAACATGGGCGACCGCGTGCCGCGACCATCCGCCGCGCCGCGGTGCAGCATGCGCCGTGTCGGCCCTGTAACGAACAGTCCCTTGCTTAACCCGACCTTAACCGACTGACAGCTATAGAGTTGCTGCATCACGGTAACGATCATCGGCGGCAAGGATCGCAATGGCCAGCACCACCAACGCGGACGATCTTCCCGAAGCGGGCGACACCGCCGGCCGCCTGACCGGTCTGGCCGACCGCACCAGCCTGACGGCCATCGACGCCACGCTGCGCGCCCTGGGCGCGCCCCTCACCGCCACCTCAGCCGCCGGCATGGCCGACATCGCCCGGCGCATGCTGCAGGCGACCAACGACTTCCGCGCGGCGATGCAGGACGCGGCGGAGTAGGTCTTTTTAAGTACGTGACGGGTGGGGGCAAGTATTACCTCACCCCATCCCCCCTCAAGCCGGCACTCCGACCCCCGCCAGATCGCACACGCGGGCCCATTCCTCCTCGCTGACCGGGCAGACCGACAGGCGGGACTGGCGGACCAGGGCCATCGACTGCAGCAACGGGTCGGCCTTGATCTGCTTCAACGTGACGGGCGTCTTCACCGGCATCACCGGGGCGACGTCGACCATGCCGAAGCGGCCGGACTCGTCGCTGGGGTCCGGGTAATAGGTGCGGACGATCTCGACGATGCCGACGATCTCCAGCCCTTCGTTGGAGTGATAGAAGAAGGCGCGGTCGCCCACCTCCATCGCCTTCAGATTGTTGGACGCCTGGTAATTGCGCACCCCGTCCCAATGGGTCCGGCCATCGGCGACCATGCGGTCCCAGGAATATTTGAACGGCTCGGATTTCACCAGCCAGTAGGCCATCGCCGGCGCTCTCCCGCTCAGGCCTTGGGGTAGACGCGGCGCCAGGGCCGGATCGTCACGCTGTCGAACAGGCCGGCCTTGGCATAGGGGTCGCTGGCGGCGAAGGCTTGCGCGGCGGCGGCATCGGCGCACTCGACGATCAGCAGGCTGCCGACCATGCCGCTCTGGTCGTCCGACAGCAGCGGGCCGGCGACGAAGATGCGGTCGGCGTTGGCCTCCAGATAGGCCAGATGCTCGGCACGGTTGGCGGCGCGGATATCGGCGGCACCCGCCTTGTCGACGCAATGGAACATGAACAGCATGCGGCTCGCTCCTTCATACGGTGGAGCGGGAGCCTAGCGCAGGGAACGGCAGCGGGAAAGCGCCGGCTGATGCCGACCGTTCACACCACCACGCGCGGACGCCGGGGCGGCGCCTTGCCGCCTTTGCAGGGGGAATAGCCGCCGGGGGCGATGCGGCCCGGATTGATCCCCGTGCGGGAAATCTCACCGAAGCCGCGCAGCCCCATCTCCGCCGCGGCAGCCAGCGCGATGCGACCGCAGGCCTCGGCGTCGCTGCCGGCATGGTGGTGGTCCAGCGCGATCCCCAGGAAGTCGGCCAGATGGTTCAGCCGGTGCGCCGTCAGCGTCGGCCAGGCACGCCGCGCCATCACGACGGTGCAGAGATAGTCGCAGGCCGGCCAGTCCAGACCATAGTCGGTCAGGGTGTGGCGCAGCACGCTGATGTCGAAGGCGGCATTGTGGGCCAGGATCAGCCGGCCCTGCACCCGTTCGCGCAAGGTCGCCCACACCTCCGGGAATTCCGGGGCGTCAGCGACGTCCTCCTCCCGGATGCCGTGGATGGCGCTGTTGAAGGAGTTGAAGCGCATCTCGCGCGGGCGGATCAGATGCTCCTCCGTCCTGGTCACACGGCCGTCCTCGATCCAGGCGACGCCGATGGAGCAGGCGCTGGTGCGGGTCTCGTTGGCGGTTTCGAAATCGATGGCGACGGCGTGGCCGGAAATGACGGTCATTGAGATCCGATAAGCAAGCAGGTCACAGGCGCAGAATGCTTGCGAGATCCTCGGGCAGCCCGTCTTCCGCCGCCAGGACCCGCAGTTTCAGCAGGCTGGCGACCGCCATGGCGTCGGTGATGGCGCCGTCCAGCACCATGTCGATCACCTCGGCGAAAGGCAGGCGGCGCACCGCCAGAACCTCGGTCTCGTCGGGAGCGGACTCGCCCTGCTCCAGGCCCCAGGCGACGAAAGTATAAGCCACCTCGTCGGTGATGCAGTTGGACAGGTGCAGCTTCATCAACGGCATCCAGCGCCGCGCCGTCAGGCCGGTCTCCTCGCGCAGTTCGCGCGCCGCGGATTCCTGCGGCTCCAACCCCTTGCGCCCGCCGCCCTCGGGGATTTCCCAGCTGTATTGCTTCAACGGGAAGCGGTACTGGCCGACCAGCGTCACCGTCCCGTCGTCGTGGATCGGCACGACGCCGGTGGCGATGCTGCGGGGATGGACGACGCCGTAGATTCCCGGGGCGCCCTTCGGGGTCAGAACCTTGTGTTCGACCACCTCCATCCAGGCGTTTTCGTATTTCGTCGTGCTGGTCAGCACGGTCCAGGGATTGCCGGTGGACTCACCGGATTCGATCGGCACGCGAAGCCCCCTCCGTCGGTTGCGGCCGGAGTATAGTGAGACAGCCCCTCTGCCGCAATGCCCGCACACAGCAGGCCTACAGACAAAAACCGGTAAAATTTTCCAACAATTGAGGAAAACGAAGTCGAAATCGTTAAATAATGGTTTCTTGACAGACAAATGCGTCGCACCTACTTCTAAATCACAGCGTCGAATGCCTATGTCACACCCCACAAGGGTTGGATTGATGTTCCGCCCAACGACCTGGAAAGGGCAGATGCGTGGTTCCGCAGATCAGTCCGCAGGATTTGGAGCGGTGGCGTAACCCCGACTGGCGCATCCGTTTGGCCGCCTGGTGGGAGGGTTATGACCTATCCCGGCTGCCCCGCGTTTCGCACCGGGCTGACCTGTGTAACTTGGCGGAGCGGCGCCATCCCGGACCAGTGGAGGCGGTCGGCAGCGCCACCCTGCCTGCGGCATCGTCCGGCCCGGCGGCGGCCGACGGCAATCCGGAGCTGGACCGGCTGGCGCTGATGCAGCTCGACCGTCACGGCGAACCCGTCTGGTCGCCAGCGCGCAGCGAGGGGGCGCAGCTTCTGTGGGGCCAGGACATGACCGGGCCGGAAGAGGCGGCGTGGATGGTCGACTCCGTCCGCTCCTTCGGGCTCAACCCTGCCAAGAGCGTGCTGGACCTGTCGGCCGGCCTCGGCGGCACCGCCCGCGCGCTGGTTGAGAGTTGCGACACCTGGGTTACCGGGCTGGAGCCGTCGCCGCTGCTGGCGAAGCTGGCGATGGACCGGTCGAAGGCTCTGGGCCTGTCGAAGAAGGCGCCGGTCGCCCAGTACGACCCGGAGCATTTCAACCAGGCCGGCAGCTTCGACCTCGTGATGGCCGACCGCATCGTCCACCGGCTGCGCGACAAGGAGCTGTTCCTGGACCGCGTCGGCGACTGCGTGAAGCCCAAGGGCGGCATCGCCCTGTTCGATTACGTGATCGACGGCACTCCCGGTTCCTGGGACGCCTGGAACAGCTGGCGGGAGGAGGAGCCGATGGAGGTCTATCCCTGGACCGCCACCCGCATGGCCGACGAGCTGACCCAGCGCAACCTCGACCTCCGCATTTCGGAGGACCTGACCCAGCTGCACCGCCGCCACATCATCGACCGGGTGCGGACGCTGGCCGACACGCTGGCGAACGCCGTACCCCCGCCGGCACCGGTGCTGGCGGCGCTGAAGCGGGAGCTTGCGCTGTGGTGGGCTCGGCTGCGCGTGCTGGGCAGCGGCCTGCGCTTCGTCCGCTATGTGGCGATGAAGCCGGCGTGATGCGCTCAATGTTCATATGAGTAAAGAACGAGTCCGCAGAGACGTCATAGGATGATGGATGGGGACAGCCCCGTCGCCGCCCGTCAGGGAGCTGACGGCATGGCATCCGTCAACCACGCCCATGCTGGCGCTTTCTTGGAGTCATGCGTTTGATCTGCCGGGGCTTCACCCTACATCTTGCCTGCATGATGTAGGGGCGCCCGCGCGGCTGCCCCAGTCTTTCGGACGATCTTTAGGGTCATTTGACCGATCGTCCTTTGGACCGTCATCACCTGGACCGTAACCGAAGCGCTCTCCCAAGCGCCGACCAAGGCGCACGCCCGACCCAAACGCCAAGGAGGCTTCCCGTGACCACCTTCACCGGTCAGGATTCGCTCAAGACCCGTCGCTCCCTCACCGCCGGCGGCAAGAGCTACGACTATTTCAGCCTGAAGGCCGCCGAACAGGCGGGTCTCGGCGATCTGTCGCGGCTGCCGTTCTCCATGAAGGTGCTGCTGGAAAACCTGCTGCGGTTCGAGGACGGGCGCACCGTCTCCGTCGACGACGTGAAGGCGGTCGCCCAGTGGCTGGTCGACAAGCGGTCCGATCGTGAAATCGCCTATCGCCCGGCGCGCGTGCTGATGCAGGACTTCACCGGCGTGCCGGCGGTCTGCGATCTGGCGGCGATGCGCGAGGCGATGGCGTCGCTGGGCGGCGACCCGACGAGGATCAACCCGCTGGTGCCGGTCGACCTCGTCATCGACCATTCGGTGATGGTCGACTATTTCGGCGGCAACGACGCCTTCCAGAAGAACGTCGACCTGGAGTTCGAGCGCAACCTGGAACGCTACGCCTTCCTGCGCTGGGGCCAGAAGGCCTTCGACAATTTCCGCGTCGTGCCGCCGGGCACCGGCATCTGCCATCAGGTCAACACCGAATACCTGGCGCAGGTGGTGTGGGCCGACAACGACCCGTCGGGCAAGCCGGTCGCCTATCCCGACACGCTGGTCGGTACCGACAGCCACACCACCATGGTCAACGGCCTGTCCGTGCTGGGCTGGGGCGTCGGCGGCATCGAGGCGGAGGCCGCGATGCTGGGCCAGCCGATCTCCATGCTGATTCCGGAGGTCGTCGGCTTCAAGCTGACCGGCCGGATGAAGGAGGGGATGACCGCCACCGACCTCGTGCTGACCGTCACCCAGATGCTGCGCAAGAAGGGCGTGGTCGGCAAGTTCGTGGAGTTCTTCGGTCCGGGGCTGGACAGCATGACGCTGCCCGACCGCGCCACCATCGGCAACATGGCGCCGGAATATGGCGCCACCTGCGGCATCTTCCCGATCGACGCCGAGACCATCCGCTACCTGACCTTCACCGGCCGCGATCCCGACCGCGTGGCGCTGGTCGAGGCTTATGCCAAGGCCCAGGGCATGTGGCGTGAGCCGGGCAGCCCCGACCCGGTCTTCACCGAGGTGCTGGAACTGGACATGGCCACGGTGGAGCCGTCGCTGGCCGGGCCGAAGCGCCCGCAGGACCGCGTCGCCCTGTCGGGCATCGCCCAGGGCTTCGCCAAGGACATGACCGAGGCCTACAAGGCCGACGATCCCAAGAAGGCGGTTCCGGTGAAGGGCACCGACTACAGCCTGGAACAGGGCGCCGTCGTCATCGCCGCCATCACGTCGTGCACCAACACCTCCAACCCGGCGGTGCTGGTCGCAGCCGGCCTGCTGGCCAAGAAGGCGGTGGAAAAGGGGCTGAAGCAGAAGCCTTGGGTGAAGACCTCGCTGGCGCCGGGATCGCAGGTGGTCACCGACTATCTCGCCAAGGCCGGGCTGCAGCCCTATCTGGACCGCATCGGCTTCAACATCGTCGGTTATGGCTGCACCACCTGCATCGGCAATTCCGGCCCGCTGCCGGAGCCGATCGCCGCGGCGGTGGAGGAAGGCAACCTCGTGGTCGGCGCCGTGTTGTCGGGCAACCGCAACTTCGAGGGCCGCGTCAACCCGCACACCCGCGCCAACTATCTGGCCTCGCCGCCGCTGTGCGTCGCCTATGCGCTGGCCGGCAACCTGAACATCGACCTGACCAAGGACCCCATCGGTGAGGGCACCGACGGCCCGGTCTATCTGAAGGACATCTGGCCGAGCAACCGCGAGGTGCAGGACGCCATCGACGCCTCGCTGACCGCCGAGATGTTCCGCAGCCGCTATTCCGACGTCTTCAAGGGCCCGGAACAGTGGCAGGCCATCGCCACGGCGGAGGGCCAGACCTACCAGTGGCAGGAAGGCTCCACCTATGTGAAGCTGCCGCCCTTCTTCAGCGGCCTGACCAAGACGCCGGACCCGGTGTCGGACGTGCGCGGCGCGCGGGCGCTGGCGGTGCTGGGCGATTCGATCACCACCGACCACATCTCCCCCGCCGGCTCGATCAAGAAGACCAGCCCGGCCGGCGAGTATCTGCTGAGCTATCAGGTCCGTCCGCAGGACTTCAACAGCTACGGCGCCCGCCGCGGCAACCATGAAGTCATGATGCGCGGCACCTTCGCCAACATCCGCATCCGCAACGAACTGATCCCCGGCGTCGAAGGCGGCGAGACCAAGCACTACCCGTCGGGCGAGCGGCTGCCGATCTACACCGCCGCCATGCGCTACGCCGACGAGGGCGTGCCGCTGGTGGTGGTCGCCGGCAAGGAATACGGCACGGGGTCGAGCCGCGACTGGGCGGCGAAGGGCACCCGCCTGTTGGGCATCCGCGCGGTGATCGCCGAGAGCTTCGAGCGCATCCACCGCTCCAACCTCGTCGGGATGGGCATTCTTCCCCTGCAGTTCAAGGACGGCGTCACCCGCGCCGACCTGAAGCTGGACGGGTCGGAGACCTTCGACATCGCCGGCATCGAACAGGACCTGCGCCCGCGCAAGGACGTCACCCTGACCCTGACCCGCGCCAGCGGCACTGTGGAGACCTACCCGCTGCTGCTGCGCATCGATACGCTGGACGAGGTGGAGTATTACAGGAATGGCGGCGTTCTGAACTTCGTGCTGCGGAATCTGGCGAAGTGATCGTGCATGCGCGGCATTTGCCATTTTATTCGTGAGCGAATGTCACGCGGGCCGGAGTCTTGGTTGGGCGGCGCCTGTTCTCTTCTTCCTTGACGGGTGCCGCCTTGCCAAACTAGAAAATGTGAAGAGCGATCGGGAATTCCCGGTCGCTTCGCATTTCGGCCGAACGGCCATCACCAACCCGGCCCTGGATGCGGTTCCGACCTGCATCTGGGCGGTCAAACATGGGTTGATCGCACTATGCCCAACCTGCAGGACGTCATGGACAACCCGCAACTGCTCGCGGAATCCATTGAACGGATGATGAAGTATCGCGAGACCCGCGGCGAGGTGTGCCTGAACCACGGCATCCGGACGAGCGAAGAGCTTGACGCGCTGGTCAGCAAGGCCCCCAAGGACGACGATGTGGACGTGAACGCCTATCGGCGGCTGCTGGGGATTCCCACCGAATGATCGATGGCGATCCAGCGTTACCGGAGTTCTCCTTTTCCAACGATGTCTGGTCCAGGATCTTCTCCGAGTATGTAAGCTTCCTATGGAAGGCCTGCGGCGTTTTCGGTCTTTCGCAAAAGCACATCGAATACAGCGACCGTGAACTGGCGCTCGCCGTGAAGGAAGCGGAAATCGATATCCGTGCGATGCTTGCCCGGCGCTCCAAGTCTCGCGGCGTCAGTCACGGCAAGATCGCCGGAGTCCTCGCTTTCCGGCTGAGCCGCTTCAAGATCGTCCACTTCAAGGAAGAGGCCTGGGACAACAGCCACTTCCACCTCATTCAGGAATTGGCTGCGACGCTGCTGGTCCGCAAGCTGTTCGTGCAGCGCCATGTCCCGGAAGCGAACATCCTCGAACTGAGCTATCAGCTGTCGCGCCGCCACGCCAATCAGGAGACCGCCGGGCTGTTCTTCGACGCCTTCGTGGCGGAGGCCGGCTGACCAACCTCCGCCCTACCCTCACGCCGCCCCGGCGCTCGCCATCATGCGGCGCAGGTCGTTGGGGAAGACCGGCTTGTGCAGGATGCGGAAACCGCGGCGCTCGGCCTCCTCCTGCCGTTCGGTGCTGGTGTCGCCGGTCAAGATGATGCCGGGGATCGTCTGGCCCAGCATGGTCTGAACGGCACTCACCGCCTCCGGACCGGTGCGCCCTTGCTGGAGCTGGTAGTCGGCCAGCACGATCTGCGGGCAGCGGCCGTCGGCGCGCAGCCGTTCCAGCGCCTGATCGCCCGACTTGGCGGTCAGCACGTCATAGCCCCAACCCTCCAGGATCGCCTTGAGGCCGAGCAGGATGATCGCCTCGTCGTCGATCACCAGCACCATGCCCTTGGCCCCAGTGGCCCCGTTGGCGGCCGGGGCGGCTATCGTCGCCGCTCCCGCCTTCGCGGCCCCGCCGCCGCTCCGCCCGCCGCCGAAGGCGTTGGCGATGGCGCTGATCGCCTGCCCGCGGTCGTTGGCAGCGGCGTTGGCCGCGGCATCGTTGGCGACGGAGTGGCGCGCCAGCGTCGCCGCGGCGACGGCGGTGCCACCGGCCGGACGCGGCATGCTCCGGGAATTGCTCTTGGGAGTGCCAAGGATCACCCGCGGCAGCTCGACCGCGAAGGCCGAGCCCCGGCCCTCCCACGAGCGCACCGTCACCGGATGGCCGAGCAGGCGCGACAGGCGCTTGACGATCGCCAGCCCAAGGCCGAGGCCGCGTTCGCTACGCTCGCCCAACTGGGTGAACTCCTCGAAAATGTCCTCCAGCCGGTCTGCGGGGATGCCGCTGCCGGTGTCCCACACCTCCACCCGCATGCCGGACGGGGTGCGGCGGCAGCCCAGCAGCACCTTGCCCTTGGTGGTGTAGCGCAGCGCGTTCTCGACCAGATTGCGCAGGATGCGTTCCAGATGGGCCGGATCGGTGCGGACCCAGGCGCGGGTCGGCACGGCGCGCAGTTCCAGCCCCTTCTGGGCGGCGCGCGGTCCGTATTCGGCGACCAGCCGGCCGAGCAGTTGGTTCAGCCGCACCTCGACCGGGGTGGCGACGATCTTGCCGGATTCCAGCCGCGACATGTCCAGCAGACCATCCAGCAGGGTCTTCAGCGTGTCCAGCCCCTGGCGGATGTTGTCGAGGATCGGCAGGGCCGGATTGCCCTGCAGCCGGTCGCTCAGCGCCGCGGTGAAGAGGTAGAGCGACTGCACCGGCTGGCGCAGGTCGTGGCTGGCGGCGGCGAGGAACTTCGACTTGCCCTCGTTGGCCTGATCCGCCTCCTCCCGCGCACGGCGCAGTTCGGCCTCGGCCTTCTTGCGGTCGGTGACCTCGACGGCGGCGCAGGTGACGCCCTCCACACGGCCGGAGGGGTCGCGCAGCGGATCGACGGTCAGGTCGAAGAAGCGGTCCTCGCCCTTGCAGCGGATGCGCACCTCTTCCCGAGCGCCAACACCGCTCTCCATGACGCGGCGCTTCAGCGCCATGATGCCGTCGGCATCCTCGCCATGGTCGGTCAGGTCGGTGTCGGTGCGGCCGATCAGCGCGTCGGGAGCGACGCCGAGCCACTCCGAATGCGCCCAGGTGTAGCGCAAATCCTGGTCCTGGTTGAACACCACCACGCCGGAATTGCGCAGGCCGGTGCGCACCCGCTCCTCGGCCACGCGCAGCGCCTCCTCGGTGCGCTTGCGCTCGGTGATGTCGATGCCCGTCGCGATCAGGTGGGTGACATGGCCGTCGGCGTCGACCATCGGGGTCAGGTTGACGTCCACCACCATCTCGCGCTGGGCCATCTCCCGCGATGCCGACTCCCGCCCCAGCGCCAGCCGCAGCCCGGCGTCGAAGCGGGAGGAGCGGCCGCCCGCCCCCAGCGCCAGCGCCTGCCGCAGCCGCTCGCGTCCGGCCTCGTCGAAGGACAGCCAGCAGATCTCGTCGAAGGGACGGCCGACGATGCGCGCGGCCGGCAGCCCGGCGGCATCGGCCGCGACGCGGTTGACCTGGGCCACCGCCCCGTCCGGCGTCAGCACGCCGACGAAAGCCGGCAGCGCGTCCAGCACGGCGCGGATGTGGCTCTCCGACTGGCGCAGCGCGGCTTCCCGCGCCTCCAGCCGGTCGGCCATCGTGTCGAAGGCGTGGCCGAGCTGGCCGATCTCCGACGAACGGTCGGACAGCTTGACGCGGGTGGTGGTCTTGCCCTCGCTCCAGTCGCGGGCGGCCGAGACCAGTGCGTCGACCGGACGGCGGATGAACAGGGTGCCGCCGATCCAGGCGGCGGCGGCGGCGACCAGGAAGCCGGACAGGGTCATCAGCAGTCCGTCGCGGGTGGCGCGGTCCACCACCCCCATGGCGGCACCGCGGTCGACGCCGACGCTGATGAACAGGTCGCGGATGCCGGCGGACGGCGGGGAGTAGGCGAGGATGCGCGACACGCCGTCCAGCCCGGGCAGCATGGCCACACCGGCCTCCCTGTCCGACAGCAGCGACAGATAGCCGTCCGGCAGCCGTTCGCCGGCGCGGCCCTGGGTGCCCGGCAGCTTCACCAGGATTGTGCCGGACCGGTCGGCGACGGTCAGGGTGGTGTTCTCCGGCATCGGGCGGGCGGCGAACATGGCGGCCAGCCGCGACACGTCGAGCGACAGGGCGACCACCCCGGCCCGCCGGCCTTCGGAATCGGCATAGGGAGCCGCGACCGGCAATTCCCCGCCGGTGTCGCCGGAATGGGTGATCGTCCATTCGCCGACGGAAAAGCGCCCCTGGGCCATCGCCCGGCGGAAATGCGGCTGGGCCGCCAGCGAGGCGCCGATGCGCGACGGATCGGCGCTGCACAGGATGCGGCCTTCGCCGTCGGTGACCGACAGGGTGCGGTAATCGGCGGAGCGGACGGCCAGCCGTTCCAGATAGGGCTGGCAGTTCTCGATCTCGCCCCGGCGCAGGAAGCGCGTCTCGGTGATTGCGGTGACCATCAGACGGGCGCTGTCGATGATGCGGAAATGCTCGCTTTCCACCTGACGCAGCAGCCGCTCGGCCTGAAGCGTGACATCGGCTTCGCGCTCCGCCCGCTGTTCGAGCACGCTGTAGATCTGGATCCCGATCGCCGGAAGCACCGCAAGCAGGACCAGGATGAAGAGGCGTGCCAGAAGGGTCATGGCGTAGACGAGGCTCCTCCGCGAAGCCGACCGGATGGAACACCAGATGCGCCACCGTGCCGCGTGTCTATCGCTAACGCACTTATGGTTAAGCGCCGGTTAATTTAGAGAACTGCAGCACAGCATAAACGGAAGGACATGAACGAAAGCCGGCAGATTTTCTCTAAAGTGCCGGTAATCGAGCGACATTAATATCTAAACTCCAAACATACCACCATCGGACGGCTATCGTCGAAAGGGGTATGCCCGCGTTTCTGCCCTGATTTCTCACCTGCGCGATGATCCGCAACTTCCCCCGCCCCGAATCTGCGCCAAGGTTCCGGTCAGGGAACAGCGTGCGGAATGCGCTGTTGAAGGCTTGCAATGACCACACCCTTCCTCCTCCCCCCGCTCCGCACCACTCCCCAGGGCACGCCGCGCCGTGTGGGGGTGGAACTTGAATTCGCCGACCTGGACGCGCCGTCGGCCGCAGCCTGCGTGCACCGGCTGTTCGGCGGGACGGTCGCCGTCGAGAACCCGCACCGATGTCTGGTGACGGGCACCCGGCTCGGCGACTTCACGGTGGAGCTGGACATGCGCTCCGCCCACAGCGGCAAGGGGGGAGCGGCGGTGCTCGACCCGTTGCGTCCGCTGTGGGGCAACATCGGCAGCTTGGTGATGCCCTTCGAGATCGCCGCGCCGCCGGTGACGGTGGAGCAGATGCCGGAGCTGGAGGAGATGGTCGCCCGCCTGCGCGCGCTGGGCGCCGCCGGGACGGAGGCCAGCCCGCTCTTCGCCTTCGGCCTGCATTTCAATCCGGAGGTGGCGCGGACCGACGCCGACTACCTGCTGGACACCTTGAAGGCCTTCCTGCTGCTGGCCCCCTGGCTGCGCCGGGAGATCCGCGTCGACGTCACCCGGCGGCTGTCAGGCTTCATCGCCGCCTTCCCGACGCCGTACGCCGCCAAGGTGGTCGATCCGGCATACCGTCCCGATCTCGGCGGGCTGATCGACGATTATCTGGCCGACAACCCGACCCGCAACCGCGAGCTGGACCTGTTCCCGCTGTTCGCCCATCTCGACCGCGACCGGCTGGCCGCAGCGATGCAGGATCCGCATATCCGCCCGCGCCCGACCTTCCATTACCGGCTGCCCAACGCGCGGCTCAGCGACCCCGGCTGGTCGCTCGCCGCCGACTGGAACCGCTGGGTGACGGTGGAGCGGTTGGCCGCTGAGCGCGCCCTGCTGGACGGTCTCGGCACCGACTACCGGCGGGCGACCGAGGCGCAGCAGCTGGACGGCTGGGCCGAGCGCATCGACGCCCTGCTCGCCGCCAATCCGGCCCTGCGCAATTCGACTCTGGGCAGCGGCGGCCAGAACGGCGCCCTGGACGACTCCGCCCGTCAGGCGGGCTGAGGGGATCGCCATGGCATCCATCGTCGGCAGATCCCGGCCGCTGGTCGGCATCACCGCCTCGATCCATGGCAGCCGCATCGCCGCCATGGCCAACCGGCTGGCCCTGTGGCGGGCCGGTGCCTCGTCGGTCCGCATCACGGCCGACTCACCCTTTCCCATCGACCGGCTGGACGCGCTGGTGGTCGGCGGCGGCGACGACATCGACGCCTCGCTCTACGGCGAATCCGCCCGCCCGCAAATCCGCATCGATCCCGAACGCGACCGGCTGGAGATGCGGGCGCTGGACTGCGCGGCGAAGATCGCGCTGCCGGTACTGGGCATCTGCCGCGGTTCGCAGATGATCAACGTCCACCGCGGCGGCTCACTCCACATCGACATCCACGAGGTGTATGAGGAGGCGCCGCACATGCGCACCGTGCTGCCGCGCAAGCGTATCTGGATCGAGCCGGACAGCCGGCTCTACCGCATCCTCGGCATCGCCGAATGCCGGGTGAACGCCCTGCACCACCAGTCGGTGGACCGTGTCGGCGACGGGATGCGCGTCGTCGCCCGCGAACGGGCCGGCGTCGTCCAGGGCATCGAGGCACCGGACGAGCCCTTCCTCATCGGCGTGCAATGGCATCCGGAATATCTGGTCGCCGACAACCGCCAGCAGGCGCTGTTCCGCCGTCTGGTCGCCACCGCCGCCGGCACCGCTCCGCTGGACGAATTCGTCGAGGTTCCGCCCCGCCATTCGGTCCGCGCATCCGGCTGATAGCGGGCGGCTGACGGCGCACTTGCGTCGCATCACCCTTCACGGGCCTTCAACGACGACCAAAACGACGCGGGCGCCGCCGGAGGGATGGCTCCGGGGCGCCCGCGGTGACTGCCGCGATGCGGAAGGTTACTGGCTGCCGCCCTGGTCCGGGCCGCAGTTCGGGGTGCCCGGCGGGCAGTGGGTGCCGGTGGCGGTCTGGTTGTCGCGCGGAATGTTGCTGCCGGTGTTGTTGCCCATGCCCGACGGCGCGGTGGTCACGCCCGGCATCGACGAACCCGAGCCGTTGCTGTAGGTGCCCGACGAACCGGACGTGCCAGGCATGTCCACACCGCCGGTCGAGGAACCGGCCGACGGCGAGGTGGTTGCGCCCGGCGGGGTGCGGACGACGCCGTCCGGCCCGGTGTAGCCGCTGCTGGTGCTCGGGGCGGTGTCGTAGGCGCCGCTGCTCTTGACGGCGCCGGGGCTCTCTGACTGAGCCGTCTGGGCCATGGCCGGTGCGGCCATCAGGAGAACCGCAGAAACGGCGCCGATCATCAGGTTACGCATCCTCGAACTCCTTCATGGTGGCAACGCCTCGCATTTGGGCGTCTTTCAAAACGGGGCGACTGCCGCGCCTTTAGCCGCCTCGCGACTTCCGGCCCAGGCCTCGCGTCTTTCATCGGTTTAGAACAGGGCAGCACTGACTTGGTTGCGGTCTTCGTCTCTTCTTTTTTGGGAAGCCGGTGACAAAAAGCGTACCGAAGCGGTCTCCTTCGGCGAGATACGGACGCCCCGCCTTCGAAACGGGAACATCGGGGCCCCACCGTGGTTCAAGCCGCGAGGCGGACGGTCCCGGGCGTTCCTTCCGATGCGCGTCTTCGCACCGGATGCCGCCCGCAATGCCGCCGCCCACACTGTCGACGTGCCCCGATGAAGCTCAATTCCTCAGCCCTATCCGCCGACACCTCCGAACCTGCGTCTTTCCAGCCCGAACCGCCGCAGCCGGCAACCGGCCCGGTGCTCCGCCCCGGCCTCACCTGCTGGCGGACCGAGCGGGCCGGGCGCGTGGCGGTGCTGGTCGACGGCGCCGACTATTTTGTCGCCGCCCGCGCCGCGATGGAGCGGGCGCGGCAGTCGATCCTGCTGGTCGGCTGGGACATCGACCCGCGCATGCGCCTCGATCCCGACAGCTGGGAGACGCTGGGCCGCTTCCTCGGCCGGCTGATGCGGTCGCGTCCCGGCCTTCATGTGCGGGCGCTGAAATGGGACATGCCCTTTCCCATCGCGCTGGACCACCCGCACGAACCGCTGGAACGGCTGGACCGCAACACCGGCTACCGGCTGACCGCCCGGCTGGACGGCGAGTTGCCGGTCGGCGCCGCCCAGCACCAGAAGCTGCTGGTGGTCGACGATGCGCTGGCCTTCTGCGGCGGGATCGACTTCTCCTTCGACCGCTGGGACACGTCGGAGCATCGCGACGACGACCCGCGCCGCCGCTGTCCGAACGGCGAACCCTATGGCCCGCGCCACGACGTGATGATGATGGTCGACGGCGATGCCGCCCGCGCGCTCGGCGAACTGGCGCGGGAGCGCTGGCGCAACGCCACCGGCGAGGCGCTGGAGCCCTGCCCTCCCCCCGATGTAAAGTCTTCCGATCATGATCCCTGGCCGGACTGCCCCCTGCCCGACTGCGCCCACCCGGTCTTGACCGACGCGCAGGTCGGCGTGTCGCGCACCGTGCCGGCAACCGACGGCCATCCGGCGATCCGCGAGAGCGAGGCGTTGACCTTTGCCGCCATCGCCGCGGCGGAGCGGACGATCTATCTGGAAAACCAGTATTTCGCCTCCGCCCGCGTCGCCGAGGCGCTGGCCCGCCGTCTGGCCGAACCCGACGGGCCGGAGGTGGTGCTGGTGGTGTCGATGGAAAGCCCGAGCTGGTTCGACCGCATGGCGATGGACACGCCGCGCGCGGTCGCGCTGCGCTGCCTGCGCGAGGCCGACCGCTTCGGCCGGCTGCGCGCCCTGACCCCGGTGACGGAGCAGGGTCGGCCGGTGATCGTCCATTCCAAGGTGGTGGCGGTCGACGGCCGGCTGCTGCGCATCGGGTCGTCCAACCTGAACAACCGGTCGATGGGCTACGACACCGAATGCGACCTGACCATCGAAGCGCCGCAGGAGGACGGACCGGAACGGGACCGGGCGAAGGCCGCGATCGAGGGTGTGCGCAACCGCCTGCTGGCCGAGCATCTGGGCATCGGGCAGGATCGGCTGGAGGTGGAGATTGCGAAGACCGGCAGTATGGTCGGCGCCATCGACCGGCTGCGCCGGCCGTCCGGGCGGCGGCTGGCGGATTTGCCGGCCAGCGATCCCAGCCTGACCGAACAGGCCTTCGCCGCCCTGCGCATCGCCGACCCGGACGATCCGGAGGAGGCATGGGCGCCGTGGAAGCGCCTGCCCTCGCCGCCGCGCTCCGCCCTGCGCGCCGGCGCCGCGGCCTTGCTGACGGTCGGTCTGGCCACCGGAGCCTGGGGCGTCTTCCGGTCCATGCAGGAAAAAAAACACCCCGCGCGCGACTGACGCCGGCGCGGGGGGCTGGATGGGAGTGGCTGACGCTTACCGCGTCTCCGCCACCCTGCCGTCGTCGGAGATGACGATCTCGACGCGGCGGTTCTGCTGGCGGCCGGCGTCGTTGCTGTTGCTGGCGACCGGCTGCGCCTCGCCCATCCCCTGGGTGACGATGCGCGACGGCGAGACGCCGCGGGCGGTCAGCGCGTCGCGAACGGCGTTGGCGCGGGCCTCCGACAGGCGCAGGTTGGTGGCGTCGCTGCCGGTGTTGTCGGTGTGGCCCTCGATCCGGATGGTGCGGCCGGGCTGCGCCTGCAGGAAGCGGGCAAGCCGGTCGACCCGGTCATAGGCGCCGGGGGTCAGCTCCGCCCGGCCGGTGGCGAACAGGATGTCGCCCAGCGTCATGACCAGCCCGCGCTCGGTCCGCTGCGCCTGCAGGTCGCGCAGCTGCTGCTCAAGCTCCGTGTTGCGGGCCTGGAGGCGGTAGGTGTCGGCGTTGGCGACCACGGTCTGGGCGCCCTTCACCCCGGCCGTCTCCTGGGCGATCTGCACCCGGCGGCTGGCGATGTAGGCCTGATGGTCGACCTCGGCGGCGTCGGCGCCCTGGTCGCGCAGCGCCTCGGCCCGGCGCAGCACCTGCTCGGCGTCGCGCAGCTGCAGCGGAGCGTTGCCGGCGACCTGCGGATTGGCGGCGGCGAGGCTGTAGTCCTGGCGCGCCTGGGTCAGGGCGGCGCTGTCGGTCGGCTGGGTGGCACAACCGGCGAGCCCGAGGCCCAGCCCGGCCAGCACGAGGATGGTGCGGGGAGCGAACGCGGTCATTGACGCACCTCCGGATAGCTGTAGCCCCAGCTGTTGCCGCCGCTCGTCCCGCCAATGGTGCCGAGGGAGCCGGCCGGCGCGGGCGGAACGGCCGGCGGAACGGCATTCGGAACGGTGGCCGGAGCCCCGTAGCTGGAGCCGCTCAGGTTGGAGTCGCCGTAACCGGACGTGCCATAGCTCGACCCGCTGTAGACCGGCGCCGCGTTCGGCGCGGCAGCCGATTGCGGGGCGTTGGGAATCGCGGACTTGCGGACCGCGGTGGCGGCCTGCTGCGTCACCGCGCGCTGCGAGGTCACCGTCGCCAGCTCGGCATCGACGCGGGCCTCCTCGGCCAGACGGCGGGCACGGGTGCGTTCGTCGGCCCGCATCGCCTTGTCGGCGGCGGCCAGCTTGTCACGGGCGCTCTGCAGCGCGACGGGAGCGTATTGCAGGGCGTTGGCGCGCTCGGCCTCCTGCACCGCCTGGGAAGCGGCGCCGAGCTGGGCGGTGGGCGGCGGCACGTCGGAGGCGCAGGCGGCCATGCCCAGCGCCGCCGACAGCACGGCGGCGGCTCGCCACCGGATCGGGTTCGCGGATTTGCGGGTCATCGGATCGGTTCCTTTCGGATCGGGCTTCACGCCGGAAACCGTGGTCTGGCCGGAAGGCTATGTCCTTCTGGTCCATGTCCTTTCGGGGATGTCTCGCGCCTCAAACGCGCAAGGCGGGGTGAAGGTTCCGCAGGAACTCAGCCGCCGCCGCGCGAAACGCCGCTCTGCGCCGCCCGGCGCTCCTCCCGACGATTCTCGCGGCGATGGCGGACCAGCCGCAGCACATAGGTCCCCAGCAGGACGATGAACAACACCAGCGTCGCCGGCACCATCCAGTCGGCAATCCAGGGGAAGCCCACCCGCACCAGATAGCCGGTGGCGGCCAGCACCAGCGACCACAGCGCCGCACCGGCGGCGGCATAGAGCAGGAACACCCCCATCGGCAGCCCGCAGGCCCCGGCGGGAACGGAGATCAGCGTGCGCAGCCCCGGCAGCGGCTGGCACAGCAGCACGGCGAGGCCGCCGCGCCGGGCGAACCATTCGGTGGCGCGGTGGACCTGCTCCGGCTTCACAGTCAGCCAATGGCCATGGCGGCGCAGGAAGGCCTCGAACCGCTCGCGCCCCATCCAGTGCGCCGGCAGGTACCACACCAGTTCCCCGACGGCCGAGCCGAGACCGGCGGCCAGCGCCACCAGCAGCAGGTTGAACTCCCCCGTCGCGGCACCCATGCCGGCCAGCGGGATCACCGTCTCCGCCGGCACCGGCGGCAGCACGCGGGCCAGGATCAGCATCAGGAAGATGCCGAGATAGCCGAACTGCTGCACGATCTGGATGATCCACTCGGTCATGGTGTCCACAAGGGTCGGGGGATGAGCCGGTTTTCCACCTGTGAACCGCGCGAGCCTTGCGGGCGTTCCCCATTTCCCGTCTTCTTGACTCCAATCAAGGCGTGAGTCGTTCGTCCAGGTTTAGTGTCTCCATCATGACCGCATCCCTCACCCTCGCCGCCGCCCTGCTGTTCCTCAGCCATGCCCTGCCGTCCTGGCCGGGGGTGCGGCCCGCCCTGATCGCCCGGCTCGGCCGCGGCGGCTTCGCGACGATCCATTCCGTCGGCTCACTGGTGACGCTGGCCCTGTTCGTGCTGGCCTACCGTGCCGCCGACGGCGGGGAGGTGGTGTTCACCCCCTTCGACTGGGCGGCTCCGCTGGTCGCCATGGTGATGCCGATCGTCTTCCTGCTTCTGGTCGCCCGCGTCACCACCCGCTTCGGCAGCCAGAGCGAGCCCAATCCGCCGCGCGGCGTCTACCGCCTGACCCGCGCGCCGGGCAGCCTGGCGCTGCTGCTGTGGGCGCTGGCCCATCTGAACGCCACCGGCGACGGGCGCCGCGTGCTGCTGTTCGGCACCATGGCGGCCATCGCCCTGTTCGCGCTGGTGAAGAACGAGGTCGTGCTGCGCCGCAGCCCCGGCGGCCGCGCCTTCCGGGCGGAGACCTCGCTGCTGCCGCTGGCGGGGCCGCAGGGCTGGCGCGGGGCGTTGCGCGGACTGGCGGAGATGGGACCGGCGCGGCTGGCCGGCGGGCTTGCCGCATATGGGGGCATGCTGATGCTGCACCCCCTGCTCTTCGGGGTGGATCCACTCTACTGGATAGGTTGAGCGGGATGGCGGACCGGCGCATCTGTTGAGGACGGGACAGGAGTACCGCGCCTCTCCACCACTGTGCCCGATGCCACCGTGCCCTCCGCCACTGTTCCAGGAAGCTCCCGCATGAAAATCCGCGAGATCATGACCCGCGACGTGCAGACGGTACGGCCCGACGACAGCATCCGCCGGGCCGCGCAATTGATGGACCAGTTGAACGTCGGCATCCTTCCCGTCTGCGACGGGCGGGATCTGATCGGCGTGGTGACCGACCGCGACATCACCGTCCGGGCGATTTCCGCCGGGAAGCAGCCCGACCGCTGCAAGGTGTCGGAGGTGATGACCGCCAACCCGCGCTATTGCTACGAGGACGACCCGGTCGGCAGCGTGACCGAACTGATGGCCGGCCAGCAGGTCCGGCGGGTGCCGGTGGTGGACCGCAACGACAGGCTGACCGGTATCGTCTCGCTGGGCGACCTTGCCACCGATGCCAAGAACGACCGCGCGGTTCAGGACGCGCTGGAACGGATTTCCTCCCCCTCCCAGCCGGACCGGACCTGACCAGCCCCCCTTCAGCAACTGGAGCCGACCATCATGGAACACACTCTGGGTCCCAACGACCCGCGGGTCCGTGAACGGGCCTATCAGCTTTGGGAACAGGAAGGGCGGCCCGACCACCGCCATCTCGACCATTGGGCGCAGGCCGCGCGCGAGATCGAGGAGGAGGACCGCCGCAACTCCGGCGGCCCCCATGTCAACAGCCCGGAAGCCGGGCTGGCGGTCCCGGATGACGTCGCCGCCCGCAACCAGCGGGAAGCGGCGGCGCATCTGGGCCAGTCCTCGGTGCCGTCGGACAGCTGACGGCCGGCATTGAAGCGGGGGAAGCGGTCACTCGATCTTGAGGCTGACCGCTTCCATCCCCTTTTCACCCTGGCGGACGGTCATGCGCACGCGCTGCCCGTCATCCAGACCGCGCAGGCCGGCGCTTTCCAGCGCACGGGCGGGAATGAAGACGTCGCGACCGCCGTCGTCGGGCTGCGCGAAGCCATAGCCCTTGCCGCCGTTGAACCACTTCACGGTCGCGCCCACCTCGCTGGTCGGGCCGCTGGCCTGCGGCCGGCGCGGGCCGCGGTCCTGGAAGCCGCGATCCTGGCCCCGGTCTTGGAAGCCGCGATCCTGGAAGCCACGATCCTGGCCGCGATCCGGCCCACGGCCCTGGAAGCCGCCGCGGTCGCCGCCCCGATCACCGAAGTTGCGGTCGCCGAAGTTGCGCTCACGCGGACCGCCGGCATCGCGGCGCGCCCCGAACCCGCGATCACCGGGACCACGATCACCGGGACCACGATCGCCAAACCCGCGATTCCCACGGTCGCCGAATCCCCGATCGCCGCCCCGATCACCAAAGCCGCGGTCGCGCGCCTGCGGGCGGGCGGGAGCGGCGGTGGAAAGGTCGACGGAATGCAGGACGCTGACCTGCTGGCCCTTGCGGTCCTCGACAATGTCGACGACGACGGTGGCGCCGTCCGGCAGGGTGGTGTGGCCGGCGGGCACGACGAGCGAGGCCGGCAGCAAAGCGTCCTTGCCGCTGTCGCCGACCTTGACGAAGCCGTAGCCGCGCTCGGGGTTGAACCATTTCACGGTGGCCGTCACCTGGGTGGCGACGACGTTGGGCTGGCGATAGACGTGGCTGCGGGGCGGCTGATTGTGCATGGGAAACCCGAACTCCGGCAAACAGAAGCGGCGCCCTTGCCAGCCCATCTATGGACCGGTGGACGCCAACCCCTGACAAATCGCCCGTCCGGGCGCTCTTGGCAAGTCGGGACCGCTCCGAATAGGCCGGACGGGCCATGAAATCACACAAGTGAAGCCATACGGGCTGGCCTCAGCCCATCAGTCGGTCCATCAACTGGTCCGGGGCCAACTGGTCCGGGGCCAGACGGTCCGGTGCCGGCGGCGGCTCACGCGGCGGAACGGGGATCGGCCCCGGCGGCTCCCCCAGCGGCGGGCGCGACGGATCGCCCGGCACCGGCATCGGCTCGTCGGGCACGGACGGCTCGCGCGGCGGTGCCGGCGGAAAGGGTCCAAGACTGAAGGTCATGCATCGCTCCTCGACTCTGTTCAGGGCAACCGGCTCCATCAGCCGCCATGGCCGCCGGGGGCGGTCCGCGACAGGCGGCGGGCGTCGTTCAGGCTGTTCATGCAGCGGGTCTCGTCGCCGTCGCGGGCGGCGCTGCGGGCGGCGGTCACAAGCGATTCCAGCTGGGCGTTCCGCGCCGCCTGCCCCATCAGCCCGTCGCCCCCGCCGGAACCACCCGGACCGCTGTCCGGCGTGGCGCGCGAATTGGCCTGCGGACTGACCGAGGGAGCAGTCGGCATGTTGCTGCCGATGGCCGGCGGTTCGATCACCGCCTGATCGCCGACGGCGGGCGGAGCCACCATGCCACCGGATTGTGCCAGCTCTCCGCTGCTGACGCCCGACCCCTGCTCGTCGCGCGGCGAGGAGCCGGACAGGCCGGGCGCGGCGGTGCCGGGAACGGCGACCGGCGGCGGTTCGGTCGACAGGCCCTGGTCGGCGGCGAACTGCTCCACCATCGCGGCGCAGCCCGCGGGGGCCGCTCCTCCCGTCTGGGCCGCCGCCGGCTGGATGGTGAGAAACCCGGCCGCCAAGATGAGGGCGACGGGGGCGACGGTGCCAAGCCTCATGAAATCTGTCCGCATCGGTCGCGTGCTCCTCGGATCGGCAATGCCACAAGAGGCGTGTTCCGACCGAATCAACGGCAGGGGGAGGGGCGCGGTTCCGGCGGACGGACGGAAGATCGGCCCGGCCATGCATCTTGCTCATTTCGCGGGCAGCGTGCGACGGCTGTAGAGTGCGGGTCCCCCTTCTCAACCCCCCATCTCCAACAAACGGTCCGTATTTCCATCATGATCGCCAACATGGCCGCGCTGGGCGCGGCGCTGTGCTGGGCCGCGGGCGGCCTGATCGCCATCGGACCGGTGCGGGTGCTGGGCTCCATCGCCTTCAACCGCGTGCGGCTGACCATCGTCGCCACCGCGCTGCTGATCGCCACGACGCTGATGGGCGGCTGGCAGACGCTGGATACGGGATCGGCGCTGACGCTGGCTCTGTCGGGTCTGCTGGGGATCGTGGTGGGGGACATGGCGCTGTTCTGGTCGCTCAGCCGGCTGGGACCGCGCCGCAACGTGGTGATCTACGCCGCCAACGCGCCGCTGACCGCCCTGCTCGCCTATGCCCTACTGGGAGAGGCGCTGGGGCCCTGGACCGTCCTGGGCGTGGCGCTGGTCACGCTGGGGGTGATGCTGGCGGTGGCTCTGCGCTCCGGCTCCACCCACAGCTGGGAGGCGATCCAGGGCAGCCTGCTGGCCGGCGTGTCGGTCTGCCTGCTGGCGGCGGTCGGACAGGCCGCCGGCTCGATCATCGCCAAGCCGGTGATGGCGGCGGGCGCCGACCCGATCGCCTCGGCCGCGGTGCGGGTCACCACGGCGGCGCTGATGTTCACGGCGATCGGCGCCCTGTCGGCGATCCGCGGCGGTGGTGCGGCGATGGCCGGCGGCGAGATGCCCGGCGGACGGTTCGGCGGGATGCTGTTGCCGCGCGGGCTGACCCCGAAGCTGATGCTGCAGATCGCCGGCAACGGGTTGCTGGGCGTCGGGCTGGGGATGACGCTGCTGCTGGTCGGGCTGGCCCACGGCAATGCCGGGGTGGTCGCCACCCTGTCGGCCCTGAGCCCGGTGCTGATCCTGCCGATGATGTGGCTGCTGACGGGCCAGCGCCCGGCGCTGGGCGCCTGGGTCGGCGCCGCGGTCGCCGTGGCCGGAGTCGCCCTGATCGTCAACCGGTAAAGGAAAGCCTCAGCGCGCCGTCTCCACCGCCACGCCCAAGGTGGGCAGCGCCGCCTGAAGCGCGGCGGAGGCGCGGTTGACGGCGTCGCGCAGGTCCGCCTTCAGCATCGGCGCGTCCGGCCGATCCTGTTCGCAGGCATGCTGCAGCTTGCGGGCGATGCGCGACAGTTCCAGCAAGCCGACATTGCCGGCCAGCGACACCATGGCGTGGGCATCGGCCGCCGCGGCTTTCGCCGTCTCCGCCTCGCTGATGCGGTCGGCGCGCAGGGCCAGCTCGGCCAGCGTTCCGTTGACGAAGCGGGGCAGCACCTCGGCGCCCAGCGTTTGGGCGAGCGTGTCCAGCGTCGCGAGGTTCAGCACCGGCGGAGTGTCGGAAACCGGAGCCACTCCGGCCAGCACGGCCGCGTCGTCCAGGGCGTCCTCCGCCCCGGCGTCGAGCCAGCGGTCGACCGCCGACAGCAGGGTGTCGCGCTCGATCGGTTTGGTCACATGGTCGTTCATTCCGACATCCAGGCAAAGCTGCAGCTGATCGGTCAACGCATTGGCGGTCAGTGCGATGATGGGCACGGCACCCCGCCGTCCGCCAAGCTGACGGATCGCCGCGGTCGCCTGCAAGCCGTCCATGCGTGGCATCTGCATGTCCATCAGGACGAGGTCGAACTCGCCCTTGCGCATCGCCTCGACCGCCAGCACGCCGTCCTCCACCACCTCGACCGTATGGCCGGCCTTGCAGAGGATGGAGGAGGTGACGATCTGGTTCATCGGCACGTCTTCGGCCAGCAGGATGCGGGCGCAACGCGTCGCCGCTGCCTCCCTGCGTTCGGCGGCCAGCCCCGGTGCGGCGGCGACCGGCAGCGGCAGTTCGAACCAGAAGGTGCTGCCGACGCCCGGACTGCTCTGCACGCCGATCCGCCCGCCCATCAACTCCGACAGCTGTTTCGAAATGATGAGGCCGAGCCCGGTGCCGCCATAGCGCCGGGTGGTGGACCGGTCGCCCTGGCTGAAGCGCTGGAACAGGTTGGCCTGTTCGGCCGACGCGATGCCGGGGCCGGTGTCGCTGACGGAGAAGCGCAGCAGGACCGGAGCCCCCTCGCCGTCCTCCGCCGACAGCAGCCCGGCCGATACCAGAACTGACCCGCGTTCGGTGAACTTCACCGCGTTGCCGACGAGGTTCAGCAGGATCTGGCGGATGCGCGCCTCGTCGCCATGGACGAAACGCGGCACGGTGCCGCCCAGCGACAGCTGCAGCAGCAGCCCCTTCTGCGAGGCGGCGTTGCTCATCAGGTCGCGGCAGTCGCGCAGCAGCCGGTGCAGGTCGAAGGCGCGTTCCTCCAGCTCCAGCTTGCCGGCTTCGATCTTCGAGTAATCCAGGATATCGCCGATGATCGCCAGCAGGCCGCGCCCGGCCTCGCGCTGGAGCGCCACATACTGGCGCTGTTCGGCCGACAGGTCGGTGCCCAGCAGCAGGTCGGCGAAGCCGATGACGCCGTTCAGCGGCGTGCGGATCTCGTGGCTCATCGAGGCCAGGAACTCCGACTTCACGCGGTTGGCAGCCTCCGCCTCGGCGCGGGCGGCGGACAGCTCCTCCTCATAGCGCTTGCGCTCGGTCACGTCGCGGACGACGCCGACCACCACGAACTCGCCGTCGGCCCCCACCGTCGGGCGCATGCTGGATTCGACCCACAGGTAATGGCCGTCGCGGTGGCGCAGCCGGTGGGTGAAGGTGACGGGAGGCGATCCCGCCTTCATGCCGGCGAAGGCCGTCGCGGCGCTTTCCACATCGTCGGGGTGCAGCAGGGTTGCCGGGGCGCGGCCGACGATCTCCGCCGGATCATGGCCCAGGATGTCGCGCACCGACGGCGACAGGTAGCGCACCGCCCCGTCCGCCTTCATCTCCAGGATCATGTCGGTGGCGTTGTCGGCCAGCAGGCGGTAACGCGCCTCGCTCTCCCCCAGCCGCCGTTCGGCGTCGTGCTGGCGCTGTTCGCGCAACAGCAGGCCACCCAGGAACAGGGTGCCGAGCGGAACGATGGCCAGCAGCGGCGGTGCGGTGCGCTGTCCCACCTGCAGCGCCAGTTCCAGGGTCGGCAGCAGCAGCAGGGTCAGCAGCGACACCAGCGTCAGCAGCAGGCCGAAGCCCAGCAGCGACACGGCGCCGAGGACCACGCCACGCCGCTTCACCCACATCGCGAAGCCGACGCCGGTCAGGAAGGACAACAGCGCGTTGGCGACGCCGGCCTCCATCCCCACCCCGCCCAGATAGAGGCGATAGCCGGCGACCGTGGCGGCGGTGATGGCGGCGGACAGCGGGCCGCCGAACAGGGCGCTGAGCCCGACCAGCGGCGTGCGCCCGTCGATGAAGATGCCCGGCCCGACATGGATGGGATGGACCATGGAGAACAGGGCGGTCAGCGCCATCACCGCGCCGAAGACGACCTGGCGGGTGTTCAGCCTCCAGCCGTCGGAGCGGCGGATCAGGAAGGTGTAGGCGAGAACGACGAAGGCGCTTGCCGCGATGTTCTCGGCAAGGTCGTACGCCATCGAAGAAAAGTTGCCCAACATCGTCCGGCCGCCGTCCCCACCCGAATTCCGGCTAGCTCTATACCACGGAAGGGTGTCGCGAAACCGCTAACACCAACGGGCGGGGATGTGATCTGCCGGGGACAAAAGGCGGGCGCCGGATCAGGCCTCCGCGTCGGGCTGGCGGGCGGGTGCGGCGGCGGCGAAAGCCGGCAGGGCGCGGCAGGCCTCGTCGATACGCAGCAGGGTGGGAAAGCCGTCCAGCGGGCAATCGAGCCGGCGGGCATTCGCCATCTGCGGCACCAGCAGGATGTCGGCCAGTCCGGGTTCGTCGCCATGGCAGAAGCGCCCGGTGCGCGGATCGGTCGCGAGCTGCGCCTCCAGCGCGGTCAGCCCGACGGCGATCCAGTGCCGGTACCAGCCGTCGACCTCCTCCTGGCTATGGCCCATCGTCTTCAAATGGTTCAGCACCCGCAGGTTGTTCAGGGGATGGACGTCGCAGGCCACCGCCAGCGCCAGCGCCCGCACCCGCGCCCGGCCCAGCGCATCGGCCGGCAGCAGCGCCGGGGTCGGGTGCGTCTCGTCCAGATACTCGATGATGGCGAGCGACTGGGTCAGCACATGGTGCCCGTCCGGCCCGTCGACCTCCAGGGCCGGCACCAGATGCTCCGGGTTGAGGTCGGCATAGGGCGGCTTGGCCTGCTCGCCCCGGCGCAGATGGACGAAGGCCTGCTCCGGCGCCAGCCCCTTCAGGTTCAGGGCGATGCGCACGCGGTAGGCGGCGGAAGAACGGAAATAGGTGTGGAGTTTCACGGGTTTGGGTCCGTTGATGTGTCGCGGCGATAGTGTTGCGTCAGATCCTATCACAGCCCCAGATAAGCCTGCCGCACCCGCTCGTTGCTCAACAGCGTGGCGCCGCTGTCGCTCAGCACGATCTCGCCGGTCTCGATCACGTAGCCGCGGTCGGCGATTGCGAGTGCCGCATGTGCGTTCTGCTCCACCAGCAGGATGGTCGTCCCCTCCCGCTTCAGCCGCTGCACGGCGTCGAAGATCTCCGCCACCAGCAGCGGCGCCAGCCCCATGCTGGGCTCGTCGAGCAGAAGCAGGCGCGGCTTCGCCATCAGCGCGCGGCCCAAGGCCACGATCTGCTGCTGGCCGCCCGACAGGGTGCCGGCGGGCTGGTCGCGCTTGACCTTCAGCACCGGGAACATCTCGTAAAGCCGGTCGATGTCGTCGTCCGGCTTGCCGCTGCCGCGGCGGTAGGCGCCGAGGCGGAGGTTGTCCTCCACGCTCTGCGGGCCGAACAGCTGCCGGCCCTCCGGCACCTGCACCACCCCTTCGGCGACGCGGCGCGACGCCTTCATCCGGGTGATGTCGCAGCCGTCGAAGGTGATGCGCCCGCTGCTGGCGGGGTGGACGCCGGACAGGGTGCGCAGCAGCGTCGTCTTGCCGGCGCCGTTGGCGCCGACCAGCGCCACCAGCTCGCCCTCCCGCACGGTCAGGCTGGCCGATTTCAGCGCGTGGATGCGGCCGTAATGGCTGTTGAGGCCCTCGATCTCCAGAAGCATGCTCCGCGCCTCCCTCACGGTGCCGCGCCGAGATAGGCGGCGATGACGTCCGCGTTGGCCGCCACCTCCTGCGGCGTGCCCTCGGCCAGCATGCGGCCCTGGTTCAGGGCGGTGATCCGGTGAGAGATTCCCATCACCATCTTCATGTCGTGTTCCACCAGGATGATGGTGACGCCGGACGCCGCGACGGTCTTGATGACCTCGTCGATCTCGCGGCTTTCGGTGGCGTTCAGGCCGGCCGCCGGCTCGTCCAGCAGAAGCAGCTTCGGCTCCGACGCCAGCGCGCGGGCGATCTCCAGCCGTTTCAGCGCGCCGTAGGGCATGGAGGCGGCGTCGGCGTCGATGTATTTCTCCAGCCCGACCTCGGTCATCAGCTGCGCCGCCCGGTCCTTCGCCTCGCGGTCCTTGCGCACCAGCGACGGAAAGCGGAACAGCGCCGGCAGAAGCCGCGTGTTCAGGTGCAGGTGCCGCCCCACCATGACGTTCTCCAGCGCCGTCATGTTGAAGAAGATCTGCAGGTTCTGGAAGGTGCGCGACATGCCGCGGGCGGCCAGCTTGTAGGGCGCCATGCCCGACACGTCGGCCCCGTCGAACAGCACCCGGCCGCCCGACGGCTTGTAGACGCCGGTCACCAGATTGAACAGCGTGGTCTTGCCCGCCCCGTTCGGCCCGATGATCGAATGGATGTCGCCGGCGGCAATGGTGAAGCTCAGATCGCCGATGGCGAGCACGCCGCCGAACTCGCGGCTGAGATGCTCCACCTTCAGGATCGGCGGGCCGACGCGGCGGGCCTGGGACGTGGTATCGGGGGAAAGATCGGTGGTCGCCAGCATCTTCATGCCCGCCTCCGCGCCGGGAGCAGCGCCGCCAGGGTGGGGAGAAGGCCCTTCGGCATGAACACCATCGTCGCCATCAGGATGCCGCCCAGCACGATCTGCTGGTAATCCTGGAAGACGGTCAGCGCCTGCGGCAGCAGCGTCAGCACCACCGCGCCGACGACCGCGCCGAAGGTCGACGCCATACCGCCGAACACCACCATGGTCACCAGCTCGATCGACTTGAAGAAGTCGGCCTTGGCCGGGGTGATCAGGCCGGCGTAATGGGCGAACAGGCTGCCGGCCACGCTGGCGAACACCGCCGAGACCACGAAGACCAGCACCTTGAAGCGGGCGGTGTCGACGCCCACCACCTCGGCCGCCACCTCCGACCCGTGGACGGCGCGCAGCGCCCGGCCCATCGGGCTGTCGATCAGGTTCAAGGACAGCCAGACCACGCCGACCAGCAGCACGCCGACCACCCAGTACCAGACCTTTTCGCCATACAGCTCAAAACCGAAGATCCTGAACGGCTCCACCATCATGCCGTCGGGACCGCCGGTCAGCCCGCTTTCGGTGCGCAGCACGATCGACACGATGATGCCGATGCCCAAGGTCGCCATGGCGAGATAATGGCCCTTCAGCCGCAGGATCGGCTTGGCGACCAGGAAGGCCAGCAGCCCGACCACCACGGCGCCGGTCAGCAGCGCCAGGATCGGCGGCCAGCCATAGACGCCGACCAGCACGCCCGAGGCATAGGCGCCGATCCCGAAGAAGCCGGCATGGCCCAGGCTGATCTGTCCGGCATAGCCGATCAGCAAATTCAGCCCGACGCAGACCACGGCGTTGAAGCCGGCCAGTATGGCGATGTCGAGATAGAAGTTGTTGGGCAGGAATGCCGGCAGGACCGCGATCACCGCGCCCAGTGCCAGCAGGCCGGTCAGCCGCCCGTGAAGGAGTGCGTTCATCGGTTCTACTGTCCTTACACCCGTTCGGTGCCGCGCTTGCCGAACAGCCCGTTCGGCATGAAGAGAAGGACGGCCAGGATGATGACGAAGGCCACCGCATCCTTGTAGGCCGAGGAGATGTAGCCGGCGCCCAGCGCCTCCGCGACACCGACGATCAGCCCGCCGGCCACGGCACCCGGCCCATGGCCGAGGCCGCCCAGAACCGCAGCGGTGAAGCCCTTCAGCCCCAGCATGATCCCCATCTCGGTGTAGGAGAAGGTGATGGGGGCGACCACCGCCCCGCCGATGGCGCCCAGCGCCGCCGACAGCGCGAAGGAGGCGAGCACCACCCGCTTCACGTCGATGCCGACCAGCTGTGCCGCCAGACGGTTGTGCGAGGTGGCGAGGATCGCCTTGCCGGTCAGGGTCCTGTTGAAGAACAGGCCGATGGCGACGATCAGCACCGCGGCGGTGCCCACCACCCACAGCGACTGCGGCTGCATCGAGGCGCCGAGGAACTGGATCGGCGTTTCGCCGGAAAAGGCGTCCAGCCGCTTGAAGTCCTTGCCCCAGACCAGTTCAGCCACGCCGCGCAGGAAGATCGAGGCGCCGATGGTGATGATGATGAGGGTGACGGTCGAGGCGTTGCGCGCCCGTTCGACCGCGAATTTCGCCACCAGCACGCCGACCAGCATGGCGCCGCCGCAGCCGATCAGGATCGCCAGCGGCAGCGGCACGCCCGACGCGGTCAGGGTGGCCGACGCCATGCCGCCGATCATGATGAACTCGCCCTGGGCGAAGTTGATGACGTGGCTGGCGTTGTAGATGATCGAAAAGCCGAGTCCCGCCAGCGCATAGATCGCGCCGATGGTCAGCCCCGACAGCATGTATTGCAGCAGTTCCGCGAACATCGTTGGGTTCCTGATGTTCCTCTCCCGCCAACTCCCCCTCTCCCCCCCGCTCACGCGCAAACTTCGTTTGCGCTGACGCGACACGCGGATCGAAGATCCGCCGAAAGCGGGGAGAGGGTCGGGGTGAGGGGGATGCATGGGGTGGATTCAGGGGAATGATCGCGGCATCACTATTCTTGTGAATCCAAGCAATGCATCCCCCTCACCCTAACCCTCTCCCCGGGGGGGAGAGGGGATCCGAGCGGCGGATCGGCTCACTTCACCAGCGACCAGTCGCCCTGCTTGACCTCCACCATGTGGAAGGCGTCCAGCGTCAGGCCCATGTGGTCCTTCGGGCTCATGGTCACGGTGCCGCCGGTGCCGACATAGCCCTTGGTCTGCTCGATGGCGTCGCGCAGCTTGGCCTTGTCGGTGCCGCCGGCGCGCTTCACCGCGTCCAGCGCGATCATCAGACCGTCATAGGCATGGCCGGCGAAGGTCGAGACCTCCGAATTGAAGCTGTCCTCATAGACCTTGGTGAACTCGGTCACGACCTTCTTCTGCGGGTCGCTGTCGGGCAGCTGGGCGGCGACGACCAGGCCGGCGGCCGGCAGGCGGACACCCTCGGCGGCACCGCCGGCCAGACGGATGTACTCCTTCGACGCGACGCCGTGCGACTGGTAGAGCGGCAGCGACATGCCGAGCTGGCGGTAGTTCTTGGTCACCACCGCCGGACCCTGGCCCAGGCCGAACACCAGAACCGCCTGGGCGGCCGCGGTGTTCTTGATCTTGGTCAGCTGTGCGGTGACGTCGGTGTCCTTGGCGCCATAGGTCTCGTCGGCGACCAGTTCGATCCCGCGCTCCTTGGCGACGGCGACGGTCTGCTCGCGGCCCGACTTGCCGAAGCCGGAATCCTCCGACAGCAGCGCCAGCTTGGTCAGCCCGCGCTTCTTCATGTCCTCCATCACCTTTTCCGCGGCCATGCGGTCGGTGTGGGGGGTCTTGAACACCCACTTCTTCACCGGCTCCACGATCACCACCGCGCCGGCCAGCGAGATGAAGGGCACGCCGGCACGCTCCACCAGCGGCACCGCCGCCATGGTCGCCGCCGTCGTGGTGCCGCCGACGATCACGTCGACGCCGTCGCTCTCGATCAGGCGCTTGGTGAAGGAGGCCGCCTTGTCGGCAGCGCCGCCGTCGTCATAGACGGTCAGCTGCACCTGACGGCCATCGACGCCGCCCGCCTTGTTGATGCGGTCGGCATACAGCTCCAGCACCTTCTTCTCCGGATCGCCGAGGAAGGAGGCCGGACCGGTGGCCGAGATGATGGCGCCGACCTTGATCGGGTCCGCGGCCTGCGCCGCCCCGGACAACAGCCCGGATGCCGCCGTCATGGCGGTCATGGCGGTGAAGGCGATGGTGGCAAGCAAACTATTGCGCATGATGTCCTCCCGATTGCTGCCCCCCTTTGCACGAGTGACCGGACCGAAGCCCGATCCCTCGTGCTGAGGGACGATTTGTTTCACATAATGTTTCAAACGAAATGATTTCGAAAGACCAATTTCAGCTCCCGCAACCACAATCGAAATACGGATGTTGCGGCCCGCTTCCCCTCCCCTTTGCGATCCTTCCCGCTTCTGGCCGGGAGATCGTCATTTCGTTTTATGACACAAATTTACTTTGAGACGCCAACCTAGTGTATCACGTTATTGATTGTCAAACGGAAAGTCCGGATTGCCTCCTATCGGCCGCCCGTCAGTTCATCCACGCTGTCGGGGCACTGGCCCAACCGGCATCAGGTTTCGTATACAATTCCATCGCGCCGCCTCACTCCGGTCCATCCGCATCACAAGCCGTATCGATAAGGACACCCCACCCGCATGGCCCGCCCGCGCCGCCCCGAAGACCTTGCCGCCCAACTGACCGAAGCGATCGCGCCGCGCGCGAAGTCGCTGATCATCACCGTCTATGGCGACGCGGTGCTGCCGCATGGCGGGTCGCTGTGGTTGGGCAGCCTGATCGAGCTGATGGGACTGTTCGGCATGAGCGAGCGGATCGTCCGCACCTCGGTCTTCCGTCTGGGCAAGGACGACTGGCTGACCAACACCCAGATCGGCCGGCGCAGCTTCTATCGCGTCACCGACAGCGGGAAGGAGCGCTTCGCCGCGGCGGAACGGCGCATCTACGCGCCGCTGGCCCGCGAGTGGGACCGCGGATGGGACCTGCTGATGGTGCCCCCCAACGCGCTGGACGCCGAGACGCGCGACGCTTTGCGGCGGGAACTGACCTGGCAGGGCTTCGGCACCGCATCGGCCACCGTCTATGCCCATCCCAACTGCGACGAGGCGGCGATGCACCGCTCGCTGGCCGAGTTGGGGGTCGCCGACAAGATCGTCCACATGAAGGCCAGCCTGGACCGGACGGAAGGGTTCGGCGCACTGCGCGATCTGGTGCGCGGCTGCTGGGACATCGACCAGCTCGAACACGACTATGCGGCGTTCCTGGATCACTTCCGTCCGGTCTGGGCGGCGATCGACGCCGCCGAGGCGCCGGACCCCGCCGCCTGCTTCGTCCTGCGCACGCTGATGATCCATGATTTCCGCCGCATCCTGCTGCGCGACCCGATGCTGCCGCCCGACCTGCTGCCGGCGGACTGGCCGGGCCAGGAATCGCGGATGCTGACCCGCAACCTCTACCGCCGCCTCGCCGGCCCGTCGGAATCCTTCCTGATGCAGGCGGCGACCACCGCCAACGGACCGCTGCCCGACGCCCAGCCCGCCTTCCACGGCCGGTTCGGTGGGTTGGAGACCATACCGGCGGGTTGACCAGCGATCTGCGACAAAGGGTGCCCGCGGAAGCCAGTCCCTCAGCCTAAAGTTTATACATAAAATGCAAGGCATCGCGGTAAACTGGGGTGGCAGCCGTCCGATCCAACCGTTCCCGGGACACCGCCCATGCTGACCATCGTCTACCGCAGCGAGGCCGTCGACCGGCTGCCCTACAGCGCCCTTGCCGACATCTGTCTGTTCAGCGCCCGCAAGAACCGCGAGCTGGGCGTCACCGGTTTCCTGGTGGAGTTCGAGGGCATCTTCCTGCAGGTGCTGGAAGGCGAACCGGATGTGGTGGAGACGCTTTTCGCCCATATCGCCGCCGACACGCGCCACAGCAATGTCGAGCTGCTGCTGCGCGAAACCACGGTCGGACAGCCCAATTTCGGCTTCTGGGCGATGAATTTCGGCCCGCTCGACACCCCGACCTTCTGGCAGGCGGTCTTTGGCTCTCCGGTTCGGATCGAGGAGTTCCGCCGCCGCTCGCACGACGCCGATTTCGCGCTGGACGTTCTAGCGCGGGCCTACATGCACGCCTGCATCGCCGCCGACGTCGATGCAGCGACACGCGATCTGGTGCGCGGCAACATCCCCTGTTTCGAAGCCGCCTGACCCCGGCGGGGTTCAGCCTTTCGATACCGCACTGTCGGATAAACTCCGTTTTGCGAACGAATTGATCTGGATCAATTCGGCGCATTCGCATGCATTCTGTTTCTAAATCAAGAGGTTGGCGGATTTTCCCGGCCGGCTTAAGTGATACAGATGCCGTTGATGGATGCAAAATTCTGTGTCATATAAAGACCACAGGGCGCCAGTGGTAATGTGAGCGCCCGCGGAATGCCCCCGGAGGAAACGCCCCCATGTCCAAGGACTACACCCCCATCGCCAACACGATGGAGTTCCCCCCCGCCACGCCGCAGCCGAACGTCTATCCGCTGTCCTGGGTGTCGCAGACCAAGAAGCTGGAAGAGGTCTACGCCGCGGCCCAGCGCGAGAACTGGGACCCGGCCAAGCTGCCCTGGGACAGCTTCGACGTGTCGCGCTACAGCTGGGAGGAGCGGGAGGCCATCGCCTATTGGTGGACCATCCTGTCGGTGTTCGACGCCTCGGCCCCGCCGGTGTTCGCCCATGCCCTGATCAAGACCTACGAGGTGCATGAGGAGGACCCGGTCCGCCGCTGCTTCTTCTCCGTCACCCGCGACGAGCAGAACCACGAGCAGATGTGCGGTCTGGCCATCACCAAGCTGCTGGAGGCCACCAGCCCGCTGACCTACGAGCCGAAGACGGAACTGGGCCGCCGGCTGCAGAAGAACGCGCATTGGCTGTACTACAATGGCGGGCGCTATTGGGACGGCTACAAGAAGGCGGTTCCGAAATACTCGCTGGCGGTTCTGTTCAGCTCCTTCCTGATGGGCGAGATCGCGGCGGCGACCATCTTCCACCAGATGGCGGCCGGCTGCACCGAGCCGGTGTTCAAGGAGGCCTTCCGCAACATCGGCCGCGACGAGGGCCGCCACATGGCGATCTGCATGTCGGTGATGGAGCGCGACTATCCCCATCTGGCGGTGGAGGACCGGTCGATCATCACCAAGCAGATCCGCGCCGGCTACCTGTTCCTGTCCGCCGTGCTGTTCGAGCCGCCGCCCCAGTTCTGGGACCTGCCCGACGACTTCATCGCCACCCAGCGCGAGGCCGAGGCCATCGCCCGCAACGCCGGTTTCCACATCCCGGATTACGAGGCGAAGAAGGAGAACTGGCGCAACGCCATGCTGAACCTGAAGGGCGTTCTGGACCGCTACAACATCCCGTTCCCGGCGATCCCGGAGGTCGGCATCACCGGCGAGGAAGTCCGGGACGTCGACATGGACGAGATCATTCCGGTGTTTTGAGGCGCCGGCCCTATTGCCCCCACCCTAACCCTCCCCCGCTTCGCAGGGGAGGGGACTGCCGCCGCTCTCTCGCATCAGCACTCGCTCCCTCCCCTGCGAAGCGGGGAGGGTCGGGGTGGGGGCAAGAATCTCTCTGTAAAACGACCCCAAGGATCCCCCGGTGAGCCGCATCCGCCTCCACCCCTCGGGCCGCACGGTCGAGTGCCGTGACGGCGAGACCGTCCTGTCGGCGCTGGAACAGGCCGGCTACGCCCTGCCCAACAACTGCCGCGCCGGCGCCTGCGGCGAATGCAAGGTCAAGGTCCTCAGCGGCCAGTTCGACCAGGGCATGGTCCTGGACATGGCGCTGTCCCAGTCCGAGCGGAAGGACGGCTATGGCCTGATGTGCATGGCCAAGCCGATCTCCGACGAGCTGGTGATCGAATACGGCACCGCTGACGCCCAGCCCAAGCTGTTCCCGCCGCGCGAGAACGTGCTGTTCATCGTCACCGACCGCATCCCGCGCACGCCCCGCATCGTGGAGCTGCGCCTGCGCCCGCTGGGCCAGCCGCTGCGCTACTGGCCGGGCCAGTATGTGATGTTGGGCGACGCATCGGCCGGCGCGCCGCCGCGCTGCTATTCCATCGCCAACGCGCCCCGTCCGGACGGCGAGATCGTGCTGCAGGTGACCCGAGTCGATGGCGGCCCGACCAGCGGCTGGATCCACGACACGCTCACCGTCGGCAGCATGGTGAAGCTGTCCGGCCCCTACGGCACCTTCATCGGCGACCCGTCGGTGGACAGTCCGGTGCTATGCATGGCTGCCGGCTCCGGCCTCGCTCCCATCCTGGCGCTGACCGACGCGGCGCTGCGCCGCGGCTACCGCCCGCCTGTGACGCTGCTGTTCTCCGCCTGCACCCAGGCCGATGTGTATGAGTTGGGGCTGCTCAGCTATTGGCAGGCCAAATACCGCAACTTCAAGGTCAAGGTGACCCTGACGCGCGAGGATGCACCCAATCATCTGAAGGGCCGCATCCCCACCATCCTGCCCGACCTGTTCCCCGACCTGTCCGGCCACGCCATCTTCACCGCCGGCAGCCCCGCCTTCGTCGAATCCTGCGTCGCCGCCGCCCGTGCGCTCGGCGCCCGGGACGATCAGATCCACAGCGAAGGCTACGTCTCGCAGCACATCCCGGAGACGCTGCCTGCCGACCGGCTGATGGCGGTCGGCTGAGACAGACGGACCGGCCTCACGCCCTGTGGACGCCGGCGATGAAGCCGTCGATCTCGCGGCTCAGGTCCTTCGACTGGCCGGCAAGCGCGGCGGCGGCGGCGAGAAGCTGATCGGCCGCCGCCCCGGTCTCCCCGGCGCCGGCCCGGATGTCACCCATGCCGCCGCTGACCTCCTGCGCCCCGTCGGCGGCCTGGATCACGCTGCGGGCGATCTCCTGGGTCGCCGCCGCCTGCTGGTCCACCGCCGCGGCGATGCCGGACGCGATGCGGCTGACCTGGGCGATGGTTTCGCTGATGCCCTGGACGGCGGTGACCGCCTCCTGCGTGGCGTCGCGGATGCCCTTGATCTGGCCGACGATGTCCTCGGTCGCCTTGGCGGTCTGGTTGGCGAGATTCTTGACCTCCGAAGCCACCACGGCGAATCCCTTGCCGGCCTCCCCCGCGCGCGCCGCTTCGATGGTGGCGTTCAGCGCCAGCAGGTTGGTCTGGCCGGCGATGGAGTTGATGAGTTCCACCACGGCACCGATCCGCTCGGCACTTTCCGCCAGCACGACGACGGCCTCGTCGGCCCGTCTGACGTCGGTCACCGCCGCGTCGGCGATGCGGGCGGATTCCCCGACCTGCCGGCCGATATCCTGAACGGAAGCCGACAGTTCCTCCGTCGCGGCAGCGGCGGTCTGCACATTCTCCGCGGCGGCGCGGGCGGAAGCCGCCACCTGCTCCGACCGGCCCAGGCTCTGGTCGGCGATGCCGGTCAGGCCACGCGCGGTCGATTCCAGCTGCTGGGCGGCCGACGCCAGCGCGCCGGTCAGCCCGCCGACCCGTTCGTCGAAGCCTTTCTGCAAATCGGCGAGCGCCGCGGCGCGAGCCTCCTTGGCCTGCCAGTCGGCCTTCTGCTGGCGGTCCAGTTCGCGGGCGCGGACCAAGCCCTCCTTGAACACCTCGACCGCGCGGGCCATGCCGCCGGCCTCGTCGTCGCGGTCGGCACCGGGCACCGACGTTTCCAGATCGCCGGCGGCCAGCCGGGTCATCGCCCCGGTCAGCGACGCCACCGGACGGGCGATGCCGTCGCCGACCTTCCACGCCACCAGACAGCCGAGCGCGACGCAGCCCAGGCTGACCAGTACGGTCAGCAGGGTCAGCCGGTTGGCGTCGGCCATCACGCTGGACTGCGGCGCCGCCACCATGAAGGACCAGACGCCGTCGGCGCCGGCAAAACGGATCGGCGCCAGCCGCAGATAATGCGGCGCGCCGTTCAGCGGCACGATCCCGTCGAAGGCCCGCCCTTCGGCCACGGCCCGGCGGGCGGCCTCCGGCAGATCGTCGTCGGGCTTGGACAGCCGGGCGCCGTCGGGGTGAGCGGCATAAAGGCCGGAGCCGGTCAGCACCGCGGCATAACCATCGTCATAAGGTTTCACCGCGCGCACCAGATCGGTCAGGCCGGTCAGCGCCATATCGACGCCGGCCACGCCGATGACGCGCCCATCCTTGCCATCCGTCACCGGGGCGGCGGCGCTGGTCATCAGCCGTTTGGTGAAATCGTCGAGGTAAGGTTCGGTCAGCACCGCTTTCCGGGCGGTGGCCGCCGCCTTGTAATACTCCTTCTCCTGCACGTCGGAGAAGGGATAGCCTTCGCTGTCGTCGGCCTGAACCCCTTTGTCCCCCGGCAGCCACAGCAGGCTCATCCGCCCGGTCTTCGGCAGCCCGAGGATCTCGGTGGTCCGGTCGTGGGCGGCGAATTCCCGGTCGCGTCCGTCGAATCCGTCGTCGGCCATGTCCACCCACACACCGGCATAAAGCGGATTGGCTTCCGCCGTCCGGCGCAGATAGCGGTTCACCGTTTCGCGCCGCGGGCTTCCGGTAGAGCGCTCCACCTCCACCAGCGCCGCGGTGGCGCGGGCAGCGTTCAGGGCGGTGGACAAATCGGCGGCCACCCGGGCGCCGTGGCGGTCGGCCGTCTCGGCGGCCAGCAGCACGGCCGCATTGTGCGCGGCGTCGCGCGTCAGAACCAGCGACACCGCCGTCACCGCCGCCGCCCCCGCCGCCAGCACGGCGGCCACACCGATGATGATCTTCGTCCTGAAATTGGCCTTCATCGCGACACCGTTGTCCGGTCCGCCCAAAGTTCCGGGATGAACGGAAAGGCGGCACCAATTGGGGAACAGGGGGCCACCTTATATTCGATAATAACCGGCTGACATGCCGGTTTTTGCGATTCAATGACGAACTGTTCAATTACCCGGACAACTATGGATCGCGATGCCGACAACGAGACGAATTGCCGCAAGTGCGAAAAGGGCGCCTGCGGATTGCTTGTGCACCCCGCCGACGCCCTCAGCTCAACCTGCAGACCGGGCTGCAGACCTGACCGCTGCCGCCTCAAGCCCCCTCATACCGCACCACCTGCTGGTCGATGGCGCCGAACACGCTGGCGCCGTCCGTGTCGAACAGTTCGATCCGCACGCGGTCGCCGAAGCGCATGAAGGGGGTCTTCGGCGCGCCGTGCTCGATGGTCTCGATCATCCGCAGTTCGGCGAGGCAGGAATAGCCAACGCCGCCGGCCGACACCGGCTTGCCCGGGCCGCCGTCCAGCTTGTTCGACACCGTGCCCGACCCGATGATGCTGCCGGCCGCCAGATGGCGGGTCTTGGCGGCATGGGCGATCAGCGTCGGGAAGTCGAAGGTCATGTCGACCCCGGCATCCGGCTTGCCGAAGGCTTCGCCATTGAGCGTCGTCACCAGCGGCCGGTGCAGCTTGCCGCCGTCCCAGGCGTCGCCCAACTCGTCCGGCGTCACCGCGACGGGGGAGAAGCTGGAGGCCGGCTTGGACTGGAAGAAGCCGAAGCCCTTGCCCAGCTCCGCCGGGATCAGGTTGCGCAAGGACACGTCGTTGACCAGCATCAGCAGCCGGATCCGACCGCGCGCCGCCTCGGCCGAAACGCCCATCGGCACGTCGCTGGTGATGACGGCGATCTCCGCCTCGAAATCGATGCCCCAGGCCTCGGTCGCCGCCGGAATCGGGTCGGTCGGGGCCAGGAAACTGTCGGAACAGCCCTGATACATCAGCGGATCGGTCCAGAAGCTGGGCGGCATCTCCGCCCCGCGCGCCTTGCGGACCAGTTCCACATGGTTGACGTAGGCCGATCCGTCCGCCCACTGGTAGGCGCGCGGCAGCGGCGAGGCCGCCTCGGCCGGGTCGAAGGGCCGGCCGGCCGCCGGATCGGCGTTCAGCGCCCGATAGGCCTCCTCCAGCTTCGGCGCCAGCGCCGTCCAGTCGTCCAGTGCCGCCTGCAGGGTGCGGGCGATCTCCGGCACAGGGGTGGCGCGGGTCAGGTCGCGCGACACCACGACCAGGGTGCCGTCACGCCCGCCCGCCTTCAAACTTGCCAGCTTCATTCGTCTCTTCCCTTCCTCACAATTCAGCGTCCGGCAGCCTTGACCCTTGTTTCCGGGTGGGCGCTCATTTCGCCTTCCAGCTGTCGGCGTAGGCGCCCCATTCGACGCCTTCCATCGCCTGGTAGACATCCAGCGGATCGCGGGTGTCGATCATCACCGCGACCTCGTCGGTTTCCTTGCGCTCGAACTTCTGCGCCACCTCGTAGGCCTTCGGGTGCGGCCCGTGCGGGAAGCCCGAGGGATGGTAGGTGACCATGCCGGGATGGATGTTGTCGCGCGAGAAGAACTGGCCGCGGTGATAGAACAGCACCTCGTCGAAATCGTCGTTCGAGTGATAATAGGGCAGCTTCAGCGCCTCCGGATCCGACTCGATGGGCCGCGGCACGAAGGTGCAGATGATGAAGCGCCCTGCGATCCAGGTGCTGTGCGCCGAGGGCGGCAGGTGGTAGCGGTGGCTCATCAGCGGCCGGATATCGCGCCAGTTCAGCCGCACCGGCGCCAGATCGCCGTGCCAGCCCACCGCGTCCAGCGGGTTGAACGGATAGGTCATGGCGCAGAGCTGCCCGCGCTTCTTGACCCGGACCAGAGTCTCGCGCTCGTGCTTCTGCGCCTGGAAGGCGTCGTCCAGCGCCGGGACGTCCAGCACCGCCGGATCGAAGATGGCGTGGGTGCCGACCAGCCCCTTGTGCGGCAGCTTGTAGGCGTCGTTGGTGGCCTCCACCATCAGCACCATCACCGCCTCGTCCGTCTCCAGCCGCCAGCAGGTGTTGCGCGGCAGCACGACATAATCGCCCTCGCGCACCTCCAGATGGCCGTAGTCGCAGAACAGGTGACCGCCGCCCTGGTGGAAGAACAGCAGGTCGTCGCCATCGGCGTTGCGGGCCAGATGGTCCATCTTGCCCTTGAAGCGCCACAGCCGCACCTGGGTCGCCCCGTTGCCCATCAGGGCCGGTGCCTCCAACGGGCAGCCGGGCATGGAATCGACATGGTTCAGGTCGAAGGCGCGCGGGCGCAGCGGCCCGTCGAAGCTGGTCCAGCCGGTCGGCGGGTGGGCATGATGCATCTGGGTCGCCGGGCCGAAGAAGCCCTCGCGCCCCATCTCGCGCTCATAGGTGCCGGCGGGAAGCCGGACATGGGCCTGACGCGACGCGGTGCCCTCGACCTTCGGAAACGAAATCCAGTTCTTCATGGCGCTTCCCCCTGCTGTGCCGCCGATCCCGTTCACGACAGACGTCGGCAGACTTGTTCCGTTGCCGCCATTTTAGTTTCGTTTGAAACTGTTGCAAGAGCCAAATTACAGCGCAGGATGGGGGCACCCGCGACCTCCCTTACAGACGACACCCCGCCGATGCCGCCCGCCCGCCGTTCCCGCACCGCATCATCCAATCCCGCAGCCGTGCCGACAGAATTGCCGGCGCTGCACCTGACGCGCTTCCTGCCCTACCGGCTGTCGGTTCTGGCCAATACGGTCAGCCACACGCTGGCCAAGCTGTACGAGAAGCGGTTCGGCATCACGATCCCGGAATGGCGGATCATCGCCGTGCTGGGCGGTGGCGAGACGATGAGCGCGGGAGAGATCGCGCAGCGCACCGCGATGGACAAGGTGCAGGTCAGCCGCGCCATCAGCCGCATGCTCGATTCGGCGCTGATCCTGCGCGAATCGGGTGACACCGACCGGCGCAAGGCCCTGCTGACCCTGACGCCCAAGGCGCTGGCGATCTATGCCGAGATCGTGCCGATGGCCCTGACCTATGAGGAAGAGGTCACCGACGCCCTGTCGATCGACGAGCGGGCGCAACTCGATACGCTGCTGTCCCGGCTGCAGGCCCGCGCCGACCAGCTCGCCACCCGCCCGGCGCCGGTGGGCGCGCAGGTTGAGGAAGCGCAGAGCGAGGGAGACTGAGCAGCGTTGCTGTTGTGACGTAAGGCCGCATCGATCCGGATCGACCACCCCCTTCACACGCTCTGGTGGAATCGTTAACGTCGCCTCCACACCATCACCCGCTGGAGGCTGCATGGCTGCGCCCACCATCAGCATTCGCCCACTCGACCTGCACGACGCATCGGCAGCGGAATGGGCGGCCTTTCACGAGTTCCGTCGCATCCGCCACGCCGAATCCTGCCGTGATGAACCGCTGCTTCCCGATGCCGCGGTCGAGGCGTCCAGGCGCAAGCGGAGCCCCTATTGGCAGCACGTAGGCTGGGCGGCTTGGGAGGATACCGGGGCGGGCGAGCGGATCATTGGATACATCTATACCGATCTGCCGGACTGGAACCATCCGGAGATGGCATCCAATGGCCACCAGATGTTCGTTCACGGCAGCGTCTGCAAGGAATTCCGCCGCCGGGGCATCGGCACCAGTCTTCTCGGCAAGGTTGGCACCCTGGCGGCGGCTGCCGGGCGCAGTCTCGTGACATCCACCACCGAACAGGAGGACGGCCACGCCTTCCTGCGTCACTTCGGTGGGGAGGAAACGATGCGCTACGAAGAAAATCACCTGCGCCTCGACCAAGTCGATTGGGAGATGGTGGAGCGCTGGTTTGCCACCCTTCCCGCCGATCTTTCGCTCACCACTTATGCCGACCGCGTGCCGATGGCGGCGTTCGAGCGGATGCTGCCGGCAATCAACGCGATTGTCGCCGACATCCCGCGCGACCGGCTGAGCATCCCGGTCATCGAAAACTCTCCCTCAATGATCGAGGACTGGTACGGACGGCTGGGTCAGCGCCAAGGCCGCCATCATATGCTGGCGCTGACGGATGCGAATGGCGAGCTTGCCGCCATGGCGGATCTGCTCTGGTTCCCCGATACCCCCGACCGCGCCGGCCACAATCTGATGGGGGTTCGGCGGGACCGGCGCGGACAGGGGCTTGGCAAGGCGATCAAGGCCGCCGCGCTGTTGCATGTCCGCAAGTCGCTGCCGACCGTGGAACTGATGACCACGGGCAACAACTAGGTGAACGCGCCGATGCTGGCGATCAACCGCCAACTGGGCTTCTTCACCCACCGCAGCGGCGGCTTCTACGAGATCCCAGCGAACGCCCTGCCCCGCGGGTGAAGGATCACCCCCCCTTCACCTTGTGCAACGGCTGGCTCGTCCCCGCATCGACGCGGCCGCGGCCGGGCTCCTCCGCCTCCAGCGGAGCGCAGGCGACCATGGTGGCGAGCGAGCGGCGGGAGAGGCGCTGGTATTCCTCCGTGCCTTCCGACTTCCAGGCGACCTCGTCGGGCCGCAGCTCGCGCATCACCTTGGCCGGCAGGCCGGCCACCAGCGTGCGCGGCGGCACGACGAATCCCGCCTTGACGAAGGCCATGGCGGCGACGATCGACTCCTCGCCGATCTCCGCGCCGTCCATCACCACCACATTCATGCCGACCAGCGCGTTGCGGCGGACGACGCAGCCGTGCAGCACAGCACCATGGCCGACATGCCCGTCCTCCTCGACGATGGCGTCATGGCCGGGAAAGGCGTGGATCGTGCAGTTGTCCTGCACGTTGCTGCCCCGCTGCAGCACGATCCGGCCGAAATCGCCGCGCAGGCTGGCGCAGGGGCCGACATAGCAGCCCGGCCCCACCACCACGTCGCCGATCAGCACGGCGGAAGGATGGACGAAAGCAGTCGGGTCGATGACGGGGATCACGCCGTCGATCGCGTAGACGGTCGGGCGCGGCAAGGTGGGGGCGGTCATTATCGGGCGTTCCTCGGTGTCTCTATTCGGTCTTTTGCCGCAAGGTTACACCGCCGCACGCTGTACGCGATACTGATTTTCCGTCATAATGATCATGTCTGTATCGCTTCACCGGCAGTCCCGCCGATGATGAAGCGAAGGCTTGATTGGTATCAAATGCAACTGTATCGTTGGCAACAATAACAATCCGCCACAAGGCCGGCCGCTTCGCGGCCGGGCCGCCAACGCGTCCTGTCATGGTTTCCGGGGGAGGAAACGCCCAATGCACGCGACTTTCAGCTATCCGAAATACAGCTACGTTCCATCGGACGAACAGCGCACCGGCACCGTCCGGCGTCATCCTGTGGTGGTCATCGGCGCCGGCCCGGTTGGGCTGACCGCGGCGCTCGACTTCGCGCGCAAGGGCGTGCCGGTTGTGGTGCTCGACGCCGAGGACACCGTCAGCGTCGGCAGCCGCGCCGTCTGCTATGCCAAGCGCGCGCTGGAGGTGTGGGACCGGCTGGGCGTCGGCCAGCGCATGATCGACAAGGGCGTGGTGTGGAAGATCGGCAAGGTCTTCAACGGCGACAGCATGGTCTACCAGTTCGACCTGCTGCCGGAGCCGGACCACAAGATCCCCGCCTTCATCAACCTCCAGCAATATTACCTGGAGGATTTCCTGGTCAGGCAAGCCCAGAAAAGCGAGCTGATCGACCTGCGCTGGCTGTCGCGCGTCATCTCCGCCAAGCAGGAGGCCGACCATGTCGTCCTGCAGGTGGAGACGCCCGACGGCGTCCATGCGGTGGAGGCCGATTGGGTGATCGCCTGCGACGGCGCCAAGTCGTCGGTGCGCAAGATGCTGGGGCTGGAGTTCCAGGGAGAGGTGTTCAAGGACCGCTTCCTGATCGCCGACGTGGTGATGAAGGCCGATTTCCCGGCGGAACGCTGGTTCTGGTTCGACCCGCCCTTCCACCGCAAGCAGTCGGCCCTGCTGCACATGCAGCCCGACAATGTCTGGCGCCTCGACTTCCAACTGGGTTGGGACGCCGACCCGGAGGAGGAGAAGAAGCCGGAGCGCGTCATCCCCCGCGTCCAGGCGATGCTGGGCGCCGACACGCCGTTCGAGCTGGAATGGGTGTCGGTCTACACCTTCCAGTGCCGCCGGCTGGAGCGGTTCCGCCATGGCCGCATCCTGTTCGCCGGTGATTCGGCCCATCAGGTCTCGCCCTTCGGTGCGCGCGGCGCCAACAGCGGCGTACCCGACGCCGACAATCTGGTGTGGAAGCTGGCGCTGGTGCTGGACGGCAAGGCGCCCGACTCGCTGCTCGACAGCTACAGCGACGAACGGGTGGCCGCCGCCAAGGAGAACATCCTGAACTCCACCCGCTCCACCGACTTCATCACGCCGAAGAGCGAGATGAGCCGCGTCTTCCGCGACGCCGTGCTGGAGCTTGCGGTCGGCCAGCCCTTCGCCCGCTCGCTGGTCAATTCCGGCCGTCTGTCCACCCCCACCACCTACAGCGACAGCCCGCTGAACACGCCGGACGGCGACGTTTTCGCCGGCAAGATGGTGCCGGGCGCCCCCGCCACCGATGCGCCGGTGGAGCGCGACGGCCATCCCGGCTGGCTGATGGAGGCGCTGGACGGCCGCTTCACCGTACTCTACGCCGCCGGTGACGGGCCGGTTCCGGCCGAGGTGGCGGAGGCGCTGGACGGTCTCGCCGCCGGGCCGCTGCCGCTGGCCTGGCACGCGGTGACCGAGCGGCGTCGCGGCATCGCCGGGGAGCTGGTCGACAGTGCCGGCCGCCTGCGCGAACGCTACGACCTGACGCCGGGCAGCGTCTATCTGATCCGCCCCGACCAGCACATCGCCGCCCGCTGGCGCCGCTTCGACGCCGCGGCCCTGTCCGCCGCGCTGAACCGCGCCACCGGCCGCTGATCCCCCGATTTTCCGGAGTTGCACCCATGGCCAAACTGATGACCGAGCAGCGTTTCGCCAGCCCGGACGACGTGTACCAACTGCTGATCGACAGCCACCGCGACCTGACCCCCGACCAGAGCACCCGCCTGAACGCCAAGCTGATCCTGCTGCTCGCCAACCACATCGGCGACGCGGAGTTGCTGGCGGAAGCACTGCGCGTGGCGCGGCAGGGAGTGGAGTAGGACGGCGTTAGACCCCCACCTAACCTCCCCCGCTGGGCGGGGGAGGGACTGCCGCTGCCTTTCCGAACAAGCACTTGTCCCCTCCCCTGCCCAGCTCTCGCACAAAGCTATGCTTTGTGCTGACGCGGCAGGCGGACCGTAGGTCCGCTGAGAGCGGGGGAGGGTTAGGGTGGGGGCATCGGCAGCCGACACCTTCCTCCGCTGACGCCAAGCCAAAGTTGGCGTACAACTGCGCAGCCCCTTCCCCACGCGAAGACTGCGCCGACCATGACCCTGCGCCGCCTGCTCCCCCTGCTGTTCATGCTGCTGTGCTGCGGCCCCGCCCTGGCGGAGGGGCTGACGCAGACGGCGCTGTCGATCCCCGCGCGCTTCCCCGACGGCAGCTCCGCCGCGCTGGAGGCGATGCTGCTGCGGCCGGACGGTCCCGGCCCCTATCCCATCGCCGTTCTCAGCCATGGCACGCCGCGCGATCCGGCGGACCGGGCGCAGATGACGCCGCTGCGCTATCTGCCGGAAGCCCGCGAGTTCGCCCGGCGCGGCTGGGCGGTGGTGGCGGTGATGCGGCGCGGCTATGGCGGATCGGACGGTCCCTACAGCGAGACGACCGGCGCCTGCAGCAACCCCGACTACCTGCATTCCGCCCGCCAGAGCGCCGAGGATCTGCGTCAGGCCATCCGCTATGTCGCGGCCCAACCCTTCGCCGACGCCAGCCGCATCGTCGCGGTCGGCGTCTCGGCCGGCGGGCTGGCCAGCATCGCGCTCAGCGCCGATCCGCCGCCGGGACTGAAGGCCGCCATCAGCTTCGCCGGCGGCCGCGGCTCCGTCGCCGACAACGAGGTCTGCCAGGAGAACCGGCTGGTCGCCGCCTTCGGCACGCTGGGCCGCAGCTCGCGCGTTCCCACCCTGTGGATCTATGCCGAGAACGACCTGTTCTTCGGCCCCGACCTCGCCCGGCGCCTGTGGGAGGCCTTCATCCATGAGGGCGGACGAGCGGAGTTCATCGCCGCCCCGCCCACCGGAAAGGACGGGCATGGCTTCTTCAGCACCGCCATCCCGCAATGGACGCCGATGGTCGACCGGTTCCTGGCGAAGAACGGGCTGGTGCTGCGCGACACGCCGATGGCGCTGTCGCTGCCGGCGCTTCCCCCGCCGTCGGAGCTGTCCGCCGCCAACCGGGCCAAATTCCCCGCCTACATCGAGGCCGGCGGCAACAAGGCCTTCGCGGTGTCGCCCGATGGCGCCTATGGCTGGAAGTCGGGCATGCGCAGCCTGGACGAGGCGCAGAAGGGCGCGCTGGAGAATTGCGCGTCCCACACCCAGAAGGGCTGCCGCATCGCCTATCTCAACGACCGCCCGGCCGGCGCCGCCGCCGATGCCGCCGCCCCGGCGGAGGCGCCGCTCGGCACCCGCGTCAGCCTGGAGCCGCCGAAGGAGCTGTCGGCCTCCGGCCGCGACAAGTTCGGCGCCTATGTCGCGGCGGCCGGCCGCAAGGCCTTCGCTGTGTCGCAGGACGGCGCCTTCGGCTGGAAATCCGGCATGCCCAGCGAGGACGCCGCCCGCCGCGGCGCCCTTGACAGCTGCGCCAAATACACCCGCCACACCTGCTATGTCGTCATCGTCGACGACCGGCCGCTGCGGTGAGGAAGTTGGGGAGGGGGCAAGGCACTGCCGCATTCAGCAAAGAAAAAAGGCCCGTCCGGCATCCCGGACGGGCCTTTTCCGTAATCTCACCCCGGCGTCAGCGCGGAGCCAGCACCATGACCATCTGGCGGCCTTCGAGCTTCGGCATCTGCTCGACCTTCGCCAGTTCTGTCAGTTCGTCGCGGACGCGGACCAGCACATTCATACCCAGATCCTGGTGCGCCATTTCACGGCCGCGGAAGCGCAGGGTCACCTTGACCTTGTCACCTTCCTCGAGGAAACGGCGCGCCGAGCGCATCTTCACGTCATAGTCGTTGTCATCGATGTTCGGTCGGAGCTTGATCTCCTTGACCTCGATGATCTTCTGCTTCTTGCGGGCCTCGTTCGCCTTCTTCTGCGCCTCGTACTTGAACTTGCCATAGTCGAGGATTTTGCAGACGGGCGGTTCCGCCTGGGGAGCGATCTCGACCAGATCGAGACCGGCATCCTCAGCGGCCAGCAGAGCATCGCGCAACGACACCACCCCGATCATCTCGCCGTCGGCACCGACGAGACGAACGGAACGAGCCGAGATCTCCCGGTTAACCCGCGGGCCTTCGCGGGTCGGGGCGGCTTCGGACGGAATCCTGGCTATGGACGCTTCTCCATGGTCTGAAACCACGCGGAAGCCGGCCGTCCAGAGGAGGGCCGGCGGCGTCGCGCGGTCGGTTAAAACGGCGAATCGGTCACGGTTTCGCCGGCAGGCGATCTCGCTTCCTCAACCAGTTTAGCCACGGCGGCGTCGAGGGCAAGAATTTCCTGATCCTTGCCGCCCAGCACGCGGAGCGCGACCGTCCGTTCGTCCGCTTCCCTCTTTCCGACAACCAGCATCAGGGGGACCTTCTGCAGGCTGTGCTCGCGGACCTTCAGGTTGATCTTCTCGTTGCGGGTGTCGAGTTCGACGCGCAGGCCCTTGCGCTTCAACAGCTTGGCCACTTCCTCGGCATAGCCGTCGGCCTCGCTGGTGATGGTGGCGACGGTGACCTGCACCGGCGACAGCCACAGCGGGAACTTGCCGGCATAATGCTCGATCAGCATGCCGATGAAGCGCTCCATCGACCCCAGAATCGCCCGGTGCAGCATGATCGGCCGATGGCGAGCGCCATCCTCGCCGATATAGCTGGCATCGAGTCGTTCCGGCAGGTTCGGGTCGTACTGCAGCGTGCCGCACTGCCAGGTCCGGCCGATGGCGTCGGTCAGGTGGAACTCCACCTTGGGGCCGTAGAAAGCGCCCTCGCCCGGCAGTTCCTCATACTCCAGCCCGGCGTCGCGCAGCGCCTGGGCCAGCGCCCCTTCGGCCCGGTCCCACAGCTCGTCGGCGCCGGTGCGGACGTCCGGACGCAGAGCCAGCTTCACCGAGATCTTGTCGAAGCCCAGATCCCTGTAAACGCCGAGCTGCAGCTTGAAATACTCGGCCGCCTCGCTCTGCACCTGATCCTCGGTGCAGAAGATGTGGGCGTCGTCCTGGGTGAAGGCGCGGACGCGCATGATGCCGTGCAGCGCACCCGACGGCTCGTTGCGGTGGCAGGCGCCGAACTCGGCCATGCGGATCGGCAGGTCGCGGTAGGAGCGCAGGCCGTGGCGGAAGATCTGGACATGGCCGGGGCAGTTCATCGGCTTGATGCCCAGCAGCTTCTCGCCGCCGTCGGCCTCCACCTTGAACATGTTGTCGCCATACATGTCCCAGTGGCCCGACGCCTTGAACAGCGAGCTGTCGATCAGCTGCGGCGTCTTGACCTCGACATAGCCGGCGGCCTTCAGCTTGGTGCGGATGTAGGTTTCCAGCGTCTGGTAGAGCGTCCAGCCCTTCGGATGCCAGAAGACCGAGCCGACCGCCTCTTCCTGCACATGGAACAGGTCCAGTTCCTTGCCCAGCTTGCGGTGGTCGCGCTTCTCCGCCTCCTCGATCTGGTGCAGGTAGGCCTTCAGCTCCTTCTCGTCGCGCCAGGCGGTGCCGTAGATGCGCTGGAGCATGGGGTTGCGGCTGTCGCCGCGCCAATAGGCGCCGGCCACCTTCATCAGCTTGAAGCCCTGCCCGACCTTGCCCGTGGTCATGGCGTGGGGGCCGCGGCACAGATCCAGCCAGTCACCCTGGCGGTAGATCGACACCGGCTCGCCCTGAGGGATCGCCTCGATCAGCTCGGCCTTGTAATGCTCGCCGAGCTTCTTGAAGTAGGCGACCGCCTCGTCGCGGTCCCAGACCTCGCGCACGATCGGGATGTCGGCGCCGACGATCTCGCGCATCTTCGCCTCGATCTTCTCCAGATCCTCGGGCGTGAACGGCTCGTCGCGCGCGAAGTCATAGTAGAAGCCGGTGGCGATCGACGGGCCGATCGTGACCTGCGTGCCGGGATAGAGCTTCTGCACCGCATCGGCCAGCACATGGGCGGCGTCGTGGCGGATGACCTCGAGAGCGTCGCCGTGGTTGCGCGTGACGATCTCGATCTTGGCGTTGGTAGTGACGGTGGTGGTGAGGTCCTTCACCGTGCCGTCGATCTTGACGGCAAGCGCATCTTTGGCCAGGCGCGAACCGATGGACTGGGCAATCTCAAGCCCCGTCACCGGCCGGTCGAACTCCCGCACGCTGCCGTCGGGCAGCGTGATGGCGATGTTGGACGTCACCGAAGTCACCATTTCACTAGTGTTGGTCTCACCCGCATCGGGTGCCCGGACTTGGCCGGGAACGCGAAATTTCCATCGCCGCGTGGGGGAATGTCAAGCGCGGTGGCGGAAATCAAGGGGAGCGCGGCTCAAGCACTTGCCCCCACCCCAACCCTCCCCCGCCCAGCGGGGGAGGATAGGTGGGGGTCTTACGCCGCCTCACTCCGGCTTCCGGCTCAGCCGCGGTTCGCCGAACAGGTAGCCCTGGCCGAAGTCGAAGCCGGTGTCGAGCACCTCGACCAGCTGGTTCTCCGTCTCGATCTTCTCGACGATCAGGTCGATGCCTTCGGCGGCGCAGCGGTGGCGCAGCTCGCGGATGCGCGCGGCATTGGCGGGGTCGAGCACCAGGGCGCGGTCCAGCTTGATGCAGCGGAACTCGTGGCGCAGCAGCCGGTCCAGGTCGATGGCGAGGTCCGTCACCTGATCCATCGAGAAGCGGAAGCCCAGCCGCGCCAGCTGCGACAGGATGCCCATCGTCACCGCCCCGCCGGCGCGCAGATCCTGCTGGCTCAACTCGAACACCAGTTTCGGCACCAGGGCGTGGTTCTGCGCCATCATGTTCAGGAATTGGCGCATGAACTCCGCATCGGCCAGCGTCGCGGCGGAGATGTTGGCGAAGAATCCGATGGCGTGCTGGCGCCGCTCCGTCTCGCGGATCAGCTGAACGCAGCGGACCAGTAGCAGGTTGTCGATGGTGGCGATCAGCCCCTCGCGCTCGGCGATGTCGAGATAGCGGTCGGGCATGATCTGCTGCCCGTCGGCGGCCCGCACGCGCGAGAATACCTCGTAGAAGCGGTGCTTGCGCTGCGGCAGGCTGACGATGGGCTGGAGATAGACGTCGATGCGGTCGGCCTTCAGCGCGTCGCGCACCGCCTCCAGCACCGCGGCGTCGTCCATCGGCGCCGCCGGCGCGGCCTGAGAAGTGGCGGACGGGGCCGGCGCGGGACGGCGCTCGGCACTTGCGGCCGGCGGACGCGGAGCGCGCCGTTCGGTCAGGCGGGAGACCAGCGACTGCAGAAGCTTCACCTCCTGCATCACCGCGTCGTAGCGGACGCCACCGTCGGGCTGGGCGCCGGGATCGGCCGCCAGCCGCTGTTCCAGCAGATGGGCCAACTCCTCCACCCGGTCGTTCAGGCGGGCGATACGGCGGGCGGCCTTGCGTTCGCGCTCCAGCCGCGTCACCACGTCATGGACCAGGGCACCCGCCAGCACCACCAGCGCGCCGGCCAGCCACGCCACCAGCGGATCGGCCTCCGGACGCAGCGCCCACAGCGCCGCACCGGCCGAAACCCCGGCGATCAGATAGGCCAGCGCATAGACGAGGTGCGTCAGCAGGGTCATCGCGGGAACCAGGGTGAAGGGAACGGCCGCGGATGAGGCGGTTCCGGGGCGGAGGTCGGCGGTCAGGGCCTTCACGGGTGCGCAGCCTCTGGCAGGAGCATGACACGGAACCGTGGCGGGCTCCTCACTGTCGGGGCACCCGCTTGACGATCCGTTAATGCTACGCTCCTGCCCGCCGCATCCTGCGGACCCTCAGCGGTGATCCGCCCCCACCGCCTCGGCGACCGAGCGGAAGCCGTCGCGACGCAGCAGCTCCGCCAGTTCGCGGCGGATGCGGTGGACCACCGCCGGCCCGGCATAGACCATCGCCGAATAGAGCTGCACCAGCGAGGCGCCGGCGCGGATCTTGGCATAGGCGTCTTCGCCGGTCGCGACACCGCCCACGCCGACGATCGGCAGCTTGCCGCCGGTCAGCGCGTAGATCTCGCGCAGGACGGAGGTGGAGGCTTCGAACAGCGGCGCGCCGGACAGGCCGCCGGCCTCGCTGCGCATCGCCGCCGGGATGCTGTCGGGCCGGGCGATGGTGGTGTTGGAGACGATCAGCCCGTCGATGCCGCTCTCCAGCGCCACCGCGGCGATGTCGCTCTTGTCCTCAACCGTCAGATCAGGGGCGATCTTCAGCAGCAGCGGCGGGTTGCGGCTCAGGCCGCAGGCGGCCCGCGCCTCCAGCACCCGCTCCAGCAGGGCGCGTAGCGGGTCGCGGCCCTGCAGCGCGCGCAGTCCCGGCGTGTTGGGGGAGGAGACGTTGACGACCAGATAGTCGGTCAGCGGCGCCAGCCGGCGCACGCCGATCACGTAATCGTCGGCGGCATCCACCGTGTCCTTATTCTTGCCCAGATTGGCGCCGACGATGCCGGGCGCGCGCTTGCCGGAGTCACGGCGGCGTTCCAGCCGCTGGGCGAAGGCCTCCAGCCCCTCGTTGTTGAAGCCCATGCGGTTGATGACCGCCCGCTGCTCCACCAGCCGGAACAGGCGGGGGCGCGGGTTGCCGGGCTGGGGCCGCGGGGTGACGCTGCCGGGTTCGACGAAACCGAAGCCCAGGTTCAGCATGGCGTCGACCACCTCGGCATTCTTGTCGAAGCCGGCAGCCAGCCCGACCGGGTTGGTGAAGTCCAGCCCCCAGACGCGGGTGTGCAGCGCCGGTTCGTCCTTGCCGCGGGCCGGCGGGACCAGTCCGGACTTCAACGCCTTGATGGTCAGGCCATGCGCGGTCTCGGGGTCGAAGCGGAACAGCAGCGGCCCGGCAAGCGGATAGAGGTCGATCACGGAACGAGGTCCTGAAGGGTGAAGGGAAAGCCGGCCGGGAAGACATGGCGCCCGTCCGGCCCCAGCGGCAGCGGATCGACGCGCAGCACGGCATCCACCGGCAGCGGCCCATAGAGATGCGGGAACAGCTGCCCGCCGCGCGACGGCTCCCAGCGCAGGGCGTCGCCAAGCCGGTCGGCGTCCACCGTCAACAGCAGCAGGCCGTCCTGGCCGGCGCGGTGCTTTGCGGCGCTCTCCACCACCTGCGCGGCGGTCGAGAAATGGATGAAGCCGTCCCGGGCATCCTGGGACGAGCCGGGATAGCGGCCGGCCGGGCGGGCGGCGTCCCACTCGTCCGCGCGGCACATGTGATGAATGATACGGTCGGTCATGACGGTGGGACACTAACGCAACGCGCGGTCACCGGCCAGAGACCTCGAAGCCGCATGCTGCGGCCGGCAAGCGCCGGCACAACGCAAGATCGACTCCCCGAATGCAATTCCGCACGCTTCGCGCGTTGCATTTTGCAAAGCACACTCGAAACTATTCGGCATTTTGCGGGTATTTTTGAAATTCGGCGGCGGCCTTCCCCGCCGGATCGGTCGCTTCGCGCTCTCAACCTCCACGATTCCCTGACTTCAGGCCGTTCGCACCGGTTGGCATTGCTTTTGCTGTGACAGTTCCAAGTCAACGGAGGACCCGCCATGAACGCGATTTCCATGAGCCTGATGAAGAAGACCCAGCCCTGCGACGCGGAACTGGGCGGCTCGGTCACCGCCATGGGCGCACTGTGCGAACCGGGTCAGACCGCGGTCCCGCTGAAGCCGAGCGCCACCATGCTGGCTGCCGGCGCGCGGGCCGGCGGCGTGTCGGTCGAGGTCGCCTGGAAGATCTACCAGACGATGATCCACCACGCCGACTGAGCCGGCCCGCAAGGTCAAGGCCCCGGTCAGCGCCGCCCGCCCTCGAACGGCATGAAGCCCGAATCGAGCTTGGTCTCGATCCGCAGCAGATGGTCGGTCAGGCGTTGTTCCACGTCCTTGAGCGTCGCGAAGGAGACATAGGTCTTCGCGACCTCCAGCTTATAGGCGGCAAGGCTCTCGCGCACCTGCGCCTGGGCCTCCTCGGCCCGGCTGCGCAGATCGTCCAGCGCGCTGTCCGCATCCTTGCGCACCCGCGCGATCAGCCAGAACAGCCCGCCCATCGCCGGCAGCTCGACGGCGGTGATCCACCAGGCGAGATCCAGGCCTCCAGTCAGGGCATCATGCATCGGGGTCTCCCGTTCGTGTGGTGTGGGGATGTCGAAAGCAAAAATCTTCTCGGCTGCCTGCCCTTGAAGCCGGAACTCCGCCCAACCGACCGCTATCCGCGCGAAGGCGGGGATGACGGTCGAGAGGACGGGATGCAGACTTCCACTTCAGAGAGCGGGCGACCGCCACCCTCAAAGCTCCCAATCCGCCTCCGCCATCACCGCACCCGCACCGCGCCAGTCGGCGCGGTGGTCTGCCGGGGCGGTGCTGCGATCGAAGCGGTGGGGTTCGGCGCCCAGGCAGCCGGCAACCGCGTCCAGCCCGTCGTCGGGACCGCGATAGCGGCCGTCCGGGCGCCAGTCGCGCATCTCGCGGATAAACGACGTTTCCCAGACCTGCCGGTGGGCCAGAAGGCGGCGGTCGGCCAGCAGCGCGTCGAAGGCTTCCAAAATGCGCCGGACCTTGGGCGTGTGGCTGAACTCCTCCACCACCCCGGCGGCCAGCCGGTCATTGCGCAGCCGTTCGCGCAGCAGTCCGGGCAGGAAGCGGCCGATGCCGTTGATCTCGATGTGGACCGCCGGCAGATGGTTGTCGGCCAGAAAACGGGAGACCTGCCGGCATTGCTGGTCGGCCTCCGTCTCCGGCGCCTTGGGATCGACGGCGAGATACCGCACCCGGTGCAGATAGAGGCGCTTGTCCTCCCCGGCGAAGACCGCGGCGACCACGCTGCCGTCACCGCTCTTCACCCTGCCGTCCCCCTCCCCCGCTGGCCGGGCGAAGGCCGGGTCCCACCAGCAGGTGGCGGAGACCAGCTTCACCCCGTCCAGCGTCAGCACCGCGCGGCCCAGCGCCTCGCGATACTCCAACTCCGCCTCGTAACGGCCGAGCTTTTCGACGTCCAGCACCCCGTCGGCGACGCTGACCGGGCGCAGCAGCATCTGGCTGGTGAATTTGTTCGGACCGGTGGATTTGCGGATGCGGGCGACATGCGCCTCGCCGAAGCGCTCCTTCCAGGTGTAGGTGCGCTTGCCCTGCTCATCCTCGGTGTAGACCGGCAGGGCCAGCCGCTCGAACCCATCCAGGAAAGGCGGGCTGCCGTCGTCGGTTTCCTCGGCATAGAGGCTGTCCTGCGCATGCGGTGTGCCGACGTAAAGCTGCGCTCCGCCCGGCACCAGCACATACTCCAGCTCCGACAGACGCTCGCGCAATGCTGCGCGCTTCACCGCTGTGTCGGCGTTGCGCGGCACCTCCACGTCGTCGCAGATCACCACGTCGGCGCGGCTGCCGGTGATGTTGCCGCCGATCCCCGCCGCCGCCATCGACGGGTCGCGCAACTCCATCGGCCGCACCACGGTGAAACGGTCGGCCGCCCACTGGTCGCGCTCCTTGCTCGGCGGCTTCAGATGGCTGCAGCCGGGATGGCGTTCCAGGATGCGCTTGACGTTGCGCACCATCTTCATCGCCAGCTTCAGGTCGGCGGCCAGCACCAGCAGCCGGCGGTTGGGATCGCGCAGCAGCAGCCAGGCCGCGAACAGCCCGACCAGCGTCGATTTTCCCGACCCGCGAAAGGCCATCAGCAGCATCCGCCGGTTCGGCCCGGCCATGTGCTCCTCCAGCCAGCCGGCCATCTCCGCATGGTGGGCGGGGGTCTTCAGCTCCACCATGGCGTTCCAGCCATCGACGAAGCCGAAAAAGCTGTCGTCGTCCTTTCCCGTCATGGATTCCGCCCCAGGATGTGCCAGCCGGCGCCGTTGGACATCGCCGTCACCGCGTGGCCCTGCGCGGTCAGCGCGATGGCCTCGCTGTCCGGTCCGCCGCCACCAACCTGGGTGACGGTGACGCGGTTGCCGCCGGTATCGGACTTCTTGACGGTGACTGTCCGCCCGACCGCATGGGGGGCCGACGGCGCCGGCAGCCGCACCTCCACCGCCCCGCTCCAGGCGCTGACCAGATAGAGCTGCTGGTTCAGGTCCGGCTCGAACAGGCCGGGGGTGTCGTGATAATGGGCGTTGCCCGGCTGGCTGTTGCCGGCGACGATCCACCAGCCCGCCCCGTTCGACACCAGCGTGACGAAGTCATACCGGTTGCCGAGCGACAGCGTCCGCCCGTCCGGCCCCGGCCCGCCAAGCTCGGTCACCGTCAGCGGGTTGACCGACGCATCGGTGCGCTTGATCGTCACCGCATGGCCGTTGGCATCCCCGGCCTTGGGTAGACGCAACTCCACCGCCCCGCCATAGGCGCTGGCCAGATAGACCGAACTGCTCAGGTCCAGCGCCACCACCCCGCCCGTGGCCGGCTCCACATACTCGGTGTCGTAACGCAACGCCTCCACCACCAGTTCGGTGACGCGGCTGCGCTGAAACCGGTTCTTCTCCGGATAGCCGGCATTGACCGCCGTATACTGCCCGCCCGACCGGTCGAGGATCGCCGGCCCGGCGGCGGCGGAGAACAGGTTGACGATCGCCGTCTCCACCGACCCGGCATCCAGTTGCAGGTTCGGCAGGGCGCCCAGCGATTCGGCGTAGAAATTCACGATCAGCGTCTTGTCGGTGACGGCGCCGACACGGAAGCAGGCCTCCGCCTGCCGCCACAGATTGGCCTCGCAGTCGAAGAAGGCGTTGTTGAAGCGCCCCTGTTCGACGAAGAAACCGCAGCCGCTCATCGGCGCCGACAGCGAATAGACCCGCACGGCGTGGAAGCGGTTGGCGTTCGGCGTGTCGCCCGCCCCCGTCCGCGTCAGCCACACCCCGTGCCGCGACGGCCGCGCCACCAGCACGCGGGCGATGTTGTTCCAGTAGCAAGGCAGGTTCGGATCAATGTAGCCGTCGAAGACCAGCCCCACCTCCGGCTCCCACAGGGTCAGGTCGGTCAGGCTGTTCTGCACGCAAGGCCCGTCGCGCCCGAACAGCCGCACCCCCGCCTTGCCCTGCTCCAGCCGCAGGCCCGACAGGGTGGCGTAGCCGTCCGGCAGATGGATCAGATCGAAGCCGTTGGACGCGCCACGGATCACCGACGCCTGCCCCACCCCGTACAGCGTCCGCCCATAACCGAGCGTCAGCGTGTTGGCGATGCGGTAGGTTCCCGGCGGCACGAACACCGCGCGGGCCGAGGTCAGCGCCGTCTGCAGGGCCAGCGTGTCATCGACCAGCCCGTCGCCCACCGCGCCGAAATCCTTCACCGACGCGAGGTCGGCCAGCTTGTCGCGCACCGGCCGGGCGGTGGCCCCGGCACCCGGCGGCACATAGGTCGCCAGCGCCTCCTCGTCCACCGGCGGGCGGATTGTCGGATTGCCGGCGCTGTCGAAGGCCAGCAGCTTGCCCTGGCGCAAGGCCCGCTCCGGCAACAGCGGCGAAGCCGGCAGGTCGCTGTCGCCATAGCGCAGCATCAGCTCCTGGTCGCCCGCCACCTGCTGCAGCATCGCCGTCAGCCGGTCCAGCTCGCCATTGAGGGCGGAGGCCGGCAGCGGCCCGCTTTCGCCGAAGTCGCTGCGCCGTTCGATCGGCAGCCGGCGGCGCAGCAGCACGACGGTCCCCTCCGCCGGCGCCGTGGCGAAGGTCACCGCCCCGCCCGCGCCGGCGCCCGCCCCGCCGACAGCATAGCCGGTGCTCTGCAGCGCAGCGCCCAGGAAGACCTGCAGATCCGCGTCGGCGAAGATCGGGAACGGGTAGGTGAAGACCCGCTGCATACCGTCGGCGAGATACTGCACGCGCGGGGTCCCGCGCGGGATGAGAAGCGACGTGGACATCGGGGGTCTCCAAAAGAAAATGCCCTCTCCCGCCCCGGGAGAGGGAGGGGACCCGCCGCACAGCGGTGGGGAGGGTGAGGGGGAATACAAGAATCCCGAACCGCATGGTTCCTTGGATCACCCCTCACCCTTCCCAAGCTCCGCTTGGGCCCCTTCCCTCTCCCGGGACGGGAGAGGGAGCCGTCCCTCAGAAGAACTTGCTCATGTATTCCAGCCGCTGACGGTCGGCGAGTTGCGACAACTCCAGCAGGTTGCGGCGCTTGGCCTCGTCCAGGCTCTGCTGGATGGCGGCGCGCTTCAACTGGTCGGTCGCCTTGGCGTCCTTGCGCTCGGTCTCGCTGGAGTTGGTCAGGCCCAGCAGGATCGCCTCGCCGGAGCCGTCCTGCGCGGTGACGCCGCGCGCGCCCAGCCCGGCGCGGGTCTTGCTGACCGCCTGCCGCAACGCCGCCAGGCGGCGCTGTTCGGCGGCGTCCGCCGCCGCGGTCAGCTGCGCCAGCTGGGTTTGCGCGTCAGTTTCCTTGGCGCGGACCGCCTCCTCCTGGCTGGCGCGCAACTGGGCCAAAGTCTGTTCCTGGGACGAGCGGTAATCGTCCATTTCCTTCGCCCGCGCCGCAGCCGCAGCCGCAGCGGCGGCCTCATCCTTCTGGCGCTGCAGCTCCTCCTCCCGTTGCCGCAACTCGGCGTCATGGCTCCACTGGCGGGCCTGCGCCTCGGCCTCCAGCTGGGCCTGCTGCTGGCGGGCGGCGGCGGCGGCCTGGGCGCTGCGTTCCGCCGCCGCCGCTTCCTCGCGGTATTTCTGCTCCAGCGCAGCCTGGGCGGCGGCGGCCTGCACCGCGTCCTGCTGGCGCTTGTACTCAAGCTCGGCAGCGGCTTGCTGGGCGGCTTGCTGGGCGGCCTGTTGCGCGGCGGCGCCGGACTGGCCGGCACTGGCATTGCGCACGGTGCCGATGACGGAGTTCGCCAGCGGCAGCGCCGTGGTCACGAGGGGAGTGATTCCACCCATCAGTCATTCACCTTCAATTCCATGGTCACGGAAAGCAGCGTGAAGGGCAGCGGCGCATCCTGCTCGATGCGCCACAGCGGGACGTCGGTGTCATGGCGCCAGCCGAGCGCCCGCAACCGGCGGTCGCCGGACACGCGCGGCGGCACCCCGCCGGCCGGTTGCGGCCCCAGGCGGTGAAGCGGAAGTTCCTGCAACCCGCGCCCCAGATCGACGCGCAGCGCCGCCGTCTCCTCCAGCCGGAAGGTGACGGCGACCAGCCGGACGATGTCGGCCCCGGTCGCCTGCCCCAGCAGGTTGGGTGGCAGCGGCTCGACCCGGTGGGTGTAGGGCAGCCCGATCTCCACCTTGCGCGCCGGCGGGTCCAGCGTGACGCTGCCGGCCTGCACCGTGGCGGGGTTGCGGATCACTCCATCGGCGACGATGGCGACCGTCCGCCCCTCCAGATGCGCCAGCCCACCCCACACGGCGGTTGCCTCACCCCTTTCGCCGGTGATCGCCGCGTCGAGGTTCAGCGCGTCGTCGAACCGCTCGACGGTCCAGACGCCGCGCCGCTCGACCAGCGCATAGACCTCGTCCCCCACCGCGGCGACGGAGCGCACCGCCCCGTCGGTCTCCAGCAGGGTCCAGGCGGTGACGTCCTCCGCCCGGTAGGCGGTCAGCGCCCCCAGCGAGCCGTCCTCCATCGCCACGAACAGCAGCCGGCGGTTCTGGTCGTAATCCTGGTCGCGCGGGCTGGACACCAGATGGCGGGCCAACAGCGCCAGATCGTTGGCCTGATAGGCCGCTTCGGTGTCGGTATAGAGGAACTCGCGGATTTCGCGCCGGTTGCGCGGCACGAACAGCGTCGCCCCCTCCACATCGCGCGGCGGGATGGCGCGGTCCATCGGCGAGCCGATGCGCGTCTGCCGGTTGACCTGCATGCTCTGCGGGGTCAGCGGGTCGCCGGTCACCATATATTCGGCGCCGGAGGTGAAGACCTGCAGATGCCGGCCGGAGAAGACGGCGCGCACCGCGTTGACCTGATCGGACAGGATGCCGAACTCGATGGCCTGATCGTCCAGCCCCTCGCCCAGGTCGAAGTTCCAGATCTGGGCGGAGCGCGACAGCCACAGCCGGTTGGGCAGGTCGCGCGACCCGCCGATCACCAGCCGGTCCTGATGGAAGGCCGCCGACACCGGCCAGCCGCGCAATGCCGAGAAGGCCTGCTCCTCCCATTGCGTCGTCGGCTGGGTGTCGGCCAATGCCTCCTTGACCGTCGCGTTGACCTGCGTTGCCGACACCACGCCGGTCACCTGCAACTGCTTGCCTTTGATGCGGATGCGGGTGTCATCATGGCGGGGGTCGAACACCGGGGCCGACGCGGTGACGCTGATCGCCCCGCTGGTGCCGGACGGCGTCACCGTCACCGCCGGATCACCGAAGCGGTGGAAGGGCGTGCGCAGCAACTCCCCCTCGACGGCGAAGGCCCACTCCGCCAGCGTCCACCCGCCATTGTCGCCGCGCGTCAGCTTGCGCGGCGGCAGGTCGGGATGGCAGACCAGCAGCGTGTCGGCGCTCTGCGTCCAGGTGATCTGCGCCAGTTGCGTCAACGTCCAGGGCGCGGCAACCGAGGCCAGCTTGGTCCCGCCCTGGAACACGTCGATCCAGCCGTCGGTGAAGACCAGCAGATAGGTCTGCTCGGCATTGCGCTCGAACGCCACCAGCCGGCCGTCGCCACGGGCCAGTGCCGTGAAGGCAAGCCCCGACCGCCGGGTCACCCCGCCGGTCGGGTCGATGAACAGGTTGCGCAGGGCCAGCGCGCCGTTGTCATAGGCCTTGAGATCGCCGCGCCCGAGCAGGCGGCGCGACACCTCGCCGGCGGTGAAGTTGGTCTTGACCTGATGCAGCCGTCCCATCACGCCCTCCCCATCATGCCCGCGCATCGATCAGGGTGAAGTCCTCGAAGCCGGGCTGACTGTCCTGCTGGGCGTCGATCTGGCGGGCGCGGCGGAACTCGCTTTCGGCCAGTTGGGCCAGCAACTCCGCCCGCGTCGAGCTTTCGGTCAGCGGGATACAGAACTCGGAGGCGAGCCGGGCGATCAGCGCCTGATCGAAGAAGGCGGGAAACTCCTCCTCCGCCGGGCGGCCGATGTAGGACAGGGTGACGGCGCCGGCATCGCACAGCAGCGTCCGGCCAACGATGCGATAGGACAGGCCGCGCCCACGCCCGCCCCCGCCAGCCCCCAACGCCCGCAGGAAATCGGCCGGCAGCTGGAAGGCGCAGGCATAATCGGCGACCGGCGGCTCGGCCAGCCGCGGCAGCGTCGCCTGCATGCTGGCGAAGCTCCAGGCATTGGCCGACAACAGCGCGTCGCGCGTCGGTGCATAGAGGGCGGCGGCGACCTCCGCCTCGGCGGAGCCGTCCTCGAAGGAAGCGATGGCGGTGGCGCCGAGCTTGATCAGCGCCCGGCCGCACAGGCCGATGGCGGTCAGGGCCATGACGGGTCTCCCTTTCCAGGGTTCCGGAAAGGCGCAGCCCTCTATGGTCGAGGTGCGGCGCCTCTCCCCTTCGGCGGATCAGTCGCTGTTGGCGCTGCCGAACGGCGTCAGGTTGGCGACGTCCACCGCCCCATTGGCGCTGGCCGCCACCACCAGCACGCCGGTGGCCGGCGTGGCGGCGCCGACCGCACAGTTGGCCAGCAGCATATCGCCAACCCGCAGCAGGTCGGCCGCGCCGTTGAAATAGCCGGCGGTGTCGACGTCGGTCGCCGCGTCGTGCGTGGTGTAGTGCCAGAGCGTGAAGCCGTTCGCATAGGCGAGCACGCTCAAATCCTTGGACGCATAGGCCATGGATCGAAGTCTCCGGATTTTTGTGAGGGATGCGGAAGAGAGGAGGGATCACCCTCCCCCGCTCAGCTCTCCAGGCAGCGCAGGGTGACCACGCCGGTGGTGTCGATCAGCGCGGCGCCCTGGCTCATCATGTTGTTGACGAAATGCGCCGCGCGGTCACCGTGCCAGGTGATGTCGGTCTTCACGTCGGCGCCCGCCGCATGGCCGACCGCCGTCTTGTGGTACCAGTGGCAGAGCCGGACACCGCCGTTCAGCGTCAGGCCGGAATGCGGCAGCCACAGCGTGCCGAGCCAGCGCTTGGCCTGGGTGCCGCGCCAGGGCAGCTCGTCGGTGCCGACATAGTCGGAGCTGGCGAACTCCTCGATGCCCAGCAGCTGGCTCCACTGCTTCCAGCCGACGACGGCATAGCGCTGGCCGTCGTCCGGCACGTCGGCCTCGCCCATCATCTCGAAGGCGGCCAGGATCTTCGCCTTGGTCAGCCCGTCGGCGGCGCTGCCGGCATAATTGACGGACTTGTTCAGCTCGGCGATCAGCAGCTCGTCGGTCTTGCGGCCGAGCGCATAGGCGCCGGCATTGGCGATGATCTGGCGCTCGTCGATGTTGGTCTTCAGCTCGTCCAGCCGGTCGACCCAATCACCGGCATAAAAATCGTACAGCGCGCATTCCACCGGCGTGTGGTCCAGGTTCATCACCGGAACCGCGCCGTGCCGCGACTTGGTGGAGGCGGCGCCCTTCCCCACCTTCTGGAAGACGGTGGAGGCGCCCTGCACGTTGTTCTTGCTGCGCACCGTGTTGCGCAGCTTGGAGCCCATGCGCTGATAGGCCTCGTGGACCTCGCGCTCGAACTGCTTGACGAAAGCCTGGGCGATGCTGGTCGACATGGGGAAATTTTCCTTTCGCGTTCCTGCGGCTCCCGCTCGGGTGACGGCGGGAGGGATCGTTCCGCCATCCGGTTGTCGGGATGCGTGCGGGACGCAGCGCCGGCCGCGGGCGAAACGCGAAAACGAAAAGGGCCGGCCGGACCTTCGAGTGTCCGGCCGGCCCTTTTCGGACCGAAGCGAGGGGGGAGCTTTGGTGCTGTCGGGCGACCGGTCCGAGGGGCGGACCCATCGCCTTGACAGGATTGGTTCTAGGATTTTATGCGGTATTGGTCAAGGACTATTTTCATATATGCGCTGACTGACGAATGCCCCCACCCTGACCCTCCCCCGCTGGGCGGGGGAGGGGATTGGAGCTTTGTCGGCGTTCAGCGGCAGTCCCTCCCCCGTCCAGCTCTCGCACAAAGCTTCGCTTTGTGCTGACGCGACAGGCGGACCGTAGGTCCGCTGTGAGCGGGGAAGGTTAGGTGGGGGCATTCGTCAGCCGACACTCGCCCACCCCCCTCAATGCCGAACCGGCCCCGCCACCCAATGACTGACGATGGTCTCCGCCTGGGCCGGCGGGATCTCCGGATGGTGATAGCGATAGACCGTCACCGCCGCCTCCAGCGCATAGCGTTCCGGCTGGCCGCAGCGGCACAGGCCGGAGTAGCAGCGCTGCACCGCATCGCGGCAGGCGATGGCGTCGGCGATGGGCTGATCGGCCTCGAAGAAACGGGGATCGGTCATGGACGCTCCTCCTCATCCCGGGCGTCGTCACCGGCGTCGTCCAGCGGCACGCCGTAGATCTCCAGCCGGTGGCCGACGATCTTGTAGCCGAGTTCGTGGGCGATCCGCTCCTTCATCGCCTCCAGCTCCGGACTGGCGAATTCGATGATCCGACCGGTGCGGGTGTCGATCAGGTGGTGGTGGTGGTCGGCCGTCGCCTCTTCGTAGCGCGCACGCCCGTCGCCCAGATCGACGCGCTCGATCACCTGCGCGTCCTCCAGCAGACGCATGGTGCGGTAGACGGTGGCGATGGAGATGCGCGGATCGATCTGCACGGCGCGGCGATGCACCTCCTCGACGTCGGGATGGTCGTCCGCCTCCGACAACACCTGGGAGATGACACGGCGCTGCCCGGTCATCTTCAGCCCCTTCTCCATGCACAACGCTTCCAGACGCGACGTCATAACCCCAACCCTGGTCTTTGCTTGCCGATACCCCCATCATACTGAAAACCGTTCGCAATCCCAGAGCGGTTTCGCAGCGACGCGAAGTCGCGACCCCGCCGGCCGCTCACCCGCGCCGGCCAATATGGAGGACCCACCGGAATGTCGTGCACCCCGCCCCGCCATCTGCGTCTTGCCCCGGCCCTGCTGTTCGCCGGCCTGTCGCTGGCAGCCGCTCCGGCACTGGCCCAGCAGTCCGCCCCGGCCGCCCCGGCGCCCGCTCCCGCCGCCCAGGCCGCCATCGCCGATGCCCAGGGCAAGCCGCTGGGCACCGTCACCTTCACCAAGTTCCCGCACGGCATCCTGGTGCATGGCCAGTTGGAAGGGCTGCCGCCGGGCTGGCACGGCATCCACATCCATGAGAACGGCGCCTGCACCCCCGATTTCAAGGCGGCCGGCGGCCATTTCGGCGCCCAGGGCTCCAAGCACGGTCTCGAATCCGAGCACATGCATTACGGCGAGCTTCCCAACATCTGGGCCAACGAGGCCGGCAAGGCCGGGTTCGAGGCGATCACCCACATGGTCAGCCTGACCGACGGTGCCGATGGCCTGTTCAAGCAGGGCGGCACCTCGATCATCATCCACGCCCAGCCCGACGATTACCTCAGCCAGCCGGCCGGCAATTCCGGCGACCGCCTCGCCTGCGGCATCATCAAGAAGCCGTAAGCGCCGACGGACGGCTCCGGGGCGCGACCATATGCCGCAGGATTGTGACGCCGGCTCGCGCCCCCTCTCCTCCCGTCCAGCCTCCGCTTGATCCTCCCGAATCGGCAGGCGCACCCCTGCCGCGCAACGAGTTTGCTTGCCAAATCAAGCCACCGGCCCTATCTGTCCGGGGTCGGACGGCGCCCGGCGCCGCGCAGGACTTGCGCTCGCCTGATCGCCCGCCGCCCGACGGCTCCGCGCCAACCCGCCGCGGAGCGCGCAAGCCCGGCCGCTCCCTCCTGGCGCGGCCCCCATTCTGGTGACCAGGACCATCGCTTCCATGACCGAATTTTCCGGCCTCGGCCTGATCGAGCCTCTTCTGCGCGCCGTCGCGGAGGAGGGATACTCCACGGCCACGCCGATCCAGGCCGGCGCCATCCCGCTTCTGCTGGCCGGCCGCGACGTGCTGGGCCTCGCCCAGACCGGCACCGGCAAGACCGCCGCCTTCACGCTGCCGATGCTGCAGCGGCTGTTCCAGAACAAGAAGCGCGTGGCCGCCAAGTCGCCGCGCGCCCTGATCCTGACCCCGACGCGTGAACTGGCGCTGCAGATCGGCGACAGCTTCACCACCTACGGCCGCCATCTGCCGATTCGCCGCACCGTCATCCATGGCGGCGTCGGCCAGAGCCCGCAGGTCGCCGCCATCGCCCGCGGGACGGAGGTGCTGATCGCCACCCCCGGCCGCCTGCTCGACCTGATGGCGCAGAACCACGTCAATCTCGGCGGCATCGAGCTGTTCGTGCTGGACGAGGCCGACCGCATGCTCGACATGGGCTTCATCCGCGACGTGCGGAAGGTGGTGGCGGTGCTGCCGAAGGAACGGCAGACCCTGCTGTTCTCCGCCACCATGCCCGACGCGGTGGTCGACCTTGCGAACAGCATCCTGACTGATGCCGAGCGCATCGAGGTGACGCCGCAGTCGACGACGGTGGAGCGCATCAACCAGCGCGTCCTCTTCGTCGAGCGCAGCGACAAGCGCCGTCTGCTGGCCGACCTGCTGGAAGACAGCGCGATGGCCCGTACCATCGTCTTCGCCCGCACCAAGCATGGCGCCGACCGCATCGCCGACCATCTGAAGAAGGCCGGCATCGCCGCCGACGCCATCCATGGCGACAAGTCGCAGTCGGCCCGCGTCCGCGCGCTGGAAAGCTTCCGCGCCGGCGAATTGCGGGCGCTGGTGGCCACCGACATCGCCGCGCGCGGCATCGACATCGATGGCATCAGCCACGTCATCAACTTCGACCTGCCGAACGAGCCGGAGAGCTACGTCCACCGCATCGGCCGCACCGCGCGCGCCGGCACCGACGGCAGCGCGGTGTCCTTCTGCGACCATGAAGAGGTCGGCTATCTGAAGGACATCGAGAAGACGATCCGTCAGCCGATCCCGTCCGACACCACCCATCCCTACCACGCGGTGGACGTGGCGCAGATCCACGCCTCGTCCAAGCCGCCGCCCCGCCCCAAGGCGCCGGGCAGCAACCGCAACCAGAACAACCGCAACCAGCAGCAGGCCCGCCCGGCGAACGCGGCGCCGAAGGCAGCCCCGAAGGCGGCGCAGCAGCCTGCCAAGGCTCCGCAGGCTGCCAAGACCCCGCAGAAGCCCGGCAAGCCGGCCGGTGCGCCGCGTCCGGACGCCGCCCGCAACGACCAGAACCGCCACGACCGCCGCCCGGCTCCGCATGCCGTGTCGCACGGCAACAGCCAGGGCAACGGCAAGCAGGCACCGCGCGCCGCCGGTACCCCCGGCGGCAACACCCCGCTGCGCCGCAAGCCCAGCGCCGCCTGATCCGCGCGACGCCGACAAAGAAAAAAGGCCCCGCCTCACCGAGACGGGGCCTTCTTTTTTATTCCGACCGGCCGGCCGTCAGCCTTGGGCTTCGGCGGCGTGCGCCGCCTGCACCGCCGGACGGGCGGCGACGCGCTCGGCGAAGGCCGTCAGGTTCGGCCAGGGCGACAGGTCGAAGCTGATGCGCGGCATCCAGCTCAGCACCGTATAGGCATAGGCGTCGGCGACGGTGAAGACCTCGCCGGTCAGATAGGCCTTGTCCTCCAACTGCTGGTTCAACACCGACAGCTTGGCCCCCAGCACCTTGGCGGCGAAGTCGCGATAGCTGTCAGGCACCACCTCCTTCAGCATCGGGAACAGCGGGACGACGCCCTTGTGCAGTTCCGACCCGATGAAGTTCAGCAGTTCCTGCACGCGGTAGCGCTCCATCGTGCCGGCCGCCGGGACCAGACCGCTGTCCGGCACCTTGTCGGCGATGTACTGCACGATCACGGCACCCTCGGTCAGGATGCCGCCCTCGTCGAGCGCCAGCGTCGGCACCTGGCCCTTCGGGTTCACCGCACGGAAATCGCTGCCGTCGGCCAGCGTCTTGGTGACGAGATCGACCTTGACCAGATCGAAGGGCAGCCCGGCCTCGCGCAGGACGATGTGCGGCGACAGCGAGCAGGCGCCGGGCTTGTAATAGAGCTTCATGTCTCCGAGACCCTCTTTGGGTGGTTTACGCCGTCATGGCTACCCCAAAGAGGCCGGAACCGCCAGCGTCGCGGCGGGGGTCAGACCGCCTGCGCCGCCAGCTTTCTGGCCTGACGGTCGATGAACCACCATGCCCCGCGTGAGGCGACGCTGCACAGCCGGGTGTGCGGCTTCAGCCCACAAGCCTTGAACACCATAGCGATGGCGCGGTCGACATGCTTGCGGCGATAGCGGCCGAAGGCGCGGCGCTTGTAGGCGGCGTTGTAGAGCTTGTGCTCGTACGGGGCGTCGGCCGGGGCATTGGCGGCGTAGTAGGCATAGGCCAGCTCGTCGTCCTCCGACTCGCCGATGCGCGACAGCGCCACCTTCAGCCGCTGCACCTTGTTCAGCCCTTCGCGATCCAGATACTTCTTGGCGTAGGTGTAGAAGATCTTGTAGTGGCGCAGCTCGTCGGCGGCGATGTTGCGGCAGATCTCCTTCAGCACCGGCTCGTCGGTCGAATCACCGATGGCGGCGTAGTAGGAGCTGGTGCCGGTCTCCACCATGCAGCGGGCGATCATCTCGCCGGTGCGCGAGCCGCGGACCGAGGCGTCGAGGTCGATCGGCACGCGGTAGCCGGCGCGGAAGCGCTCGACCGCCGCGCGGAAATCGAAGGTTGGATCGACCAGCTCGGCCCAGCGGCCCAGCGCCTCGCCATGCTGGACCTCCTCGATCGCCCAGCCGCGGGCGGCCTCCTGGAACTCCGGATCGTCCTTGAAGACGTTGCACAGATAGGCTGTGTAATCGTCGGCGTTGAATTCCACCAGGGCCGCCGCCTTGATCAGCGGGACCAGATCGGAATCGATCTTGCCGGCGTCGAAACGGTCCCAGGGAAGCTCGTCGATCCGCCAATGCGCACGCGCCATGTCCGCTCTACCGCCTCGTTCGGGGCCGCGCTGCCGTTGCGGCCGGTTCATATCGGGAAAGGGTCCGTCGCTCCCATGTCCCCGCCTTTATGCCGTTGGGTACGGCGGGGTTCACGGTTCAGGCCTTCGAATGTAATCGCTCTTTTTCGCCATGCAACCAAGTCGCAACGCGAACGGGCGGCCTGGATGCCCAAGCCGCCCGTTTGACCGAAGGGATATATGCCGTTGGCTCCAGGATCCCGCACAGACGGGAACCGGGCCAACGGCCTCCGCTCAGTGAGCGGAGGTCTGGGTCAGCGCGTCCAGCTTGGCGCGCGCGACGGCCAGCTTGGACTCGGCGGCAGCGCGCTCGGCGTCCGACTTGCTGTCGTCCACGTCCTCGGACAGATCCTTGATCTGCTTCTCGACCGTGGCGCGGTCCAGGTCGGTCAGCGCCACCGCTTCCTCGGCCAGCACGGTGCAGCGGGCCTCGGTGACCTCGGCGAAGCCGCCGGCGACGAAGACGCGGTCGACCACGCGGTCGCCCTCATAGACGTCGATGACACCCGGACGCACGGTCGAGATCATCGGCGAATGACCGGCGAGCACGCCGAAATCGCCTTCCGAACCCGGCACCACGACCATGTCCACGGGCTGCGACTTCAGCAGCTTTTCCGGCGAGACCAGCTCGAATTCGACTTTATCGGCCATGGGTTTCCTGGTGCCTCTTCATAGGAACCCCCTCCCCCGATGACGGGGGGAGGGGGTGTGCTGATGTCGATTTCCGCCCGGCTTTCTCAGGCCCCTTCACGAGGCCGATGGAGCCGGGTCGGAATGCCGCAATCCCGGATGGGGATCAGGCGGCGGCCAGCTTCTTGGCCTTGGCGATCGCCTCGTCGATGGTGCCGACCATGTAGAAGGCGGCCTCCGGCAGGTGATCGTAGTCGCCGTTCACGATGCCCTTGAAGCCCTTGATGGTGTCTTCCAGGCTGACCAGCACGCCCGGCGTGCCGGTGAACACCTCGGCGACGTGGAACGGCTGCGACAGGAAGCGCTGGATCTTGCGGGCGCGGGCCACGACCAGCTTGTCCTCTTCCGACAGCTCGTCCATGCCCAGGATGGCGATGATGTCCTGCAGCGACTTGTAGGTCTGCAGAACCTTCTGGACCGAACGGGCGACCTGGTAGTGCTCCTCACCGACGACGCGCGGGTCGAGGATGCGGCTGGTCGAGTCGAGCGGGTCCACGGCCGGGAAGATGGCCATTTCGGCGATCGAGCGCGACAGCACCGTGGTGGCGTCCAGGTGGGCGAAGGAGGCGGCCGGGGCCGGGTCGGTCAGATCGTCGGCGGGCACGTAAATGGCCTGCACCGAGGTGATCGAACCCTTCTTCGTCGAGGTGATGCGCTCCTGCAGGGCGCCCATGTCGGTGCCCAGCGTCGGCTGGTAACCCACCGCCGACGGGATGCGGCCCAGCAGAGCCGACACTTCCGAACCGGCCTGCGTGAAGCGGAAGATGTTGTCCACGAAGAACAGCACGTCCTGGCCTTCCTCGTCGCGGAAGTATTCCGCGAGCGTCAGGCCGCTCAGCGCGACGCGGGCGCGGGCGCCCGGCGGCTCGTTCATCTGGCCGTACACCAGGGCCACCTTGGAACCCGGGCCGTCGAGCTTGATGACGCCCGACTCGATCATCTCGTGGTAGAGGTCGTTGCCCTCACGGGTACGCTCGCCCACGCCGGCGAACACCGACACGCCGCCGTGCGCCTTGGCGACGTTGTTGATCAGCTCCATGATCGTCACGGTCTTGCCGACGCCGGCGCCGCCGAACAGGCCGATCTTGCCGCCCTTGGCGTAGGGAGCCAGCAGGTCGATGACCTTGATGCCGGTGATCAGCACTTCGGCGTCCGTCGACTGGTCGACGAAGTCCGGAGCCTGACGGTGGATCGGCAGCGAGCGGGCGGCGTTGACCGCGCCGCGCTCGTCGATCGGCTCGCCGATGACGTTGATGATGCGGCCCAGGGTCTCAGGGCCGACCGGCACGGCGATCGGGGCGCCGGTGTCCGACACCTCGGCGCCACGCACCAGACCGTCGGTGCTGTCCATGGCGATGGTGCGGACCGTGCTCTCGCCCAGGTGCTGCGCCACTTCCAGAACGAGGGTCTTGCCGTCGTTCTGGGTGTGCAGCGCGTTCAGGATCGCCGGCAGGTCGCCGTCGAACTGCACGTCCACGACGGCGCCCGTGACCTGCGTGATCTTGCCGACAGAATTGGTGGTGGCCATGGAGTAAAGCTCCCTAGGAACTCGGTAAGTGTCGGTATGCCGTCGCCGGCGCAAATAGGCTGGACGCTACGTGTCGGATGCGGCCGTTACAGGGCCTCGGCACCGGAGATGATCTCGATCAGCTCCTTGGTGATGTAGGCCTGGCGCGTCCGGTTGTAGGTGATCGTCAGCTTGTTGATCATGTCGCCGGCGTTGCGCGTCGCATTGTCCATCGCGGTCATCCGGGCGCCCTGTTCGGACGCGGCGCTCTCCAGGAGGGCGCGGTAGATCTGGATGGACAGGTTGCGCGGCAGCAGTTCGGCGAGGATCTGCTCCTCGTCCGGCTCGAACTCGTACATCGCCTTGGCTTCCGCGCCGGCGGCCTCGGCGGCCTCGGTGGCGACGGCGAAGGGGATGAGCTGCTGAACCGTGACGACCTGCGAGATCGCCGACTTGAACTTGTTGAAGATGACCGAGCAGACGTCGAACTCGCCGGCGTCGAACATCGACAGCACCTTCGTCGCCACCATGTCGGCGTCGCTGAAGCCGAGCCGGCGGCGGCCGACATCCTCGTAGCTCTCGACGATCAGGGAGGCGAACTCGCGCTTCAGCTGGTCGCGGCCCTTGCGGCCGACGGTCAGCAGCTTCACGGTCTTGCCCTCGCCCTGCAGGCGGACGATCTGGCGCTTGGCCTCGCGGACGATGGAGCCGTTGAAGGCGCCGCACAGACCGCGGTCGGAGCTGATGACAACCAGCAGATGCACCTGATCGGCGCCCGTTCCGGTCATCAGCTTCGGGCCGTTGCCGCTGTCCTGCACGTTGGCGGCCAGGGAGGACAGCATGCGGCCCATACGCTCCGCGTAGGGACCGCTGGCTTCCGCCTGCTCCTGAGCGCGGCGCAGCTTGGAAGCCGCGACCATCTTCATGGCCGAGGTGATCTTGCGCGTCGACTGGACGCTCGCGATCCGGTTCTTTAGGTCCTTGAGGTTAGGCATGCCGGCCCTTCAATTCCGCTCGAGGTCGTTCCGTGCCCGTCTCTACAAGACGGTGGGGGGCGGTTTCCCGCCCCCGCGCGCGGTCGGTCAGGCGAAGACCTTGGCGAAGCCGTCGAGGAACGCCTTCAGCTTCTCTTCGGTCGCCGAGGTGATCTGCTTGTCGGTGCGGATCGCCGCCAGGATATCGGCGCCCTTGGCGCGGATTTCCGACAGGAACTTGGCCTCGAAGCGGTTCACGTCCTCGACGCGGATGGCGTCCAGGTAGCCCTTCACGCCGGCGAAGATCGACACGACCTGCTCTTCGACGGGCAGCGGCTGGAACTGGCCCTGCTTCAGCAGCTCGGTCAGACGGGCGCCGCGGGCCAGCAGGCGCTGGGTCGAGGCGTCGAGGTCCGAGGCGAACTGGGCGAAGGCGGCCATCTCGCGGTACTGCGCGAGTTCCATCTTGATGGTGCCGGCGACCTGCTTCATCGCCTTGATCTGGGCGGCGGAGCCGACGCGGCTCACCGACAGACCGACGTTGATGGCGGGACGGATGCCCTTATAGAACAGGCCGGTTTCCAGGAAGATCTGACCGTCGGTGATCGAGATCACGTTGGTCGGGATGTAGGCGGACACGTCGCCGGCCTGGGTCTCGATGACCGGCAGGGCGGTCAGCGAGCCGTTGCCATGGGCGTCGCCCATCTTGGCGGCGCGCTCCAGCAGGCGGCTGTGGAGGTAGAACACGTCGCCCGGATAGGCTTCGCGGCCCGGCGGACGGCGGAGCAGCAGCGACATCTGGCGGTAGGCGACGGCCTGCTTGGACAGATCGTCGTACACGATCAGGGCGTGCATGCCGTTGTCGCGGAAATACTCGCCCATCGTGCAGCCGGTGTACGGCGCCAGGAACTGCAGCGGAGCCGGCTCCGACGCGGTGGCGGCGACGACGATGGAGTATTCCATGGCGCCGGCGTCTTCCAGGGTCTTGACGATCTGGGCGACGGTGGAGCGCTTCTGGCCGACGGCGACGTAGATGCAGTAGAGCTTCTTGCTCTCGTCGTCGCCCTGGTTGATCGGCTTCTGGTTCAGGAAGGTGTCGATGACGACGGCGGTCTTGCCGGTCTGACGGTCACCGATGATCAGCTCGCGCTGGCCGCGCCCGATCGGAACCAGGCTGTCGACGGCCTTCAGGCCGGTCTGCATCGGCTCGTGCACCGACTTGCGCGGGATGATGCCGGGGGCCTTCACCTCGACGCGCTTGCGCTCGACGTCGACCAGCGGACCCTTGCCGTCGATCGGGTTGCCGAGGCCGTCGACCACGCGGCCCAGCAGGCCACGGCCGACCGGAACGTCGACGATAGTGCCGGTGCGCTTGACGGTGTCGCCTTCCTTGATGCCGCGGTCGTCGCCGAAGATCACGATACCGACATTGTCGGTCTCGAGGTTCAGCGCCATGCCCTGCAGGCCACCCGGGAACTCGACCATTTCGCCGGCGCGGACGTTGTCCAGGCCGTGCACGCGGGCGACGCCGTCACCCACCGACAGGACCTGACCAACCTCGGCGACATCCGCCTCGGTCCCGAAATTCGCGATCTGCTGCTTGAGGATCGCAGAGATTTCTGCGGCGCGGATATCCATCAGACTGATCCCCCTGAGGCCTTCATGGCGAGTTGCAATTTGTTCAGCTTCGTGCGCACCGAGGTATCGACCATGCGCGAGCCGAACTTAACGATCATGCCGCCGATCAGCTCCGGATCGACGGAGGTGTTCACCAACACCTTGGAACCGATGGACGCCTTGAGCGCGTCGATGACGGCGTCGCGCTGGGCGTCGTTCAGCGGCTGGGCCGTCGTGACCTGCGCCGTGACCTCGCCGCGACGCCGGGCCAGCTCGGCCAGGAAGCCTTCGATCATCCCGTCGATCGAGAACAGGCGGCGGTTGGCCGCCACCAGCCCGATGAAGCGCTTGGTCAGATCGGACACGCCGGCGCTGTCCAGGACAGCGGCCATGGCCTTGCCCTGATCGGCGCGGCTGATGACGGGGCTGCGGACGAGGCGACGGAGGTCAGCGCTCTCGGCCAGGATCTGCTTCAGCGTGGCCAGATCGCTCGCGACCGTGTCCAACGCCTGATTTTCGTCCGCAAGCTCGAACAGCGCGGTGGAGTAACGCGCGGCGAGTTCGGATACGCCTGTTCCTTCGGATGCCACCTGATCCCTCGAATTGAGTTCGGTAGACGGTGAATTCGGCGGCCTTATAGGGTGTCAACCCGAGGCACAAACACCCCGGCCGCGAAAGCGAGCGGTCCAATATCACAGGAATCGCCACCACGCAACGGGGTCTGGACAATTTGGCTGCGGCGTTTTGAGCAACTGCGGAATCATTGGTCGCAACTGCGTTCGCCGAGGACTCGGGCAACGCTCGACTGGTCATACCGGCTGTGACTTCGATGTGGCCCTATTCCCGGTTTAATTCAAGGTTAACCAATCTGATCCACGGTCGGCCGGAACCGTGCGGGCGGCCGATCCGACCTTGGGATTCCTGTCGTTTTGCCCCGCCGCAGCCGGTCCCGAGAGACCAGAGGCCTTATCCGCCATGACCATCCTGCCGACGACCGACACCCCTGCGGACACCGACGCCGGCGCCGGCTCCCGGCTGGAGGAGCGCGCGCCCAACGTCATCCAGTTCAGCCGCGCCCGCTTTACCCCGGACGATCTGGACGCCTTCGCCGCCGTGGCCGAACCGAAGATTCGCGACGGGCATTGGGTCGGCGTGCTGCGCGAGTCGGGGCGCACCCACGACCGGCTTCTGGTGCTGCTGCCGGAGGTCGACCGCCCGGTCTTCCGCTTCGAACGCGACGCCAAGGGCCGCTACAGCCTGTCCTTCCACGACCGCTCGGGCTGGTACGGCATCGGGGCCGGTGACAACGCCGCCGAATGCCTGTCGATCTGGCGCCCGCGCCGGCCGCGGTCGCCCTGACCTTCCTCGGATTTGGCCCCGTGGATTTGGCCGCTGAAATTTTCACCATGTAAAAAAGCGACCTGCGGCATCCCGCCGCAGCAGTTTCATAAAAGCCTCAACGATAGACGCCGACCGCCAGCATGTAGGGCTTGCCGTTCAGAACCAGACGGCGGGCGTGCATCGTCTTGCGCGCGACTTGGCCCGTAAGCGGGTCGATCCATTGATAGGTGACGTCGGTACGGCCGGCGCGCGCCACCCCGTCCAGCGCCTCGCGGATGAAGGGCTTGCCGTCGACGTCGCGCAGCTCCTTCAGGTTCGACCCGTTCAGCGTCGCGGTCCAGCCATGGGCGACCATCACGCCGGTGTCGTCCAGCAGCATCGGATAGAGGTCGCGGTCGGTGAAAGCGCTATCATGGGCGACAAAGGCTTCGGCCGCCGCGTCCGGACCGATCCGCTCCAGCAGCTGCTCGGCGCGGTCGATCATGGTCAGCGCTTCGGCATCGGTGCCGCGGGTGCGGGCCGGGGCGCCGGCGGCGAAGGCGATGACCACCAGCAGCAGAAGAACCGGCAGCACGGTCAGCAGGGTTTGCCGCTGAACGCGCAGACGAAGCTTGGAGATCATGCCGACCATCAGCCTGAACCTGTGCCTGTGACGTTTGGGTCCGGGAAGGAAGTTTGGATTCGGAACCATCCCGACCGTGGTAATACCATGCTCCACGCCGCGCAATGGACCAAACGTCACAGGTGCCATGTCGAACCCCTGCCGCGACCGGATCGTGTCAATTCGCCGCAGCCTGCCCTGCCGACGCTAACGCCCCTTAAAGGAAGCTATAGGGGTCGACATCGATCTGCACCCGGATGGCCGGCGGGATCTCCACCCTGTCCAGCCACTCCGCGATCAACGGCTGCACCTGGGTGCTGCGCGGCGCCTTCAGCAGCAGGCGGCGGCGGTGCCGTCCGCGCAGCAGGGCCAGCGGCGCCGGGGCCGGCCCCAAGATATGGACCGAGTCGCTGCGCGGTGCGGCCCGGCCCAGCGCCATCGCCACCCGCTCCACCAGCGTCGGATCCTCGCCGGACACGATCAGCGCCGCCAGCCGGCCGAAGGGCGGCATGCCGGCCTCCAGCCGCATCTCGGCCTCCAGTTGATAGAAGCCGTCGCGGTCGCCGGCGGCCAGCGCCTGCATCACCGGATGTTCGGGCATGAAGGTCTGCAGCATCACCCGCCCCGGCCGCTCGCCGCGCCCGGCGCGCCCGGCAACCTGATGCAGCAGCTGATAGGTGCGCTCCGCCGCCCGCAGGTCGCCGCCGTTCAGCCCCAGGTCGGCATCGACCACCCCCACCAGCGTCAGCATCGGAAAATGGTGGCCCTTCGCCATCACCTGGGTGCCGATGATGATGTCCAGCTCGTGCCGGCCGATGCTCTCGACCATCTCCTGGATGGCGCGCGGGCCGTGCAGGGTGTCGGACGCCATGATGGCGGCGCGGGCGTCGGGGAACAGTTCCGCCACCTCCTCGGCGATGCGTTCCACGCCGGGACCGCAGGCGGCCATCGTCCCCTCCTCCCCGCATTCCGGGCAGGCGTGGGGCAAGGGCTGCTGCAGGCCGCAATGGTGGCATTGCAGCTTGCGGGCGAGCCGGTGTTCGACCAGCCACGCCGTGCAGTTCGGGCATTGCATGCGGTGGCCGCAGGCGCGGCACAGGGTCAGCGGGGCATAGCCGCGGCGGTTCAGGAACAGCATCGCCTGCTCGCCCGCCGCCAGCGTGTCGGTCAGCGCCTTGCGCAGGCTGGGCGCCAGCCAGTGCCGGGCGGGAGGACGGTCGCGCCGCAGGTCGATCAGCTCGACGTCGGGCAGCACCGCACCGCCATGGCGGGCCGGCAGCTCGATGCGCGCATAGCGGTGGCTGTCGGCATTCACCTTGGTCTCCAGCGACGGCGTGGCGGAGACCAGCACGATGGGCAAGCCGCCCAGATGCGCCCGCGCCACCGCCATGTCGCGGGCGTGGTAGATCGCCCCCTCCTCCTGCTTGTAGGCGGAGTCGTGTTCCTCATCGACGATGATGACACCCAGATCCGGGTAGGGCAGGAACAGCGCCGAGCGCGCGCCCACCACCACCGGCACCTCGCCCTTGGACACCGCGCGCCAGGTGTCGCGGCGCTGCCCCCCGGTCAGCTCCGAATGCCATTCCGCCGGAGGCGCGCCGAAGCGGCGGGCGAAGCGGTCGAGCCACTGTGCCGACAGTGCGATCTCCGGCAGCAGCACCAGCGCCTGTTTGCCCTGTTCCAGCGCCGCCGAGATCGCCTCGTAATAGACCTCCGTCTTGCCCGACCCGGTGACGCCGTCGAGCAGCACGGTGGAATAGCTGCCGGATGCCACCCGCGCGCGCAAATCGTCGGCCGCCGCCCGCTGGTCGGCCGACAGGCTGGGTCCGGGCCGGCGCCAGTCGGGCCGGCCGAGCCGAGTCGGCTGCAGCATCACCGGCTCCAAAAGCCCGGCCTCGGCCAGCCCGCGCACCACCGTCACGCCGCAGCCAGCCTCCTCCGCCAGCTCCGCCGGGGTGCGGGGAGGCCCATCTTCCAGCAGCGCCAGGATGCGCTTGCGCGGGTCGGTCATCTTGAAGCCGGGGGGCGGCTCCGCCCCCTGCTTGCGCAGATAGGCCAGCATCGGCTTGGGCGGCTCCAGCGCCGCCGGCACGCTGACCGCCATGCGCAGGACGAAGCCCGGCGGCGTCATGGTGTAGGCGGCGACCCATTCGACGAAGCGGCGGCCGACCTCGGTCATCGGTGGCACGTCGAACCGCCGCACCACCGGCTTCAGCCGGCCGGACTCCAGCGCCCCCGCACCGGGGCCCCAGACGACGCCGATCACCCGGCGCGGGCCCAGCGGCACCTCGACGAAATCGCCGGGGACCAGCTCCATGCCGTCCGGCACGCGGTAGTCGTAGGCCTCGCGCAGCGGCAGCGGCAGCAGGACGGCGACTCGGCGGTCCAACCCGCGAGGCTGCGGCTTCGCCGGGGAATCGGTGGTTTCACGCACCAAATCGCCTTCGGGCTGCCCCGTTTCGGGCGTGTCCCCAAGAAGATCCCCCTGGAAGCCCGGGGCGGAACTGGCGGAAGTCGAACGCATCGGCTAGAGTGGCCTCATGTCCCGGGCACCGGGCGGGACGGCGCGTCGGTCAGCTTTCCGGCGCGGCCGGTTCCGGTCAACATCAGCAAGCATGGACCCTTCGTCATGAAGTTCTTCGTCGACACCGCCGACATTGCCGAGATCCGCGATCTGGCCGATACCGGTCTGCTGGACGGTGTTACCACCAACCCCTCCCTGATCGCCAAGTCCGGCCGTCAATTCCTCGACCTCGTGGCCGAGATTTGCGACGTCGTCAACGGTCCGGTCAGCGCCGAGGTGGCGTCCACCGACTTCGAGACCATGCTCGCCGAGGCCCACAAGATCGCCAAGATCTCCCACCGCGTCGCGGTGAAGGTGCCGCTGACCCCGGCCGGCCTGAAGGTCTGCAAGATCATCTCGTCCGAAGGCACGATGGTCAACGTCACGCTGTGCTTCTCCCCCGCCCAGGCGATCCTGGCGGCCAAGGCCGGCGCCAGCTTCGTGTCGCCCTTCGTCGGCCGCCTGGACGACATCGGCCAGGATGGTATGGGCATCATCAAGGACATCTGCGAGATCTATAACAATTACGACGCCTTCAAGACCGAGGTGCTGGTCGCCTCAATCCGCAACCCGATGCACATCGTCAAGGCCGCCCGTCTGGGCGCCCATGTCGTGACCGCGCCGGCGTCGGTGCTGAAGCAGCTGTTCAACCACCCGCTGACCGACAAGGGTCTCTCCCAGTTCGTCGATGACTGGAAGAAGACCGGCCAGTCGATCCTGTAAGGCGGGTCGGAGCGATCATGGCCGACAGGGGCCGCGAACCGGGCCACCCCCCGCGCCAGGCGTCGACGCTCTCTTCGGAGGATGTGCGCGCCTATCTGCGGACCCACCCGGACTTCCTGGCCCAGAACGCCGATCTGGTCCACCACCTGACCCCGCCGTCGGTCGACCGCGGGCGTGGGGTGGTGGACCTCCAGGCCTTCATGGTCGACCGGCTGCGCGCCGAGGTCCGCACCCTCAAGGACCAGCAGCGCGAGCTGATCGGCACCAGCCGGGCCAACCTGAACAGCCAGAACCGCATCCACGCCGCGGTCCTGTTCCTGCTCGACGCCCAGAGCTTCGAGCAGCTGATCCAGACCATCACCACCGACCTCGCGGTCCTGCTCGACCTCGACGTCGCCTGTCTGGTCATCGAATCCAACGGCAGCGACATTCCCCACGTCCACCGCTCCGGCGTGCGGGTGGTGGAGCCGGGCGCCATCGCCGACCGGCTGGGCCGCGCCGACGTGGTGCTGAACACCGACATCCAGGGTGATCCCGAGATCTACGGCCCCGGCGCCGGCCTAGTCCGGTCGGAGGCGCTGATCCGCATCCAGGTTTCCAGCGAGACGCCCGACGGCCTGCTGGCCTTCGGCAGCCGCGAGCCGGACACCTTCCACAACGGCCAGGGCACCGAACTGGTCGGCTTCCTCGCCCGCGTGATCGAACGGGTGATCCGCGGCTGGCTGGAGCTGCCGGCGTGATCGAACCTGTTCCCATTGCTCCAAGTTTGGGGTTTTCCGCCAAGCCCGACGTTCAGGACGTGCTGGCCCACTGGCGGCGCTGGATGGAGAGCGAGAAGGCGGTGTCCCGCCACACCCTGTCGGCCTACACCGCCGACGTCGCCGAGTTCCTGCGCTTCCTCACCGAATTCCGCGGCGGCTCGCCGCCCTCGCTGAACGACCTGGGCGACCTGAAGGCGGCGGATTTCCGCGCCTGGATGTCCCGGCTGGCGATGGACGGTCTGGTCGGGGCCAGCCGGGCGCGCAAGCTGGCGGCGGTGCGCAACCTGTTCCGCTGGATGGACCGCAGCGGCCGGCTGCACAACCCCGCCGTCGCCACCCTCGCCACGCCCAAGGTCAAGCGCCCCGCCCCGCGCCCGCTGACGGAGATCGATGCCGACCGCCTGCTGGAGGAGGCCGAGCGCGATCGCGACGAACCCTGGATCGGCAAGCGCGATCGCGCCCTGTTCACCCTGCTCTACGGCTGCGGCCTGCGCATTTCCGAAGCGCTCGGTCTGGCCCGAAAGGACGCGCCGCTGACCGACACGCTGCGCGTCACCGGCAAGGGGCGCAAGGACCGCATGATCCCGGTCCTGCCGGCGGTGACGGAGGCGGTGCGCGCCTATATCGAATCGTGCCCCTTCACGCTGGCCCCCGACGGCCCGCTGTTCGTCGGCACCCGCGGCGGCCGGCTGAACGCCAGCGTCGCCCAGCATCAGATGCAGAAGCTGCGCGCTCTGATGGGCATGCCCGACAGCGCGACGCCGCACGCCCTGCGACACAGTTTCGCGACCCATCTTTTGGCGGACGGCGGCGACCTGCGCGCCATCCAGGACCTGCTCGGCCACGCCTCGCTCTCCACAACCCAGCGTTACACGGACGTCGAGAACGAGCAGTTGATGAACGTGTACCGCAACGCCCATCCTCGGGCGCGCAAGGGCTGATCGGGACCGGTCTCCACAATCGTGGCCAAGCATACCGGGATATTCACGCCGATCCCCGTCGCAAATGTCGGCGGAGCCTTCGCGCATTGAATGCAGTCTCGCAACAATATGTCTGTCTGTGGGAAATGAAAATACATTTCCGGATTTCCCCATGAACGTTAGAATCAGTCGCAAATAGTGAAGCAATGCCGCGCAACCGTAATACTTTCGCATCAAAGGCCGTATTCTAACCCTTATCCAGGCTTCACCATTCGTTAAGGGGCGAATTCCACAGTGCCTTCAGCGTGTGATTCATGCTGGGGAAACACCATGCAAATAAGATCAATCCAATCGAAGATCGCGATGCTGTCGGGCTTGTGCCTGGCAGGCACCGTCGCCGTGCTCGTCGGCTTCGCCGTCCTGTCGACGCGCTCCAGCAACGAGTTCGTGACCGGCAACGTCGAACGGATCATCGAAAGCAAGACGACGGAATCCCTGCAGAATCTCGCGGCCACCCAGGCCGGCCTGCTGCGGTCGGAATTCGACACCGCGCTGAACGCCGCGCGGACGATGGCCAGCAGCTTCGCCAGCCTCGCCGACGACGGGGCGCCCGGCCACGTCCCGCCGGAAAAGCGGCGCGAGGCCTTCAACGGCGTTCTGCTGTCGGTTCTGAAAAACAACCCGCTGTTCAACGGCACCTATTCGGCGTGGGAGCCCGACGCGCTCGACGGCCGGGACGAGGAGTTCCGCAACCGCCGCGAAGCCGGCACCGACGCCACCGGCCGTTTCATCCCCTATTGGAACCGCGACCAGAACGGCCGCATCGCCATGCAGTCGTTGGTCGAGTATGACAGCCGCGACCGGCATCCCAACGGCGTGATGAAGGGCGGCTGGTACATCGGCCCGCAGGAGAACGGACGCGAAAGCGTGCTCGACCCCCTGCCCTACATCGTGCAGGGCAAGCAGGTGTTCCTGGCGACCCTGTCGGTGCCTGTGGTCATCGGCGGCAAGTTCCGCGGCGTGGCCGGCGCCGACTTCAACCTCGATTTCGTGCAGCAACTGTCGACCAAGGTCAGCGCCGCCGTCTTCAACGGACGCAGCCAGGTGGTCATCATCAGCAACATGGGCCTGATCGTCGCCCACAGCGCGCGGCCCGACCTGATCGGCCAATCGATTTCCACCTTCGATGCCTCTTGGCAGAACGATCTGACCAGTGTCCAGGCGGGCAAGCCGCATGTCGACATCGAAGCCTCCACCAACATGCTGCGTGCATTCGCTCCCATCACGCTCGGCAACACCGAAAAGCCGTGGGCCGTGCTGGTCCAGGTGCCGAAGGACATCGTGCTGGCCGACAGCATGGCCCTGGCCTCGGAACTGGGCGAGCGGGCCAACTCCAGCATCCTGTGGCAGGTCACCGTCGGCGCCCTGGTCGCCCTTGGCGCGGTCGCGGTGATGTGGGTGGTCGCCGGCGGCATCGCCCGGCCGATCCGCGCCAGCGTCGCCTTCGCCGAAGGCATCGCCGCCGGCCGCTTCGACCAGACGCTGGACATCCGGCAGGCCGACGAGGTCGGCGCCCTTGCCGACGCCCTGCGCAAGATGCTGGCCGACCTGAAGCGGATGATCGACCAGCGGGCCGAGGATCAGGCCAAGGCCGACGCCGAACGCCGCAAGGCCATGCTGCAGCTGGCCGACACTCTGGAAGCCCAGGTGATGAATGTGGTGGACGGCGTCGACCGCGCCGCCCAGTCGATGACCGGCACCGCCCAGACCATGACCGCCACCGCGACCCAGACCAGCCAGCAGGCCGGCGTGGTCGCCAACGCCTCGCAGGATGCCAGCAGCAACGTGCAGACCGTCGCCAGCGCGACCGAGCAGCTGTCCTCCTCGATCCAGGAGATCGGCGAGCGGGTCAACCGCTCCGCCCAGATCGCCCGCGAGGCGGTGGAGGCGGCCCAGCAGGCCAACGGGCAGGTGCTCAGCCTGACCGAGGCGGCGGAGAAGATCGGCACCGTGGTGCAGCTGATCCAGGACATCGCCAGCCAGACCAACCTTCTCGCCCTCAACGCCACCATCGAGGCCGCCCGCGCCGGAGAGGCCGGCAAGGGCTTCGCCGTGGTGGCGCAGGAGGTGAAGAGCCTCGCCAGCCAGACCGCCCGCGCGACGGAGGAGATCGCCGGCCACGTCACCGGCATGCAGCGGGTCACCGACGAGACCGCAAGCGCCATCAAGGGCATCGGCGGCATCATCGCCCAGATCGACGAGATCTCGACCGCCATCGCCGCCGCGGTGGAGGAACAGGGCTCCGCCACCGCCGAGATCGCCCGCAACGTCCAGCAGGCCGCCAGCGGCACCCAAGAGGTGACCAGGACAATCGCCGACGTCCGCAGCGCCGCCGTCGAGGCCGGCCATTCCGCCGAGACCGTCCTGTCGGTGTCCGGTCAACTCGCCGGCGACGCCGGCCGCCTGCGCACCGCGGTGAACGGCTTCCTGTCGACCATCCGCGCCGCCTGACCGGCTGACCATCGCTCGAAAACGAAAGGCTTCCCCGTCAGCCGGCGGGGAAGCCTTCTTGTTGCCACCGAACCTATGCCGAAATCCTTCCGGTGGTCACCGATGACAATCTCAACTGTCCACGCCGATGGGCGCAGCGCGCAGCCTCCGACCCGGACATCTCTCCAGTCGACAGCCGGCCGACTGTTCCGACGATCGCCTGACGTTGAGCCGCCGTAACTGCGGAACAGGCCACTACATCGAGCAGCCATATTTGGAGGCTCTCGAATCGATGCTCGCCTTTCTCAAAGACAACGTGAACCATCTTTTTGCTGTGTCCGAGCAAGTCCCATCGCTCGCGAACAGACAAGCGGCACCAGAGCAGCTTAGGAACACTCCCGTCGCAAATGCCTGGTCACCGGTCTGTTTATATTCATTCATTCCAACCCCAAGGCACCCGGCAAAGACGGTGCTCATCACCGGATGATCTATCAATATCTCCAACGCTTGCCTTTCAATTTTCGAGTGCTCCGACTTCAAATCGTCGCATACTTGAGAGAATCCATTTTGAGTCGCCATAAGCAAAAACAAGGCAGAAAGCAAAAGCTTGCTCTTCATGGCTTTTCTCCAGATTTCATCACAGAAAAGGCAAGTCAGCTCTCATGAGCCAAATTATCGCCAATTATCCTAAGGTGATTTAAAATAGTCAATGCATTATATAAAGAATTCAATTGTATTCTTTTGTGTTCCTATTGTTGATTGTCGCAACGCCGTCTAATCTTGCAAAAGACTTTAATTCAGGACATGCGTGAAATTGTCGTAACCATGCTTTCCCTTATGAGAGATCAAGAACACAGACAAATGCATTTGTTTTCCGATCCATAACTGAAGGAGAAAGCGGGCGCTTCGGCATAAAAAAGCCCTCCCCCGCCAATGCGGGGGAGGGCTTTTAGATCAGTACGATACTAAAGCTGTTTTTCAGATGTGCAGCGGACGACCGTCCACCGCCAGCGCCGCTTCCTTGACCGCTTCCGACAGGGTCGGGTGGGCGTGGCAGGTGCGGGCGACGTCTTCGGCGGACGCGCTGAACTCCATGGCCAGGACCAGTTCGCCGATCATCTCCGACACGTTCGGGCCGATCATGTGGACGCCCAGCACCTGATCGGTGGAGGCATCCGACAGGATCTTCACGAAGCCGTCGGTGTTGCCGCCGGCACGGGCGCGGCCGTTGGCGGTGAACGGGAACTTGCCGGCCTTGTAGGCGACGCCCGCGGCCTTCAACTGCTCCTCGGTTTTGCCGACGGCGGCGACTTCCGGCCAGGTGTAGACGACGCCGGGGACGAGGTCGTGGTTGACGTGGCTCTTCTGGCCGGCCAGCTGCTCGGCCAGCGCCACACCCTCTTCCTCGGCCTTGTGGGCCAGCATCGGGCCTTCGACCACGTCGCCGATGGCGTAGATGCCCGGCACGTTGGTCTGGAAATGGCCGTCGATCTTGACGCGGCCGCGCTCCAGCTCGACGCCCACCGCCTCCAGGCCCAGGCCTTCGGTGTAGGGGCGGCGGCCGATGGCGACCAGCACGGTGTCGGCCTCGATGGTCTGCGCGGCACCGCCGGCGGCGGGCTCGACCGTCAGGGTGACGCCGGTCTCGGTCACCGACGCGCCGGTCACCTTGGTGCTCAGCTTGAAGTCCATGCCCTGCTTGGCGAAGATGCGCTGGGCCTGCTTCGACAGCTCGTTGTCCATCGTCGGCAGCACGCGGTCGAGATACTCGACCACCGTCACCTTGGCGCCCAGGCGGCCCCAGACGGAGCCCAGTTCCAGGCCGATCACGCCGCCGCCGATGACGACCAGATGCTTCGGCACCTCCGGCAGCGCCAGGGCGCCGGTGGAGGACACCACGCGCTTCTCGTCGATGGCGATGCCCGGCAGCGGGGTCACGTCCGAACCGGTGGCGATGACGATCGCCTTCGACGCGGTGATGGTGCCGACGCCTTCGACCTCGACGGTGTTCGGGGCGGTGATCTTGCCGGCGCCCTTCAGCCAGGCAATCTTGTTCTTCTTGAACAGGAACTCGATGCCGGTGACGTTGTCCTTAACGACCTTGTCCTTGTGGGCCAGCATGCCGGGCAGGTCCAGGTCGACGCTGCCGACCTTGATGCCGAACTTGGCAAGGCCGTGGGCCGCTTCCTCGAACTTCTCCGACGCCGCCAGCAGAGCCTTGGACGGGATGCAGCCGACGTTCAGGCAGGTGCCGCCCAGCGTCCCGCGCTTTTCCACGCAGGCAACCTTGAAGCCGAGCTGCGCCGCGCGGATCGCGCAGACATACCCGCCGGGACCGCCGCCGATCACAACGACGTCAAAAGTGCTTTCAGCCATGAGAGGCTTTCCTTTCGCCATTCTTGCTCGTTGCCAAAAGCCGTCCCATCCAGCGGGGAGGGCCGCGAGATATTCCGCGGGGCGATTTATGCCCGCGCTCACGCCCCGTGGCAACGGGACACTTCGTCTCTGGATGCAGGGTTGCCCAATGAAGGAGGTCAGAACCCAAGGTCGCGGTACAGCTCCGCCAGCGGCATGTCGAGGCCGGCGGTTTCCAGCACCAGCCGCCCGTCCTCCTCCAGCACCTCGGGTGCGGCGGGCCAGAGATTGTCCGAATCGCGGCGGTGCAGTTCCGCCCGGATGGTCCGGGAGTCGAGGAACAGGATCTCCCGCACCGACGGCATGGCGGCATAGGCGTGCAGCTTGGCCCGCTGCGCCTTCTCCTCGGTCGGCGACAGGATCTCCACCAGCAGCACCGGCGCGGTGGTGTAGGGAATTTCCGGATCGAACGGCTCGCAGGTCACGGCAAGGTCGGCGACGCGGTAATTGTGGGTCGGGTCGAAATGCGGACGGACGCCGGCCTCGGACAAAGTCCGGCAACGGCTTCCGTCACGCTTGCCCTTCTCCCGCAGGGCATCGCGCAATGCGGCACCCAAAGCGATCTGCAAGGTGCTGTGTGCGGGGCTCGGATGTGCCTGCCCCACGATCTCGCCATCGACCAGTTCATACCGGCCATCGTCCCGGAACTCCATTGCCAGGAATTCACCGACGGTCGTCAGCGGAGTGAAGCGACGGGCGAACGGCATGGCGGTCTCCGGTCCGGACGGGACGTTCGGCAACAGCCCCAATGTAATCCATTCCCATGCCGAAGCGAAGGGCACCACCTTTGCGCAAGCCCCCTCCCCGATCGGATCGGGAAACCTTTACGGCTCCGCTCGCGTTCCCATCGGCATCACACAGCCACCGCAACGGAGACCACCATGACCACCGTCAAGAAGTTCGCTCTGCTCGCCGTCCTGGGCACGCTGCTGGGCACCACGCTGGCCGCCTGCAACACCATGGAGGGCGCCGGCCAGGATGTGCAGGCCGGTGGCCGCGCCATCGAACGGGGCGCCGACAACGTCCAGAAGAAGATGTAAATCCGCAGTCGGCTCGGCCTTGGAAATCCATCCTTCCAAGGCCGACCGCAAAACAGCCACCAACAAAACAGCCATGGAGCCTGATGCGGTCGATCCGAACCGCATCAGGCTCCATGGCTGTTTTGGTTTGACGGCCGGAGCGGCGCGTCACGTCGACTCCGGCATCCCGCGATGCGGGTCAGCGGCTCCGGGCCTTGCGCGCCGCATAACGGGCGTCGCGGGCGGCTTTCGCCTCGGCTGCCGTCGCCACCTGGCGCTTGGCCTGTTCGGCGATCTCCTGGGCGGCCAGCGCCTCGCGGGCGGCCCGCTCGGCCTGTTCCGCCTGCAGCGCTTCCTGTTCGGCGGCCTTGCGGGCTTCGCGCGCCGCATTGCGTTCGGCCTCGCGGGCCTCACGGGCGACGCGGACGGCCAGCCGGGCCTCTTCGCGCTCCATGAAAACCGGATCGTTCACACCGGGCTGCGCCTTGAACTTGTCCAGCAGTGCCTTCTTCGCGCCGGCGGCCGCGCTCAGACGCTCCGAAAGCCCTGCATCTTTAAAACCGTTCATGTCCATCCATTTCGTAAATTTTGCCGTACCCTCGGGACGATCATCCTTGGGAAGATCAGGGGGCCGGTCGGGCCGGGCATCGTCAACCGAGGAGGCGGGTACAAAAAAAGGCGGCCGGAGCCGCCCTTTCTCTTCGAACCTGCTGCGCTCAGAGAGCGCGGAGGTTCTCGGCTGCAACCTTGCCGCGGCGCGGATCGCGGATCGCGTCGAAGGACAGCTTCTGGCCTTCACCGAGATTGCTGATCCCGGCGCGCTCGACGGCAGAGATGTGGACGAACACGTCGGCCGTGCCGTCTTCCGGCTGAATGAAGCCGAAGCCCTTGGTGGAGTTGAAAAACTTGACGGTTCCGATAGCCATGGGTCAGTTCCCTTCCTGGCGTTGCGCCGCGCGAGTTTGCGCAGGCGCATCAATTTCACTTCAGGGAAGAGACCCAGATCCGCGTGACGGATCAGAATAACAAAGCCCAGAGCAACGTCGACCACCCATAGATGGGGCATGTGTCGGCAGCTTACAAGCGACAATCGACGCTCGCCGCCGATGCACGTGCGATTGTCTCAGCCCTTCATGCGTTTGATGGTGTTGGTCGTGCTCTGGCCCTGGACCAGCTCGGCCAGCACCACTTTCCCGCCATAGCTATGGACGAAATCCGCCCCCACCACCGTGGCGATGGTGTAGTCGGCTCCCTTCACCAGCACGTCGGGGCGCAGAGCGTGGATCAGCGTTTCCGGCGTGTCCTCGCCGAAGATCACCACCAGATCGACGCAGCCCAGCGATGCCAGCACGGTGGCGCGCGCCGTCTCGTTCTGCACCGGCCGGCTGTCGCCCTTCAGCCGCTTCACCGAGGCGTCGCTGTTCAGCCCGACCACCAGCACGTCGCAGGCCGCCCGCGCCTGCTTCAGCAGCGAGATGTGGCCGGGGTGCAGCAGGTCGAAGCAGCCGTTGGTGAAGCCCACCCGCTTGCCGCGCAGCCGCCAGCGCTCCGCCCGTTCCGCCGCGGCGTCGCGGGTCAGCACCTTTTCCTCGCCATGGCGCCATTGCTGCTCGTGCAGGCCCGACAGCAGCTCGGCCGAACGGACCACCGCCGTGCCGACCTTGCCCACCACGATGCCGGCCGCCAGATTGGCCAGCCGCGCCGAATCGACCAGATCGATCCCCACCGACAGCGCGGCGGTCAGCGTCGCCACCACCGTGTCGCCGGCGCCCGACACGTCGAACACCTCGCGCGCCTCGGCCGGCAGATGCACCGCGTCCTCAGCCGTCACCACCGACATGCCCTGTTCGCTGCGGGTGGCGACGACGGCGCCGATGCCGCAGGTGGCGATCAGGTGACGCGCGGCGGCGATCACCTCCTCGTCCGTGCGGGCCGGCAGGCCGGTGGCCTCCATCAGCTCCTTGCGGTTGGGCGTGACGATGTCGGCGCCGCGATAGCGGCGGTAGTCGCGCCCCTTCGGGTCCACCACGACGGTGCGCCCGGCGTCCCGCGCGGCGGCGATCACCGCCACCACCAGCTCGTCGGTCAGCACGCCCTTGCCGTAATCGGACAGGATGACGCCGCCCACCTCGGGCAGCAGGTCGCGCACGCGCTCCAGCACGCGGTCGGCGACGGTGATCGGCACCACCGTCTCGATGTCGGTGCGCAAAAGCTGCTGCTGGCCGGCGATGAAGCGGGTCTTGACGGTGGTCTGGCGCCCGTCCTCCACCACGATGGCGCCGTCGCTGACACCCTCGCGCCGCAGCAGGGCCAAGAGGTCGGTGCCGATGCCGTCGCGCCCGACCACCGAGACGAAGCGGCAGTCCGCCTCCAGCGCCACCAGATTGGCGGCGACATTGCCGGCGCCGCCCAGCTTGGGCACTTCGCGGTCCACGCGCAGGACGGGGATCGGCGCCTCCGGTGACACCCGGTCCACCGAACCATAGACGAAACGGTCGAGCATCACGTCGCCAAGGCACAGCACGTTGGCGCGCGACAGGGTGTCGATGTGACGGGCAAGGTCGCTCATGGCGCCTGTCTTACCAACGCCAAAGCGGTAACGCCAGCGCATCGGCGTCTTCACAGGGGTGACGCTCGTTTGTCACCGTCGTACGATGGCGTTCCGGCAACACCCCCTCCCATCCCCGCTGGTCCCCCGCATGCCCCGCCCCACCGTCGCGACCAGCCTGTCGGCCAAGCTGCTGCTGCTCACCATCCTGTTCGTGCTGCTGGCGGAGGTGCTGATCTACGCCCCCTCCATCGCCCGCTTCCGCATGAGCTACCTGGAGGAGCGGCTGGCCGCCGCCCACATCGCGGCCTTGTCGGTGGAGGCCGCGCCCGACCTGATGGTGACCAAGGAGCTTCAGGCGAAGCTGCTGGCCTACACCGGCACCCACGTCATCGACCTGATCCAGCCCGGCGCCCGCGTCTACATGCTGTCCAGCCCGATGCCGCCGCGGGTCGATGCGGTGTACGACCTGCGCGGCACCGGCATGGGCATGCAGGTCGTCGATGCCGGCAACGCCCTGTGGCTCGCCCTGGAGGGTCTCTTTGAACCGCAGCACGACCGGGTGATCCGGGTGATCGACCGCTCGCCCAACGATCCGGCCCAGCGCGTCGAGGTGACGATGGACGAACGGCCGCTGATCGACGCCATGCTGGACTTCTCCCGCCGCATCCTGGCGGTGTCGGTCGCCATCTCGCTGATCGCGGCGATCCTGGTCTATCTCACGCTGCATGCCCTGCTGGTGCGGCCGATGCGCCGGCTGACCGCGGAGGTCGTCGCCTTCCGCCGCGATCCCGATGGTGCACCGCCGCTGGTGCCCGGCAGCCGCAGCGACGAGATCGGCGTGGCGGAGCGCGAGCTTGCCGCCATGCAGGGCACGGTGCGCGCGGCGCTGCGCCAGCGCGAACGGCTCGCCACGCTCGGCACCGCGGTTGCGAAGATCAACCACGACCTGCGCGGCATCCTCTCCACCGCCTCCCTCCTGTCGGAGCGGCTGACCGAGAGCGCCGATCCGGAGGTGCGGCGGGTGACGCCACGGCTGGTCGCCTCGCTCGACCGGGCGGTGGAGCTGTGCAGCCAGACCCTGTCCTTCACCCGCGACGGCGTCCTGCCGCTCACCCCCGCGCCCACCGATCTGCACCGGCTGGCTGAGGAGGCGGGGGCCGAGGTTCTCGCCACCGCCCGCCCCGACGGCGGCCGGGTGGAGGCGGAGTGGATCAACGACATCCCCGCCGGCACCCTGGCCCAGGTCGATGCCGCCCAGCTCGGCCGCGCCCTGGTCAATCTCGGCCGCAACGCGGTGCAGGCCGGCGCCGACCGGGTACGTCTCTCCGCCCAGGCCGGGCGCGCGGGCGCACTGACCCTGACCATCGCCGACAACGGCCCCGGCCTCGCCCCGCGGGCGCGGGAAAACCTGTTCCAGCCCTTCGCCGGATCGGCGCGGGCCGGTGGGATCGGCCTCGGCCTCGCCATCGCGCGCGAGGTGCTGCGCGCCCATGGCGGCGATCTCAGGCTGGTGGAGAGCGGCGCCGAAGGAACGGCCTTCGCCCTTGACATACCGCAATGCAACGAGGACACCGGCCCTGTAGCTGTTGCAGGGCACAAGTCGTTTGTGTCGCATTGATTCCGCGGGCTCCCTCCCGCAGAATTCCTTCAACAGCGAAGCGTTCGCGGGCAGCCCGGCGGGGCGGGAGGCGGGCGCATCCACCCTGACAACGCCTTGTTCTGAAAGGACTCCGGGACGTGAAAGCCTTCTCCTTCTGGATCAACCCCATCCTCGCCGGCATCATGGCCTTCGTCGGCCTGCTCGCCTCCTCGCGCGCGGCGGACGAAGCCTTCGCGGCCGGCGGTCTGATCGTTTTCCTCGGCTGCGTGCTCTTCATCTTCGCGTCGATCGGCCGCTATTTCGACCGCATGGGCTCCGCCCACTGACCGTCCGCACAGGCGACCGGTAACGCGATGGCCGGGTGAAAGACCCGGGGGGCAGGCGCCCAACACAAGCGGGTGCCACATGGCTCTGAACATGGCATGGGACCCCAACGCCTTCGCGACGATTGACGTCCTGCGCCGCCGTCCCGTCATGGACCTGACGGCGGCGCTTCCCTTCTCCCTGGCTCCGAACACCATCGTCGATCTCGGCTGCGGTGCCGGACAGCTGTCCCGGCTGCTGGCGACGCGCTGGCCGCTGGCCGACGTGCTGGCGGTCGACCACTCCCCGGCGATGCTGCGCTGGGCCGCCGACACACCGTCGCGCGTGCGCTACCGGCAGGCCGACCTGACCGTCTGGCGTCCGCACTGGCCGGCCGATCTCGTCATCTCCGCCGGCGGGCTGCAGCATGTCGGCGGGCACGAGCGGCTGTTCCCCGACCTACTGCAAGCGCTCGGCCCCGGCGGGGTCCTCGCCGTCGCCCTGCCCCGCCCGCAGGACCAGACCGCCCACCGCCTGCTGCTGGAAACCGCCGCCGACGGCCCCTGGTCCGACCGTCTGCACGGCGCCTGGCCCGCCGCCCCGTCAATCGGCAGCCGCAGCTATGGCCCGCAGGACTACTATGACTGGCTCAGCCCCCAGGCCGCCGCCGTCGATCTGTGGGAGACCGAGTATTTCCACGCGCTGGACGGCGACGTCCCGCTTTTGCAATGGCTTCATCAGTCGGCGCTGGTCCCGGTGATGGACCGCCTGACCGGTCCCGAACTCGACCGCTTCCTCGCCGCCTACCGCCGCCGGCTGGAAACCGCCTATCCCGAGCATTCCAGCGGCAGCGCGCTGATCCCGACCAAATGGCTGTTCATGGTGGTGCGGGTGTAGGAGACACCCGCCCGCACCGGCCCGCCATCAAACCCCGTCGATGTAGCTCAGCAGCGGCTGCCAGTCGCCGCGATGCTCGGCGGCGCGCTTGCCCGGCATGTCGAACAGGCTGAGCCCGCTTTCGGCCGCGTCGGCATAGATCTGGCTGTCGCGCAGCCGGGTCACCACCTGATGGCCGACGCCGCCCAGGAAGCGGTCCAGCCGGTCGGCGGCCTTGGTGCGAGCGCGCATCCGGTTGCCGACGACCGCCACCATGGTCTTCTTCTTCGCGATGCGCTTCAGCTCATCCAGTTTGGTGAGGAAGCGCTGGGTCGCCTGCTCGTCGAAGGCGCCGGGGAGCACCGGCAGCACGACGACGTCGGCCATCTTCACCAGATCCTCGATCTGTCTGGTTTTCAGCGCGGCGGGCGCGTCGATCACCAGCCGCTTGGTCCCGCGTGGCGTGTCGGTGAAGTCCTTGGCCCAATCGAGCCCGACCAGCAGCGGCGCCTTCTCCGGCCGGCGCTCCAGCCAGCCGAGCGAGGAGCGCTGACGGTCGACGTCGGCCAGCACGGTGGGCAGGCCCGCCGCGGCGGACGCGGCGGCGAGATGGGTGGCGACGGTCGTCTTGCCGCAGCCGCCCTTGATGTTGGCGACGAGGATCGTGAGCATGGCCGTGGACTCTACACCGCGGCGTCCGGCTTCGACCAGAAATGCTTGGTGTCGATGAAATCATGCCACAGGGCGACCAGCGCCGCCTCGGTGTCGGCCACCCCGCGGGCATGCCAGCCGATGACGATGCCGGCGGCGCGCGGCTCGCCGGGGGCCGACCGGCTGCCGTCGTCATGCAGCTCGTGCAGAAGCCGGGTCGCCGTCGCCACGTCGTTCAGATGTCCCAGCGCGTCCTGCAGGGCGGCAAGCTGATGGATGTAGCGGCGCACCGGCTTGTCGTCATACAGGCTGCGGAAGAACTCCACGGCATAGCGCAGCTTCTTCAAGGCGATGCGCAGCTGGTGGCGCTGGGCCACCGGCAGATGGGCGAAGCCGTGGCCGGCCCGCTTGGCCTTCTTGTGGCGCTTGTTCAGCAGATGGTCGGCCAGCCCGATCACCGGCTGGAACAGCCGCACCGATTCCTCGCTGACCGGCTGGTCGCGCCAGCCGCGCTTCTCCACCCAGCTGCCGACGCCCAGCAGGAAGGCGGTGTAGCGCTCCGACCGGATCGCCTCGCGCACGCCCTCATAGGCGCGCAGCCGCTTGGCCTCGGCCGCCGCCGCCAGCGTGTCGAGATCCTCCACCGCCGAGCGGCCATGGCCGTCGGCCTTGTGGAAGGCGTCGCGCACGGGGGCCAGCAGTTCCTCGCCGAACACGTCCCAGTCGCGCGCCGGCCCCAGGCTGCCGGCCAGCCATTTGATCTCGCCGACCAGCCAGAGATATTGCGCGGCCGGAATGAAGGGCCGGAACAGCGCGGTGGCCGAGCGCAGCCGGCGCAGCGCGACGCGCATCTGGTGCACGCCCTCCGGATCCTCGCCGGCCAGCGTCACCGCCTCGTTCGCCACCAGATGTGCGAGGCAGGCACGCACGATGCGGGCGACCGCCCCTTCGACCGTGGTCTCCGGGTCCAGCACCAGCTTTTCCGCCTTCAGCGCCTTGTCGGCGCCGCCGTTGGCCAGCGCATGGCCGCGTTCCGCCTTGGTCCGCATCTCCAGCCGCAGCGGGGCGGACTTGGTCAGTTCCTGCGCCAGATCGTAGAGCGCGGCGGGCGTGCCGCTTTTCAGCTCCAGCTCCACCTCGCACAGGTCGCGGGATTGTCCGTCGGGCAGTTCGATCCGGCCGCGGTCGAAGGCGACCTCGATCAGGGTCGCGTCGCCGCCGTCGCCCAGCGTCACGTCCTGCGTGGTCCGTTCGACGATTGAGGTGAAGACCGGCCGCAGCTCCCTGTCGCTGAGCGACCCCAGCAGCTCGATCGCGGCGCCGTCGGCGATCAGCGTCAGGTCGGGTGCGGCGGAGGTCACCGCGCATTCCCACTCGCCGCGCCCCAGCCCGTCCTCGTCCGGTGCGGACTTGACCGTCTGGACGAAGCCGTCGCCGGTCTTGCGCACCCGCAGCGTCACCTTGCGCGCGGCGAGCCGGCGGTCCTCGGTGTCGTAATAGGTGCTTTCCAGGGTCCGTGTCGCCGCCGGGCCGGTGGCCCGGTCTGCGATGGCGGAAGCGGCGCGCAGCCTGTCGAAGTCTTCCGGCTTCGCCGCCAGCTTCAGTTCCGTCTCGCGGTTGATCTCGGCCTCAGCCATCGCCTGCGCTTCAACCCCCGTTTTGCGGCCCATTGGCCTACAGTTGGGTGTTTGCACAGGCTATGGACAGGGTCAAGTTACGGAAATGTTGCAGGAGCCTGCAGTTGCGGTACCCCCAGCCCCTGCATCCCGGTCCGTTCAGGAGCAGCCGGAACGACGCATCGAGCATGCGGTTGCAGGGTCATTATGCCCCATTTCACCCCACCCTTGGGACGTTGCAAAGCGTGCAGGGCTGTGGTTGGGTTCCCCGAAATCGAAACGGCCCGTCCCGTTGGGAGAGGCCATAATTGGGGAAGTGTGACGATGACCGATTTCAACACGATCGACGACCTTGAGGTGAGCGGCAAGACGGTGCTGGTCCGCGCCGACCTGAACGTTCCGATGCAGGACGGCAAGGTGTCCGACACCACCCGCATCGACCGCCTCGCCCCCACCCTGAAGGAGCTGTCCTCCAAGGGCGCCAAGGTCGTGGTCCTGTCGCATTTCGGTCGCCCGAAGAACGGCCCGGACGCCAAGAACTCCTTGCGCAACGTGCTGGACGCGCTCAGCGCCGCCGTCGGCCAGAAGGTCGCCTTCGCCGAGGATTGCGTCGGCGAGAAGGCCAAGGAGGCCATCGCCAAGGTGCATGGCGGCGCCATCGTGCTGCTGGAGAACACCCGCTTCCACGCCGAAGAGGAAAAGAACGACCCGGCCTTTGCCAAGCAGATGGCCGAGCTGGGCGACCTCTACGTCAACGACGCCTTCTCCGCCGCGCACCGCGCCCATGCCTCGACCGAGGGCGTCGCCCGCCTGCTGCCCAGCGCCGCCGGCCGCCTGATGGAAGCCGAGCTGAAGGCCCTGACGCTGGCGCTGGAGAAGCCGGAGCGTCCGGTCGCCGCCGTCGTCGGCGGTGCGAAGATCTCGACCAAGCTGGAGCTGCTCGGCAACATGGTCCGCAAGGTGGACCTGCTGGTGCTGGGCGGCGGCATGGCCAACACCTTCCTGTTCGCCCAGGGCACGGACGTCGGCGCCTCGCTGTGCGAGAAGGACATGGCCGACCAGGCCCGCGCCATCATGGCGACCGCCAAGGAAGCCAACTGCGAGATCCTGCTGCCGAAGGACTTCGTCGTCGCCAAGGAGTTCAAGGCCGGGGCCGCCAACCGCGTCGTCGCCTTCGACGCCATCGGTGCGGATGAGATGGCTCTCGACATCGGCCCGGCCACCGTCGAGTTCCTGGGCGTGAAGCTGCAGGGCGCCAAGACCATCGTCTGGAACGGCCCGCTCGGCGCCTTCGAGATCCAGCCCTTCGACGCCGGCACCAACGCGGTGGCCGGTCTGGTCGCCGCCCGCACCGAATCGGGCGGCCTGCTGTCGGTCGCCGGCGGCGGCGACACCGTCGCGGCGCTGGCCCATGCCGGTGCCGAGGACAAGTTCACCTACGTGTCCGCCGCCGGTGGCGCCTTCCTGGAATGGCTGGAAGGCAAGGAGCTGCCGGGTGTGGCCGCGCTGAAGAAGTAAGCGGTTCCACGGTTCAATGGGTTCGATTTAGGGGGGTGCCACGGCATCCCCCTTTTTCATTGCCTCCAGACACCCCCGGAGGGCAAAGGACCCGTTAGGGCCGATTATGGGCGGAACCATAAATTATAGTCCGAAAAATAATTGCCCATAGTCCGCCCTCGCCCCCGCACACGAGCCGTTTCCCCTTGCATCCGCCCCCACGAATCTCCATAACAGCGGCGGGAGGCTGGCGTCGGACGAGTCCCTCGCCAACCCGGTCAGGTCCGGAAGGAAGCAGCCGCAACGAGTTACGGCTCGGGTCGTTCGTCCAGTCTCCCACCCTATCCGAAAATTGCCAGCACGAAACAGACGGCGACAGCGCGGCGCCGGGACGCTATCCTGCGGCCCGAAATTCCCCTCCCGTCGTTTCGACAGGCCAGCCGCGTGACCGATACCACTGCCGAAATCACCGCCGCTCCCGCCGCTCCCACCACCGGGCAGGCTTACCGGGTGCTGGCGCGCAAATACCGGCCGAAGACCTTCGACGAGCTGATCGGGCAGGATGCGCTGGTCCGCACCCTGACCAACGCCATCCAGTCCGGCCGCATCGCCCAGGCCTTCATGCTGACCGGCGTGCGCGGCGTCGGCAAAACCACCACCGCCCGCATCATCGCCCGCGCGCTGAACTGCACCGGCCCGGACGGCACCGGCGGGCCGACGGTCAGCCCCTGCGGCGTCTGCGACAATTGCCGCGCCATCGCCGAGGACCGCCACGTCGACGTGATGGAGATGGACGCCGCCAGCCACACCGGCGTCGACGACATCCGCGAGATCATCGACGGCGTGCGCTACTCGCCCGTCTCGGCCCGCTACAAGCTCTACATCATCGACGAGGTCCACATGCTGTCGAAGAGCGCGTTCAACGCGCTCCTGAAGACGCTTGAGGAACCGCCGAGCCATGTGAAGTTCGTCTTCGCCACCACCGAGATCCGCAAGGTCCCGGTCACGGTGCTGTCGCGCTGCCAGCGCTTCGACCTGCGCCGCGTCGACGCCCAGGTGCTGAAGGAGCATTTCACCCGCATCACCGCCCTGGAGGGCGCCGACATCGAGGGCGACGCCGCCGCCCTGATCGCGCGGGCCGCCGACGGGTCGGTGCGCGACGGGCTGTCGCTGCTCGATCAGGCCATCGCGCTGGCCGCCGGCACCGTCACGGCGCAGCAGGTGCGCGACATGCTGGGTCTGGCCGACCGCACCCGCGTCATCGACCTGTTCGAGGCCGCCGTCTCCGCCCGTCCGGCCGAGGCGATGGACATCCTGGCCGACCTGCACCGCGTCGGCGCCGATCCTGTGGTGATCCTGCAGGACCTGCTGGACCTCGTCCACAACCTGACCCGCCTGAAGGTGGTGCCCGACAGCGCCAACGACCCCTCCCTGCCGGAGGCGGAGCGCACGCGCGGCGCCACCCTGTCGACCAAGCTCGGCATGCCGGCGCTGACCCGCGCGTGGCAGCTTCTGTTGAAGGGGCTGAACGAGGTGCAGGCCGCCCCGGTGCCGCAGCAGGCGCTGGAGATGGTGATCGTCCGCCTGTCCTACGCCGCCGACCTGCCGACGCCGGGCGAGCTGATCCGCCAGTTCCAGGCCCAGCAGGGCAGCGGCGGCGCCAATGGCGGAGCTGGCGCGCCGACGGGCCGCGGCCCCGGTGGTGGCGGCGGACCGGTCGCGGTCGCCAGCCAGTCCACCCACGCGGTTGCCCGTTCCATGGGCTCGGCCCAGCCGCAAAGCGCTCCCGTTGCGCAGGCGGCCCCCGCCCCCGCCACCACCCCCGCCGGTGAAGAGCTGTCGCCGATGCCGCACGACTTCCGTGCGCTGGTGCAGCTGTTCTCGGACCGGCGCGAGGGCGCGCTCTACGGCTACATGATGGAGACGGTCCAGCTGGTCCGCATGGAGCCGGGCCGGCTGGAGCTGAAGCTCCGCTCCGCCGCCCCGCCGACCCTGCCGGCCAAGGTCGGGCAGTTCCTGACCGAATGGACCGGCCATCGCTGGATCGTCGCCCTGTCCGAAGGCCCGGCCCAGCCGACGCTCGCCGAGCAGGACAAGGCCGAGAAGCGCCGCGCCTGGTCGGAGGCCGAGGCCAACCCGGTGGTGCGCGCCGTGCTCGACGCTTTCAGCGGTGCGAAGATCATCGACGTCCGCGACCTCGCCGAAGTTGCCGCGGCGGAGAGTGCAGCGGTTGCGGATGACGGCGAGACACCCGATTTCATGGTTCAGCAGCAGGACGATGGGGTCTATTACCCCCTCGACGACGAAGGAGAGTACTGACCGATGAAGAATATCGGCAACATGATGAAGCAGGCCCAGCAGATGCAGGCCAAGATGCAGGAAATGCAGGCGAGCCTGGAGCAGGTCGAAGTGACCGGCCAGAGCGCCGCCGGCATGGTCGTCGTGACCGTCAACGGCAAGAGCGAGATGAAGAAGGTCAAGCTCGACAAGTCCGTCGTCGATCCCGAGGACGTCGAGGTGCTGGAGGACCTGATCGTCGCCGCCTTCAACGACGCCAAGAAGAAGGTCGAACAGCACGTCGCCGAGGAAACCTCGAAGATGATGGGCGGCCTGAAGCTCCCGCCCGGCATGAAGCTGCCGTTCTGATTTCTTGCCCTCTCCCGCCCCGGGAGAGGGAGGGGACCCGCCGAAGGCGGGGAGGGTGAGGGGCGATCCGGACATGGATCCCCTGATCCTCGCATCACCCCTCACCCTTCCCATGGCTGACGCCATGGGCCCCTTCCCTCTCCCGGGGCGGGAGAGGGAGTTATGTGTCGGCCGCCAAGTGAATGATCGGACCTGAAATCGAACGCCTGATCCAGTTGCTGTCCAAGCTGCCGGGACTCGGTCCCCGGTCGGCGCGGCGGGCGGCACTGCATCTGATGAAGCGGCGGGACAGCCTGCTGGTTCCCCTGTCGGAAGCGATGGCGGCGGCCGGCGAGTCGATCCGCGCCTGCTCCATTTGCGGCAACCTGGACAGCCGTGATCCCTGCACCGTCTGCTCCGACCCCACCCGCGACCGTTCGGTCATCTGCGTGGTGGAGGATGCCGGCGACCTGTGGGCACTGGAACGCACCCGCGCCTTCCGCGGCACCTACCATGTGCTGGGCGGCCTACTGTCGGCCCTGCAGGGTGTCGGCCCTGACGACCTGAACATCGCCGGCCTCGCCGAACGCGCCAAGGACCCGGCGGTGCGCGAGATCATCCTGGCGCTGAACGCCACCGTCGACGGCCAGACCACCGCCCATGTGGTGACCGACCGCCTGACCGACTCCGACGTGTCGGTCTCCCGCCTCGCCCACGGCGTTCCGGTAGGTGGCGAACTGGACTATCTCGACGATGGCACGCTCACCGCAGCATTGAAGGCACGGCGGCCTTTGTAAGTGGCTGCGTAGTCCCCCCACCCCGACCCTCCCCCGCTGGGCGGGGGAGGGAGCAAGCGCTTGATCGGGAGAGTGGCGGCAGTCCCTCCCCCGCCCAGCTCTCGCACAAAGCTTTGCTTTGTGCTGACGCGGCAGGCGGACCGTAGGTCCGCTGAGAGCGGGGGAGGTTAGGTGGGGGTCTAACTTCCCCCGCACGTACACCCGCCCCAAAAGCGTACGCCCCCGCACTTCACGCATCGCGAACTGCCGTACGCCGCAGTTCACGAAGCCAGACCCACTCCTTACGCACCCGCACTGGCACGTACACCCGCCTGCCGACGATGGTCCTTCGCAACACACCCCCCGCGAAGGCACCCTCCCGATGCGCAAGCCCGCCAAGCTCCCAATCGTCATCCGCATCCTGCTGGGCTTCTCCCCCTGGCTGCTGTTCGGCGCCATCCTGCCGCTTGCCGGACTGCTACCGGCCTCCCTCACAGCGCTAACGGCCAGCCTCGCCCTCTGCGTCCTCGACAAGCTGCGCGGTTCCTACAAGGCGCCGGAGTTGGTCGCTGCCGCCTTCTTCGCCGCCCTGCCGCTCTGCTCACCGCTGGGCTGGGACTGGCCGGTGCACAATCTCGGTCTCGCGATCCATTTGGCCCTCTCGGCCATGGCCTTCGGCAGCATCGCGATCGGCAGCCCCTTCACCCTGCAATATGCCCGCGACGACTGGCCCCGCGAGTATTGGCACCTGCCGCAGTTCGTCGCCGTCAACCGGCTGATGACGGCCGTCTGGGGCGTGCTGTTCCTGATCGGCGGCCTCGGCTTCGCCGCCCTGCCCGGCTGGGAGGCTCCGGTCTCCATCGGCGCCAGCGCGCTGGGCATGATCGCCAACCGGCTGCTGCCGAACTGGCTCGTCACCATGGGAATGCGCCGCCGGCTGGCCGAAGCCGATCCGCACCCCTGGCCGGCCCCGGCGATCCTGAACCGCAAGCGCACCGCACCGAACGAGCGCGATGTGGTGGTGGTCGGCTCCGGGATCGGCGGGCTGACGGCGGCGGCTCTGCTGGCACGGGCCGGGGCGCGGGTCACGGTTCTGGAGGCGCATGACCGCCCCGGCGGCTTCTGCACCAGCTGGACGGTCAAGGCGCGCAACCGCCGCGAACCGGGGGGCGAGCCCTTCCGCTACGTCTTCGATGCCGGTGTCCACGACATCAGCGGTGCCCAGCCCGGCGGCCCGGTCGATCACCTGCTGCGCTCGCTCGGCGTCCACGACCGGGTGGACTGGCAACCGGTCAGCCGCGGTGTGGTGATGAACGGCAGGTTGCTCCAACTGGCCGACGATGCCGACGGACTGGCAACCCAGATCGCCGCCGACCACCCGCCCAGCGCCGCCGGTGCCGCCGCCTTCCTGGCGGAGATGCGGGCGATCCATGATGAGATGTTCCGCGGCTGCGCCGACCGCGGCCTGCCCAACATCCCCGATTCGGTGGCGGCGATGCGCCGTTATGTGGCGGATTGCCCGCATGCCTTCCGCTGGATGGGCCGCCCCTTCCAGGAGATGCTGGACCATTACATCCCCGACCGCGCCGGCCAGCGCCTGCTGACCGTGCTGACCGGCTATCTCAGCGACCGGGCGGACCTGCTGACCGCCGGCCAGATGGCACCGATCTTCGGTTACTGGTTCTCCGGCGGCCGTTATCCCGCCGGCGGGTCGCAGGCGCTGGCCGACGCGCTGGCCCAGTCGATTCGTGCCGATGGCGGTGAAATCCGCCTGCGCACCTCCGTCACCCGCATCCTGATCGAGGACGGCCGCGCCGCCGGTGTCGAGACTGCCGATGGCCGCATCATCCGCGGCCCCGCCGTGGTCTCCAACGCCGACCTGCGGCGGACCATGCTGGAACTGGTCGGGGCGGAGCATCTGCCGGCCGCCTACGCCGCCCGTTGCTCGGCGCTGCGTCCCTCGACCTCCGCCTTCATGGTCACGCTGGGGCTGGACGTCGTTCCCGCCCTGCCGGCGATGACGTTCCTGCCGTCCGATGAGGCCGGCTTCGGCATGGCCGTCGCCGTCCCCTCCACCCACGACCGCAGCCTTGCCCCCGCCGGCCATGCCGCGGTGACCCTGCTGCGGCTGGCCCCGGCCGATGCCGGCTGGAACCGGGCCGATCCCGCCTACAAGGCGCGCAAGCGTGCGGAGGGCGATGCAATGGTCGCCGCCGCCGCCCGCCTGATCCCCGATCTTGAACGCCACATCACCACCCGGCAGGAGGCGAGCGCCGCCACCTTCGCCCGCTACGCCCACACCAGCGCCGGTAGCATCTACGGCATCGCCCCCGACCAGCAACGGCTGACCCGCCGCAGCCCGATCCCCGGCCTGTGCCTGGCCGGGGCCGGCGTCTTCCCTGGTCCCGGCGTCGAAGCCTGCGTCATCTCCGGACGGCTGGCGGCCGAAGCCCTGCTGGGCAAGGAAAGCCTGAGGCCGGAAGCCCTGCGCGACACCGCCGGGCAATCCGTCCGCTCCCCCGCCCTGCCGGTGGCGCAGATGGGGTGAGCCCAAGTATTCAAATCTGGTCCGCGAACCCCGCCAGCGCCCGCACCTCGGCCGGGCTGCGGCCCTCGTCGCGGAGCGAGCGCAGGGACTGGGCGCGGTCGCGCTTGGCCAACCGCTCGCCAGCCGCGTTCCGCAGCAGGCCGTGATGGTGATAGTCCGGCGGATCGTAGCCCAGCAGCGCCTGCAGCAGCCGGTGTAGGTGGGTGGCGAAGAACAGGTCCTCGCCGCGGGTCACCAGCGTCACCCCCTGCAGATGGTCGTCGACGGTGACGCTGAGGTGATAGCTGGTCGGCGTGTCCTTGCGCGCCAGCACCACGTCGCCCAGCAGTTCCGGCGTCGCCTCCTGCCAGCCCCGCGCCCGGTCGTGCCAGCGCAGCGGCCCGGTCAGCCGCCGGGCGGCCTCCACGTCGAGTCGCAGCGCCCAACTGTCGCCACGGGCAATCCTCTCCGCCCGCTCCTCGATGGAGCGATGACGGCAGGTGCCGGGATAAAGCGGCCCATCCGGTCCATGAGGCGCCGCACCGGCCCGCGCGATCTCGGCGGCGATGTCCTTGCGGGTACAGAAACAGGGATAGAGCACGCCCAGCGACTCGAGCCGGGCCAGCGCCGCGCGGAAATCGTCGAAATGGTCGGACTGGCGCCGGACCGGACCGTCCCAGTCGAGACCGAGCCACGCCAGATCCTCGATCAGGTCGCGCTCGTATTCGGGGCGGCAGCGGTTGGGGTCGATGTCCTCGATCCGCAACAGGAAGCGGCCGGCGGCACTGCGGGGGGCGCTGCGGGCGGTGGTCCAGCCGAACAGCGCGGAATGGGCATGGCCCAGATGCAGGTGCCCGGTGGGGCTGGGGGCGAAGCGGGTGACGAGATCGCTCATCCCCGCTTTATAGCGGATCGCGCGCCGGACCGGGCGCGGGATGTGTCGGTCAGGCGGGACTTAGATGTAAGGCCAGATCAAATATAAGGATTGTCGCGGATCGGCTCGACCGGAATCTCTTCGCCTTCCAGATACAGCGCCAGACGGCGGCGCAGCTCGCGATCGAACGCGTCGATGCGGATCTGGCGCTCACGCTCCTCGCGTTCACGGCGCTTCTGGGCGAGGTCGATGATGACGGCGGTCATGGCGGACTTTCCTCGGGGTCGCTTCCGGCCGGTTCGGACCGGCGGGATCGGCTTGGATCAACGAGACCCACCATGGCGGCGTCATGGTTAACGAGCGGTAAGCGCACAAGGGAAGCGGCCGGACTTTCTGCCGATGTCATTGTCGATGTCACAGCCCCCGCGCGAAGGTCCGGATCGCCATCTGCCGCCTATCCGGGCATGTCCACAGCGCGAAAAAGGTTACACATCGGTGAAGAAATTCGGCCGCACCGGGTCAAGATGTTGAGTCCGGCCCCCTGATCCACTATGTATCTGGTTGTCCCGGATCGCCATCCGGCCGCCGGGGCGGAGCAAAGACGACCCCGCGCACAAGCCGCACCAGTGTCGCGTGCCGGGATCCAGACACGTCAGACAACGGTTTCAGATAAGGGAGTGGCCATTGGCTCCACCACCCGATCACTGTCCGGCTCTGGTGCTGAACGCGGATTTCCGCCCGCTCAGTTACTTCCCCTTGTCGCTATGGTCCTGGCAGGAAGCGGTCAAGGCGGTCTTTCTCGAACGGGTCAACATCGTATCGCACTATGACCGGGTCGTCCGATCCCCAAGTTTCGAAGTCCGGTTGCCCAGCGTCATTTCGCTGAAAGAGTTCATCCCGGCCACGCGCCGCCCGGCCTTCACCCGCTTCAACGTCTTCCTGCGCGACCGCTTCACCTGCCAGTATTGCGGCCGCCCCTTCCCCACCCACGACCTGACCTTCGACCATGTGATCCCGCGATCCCGCGGCGGTCGGACAACGTGGGAAAACGTCATCACATCCTGTTCGGCCTGCAATCTGGCGAAGGGCGACCGCCTTCCCCACGTCTGCGGCATGATCCCCCTCAGTCCGCCCTTCCAGCCCAGTGCCTACGAGCTGCAAGAGAACGGACGCGCCTTCCCGCCAAACTTCCTCCATGAAAGTTGGCGGGATTTTCTTTATTGGGACTCGGAATTGGACCCGATGTAACGCGGTGCGGATGGGGGGCGCTGTCGCCCCCTGCGCCCGTCACACCCTCTCGGCCACCCAGATCACCGCCCGGGTGCCGGCCTTGATCGCCGCCGACAGAATCGGATAGCCCGCCGCGCGCTCCGCCTCGTTCTGCAGCCCGATGTCGCGGTGCTCGACCTCTTCCGCCTGGAACTTGCGGATGCTGTCGGTCAGCTCCTGCTCCTCGGGGCCGAGATGCTTCAGCTGCGCCTCGTAATGCTCCTCGATCACCTCTTCCACTGCGACGGTGCAGGCCATCGCCGCGCGCTCGCCCAGGATCGCGGTGCCGGCGCCCAGCAGAAAGCCGGTGACGTGCCACAGGGGCTGCAGCAGGGTCGGCCGCACCCGGCGCCTGTTCAGCTGCTTCTCGAAATACTCCAGATGGACCAGTTCCTGCTCCGCCATGTGGCGCAGGGTCTTGCCGTGGCGCCCCTTGCCCATGACGGCGATCTGGCCCTCATAGATGCGCTTGGCGCCGTACTCGCCGGCATGGTCGACGCGGACGATGCGGGCCAGCCGCTCGCGCCGCGGCAAATCGCCGGGAAGCGAACCGGGAAGCGAGCCAGAACGGGAAACAGCGGTGGCAGACGTCGTTTCACTCACAATGCGGTCCTCGACACCGGGGTGCGGGTGTAGGCGATGCGTGCCGCGACGAAGGCGTAGGCCGCCAGCGCCAGCGAGATCACCACGTTGTAGCCCGCCATTGAGATCCCGAACAGCGACCACGCCACTTCGTCACAGCGGGTGACCGGGGCGGCCAACACCTGGGCGCGCAACGCCTCCAGCGAATTGGCCGGCGCCGACCCGCCGCAGGACGAGGTGCCGGCCCACCAATGCTGCTCCACCCCGACATGATAGGCGGCGATGCCGGCGCCGGCCAGCAGGGCCAGCCCGCTCACCACCAGCAGCGCGTCGCCCAGCCCCTTCCAGCGGCGGAACAGCCAGGTCACCAGCCCCAGCACCATCACCGCCACATAGGGCCAGCGCTGCATGATGCACAGCACGCAGGGTTGGTAATCCAGCACGAACTGGAAGAACAGGGCCGACAGCAGCACGCCGGCGCTGGCCAGCGCCAGCAGCAGGGCGGCCACGCGGGGATCGTCGAAGATGCGGGACATGAAGGGCTTGGTCGTCATGGCCGACAAGGTAGCGCGTACTGGGCCGTTCGGCCAGCCGTCCGCGACACCCGCGCCGCCCCTGCGACGGCATGGCAGGGGCCACGGCCGCTGCGGGGAATAAGCGGCACCGCGGCGGCGTCCCCGACGCCTGGCGATGTCCGGACGGAGAAGCCCGGACGCCCCGTTCTTTTGCACTTTCCGTTTCCGGACTGTTGCGTTAGAAGAGGCGTCGCTGCGGGCGTGGTGAAATTGGTAGACGCGCCGGACTCAAAATCCGGTTCCGCAAGGAGTGTCGGTTCGAGTCCGACCGCCCGCACCACCCGATCCCCTCACTTGGGATCGCGCTTTCCGGCCGGATCAGGTTTCCGATCAGCCGGCCACCTTTTCGGCGAACTGGTCGAAGGCCTCGACCGCCTGGGCGGCATACATCACCGACGGCCCGGCGCCCATATAAACCGCCATCCCCATCGTCTCCATTACCTCGTCGCGGCTGGCCCCCTGCTTCATCGCCGCTTCGGCATGGAAGGCGACACAGCCGTCGCAGCGGATCGCCACCGCAATGGCGAGCGCGATCAGTTCCTTGGTCTTGGTGTCCAGCGCATTCGCCTTCAGCGCCGCCTGGGCCATTCCGGAAAAGGCCTTCATGACGTCGGGCGCACCGCCGCGCAGTTCACGGATGGCGCCGGACAGCTCACCGGTCATCTGCGGCCAGTTCTTATGCATGGTCGTCTCCTGTTTTTGAAGGGCGCCCGCAGGACCATCTGTGCCCAGGCGGCACCGCCATTCATTGACAATAAATTAGAATATACTAATCTATAGGTCAAGAGCCGTCCGCGGCCGCCCCCCTCCCCCCTTGCAAGGACCACGATCCATGTCGCTGTGCTCGCTTTTCCGCCGCCTGATTCCCGCTGCACCCTCGGATGGACAGGGCGCCGCCGGCCGCATCCAGCAGATCGACGCGGCGACCGCGATCCAATGGCAGTCCAAGGGCGAGGCGGTGATCGTCGACGTCCGCGAACCGCACGAGCACGCCGCCGGCCACATTCCGGGCGCGATCCTGAACCCGCTGTCGCGGTTCGACCCGTCGCGCGTCCCGACCGAACCGGGCAAGCATCTGGTCTTCCATTGCCAGGGCGGCATGCGTTGCGGTCCTGCCGCCGAGCGCATGATGGCCGCCGGCCACACCGGCACCATCAACCGCCTGCGCGGTGGTTTCGCCGCCTGGGTCAATGCCGGCGGCAAGGTGGAGCGCTGATCGGGCGGCGGGCTCGTCGAAGCCGCTGGCCTGCGCGTAACCGGGAACGTATGAATCCTTACGCCGCAGGCAAGAAGCAGAGACCACCGCATGAAGCCCGCCTCCCCCTCGACTGCCCCTTCCTCGATCATTGTCGATGAAGTCGTCCCGCAGAGCTTCACCCTGACGGTGATGTTCAACGGCCAGCGCTTCGACTGCGGCAGCTATATCAGCCGTGCAGCCGCGATGCAGGCCGGCCGCCTGTTCCTTCAGCGCAAGGAGGGCGAGGCGGCCAACGGCCGGACCAAGCGGAAGCCGGGCAAGAAGTGATGCCAGGCAAGACGCCGGACGACGATCGCCCCCGCATGGCCGCCAATCTCGGCGCCGCCATCGCCATCATGATCGTCCTGATGCTGGGCTACTGGCTGATGGACGCCTTGATGCGGCAGTCGAAGACCGAAGACTGCCTGCTTGCCCACCGTCGGTCCTGCGGCCCGGTCGAGGCGCGGTGAGCGACCGCCGGTGCGGGAGCCGCATGGGTGGGGCCTGGGTGGGTTCCCGCCCCCTCCACGCCCGTTGGGACGCTCCCGCATCGGTCAGGAAAGCCATCGCTCGGCAAGATGGTGCGGGCGGCGGGACTCGAACCCGCATACCTTAGGGTGAGGGATTTTAAGTCCCTTGCGTCTACCGGTTTCGCCACGCCCGCGCCCCGGACTCTGCCACCGCAATCCAGCCCATGCGACCGGATCCGTACGGCAAAGCTCATGTCCACGGAGCGGTCCCGCGCCGCGCGCGCAGATTGCATACCTCGATATGCAACGCACCGTTCCGTGGTCATGACTTAGACAATCGCGGGGCTGCGGGTCAAGAGGCCTTCGCAAAACCGCAGGCATTCCCATATCGAAGGAAGCGCAACTGGGAGACAGGCCTGGGACTGGGCCGGCATAGGGAGGGAGGCAGCGTGAGCGAGACGCAATGGATGTCGCTGGTGACGCTGCTGATGGTCGCGGTCCTGGTGGTGCCGGCCGCCCTTCGCCGGAACCGCGGAGTCGTGCTGCGCAACGCCGCGCTCTGGCTGGCGCTGATCGTCGCCCTGGTCTGGGTCTATAACCGATTCGGACCGTTCGGCCTCTGATTAAGGACGGGTGTCCTCGTTCATCGTCATGATGCCGATTCCCATCGACACGCTGCCGAAGGTCAGCATCAGGCCGGCATAGAGCATCACCGTGGCGGTGATGCCGTAATCACTGTTGCCGATCAGCGTCGCCAGCTTGGCGACGTCGAACCACAAGAGACCGGTCGCCAGCACCACGGCGCCGACGACGCCGGCGAACAGATGGCGGAGAAGAAACAGCAGCGCTGCTTTCTCGAAGCTCTTCATGGCGGGACTCCCGCGGCAAAGCTGATTTGGATGACAATCTGTTAATGTAGGGCCTAAACGGTCCTCGACAATCGATCCGCCGACATAACCGTCATTTGGACCGGAGTCATAGCCCGACTACCCTTTCGTACCAATCGTGACGGTGGGCGTACCGCCCAGGCGGCGGACGATCTCCGCCAGCTCGTCGGTCGCGGCCGCCAATTCCTGCTCGTCGGTGCCGCGCAGGACCAGGCTGACGCCGAAGAAGCCGGCGCGGAAGTAAGGATAGCTGCCGATCTCCAGGGCCGGATGGCGGTCCTGCAGAGCGGACAGCTCGGCGGCGATCACCCCCTCCGCCAACTCGCAGGCCACCGTGCGGGCATGCAGAGCCGGCCCGCCGGCCAGCCGCGGCAGAATGCCGTCCAGCATCGCCCGCATGATGTTGGGCACGCCGGCCATGACGAAGACGTTGCCGATCTGGAAACCCGGCGCCTGGCTGATCGGGTTGTCGATCAGGATGCCGCCGGCCGGGACGTTGGCCATGCGCAGCCGCGCCTCGTTCAACTGGCCGGCGGCATAATGGCGCTCCAGCCGGGCGACCGCCTCCGGGTTGCGTTCCAGCGCCACGCCGAAAGCCTTGGCGACGCAGGCGGCGGTGATATCGTCATGGGTCGGGCCGATGCCGCCGGTGGTGAAGACATAGGTGTAGCGGGCGCGCAGCGCGTTGACCGCGGCGACGACCTCCTCCTCCACGTCCGGCACCACGCGGGCCTCGCGCAGCCGCACGCCGATCTCCGTCAGCTTCTCCGCGATGTGGCCGAGATTGGCGTCCTTGGTGCGGCCCGACAGGATCTCGTTGCCGATCACCAGGACGGCGGCAGTGGGATTTGCGGCAACCGGGTTTTCTGCGGCTTCGGACGTCATGGCGGTGCGGGTCTCCGTGGAACGCTCTTGTCGAGCGGGAAGGCCAAGGGTAGCGTCGCGGCCAAGATGCGCTTTCCCACCCCCCTTCTTCAAGGCCGCCTGATCCGCCGCTACAAGCGGTTTCTTGCCGATGTCCTGTTGGACGGGGTGGAGGTGACGGCGCATGTCCCCAATTCCGGCAGCATGATCGGGCTGGACCTTCCCGGCTCCGCCGTCTGGCTGTCGCGCTCCGACAACCCGAACCGCAAGCTGGCCTACACGCTGGAGCTGGTAGAGGCCGCCGCCCCCTGGGGCGAGGGGCTGGTCGGCGTCAACACCGGCCATCCCAACGCGCTGGTCGCCGCCGCCATCGCTGCCGGCACCATCCCGGAGCTGGCCGGCTACGACCGGCTGCGGCGCGAGGTGAAGTACGGCCGCAACAGCCGCATCGACGTGCTGCTGGAGGACGACCCGGCCAAGCCCGGCGCCCGCCCACTGACCTATGTCGAGGTCAAGAACGTCCACCTCCGCCGCCCCGACGGCCCGTATGGTGACGCCGCCGAGTTTCCGGACTGCGTCACCGCCCGCGGCGCCAAGCATCTGGAGGAGATGGCGGCGATGGTGGCCCAGGGCTGCCGCGCGGTCATGCTCTACCTTGTCCAGCGCGGCGATTGTTCCCATTTCCGCACGGCGGCCGATCTCGATCCGGCGTATCATGATGGTCTGCGCCGCGCACTGGATTCCGGGGTGGAGGCGCTGTGTTGGTCTTGCGCGATCACGCCCGAATCGATTGAATTGGACCGGCCGCTGCCGATCCGGCTTTAGGGCTGCGGCGGGCTCAAACATCCGGCTTTTGGTTACTTGGCATAGGGGCTTTCGTCTTGGAACAGGATCACGTCGAATCCAACCGCGTCCGTCTTCATGGTCCGGAGGGATTCGAAGGCATGCGCAAGGCCGGCCGTCTGGCCGCGCTGGCACTGGACTACATCGTCCCCTATGTGCAGCCGGGCGTCACCACGGGCGAGCTTGACCGCCTGCTGGAGCAGTTCATCCGCGACCATGGCGGCGTCCCTGCCCCGCTGGGCTATCGCGGCTTCCCGCGCGCCAACTGCATCTCGGTCAACCATGTCGTCTGCCACGGCATTCCCGGCGACAAGCGGCTGGTCGACGGCGACATCCTCAACATCGACGTCACTCCGATCGTCGACGGCTGGTACGGCGACAGCAGCCGCATGTATCTGTGCGGCGACGTCGGCGTGAAGGCGCGCAAGCTGGTCGACGTCACCTATGACGCGCTGATGATCGGCATCGCCGCGGTGAAGCCGGGCGCCACGCTGGGCGACATCGGCCACGCCATCCAGACCTTCGCCGAGTCCCACCGTTTCTCGGTGGTGCGCGATTTCTGCGGCCACGGTGTCGGCCGCGTCTTCCACGAGCCGCCGTCGGTCCTGCATTACGGCAAGCCGGGCGAGGGCCTGGTCCTGAAGGAAGGCATGATCTTCACCATCGAGCCGATGATCAACACCGGCCGCCCCGACGTGAAGATCCTGGGCGACGGCTGGACCGCCGTGACCAAGGACAAGTCGCTGTCCGCCCAGTTCGAGCATTCCATCGGCGTGACGGCCGATGGCGCGGAGATCTTCACCCAGTCGCCGGCGGGCTTCACCAAGCCGCCTTACGCGGTGGAGTGAGGCTGAGGGGTATTGTGGGGTTGAGTGGCGGGCGCCGTGTCGGGGGATGCGGCGCCCGTTTCCGTATGAGCAAGCTTCAATATCCGGCCATGGTTGCCGGCAGGACCGCCACACTGCCGGGGTTCCCGAGCAGATGGGGCGCCGGTTCCAGGGTTCGGGCGGCGGCCAGCACCCCCTGGGGATCGAACCACAGCGTGACACCGGTGACCGCCATGCCCTCCACGAGGACGCGGTGTCGGCCGAAACGGTAAGCGATTTCCCGCGTGCGATCGGGCCAAAGCCGGTCTGACGAGCCGGGTCCCAGAACGCGCAGCGTGCTTCCCACGGTGGATTGCCCAACCGTCAACACGACCGCAGCCCCGGCGGCGACCCCGGCGGTCGGAGCCGCCATGATGGGCGTGCCGGTCTGCCTGGGTGGCGCCGCTTTCGGCTTGCGTTGCGGAATTGGAGAGGCGGCCGCCAAGCGGGGCGGAGGCTGCTGCCGGCCCTGTTCAGCCGGCGCTGCCGCTGGCGGCGTCGGCATGGGGGATACAACCGGCACCACGGTCGGCGGAACAGGCAGAGGCTCCTCCGGCGTCGGCGCCATCGCCGGAGCCGTCTGCGTGACCGGAGGCTCCGGCGGCCTTGGCGCCTTAGCCGTCCGGACATCCGCCACCGGGCTTTGCGGGGCCGCGTCTGACGGCGCTTTCTCAGCCGGCGGCGGCTCTGCCGGGACCGTTGGCGCCGTGCCCGCAGCCATGGCGGCGGACAGCCGGCCCCAAAGTGCGGCAACGTCACCGGACGCCGGTTGCTGCGGAAGCACCACCGCCAGCCCGACAACCACCAAGCCGGCGGCCGCAAGTCCGGCCGCGGCGAGGGCCGCCAGCCGCGGCCTGGACCTTATCCATCCGCTTCGGCGCCGGTCGCCTCCGGACGGAGTCTCCTGTCCGTCCGCATCGGATTGTCCGCTCCCGCCGTCCTCCGCCTGCACCGCGTCGCTCTGCGCTTCGGTCGGAGCGGAGGCTTTTGCCTCATCGCCCTGGGCGTTGGGGGAGGCGCGGCGCCGTTTTCCAGTTCCCGTCGCCATGGCGCCTCAGCCCGCTGTCCGCAGCATGGAAGGCGAAAGATCCGCGACGGGATGGATCCGTCCCTGACGGTCGATCAATCGGGGCAGCACAGTAACCTTGTGAACGGGAAAATCGGTGAAGCTCGGATAATAGCGGTCGGTTCGGAACGCCATGCGCTCGACCAGATTTTTCTGATTGAAGAAGAAGTGAATGGTGTCGACCAGTTCGACCCGGGTCGTTCCGTCCTTCAGCCGGGATTCGGCCTGCACCGCGCGGAACGGGAAGACATATGTCACCTCGGTCAGGTTGCTGAAACGATCGAACCGAGGTCCCGTCTGCGGGGCACCCAACATGCCCAGCACGTCGCTTTTGTTGGCGCCGATCATGAAGACATAGGACGGCTCGATGACGCCTGCCGTCGGCTGGCCACCGGTGGTGGTGCAGGCGGCGGTGACCAGCACCGCCGCCGCAACCGCCAGCTTGCCAGCCGTCCGCAAGCCGGTACGGAGATTGGTATTCCCGAACATCGGCAACAGCGAAGCTCCGCCCTTACGGCACCGGCAGGGCGACCAGGGTGCCGGACGCCAGCCGTTCCTGCGGATCAAGTGACGGGTTCAGCCGGACCAGATCGGCCAGCGAAACACCGACCTTCCGGGCAACCGTTTCAAGCCGTCCGCCCCGCTTCACCTGATAGAAGCCGCGCACCTCCGGTCCGGCCGCATAGGCAACCGGCGCAGCGAGCACCGGAGCGGCCATCACAGGAGCGACCGCCATCGGCGCGGCGACCACTGGCGCCGCCATCACCGGCGCGGCGACCACCGGAGTTGCCATCACCGTTCCAACCGTCACCGCGGCCGTCGGTACGACCGTTCCCGCAACGACGGGGGTGCCGTAATAGGCGACCTGCGCCTGGGCGGACGAAGCGGCAGCGACGACGGACAATGCCGCAGCGGACCATATGGACAAGCGCATCACATGCCTCCCTTACCCAGCCTAGCGGACCCGGTAGACCGGCGCGGCATAGGTCGGAACCATGTAGGTCGGCATCGCGACAACCGGCGTGGCAACGACCGGCGCCGCCATCACCGGGGCAGCAACCACCGGAGAGGCGACCACCGGAGAAGCGACAACGGGCGCGCTCACCACCGGAGCCGCAACGACGGGAGAGGCGATCATGGCGGTCGGCGCAACGACCGTGGTCGCCATCACGGGAACTGTGACCACGGGCGCGGCCGCAACCACCGGGGTCGCATAGTAGACGACTTGAGCCTGAGCCGCGCCGGCCATACCGGCCACCAGCAACGTTGCACAAGCGAGTGCCTTCATCATCTCAGCCTCCTATCTGCAGCGCCGGGTGGTCAACGGACGTAGTAGACCGGCGAACCGGCGACCGGAGCGGCCATCACGGGAGCGGCCATCACAGGAGTGGAGATGACGGAGGTTGCCATAACCGGGGCCGCCATGACGGGTGCGGAAACCACCGGAGTGGCCATGACGGGGGTGGAGACGACCGGGGACGCCATCACAGGGGCCGCCATCACAGGAGTCGACACGACCGGGGACGCCATGACCGGAGCGGTCATGACCGGGCTGGCCACAACCGGGGAAGCCATGACTGGAGTGGCCATGACTGGGGTGGCCATAACCGGAGTGGCAACCACCGGAGTTGCAGTAACCGCGACGCCGGCAACGGTCGAACCGTTCGTGGTCGTACAACCGGCCAAGCCGGCGGAAACGAAAAGGGCAACAATGATTGGCATACGCATTGGTTAATTCCTTATTAGCCGTTCATCATTGGTTGCCCCATTTGGGCGACCACTTATGAGAGGCACTATTCCACGATATCTGGTTTTCGGGAACGGCTTTTGGACAATCAAAAATCATCATTTTGATTACAGGGCAGACACATAAAATTAGAGGTAATTTCATCGCATCCGCTGCCTGCCACTTGCCCTCAACGGCTTTACTCCGATCGCTTCAATCCCTGTGCCTTGCAGAAAATGCCTACCGGGCCAATTAGGGATAACTGGGAATATTTGTCCCGACACCCGGCAAAACCTGCCGCTTGGCTGCATTGCCCAAGGACTATGATGTTATCGGGAAAAGCAATATCCAACCAGTATCGCTAGGTTTTCCCTTTCCCCGGCCACTGGCTCCAGTTGGCATCGTTTTTGTTTGGCTGCTTCCAAGGAGGTACTCGCTATGCAAAGACTTGCTGCACTGGCGATGGCCATCGCCCTTTCCATACTGACGCTTGAACCGGTTTTCGCCGGATGCGGCCCGGCCGGCATCCAGCTGTTGCCGACCAGCGCGGCGTCGGCGGTGAAGATCACCATCCGGACCTCAAGCGGCCAGCCCGCGTTCGGGACGGGCTTCATCTGGGACAGCGATGGCCACATCGTCACCAATGACCATGTCGCCACGGTCGGAGACCTGCACATCGTCACCCTGGCCGACGGCGAGCGCCGCGCTGCCCGGATCGTGGCCCGCGCCCCCGACCTGGATCTGGCGCTGTTGTCCGTCGATGGCCCCCTTCCCCCGGCAGCACGGCGTGCGCCGGCCGGCAGCCTGCAGCCGGGCGACTCCGTGCTGGCGATCGGCAACCCGTTCGGCCAAGGGACCACCGTCAGCACCGGCATCGTTAACGGCTTCGGCCGCGAGGTCATCACGGCACCGGATCGCCACATGATGGGAATGGTGGAGACGACGGTGCCGCTGCGTCCCGGCAATTCCGGCGGTCCATTGCTGAGCTGCCGCGGGGAGGTTGTCGGCATCAACACGGCGGCGGTGCAAACCGCACCCGGCGGCTCGACATTGGGCTTTGCCATCCCGATGGAAATCGCCGATGCGGCGGTCGCGCGGATGTTGCGCGCCGACACCGCCGTCGCTGCGGCACCCGATTTCGGCTCGCGGTTCCCTGCGGAATCCGGAACCGTGCAGCGCGGATCGGCCCGTCCGGGACTGGGGCTCTATGTGGTGCCCGGCGGCAGCGCCCTTGTGGTCCAGCAGGTCGTCCCCGGTTCCCCCGCCGCCCGCGCCGGAGCAATGCCGGGAGACGCCATCATCGAGGCCAATGGCCGCATGGTCTCCTCGCCGGAGGAATTGCAATCCTTCGTCCACGACGCCACCGTAGGCACCATCGCGGTCCTGAGAATCCTCCGCTCCGGAGTTGCCCTCGACATGGCCGTACGGATCACGCCGGTGGTCTTCTCTCCATAGCGGCGGCACCGGGCGACGCCACCGTCAGCAACCCCCTTGGGGATCCAAGACCAGAAACGATCAAGGGCCCGGCAATTGCTTGCCGAGCCCTTGAAGAAACTGGTGCCGCAACAGGGATTTGAACCCCGGACCTACTGATTACGAATCAGTTGCTCTACCCCTGAGCTACTGCGGCGTCGTTGTGGCGCGGAACATAGCGATGTGCTCCGCGGGATGCAAGCGGTGAATTTCGGAAAAATCGACCGCTCCTCCTCAAGCCTGCCATGCACCCGAACGCCTCATCCATGCTGCCGGATCACCTCCAGGAAGGCATCGGCGTAGCGTTCCAGCTTGCGGCCGCCCACCCCCGGCAGATGGGCGAAGGCGGCATGGTCGCGGGGACGCTGGGCCACCATCTCCAACAGCGTGCTGTCGTGGAAGATCACATAGGGCGGCACGCTCTGCGCCTTCGCCAACGCCGTGCGGCAGTCCTTCAGCGCATGCCACAGCGCGTCGTCGGCCGCCGACAGCGCACCGCGGGCGCCGGAGCGCGACACGCCCTCCCCGCTCGATCCGCCGCCGATGGACCCGCCCCGCGCGGTGTGGCGGCGCAGGGCGTCGTGGACGCCGCGGCGGCGTTCCAGCACCGGGTCCTTGCGCAGCTTCACCACCCGCTGCCCCTTGATGACGGCCACCCCGGCATCGGTCAGGCGGAAGCCGCCATAGCCCTCCAGATCGACGGTCAGCAGCCCGGTCGCCACCAGCTGGCGGTAGACCGACTGCCATTCGACCTTGGTCAAATCCTTGCCGACGGCAAAGGTCTTCAATTGGTCATGCTGCTGCTGCACCACCTTCTCGGTGGCATTGCCGACCAGCACGTCGATCAGGTGACCGGCGCCATAGCGCTGCCCGGTGCGGTAGACCGCCGACAGCGCCTTCTGCGCGGCGATGGTGCCGTCCCAGGTCTCGACCGGATCCAGGCAGGTGTCGCAGTTGCCGCAGGGCTCCGGCAGCGTCTCGTTGAAATAGTTCAGCAGCACCTGACGGCGGCAGTCCGATGTCTCGCAGAAGCCCAGCAGGGCCTCCAGCTTGCCGCGCTCCACCCGGCGGTGGCTGTCGCCGGCCTCCGACTGTTCCAGCATCTGGCGCAGCATCACCACGTCAGCCATGCCGTAGGCCATCCAGGCGTTGGCGGGCAGGCCGTCGCGGCCGGCGCGGCCGGTCTCCTGATAATAGGCTTCCAGGCTCTTGGGCGGGTCGAGGTGGCAGACGAAGCGGACGTTCGGCTTGTCGATGCCCATGCCGAAGGCGACGGTGGCGACCATCACCAGACCCTCGCTCTTGATGAAGCGGTCCTGGTTGGCCTCGCGCACCTCGGCCGGCAGCCCGGCATGGTAGGGCAGAGCCTCGCGCCCCTGTTGGTTCAGCCAGGCGGCGACATCCTCCACCTTGTTGCGAGACATGCAATAGATGATGCCGGCGTCTTCCGGGTGGTTCTCGCGCAGGAAGGCCAGCATCTGCTGGCGCTCGCTTTTCTTCGGCACCACGCGGTAGGTGATGTTGGGCCGGTCGAAGCTGGACAGGAAGACGCGGGCGTCGGTCAGGCCCAGCTTGTCCTTGATCTCGGCGCGGGTCTGCACGTCGGCGGTGGCGGTCAGCGCGATGCGCGGCACCATCGGGTGGCGTTCGTGCAGGATCGACAGCTGCAGATATTCGGGACGGAAGTCATGCCCCCACTGCGACACGCAATGCGCCTCGTCCAGCGCGAACAGCGCCAGCCTGGTGCGGTCGAGCAGATCGAGGAAGCGCGGCGTCACCAGCCGCTCGGGTGCCACATAGACGAGGTCGATCTCGCCCTGCACCATCGCCCGCTCCACCTCCCGCGCCTCCGCCGGGCCGAGGGAGGAGTTGAGGAAGGCCGCGCGCACGCCCAATTCCCGCAGAGCCGTCACCTGATCGCGCATCAGGGCGATCAGCGGCGAGACCACCACCGTCACCCCGTCGCGCACCAGCGCCGGGATCTGGTAGCACAGCGACTTGCCGCCGCCGGTCGGCATCAGCACCAGCGCGTCGCCGCCGCGCACCACATGGTCGATGATGTCGGCCTGCTGACCGCGGAAGGAGTCGTAGCCGAACACCGTCCGCAGCGCGTCGAGCGCCGTGGCCGGTCGTTGACCGAGGGCATCGTCCGACGCACCCGGGTTGCTGTAGGAAAACAACGAATCCACGCCGATGCGGTTCAGGAAAGTGGTGCCGGAGATCCGGCTTGTCGTCTCAACGCCCCATCATGTGGCACAGATCGCCCCCACGGCAAAGCCGCAAAGGGACACGCCCGGGAACAAAGGTCGGACCCGCCCGGGCGCCACCACACATTGGTGTGAAACAGTGGCGCCCGCTCATCGTCCGCGTGTAAACTGAAAACGGCGGATGGGTGGTCCATCCGCCGTTTCAGAAGGAGGAAGGTGGCATGAAGAAGATGCCGTTCTTCCTGGTGCTCCAGTGGCGGAGATGGCGGATCGAAATCCGCTTGATCCACCGCTAAGCATCGGGAGCGTGCCGGCGGGTGCGGGAACACCTGCCGGCCACCTCCGAAAAATATACAGCCGCACGACCCGATTTTCAACGCGCGGTATTGGCCGCTACAGCAAATCCCGCAGCATCGCCACCAGCGGCACGTCGGCCGGCGGCATCGGATAATCGCCCATCCGGTTCGGGTAGACCCAGGCGAGTCTCTGCCCCTCCTGCGGCATCACGTCGCCCTCCCACACCCGGCAGACATAGAGCGGCATCAGCAGGTGGAAGCTCTCATAGCTGTGCGAGGCGAAGGTGAAGGGCGCGAGGCAGCTTGCCGCCGTGTCGATGCCCAACTCCTCCTTCAGCTCGCGCACCAGCGCCGCTTCCGGCGTTTCGTCGGCATGCACCTTGCCGCCGGGGAATTCCCACAGCCCCGCCAGCGACTTGCCGGGCGGGCGCTGGGCCAGCAGCACGCGCCCGTCGGCATCGACGAGCGCCACCGCGACGACCAGCAGCACCGGCAGCGAGCCGGGTGCGGGGGTGGAGCTGGGATCGAAACAGGCGGTCATCACTCAACTCCGGTGGCGGTCAGCTCCGATAGCTGCCGTTGATGTCGATGTAGCCGTGCGTCAGGTCGCAGGTCCACACCTTCGCCGTACCCTTGCCCAGGCCGAGGTCGATGTCGATGTCGATCTCCTTGCCCTTCATGTGGTTGGCGACCGGCGTCTCGTCGTAACCGGGGACTTCCATCCCGTCGGCGCAGATCAGGGTGCCGCCGACGGTGATCTTGATCAGGTCGCGGTCGGCGCGCTCGCCGGCGCGGCCGATGGCGGCGACGATGCGGCCCCAGTTGGCGTCCTCGCCGGCCACCGCGGTCTTGACCAGCGGCGAGTTCGCCACCGTCATGCCGATCCGCTTGGCGGCGGCGTCGCTGTCGGCGCCGCGCACGGTGATGGCGATGAACTTGGTCGCCCCCTCGCCGTCACGCACCACCTGCAGCGCCAGATCGAGCAGCAGATCCTCCAGCGCGGCGCGGAACTCCGCCAGCTCGGCGGCATCGGCGCTCGTCACCGGGGCGTTGCCGGCCTTGCCCGTCGCGAACAGCAGCAGCGTGTCGCTGGTCGAGGTGTCGCCGTCGACCGTGACGGCGTTGAAGGTGCGCTCGGTGAATTCCGACAGCATGTCCTGCAGCGCGGAGGCGGCGATGGCGGCGTCGGTGAAGACGAAGCCCAGCATCGTCGCCATGTCCGGCGCGATCATGCCGGAGCCCTTGGCGAAGCCGGCGATGGTCACCGTCGTCCCGCCGATCTTGGCGGTGCGCACCGAACCCTTCGGGAAGGTGTCGGTGGTCATGATGGCGCGGGCGGCCTTCTCCCACGCAGCGGAGTCCGCCGCGAGGTTCGGGGCCATCGGCGCCAGGCACTTGCCGATGGCGTCGGCGGCCAGCGGAATGCCGATCACGCCGGTCGACGCGATATAGACCTCGTCCGGGGCGCAGCCGGCCAGTTCGGCGGCGGCGGTGACGGTCGCCTGCACGGTGGCGTCGCCCGCCTTGCCGGTGAAGGCGTTGGCGTTGCCGGCATTCACCACCACGGCGCGAGCCGAGCCCTTGGGCAGGCTGTCGCGGCACCAGATCACCGGCGCCGAGCAGGTCAGCGACCGGGTCAGCACGCCCGCCACACTGGTGCCGGGATCCAGCACGGCCAGCAGCAGATCGTCGCGGCCCTTGTATCGGATGCCGCTGTTCGCCGTGGCGATGCGCACGCCCGCGATGGGCGGCAGCGTCGGGAAGCTGGCGGGAGCCAAGGGGGAGAGGGTCGTGGCCATGGAGGGGATTCCCGTGGTGGGGAGTGGTGGTGTGGTGGTGGAGTAAAAGTATCTTGACCGTCAAAGCGATGCCCCCTCCCTAACCCTCCCCCACCTACGGTGGGAGAGGGAACTGCCGCCGCTCTGCCATAAGGCACCCTCTCCCGCGAAGCGGGGGAGGGTTGGGGAGGGGGCGAGGGGGCCTAAACGCCTAACCTTACTTCTTCGCCGGCTCCGCCGGAGTGGCGGGCGCGGCCGGGGTCGCCGGAGCGGCGGCCGGCTCTTCCTTCGGCATCGGCGAGCCGTCGATCTGGAAGGTCTCGACCTTCGCCTTGCCGCGCAGCTCTTCGACCAGGGCGGTGACGATGTCCTTGGACAGCGCCTGCTCCAGCTGCGGCTTCACTTCCTCAAGCGTCGGCTGCGGCTGGGTGCGCTTGTCCTCGACCTTGATGATGTGCCAGCCGAACTGGGTCTTGACCGGCTCCTTGCTGACCTCGCCCGGCTTCATCGCGAAGGCGGCGTTGGCGAAGGGCTCGACCATCGCGTCCTTGGTGAAGTAGCCGAGGTCGCCGCCCTGGGCCGCGGCGGCGGCGTCCTTGGACTTCTCCTTGGCCAGCTTGGCGAAATCGGCGCCCTTCTTCAGCTGGGCGATGATGGCCTTGGCCTCGTCTTCCTTCTCGACCAGGATGTGGGCGGCCTTGACCTCCTCCTGTGCCGGGTTCTCCTTCAGGTAATCCTGATAGGCCTTGTTCAGCGCCTCGGGCGTGACGCGGGCCTTGATTTCCTTCTGGATGTAGGCGCGCTGCACCGCGCGCTCCTCGGCGCGCTTGATCTCGTCCTTCACCTCGGCCGAATCGGCCAGGCCGGCCTTGTAGCCGGCCGAGGAGACCAGCTTGCCGCTGATCAGCTGGTCGATCACCGCCGGATAGATCATCTCGATCGGCATCTGCTGCACCTGGGGCGGCAGCTGCGAGACCATGCGGGTGACGTCCGACTTGTGCAGCTCCTCGCCATTGACGCGGGCGACCACCGGATCGGCCGGGGTGGAAGCAGCCGGAGCGGCGGCCGGCGCCGAAGCGGCCGGAGCGGGAGTGGCGGGCGCCGGCGTCTGCGGGGCAGGCGTCTGGGCGTGGGCGGCCAGCGCGATGCCGCAGGCGGCAACCGACAGGAGCGCGGTGCGGAACACTCGTTGAACCATGGCGTGTCTGTTTCCTTCCGGCGGATGCTTCGCAACAAATGGGCGGCCGATGGACCGGCGCCCGTTTCGCATGGTCTGCGGCATCGGAGCCATCCGCCGCTCCGCGCCCGATTCCGCAGGGGATTAAGCATGGCTACGCCGCGCGGGGCAAGGGTCCCCGTCGCCCCATGGCCCGGCAATCGCCCTATAGCTGTGTGCCCCGCCAGGGGATACCAGCCCCGGCCGGCGCCAGCCAACCGCCGCGGCGCTTTCTGGACGCGAATTCATGAATCGGTCATGCCCGCACAGGGCGGCGGCGGTCATGGATGGTCCATGCACCCGCCCCGTCCGCTTCCCCACCCTTCGCCTGCCCATCCCCTGACCATCCCCCGCCCGAACCGGCCGCGCAAATGCCGCAACCGGCGCCCCACCGGCCCGGTCTCGTTGACAGGGCCTTGCCATAGTCCTATGTGAGACCCGTCGATAGGCTGGCCCACATTCCGCTTTACTCCCGAGGTTTTCATGTTCGGCGCTCTCGCCCGCAAGATTTTCGGCACCGCCAACACGCGCGCGGTCAAGGCGCTGCACAAGACCGTGGCTCAGATCAACGCGCTGGAGCCGTCGGTCGCCGCGCTGTCGGACGACCAGCTGAAGGGTCGCACCGACTGGCTGCGCGAGCGGCTGGCCAAGGGCGAGACGCTGGACGACATCCTGCCCGACGCCTTCGCCACCGTGCGCGAGGCGGCCAAGCGCGTGCTGGGCCAGCGCCATTTCGACGTGCAGCTGATGGGCGGCATGGTGCTGCACAGCGGCAAGATCGCCGAGATGCGCACCGGTGAAGGCAAGACGCTGGTCGCCACGCTGGCCGTCTACCTGAACGCGCTGGAAGGCAAGGGTGTCCACGTCGTCACCGTGAACGACTATCTCGCCTCGCGCGACAGCGGCTGGATGGCGCGGGTCTACGGCTTCCTCGGCCTGACCACCGGCTGCATCGTCCATGGGCTGGACGACGACGAGCGCCGCGCCGCCTACGCCGCCGACATCACCTACGGCACGAACAACGAGTTCGGCTTCGACTATCTGCGCGACAACATGAAGTTCCGGCTGGAGGAACTGGTCCAGCGGCCCTTCAACTACGCCATCGTCGACGAGGTCGACTCGATCCTGATCGACGAGGCGCGCACCCCGCTCATCATCTCCGGCCCCTCCACCGATTCGTCGGAGATGTATGTCCAGGTCGACCGGCTGATCCCGATGCTGGTGCCCGAGGATTACGAGAAGGACGAGAAGCACCGCTCCGTCAGCTTCACCGAAGCCGGCCAGGAGCACATGGAACAGCTTCTGGCCGAGGCCGGGCTGCTGAAGACCGGCGGCCTCTACGACATCCAGAACGTGGCGCTGGTCCACCATTCGCAGCAGGCGCTGCGCGCCCACATGCTGTTCCAGCGCGACAAGGATTACATCGTCAAGGACGACAAGGTCGTCATCATCGACGAATTCACCGGCCGCATGATGGAAGGCCGCCGCTTCTCCGAAGGCCTGCACCAGGCGCTGGAAGCCAAGGAGAAGGTGACGATCCAGCGAGAGAACCAGACGCTGGCCTCCATCACCTTCCAGAACTACTTCCGCATCTACCCGAAACTGGCCGGCATGACCGGCACCGCGCTGACCGAAGCGGCGGAGTTCGGCGAGATCTACGGGCTTGAGGTCGTCGACATCCCGACCAACGTCCCGGTCAAGCGCATCGACCACGACGACGAGGTCTATCGCACCGCGACCGAGAAATACCATGCGATGATCGACCTGATCGAGGATGCCCGCAAGCGCGGCCAGCCGGTTCTCGTCGGCACCACCTCGATCGAGAAGTCGGAACTGCTGGCGGAGCTGCTGACCAAGCGCGGCATCCCGCACAACGTCCTGAACGCCCGCCATCACGAGCAGGAAGCCTATATCGTGGCCCAGGCCGGCCGCGCCGGCGCGGTGACCGTCGCCACCAACATGGCCGGCCGCGGCACCGACATCCAGCTCGGCGGCAATCTCCAGATGCGGATCGAGGTCGAACTGGCCGACGTCCCGGAAGGCCCGGAGCGCGAGGCCCGCATCAAGCAGATCGAGGCCGAGATCGCCGAGGCGCGCGAGACGGTGAAGCAGGCCGGCGGCCTCTACGTCGTCGGCACCGAGCGGCACGAAAGCCGCCGCATCGACAACCAGCTGCGCGGCCGTTCCGGCCGTCAGGGCGACCCCGGTACCTCGAAGTTCTTCCTGTCGTTGGAAGACGACCTGATGCGCATCTTCGGGTCGGAGCGGATGGACAGCATGCTCCAGCGTCTTGGCCTGAAGGAGGGCGAGGCGATCATCCATCCCTGGATCAACAAGGCGCTGGAAAAGGCGCAGCAGAAGGTCGAGGCGCATCACTTCGAGGTCCGCAAGAACCTGCTGAAGTTCGACAACGTCATGAACGACCAGCGCAAGGTCGTCTATGAACAGCGCCACGAGGTGATGGAGAGCGAGGACATCGCGGAGGAAATCCGCGAGATGCGCCACCAGATCATCGCCAACATGGTGTCGGCCGCCATCCCGGCCAACAGCTACTCCGAGCAGTGGGACATCGACGGCCTGCACGAGGCGGTCAACCGCGTGCTCGGCATGGACCTGCCGGTGCACGAGTGGGCCAAGGAAGAGGGCATCGCCGAGCCTGAGATCGAGGAGCGCGTGCGCGAGGCCGCCGACCGCAAATATGCGGACAAGGAGGAGGCCTACGGCGCCGAGACGATGCGGCATGTGGAAAAGAGCATCCTGCTCCAGATCCTGGACCAGGAATGGAAGGACCACCTCCTCCAGCTCGACCACCTGCGCCAGGGCATCAACCTGCGCGCCTATGCCCAGAAGGATCCGCTGAACGAGTACAAGCGCGAGGCGTTCGAGCTGTTCGACTCGATGCTGATGGCCCTGCGCGAGCAGGTCACCACCATCCTGATGCATGTCGAAATCCGCATGGCGCCGTCGCAGGAGGAACTGTTCGCCCGCCAGATGCAGGAGATGCACGAGGGCCGCATGGACCCGGCGCTGGCGATGGCGGGCATGGGGGCGGGTGAAGGCGAAGCCTTGCCCGACGGCATGGTCCGCGCCTCGTCGCTCGCCGGCACGCCGGAAGACCAGCCGCTGCCGGCCGAGGTGATGGAAAACACCCCCCGCAACGCCGCCTGCCCCTGCGGGTCGGGCAAGAAGTTCAAGCACTGCCACGGCCGCATGGCGTAAGTGGGTGGTGGTTATCCCCTCTCCCCCCCGGGGAGAGGGTTAGGGTGAGGGGGAAGCGCGGCGAGGATTCTCAAGAATCCACCCTATGCATCCCTCTCACCCCGGCCCTCCCCCCCGGGGGGAGAGGGGGCTCTATGAAACCAACCCCTCCCCACCCCGTTTCCCATCCGTGACCACGGAAAAACGGGACGCCATGTTCGAAGAATTCAAGAAATTCATCAGCCGCGGCAATGTCGTGGAGCTGGCCGTCGGCATCATCATCGGTGCCGCCTTCACCGGGATCGTCAATTCCCTGGTCAAGGACATCCTGATGCCGCCGATCGGCTGGATCATGGGCGGCATCGATTTTTCGAACTATTTCATCAGCCTGTCGGGCGGCCATTACGACTCTCTGCAGGCCGCCGAGAAGGCGGGGGCGGCCACCGTCAATTACGGCCGCTTCATCAACAGCTGCATCAATTTCCTGATCGTGTCGGGCGCCCTGTTCATGATCGTCCGGCAGGTCAACCGCCTGCATGTCCTGCACAAGGAAGCGCCGAAGACCCCGCCGCGGCAGGAGCTGCTGCTGGAGGAAATCCGCGACGCCCTGCGCGCCCAAGCCAAAAGTGAACCCGGCACCCGGCCGCCCGCCGACCACACCCCCTGATCGCCCGGCGGTCCTGAGCCACTTTCCCTCACTGCGGGAGCTTGTCACAGGGTTGGGAGAACCCCTCGTTGCCGCAGCGCGTCGAACGGGTTACCCTGTCTGATAAGCTGGCGATGGCGGTGAGATGGCGAAGGCCTCGCCCGCCTGCGCTGTCCATGACCTCGGCAAGGGCCATGTCCATGTCCGCCAAGCGCTGTGCGCCGACCGTCCCTGCCGGGGCGCCACCATGATCCGCTCCACAGCCTGCATGGCTGCTGTGCGGTTGCTTGGCATCCTTCTTCTGTTCCTTCTGGCCGGCGACCCTGCGGCGGCGATCAACACGCCGGCACCGGCGGCGGCAACTCCGGACGCAGGTCCGCGCCCGGCGGAAATCCGGGTGACGCTGGACGACAATTACCCGCCCTACAGCTTCCGCACCCCCGACGGCGTCCATGTCGGCATCGTGAAGGATCTGTGGGCGCTGTGGTCGCAGAAGACCGGAATCCCGGTCCAGATGATGCCCACCGACTGGAGCCTCGCCCGCCAGACCATCGACACCGGGGCCGCCGACGTCATCGAGACGATCTTCCGCAACAGCGCGCGCGACGTGCTCTATGATTTCTCGAAGCCCTATGCCCGCGTCGACGTGCCGATCTGGTTCAGCGCCGACCTCAGCGGCATTACCGGAGTGGAGTCGCTGCGCGCCTTCACGGTCGGGGTGAAGGACGGCGATTTTTGCGCCGAATGGCTGACCGACCAGGGCATCACCGCCTTCCAGCGCTACCCCGGTTTCGAAGCGATGGTGGAGGCCGCGGCGCGGCAGGAAACCCGGGTCTTCTGCATGGACGACCCGTCCGCCCGCTATTACATGACCAAGCGCGGCGTGCAGGGACGCTTCCGCTACACCGATCCGCTCTATACCGGCGAACTGCACTGGGCGGTGCGCAAGGGCAATGTCACGCTCTACCGTTTGATCGCCGACGGCTTCGCCCGCATCACCCCGCAGGAGCGCAAGGCGATCGAGGAGCGCTGGCTCGGCCGCAGCCTCACCGGCATCGTCAGCCCCCAGATGATGGACCTGCTGCTCAAGCTGCTGAGCGGACTGGCGGTGCTGGGCTTCGGCGCGCTGGTGTGGGTGCTGCTGCTGCGCCGGCAGGTTGAAAGCAAGACGCAAAGCCTGCGCACCGCGGTGGCGGCCCTGACCGCCAGCGAGGAGCGGGTCCGCACCATCTTCGACAGCGTCACCGACGCCATCCTCATCCATGACCTGGACAGCGGCGCCATCCTGGAGGGCAACCGCCGGATGAAGGAGATGTACCGGGTGGGCGACACCCCGCTGTCGGACATCAATGTCGGAATGCTCAGTTCCGGCGTGCCGCCCTACACGCGGGAAGACGCGGCGGCCTGCATCCGCAAGGCGGCGGACGGCGAACCGCAGCTGTTCGAATGGCATGCCCGCCGGCTCGACGGATCGCTGTTCTGGGTGGAGGTCAGCCTGCGGCGCGCCGTCATCGACGGCAACGACCGCCGGCTGCTCGTCCTGGTCCGCGACATCACCGAACGCAAGGCGGCGCAGGAACGGATGGAATATCTGTCGCGCCACGACGCGCTGACCCTGCTGCCCAACCGCGTCCTGGTGCAGGACCGCACCGAACAGGCGCTGGCCCGGTCGGAGCGCAACGGCCGGCTGGTGGCGCTGGTCGCCTGCGGCCTCGACCGCTTCAAGACGGTGAACGACAGCCTCGGTCACGCCGTCGGCGACGCCCTGCTGCGCGCGGTGGCGGAGCGGCTGAAGGCGGCGGTGCGCGACACCGACACCGTCAGCCGCGGCGGCGGCGACGAGTTCATCCTGCTGCTGTCCGGACAGTCCGACATCGATTCGGTGGTGGAGACGGTCGCCTCCCTGCACGAGGCGATGGCCGAGCCCTTCCAGGTCGGCGGGCACGAGCTGACCGTCACCCTGTCGTCGGGCGTGGCGCTGGCCCCGGCCGACGGCAAGGACTTCGCCACCCTGCTGAAGAACGCCGACACCGCGCTCCACCACGCCAAGGCGGCCGGCCGCGACACCCACCGCTTCTATGCCGAGGCGATGAATGCCGAGGCGGTGGCCCACCTGTCCACCCGCAGCGGCCTGCGCCGCGCGCTCGACCGTGGGGAGTTCCTGATCCATTACCAGCCGCAGGTCAGCCTGGAGAGCGGCGCCGTCACGGGTGCGGAGGCGCTCCTGCGCTGGAACCACCCGGACAAGGGCATGGTCCCGCCCGGCGACTTCATCCCGATCGCCGAGGACAGCGGCCTGATCGTGCCCATCGGCGCCTGGGTCCTGACGGAGGCCTGCCGGCAGGCGGCGGCATGGCATGCCCGCGGCCTGTCGCTGTCGGTGGCGGTCAACCTGTCGGCTTTGCAGCTTCAGCGCAACGACCTCGTCGCCACGGTGACGCGGGCCCTGACCGACAGCGGGCTCGACCCGCTGCTGCTGGAGCTGGAGCTGACCGAATCGATGCTGATCCAGAACACCGAACTGGTGATGGACAATCTGCGCCGCATCAAGGCAATGGGCGTGCAGGTCTCGATCGACGATTTTGGCACCGGCTATTCCAACCTGTCCTACATCGGCCGTCTGGCGGTGGACAAACTGAAGATCGACCGCAGCTTCGTCGCCGACCTCACCCGCAACCACGACAGCGCCAAGATCACCGCCGCCGTCATCCAGATGGCCCACAGCCTGAACCTGACCGCCGTGGCCGAAGGCGTCGAGGACGCCGAAACGCTGGAAGCCCTGCGCACCCTGCACTGCGACATCGCCCAGGGCTATTACCTGGGCCGCCCCGGCCCCGCCGAGGCGGTCGAACGCGCCGCCCGGCAGGTGAACCCGTTCAAGGTCGGGGCTTAAGGCCGCCCCTTTCCTTACATGCCCTTCACCAGGGCGACGAGCTGGTCGAGCGCGGCGCTCCAGCCGTGATGGAAGCCCATCTCCTCATGCTGCGTCTTCGCCGCTTCGTCCTTGTGGATGGCGACGGCGGTATAGAGCGTGCCGCCGGCCGACGGCTCGATGGTCACGGACGCGGTCATGAAGCCGCCGCCGGTGGGGCGGAAGCCCGGACCCAGCGCATCGGTGAAGACCAGCCGCCGCTCGGGCTCCACGGCCAGGAAGCATCCGGTGCTGTCGTTCCTCTCGCCGTTCGGCCCTTCCATCACCGTGCGGAACTTGCCGCCGGGCCGCAGGTCGATCTCGCAGGCGGTGGTGCGCCAGGGTGCCGGCGTGAACCACTTCATCAGCAACTCCGGCTCGGTCCAGGCCCGCCAGACGAGGCCCGGCGGCACCGCGACCTCACGCTTCAGTTCAAGGTCGAGCTGCGGGTTGAAAACCACATCGGTCATGGTGTCCCTTCCTCCCGTTTGTTCAGGTCCAGCACCAAGCTGTCCAATTGATCGAGCCGCTTGGTCCACAGGCTCCGCTGGGCCTCCAGCCAGCTTTCCGCGGCCGCCAGCGCCTCCGGCTTCAGCGTGCAGGTGCGCACCCGCCCCTCTTTGCGCGTTTCGACCAGCCCGCTGTCCTCCAGCATCTTCAGGTGCTGGAGAAAACTGGGCAGAGCCATGCCGAAGGGTTTCGCAAGGTCGCCGACCGATGCCGGTCCGCGTCCCAGCGCCTGGATCACCGCCCGGCGCGTGGGGTCCGCCAGCGCACGGAACGTCCTGTCGAGTGCTGCATCCATGACGGCACCCTAGCGGAAGAAAATACTTAGGTCAATGCCTAACTATCGCGGTCAGGCTGCGCCGTTCGCCAGATGCAGGCTGATGACCCCAGCGACGATCAGGGCGATGCCGACCACCTTCATCACCGTCACCGACTCGCCGAAGACGAACACGCCGATGGCGGCGATGGCCGCGGTTCCCGCCGCCGACCAGATGGCATAGGCGATGCCGACCTCCATGCTGCGCAGCGCCTTGGCCAGCAGCACGAAGGCGACGCCGTAGCACACGACCACCGCCGCCGCCGGGCCGAGCCGCGTCATGCCGTCCGACATCTTCATCGCGGACGTGCCGACCACCTCGAACAGGATCGCCACCACCAGATACAGCCAGCTCATCGCCTTGCCACTCCGCCAACTCCCGCAAGGCCGATCCCGCGGGGCCGCAGGATGGACCGGGCGAAGGGGCGCCGCAAGAGGGCCCCCGGCACATCCCACTCCAGATACCCACGGTTGACGCCACGCCCGGCCGGCCCTAGGGTCTTTGCCCTCATTCCCAACTTTATCTATGTGGTTTCGAAAGGGTCCGACGATGACCGGCGAACGGGATCTGGCGTTGCAGGCGAAGGCATGGCCGTTCGAGGAGGCGCGCAAACTGGTCGCGCGCTTCGCGAAAGCGCCGCCCGCCAAAGGCTATGTCCTGTTCGAGACCGGCTATGGTCCGTCGGGCCTGCCGCATCTCGGCACCTTCGGCGAGGTGGCGCGCACCAGCATGGTGCGCCACGCCTTCCAGACCATGAGCGACATTCCGACCAGGCTGTTCTGCTTCTCGGACGACATGGACGGCCTGCGCAAGGTCCCCGACAACATCCCCAACAAGGAGATGGTGGCGGCCAATCTCGGCAAGCCGCTGACCCAGGTGCCCGATCCCTTCGGCACCCATGACAGCTTCGGCGCCCACAACAACGCCCGGCTGCGCGCCTTCCTCGACAGCTTCGGCTTCGAGTACGAGTTCCAGTCCTCCACCGACTGGTACAAGTCCGGCCGCTTCGACGAGGCTCTGCTCGGCATCCTGCGTCATTACGACGAGGTGATGGCGGTGATGCTGCCCACCCTCGGCGCCGAGCGTCAGGCGACCTACAGCCCCTTCCTGCCGGTCTCCCCCTCCACCGGCCGGGTCCTGCAGGTGCCGATGCTGGAGCGCAACGTCGATGCCGGCACCATCGTCTTCGAGGACGAGGACGGCAAGAAGGTGGAGCTTCCGGTCACCGGCGGCCATGTGAAGCTGCAGTGGAAGCCCGACTGGGGCATGCGCTGGTTCGGCCTGGGCGTCGATTACGAGATGTACGGCAAGGACCTGATCCCGTCGGCCGATCTCGCCGGCAAGATCTGCAAGATCCTCGGCGGCACCCCGCCGGAAGGCTTCAATTACGAGCTGTTCCTGGACGACAAGGGCCAGAAGATCTCCAAGTCGAAGGGCAACGGCCTGACGATGGAGGAGTGGCTGGCCTACGCCCCGCAGGAAAGCCTCGCCCTCTACATGTTCCAGAAGCCGAAGTCGGCCAAGCGCCTGTATTTCGACGTCATCCCGCGCGCCGTCGACGAATATCTGACCTTCGTCGACAAGGTGCATGGGGAGGAGCCGGCGAAGAAGCTGGAGAACCCGGCCTGGCACATCCACAACGGCAAGCCGCCGGCGGTACGCTCCGACGTGTCCTTCAACCTGCTGCTCAACCTGGCCGGCGCCGCCAACGCCGAGACCAAGGACACCATGTGGGGCTTCATCCGCCGCTACGCGCCCGACGCCACGCCGGAGAACAGCCCCTTCCTGGACAGCATGGTCGGCTACGCCGTGCGCTACTATCAGGATCAGGTGAAGCCGACCAAGCGGTTCCGTGCGCCCACCGACGCCGAGCGCGCCGCCCTGCAGGACCTGCTGGCCAAGCTGGACAGCCTGCCGGCCGACGCCCGCGCCGACACCATCCAGAACGAGGTGTTCGAGGTCGGCAAGACCCACGGCTTCACCGAACTGCGGGCGTGGTTCCAGGCGCTGTACGAGGTGCTGCTGGGCCAGACCACCGGCCCGCGCATGGGCTCCTTCATCCAGCTCTACGGCATCGACGAGACCAAGGCGCTGATCCGCGAGAAGCTGGCTGCCTGACGTCCACCGGTTTCCGTGGAACTGACGGGAGGCGTCGAAAGGCGCCTCCTTTTTTCGTTTCCGAACTAATCCGAACGCAACTATTTTCGCAATCGATCGTTCGTCTGACCCGCGACCGGCCTTATGCCCGAAAAGAGTGCGGAAAACTGCCTTTCCGCCCACTAGATGGGCATACCTAACGATATTCCATACCGCGCTATGCGGATGTCGCACCGCACCAATTCGAAAAGGGTGGTACCGCTAACACGGCAGCAGGCTTAAACTCCGCCTCGTTACTGCATTTTGCAGTGCGTTTCCTCCCTAGACTAAAGGCCGCGCCCGCATGGGCAGCGGCCTTTTTTTTGCGCCTATATGTTTGGAACCCTTCAGTTACGGCAGCTGTCGAGCCGCACACAATCGGATGCATCTTTAAGTGGAGTTATGCGTACAATTTTTTGCGCAATGGCAGTATTCTCCTCCGGCAGTCGATGAATCTTACGATTCCATCGAGGTAACCAGAAGATGCTTGGAGGACAAATGGAATTCAAAATCCACACGCTGAACATTGATCTTATCAATGATAAGGCGTCAATTATCTTAATCCGCGAAGAACAACCAAAGTCCACTCTCGTGAGCGTGGATGTTCCGATCACCACGCCAGGAAACCAGCCCGAGCATCATCTTAAGAAAATTGCTATTGATGAGGCCAAGAAGGCGCTTCGAGAGGCTATTGACGTGCTGGACAGGGCGTAATTGGAAAGAAGCCCCGGAGATCACCCCGGGGTTTCTTCGTCTCCTGAATCCGCTACAGCTCTAATCTCTCAATGCGCTGAGACTTGCACTTCCCCCTCCCCTGTGACGGTCGTCACAGCCAAGATAGATAAAATACCAGATAAATTGTTCCGGTAACCGCGACTGGCCCCTATGGCCGACCGGGATGCATCGGGAGGGAGGGTGTGGGATGACCGCCGATCCGCCGCCGTTCGAACGCCACCATCGCACGGCGCAAGCTCTGGTCAGCACCTTTCAGGAGGCGCTGGAGCCGCAATTCACCGCCAAGGGCGTGCTGTCGCGCGACGAATTCACCCGCGCCATGGGGCTGATGATGGCGCACTGGCCGTCGGTGCTGCCGCTGTTCGCCTCGATCTGCCAAGCCTGTACCACATCTTCCTGTACTGCGGCCTCCTGCACCGCGTCCGGCTGCGGCGGCTGCGCGACGGCGGGGGACGGGCAACAGCCTCTTCATCACGATGGACGCCGCCGCGATTTCGTCACCCGCCTGATGGTCTCGGCCCTGCGCACCCGCCTGCCCGACAGCATGGACCCGATCACCGGCGCCAGCTTTCCCCAGGTGATCCTCCCCGGCCTGCAATCGACGCTGACCGCCCTGTTCTACGAGAAGGAGTGGGAGGCAATGAACGCCAGCGCCATCGCCCTGTTCAACCGGCTGGGGACCGACCGCGATGCCGAGGTCTGGCGGCGGCTGGCCCATGAGGAAACGCTGGCGGTGCTGGCCGACACGCCGTTCATCCGGGTGATGCTGCGCTTCCGCCAGTTCCACCAGCAGCGCCAGACCTTCATCCGGCGGATGACCGACCATCTGCGCGACCGCCATTTCGTGTTCGCCGATGAGCATTTCCAGGCGCTGTTCGACGCCCTGTTCGGCCGTCTGCGCGACAGCCTGCGCACCGAACTGGACCGCGCCCGCACCGACATTCATTACGGCGAGGGCACGGCGGAGGCGTTGCTGCGCATCTTCGACCAGTTCGACAAGCACCGGCTGGAGCAGTCGGTTCCGGTCCGCGTGCTGGGCGGCAGGCAGGTGCCGCGCCCGATGCTGGCGCAACGCAACATGCTGGGCGCCACCCCTGCCGCCAAACGGCGCTGAGCCCCGCGGCCGGCCGTGCCGGATGTCACAAGCCGGACCTGTGCCGAATTAGGACGCCGTTAACCAGGGGGGCGCTTCGATGGACCGCATGATCCCACCACTGCCGCTCCGGCCCCGCCGCGGCACAACCACAAGGCTTCAGGTCCGGTGACAGCCCGGCGCTCCCCCCCGCCCCTCTCCCCGACTCCTGCCGGAGGCGGACTGCGGCGTCGCGCCCGAACTGATGGACTACCTGTTCGCCGGGTCACCGGAGCCGGAACCGCTCCAGGCAGCGCCCTCTGCACCGCCCCCTGCACCGCCCCCTGCGCGCCCCTCTCCGCCCGGCCGCGGCATCGCCCGTCAGGTCGGCGACGTGCTGGTCGAATCGCGGCTGGCCGGGATGGGCGATGCCGACGTGCGCTCCACCCTCGCCCGCAAGCTGTGCCGTCTGCTGCCCGACCTGCCGCCGGGCGGGGCCGACACCGTCAGCACCGTCGCCGTCCGTGCGCTGGAACAGCTGGCCCGCGACCACATCGTCCGGGTGCGCGAGGCGCTGGCGACGGCGATCAAGGACATCGCCTGCGCCCCGCCCTCGGTGGTGGCGACGCTGGCGCGCGACGTCGAACGGACGGTGGCGGAGCCGGTTCTGCGCTGCTGCGCGGCGCTTAGCGACGAGGATCTGCTGGACATCGTCGCTGCCGCCCCTGCCGGCTGGGCATTGTCGGCCATCGCCCGGCGCCACAGCATCGGCGCCGCCCTGTCCGACGCCATCGCCGGCAGCGGCCATGCCGAGGCCACCGGGATCCTGCTCGACAACAGCGGGGCGGTGATCGCCGAACCGACGCTGGAATCGCTGGTGGAGCGGTCGGCCCACCATCCGGACTGGCGGCAAAAGCTGGCCCGCCGTCCCGCCCTGCCCCGCCGGCTGGCGCTGCGGCTGGCCGATTTCGTCGATCTGGCGGTGGTGGAGACTCTGAGGCGGCGTCCCGATTTCGACGACGCCACGGTGGCGGAGATCGCCGCCACCACCCGCCGCCGCATCGACTGGGCCGAAGCCCCCGACTCGGCCGAGTCGCCGGAACGCCGCGCCGTCCGTCTGCACCGGCTGGGCAAGCTGGACGAGACGGCGCTGGGCGACGCGATGTCGTGGAACGAGGCCGGATTCGTGCGGGCTGCGCTGACCTTGCGCGCCCGCGTGGCGCCGGAGGTGGTGGACCTGATCCTGGACGCCCACGACCCGCAGGCGGTCACCGCGCTGGTCTGGCGCGCCGGCCTGTCGATGCGCTGCGCCATGCAGATCCAGGCCCGCGCGGCCGGCATCCACCCGCGCGCCATGCTGAACGCCCGGCAGGGCAGCGGCTTCCCGCTGTCCTCCGCCGAGATGGCCCGACACCTGGAACGCTACGGCATCGGGCCGTAAGGGAACCGATCAGTAAGGCTGCTGCTGCATGCCCCCGCGCGGCATCGGCTGGCGCGGCGTGGCGCGGCCGGTGTGCGGCACCGGGGTGTCGGGCGAGACCTCCTTGTAATAGGGGCCGCGGTCGGTCGGGCTTTCCATCGCCTCGGCCGGGGTGACGATCTGCTCGCCGGTGCCGGCGTCGAAGGCGATCAGCGGCAGCTGGCGCACCTTCAGGCAGGCTTCGCGCTTGGCGGCCAGTTCCGCCGACTGCGAGCCGTCCAGCGTCACCAGCGGCAGCACCCAGTTCGCCCGCTGGTCGGCGGGGATCGAGGTGTAGACGTAGTTGGTCAGCGGCCGGCAATAGGCGATGCTGCCCTCGGCCACCGCGTCGGTGATCGGGGCGGCGGTGATGGCGGCGGTATAGTCGCCGACCGTCTGGGCCTGGGCCGTTGAGGCACCGGCGATGCCGGCGGCAAGCGCCAGCGACATGGTCAGACCGGGAATGATACGGGCCACGAGCTTGGCCATCTGCGCTCTCCTTCGACCATCTTCGAACAAGGTAAGGACCGGACGCGAACCATACGTATAAAGCCGAACGGTCCAGGCGTTGGAAAGGATCATCGGGGGTGCGACGCAAAGCTGCAATGCCTCGCTAGCGGTCAGGCTTGCCCTCCGCGACAAAACGCGCTACCTACGCTTCCGAAATCTCGGGGCGCTGGATCCCTAAGACGTTAGAATGACCAACGGTTCTAGTCTCCCGCTGAATGGGGGACGCTCAAACGTTTTAGGGAACGCTCCATGGCTCGCAAGAAGATTGCGCTCGTCGGTGCCGGCCAGATCGGCGGCACGCTGGCTCTGCTCGCTGCTCAGAAGGAACTGGGCGACGTCGTCCTGTTCGACATCGCCGAAGGCATGCCGGCCGGCAAGGCGCTGGATCTCGCCGAAACCTCCCCGGTCGAGGGCTTCAACGCCAGCCTGACCGGCGGCAACGACTATTCGGTCATCGAGGGTGCCGACGTCGTGATCGTCACCGCCGGCATCCCGCGCAAGCCGGGCATGAGCCGCGACGACCTGATCGGCATCAACAGCGGCGTCTGCAAGACCGTCGGCGAGGCCATCGGCAAGTATGCCCCGAACGCCTTCGTCATCGTCATCACCAACCCGCTCGACGTGATGGTGTGGGTGCTGCAGCAGGCGTCCGGCCTGCCGCCGGAGCGCGTGGTCGGCATGGCCGGCGTGCTCGACTCGGCCCGCTTCCGCTACTTCCTGGCCGAAGAGTTCAACGTCTCGGTCGAGGACGTCACCGCCTTCGTGCTGGGCGGCCACGGCGACACGATGGTCCCGCTGGTGCGCTACTCCACCGTCGCCGGCATCCCGCTGCCCGATCTGGTCAAGATGGGCTGGACCACGCAGGAGAAGCTGGACGCCATCGTTCAGCGCACCCGTGACGGCGGCGCCGAGATCGTCAAGCTGCTGAAGACCGGTTCGGCCTTCTACGCTCCGGCCGCTTCCGCCATCCAGATGGCCGAGTCCTACCTGAAGGACCAGAAGCGCGTCCTGCCGGTCGCCGCCCACCTGAGCGGCCAGTATGGCCAGGACGACCTCTACGTCGGCGTCCCGACGATCATCGGCGCCGGCGGCGTCGAGAAGATCATCGAGATCGAGCTGAACGACGAAGAGAAGGCGATGTTCCAGAACTCCGTCGACGCGGTGAAGACCCTGGTCGACGTCGTCAAGAAGCTGGACGCCGAGAAGGCCGCTTCCTAAAGAACGGAGTGCGCGGTCTCCGGCGCCGTCCCGGCCCAATTTCCGGGTCCGGGACGGCGCCGGTGGTGCGCCCGTCTTGTCCTTCAGTCGACCCGTTCTCGTCAGCCGAACCAAAAAACAGATGGACGCCCGATGAACATCCATGAGTACCAGGCGAAAAGCCTGCTGAAGAAGTACGGCGTCGCGGTTCCCCGCGGCGGCGTTGCCTACACCCCGCAGGAGGCCGAGACGGTCGCCCGTGAACTCGGCGGTCCGGTCTGGGTGGTGAAGTCCCAGATCCACGCCGGTGGCCGCGGCGCCGGCCGCTTCAAGGACAACCCCGAGGGCAAGGGCGGCGTCCGCGTCGTCAAGTCGATCGAGGAAGTCGGCAAGAACGCCGCCGAGATGCTGAACCACGTTCTCGTGACCAAGCAGACCGGCGCGGAAGGCCGCGAGGTCAAGCGCCTCTACATCGAGGAAGGCGCCGACATCAAGCGCGAGTTGTACCTCGGCATGCTGATCGACCGCGCCACCGGCCGCGTGACGATCATGGCCTCGACCGAAGGCGGTATGGAGATCGAAGAGGTCGCCCATAACACGCCGGAGAAGATCATCAAGGTCGCCATCGACCCGGCCACCGGCATCCAGGGCTACCACACCCGCAAGGTCGCCTTCGCGCTGGGCCTTGAGGGCAAGCAGGTCGGCGCCGCCGCCAAGTTCATCCAGGCCGCCTACAAGGCCTTTGTGGACCTGGACTGCGCCATCGTCGAGATCAACCCGCTGATCGTCACCGGTTCGGGCGACATCCTGGCGCTCGACGCCAAGATGAACTTCGACGACAACGCGCTGTTCCGTCACAAGGACGTGGAAGAGCTGCGCGACGAGGCCGAAGAGGATCCGGCGGAGATCGAGGCGGCCAAGCACAGCCTCAACTACGTCAAGCTCGACGGCAACATCGGCTGCATGGTGAACGGCGCCGGTCTGGCGATGGCCACCATGGACATCATCAAGCTGTATGGCGGCGAGCCGGCCAACTTCCTCGACGTCGGCGGCGGCGCCACGAAGGAGCGCGTCACCGCGGCCTTCAAGCTGATCCTGTCCGACAGCAACGTCGAAGGCATCCTGGTCAACATCTTCGGCGGCATCATGCGCTGCGACGTGATCGCCGAGGGCGTCGTCGCCGCGGCGCGCGAAGTGCACCTGCACGTTCCGCTGGTGGTGCGCCTGGAAGGCACCAACGTCGATCTGGGCAAGAAGATCCTGGCCGAATCCGGCCTGCCGATCCTCTCGGCCGACAACCTCGCCGATGCCGCCGAGAAGGTGGTCAAGGCCGTGAAGGAGGCCGCGTAACATGGCTGTTCTCGTCGATAAGAACACGAAGGTGATCTGCCAGGGCTTCACCGGAGCCCAGGGCACCTTCCACTCCGAGCAGGCCATCGCCTACGGCACCAAGATGGTCGGCGGCGTGACCCCGGGTAAGGGCGGCGCCAAGCACCTCGACCTGCCGATCTTCGACACCGTGTCGGAAGCGGTGGAGAAGACCGGTGCGAACGCCTCCGTGATCTACGTGCCGCCGCCCTTCGCGGCCGACGCGATCCTGGAAGCCATCGACGCCGAGATCCCGCTGGTGGTCTGCATCACCGAAGGCATCCCGGTGCTGGACATGGTCCGCGTCAAGCGCGCCCTGGACGGCTCCAAGACCCGCCTGATCGGCCCGAACTGCCCCGGCATCATCACGCCGGACGAGTGCAAGATCGGCATCATGCCGGGCCACATCCACAAGCGCGGCAAGATCGGCATCGTCTCGCGCTCCGGCACGCTGACCTATGAGGCGGTGGCGCAGACCACGGCGGCCGGTCTCGGCCAGACCACCTGCATCGGCATCGGCGGCGACCCGGTCAACGGCACCAACTTCGTCGACAGCCTGGAGCTGTTCGTGAAGGACCCGGAGACCGAGGGCATCATCATGATCGGCGAGATCGGCGGCGACGCCGAAGTCCGCGGCGCCGAGTTCATCAAGGCCTCGGGCACCAAGAAGCCGGTCGTCGGCTTCATCGCCGGCCGCACGGCTCCTCCGGGCCGCCGCATGGGCCATGCCGGCGCGGTGATCTCCGGCGGCAACGACACCGCCGACTTCAAGATCGACTTCATGAAGTCGGTCGGCATCGCCGTCGCCGACAGCCCCGCCAGCCTGGGCTCCACCATGCTGAAGGTGTTCAAGGGCTGATGGTCCGCGGGCGTCGCCTCAAGGGTGACGCCCATGGCCTCCCGCCTTTGAAAAGGGACGGACTCGGAAGAGGATGGCGGGCGGGACGCTGTGGTGCCCCGCCCGCCGCCCCTCCGGGGTCTCCTCTTGGACGGATGGTCCTGGGAACCCATATGCAAGCGTCGGCGGTGCTTCTCGCATTCCAGCCCGCACCCCACCGGCTGTTTTCGCCGGTTCTCGCATATGGGTATCCAACGATCCCCCGCCTCCTTCATCACTCGCGATCATCTCCCACAGGGAATCGGGCTTACGGCCCGAGGTGAAACCATGTCGGCAAATCTGGAACAGACCTCGTTCCTCTTCGGCTCGAACGCCGGTTACGTCGCCGAACTCTACGCCAGCTACCTGTCCAACCCGGCCGCCGTCGACCCCAGCTGGAACAGCTTCTTCCAGGATCTGGACGAGGATTCGCGCGCCGTCCTGGACGAGCTGCGCGGCGCGTCCTGGACCGTGTCCGATCTGGAGGACCCCAAGGCCAAGCGCGACCCGGTCGCCGAGAGCTTCATCGTCGGTCTCCCCAACGGCGCCGCTCCCAATGGCGCCGCCGCCGCGATGAACGGCCCGGCCAACGGCGCCATGCTGGCCCACACCCAGCAGGTCTACGGCGGCATCAGCCCGCAGCAGCTGCGCGCCGCCACGCTGGACAGCATCCGCGCCCTGATGCTGATCCGCGTCTTCCGCGTCCGCGGCCACATGAACGCGCATTTCGACCCGCTGGGCCTGGAAAAGCGCGAGCCGCACCCGGAACTGGATCCGGCGACCTACGGCTTCGGCCCGGACGACCTCGACCGTCCGATCTTCCTGAACTACTCGCTCGGCCTGGAAACGGCGTCGCTGCGCCAGATCCTCGAGATCCTGCACAAGACCTATTGCGGGACGATCGGCGTCGAGTTCATGCACATCCAGGACCCGGAAGAGAAGGCCTGGATCCAGGAGCGCATCGAGGGCGGCCGCAACCACACCGACTTCACGGTGAACGGCAAGCGCGCCATCCTGGAGCGCCTGACCGCGGCCGAGGGCTTCGAGAAGTTCCTGCAGCTGAAATACACCGGCACCAAGCGCTTCGGCCTTGAGGGCGGCGAGTCGATGATCCCCGCGCTGGAGCAGATCCTGAAGCGCGGCGGCCAGCTCGGCCTGAAAGAGGTCGTCGTCGGCATGGCCCACCGTGGCCGCCTGAACGTGCTGACCAACTTCATGGGCAAGCCCTTCTCCGCCGTCTTCTCGGAGTTCCAGGGCAACCCGTCGAGCCCGCAGGACGTCCAGGGTTCGGGCGACGTGAAGTACCATCTCGGCACCTCGTCGGACCGTGACTTCAACGGCAACATCGTCCACCTCTCGCTGACCGCCAACCCGTCCCACCTGGAATGGGTCAACCCGGTCGTGTTGGGCAAGGTGCGCGCCAAGCAGCAGCAGCGCCGCGATCTCGAGCGCGAGCAGGTGATGGGCGTGCTGATCCACGGCGACGCCGCCTTCGCCGGCCAGGGCATCGTGGCCGAGACGCTGGGCCTGTCGGAGCTGCGCGGCTACCGCACCGGCGGCACCATGCACTTCATCATCAACAACCAGATCGGCTTCACCACCAACCCGACCTATTCGCGGTCGGGCGTGTACTGCTCCGACATGGCCAAGATGGTGCAGGCACCGATCTTCCACGTGAACGGCGACGATCCCGAAGCCGTCGTCCATGTCAGCCGCATCGCCATAGAGTTCCGCCAGAAGTTCAAGCGGGACGTCGTGATCGACATGGTCTGCTACCGCCGCCACGGCCACAACGAGGGCGACGAGCCGGGCTTCACCCAGCCGCTGATGTACAAGAAGATCCGCGCCCACGCGACCACGCGCGAGCTGTACGCCAAGCAGCTGGTCGACGAGAACGTGATCACCCAGGCCGAAGGCGACCAGATCACCCAGGACTTCATGAAGAAGCTGGAGGGTGAGTTCGAGGCGTCCAGCACCTACAAGCCGAACAAGGCCGACTGGCTGGAAGGCAAGTGGGCCGGCCTGCAGGCGCAGGGCGCCAACTCCGCCCACCGCGGCGAGACCGGTGTGGACATCGACAAGCTGAAGCAGATCGGCTTCAAGCTCTGCGAGTACCCGAAGAACTTCGCGATCAACTCCAAGATCGCGCGCCAGCTGGAAGCCAAGAAGAAGACGCTCGAGTCTGGCGAAGGCATCGACTGGGCGACCGCCGAGGCGCTGGCCTACGCCACGCTGGTGGCTGAGGGCACCGGCGTCCGCCTGTCGGGCCAGGATTCCGGCCGCGGCACCTTCTCGCACCGCCATGCGGTGATGTACGACCAGAACACCGAAGAGAAGTACGTCCCGCTCTGCCACGTCAGCCCGGATCAGGCGACCTTCGAGGTCCATGACAGCCCGCTGTCGGAAGCCGCCGTCGTCGGTTACGAATACGGCTATTCGCTGGCCGAGCCGCACAATCTGGTTCTGTGGGAGGCGCAGTTCGGCGACTTCGCCAACACCGCGCAGACCATCATCGACCAGTTCATCTCGTCGGGCGAGTCCAAGTGGCTGCGCATGTCCGGCCTGGTGATGCTGCTGCCGCACGGCTACGAGGGCCAGGGTCCGGAACACTCGTCCGCCCGTCCGGAACGCTTCCTGCAGATGTGCGCCGAGGACAACTGGCAGATCTGCAACGTGACGACGCCGGCCAACCTGTTCCACGTCTTCCGCCGCCAGATCCGCCGCAGCTTCCGCAAGCCGCTGGTCCTGTTCACGCCGAAGTCGCTGCTGCGCCACAAGCTGTGCATCTCCGACCTGTCGGAGATGGGTCCGGGCAGCACGTTCCACCGCGTGCTGGGCGAGACCGCCAACGATCTGGCCGCCAACGACAAGATCCGCCGCATCGTGGTGTGCTCCGGCAAGGTCTATTACGACCTGCTGCAGGAGCGCATGAGCCGCGGCATCAAGGACGTGGTCATCCTGCGCCTGGAACAGCTCTACCCGTTCCCGAAGGACGCTCTGGCGGCCGAGTTCGCCAAGTATCCGAACGCCGAGCTGGTCTGGTGCCAGGAAGAGCCGGAGAACCAGGGCGCCTGGTTCTTCGCCGACCGCCGCCTGGAAGCCGTGCTGAAGGACGTCGGCCACAAGGCCGGCCGCCCGTCCTACGTCGGCCGCCCGGCCACCGCCTCGCCGGCGACCGGCCTGCTGAAGCGTCACAACCAGGAGCAGGCCAAGCTCCTGGACGAAGCCCTGACGGTCCGCTGACCATCACCCAAGCGAACAAGAAGACGAACGAGGATAAAGAATGGCTACCGACATCAAGGTCCCCACGCTGGGTGAGTCCGTCTCCGAGGCGACGGTCGCCCGCTGGCTGAAGAAGGCCGGCGAGGCCGTCGCCATGGACGAGGCGCTGGTCGAGCTGGAGACCGACAAGGTCACGCTTGAGGTGAATGCGTCGGCCGCCGGCGTGCTGGCCGAGATCGTCGCTCCGGAAGGCGCGAACGTCGAGGTCGGCGCCCTGCTGGGCGTCATCAACGAGGGCGCCAGCGCCGGCGCCGCTCCGGCTGCCGCCGCCCCCGCCGCGGCACCGGCTCCGGCCGCTGCCGCGCCGGCCCCCGCTGCTGCCGCGCCGGCCGCCTCCGCTCCGGGCAACCTGGCCGCTTCCGGCCCGGCCGCCCGCAAGCTGGCGGACGAGAAGGGCATCGACGGCTCGTCCATCGCCGGTTCGGGCAAGGATGGCCGTGTGACCAAGGGCGACGTGCTGGCCGCCCCGGCCGCCAAGCCGGCCGCTCCGGCCGCGGCTCCGGCGCCGAAGATGGTGTGGGCCGCCGGCACCCAGGGCGACCGTCCGCGCGCCGCGCAGGAAGAGCGCGTCCGCATGACCCGCCTGCGCCAGCGCATCGCCGAGCGTCTGAAGGAGGCCCAGAACAGCGCCGCCATGCTGACCACCTTCAACGAGGTGGACATGTCGGCGGCGATCGCTCTGCGCGCCGAGTACAAGGACTATTTCGAAAAGCGCCACAAGGTGCGGCTCGGCTTCATGTCCTTCTTCGTCAAGGCCGCCGTCCAGGCCCTGAAGGAGATCCCGGCCGTCAACGCCGAGATCGACGGCACCGACATCGTCTACAAGAACTACTATGACATCGGCGTCGCCGTCGGCACGCCGCAGGGTCTGGTGGTTCCGGTCGTCCGCGATGCCGACAAGCTGGACTTCGCCGGCGTCGAGGGCACCATCGCCGCCCTCGGCAAGAAGGGCCGCGACGGCAAGCTGTCGATGGACGAGCTGACCGGCGGCACCTTCACCATCTCCAACGGTGGCGTCTACGGCTCGCTGATGTCGACCCCGATCATCAACCCGCCGCAGTCGGCCATCCTCGGCATGCACAAGACGATGGACCGCGCGGTCGTCGTCGGCGGCAAGATCGAGGTCCGCCCGATGATGTATCTGGCGCTGTCCTACGATCACCGCATCATCGACGGCAAGGAGGCGGTCACCTTCCTCGTCCGCATCAAGGAGCTGATCGAGGATCCGCGCCGCCTGCTGCTGGACGTCTGATCCGGAAGAACGGGTTCAATGACGCAAGGAAGGGCGCCGCGAGGCGCCCTTTTCTTTTGCCGATGCGACCGGAACTGCACTTACAACCAAAACAAAATCACAAATGCCGATAACAATCGCTCCGGTTCGTTGACAGCCCCTGCGTGCCGGTATTGTCTCGGCTTCCCGTTTACGACGAAGGGCGCCATCATGCCGGTCAATATCCTCGATCTGGCCGTTGCCGCGAACACCGTCTACAATTTTCAGAAGGGCCGCGGCAACGACGCCGCCGCCTTCAACAAGGCGGACGGGGCACGGCGGTCTCCGCCCGGCTTCCAGGTGATCTTTACCCATGAAGATATCGACGTCGGCTTCTTTGGCGCCGTCTATCAGGAAAAGCACTCCGACCAGTACATCATCGCCTATCGCGGCACGGCGGTCGGCAGCAGCACGTCGGGCCAGATGGCCGGCACCAAGAACCTGAAGACGGACATCGCGCTCTACACCATCGAAAGCCTGCCCGCCGGCATCCGTGCCGCCCATCTTCTGCTGGAACAGGCGAAGATGCTGCTGGGCGCCGCCCGTCCGATCCTGTGCGGCCATTCGCTGGGCGGCGCCATCGCCACCATCGTCGCGGTCGAGACCGCGCTGCCCTGCTGCGCCTTCAATGCGCCGACGGTGTCGAAGATGGTGCGCGGCGGCATCATCCACGGCCCCTATGTCCGGGTGCCCACCGAAGACCTGGCGTCCATCGAAAAGCAGATCATCAACTTCAACCTGCAATGGGACCCGATCAGCAAATCGTCGAAGGCGGTCGGCAAGGTGATCAAGCTGCCGGCGACCCTGTCCACCGGCGGCCATTCGCAGGACAAGGTGGTCGCCAACATCAAGTCCAGCAAATACGCGTCGATGCCCTTCTTCAGTCTGGTCGGGTGATCCGGTCAGGCGAAGGAAATGCTCTGCACGACGAATTCCTGAACCCGGTAATCGATGGTCGACCCGTCCCGCTTCACGAAATGGCGGTACCGGTCGACCAGCCCGGTGAACAGGTCGGCGGCGCTGCCGCTCGATGCCCTGAACTCGCCGAAATTGGGATCGAAGAAATACAGGTGCGATCCCAAACCGAAGGCCTTGCCGCCGGACTTGTAACAGCAGGTCGCATGCGCCGCCCCCCGCTGTTCGAAATTCATGCTGACGATGTGATAGGTGTGGGGGCTGGCGGTGGCGATCGAGATCGCCTTCATCACCTCCTTGACGCTGTCTGAGTCGGTCGCGTCCATCCACTCCGTCCTGGTCGATCCGATCTTCAATCCGGCATGGCTCATGGCCTGATTGCGGGCGCCCAACTGGCCCGACGACAGGTCGAGATCGAAAAACAACTCGGCGCCATAGAGGCGCTGCTTGATGCTGGCATGCAGGATCGTGCTGTCCTGGTCGATGAAGGCGATGCGCTTCTGCGGCGTCTCGCCCTTGTTGGCCCGGTGGCGCCGGATCCATTCCAAGGTAAGGCCGAAGCAAATCCCGCCATTCACCTCGTGATCGTCCGGGAACAGCCGCTCGATCGGCAGGCGCTGCTTGAAAGGCGCCACGCAATAGCTGTCGAAAGCGGCCATTTCCAATCCTTCTGTTGGCGGCGGAACGACGATCTTCGCCGCCCGGCGGGCTCCGTCGCCGGGATCCTATGCCGATAACTGTAGGTGCACAATCGATTGCGCCACCGCCGGCGTGCTGTCGATTCCGGATTCCGGGCCCCCCTCTCGGAGTGGCTGTCTGTTCGCCACAAGGACAGTTTGCCTCGCGCTCAAATTCTCTTGCATGGTCGATGGTATCTGGTATACCGTATCGATAATGTCAGTGCGGCACGCTTTACGGGCCACCGCCGCACCGGCTCCCCCGGCGCCCAATCCAAGAGGGGGCGAGCGCCAAGGAGATCGACATGGAACAGACAGCAGCAGCGGGTTCGCCCGCGGTTGTGGATTGCGAACAGTTGGTGGCGGTGATCGGCGACGCCGTCATCGTGTCCGACCCGACCGGCGCCATCATCCTGTGGAATGCGGCGGCGGAACGGATGTTCGGCTTCACCGCCGACGAGGCGATGGGCAAGTCGCTCGACATCATCATTCCCGAACGCCAGCGCCAGCGTCATTGGGACGGCTACGAAAAGACCATGGCCACCGGCGAGACCCGCTACGGCCATGACCTGCTGCGGGTTCCGGCGGTCCACAAGGACGGGCACAGCCTGTCGATCGCCTTCACCGTCGCGCTTTTGCGCGGGACCGACGGAGGGGTGTCCGGGATCGTCGCCGTGGTGCGGGACGAAACCGCCCGCTGGACCGAAGAACGGAAACTGCGCCGCCGCCTCACCGAACTCGAAGCGGCGGCCGGCTGACGGCGCCCTGCGGCGATCATCGAATTCCGGCCGGCGGCGACCTCGACGCCCCCCGATCTCCGGGCGTGGGCCGGCCGGGCAGAAGAGCAAGTCCAAGAGACAATCTGAAACTACGTGAAAAAAGGGAGTGTTGCAGTCATGACCAAGCCGCTTGAAGGCATTAAGATCATCGACTTCACCCATGTGCAGGCCGGCCCCGCCTGCACCCAGCTTCTGGCCTGGTACGGCGCGGACGTGATCAAGGTCGAACGTCCGGGCGCCGGCGACGTCACCCGCAACCAGTTGCGTGACATCCCGGACGCCGACGCGCTCTATTTCACGATGCTCAACAGCAACAAGCGCTCCCTGACGCTGGACACCAAGACCGCCGAAGGCAAGGAAGTCCTGACCCGTCTGATCCGCGAATCCGACGTGCTGGTGGAGAATTTCGGCCCCGGCGCGCTCGACCGCATGGGCTTCAGCTGGGACAAGATCCGCGAACTGAACCCCGGCATGATCGTCGCCTCGGTCAAGGGCTTCAGCGACGGCCACCATTACCAGGACCTGAAGGTCTATGAGAACGTCGCCCAGTGCGCCGGCGGCGCCGCGTCGACCACCGGCTTCTGGGATGGCCCGCCGACCGTGTCCGCCGCCGCTCTCGGCGACAGCAACACCGGCATGCACCTCGCCATCGGCATCCTGACCGCCCTGATGGCCCGCACCAAGACCGGCAAGGGCCAGAAGGTCGCCGTGTCGATGCAGGACAGCGTGCTGAACCTCTGCCGCGTCAAGCTGCGCGACCAGCAGCGCCTCGACCGCGTCGGCTATCTGGAGGAATACCCGCAGTACCCGCACGGCAAGTTCACCGACGTGGTTCCGCGCGGCGGCAATGCCGGCGGCGGCGGCCAGCCGGGCTGGGTGCTGAAGTGCAAGGGCTGGGAGACCGATCCCAACGCCTACATCTACTTCACCATCCAGGGCCATGCCTGGGCGCCGATCTGCAAGGCTCTCGGCCGCGAGGAGTGGATCGACGACCCGGCCTACAACACCGCCGAGGCGCGCCAGGACAAGATCTTCGACATCTTCGCGGTGATCGAGGATTGGCTGAAGGACAAGACCAAGTTCGAGGCCGTCGACATCCTGCGCAAGTTCGACATCCCGTGCTCGCCGGTGCTGTCGATGAAGGAGATCGCCAACGACCCGTCGCTGCGCGCCAGCGGCACGGTCGTCGAGGTCGACCACAAGGTGCGCGGCAAGTACCTGACCGTCGGCAGCCCGATCAAGTTCTCCGACATGAAGGTCGAGGTCACCGGCTCCCCGCTGCTCGGCGAGCACACCGACGAGGTCCTGGCCCAGCTCGGCTACAACAAGGACCAGATCGCCGCCATGCACGAAGCCAAGGTGGTCTGAGGCAGGTCGCACTTGCCCCCACCCTAACCCTCCCCCGCTCCGCAGGGGAGGGAACTCCGCCGCCTCCCCAATCAGCACTTAACCCCCTCCCCCGCCCAGCGGGGGAGGGTCGGGGTGGGGGCAACTCAGCAACCACCTCGCACAAACAACAACGGCGCCCCACCCGGGCGCCGTTTTCTTTCGCATCCCCCCAGCCCTCTACGCCTTCCCGCCGCGCTCCAGATCGTCCAGGATTTCCCCGGCGCGGCTGGTCAGGGTGTGGGCCAGCCGGTCGTAATGGCCGTTGCCGGTCATGCGGGCGCGCCGGGCGGCCTCCGCGCCCAACTGGGCCAGCTCAAGGGCCATCTTCCGATAGTCCGGAACTGCGCTCCACTCCGCGTCGGCCGCGATGCGAGCCTTCGGATGATCTTTCGAAGCCACAAACCACCCCATCCGTCGATGCCGGTGAAGGGCGCAATCCTGGCACGGCAGCGCTCCGGAACCAACTGACGCTTATGGCAGCAGCGTCACAGCCTTTGGATGTGCAAGGGACCAGCCGAACCGTATAGGACCCGCCCGGACGCCGCCGCACCCCGCTCAGTCGATCAGCAGGTCCAGCGTCGAGCGGACCACCTGCACGATCTCCCCGCCATAGGGCGAGCTGGCCTGACCGCGGGCGTTGACGATGATCGACAGCTCATGCTCCGTCGTCGGGGCGAAGCGGGCGATCTCCTGCACCAGATCGTCGGCCAGGATGGCGTCGCGCGTCACCCCGGCCTGGGTGGCGGCCTTGTCGCGCCAGCCGTTCAGCGCGGCGGCGATGGCCGCCTCGATCTGCTGCGACTCCTCCTTGCGGCGGAGGTCGGTGAACAGCACCAGCACCCGCCACGCGCCGTCGGCATAGGCGGTCTCGATGCGCTGGACCTCGACCGTCCGCAGGAAGGCGGACAGCTGCACCTGCGCCTCTTCGGCGGCGGCGTCGGGAATGGTGAAGGTGCGGATCTCGGTGCTCATCGCCCAACCTTGCTGAAAGGCTTCCCTGGATGGAGGAAGCCTACACAGAAACGGCGCGTTCGGCAAACCGGGACCCTGCCACGGGGGTGTTCCGGGGCCTTGGGGATACCCCCAATTTCCACCGGCCGAATCTGCTCCCCCGTGCGTTGTGGGAGGAGACGACGCGCACCGGCGCCCGGCCGATTCCCCTCGCCCGTCCCACGCCTCCACCGCTTGGAGACCCCAGATGACCCATCCCGAACCGCAGGAGCCGCAATCCGCCCATCCCGTCCACGAGGAGTCCGCTCCCGACTCCGCCGCGACACCGCGCCGCGGCGGGCGGCGCTGGTGGATGCTGGGGACCGGGCTGCTGCTGGCGCCGCTGGCGCTGGGCGGGCTGGCGGTTCTGGCGGTCCTGTGGGTCGGCTCGATGCTCTACGACCAGCCCTTCGCCTGGTACAACCTGAACCGCATCGACGCGATGGCCGACCGGGTGGCGCGCAATCCCGATTCGGTGATGGTGGTGGCGCTCGGCGACACCGCGCTGCGCGACGCCACGCTGGACGAGCGCGGCATGGCGAAGGTCGCCGCCGAGCGTGGCGTGCCCGACCTGGAATTCCTGCGCATCGTCCACCGGCAGGCCCAGTTCGCCGATTTCGAGCCGCTGCTCGACCGGCTGATCGCCGTCAAGCCGACGCTGATCCTGCTCGACCGCAACCTGCTGACCGCCAGCCGCGGCCCGTTCGACGAGCTGGAGCGCTACGGCCACGGCCTGATGCGGCTCTATCGCGGGCAGGCCTACGTGCAGGATCAGGTGGCGCTGCAATACCGGCGCGGCTGCGGCCCGACGCCGTCGGCCTGGCTGACCGGCGGGTCGCCCGGCGCCGTCGACGGCTCCACCGCCACCGCGCGGCAGGTGCGCGCCTTCATCGACCGCGCCTGGGCCGCCGGCATCCGCGTCGCCCTGATCGAGGTGCACAGCCGCCCCGCCACCCCGCGCTCCACCGGCCTGATCGCCACCGCGTCCGCCGCCGAGCCGTCCGCCGCTCCCTCTGCCATCAACCTGCCGCTGTGGAACTACGATGACGAGGACGCCGTCCCCGCCACGGCCTGCGGCCAAGCCAGCACCGACGGGCGCAGCGCCTTCTCCGCCTGGCTGACCGGCGGCATCGCCGGAGCGGTGGCCGGTGCCCAGCCCGACCGCATGCCCGGCCGCGCCGTGGTGACCGAAGCCGCGGCGCTGCCCTGATGACCTTGCCGTAATTGCCGCACTGCAACCGTCCCCGTTCTTTCCGCCTTCCGGTTAAACCACTTTTTGTTTATGGTTTTCCCGTCGGGCGAGTCGCAACAGGAGACGGATGCATGGCTTCCATCATGATCAAGAAGGCCGGCGAAGGGCTGGTCTCGCAGGCTCACCGCAACGCCGACGTCGGCCCGACCAGCGGCAGCTCGGTCGTTTATGAAATCCAGAATGTGCCGGGGGATGTCAGCGTCGACGACGTGATCGCCGCCTTCAAGACCTACAAGCCGGCCGACAAGGTGTACGAGATCGACTGGTCCGCCCTGTCAAAGTAACCGGGGGAGGGGGCCGCCAACGCCCCCTTCCTTACGTCCTCATCACGCCTGCAAAGCCGGATAGCGCTTGGCCCAAACCTCCAGCTGGGCGACATGCTCGGCCTCTTCGGCGGCGAACTCCTCGGCCATCATGCGGACTTCCGAATCGGTGGTGGTCTTCGCCACCTCGGCGTAGAAGGCCTGCCCGCGCTTTTCGCTCTCCAGCGCCAGTTCCAGCGCGTATTCCACCGTCATCAGATAGTGCGAGCCTTCCATCGAGGCCGCTTCCGGGCTGTCGCCGTCCGGCCATTGGAAGTCTTCCGGCGCAAGGTCCGGGATCTTGCGGAAGCCAGACCGTTCCCGCGCCTCGGCCAGATGCATGCGCGAGAATTTCGCCATCTGGCCGAAGAAGGCCGCGACCTCCTGGTTGCCATAGGTCTTCATCGCTTCCGACAGGTCGGCGAAGCGGTTGGCGGCGTCCTCCTCCAGCGCGCAGGCGTGGGCGAGGAACAGGGCGGCGTCGTGGATTTCGGTCATGGATCCCTTTGATAAGCGAATAAGCCCGACGACCCCAAAACCATACATTTTTTACGGACATCGGTCGCGGCCCCTGTCCCCGTCCCCCGCCCCTGCGACCTTTTGGCGCGCGCCGTGCCCGCCGTCCCCCGAAAAGCATTGCCTTTCCCGCCGGTTCGCGGCAGCAGACTCCCCCTCATGAGCAAGCCCGCCTTCCCCGCCCTGCCAATCGATCCCGTCCTGCCCGCCCTGCTGGAGGCGCTGGACAGCCGCGGCACCGCCGTGCTGCAGGCCCCGCCCGGCGCCGGCAAGACCACGCGGGTGCCGCTGGCCCTGCTGGAGGCCGGTTGGCTGAAGGGCCGCAAGATCCTGGTGCTGGAGCCGCGGCGCCTCGCCGCCCGTGCCGCCGCCCGCCGGATGGCGTCGATGCTGGGGGAGGCGGTGGGCGAGACCGTCGGCTACCGCGTCCGCCTCGACACCAAGGTCGGCCCGAAGACCCGCATCGAGGTGGTGACCGACGGCCTGTTCCTGCGCCAACTCCAAGAGGACCCGGAGCTTCCCGCCGTCGGCGCCGTCCTGTTCGACGAGTTCCACGAGCGCGGCATCGACAGCGACCTTGCCCTTGCCCTGGTGCAGGAGGCGCGCGGGGCGCTGCGCGACGACCTGCGCCTTGTCGTCATGTCGGCGACGCTCGACGCCGCCCCGGTCGCCACCCTGCTGGCAGACGCCGAAGGCCCCGCCCCAATGGTGACCAGCGAGGGCCGCGCCTACCCCGTCGAGACCCGCCACCTCGACGCCCCAGCGCAAGGCACCCGCATCGAGGACGCGGTCGCCGCCGCCGTCCGCCGCGCCCTGCGCGAGGAGCCCGGCAACGCCCTGGTCTTCCTGCCCGGCGTCGGCGAGATCCGCCGCGTCCAGTCCCTGCTCGACCAGTCCGACCTCGGCCCGAACACCATCATCGCCCCGCTCTATGGCGACCTGTCGGCCGAGGCGCAGGACCGCGCCATCTCCCCCACCCCGCCCGGCCAGCGCAAGATCGTGCTGGCGACCTCCATCGCCGAGACCAGCCTGACCATCGAGGGCATCCGCATCGTGGTCGACAGCGGCCTGATGCGGGTTCCGCGTTTCGACCCGCGCGGCGGCATGACCCGTCTGGCGACGGTGAAGGTCAGCCAGGCCTCTGCCGAGCAGCGCCGCGGCCGCGCCGGCCGTCTGGAGCCCGGCGTCTGTTACCGCCTGTGGCCGGAGGCGACGCACAAGGCGCTGGCCCCCTTCACCACGCCGGAGATCGCCGACGCCGACCTCGCCCCGCTGGCGCTGGAGCTTGCGGTGTGGGGAGTCTCCGACCCCGCCAGCCTGTCCTGGCTCGACCAGCCGCCCGCCGCGGCGATGGCCCAGGCGCGCGAGCTGCTGACCGGCCTCGGCGCGCTCGATAAATCAGGCGCCATCACCCCGCACGGCCGCCGCATGGCCGGTTTCGGCGTGCATCCGCGTCTGGCCCACATGATGCTGGCCGGCAAGGCGATGGGCCAGGGCGCGCTCGCCTGTCTGGTCGCGGCCCTGCTGGGCGAGCGCGACATTGTCCGGTCCCAGCCCGGTTTCCGCGACGCCGATTTGCGCCTGCGCGTCGATCTGCTGCGCGGCGAGGAGCGCGGCGGCCAGGGTGCGGCGCGCGGCCTCAGCGTTGACCGCGGCGGCGCCCAGCAGGCGGTGAAGCAGGCGCGGCAGTGGCGCCGCCAGCTTGGCGTGCGCGACGACGACGCGATGGACTCGCATGCCGTCGGCATTCTGGTGGCACTCGCCTATCCCGACCGCATCGGCCAGCGCCGCCCCGGAGGCCAGCCCGGCGGAGTTGCGGCGCAGTATCGCCTGTCGGGCGGGCGCGGCGCCTATTTCCAGGAGGCAGAGCCGCTGTCGGCCGAGGAGTGGCTCGCCATCGCCGACCTCGACGGCGCCGCCCGCGAATCGCGCATCTTCCTGGCCGCCCCGGTCACGCTGGCCGATCTGGAGGAGAGCTTCGCCGACGACATCCGCAGCGAGACCATCGTCGCCTGGGACGCGCGCGAGCAGATGGTGCTGGCGCGCCGCCGCCGCATGCTGTTCGCCCTGATCCTGAAGGACGAGAAGCTGGCCAAGCCGCCGGCGGACGCGATGACCGCCGCGATGATCGAGGGCATCCGCGCGCTGGGCCCCGCCTGCCTGCCCTGGACCGACGAGCTGCGCAAATGGCGCACCCGCGTGATGTTCCTGCGTGCCCGCGAGGGCGACGTGTGGCCCGACCTGTCCGACGCGGCCCTGATGGACGGTCTGGAGGAGTGGCTGGCCCCCTTCCTCGACGGCGTGTCGCGCCGCGCCCATCTGGAGCGCATCGACCTGTCGAGCGCCTTGCGCGCCCTGATGCCCTGGGAGTTGCGGACCCGCCTGGACGCCGAGGCCCCGACCCATGTCGAGGTGCCGAGCGGCTCCCGCATCCCCATCGATTATGACGGCGAGGAGCCGGTGCTGGCGGTTCGCCTGCAGGAGATGTTCGGCCTTGCCGAGACCCCGCGCATCGCCGGCGGCCGGGTTCCGCTTCTGCTGCACCTTCTGTCCCCCGCCCGCCGCCCGGTCCAGGTCACCCGCGACCTCGCGAGCTTCTGGGCCAACGCCTACAAGGCGGTGAAGGCGGATTTGAAGGGCCAGTACCCGAAACATTACTGGCCCGACAACCCGCTGGAAGCCGAGCCGACCGCCAGGGCGAAGCCGAGGGGTCGGTAACGGCCCGCCCCCGCCCCTCCCCTCCGCAAACTTTCCCTCTCCCCCCTGGGGAGAGGGTCAGGGTGAGGGGGCCGCAAAGGCGCCAGCCTTTGCCAGGGGATTGCGAAGGGGCAGCATGCCCCTTGGCGGCGCGCCAAAGCGCGCCCGACCACCCTCTCCCGCCCCGGGAGAGGGCGGGGACCCGCGCCGAAGGCGTGGGGAGGGTGAGGGGCACCCCAAGGCTTCTGAACCGCATGGCCGCTGTACGCCCAGCCAAAGCCGGGCGCAAATGTGGTAGCCGCATCCCCTCGCCAAGCGCATATTAGATGCGCCTCACCGACCACCACGCCGAAGACACCAGGGAGCCCGACCATGCGGACCTTGCATAATTTGCGCGACGAGATGCTGGCGGTCGCCCAGGGCACCCGCCCGGTTCCCCCGGTGCAGCCCGTGACGGATGGCGAGTCGGTTTCCGGCCTTCTCGGCTTGCTGACGCCGGCCAACCGGGCGTTGATGCACCTGATCGCCACCGAGCGCCCGGAGACGGTTTCCCGCCTCGCCCAACTCGCCAGCGACGTTCAATCTAAGACATAGAAAATCATAAAATAAAAGGCGTCAATATCATCGCGTCGCAGAGTTATTCTTTTAACGCTGAAAATTACTACTATGGAAACAGATAGACTTCAATAATTGACTTAGCAAATAATGCAAAATCCGCCGGATTTTATGGAAGTTTTTACATTACACACGCAGGCTTTCTTAACCTATGCACTCTCCATTGAATCCACTTACTTCCACCTGTTTCTATAGCGTCATATAGGCTCGACAATTTTCCCCTATCTTAGGCATATATTCCGATTTTTTGGTCGTTCTTGATCTGTTCAGCTTTACATCCCCGAGACTGGCAAGTACAAGAACCGCGATAAGATCAAATTCCTCTTACGCGAGGGGCAAAGCACCTAAATCGCATGCGATTTCGTTGTATTTTCTCATTGCTTAGCGTTCTGACTTAACCTACTCTGGTTAAGAAGAGAACCGCAGTACGATAAAAATAAGCCTTGGAAACGCGCCCACCCTCGGGGAGTCTCACATGCAGCTCACACCATTTGGGAAGGCCCTCAGAAAGCTACGGATTGACCGTAGCCTACTGCTCGCCAACATGGCTGAAGAGCTTGAAGTCTCTGCAGCTTTTTTGTCCGGAATTGAAACTGGCAAAAAGTCAATCCCTGGAAATCTAATCACAAAGTTGACAAGCATTTATAATTTGAGCGATGAGGAGGTGGAGGATTTGCAAGCATCTGCTGACGCATCAGCTCGAACAATCACGCTGCGTCCAAATTCTGCTGAGCAGTCACGTTTTATGACTACGCTGGCTCGCCGGTTCGATGAACTTGATGAAAAATCGTTTGCGCAACTCAGAGAGGCGATAGAGAAGGTGAAGAAATGAGCACACTTTCTTACATAGCAGCCCCATTAAGCCGCGCGAGGATCCGGCAGAATGCCTCTGACATAAGAGAGTTGTTTGGATTTTCAAAAACCCCACGCTTTCCACTACTTCATGTCATAGAAAATCTTTTACCCCAAGCATTCCCGGAGTCTACCTTTGAAGTGGTTGATCCAGCGGAAATGAAAGGCATGTACGCCGAGGCATTACCAGCCGCCGCTTCGATAAGGATACGCAATGACGTCTACATGAGGGCAGTTTCAGGGAGCCCAAGAGATAACTTCACTCTAGCTCACGAACTTGGACATCTTGTTTTACATATGGATCATAGGCTTCAGAGGCTTTCTGCACCGTTAAAGCTAAAGCCCTACCTTGATCCAGAATGGCAAGCAAACACTTTTGCAGGAGAGTTGCTTGTTCCTCTTGAACTCTACAAGAAACTAAAACACTCCAAAGATGCTTGCGACATCTTTGGAGTGTCGAAGAAAGCCCTCGATGTCCAGATAAAGGCGTGGAAAGACGAGGGCGTTCTATAAAGAATCCTTGTGTAAGCTTGCGAACTCACACAAGGCACCGGAACCGGCTCGCGACCACCGTTCCGGCTTGCGTCAACGTGTGCTACGGGGCGTAGTTTATATCTTGCCCACGCGGAAGACGCAAGGTTTTTGGCTCGCGCAAACTAAGGAGCTATCCATGAAGCGTAAGCTCGTGGCACCGCCTGGTAAGCGCTACGTTTTCCGCCCGTATAAGGATGATCCCCGCACCGGCCAACGACTGTGGGCTCGCCACTATGGGATCAAGGCGTGGCCGATCTTGGTAGATGAGTGACAGGCCATCTACCAGACACCCCACAATGCGGGAATGGATTTTACTGTTCCCGCATTTCCTCAAGCCGTTTCCCAATGAGGCGCCGCTATGAGATCTAATCGAATGCCAAGCCGATCCATCCACCCATCCGATGTTCCTGTCATCAAAAAGCGCATTTACGCAGGAGAGTTTTTGCATCGGATTGCGGCAGACTATGATGTCAATCCTGGGCGCATATCAGAAATTAAGACCGGAAGGAAATTTTCAGAAATTCCGCCAGAGCCTTGATAGAAGCGCCTAATAATTAGCGGAGATGCTTATTAACGTGTCTCCGCTAATTAAATTCTGGCACTTAGCCGATATCGTTAAAAATCAAGTTGGCTGGACTGACCCACGCTCGCCACATATATTCAGTGGCGGAGGTGCCCCCATGGCCGAACCCTCGACCGCTTTCGAACCGACCGATGACGATGCGCTGACACGCGCCGTTGCCGAGGCGCGGGCACAGGTTGCCGCCGGTCAGACGATTCCTCTACGCGACGTTGCCGACTGGCTCGACAGCTGGGGCACAGCGGACGAGCGTCCTGCGCCGTCGTGGAAATAACCTTCACTCCGGCCGCCATTGCCGATCTGATCGCGATTCGCAACTATATCGGCCATTTCAATCCCGCAGCCGCCCGGCACATGGCGCTCCGTCTCAGAAGTGCTGCGGAAAGCCTCGCCGAACTCCCTGACCGTGGCCGCCTTCGGCGAGACGGTGCGCGGGAACTGGTCGCGGTCCACCCCTAATGTCATCGTCTATGACGTGGCGCCGTCCTGCGTCACCATTTTGCGCGTCTGGCACGGGGCACAGAACAGCCCCTGACACGGCGCAGCGGCGAGCATCCACGCCTTTTCCACGCCCCCCTTACCGCCAACCGCCATCCGTGATAGGACTATAAGCCTCAACCGCCCGAGGAGTGTCTTGCATGCATCGCCACCGGTGCCACGCCCCCTTGCGCCTTTCCTCCCGCGCACCCGCCGGATGGAACAGTGAACAGCCCCGGAAAGCCGTTCCAACCTGTTCCAAACGTTCCATCCGACCGCCGCAGGCCGGGTCGGGCGTCCCGGATGGAACAGTGAACACTCCTCCGAAATCCGTTCCACGCTGTTCCACCCTCCCACCCCCGCCCCCAAACCGAAACGGCCCCCTTCCCTTGCGGGAAGAGGGCCGAAATCGTTTCAGCTACCCGAAGCGGCTCAGTCGCGCTTGACCGTGTCGCTGTTCAGCACGGCCCGAGCGGCGGCGAGGCGGGCGATCGGCACGCGATAGGGCGAGCAAGAGACACAGGTCAGCCCGATCTTCTCGCAGAAGGAGATCGAGGCCGGGTCGCCGACGCCGCTCAACGGCTTGCGGACAATAGGCTCCGCGCTATATCTCCATTGCGAGAAAATAGCCCAAAGCCTATATTTCCTCCGATGCACACCGTTTTCTTTCACACCGCGTTCGCGGCCGAATTCCGGGCTCTGCCGCAAGCTGTGCGGATCGACCTCGCCGCCGCGGCCAAGGTGCTTGGGGAGCGTGGCCCGGCGCTCGGCCGGCCCCATGTCGATACATTGAACGGTTCCCGGCATGCGAACATGAAGGAGTTGCGGTTCAAATCGAATGGCGGGGTGTGGCGCGTCGCCTTTGCCTTCGACCCGACGCGCAACGCCGTCGTGCTGGTTGCCGGCGACAAGAGCGGGGTTTCGGAAAAGCGGTTCTACGCCTCGCTGATCGCCACCGCCGACAGCCGCTATGACGACCATCTCTCCGACCCGAAAGGAGCAAAGCCATGACGGCGACGATCCCGTTCGACCAGATCCTCTCCGAGATGACCGACGACGAGCGCGCCGCGGTGGATGCACGGGCCGCCGGGATGCTGGCCGAGATCGACGGATTGGCGGAGCTGCGCCGGCTGGCGGAACTGACCCAGGGTCAGGTTGCCGAAACCCTGAACGTGAAGCAGCCGACCGTCCACCAGATCGAGAAGCGGACCGACCTGTATCTGTCCACCCTGCGGCGCTTCGTGGAAGCCGCGGGCGGGGAGTTGGAATTGCGGGTTTCCCTTCCGGGAAAAGGGGCGTTCAAGCTGACGGGCATCGGCGAGTTGACCTCCGGTTCCCAGCGCTGAGCCGTCTATGGTGTCCCGCCGGATGGAACAGTGAACAGTCCGCCGAACCCTGTTCCACGATGTTCCACCCGCCCAACCCCGCCCCCAAAACGAAACGGCCCCCTTCCCTTGCGGGAAGAGGGCCGAAGTCGTTTCAGCTATCCGAAGCGGATCAGTCGCGCTTGACGGTGTCGCTGTTCAGCGCGGCCTGGGCGGCGGCGAGGCGGGCGATCGGCACGCGGTAGGGCGAGCAGGAGACATAGGTCAGCCCGATCTTCTCGCAGAAGGAGATCGAGGCCGGGTCGCCGCCATGCTCGCCGCAGATGCCGAGCTTGATGTCCGGACGGACCTTGCGGCCACGCTCGGTGGCGATCTCCACCAGTTCGCCGACGCCGGTGACGTCCAGCGACTGGAACGGGTCCTGCTCCAAGATGCCCTGGCGCTGGTACTCCGGCAGGAAGCTGCCGGCGTCGTCGCGCGACAGGCCCAGGGTGGTCTGGGTCAGGTCGTTGGTGCCGTAGCTGAAGAACTCGGCCGACTCGGCGATCTCGCCGGCCTTCAGGGCCGCGCGCGGGATCTCGATCATCGTGCCGGTCAGGTACTCCACCGTCACGCCGGTCTCGGCCTTCACCTGCTCGGCGGCGCGGTCGATCACCGCCTTGAGGATGTCGAACTCCTTCTTCGTGATGATCAGCGGGATCATCACCTCGGGAATGACGGCCTCGCCGGTGGTCTTGGCGACCTCGGCGGCGGCGGCGAAGATGGCGCGGGCCTGCATCTCGTAGATCTCGGGGTACGAGATGCCCAGACGGCAGCCGCGATGGCCCAGCATCGGGTTCGCTTCATGCAGCTGGATGGTGCGGTGGCGCACCCGCAGCGGATCGGTGCCGGTGGCCTGGGCGACCTCTGCCATGTCCTCTTCGGTGTTCGGCAGGAACTCGTGCAGCGGCGGGTCGAGCAGGCGGATCGTCACCGGCAGGCCGGTCATGATCGTGAACAGCTCGACGAAGTCCTTCTTCTGGAAGGGCTCCAGCTTGGCGAGCGCCTTGCGGCGGCCGGCCTCGTCCTCCGCCAGGATCATCTCGCGGACGGCCAGGATGCGCTCCGGGTCGAAGAACATGTGCTCGGTGCGCGACAGGCCGATGCCCTCGGCGCCGAACTTCCGCGCGGTGCGGGCGTCCAGCGGGGTTTCGGCATTGGCGCGGATCTTCATCCGACGGATGCCGTCGGCCCAGCCCATCAGGGTGGCGAAGTCGCCCGACAGCTCCGGCTGGATCGTCGGCACCTCGCCCAGCATCACCTCGCCGGTGGAGCCGTCGATGGTGACGATGTCGCCTTCCTTCACGGTGACGCCGCGGACGGCCATCTGCTTGGTCTTGTAGTCGATGCGCAGGTCGCCGGCGCCCGACACGCAGGCACGGCCCATGCCGCGGGCAACCACCGCCGCGTGGCTGGTCATGCCGCCGCGGCTGGTCAGGATGCCGCGGGCGGCGTGCATGCCGTGGATGTCCTCGGGCGAGGTCTCGATGCGGCAGAGGATCACCGACTCGCCCTTGCCGGCCATCTGCTCGGCCTCGTCGGCGGTGAAGACCACCTTGCCCGACGCGGCGCCGGGGGAGGCGGGCAGGCCCTTGGCGATGACCTTGCGGTCGGCCTTGGGGTCCAGCGTCGGGTGGAGGAGCTGGTCGAGCGAGGCCGGATCGATGCGGCGGACCGCCTCGTTCTGGTCGATGACGCCCTCGTTCGCCAGATCGACGGCGATCTTCAGCGCCGCCGGGGCGGTGCGCTTGCCGTTGCGGGTCTGCAGCATGAACAGCTTGTTCTGCTGGACCGTGAACTCGATGTCCTGCATGTCGCGGTAGTGCTTTTCCAGCTTGAGGCGGACCTCGTTCAGCTGGTTGAACACCTCCGGCATCACCTCTTCCATGGCGGGGAGGTCGGACTTGTTGGCGATCTTGCCGGCGATGGTCAGGTGCTGCGGCGTGCGGATGCCGGCGACGACGTCCTCACCCTGGGCGTTGACCAGATACTCGCCGTAGAAGGCATTCTCGCCGGTCGACGGGTTGCGGGTGAAGGCCACGCCGGTGGCGCAGTCGTTGCCCATGTTGCCGAAGACCATGCACTGCACGTTGACCGCGGTGCCCCAGTCGGCCGGGATGTCGTGCAGCTTGCGGTAGGTGATGGCGCGGGCGTTCATCCAGGAGCCGAAGACGGCGCCGATGGCGCCCCACAGCTGCTCCTGCACATCCTGCGGGAAGGGCCGGCCCAGCTCTCGCTCGACCGCCTTCTTGTAGTCCTCGATCACCGCCTGCCAATCCTCGGCCGACAGGTCGGTGTCGAGGTTGTAGGACTTGTCGCGCTTGTGGTTGTCGAGGATGTCCTCGAAATGGTGATGCTCAACGTCGAGCACGACGTTGGAATACATCTGGATGAAGCGGCGGTAGCTGTCGTAGGCGAAGCGGCCGTCGCCCGACCGCTTGGCGAGGCCGGCCGCGGTCGCGTCGTTCAGGCCCAGGTTCAGGACGGTGTCCATCATGCCGGGCATCGACGCGCGGGCGCCGGAGCGAACCGACACCAGCAGCGGGTTGACCGGATCGCCGAACTTGGCGTCCATCGCCTGTTCCAGCCGCGCGATGGCGGCGTTCACCTGCGCCGTCAGCTCCGGCGGATAGGAGCGGCCGTTGGCGTAGAAATAGGTGCACAGCTCGGTGGTGATCGTGAAGCCCGGCGGAACGGGCAGGCCAAGATTGGCCATCTCGGCCAGATTGGCGCCCTTGCCGCCCAGCAGGTTCTTCATATCGGCCCGTCCTTCGGTGGCACCGGCCCCGAAGCTGTAGACCCACTTGGATTCACCCTGGCTCGCCATCGCGGAATTCCTCTCGCCCCATGGTCGTCCGGCATGCGGGTGCTCCCCTTGTGCTCCACGGGCGATCCACCGGGCGGTTGTTTTCCGCTCAGCGAAACGCCGTGGTCAGTTTGCTTGACCGCACATGCCGCTGAGTGGACCTTCTATCGCCCCAAACGTTGGGACACAAGACAGTCGCGTGGTCTAGAACGGGATGACCTGCGCTTTGCCGGCAAAGGAGCGTTGCGACTATATCGTATTGCCGGATCCCCATTACTCCGGCGGAACCGCATAAGCACCGATTCGAATGGTGAAATGCGGTCGAAGTACCCCGTAAATCCAAAGAAAAACGGGACCATTTCCACTGCAAATGTTTCAGATGCTGAAGCAGGCGTCGGCTGGACATTCGACCCAGTGCTTGCCCTCCCCCCTCAGCCAGTCAGCCAGCGCCGCCGCCGGCATCGGCCGGGCGAAGCGGTATCCCTGGCCGATGGCGCAGCCTTCCGCCTCCAGCATGAGGTGCTGGGCCTCGCGCTCCACCCCCTCCGCGACGACGGTCAGGCCCAGCGCCTCGCCGATCTGGATGATGGCGCGCACCAGCGGCCGGTTGGCGGCGTCGATGTCCAGTTCCTTGACGAAGCTGCGGTCGATCTTCAGTTCGCCGACGGGGAAGCGCTTCAGGTAGCTCAAGGACGAGTAGCCGGTGCCGAAATCGTCGATCGACAGGGTGACGCCCAGCGCATGCAGGGCATCCAGCGCGTCATGGACGCCGACCTCCTCCGTCATCATCAGCCGCTCGGTGATCTCCAGCGTCAGGTCGTTGGCCGGGATGCCGTTGGCGGCCAGCGCGGCACGGACCTGATCCGGCAGGTCGCCGCGGGCGAAGCGGACGGCGGAGACGTTCACCGCCAGCCCCGGCACCGGCACCCCCGCCGCGCGCCAGCGGCCGAGCTGCGCCACCGAAGTCTGCAACACCCAGCTGTCCAGCCGGTCGATCAGCCCGCATTCCTCGGCCAGCGGCACGAACTCCACCGGCGACACCGCGCCCCAGCGTGGGTGGGTCCAGCGGATCAGCGCCTCCACCCGATGCAGGCAATGCGGCTTCAGCCGGACCTGGGGCTGGTAATGCAGCTCGAACGGTGCCTCGTCATCCGGGCATCCGGCCTCCTGGCGGTCCAGCGCCTCGCGCAGCGCCGCCTCCATCTCCAGCCGGCGCACCGCCTGTTCGTTCATGTCGCGGCGGAAGAAATGACAGCGGTTGCGGCCGGCCTGCTTGGCCCGGTACATCGCCGCGTCGGCTTGGCGCAGCAGCGTGTCGAAATCCATGCCGTCGTCGGGATGCACGGCGATGCCGATGCTGGCGGTCGGGGTCAGCGTCAGATCGGCGACCGTCAGCGGCACCGACAGGGTGGCCAGCACCCGTTCGGCCAGCAGGGACGCATGGGCGGCGTCGCAGCCCGGCAGCAATGCTACGAACTCGTCCCCGCCCAGCCTGGCCAGAGTGTCGCCCTCGATGAACAGTCGCTCCAGCCGGGTCGCCACCTCCACCAGCAGACGGTCGCCGACCGCATGGCCCAGCGAATCGTTGACGGTCTTGAAGCGGTCGATGTCCAGGAACATCAGCGTCACCGGCTGCCGCGTGCGTCCGGCCAGCGCCAGCGCCGCAGTGGCGCGGTCGGCCAGGAGCTGGCGGTTGGGCAGCCCGGTCAGCGTGTCGAAATAGGCCAGCCGGTTGATCTCCGCCCGCGCCCGGTCATGTTCGATGGCGAGCGCACACAGATGCACGCAGGCCTCCACCAACCGGCGGTGAAAGGGGGCTGCAGGGCGGCGCTCGCGGTAATAGAGCGCGAAGCTGCCCAGCATGCGGGCGTCCCGCCCCTTGATCGGGTTGGACCAGCAGGCGGCCAGCCCATGGGCCAGCGGCACCTCGCGATAAGGTGCCCAGCGCGGGTCTTCGGCGATGTCGACGGACATCACCGCCTCGCCCCGGCTCATCGCGCTGCCGCAGCAGCCGACGTCGGGACCGATGGCCAGCCCGTCGATGGCATTGGCATAGACGACGGGCAGCGATGGGGCGGCGGCGACCCGCATGCGGTTCTCGTCGTCACGCAGCATCACCGAACAGGCGACCTCCGGCGCGCAGGCCTCCACCTGCCGGCAGAGGAAATCCAAGACCTGCTTCAGCGACCGGCCGGCAGCCACCAGTTCCAGGACATTCTGTTGCAGGCGTGCCACCGCCTCCGCCCGTTCGCGCTCGTCGAAATCGCGCATCTCGCACAGAAGCAGGACGTCGTCGCCGTCGGTCAGATGCTGCCAGTGCAGATCGACCGGAACCGGATCGCGGCGAGGAACGCGCAAGGCAGCGGTGCCGGGCGGTGGATGGTCGTTTTCCTGCGCCCTATCCCACACCGCCTGCCAGTCACGGCCACCGAAATCGAGCAGGCCGGGCAGCGGACGGCCGATCAGCGCATCCAGAGGGGCGCCGGCCAGCCGGGCGAAACCGGGATTGGCGCCGACGATGGTGCCGTCGGCCGATGTCCAGACCAAGGCCGCGCTCCATTGCGCAGCAGTCACCCGCAACAGGCGATCGGACGGCAGGCGGTCGTCCAGCGCGGTCCCGGCCGAATCCATGACCCCTGATCCCTCCGGACATGCTTCGGGAACGCCGCACCGGCGCCCCGGGGGAGTCAGCTAACATGAACACACGCGGCGCGGTCAAGGCCCCTCATCATCCGGCCATCCTGTTGCATCCACACGAGAATGGTTCCAAACAGCGCGCGGCGATTTTGTTCGTACACAAGCAAAAGGGAGGAAGCGGTTTCCCGCTCCCTCCCCTTCATCGTTCATCGTCCGGCTAGTCTCCCGGAGGAGCGCTCCCTGGAGGATCAGCTGCAGCCGGTGGTCGACCCGCAGCTGTCGCACTTCAGGCAGGTGCCGTTGCGGACCAGGGTCATGTTGCCGCATTCGCCGCAGGGATCGCCCTCGTAACCGCGGGCGCGGGCCTCGCGGATGCGGTCGAAGCGCTGGTCGCTGGTGCTGCCGCCATAGGCCGTGCCGGTGGCAGCGGTGGCAGCGACATGGCCCTGGGCGGTGGCGGCGGCGACCGCCGGGCTGGCCGCCATGGCAGCCTGGGCGGAAGCCTGGGTGCCGGCCGACGCGGTGACGCTCACGGCCGCCGTGTCGGTGCCGGTGGCGGCGAAGGCCGCCGCGGCGCTGGCGCGCTGGGTCTGGCCACCATGCAGGACGCGCAGGTTGTTGCGGACATAGCCGGTCGACGCGATGCGGCGGACGATGTCCGACGGCTGCACCTGGGTATCCGGCAGGTCGCCCTGCTTGTCGCCGCTGCCCACCGTGAAGGGCACCAGATCCTCCGGCGTGGCATGCGCCAGATCGGTGCGGTTCAGGTAGGAGATGGCGATCTCGCGGAAGATGTAGTCGATGACCGAGGTCGCCATCTTGATGGTGTCGTTGCCGGTCACCATGCCCGACGGCTCGAAGCGCGTGAAGGTGAAGGCCTCCACGAACTCCTCCAGCGGCACGCCATATTGCAGGCCGATCGACACCGCGATGGCGAAGTTGTTCATCAGCGACCGGAAGGCGGCGCCTTCCTTGTGCATGTCGATGAAGATCTCGCCCAGGCGGCCGTCCTCATACTCGCCGGTGCGCAGGTACACCTTGTGGCCGCCGACATTGGCCTTCTGGGTGTAGCCCTTGCGGCGGTGCGGCAGACGCTCACGCGAGCTGCTCTTCCGCTCCACCACCCGCTCGATCACCTTCTCGACGATCCGCTCGGTGACCATCTGGGCGCGGACGGCGGCCGGCGCCTCGATCATCGCCTCGACCGCCTCGCCATCCTCCTCGTCGTCGAGCAGGGCGGCCTGCAGCGGCTGGCTCAGCTTGGAGCCGTCGCGGTACAGCGCGTTCGCCTTCAGGCCCAGGCGCCAGGACATCAGGTAAGCGTCCTTGCACTCGTCGACCGTCGCCGTGTTCGGCATGTTGATGGTCTTGGAGATGGCGCCGGAGATGAAGGGCTGCGCCGCCGCCATCATCGTGATGTGCGATTCCCAGGACAGGAAGCGCTTGCCGATGCGGCCGCAGGGGTTGGCGCAGTCGAACACCGACAGATGCTCGTCCTTCAGGAAGGGGGCGCCTTCCAGCGTCATGGCGCCGCAGCAGAAGGTGTTGGCCGCCTCGATCTGCGCCTTGGTGAAGCCGATGTGGCTCAGCAGGTCGAAGCCCGGGGCGTCCAGCGTCTCGGCCGGAATGCCCAGCGTCTGGGTGCAGAAGTCGGCGCCGATGGTCCAGCGGTTGAAGACGAACTTGATGTCGAAGGCGGTGGCGAGGTTGCCTTCCAGACGCTCCAGCAGCTCGTCGGTGAAGCCCTTGGCCTTCAGCGCCTCGTGGTTCACGCCCGGGGCGTTCTTCAGCGTGCCGTGGCCGACGGCGTAGAGCGCGATCTCTTCGATCTGGTCCGGGGTATAGCCGAGCGTCTTCAGCGCCTCCGGCACCAGCCGGTTGACGATCTTGAAGTAGCCGCCGCCGGCCAGCTTCTTGAACTTGACCAGGGCGAAGTCGGGCTCGATGCCGGTGGTGTCGCAGTCCATCACCAGACCGATGGTGCCGGTCGGGGCGACCACGGTGGCCTGGGCGTTGCGGTAGCCGTGGGCCTCGCCCAGTTCCAGCGCCTCGTCCCACACGCGGACGGCGGCAAGAGCCAGCTCCTGGTCCGGGCAGAGGTCGGCGACGAAGGGCACCGGCTCGACCGCCAGCCCCTCATAACCGTTCATCTCGCCGTTGGCGGCGCGGCGATGGTTGCGGATGACCCGCAGCATGTGGTCGCGGTTGGCCTCGAAACCCGGGAAGGTGCCCAGTTCCTGCGCCATCTCGGCCGAGGTGGCATAGGCGACACCGGTCATGACGGCGGAGATGCCAGCGCAGTAGGCGCGGCCCTCGTCCGAGTCGTAGGACAGGCCCGACGCCATCAGCAGGCCGCCGAGGTTGGCGAAGCCCAGACCCAGCGTGCGGAACTCGTAGGAGAGCTGGGCGATTTCCTTCGACGGGAACTGCGCCATCAGCACGGAGATTTCCAGCACGATGGTCCACAGCCGGCAGGCATGCTCGAACGCCTCGACGTCGAAGGAGCCGTCCTTCAGACGGAACGACATCAGGTTCAGCGACGCCAGATTGCAGGCGGTGTCATCGAGGAACATGTACTCCGAGCACGGGTTCGAGGCGTTGATGCGCCCCGAGGCCGGGCAGGTGTGCCACTCGTTGATGGTGCTGTCGAACTGCACGCCCGGATCGGCGCAGGCCCAGGCGGCATAGCCGACCTTGTCCCACAGGTCGCGGGCGCGGACGGTCTTCACCACCTTGCCGTTGGTGCGGCCGATCAGATTCCAGTCGGCATCGTCCAGAACCGCCTGCACGAACTCGTTGGAAACGCGCACCGAGTTGTTGGAGTTCTGGCCCGAAACCGTCAGGTAGGCTTCCGAATCCCAGTCGGTGTTGTAGGTCTTGAACTCGATCGAGGTGAAACCCTGGCCGGCGAACTGGATCACGCGCTGGATGTAGTTCTCAGACACCTGATCCTTGCGGGCGGCGAGGATCGCCTTCTTGAGTTCCTTGTTCTCCTTCGGGTCCAAGCCCGACTGGGCGGCGACCATCACCGCCGTCAGGTGCTTCTGGCAGATCTTGGAGCCGGTCACCAGCGCCGCGACCTTCTGCTCCTCGTTCACCTTCCAGTCGATGTAGCCTTCGATGTCCGGATGGTCCATGTCCACCGTGACCATCTTGGCCGCACGGCGGGTGGTGCCGCCCGACTTGATGGCGCCGGCCGCGCGGTCGCCGATCTTCAGGAAGCTCATCAGGCCCGACGACTTGCCGCCACCGGCCAGCTTCTCGCCCTCGCCGCGCAGCTTGGAGAAGTTGGAGCCGGTGCCCGAACCGTACTTGAACAGGCGGGCCTCACGCACCCACAGGTCCATGATGCCGCCCTCGTTGACGAGGTCGTCGGCGACGGACTGGATGAAGCAGGCGTGCGGCTGCGGGTGCTCGTAGGCCGAGGCGGAGGAGGTCAGCAGGCCGGTCTTGAAATCGACGTAGAAGTGGCCCTGGCTCGGGCCGTCGATGCCATAGGCCCAGTGCAGGCCGGTGTTGAACCACTGCGGGCTGTTCGGGGCCGCCATCTGGGCGGCCAGCATGAAGCGCATCTCGTCGAAGAAGGTGCGGGCGTCGGCTTCGGTGTCGAAATAGCCGCCCTTCCAGCCCCAATAGGTCCAGGTGCCGGCCAGACGGTCGAACACCTGCTTGGCCGAATGCTCACCGACGAAGCGCTTTTCCTTCGGCAGCGCGGCCAGCTTTTCCTGGTCGGCTTCCTTGCGCCACAGCCAGGACGGGACGGTGTTCTCTTCCACCGCACGCAGGGCGGCGGGGACGCCGGCCTTGCGGAAATACTTCTGGGCCAGGATGTCGCTGGCGACCTGCGAGAAGTTGTCCGGCACCTCGATGCCGGTCTGCTGGAAGACGATCGTTCCATCCGGGTTGCGGATCTCGCTGGTCGCCTGGCGGAAACCGAGGCTGGCGTAGGCGTCCTGACCTTCGTGCGTGAAACGACGCTCGATCCGCATGATGAGACTGTCCCCTGCTTGGAGCACGCCGCGGCGGGCTCGAATGGAAATATGGTGCGACCCGTCCCGATGAAAGCGGCCGGCGGTTCTATCCGCCGTCCGGCCCGGCAACGCAGATGGCGCCGTACAAACAGGGGCCTCTTGCCCGACTGTCCGCCGTCGCCGCTGTGCTGCCGGGACCGGGGCCGCCGCTTGAGGCCGGCCGGGTCACGTGGGCCGCATCCTAGCCAGCGCGACGGGGCCAAGCAAGCCCCACTCTGCTAGATATTGTGGTTGACATGACCGAACCCCTCAAAACCTTGATCTTGTGGTGTTCAACCCGTTACCGGGGATCCTGTTCCCGCCCGCCAAGCAAATTTTTGAGGAGGCGGCGGCTGGGCCGCATCGCGGCCGGAAGGCACCAACTGTCGGCACTCAAATGGCCGCCGGTGCTGGAGATGACCGCGGCACTCCCCGATTAGAGCGCAAAATGCGCCCGACCGCCAGAGCTTCCTTGCGGTGAAAATCAACATCTTGTTGCTAATATGCCGTTGTACCCACCACCGATTCGCCACGGGGCGACTCGGACCAAGCTGCCGGAATCCAAGGGGCGACTCGAAAAGGCCCGCCTTTCCCACCCCGAGTCGCTGCGGACTTGCCCGGGGTTCGGCACGGAAGAGGGGTAGTGGCAGCGCGCCCGCAACTATTTCATGCGATCCCGGTTGAGGCGCATGGAGCCAAGGTGGATCCCACGCGATCCTGGGGGAGGAGAGGCATCCATGCTGAAGATCACCCACAAGATGTGGTTTGCATTGCCTGCGCTGACACTGCTGGTCGGCATGGCGACTCCGCAAGGGGCCGTTGGACAGACGGTCATCATCGACGGCTCGACTCCGGCCGTCGGCGCCGCGGTGGAACGCAAGACCGGCCCCAGCGTCGACCAGTTGATGAACCGCAACGTCGTCGGTGCCGACGGGTCGAAGATCGGCACCGTCACCGACGTGATCCTCGACGACAAGGGCGAGGCCCAATACATCGTCATCCACTCGGGCGGCATTCTGGGCTTCGGCGGCAAGGACATCGCGGCCGACCTGACCCTGGCCGACCTGCGCACCGGCAGCGAGGCGATCCGTCTGCGCGAGGTGACCGCCGCCAGTGTCCGCGACATGCCGGAATTCCGCTACGACGACAGCATCACCTCGCTGACCCGCAGCCCGGAGCCGCGGCGGTAGGCGGCGGGTGCTTGGCAGCCGGGTGATAAACACCCTCTCCCGCCCCGGGAGAGGGAGGGGACCCACAACAAAAAAGGCCGCGCCCCAAGCGGGACGCGGCCTTTCTCTTACACTTCCGGGAGATCGCGAGCCCCCTCCCCTCCTCTCGGCGGACCGAAGGTCCGTCCGATCGCCGAAGAGGAGGATGGCCTCAGGCGATCACTCGTCGTTCTGCTGCTTGCGCTTCAGAGCGGCGCCCAGGATGTCGCCCAGCGAGGCGCCCGAGTCGGACGAACCGAACTCGGCCATCGCCTGCTTCTCTTCCTCCATCTCGCGGGCCTTGATGGACAGCGAGATGCGGCGGGAAGCGCGGTCGATCTGGGTGACCTTGGCATCGACCTTCTCGCCGACGGCGAAACGGTCCGGGCGCTGTTCGGAACGGTCGCGGGACAGGTCCGACTTGCGGATGAAGCCGGTGTAGCCCTCGCCGACGGTCACTTCGATGCCGCCGTCCGTCACCTGCGTCACGGTGCAGGTCACGACCTCGTTCTTCTTCAGGCCGGCGGTGGCCGACTCGAACGGATCGCTGGCCAGCTGCTTGATGCCGAGGCTGATGCGCTCCTTCTCGACGTCGACGTCGAGAACCTTGACCTTGACGCGGTCGCCCTTCTTGTACTCGGCGATCGCCTCTTCACCCGACTTGTTCCAGTCGAGATCGGACATGTGGACCATGCCGTCGATGTCGCCCGGGAGGCCGACGAACAGACCGAACTCGGTGATGTTCTTGACTTCGCCTTCCAGCTCGGTGCCAGGACCGAACTTGTCGGTGAAGGTCTCCCACGGGTTGTCCAGGCACTGCTTCAGGCCGAGGCTGATGCGGCGCTTCTGCGGATCGACGTCCAGGACCATGACCTCGACTTCCTGCGAAGTCGACACGATCTTGCCCGGATGGACGTTCTTCTTGGTCCAGGACATTTCCGACACGTGGACCAGGCCCTCGATCCCCGGCTCCAGCTCCACGAAGGCGCCGTAGTCGGTGATGTTGGTGACGCGGCCCTTGAACTTCGCGCCGACCGGATACTTGGCCTCGACGCCTTCCCACGGGTCGGCTTCGAGCTGCTTCATGCCCAGGCTGATGCGCTGGGTTTCCGGGTTGAAGCGGATGACCTGGACCGTGACGGTCTGGCCGATCTGCAGGGCTTCCGACGGATGGTTGATGCGGCGCCACGCGATGTCGGTGACGTGCAGCAGGCCATCGACGCCGCCCAGGTCGACGAACGCACCGTAGTCGGTGATGTTCTTGACGACGCCCTGGAGGATCTGGCCTTCCTTGAGGTTGGCCACCAGTTCCGAACGGGCCTCGGCGCGGCTCTCTTCGAGCACGGCGCGGCGCGACACGACGATGTTGCCGCGCGAGCGGTCCATCTTCAGGATCTGGAACGGCTGCGGGGTGCCCAGCAGCGGGGAGATGTCGCGGACCGGACGGATGTCGACCTGGCTGCCCGGCAGGAAGGCGACGGCGCCCGACAGGTCGACCGTGAAGCCGCCCTTGACGCGGCCGAAGATGACGCCGGTGACGCGGGTCTGGTCGTTGAACGACTTCTCCAGCAGGGCCCAGGCCTCTTCGCGCTTCGCCTTCTCACGGCTCAGCATCGCCTCGCCGTTCTTGTCTTCCATCCGCTCGAGGTAGACCTCGACGGTGTCGCCCGCCTTCAGCTCGGGCGGCTGGCCGGCAACGGCGAATTCCTTCAGCGCGACGCGGCCTTCCGACTTCAGACCGACGTCGATGGTGACCATGTCGTTCTCGACGGCGACGACGCGTCCCTTGACGACCGTACCTTCGAGCGACTCGGCCGCGCCCAGCGACTCTTCGAGCAGAGACGCAAAGCTTTCCTTTTCGACCGTGCGGGCCAGTGACTGTGCCATTGAAACTCCTAAAGGTGGCGCGAAAGCGGCCCCGTTCCGGTCCCTCCCGCGGCAAAACGGGTGGGACCTCGACCGAACCGCCGCGCCGGGCACCACGCCCGGCGACTTGGTTGATGGTTTTCCATGGAGGGCGTCGGACCCGCCCGCGCCGCCACCGGCGGCCCGTCAACGGAAGTCGGAAGCGGCGGCTTTAGGCCGTGGGCTTCAGACCGGTTTTCGAACCGATGTGGGCGACCGCCATCGAGAACACCTGATCGGCATCGAGAGCGGACGTATCAAGCACAAAAGCGTCGACAGCCGGACGGAGCGGGGCCACCGCTCTCTGGCTGTCGCGCGCATCACGAGCCTTCATGTCCTCCAGGACATCGGAGGATATAGCCGGAATCCCCCGTCTCTGCAACTCCTTGAGTCGCCGTTCGGCCCGGACCTCCACCGAAGCGGTAACGAACAGTTTGGCCTGGGCATCGGGACAGACCACCGTTCCGATGTCGCGCCCGTCCAGAACCGCCCCCGGCGCGCCGCCCGGCGGGTGGGTGGCGAAGCGCCGCTGGAAGTCGAGCAGCGCGGCCCGCACCTCCGGCACCGCCGCCACCTTGCTGGCCGCCTGCGCCGCCTCGTCGGTGCGCAGGGCCACCTCCTGCAGGATCGGGTGCTCGGGGTGCAACTCATAGGCGGCGCGCGCCGCCGCGGCATTGTCGGCCGGATCGCCGCCGGCCCTGAGGACCGACACGCCGACCGCGCGGTACAGCACGCCGGTGTCGAGATGGGCGAAGCCGAAGGCATCGGCGATGCGCTGCGACAGGGTGCCCTTGCCGCTGGCGGCCGGGCCGTCGATGGCGACGACGACCGCCCTGGCCGGGGTCTCCTGATTGGAAAGCGGCTGCGTCATCGCCTCACGCCTCACTGATCTTCGCGCCGAGCCCGTTCATCAGATCGACGAAGTCGGGGAAGCTGGTGTCGATGAAGGCGCCGTCGTCGACCGAAATCGGCTCTTCCGACGCCATGCCCAGCACCAGGAAGCTCATGGCGATGCGGTGGTCCATGGCGGTAGCGACGGTGGCGCCGCCCTTCGGCGGCTTGCCGGTGCCGTGAACCGTCAGGCTGTCGTCGGCACCGACCTCGACCGACACGCCGCAGCGGGTCAGGCCTTCCGCCACCATGGCGAGGCGGTCGCTCTCCTTCACCCGCAGTTCCTTCAGGCCCAGCATCACCGTGGTGCCCTCGGCACAGGCGGCGGCGGCGGCCAGGACCGGGTATTCGTCGATCATGCTCGGCGCGCGGTCGGCCGGCACCACGATGCCCTTCAGGGCGCTATGCCTCACCCGCAGATCGGCCACCGGCTCGCCCGCCTCGTCGCGGCGGTTCTCGAAGGCGATATCGGCGCCCATCTCCACCAGCGTGTCGTAGAGGCCGGTGCGGCGTGGGTTCATGCCGACGTCGTTCAGCAGCAGCTCCGAGCCCGGCCGCAGCAGGGCGGCGACCGCCGGGAAGGCGGCGCTGCTGGGATCGGCCGGCACATGGATGGTGCGGCCGGTCAGTTCCGGCTGGCCGATGACGGTGACGGCCAGCGCGCCGTCCTCCAGCCGCTCGGTCGTCACGGTTGCGCCGAAATGGCGCAGCATCAGTTCGGTATGGTCGCGGGTCGGCTCCGCCTCGATCACCGTGGTGGCGCCGGCGGTGTTGAGGCCGGCCAGCAGGATCGCCGACTTGACCTGGGCGGAGGCCACCGGCAGACGATAGGTGATCGGGACCAGATCGCCGCTGCCGACCACGGTCAGCGGCAGCCGCCCGCCGGAGCGGCCGACGAAGCGGGCGCCCATCTCCTCCAGCGGCTTGGTGACGCGGGCCATCGGCCGCTTGTTCAGCGAGGCGTCGCCGGTGAAGACGCAGGTGATCGGATGGCCGGCGACCAGCCCCATCAGCAGGCGGGCGGCGGTGCCGCTGTTGCCCATGTCCAGAACCTGCGCCGGTTCCTGCAACGCTCCCAGCCCGACGCCGCGCACGCGCCAGACCCCGGCCCCCTGGCCGTTGTCTTCACGCTCCGCCTGAGCCCCCAGCAGGCGCATGGCCGCCGCGGTGTGCAGGACGTCCTCCCCTTCCAGCAGACCATGGATCACCGTCTCGCCCACGGCGATGGCGCCCAGCATCAGCGACCGATGCGAGATCGATTTGTCGCCGGGCACACGGATGCTGCCCCGGATCGCGCCGGTGGTGGTGGAGCGCAGCGGCCTTGCGTGCGTCATGGGACGGGTCCTTCGGATCGGAACGGGAAGCGGTTATGGCCGCCGTTCCTATCACAGCCCCCGCCCCGATGCGAGAGGATGGGCCCCTTTCCGTCCCCCCAGAGCTTGTGCGGCGCACAAATGAAAAGAGGCCGCCCGAAGGCGGCCCCGAGTTCAAGGAGGAAACCAAATGGAGGAGTTGCACACTGTGCAGGTCGGTTCTAGCGAGTTATGGTTAACGCCCTGTAAAGGCAACCCCTGCCCGGGCGGGATACCTCTTTCCCGCTACCGCTGCGGCGCGGCGATCACCCGGCCGCTTCATCTTTTTTTTGACAAGCGTCTCAGGGCATGGCAAAGGGCGCCTCTTGAGAACCCCCTGATTTTTGTGACGGAGGACGTGGCGTGGCCAAACCCGAATGGGGCGTCAAGCGCATCTGCCCGAGCTGTGGCGCTCGTTACTATGATATGCGCAAGGACCCGCCGGTCTGCCCGAGCTGTGGCGCGCAGTTCGATCCCGAGGCTCTGCTGAAGTCCCGCAAGGCCCGTCCGGCCCCGGCCGACGACACCAAGAAGGTGGTGGCCGTGGCGGAGGACGAGGAAGAGGCCGAGGCTGAGACCGAGACCACCGAGCTGGAGGACGTCGAGGACGACATGTCCGTCGACGACATCGAGGAAGCCGACGACACCACCGAGGATGAGGACGACGTCCTGATCGAGGACACGTCGGAACTGGGTGAGGACGACATGGACGAGGTCGTCGATGTCGAAGGCGAGGACGAGGAGGAGCGCTGACCGGCGCCCTTTCCGGTGACTGCTTTCCGGTGAGTGCGGGAGGTCCGGCGGGGTGGTGAAAAAAAGCGCGAAAGGACGAATTTTCCGCTTGCATCACTCCACCGCCTGACTATTATCCCGCTCCACCAAGGCCGGACGGAAACGACCGGCCCCCAGAGTTAAAGGGGCCATAGCTCAGCTGGGAGAGCGCTACAATGGCATTGTAGAGGTCAGGAGTTCGATCCTCCTTGGCTCCACCAAATCGATCAAGGGCTCGGCGAGCAATCGCCGGGCCCTTGATGCTTTTGCGCCACGTTCCCGGCTGAACCGCCGGCTTTGCCCGTACTTGCGAATGCTGTCCGACCGGACGGGAATGCCGCCGCGCCTGCGGACGGCGGGACGGCCTTCCCAAGCGTCCGCTACTTCAGCCAGCGGTCGAACACCGCCTGATACTGGCCGGTGGCGACGGCCTGGTGCAGCCACTGGTCGACCCACAGCTTCAGCACGATGTCGCGCGGCAGCAGGAAGGCCTTTTCCGAAAAGTCGAAGGGCTTGTCCGGATGGACGGCGCACAGCTCCGGATGCAGCTTCTGCTGAAGCCGGGTCTCCACCGCATCGGTGATCATCAGGTCGGCCTTGCCGGCGACGATCTGGTCGAAGATGGTGACGTTGTCCGGATGCACCTCGATCTGGGCAGTGTGGATGTTGGCGCGGGCGAATTTCTCGTTGGTGCCGCCGGGGTTGACGATCAGGCGGACGCCGGGCTTGTCGATGTCGGCGACGGTCTGGAAGCGGTCCTTGTTCTCGCAGCGGGTGATCGGCGTCTTGCCGTCGCGCATCAGCGCATCGGAGAACAGCGCCTTCTTCTGCCGCTCCAGCGTCACGGAGACACCGCCGACGGCAATGTCATACTTGTCCGCCAGCAGGTCGGGCAGCAGGTTGCCCCACGTCGTCTTCACGAACTCAACCTTGACGCCCAGCGCCTTGCCCATGGCTTCGGCGAGGTCGATGTCCATGCCCTCGAACTTCTGGGTCTGCGGGTTCAGGTAGGTGAAGGGCTTGTAGTCGCCGGTGGTGCCGACGCGCAGCGTGCCCGCCGAGATCACCGCATCCAGCCGCGACTCCTGAGCGGTCGCTTGGGCGGCCGCTTGGGCGGAGGGAGCGGTCTGCGCTACGGCTCCGGTGGACGACAGGGCGGCGACGGCACAGACCAGAACCGCGCCGACCGCGGCGGCAAGGCTCCGGCCGCTGCGGCGCAGGGTATGGACGGGCATGAAGATCCTCCCAATGCTTTGTTTGCCGACCGGATGGTACGGCGCAGGGAAGGATCTGGCGAGAGTCCGCGATCCGGATGTGCAGAGTTCAGCTATGCAACAATCGAAAAGCCGCGGAAGCCCGAAAATGGAGAAGGCCGCGAACCCGTTCCGGTGCGCGCCCTTCAGAATGGTGGGCGGTACTGGGATTGAACCAGTGACCCCTACGATGTCAACGTAGTGCTCTCCCGCTGAGCTAACCGCCCACTGTAGCGGCCGGTGGCGGAGCGTTTGGCGTCGTTCCGTCCGGCGTGGGCGGGTGTATACCGACCTCCTTGCCGACACGCAAGCCCTTTCATGGCCCCACCCGCTTTTTTTATCCGCCGGCGATAGAGCGGCGGCCGATCCCGTGACAGAGGTTCCGTGACACGGCGGCTGGTGTCCATTACATCATTCGACCATGGACGCCTCCTTCGACGCGCAGCGCGACGCCGGCGCCGGCCCCGATCCGGACGCCGACGCTCAGCCGCCCAACGCCCCGGCCTTCGAAATCCTGGCCCCGCAGAGCCAGAGGCTGCCGCTCGTGCTGGCGTCGCCGCACAGCGGGAACGCTTATTCCGCCGCGTTTCTCGCCTCATCCCGCCTGGATGCCCGCGCGCTGCGCAAGTCGGAGGACTGCTTCGTCGACGAGATCTTCGCCTTCGCTCCCGGCTTGGGCGTGCCGCTGATCCGCGCCCTGTTTCCGCGCGCCTATCTGGACGTGAACCGCGAGGCCTACGAGCTGGACCCGGAGATGTTCGCCGATCCGCTGCCGGCCTATGTCAACACCCGTTCGCCCCGGGTGGCGGCGGGGTTGGGCACCATCGCCCGTGTGGTCGCCAACGGCGAGGACATCTACAAGGGCAAGCTGCGCTTCGCCGAGGCGCTGGACCGGGTCAGCCGCTGCTACACCCCCTATCACAACGCCCTGCGCCAGTTGGTGGACGCAACCCGCGACGCCTTCGGCCACGTGCTGCTGATCGACTGCCATTCCATGCCGTCCGCCAGCGCCGCCACCGATGGACGGCGGGGCAACGGACGGGGCGGCGGACGGGGCGGCGGGCGCGGCGCCAGCCATCCCGACATCGTGCTGGGCGACTGTTTCGGCAACGCCTGCGCCCCGGCGGTGATCGACGCGGCGGAGGAGTATCTGTGCGGGCTGGGCTATGCCGTCAGCCGCAACAATCCCTATGCCGGCGGCTACACCACCCGTCATTACGGCCGGCCGCGCCAGGGCATCCACACGCTTCAGATCGAAATCGCCCGCGACCTCTACATGGACGAGGCGGCGCTGACACGCCTGCCCTACCTGGACGTTCTCGCCCGCCACATGACGGAACTGGTCGACACGCTGGGCCTGCTGCCGCCCCACGGGCTGGGTCCGCGCTGATCCGCGGATGAGACGCCCTTAAGGGACCATTGCCCCGTCTCTGCCACAGTTTCGCCCTATCACGGCAGGGCCAAGCTTCGGCTTGGCACCGCTGCGACCTCTTCCGGGGCGGCGCGCTGTCGCGTCGGCTCCGGGTGCCTTTGGCACAAAAAAAGGGCCGCGGGCGGACCCGCGGCCTCAGTCTAGGGAGGAAACGCCCAAGAAGTGCGTTACGCCAACGTCCACGCCGAGGCGCGACCGTTGCCGCACTGCACAATATGAACGTGCCGCCGCCCGGCTTCAAGCCCAAAAAAGAATTTCTTATTCATTACATTGCGTTAACCGGAGTTGGAGGTATCGCGAACCGGATAGCGCCTCAGCAAGTCATGCTGCGCCGCACCATAACCCTTCGTGGAGTGATCTGACCCAAAGGACAGGGAGCGCCGGACCTTCGGACCAGCGTCTTGAGCTTGACGGCCGGCGCTCGGAACCAAGCCCGCCCATCGTCGTTTCGTAGTGGACCCGTAAAGGGTGTCCACAAGGACAGCCGGACTTCGCGGACTGCGGAACGCCCTGCCGGCGGCCAATAAGGAGAAGAACATCGTGAGCAGGCTCGTCGTCGTATCCAACCGGGTGGCCCTGATGGAAGAGGGCAAACAGGCGGCCGGTGGTCTCGCCGTCGCCATCCTGGCGGCCTTGAAGAAGACCGGCGGCATCTGGTTCGGGTGGAGCGGAAAGGTCGTCGACGGCGAGTCCCAGGCGGAACCGACACGAACGGAGGCCGGCAAGCTGACCTATGCCACGCTGGATCTGGGCCGCCGCGACCACGAGGAATATTACAACGGCTTCGCCAACCAGACCTTATGGCCGCTGTTCCATTACCGGCTGGGGCTGATTTCGGTAAACCGGCGCACGCGCGAAGGATACGAGCGGGTCAACGCCTATTTCGCCGACAAGCTGGAGCCGCTGCTGCGCCCGGACGACATGATCTGGGTCCACGACTATCACCTCATCCCCTTCGGCGACGAACTGCGCCGCCGCGGCTGTTCGCAGCGCATGGGCTTCTTCCTGCACACGCCCTTCCCGCCGCCGGAACTGCTGACCGCCCTGCCCAACCACCGCGACCTGATCCGCGAACTGTGCGCCTACGATCTGGTCGGCTTCCACACCGCAACGGACATGCGCGGGTTCTGCGATTACATCCGCACCGAGACCGACGGCACGGTGGAGCAGCGCGGCGCCTATGGCACGGCGATGATCCGCGCCTTCGGCCGCACCCTGCTGGCGAAGGTCTTTCCCATCAGCATCGACACCCCGGCGCTGGAAAGCCTGGCCCGCACCGCCGGCCGCTCGCGGCAGGCCGAACGGCTGCGCGAAAGTCTGGTCGGCCGCCGCCTGATCATCGGCGTCGACCGGCTCGACTATTCGAAGGGCCTGCCGCAGCGCTTCGCCGCCTTCGAACAGCTTCTGGAAAGCTATCCGGAGCATTGCAACCGCGTCTCCTTCCTGCAGGTCGCCCCGCCCAGCCGAGAGGACGTGCCGGAATACATCGCCATCCGCCGCGAACTGTCGGAGATGGCCGGCCGCATCAACGGCCGATTCGCCGAGTTCGATTGGCAGCCGATCCGCTACCTGAACCGCAGCTTCGGCCAGCGCGTGCTGGCGGGCTTCTACCGGCTGGCCAATGTCGGGCTGGTGACGCCGCTGCGCGACGGCATGAATCTGGTCGCCAAGGAATATGTCGCCTGCCAGGACGCGGACAATCCGGGCGTGCTGGTGCTGTCACAGTTCGCCGGCGCCGCCCACGAGATGGGCGAAGCGCTGATCGTCAACCCCTTCGACATCGAGGGCGTCGGCGACGCGCTGCAGCGGGCGCTGACCATGCCGCTGGGCGAGCGCAAGGAACGCCACGCCGCCCTGATGCAGACCCTGCGCCGGCACGACATCAGCTGGTGGCGTGAAAGCTATGTGGACGCGCTGACCCGGGCACCGTATGACTTTCCGGTCAACTGAGCATCCGCTCGGTCCATCAAACGAGCATCCGCTCGGCCCACCAACAACGCAGACCCGGATCCATGGCCGCCGATCTCTCCTCCACCCCGGCTCCCATCCTTGTCGCCGACATCGGCGGCACCAATGCCCGCTTCGGCCTGATCGACGGCCGGATCGTGCGCGACACCCGCGTGCTGCGCTGCGCCGATTACGCCTCGATCGAGGATGCGACGAACGCCTATCTGTCGGCGGTCGGTCTGGCGGCAGTCGGCACTCCCGGCCGGCCGCGGCGCGGCGCCTTCGCGGTGGCCGGGCCGGTCACCGGCGACCACATCGCCATGACCAATCTGGTCTGGCAGTTCTCCGTCAACCGGGTGCGCGACGCCCTGGGGCTGGACGGGCTGGTCGTCATCAACGACTTCACCGCCGTCGCCCTGTCGGTGCCGCGTCTGGCTGACGAGGACCGGCGCCAGATCGGCGACGGCGCGCCGCAGCCGGGGGCCGTGGTCGGGGTGCTGGGGCCGGGCAGCGGGCTGGGCGTGTCCGGTCTGGTGCCGGGCGCCAACGGCCGCTGGACCGCGCTGTCGGGTGAAGGCGGCCATGTCAGCATGGCGCCGATCAGCGACCGCGAGAGCGCCGTGCTGGGCCAGCTGCGCAAGAGCTTCGACCATGTCTCGGCCGAGCGGGTGCTGTCCGGGCCGGGCCTCGTCAACCTCTATGGCGCGCTGTCGATCCTGGATGGGCGGGAACCGGCCGCCCTCACCCCCGCCCAGGTGGCCGACAACGCCCTGACCGGCAGCGAACCCCATTGCGTGGAGACGGTGGAGATGTTCTGCGCCATGCTGGGCACCGTCGCCGGCAACCTCGCTTTGACGCTGGGCGCGCGCGGCGGCGTCTATATCGCCGGCGGCATCGTGCCGAAGCTGGGCACGCTGTTCACCCACTCCCGCTTCCGCAAGCGCTTCACGGAAAAGGGCCGCATGCGCGACTTCCTGGCCCCGATCCCCACCTATGTCATCACTCACGACCTGCCCGCCTTCCTGGGCCTCGCCGAGGCCGCCGGGGCGGAGTAAGGATCGCGGGGTAAGGTGCGCAGGACAAAGGTTCGCCCCACTTGCCGCTTGAACCGGTGGGGCGGACCCCACATGGTTGTTCCTATCCCTTTCGGATTCGCAACGGAACACCATGCCCGCCGACCTTCGTGTCCGCTTCCTGCACCCGTCGGGCGCCATCGGCCCCGGCAAGATCGCCCTGCTGGAGGCCATCGACCGCACCGGCTCGATCTCCGCCGCCGCGCGCTCGCTGGACATGACCTTCCGCCGCGCCTGGTTCCTGGTGGAGACGATGAACACCGCCTTCCGCGAGCCGGTGATCCGCACCAGCGTCGGCGGGCGGGAAGGCGGCGGCGCCGGCCTGACCCCGCTGGGCCAGGAGGTGGTCGCCCGCTACCGCCAGACCCAGGAAGAGGCGCGCAAGGCCGCCGAGCCGCACCTGCGCTGGCTGGACGAGGTGCTGAAGGAGGAAGCTCCCGAAGAAAAGCCCGGCACAGGTCCGGCCGGAACGGGCTAACGCCTCCGGAGGGTTTCACCCTGTCCGGGGGCGGTCGAATTGGGCACTGGCGCACCGCGACCGTCGCGCCTAAAAGATGCCTTGTGCACCGCAACGGCAGCGACGAAGGGCGGACCATTCATGATGAAGCGTCTTTACGACTGGACCATGGCCAAGGCCGCGTCGAAGGATTCGACCGCCTGGCTGGCCGGGGTATCCTTTGCCGAAAGCTCCTTCTTCCCGCTGCCGCCGGACCTGCTGCTGGTGCCGATGGTCATGGCCAACCGCAAGGCGGCGTGGAAGCTGGCGACGATCTGCACGCTGGCCTCCGTCGTCGGCGGCATCGCCGGCTACATGATCGGCTATTTCCTGTACGAGACCATCGGCCGCTGGGTGATCGATTTCTATCACCTGACCGACAAGTTCGAGCAGCTGCGCCACACCTTCGTCGAGTACGGGGCCGAGATCCTCATCATCAAGGGCATGACGCCCATCCCCTACAAGCTGCTGACCATCACCGCCGGCGTCGCGCATCTGCCGCTGTGGGTGTTCATCGGCGCCTCGATCATCTCGCGGTCGATCCGCTTCTATCTGGTGGCGGCGCTGCTGTACTTCTTCGGTCCGCCGATCCGCGCCTTCATCGAAAAGCGACTGACCCTGGTCACCAGCGTGTTCGCGGTGGCGCTGGTCGGCGGCTTTCTGGTGGTGAAGCTGCTGTAGGCCGCCACCTCTTCCCAGACAGACAGGACCTCCATGCCTCCGCGCGGGCGCCCGCCCCAACCCAGCCGCGCCCGTTCCCGGACCGCCGCCCATCCCTCCCCCTCCGTCCCGGCACCCGACGGCGTCGACCAGCGCAAGCTGTTCCGCGTCGCCGGGCTGGCAGCCGTCTCAGCCCTGTTCACCCATGAGCCGGAGCGGGTGGAGCGCCTGTTCTTCGACGAGCGGCTGAAACCGGCGGTGGGCGCCTACTGCAAGGCGATGGCGGCGGCCCGCAAGCCCTACCGCATGGTGGAGGCGGACGAACTGGCGAAGGTCGCCGGCACCGTGCTGCATGGCGGGGTGGTGGCGCTGATGGCGCCGCGGACGCTGCCGCTGTTCGATACGGAGGCCGCGCGCCGGGCGGCGGAGCCGCTGCTGATCCTCGACGGCGTCGGCAACCCGCACAATCTGGGCGCCATCCTGCGCACCGCCGCCTTCTTCGGCCTGCCCCGCGTCCTGGTCTCCGACCATCCCGGCCAGGCCCTGCCGTCGGAAGCCGCCTATCGCGTGGCGGAGGGCGGGTTCGAGTGGGTGACGCTGGAGCGAGCCCCCGCCCTGCCGGCCGTGCTGAAGCGGCTGCGCGCCAGCCACCGGGTGTTCGGAACGGCGCTGGACCAGACCCGGCCGACGGTCGATGCCGGCGCGCTGACCGGCTGGCGCGGCAAACAGAGTGTGAAGCCGCCGGCCGTCGTGCTGGGCAACGAGGAGGACGGCATCCCGCCGGCCACGCTGGCAGCCTGCGAAGCGGTGCTGACCATCCCCGGCAGCGGGCGCGTCCAGTCGCTGAACGTCGCCGCCACCGCCGCCATCCTCATCCACGCGCTGGCCGCCGGGTAAGCCGGCTTAACCGAGCGCCGCGATCAGCACCACCGCAACCACGGCCATGGAAGCCAGCGGCAACAGTTCCACGCCGTCACGCTTCCAGGTCGGCGCATTGCCGTGATGGCCGCCGGCATGGCCGTCCGCGATGTCGTCGGCCCAGCCATGGCGCGACGGAACCGCACCCGGAGCCGACACCGCCGGGGCCGCCGGGCTCGCCATATCCACCACGCCGTCGCCGCGGTGATAGTCGCCGCGCTGGCGCGCCAATGCCGGATTGGGGCGGCCGCGCATCAGGCGGGAATCGTCCAGTTCGACCTCGACTCCGGCAGCCTCCACCCGCTCGATCACCGCGGCGGTTTCCTCCGGGGTCATGGTATCGACAGGCAGGATCTCGCCCAGCGCTTCGGCGCTCAGGCGGTTGCCGTTGCGGCGGCCACGATCGATCAGCGACTGGATGAGACGGTCGTCTGTGCTGCTGGCCATGATGGCTCTCCTTGTTCAAGATCCTCGCGGGTCCTCTGGTCAAACGCATGGAAACGCCCGAAGGTTCACGACATCCCCCTTCCCGCCTTCCGCCCCCTGCGCCACCTTGCCGCGGTCGGCCCGCCACCCGACATAAGTGGTCCCTCCAACGGATCGTCATCGATCCACAGGATCGTCATTGATGGGAGACTCGACCATGCTGGGGCATTTTCTGCGCAAGCCGGCGACGCTGCCGACGCCGGAGGAGGCGCTGCCCGGCCGCAGCCAACCCGTTCCGGTTCCCGAACAGCATCACGTCAACGGCCATCGCCTGACCGGACCCTATCCGCCGGGGCTGGAGGTCATCGACCTCGGGCTCGGCTGCTTCTGGGGGGCGGAGCGCAAGTTCTGGCAGCTTCCCGGCGTCTGGGTGACCGCCGTCGGCTATCAGGGCGGCCACACCCCGAATCCGACCTATGAAGAGGTCTGTTCCGGCCGCACCGGCCATACCGAGGCGGTGCGCGTCGTCTACGACCCGGCGATGGTGAAGGTCGAGGATCTGCTGCGCGTCTTCTGGGAATCGCACGACCCGACCCAGGGCATGCGCCAGGGCAACGATGTCGGCACTCAATACCGCTCCGCCGTCTACACCCACAGCCCCGCCCAGCAGGCGGCGGCGGAGTCGACTCTGGCCGCCTATCAGGAGCGGCTGGCCCAGGCCGGCTACGGCCCGATCACCACCGAGATCCGCGAGGCCCCACCCTTCTACTTCGCCGAAGGCTACCACCAGCAGTATCTCGCCAAGAATCCCAACGGCTATTGCGGGCTGGGCGGCACCGGCGTCACCTGCGCGGCGTGATTGGCGCGGCCTGATGATGCGCGGGTAAACACAGGGGTGCGGCGCCCCTGCCGGGCTTAGCCCTTGCGGTTGCGCCACACCGGCCCTTGCGGGTATGGTTCGGGCGGCTCTTGAAAGCTCCGGCGGCGTTACCCCGCGGGAGCGCCGCCCGTCCAGCTGCGATTGTCATGACCAAGGAAAGAACCGAGCTGGCGACGCCGTATCTCAGCGGCCTGCTCGAATTCTGGCTCACCAAATCCGTCGCCGGCCGTCCGCCGGTCCCCAGCAGCATCGCCCCGGCCGATTTGCGGCCGTGGAAGGACAACATCGCCGTGTTCGAGGTGATCGGGGAGGAATCCGGCACCTTCGTCTATTCCTATTACGGCAAGGCGCTGGCCGCCGCATTCGGCCAGTCGCGCCTGGGCGCCACGCTGGACGATCTGCCGCCCGAACAGCGGGCATTGCTGCAGCCGGAATACGAGACGGTGCGCCGCGAACGGCTGCCCGTCGCCCGTGTCCACACCGCCGTCTTCAGCGGGCGCACCCGCAGCTTCGAACGGCTGGTGCTGCCGATGTCCAGCGACGGGGTCAGCATCGACAAGCTGCTGGTCGCCGCCTACGAGATGACGCCGCGCGAGCTGGCGGCGCGCCCACCCCTGCCGGGCGGCTCCTCCTCCGGTCCAGTCCCCCTCACCGTTCAGAAGCCGGGAGCCTCGGCATGACCCCGCGTATGCCGCATCTCGCCGCCCCGCCCACCCAGGCGGGCGTGGTGACCGCCGACGAGTTCAATCTGTGGTGCGCGCTGAACGGCCGCCCCTTCAACCTCGCCCCCAACCCGCGCCCCGACGGCCGCGTGATGTGGGATGTGGAGGTTCTGCCCGGCACGCCGCGCGCCGGCACCGTCTATTCCACCAACCTGTCGGACGAGGCGCTGGCGGTGGTCGCCGGCTTCGCCTTCCTGTCCGGCGTCGAATGGGCCTATGAGGCGCGCGACCCGGCGGAGGCCGAAGCGCCCGCCGCCGCCCCGTGCGAGGCCGCCCCGGCTGCCGCAGCCCCCGTTCCGGCCCCCATGCCGGCGGCGGTGGCACCCTGCGCGCCTGCCGCTCCGGCGGAGCCGGTGGAGTATCCCGCCGTCTACTCGCTGCCCGCCGTCTCGCTGCTGCAGAACCCGCCGCCGCGCCCGGTCCAGCAGCATGACGAATCGGTGCTGGCCCGCAACGCGCGGATGCTGGAAACCGTCCTGAAGAACTTCCGCGTCCGCGGCGAGATCATGGACGTGCGCCCCGGCCCGGTGGTGACGCTGTACGAGTTCGAGCCGGCGCCCGGCACCAAGTCGGCCACCGTCATCAACCTGACCGACGACATCGCCCGTTCGATGAGCGTGGTCACCGCCCGCATCGCCATCGTCCCCGGCCGCAGCGTCATCGGCGTCGAGCTGCCGAACCCGGTGCGCGAGATGGTCTATTTGCGCGAAAGCTTCGACCACGACGCCTTCCGCAACACCACGGCGCAGCTCGCCATCGCTCTGGGCAAGGACATCAGCGGCGAGCCGGTGGTGGCCGACCTCGCCCGCATGCCGCACCTGCTGGTCGCCGGCACCACCGGCTCGGGCAAGTCGGTGGCGATCAACACCATGATCCTGTCACTGCTCTACCGGCTGCCGCCGGAGCGCTGCCGCTTCATCATGGTCGATCCCAAGATGCTGGAGCTGTCGGTCTATGACGGCATCCCGCACCTGCTGACCCCCGTCGTCACCGATCCCAAGAAGGCGGTGGTCGCCCTGCGCTGGGCCGTGCGCGAGATGGAAAGCCGCTACGAGGCGATGTCCAAGCTCGGCGTGCGCAACATCGAGGGCTACAACGCCCGCATGACGGAGATGATCGCCGCCGGCGAGAAGATGCCGCGCCGCGCCCCGGCGCCGGGCGAGCCGGAGAACGTCTTCGACCTGACGCCGTCGGAACCGACGCCGCTGCCCTATATCGTCGTGATCGTCGACGAGATGGCCGACCTGATGCTGGTCGCCGGCAAGGAGATCGAGGCGGCGATCCAGCGTCTCGCCCAGATGGCGCGCGCCGCCGGCATCCACCTGATCATGGCGACTCAGCGTCCCTCGGTCGACGTCATCACCGGCACCATCAAGGCCAACTTCCCGACCCGCATCAGCTTCCAGGTCACCAGCAAGATCGACAGCCGCACCATCCTGGGCGAAGCCGGGGCGGAGCAGCTTCTGGGCCAGGGCGACATGCTGTACATGCAGGGCGGCGGCCGCATCACCCGCGTTCACGGTCCCTTCGTCTCCGATTCGGAGGTCGAGGAGATCGTCCAGTACGTCAAGGCCCAGGGCGCCCCCAACTACGTCACCGCCATCACCGAGGAGGAGGAGGAAACCGCCGCGGTGGAGGACGAGGAGGGCGGTTCGGCCGCGACCGGCGACGACCTCTACATGCAGGCCGTCAACCTCGTGGTCCGCGAGGGCAAGGTGTCGGTCAGCTTCATCCAGCGCCAGCTGCAGATCGGCTACAACCGCGCCGCCCGTCTGGTCGAGCGGATGGAGACCGAGCGTGTGGTCGGCCCCGCCAACCACCAGGGTAAGCGCGAAGTCCTGCTGTCCCACGCCGGCCTGTCGGCCAAGCGCGCGGGGGTTTGATCCTCTCTCCCCCGTAAGAGGCTTCTCATGGACCCCAAGCCCCATTTCGAGACCCTCGCCCGCTACAACCGCTGGTCCAACCGCCGCCTGTACGAGGTGGCGGCCCAGCTGTCCGACGCCCAGTTTCGCGAGGATCGCGGCGCCTTCTTCGGCTCGCTCCGCGGCACGCTGAACCACATCCTGGTCGCCGACCGGGTGTGGCTGGAGCGGATCGAGGGCAGCGGGCCGAAGCCGTCGTCGCTCGACGAAATCCTTTATGATGACTTCGCCGGCCTGCGCGCCGCCCGCGAGGCGGAGGACGAGCGCATCCTGCGCGTTGTCGCCGCGACTCCGGCCGAGCGGTTCGAGTCGGTCCTCTCCTACCGCAGCATGGCCGGCACGCCTTATGAGCTGCCTTTCGCTCAGATCGTCACCCATATCTTCAATCACCAAACCCACCATCGTGGGCAGGCGCACACACTGCTGAGCCAGTTCGGGCTGGACGCGCCGTCGATCGACTTCGTCTATTTCCTGCTGGAGTCGAAATGAGCCGCCTCATCACCGATCTCGCCGCCCTTGAAGCCCTCTATGGCGAGCCGGCCGGCCCTTCCATCGCCAAGGAGGTGCCGGCGCTGACCCCCGGCTATCGCGCGCTGATCGAGGCGTCGCCCTTCCTCATCCTCGCCACCAGCGGACCGGGCGGGCTGGACGCCTCGCCGCGCGGCGATGGGCCGGGCTTCGTCCGGGTGGCCGACGACCGCACGTTGCTGATCCCCGACCGCCGCGGCAACAACCGCATCGACAGCCTGCGCAACATCCTCGCCGATCCGCGGGTCGGGCTGCTGTTCCTGGTGCCGGGCCTGAACGAGACGCTGCGAGTCAACGGTCGCGCCATGATCGACGCCGATCCGGTGCTGTGCGACAGCTTCGCCGTCGACGGCAAGGCGCCGAAGTCGGTGCTGGTGGTCACCATCGAGACGGTGTTCTTCCAGTGCGCCCGCGCCCTGCTGCGTTCCCGTCTGTGGGATCCGGCGGCCCAGGTGCCGCGGAGCGACCTGCCCTCGACCGGCGCATTGCTGGCGGAGGCCAGTGCCGGGCGCGAGGGCGGCGACGCCTATGACCGCTCGCTGGCGGAGCGTATTCCAAAGTCGCTTTACTGAACCGCCGCCGCTATTGCGCGGCGAGCCTGCCGGGAACCGGCAATTGAGCGCCGCCGTCCGGCAGCCTGATGGTGAAGACTGAGCCCTCGTCGCGCACGCTCTCCACCGTCAGGGTTCCGCCATGGGCGGCGACGATCTTCTGCGTCATGTAGAGCCCCAGCCCCGACCCCTTGGTCCCACGCGAGGACGAGGCGCGGAAATAGATCGAACCGATGCGCTCCACCTCGTCGGGGCTCATGCCGCTGCCCTGGTCGGCGACGCGGATGACGATGCCGCCCCCATCATCGCCGGCGCTCACCCGGACCGGCGTGTCCGGAGGCGAGTAGCGCAGCGCGTTCTGTACCAGATTGCCGATCGCCACCCCCAGGAACGGCGCGTCGGCCAGAAGCGCGCGGTCGGGGGCCTCCACCGACAACTCCAGACGCTCTTCCGCCTCCGTCCCCGTCAGTCCGGCCCGAACCTCCTCCAACAGCTGGCCCAGCACCACCGGCTCCGGCTTCAGGGCAAGCGCGCCCTGGTCCAGCGCGTCGGCGGACAGGAACAGTTCCACCAGATCCGCCATCTTGCGGGTGGTGTTGCGGATGCGCTGCAGCCGGGTCAGCGCCGACGGCGCCTCCACCGCACCCGACAGTTCGATCATCTGCGCGGCGCTGTCGATGGAGGCCAGCGGGGTGCGGAATTCGTGCGACAGCATGGCGACGAAGCTGCGCTGTTCCTCCGCCCGCTTGGTGGCGAAGGCCGACTCCTCGCGGGCGCGCAGCCGCTCCGTCTGCAACCGGCCGATGCGCAGGGCCAGACCGGTGCCCAGCACCAGCACCGCCAGCATCGAGGAAATCTGGTAAGGATCGGCGACGGCGAAATCGGCCGGCAGGACGCCGCGCAGCGACATCTGCGTCAGCAGGAGACCGCACAGCGAGATCAGCGTACTGGCAAGATAGAAGCGCGGGGTCGGGTCATCGCGGTTCAGCCAGGCCATCCGCGCGGTCAGCACCAACGCGACCACCACCACGATCAGCGCCGACACCGTCACGATCGGGTTGGTCAGGGTATAGAGCGGAGAGACCGTCGACGGCAGCATCAGCAGGGCCAGCAGCGCCAGCCCCTGGTAACAGCGGCGCAGCCAGGGTGCGCGGGTCCGCAGATCGAGGATGTACACCCACATGATCAACGCCGCGGCGAAGCCCAGAAAACCGCTGCTGCCCACCATCATGTTCATGAACCAGCCCGGCAGGTCCGGCAGCAGGGTGGCGGCGATGCCGTTGGCGAACAGGTAGTAACAGAAGACGGTGGCGACATAGCCGGTGTAGGCCAGAAGCGCCCCGTCGCGCAGAAGCAGGCCCAGCGCGACATAGCCCAGGACCAGAATGCCCAGCACCCCCAGGAAAAGCCCCTGGAACAGCAGATCGGTCGTCTGGTGGCCGATATAGGCGGCGGGCGCCCACACCCGCGCCGACAGACGGATGGCGCTGACCGAATCGGCACGCAGATAAAGCGAGACCGGCTTTCCCTCCGGCAGGGTCAGAGGCAGGGCGTGCAGCCGGGTCTTCATCGGCCGTTGGCTGAAGGGAACGAAATCGCCCAGCCGGACCAGCCGATAGGCGGCGGGCTCCTGCGGCCGTCCTGCTGCTGCCGTCGCCTTTGGCCCCATGGCCTTTGGAATGAACAGGTCGAGATGGTCGATATAGGCTTCGCCCATCTCCAGCAGCCAGTCCGCCGGGGCGCCGGGTGCCCGCATCAGGTCGAAGCGGTACCAATGGATATCGCGGGTCTGGCCGGCGCCGCGGAAATCCTCCCGCGGCTCCATCCCGCCGTCGGCATCGGCTTTCAGAACCTCGGCGAAGTCCAGCTTGCGGTCGGGATCGACCAGCCGGGCGAAATGGCCGGCCAGAGTCGCGCTGGTGGTGGTGGGGCCAAGCAGCAATGGCTCCATGGCCGCTCCCGCCGCATGCGCCGCACCGGCGAACCACGGCAGGGCCGCCCAGAGCAGGACGAACAGCCTTGCGATCCGGCGAAGACGAACGGACATCGAAGCCGCGGGAGCCGCGTCGCGTGTGCCGCCGACGGTCCGCCGGGCCGGCAAACAGCCTTTCCCGCTTCCGTCCTCACGGCCGTTGTTCAAGTCCGTCGTCATCGTAAGGCATCGATAAAGCTAAAGTTTTAGGAAAAGATTAAGCTGGTATGCATTTTGTCTTCCTGAATTTCCGTGCTTTTTTTAGACCGGCTCAGATGCGCGAGGGGGACAGCCTGAACTCGACGACGGCGTCGGTCGAGGCGAGGGCGCCGACCAGCGCCATCGGATCGGGGTCGCCCTTTCCCTGCAGCACCAGCTGGCATTCGAACTGGCCGCTGCCGCTGGCGAGGTGAAAGGCCCAGTCGATCACCTCGAACCCGTGCGCCTTGGCCTGCGCCCGCAACGCCTCGGGCGGCGGCGCCTTGTCGCGGGGGAAAACCAGCATCAGATGGACCACCGACTGGTGGGGCAGCAGGCGCTCGATCGGCCGCAGCAGGCTCATCACCAGGATGGACAGCACCGCTCCGGCGACGGCCGCCGCATAGAAGCCGAGCCCGATGATGATGCCGATGGCCGAGGTCGCCCAGATCGACGCGGCGGTGGACAGGCCGCGGATCGACAGCCCTTCGCGCATGATGACCCCGGCGCCGAGGAAGCCGATGCCGGTGACGATGCCCTGGATCACCCGCGTCGGATCCCCGGCCAGCGCCGCCCCCTGCGCCGCCCCCTGCGTCCCGATGCCGCCATACCACATCGACGGGTAGGCGTTGACCACCGTCAGCGCGGCCGACGCCAGGCAGACCAGCCCATAGGTCCGCATCCCGGCCGCCCGGCCGTGATAGCTGCGCTCGTACCCCAGCAGCAGCCCGACCGCCAAAGCCCCTAAAAGATGAAGGAGAATCAAGCCGTTGGTCACCAGTTCGGCCGACGACCAGTAGGAGCGCAGCAAATCCATGGTCCATCCTATCGCAAACCGGAGCCTCCGGTTCATGCCCTCGCCGCCAGTCTAGCGCAGCCGGGGCCGGAGCGCCCGCGCGGCGCAAGGCGCCATTCCGTCACAGGGCGTGTACGGCTCCGCTTGACCTGTATCAATTCCAGTCCACCGGAAAGTACCGATACTCAGGGCCGAAAACCGGTACCTAAGGACCAACCAGAAGGACTGGTTGCCGCGACCGGCTCAAACCGTTCCCGCTCCGACCGAGAGTGCCGCCATGAGGCCCATCCCCTCCCCCGTCCTGTCCCATCCGTCCGACCGGAAGGCGACCGACTCCGCGCCGGCTCCGACCCGCCGAGCCGAAGGGCTGATGTTCCTGTCGCTGGCATTCCTGGTCTGGCCGGTGATCGCCGTCGGCACCGTCTCCGCCTACGGCTTCTCGATCTGGATGTACCAGCTCCTCACCCACTGAGTCCCCGACATGCCCCGCGCCCCCGAAGTCCACATCTCCAGCCTCGTCATCCAGCACAGCCCCGACCGCACGGACGCGGTGCGCGAGGCGGCGGCCTCCGTCGCCGGGCTGGAGTGGTGCGCGGCGGAGAACGGCAAGGCGGTGGTGACCCTGGTCACCGCCAGCGCGGCCGAGGTCGTCGACCGCATCGCCGTGCTGAACGCCGTCCCCGGCGTGCACAGCACCACCATGGTCTACCACCACTATGAACCCGCGGACGCGATCGACGCCGCCTGACGGCACCGCCATCCGGGCGCGCCGCATCCGCTCTTCCGACCGAATTTCCTCCAAGACTGGAGTCTCCTTGCCATGTTCCTGTCCCGCCGCGAATACCTGAAGGCGCAAGCCGCCGCTGCCGCCGCCGCGGCGGCCGGAATCTCGCTGCCCGCATCCGCCGCCAACATCCTGACCGGTGAAGGCGCCAAGCTGAACTGGTCCAAGGCCCCCTGCCGCTTCTGCGGCACCGGCTGCAGCGTGATGGTCGGCGTCAAGGACGGCCGCGTGGTCGCCACCCACGGCGACGTGAAGGCCGAGGTGAACCGCGGCCTGAACTGCGTGAAGGGCTATTTCCTGTCGAAGATCATGTATGGCGAGGACCGGCTGAACCAGCCGCTGCTGCGCATGAAGGACGGCAAGTTCGACAAGGACGGCGAGTTCGAGCCGATCACGTGGGACGCCGCCTTCGACATCATGGCGCAGAAGTGGAAGGAGACCCTGAAGAAGAAGGGTCCGACCGCCGTCGGCATGTTCGGCTCCGGCCAGTGGACCATCTATGAGGGCTATGCCGCCTCCAAGCTGATGAAGGCCGGGCTGCGCTCCAACAACCTCGACCCGAACGCCCGCCACTGCATGGCGTCGGCGGTGGCCGGCTTCATGCGCACCTTCGGCATGGACGAGCCGATGGGCTGCTACGACGACATGGAGCAGGCCGACGCCTTCGTGCTGTGGGGCTCCAACATGGCGGAGATGCACCCCATCCTGTGGACGCGCGTCACCGACCGCCGCCTCAGCCACCCCGGCTGCAAGGTCGCCGTCCTCTCCACCTTCGAGCACCGCAGCTTCGACCTCGCCGACATCGGCCTGGTCTTCACCCCCGGGTCCGACCTGGCGATCCTGAACTACATCGCCAACCACATCATCAAGACCGGCCGGGTGAACAAGGAATTCGTCGAGAAGCACTGCAACTTCAAGCGTGGCCGCGACGACATCGGCTATGGCCTGCGTCCCGACAACCCCTTGGAGAAGAAGGCGAAGAACGCCGCCAACGCCAACGACTCCGACCCGATCAGCTTCGACGAGTTCGCCAAGTTCGTCGAACCCTACACGCTGGACAAGGCGCACGAGCTGTCGGGCGTGCCGAAGAACCGGCTGGAGGCGCTGGCCGAGCTGTATGCCGACCCGAAGGTGAAGGTCGTGTCCTTCTGGACCATGGGCTTCAACCAGCATGTCCGCGGCGTCTGGGCGAACAACCTCGTCTACAACATCCACCTGCTGACCGGCAAAATCTCGCAGCCCGGCAGCGGTCCCTTCTCGCTGACCGGCCAGCCGTCGGCCTGCGGCACCGCGCGTGAGGTCGGCACCTTCTCCCACCGGCTGCCCGCCGACATGGTGGTGACCAACCCAGAGCACCGCAAACACGCCGAGGAGATCTGGAAGCTGCCGGAGGGGACCATCCCCGACAAGGTCGGCTACCACGCCGTCCAGCAGGACCGCATGCTCAAGGACGGCAAGCTCAACGCCTACTGGGTCATGTGCAACAACAACATGCAGACGGCCCCGAACACGGCGAAGGAGACCTTCCCCGGCTACCGCAACCCGGAGAACTTCGTCGTCGTCTCCGATCCCTACCCGACCGTCACGGCGCTGGCCGCCGACCTGATCCTGCCCACCGCCATGTGGGTGGAGAAGGAGGGCGGTTACGGCAACGCCGAGCGCCGCACCCAGCTGTGGCGCCAGCTGGTCGACGCGCCGGACGGCGCACGTTCCGACCTGTGGCAGATCATGCAGTTCTCCAAGCGCTTCACCGTGGAAGAGGTCTGGCCGGAAGAGCTGCTGAACAAGAAGCCGGAGCTGCGCGGCAAGACCCTCTACGACGTGCTGTTCCGCAACGGTCAGGTCGACCGCTTCCCGCTGTCCGACCTCGACTCGAACTACAACAACTTTGAGGCCAAGGAAGCCGGCTTCTACGTCCAGAAGGGCCTGTTCGAGGAATATGCCGCCTTCGGCCGCGGCCATGGCCACGATCTGGCGCCCTTCGACCAGTACCACCAGGAACGCGGCCTGCGCTGGCCGGTGGTGGACGGCAAGGAGACCAAGTGGCGCTACCGTGAAGGCTCCGACCCGTATGTGAAGGCTGGCGAGGGCATGCGCTTCTACGGCAACAAGGACGGCAAGGCCAACGTCTTCGCCCTGCCCTACGAGCCGCCGGCCGAGGCGCCCGATGCCGACTATCCGTTCTGGCTCAGCACCGGCCGCGTGATCGAGCATTGGCACAGCGGTTCGATGACCATGCGGGTTCCCGAACTGCGCAAGGCCTTCCCGAATGCCGTGGTCTTCATGCACCCCGACGACGCCAAGGAGCTGAACGTCCGGCGCGGCCAGGAGGTGCGCGTCACCTCCCGCCGTGGCGAGGTGCGGGTGCGGGTCGAGACGCGCGGGCGCAACAAGCCGCCGCGCGGCCTGGTCTTCGTTCCCTTCTTCGACCAGACGGTCCTCATCAACAAGGTGACGCTCGACGCCACCGATCCCATCAGCAAGCAGACCGACTACAAGAAATGCGCGGTCAAGATCACGCCCGTCGTGAACGCCTGAGGAGTGTCGGCATCATGAAGACCCGTTTCCTGATTGCCGCGCTGGCCCTGCTGGCCGGCATCCCGGCCCTGACCATCGGCGTCGCCACCAGCGGCGTGGCCGCCGACAAGCCCGCCGTCACCGCCAACGCCACCGGCACCGTGGGGGGGATCAAGGTCCCGTCCACCAACCACCCGATCACGCTGGACGTGCCGGCCGAGGCGACCCACCGCGAGATCACCGACGACCAGAAGCGCGTGCGCAACTACGCCGACCAGCCGCCGCTGATCCCGCATGCCATCCGCGACTATCAGATCGACCTGAACATCAACAAGTGCCTGACCTGCCACGACCGCCGCAACACGGCCGGCTCGCAGGCGCCGATGCTGTCGGTCACCCATTTCCAGGATCGTGACGGCCAGACGCTGGGCACGGTGGCGGCGCGCCGCTACTTCTGCACCCAGTGCCATGTGCCGCAGACCGACGCCCAGCCGATCGTTCCCAACAGCTTCCAAGACTTCGACTCGGTCCTGGGCCATGCCCAAGGCGGCCAGAAATGAAAATCCGTGACGCAGTGCTGTGCCTGTGGCGGCTGTTCGCCCGTCCCAGCGTCCATTTCAGCCTGGGCTTTCTGACGTTGGGCGGCTTCATCGCCGGCGTCGTCTTCTGGGGCGGCTTCAACACCGCCCTGGAGGCCACCAACAAGGAAGCCTTCTGCATCAGCTGCCACGAGATGCGCGACAATCCCTATGAGGAGCTGAAGCAGACCATCCACTTCACCAACCGCTCTGGCGTGCGCGCCAGCTGCCCGGACTGCCACGTCCCGCACCAGTGGACCGACAAGATCGCCCGCAAGATGCAGGCGTCGAAGGAGGTCTGGGGCAAGATCTTCGGCACCATCGACACCCGCGAGAAGTTCCTCGACAAGCGCCGCGAACTGGCCGAGCACGAATGGGCGCGGTTGAAGAACAACAACTCGCTGGAATGCCGCAACTGCCACAGCGCCGATTCGATGGACATCACCAAGCAGAACCCGCGCGCCGCGAAGATGCACGAGACCTATCTGTTCACCGGCGAGAACACCTGCATCGACTGCCACAAGGGCATCGCCCACCGCCTGCCCGACATGCACGGCGTCGAGCCGGGCTGGAGCATGAAGACCAGCCAGAAGTAAGCGTTTGAGTAAGGAAACAGCCCCGTCTCCGGAAGGAGCGGGGCTGTTTGCGTTTCACGGGAAACGTGTCGACTTCGAATGCCCCCACTTACCCCAGCATCGCCACCACCGACAGCGCCAGCAGCGTCACCAGCACCGCCTCGCCCAAGCCCACCAGTCCGCGCAGTCCCAGCGCGATGGCCCAGGTGGTCAGGTCGCGGCGGTGGCGGACCTCCTTCAGCAGGCGCTCCTGGATGCCGCCGACGGTGCGGCGGGCCGACAGGCTGGCGATGCCGCCGACCAGCGCCACCACCCCGGTGCCGAGCACGAAGTACAGCGCTCCCTTCCAGCCGGCAAAATGGTCGGGGTCGTTCAGGTAATGCCCGGCACCGACGATGATCCACACCGCCGCCGGCCAGACGCCGACGATCTCCGGCCCCGGTCCTTCTCCCTTCGACTCCTCGTCCATCGCCGCCGCTCCTTAGCCGCCCGGCACATGACGGTAGGCCAGCACGCGCGTCGCCGGACCACCCTCGACATCGGCCAGCGGCAGCAGCAGTTCGACGAACTTCGCCCCCGGCAGCATCGGGTCGTCGCGCACCAGCAGGCAGCGCGGCTCGCCGCTCTCCAGGCAGGCGCGCAGGTCGGACAACCAGCGCTTCGCCGCCTGCTCCGGATGGCAGTCGGTCACCCGCCGCGTCGTCGGCCGTTCGGACAGCCGGCGTTGCAGGGCGCGGCCGCAGGACTTGTAGACGAAATCGCTGCCGTCGGCGGTCGGCTCCATCAGGGCGATGCGCGGCACGCTCTCGCGCACCTGGGCGGTGTCGATCTCGGTCGCCAGCGGCATGCGGCGCTTGCGCTTCAGCCGGAGCCAGTGGGTGTAGAGCACCCGCACCTGCGGCGACTGCTCCACGTCGATCGGGTCGGCCCGGCAGGGCGGCGGCGGCACGTCGAGCACCGGCGTCGCGACCGGCGCGTCGGCGAAGGCGGCGGCGGCCGGCACCGGTTGGGAGACGGGAGGCACCGGCCGCGAGGCCGCGGCGGTGACCAGCGTGTGCGCCTGTCCCGCCGGCGTGTGGCCGATCCGTCCGCCATGCTTCTTCAGCATCGGCAGCGGCGCCCAGGCGCTGCAGGTGTGATAGCCCTTGGTGATGCGGCGGTAGTCCTGGCTGCTGGCAGTGCGGCATTCGCCCTCCACCCCGTGGCGGGCGACGTACACCAGCGTGTTGTCCTCCGACATCGCGCGCTCCCCGCCCCACGAGACGCAGGCGGCGCAAGCGCGGCTGTCCTTGGCGAATGCGTGGCTCATCGGGGCGTATCTCCAAAGGGTATGCGAAACGGGAGAATGGGAATTGATGCGTCCCTTTCCCCATCGGTTCAAGGGCCGCATGGGCCGGAACTGTCCTGCCCGAGATTCAGTCATGCGAGGGTGGCATCCATGCCACCCCTTCCCCCCCGGCCCGGAACCCCCTATAAGGGGGCCTTGCACGACATGCCCATCCCCGCTCTCCGTCTCCGGTCCCCCGGCGCCGGGGGGTTTTCGGCTGACCACACTTCAGAGAAGCGGACCCATGCCCAAACGCACCGACATCAAATCCATCTGCATCATCGGCGCGGGTCCGATCGTCATCGGACAGGCTTGCGAGTTCGACTATTCCGGCGTTCAGGCGTGCAAGGCGCTGCGCGAGGAAGGCTATCGGGTCATCCTCGTCAACTCCAACCCGGCCACCATCATGACCGACCCCGGTCTGGCCGACGCCACCTACATCGAGCCGATCACCCCGGCCGTCGTCGCCAAGATCCTGGAGAAGGAGCGTCCCGACGCCCTGCTGCCGACCATGGGCGGCCAGACCGCGCTGAACACGGCGATGGCGCTGTCCGACGACGGCACGCTGGAGCGCCTCGGCGTTGAGATGATCGGCGCCAAGCGCGACGTCATCGCCAAGGCCGAGGACCGCATCCTGTTCCGCGACGCCATGGACAAGCTGGGCCTGGAGTCGCCGAAGTCGCGCATGGTCCGCACGCTGGACGAGGCGATGGAGGCGCTCGACCTCGTCGGGCTGCCGGCGATCATCCGTCCCAGCTTCACGCTGGCCGGCACCGGCGGCGGCATCGCCTACAACCGGGCGGAGTTCGAGGACATCGTGCGCGGCGGCCTGCGCGCCAGCCCGGTCGGCGAGGTGCTGATCGAGGAATCGGTGCTGGGCTGGAAGGAGTATGAGATGGAGGTCGTGCGCGACGGCGCCGACAACTGCATCATCGTCTGCTCCATCGAGAACATCGATCCGATGGGCGTCCACACCGGCGACTCGATCACGGTCGCCCCGGCGCTGACGCTGACCGACAAAGAATACCAGATCATGCGCAACGCCTCGATCGCGGTGCTGCGCGAGATCGGCGTGGACACCGGCGGTTCGAACGTGCAGTTCGCGGTCAACCCGGCCAACGGCCGCCTGATCGTCATCGAGATGAACCCGCGCGTGTCGCGCTCCTCGGCGCTCGCCTCCAAGGCCACCGGCTTCCCGATCGCCAAGATCGCCGCCAAGCTGGCCGTCGGCTATCGCCTGGACGAACTGACCAACGACATCACCGGCACCACGCCCGCGAGCTTCGAGCCGACGATCGATTACCTCGTCACCAAGATGCCGCGCTTCACCTTCGAGAAGTTCAAGGGCTCGGAGCCGCTGCTGACCACCTCGATGAAGTCGGTGGGCGAGGCGATGTCGATCGGCCGCACCTTCCAGGAGTCGGTGCAGAAGGCGCTGCGCTCGATGGAGACCGGCCTGACCGGCTTCAACGAGCTGAAGATCGGCGGGGAGGAGAACCCGGACCGCACCGCCATCCGCGGCGCGCTGGCCACCCCGACGCCCGACCGCCTGCTGGTGATCGCCCAGGCCTTCCGCCACGGCTTCTCGGTGGACGAGGTGCAGGCCGTCTCCAAGTACGACCCGTGGTTCCTTGAGCAGATCAAGGAGATCACCGACCGTGAGGCGGCGATCCGCGACGGCGGCCTGCCGACCGACAAGGCCGGCTGGCTGAAGCTGAAGCAGATGGGCTTCTCCGACGCCCGTCTGGCAGAACTGGCCAAGACCAGCGAGGCGGCGGTCGCCGCAGCGCGGCGCATGGCCGGCGTCACCCCGGTCTACAAGCGCATCGACACCTGCGCCGCCGAATTCGCGTCGGCCACCCCCTACATGTACTCGACCTACGAGACCGACGGGACCGGCGAAGCCGAGTGCGAGTCCGAGCCGACCGAAGCGAAGAAGGTCGTCATCCTCGGCGGCGGTCCGAACCGTATCGGCCAGGGCATCGAGTTCGACTATTGCTGCGTCCATGCCGTCTACGCCCTGCAGGAGGCCGGCATCGAGACCATCATGGTCAACTGCAACCCGGAGACCGTCTCCACCGACTACGACACTGCCGACCGCCTGTATTTCGAGCCGCTGACGGCCGAGGACGTGGTGGAGCTGGTGCGGGTCGAGCAGCGCAAGGGCAACGTCCTGGGCTGCATCGTGCAGTTCGGCGGCCAGACCCCGCTGAAGCTTGCCGCCGCGCTGGAGGCCGCCGGCATCCCGATCCTGGGCACCTCGCCCGACGCCATCGATCTGGCCGAGGACCGCGAGCGCTTCCAGAAGCTGCTGCATGAGCTGAACCTGAAGCAGCCGGCCAACGGGCTGGCCCGCTCGCTGGAAGAGGCCGAGGCGGTCGCGACCAAGATCGGCTTCCCGGTCGTCATCCGCCCGTCCTACGTGCTGGGCGGCCGGGCGATGGAGATCGTCCACGACATGGCCGGGCTCCAGCGCTACATGGGCACCGCCGTGCAGGTGTCGGGCAAGAACCCGGTTCTGATCGACAGCTATCTGCAGGACGCCATCGAGGTCGACGTCGACGTCGTCTGCGACGGCACCGACGTCTATGTCGCCGGCGTGATGGAGCACATCGAAGAGGCCGGCATCCATTCCGGCGACAGCGCCTGCGCCCTGCCGCCCTACACGCTGCCCGCCGACATCATCGCCGAGATCAACCGCCAGTCGGACGCGCTCGCCCATGCGCTGAAGGTGGTCGGTCTGATGAACGTGCAGTTCGCGGTCAAGGACGGCACCGTCTACATCCTGGAGGTCAACCCGCGCGCCAGCCGCACGGTGCCCTTCGTCGCCAAGGCCACCGGCACCGCCATCGCCAAGATCGCCGCCCGTGTCATGGCGGGGGAGAAGCTGTCCTCCTTCACCCTGAACGGCCCGACCCCGCCGCACACCGCGGTCAAGGAAGCGGTCTTCCCCTTCGCCCGCTTCCCCGGCGTCGACATCGTGCTGGGTCCGGAGATGAAGTCGACGGGCGAGGTCATGGGCCTCGACCACAACTTCGCGCTCGCCTTCGCCAAGGCGCAGCTCGGCGCCGGCGTCACCCTGCCGGTCAAGGGCAGCGTCTTCGTCTCGGTCAAGGACCACGACAAGCCGGCGCTGGCGGTGATCTCCAAGAAACTGCACGAGATGGGCTTCCGCATCCTCGCCACCTCCGGGACAGCCAAGGTGCTGAGCGATGCCGGCGTGCCGGCGGAGACCATCAACAAGGTGGTGGAAGGCCAGCCGCACATCGTCGACGCCATGATCAACGGCGACGTGCATCTGGTCATTAACACCACGGAAGGCGCCCAGGCGCTGGCCGACAGCTTCAGCCTGCGTCGCACCGCGCTGACCTACAACATTCCGTACTACACCACCGTGGCGGGAGCACGCGCGGCAGTGGAAGCGATTGCCGCACTCCGGAACGGCAGCCTTGAAGTCGCCCCGTTGCAGTCGTACCTTAGCGGATCGTATTAAGGACGGACGACGGCGCGGCGGACCTCCTCCGCGCCGTCTTCGTCCTTGATGTCGCTTTGGACAGGTCGAACGACTGCAAGCGGTGATGGACCGAACATGGAAAAAGTTCCGATGACAGCGGCGGGCTTCAACCGCCTCCAGGAGGAATTGAAGCACCTTAAGATCACCGAACGCCCGGCGGTCATCAAAGCCATCGCGGAAGCCCGCGAACATGGCGACCTTTCGGAAAACGCCGAGTATCACGCGGCGCGCGAACGTCAGAGCTTCATTGAAGGCCGCGTGCTGGAGCTTGAGGACAAGATCAGCCGGGCGGAGGTCATCGACCCGGCCAAGCTGACCGGCAACACCGTGAAGTTCGGTGCGACCGTGACCCTGGCCGACCAGGACACGGACGAGGAGACGACCTATCAGATCGTCGGCCAGGACGAGAGCGACATCAAGAACCGCCTTCTGTCGATCCAGGCGCCGCTGGCCCGCGCCCTGATCAACAAGGCCGTCGGCGACAGCGTGGAGGTCTCCACCCCCGGCGGCTCCAAGCTGTACGAGATCGTTTCGGTCGAGTTCCGTTGAGGTTTTGATCTTCCCTCTCCCGCCCCCGGGAGAGGGAAGATAAAGCCCCCCCTACCCCCCAAGCTTCTCTTTGAAAAACTCCATCACCCGCCGGATCGCATCCGAGCGGGCGTCTTCGTTGGTGCCGACATGGGCGGTGCCGTCAGGAGCGGTTGCGAGATCCTGGCGCTTGCGCACCGGGGCGTCCGGCGCATCGAAGCCATGATAGGCGTCGGGGTAGACCACCAGATCGACCTTGTCCTTGACCCCGTCGCGGCCGGCCAGATCGATGCAGGCCTGCGGCGGCGTCCAATCGTCCTTGCCGCCGCCCAGCAGCAGAAGCGGACCGTCGGGCTGCCAATCCTCGTTGCTCAACGGCGCCTTGCAGCCGGGGTAGAAGGCCACGGCGGCACGGAAGCCGCCCTCCTCCGTCCCGGCCGGCCCATCCTCGCCGGCGCCATAAGCGGCCAGCACGGTGCTGGCGCCCTGCGACCAGCCGATCAGGCCGATGCGCTCATGATCGACCTCCGGCCGCTTGCGCAGGAAGGCCAGCGCCCCCCAGGCGTCGCGCTTGCGCTCCATTGTGGCGCGGACGGTGCGATCCTTCAGCGCGGTGGTGCAGACCTCCTCCACATCGCGCGGGCCGAAGCTGTCGACCATCAGCACCTCGAAGCCCTGCCGCTGCAGGTGGGTGGCCCACCAGACATGGCGCGGCGACACCCGGCCGTTGCGGGCATAGAGACCGCCGCAGCCATGCAGCATGACCACCGCCGGATGCGGACCGTTGCCGGCGGGGCGCAGCAGCCGGCCGCTCAGCATCGTCGGCGCCCCGCCGGTCAGATCCCCGTCGGTGGAGGGAAAGCGCACGATCTCCTCGGCATGGACGCCGACGGCGGCCTGCGCCGGCCCCGCCAGCACCAATTGCCCAAGAACCATCACCCCGACACCGGCACACAGCGCCGCGCCCAACACAGCCGCGCGACCGCGGGCGGAAGCCTTCATTCTGCAACGTCCCCGACGTCCGGCGCCGGCCACGACGGCGGCGCTCGCGGTTGCAATATTAATCCTCCGCGATGCGGAAGACCATGGGCGGCCCGCAATTGTCTCCACCACCAGGATCGGTGTCGATGGTTCTCCTGCTGGGGCTCTCCTGCGGCGGCTGTCTTGCGGCGACGTTTGCGCTAGGGTGCGGGACATGACCGAATCCGAATCCCGCTCCCCCACCCCGCCCTTCGGCGCCTTCTGCCTCTATTGGCTGCGGCTTGGGCTGACCAGCTTCGGCGGGCCGGCCGGGCAGATCGCGATGATGCAGGGCGAACTGGTCGACCGCCGCCGCTGGATCGACCAGACGCGGTTCCTGCACGCGCTGAACTTCTGCATGCTGCTGCCGGGACCGGAGGCGCAGCAGCTCGCCACCTACATCGGCTGGCGGATGTATGGCGTGCGCGGCGGGTTGGTGGCGGGCGGGCTGTTCGTGCTGCCGGGAGCGCTGGTCCTGCTCGCCCTGTCCTGGATCGCCGCCGCCCATGGCGACGCCGGACCGGTCGCTGCGCTGTTCGACGGCATCAAACCGGCGGTGGTGGCGATCATCGCCGCCGCGGTCTGGCGGATGGGCCGCCGCACGCTGAAGGGGCCGGCGGCCGTCGCCATGGCCGGCGCCGCCTTCCTGGCGCTGTTCGCGCTGCACCTGCCCTTCCCGCTGGTCATCGGCGCGGCGGCGGTGGTCGGCGGCGTGGCGGCACGCATGGGCCGTCATTGGTTCGCACACCCGCATCCGCTGGCCGACGGCGATGCCGGCCCGGTGGAGCCGGCGCCGGGACGCGGCCGGCTGGCGGCCCTTGCGGGCCTGTTCGTGCTGCTGTGGCTGGTTCCGGTCGGGGCAATCCTGCTGGCCTTCGGGAGCGATCCCTGGCGCGGCGTCGCGGCGCTGTTCACCAAGGCCGCCCTCGTCACCTTCGGCGGCGCCTATGCCGTGCTGCCCTACATCGCCGGGCAGGCGGTGGATGCCTATGGCTGGCTGAGCCCGCGCGAGATGGTCGACGGCTTGGCATTGGCCGAGACGACTCCGGGGCCGCTGATCCTGGTGACGCAATATGTCGGCTTCTTCGCCGGCTGGAACCGGCCGGGCGCGCTGTCGCCGGCGCTGGCGGGAGCGCTGGGGGCGGCGCTGACGACCTACGTCACCTTCCTGCCCTGCTTCCTGTTCATCTTCGCCGGCGCGCCCTATGTGGAGCGGCTGATCCACAACCGTCTGGCCACGGGGGCGCTGGCCGCCATCGCCGCGGCGGTGGTGGGGGTGATCCTGAACCTGGGAGTCTATCTGGGGGTGGCTGTGCTGCTGCCGGACGGCCGGACGGCCGGGCACATGATCTGGACCTGGGCGATCATGCTGGCCGCGCTCTATGCGCTGACCCGCCGCAACATGGCGATCCACTGGGTGGTGCTGGGGGGAGCGGCGGCGGGCCTGCTCCAGGCACTCGCCGCATCTTCCCTATAAAACGAGCCCCTGACCCCGCTCAGCGCCGGGTGGCGCGGGCGGGCGTCTCGGCCTCGTCCTCGACGAAATCCTCGTCCTCGTCGTCCTCGGTCCCTTCCGGGATGTCGGGCGAATCGACGTCGATGGGAACGCCGGGGGTGTGCTTGCTGGTGCGGATCGACAGGGCCGACTTCACATGGGCGACGTTGGGGGCCGCCGTCAGCTTGGTCGTCAGGAAGCGCTGGTAGTCGTCCCAGTCCTCCGCCACGATCTTCAGAACGAAATCATATTCGCCGGCCAGCATGTTGCACTCACGAACAAGCGGCCAGCTGTTGACGAGCTCCTCGAATTTCTTTAGGTCCGCTTCGGCCTGGCTGCTGAGGCCGACCTGGGCGAACACCGTGACGCCGAATCCCAGTGCATCGGGGTTGACGTCGGCGTGGTAGCCACGGATGAATCCCGCCTCCTCCAGCGCGCGGACGCGGCGCAGGCAGGGCGGAGCGGAGATGCCGGCACGTCGGGCAAGCTCCACATTGGTCATCCGGCCGTCGTTCTGCAGATCGCGCAGAATCCGACGGTCAATTCGGTCGAGTTTGACCCGCCGCATGGTTTTACTCGGTCGCTCCGGGGGTGATTTGGAGAAAGGATATTACACGGGCATGGTGTCTACGCCAAGACGGAAACCCCCGCAAGGGCGAGCAACCCGGATAACGGTCTTTTCGTCGCAATCCCCTTCGCAGCCACAACGATCCGAGTTCTCATGCAACCTTTGACCTGCTGGGTGGTGTCGGACGGCAAGGCCGGCATGGAAAACCAGTGCATCGGCCTGGCGGAGTCGCTTGGCCTGACGCCGGTCGTCAAGCGCGTCCACCTGCGCACGCCCTGGCGCCAGCTGACCCCCTACTGGCGCATCGGCAACCGCTTCGCCGCCGGTCCGAAGGGCGATCCGGTGGAACCGCCCTGGCCCGACCTGCTGATCGGCACCGGGCGGCAGTCCATCGCCGTCTCGCTGGCGGTGCGCCGCCAGTCGGGCGGCCGGACCTTCACCGTCCAGATCCAGGATCCGGTGATGAACCCGCGCCAGTTCGACCTCGTCGTCGTGCCGCGTCACGACAAGCTGCGCGGCGACAATGTGCTGGTGACCCGCGGCGCCCTGCACCGGGTGACGCCCGCCATCCTGGCCGACGCGGCAGAGCGATTCGCACCAAAGCTGGCCCATCTGCCGCACCCGCGCATCGCCGTGCTGATCGGCGGCGACAACGGCGTCTACCGCCTGACGCCCACCATCATGGGCGACGTGGCCGAGAGGCTGGCCAACCTGACGCGCACCCACGGCGCCGGGCTGATGGTCACCCCGTCGCGCCGCACCGGCGCCGACAACGAGGCGATCCTGCGCGCCCGCCTGTCCGGCCTGCCGGCGGAGGTGTGGGACGGCAACGGCGAGAACCCTTACTTCGCCTATCTCGGTTTGGCGGATGCGGTGGTGGTGACCTGCGACAGCGTGTCGATGACGTCGGAGGCCTGCTCCACCGGCAAGCCGGTCTACGTGATCGAGCTGGAGGGCGGATCGCCCAAGTTCCGCGCCTTCCATGACGGGCTGTACCAGGACGGCATCACCCGGCCCTTCGACGGCTCGCTGGACCAGTGGAGCTATCCGCCGCTGAACGAGACGGAGGTGGTGGCCGACGAGGTGCGCCGCCGCTTGTCCGCCCACCGCAAGCGGTTCGGTCTGTAACGACAAGCCGGCGGGGTGCGGCGCGACCAATGCGCGCACCCCGCTGGTAAGACCGGTTTGAGTGCGGAGTTCCGCCGTGGGTCATGCCATAAGCGCTGGCGAACCGGCCGTCTCCGAAAAGCACGGTCCGGGGCCGTCCTTCCATCCGGAACTTCGCCGCCATGACCACCCCCGACGCCGTTTCCGCCTCCTTCCTGCGTTGCCTGGAAAACAGCCGGCCGTTCGACCAGCCGTACAATCACTGGCTGCTGGCCGAGGCGTTGCCGGAGGAGTCCGCCGACGCCATCGCCGACCTGCCCTGGGGTCCGCCCCCGGTGTCCGACACCTATGGCAAGCGCGAGACCAACAACGCGTCGCGAACCTATTTCGGTGAGGAAAACCGCGCCAAATATGCCGTGTGCGAGACGGTGGCCCAGGCCTTCCAGAGCCGCCCGGTGGTGGACGCCATCCAGAAGACCTGCAACGTCGACCTGACCGGCACCAGCCTGCGTATCGAATATTGCCAGGATACCGACGGCTTCTGGCTGGAGCCGCACACCGACATCGGCGTCAAGAAATACACGATGCTGATCTATCTCTCGAAGGGGCCGAACTGCTCGCATTGGGGCACCGACGTGCTGGACGAGAGCCGGACGGTCGTCGCCCGCGCGCCCTACGCCTTCAACGAGGGGCTGATCTTCATCCCCGGAAGCAATACTTGGCATGGGTTCGAGAAACGTCCGATCGACGGTGTGCGCAAATCGATCATCGTCAACTATGTCGGCCCCGAATGGCGGGCACGGCAAGAGTTGTGCTTCCCTGACAAACCTGTTGCATAAAACTTCCGTCGTGGTTAAGTGACGCCGGTTTTGGGGGGCAAAGCCATCGTCGGCACGCTCTTTGGGAGTTCCGTACCCATGTCCATGCTTGATCTGGACAAATTCCGCGCCACCCCCCTGCAGCACGATCCCTATGATTTCCTGTGCGTTCCGGGTTTCGTGAAGCGGGAGTTTCTTGAAGAGCTGCACCGCGACTATCCCAAGGTCGACAAGCCCGGTTCGATCCCGCTGGGCGTCTTCCCGCAGGGGCCGAGCTTCGACCGGCTGATCGGCGAACTGAAGGGGCCGGAGGTCTGCAAGGCCTTCTCCGACAAGTTCGATCTGGATCTGTCGAAGTATCCGACCATGTTCACGGCGCGCGGCATGTGCCGGCCGACCGACGGCAAGATCCATCCGGATTCGGCCAGCAAGGTCATCACCGTGCTGATCTACATGAACCCGCCCTGGGAGGCGACCGGCGGCCGCCTGCGCATCCTGCGCTCCCAGAACCTGGAGGATTACGCCGCCGAGGTCCCGCCGGAGGAAGGCACCCTGATGTGCTTCCGCCGCAGCGACACCTCCTGGCACGGCCACTATCCCTTCGAGGGCCAACGCCGCGCGATCCAGATGAACTGGGTCAAGGGCAGCGTCTATATCTGGCACGAACAGTGGCGCCACCGCATCGGCGCCTGGGCGAAGGGCGTCTTCGGCAGCCAGCAGTCGGCAGGCTATTGAGGAAAAGGCTGAGGGGGCGGGCTTGAAGGGGCGAGCTGCCGCGCCCCTCAGTCGATCAGATCCTCGACCTCGCGGATTCGGCCATTGTCGATCATGAACTGGACCAGTTCCGGGCGCTGCTTGCCCAGCGTGCGGTGACGCTGGCGGACGGCGGCGATCAGGTCGCCGTTGCGGCCGAGGATGTCATCGGCGAACTCGATCATGCGCAGGTTGGGCCAGGTCTGGGCGCGGATGCCCACCACCATCCCCACCGCGTCGGCTGCCGGAAGGTCGGGGCGCGCTTGGGCCAGGATCATGGTCAGCGCCGCGGTGGACCGCGACACGCCGGCATGGCAGTGGACCAGCAGATGGCGGCAATCCACCGGCTCGGCCAGCAGGTCGCGGCCGAAGGCCAGGATGCGCTCCACATCCGACCGTTCCGGCGCGATCTGGCCGCGGGTCGGTTCGATGACATCGTGGAAGCGCAGCTCCAGCCGCTCATGCTCGCCGTAATCGCCGAACTCGCTCGGCTCCGTCATCTCGGGGTCGAGGATGGACAGCACGTGGCTGACCTTGCCGCCGCCGAAATTGCAAAGCTCGCTGAGACCGCAGACCGTCAGGCCGAAAGGCACGAAATCGCTGGCCATCATTCTCTCGTTCGATTGCGGAGGGAAGGAAACGGAGGGCTGGGGAGCCGTATTTGGCACCCGGCGCCGCAGCGCCGTCAACCCGGCGGTCAGGTCAAAGAACGTTGAACAGGTAGAGCAGGAGGATGACGGGGATCGGAATGCCGACCAGCCACAGCAGAATACCGCGCACGAAGCCTCTCCTTCCGTCGTTGCAACGGGCGATCCGGCCGGCCGGCGCCGGCCCTCTCACCCGTTACAACGGCGCGGCCGCCGGTTGGTTGCAGCGGCGGATAAGACCCTCAGGCCTCGTCGCCCCCCTCGCCGTCGGAAACGGCCGGGCCGGCGTCCTCAGCGGACGGCGGCGTCGGACGCGGACGGCGGGTGCGCAGCTTCTTCAGCAGCAGCGAGAAGGGCTTCAGCGCGGTGTCCATGATGGTCTGGTCACCCTCCAGCCGCGACAGCAGGAAGGCGCCGGCCTCCAGGGTGGAGACGCTGTCGCGCCGCGGCTCCTTGCGCGCCTGCCCATAGAGCGAGCGGAACTGCGGGTTCAGCACGATGCGGCGGCATTTCAGCAGCCAGGCATTGCGCCACCACAGGGTCTTGGCCTGGCTCCAGGTGCCGTCCAGGACGATGACGCCCTCCAGATCCTCCAGGATGTCGGCGCTGTCGCGGAGCGGCTGGCCGTCCTTGTCGACCACCGCCACCTCCGGCCGGGGAGCGCCGCCGTCCTTCACCGGACCGAGATACAGCACGCCCCAGCGCTTGGGATCGACCTCCCGCCCCAGGATGCGCTTCAGCCCCGGCCAGCTCAGCCCGACCTTCACCATCGAATTGGCGAACTGCAGATGGGCGATCTGGGCGGTGCCCAGATTTTCCCGCTTCTCCTGCGGGTGCTGCAGGATCAGCAGGAACACGCCGTTGTCGATCGGCTGCACTGCCTCGCAAACGCACAGATGATTAGGTTTTAGGCAGGTCGGGCAAGAATCGGGTACGGGGGCGCTGTGCATGGGAGGTACGCATTCCTTGAAGAGGATTGGCCCCGAATATGGGTTGGAACGGCACGGAAGGGAACACATCTCACACGGGACGGCGGCGATGCCCGATCGAAGGGCGATGGCCGCCACGGCGTGTACGACAGTGTCCCTCGTGTCATACCGGTTCATGTGGGTTCGAGTGGCTTCGTATAAACCGTTTGTAGAGACTTAGTCGTGTGTCATGGAACTCGTGTGACGCGCTTAACAGCTGGCCTGGAACTTGCGTAGTTATTATCCAGGCAAACAGGAACGACGGGTGGGCCAGGACCGGCCTTAGTCAGGCTGATCCGCGGTGCCATCCGGCGCTCAGAAGGAGACCTGCCATGCTGCCCGCCCACCTTGCCGACCGCCTGCTGAAGCAGCGCCGCGATGCCGACAACGCGGAATTCGCCCGCCAGCTGCCGCTCTACGCCCCACTGGACGCGGATGACCCGCGCTGGATGACCGAGCCGGACGGGTCGGAGCAGCCCGCCCGCCGCGAGCCTGACTGGGCCACCAACTACTGATTCGGCACTCAGCGCGCGATAGCCGGTTTGCGGTGATCCGACAAGCGACCCTGTCGGTTGTCGGACATCGAGTCCAGGGCCATCGAATGCGAGGCTATCGAGTGCCGGGCCGGCCATGGCCCCGAGTCGCTTCGCGCGGCCTGCCCAAGGCCGCTTCCATCCTCTTTCCCCACGTCGCGCCAGCCCTCCCCGTCCCAGGAGAGGGTCCAGTGCCCTGGGCGCCCGCCCCGGCACCGTTCCAGCGCGACGGACCAGCGTGGTTTTCCCAGCCCCGGCGGACCTCCGGCCGGGCGCGGGGCCGCATCCTCCTCCCCATCCAGGCTGGGTGCAGCATCCAGGCGCCAGCGGGTCACCGCGGCGCTGAGCCCCTCCGCCCGCCGGTTGCGTCCACCCGACGCACCCAAACCCGCGCTCAGGTCCAGCAGGAAGCCGGTCACCCCCGACGACTCGGCAGCGAGCTGCAGCCGCCGGCTGGCGGTGAGGTCCAGCCCCTCCAGCTCGCCCAGCACCGCCGACAGGGCGGAGCTGCGCAGCGCCTCCTCCATCGCCCACAGCGCATCGACCGGCCGCACCGCCCGCACCGCCACCAGCCGGTCCGGCGTCAGCCCATAGGCCGCCAGCCCCGGGGCATACAGGTCGCGCCCGCGCAGGATCCACAGCGCCGGCGTCCTCGGCGTCGCCAGCCGGGCCAGCAGCGCCGCGGCGAATCCGGTACCCGCCCCCGGATCCTCCGCCGCCACCCCATGCAGGCAGCCCAGCGGCAGCCCGCCGTCGGGCAGATGCCCGTCGACCGCGTCGATACCGAACGGCAGGATCCTCCCACCCTCCCCGCCCGCCCCCTCGATCCGCCGGATGCGCGCGCGCAGGTCGGCCAGCACGCCGGCACGATCACGCGGCGCAGCCTCCGCGGACGGCGAAGGGGACAACAGGACAGGCATGACTCGGCTCCGCTCGACAGGTATATGTTCCTGATATGTTCTATCATGGAGCCATGTCGAGGGGGAGTCTGCGACTCCTGTCTTGTCCTGTGACCGATTGCCCGGAGGCTCGCCGACCTCTCAGGTCAATTGCCGATGGGCGTGACGCCGATCTTGCTGCGCGGGGCGGCCTTGATGGTCGGACCGGCATTGTCGACCGGCTTCTCCAGGGTGGTGGAGGTGCCGCGGCTGCCGCGCGGCGTGTTGCTCTTCAGGCTGAGCAGATGCAGCCGGACATAGGCGGTGGACCCGCCGGCCTTCACCGCCACCCAATCGCTGTTGCGCACCCGGCCCAGCGTGGTCACCGCCTGCCCTGCTCCCAGCGTGGCGACGACGCCCGCACCGGCGGACGGCTGGGCGCGCAACGGGGTCGGCTTGTCCACCTGCCATTCCCCATAGATCGGTTCCAGCCCCGCCCCGGTATCGGGCGCGGTGCGTACGGTCGGCGGATTCGGAATCCGCTGGTACGGCATGCAGCCGGGAACCATCAGCGTGGCCAGGGCCACCATCAGCGGAAGGAAACGCACACGCCGGATCATCGCTCACCTTGATATGGATCGGTGATTTGCAGGAAGGGCGAAAGGGGCTGGCAAACAGGAGCAATGGACCTTCGGCGCGACCATACAGGAGGTGCCCCCCTCTTCGCCACCGCAGCACACCCAACCTCGCTATGCGCTTTTTGGGGCACGTCGCCCGCCCCCCGAAGAATTAATGCAAATCCAATCTTTTTTGCGCCGCCCCAGCGCAGGAGTCCGGCCGCGCCCCGCGTATCTTGACCATCACGACGGCACCTTACGGGGGCATCCGGCCATGATCTCCTCCCTCGGCAGTTCCAGCAGCGCGGCGACGCTCCAGAAATTCTTCTCCAAGGCGGATGCCAACAGCGATTCGTCGCTGTCCAAGGACGAGCTTCTCGGTGCGCTCGGCGGCACTTCCGCCGCATCCGACAGCGACAAGCTCTCCTCGGCGGTCGACAGTCTGGTCGGCAGCCTGGACAGCGACAAGAACGGCTCGCTCAGCGCGACGGAGTTCAGCTCCTTCTCCAGCCAGTTCGACTATGGCAGCGGCAGCGCCCTGCTGGCGGCGCAGGAGCAGGCGAGCGCGATGCAGCAGCAGTTCGCGCAGAACCTCTATTCCAGCCTGGACAGCGACAGCAGCGGCGGCATCAGCACCGACGAGCTGACCTCCGCCCTCACCTCCGCCGGCCAGTCGTCCACCGACGCCTCGTCGCTGTTCAGCAGCCTCGACAGCGACGAGGACGGATCGATTTCCGAGGACGAGCTGAGCAGCGCGCTGAAGCAGGCCGACGCCAACCGCCCGCCGCCCCTCCCCCGCCGCCCGCCAACGACAGCGGCACGGCCAGCGCTTCGGAGAGCACGTCCGACAGCAGCAACGGCGCGTCGGCAACGTCCTCCGCCTCATCTTCGGGAAGCACCGCGTCGGCGGGCGGCACGACCAGCTACGACCCGCTGGACACCGACAAGGACGGCTATGTGTCGGAACAGGAACGGATGGCCGCCTATGGCGGCGTCACGCAGCAGCAGGCGGGCGGCGTGACGTCCAACCGCCTCAGCGGCGACATGCTGCGGACATTGATGCAGGGCATCAACGAGGTTGCCGCGTAGCCTTGTGGGTTCGGATGCGCGGCACGGGAAAAGGCGGTCGGCGGGTGGCGCCGGCCGCCTTTTCTTTTTGAAGAACGGCCCTCAAACTGCCCGGCCCTCAAACAGCCCGGCTGTGCCGCCCGGCGCCCTTGGACAGGTGGGTGTCGAAACGGGCGGCGACGATGCGCATCAGGGGGCGGGCGCTCTCCGGCACATGGACGCGCCGGCCCTCCACCACCGCGACACCGTCGGCGACCAGATCGGCCATGCCCTCCAGTTCCGCGTCGAAGGCCGACTCAGGCAAGCCGTGAGCTTGGGCGATGGCGGCGGTGTCGACCGACAGGTCGCACATCAGCCGCATGATCAGGTCGCGCCGCACCTTGTCGTCCGTGGTCAGCGCGATGCCCTTGCCGGTGGGCAGGCGGCCTTCCTCGATGGCGGTGGCATAATGGTCGAAGGGCACGGCGTTCTGCACATAGCCCTGCGGCAGCGCGCCGATGGAGGAGGAACCGAAGCCCAGCAGCACCTCGGCGTCGTCGGTGGTGTAGCCCTGGAAGTTGCGGCCCAGCCGCCCTTCCTCCTGCTGCACCGCCAGTTCATCGCCGGGACGGGCGAAATGGTCGAGACCGATGGCGCTGTAGCCGGCGGCGGCCAGCGTGTCGCCGATGGCGGCGAACTGCTCCCACCGGCCAATCGAACCGGCCAGCGCCGCCTCGTCGATCTTCTTCTGGTGGGTCTTCATCCACGGCACATGGGCGTAACCGAAGACCGACAGCCGATCCGGCGCCATCTCCAACGCGATCTCGGCGGAGCGGGTGACGCTCTCCACCGACTGGTGCGGCAGGCCGTACATCAGGTCGAGGTTGACGCTGGTGATCCCGGCCTCCTTCAGCCAGGCCAGCGCCTGTTCGGTGACGGCGCGCGGCTGGACGCGGTTGATCGCCTGCTGCACCGTCTCGTCGAAATCCTGCACGCCCAGCGAGGCGCGGTTGACGCCGGCGCGGCCCAGCGCCGCGGACATTTCCGCCGTCAGGGTGCGCGGGTCGATCTCCACCGCCAGTTCGGCATCGGCGGCGACGTCGAAGCGGGTGCGCAGCAGCGCGATGATCGCCTCGAAGTCGTCCGGCGCCATCATGGTCGGGGTGCCGCCGCCGAAATGGATGTGGCGCACCGCCAGCCGGCCGGGAACGCGCTCCGCCACCATGGCGATCTCGCGCCGCAGATGGCCGAGATACTCGGCGATCGGCTCGTAGCGCGCGACGATCTTGGTGTGGCAGCCGCAGTACCAGCACATCTTCTGGCAGAAGGGAATGTGCAGGTAGAGCGAACCCGAGCGGGCGGGATCGATCGCCTCCAGCCAACCGCCATAGACGTCGCCGTTCACCTTGGGGGTGAAGTGCGGCGCGGTCGGGTAGCTGGTGTAACGCGGCACCCGCAGCCCGTCATACTTGGCGAGCAGCGCGGGATCGACACCGTGGGAACGGGACGGGGCGGGGGCCGGCTTTACGGCCAGGGCGGTGATGGCGTTCATGAGCGACAGAGTGCCGCAGTCCCCCCACCCCTGCCTTGATCCACGTCAAGATCGCAGGGACCGCCATTTCAGCGCTTCGCCGCGGCGGCGGCCAGACGCTGTTCCAGATGCTCGTGCAGCAGGTTCAGGTTCATCCGGTTGGCCTTGAAGGCGATGTCGAAGACGGTGCCCAGCACCGGGATCGACCCGCCGGCCCAGTCGAGCAGGACGTTGAAGACCATGCGGGCGACCAGCGTCTTGGGCAGGTCGAAGCGGGCGGCCTCCATGATGATGTAGGCGGAAACCAGCGCGGTCGCCGTGTCGCCCGCCACCGGCACCAGACTGGCGATGCCGTCCAGCCCGACCGGGATGCGGGTGAAGGGGATGCGCCAGCGGCTGTCCATCAGGCGGGACAGGCGGCGCAGCCGCTCCAGCCGCTGGAAGTCGATGGGGATCGAGCTGCCGGACCCGCCCGGTGGGGGATCTTCGGCAACGGTGCGCCGGCGTGTGCGGATGGCGTCGATCATCGCATGTCCCCCCGATCTGTCGGTCCCGCGCCTGCCGCGCGACTCCCCACCAAGGAAGAACCGGCCAGCACGCCCGCGGGTTCCGCCTTCCCGGAACAAAGTTCGCGCACCAAACAGATACCATGGGCGACTATCTTTGGCGATAACCTTCGCCGATCGGCATCAGGTCGCCCGCGCCGCCGCCCGCGCCCGCCTTGTGCCGGCGACATGGAGCAGGCCATAGCCGACCAGCGCCGAGGCGAGCGACCCGGTCAGCACGCCCAGCCGCACCGCCACCGCATGCTGCGGATCGGCGAAGGCCAGCGTCCCGATGAACAGGCTCATGGTGAAACCGATGCCGGTCAGCACGGCGACGCCGTAGACCTGACTCCAGCTGGCCCGCGCCGGACGCTCGACCACGCCGATATGCACGGCGATCCACACGGCGAGGAACACGCCCACCTGCTTGCCCACGAACAGGCCGAGCGCGATGCCCAGCGGCACCGGCTCCATCAGGCTGGCGGGGGTGATGCCGTCCAGCGGCACGCCGGCATTGGCCAGCGCGAAGACCGGCATGATGAGGAAGGCGACCCAGGGATGCAGCGCATGCTCCAGGCAATAGAGCGGCGCATCCTCCGCCCGCTTGCCGTCAGGACCCTTGACCCGCAGCGGAATGGCGAAGGCCAGCACCACGCCGGCCAGCGTGGCGTGGATCCCCGATTTCAGCACGCACACCCACAGCACCAGCCCCAGCAGCAGATAGGGCGTCAGCGAACGCACCCCGGCCCGGTTCAGCAGCCACAGCCCGACGGCCGATGCCGCCGCCAGCCCCAGCGCCATCGGCACCAGCCCGTGGCTGTAGAAGACGGCGATGATCACGATGGCGCCCAGATCGTCCATGATCGCCAGCGCCAGCAGGAAGACGCGCAGGCTGCCCGGCACGCGGTTGCCCAGCAGGGACAGCACGCCGAGAGCGAAGGCGATGTCGGTGGCCGCCGGGATCGCCCAGCCCTGCAGGGCGCCCGGTTCGGCCTGGGCGAACAGGCAATAGACCAGCGCCGGCACCGCCATGCCGCCCAGCGCGGCGATGCCCGGCAGCATCGCCTTGGCCGGGCTGGACAATTCGCCCTCCAGCACCTCGCGCTTGATCTCCAGCCCGACCAGCAGGAAGAAGATCGCCATCAGCCCGTCGTTGATCCACAGGATCAGCGGCTTGTCCAAACCGACGCCCCCTGCCGTCACCGCCAGTTTCGTCGCCAGGATCGTGTCGTACAGCGGGGCCGCCGGCGAGTTCGCCCACAACAGGGCGAGCACCGCCGCAATCATCAGGACCACGCCGCTGGCGCTTTCGGTTTTCAGGAAGGTGGCGAGGCGTCCAAGCGTCATCGCGTCTCGTCTTTCCGGTCTGTTGGTCGAAAGGAACAAATGGCACCGTCAGGCTTCCGTTGGAAGACGCGGATGTCGAAAAATGCGTACGCCAACGATCGGCAGAGCATCGCGGCGAATTGACGCGCATGTGCATCTAAGCTGCTGCTGCTGCTCCGAATTTTGACGCCGAATACTTGAGGCCAGTCGGGCTTATGTCTTTTGATCGCTGGCGATGTCTGAGGGCAGCCGACACAATTCACCCAACAGCATCAGCAGAGCCGAAGGCCGATCGCTCCCAAGGCAATCAAAAATTGGGGCGATCACCGCAAGGCTCGGGGCAGGCCGGCAAACGGCCGCCCGTTCCGGAGGAAACGACCATGACCACGCTTTACTGCGCCTGCTGCGGCAGGCCCTTCGTCCGCACGTCCGCCCGCGGTCCGGCGCCCTTCTATTGCTCCCAGGATTGCCGGCTTCAGATGGCGGTCCGCCGGCGCGCCTGGAGCGGCAGGACGGCCACCCGACAGACCGTCGAGCGGCACGAGGTGGAGCCGGCCCCCTTCGGCCGCCTCCCCGCCGCGGCAGGCGGACAGCGGGCCGCAGCCTCCTGGAGGTGAAACGCACCGCCCCCGGATCAACGGCAAGACGGCGTCAGGACGGGGGAAGAATGGCGGAAAAATGGAACTGGCCCCTCTTGCAGCGGACCGCGGCCGACCTCATGTGGTCGCGGTCACGCTGGTGCCCTGCGGTGCCGGCGTGCAGCCTGTCGACTGCACCCATTTGACCGCCGGAGCCCCGCCCCTTCATGCTCGACCTTCTCGCCGACCCGAATGTCTGGGCCAGCCTTCTGACGTTGACCGCGTTGGAGATCGTGCTGGGCATCGACAACATCATCTTCATCTCGATCATGGCGTCGAAGCTGCCGCCCGAACGGCAGCACAGCGCGCGCCGCGTCGGTCTCGCGCTGGCGCTGCTGACCCGCCTGGCCCTGCTGGCCTCCATCGCCTGGGTGGCGCAGCTGACCCAGCCGCTGTTCACCGTCGCCGGCTGGGAGGTGTCGGGCCGCGACCTGATCCTGATCCTGGGCGGCCTGTTCCTGCTGGCCAAGGGCACGCTGGAGATCCACCACACCGTCGAAGGCCATGAGGAGAGCGGGTCGGCGCCCAAGCACGCCACCTTCACCTCGGTGGTCGTCCAGATCATGTTCCTGGACATCGTCTTCTCGCTCGACAGCGTCATCACCGCCGTCGGCATGTCCGACCATCTGCCGGTGATGATCGCCGCCGTCGTCATCGCCATGGCGGTGATGCTGTTCGCCTCCGGCCCGGTCGGCGACTTCGTTAACCGTCACACCACGGTGAAGATGCTGGCGCTGTCCTTCCTGCTGCTGGTCGGCGTGGCGCTGGTGGCGGACGGCCTGGGCTTCCACATTCCCAAGGGCTACCTGTACTTCGCCATCGCCTTCTCCGCCCTGGTGGAGGCGCTGAACCTGTTGGCCCGGCGCAAGCAGAGCCCGGGGCACTGACGGCAAAGAGGGGACGGCAAAGAGGGGCGCCCTTCCCGGCGCCCCTTCTCTCCCTCACGCCTCGGCGCGGTCGGCCATCATGTGCTCGTAAGCGACCTTGAACAGGTCGCGGATCGACACGATGCCGACCGCGCGCTTGCCCTGGGTGATGGGCAGGTGGCGGTAATGCTTGTCGTGCATCAGCTTCAGCGCGTCGACCGCGTCGGCATCGGGCGGCAGGCTGTCGGGGTTGCGGGTCATCACCGTCCCCACCTCCACCGCCGACGGGTCGAGATCCTTGGACAGCACCTTGTTGTTCAGGTCGCGCTCGGTGACGATGCCGATCAGGGCGCCGTGATCGACCACCAGAACCGCGCCGATGTTCTTTTCGGCCATCATCTTCGACACGGTGGCGACGGAGGTATCCTCCGGCACCAGGATCAGCTCCTGCGACTTCACGACGTCCGGAACCAGCTTGCGTTTCATGACTTCCCCGAGGATCTGGTTGTTGTGGACCAGACTGTAGCCAAAGCGGACGATCGGGGAGAACAACGGCATAGCAGCAGAAGCGGCGCCGATTGTCGCAGGCAGACCTTACGAATACTTACGAAGCTTTTGGAACCGAAGCATTGGGTGTCGCCATTGCCGATCCCGCCGATGCCTGCCGCCCGGCGATCACCATGCCCAGCACCAGCAGCAGCGTGCCCAGCACCACCGCGGCGGCGGCCCCCAGCAGCGCGGCGTTGAAGCTGCCGGTGCGCGTCACCACCAGCCCGGCCGGAAGCGGCCCGATGATCTGCCCCAGCCCATAGGCGGCGGTCAGCGCCCCGACCACCCGTGCCGACGCTCCACCCGACAGTTGCCGCCCCAGCGCGAAGGCCTGCGACACGATCCCGACGAAGGTGCCGCCGAACAGCAGGGCCGAGACCACCGACGCGGTGGGCGATCCGGTCATCGGCAGCAGGATGGCCACCGTCTGCGTCAGATGCGCCAGGATCAGCGACCACCAGCTGTTGGTGCGCCGGGCGACCGAGGCCCAGAAGACCCCGGCGCCCATCGCCCCGATGCCGACGACCATCCAGGCGGCCTCGCCCACCGCGGCGGTGCCGGGATCGGTCTTCAGGATCGACACCAGGAAGGTGGCCGACACGATGTAGCCGCCGCCCTCCAGGAAATAGGCGACCGTCAGCAGCAGCAGCGGCGCCGACAGCCCGCCCGCCCGCGCCGGGGCGGCCCCCTCCGCCTTGGCGACCGCCGCATGGCATTGCGGCGCCGGATCGCGCACCCAAAGGCCGGGCATCAGCCCCAGCACGGCACAGATCGCCCCCAAGGCCAGCCAGTCGCCGTCCCAGCCCAGCCGTCCGCCGAACAGCGCGACGAACAGGCCGGAGGCGGCGATGCCCACCCCGATCCCGGTGTAGAGCCAGCCGGCCAGCCGCTCCCCGCCGCCGCGGGTCAGCGTGTCCAGCACCATGGCGATGCCCAGGATGAAGATGCCGGCGCTCGACACCCCCGACAGGAAGCGCAGGACCAGCCAGACCGGCATCGCCTGCCCGGCATCCCCGAGATCGAGCCCCATCGCCGCGGTGGTGGCGACGCTGATCAGCAGCGACAGCCGGAACACGGCGGTCCGCGTGGCGCCGTGCGGCACCAGACCGGCCCCCAGCGCCCCGACGAAATAGCCCAGATAGTTCAGCGAGGCGAGCAGCCCCGCCCCGTCGGCCCTTAGCCCGGTGGCCTCCTGCATCGCCGGCAGGATCGGGGTGAAGGCGAAGCGCGCGACACCCATTGCGATGGCAAGCCCGATCAGGCCGCCAACCAGCACCCGAACCATGTTCCACGCCCTCTCGGTGTTCGGCCGGCTCGTTGAAACAAGAACTGTTTGGAAAAACGAACCGTTCGGCCGGCCGATTGATTTGCGGTTCATCATGGCCGCGGCACTGCCCTCATTTCCAATGAATTGTTCTGATGATAAGCTCCACTTTCAGTGATGGGTGCCATGCATTGGCGGTTGGGGAGATGGTGCGATGGATCTGGCCGGTTTGCGGGTGGTGAAGGCGGTGGCCGACACCGGCAGCGTCAGCCGGGCGGCGGAGGCGCTGAACTGCGTGCAGTCCAACGTCACCGCGCGGATCAAGCGGCTGGAGGAGGATTTGGGCGTCGACCTGTTCCTGCGCCTCAGCCGCGGGATGGAGCCGACGCCGGCCGGCCGGGTGCTCAGCGGCTATGCCGACCGGGTGCTGCGGCTGGTCGCCCAGGCCCGCGACGCGGTGGCGGAGGCGGCCGGGCGCGGCGGCCGGCTGGCGGTGGGCAGCATGGAATCGACCGCCGCGGTGCGGTTGCCGCCGATCCTGGCCCGTTTCCACCGCGACCACCCCGACGTGGAGCTGACCATCACCCCCGGCCCGACCGAGACCCTGCTGGGCGACGTGCTGGGCGGACGGCTGGACGGCGCCTTCGTCGGCGGCGAGGTGGCGCATCCCGACCTGACCGCCCGGCGCATCTTCGACGAGGAGCTGGTGCTGGCCGAACCTGCCGCCGGGCTGACCACCGACTCCGCGCGCCGCACCCTGCTCGCCTTCGGCCGGGCCTGCGCCTATCGCGGCCGGGCGGAGATGGCGATGCGCGAGGCCGGGCGCGTGCCCTTCCGCGTCATGGAGTTCGGGGCGCTGGACGCCATCCTGGGCTGCGTCGGCGCCGGCATGGGGGTGACCGTCATCCCGCGCTCCGTCGTGGAGCGCGATCCATGGCGCGAGTTGCTGGTCGCCCGGCCGCTGCCGCAAGCGCTGGGCCGCATGCCGACGCAGTTCGTGCGCCGCACCGACGCCATCGAGACCGCCAGCCTGCGCGCCTTCCTGGACGCCTTCTCCGGGGACATCGCTTCCGTTGCCCATTCGAAAAAGGCCGCCACGGGTGCGACAGGGTCGCCCACATCACGCGCAGGGTTGAACGGTTCGTCTGCGGCATGCTAGGCAGGCGCGGGTTGGCCATCCGGCCCGTTGCCATGCGCGTGCCCATTCCTGCCGGCACCGCCGGCCGGAACAGCGGAGAAGAATCATGCCCTACGTCGTCACCGACGGCTGCATCAAGTGCAAGTACACCGACTGCGTCGAAGTCTGCCCCGTGGATTGCTTCTACGAGGGTGAGAACATGCTGGTCATCCACCCGGACGAGTGCATCGACTGCGGCGTGTGCGAGCCGGAATGCCCGGCCGAAGCGATCGTCCCCGATACCGACGACCGCGCGACCAAGTGGCTGGAGATGAACCGCGACTATTCCGGCCAGTGGCCGAACATCACCCGCAAGAAAGACGCGCCGCCCGACGCCGACGAGTTCAAGGGCGTCGACGGCAAGTTCGAGAAGTACTTCTCCCCGAAGGCGGGCGGCTGAGGCCGGACCAGCGGATGCGGCCCGGCCATTCCGAGTCGGGCTGCATCAACCGATTGATCCCGCCGATGTTGCTATGCAAAATCGACGGGGCGGCCATGGCCGGGCGATGAACGATTTCCGCCCGGTAGATTGCGCGTTCCCTTTGTAACTCGGGCGTAACATCGCTATAATGCGCGACCGGAGCCGGCCTCCGCGCCATTGCCGGTTTTCCCTATGTTCCAGGACCTGTGGCTTTTGTGATCGTCGTGGATGGGTCCCATCCCCACGGCGCCATAACTGTCCGGGGTCCTTTTTCGTCCCTTCCACCGGGGCGGCAAAATGGCGTGATCGCGAGAAGTGAGAGCCAATCCAAATGTCGAACAAGCTTGACTTCGAAGCCGGTGACTTCGTCGTTTATCCGGCTCATGGCGTCGGTCGGGTCGAAGGGATCGAGACCCACAGCATCGCCGGACTCGAGGTTCAACTCTACGCGATCACGTTCGAGAAAGAGCGCATGACGCTCAAGGTTCCGGTCACCAAGGCCCGCAACGCCGGCCTGCGCCGCCTGTCCTCCAAGGACCGCATCAAGGTCGCGCTGGAGACGCTGCAGGGCCGGTCGCGCGTCCGCCGCACCATGTGGAGCCGCCGCGCCCAGGAATATGAGGCCAAGATCAACTCCGGCGATCCGGTGTCCATCGCCGAGGTGGTGCGCGACCTGTACCGCGGCGCCGACCAGTCCGACCAGTCCTACAGCGAGCGCCAGATCTATCAGGCCGCCCTGGAGCGTCTGGCCCGCGAACTGGCCGCCGTCGAGAAGATCGACGAGACCAAGGCGACGGAGCGTCTGGAGTCGGTGCTGTCCAAGGCAGCCTGATTCCAGGGCCTGGGTTCCAGGCTCCTCATATACGTCCGTGACACGAACGGGCGCGCGGCTGCTACGTCACGCCGCGCGCCCGTCTCGTTTTTCGCCTTTGTTTCCGTGGCATGACACGCCTAAACTCCCGCCGCCTTCCGGCAGACGCCGCCGGAACGACTTCGCGACCGACGTCGAAGGGAATCCAGTTTGGGTCTGCCGCCGCGCCTTGCTCTTCCCAACCGTCAGGCCAGCCGCCATGCCGCGAGCATCGTCGGCGCCATCGAGGATGGCAGCCGTTTCGCCTCGCTCGGCCGGCCGCGCCGCGTCTGGGCCATCGGCGCCATCCATGCGCAACCCGACCGGCTGGATTTGATCCATCACGCCATCGGCCAGCGATTCCGCCCCGGCGACCGGCTGGTCTATCTCGGCAACATGATCGGCTTCGGCGACCGGGTGGTGGAGACCATCGACCGGCTGCTGGCCTTCCGCATCGCCCTGCTGGCGATGCCGGGCATGATCGCGTCGGACATCGTCTATCTGCGCGGCCAGCAGGAGGAGATGTGGCAGAAGTTGCTGCAACTCCATTTCGCTCCCGATCCCCGCACCGTGCTGGACTGGATGCTGCGCCAGGGCGTGGCGCCGACGCTGGCCGCCTATGGCGGCAATCTGGATGCCGGTATGGCGGGCGCGCGCGGCGGTGCGGTGATGCTGGGCCGCTGGACGCGCGAGCTGCGGCAGGCGGTGGCCGCGAGGCCGGGGCATGAACAGCTGTTCAATGCCCTGCGCCGCGCCGCCTACACCGGCGGGCCTGCAAATGACATTGCCAAGAAAGAGGGGGCCACGAAAGAGGGGGCCGCGAATGACGGGGCACCCGATGGGACCTCGGACGGCGCCGACTGGACCGGCAACAGCCGGGGCGGCGGAAGCCTGCTGCTGGTCAATTCCGGCATCGATCCCCGGCGCCCGCTGACCGGCCAGGGCGACGCCTTCTGGTGGGGCAGCGCCGGCTTCGCCCGGCTGGAGCAGCCCTATGGCGGCTTCAATCGGCTGGTGCGCGGCTATGATCCCGGCTGGACGCCGGAAAGCCCCGGCGTGGATGTCGGACCGGTGACGGTGACGCTGGACGGCGGCTGCGGCCGTGGTGGTCACCTCGTTTGCGCCTGTTTCGATTCTTTCGGCGAGATGCTGGACCTTTTCCAAGCGTGACCCATCCTTAGGTCCAGCCTGACCTTTCAGCCCGTCCGCCCCCTTCCTCCGTACAGGTCCGGCTATCCTTCCGGCAGCCGCCTCATGGGCCGCCGGCAAAAAACCTCCGTCCCTTGTGATCCGTTCCCCCTACACCTGCGTATGATTCCGCAACAGGGCGCGCTCATGCTTGTTGTCTAACCCGACGGCATCGACCGGGGGCAGGCGGCAAGCGGCGAAGACCCGATAGTACGGGGATATGCGAAGGAACACGATGCCGCCCAGACGGGAAGGAAGGGACGGATGGCATACATCGACGATCCGGAGACTCAGCGTGCTAATCTGAGCTTCATCAAGGCATCCATGCGCGAACCGTTGCTGTCGCGCGACCATGAATTCGAACTCGCCCGAAAATGGCGTGAGGGCCATGACGAACGGGCGCTGCATCAGCTGGTCCGGGCCTATACCCGTCTGGTGGTGGCCACCGCGTCGCGCTTCCGCAATTACGGCCTGCCGATGGGCGATCTCGTCCAGGAAGGCAACGTCGGCCTGATGCAGGCGGCCAGCCGCTTCGAACCCGACCGCGAGGTGCGTTTCTCCACCTATGCCGCTTGGTGGATCCGCTCGGCCATGCAGGACTACATCCTGCGCAACTGGTCGATCGTGCGGACCGGCACCACCGCCGCGCAGAAATCCCTGTTCTTCAACCTGCGTCGCCTGCGCGCCAAGATCGACAGCGCCACGCAGAACGGCAACGGCGCACGCCTGACCAAGGAAGGCCGCGAGTGGATCGCCGGCGAACTGCAGGTCGAGGTGTCGGAGGTCGAGGCGATGGAGATGCGCCTGTCCGGCTCCGACCAGTCGCTGAACACGCCGGTGGCCGACGGCTCCGATGACGACTGGCAGGATTTCCTGGCCGACCAGCGCCCCTCGCCCGAGGACGTGGTGATCGGCATGCGCGACGCCAACACCCGTTCGCAATGGCTGGCGGAAGCGTTGGGCGAACTCAGCCCGCGCGAACGCACCATCATCCGCGAACGCCGCCTGCGCGAAGAAGGCGCCACGCTGGAGGAACTCGGTCGCGAACTGGGCGTCAGCAAGGAGCGCGTGCGCCAGTTGGAGCATCGGGCCCTGCTGAAACTGCGGCAGTCGATGCTGAAGCGGGTCGAGGATTCCGACGACCTGCTGGCGGAGGCGTGAAGACCAAGCCTCGCTTGCCCCCACCCTAACCCTCCCCCGCTTCGCAGGGGAGGGAGTAAAGTGCAAGGGCTGCGGCAGTCCCCTCCCTCGCGAAGCGGGGGAGGGTTAGGGTGGGGGTCTAACGTCCCCACCCCGTCACACCATCAATGCCGGAAGTGCCGCATTCCGGTCAGCACCATCGCCAGACCCTTCTCGTCCGCGGCGGCGATCACGTCGGCGTCGCGGATCGAGCCGCCGGGCTGGATCACCGCGGTCACACCCGCTTCCGCGGCGGCCAGCAGGCCGTCGGCAAACGGGAAGAAGGCATCCGACGCAACCACCGAACCCTTGGTCAGCGGCTCCGACAGGCCGGCGGCCTTGGCGGCTTCGGCCGACTTGATGGCGGCGATGCGGGCCGAGTCGACGCGGCTCATCTGACCAGCGCCGACGCCCACGGTGGCGCCGTTCTTGGCATAGACGATGGCGTTCGACTTGACGTGCTTGGCGACGCGGAAGGCGAACAGCAGGTCGGCCAGTTCCTGTTCGGTCGGCGCGCGCTTGGTGACGACCTTCAGCTCGGCCGGGTTGACGCGGCCGCTGTCGCGGTTCTGCAGCAGGAAGCCGCCCGACAGCTGCTTGATCATCATGCCGGGCTCGGCCGGGTTCGGCACGTCCTTGGTCAGCAGGACGCGCAGGTTCTTCTTGGTCGCCAGCAGCGTGCGGGCGGCCTCGTCGGCGTCCGGAGCGATCACCACCTCGGCGAACAGCTTGGAGATCTCCTCGGCCGTCTCCGCGTCCAGGCTGCGGTTGACGGCGATGATGCCGCCGAAGGCGCTGACCGGATCGCACAGCAGGGCCGACTTGTAGGCCTCCAGGAGGTTGGTGCCCTGGGCAACGCCGCAGGGGTTGGCGTGCTTGATGATGGCGACGGCAGGCTGCTCGAACTCCGCCACCAGTTCGAAGGCGGCGTCGGTGTCGTTCAGGTTGTTGTAGGACAGCTCCTTGCCCTGGAGCTGCACGGCGGTGGCGACGCCCGGACGCTTCTCGCCGGTGACGTAGAAGGCCGCCTGCTGGTGCGGGTTCTCGCCATAGCGCAGGGTCTGGGCCAGCGATCCCGACAGGGTGGTGCGCGGTGGGAAGGTCTCGCCCAGCTGGCCGGCCAGCCAGGTGGAGATGGCGGCGTCATAAGCGGCGGTTCGGGCATAGGCGCGCTGGGCGAGCCGGCGGCGCAGGGCCAGCGTGACGCAGCCGTCATGGGTCGCCAGCTCGTCCAGCACCGCCTCGTAATCGGACGGCTCGGTGACGATGGCGACGAAATCGTGGTTCTTGGCGGCGGCGCGGATCATCGCCGGCCCGCCGATGTCGATGTTCTCGACGCAATCGTCATAGGCCGCGCCCTTGGCGACCGTCGCCTCGAACGGGTAGAGGTTGACGACCACCAGATCGATGCCGGGGATGTCGTGCTGGGCCATCGCGTCGGCATGGATGTCGCGACGGGCCAGGATGCCGCCATGGACGCGCGGGTGCAGCGTCTTGACGCGGCCGTCCATGATCTCCGGGAAGCCGGTGTGGTCGGAGACCTCCTTGACCGGGACGCCGGCCTCTGCCAGACGCTGGGCCGAACCGCCGGTCGACAGGATCTCGACGCCACGGGCGGCGAGCGCCTTGCCCAGCTCCACCAGACCGGCCTTGTCGGACACGGAAATCAGGGCGCGGGTGATGCGGACCTTGTCGGGGGCGGGGGCGTGGTTGGCTTTGGGCGGGCTCATGGCGTCATCCTGATCGCTGCGGGTGGTGCGTTGGGCCGCAGGCAACCGGGGAGACCCGGACAAGCACGGAAGAAGAAAAGCACGGACGGCCACGGAAATGCCGCTCGGCTGTGCTTATCCGCGTCCGCCCGCCCGCACATTGCCGGTCCGGACGGACATGGATAAGCACGGCGAGACGAGTCCCGTGGTCGCCCGTGCCCCAAATCCCGTGTTCATCCGTGTTTCCACGCCCCTTCCGAAAGGAATAGGCCCGGCCACCGCGGATGGGCGCGATTTACGCCGCCTTGCGCTCGCGGCGCAAGGCCCATTTCACCGTCAGCCCTTCGGGGCCGCATTGTCCCTGCATCATGATCTGCCGGCTGCGGCGCGGCTCGTCCCCGCTGCCGAGATAGACGCTCTCCGCCACCTCCAGCACGGCGCCGGTCACCCGCATGCGCCAGGTATTGCCGCTGGGCAGGCGCAGAAGCACCTGATCGTTGCGCCCATCGCCCTGCCCTTGGACCGGCACCACCTCGACATTGGGATGCAGGTGGAAGCGGATGGCGTAGGGCTGCGGCTGCGGCGTGGCGCCGATCACCGGCTCCAGCGTGTCCTCGCCGCGCAGGTCCTCGCCATTGTCGGCCAGATAGACGCGGCGGCGGTGCAGCAGGCCGAATCCCTTGCTGTAGCCATTGTGGCTGGCGACCACCAGCATGGCGCCGTCGGATTCCTGCCGCTCGCAACTGACATTCGTCGGCCGGCGGCCGAGCCCGCCCTTCTCCAGCACTTCCGACGAGTTGGTGTCGGCCACCACCATGGTCGAATGGGCGGACGTCCCGGCCAGCGCCGCGCGCCAGGGGCCGCGCTGGGACGGGTGGCTGCCGCAATTGACGATCAGCCGCTCCTTGTTGACGGAAACCTCCATCGACAGGGTGCCGGCATGGGCGGTGCGGTCCAGTCCGGCCGGCGGCGGCGCGCCGGTGTCGAGCAGCACCAGCGTGCGCCCGGCGAGCAGACGCTCGAACCCGGTGTGCGGCGCGCTTTTCAGCGGACGGCCGCGGGCGTCGGCCTGGGCCAGCACGGTGTCGATCAGCGCCGGCTCCTCCTCCCGCCCGCCGTTGAACAGGGCGAGCCCGCCATCGACATGGCGGAAGAAGCGCAGGGCCGGGGTCATGCGGTCGATGGCGTGCTGGAGGCTTTCCGGCACCTCTTCCCGCGCGACGCGCAGCACGGCGCGCATGTCGATCAGGTCACGCAGAACCCGCATCTGGATCGACGGGTTGCGTTCCACATGGCCGCCGTCGGGCAGGATCTGGCGCGGCAGTTCCTTGTCGAGCAGGCGCAGCGCCTCGCGCGCCGCCTTGTCCTGATCGGGCAGGCAATAGCCGCCATAGAGCAGGCCCTTGATCGCGCCGATCAGCCGTTCGCCGTCGAGTTTGGCCGGCGCCACCCGCAGCAGGTGGCGCAACTGGCGGGCCATGCTCTCGAACATCCGCGCACGGAACTCGTCGTCGGCGGACGCGCAGTAGAAGTCATGCAGACCGATCCAACTGGCAAGCCGCACGCCCAGCACGTCGGGAGCCCAGCTCTGCGCATGCCAGCCGCCATTCTGGTCCAGCCACGACCACACCAGCACCCGCGCCCGGCGCCGCGCGGTGTCGCCGCCGACCGCCCGCAGGTCGCGCAGCCACTCAAAGCCATGGGCGGCGCGCAGCCAGCCGACGCTGGCACCCTGGGGCCGCCAATTGGGCGCACCGTTGGGATCGACCATGATCGACTGCCCGGCGAAGTTCATCCGCCCGGCCAGCATGGCGTTGCCGTTGTCGATGTCGCCGGGCCAGGGATCGGGCGGGATCACCGCCAGCGCCCCCGGCGCCTTGCCGCCCAGCATCAGGGCGTAAAGGGGATTCCCATAGGCAAGGCGCGCCATGCCGCTGCGAAACCGTCCGTTCCCGTCGCCCATCTGCGCCGACTCCTTCAGGACCGCGAGCGGCGTCGGCGGCCGGCGGAGGGTGATGATGCAGTGCGGGAGAACGCGGACGGAAGCATGGGTCGTGTCGTATCAATTCGCCGCCCGCACCGCAAGACGGGCCTGGGATTTATCCCGCGGTGCGGACTGGATGAGTGGCTCAGTCCGGGCGTCGGCGCAGGCGCGCCACGAAGAAGCCGTCGATCCCGCCGAGATCGGCCAGCATGCCCGGAAGGCTGCGGACCTCCCCCACCTCGTTGATCGGCTCCGACAGGCCGCCGAGTTCGTCGGCGGTCACAGGCCAACGCTCCACCCGCCTGTCCTGTTCCAGCAGACGGGCGATCTGCGCCTCCCCTTCCTCCGGCTGGATCGAGCAGGTGCAGTAGATCAGCGTGCCGCCGGGCTTCACCAGCTCGACCGAGCGGGCGAGCAGCCGCGACTGGGCGCGGGCCAGCTTGGCGATGTCGTCCGGCGTCTTGACGCGCAGGATGTCGGGATGGCGCCGGATCGCACCAGTCGCCGAGCAGGGCGCGTCGAGCAGAACGGCGTCGGCCGGCTCCTCCGGCTCCCACGTCGCGGCGTCGGCGGCCAGCACCTCGGCCTCCAGACGCAGGCGCTTCAGGTTCTCCGTCACCCGCTCCAGCCGGCGGGCCGAGCGGTCGATGGCGGTGACCTGCGCGCCCTGCACCACCAGCTGCGCCGTCTTGCCGCCGGGAGCGGCGCACAGGTCGAACACGCGCTTGCCCCGAAGATCACCGAACAGCTTGGCCGGCAGCGAGGCGGCAAGATCCTGGATCCACCACTCCCCGTCCTCGAAACCGGGAAGCTCGGTCACCGACCCGCCGGGCGGACGGCGCAGCGAGCCGGTCGGCAGCAGGGTGGCACCCAGCCGCTCCGCCCAGCCCTCCGGGTCCGACTTCACCGTGATGTCCAGCGGCGCTTCGTGCAGGTGGGCCTCGACGATGCCGCGGGTGCGGGCGGTGCCGTAGGCGGAGCGCCAGGACAGCCACAGCCAGTCCGGCGTGTTCAGCCGCCCGGCATCCTGCCGCGCCGCCATCTCCGCCCCTTCGCGCCCGATGCGGCGCAGCACGGCGTTGATCAGCCCCTTGTAGGGAGCGGCGTTGCGCGCGGCGGCCAGTTCCACCGCGGTGTCGACCGCGGCATGGGCGGGGGTGTTCAGGAACACCAGCTGCGCCGTGCCCAGCCGCAGCATGTCGTGGATGGCCGCCTTGGGCAGACCCGGCTTGGCGAGGCTGGCCTGGATCATCTCGTCGATCTGGCCCAGCCGGCGCAGGACGGTGGCGACCAGCAGGCGGACGAAGCCGCGGTCGCGCGGCTGCAGCGCCGCCAGTTCGGGATGCGCGTCGAACGCGTCGTCGAAGGGAACGGACTTGCGCAGCACGTCGCGCAGCAAGTCGAGCGCAACGCCGCGGGCGGCGAGGGAAGTGTCGGTCATGACTATGGATCTAGCGCGCCGGACGGCCAGTGTCGATAAGGGATGCCCGGTGTTTCCGGACAATGAAGACCAAAAAGCGGAGGTCGGAAAAGCGAAGGGCCGGTGCGTTGCCGCCCGGCCCTTAGGTCTTCGCTTCTCTACCGGAGAACTGGAGCGGGCGAAGGGATTCGAACCCTCGACCCCAACCTTGGCAAGGTTGTGCTCTACCCCTGAGCTACGCCCGCGCTCCCGTCGTCCGGGAGCCGCTTTCTACGGAAACGCGGCCTCCGCCGCAAGAGGAAAATTCACCCTCCCCTCACTTTTTTCGCGACGGCTTTCCCCTCCCCTGCTGCGCTGCGGCACCGGGCGTCTTGCGTCCCGGCGGAGGCGCGCTATGGTACGCAACCATACGGCAACGGATGGAGATTGCGGCATGGCCGGCACCATCACCCTGACCCGCGATGGAGCGGTCGCGACCCTGACCCTGTCCAACCCGGACAAGCTGAACGCCTTCGACAAGCCGATGTGGCACGCCCTGATCGGCCACCTGACAGCGCTTGAGGCCGACGAGGGAACCCGCGTCGTCGTGATGCGCGGCGGCCCCGGCTCCAACGGGTCGCGCACCTTCTCCCCCGGCGCCGACATCTCGGAATTCGAGAGCGAGCGCAACAGCCCCGAACAGGGCGCCAGCTACGGCGACCTGATGGACGAGGGGCTGGACGGCCTGCGCGCCCTGCGCCATCCGGTTCTGGCCGCCATCGACGGTCCCTGCTGCGGCATCGGGCTGGCGGTGGCGCTGGCCTGCGACCTCAGGGTCTGTTCGGAGAGCAGCCGCTTCGGCGTGCCGGTCAGCCGGCTCGGCATCTCCATGGGACCGACGGAGCTGAAGCTGGTCGCCGACGTCGCCGGCGGCCCGGCGGCGCTGGAGATCCTGCTGGAAGGCCGCGTCTTCGGTGCGGCGGAGGCCAAGGACAAGAATCTCGTCCACCGGGTCGTCGCGGATGAGGGCTTCGAGGCGGAAATCGCTGCCACGATCCAGCGCATCGCCGCCGGCGCGCCGCTGGCCGCCACCCTGCACAAGCGCTATGTCCGCCGCCTGTCCGACCCGGCGCCGCTGACCGAGGCCGAAATCGCCGAATGCTACCACTGCTTCGGCACCGAAGACTTCCGCGAGGGCTACCGCGCCTTCCTGGAGAAGCGGAGGCCGGTATTTACGGGACATTGATCTTTGGAAAGAGTGTAGTTGCGGCAGGCAAGATTTACACGGATTTAGACACGGATTACACGGATTTTTTCTTGCTCGTGGCAACGCCTTGACCTCTCCCGGCAAGCAAGGACCTGGGCAACGCCATATCCGTGAAATCCGTGCTTCAATCCGTGACATCCGTGTCGATCTTGCCCGCCGATCCAGCGCGCCCCAAGAATCACCTCCCCGACCTCGCTTACGCATGGCAGGGCTTTCGCATGTGCGATGGTCAATGCGGCGGAACGTCTCACATTCGTAGGGCTCCGTTCCCTGCCTGACGGTCCGTCATGTCGCGCGTCACCCCGCTGATCATCGCCTGCGCCCTGTTCATGGAGAACCTCGACTCGACGGTGATTGCCACGGCGCTGCCGGCGATCGCGCGGTCGATGGGCGAGGATCCGCTGCGGCTCAGCCTGGCGATGACCTCCTACATGCTGGCGCTGGCGGTGTTCCTGCCGGTCAGCGGCTGGGCGGCCGACCGCTATGGCGCGCGCACCGTTTTCGCCAGCGCCATCGCCGTCTTCATGGCGGGGTCGATCGCCTGCGGCCTGTCGAACGGGCTGGTGGAGTTGGTGGCTGCCCGCATCCTCCAGGGCATCGGCGGCGCGATGATGGTCCCGGTCGGCCGGCTGATCCTGCTGCGCACGGTGCCGAAGGACCAGCTGGTGACGGCGATGGCGCGGATGACCCTGCCGGCGCTGATCGGGCCGGCGCTGGGGCCGCTGGTGGGCGGCGCGATCACCACCTATGCCTCCTGGCGCTGGATCTTCTTCATCAACGTGCCGATCGGGCTGATCGGCATCGCGCTGGTGCTGGCGCTGATCCCCAACCTGAAGGAGGAGCAGCGCGACCCCTTCGACGCCCGCGGCTTCCTGTGGAGCGCCACCGCGCTGGCCGCCTTCATGTTCGGTTTCGAGAATATCGGGCGCGACCTGCTGCCGCCCAGCGCGGTGGCGATTCTGCTGGCGGTGGCACTGCTGGCGACGCTGGCCTATCTGCGCCATGCCCGCCGGGTGGTGCGGCCGGTGCTCGACCCGTCGCTGTTCCGGCTGGCGACCTATCGCGCCTCGGTCCTGGGCGGCACGCTGTTCCGCGTCGGCAACGGCGCGGTGCCCTTCCTGATGCCGGTGATGCTGCAGATCGGCTTCGGCCTGACCGCCTTCGAGTCGGGAGCGCTGACCTTCGCCGGTGCGGCGGGGGCGCTGACCATGAAGGCGCTGGCCGGCCCGATCCTGCGGCGCTTCGGCTTCCGTCTGGTGCTGACCCTCAATTCGCTGGTCAGCGGTGCGATCCTGGCCAGCTACGGCGCCTTCCGTCCCGACACGCCGCATCTGGTGATCCTGGGCGCGCTGCTGGTGGGCGGCTTCTTCCGCTCGCTGCAGTTCACCGGGATGAACACGCTGAGCTATGCCGAGGTGCCGCAGCCGATGACCAGCCGCGCCAACACGCTGGCCAGCGTGATGCAGCAGCTGTCGCTGAGCCTGGGCGTCGCCGTCGGCGCCACCGCGCTGCACCTGACCACCCAGTGGAGCGGCGGCGCCCTGACCCCCGCCACCTTCGTTCCCGCCTTCCTGACGGTGGGGCTGATGGCCTGCGCCTCCAGCCTGCCCTTCTGGCGCCTGCCCGCCGATGCCGGCAACGAGATCAGCGGGCATATCGGCAGCGCCCGCCCTGAAACACGCCCCGAAACGCGGCATGACGCTGCCCGCAACGCGACGGTCAAGACCGCCGCCCTGACCGACGCCGCGGATTAGCAAAGATGGGGGCGAATGGCCGCCGTCCCATTTCCGAGCATCGCAAACACCCCTATCCATTATACGGATATGCCCGGATCGCTGTGACTTCGGATGAGAATAATTCCGGCGATCATGATTAATTTTCGTGCGAGTCGCTTTTACTAGCGCGTGCGTTCCGGGCGCGTTCCCGCTATAAACATGCATGGCGGCCATGCGCCGTCCTCAAGATAAACGGGAGGCTCCGGGCGGCTGCGCATCGGGGCGGGACAGCATGATGGATTGGGACAAGCTGCGGGTATTCCACGCGGTGGCCGAAGCCGGCAGCTTCACGCATGCCGGCGAGACGTTGAACCTCAGCCAGTCGGCGGTCAGCCGCCAGATCAGCGCGCTCGAGGAAAGCCTGGGCGTTCCGCTGTTTCACCGCCACGCCCGCGGGCTGATCCTGACCGAACAGGGCGAGTTGCTTCACCGCACCGCCCGCGACGTGTTCGCCAAGCTGTCGATGACCGAAGCGATGCTGACCGAAAGCCGGGAGCATCCCAAGGGACCGCTGCGGGTGACGACGACCGTCGCCTTCGGATCGACCTGGCTGACGCCGCGCATCAACGAGTTCATGTCGATCTACCCCGACATCCAGCTGACGCTGCTGATCGACGACGACGAGCTGGACCTGGCGATGCGCGAGGCGGATATCGCCATCCGCATGAACACGCCGCGCCAGCCGGACCTGATCCAGCGGCACCTGATGTCGATCCGCTTCCACCTCTATGCCAGCCAGAGCTACCTGAAGAAAAAGGGCACGCCCAAGACGGCGGCCGAGCTGGACAATCACGACCTGATCACCTATCCGCCCGACGTGCGGGCGCCGATTCCGAACGTCAACTGGATCATGGAGGTCGGCGACCCCTCGCCCAACCGGAAGCCGATCCTGCAGGTCAACAGCGTCTACGCCATCTATCGCGCGGTGGAGAGCGGGCTCGGCATCGGCGCGCTGCCGGACTTCCTGGTCGACAGCTTCTCCAAGGACGTGACCCGGATCCTGCCGGACGTCGACGGGCCGAAGGTCGACGCCTACTTCGTCTATGCCGAAGAATTGCGCCATTCCAAGCGCATCGCGGTCTTCCGCGACTTCCTGGTTAAAAAAGTGGCAGAAACTCCGTTCTGACCTCAAACAATTTTCAATGATCCCGTAAGAGAATTGCCGAAATCGACGATGTCTTTCCGACTTTCCGGAGCGGCATCGTCGATTTCGGCATTTTTATTAGCCTTCTAAGGATATTTTGAAGCCATGCGCGTCTTGCATGGTAGATTTATATATTTGTGCCTGGAAAGTTGGCAGCAGAATGGTCAAATTTTGATCGTTGGATGTTGCGACGCAGCATCCGATGTTTCGTCCCGGAGGTCTCCCCTCCGGGGTTGGGTCCTCGGACCCAGCGTCTCCCAGACGTGAAGCCTCCCTGTTCAACTCGCCGCTAATCCAATGGGTTAGCGGCGGTTTTTTTATGTGGGCAGGGGTTGGGGGAACTCGGGGGGAACAAATCCTCCGCCCTAGGTCGCCGTACCATTCTCGGCGCTAGAGAACTCCCTTAGGGACTGAGGGAGTGGCACCCGGCAATAGCCCCGTCGCGATATGCCTCGACTCGCGGGAGAACGCGAGCAAGGACCGCCTCGATCCCGCGCTCGATCCTTGTCGCAATCGCGGCGGCGATCGCCTCCGGAGAGAACCCGGCGGGCGCGATCGCGGAGGAGGGAGCGAGCTCGGCCCGCTCGTACCCGAGCCGCTCGGCGAGGTCGGCATCGAAGATGCTGGGCTCGCCTTCAATATCGAGGAAGCATCCATCGTCGCGACGCAAAAATCCGTCAGAATGGCGGATAGAATTCGCTTCTACTTCCTGCGTATATCTGCGTAAAACTGCGTATCGAAAGAGGTAGACCGTTATTCGGAGGCTGGGTTATGCTGTTCCAAAGCGCCCGTTCGATCCTTTTAGCTGCGGAGAGTGAGTTAGAGCGTAAGGACGCCCGCGATTGCTGGAAATCCGACGAGGAAATCGAGGCGAGTGTTCTCCGTATTTGCGACGCGGAGGACGCCGTCGCCAGAGCTCCGGCCTCCTGCGCTTCGGACGTTGCATTCAAACTGCGGTACGCGATTGGCTTGCTCGACGAGGCGGAGGCGACGGGAACGCTTGAGAATCGCCTCCGGATTATGCTCCGAGGGGCTTTGGCCGATCTCGACCGGGGCGGCTCCGCGGCTCTTGCGTAACACCAAGCCCGCGCCTCGGCTACATTGGGGCGCGTTAGGCAATGAGCGAGCGTTACCTCGACTTCCAAGGTGTGACAGATAAGCTCGCCGAAATCGGCGTTACTCGTTCCGACGGCTCTCCGATCCCGGTGGATACCATCCGTACGTGGGCGGACAAGGGGCGGCTCCCCTTCTTCAAAGCCCCGAACAATCGACGCCTTATCTCAGAGCGCGTGCTCCTCGAGGCGTTCCGGAAGCTACAGGAGGAGGCGCTTAAGCCCCCTCCCAAATCTCGGCTTAGGTAGGAGCGGCGCCATAAACACCGTCCGCCTTCCCGGCGGCGATGATTTCGGCGACGACCTCCTGGACCGTCATCGCCCGCGGCGCCTTCTGAATCGGTGCGGCGAGGCAGTCGTCCGGAACGGTTGCCTTCGCGAGAATGGCGGCGAGCTCCGGCGTAAGCCCGCTCGTCGGGTCCGCTGCTCTGGCACGGGGCGCCGCAGGACGATCCGCAAGCTCGGCGGAGGCGAAGATCGAGCGGACGATCTCCTCGGCTTGGAGCTCGGGCGAGGGCTGCGGCGTGGCGGACGGGAGCGCCGGAGCGGTTGCAGGTACCGTCAGAACGGCGGGCGTGGCGGAGCCCAACGCGCCGACCGGGGGGAGCCCGGCGCATTTGCGAACGCGCGCCGCATGTGCCGAGCAAAAAGCCGCCTCTCGCGGGTCGGACGCGATGCGAGCTCTCTCCTCGAGCCGCTCAGCTATCCGCATATTAGCCTCTCGAAACTGGGTACTCATTCACTACCCTCAGATTTTGGATGCGGCCTCGCCTTCCTTGACCCCCAAAACCACCCGGTTAGGGCCGCCCGGCGGGGAGAAAGGCTTTTCGTTGTTGGACGGGCCGCGGGCGTCCTCAATGGTGCCGGGGCGTTTCGAAATCAGTTGATGGGAACGACGGCGAGCTTCAGCCCAAGGACGCCAAGCGCCGCCTCGGCGCTTTCGAGATCGGGCTTGTTGCGCTTGCGCCAAGCCGTAATGGTTTCCCGAGCTAAGCCAGACCGGGCCGAAAGCTCGGCATAGGTAACGCCCCGATCACGCATGGCGCCGAAAATCGCTTTTGCAATCGGATGCGCTCTCTCGGGGATGCTCGCTCGACTGGCCATTCGGCCCTCCGCAGATGTCAATCAGTGAGCAACGGTATCAGTTGTTAAAGCTTATTCCGGAGAGAGCTCAGGTAGCCCAAATGTTGGGGCAACGGTTTCCCCTAACTATGACCTTGTGGCGGGGAAACCGTTGCCCCCGTCGCGAGTATCTTTCTACGGTAAGTGCGGAAACTCGGTTGAAGGCGCCGCAAATCGGCTTCGTCATCTTCGCCGCCCTAGTTTACGAGCGAGTGGGCCTTGGTCGGGATCGCGAGGAGGCGGGTTTTGCAGCGCGAGAACTCCGCGCCGACGACCTTCGCAACCTCGTCGATCGGGACGACCTCGCGCTTTGCCTTTGCGAGTTCAAGCTCCTCGCGCGCCGCCCGTGCCGTCTCGTACCGCTTGCGGATCTCCTCGAGCGAGAGCCGGGACATATCGCCTTGCGTCGCGGCGATCGCCCGATCCTCGAGCCACTTCCGGACCTCGCCCGTATCGAAAGCGTACTCGCGCCCTTTCCGGCCTTGCTCGAGAACAGGCATTCCGGCTCGGAGCCAAGCCGAGACGGTCGGGAGCGAGACGTCGAAAATCTCGGCGAGCTCGTTTCGGTTTACTTTCTTGCCCATGCTCGGACTCTCCGGGGAGTGCCGGGCGACGGAAAGCGAGCTCCGATCGCCCGGCGGGCAGGCTTATGCAAGCCCGCGGCGGTCGGCGTAAGCCTCGAGGATGCACTCGGAGGGCTCGGCGAGGCGGCGGGCGGCACGATCGGGGCGGAGGCTGTCGACGGCGATCCGGACGGCGGTGGGCTTGCGGCTCTCGGCAATGTCGCGGGCGAGCTCGAGGATATCCTCGACCTCCTCCTCGAGCGCCTCGAGCGTCCCGCCATTCCAGAGGATCAAATCCGCCTCGATCCTATCGACCCGCTCGGACGGATGGATCGGGAGCCGGAACCCGAGCGCCAGGAGGAGGCGCCCGACGATCCCCCAACGGGCGCGGGGCTTAACGCGCGGGTTCTCGATCCGGACGATAATGCCGCCGAGGTCGCGGACCGCTTGCGCCTCATTGGGAAAACGGACGTCCTCGACGGCGATTGCCACGTCGCCGAGCTCCTCGATCCGGCGGCGCCAAGCGTTCGCCCAAAAGGCGTCGCCGATCATGTTCCGGCCCCATTCCGTTCCGAGGGTAATCAATGCGTGCCGAGGCGTGCGTCCGCAAAGGAGCTCGAGCGGCTCCTCTTTCCGATCGCCCTCGACCTCCCGGTCGGTGAGCCCGACGGCGCGGAGCATGTTTTTCAGCGGGTCGGCGATCCGCGCCCGCTCGAAACCGTGCGCGTCCTGTAGGTAGGTGGCGGCGGTCGACTTGCCCGCCCGAGCGTACCCGACGAATCCGATCAGCATTCCCGAAACTCCGATCTAGGTTGGAGCCGGGAGGATCGCCAGGGCGCCAGAAGGTGGCGAGTGAGGTTCGGTCTCCTTCTGCGTCCCAACGTTATTCGACCGCTCTCTTCCTCAGACGCACCATTTATGCGAGCTTTTGGAATTAGAGCATCCTTATTCAGGCGGAACATATGGAGTGACCCATGAAGCGCGTTGCCTTCATTGCCCTTTTGATGCTGGTATCGCCCTCCGTATTTGCACAACAAAGTGACATACGGGATGGTATTCGTGAATGCCTCAACCAAGCAGTACAGGGTCAGAACCTGCAATACAAAAAGCTATATAGTCAAGGTCAAGTAGATTTATTGTTATATTGTTCTGGAGCGCAAGCAAATAAGCTATGGGATGTACTTGGCCATTTTAGTGGCGATAGCCAGCCTATGGTTGGCAATGATAACTCGCGTTACATATCTAGATCTGGTGGAGACGGCCTTTATTGTACTAGGACGTATCAAGCACCAACTGGCGCATCCGCCAATCGCTTTGACTGCGGCATTAAAATTGGCGTGAGCAGTACAGTAATGAGCGCAATGTAATGTGCTCAGGTGAGGCTATAACTTTGCCCCTCTTCCCAATGAAAACAAAAAGCGGCGATAGAAATTGCATTGCCTAACCAGGAGCCGGGGTCGCGAGGCACCCGTGACGGTGGGGCGTCTAGGAGGACCCATACCGGGGGAGGGGGTGCCCGCCCATCGATCCCCCTCGAGGGTCATTCCTCCCGCTCCGCTGCCGCTTGCCTGTGGCGTGGCCCGATGATCGAGAGGTTGAGAGATAGCCCTTCAAGCCTCGCCTCCTCATCAAGCCTCGAGAGTGCGTTGCCCAACACTTGATTAACGTGATGCCGCACATTCTACGAGGACACGCGGCCTTTCCGAATTGATCCAAGAGTGCAGCCAATGCAATCTAGCTGACTGCCGTTCGTCAACCATCCGATATGTCTGGAAGATGCAATGAAGCCTAGAATGTTTATAGCGTCGTCGGTTGAGCATCTTGATCTTGCTTATGCAGCCCAAGAGGGCTTGGAGCACGATGTAGAGCCTACAGTTTGGTCCCAAGGGGTTTTTGCGCTGTCTAGAACCGCAATGGCTTCTTTGATAGACATACTAGACGAAACTGATTTTGGCTTGTTTATCCTCGCGCCTGACGATATTACCCAGATTCGCGACGCATCAAAGCACACCGTGCGAGACAATGTAGTTTTCGAACTTGGGCTATTTGTTGGTCGTCTAGGCAGCGATCGGTGCTTTTTGATAGTTCCAAGAGGTGTCGAGGATTTGCATCTCCCCAGCGATCTTTTGGGGTTAACGCCAGCAACCTTCGAGCCCGATAGGCAAGATGGAAATATGGTGGCTGCCCTCGGTCCCGCCTGTAATCGTATTCGTAAGGCCGTGGCAAGGCTGGGATCTGTTGTCCATCAAGCGCCAAAATTGCCTGCTGTTGTTCCAGAAGACTCGGAACTCCTTTGCAGCGACCCGACAGATTGCCAAGCGTTATTGGAGTCGTGGATGGGGGCAAGGACTACATCGGACAACCTCCGGGCCATGCGATATAAGGACATCGATCGTGAGCTACAGTTGGCTCCCGGCTCGGCTCGGCTTTACATTGAAGAAGCTGCTAAACGCTGGGGTTATGTGCCAGCGAAGAAAGGAAAAGATGTGATAATGTTCAGAGATTCCGACGATTTTTAGGGGAAGTTATCGAGTCAGAGGGCGCAGTTTTTCGTCAGCCCCGGCGCGAGACAATGCGCCGGGGCGATTTCGCTTTTCAGCCGTTCGGCATACGAACTCGGTCAGCCCCATAGTACCGCGCCGCCCTCTCCCACGTCCGAACCTCGACGGCCCGAGCAAGGCGCAACGCGGCGACGATCATCGGGTCCGAACGCGGCGAGGAAGGCGCGCCAGAGCTCGACCAATCGCCGCCTATACGGCTCCGGCCCGATCGGAGGGGGTTTAGTAGCCGCCGAGCGCGTAACCTCCTCCTCGGGCTTCCGGCGGACTCACCGTTGGCTGTGTCGTTTGACCTCCACCTAGGGACACGGAACGCGGAGAGAACGAGGCGGGACTCCCTCGTTAGAGGGAGAGTCCTCTCTTTCTTTATCTGTATCTGTATCTGTATCTAGGGCGGCGTTATGCGTTACCGATGGCGTTACGCTGGCATTACGGCGCAACAAAAAGGGCCGGATCACTCCGGCCCTCGCTGTCCTACTTGCCCCAAAAGCGGCGCTTTCCGGGTCGCGCCGCCGGGAGGGCGACGCTCTCCGCAAGGGGCGGAAGCTGATCGCCGAGAATAACGCGAGCGGCAATAGTCCGCCTGACCTCTCGCGGTTTCTCATGGGCGCTCTGGCCGATAGCCCGCATTTCCCCCGTTCGAGGGTCCTTCTCCCATTGGGTCGGACCGCGGACAATTTCGATCTCCTCGCGCGCGGGCTCCTCGCGATTGGGCGCCTTACGGGCCATTACCTCTGGCGAGAGCAAGAGATCGCTCCGCCCCGCCGCATGCAAAGCCTCATTGGTGGTTTTCGTCAGATTGATCGCCGACACCCAATCCGGAAGGAATGCCGCGATCGTCTCGGCGGCGGGCGCGTACTCCGTATCCAACCGGCGAATCACATTGGCAACCGCGGCGACGGCCTCCGCCTTCCGGCGGTCGAGCGCCTCCTCGGTTTCCCGCTTGATCACGGAAGAGTGCCGCTCCTCTAGCACCTCGACCAAAGCACGGAGGCGGGCAACCTGTCGGCGGGCGGCGGTGGTCTGCTGTTCGTGGCGGTCGAGGGCTTTGTCGTCGTCGGCGAGGAGGACGGAACGGTGCGCGCGATCGAGGCGGGCGAGCTCGGCCTCCGCCGCCTTAAGCTCGCGGGAAGTAGCTTCGAGCATTTCGGCAACCTGAACCGCCGTCGCCGATTCATTCACACTCTTAATTTTAGCGATCACAAACATTGTTAATCCTTTGGTTGTGCCGATGGTCAAAGTCCGACTCTCGGGATTTGGAGCCGGGGATTAGTCGAAGGGGTTAGGCGGGCTCTCACCCTGCCGAACCGCCGCCATGTACTCGTCAAAAAGACGCTGGCGCTCCGGCGATAGCCCGGCGTAACCGCCGCGCCCCTCTGCCTTATTCGTCTCCTCGGCGCGGCGCTGGTGCTCGTCGATGTGCCTGCGCGCCCGATCCGCGGCGGCGCTGCGCTTCGCCTTTAGCGCCTCGAGGACGCTATTGAGCTCGGCGGGAGACGGCAGGAAGCGGAAATGCTTGACGCAGAAGTCGTGGGCGAGGCGGCAGAGATTCCGCGGAAATCCCTCGAACATCCGAACGAGTCCGGAAATGTAAACCTCGGGCTCGGGCGGTCGGCCGTTGGGGTAGATAGCAACGAGGTGCCCCGCCAACCGGGCTGCAAGCGGCTTTTCAATGCAACCGGAAAGGCTCTCACGCACCTCAGCGATAATCCGCTCGCAATCAGCGGCGGGAATCAGCCGGGAATGCTCGTCAAGCGCGTCGGTGCGCTCGAGCTCACGCCGATAGCGATCGGCAGTCGGACAAATGTTAGACGCGAAAGGCGCCGGTATGTCCTCAAAAGCGACCGGAAGAGCCGGGCGCGGAGAATTGGTGTTTTCCATCGTGGTTCCTAAAGGTCGAGATCGTCGAAGGACTGCGTCGCGCTCGCGTCAGCGCGGCGAATTACGTTGCGAATTGCGTCGGTGACGGCGTTGGTCGGGCGAGCGCCGGGCGCCGGGCGCCGGTCGTCGTATGAGCCCTCGAGGAGCTTGGTAAAGCTCCGCTCTTGGCAGAGGAAATCGAGGTCGGCGCGGAAACCGCGGTCGGTCCGCCCGGTCAAGAACGGGGAGGCGGCGAGCTTTTCGAGGGCAACCTCCCATCCGGGGAGCCCGCCGCAATCGCGGAGCCGGGCGACGAGGGCTCGGCGGCGCTTGTCGGTGAGCTTTAGCGCCCGCGGGAGTCCGCTCTGCTCGGCGGTCGCGTTGTAGAGATCGACCGCGAGCGAAATCTCCTGCGCCGTCGGACCGGCGGGCGCCGTCGAGCGAACGCGAGACGGGACTCCCTCGTTAGAGGGAGACTCTTCTCCCTCCTCCTTTTCCATCCTCCCTCCTTCCTCCTCCATCTGCTGAGCCGTTTCCGAAACCGCTTCCCCACCGGTTCCGAACTGATTCCCCACCGGTTCCGAACCGTCTCCCTCGTCGGCGCCCGGCGTGAGTTCGTCGCTGCCGATGGCGACGTAATCGCGGAGGTCAGCGGGGAGCGGGTAAACCGCGTTGGGCTTCTTAGGACGCTGGTAGCGGCGGAAGTTCCGGATCGCCCCGTAGGCTTTGCCCTCGACCTCGAACCGGCGAACGATCCGGTTGGCGACGAGCTCGTCGAGGAGGTCGGCAAGGTCGAGGGTATCGGCAGGGAAAAGGCGCATTTTCAGCGCCCGAGGCTTCCACTCGAAAACGCCTTGGTCGTCAGCCTCATTCCGGATTGCGATCGCGAGGAGGCGAGCGGGATAGTCGCACTCGACGAAATCCTCGTCGGTCCACTGCCCAGGATGGACGGAGCGAATGCGCGCCATGATCGGCCCTCCGGTTTGCCGCTGGTTAGGCGGCGTTCTTTTCGGAGGAGGAGCGGAGCGACGCGAGCCAAGCCCGCGCATCATCGGCGAGGATGAGCGTGCGGCGCCCGACCTTCGTACCCCTCAGCCGCCCCGCCTTTAGTTCAGCAAAGGTGAGCGTTCGCCCGACGCTGGCAACTTGGCAAAACTCCTCGATCGAATAGGCAAGGCGCTCGGATGTGGTGTTCGTGGCTGCCATTTCGGCCCCCCGTGGGTTACGTGTTCGCACGAACCCTGACGGACCAACGAGCCGCCCGAAAGCGAGAGGGGATATTCCAAATGAAGGTTGTGAAATCTAATGGGAGGCAGCATTTGGAAGGTGGCGCGGGCGAGTGCCGCGCTCGCCTCCGCACGGTTCCGCCTTTGGTGGCGCGGCTATCCCCCGCTACCTTGTGTTACGACGCTCGGCGAAACTTACAATATTCGTGGGACCACGGCTCACAATCGAATCGACGTGGCGAGCCCAAGCCTCGAGGGCAGCGAACTTCTCCTCCCGGTAGGAGTGGACGTTGTAGGTCACGGCGAGGGCTGGGCGGCTGTGGTTTAGAACGCGCTCGATAACATCCTGAGAGAACCCGAGGCGCCCTAGCCCGGTAGCGGCGGTGCGCCGGAGGTCGTGGAATGTCCAGCCTTGGACCTTGCTCTCCCGGTCAACGATCTCCTTAAGCCGCTTCATTCCGGCGTAGGGCTTTTCGCCCTTTGGATCGCATGTGAATACATAGGGTCCAACTTGCGGGAGGGCTTCCAAGAGCTCGACCACTGCGGCGGGTAGCGGCAATTCATGATCGCGTTTGGCTTTGTTACGCTCGGCTGGCAGGAGCCACGTCGCCCCGCGCAACTCGGAGCGAGGTAGGGCGCGTACCTCGTCGCGTCGCTGACCGGTCAGTATCAGCATTTTGACCAATGGGCCACTAGGATAGGACAATGTGTCGGCGGCGCGCCAAATAGCCGCTAGCTCCTCGTCGTCTAATACACGCGACCTAGGCGTCTCAATCTTCTTGCGCTTTTTGACGGTCGATGCCGGATTAGCGTCGAGATAATCGCGCTCCACGGCCCAATTAAAGGCGGCAATGATCTGCGAACGGACGCGGTTTACCTGAGCGTTCAACCCCTTCTTAGTCTGCAAATCGTCGAGCAATTCAACCACGTCGGCGCGGCGAATCTCATTCAGCCCTTTTCGACCGAGAGTCGGCTTTACGTGCGCCAAATAGAGCTTTTCGGTTTGCTCCCATCGCCGCTGATTCGGTTTGCAATATTCCTCGACATATCGGTCGAGAAGGTCGCTAACGGACGTCGGGCGACGAGCGGCTCGCGCCTCCTCCTCGGCCTCACGCCGCTCTTGGGCGGGGAGATCGATCCCGCTCTTTGCCGCGTCGTAAATTGCGCGAGCCCGCTTCCGCGCGTCGGAGAGGGAGATGGATGGATAGGGGCCGATAGTGTAGCGCCTCAGGTCGCTCGTCCCTTTAACGCGGTAGTTGACGCGCCACGACTTCGCCCCGTTCGCGGTGACGCGGAACTCTAAGCCCGGCGTGGCCTCGTCCGTCAGTTCGAGACGTCCCGACGTGGGCGGCTTGGCGGATTGGAGGTGCTTATCCGTGAGGCGGACGCGAGGCATAGCGTTAGCTCGACATTGGGGGAACTCTGGGGGAACAGAATATCCCGGCCTCTCACGAACTGCAATGAACCTTGCTGAACAATATTGCGAGACATTACAACGCCTTACGGAGAGCAATTGGCGAGGGGGCGAACGTTGAAGAACTTCGGAGGTTGAATGACGTTGCGTCTCCCAGACGTGAAGCCTCCCTGTTCAACTCGCCGCTAATCCAATGGGTTAGCGGCGGTTTTTTTATGTGCGCAGGGTCTGGGCCACTCCGGGGGAACGGTCAAACCGCATTTCCGCTCCCCTACGGCGACGGACACCTCATGGCCAAGCTGTCGACGCACAAAGGGCCGCCCCATGGGACGGCCCCCTGTTCACGGTCGACAGCCTGCCCCTCAAGCCATCTCGGCCAGCTCGATCTGCTCGGCGCGGTCGTTCACCTTGGTGCGGATCCGCTCCAGCGCAGCCAGCGGAATGTCGATCTTCACGCAGGGTTCCTGAACGCGCGGATCGTCTCCCGGATACAGCGCCTCATACTCGGCGGCATTGTCGTAGGCTTGGCGGTTGTCCGCTTCGAGATAGGTCTCGACCGGCAGCCCCTCGGCATACATGCCGTCATGGCTGTCGAGTTCGATGTGGAAATATTCGATCTCCTCCATCGCATCGACCTGCCGGATCGACGAGCCGTTGATCAGCAGGCGGGCCGATACACCATACTCGCCGATCAGCAGCGCATGGCTGGGGGAGATGTAGAGGTCGCGGGCGGGCAGGTCCCGGGCGATGGCGCCGCGGGCGATCCGGACCGGCAGGTGAACCTTGCGCAGATGCTCGGTGTCTAAGGACGACCCCGCCAGCAGGCGGCGGCCGATCCAGCGGATCGAACGGAACTCGCCGGTCACAGACGACTGGATCAGATCGCCGATCTTCAGGCTGTCGACAGGCACGTCGCCAAACATGGAACGGACGTAGGTGCCGCGGAGAATGCAGGTCGGAGTGGGAAGGGGAGTCATTGTATTGAAAAGCCCCATGTCATTTCGATGAGTCCTCCACCGGCCGTGCCAAGCTTCACGATGCCCGGCACGGCGGTGGCGTACTCCGAAAAGGTTACTCCGTTAAGCAATCCGCGGGGCGGCGAAGTTGTGCGGATTTATGACTGCCGGTGACCAATTGTCGCAGATGCGCCGGCGGACGACTGCGGCATTTCGTCCGATTCCTGCTCTTCCAGCGCCGCCCGAGCAAGGGCGAGGATATTGTCGAGCCGGATCACCAGCTCGTTCTCGCACAGGGCTGAACGTGCTGATGCGGCTTCGTTTATGATCGCCCGCAAGGCGTCGCTTTGTGTCATGTCGACCTCCGATCCCGTGGTACCCGCTTGTCCGTTTGATAGAACTCCACCCGACAGGTCCCCACTCCCTGTGAAAAACTTCACAGCACGCATCCCGCCGTTTCACATACCCATTTATGCATCGGCAACGGAGGGCTCCCCCATGCACATGCGCAATATCAGGGTGAACGGCAAGCGGACCAGCATGAAGCTGATGCCGGTCGAGTGGGAGTCGCTCGAGGAAATCTGCGCCCGCGAGAACATGACGATGAGCGAACTGGTGTCGAAGATCGATGCCGAACGCCAGGACTGCGACAATCTCACCGGCTGTGTCCGCGTCTATGCGCTGTGCTATTTCCGCAAGGCCGCCAGCCTGTCGGAGCCGATGCCCCGCCACCGCGCGCCCGCAGCCGTGGCCTTCGCGGCGGAATAACCGGCCCATCCCGCATAAGCAGTTTGCCGAAGCACCGGCCGCCGGGGTCCGACCATCGGACAGGACCCGTGGCGCTGCCGCGGCCGGCACACCATGTTCGACGCAGGCCCCGTTCCGGCGGCCATCCTCCTTGCGTCGACCGAGATGGTGTGCCGATGCCGGATGCCGATCAGTTTCCCGTCTACAGCGCCGCCGAGCGGCGGGCGGATGCGGCCGTTCATGCCATCGGGGTAACGGCGGGCGTCGCCGGCTTCGTCTGGCTGCTGAATGCCGGCGTGTTCTCCGGGGCGGTTCCGGTCCACACGGCGCTGGCGCTGGTCATCTACGGATTGGGGTTGGTGGGGATGCTGACGGCGTCCGCCGCCTACAACCTCGCCCCGCCCGGCCTGGGCAAGGCGCTGCTGCGGCGGATCGACCATGCCATGATCTTCGTGATGATCGCCGGCACCTACACGCCCTTCACGCTGGGGCTGGGCCAGGGGATCGGGCTGGGCGGCGCCGTGTGGGGCGGGGCCGCCGTCGGCGCGACGCTGAAGCTGCGCTTTCCGGGCCGCTTCAACCGGCTGGGGCTGGCGCTCTATCTCGGGCTCGGCTGGGCGGTCGTCACCGCGCTGGAACCCTTGGGCACGGCATTGTCGACCCCCGCCCTGTGGCTGCTGATCGCCGGCGGGCTGGTCTACACCATCGGCGTCGTCTTTCACCTGATGGAGCGGATGCCCTACAACAACGCGGTCTGGCACCTGCTGGTGCTGGCCGCCGCCAGCTGCCACTTCGCCGCGATCACAGTGGCGTTTCTCTGATTGGCGTTCCTCTGAAATGCCGGGGCCGCAGAGGACAAGCGGCCGCCGATTCCGTATCTTCCGCGGATCACGATCCAAGGGAGACATGATGGCCAACATGGGACCATCCTTCCGCCTGTCGCCGGCCAGCGCGGCACTGGCCTTAGTGACCGCGGTTCTCATGACCGGCACGGTCGGCACCGCGCGGGCCGAGCCGTCCTTCGATTGCAAGGCGGCCGCCACGCCGGTTGAAAAGGCGATCTGCGCCGATTCCAAACTGGCCGATGCCGACCGCGAGATCGCCGACGCCTACAAAACCTTGCAGGATCTGTCGGGCACCGCCGATCGCGAGCGGCTGCGCACGGAGCAGCGGGCATGGCTGGCCCAGCGCAACCAGTGTGCGGCGGCGCCCTCCCCCGGCACCTGCCTTGGCCCGGTGCTGGACGCCCGGCGCACGGCCCTGTCCGAGTCGGTGCCCAAGGCGGTCGCCGCGGTGACCACCATCATCGACGGCATCGCCGCCGACCCGGCCGGTGCCGCCAAGCGGCTGGCCGAGATCCGCGGCGGGCTGGGCAAGGGATGGAGCGCCTATCTGCTGCGCTTCGGCCCCTCCCCCGACCGCGCCAAGGCGGAAACGCTGCTGCGCGACGCCATCGCGGGCATCGACGATTCCTATGCCCGTGAAACCGCGTCGGGCGTCGATCTCGCCACCGACGACGGCTTCCTCACCGCACTCCGCGTCGTCAGCGACGATGTGGAGATGGCCTGGCCCTGCTCGGTGATGGAAAAGCGGGGGGCGGCGGCCTGGAAGGCGATGGAGCCGCTATACGGCAGCAACCGCGACAATTTCGGCGCCTATCCTGCCTGCCCCGACGACAACGCCCTGCTCGCCTCTCCGGATTGGAAGGCGGTGGACGAACTGTTCGCGCCGATGCTGGAGGCGGCCTCCAACCGCACCGGCACCATCCGCTTCGCGGCCTACCGCCAGATGGGCATCGACCGCATGAAGTCGGCGGTCGATCCGCGTCTGTTCGTTGCCGATGCACCGGAACTGGCAACGCTGGTGAAGGACACCGCCGGCTGGTCCAACCCGCGCTGGATCGCGCCCGGCTGGGGCGATCGCCTGCGCAAGGCGGTGGACGCGGCGGTCACGGCCTGGACGCCGCAGATCGCCGCCCGCTACGGCATGACCAAGCCGGAGGCCCGCCGGGTGGCCGAGGCGGTGGCCGCGCAGGGGCTGAGCGGCAGCGTCGGCCTGATCACCGACAATCTGGAACTCCAGAAGGACACCCGCCTCCCCGACTGGCTACGCGGCAGCTGGAGCTGGAACGGCGGCGGGTCCGAGGACACGCCCTTCACCGGTCCCGCCGGAAAGGCGCGCATCGACGAGACCTCCATCTGCGTCGGGAGCGAGTGCGGCGGCTATGACGTCGCCGGCCAGGGGGAGGACGCGCCTTTCGACGCCAAGGAGGTGCCGAAGGACGTCAAGCCCGCCCCGAACGCCGCCCGCCAAGCGGTCAGCCTTGCTCCGGTGTCGGCCGGCTCCAGCCTGACCATCGTCCCGCTCGCCGGCGGCAATCTGCTGGTCACCGGTACGGCTAAACCGGTGGTGCTGAAGCGCGAGGGGAAATAGACCGACTCCGGCGCCGGCCCTTCTCTCCCTGGGGAACGCGAAAGTCTCGAACGCGAAAGTCTTGCCTGCATCGTTCGGGTAGGCGACACTTCGCGGCGCGTGCTGCGGTTGCGGAACCGGGCGCGGCTTTCCGGGGGGAGGCATGGCACGGAACCTCAAGGCGCTCGGGTTGTGGCGCACCGCGCTGGTCGCCAGCGTCCGCAAGGACGCGCCGGACCTGTCGGCGCGGCAGCTGGCGATCCTTCTCCAGGTCTATCTGACCGACCCGCCGCACACGGTGCGCGGTCTGGCATCCCTGCTGAACATTTCCAAGCCGGCGGTGACCCGCGCGCTCGACCGCCTATCGGTGCTGGGCTTCGTCAAGCGCAAGCGCGATGCGGAGGACAAGCGCAACGTGCTGGTCCAGCGCACCGTGAAGGGCAGCGTCTATCTGTCCGATTTCGCCGAGCTGGTGATCGCCGCCGGCGCCGTCGCGCCGGAGGACATGGCCCGCATCCAGGCCGACGAGGAACTGGCCGCCGCCGCCAAGGCAAGGCTGGAGGCGGCATTGCAGGATGTACCGACGCGGGAGGCCGCCGCACTGGAAGCCTCCGCATCCTGAGCGGTCCAGGTCAGCCCACGACAACTGGCACGTCTTCGCTGAAGCCGTCGTCCCCGCGAAGGCGGGGATCCAGGCACTCCATCAAGGAAACCAAAGGGCAAGCTGAATTCCCGCCTTCGCGGGAATGACGACCGATAAGGCGCCGATTGGCCCTGTTCTTCCTTACAGCAGCGCTTCCAGCACGCGGTCGGGCGGGGCGTGGCCGTCGGTGAAGGTCTTGATGTTGATCACCACCTTCTCGCCCATGTCGATGCGGCCCTCGATGGTGGCGGAGCCCATGTGCGGCAGCAGGACGACATTGTCCAGCCGCAGGAGCTTCGGGTTGACCGCCGGCTCATGCTCGAACACGTCCAGGCCGGCACCGGCGATCTCGCCCTTCGACAGCATGCGGGTCAGCGCCACCTCGTCGATCACCTCGCCGCGCGAGGTGTTGACGATGTAGCAGTGCGGGCGCAGCAGCTTCAGCCGGCGTTCCGACAGCAGGTGATAGGTGGCCGGCGTGTGCGGGCAGTTGATCGACACGATGTCCATCCGCGCCAGCATCTGGTCCAGGCTGGACCAGTAGGTCGCCTCCAGCTCCTGCTCCAGCTCCGGATGGACGCGGCGGCGGTTGTGGTAATGGATCGACATGCCGAAGGCGCGCGCCCGCTTGGCCAGCGCCGAGCCGATGCGGCCCATGCCCAGGATGCCCAGCCGCTTGCCGCTGATGCGGTGGCCCAGCATGGTGGTCGGCCCCCAGCCGGTCCATTGGCCGGAGCGGACCAGACGCTCGCCCTCCGCCACGCGGCGCGCGGTGGCCAGCAGCAGCGCCATGGTCATGTCGGCGGTGTCCTCGGTCAGGACGCCGGGGGTGTTGGTCACGACGATGCCGCGCTCGCGCGCCGCCTTCAGGTCGATGTGGTCGACGCCGGTGCCGAAGGAGGCGATCAGCCGCAGCTGCGGCCCGGCGGCTTCGATCAGCGCGCGGTCGATGCGGTCGGTGACGGTGGGCACCAGCACCTCGGCAATGTTCATCGCATCCTGCATCTGGGCCGGGGTGAGCGGCACGTCGTCCGGATTGAGCCGGGTGTCGAACAGCTCCATCATCCGCGTCTCGATGACGTCCGGCAGCTTGCGGGTGACGACAACGAGCGGCTTCTTCTTGTCGGTCATCGGTGCTGGTCCTCCCTTGCCCCGGCCCGCCCGCATCGAGGTCCCGGCACGGGCTGCTCCGGTCCATGGTTGCCATACCAAGCGGTCGTGGGACTGTCCAGAAGTCCGTCGCGAAAGACCGGCCTGCGAGAGGGAGATTGCAGCCTTGGATTGGGGTGGCGGACCGGGGGTGGCGGCGCTTGCCCAATCGAACGGGTGGTCTCTATAGTGCGGCCCGGTTTTTCCCTCGTCAGCTCCGGTGCCGCCATGCCTGTCCGCCGCTCCGTCCTCGCCTCCCTGGCCCTGATTCTGGGGGTGGGCATGGGGCTTGCCGCGGGCGGCGCAGTTACCGGCGCGGGCGCGGCGTTCGCCGCGGAAAGCAAGGATCCGACCCATGCGTCGGGCCTGCCGATCCCCCGCTTCGTCACCGTGCGCGTCGGCGAGGTGAACCTGCGCTCCGGCCCCAACGGCAGCTATCCCATCGAATGGGTCTTCAAGCGCAAGGACATGCCGGTCGAGATCATCCAGGAATTCGACACCTGGCGCCGCATCCGCGACTGGGAGGGGGCGGAAGGCTGGGTTCACCAGAGCGCGCTGTCCGGCCGCCGCGGCATCCTGATCGTCGGCCAGACCCGCGCGATCTTTGAGTCGCCGCGCGGCGACAGCGCTGTGGTGGCGCGGGCCGAGCCCGGCGTCGTCGGGTCGCTGAAGAAGTGCCGCGACGAGTGGTGCGAGGTCGAGGTGAAGGGCTATCGCGGCTGGATGAAGCGTACCGATTTCTGGGGCACCTATCCCGGCGAGAAGATCGAGTAGCGGGCCGCATCGTTCGGTAATCATCGCGTCGGCAGACCGGTATCCGGCACCGATACCAGCGTTGACAGCAACCGGTTACAGGATCACCAGTCGAGAGATGCACAGATCCGTGCTTCTCGCGATTCCGGCGATGCGATGCTGAAGCTTGCGTTTCTGCTGATAGGCCCTCGGGCCTTTCGGTCCCACTGGTATGTGATCGCCGTGCTCGGCCTGCTGTCGATGGGGTTGGGGCTGGCGTTGGCACTGAATGCTTCCGTCGGACTGACTCAGGTGATCTACAGCTTCCTGGGACTGGTCTTCACGGCGGCCGGCGCCGTAAGCCTGCTGATGGCCCTCTCCGCGTCCTTGGGGGCAAACCGGCGCTTCGCTCTGGCGCGGTCGGTGCTGGCGATCCTTGCCGGCGGATTGCTGCTGGCCTCGCCGCTGTTGAACGGCTGGGCGCTGGCCTTGCCTCTCGCCATCGTCCTGGCGCTCGACGGGGCGAACCGGGCGGCGGCCGCAGCAGTGTTCCGCGTGCGGAACTGGCGGCTCCTGATCCTCTGCGGGCTGGCGGAACTGGCGCTGGCGGCGATGATGATGACGGAATGGCCGCTGCCCTCCGACCGCAACACGCCTCTGTGCATCGGACTGTTCATCGGCCTGTCGGGCTGGCTTCTGCTGCGGCTGGGGATGATGCTGCGCAATCTGGAGGACGAGGCGGCAATCCTCAACCTGCCGATCTTTTCCGGCCGGGGCTGGTACGACAATGCCCCCGTTCTGGTGGGCGACAGTCCGGAACCGGCCGGCCGTCACGACCGGCCGCTGGTGGTGCGGGTGTGGACCCCGGTCGCCTCCGCCACCGCGCCGCTGGACAGGCGGCTGGTGATCGACCGCTACATCGCCGCCATCGACCGCAACGGGGTGGTGTCAACCGGCCACTCCGCATTGGAATTGGCGCCCGACCTGTATATCAGCCACTATCCGGCCAACGAGATCGACCAGTCCGGCGTCAGCTTCGTGACCGCGTTGCGCAGCGGCACCGAAAACGACGTGCCCGGCCGCTTCCTGCCATCCTACGAGGAAGAGATCGCCGACTGGTGCCCCGCCGATTCGACCGTGGAGCTGTGGACCTACGATCGCTGGCGTCTGCGGGCATTCTGGGCCGGATACCGGCAGGACAGCACCTACAACCTCTCCAACCGGAACTGTTCGGTCGTCGTCGCCGCCGCATTGGACGCGACGCTGGAAGGTGCCTTGGCCAGCCGCTTCCCCTGGGTGCGTCTGCTGCGCCTGCTGATGGATCCCGATATCTGGGTCGCCTCCCTGATCCGCAGCCGTGCCGATGCGATGAGTTGGACGCCGGGCTTCGTGCTGGACTATGCGGCGGCGCTGGCCCGCGTCGTCGACCGCCCCGACCGGTCCTGGCACCGCCGGCTCGGCGGCTTTCTCGGACAGCTGCGCGGCACCGCCCGTCCGCCGGAAGGCGGCATGGAGGGCCGGCCGGATACGCAGCCGTCATGACCGATACCCATCACCTTATTGAAAAAGGAGCAGGCATGACATCGGAGCCGACAGCGGATGACGGCGGCCTGCTGTCGCGCGCCGCGGTGATCGCCACGGCGATGATGTTCGGGCTGACCTACAGCCTCAGCGCCGCCCTGATCGCGCTGGATCTGTCGCGGCAGAACCTGAGCGACCTGACCATCGGCGCCAACGCGGCGATGCATGCGCTGGGCGTGCTGGCGATGGCGGTGCTGCTGCCGCGGATCGTGGCGCGGCTGGGCATCCGCCGGCTGGTGATCCTGGCGCTGGCGGGGGCGGCGGTGCTGCTGGCCCTGTTCCCCGCCACCCCCTTCTGGATCTGGTTTCCCCTGCGTATCCTGCTGGGCGCCGCGTCGGAAACCCTGTTCGTCCTGTCGGAAACCTGGACCAACAGCCTGAGCAACGAGGCCACCCGCGCCCGCGCCATGGCGGTCTACACTGCGGCGCTGTCCTCCGGCTTCGCGCTGGGGCCGCTGATGCTGTCGCTGCTGGGCTCCGGCGGGGCTCTGCCCTATCTGGCCGGCGCCGGTGTCGCCGCCGCCGCGGCGCTGCTGGTCGCCTCCCCCCGCATCCGCGCACCGGAGTTCGAGCGGCCATCGCGCGAGGGGCCGTTGCACTTCATCCGGCTGGCCCCGGTCGCCATCGGCGCCATCGTGCTGAACGCCGCCATCGAGACCGCCGGCCTGTCCTTCCTGGCGATCTACGCCACCAAGCTCGGCTGGTCGGAGACCGGAGCGACCAGCCTGATGTCCTGCATGATGATCGGCGCCATCCTGCTGCAGCTTCCCATCGGCTGGCTGGGCGACAAGATGGACCGGCTGACGCTGGTGATCGGGCTGGCGGTCTGCGCCGCGCTGGGGGCGCTGGTCTGGCCGGTCGCGCTGATGAGCGAGGTCGCGACCTACGCGCTGCTGTTCGTCTGGGGCGGCGCCTTCGTCGGCGTCTACACCATCATGCTGGCCATCGTCGGCAGCCGGTTCCAGGGATCGGAACTGGTGGGGATCTATGCCGCCATGGGGCTGATGTGGGGCGTCGGCGCGCTGGCCGGGCCGGTGCTGGCCGGGGCGGCGATGGAGCTGACCCGGCACGGGCTGGCCTACTTCGCCGCCGGCGCCTGTCTGGCCTTCGCCGCGTCGGCGCTGCGCCATCGGACGGTGGAAGGCCGCCCGGATGGCACCCAACCGGGCACGGGGGCTTGAAGGCGGGCGGGAAAGGCCGTACGGTCGCCACCTTACCTTTCTCTACTGCAAGAGCAGTCCAATGAGCGGCGCGTCCGGCAAACAGATCAAGAAAGTGGTGCTCGCCTATTCGGGCGGCCTCGACACCTCGGTCATCCTGAAGTGGCTGCAGGAAACCTATTCCTGCGAGGTGGTGACCTTCACCGCCGACCTCGGCCAGGGCGAGGAGTTGGAGCCCGCCCGCAAGAAGGCCGAGCTTCTGGGCATCAAGCCGGAAAACATCTTCATCGACGACCTGCGCGAGGAATTCGTGCGGGACTTCGTCTTCCCGATGTTCCGCGCCAACACGCTCTATGAGGGCACCTACCTGCTCGGCACCTCGATCGCCCGGCCGCTGATCGCCAAGCGCCAGATCGAGATCGCCAATATGGTCGGCGCCGACGCCGTCGCCCACGGCGCCACCGGCAAGGGCAACGACCAGGTCCGCTTCGAGCTGGGCTATTACGCCCTGCGCCCGGACATCACGGTCATCGCGCCGTGGCGCGAATGGACCCTGAACAGCCGCACCACGCTGCTGGACTACGCCGAGAAGAACCAGATTCCGATCGCGAAGGACAAGCGCGGCGAGGCGCCCTACTCCACCGACGCCAACCTCCTGCACATCTCGTACGAGGGCAAGGCGCTGGAGGACCCGTGGGTCGAGCCGGACGAGGACATGTACACCCGCTCCGTCGCCCCGGAAAAGGCGCCGGACACCCCGACCTACATCGAGGTCGAGTTCAAGAACGGTGACGCGGTCGCCATCGACGGCAAGGCGCTGTCCCCGGCGGCCCTGCTGACCGAGCTGAACCGGCTGGGCGGCGAGAACGGCATCGGCCGCCTCGATCTGGTCGAGAACCGCTATGTCGGCATGAAGTCGCGCGGCGTCTACGAGACCCCGGGCGGCAGCATCCTGCTGGTGGCGCATCGCGCGATGGAGAGCATTACCCTCGACCGCGGTGCCGGGCACCTGAAGGACGAGCTGATGCCGCGCTACGCCGAGCTGATCTATTGCGGCTATTGGTGGAGCCCGGAGCGTCTGGCCATCCAGGCGCTGATCGACCAGACCCAGTCGCTGGTCAACGGCACCGTCCGTCTGAAGCTGTTCAAGGGCAACGTCACGGTCGTCGGCCGCAAGTCGCCGAACTCGCTGTACCGCATGGACTATGTGACCTTCGAGCAGGACAGCGTCTACAACCAGAAGGACGCGGAAGGCTTCATCAAGCTGAACGCGCTCCGCCTGCGTCTGGGCGCGATGGCCAAGCAGAAGATCGGCTGATCCAATCAGCTGATCCAGGGACCGGCTCCACCGCCCGCCAACCGGGCGGTGGAGCGTTCCTCTGTTTACTGTACCGCCAGCATGTCGCGGCGGATTTCGACGGCACGGTCGGCCGCCTTTCCGACCACCTCCTGAAGCCGTTCGAACTCGGCGCTGTAGCTGCCGACGCCGAAGGTCAGCGACCGCAACTCCACGATCAAATCCTGCATGTCGGCCTGCGGCATGCATGCCTTCACCTCGTCCCAGCCGGGCCAGCCCGGCCGCGCGTCGAAACCCAGAAGCTGGCCGCGCCGGCCGCTGACCAAACGCTGCACCTTGGGCGTGAAGGCGCTGGGCACCGCAATGGTGACGGTCAGGATCGGTTCCAGCAGCACCGGCTCGCAGGTCGGGAGCGAGTCGGCCATCGCCTGCCGCGCCACCGTCTTGAACGCCATGTCGGAGCTGTCGACGGCGTGGAACTGGCCGCCGGTCAGCGTCACCGCGAAATCCACCACCGGGAAACCCAGCGGCCCGCGCACCGCCGCCTCGCGCACGCCGGCCTCCACCGCCGGGATATACTGGCGCGGCACGGCGCCGCCGACCACCGCATCCTCGAACTGGATGCCCGACCCGCGCGGCAGCGGCCGGACCTCGACATGGATGTCGGCGAACTGGCCGTGGCCGCCGGTCTGGCGCTTGAAGCGGGCGTGGTGGCTGGTGCCCTTGCGGATCGTTTCCTTGTAGGGGACCTGCGGCGGCTGGCCTTTCACCGCCACATTGAAGCGGCTGCGCAGCCGGTCCATCGCCAGCTTCAGATGGACGTCGCCCTGCCCCCACAGCACCAGTTCGCCGGTCTCGGCCGACTGGTCGAGCGTCAGGGACGGGTCCTCCTCCTGCAGCTTCTGCAGGGCGGCGGACAGCTTCACCTCGTCGTTGCGGTTCTCGGCGCGCAGCGCCAGACCATGCACCGGCGGGGCGGCGGCCGGCCAGTCGGCGGGCGGGCCGAGGTTGGTCTTCTCGGTCAGCCGGTCGCCGGTCGCCGCCTTCTCCAACCGGCCGAGCGCCACCAGATCGCCGGCGACCGCCTGCGGCACCTTGGTCTGGTCGCGGCCGAACAGTTGGAAGATGCCGGACACCCGCTCGCCACCCAGGGTCATGCCGTCGGTGACGGTGCCGCGCCAGACGCGGGCGAGGCTGAGCTTCCCGGCATGGGAGCCCATCATCGTCTTCACCACCTGCGCCGCCACCGCCGTATTGGCGGGAATGTCGATGCGGGCCGCGGTGGTGTCGACCTCCGGTCCCTCGTGCCGCAGGGCCTTCAGCAGGCGGCGGATGCCGTTGTCGTTCTCCGCCGATCCGAAGAAGACGGGGACGATCAGGTCGTCGGCCAGTTCGTGCGCCAGAGTTTCGTACAGCTCGGCACTGTCGGGGGCCATGTCCTCCAGCAGCTTTTCCAGCAGGCCGTCGTCGAAATCGGCGGCCGATTCCAGCATCGCCTGCCGCGCCTCCGCCTCCCAGTCGCGGGCGCTGTCGGGCAGGGCCACCAGATCGGACGGCTTGTGCGGGTTGAAACGCCAGGCGCGCTCGCTGACCAGATCGACCAGCCCGGTGATCTGACCGTTCTCGCGCAGCGGCACCTCGCGCAACACCAGCTTGCGGGCCGAGACCTCCTGATAGGCGGCGACGACGTCGCGCACGCGCAGGTCGCCCAGCGAGTCGATCTTGTTGATGAACAGCAGATGCGGGATGCGGTGGTCGTCCAGCATCTTGAACAGCGGGGCCAGCAGCACCGCCTTCTCCGGCGCGGCCTCCGCCACCACGACGGCGATGTCGGCGGCCATCAGCGCCGCCTGCGCCTCCCCCGTCAGCTCCACCGAGCCGGGGCAGTCCAGGATTGACCAGCGTTCTCCCAGGTAATCGAAGGAGGCGACGTTCAGCTCGGTGCTCATCGACCGGGCCTTCGCCTCCGGCGAGTTGTCGCCCACGGCATTGCCGTCGCGCACGCTGCCCTTGCGGGTGACGGCCCCGGCGGCGAACAGCAGGCTTTCCAGCAGCGTCGTCTTGCCGGCGAGATAGGGGCCGACCAGCGCCGCGCAGCGCGCCGTCCGGATTTGCGTATGCGGCATTCACACCTCCCGTCGAAGCTTCGGGCTGTCGTGACCGGGGACGGAGCCTGGGCCGGAGATGGGCCGCCGGCGCCGGCCGCCGGGGCGGCCCGTTCGCGTGTGGCTCTTCAGACAAGTCCGTTTGAAACTGGCACTTCCAGAAAACTGGCACTTCCAGAAGACAGGCACGTCCGGATCGGGGGGCGGCGGACGCGTGGCGGAAACGCGCATCGGGTCCGGGGCCGGCGGAGCGCCCGCATCGGACCTCCGATGCTCCACCCGAACGGCGCGGCTGTCGATGGAAAAAAGGGGCGGCAAACCGTCACGCGCGAAGCGGCCGCCCGGCCAATGCGTCGATTGGCCGCATCGAACGGCGCCCGGCCTATTTGCCCGCCTCCGACATTGCCAGCCCACCGTTTAAGGCGTTCAAACTGAACGGAATACCGCCTGCAGCTGCGTCATGCGATGAATCATTCGTAATATTGCTATGTTGCAATGCAATATGAGCGCGTCGAAATGTGGCGGACAAATGCATGAAACCTTCTGCTAGTAGCCTCCGGTGATAATGGCCGCGCGATCAAGGCGATGACGGCCGGATAACAATCGATGGGGCGCCCGGCGTCCGCCGTCCGCCCCCCACTCCCTGGGGAAAGAGCACATGCGCCTGTGGTTTCGTTTGCTGGCGGTCGCCCTGATTGCCGTCGGGACTGCCGTTACGGTCCCTCTGTCCACCCCCGCCGTCGCCCAGGATGCCAAGCCGACGCAGGAGGACGCCAAGTCGATCACCCTGAAGGCGGCGGAACTGATCGCCGCCCAGGGCCTGGACGAGGCCGCCAAAACCTTCAACGCCGAAGGCCCGTTCAAGCACGGCGAGATCTACGTCAACGTCATCGACTTCGCCGGCATCTGGAAGGTCTATCCGCCGCGCCCGGCCGGCGTCGGCCAGAGCGTCATCAACGTCAAGGACCCGGACGGCCGCTTCATCGTCCAGGACGTGCTGGCCGTCGCCAAGGAGAAGGACGAGGGCTGGGTCGAGTATCGCTGGCTGAACCCGGCCAGCAACAAGATCGAACCGAAGATCACCTACGTGAAGCGCGTGCCCGGCCAGGAACTGGTCGCCTATGTCGGCATCTACAAGTGAATGCTGCCGCATAGGGCGGTGATCGACCGGTAGAGCTGTTGGGGGTGAGCATGAACGGCGGTGTCTTTGCGCGTCTGTCGGGCCTGTCGGTGGCGGGCCGGGTCTTTGCGGCTCCCCTGATGGGGATCGTCCTGACGGTGGCGGCGCTGGTGCTGGCCGACCGCCAGTCGGAGCAGGCGCTGGGTGCCGTGGACGGCATCCACCGCGAGGCGGCGGAGCGGCTGGGCCGGGTCGACCGGCTGGTCGCCATCGCCTATGTCATCCACAGCGACGTGTCGCGGCATCTGGCATTGTCCGGCTCCGGCATCGAAGAGGCGAAGCTGCAGGCCATGCGCGACGCCATCGCCGCCAACCTGGGCAAGGCGCGCACCGGCATCGCGGAACTGCGCGCCTTGCCGCTGGCCGAGGCGGAGCGGGCGATGCTGGACGAGGTGTCGGCGCGGATCGGCGCCTATGCCAAGGCGGTCGACGAGATGAACCAGATGGCGGCCATCGACCGCCTGATCGGCATCCCGATGATGGCCCACACCGACGACCAGTTCGCTGCCCTGACCGCCAAGGTGATGGAGACGCAGGAGGCCATCGGCCGCTCCACCGCAGCCGCCACCCAGGCCACCCGCGATGCCGCGGCCTCCGCCCGCCGCAATTTCGCGCTGGTGATGGCCGGGCTGCTGGCGGCGATGATGGCGGCCGGTCTGCTGCTGGCGCGGTCCATCACCCGGCCGCTGCAGCGACTGTCCAGCAACACGGCCGATCTGGCCGCCGGAAAGCTCGACACCGCGGTCGAGGGCGGCTGGATGCGCAACGAGATCGGCGCCATGGCCCGTGCGCTGGAGGTGTTCCAGACCAACGCGCGTGAGGTGGAGCGGCTGACCGCCGACCAGCAGCGCCAGAAGGCGGAGGCCGAGGCGGAAAAGCACCGCGCCATCCGGGAGTTGGCCGATCTGTTCGAGGCCCGCGTGGCGGAGGTCGTGCAGCAGGTGGGGGCCGGCGCCCATCAGGTGCGCAGCAACGCCGCCGGCATGCTGGAACGCGCCAACAGCGCCAACCGGCAGGCCGCCACCGTCGCCGCCGCCAGCGCCCAGGCGGGGAGCAGCGTCCAGACGGCTGCCGCCGCGACGGAGGAGATGTCGGCCTCCATCGCCGAGATCGGCGGTCAGGTCCGCCGCTCCTTCGACATGGTGCGCGGCGCCGTGCGGGCGGTGGAGGAGACCAACGCCCATGTCGTCGGCCTGTCCGACGCCGCCAACCGCATCGGCGAGATCGTCGGCCTCATCAACTCCATCGCCGCCCAGACCAACCTGCTGGCGCTGAACGCGACCATCGAGGCGGCGCGGGCGGGCGAGGCGGGCAAGGGCTTCGCCGTGGTGGCGAGCGAGGTGAAGAGCCTCGCCACCCAGACCGCCAAGGCGACCGAGGAGATTGGCACCCAGATCACCTCCATGCAGCAGGTGACCGGGGCCGCCGTCGCCGCCATCAAGGGGGTGGGCGAGACGGTGGTCGGCATCGACGAGATCGTCGGCTCCATCGCCGGCGCCATGGAACAGCAGGCCGCCGCGACGGAGGAGATCACCCGCAACGTGCAGGAGGCCGCCGCCGGCACCGCCGAGGTCTCGCAGACCATCGCGACGGTGTCGACCAGCGCCGGGGAGACCGGCACCGCCGCCGGCGAGGTCCTGCGCGCCGCCGAACTGCTGGACGGTCAGGCATCGACGCTGAACCGCGAGGTGACGCACTTCATCGGCCGGCTGCGTGCGGGTTGAGGGGGAACTGGCCGGAGTCGCATCACCCATCCTCGACGATGGGGCGCGAAGTTTGGTCGCATCAGACTTGAAACGATCCGCCTGCGCCCAAGCTGTTGTCCCGGGACCGCGGGGCGGCGGCCGCCGACGGCTGCGCCAATGCCGGGGTATAATGCAGGACCCAACAAGAAGGATCGAAGAATGAAGATCGACATCGGGATCTCGGACGCAGACCGCAAATCCATCGCCGAAGGGCTGAACAAGGTTCTGGCCGACACCTTCGCGCTCTACATCAAGACCCATTCGTTCCACTGGAACGTCACCGGGCCGATGTTCAACACGCTCCACACCATGTTCATGACCCAGTACACGGAGCTGTGGACCGCGCTGGACGAGATCGCGGAGCGCATCCGCGCCCTGGGCTATCCGGCGCCGGGCAGCTTCTCGCAGTTCGCGCAGCTGGCCTCGATCAAGGAAGAGGCGGGCGTTCCCAAGGCGAATGACATGATCCGCCAGCTGGTCGAAGGCCACGAGGCCACCGCCCGCACCATCCGCAGCGTCTTCCCGCTGGCCGAACAGGGCAGCGACGAGCCGACCGCCGACCTGCTGACCCAGCGCCTGCAAATCCACGACAAGACCGCCTGGATGCTGCGCAGCATGCTGGAGTAGTCGCGGGCACCGTCGCACGGTGGTTCACGACTGAGGTTCAGGGCCTCCCCGTCCGGCAGGATGGGGAGGCCCTTTCCATTTCAGGCGGGTGTTTCCTCAGGCCGCCGTCTTGGCGCGCTGGCGGGCCGGCTGCTCGGGAATGGTCAGGGTGAAGATGGTGCCGCCGTCACGCTCGATCTTCAGCGTGGCGCCGGCCTGGTGAGACAGCGCATGCACCAGATTCAGGCCGAGGCCGCTGCTGGAACCGCCGCGGCCGGGACGCTTGTGCTGGCTCGGCATGCCGGCGGGCAGCCCGACGCCGTCGTCGCGCACGATCAGCCGCATGCCGGCCTCATCACGCTCCAGCATCACACGGACGGTGCCGGGATGCCCGTGCGGAAAAGCGTGCAGCAGCGCGTTCGACACCAGCTCGCTGGTGGCGATGGCCAGCGGCGTGGCGCGGTCGGCGTCGACGATCCAGTCCTGCGCCTCCAACTCCAGCCGGGCGGCGGTCGGATTGTCGGAGCGGACCAGCCCGTCGCACATCTGGCGCAGCGCGTCGGCGAAGTTGATGTGCGCCGGCTCGTCGGAGCGGTGGAGCAGCTCGTGCAGCAGGCTCATGGTCTGGATGCGGCGCAGGCTCTCGTCGAAGCCGCGGCGGGCCTGCTCGTCGATACGGGCCGCCTGCAGGCGCAGCAGGCTGCAGATGACCTGCAGGTTGTTCTTCACCCGATGCTGAACCTCCTTCAGCAGGACCTCCTTGTCGGTCACCGCCGCCTCCAGCTGGGCGTTGGCGCGCTCCAGCTGGGCAGTGCGCTGGTGGACATGCTCCTCCAGCGTGTCGTAGGCGTGCTGCAGGGCGTCCTCGGCTTCGCGCTCGCGCCGGGCGCGCTGGATGGCGAGGGCGCCGATCACCGCGACCGTGGCGCAAGCCGCAGCGGCGAAGGCGGCGTAGATCCACAGCCGCTCGCTCCAGCGGCGCAGAACACTGCCGGTGGCGATGGTCACCGTGGCCGACAGGCCGGTGTCGCCCACCGGGCGGGTGATGACGATGTCGTCGGCATGGCTGGCGGTGTCGTCTCCCGCATTGCCGCCTATGATGCCGCCGCCCTCCGGCTCGCGCAGCAGCGGAGTGCCGTCAGGCTGCAGGATGGCGATGCTGTGGCCATAGCCGACGTCGAGCGAGCGGTAGACGTCGCGGAAGGCCCGCGCGTCCAGTCCGGCAACCGCCCAGCCCCGCGGCGCGCCGCCTGCCGCACCCGGCAGGGGGCGCGCCAGGGTGATGACCGACCGTCCGCCCGACCCCCCGCCCATCTGCCCGCCCATCCGCCCGATACCGATGGCCATGCCGTCCGGCTTCAATGCCGGCCGGGCGCCGCCCGGCGCCGCCTCGGGCAGGCTCGACAGCCGCAGCGCACCCGACGGGTCGCGGATCTCCAGCCCGACCACATGGGGGGCGCTGGCCGCCAGCAGGGCCATGCGGTCGCGCGTCGCCGCATCGTCGGGCAGCGGCGTCCCGGCCGGACCGGCCAGCGTCGCCGTCTGGGTCAGCAGCAGGTCCCCCGACTCGATCAGCCGGGCGGCATGCTCCGCCGCCAGCAGTCCGATGTTGCCGGCGACGCCGGTCGCCTGCCGGACCGCCTCGTCGCGGTCACGCCAGGCGAAGACCGCCGACAGCCCGATGGTCAGCAGAACCGCGGCGGTGCAGGCAATCAGGACCAGCGCCGAACCGGGCAGCCGGTAGAGCGGGGAGGAATGGGAACGCAGCGCGCGCAACGGCATCGTTTCGGAAACCATGTGGGGATACGGCCACTTCTTGCTTAGCCGGAAACGGTAACACCGCCCGGCGGGTGACGGTTCCGCCGAACGCTACCCGTGTTGAAGCGGCAGCGGCCACCACCTATTGTGGGGTGCCGACAAAGTCATCCCGCATTGGTAGGGCTGGGGCGGAGCTTGAAGCGGCAAGGAGGGGTAGGTTTTATGCGGATCGACGGGAGGGCCTATCACACCATCCGGCCGGACGGAGGGGGCATCGCCGCCCTCTACGCCTTCGACGTCACGCCGGCCCGACGGGTGACCGGACGGCCGGAGCCAATTCCGAAGCAGGGTTGAAGGGAAGAACGGTCAGGGACGGCGGTCGGCCAACAGCCGCCGCCACAACGGCCGGCCCAGCAAGCGCGGCCTGTCTTCCGCATTCTTGGCGTCAAGCCACTGGTCGGCCAATTCACGGACCTGCCAGTCACCGAGATAACGCTCGCAATCGATGGCGGTGTAGAGTCGAACCCGCTCTTTTCCCAGCCTTTCGAAATAGGCAAGCGTTCTTTGGCGGTCGATGTCTTCCATAGGCCCCAATGAAGCGGAGATTGCGGAACGTCCAGTTCTGACGGCCGACGATCCATCGGATATTGGAAGAAGCCTGTCACCTGCGCAACTGTCCGTTCGTCGCTTTCCCATCCCCCGGAAGGAGAGTGGACTGTCTCCTATCGATGGTCGGCATTGAGTCGGCCGGTGTGGATGATGTCGCCGGACAGCGGGATGCCGGCTTCCGCCGCCGCGCGTTCCAACGAAGCGCGATCGGGCCAAGAGAGCCGCCCGCCGACTTCCGCCAAGGCGCCCTGCCGCCGGATCACCCACAAACCGGTGAACGCCATTTCGATGATACGCCCCATTTGTGCATCGGGCGGCGTTGCGGATGGCAGGCGAGCTGGTCCGCCCCTGTTCAAGTCCCTGTCGCTGATCGTCATCTCTGGTCTTCCCTGTGCCGGCCTTTTGCTGCGGAGTGTCCATGCACCCACGCCTACAGCCGATCTCTGTGTCCCAAATGCTCATGTTTCGGAGCCGAAAGGACGTACTAGACAATCCACAATGATTTTTCATCGTGAAATTTGCGTCTCTTTGTAATGACTGGCACACAATTGATGCAGTCCTGCTAAACGATTAGATAACCATAAAAAATAAATGGAATTAAGGCTCGCATACTTTGGCGGCCCCGGACACCTGAACTTCATCGCCATCTTCCGTGACTTTGGAACGCCAAAGGAAGGGGAATGCTCCGGCCGGATAGTGCGGATACCTCGAAATGGTCACAGCACCGGACGGCGGCGCGCACCAAACATAAGCTTGACCGTCCAGCCTTGCCCGACGATGCGGCATCGGCGGCGGTTCCTCATGTTGCCGTGCCTATGCTTGAAGGATGAGACCGATGAAGACCACCACGCGGACATTCACCACCGGGGCGACGGCGCTGCTGATCGGCGCGACCCTGCTCGGCGGCTGTTCGAACCTGAATCATCGCGAGAACCGCGCGCTGACCGGCGGCGCCATCGGTGCGGCGGGCGGTGCGGCCATCGGCGCCGTGACCGGCGGCAGCGCGATCTATGGCGGCCTGCTGGGCGGTGCCGCCGGCGCCGCGGTCGGCGCATTGACGGCGGATGAGGGCAAGCACCGCCGTTAAAAAGGGGCCGTTAGGGAAAATGGGGGCAGGACCGTCGATCCGGCCCCCTTCCCTTCCTATTCCTCCTCGTCGTCCTCGAACTGGTCGAGGCTCAGCGAACGGACTTCGGTGCTGGGGTTCGGCGCCGGTGGAGCGGGCGGCGGCATGTTGGCCGGCCGTGCCGCAGCCGGTCGGGCGACGGCGCGGCCGGGCGGCATATGGGCATTGGGCCCCTTCAACGGACTGTTCAGCGTGCCGCGCGGGCCGATGCTGGGTTCGTCGCCGAAATCGGGCAGCGGCGGAATACGATCCATCACGCGGCGGATCAGGGCGGCGATGCGGTCGGCCTCGGCGCGCAGCGCCTGTCCCCGCTCCCCCTCATAGAGCGGATCGTCGAGGAACTTGCGGATCTCCAGCACGCCGCGCAGTTCCACTCCGCACATCTCGTGGGTGCCGATGGGCAGCGCCTTCACCCGCGCGAAGCTGGCGAAGAAGCCGGCGCTGCCCTCCACGAACTGGACCACCATGCGGGCGTGCAGACGCTCCAGCGCGGTGGTCATGGGATCGATCAGATCCTCCATCTCCTCCGGTGCCGCGTCCAGCCGCTCCTGCGTCAGGGCGGCCAGCGCGAAGAAGTCGCGCACCCGCCGGCTGAAGCGGCGATAGCGGGCAAGCCCACCGACCGACACCCGCTCGCGCGCCGTCTGCGCCAGTTCCGCCGACTGCTTCAGCATGGCGTCGAGCCGCATCAGCAGCGTCGCGATCTCGCGCTGCCTCTGGGCCGCGCTGCGGCCGGGCGTGGGCGCCGGCGGGGCTGCCGGGCGGCGGGGTGGGTTGGAACGCATCATGCCGGTACGGGGTGGCTCCTTAATGGTCAGCGGGCGGTGCGGACGGTGACGGACTTTTGCCCGCCCTCGCGCATCACCGTCAACTGCACCGGCGTGCCGACGCGCAGAAGACCGATGCGGTTGCGGAAATCGGTGGCGCTGCGCACCGGCCGGCCGTCGACCGCGATCACCACGTCGCCGCTGCGCAAGCCGCCGCTGTCGGCCGGCGAGCCGCGTTCGATCTTGGCGATCAGCGCGCCTTCGTCGCCCTTCAGGCTCATGCTTTCCGCAAGGTCGGGCGTCAGGTCCTGGATGGCCACGCCCAACCGGCCGCGCCGCACCTCGCCATACTCGCGCAGCTGTTCCATCACCGACCGCACGATGCTGACCGGCACGGCGAAGCCGATGCCGACCGAGCCGCCGGCCGGGCCGATGATGGCGGTGTTGATGCCGATCAGCTCGCCCTGAAAATTGACCAGCGCGCCGCCGGAATTGCCGGGGTTGATCGAGGCGTCGGTCTGGATGAAATCCTCGTACCCCTCGATCTTCAGCCCGCTGCGGCCGAGCGCCGAGACGATGCCGGAGGTCACCGTCTGCCCCAGCCCGAACGGGTTGCCGATGGCGACGACGAAGTCGCCGACCTGTGAGCGGTCCGAGTCGCCGAGCGGCAGCGCGGTCAGCCCCTCCGCCTTGATCTGCAGCAGGGCGATGTCGGTGGCGGCGTCGCGGCCGATCAGCTTGGCGCGCAGGCGGCGGCGGTCCTTCAGGGTGACGGCGATCTCCTGCGCGTTCTCCACCACATGGTTGTTGGTGACGACATAGCCGTTGCGGGCGTCGACGATCACGCCCGACCCGGCGCTGACCTGCGGACGGGACTGCGGCATTTGGTCCGGCAGGTTGAAGAAGCGGCGGAAGAAGGGGTCGCGCAGCAGCGGGTTTTCCGCCTGGGGCGCCTGGCTCAGCACCGAGATGTTCACGACGGCCGGCGTCACCTGCTCCAGCATCGGGGCGATGGTGCCGCCGCCGACCGCGCCCAGAGGCAGTGCCGCCGCCGCGGGCGAGGCGCCGAGGCCGATGGCGGAACCGAGCCGGCCCAGCGCCGAGTCGGCCGGGGCGACCAGCGCGCCGCCGGTCACCGCCGCCAGTCCGACCGCCGCAGCAAACACCACCGGACGCACCGCCCTCTTCATGGCCTTAATCCTTTCTTGCTGGGAATTTCTTGTCGAGATCGTCGCTGGATCGGGCTGATTTGGGGCAAAAAGGAAGGCGGTTCAAGGTTATCCACCCTCTGTCCGCCCCGTTGCGGCGATGATAGCGCGGCGACGGCGGAAACTCCCGGTAAAGAAATTGGGTGGTATAGGACAGGGTCGGCGCAGCCCCCGGACATGCCGGGGAGGCGCGGCTGTCGAAAACGGGTTGAGCGCTATGAGCGGCGGGTCACTGCTCGAACTGACCGAGCAAGAGTATCTGCAGATGGAAGAGGCCCTGTCGCAGACGGCGCGGGGGCGGGCCTTCCTGCGCATGCGCGACCGGCGCAGCCGTGTCGTCGCCTCCGACGAGTTCCACCGGCTGGTCGACAGGCTGGAAGGTCAGGTCGACCGGCTGAGCGGCACCTCGTCCAGCGCCTTCACGTCCTTCGTCCCCGGCGAGGACCCGCGCATCCAGCAGGAGCTGACCGCCATCACCCAGGTGGTGCGCGAGGCGCGCAGTGACATCGCGGCCCTGAAGGCGACCGACACCGGGTCCAACCGCATCGAGGCGGCGACCGGCGAGTTGGACGAGATCGTCGCCGCCACCGAACGCGCCACCACCGACATCCTGAACGCGACGGAGAAGATCCAGGAAATCACCATGTCGATCCCGCGCGACGACGCCGATCTGGCCGAACGGATCGACGCGATCGAGGCGTGGTGCATCGAGATCATGACCGCCTGCTCCTTCCAGGACATCACCGGCCAGCGCACCACCAAGGTCGTCAACACGTTGCGCTACATAGAAGAGCGCGTGAACACGATGATCGAAATCTGGGGCGTCGAGCGGCTGGCCGTCGCCCCCGAGCAGCACCATGGCGAGGTGGCCTCGCACCGCAAGCTGGGCGACACCCGCCCCGACGCCCATCTGCTGAACGGTCCGCAGCTGGGCGGGCCGGAGGTCAGCCAGGACGCCATCGACGCGCTGTTCGACAGCGTGCCGGAGGTGGCGGAACGGGCGGAACCGCTGCCCGCCGACGTGGCGCCCTCCCCTCCTCCTCCGCCTCCCCCTCCGCCCCCCGTCGCGAAGCCGGCCCCGCCGCCCCCTCCGCCGCCCGCCGCCCCGGCCGGCGGCGACGGTGGCGGCGGGATCTCCCAGGCCGACATCGACGCCCTGTTCGCGTGACCGGCCATGGCGCAAGACGGCAAATCCCGCATCCGCCTGACCCAGGACCAGCTCGACCGCGTGTGCGAGCGCCATGTCCGATTCGCCGAGGGACGCCCGAACGGCGCCCGCGCCAACCTGCCCTTCTTCGACCTGTCCGGCCTGTCGCTGGCCGGCCGCAACCTGACTGGCGCCCATCTGGCCGGCGCCATCCTGCGTGACGCCGACCTGCGCGGCGCGGTGCTGGACCATGCCGACCTTTATGGCGCCGACCTGCGCGGGGCCGACCTGTCGGAAGCGCGGCTGTTCCGCACCGACATGCGCGGCGCCAACGTGCGCGGCGCCCGGCTGGACGGCGCCACCATGGTGGAGGTCGACCTGCGCGACGGCAGCATGGTCAACCGCAACAGCGCCGGCGAACTGAAGGTGGTGGGCTTCGACCCCGGTCCGGCCGACATGGCGTCGGCCCGGCTGACCAACGCCGACATGGCGCGGGCCAAGCTGTCGGGCAGCTTCGCGCGGGCGGCCGATTTCACCAACACCCGGCTGGCCGGTGCTCGGCTCGACCGCACCGACCTGCGCGACGCCAACTTCTCCGGCGCCGACCTGCGCGGCGCCGACCTCAACGGTTCCGACCTGCGCGGCGCCATCCTCGACGGGGCCAGCCTGGATCAGGACGGGCTGGAACAGGCGATCCGCACCGACGAGCAGGCCGTTGCTGCCCGGCAGACACCGCCCCCGGCTCCGGCACCCGAGCCCGAACCCGAGGAGACGACGGCCGACGAGTTGCCGGCCCTGCCGGTCGATCAGCTGGACAGCATGCTGCGCCAGCACATGATCTGGCTGGGCACCAGCGGCAAGCAGGGCTGCCAGCTCGACCTGACCGGGCTGAACCTGGAGGGGGCCGACCTGACGGGCAAGATCCTGACGCTGGCCAAGGGCAGCGGCGCCCGGCTGCGCCATGCCCGGCTGAACGGCGCCCAACTTCAGGCCGCCCAGTTCGACGGCGCCGATCTGCGCTCCGCCGATCTCAGCCGCGCCGACCTGCGCGGGGTGAAGCTGGACCGCGCCATCCTGATCGACAGCCGGCTGGACGGCGCCAATCTCGGCATGCTGCTGGTCAGCGCCGGGGCCAAGGTGATGCGTGCGTCGCTGGTGCGGGCGCGGCTTGCCGGTGCCTCGCTGATGCAGACCAACCTGAAGGGCAGCGACCTGACCCTGGCCGACCTGACCGGCTGCGACCGCTCGTCGGCGGTGCTGGAGGGTGCGATCTTGGAGGGGACGCGGCTGGGAGGCGCCTGAGCCCGCACCGGGTTTTCTTTCGCGAAGCCGTTGATTGCTTTCAAATTTCCGTCACGATCCATGCCGGAGATTGCCGCGCGACCCTTTGGCCGGTTTGGGGAAATCAGGCGGCAATCCACTTCCACCGTCCGGAAAAACGATTGTGTCGTAACGGCTTAGCACGGCGGGTGGGGCTTGACGCCTCATGCGGCCGGTGGCACGCTGCTGTCCAAGCGCGGCGCGGCCCGACCATAAGCGCCCGCATCGAATGGGGGAACGTCAACGATCATGACCAAGTCGGAACTGATCCAACGGCTGGCGGAGCGGAACCCGCACCTGTACCAGCGCGACATCGAGAAGATCGTCGGCACCATCTTCGACGAGATCACCGAAGCGCTGGCACGCGGCGACCGGGTGGAACTGCGCGGCTTCGGCGCCTTCTCCATCAAGAAACGGGACGCGCGCACGGGTCGCAACCCCCGGACCGGAGAATCGGTTGACGTCGGCGAGAAATGCATTCCTTTCTTCAAGACCGGCAAGCAGCTTCGCGAGCGTCTGAACACGGAGTGAGCGCCGGCCCGGCCATTCTCCCTGCCGTATCTCTCAAGGAACCTTCGCCTTGCGCCATATTTCCTGGATCGTCACCATTCCCGTGGCCCTCGTCGCGATCCTGTTCGCGATCTCCAACCGCGGGATCGTGACGCTGTCGCTGTGGCCGCTACCCTTCACGCTCGCCACTCCGGTCTATCTGGCCACGCTGGTGGCGCTGGTGCTGGGCTTCCTGGCCGGCGGCTTCGTCGTCTGGAACAGCCAGCGCCGCCATCGCCGCCGCGCCCGCCGCGAGGGCAACCGCGTCCTGTATCTGGAGCGTGAACTGAAGGAGGCGCAGGCCCGCGCCGCCGCCGCCGAAAAGCGTCTGGCCGAGAGCACCCGCCCGGTTTCCGGACCGGTCTCCGGCACTCTGCCCGGCTCCGCCCTGCCGGTCCCGGCCGCCGAGAACAACGCGCCGACCGTCCACTGAGCGTCGCCAGTCGCAGGGCTCCTCCTCCCCGCGCTTGTACAGTCCGGGGGTGGGACAGGATGCCGGTCGGCGGAAGGGGGTTCCATGCGCACCGTCAGCGGCGCCGAGCTTCGATCCGTTCTGCACCACCGCATGCTGATCGAGCGCCTGCGGCAGACCTTCCGCGCCGGCGTGGAGTCCCCGCCGGCCCATCGGCACCGCGTCGAGACCTACGGCACCGGTGACGCCGCACTGCTGATCGCCCCCGCCTGGGAGGTCAATCAGGCGATCGGGGTGCGGATCGACAGCGTCTTTCCCGACAATGCCGGCAGCGACCTGCCGCAGACCCAGGGCGTCTATCTGCTGGTCGACGGCAAGACCGGCATGCCGCAGGTGCTGATGGACTCCTCCGCCACGCTCGGCCGGCGCAGCGGCGCGGCATCCTCGGCGCTCGCCGCCTCCTATCTGGCGCGGCCGGATGCGGAGCGGATGCTGGTGGTCGGCACCGGCCCGCTCGCCCTGGAACTGGTGGAGGCTTACACCGCTGTGCGGCCGATCCGCCATGTGCTGGTCTGGGGACGGGATCCGCAGAAAGCGCGCAAGCTCGCCGCCCGCTTCCATCGGCCGAAATTCCGCATCGAGGCGACCGCCGACCTAGAAGGGGCCGTGCGCGGCGCCGACATCGTCGCCTGCGCCACCACGGCGCGCGAGCCGCTGATCCGCGGCGACTGGCTGCAGCCCGGCCAGCATCTGGACTTGCTGGGCGGCGTGACGCCGGACATGCGCGAGGCCGACGACGACTGCATCCGCCGCGCCCGCGTCTTCGTCGACAGCCGTGACCGCACGCCGGCCGCGGCCGGCGACATCGCCCAGCCGGTGTCTTCCGGCACGCTGAACCCCGACGATATCGCCGGCGACCTGTTCGAACTGAGCTGCGGCGAACGGGCCGGCCGGCGCTTCTACGACCAGATCACCCTGTTCAAGGCGGTCGGCACCGCCCTGGCCGACCTGTGCGCCGCCCGTCTGGCGACCGAGATGGTGCTGCACAACGACTCGATCCGCTGAGCTGGGACCTGATCCGCCGAACCAGCCCGATCAGACCCGCCCCGAACGGTTTCATACCAGGCGGACTCACACACGGCATAAGGGAGTATGCCGCGTTTCTTCCCGACATTTTACTTGCGTCCCTGCGATTTTCTCCAGAGGATCATCGCTGCCTCCGCGCCGGCTGCCGGTATTCCGAACGGCTCGATGTTTGCGCTAACTGCGCAAACGACGCGCTGGACCGGATCATATGCAAACGGCTTGTCAGGGACGATTGATCGTGACCGTCACCTCCCCCATGGACGCCGGCCCACGCATGCGGGTACCGACCAACCAGCTTCTGCTCGGTGCCGGATACATGCTGCTGTCGGCGCTGCTGTTCGGGATCGGCAATACGGCCGTGCATTGGGCCGCGACGGTGATGAACCCGCTGGAGGTCGTGTTCTTCCGCAACCTGTTCAGCCTGCTGTGGATGCTGCCCTGGGCGCTGACGGCCGGAGCGCCCGCCTGCCGGGCGGTTCTGGCGGAACGGCGGTTGGGACCCTACGTGACGCGGGCAGTGACCACGCTCTGCGCCATGACCGCATGGTTCTACGCGATCTCCCGGATCCCGCTGCCCACCGCGACGGCGGTCAGCTTCGCCATCCCCCTGTTCGTCGCGGCCGGAGCTGCGCTGGTCCTGCGCGAGCGGGTGCGGCCGCGGCGCTGGGCCGCGGTCTGCGTCGGCTTTGCCGGAGTGATGATCGTGCTGAGGCCGGGTGCGGCGCCGGTCGATCTGGCCTTTCTGGCGCTGTTCGTCCATTGCGTCGCCGCCGCCGCCACCGTCTTGCAGATGCGGCTGCTCAGCCGCAGGGACAGCGCGTCGGTGATCGTCACCTTCCTGGGCCTGCTGGTCACCCCGATGGCCCTGGTGCCGGCGCTGTTCGTCTGGACATGGCCGAGTTGGAGCGTGCTGGGCGGGCTGGTGCTGCTCGGCGGCCTGCTGACGCTGGGACAGTTGGCAATGACCAAGGCACTGTCGCTGGCCGAATCCTCGGCGATGATGCCCTACGATTATGCCCGGCTGCCCTTCACCGCCATCGTCGCCTGGATCACCTTCGGCCAGACGATGGATGCGTGGGGGTGGGTTGGCGCCCTGGTGATTGCCGGCTCCGCCCTCTACACCATGCACCGCGACGCGGCCGACGGACGCAAGACGGCGCTGGAGCGGGCGCAGCGCGCCTAGCCCGTCATTCCCGCGTCGCCGTCCCCGCGTCGTCGGCACCGGTTTCGGCGCGCAGGACCTCCTTCGCCCGCCCCCAATGGGACGGGGTCAGATTGGCGCGCACCGTCTGAACGGCCGCGGCGAGCACAGCGGCGTCATCAGTGAAGCCGGCAATCAGCAGCCAGTCGGGCACCGCATCCACCGGCAGCACGAAATAGGCCAGCGCCCCCAGCAGGATCGCCTTCGCCCGGTAGGGCGTCGCCGGATCGGTCGCGCAGAAATAGGCGGCCAGCAGGTCTTCCAGGAAAGGAATGCGGTGCAGGTTGGCGCGCAGCTTCTGCCAGAAACGGTGGCGGACCAGCCGTTCGTCGCGCTCGACCCGATCGGGATCGGGAACCGTCAGTGCGGTGCCGGTGCCAAGGAACGGAGAGACGGACGATGCTGTCATGGATGCTGAAACCCTTTCGGAAACGGCAGACGGCGCCATCGTCGGCATGATGCCTCCCACCATACGGTGTGGTATGGTTGGTCGACCATCTGGTAACCGAGCCATCTGGTAAACAACAAGTGCGATCGCATCCTGTTGGACACAAGACCGGCGCCATGCGCGGACCGGTCGCAATTAAGGAGGAGATGCCATGAACATCCAGGGTCTGTCCGCCATCGTCACCGGCGGCGCCTCGGGCATGGGGGCGGCGACGGCGCGTCATCTGGCCGGTCTCGGCGCCAAGGTGACCGTGCTGGACGTCAACGAGGACGCGGTTCTGAAGACCGCGCACGAGATCGGCGGGCTGGGTCTGGTCTGCGACGTCACCGACGGCGCCTCCGCCGAGCGGGCGATCGATCAGGCGCGCTCCGCCCATGGCCCGGCCCGCATCGCGGTGAATTGCGCCGGCATCGCCCCGGCCCAGCGAATCGTCGGCCGCGACGGTCCGATGCCGCTGGAGAATTTCCGCTCGGTGATCGAGGTCAACCTGATCGGCAGCTTCAACATCCTGCGGCTGGCCGCGGCCGACATGGCGAAGCTGGACCCGCTGGACAGCGGCGAGCGCGGCGTGATCGTCAACACCGCCTCCGTCGCCGCCTATGAGGGGCAGATCGGGCAGGCCGCCTATGCCGCGTCGAAGGGAGGCATCGTCGCCCTGACCATCTGCGCCGCCCGCGACCTCGCCCGCCACGGCATCCGCGTGATGACGGTGGCCCCCGGCCTGATCGGCACGCCGATGCTGCTGAACATGCCGCAGGAGGTGCAGGACAGCCTCGCCGCGACGGTCCCCTTCCCCAAGCGCTTCGGCAAGCCGGAGGAGTACGCCCGCCTCGTCCAGCACATCCTGGAGAACGAGATGCTGAACGGCGACGTCATCCGCCTGGACGGCGCCATCCGCATGGCGCCGCAGTAAGACCGTCGATCATGTGACGGAGCGGCCCGGTTGCGAGGCCGCTCCCCCCCCGGTCTTAAAGCAGGCTTTAAAGCAAACTTCAGAGCAGGCGTCAGATCTGGGCCATGGCGGCTTCGTCCGCTCGTTCCGCCTCGCCCAGCAGGTCGATCAGCAGAGTGGTGCAGTGCTGAAGTCGCTGGTCGGCGGTGGCGGTCGCCATGTCGCGGCCGGTCTGCTCCTGCCATTCCTGCAGCATCAGCGCCAGATGTTTACGGACGTGGTCATCCCGATCCAGTCGCCGCGTCGCCATGTTGCCTCCCCTATCTCCGATCCGACCACACAAACGGCCAAAACCGATGGGCACGCCCGGTTGCGCGCACCATCCTTTGTGTACCCTCTAATTAGGTAGCCGTCCCCTCCGACAACAGTCGGATCCCAAGATGGTCACAGCCGGACCGGACGCTCACATGGGTCCTGTCGCATCGACAATTCGGCCATGAGCTGTTGGAAAGCCGCAACCTATTGGAAAGCTGTGCTTGGACCGACCATGTCAACGCCATCGGATCCATTGCCCAGGTCGGGGTGGGCAGCGGCCCGCAGGACTGCCCGTCGAAAATTGAGGAAAGGCAACCGCTTCATGACAGATGCAACGGTGCGTGCAAAACTGCTGGGCCTGCCCGGCAGCCTGCGCAGCAACTCCAACTCGCTGGCCGTGCTGCGCGGCTTGCAGAACGCCCTGCCGGCCGGTGTCAGCATGGACATCCGCGACCTGCGCCTGCCGCTCTACGACCAGGACATCGACAAGCCCGACGCCCCGGCGGAGGTCCACGCCCTGCGTCAGGCCATCGCCGAGGCCGACGGCGTCGTCATCGTCACGCCGGAATACAATTACGGCATGCCGGGCGTGCTGAAGAACGCGCTCGACTGGGCCTCGCGCCCCTATGGCAAGTCGGCGCTGATCGGCAAGCCGGTGCTGGTCATTTCCAACTCCCCCGCCTTCACCGGCGGCGTGCGGGCGCATCAGCAGGTGAACGACACACTGCTGGCGCTTCCCGCCAGGCTGACGGCCGGCCCGCAGGTCGTCATCGGCAGCGTCGCCGACAAGATCAAGGATGGCAAGCTGGCCGATGAAGCGGTGCTGAAATTCTCGTTGGGCGCCATCGACAGGATGCTCGCCGCGAAGTAGTGCCCCACAAAGGAAAAAGGGCCGGCACCCCATGGGATGCCGGCCCTTTTCCTTACTCGGTAGCCGCGGCGATCAGCGCAGGTTGCCGCAGGCGCGCTGGATGCGCTTGCACGCCTCTTCCAGAGCTTCCGTCGAGGTCGCGTAGGAGATGCGGAAGTGCGGGGCGAGGCCGAAGGCCGAACCCTGGACGACGGCGACGCCCTCCGACTCCAGCAGGTAGGTGACGAAATCCTCGTCGGTCTCGATCACCTTGCCGTCCGGGGTGGTCTTGCCGATGGTGCCGGCGCAGGACGGATAGACGTAGAAGGCGCCTTCCGGCTTCGGGCAGCTGATGCCCGTGGCCTGGTTCAGCATCGACACCACCAGATCGCGGCGCTGGCGGAAGGCCTCGCCACGCTCCTTGATGAAGTCCTGCGGACCATTCAGCGCCTCGACGGCGGCGGCCTGGGCGATGGAGGTCGGGTTGGAGGTCGACTGGCTCTGGATGACGCCGATGGCCTTGATCAGCTCCTTCGGGCCGCCGGCATAGCCGATGCGCCAGCCGGTCATCGCGTAGGACTTCGACACGCCGTTGACGGTCAGGGTGCGGTCGTACAGCGACGGCTCGACCTGGGCCGGGGTGACGAACTCCAGGCCGTCATACAGCAGGTGCTCGTACATGTCGTCGGTCATCACCCAGACATGCGGGTGCTTGACCAGCACGTCGGTCAGCGCCTTCATCTCGGCGCGGGTGTAGGCGGCGCCCGACGGGTTCGACGGCGAGTTCAGGATCAGCCACTTGGTCTTCGGCGTGATCGCCTTTTCCAGGTCGGCGGGCTGCAGCTTGAAGCCCTGCTCGGCCGGGCAGGAGACGAAGACCGGCGTGCCTTCCGCCAGTTCCACCATATCCGGATAGCTGACCCAGTAGGGCGCCGGGATGATGACCTCGTCGCCCTGGTTCAGCGTCGCCATCAGGGCGTTGTACAGCACCTGCTTGCCGCCGACGCCGACGGTGATCTGCTCCGGCGTGTACTTCAGGCCGTTCTCGCGCTCGAACTTGGCGCAGATCGCCTTCTTCAGGGCGGGGGTGCCGTCCACCGCGGTGTACTTGGTGTCACCGGCCTCGATCGCCTTGATGGCGGCGGCCTTGATGTTGTCGGGGGTATCGAAATCCGGCTCGCCGGCACCCAGGCCGATGACGTCGCGACCAGCCGCTTTCAGCTCGCGGGCTTTGTTGGTCACGGCGATGGTCGGCGACGGCTTGATGCGGGACAGGCGGGACGCGATGATCGACATGGCGATGGGCCCCCTCAGGGCTATGGAGACGGTGTGGCGGAGACGTCGTGCGACGCCTGCCCCTCCGGGTGGAAGGCGCGAGGCGGGACCTTACTTCCGCTCCACCCCGGTTGCAAGGCCGGTCGGGCGGTGAAAACCGCAGGGATCGGCGGTTTTTCCACCCTGTGGCGGCGCCGTACCGGGCCGCAGTCGTGGGCGTTCCCAACCATTCAAGGGTTGGGATGCAGCCCCCGGCAAATCCCGAATCCCACCCATCGCAGCATTATTTCTTACAACACAAATGAACGCCATGACGGCACACAAGCATCAAGGCCGCTTCACTTGACAGCTTCGGCGTGGCGGTGTGTAACGTCTGGCGTTGGGGACGTAATTCAAAGAAGGGATAAGAACCGTGTTTTCCCGTATCGTGCTTGCGGCGTCGGCCGCGCTGATGCTGACCGGCGGCGTGGCCCTGGCCCAGGACGTGATCCAGACCCGCAAGGCCGGGTTCGAGGACTACAAGAAGGCGATGGGCGAGATCAAGGACGCGGTGGGCAAGGGCGACCTCGCCGCCATCGGCCCCGTCACCGACCGCATCGACGCCTTCGCCGCCAAGATCCCGACCCTGTTCCCGCCGGGTTCCGACAAGGGCAAGACGGCGGCCAAGGAAGTGATCTGGGCCAACTTCCCGGATTTCACCGCCAAGGCGCATGACCTGCAGGCATCCGCCAACGCACTGAAGGTCGCCGCCGCTTCGGGCGACAAGGCCGCGACGGGCAAGGCGTTCGGCGCCATGGCCGACAGCTGCAAGGCCTGCCATCAGCGCTACCGCTCCGAATAAGCGGCCGGCCTGACGAGAGAAGGCCCTTCCCCACTGGCGTGGGGAAGGGCTTTTTTCTTTGGCAAGCCCTTACTTGAAGACGGGCTGCGGCGTGGCCGGCGTGCTCGCCGGCAGCAGCGGGTAGTCGACGCGCGGCTGCTGGCCGGTCAGCGCCGTCAGGAAGGCGGTGATCTTGTCGATCTCCTGGTCAGACAGGGTGGCGCCGAGCTGGCTCGACCCCATCACTGCAACCGCCTGCCGCAGGTCCCACACCTTGCCGGAATGGAAATAGGGCGCGGTCAGCGCGACGTTGCGCAGGGTGGGCGCACGGAAGACATACTCGTCGTCGGCAGTCTTGGTGACGGCGAAGCGGCCCTTGTCGCCCGGCGGCAGGATCTCCGCCCCCGGCTTGGTGACGACGCCGAAGGGGAAGTAATCGTGGCCGCCGACATTGACGCCGTTGTGGCAGCCGGCGCAGCCCTTGTCGATGAACAGCTCCAGACCGGCCTTCTGCGTGTCGGTCAGCGCATCGGCCTTGCCCTCCAGATACTGGTCGAAGGGAGCGGCGGGGGTGGTCAGCGTCGCTTCGAACGCTTCGATCGCCATGGCGACATTGTCGAAGCTGACCGGGCTCTTCTCGTTGGGGAAGGCGTCGGCGAACCTGGCCTTGTAGGCGGGGATGCTGTTCAGCACCGCCATGACGCGGTCGGGCGTGCTGTTCATCTCCACCCCGGCCTGGATCGGCCCCTTGGCCTGGGCCTTCAGGTCTTCCGCCCGGCCGTCCCAGAACTGGGCGACGTTCAGCACCGCATTCAGCACGGTCGGCGCGTTGCGCGGCCCCTTCTGCCAGCCATGGCCGACCGACGTCTCCAGCCCGTCGACACCGCCGAGCCCCAGATTGTGGCAGCTGTTGCACGAGAAAACGCCGCTGGCCGACAGGCGCGGATCGAAGAAAAGCATCTTGCCCAGTTCGATCTTCTCATGGGTGACCGCATTGTTGCGGACCACGGGCAAGGTGGCGGGAAGCGGCTTGAACAGCTCGCGCGCGCGGCCCATCAGGGTGTCGCCACCGGCAGCGGCGCCAGTTGCGGCCCCGGATGCCGTCGATTCGGCAGCCGGCGCCGCGCCTGCGGTGGCGGCCAGGATGCCGAGAGCGGCGGCGGTGGCGACCAGCAGCCCCTTCAGCGCTGCGGTCGGGCTTTGTCCGGTTTGTGCGTGCATGACTGGCGGTCTCCCGGCCGGCCTACATTCTCACCGCAACCTGAAGCTTCATTCAGGCAAAGGTCGATCGATCCCGGAAATCGGGCCGGCTTCATTGGTTTCGTAACGTTTCGTGCGGATCAATCTGGAGTTATTCTAGACTAGAAGACGTGAAGCCCCAGACGGCGCATTGTCGCACGATCCATCGGTATATGCCGCGGAGGTTCGGCTCCCCGCCGGCCGGCAGGATCAACCAGCGGCCCGCAGCACCAGGAAGACCAGCCCGGCGGTCGCAGCCAGAACTGCCAACGCCAGCGCCGCCGGGGCGCGCCGCGGCTCCGTCGCCGCCAGCCGCGCCGGCAGGACCTTGCGGCCGGTGACCATCGGACGGATCAGGTTGTCCCGCTTGACCAGCAAATAGAAGAACACCGCGACCACATGCAGACCGACCAGCACGAAGATGCCGTTGGCGAGCAGCCGGTGCAGCGAACTCAGCAGCGCCACGGTGGCGCCGGAGACCATCGGCACCAGCGGCCCGTCGACCAGAATGTCGTCGCTGGTGAACAGCCCGCTGCCCGCCTGGACCAGCAGGACCAGCAGCAGCGCCACCACCATCAGGGCGCCCAGGGGGTTGTGGCCCAGGGTGAAGGCGGCCTCCCCGCCTGCGCGCGACCGCCTCAGATAGTCGCGGATCGCGCCCGGTCCCTTCACGAAATCGGCGAAGCGCGCGGTCTGGCTGCCCACCACGCCCCAGACCAGCCGGAACAGCACGAGAATCAGAACTGTTTCACCCGCCAACATATGAACATCAAGCACACCAAGCTCGGCCGACAGAATCGCGACTGCCACCGCGGCGACCAGCGCCCAATGAAACAGGCGGGTCGGCAGGTCCCAGACCCGCAGCTCGCGCCCGTGTTTCTCCCGAGTCGCGGTATGACCACTTGGCATCGCTCGATCCTCGCAGTGTTCGGCCGTGTTTTCGGCGTCCGTCATCTGCGGCAAATGGACGGATTCTTTATGCTGATCCTGAAAACGCCGCGGTTCCGTGGTGGCAAAGGTCGGTGGACCTGTCAATAGGCTTGAAGCGCCGCCCGGACGGCGGATATGAGAATGCGACGCATCAGCCGGCTCGCCGGCGCAAAGACAGCCATAACTCCCCAATCACTCCCGGCTACAAGGACAAAGGTCATGCCCGACAAACAGCTCCTCCATCTCGTGTTCGGCGGCGAACTCGTGCGTCCGGACACGGACCAGTTCGTCGATCCGTCGAAGCTGCACATCGTCGGCATCTTCCCGAGCTATGAGGACGCCTACAAGGCATGGCGCGGTGCCACCGGCCAGACCATCGACGATGCCCACACCCGCTATTACATCGTCCACCTGCACCGCTTCCTCGACCCGGCGGCGGACGACCACAAGCACTGAGCATAGGGTGGCCGGCGCAGCTGCCGCGGGATCCCGGTACGGGAACAGCCCGCGGCGCGCCGGCGTTGACCGGTCGATGACCGTATACTTCACCTCCGACACACATTTCGGCCATGGCGGCGCCCGCGGCCGTTTCCGCCGCCCATTCGAGTCCACCGCGGAGATGGACGCGGCGATGGAGGCGAACTGGAACGCCACCGTCGGCCCCGACGACGAGGTCTGGCACCTCGGCGACTTCGCCCTGCACATGAAGCCCGACGCCATGGCCGCCCTGCTCGGCCGGCTGAACGGCACCAAGCATCTGATCGCCGGCAACAACGACGGCCCCGCAACGTTGACGCTACCCGGCTGGGCCAGCGTCGGGCATTACGCCGAACTGACGCTGGACGGGGTCGATCTGGTCATGTGCCATTACGCCTTCCGCACCTGGAACGGCATGCACCGGCGGGCGCTGAACCTGCACGGCCACAGCCATGGCCAGTTGAAGCCGCAGCCCCGGCAGATCGACGTCGGCGTCGATGTCTGGAATTTCCGCCCGGTCACGCTGGCCGAACTGACGGTCCCCCGCCCGCGGCGGAAGGCGGTCCCGGCTTCTGGCCCGGCTTCGGGGGGCGCGTCAGGCGGCCCCTAGCGCCGCCTGACGCAGCCGCTCCATCAACAGGCGGCAGGCGGCCTCGGCCGGCACCGGGCGGCCGGTCAGCCAGCCCTGGACCTGGGTGCAGTTGTGGTGGCGCAGGAAATTGGCCTGCTCCGTCTTCTCCACCCCCTCGGCGACCACATGCAGGCCCAGCATGTCGGCCATGGCGATGATGGTGGAAACGATTCCGGCGTCCTCGCGCTCGTTCGGCACGCCGTTGATGAAGGAGCGGTCGATCTTCAGCGTGGTGATCGGCAGCCGCTTCAGATAGCTCAAGGACGAATGGCCAGTGCCGAAATCGTCCACCGCCACCCGGATGCCCATCGCCTTCAGCGCCGCCAGCACGGCCAGCGCATGGTCGATGTCCTGCATCACCGCGCCCTCGGTGATCTCCAGTTCGATCAGGCCGGGCGGCAGGCCGTGGCGGTCGATGATGCGCTGGAAATCCTCGGCGCTGCGGTTGCGCAGATGCTTGGGCGAGATGTTGACGGCGACCGGCACCGGCTCCATCCCCGCATCCAGCCATTCGCGCATCTGGCGGCAGGCCTCGTCCAGCACCCAATCGCCCAGCGGCACGATGAAGCCGGTCTCCTCCGCCACCGGAATGAACTCGCCGGGCGGGATCATGATTCCCCGCTCCGTGCCGTTCCCCGGCTTCTCCCAGCGCAGCAGTGCCTCGAAGCCTTCCAGCGAGTAGTCGATCAGCGACACCTTGGGCTGGTAATGCAGGCGGAATTGCTTCAGCGCCAGCGCCGCCCGCAGATCGCCATCCAGCGCCAGCTGGCGCCGCGCCTGTTCTGCCAGTTCGGGACGGAAGAAGGCATGGCGGCGCCCACCCATCCGCTTGGCGGCATAGAGCGCCGTTTCGGCCGAGCGCAGAAGCGCCTGCGGGTCGTCGCCATCCCAACGTCCCTCGACAGCCCCTTCGCCGGCTAGGTCGGTCGGATAGACGGCGATGCCGACCGCCGGACGGACGTAATGCTCGCAGCCCGGCAGGGTGACCGGCGCGTCGAAGGCGTCCAGGATGCGCCCGGCGATCGCCGCCGCCTCGTCGGCATCGCGGATCTCCTCCAGCACGACGGCGAAATCGTCGGTGCCGATGCGGCCGACCAGATCGGCGGCGCGCACCGAGGCGACGATCCGCCGCGCCACCTCCTGCAGCAGTGCGTCGCCGGCCTGATGGCCCAGCGTGTCGGTGATCAGCTTGAAGCGCGACAGGTCGAGGCACAGTACGGCGAAGGGGCGGCGGTAGCGTCGGCTGCGCTCCACCGCCGCCTCCAGCAGCGATTCGATCATCGCGCGGTTGGGCAGGCCGGTCAGCCGGTCGCGGGTGGCAAGACGCATCAGCTCGCGTTCATGGCGCAGCCGTTCGGTCACGTCGGCCAGCGCGCAGACGAAGCCCCGCCGCCCCTGTACCACCAGCGGCGAGACGGCGAGCGAGGCGTCGATCCGTTCGCCGCTTCCCGCGCGTTCGATCCCCAGCGCCTCTTCCCGCACCGGCTCCGGAACGTCCGCCTCCGCCGCCATGCCGGCCAGCAGCGCATCGATCCGCGCGCGGTCGGCGGCGGCGAACAGCGCGGACAGCGGCCGGCCGCGCAGATCCCCGGCAGGCACGCCGAACAGCGCCACCGCGGCGGGGTTGTACTCCTCGATCCGGCCGCGGGCGTCGACCAGCAGGATCGCCTCGCCGACATTGTTCATGATGCCGGCCAGCCGCTCGTCCCGCTCGATCAGGGCGATGGCGGCGCGGCGGAAGAACTCCATGGCGCGGGCCATCGCGCCGAATTCGTCGCGGCGGTCACAGCCGGGAATGTCGATGTCGGTCCGCCCCTCCGTCAGCAGGCGCATGCGATCGGACAGCGCTTCCAGGGGCCCGACGACATGCTGCGACAGGAAGCGCGACCCCGGCCAGCTCAGCACCAGCAAGGCCGCCAGGAACAGCAGGAAACCCGACGCCTCGATCAGGAAATCGCGGTCGAGGTCGCCGATGTCGCCGGCGGTGGCGATGGCCCAGCCCCAGGGCTCGAACCGTCCCTGCGCCGTCACCGCGCGGTCGATGGCCGGCCAGCCCGGCGGAACGATGCCGTCCGTGAAAATCCTGACATGGAAGGGCTTGGCGGACAGCGCCTGCAAGGCCGTCCTCGCGCGGTCGCGCGCCTCGTCGCCGGAGATCGCGCCGGAGGACGCCGACCGTTCCAGATCGCGCAGCAGCAGGCCGGCCGAATCCACCAGGGCGGCAGCGACCTGCCCCCGCTCGGCGATCATGCCCTGCCGCAGCAGGTAGAGCGCAGGAATCGCCGCCATCAGGCAGCCGATCAGGCCGATCCAGGTCAGCCAGCGAATCTTGCGGCGCAGCGTCATCGGGCCCGGCGTCGCTCTCTTGTCCGTTCGGTAAACGGACGGTTAGTCATGCAGGGGGAAAAGTGACGGCTTCGTTTCAGCCGTGCAATGCAATTTTTCTTCGCACGCGCAACAGATGCCTGTCCAACCTATACGAAGGTTGCATGCTGCGGCGCTTTGTCCCTGTCGGCGCACTTGGCGTCGGCCGCCACTCGCCTTGTGCTGGCGGGGATGGCGGCCGACGACGGTTCAATTCAGCGCTGGCCGGGGTAGAGGCGCTGGAACCCTTCGGTGACGCGGGCGATCACGGCCGGATCGCGGTCCCGCCAATAGCGCGGGTCGCGCATCAGAGTGCGCAGTTCGGCCTCGCCCTCGCCGCCGGCCGGGCGGTTGCCCGCCATCGACAGGGCGGCGGGCTCGCTGCCGGTCATCATCGCGTAGAGCGCCATGACACCTTCGTAGGTGGTCGCCAGCCCTTCCACCGCGGCCGGCGGCAGGGTCTTGCCGGCCCAGGCCAACAGTTGCCGCGACACCTCGCGCCAGCGCTCCTCGCCGCCGAAGCGGGCGACCAGCCGCTCGACCTCGCGCTCCGCCTGGAACTCGGCGGCCATGGTCTGGATCAGCGGGATCATCCGCTCGGCGGCGAGATCGTAGAGAAGCTGCGCCTGGTTTGGGGTATAGCCAGCCTCGTGCAGGCGGCCGTTGATCTCCGGATCGGGCTGGAACAGGCCATGGTCGCAGGCGATGCTGTAGCCGTCCGGCGTCTCCGGCGCGCCCAGCAGCCGGCGAAGCTGCGCCGGGTCGAGGCTGGCCGGATCAAAGGGAGCGGCTGCGGGGACCGACTCGGTTGCAGCGTCCGGCGGCGCCTGCCCGGACCGCCCCTGCGACGACAGGCGGCGTTCCAGCTCCAGATAGGATTTCAGAAGAGCCTCGACGCGCAGGGCGCCGGTCTTGGGATCGCGGAACTTCTCCGGGATCGGCAGCGGCGGAGCGCCATCGATCGCGGCGGATTCGGTCAGCAGAGTGTCGGCCATCATCAACTCCTGCAGGGAAGGGAAAGAGGAGAGCGGCAGCACCGCCGGTCAGCCCGCCCGCCCGCGCGCGACCAGCGCGAGGATGGTGGCGACCAGCTGGCGCTGTCCTTCGAGGTGGCGCAGCGCCGCCTCCGGTGCGTCGGGACCAAGCGCGCGGTCGAGCGTCATCGCCCGCAGCACCGCCAGAACCCGCAAGCCGTCACCCCCGGCGAAGCAGCGAGCGAAGCTGGGCGCCGGATCGGCGTCGGTCGCCGTGGCGGGGTCCGGACCGGCGGAGGGCGAAGCCTCCAGCCAGTCCCAGCCGGCCTGTTCGCCGGTCGTGCGCTCAGCCATTGGAGGTTCCGGCATCGGCCGTCGCCACGGGGGATGCCGGCGAAGGCGGAGGGGCAACAACAGGGGTGGCCGCAGGTGCGGCGACCTCCGCCCGCATCAGCTTGGCCGGCACGCCGAAGGCCTCGCCGAGCCAATGGGCGGTCGCCGCCGCGTCCACCGTCGCCTCCGCCTCCGGCCCCAGCGCCTTGACGCTGTCCAGCCAGCGCAACGCCGCCTGAACGTCGCGCTGGGCCTGCGCCTGGGCGAGCGGGGAGCGGTGCTGCAATTCGACCAGCCGGCCATCGACGGTGATGTCGGGGATCTCGCCGCGCCGGCGCAGAATCGACACCGCCCGCAGCACCAGCGGCGTCATCAGCTCCGCCTGCAGCCGACCATAGGTGGCGCCGAGCAGCCGCGCCATTTCGACCGAACGCTCCAGCACCTCGGTCGCGGTCATCCGCGCCGACTCCACCGGACCCAGACGGTCGACCAGCAGCGCGTGGCGGATGCGGCCGCGCAGATCGTCCAGAACCAGTTGCGACACGTCGAAGCGGCCGGGATTGGCCAGCGGCGTCAGTCCGGCCGATCCCACCGCCTTCGGGATGATGGTGCCCGGCACCAGCCGGATGGTGGTTGGATTCAGCACCCCGTCGTCGTCGGCCTGCCAGATGCCGGTGACGGCGATGGAGGCGTTCTTCAGCACCAGCTCCACCACCTTGTTGGCGGTCTTGATGTCGGGCAGCGCCTTCATCACCGGCGAGCGGCCATAGGTCTCGCCCGGCGCCTTCAGCCAGCGGAAATTGACGAAGGGGGATTGGGCGAAGCGCCCCTGCGCCAGCCAGGACGGTTCGGCCAGCCCGCTGTCCAGCACCACGCCCCAGCGATAGGCCGCACCGTCGGGCAGCACCGCCTCGACCAGGGGGAAGCGGCTGTCGGGATTCTCAGCCGCCTGCTTGCGCAGTTCGTCGGGCAGGTCGGCTCCGGGGAAGCGCTGGAGGATCTGGGCCAGCGTCGCCTCGCTGCGGCGGAAGGTGGCGTCGAGCCGGCCGTCCGGTCCCTCCTCCAGAACCGCCTCGGCCAGCGGCACGGCGGTGAAGCGCAGGCTGGAGGGCGCGCCGGGGGCGGCCTCCTCCATCAGCAGGCTGGCTGTGCCGACGGTGACGAGGTCGAGGAAGGCCTGATGGATCTCCACCGCGAAGTTGGAGCGGTCGAAATGGGCCTGGACGATGCCGGCGGCGCGGTCGAGCAGCGGGGCGACGCGATCGCGCTCCGCCCCCGTCAGGGTGGGGCCGGGCTGGAAGCCGAACCAGCGCGACCAGGGCGGCGTCAGTTCCGACAAAAGGCTGGCCGCCAGTTGTTCCGCCGCGTCGGGCGCGGTGCCGTCGAACAGGCGGTCGACCCGGCGTTCGCCCGGCGTGCCTCCGCCACGGAAGGGCCGGCCGTTGGGCAGCGCATGGTCGTAGCAGTCCTGCCAATGGCTTTCCCACACGGTGCGCCGTTCGCGGGCGGCACGGTAGCGCTCCAGCAGGACCTCGGGCTCCGACAGGTCACCCTTCCGGCGGGCGGGCGGTTTCACGGCTGCGGATGCGGGCATTCGCGGTTTCCTCCGGTCAGGTGGCGGTGCAGTTGCCAGGGGGTCAGCACCCGGCGGGCGCGCAGCCCGATCAGGCGCTTGACCGCCTCGACGCAGGTGAAGGGTCCCCAGGGGGCGGGGCCGGCCGGGCGGCGCAGCGGCGCGGAATCCACCGTCAGCCCCTGGGCGCGGTACCAGCCCGGCAGGTCGAACCCGGCCGGCAGGTCCAACACGGCCACGTCGGTGAAGCCCGCCAGCGGATCGACCGCCACCCAGCGCCGCCCGTCGGTCAGCAACGCCAAGCAATGGCGGAATCCCGGCTTCAGCAGACGCAGCCACCACAGCGGCGCCTCCCCGCGATAGACCACCCAGGCCGCCGTCCAGGGAGTGGCGGTCATCGGGCGATGCCCCGGACAATGCCCTTCTCGCGCAGGGCGGGGGCAATGACGGCGAAGGCCTCGGTCCACAGGGAATGGGCGCGCTGTTCGCGGAAGCGATCCGGCTCCGGCGCACTCTGGCGGCGGCCGTAATGGACCATGACATGCAGATGGTCGCGCATCAGCTTGCGCACTCGAAACAGGCGGTCGACCACCCGCAGAACGTCCTGCGGCTCGCAGGGCCGCGCCACCTGCCCGCAGCCGGCGACCACCCGCGCGCCCGCCGCCTTGGCGTCATGCGCCTGCACCGCCCAGAACCACGCCTCTTCCGCGTCGGCGAAGGGTTCGCCGTCGACACTGTAAGGTTCCGCCTTCAAGGGCACGATCTGGGACAGGCGGGCGGCGGACAAAGCGGGGGCGGCCGGACTCAGCATGCTGGTCTCCTTGCGGCTTCGGATTTTTGAAAGAGAGGGCGCCGGGCCTGGCTGGGTTGTGGCCGCGCCATCTGTTTGCGTTATGTTCCGCTCAATGCACGCGGTCAACAGGTTTATGAAAAAGTTCCTAGGGACGCTGTCGCCGCTTTATGAGATTATCGTCCCATGCTGAAACACACGGACATCTGGCGGGCCATCGACCGTCTTGCGGCGCAGCACGGGCTCTCCGCCTCCGGGCTGGCGCGGCGCGCCGGACTGGACCCGACGACCTTCAACAAGAGCAAGCGCACGACCAACGACGGCAAGCTGCGTTGGCCCTCGACGGAAAGCATCTCCAAGGTGCTGGACGCCACCGGCGCGTCGCTGTCGGAATTCGTGTCGCTTGTCGGCGACGGCGCCGGCACCGCCCCGCTGCAGCGGGTTCCGGTGATCGGCTATGCCCAGGCCGGATCGGCCGGCTATTTCGACGACGCCGGCTTTCCCGCCGGCAGCGGCTGGGACGAACTGCTGTTCCCCAGCCTGGGCGACCCTCACGCTTATGCGCTGGAGATCTCCGGTGACAGCATGGAGCCGGTCTATCGCGACGGCGACACCATCATCGTCTCGCCCGCCGCGCAAATCCGCCGCAACGACCGCGTCGTCGTCCGCACCAAGGGCGGCGAGGTGATGGCCAAGCAACTGATCCGCGAGACGGCGACCAAGATCGAACTGCTGTCGATCAACCGCGCCCACCCCGACCGCAGCATCCCGCTGTCGGACGTCGCCTGGATGGCACGGATCATCTGGGCGAGCCAGTGAGGGTGAGGGAAAACACCTTCCGGCCCGGCGCACGATCCTAGGAAAATTTCCCTTTACTGCTATCCAGGCAGGCGCTACCGTCCCATCCCATGGACCGATCCGCCCGCCTGGACAGCCTTCACCGCACCCATGACGGCCCGACACCGAAGCCCGAGCTTCGCACCGCCCTGCTCGGCGGCGCGGCCCGCGCCAACGCCGTCAAACGCGCCGCAACGCTCCGCCTGCACACCGATCTCGCGGCCGAAGCGCGCCTCGCATCCGCCCGGCGTCGCGGCGCATTGACCACGACCGCCTGCACGACCGATGCGTGGCTGGCCCGCTTGGCCGCCACGCTGGCCCATCACCGCGGGGCGGCGGTGGCGCTGCTCGATCAGCGGAACGCGTATTCCCAATAGAGCGCACGCGCCCGCTGGAAGATCGGACCGGCCGCGAAGCTACGGTCTTCCACCTTGGTCACCGGCACGCATTTGGCGTGGTTGCCGGTGGAGAAGACCTCGTCGGCCTCAAGCAGATCCTTTGGCGTCAGGGTGCATTCCTCCACCGTCACGCCGTCGTTGCGCAGCAGGGCGATGACGCGCTGGCGGGTGATGCCGTTCAGGAAGCAGCCGTTCGGCACCGGGGTGCGCACCACGCCGTCCTTGGCGATGAAGATGTTCGAGGTGGCGAACTCCGCCACATTGCCGATGACATCCAGCATGATGGCGTTCTGGAAGCCGCGCTTGCGCGCCTCGGTCAGCGCCATGCCGGCGTTGGGATACAGGCAGGCGGCCTTGGCCTCGGTCGGGGCCATGGTCGGGATCGGACGGCGGCGGGTGGAGATGCAGGCGGCGAAGCCGGTCGGCTGCGGCAGCGGGTCCTCGTAGATCGACAGGACGAAGCGCGTGCTCTCCGGCGCCGGGGCGACGAAGCCGTCATCGGCGTAGAACATCGGGCGGATGTACAGTTCCGCCTCTTTCGGGAAGCGGCGGATGCCGTCCCAGCACAGCTCCTCGATCTCGCCGGCGGTGACCATCGGCTCCAGCCCCATCACCTGGGCGGAGCGGATGGCGCGGGCGCAATGCAGGTCGAGGTCGGGGGCCACGCCCTGAAAGGCGCGCGCGCCGTCGAAGACCGTCGAAGAGAGCCACAGCGTGTGGGACAGCGGTCCGACGATTGGCGGATTGCCCTCCATCCATTCGCCCTGGATCCAACTCCACGCCTGGCCTGCCATGCCGCCCATGATTGGTCCTTCCCTGACAAGAAAATGTGTCCATACGCTGGGCGCCGCCGGCCGGCACCGCCCATTCGTGGCTCGTCGTCGTTGGTGATCTCCCGAAGAGCATACCCCCTCCCCGCCGCCGGTCAACCGGTCCGCATGCAATCGTCCCGTGCGATGGAGCGGATTGCGGACTCGGCCGTTGATACAGGGGAGCGCACGACTGCGACCAACCAATCAGAGGGACAGCATCCCATGCCGATCAACGCTCCCGGCCTTAGCGCCGCTCCGCCCAACCCTTTCCCCGGCCCGCACGAGGATGTCCCTGTCGTTGACCTGCCGGGGACCGACAACCCGGACCTGCCCGATCCCGGCGGCCCCGGCACCACCGACAGCCCGATGCCCGGCAACGACCTGCCGCCATCGCGGCCGACCGATCCCGACTTCGTCTGATCCCGCACAAACGAAAAAGGCGCCCCCGGAGGGGCGCCTTTCTTCGTGTCGCGAATGCTCTCCGCTATCAGCGGCGCACGACCATCAGCTTCTTGATCTCGGCGATGGCCTTGGCGGGGTTCAGACCCTTCGGGCACGCCTTGGTGCAGTTCATGATGGTGTGGCAGCGGTAGAGGCGGAACGGATCCTCGAGGTTGTCGAGGCGCTCGCCCGTCATCTCGTCGCGGCTGTCTGCGATCCAGCGATAGGCCTGGAGCAGGATCGACGGGCCGAGATAGCGGTCGCCGTTCCACCAGTAGCTGGGGCAGGAGGTCGAGCAGCAGAAGCACAGGATGCACTCGTAGAGGCCGTCCAGCTTGGCGCGGTCCTCCGGCGACTGCAGGCGCTCGCGGCTTGGGGCCGGCGACTGGGTCTGCAGCCACGGCTTGATCGAGGCGAGCTGGGCATAGATGTGCTTCAGATCGGGGACCAGATCCTTCACCACCGGCATGTGCGGCAGCGGGTAGATCTTGACGTCGCCCGGAACCTCGTCGATCGCCTTCAGGCAGGCCAGCGTGTTCGTGCCGTCGATGTTCATCGCGCACGACCCGCAGATGCCCTCGCGGCAGGACCGGCGGAAGGTCAGGGTGCTGTCGACCTGATTCTTGATGTAGATGATCGCGTCGAGGATCATCGGCCCGAACTTGTCGAGGTCGACCACATAGCTGTCGACGCGCGGGTTCTGGCCGTCCTCCGGGTTCCAGCGGTAGATCTTGAAGGTCTTGGCCCGCTTGGCGCCATTCGCGACGTTGACGGTCTTGCCGACGCCGACCTTGGAGTTGGCTGGCAGGTTGAATTCAACCATAGCTGATTTCCTTTATCCGGCGGGCCTTAGTACACGCGGGCCTTGGGCGGGAAGACCTCGACCTCGTCGGTCAGGGTGTACATGTGGACCGGGCGGTAATCGATCTTCGTCTCGCCGTTGTCCGCGACCCAGATGACGGTGTGCTTCATCCAGCCTTCGTCGTCGCGGTTCGGATAGTCCTCTCGGGCATGCGCGCCGCGGCTTTCCGGACGGTTCTGGGCGGAGTGCAGGGTGGCGACCGCCTGGCCCAGCAGGTTGTCCAGTTCCAGCGCCTCGACCAGATCGGAGTTCCAGACCAGCGTACGATCGGAGATCGCCATCTCGCCCTTCTTGGCATAGACGGCGTCGATCTTCTTCACGCCCTCGTCCAGGACCTCGCCGGTGCGGAAGACGGCGCAGTTGTTCTGCATCGTCCGCTGCATCTCCAGCCGCAGGTCGGCCGACTTGATCGAGCCCTTGGCGTTGCGAATGCGGTCGAACCGCTCCAGCGCCTTGTCGCAGCTGTCGGCCTTGACCGACGGGGCCTTGCCCGGCTTGACGACCTCGGCGGCGCGGATGGCGGCCGCGCGGCCGAACACCACCAGATCGAGCAGCGAGTTGGAGCCCAGGCGGTTCGCGCCGTGGACCGACACGCAGGCCGCCTCGCCGATCGCCATCAGGCCCGGAACCACTTGGTCCGGGTTCTCTGCGGTCGGCGACAGAACCTCGCAGTGAACGTTGGTCGGGATGCCGCCCATGTTGTAGTGGACGGTCGGCAGAACCGGGATCGGCTCCTTAGTCACGTCCACGCCGGCGAAGATCTTGGCCGTCTCGGCGATGCCGGGCAGGCGCTGGTGGATGATCTCCGGCGGCAGGTGCTCGAGGTGCAGGTGGATGTGGTCCTTGTGCTCACCCACGCCGCGGCCTTCGCGGATCTCGATGGTCATCGAGCGGGACACGACGTCGCGCGACGCCAGATCCTTGGCCGACGGGGCATAGCGCTCCATGAAGCGCTCGCCGTTGGAGTTGGTCAGGTATCCGCCCTCGCCGCGCACGCCCTCGGTGATGAGGCAGCCGGAGCCGTAGATGCCGGTCGGGTGGAACTGCACGAACTCCATGTCCTGCAGGGGCAGGCCGGCGCGCAGGATCATGCCGCCGCCGTCGCCGGTGCAGGTGTGGGCCGAGGTCGCCGAGAAGTAGGCGCGGCCGTAGCCGCCGGTCGCCAGCACGACCATCTGGCCGCGGAAACGGTGCAGCGTGCCGTCGTCCAGGTTCCAGGCCAGTACGCCCTTGCAGACGCCGTCCTCCATGATGAGGTCGAGCGCGAAGTATTCGACGAAGAACTCCGCCTCATGCTTCAGCGACTGCTGGTAAAGGGTGTGCAGGATGGCGTGGCCGGTGCGGTCGGCGGCGGCGCAGGTCCGGTAGGCCTGGGTCTTGCCGTACTGCGCGGTCATGCCGCCGAAGGCGCGCTGGTAGATCTTGCCTTCCGGCGTGCGCGAGAAGGGCACGCCGTAGTGCTCCAGCTCGATGATCGCCGGGATGGCCTCGCGGCACATGTACTCGATCGCGTCCTGGTCGCCCAGCCAGTCCGACCCCTTGACGGTGTCGTACATGTGGTAGCGCCAGTCGTCCTCGCCCATGTTGCCGAGAGCGGCCGAGATGCCGCCCTGCGCCGCCACCGTGTGGGAGCGGGTCGGGAACACCTTGGTGATGCAGGCGGTCTTCAGCCCCTTTTCGGCCATGCCGAAGGTGGCGCGCAGACCGGCGCCGCCGGCGCCGACGACGACGACGTCATAGGTGTGGTCGATGATGTTGTAGGCGGTCGCCATGGTCGTCAGGCTCCGATGAAGATCTTCACGACGGCCAGCACGCAGGCCGCCGCCAGGGCGAAGGACAGGAACTTGACGCCGATGATCAGCGCCATCTTCTGCCATTCCACATGCACGTAGTCCTCGATGACCACCTGCAGCCCGGACTGGGCGTGGTGGAAGGTGACCACGGCGGTGAGGACCATCATGACGGCCGAGAAGGGCGACTTCATCCAGGTGATGAACCCGGCGTGATCGGCCCCGAGATGGCCGATGACGCCGAAGACGAACCAGACGGTCAGCGGGACGAGCGCGATCGCGGTCAGACGCTGCGACCACCAATGTTCGGTGCCATGCTTGGCGGAACCCAGACCGCGCGCGACCTGAAGCGGCGAACGGAGGGTCTTGCTATTGGACGCCATGTCTTATCTCCTCACCACACGGCCAAGCCGACGATCCAGGTCAGCACGGTCAGCACCGCCGTCGCGCCGAGGACGACCTTGTTGTTGCGGTCGGCATCGGTCAGCTCGAACGACTTGCCGGCGTCCCAGACCAGATGGCGGATGCCGTTGCACAGGTGGTAGTACAGCGCCGCCGACCAGCCGAACATCAGCAGCAGGCCGAAGAACGACCCGATGAAGCCCTGCGCGCGCGCAAACGCCTCCGGACCGGCGGCGGCGGCGACCAGCCACCAGACCAGCAGAAGCGTGCCGACAGCCAGCCCGACGCCCGTGATGCGGTGCGTGATGGACATGACTGCGGTCAACGGGAGTTTGTAGACTTGAAGGTGCGGGGAGAGCGGCCGACCGCTGCCGTTTGCCATTGCGTCGTCCTCTGTTCGCGGCCGGACGCGGCGCAACATGACGATTGCCGCGGCGGCTGGGTGGTGCGTGCCCTTTTGGGACGGCTGTCCCGTCCTATTGGTTGGCGCAATGAATTACGCTCCCGCAGCAGCCGAGTCAACGGCGGGGGGTGGCCGAAAGTGCTGGTGTGACGATTTTGGCGCAGCGCGGGAAGTGGCTGAAAAGAAACGGCCTTCGGGTTCTGTGGTATTACCAGCGAATGAGGCCAGTCGGGGACCGCCGCGCCTGGCCCCCTGCTACTTGTCGAAGCGGCGCACGTTCTCGACCATCATCGAGTACATCTGCGTAATCAGTTCCGCGGGTCGAAGACGGCCGAACGGAATGTTGTCCTTGGCCCATTCGACCAGGCCCGGCGGCGGCTTCACCGGCGCCACCTCGTACCCCGCCTTCTTCAGCGCGGTGGTCACGGCCTTCGCCTGCTTGGCATAATCCTCGTTGAAGAAGGACTTGTCGGCGTCCTTGATCGCCTTGGCGATGATGTCCTCGATGGGGGCGGGCATGCCGATGCTTGGACCGGGTCTGGTTGGCGGAAGTGCCGCCACCCTGTCACAGGCGGCGGGGGCGACGCAATCCGGTCGCGTCGCCGGTCAGGCTGGTTTCTCCCCCGCCTGAAGCCTTCCAAGGATGTCCTGATGATCGCGCAGAGCATGGCGGAAGGGATGGCGCATGTGGTCCGACATCCGCTCCATCATTCCGGCGTGCAGGCGATCTGGATCCCCGAGCAGATTGGCCAGCGCGCGGATTTCAGCCATGCCGTAGGCGCAGTGCCGCGGTTTGGCACGCAGCAGGAAATGCATCGATCCGGCGGTTATCAGGCCGCGTCCATGGCGGCGGGCGATCAGTTCCAGCGCCTTGCGGCTGTAGAAGAACACATGCTGGCCGTTGTCCTCGCCAAAATAATACCAGCTCCGGTCCTGCCCGCCGTAGAGTTCGGTCGTGACGATCAGGATGTCCGGATCGAAGGCGAACAATGCCTGCGTATCGCGCGCCGGCTCCGGCAGATGTTCCAGCACCTCAAAGGCGGTGACGACGTCCGCCCGCTCCAGCCCGGCCAGTTCGGCGGAATGGAAAGGCACGTAGAAATTCGGCGTGTAGGGTTCGTGCAGGAAGACGTTCCAGCCGCGGTCCCGCATCATCCTTGCGAACAGGCCGTTTCCGCCGGCCCAGTCGAGGCAAACGGCATCGGCGCCGACACCGAGCATCGACAGGATCAGGTCCACCCGCATCGACAAATCCATGCTGCGGGCGACGATGCCGACATCCGTCAGCGGGCGAGGGTCGGTATAGGCTTCCGCCAGCCAATAGGGCTGTTCGGTCTGCATCGATCCGCAGCCGGTGCATTGGAAGAAGCCGGCCGGGTGACGCCCCATCAAACGCAATTCGAACGTCGGCGTGCTGTCAGCCCCGCAGAGGCGGCAGGGAATCGGGGCGCCCGGTCCACTTCCCGTCGCCCTGCCCGTCGCCGCTGCGTCCATGCCCGCCTTCCCCCAAACCACCTGCCGCCCTGCCGAGGTTCTACGACACCAGCGCCGCGTCCTTCTCGGCGATGACGTTGGCGATGGCGGCGCGTTCGGCGGCGGTCAGGCGCAGGCTGGCGCTTTTCAACTGGCCGCAGGCGGCCATGATGTCCTCGCCGCGCGGGGTGCGGACAGGGCTGGCGTAGCCGGCATTGTTGACGATGTCGCCGAAGACCTGGATCGCCCGCGCGGTCGACCGCTCGTAGGGAGCGCCCGGCCATTCGTTGAAGGGGATCAGGTTGATCTTGGCCGGGATGCCTTCCAGCAGCTTCACCAGCGCCCGCGCATCGGCCGGCGTGTCGTTGATCCCCTTCAGCATCACATATTCGAAAGTGATGCGCCGGGCGTTCGACAGGCCGGGGTAATTGCGGCAGGCCTCCATCAGATCCCGCAGCGGATATTTGCGGTTGATGGGCATGATGATGTCGCGCAGCTCGTCGGTCACCGCATGCAGGCTGACCGCGAGGTTGACGTTCAGCTCCTCGCCGCAGCGCTCCATCATCGGCACGACGCCGGAGGTCGACAGCGTGATGCGCCGCTTGGAGATCGAGATGCCGTCGCCGTCCATCACGATCTTCAGCGCCTTGGCGACGTTGTCGTAATTGAACAGCGGTTCGCCCATGCCCATCATGACGATGTTCGACAGCATCCGCCCGTCGGGCGGCGCCGGCCATTCGGCCAGCATGTCGCGCGCCAGCATCACCTGCGCCACGATTTCCGCCGAATCCAGGTTGCGCACCAGACGCTGCGTGCCGGTGTGGCAGAAGCGGCAGGTCAGCGTGCAGCCGACCTGCGAGGAGACGCAGAGCGTGCCGCGATCCTCCTCGGGGATGTGGACGCTCTCCACCTCCTGCCCGTCCGGCATGCGCAGCAGCCATTTGCGGGTGCCGTCCGCCGACTTCAGGTCCTTCACGACGGTCGGCCGCGCCACGACGTAGACGTCGGCCAGCTTTTCCCGCACCGGCTTGGCCAGCGTGGTCATCTCGGCGAAATCGGTGGAGCCGCGGTGATAGATCCAGTGCCAGAGCTGGCGCGCCCGGAACTTTTCCAGGCCGATCGACAGCATCTCGGCTTCCAGCTCTTCGCGGGACAGGCCGACAAGGTTCTTGCGTCCGTCGGCATCGGTCGCCGGCGGAACGAAGGCGGAGGCATGATTGGAGGCGCTCATGGCCCCACTACATAGGGCCATGCGCGCGCGGAGTCAAAAGACTCGAGGGGAAAAAGACCAAGTAAACTGCTGTGGCGATCAGCGCTTCACGCCGCAGGCCTCGTTGATGGCGTCATAGGCCTGGCCGACGCCGGTCAGGCTGTAGGTGTCGGTCGTCTTGGTGCCGCGGCCGGACACGCCCTTCACCACCATCTGCTTGCCGTCGCGCATCGCCGCGGTCACGGCGCGGTCGCCGTCGGCATCGCGGGCCCAGGCGGTCTCGCCGTCGGTGAACAGCTTGAAGTCCTTGCCGTCGATGTTGACCTCGGCTTCGCTGCCCTTCTTGAACGGATAGCCGACGATGACGCTGACGACGTCCAGGGCCTTCTCCGCCGGGCGGTGGGTGACCAGCGTATAGATGTCGCCGCGCTTCGCCTTCGGCTCCGTCTTCTTGGGCTGGCTGGAGATGTAGCAGACCTTCTGCCCCTTCTCCTCGAACACGAAGGCGTTCCAGTCCTTGAAGGTGCCGAGATGGCGCGGGTCGGCGGCGGCGGCCGGCGCGGCGGCCAAGCCAGATGCGAAAAGCCCGGCGGCGAGAAGGGTGGAGAGGACAGAACCGGCAAAGGCGGCCCCGGCAATTCGGCGGACGGCGTTGGGAAGCAACATCGGTCTTGCGTCTGCTCGTTGTTGGTCCGTGGGGTGCGGGCGGACACTACCCCAAACGGACAACGCATTCCAAGGCCGGTGGACCGGAACCGGTCTGTTTCTCACAGCGTGGGCTGGACGCCGCGTGACATTTTGACACGCAGAATGGCGCCCGTGCTATTGACTAGGACCTCTGGCTTAGGCCGAAGTTCAGGCTATATCTGCGCGCAATATTGAGGCGACGGGAACTGGCATGGCCAAGCTGCTTGTGGTTGACGACGATCCGGTCACGCGCAACCTGATCCGCGCGATCCTGACGCGCGAAGGTCATGACCTGACCCTGTGCGCCGGCGCCACGGAGGCCATCGGCATCCTGTATGTGCAGAAGTTCGACCTCGTCCTGACCGACATCATCATGCCGGACCATGATGGATTCGAGGTGATCAAGGCCGCCCGTTCCCTGCGTCCGGAGATGCCGGTGGTCATCCTGTCGGCCATCGACGACAAGGTGCCGTCCCAGCTGACCTCCGCCGCCTTCGCCAAGCTGGGCGTGACCCGCGTCATCGCCAAGCCGGTCAACCCCAGCCTGCTGGCGTCCGAAGTTCTGGCCGCGCTCGTCGCAGGTTGAACCACCGCATCGATGGCCTCCGCCGACGACAGGTGCACCGATTTGGCAAGATCTTCACGCCTGTCGGCATTCACGCCACTCACCGGCCGCCGAAACTCCCGCTATCCTCCATGGCGCATCCCTGAACCGGAAACCACGCCATGCTGGACCTGCGCCCCAACTGCGAATGCTGCGACCGCGACCTGCCGCCCGAGGCACCGGACGCCTATATCTGCTCCTTCGAGTGCACCTTCTGCGTCGACTGCCGCGCCCGGCTGCCGGGGGAACGCTGCCCGAACTGCGGGGGCGAGCTGGTGCGGCGGCCGATCCGTCCGGCGTCGAAGTTGGCGGCCAATCCGCCGTCGACCACGCGGATCGTAAAGCCCCACGGCTGCGCCGCGCTGTTCCCCGGCGGCGGAGCCGTGCCGTTTTAAGTCCCGGAATTGCTGTTTGCTGTCGCTGGCGTTCGCCACACAAATCGGCCAGACTGGCGCCGTTACGTCCGGGAAGCCGCCCCGATCCGGCCGGTTCCGGCCGTACGACCCATCTTCGTTGCCCATCCATTGTCCCTTGCCACCTTCTCCCGCCAGTTCCCCTGAACGCCATTCAGCCGTTCCAACCAGACGTTAGAGACATGCCGATCAACAACCGCATCGCCGCCTTCCAGGACGACATGACCGCGTGGCGGCGCGACATCCATGCCCACCCGGAATTGGGGTTCGAGGAGGAGCGCACCTCCGCCATCGTCGCCGCGAAGCTGGCGGAATTCGGCATCACGGTGCATCGCGGCCTGGGCGGGACCGGGGTGGTCGGCACCCTGAAGGGGCTCGGCACCGGCAGCGGCCGGACCATCGGTCTGCGCGCCGACATGGACGCGCTGCCGATGCCGGAGGCCAACGACTTCGACCATGCCTCGCGCCATGCCGGCAAGATGCACGCCTGCGGCCATGACGGCCACACGACGATGCTGCTGGGCGCCGCCCGCTATCTGGCGGAGACGCGCAACTTCGACGGCACCGTCCACTTCATCTTCCAGCCGGCCGAGGAAGGGCTGGGCGGTGCGAAGCGGATGATCGACGACGGGCTGTTCCGGCAGTTCGACTGCGAGCAGATCTATGGCCTGCACAATTGGCCGGAACTGCCGGCCGGCCAGATCGCCGTCCATCCCGGCCCGGTGATGGCCGCGGCCAACCAGTTCGAAATCCATGTGACCGGCCACGGCGCCCACGCCGCCATGCCCCACCGCGGCATCGACCCGGTGCTGGTGTCAGCCCACATCATCACCGCGGCGCAGAGCCTGGTCAGCCGCGGCACCAACCCGGCCGAAAGCGCCGTGGTGTCGATCACGGTGGTGGAGGCCGGAACCGCGGCCAACGTCATCCCCGACAGCGCGCGGATGCTCGGCACCATGCGCACCTTCTCGGAAGAGAACCACCGCCGCATCCAGGAGCAGTTCGCCCGCCTCGTCTCCAGCATCGCCGAAGGTCTGGGCGCCAAGGCCGAGTTGCGCTTCCGTCCCGGCTATCCCGCCACGGTGAACAGCGAGCCGGAGGCACGCATCGCGGCGGCGGCGGCGGCCAAGGTGGTGGGCGACGAGAATGTGGTCTGGGCCCCCGCCCCGACCATGGCGGCGGAGGATTTCGGCTATATGCTGAAGGAGCGGCCGGGCGCCTACATCTGGCTTGGCCATGGCGGCCACCGCGGTCCGTCCTGCCGCCTGCACAACCCGCATTACGATTTCAACGACGCGATCCTGACCACCGGCGCCAGCTATTGGGCGTCGCTGGTCGAGACGATCCTGCCGCGGAGCGCCTGACCGTCCCATGAAGATGCCGTTCCGTCTCCGCCTGATCCCGCTGCTGTTCACGCCCGCGCTGCTTCTGGCTGCCTGCCAGGGCGGCAACGACCGTGCCGACGGCAATCTGCTGCCGGCCCAGGCGGAGGCCGGGACCGGCTGGCAGGGCGACCACAGCAGCGCCGCCGAACGCGCCTATGTCGTCGCCCGCGACGCCGGCGAATGGAGCGCATTGTGGGCGCGTGTCGGCGAGCCGGCCCCGTCCTCCCTGCCCGGCGGCCGGATGGCGGTGGCGGTCTTCCTGGGGCCGCGCGATACGGCCGGCTATGGCGTCGCCATCGACAGCGTGCAGCAGAAGGGTGCCGACCTGATCGTCGGCTATCACGAGAGCGTGCCGGGCCCGGCCCAGGCGGTGGCGCAGATGCGCACCAGCCCCTACGCCATCCGCCTGCTGCCCAGCGCGGCGGGTACGCCGAAGTTCGTCCGGGGGAAGTAAGCCCGAGGAAAGTAAGGTTCAGGGGGCGGCGTCAGGCCGCCACCCTCACCGCGGCATTTGCCACGGCAGTTCTCCGCCGACCAGCTTGCCCGCCTCCGCCGACGGCAAGGGGCGGGCGAAGTGATAGCCTTGGCCGTAGTCGCAGGCCAGCGCGCGCAGCAGGTTGGCGTCGGCGCTGGTCTCGATGCCCTCGGCGATCACGTCGAAACCCAGCAGGCGCGCCAGATCCATGATGATGCGGACGATGGCGCGGTTTTCCTCTGACTGGTGCATGGCCGAGACGAAGGAGCGGTCGACCTTCAGGCTGTCGATCGGCAGCTTGTGCAGGTAGGACAGCGACGAATAGCCGGTGCCGAAATCGTCGATCGACAGCTTGATGCCCAGCGCCCGCAGGTCGCGCAGCAGGCGGATCGACTGTTCCGCCTTGTCCATCACCGCGCTTTCCGTCAACTCCAGCTTGATCCAGGACGGCTCCACCCCGGTTTCGCGCAGAACCTCGCGCACGACCTGGACGAAGTTGGGGTCGGACAGCTGGTGGCTGGACAGGTTGACGCTCATGAACAGCGGGGCGGAGCCCGGTTCGCGGCGGTCCTGCCACTCCGCGATCTGCCGGCAGGCCTGCCGCAACACCCAGGTGCCGAGCGATACCACCAGACCGGTGCTCTCGGCGATCGGGATGAAGATGCCGGGGGGGATGTTGCCGCGTTCGGGATGGGTCCAGCGCATCAGCGCCTCGAACCCCGCAAGACCGCCGGTCACCATCTCCACGATAGGCTGGTAGGCGACCCACAGGTCGCTGCCGCTGTCCAGCGCGCCGCGCAGATCGTGTTCCAGCCGCACCTGCTCGACCACATGGGAATGCATCGCCGGATCGAACCAGGCCTGCCGGCCGCCGCCCTGTTCGCGGGCGCGGGCGGTGGCGATCTCGGCATCGCGCAGCACGTCGTCGGGGCGCTCGTGCGTCGGCATCGAGACGGCGACGCCGATGCTGGCGGACAGGAACACGGTGCCGCCGGAGCTGGAGCGGGCGGAGCGCACCACCGCCGCCAGATCCTCGACGGCGCTTTCCAGCGCCGGCCGGTCGCAGACGCCGCCGGCCAGCATGGCGAAGGCATGGTCGCTGACGCGCGCGATCAGGTCGAAGGCCGCGGCCTGCGCCGCCATCCGCTGCGCCAGACCGTCCAGCAGCTCGTTGGCGAAGCCCTGCCCCATGCTGCTGCGGATTTCGGCGAAGCGGTCGATGTCCAGGATGACGAGCGTGAAGGGCTCGCCCATGTTGCGATAGTCCGCCATGTGCTTCAGCAGCATCAGGCGGTTGGCCAAGCCGGTCACCGGGTCGTAGTAGGCGAGGCGGAACAGGTCGTCCTGCACCTGCCGGCGCTCGGTCATGTCCTGCAGGATCACGAAATAGCCGGTGATGGCGCCGTCTTCCGCCCGGTGCGGCGCGTGCAGCCGCATCACGTAGCGCTGCTGGCCGTCGGCCTGGGTGATCCAGCCTTCGGTCTGCACCGTCTCGCCCGCCAGCGCGCGTTCGGCGGCAGCCTGGGTGTTACGCTGAAGCTCCGGACCCAGAAGTTCGCCGATGGTGCCGCCGACCGCCTTGTCGAGCGTCGTCCCCATCATCTCCAGATAGGCGCGGTTGGCGTAGATGTGCCGCCGCCGCGGGTCCATCAACGCCACCTTCACCGTCATGGCGTCGAGAATCTGACGCAGGGCGTCAAGCCCCGGCGCACCGGAAGCGGCACCCGATAAAGCGTCGGCCAGCGCGGAGATTCGGGGATCTGGACTCATGGCGAGGATAGAGTGGGGTACTCATCAGGAAATCGATACCCAACACTTACGCGAAGTGTCACCCACCCGTCAAAACCAAAGCTGCCCCGGTGCAACAGAGCTTGGACATTTCTACAGGCGATGCAACGGAGACACATGGGCATATCCATGGGCATATCATAGTATTCATTCAAGCCGTGGTTGCAGCAAAGCAACGCACACAATCCGGGTTTTCTGTTCCGGCGAGAAAGAGCGATGGAATTATCCCGGTTCTTTGTCACGCCACTTGCGGCCTGAGATTGCAACCTTGACCGGAAGTCCGACCCCCGGTCGCTTTTGTGCGGTGCAGGAACGCGGCGGGGGCATGGCTGTGCCCTGGAATGGAAAGGCGGCGGCTGAGCCGGTCAGATTTATACTGCCAATACAAGTGGGGCCAACGCGGCTGGGGATGTCGCCCCGATCGGCACCGCATGGTCGTACAGACCCCCGACGATAACGGCAACGATCACAATTTGGGCAGGAATTACGCCATGGCTCTCAAGGACTTCCTGGTCGTCGTCGATGATACGCCCGCGTCCGCGGCACGTCTCGACCTTGCGGCGCGGCTTGCGACCCGGTGCGATGCGCATCTGACCGCGCTTTATGCCTTCACCGACACGGTGTTCCCCGGCTATATCGAAGCCGAAATCCCGCAGGAGTTGCGAGACAGCCGACGGCAGAGCCGCAAGGACCAGACGGACCGGATGGCGGCGGCCTTCGACGACGCCATGCGCCACCATGGTCTGACCGACCGGTCCGAATGGCTGACGCAGGAAGGCGACCCGACCATCACCGCCGCGGTGCGCGGCCGTTATGCCGACCTGATCGTGGTGGGCCAGCCCGATCCGGACCGCGACCGCGACCAGCCCGTCGCCCAGCCGGCCGACCTTCTGTTCGAATGCGGCCGGCCGCTTCTGGTCGTCCCCTATGCCGGCCGCTTCGCCACCATCGGCGAACGGGTTCTGGTCGGCTGGAACGGCAGCCGCGAGGCGGCGCGCGCCGTCGGCGATGCCCTGCCCCTGCTGACCGCCGCCAAGCGCGTGGTGGTGATGGCCGCCAATCCGAAGCCCGGCCCGAACGGCCTGGGCGACGAGCCCTGCGCCGACATCGCCCGCCACCTGTCCCGCCACGGCTGCCGCGTGGAGGCCACCCATGTCGCCACCGACGTGGTGGAGCCCGGCGACACCTTGCTGAACATGGCCGCCGACGAAAGCTGCGACCTGCTGGTGATGGGCGCCTACGGCCGCTCCCGCTTCCGCGAACTGGTGCTGGGCGGCATGACCCGTTTCATGCTGAGGCACATGACGGTTCCGGTGTTGATGAGCCATTGAGCGAGGTGGTGGAGTGTCGGCTTCGGTGCCCCCACCCCAACCCTCCCCCGCTGGGCGGGGGAGGGGGTAGGCGCTTTAGCGGAAAAGCGGCGGCAGTCCCTCCCCTGCGCAGCGGGGGAGGTTAGGTGGGGGCATCGAAGCCGGCACTCCACCCATTCGCCGATCCGTGGGGTTAAGCGACCGCCCCGCTGCCCCGAGTCCCTCTGCAACCACCGCGAGTCGCCCCTCGCGGCCCGTGGGGAAAAGCGACCGGCACCCTTTTTTCACCCTGTCCCCCGTGGGGAAAAGCGTCGGAATCGTGGGGAAAAGCGGCGCGACTCGGGCTTTCCCCATGGGGATAAGCGGCGACTCAACTAATAAGTCTAACAACTAACCGTCGACTAGCCCGGTCGCCTAACCCCACATTGACTCCACCGCCCACCGCTCACCAGGATGCCACAACATCCGGGTGAGGCTGCCATGGGCGACATACACAGGCTGGTGATCGAGCATGGCCGGGACAAGGCGCGCGCCCTGGTCCGGCCGGAGGAGCGGACGCTGGTGGACATCGCCGCCGACATCCTGGCGGACGAGAACCAGCATCTCGGCATCACCTACAGCGGATTCTGCCTGACCAGCCTGCCGCACAAGAAGCTGGCCGACGACGTTCCCTGGGAAAAGCGCGGTCATCAGGTGACGCTGCTGGTCGAACCGGGCCGGTTGAAGGTGAACGGCAAGATGAAGCTGTTCGGCGTCCCCTATGGCGCGCGGGCACGGATGATCCTGATCTATCTGCAGACCCAGGCCGTGCGCACCGGCCGGCGCGAGGTCGAACTCGGCCGCTCCATGCGCGACTGGCTGACCCGGATGGGGATCAGCGTCGGCGGCGAGACCTTCCGCGGCTTCCGCGAACAGTCGCTGCGCATTTCCGCCTGCACCCTGAAATTCTTCTGGGACGGCGAGGACGCCGACGTCTTCGAGAAGGGCGGCATCGTCAAGCGCGGGCTGATCTTCCACGACGATCTCGGCGACGACCGCCAGGGCACGCTGTGGAACGACGTGGTGCAGTTGGACGAGACCTTCTTCCAGGCCCTGCGCGACCACCCGGTGCCGCTGCTGGAGGAGGCGGTGCGGCAGTTGAAGGACCGCTCGCTCAGCCTCGACCTCTATGTCTGGCTGGCTTATCGGCTGCATTCGCTGAGCCGGCCGCAGCCGATCTCCTGGCCGTCGCTCTATGCCCAGTTCGGCGCCGGCTACGACCAGATGAAGCATTTCAAGCCGCGCTTCGTCCAGGCCCTGCAATATGCGCTGGCGGCCTATCCGGATGCGAAAGTCGAACCGGCCGACGACGGCGTCGTCCTCCACCCCAGCCGCCCGCCCATCGCCCGCCTGCTGGCGTAGGGGCGTGGGGTTAAGCGACCGCCGCCGAACCATCCCCGGTCGCTTTCCCCCACACCCCCGAAAGCGCGCCTCGACCATTGACGCACGTCATTGGGCCCCCCGCCCCCTCCCCCTATGATCGCCGCGAGTTCCCGAACCGGAGAGGCCTTGCCTTGGACGCGCTGTCGCTGCTGGATGCCGGACTGAATCAGTGTGCCGTGGTCATCGACCGCGACGGCGGGCTGTTGCTGGCCCTGCTGACCGCCGGGCTGGTCGGCGGCACCACCCATTGCACCGGCATGTGCGGTCCCTTCGTGCTGGCCCAGGTGTCGGCGCGGCTGGAGCGGGTGCCGCTGTCGGCGATGTCGGAATTCCGGCGCCTGACCGGAGCGGCGGTGCTGCCCTACCATGCCGGCCGGGCGACGACCTATGCGCTGATCGGCGCGCTGTCGGCCTCGGTCGCCGGCCATGTCGGGGCGCTGCCCGGCCTGCGTTGGCTGTCGGTGGCGCTGCTGGCGCTGGCGGCGCTGTTCTTCCTCGGCTATGCCGTGCGCAACGTCCTGTCCTGGCTGCCCAGGATGCCGTCCTTGGGCAGCAACGGGCTGCAGCGCTGGTGGGGCGACCGGGTGTCCCGGCTCGCCCGGCCGCTGTTCGGCAATCCGACCGGCTGGCGCGGCTATGGGCTGGGTGTGGCGCTGGGCTTCATCCCCTGCGGGATGCTCTATGGCGCCATCGCGGTGGCGGCGGCGAGCGGCAGCGCGCTGACCGGCGCCCTCGGCATGGCCGCCTTCGCGCTCGGCACGGTGCCGAGCCTGCTGGCGGTCGGGCTGGCCGGCCACATCGCCGGCCGCACCTGGCGGATCGCCGTCGTCCGCGTCGCCCCGGCGATCATGCTGGTGAACGCCGGGGTTCTGGGCTGGATGGCGTGGAAGCTGGTTGCGTAAACCGCCCCCGCCTCCTGGCTCAATGCAGGCCCTTGCCCTTCAGCGCGTCGCCCAGCGGGATCTGTCCGCTGCCGGGCTTCAGCGGCTGCTGCTGGCTCTCATGCGGCGACCAGCCGGCGAGATAGAGCACCTCGAAGGTCACCGGAATCCGCCCGTCCGGCTCGGCGTAAAGCTGGGCATAGCGCTGGACCGCGTCGAACAGCATGGACCGGGTTGCCGGAACCTTGCGACGGGCCAGCACCGCGTTGGTCTCGCCCATGCCGCGCAGCTCGCGCATCAGGGCGAAGGCGTCGGAGTAGGTCACGGTGATGACGTCGCTGTCGACCACCGGCAGGGCGAAGCCGGCGCGTTGCAGCAACCCGCCGGCATCCTTGATCTCGGCGAAGGGCGACACGCGGGGGGAGACGCCGCCCGACACTTCCATCTCCGCCTCGAAGAGGCAGCGGCGCAGTTCGGCCAGCGTCTGGCCGCCGAGCATCGACGCGCAGAAGAACCCATCCGGCTTCAACGCCTGCCGGATCTGCACCAGGGCACCCGGCAGGTCGTTGACCCAGTGCAGGCTGAGATTGCTGACCACCAGATCGAAGCTGCCGGCGGCGAAGGGCAGGAACTCCTCGTCGGCGGCGACCGTCGGGTTGCCCGGACCGCCGGCGGCGCGCGCGAAGTCCGGCGACAGGTCGCAGGCGACCAGCCGTTCGATCCCCTTGCGGCCTTTCAGGATACGTCCCATCGCCCCGTCGTGGCAGCCGACGTCGAGCGCCAGCGGGAAGGGACGGATCACGTCCTCCAGCCGGTCGGCCAGCCGGTCGGCGATCTCCTCGAACAGGAAGGCGTGATCGGTGAATTCGGCGACGGCGCGGTCGCGGCGGCGGCGGACCAGCGCGCGGTCGAAGACGGTCATGCTGTCGGGGCTTGTCATGGCCGCACTATACCCCAGCCCGGCGGCACGACAACCGTGCTACACTCGCAGCCCAGCCACCTTCTCCACGCCACCGCTCCCGATCGGGACCGTAACCGGACAGGCATTGGAATGGGCATCGACGAAGCCATCGCCGTCAGCCACGAAGCGCTGATGGTCATCCTGAAGATTTCGCTGCCGCCGCTGGGCATCACTGCCCTGCTGTCGGCCGGGCTGATGCTGTTCCAGAGCGCCACCAACATCAACGAATCGTCGCTGCAGCAGGATGTGAAGTTCTTCGCGACGCTGCTGATCCTGTTCGCCACCGGCCCGGCGATCTATCTGGCGCTGCGCGACTACACCGGCGTGATCTTCGAACGCATCGCCATGCTGCAGTGACGGGTCCGGCCGATGCAGGCGCCCGCCCCTCTCGCCGGAATTGGCCGCATCGCAACCGGTGCGGCGACCCTGCTGCTCGACGCGCTGCTGCCGCCGCGCTGCCTCAGCTGCGGCGAGGCGGTGGACCGCCAGGGCGGCCTGTGCGCCGCCTGCTGGGTCAAGCTGAGCTTCATCGCCCCGCCGCTGTGCGCCTGCTGCGGCCTGCCCTTCGAGTATGAGGCGCAGGAGGGCACGCTGTGCGGCGCCTGCATGGCCTCCCCGCCGCCTTTCGCCCGCGCCCGCGCCGTCCTGGCCTATGACGACGGCAGCCGGCCGCTGGTGCTGGGCTTCAAGCATGGCGACCGCATCCATGCCGCCAAGGCCTACGGCGTCTGGCTGGCCCGCGCCGGGCGGGAGTTGCTGGAGGATGCCGACCGGCTGCTGCCGGTGCCGCTGCACCGCGCCCGCCTGTTCCACCGCCGCTACAACCAGGCGGCCCTGCTGGCGCAGGCGCTGTCGCGGCACAGCGGCGTTCCCGCCACCCCCGACCTGCTGCAACGCCACCGGTCCACCCCGACCCAGGGCGGGCTGGACCGCCAGGGGCGCCATCGCAACGTCAAGGGCGCCTTCCGCCTGCGGCCGGGACAGTCGGTAAAGGGCCAGCGGCTGGTGATCGTCGACGACGTGATGACCACCGGGGCGACGCTGGCGGAATGTGCGCGGGTCCTGCTGCGCGCCGGGGCGGCCCGAGTCGACGTGCTGACGCTGGCGCGCGTGGTGCATCGCTGACGCTTGAAAAGGGGCATGCCCGGCGACGCTGACCGGCGTTCGGCGCGGGTTGCAACGTCTGGCGCCTCCCGCAGGTTGATCCTATAGTTTCTCCACCTGCAACAGGAGCCCAGTGGCATGGCCGACGTCGTCATCTACACCACGCCCTTCTGTCCCTACTGCATGCGGGCCAAGAGCCTGCTCGACGGCAAGGGCGTGACATACGAGGAAATCGACCTCTACGCCCAGCCGGGCCGCCGCAGCGAGATGATCCAGCGGTCGGAGGGCCGGACCACCGTCCCGCAGATCTTCATCGACGGGAAGCCCTACGGCGGCAGCGACGACATCCACGCGCTGGACCGCGCCGGCAAGCTCGACCCGCTGCTCGGCATCGCCGCATGAGCCACGGCCTGCCCGAACATGCCGGTGGCGGCATTCTGAAGGCCGCCTGCGTCCAGGTGAATGCGGGCACGGAACTTGAGCCGAACCTGCGGGCGGCGGGCGACCTCGTCCGCCGCGCCCGCGACGCCGGGGCGGATTTCATCGCCCTGCCGGAGAATGTCGGCTGGATCGTCCAGGGCCGCGCCAAGACCATGGAGCGCGTCCGCATCGAGTCGGAGCATCCCGGCATCCCCTTCTTCGCCGATCTGGCGCGGGAGACCGGTGCCTGGATTCTTGGCGGCACCCTGCATGTCCTGCTCGACGACGGGCGCGCCGCCAACCGCAGTTACCTGTTCGATGCCGGGGGGCGAGTCGTCGCCTCCTACGACAAGATCCACATGTTCGACGTCACGCTGAAGGACGGCGAGTCCTATCGCGAATCGGCCACTTTCCGGCCGGGCGAGCGGGCGGTGGTGGCGGCCAGCCCCTGGGGCGGCATCGGCATGACGGTCTGCTACGACGTGCGCTTCGCCTATCTGTACCGGGCGCTGGCCCAGGCGGGGGCGTCGATCCTGACGGTGCCGGCCGCCTTCACCGTGCCGACCGGCCGGGCCCATTGGCACACGCTGCTGCGCGCCCGCGCCATCGAGACCGGCTGCTTCGTCGTCGCCCCGGCCCAGACCGGCAGCCACGACCAGGGCCGCCAGACCTACGGCCATTCCCTGCTGATCGCCCCCTGGGGCGAGGTGCTGGCCGATGCCGGGACCGATGTCGGCTTCATCACCGCCGACCTCGACCTCGACCGCGTGACGGAGGCCCGCGGCATGGTCCCCTCGCTGACCCACGACCGCACCGTCGCAGTGGAGCGACTGGGGTTCTGATTTCTCGGTCTCCGACCCCTCAGCGCCCGTCCTGCGTCAGCCGAAGCCATGCCATGGCGGCGGTCAGCGCGATGCCGAAGGCGCCGTCGGGCCGGACCGGCAGGTCGAGGTCGTGGATCAGACTGTCCAGCCGCAGATCGACCGCCTGTTTGGACATGCTGCGGATCTTGCGGGCGTAATAGAGGCTGGACACTTCCGTCCGCTCGTCCGGCAGCGGCCGCCCGGTCAGCCGCTCCGCCATGGTGACGGAGAAGTCGAGGTAGTAGCCCACCAGCGGACGGTCGCCGATGAAGGCGTGCAGCAGATCGCCGGCCTCGGCAAGGCCGGTGTCGCTGCCGGGATGGAGCAGCAGCGCACTTCCGGTCAGGATGCGGGGGCCGCGGATGCGGATGGCTGCGAAAGCCAGAGGCGTTGCGGCCTCCGGATCGAAGCTGGTCGCTTCGCAATGGATCGCCACACGCTCGCGTCGGTCGGTGTCGCCGTGATCGGGATATCCCATGGTCGCCGCCTCAATGATTCAGGCGGAAATGGTGGGCGATCAGCTCCTTGAAGCTTTTCACCAGCGCCAGGCAGTCCTTGAACTGGTCACGGTCCAGCTTGCCCAGCCGGTCGGGGTGGACGAGGTTGTCGATCGCCAGTTCCGCCCCCTCCTCCCCTCCTTCGTTTTCTTCCGGCAGATCGACGCGCGCCTTCAGGCGGATGGTCGACAGGATGGTGAAGGCCTCCACCAGATCGGCGGCCATCTTGCGGTCCAGCGCCCCCAGTTCGGCCAACACCTGGATGCGCTCCACCGTGTTGGTCTCCGCCCGGTGCTTTTCCAGCGCCAGGGCGCGCACGCCATGGACGATGGGGAAGATGCCGGCCTTCTTGATGTCCACCGGCTCCGCCCGGCGCCGCTCGAACAGGGCGGCGAACAGGCCGCTCGGCGTGTCGAAGGACAGGGTCGGCCGGGCGAATTGGGTGAAGAACATCTGGTTGTCCTGCAGGCGGCTCAGCAGATAGTCCTTCGCCTCGGCCAGCAGGGTGGCGTCGCCGGCCACCGGGGCGGCGTCGTAGAAGATGGCGAGGTTCATCTGCGCCGCCTCGTCCGGGCGGTGGACCCAGTTGAACAGGGCGTCCTTGTAGCCGGCGAGCGGCCGGGTCCACTCCGGATTGGAGACCATGATGTTGCCGGGACAGGGCGGATAGCCGAACTCGACCAGATGGCGGGTGAAGTCGGCGGCGATCCTCGGCAGATCGGGGCACTCGAAGCCGTCGCGCAGGATCAGGCCATTGTCCTGGTCGGTCTTCAGCAGCTGTTCGCCGCGCCCCTCGCTGCCCATCACGATCAGGCAGCTGTTGGCCAGCAGTTCCGGCGGGGCCAGCAGTTCGAACAGCTTGCGGAAGATGCGGCGGTTCAGCTCGGTCACCAGATCGGCGATGAAGGCGACCTTCACGCCGGTGGCATGCAGCGTGCGGATCAGCTCGACGATGGAGCGGCTGGCCCGGCGCAGGTCGGCGGGATCGGTCGCATGCTCCACCTGCAGCCCGATGACCTGGGAATGGTTGGACAGCACCGCCAGCAGGTCGCTTTGCCCCAACAGCCCGACGATGGCGCCATTCTCCGTCACCACGATGCGGCGCACCGCATGCTTGGTCATCAGCACCAGCGCGTTGAACAGCAGGTCGTCGCGGTCCAGCGTCAGCAGACCGTAGCGGGCGAGCGGCCCGACCGGGTCGGTCACCGGCCGGCCGTCCAGCACCACCAGATCGCGCAGGTCGGTGCCGGTCAGGATGCCGGTGGTGCCATCCGCGCCGCGCACCAGAACGCTGCTGGCGCGGTTCTGCCGCATCGCCTCGGCCGCGTCGCGCAGGCTGGCGGCGGCATCGACGAACAGCGGCGGGTGAAGATAGGCCTGCCGGATGCGGGCCATGGTCAGCGCCGCCATCTCGCGGTTGGAGCGCAAGGCGGCCAGATCGCGCATGCGCTGGGCGAAATCGCCGAGAATGGCGGCGCCGAACGCCGGGTTCTCGGCGGCCAACGCCTCCAACGCCGCGCGCGGGATCAGGTGGCAGGCACACTCCTCCGCCGCGACGAAGCGGCGGGCGCCGGTCACGCCGGCGCCGTCGCCCGCGGTGGCATACAGCGCCTGCAGGCCGAACCGGTCGCCGGGACCATGGACCGCCGCCACCTCGCCGCCGCGGCGCTCCTGGACGGCGCCGCGCAGCACGACATACAGCGCGTCGGCCGGCTCCTCCCGGCTGAGGATGACGGTGTCGCGCGGATAGAGCGCGATGTCGAGCGCACCGGCCAGCGCCGCGCGCTGCCCCTCCGTCAGCAGGTCGAAGGGCGGACGCCCGAAATCGAAGTCCGGAGAAGCGGTCGGCATCGCATGCTGCACGGGCGGACTCCGTCGGGAGATGGCTGGGTCGGGAGATGGCTGATCATGAAAAAAGCGCCCCCGGATCGGGTCCGGAGGCGCTTTTCAGGATACACCCGCCGGGCACGAGGCCGGAAGCGGGTGCGACATTTGGCGGCGTGGTTCGGTCACCGCCCGCACTTGGCCCCCCAGGTTCAGGCTCGCCCGAGGGGGGAAGGGATGCGGTGCGAGACGCGATCCCTTCCTTCGCTCTTGTTTGGTGAGCGGTCTTGTTAGTGGGCGGAGGCACCCTCGGCACCCAGGCCGGTCTGCGACCGGATGTACTGGGCTTCGAAGTCCTTGCGCTCCTTCTGGGCCTGCGCGCTGTTGTCGGTGATCGAGAAGAACCAGATGCCGACGAAGGACAGGGTGATCGAGAAGAGGCCCGGGTTGTCGTACGGGAAGATGGCGGCCGGGTTGCCCAGCACGGCCTTCCACACGGTCGGACCCAGGACCAGCAGGACGATCGCCGAGACCAGGCCCAGGCCGCCGCCCAGAACCGCACCGCGGGTGGTCATCTTGCCCCAGAACATCGACATCAGCAGGATCGGGAAGTTGGCCGAGGCGGCGATGACGAAGGCCAGACCGACCATGAAGGCGACGTTCTGGTTTTCGAAGGCGATGCCCAGGACGATCGACAGGATGCCGATGACGACGGTGGTGATCTTCGACACGCGGATTTCGTCCGCCTCGTTGGCGCGGCCCTTGGCGAAGACCGAGGCGTAGAGGTCATGGGAGACCGCCGAGGCGCCGGCCAGCGTCAGGCCCGCGACCACCGCCAGGATGGTGGCGAAGGCGACCGCCGAGATGAAGCCGTAGAACAGGTCGCCGCCGACCGCATGGGCAGTGTGGATGGCCGCCATGTTGGTGCCGCCGATGACGTTGGCGATCACCGCCTTGGCGCCGGCCGCCGGGGCCGCCGTCAGGAACGGATAGGCGCCGGTGGCGTCGGGGGCCAGGATCATCAGGATGGCGCCGAAGCCGATGATGAAGGTCAGGATGTAGAAGTAGCCGATGAAACCTGTGGCGTAGAAGACCGACTTGCGGGCTTCCTTGGCGTCGGCGACGGTGAAGAAGCGCATCAGGATGTGCGGCAGGCCGGCGGTGCCGAACATCAGCGCCATGCCCAGCGAGATCGCCGAGACCGGGTCGGTGACCAGGGCGCCCGGCGACATGATCGCCAGACCCTTCGGGTGGGCCTCGACGGCGGCCTTGAACATCGCCTCGGGGCTGAAGCCGAACTTCGCCAGGATCATGAAGGCCATGAAGGAGGCACCGGACAGCAGCATCACCGCCTTGATGATCTGCACCCAGGTGGTCGCCAGCATGCCGCCGAAGGTGACGTAGCCGATCATCAGAACGCCGACGATGATGACGGCGACCATGTAGTCGAGGCCGAACAGCAGCTGGATCAGCTTGCCGGCGCCGACCATCTGGGCGATCAGGTAGAAGGTGACGGTCGCCAGCGAGCCGCAGGCCGACAGCGAACGGATCGGCGTCTGCTGGAAGCGGTAGGAGGCGACGTCGGCGAAGGTGTACTTGCCGAGGTTGCGCAGCCGCTCGGCCACCAGGAACAGCACGATCGGCCAGCCGACCAGCCAGCCCACCGAATAGATCAGGCCGTCGAAGCCCGAGGCGTACACCAGACCGGCGATGCCCAGGAAGGACGCGGCCGACATGTAGTCGCCGGCGATGGCGAGGCCGTTCTGGAAGCCGGTGATGCCGCCGCCGGCGGCGTAGAAGTCCTTGGCCGACTTGGTGCGGCGGGCCGCCCAGTAGGTGATGCCCAGCGTGAACAGCACGAAGGCCATGAACATCAGGATGGCCGACCAGTTGGTCGCCTGCTTCTGCACGGCGCCGCCGATGGCGTCGGCCAGGACCGTGGTGGGAACCAGCGCGCCGGCGGCTGCCGCCGCAGCGGCGACCGGAGCGGCGAAACGGGTGGTGGCGCGCATCACTTCGACTCCTCCAGGATCTGGCGGTTCAGCTCGTCGAACTCGCCATTGGCCCGATGCACGTAAATGCCGGTCAGGATGAAGGCGGACACGATGGTGAAGACACCGACGGGAATGCCCCAGGTCGTGACGCCGGAGCCGATCGGCGTGCCCAGGAACGACTTCCCGAACGCCACCAGCAGGATGAAACCGAAATAGATGACCAGCATGGCAATCGACAAAGTCCAGGCGAAGGCGGACCGCTTGGCCACCAACTCCTGGAACTTCGGATTGTTTACGATCCGTTGTGCATTTTGATTCATGTGCGTCCCCTCATCGAGTGCCGGCAAGTGTTCGGCCGTCCGCAAGGCTGGGTCCGAGAGACACGTCCAAGAGACAGGTTGGCAGTTGCCGTCCGGGCAGTCGCGTCCGGGTTTCTCCCCGTAATTCGTACGCCCTTGACCTGCCCAATTGTTTGATACAGATCATTGTTGGGCGCACCCCCTACCTTGGTCGATGGGGCGGGTTGCCGGCAGGCCGGCGCATGCCGAAAAACAAAAATCAACTCAATGCAGTAGACACAAATGCAAAGGCGCCCCCTGTTGGGAGCGCCCTGCAAATAGTCAGTTTTTCAAATGGTTTCGTGCGGAATCAGTGGCGATCCGCCGGCCGGCCGGACGATCTGTCCGCCGGTCGCGCTCAGGAGTCGGTGCGCGGAATCCAGGGAATGCGGTGAAATGTCACACCCTCGTCGTTGAGTTCGGCAACCTCCTCGTCCGACGCCTCGCCATAGATGCCGCGCGGGTCGGACTCGCCGTAATGGATGCGCCGCGCCTCCTCGGCGAAGCGGTCGCCGACATAGTCGCAGTTCTTTTCCACGCTGCGCCGCACCTCGGTCAGTTGCCGCATCACCTCCGCCACCGCCTCGCGCTGGGCATCGTTCAGGCTGGGCGGCAGGGCGGCGACGACGTCGGCGGCGTTCGGCAGAGGGACCGGTGCGGGGATCGGCGCGGGAAGCGCCGCGGGCACGGCATTGGCCGGGGCGGCCGGGGCCGCGGACGGCGGGGCGTTCGCGGCCACCGCTTCGGCCTGTTCGCGGGCGCGGTCGGCGGCCCTGGCGACGCCCTTGGCGATGCGCGGGGCCATCGGCGCCTTGCCGACGACGGTGTCGCCGCAGATCGGGCAGGCGATCTGGTGCGCCGCCGCCTGCTCGTCATAGGCGGCGCCGTTGCGGAACCACGCCTCGAACTGGTGGTCGGCCGAGCATCTCAACGCGAAGAGGATCATATCCCCACAAGCCTCAAACTGGAGTGTGATCGGTTCAAGCGGAACCGCTTGAAGCGTGAATCACACGGAAAACGAAGACCTTAGAGTCTGTCTGGTGCTCCAATAAGCACCAGACAGACTCTAACCCGCAGCAGGAAAATCAGGCCCGGGCACGCCGATCCGGGTTGCGGCGCGACTCGCGAAGCGCCCTAATTCAGCACGGCCGGGCCGCGCCGTCAAACACCGGACGGTCCGGTCGCGCGTACCTCCTGTGATATCGTTCCCGCGGCCATCGAAAAGAAGTCTGGAAAAGGAAAATCCTCCATGCCGACACCGCATCCGCTGTCGCCGCCCTCCGCCTGGGTGGAGCGATTCGCTCCGCTGGTGCGCGGGGGCGGCCAGGTGCTCGACCTCGCCTGCGGCGGCGGGAGGCATCTGCGGCTGTTCCAGCGGCGCGGCCATCCGGTGGTCGGGCTGGACCGCGACCTCGGCGGCGTCACCGACCTGGAGGGCACCGCGGGCGTCACCCTGGTCCAGGCCGATTTGGAAACCGGCGATTCGGCAGGCCGCCTCGGCCCCCTGCCCGCCGACGCCCGCTTCGCCGGGATCGTCGTCACCAACTACCTGCACCGCCCGCTCCTCCCCGCCCTGCTGGCGGCGCTGGAGCCGGGCGGCCTGCTGATCTACGAGACCTTCGCCGACGGCAACGCCCGCTTCGGCCGCCCCTCCTCCCCCGACTTCCTGCTGCGCCGGGGCGAGTTGCTGGAGGCCGTGCGCGGCACGCTTCAGGTGGTGGCCTTCGAACAGGGGGAGGTATCGGCGCCCAAGCCCGCGGTGGTGCAGCGGATCTGCGCCGTCGCCGGGGACGATCCGCTGCCGCTCTGACGCATCCTTACTCGTCGCCGTCACTCTCCACCGGCTTCTGCTCCCCGCGGATGCGGCGGCGGCGGTCGGCGTTGCGCATGATCTGGCGGCCGTGGCGGTGCTGGGCCGGCGCCTCCAGCGGACCGCCGGGACGAACCGGGCGTTCGGCGAAGCGGCCCAGCGAGATCATGCGGTCATACATCACCAGCGCCCCGGCGACGCCGACATTGATGCAGAAGGACATCGGGATCTTCACCACATGGTCGCAGCGCGCCAGCAGGGCGGGCGACAGGCTGTCGCGCTCCGGCCCCAGCACATAGGCGGCGCGGGACGGGTGACGGAAGCTCGGGAGTTCCACCGCGTCGTCGGTCAGTTCCACCCCGACCAGCATGCAGTCCCGGGGCAGGGTGAAATCGGCGACCCGCTCATGGATGTAGAGCGGCAGGTGCAGCGTGGCGCCCGAGGTGTCGACCAGCTTCGTCTCCCGCAGATCCGGTTCCGGATCGATGGCGAAGAAGAAGGAGGCGCCGAAGGCATGGGCGGTGCGCATCAGGTTGCCGACGTTGCCCGGCTTGCTGATCCGCTCGACCCCAATTCCGAAATAACCACGCATGAAGAACCCGCACATTCCGAGGTAAGGATAACCGGGCGGGAGCTTGCCGCCGCCGGCCGCCCGAGGCAAGCTTGCCGGCATGAGCCACGATCATACTCCCGACCATTCCTGCTGCGGTGGGGATCACCACCACGGCCATTCCCACCATCATGGCGAGAGCGCCGAAGGCCGCGCCGACCTTTCCGGCCCGGCGGAAAGCCCGATCACCGTCGAGGTGACGCGCGGCAGCCTGGTGGAGTCGGTCCACCGCGCCCGCGCCTGCATCGTCGATGCCGGCGGCCATGTGCTGGCGCGCTGGGGCGACATCGACGCGCCGGTCTACCCGCGCTCCGCCATCAAGTCGCTGCAGGCGATCCCGCTGGTGGAAAGCGGCGCGCTCGACGCCTTCGGGCTGGGGGACGAGGAACTGGCGCTCGCCTGCTCCTCCCACAATGGCGAGGCGCGGCACACGGAGCTGGTGCGGTCCTGGGCCGAACGGGTCGGGCTGACGCTCGACGATTACGAATGCGGCGCGCAGATCCCCTACGATCCCGCCACCGCCGAGGACCTCGTCCGCCGCGGCGAGGCGCCGACCGCCTTTCACAACAACTGCTCCGGCAAGCACAGCGGCTTCCTGACAACCGCCAAGCACAAGGGCGAGCGGCTGAAGGGCTATGTCCGCTACGACCACCCGGTGCAGCAGCGCATCCTGGGTGTGATGGAGCAGATGACCGGCCAGGACCTGTTCGGCGCGCCCTGGGGCGTCGACGGCTGTTCAATCCCCACCATCGGCATTCCGTTGGGCGCCATCGCCTATGCCATGGCCCGCATCGCCGACCCGGTCGACCTGCCGGACGCGCGGGCCGAGGCGGTCACCCGCATCGCCAAGGCCTGGGGCAAGCACCCCTTCCTGATCGGCGGCACCGGCACCTTCGACACCGCGCTGATGGAAGCGGCCGGCGGCGCCATGCTGGTCAAGGGCGGGGCCGAGGGTGTCGGCTGCGCCGTGATTCCGGAGCAGGGCATCGGCATCGCCCTGAAGATCGAGGATGGCGCCGCCCGCGCCCGCGAGGTGGCGCTGGCCGCGCTGATCCGCTCGACCCGGGCGCTGACCGACGCCCAATGGGCGCGTGTGCCGCAGCTGCTGACCACCCCGCTGCTGAACCGCGCCGGCACGCGGGTGGGTGAGGTGCGGCCGGCGACGGGTTGGCCGGGCTGAGGCGCAAGGATCGCCACCGAACGGGTGCCGCAACGACAGGCGCGGTGCTATGGTCGCCGCGCCCATTTCCCCCGTTGAGCGGTTCCCATGAGCATCGACGACCTGCGCGCCCAGTACGAAGCCTATCCCTATCCGGCGCGCAATCCGGCCGACGAGGCCGAACGGCTGGTCACCGGCTCGCCCAGCCATCTGGACGAGCTGGTCCAGCACGTCTTCGGCGGCCGGATCGATCATTCCAAGCCGTTGCGCGTGCTGGTGGCCGGCGGCGGTACGGGGGACGGCACCATCATGCTGGCGCAGCAGATGGCCGACGCCGGCAATCCCGGCCGCATCACCTACATCGACCTGTCAGACGCCAGCCGCGCCATCGCCGAGGCGCGGGCCAAGGTGCGCGGCCTGACCAACATCGACTTCCGCCGCGGGTCGCTGCTTGAACTGGATGGACTCGTTTCGGAAGCCGGGCCGTTCGACTACATCGACTGCTGCGGCGTGCTGCACCATCTGGACGACCCGTCGGCCGGCCTGCGCTCGCTGGCCGGGGCGCTGGCGCCCGGCGGCGGCATCGGCATCATGGTCTACGCCCCCTATGGCCGCACCGGCGTCTATCCGATGCAGGAGGCTCTGCGCGGCATGACCGAAGGGCTGTCGCCGGCCGAGAAGGTGGCGCTGGCCCGCCGGTTGATCCAGGCGCTGCCGCCGACCAACTGGCTGCTGAACAACCCGCACATCAGCGACCATCGGCTGGCCGACGCCAACCTCTACGACCTGCTGCTGCACAGTTGCGACCGTCCCTACAGCGTGCCTCAGCTGGCGGAACTGGCGGATAGCGCCGGCCTCGCCATCGCGACGCTGATCGACCCATTGCGCTATGAGCCGTCGCTGTGGATCAAGGACGCCCGCGTCCTGAAGCAACTGGCGGGGCTCAGCATGCTGGAGCGCGCCGCCTGGACCGAGCGGATCACCGGCGCCTTCACCAAGCATATCGCCTATCTGCTGCGCCCCAGCGATCTGGACGCCGCCCGCATCCAACCGGACAATCCCGACGTGGTTCCGGTCCTGCGCGACATCGACGGCAAGACCGTGGCGAAGGCGGTGCCGCCCGGCGGCAGCCTGGAGTTCGATCTGATGGGCAGCGTGGTGTCGCTCCCCCTGCCCCGGTTGGCCGGCCCGATCCTGTTGCGGATCGACGGCGAGACCAGCCTGGGCGCCCTGCACGCCGCCATCGAGCCGACGACGAAGGTGACGTGGGAGCAGTTCCTCACACAATTCCGCCAGCTGTTCGATGCGCTGGGCGGTCTGGGCAAGATGCATCTGCGGCGGGGTTAAGTTCCCTCTCCCGCCCCGGGAGAGGGTGTTCTTACTCTCACCCCCGCAGCACGGACACCGCAGCGTCGAGCGCCTTGGTCAGGCGGTCGAAGGTCTCGTGGATCTCCGCCTCCGAGATCACCAGCGGCGGACAGAGCGCGATGGAATCACCCATGGCGCGGACGATCAGGCCGTTGTCCTGGGCCAGACCGTTGACCAGGGCGCCGGCGCGGCCGGGCGGGTCGAACGGGGCCTTGGTCGCCTTGTCGGCCACCAGTTCCAGCGCGCCGATCAGGCCGATGCCGCGGGCCTCGCCGACCAGCGGATGCTCCGCCAGCGCCTTCAGCCGCGACTGGAAGGCCGGGGCGACCGATCGGACATGGCCGACGATGTCGCGTTCCTCGTAGATGTTCAGCGTTTCCAGCGCCACCGCCGCCGCCACCGGATGGGCGGAGTAGGTGTAGCCATGGCCGAAGGTGCCGATCTTCCGGCTTTCGTCGACGCAGGCGCGATAGATCGCGTCGGTCACCACGACGGCGGAGATCGGCAGATAGCCGGACGACAGCTGCTTGGCGCAGGTCAGGATGTCCGGCTGCATGCCCACGGTCTGGCTGCCCCAGAAATTGCCGGTGCGGCCGAATCCGCAGATCACCTCGTCGGCGACCAGCAGGATGTCGTATTTCTTCAACACCGGCTGGATCTTGGCGAAGTAGGTCGCGGGCGGCACCACGACGCCGCCGGCGCCCATCACCGGCTCGGCGAACATGGCGGCGACGGTGTCCGGCCCCTCGGCCAGGATCAGCGCCTCCAGCTGTTCGGCGAGACGGGTGGCGAAGGCCTCCTCGCTCTCGCCCTCAAGCGCGTTGCGGTAATGGTGCGGGCAGTCGCCGTGGATGATGCGGGCGATCGGCAGGTCGAAGTCGCGGTGGTTGTTGGGCAGCCCGGTCAGGCTGGCGGTCGCCACCGTCACGCCGTGATAGGCGCGCTGGCGCGAGAGGATCTTCTTCTTCTCCGGCCGGCCGAGCGCGTTGTTGTAGTACCAGATCAGCTTGATCGCAGTGTCGTTGGCTTCCGAGCCTGAATTGGCGAAGAAGACCTTCGACATCGGCACCGGCGCCAGCCCGATCAGCTTTTCCGCCAGATCGATGCCGGGTTCGTGCGACTTGTGACCGAAGATGTGATAGGTGGACAGCTGCCGCATCTGCTTGGTCGCCGCCTGGACCAGCCGCTCCTCACCCCAGCCGAGCGAGACGCACCACAGGCTGGCCATCCCCTCGATGTAATCCCGGCCGCCGTCGTCGAAGACGCGGATGCCTTCGCCGCGCTCGATGATCATCGGCCCCTGCGTCTCGTGGGCATCCAGGTTGGTGTAGGGATGGAGGACGAAGGCCTTGTCGCGGCTGGCGGCGGAATTGCCGGCGGTGCTGACGGGAGCGGTCATGGAACGGGGCTTCCTGTTCGGGCGTTCGGGTGCGTTGCCCCGCCGTCCGCGAAGGATCGGCGGAAACTGTTCGATATGTTAAACAGTTCCGCCGATCATACGCACAGTTCAGCCACCCGACAAAGCTGCATCGCACTCATCGGTGCAATGCGGCCGGCACAGACGTCAGCCCTTGCGAACCAGCCCGCTCACCGGCTGGCCGTCGATGGTCAGGGAGCCGCCTTCGGCCCCGACCGCCACCGTCTGGCCATCCTTGATGCGGCCTTCCAGGATCAGGGTCGCCATCGGGTTCTGCAGCTCGCGCTGGATCACCCGCTTCAGCGGACGGGCGCCGTACACCGGGTCGTAACCGGCCTCCGCCAGCCATTCGGTCGCGGCCTCGTCCACCGTCAGCGTGATCTCGCGGTCGGCGAGCATCTTCGTCAGGCGGCCCAGCTGGATCTTGACGATGCCGCCCATATGCCGGCGGTCGAGCCGGTGGAACAGCAGGATCTCGTCCAGGCGGTTCAGGAATTCCGGCCGGAAATGGGCACGGACGGCTTCCATCACCTCGTCGCGCACCGCAGCGCTGTCCTCGCCCTCCGGCTGTTCGGCCAGCGCCTGCGAGCCGAGGTTGGAGGTCATGATGATGACGACGTTGCGGAAATCGACGGTGCGACCCTGCCCGTCGGTCAGCCGGCCGTCGTCCAGCACCTGCAGCAGCACGTTGAAGACGTCGGGGTGGGCCTTTTCCACCTCGTCGAACAGCACGACCTGATAGGGCCGGCGGCGCACCGCCTCGGTCAGCGCCCCGCCTTCCTCATAACCGACATAGCCCGGAGGCGCGCCGATCATGCGGGCGACGGAGTGCTTCTCCATGTACTCCGACATGTCGAGCCGGACCATCGCCGTCTCGTCGTCGAACAGGAACTCGGCCAGCGCCTTGGTCAGCTCGGTCTTGCCGACGCCGGTCGGACCGAGGAACAGGAAGGAGCCGATCGGACGGTTCGGGTCCTGCAACCCGGCCCGTGCCCGGCGCACGGCGTTGGACACGGCGACGATGGCCTCGTCCTGGCCGATGACCCGGCCGCGCAGCTTCTCCTCCATCGCCAGCAGCTTCTCGCGCTCGCCGGCCAGCATCTTGTCGACCGGCACGCCGGTCCAGCGGCTGACCACCGCGGCGATGTCGCTGTCGCGCACCTCCTCGTTCAGCATGCGGCTGCTGGCATGCTCCTCGGCATCCTTCAAGGCCTTCTCCAGGCCCGGAATGACGCCATAGGCCAGCTCGCCCGCGCGGCCCCAGTTGCCGTCACGCTGCGACGTCTCCAGTTCGGTGCGGGCCTTCTCCAGATCCTCCTTGATCTTCTGCGCGCCCTGCAGCTGGTCCTTCTCGGCCTGCCACTTGGCGGTCAGCTCGGCCGATTCCTGCTCCAGATCGGACAGTTCGCGCTCCAGGTTGGTCAGGCGGTCGCGCGACGCGGCATCCTGCTCGCGCTTCAGCGCCTCGCGCTCGATCTTCAGCTGGATGATGCGGCGGTCCAGCTCGTCGATGGCCTCCGGCTTGCTGTCCACCGCCATGCGCAGGCGGCTCGCCGCCTCGTCGATCAGGTCGATGGCCTTGTCGGGCAGGAAGCGGTCGGTGATGTAGCGGTTGGACAGGGTCGCCGCCGAGACGATGGCGCTGTCGGTGATGCGCACGCCATGGTGGACCTCATAGCGCTCCTTCAGGCCGCGCAGGATGGAGATGGTGTCCTCCACCGTCGGTTCCGACACGAAGACCGGCTGGAAGCGGCGGGCCAGCGCCGCGTCCTTCTCGATATACTTGCGGAATTCGTCCAGCGTGGTGGCGCCGACGCAATGCAGCTCGCCGCGCGCCAGCGCGGGCTTCAGCATGTTGGAGGCGTCCATCGCGCCGTCGGACTTGCCGGCGCCGACCAGCGTGTGCAGCTCGTCGATGAAGACGACGATCTCGCCGGCCGCGGCCTGGATTTCCGACAGCACCGCCTTCAGCCGCTCCTCGAACTCGCCGCGATACTTGGCGCCGGCGACCAGCGCGCCGAGGTCGAGCGACAGCAGCTGCTTGTTCTTCAGGCCTTCCGGCACGTCGCCCTTGACGATGCGCTGGGCCAGCCCCTCGACGATGGCGGTCTTGCCGACGCCGGGCTCGCCGATCAGGACAGGGTTGTTCTTGGTGCGGCGGGCCAGCACCTGGATGGTGCGGCGGATTTCCTCGTCGCGGCCGATCACGGGGTCGAGCTTGCCGTCGCGCGCCGCGGCGGTCAGGTCGCGGGCGTACTTCTTCAGCGCGTCATAGCCCTGCTCGGCGCTGGCGCTGTCGGCGGTGCGGCCCTTGCGGATGTCGTTGATGGCGGTGTTCAGCGCCTGCGGCGTCACGCCGGCCGACTTCAGCGCCTTAGCGGACGGGGTGCCGTCGGCCATGGCGAGTGCCAGCAGGATGCGTTCGGCGGTGACGAAGCTGTCGCCGGCCTTCTCGGCGACCTTCTCCGCCTGTTCGAACACGCGGGAGAGTTCGGGCGTCAGATAGAGCTGACCGGCGCCGCTGCCCTCGACCTTCGGCAGCTTGTCCAGTTCGGCGTCGACCGCCAACAGCGCCGCCTTGGGGTCGCCGCCCGCCGCACGGATCAGGTTGGCGGCAAGGCCTTCCTTGTCGTCCAGCAGCGTCTTCAGCAGATGTTCCGGGGTCAGGCGCTGATGCCCACGGCGCACGGCCAGGGTCTGCGCAGACTGAATGAACCCGCGGCTACGCTCGGTGTATTGCTCGAAATCCATGATGCTCCCCTTCTCCTGTCGACCGTCCGCGAGGCAGCCCGGTCAATCCGATCCACGTACCTGTGCGATCCGCAAGGATGCTGCCGAAGATGTAGGCAGGGCAGAAAGCCATGCAAGACCATCGGCGAAGAAAGGGTATCGTTGGAGAAACGCTGCCACGGCCCTCTCCGCCGGACCGCCTAGGACCGGGGAAAAGGGGTAGCACCCGCCCCGCCGATTGCCCCCCTACACGGCAGGCGCCCGGCCCGGCTAGACTTCCGTCCGCCCGCCGTCCACGGGTCCTTCCGGATTTCCATCATGACCGATTTGGCCGCCTCCAGCACCAGCACGCGCACCACCGCCCCCACCACCAAACCTTCGCCGGTTCCCGCCCACCACGCCATGCCACGGACCATGACGGCCCGACTGCTTCGTCTCGCCTGGACCCTGCGCGGGGTCTGGCACCAGATCGCCCGGCCGCTGACCATGGGGGTGCGGGCGATCATCATCGACGAGTCGGACCCGGAGGGCAGGCGCGTTCTGCTGATCCGGCACAGCTATGTCGATGGCTGGCATCTGCCGGGCGGCGGCGTCGGACGCGGGGAGACGCTGGCCGACGCCATGCAGCGCGAGGTGCGGGAAGAGGTCGGGCTGATCGCCGACCGTCCCGCTCAGCCTTTCGGCATCTACGCCCGGTTCCGCAACGGCGCGAGCGACCATGTGGCGGTTTATGTCGTGCAGGGCTGGAGCGGCAGCCCGAAGGCGGACGGGGTGGAGATCGTGGAGGCCCGATTCTTCCCACTCGATCAGCTGCCGGCAGGGCTGTCGCCGGCCACCGGACGGCGGCTGGAGGAATTTCTGGGGCACCGCCCGGTCGCCGAACGCTGGTAACGGCACCAGATTAGGGGTGGAGCGGGCGGTTCGAGCGATTCCGACGGCCTTTACCCCAGCCGAAGCGTGAGGTACAGGCACAGCATCGGTTGACAGGGATGCTCCAGCCCTTTCATTGTGCAGTGCAATGAACGCCACACTGACCGCCATCCGCCGCTATCCCGTCAAGGGCATGAGCGGCCAGGACCTTCCCGCCACCGACCTGACCGCCGGCCAGGCGATTCCGCTCGACCGCCGGTACGGCCTGCTGCACGGCCCGGCAGCCCTGGATACCGAGACGGAGGGCTGGCGCCTGCCGTCGGACTTCTTCACGCTGGACCGCACTGAAAAGCTGGCGGCGCTGCAGACCGAGTTCGACGAGGCGACGCGGGCGCTGATCATCCGCCGCGGCGGACGACAGGTGTCGCGCGGCCGGTTGGACCAGCCGATGGGCCGCACGCTGCTGGAACAGTTCTTCGCCGCCTATCTGGCCGGAATCGTCCCCGGCATGCCCCGACTGATCGAGGCGCGGCACGGCGCCTTCGGCAACAGCGAAGAGCCGTCGGTCACGCTGCTGAACCTCGCCAGCCTGCACGATCTGGAAGAGCGGATCGCCAAGCAGCCGGTCGATCCCCGGCGCCTGCGGGCCAACCTGCTGGTGGACGGCATCGATCCCTGGGCGGAACGCGGCTGGATCGGCCGGACCCTGACCGTGGGTGCCGCGACGCTGGAGGTGGTGGAGGCGCTGGACTGCACGCCCGGCAACGACGTGAACCCGGACACCGGCGTCGCCGACCTGAGCCTGCCGAACATCATGGAGCGCGGCTATGGCCACAGCCAAATCCTGCTGCGCGCCCGGGTGACAGGCGGCGGCCGGATCGCGGTGGGCGACCCGGTCACGCCGGCCGAATAAGCGTCACGTCTGGTAAGCGTCACGTCTCAGGCGTTGACGGCCGCCCGTTCCTCGCCGTCGGTCTCGTCCTCGGCGCCCTGGTCGTCGTCATCGCCGGCATGCGAGGCGCTCTGCGACTGATGACCATGCCCGTTGCCGGGCTGGCCGCCGCGCTGGCGGTTTTCCGATTCCTGGATCTGGTTGATGATGCGGAGATAGTGCTCCGCATGCTGCAGGTAGTTTTCCGCCTGCACGCGGTCGCCGGACGACATCGCGTCGCGGGCCAGCGCCTGATATTTTTCCTGCACCTGCCACGCATTGCCGCGGATGCGGACGTCGGGGCCGTTGCTGTCGAAGGTCTGATGACGCAGCGGAACGTTCTGGCGCCGGCCGGCACCGCCGCCCCCGCCACCACCACCGCCGCTGCCCCCGCCGCCGCTGTTGCCACGACCACGCGAACGCCTGGAGTTCGGTCCCTGTCTCATTCGGCTCTTAAGGCCCCATGCAAGAGAAGTGCAGTCCCCGGAACGCTCCGGCGGCCATCCGGCCTTCCGGCCCGGCCACCGAGCCCGCCATGGACGATTTCCATGGGTCGCTCACGGGGTTCAAACGACGCGTCCGCATCGCGTGCGGCAGGCCATGGCGGTCAGCGCTCGGCAGAAAACCATCCGAGATTCTTGCTCCGCAGGCCATAGGTTCGCGGTCGTGTACCGCACACTACCCGCCAAAGCCTGCCGATCCAACCGTTTTTTTGGATAAGCGGCCGCCTCACAGCCCCTTTCGTGCCCTGACGCAACGCTTTACCCCACCAAGGTCACACAGGATCGCGGTCTCGCCCAAGCCCTGCGCCTCGACCAGCGCCGCCACGTCCTCCGCCTGACCCTGCCCGACTTCGAAGGCGGCCAGCCCTCCGGGGACCAGCAGGCGCGGCAGTTCGGCGGCGAGGATGCGGTAAGGCTCCAGCCCGTCCGGCCCGCCATCCAGCGCACGAAGCGGGTCGTGCTCCCGCACCTCCGGCTCCAGCGTGGCGATGTCGGCGCTGGGGATGTAGGGCGGGTTGGACACCACGATATCGAAACGATCCCCGATCTCCTTGGCCCAATCGCCGGTCTGGAAACGGGCCCGGTCCGCCAGCCCGTTGCGCTCCGCATTCCCGGCCGCCGCCTCCACCGCCAACGGGCTGAGATCGACGCCGAGACCGGTGGCGTTCGGCAGTTCCGACAGCAGCGCCAGCAGAATGCAACCCGTTCCGGTTCCGAAATCGATCAGGCGCAACGGGGCCTTCCGGTCGGGGATGGCGGCCAGCACCGCCTCCACCACCGTCTCGGTGTCCGGCCGCGGCTCCAGCGTGTCCGGATTGAGGGCGAGGTCGATGGTCCAGAATTCCCGGTGCCCCAGGATACGGCCCACCGGTTCCCGCGCCGCGCGACGCTCGACCAGCGCCAAGGCGCGGGCGGCATCGGCGTCGGGGATGATTTGTTCCGCCTTCGTAACGAAGTCGGTGCGGGTGAGGGTCAGCGCATGTTCCAGCAGGTAGCGGGCGTCGAGCTCCGGCGTATCAACCCCGGCCTCGCGCAGCCGCGCCTCTGCCTGCGCGCGCAGGGTGCGGAGGTTCATGGATGCGACCATTCTACACCTTTCTCAACCGCACATACGCATTCAAACTTGCGCCAAGTTCCCTCTCCCGCGAAGCGGGGGAGGGTTAGGGAGGGGGCAATCGCCGACACCACATGCCGCGCGCCAAGAAGACCGCACTCACCCAGGCACGCGGCATGCGCCGCATTCCCACCGACGCCGAGCGCAAGCTCTGGAGTCTGCTGCGCCGCCGCCAGATCGGCGGATGGTACTTCCGGCGCCAGCACCCTATTCCACCTTACATCGCCGACTTCGCCTGCATTGAAGCGAAGCTCGTGGTCGAAGTCGATGGCGGACAGCATAACGGGTCGTCCTATGATGCCGCGCGCGACCGGCGAATGAAGAATACTGGCTGGCGGGTGATGCGCTTCTGGAACACCGATGTGCTCAGCAATCCCGAGGGAGTGGCGCGCATGATCTGGGAGGTGCTCAGCCCCCTCCCCGACCCTCCCCCGCCTGCGGCGGGAAAGGGAGATTGGGGCGCCCCTGCTTAAAGCTTCACCCCAACTCCGCCAGCCGGGCGGCTTCGTCCTCGGCGATCAGCGCGTCGACCAGTTCGTCCAGCGCTTCGCCGGCCATCACCTTGTCGATCTTGTAGAGCGTCAGGTTGATGCGGTGGTCGGTCACCCGCCCCTGGGGAAAATTGTAGGTGCGGATGCGTTCGGATCGGTCGCCGCTGCCGACCTGGTTCTTGCGGTCGGCGGCGCGGACGGCATCCTTGGCGGCGCGTTCCATGTCGTACAGCCGGGCGCGCAGCACCTTCAGCGCCTTGGCCTTGTTCTTGTGCTGCGACTTCTCGTCCTGCTGGCTCACCACCAGCCCGGTCGGCAGGTGGGTGATGCGCACGGCGCTGTCGGTGGTGTTGACCGACTGGCCGCCGGGGCCGGAGGAGCGGAACACGTCGATCCGCAGATCCTTCTCGTCGATGTGGATGTCCACCTCCTCCGCCTCCGGCAGCACGGCGACGGTGGCGGCGGAGGTGTGGATGCGGCCTTGCGCCTCGGTCGCCGGAACGCGCTGGACGCGGTGGACGCCGGACTCGAATTTCAGCCGGGCGAACACGCCGCGGCCGGTGATGTTGGCGGTGGCCTCCTTGTAGCCGCCGATGCCGGTCTCGCTGACGTCCATCGCCTCGAAGCGCCAGCCACGCAGGCCGGCATAGCGGCGGTACATCTCGAACAGCTCGGCGGCGAACAGGGCGGCCTCGTCGCCGCCGGTGCCGGCACGCACCTCCAGGATGGCATTCTTCTCGTCCGCCTCGTCCTTGGGCAGAAGCGAGATTTGCACCTTGCGCTCCAGCTCCGGGATGCGCTTGGTCAGGGCGTGGAATTCCTCCTCCGCCATCGCCTTCATCTCGGGATCGGCGCCCGCGTCGGCGATCATCTCCGCCAGATCGGCGGCCTCGGCACGGCCCTTCTTCAGCTCCGCGATGGCCTCGGCGATCGGGGTGAGGTCGGCATATTCCTTGGACAGCCGGGCGAAGTCACCGGACTCGGTCAGGCCGGCCGCAAGCGTGTCGCGCAGCTCGTCATACCGGGCCATCACCTTATCGAACTTCTCGTCCAGGCTCACGTCGCTCGTCCTTATCCCGTTCAGTCTCTTCCAGTGCCGCGCCGGTCAGCCTGTCCAGCCCAAAAAGGCGGAACATCAGCCGTTCGGCCGCGGCCCGTTCGGCCAGCCCCTCGCCGCTGCCGTCGGCGGCCAGTGCCCGCAACGCCTCCGACGGGGCGTGCAGCAGCCGGTTGACCAACAGCCGCGTCGCCGACGCCGCGTCCAGATCGGCATGCCCGGCCAGCAGGCGCCGACGCTCCGCCTCGAAATGGGTGCGTAGCGCCGCCACGGCAGGCACCGCGGCGCGTTCCGCACGGTCGCGAGCGAAGGCGGCCACCGCCTCGTCCACGATCATCCAGGCCGCCTGGGTCGCCGCCTCGCGCCCGACGCGGCCCTGCAACGCCACCCGCTCCAGATCGCCTAGATCATAGACGAAGGCGCCGTCCATGCCGGCGACCGCCGGGTCGACGTCCGACGGAATGGCGGCATCGACCACGAAGACCGGCCGGCGCCGGCGGCGCTTCAGCACCGCCTCCATCATCGGAGCCGTGAGGATATAGCGCCCAAGACCGGCCGCGGTCACCAGGATATCGGCGCCGGTCATCGCCGTCTCCAGATCGGCCCAGGGGGCGAAATGCCCGTCGAGCCGTCGAGCCGCGGCTTCCGCCCGCCGGTCCACCGGTGCTGCGACGGTCAGCCGCGGCAGCCCGGCCTCGCGCAGTCCCTCCAGCACCAGGGCGCCCATATCGCCCAACCCCACCAGCAGGGCACCGCAGCGCCTGATGTCGCCGTGCAGGTCGCGCGCCACCTGGATGGCGGCGGCGGCCAGCGAGGTGGCGCCCTCCGCGATGGGCGTCTCGCTGCGCACCCGCTTGGCGGCGGCATAGGCGGCCTGCAGCACCGCCTCCAGCTCCGGCCCGGTCAGTCCGGCGCCGGCGGCGCTGCGGTGGGCGGCCTTCAGCTGGCCTAGGATATGCGGCTCACCGACGATCTGGCTGTCGAGCGAGCAGGCCACCGCGAACAGGTGGCGCACGGCATCGATGCCGGTTCGGGTGTAGAGCTGCGGCGCCAGATCGGTGGTGGACAGCCCGGCCCGGTCGGCCATCGCCTCGGCGATCGCCAGCGCTGCCTCGTTTGGGCGCTCGTGGACGGCCTGCACCTCCACCCGGTCGCAGGTGCTGAGCCACACCGCCTGCCCCACCCCCGTGGCGCGCAGCCGGTCCAGCATGCCCGCCACTTCCGCCTCGTCGGTAGACAGGCGGTCGCGGACGACGCCGGAACAGGTCCGGTGGCTGGCGCCGATGACGAGGTAGGAGGTGGTGGTCACGCCTGGGGTCGCTGTCCCTGCCCGAATTCCGGGCAGCTTACCCTGCGGCGGGGGCCACGTCTCGCTTGGTTTCTCGGGTGGTTTCGGCTTCGGCAGCCTCTGCCGCGGCCTTCACCGCCTCGATCTCCGCCGCCTTCTTCTCGACCAGCCCGACCAGATGCTGGACGATGTCCTGGTCCTTCAGCCGATGGTCGGTGACGCCGGACAGATAGACCTGATGGGTGTTGTTGCCGCCGCCGGTCAGACCGATGTCGGTCTCCCGCGCCTCGCCCGGTCCGTTCACGACGCAACCGATCACCGACAGGGTCAGCGGCGTGGTGATGTGGGCCAGCTTCTGCTCCAGCAGCTCCACCGTCTTGATGACGTTGAAGTTCTGCCGCGCGCAGCTGGGGCAGGAGATCACGGTGACGCCGCGCCGGCGCAGGCCCAGCGATTTCAGGATGTCGTAGCCGACCAGCACCTCTTCCGCCGGTTCGGCCGACAACGAGACGCGCAGCGTGTCGCCGATCCCCGACCACAGCAGCATGCCCAGCCCGATCGACGACTTCACCGTCCCGGCGCGCAGGCCGCCCGCCTCGGTGATGCCGATGTGCAACGGGTAATCGCAGGCCTCCGCCAAGCCCTGATAGGCGGCGACGGCCAGGAAGGCATCCGATGCCTTCACCGAGATCTTGAACTCGCGGAAATCGTTGTCCTCCAGGATCTTCGCATGGTTCAGCGCGCTTTCGACCATCGCCTCCGGGCAGGGCTCGCCGTATTTCTCCAGCAAATCCTGCTCCAGCGAGCCGGCATTGACGCCGATGCGCATCGAACAGCCATGGTCTTTGGCGGCCTTCACCACCTCGCGCACCCGCTCGGCCGAGCCGATGTTGCCGGGGTTGATGCGCAGGCAGGCAGCGCCGCTCTCCGCCGCCTCGATGGCGCGCTTGTAGTGGAAATGGATGTCGGCGACGATCGGCACCTTCACCTGCCGGACGATGTCCTTCAGCGCCAGTGCCGACTCACGGTCGGGGCAGGAGACGCGGACGATGTCCGCCCCCACCCGCTCGGCAGCCTGGATCTGCTCCACCGTCGCCTTGACGTCGGTGGTCGGCGTGTTGGTCATGGTCTGGACCGAGATCGGCGCATCGCCGCCGACCAACACGTTGCCGACGCGAATCTGGCGCGATTTGCGGCGAAGGATCTGGCGGTAGGCGCGGACGGTCATCTCAGGTCAGCCTCTGGACAGCGAAAAGCAATACCGGATGCCGCATCCTAGCGCAGCCGGCGTCAGGCCAGAAGTGCGCTCCGGCGCCCGGGATTCAAGGCCCCGGATTTAAGGGAGGACGGTGGTGGGGCGCCGCCGATGCATGGCTGCCGCCCCAAACCGGCGCCCCGAACGGCGCGTCAGCGCCGCACCACCCCATGGGCGTCGATGGCGACGTCGCGCAGAACCTGCCCGACCGACCCCAGCGGCGGGCTTTCGCCGCCGTCGGCCATCACCACCAACCCGCCGGCATTGCCGGTGCGGATCTTCACGTTGGGCTTGTCGGGGACACGGAAGGTGTCGCCCGGCTTCAGCACGCGGGTGAAAACGATGTCGCCGCCGTCGCGCACCTGCAGCCAGCTGTCCTGCGTCGCCTTCAGGATCAGCTTCGCGTTGGTGTTCAACGTGCCGTAGACCTTGCCGTTGGCCGGCACCGTCGCCGTCGGGGCGGCGGGTGCGGCCGGCGGCGCCGTCGCGGCATTCAGCGGAGTCGGGTCCTGCGGCGAGGCTTCGTCGTCGTCCTCCGCCGGCGGGGCCGGTACATTGACGATGCCTTGCCCCGGGGGTGTCGCAGCGGGGGCGGAGCCTGCCGGAGTTTTCGCGGCAGTCTGCCCCGGCGGCGGCAATGCCGCGGACGGAGCCGACGCGACGGCCTGCGGACTGCCGGCGGCAGGGGTCGTGGTGGACGGGGACGTGGTGGAGGGGGACGGCGCGGCAGGCGCGGTGGCGGCGGACGGCGGAACCGCAGCGGGAGCGGCCGGAGTCGACGAAGGTGGAGCGGGCGCGATGACCGGCGCGGGCGCCTCGGGAGCGGCTGTGGGCTGCCCCGGCGCGGTGGCGGACTGGTCCGGGGCCTGCTCCGCCGGCTTGGCCGGCACGCCGTCCAGCAGCGAGACCAGACGGTCCGGCAGGACCGGCACAAGATCGGCGACCGACCGGTCGGTCGCCGACAGATAGTACCAGCCGCCATAGACGATGCCGGCCAGCACCAGCGTGCCGAGCAGCAGAGTCCCGCCGGAGGCGCGCCCTTCGGCCGCCGGTGTCGGCAGATACAGCTCCTGCCGGCGGACGGTACCGGCCGCCTCCTCCTTGTAGCGGGTGACGACCATGTCCGGGTCCAGCCCCAGGCATTCCGCGTAGGAGCGCAGGAAGCCGATGGCATAGGTGCTGCCCGGCAGTTCCTGGTACCGACCTTCCTCGATCGCCAGCAGGTAAGGATAGCGGATGCGCAGCATCGTCGCGACGTCGCGCAGGTCGTAACCATGCGCCATGCGCGTCGCGCGCAGAGTCTCGGAGACGGAGGGACCGGACGGTGCCGGATCGAAATCGTCGAAAACCTTGCGCTTGGCCATGGGCTCGCCATCTGCTCGCAACTTGCCCGCACACCCAAAAAGCATGCAAAGCGGGGGCATCCGTGTGGATGCAACTGGCGAAATGGGTACGACATGCCGACCCCATGGCGCAACCGCAATGACCGCGGGGCATGGGGTGCGGGTCGTGACAAACGGCACAGTCTCGTCGGCATGGGTCGCAACCCGGCCGGAATGATGTCAGCCTTGGCTGATGTTGGTGGTGGATCGGGTGCGCGCGCCCGGACGCCGCCTCCATCATGCCTGCAACTCCACCGGGAGGCGCAAGATGAAAAGAGCAATCGCGGCGGCATTCCTGCTCGCAGGTCTTCTGCCGGCATCGTTTGGCAACGCGACCGATCTTCACCGGTTCTGGGAGCAGACCTGCGGGGACTGTCATCGCCATGCCGGCCCCTTCGCCCGTCGATCCCTGACCGTGACCGATGGAAAGCTCCAGGGTGTCCATCACAAGGACGATCTGCTGGTCTTCCTGCACAACCACCATCTGCCGGACAACCTCGTTCAGCCGATGTACGAGATGCTGCTCGCCCAAGCCAGCACGGCGCCACGCTTCCAGGAGCGGTGCGGGCGTTGCCACGAGTCCGCGGCCGATCTGGCCCGGGAGTCGCTGGTGGTCCGCGACGGCGTGCTGCAAGGGCGGGAGAGCGGCCGGCCTGTTTCCCAGCTCCTTCCCCGCCATGCCAGGCTGGGCCTGACGCCGGAGGAGGTGACCTTCTTCACCGATCTGCTGACCCGCGTCGAACGGGAGGTTCATTGACCGCCGAGTCAGGTTCAGTCCCGATGGCGCAGGTCGTTGTGGATGGCAGTGGCGGCCATTGCGGCCTCCCCCATGGCGACGGCGATCTGGTTGAGCGTTGAAACGACGTCCCCGGCGGCATAGAGGCCGAGGACGGAACTGCGCTGGTGCCGGTCGACGACCAGGCGGCCATCCTCATCCATGGCGGCGCCGAGCTGCTCCGCCAAGCCCGAGCGGGCGGTGATGCCGAGGGCGGAATAGAGCGTGTCGAAGTCGAGGGTGCGGCCACTCTCCAGGGTCAGGCGGGTGCTCAGGTCTTCGCCGGCGACGACCGTGGCGACCGGAACTTCGATCACCACGATGCCGGCGGCATCCAGTTCACCGCGCTCCTCAATCGACAGGGCCATCGGCTCTCCCAGCGTCAGCAGGGTGACATAGGGGCTGTAGGTGCGGATGAAACGGGCTTCGCCGACCGCTTGGGCACCGTGCCCGAGGACGGCGATGCGCCGGTCGATCACCTCATACCCGTCGCAGATCGGACAGACGCGAATCAGGCCTCGCTGCATCGCGTCGTAAAGGTGGGGCACCCGTGGCTGGCCGTCGATCACGCCGGTGGCGAGCAGCACGGAAGCGGCGTCGATCTCGCGGCCATCGCCCAAACCGGCACGAAAGCCGCAACCGCCGGGCAACCGCTCCAGCCTCGCCACCGACTCCGTCTCGATGCAGGCACCGTAGCTTCCGGCCTGGGCTCGGATGCGGGCCAACAGGTCGGTGCCGCGGATGCCGCCGGTGAACCCGGCAAGATTGTGGGAGGTCGGGATCCAGGCGCAGCGGCTCTTCGCCTCGTCCACCACCAGAGCCTTGCGGCGATAGCGCGCGAGATAGATGGCAGCAGTCAACCCGGCGGGGCCACCGCCGACGATCAGGCAATCGAGCATGGTCGGCATCACTGTCCTTGTCTTGGACGGGGCCGGCAATGGCACCCTTGGATTCCTAGACAAGCGGAGCGGCCGGACATCACACCCTCCCGGCCGGAAAATACGGACAGCAAAAAGCCCGCGCTCCTTGCGGAGGCGGGCTTTTTGTTGATTTGGTTGCGGGGGCAGGATTTGAACCTGCGGCCTTCAGGTTATGAGCCTGACGAGCTACCGGGCTGCTCCACCCCGCGGATGTTCTTGATATGGGGTGACGGACGGTGAAGATGCAAGCTTGTGCTTTGTGATCGAGCGTCTCTTGAGCCTGAGTGACCTGGCGGCGACCTACTCTCCCACGTCTTAAGACGCAGTACCATTGGCGCGGAGGCTTTTCACGGCCGAGTTCGGGATGGGATCGGGTGTTTGACACCTCGCCATGACCACCAGGTCACCAAGGCTCAAGACCGACGCTGTCTCCGAAGCGCTAAGCTTGTTCAGTGCAAGTGAGGTGAGGATGTATCGAACGGCGGCGCGCTGGTCAAGCACTGCTCTCAAGCAGGCTTGCTGCTGCGCATGGCGCGGTGAATTGTGGTGTCGAGATCAAGCCGATCGAGCGATTAGTAAGGCTTAGCTTCGAGCATTGCTGCCCGTCCACATGCCTCCTATCGACGTGATGGTCTGTCACGGCTCTCAAGGGAGCTCTGGTTTAGAGGTGGGTTTCCCGCTTAGATGCTTTCAGCGGTTATCCCGTCCATACTTAGCTACCCGGCCATGCCACTGGCGTGACAACCGGTGCACCAGAGGTATGTCCATCCCGGTCCTCTCGTACTAGGGACAGATCCTCGCAAAACTCCGACACCCACGGCAGATAGGGACCGAACTGTCTCACGACGTTCTAAACCCAGCTCACGTACCACTTTAATCGGCGAACAGCCGAACCCTTGGGACCTGCTCCAGCCCCAGGATGTGATGAGCCGACATCGAGGTGCCAAACGACTCCGTCGATATGGACTCTTGGGAGTCATCAGCCTGTTATCCCCGGCGTACCTTTTATCCGTTGAGCGATGGCCCGTCCACGTGGAGCCACCGGATCACTATGGCCGACTTTCGTCTCTGCTCGACTTGTCAGTCTTGCAGTCAGGCGGGCTTATGCCATTGCACTCGACGAGCGATTTCCGACCGCTCTGAGCCCACCATCGCGCGCCTCCGTTACACTTTGGGAGGCGACCGCCCCAGTCAAACTACCCGCCATGCAGGGTCCCGGACCCGGGTAACGGGCCACGGTTAGATGCCAGAGACTTCAAGGGTGGTATTTCAAGGATGGCTCCACACGAGCTGGCGCCCATGCTTCCAAGCCTCCCACCTATCCTACACATGAAGTCCCTAGCACCACTGCAAAGCTGTAGTAAAGGTGCACGGGGTCTTTCCGTCTGACCGCGGGAACTCCGCATCTTCACGGAGAGTTCAATTTCGCTGAGTTGGTGTTGGAGACAGCGGGGAAGTCGTTACGCCATTCGTGCAGGTCGGAACTTACCCGACAAGGAATTTCGCTACCTTAGGACCGTTATAGTTACGGCCGCCGTTTACCGGGGCTTCAATTCAAGGCTTGCACCTCTCCTCTTAACCTTCCGGCACCGGGCAGGCGTCAGACCCTATACGTCGCCTTGTGTGGCTTCGCAGAGCCCTGTGTTTTTAGTAAACAGTCGCTACCCCCTGGTCTGTGCCCCCCGCCATGGCTTGCGCCACAACGGGGCCCTCTTCTTCCGAAGTTACGAGGGCAATTTGCCGAGTTCCTTCAACACCATTCTCTCAAGCGCCTGGGTATACTCTACCAGTCCACCTGTGTCGGTTTGGGGTACGGTCTATACGGCGGGGCTGTTTCCTGGAACCGGTCCACAGCATGTCCAATCCGATAAGGACATACACGCTTTCCAATCCGTCACCTCCGCCAGGCCCACGACTATTAACGTGGTTCCCATCGACTACGCCTTTCGGCCTCGCCTTAGGGGCCGGCTCACCCTGCGTGGATTAACCTTGCGCAGGAACCCTTGGACTTTCGGCGACAGTGTTTCTCACACTGTTTGTCGCTACTCATGTCAGCATTCTCACTTCCGATACCTCCAGGCGGCCTCACGGACACCCTTCGCAGGCTTACGGAACGCTCCGCTACCACGTGATCTGAAAGATCACATCCGCAGCTTCGGTACACGGCTTGAGCCCCGATACATTTTCGGCGCAGGCCGGCTTAACTAGACCAGTGAGCTATTACGCTTTCTTTAAAGGATGGCTGCTTCTAAGCCAACCTCCTGGTTGTCATGGCCTTCCCACATCCTTTCCCACTTAGCCGTGATTTGGGGACCTTAGCTGGCGGTCTGGGCTGTTTCCCTCTCGACGATGGACCTTAGCACCCACCGTCTGTCTGCCGGACTGCACTCTGCGGTATTCGGAGTTTGGTTAGGTTTGGTAAGGCTCGCGCCCCCCTAGCCCATCCAGTGCTCTACCCCCGCAGGTGATATCCGACGCGCTACCTAAATAGCTTTCGCGGAGAACCAGCTATTTCCTGATTTGATTGGCCTTTCACCCCTAGCCACAGGTCATCTCCGACTTTTTCAACAGGCGTGAGTTCGGTCCTCCAGTGCGTGTTACCGCACCTTCAACCTGCCCATGGCTAGATCATCAGGTTTCGGGTCTAAAGCATGCAACTCGGTCGCCCTATTCAGACTCGCTTTCGCTGCGCCTCCACCTACCGGCTTAAGCTCGCTGCATACTCTAAGTCGCTGACCCATTATACAAAAGGTACGCCGTCACCCCATGAAGAGGCTCCGACTGCTTGTAGGCATCCGGTTTCAGGAACTGTTTCACTCCCCTTGTCGGGGTGCTTTTCACCTTTCCCTCACGGTACTGGTGCACTATCGGTCACTGAGGAGTACTTAGGCTTGGAGGGTGGTCCCCCCATGTTCAGACAGGGTTTCACGTGCCCCGCCCTACTCGAGCATTCGATCCGGTTTATCCATACGGGACTATCACCCACTGTGGTCCGACTTTCCAGACGGTTCCGGTTATGTAGATCGAATGACTGGCCTGGTCCGCGTTCGCTCGCCACTACTAGCGGAGTCTCGGTTGATGTCCTTTCCTCCGGCTACTTAGATGTTTCAGTTCGCCGGGTTCGCTTCCCACACCTATGGATTCAGTGTGGGATACCGCGTTAAGCGGTGGGTTTCCCCATTCGGAAATTCACGGATCAAAGCCTGCTCGCGGCTCCCCGTGACTTATCGCAACGTGCTACGTCCTTCATCGCCTCTCAGTGCCAAGGCATCCACCAGATGC